>NZ_CP009268.1:0-2400000 GCF_000807255.1 Clostridium pasteurianum DSM 525 = ATCC 6013 | reverse complement strand
CGATACAGGAAAAGTTGTTGTAGAAGATATGAATGAAAGTCATTTTGAATTGACAGGCTGGGGACTAAGAAAGGTAAATATACAGGAAAATAGTAAGATTTTAGATATAGGCTGTGGTGGAGGAAGAACTATAAATAGGTTAGCTTCTTTAACACCTAAAGGAAAAGTTTTTGGAATTGATTATTCAATAGATTGTGTAAATTGGGCTAGTGATTACAATAAGGATCTTGTAGCTCAAGGAAAGGTGGAAATCTATAATGCTACTGTAGAAAAACTTCCTTTTGAAGATGAAAAATTTGATTTTGTGTCTGCAGTGGAAACTATTTACTTTTGGCCAGATGTAGTAGATAATCTTAAGGAAATAAAAAGAGTTTTAAAACCATCAGGAAAAATTCTTGTAATAAATGAAATATATAAGGATGAAAAGTTTAAAGATAGAAATGATGAGTATGTAAAAATGGGAAATCTTAAAATATATACTCCTAAAGAATTTGAAGAGTTATTTAAAAAGGCTGGTTATAGGAATGTACAGATAGAAATAAAAGAAGAAAAAAATTGGATTTGTTCAGTTGCAGAAAAATAATAAATTTAATGTTTAAAAATAGAATTATCTGTCAATAATTCCTCTATAGGAGGGATTAACATGGATAATAAGAGAAAGATCGCTATAGGAATTTTAATATTATTAGTTACTTTTACAGCTTCATATTGTTATGGATATAGAAGTGTTTTAAAAACTGATATAGCTTATTTGTATAAAAAGTATTTAAAAACAGGAGAAACAGATTCTAATGTACAGACTATAAATGTATATAATAGTGAAAAGAATCCTGCTGCAAATGATACAATAATAAAAGAGGACTTGCCAGTTATGTATGTGGATAGAAAATATAATAATTTAAATGGCAAGAATGAGTTTAGTGAAGATATATTAAAGACTTCTAATACCACTAGTGAAGATATGGCTGGTAAGAAGGTTAAAGATGTATATAATAGTTTTAAGGAAAAAGGATTTATAATTGAAACCAAAGATAATGAAATATTATGTGTAAAAGTTCATTCTCCGGGTAAATTTGTACCAAAACTTAATGGAAATTCTTTTGAAATTTATGTAGCTAATGATAAGGGAGAACTAGAACTTCAAGAGGTTGGAGGAAATATTAATCATAAAGGTGAAGACGAAGTAATATTTAATAAAGATTCTCAGGAGTATGATACTATAGAAGAAGCAAGAGACAGCCTTTCAGACTTTACATCTTAAGTCTGAGGGCTTTTTTCTTCTGCTATGAATTTAAGGTTTCCATAATAACTTGAATTACCCTAATTAAAATGGTAAAGTATATATTAGATTTTAAAGATAATGAGGGATTAAGTTTGTATACATACATAAAGGGTATTTTTATTGGTATAGATAAAGATTACATTATTATAGAAAATAATGGTATTGGATATAAGATATATGTTTCAGGAAGTACTATAGCTGCTATGCCTAAAACAGGAGAAGATGTTCTTCTATACTTAGAGCAAATAGTGAGAGAAGATTTTATTGGGCTCTATGGATTTCATACAGAGGAAGAGAGGGATATGTTTAACAAACTGCTTACAATAAATGGAGTGGGTGCTAAGGCATGTCTGTCTCTTTTATCTATATCTACAGTTAATAATTTAAAGTATGCTGTATTAACGGGAGATGAGAAACTTATAACAAGAGCACCTGGTATAGGTAAAAAAATAGCTCAAAGGATAATTCTTGAATTAAAAGATAAATTTGAAGCAGATGAATTTGTGGCAAAAGTTACTGAAGGCAGTGGATCAGAAGATATTTTTGTACAGGAAAGAAATATAGCTGAGGCTATGGGGGCATTAATATCTTTAGGTTATTCTGAAAAAGAAGCAGAAAAGGCAATTAAAGCTTCTGATAAAAGTGAAAGTTTAGAATCCATAATAAAGGAATGTTTAAAATTTTTAATGAATTGAGGGGGTAAATATGGAGGAAAGGATTGTAAGTTCTGTAAATTTAAATGAAGACTTAGATGTAGAATATAGTTTAAGACCCCAAAGATTAAAAGAATATATAGGGCAAAATAAGGTAAAGGAAAAGCTCAGTATATTTGTAAAGGCGGCAAAAAAGAGAAAAGAAGCTTTAGATCATGTTTTATTTTATGGACCTCCGGGACTTGGGAAAACTACTCTTGCAAATATTATTGCAAGGGAAATGAAGGGAAATCTTAAAATAACTTCAGGACCGGCTATAGAAAGAGCTGGAGATTTAGCTGCTATATTGACTAGTCTATCTGAATTTGATGTATTATTTATAGATGAAATTCATAGACTTAATCGAAGTGTGGAAGAGATATTATATCCTGCTATGGAGGATTATGCTTTAGATATAGTTATAGGTAAAGGAGCGGCTGCTAAGTCTATAAGATTAGACTTGCCAAAATTTACTCTAATTGGAGCTACTACTAGAGTTGGACTTTTAACTTCACCTCTTAGGGATAGGTTTGGAGTAATGTGTCCTATGGAGTTTTATAAAGATGAAGAACTTAAAGAGATAATTGTCAGATCATCTTCAATATTAAAAGTAGGTATAGAGGAAAAAGCAGCTCTTGAAATAGCAAGACGTTCTAGGGGAACTCCAAGAATTGCCAATAGGCTTTTAAAGAGAGTTAGAGATTATTCAGAAGTAATGGGAAATGGAACTATTGATATTCCTTCTTCAGAAAAAGCTTTGGAACTATTGGAAATAGATAAAGAAGGTTTTGATAAAATAGATAATAAAATTTTGGAAGCTATAGTTGATAATTTCAATGGTGGGCCAGTAGGACTTGAGACCTTAGCTTACTTTATAGGGGAGGAACTGGATACTTTAGATGATGTTTATGAACCTTATTTACTTCAAAAAGGATTTATAATGAGAACTCCAAGGGGAAGAGTGGCTACAGATAAAACTTATAAGCATTTAAATAGACCTATAAGTTCTGATAGAAATTATACTCAGTGTTCTGTATTTAAGGAAAATAGGAAATAGAAAATATTTATATAGTATAAAAAGTAATTAATTTAAGATTTTACATACAACAGTTAACTTTGAAGAGGGTGAAGTTTTTGCAACTTAAAGATTTTGATTTTGATTTACCAGAGGAATTGATAGCACAGCATCCATCAGAAAAGAGAGATGAGTGCAGATTAATGGTATTAAATAAACAGACAGGAGAAATTGAACATAAAATTTTTAAAGATATAATTGAATATTTGGATCCTAAGGATTGTTTAGTTTTAAATGATACAAGAGTTATTCCAGCACGTCTTATAGGGAGTAAAGAAGATAGCGGTGGTAAAATAGAATTGCTTCTGTTAAAGAGATTGAATAAAAATACTTGGGAAACTTTGGTTAAACCTGGCAAAAAAGCTAAAGTAGGGGCAAAATTTGAATTTGGAGAAGGCATGTTAAAGGCCCAGGTGAAATCAATAGCTGAAGAAGGTAATAGAATAATAGAATTTCAGTATAGTGGGATTTTTGAGGAAATTTTAGACAAATTAGGTCAAATGCCTCTCCCACCCTATATAACAGAAAGACTTAAGGATAGAGAGCAATACCAAACGGTGTATTCCAAAAATGAAGGATCTGCAGCAGCACCTACAGCTGGATTACATTTTACAGAGGAGCTTTTAGATAAAATTCGAGGCAAAGGGATAAAAATAGTATTTTTAACATTACATGTGGGATTAGGTACTTTTAGACCTGTAAAAGTAGACAATATTCAAGAACATCATATGCACTCAGAGTTTTATCAGTTGTCAAAGGAAAGTGCAGATATAATAAATAAAACAAAAGAAGAAGGTGGCAGAATTATTTCGGTAGGAACAACTTCCACAAGAACTCTTGAGACTATTGGAGATGAGCAAGGGAAAGTAAAGGAAGCCTCTGGATGGACAGATATATTTATATATCCAGGTTATAAATACAAAGTAGTAGATGGACTTATAACCAACTTTCATCTTCCTGAATCTACTCTTATAATGTTAGTTAGTGCTTTATCTAACAGAGAAATAATAATGAAAGCTTATAATACAGCAGTGAGAGAAAAATATAGATTTTTCAGTTTTGGAGATGCTATGTTTATAAGATGATCATATCCAATATTTAAAGGACTTTGTTTGTAGTAAGATTATTTTAACCTGACTAACTTGCCGTGAGTCTCCCCCTTCTTCAAGTGGGAGTTCAACGCCAAGTAAGCCATGCATTCGCAGTTCTAAAATTCAGATGGGGTAAAAGAATCCCCACCTGAATTAAGAACTTGCTTCAATAGACTACGTAAGGAGAAGATAAACCTAATGTACAAATTACTAAAAACCACTGGTAAGGTGAGAAGAGGAGAATTTACAACGACCCATGGAGTTATACAAACTCCTGTGTTTATGAATGTAGGTACTTTGGCTGCTATAAAAGGGGCAGTATCTACTATGGATTTAAAGGAAATAAATTGTCAAGTGCAGCTTTCAAATACATATCATTTAAGTTTAAGACCAGGAAATAAAATTGTTAAGCAATTAGGTGGTCTACATAAATTTATGAATTGGGATAGACCAATTTTGACGGACTCTGGAGGATTTCAAGTATTTTCTTTATCTAATATAAGAAAAATAAAGGAAGAAGGAGTATATTTTAGCTCTCACATAGATGGTAGAAAAATCTTTATGGGACCAGAGGAAAGTATGCAAATTCAAAGCAATTTAGCATCTACTATAGCTATGGCATTTGATGAGTGTATTCCAAATCCCTCTTCGAGAAGTTATGTAGAAAATTCCGTAGCCAGAACTACAAGATGGCTGCAAAGGTGTAAGGATGAAATGGATAGACTTAACTCTCTTGAAGATACTATAAATAAAAAACAAATGCTTTTTGCCATAAACCAAGGTGGCATCTATGATGATATAAGAATAGAACATGCTAAAACTATTTCAAAATTTGATTTGGATGGATATGCTATTGGAGGACTTGCAGTAGGAGAAACCCATGAAGAAATGTATAGGATTATAGATGTGGTAGTTCCACACCTGCCACAGAATAAGCCCATTTATTTAATGGGAGTAGGTCTCCCAAGCAACATTCTGGAAGCAGTATCAAGGGGAGTAGATTTTTTTGATTGTGTTCTTCCAGCTAGAAATGGAAGACATGGACATGTGTTCACAAAATATGGTAAAATAAATCTATTCAACGCAAAATATGAATTGGATTCATCACCAATAGATGAAGGATGCGAATGTCCTGCTTGTAGAAACTATTCAAGGGCTTATATAAGACATCTATTTAAAGCCAAAGAAATGCTTGCGTTAAGGTTATGTGTCCTTCATAATCTCTATTTTTATAATAAACTTATGGAAGACATAAGAAATTCTATAGATGGAGATTATTTTGAGGAGTTTAAAAAAGAAAAGTTGAATATGTGGGATGGAAAAGCCTAGAAAGGAGGAATTTTTTGTGCAGAACTATATTATTATAATATATATGGTAATAGTGCTGGGATTATTCTATATGATGATATTCTTACCTGAAAGAAAGAGAAAGAAAAAATTTAATGATCTTATCAGCAGCATAAAAGTTAATGATGAAGTAGTAACAACAGGCGGGATTATTGGCAAAATTACTAACATTCAAGATGATTATGTAATTATTCAATCTGGTCCTGATAAGGCAAGACTAAAAGTTTTAAAGCGTGCTATAAATGCCATAGTTAGCAGTAAGTCTAAAGAAATAGAAACAAGTAAATAATAAATAGTAATAAAACACCTCTTGTCTACATAAATAGTATTAGATAGGAGGTGTTTTTTATGGAGAAGAGAAGAAAGGGTATATATGTTAATGTTATAGAAGGCGTACTTATGGGCTTCTTTATGACTCTTGCTATATTACTTATATATGCGGTAGTAGTCCATTTTGTGCAAGTTAATGAGAGTATTACCTCAGTACTTATTATTGTTGCAACTCTTTTAAGCGTAGTGTATGGTTCGGTGTATGCTTCTAGAAAAACTGGTAAAAAAGGATGGCTAAATGGACTTATGGTGGCATTAATATATTTTATAATATTTTATTTGGTTGCCCTTGTAGCTCAGAGTAGAGATGCAATGCTTACAGTAAAGGATTTATCTAGATTAGGGTTATGTGTGTTTGTAGGCATATTAGCTGGAATGCTTGGAATTAACATAGAGTGACTTTATTTAAAAGAGTTATTGTGTTATAATTGAGCAAGTAATTTATTGAATGGAGGAATTTTTATGAAACACATAAAAAGTATAAACAAATCAAATATAAAAGAAAGTTTAAAAAAACCTGGCTGCAAAGAGTGTGCTAATTCATGTCAGTCTGCATGTAAAACTTCATGTACTGTGGCAAATTTAGCTTGTGAGCAATAATTAATACAAGCAGTAGATTAAGACATCTTAGATAAATGGACTAGTAATTATTCTAGTCTATTTATTTTCAGATGTCTTAATTATTGCTTTAAGTTTATATTTTGAGGAGGAAAATGATTTGTCATTAATTCATAAATTTATTCAAGGTAATAATTATTATGTTATAGATATAAATACAGGAAGTGTACATGCTATAGACCAATTAGTTTATGATTTGCTGGATGAAGAGGGGCTGAAATCAAAAGAAGAGCTTATAAATAAGTTTTCAGATATATATACTATAGAAGAAATATCTGAAGCTTATGATGAAATAAAAATACTTGTTGATGAAGAAGTCCTTTATTCAAAAGATTTATATGAAGATATAGCAAGAGAATCAGTAAAGGGTAAGTCATATATTAAAGCTTTGTGTTTAAATATAGCACATGATTGTAATTTAAAGTGTAAATATTGTTTTGCGGAGGAAGGCGAGTACAAAGGATGTAGAATGTTAATGTCTCCAGAAGTAGGTAAAAAAGCTATTGACTTTGTCATAAAACATTCAGGCCCAAGAAATAATATAGAGGTAGACCTGTTTGGTGGAGAGCCGCTTTTAGCTTTTGATACAGTTAAAGAAATAGTTGAGTATGCAAAAGTACAGGAAAAATTACATAATAAAAATATAAGATTTACTATGACTACCAATGCAACTTTATTAAATGATGAAATAATGAAATATATTGATAAAAATATGGGGAATATAGTTTTAAGTATAGATGGAAGAAAAGAAGTTAATGATAGTGTTAGAGTAAGGGCAGATGGAAGTGGATGTTATGATGTAATTTTGCCCAATATTAAAAAAATGGTAGATATGAGAGACAGTTCTAAACAATATTATGCAAGAGGTACTTTTACAAGAAATAACACAGATTTTTTTGAAGATGTAAAACATATGGCAGATTTGGGGTTTAAAGAAATTTCTATTGAACCAGTGGTACTCCCAGAGGAAGATCCACTTTCTATAAGAGAAGAAGATTTAGAAACAATATTTAAGCAATATGATAAATTATATGAAGAAATGCTTAAGAGACATAAAGAGGGAAATGAATTTAAGTTTTATCATTTTAATATAAATTTACAGGGTGGTCCTTGCGTTTATAAGAGAATATCCGGATGCGGGGCAGGTCATGAATATGTGGCAATAACACCTGATGGAGATGTGTATCCCTGTCATCAGTTTGTAGGTAATGAAGAATTCAAATTAGGTACCATATTTGATGACAATATAAATGAAGAAATTTCAAAGGAGTTTAAAGAAGCTCATATATATAATAAACCTAAATGCAGGGATTGCTGGGCAAGATTTTACTGCAGCGGTGGATGTCAGGCCAATAATTATAATTTTAATAAGGATTTCCATATACCTTATGAAATAGGCTGTAAGATGCAGAAAAAGAGAATAGAATGTTCTATAGCACTGAAAGCAAAAACAATGAAATATTAAAGACACTAAGAAATTACCTAATATTGACTAATTATATGTGCACAACTATAATGTAAAATGGGTGGCTAAAAATATTTCCAACAAAGGAGGATAAAAATGAAGAAAAAGAGTGCAGTTTTCTTTGTACTGAGTATAGTTATAATTGGAGTTTTAGCTTATTTAGGTACTTTTGGTTTTGTGGGAAGTACCTATGAGGTGAAACCTTTCAGTAAAACTATAAATAGAGGTCTGGATCTTCAAGGTGGAGTGTCAGTAGTACAGCAGATTACAGACAAAAATGTTTCCAATGCTACTATGCAGCGAACTATACAATTACTTGATTCAAGGGTAAATAGAATGGGAGTAAGTGAAACCAGCGTAGCGAAAGAAGGAAGCGATAAAATAAGAGTTGAGGTTCCAGGCAAGTATAATCCTGATGATGTACTGAAAACTATAGGTAAAACTGGTCAGCTGAAATTTGTAGGTCCTGACAATACAACAGTTTTAACGGGAAGCGATGTGAAAAGTGCCAGTGTAGGTACTGATCCACAGAATAATAAGCCGCTTATAAACCTTCAGTTAAGTGACAGCGGTACTAAAAAATTTGCAGCTGCTACTGAAAAATACTTAGGTCAGACTATTTCTATATATATGGATGATGAAGTTCTTACAAGTCCAACAGTGAATTCTGTTATATCTGATGGAAAAGCTCAAATTACTGGGTCTATGAGTATTGAGGAAGCAAAAAGACAAGCAGATATAATAAGTGCTGGAGCACTTCCTGTAACACTTAAAACTGTAGAAGTTAAAACTGTAAGTGCAACTCTTGGTGCCAATGCACTGCCTTTGAGTGTACGTGCAGGTGTAATTGGTATAGCAATAGTTTTAGCACTTATGTTTATATGGTTTAGACTTCCGGGAATTATGGCGGATATAGCTCTTATACTATATGTATTTTTAGTACTTTTCATATTTTCTGGTATAGGTGCAACACTTACTCTCTCAGGAATAGCCGGATTTTTATTGACTGTTGGTATGGCAGTAGATGCAAATGTGCTTATTTTTGCAAGGATAAAGGAAGAGCTTAAAGCTGGAAAATCTATAAAGTCAGCTACTAGAGCAGGTTTTCAAAATGCTATGTCCTCCATTGTAGATTCAAATATAAATACAATAATTGCAGGGGTTGTATTATATTTTCTAGGATCAGGTGTTGTAAAAGGATTTGCCTTAACACTTATAATAGGAGTACTTGTAAGTTTATTTACAGCATTATTTGTAACAAAACATCTATTAAATTGGGCTATTGATATTGGAATAATAAGTAAGCCTAAACACTTTGGGGTAAAGAGGGGGTAAACAGATGATTAAAGTTGTTGAAAATAGAAAAATTTGGTTTACCATTTCCGCCATTTTAATTATAATCAGTATAGGCTTTACTGCCTACAGAGGACTTAATTTTGGTATAGATTTCAGAGGCGGTACTATTATTCAAATAAATATTAACAAGGATTTTAATAAAGAAGATGCGGATAAGATAATACAAAAATATGTTAAAGCTAATGAGTTTGAGACTACTAAAGCAAATAACAAGGAATTGGATATAAGAATTAATAGTGAAGCTATTTCAGATGAAAATTCAACAAAATTGTTTAATGATATTAAGGAAAAGTATAAATTAAAAGATTCAAATCTAATAAACAGAGAAAGAATAGGAGCTACTGTAGGAAACGAGCTTATAAAAAAAGCTGTAATTTCATTAGCAGTATCTATGGTATTGATGTTAGCTTTTATAGCCTACAGATTTGAATTTAAGTTTGGTTTAGCAGCGGTAATAGCTCTAATTCATGATATATTAATTACATTGGGAGTGTATGCTATAGGTAATCTTCCTATTAATACACCTTTTATAGCAGCAATCTTAACTATAATAGGATATTCTATAGCTGATACTATAGTTATATTTGATAGAATAAGAGAAAATCAAAGGAAGCTGAGAGGCAAAGATTTGATAGAAATGGCTGATATAAGTATATATCAAACCGTAGGAAGGTCAATATGTACTGTAACAACTACAATAGTTACAATAACCTGTGTACATATATTTGTTCCAAGTGTAAGGGAATTTACGCTTCCAATACTGGTTGGTATAGCTTCAGGTTGTTATTCATCTATATTTATAGCTAGTCCAGTATGGTTTTTACTAAAAAAGAGAGCTAATAAAAGAAAAATAGAAAGTAAAAAGTCTTAATTAATTTATTAAAATTTAAATGAATAGTGGTATACTTTAGTTTTTAGCTCAAAACATTTGTATTATGAAAGTATATATTATATAATATATTATGTTTTCTATAAAACTGGAGGAATAAATTATGGAGATAATTGAAGAAAATGTCCACTATTTAAAACAGTTAAAATTTCATAATCCTTTTTTTATGGATGGCATGAGGGAAGCTATAAATAGAGTTCTTAAAGCAGTAAATAATAAAGAAAAGATAATAATATATGGGTATAGTGATGTAGATAGTATATCAGGTATATCCATACTATTTTTATTATTAAAATATCTTAATGCTGATGTAGAATATTTTATACCAGATTACATGGATGAGGAATATAGAATAAGCAGTGAATCTTTGAAGGAATACATAAGGTATCTTGGTGCTGATTTACTTATAACAGTAGGCTGTGGAAGTAATTCAAAAGATGAAATTATGTTAGCACAAGATATGGGAATAGATGTTATAGTTACTGATTATCATGAAATCTATAGTGATTGTGAACAGGCAATAATCATAAATCCTAATAAAAAATTGTGTAAATATCCTTTTAAATTTTTATCTGCTGCAGGTATTGCATTTAAGTTCTGTGAAGCAGTTTCTAGGTACTATAAAATAAAAGGGGTATATAAGTATATAGATTTAGCTATGATTGGGACTATTTCAAGTAAATTGCCTTTAGAAGCAGAAAATAGGACAATAGTTGACATAGGATTAGAACATCTTGCTGCTACTAATAATTATGGGATAAAAGCGCTTATGAAGATTAATAATTTTAAAAAAATTGATCAGAAAGCAGTAATTAAATTGTCACAATCAGTTATTTCCGCAAAAAGTGTGGTTGGAAGAATTGATAATGCCAGAATTGCTGTGGAGCTTTTTACTACTCATGACAGTTATAGAGCATTTCAAATTGCAAAGTATTTAAATAAAGAGATTTTAAAATAAATTTAATTGCAAATATGTGCTAATATTTATTGTTAATACCTCACTATGGAGCTAACCCAAATTAAATAAGGTTCATTTATGTTTGTTTTAATTTAGGAGGAATAAAAAATGAATTTGGAAGATAAGATTAGAGTTATTGAAGATTTCCCGAAAGAAGGCATAAGTTTTAAAGATATAACTACGTTGCTTAAGGATAAGAAAGCCTTTAAATATGCAATTGATTCCTTTGCTGAAATACTGAAGGATAAAAATATAGATTTAGTTATAGGACCGGAAGCAAGGGGATTTATGTTTGGTGCACCACTTGCGTATGCATTAGATGCTGGTTTTATACCCGCAAGGAAAAAAGGAAAATTGCCTTCTGAAGTTTTAGGTATTGAATATGGTCTTGAGTATGGAAAGGATATTATTGAAATACATAAGGATGCTATTACTAATGGAGCAAGAGTGGTAATAATAGATGATTTACTTGCTACAGGTGGAACTATAGAAGCTGTGACAAAACTTGTAGAAGAACTAGGTGGAGAAGTAGTTTCTATAAATTTTCTAATAGAACTTACTGGTCTTAATGGAAGAGAAAAATTGAAAAAATATGATGTAGATTCACTTATTAAGTATGAATTTTAAGTTAAGACAAATAAAACCACTAAAGCCTAATTTTAAATTGCAAAGTATTACATAATAATATATAATTATAGTAAAATAATTTGGCTGGTGTAATAACCAGCCTTTGATTTTAGGGAGAGAAATCAATGCTTAGCAAGCTAATGGAAACGATAGATAAATACTGTTATAATGTTGATAAAAATTTTATTAATAAAGCTTATAATTTCGCTATGAATGCCCATAAAAAACAGAAAAGAGAATCTGGAGAACCTTATATTATACATCCAGAAGAGGTAGCATGTATTTTAGCAGAGATGGGCATGGACCAAAATACTATAGCAGCTGGGCTTCTTCATGATGTTATAGAAGATACGGAATATACTCATGAGGATCTTACAAGAGAATTTAATGGTGAAGTGGCAAACTTAGTTGAAGGTGTAACAAAGCTAGGTAAAATAAGTTATAAGACTAAAGAAGAACAGCAGGCAGATAATGTGAGAAAAATGTTACTTGCAATGGCAAAGGATATAAGAGTTATATTAATAAAATTATCAGATAGATTACATAATATGAGAACTTTAAAATATATGTCTGCTAGCAAACAAAAGGAAAAGGCAAAAGAAACTCTGGATATATTTGCTCCCCTAGCTCACAGGCTTGGTATTTCAAAAATAAAGTGGGAATTAGAAGACTTGGCTTTTAGATATATAAAACCTAATGAGTACTATGAATTAGTAGATGATATAGCAGAAAAAAGAGTGGAAAGAGAAGAATATATAAGGGGCATAATTAGTGAACTTTATAAAAATTTGGAAGATGCTAATATAATGGCAGATATTGATGGAAGACCTAAACATTTTTATAGTATATACAGAAAGATGGTAAATAAAAATAAGACTTTAGATCAGATATTTGATTTGACGGCCATAAGGATACTAGTTAATGATATAAGAGAGTGTTATACAGTTCTTGGAATAGTCCATACAATGTATAAACCTATACCGGGAAGATTTAAGGATTACATTGCTATGCCTAAGCCTAATATGTATCAGTCTCTTCACTCTACAGTTATAGGACCTCAAGGAAAGTCTTTTGAAATTCAAATAAGAACTTATGAAATGCATAAGACCGCTGAATATGGTATTGCAGCTCACTGGAAGTATAAAGAGGGAATAGTAGAGGGAACAGATAATAAAGGTGTAGAAATAGAAAAGGCAGATTTTGATACAAAACTTACTTGGGTAAGAGAAATGTTGGATTGGCAGAAAGAAACTACTAATCCGGAAGAATTTATGGAAAATTTTAAGATAGATTTATTCGAGGATGAAGTCTTTGTATTTACACCTAAGGGATCTGTTATCAGTTTACCTTCAGAAGCTACACCAGTGGATTTTGCTTATAAAATCCATACAGATATAGGAAATAGGTGTGTAGGTGCCAAAGTAAACGGCAGAATAGTTCCTTTAGATTATAAACTCAAAACGGGTGAGATAGTAGAAGTTTTAACTTCTGGAATAGATAAAGGACCTAATATCCAGTGGCTTAACAGTGTTAAAAGTAACCAGGCAAAGATTAAAATAAAGGCCTGGTTTAAAAAAGCTAAAAGAGAGGAAAATATAACTAGGGGAAAAGAAATTGTAGAGAAGGAAGCAAAAAAACAAGGACATAATTTTGCTGAATTTATAAAAGAAATTGGTTTAGAATCAATTTTAAAGAAAAACAATCTCAATAGTATAGAAGATCTCTATGTTTCCATAGCTATTGGTACTACCTCACCTTCATTGTTAGTATCGAAATTGAAGGAAAATATTCAAGGGAAAAATGCTTCAGATGAAGAAGAATCAGCTTTAAAGGACATAAAAGATCATATAAACAAGGAAAATAGAAAAGAAAAAGCAAGAAAGAGTTATAATCCTGGAGTTACCGTAAAAGGAGAAACAGATATACTCGTAAGATTTTCTAGATGCTGTAATCCTGTTCCTGGTGATGATATTATAGGTTATATAACCAAAGGGAGGGGTGTATCTATCCACAGAAAAGACTGTGAAAATGCCAATAATTTAATAAAACAGGATCCTGGCAGAATAGTTGAAGTGGCGTGGGGAAATGGAAATGAAGCTTATATTGCAGAAATACAGATAAAGGCAGATGACAGACCTAGACTTTTGACGGATATAATGGAAATACTAAACTCTATGGATACAAATATTCAATCTATGAGTGCAAAAGCGGTGAAGGGCGATATAGCTTTCATTACTTTTAAAGTTAAAATAGTTGATATAGGGCATTTAGATATAATTATGAGAAACATAAAAAAACTAAAAGGTGTTATGGAAGTATATAGAACGAAAAGTTAGGAGGATTACTATGAAAATTAATATTATACCTGCAGGCATTTATGATGCCAATTGTTATATTTTATTGGATGAAACTTCTGGTGAAGCTGCAGTTATTGATCCCGGCGGGGATGCAAACATTCTTATAGATAATATAAAATCCTTAAAGGCAAAAGTTAAAATGATTTTATTGACTCACGGACATGCAGATCATACTGGGGCAGTAAGTGAACTTAGAAACGAATTTAAGTGCAATGTATATATAAATGAAAAAGATGCAGAGTTTATAAAGAAAAAGGTGCCTATTTATGGAAATGAAAATGAGAATGGAGATAAATTTCTTAAAGAAGGTGATGTACTTCATTTTGGAAACTATGAAATTAAATGTATAGAGACACCAGGACACACACCTGGAGGTATGTGTTTTTTAATAGGTAATGTGGTTTTTACTGGTGATACTCTGTTTCAAAGATCTATTGGAAGAACAGATTTTCAAGGTGGAAATTTTGAGAGTATAATAAAAAGTATAAAAAATAAATTGTTAACACTGCCAGATGATACAGTAGTTTATCCAGGTCATGGTCCGAAATCCAGCATAGCCTTTGAAAGAAATAACAATCCTTTTTTATAGATTGCTATTATTTAATTGCTTTTTAAATATTCAAAGTTGGAAATTAGTGGAGATAATATGGCTAAAATAAAAGTTGCTGATGAAAAGTTTAAATATGAAATATATAATGTATTTCATTTGTTTTATGATGAAGTAAAATTTGTCAATGACAGTAAATATGACTATAAGCTGGTTGTTAAAATGGATAGTATAGAAGTTTCACAGGGTAGTATATGTGAAATTTATAAATATGAAAAAGAACTGACAGAAAAAGAAAATGTGAAAAAGATTTTATATAGGCACTTAAGTAAAGTTACAGGGAAAAATTTTCCATGGGGGACTCTTGTGGGAATAAGACCTACTAAAATAGTATTAAGATTATTGAAAGATGGCAAAACCACAGAACAGATTAAGAAATATTTTAAGCATCATAGCTTGACAAGAGAAGATAAAATAAATCTTTGCATAGATGTAGCGAAAATTGAAAAAACTTTTGTGAATAAAAAGAGTAAAAGTATAAGTATATATATAGGTATGCCTTTTTGTCCAACTAGGTGTCTTTATTGCAGTTTTATTTCTGATACAATAAAAAACTGTAAGAATATAGTGGAGGATTATTTAAAGGCAATGTATTATGAGATGGATAGAATAGCAGAATATATTAAAAGTAAAAATCTCAATATTGAATGTGTATATTTTGGAGGGGGAACTCCTACATCTATAGATAACTATCAATTTCATGATACTATGATGAAAATATATAATAATTTTATAGTAAACAACAATGTAAAGGAATTTACTGTAGAATGTGGCAGACCAGATAGCATTAATGAAAGAAAGCTTAATATATTAAAAAAATTTAAAGTTCAAAGAATAAGTATAAATCCTCAAACTATGAATGATTCCACTCTCAAACTCATAGGAAGAGGTCATAATTCTAAAGATATGATAGATAAATTTAAGCTTGCTAGAAACTTGGGATTTAATAATATAAATGTAGATATAATTGTTGGACTTCCCGGAGAAAATTTAAAGGAAATTAAATATACTTGTAATGAGATTTTACAGTTAAGTCCAGAAAGCTTAACTGTTCATGGTATGTCTTTAAAAAGAGGTTCAAAGCTGCATCAAAATATTTTAAATAATATTGAGATGAAAATAGCATCAACTGATGAACTGGATAAAATGTATAATGAAACAGTCAAGCTTTCAAGGAAGCTAAATCTTAAACCCTATTATATGTATAGGCAAAAGAATATGGTGGGCCATATGGAGAATGTTGGCTACTCAATTCCTGGTAAGGAATGTATTTATAATGTAGAAATGATTGAGGAAAGACAGACTATCATAGGAATAGGTGCTAATGCAGTTTCTAAAATTATATTTTTAGATGAAAATAGATTGGAGAGATTTCCAAATTTAAAGGATATAAGAGAGTATACTAAAAGAATAGAAGAAAAAGTTAAAAGTAAAATAGAATTTCTAAATGAATTATATAGTTAAGGAGGACTTAAAATGTCAATTCAAGCACCAAAAGGTACAAAAGATATGCTGCCACAAAATGCATATAAGTGGCATTATATAGAAAATAAATTAAAAGGTATTGCTGAAACTTATGCTTGTCGTGAGATAAGAACTCCCGCTTTTGAAAGTACTGAATTATTCGAAAGAGGAGTAGGGGATACTACGGATGTAGTACAAAAGGAGATGTATACTTTTGAAGATAAAGGCGGAAGAAGTGTAACTCTTAAGCCGGAAGGAACTTCACCAGCAGTAAGAGCTTTTGTTGAAAATTCACTTTTTAATGAAGCACAACCAACTAAATTATATTATTTTACACCTGTATTCAGATATGAAAATGTGCAAAAGGGAAGACTTAGAGAACACCATCAGTTTGGTGTGGAGATTTTTGGATCTAAAGAGGCCTCTTTAGATGCAGAAATAATAAGTCTTGCCATGAGGGCTTTTAGAGAATTTGGTATAAAAGGTTTAAAATTAAATATAAACAATATTGGATGTCCTAAGTGTAGAAAGAACTACAATGATGCTTTAAAATCATACTTAAAGAAAAATTATGATGATCTGTGTGATGTATGTAAATCTAGATTTGAAAAAAATCCTATGAGAATATTGGATTGTAAAAATAAAAATTGTAAGAAGATTGTGGAAGGTGCACCGATTATTCTTGATTACGTATGTGATGATTGTAAAGATCATTTTGATAAGCTGAAAAACTATTTAACTGCTCTTGGAATAGAATTTAAGATAGATCCGCTTATAGTAAGAGGTCTTGATTACTATACAAAAACTGTATTTGAAATTATAAATAAAGATATTACTGTTTGTGGTGGAGGAAGATATGATGGGCTTATTCAGGAAGTAGGCGGACCAGAGATGCCAGCAGTAGGATTTGGTATGGGACTTGAAAGACTTATACTTACTTTAGAAGAAGAGGGAATAGAAATACCAAAACCTAATTATATAGATTTATATATTGCATCTATGGATGAAGCAAGTAAAATAGAATCTCTAAAAATTGTAAATGGATTGAGGGAAAAAGGTATAAAATGTGAATGTAATCACATGTCTAGAAATGTAAAAGGTCAAATGAAATATTCTAACAAAGTTGAAGCAGCCTATACTGTTGTACTTGGAGAAACAGAACTTGATCAAAAAAAGGCAAAATTAAAAAGAATGAGCGATGGTGAGCAAATAGATATTGATATAATGGACCTTAGGGATATTGCAGATAAAATTAAATAGCTTATATGAAAATTCTATAATCTTATTTTAGGAGGAGTACTAATGGGAGAAGCATTAAAAGGTCTCAAAAGAACTGTTATGTGCGGTGAACTTAGAGAAAACAGTATAGGAAATACTATTACAGCTATGGGATGGGTTCAGAAAAAGAGAAATCTTGGTGGACTTGTCTTTGTGGACTTAAGAGATAGAACAGGACTTCTTCAGGTTGTATTTGGAGAAGAAATAAATGAAGATGCCTTTACAAAAGCTGATACTGTAAAATCAGAATATTGTATAGCTGTTACTGGTAAAATAGTAAAAAGGGAAGCACCTAATGAAAATATGCCAACAGGTATGGTGGAATTACTTGGTGAGAATATAAAGATTCTATCTGAAAGTGAAACACCACCTATATACATAAAGGAAAATTTAGATGCTGGAGAAAATATAAGATTAAAATATAGATATCTTGACTTAAGAAGACCTGATATGCAGAAAATATTTATGATAAGACATAAAACTGCAAAGGTTATAAGAGATTTTTTAGATGAAAAAGGATTTTTGGAAATTGAAACTCCAATTCTTGGTAAGAGTACTCCGGAAGGAGCAAGAGATTATCTTGTACCAAGTAGAAATTTCAATGGAAAATTTTATGCATTGCCTCAATCACCACAACTTTTAAAACAACTTTTAATGGTCTCAGGTTTTGATAAATATTTTCAAATTGCAAAATGTTTTAGAGATGAAGATTTAAGGGCAAACAGACAGCCGGAATTTACTCAGGTGGATATGGAGCTTTCCTTTGTAGAAGAAGATGATGTTATATTACTAAATGAAGAACTTATAAAGAAAGTATTTAAAGAGATAGCTGGAGTAGATGTAAAAACTCCTATAGAGAGAATGCCCTATAAAACTGCCATGGAAAAGTATGGGAGCGATAAGCCAGATTTAAGATTTGGTATGGAAATAAATGATTTAAGCGAAGTGGTTAAAGATACTGAATTTAAGGTGTTCAAAGATACATTGGAAAATGGCGGCAGTGTAAGAGCGATAAAAGCAGAAGGCTGTGGCAGTATGGGAAGAAAACAGATAGACAAATTGGGTGATTTTGTTAAAACTTTTAAGGCAAAAGGCCTTGCATGGATAGCTGTAAAAGAAAATGAGATAAAATCTCCTATAGCTAAATTTTTTACAGAAGAGCAATTAAAGTCTATAGTAACTGCTATAGATGCTAAGGTTAATGATTTAATATTGATAGTTGCAGATAAGGATAATATAGTATTCAAGTCTCTAGGAGAATTGAGACTTCACCTTGCAAAAGAAATGGAACTGTTAAAGAATAATAAAGAGTTTAGATTTGTTTGGGTTACAGAATTTCCGCTTTTATCCTACAATGAAGAGGAAAAAAGATTTCAGGCCGAGCATCATCCTTTTACAATGCCCATGGATGAAGATATTAAGTATCTTGAAAGTGATCCAGGGAGGGTACGTGCTAAAGCCTATGATATAGTTTTAAATGGAGAAGAATTAGGTGGAGGCAGCATAAGAATACATGAAACAGATCTTCAGGAGAAGATGTTAAAGGTGCTTGGATTTACTAAAGAGAGAGCTTGGAATAGTTTTGGTTTCTTACTGGAGGCATTTAATTATGGTCCACCTCCACATGGTGGTTTAGCTTATGGCTTTGATAGACTCACAATGTTTCTTGCAAGTACTGAAAATATAAAAGATGTTATAGCATTCCCTAAAAATCAAAATGCAGCCTGCGTTATGACAGAAGCACCTAATGTGGTAGATGATAAACAGCTTGACGAATTGGGAATAAGTGTATTAAAAGAAGAAAACTAAATAAATGTTATAGATTGCCATTTTAAAATAACAATTGATATAGTATAATATATAGAGAATAACAATTAAATAAAATTCCTACTGTGTTCGAGAAGTGGATTTATGTTGACCCAGCACTTTTTTTTAGGGAACTTATCCCTTCTTGTGGAATGATGTTCATTTGTAAAAATGAAAACAAGAAGCAAGAAGGCAGTGCCCACCTGCTGAGAGCGGGTTATCTTTTAAATTCATCATACGGTACAGTAGGATTTTATATTATATAGCAGTTGTGTAAATGTATTTTCTAAATAATTTTCAATGATAGGTTTATTATTGAGAATTATTTTTTTTCTTTAAAAATACAAGTTTGGATAAAGAAGATACCATGGCAATTGCTATGGCTATGGAACCAGCAGCACCTAAAGTTTGAAGGCCATAAGAAGTGGCTTTAGGTAAGTTACCTATAATGGTTTCATACATGGTGTAATACATTCCATTACCTGGTACTAGGGGTATAATACCACATATTATGAAGGTAGTCACTGGTGCCTTGCGCAATCTTGCCATTATTTCAGAATACATAGAGACAGATATAGCTCCAATAAATAGAGATAATAAATTTGAATTATATATATTATTTATTAAAAGGTATACAAGCCATGAGATACCACCTCCTATACCAGCTATAATAACATTTTTCCCTTTTACATTATAGATTATTGCAAAACCTAAGGATGAAATAAAGGAGTAAAAAGCATACATAATCATAAAGTTATACCTCCAAAAAAAGCAAACCAAAATTTAAAGATCATACCTGTTCCAACTGCTATGGCTACAGCTATAAAAAGTGCTTCTATAGCTCTGGAAGTTCCAGAAATTAAATCTCCATTCATGGCATCTCTAATGGCATTGGTAATGGCTAGGCCCGGGACTAAAAGCATTATATCTCCAATTATGACTTTATCGTAGTTATCAGCAAAACCAAGTTTATAAAAAATAATTGCAAAAAAGGCCGCTTCCATGCCACCTACTATATTTGTGAAGAAATAATCTACCTTAAATTTAGCTAAAAAGTTCATAGAAAATTTTATAATTCCTGCTATAATAAAAGCCGACCAAAAGTCTTTAAAAGTACCTCCAAATAATATGGTGAAAAATGACCCTATAAAACAAGCAGATAATAAAGTTATTTTATCAGAATAGGAGGGCATATTCTTTATGGATTCAAGTTGTACTTCTAAATCTTCAATAGTTAATTGCTTTTTTTCTATACTTCTGGAGAGAGTATTTATATTTGATATTTTATCTATGTTAAAAGTTCTGCTTACTATCCTCTTTATAATTGAATTATTAATATTTTTACTGTTTTTACCTGATAGAAGTATTGCTGTTGGAGTTGCATAGGCATCTACAGAAATTATTCCAAAAGCCTTTGATATTCTAATCATAGTTTCCTCAACTCTGTAAGTTTCAGCACCGTTTTCAAGCATTATCTTTCCAGCCTCTGCAGCTAGATCTAATATTTTATTTGTGTCCATTTATATCTCCTCAATAATATCATAATTTTATCCCATGACTATCATCCGTAATATAGGAGTAAGAGATAACGGCTTCTACGTCTCTGGATAACGATTTCTAAGTTTCAAATGCCAGAAAAAAATCCATATGAAACAAAGAACTCTGTTTATAAGCATAATTATATCATAATAAATAGTTTAAATTACTGTTGTTTTATTTCTATTTACATTATATAATCATAATTATAGTGAATTTTTATAGACCATAATTATAATACTACATTCTAATTGATATATACATAAGGAATTATATTAGATAATACTTTATCTATGACTAACCCCTGTTATCTCCATTCTAATAAGAAATGGAATATTATAGTGTTATGCCCACGGATAATTTTTAATCTAAACTCCTGGCTTTAATAAAGCCTTAATATAGTAACAACTAGACTATAGGCAAGTAGGATTTGTATGTAATATTATAATTTAGGCTAATTACAATAACAGTTATCAATAAAAGGGAGTGTAAACATTGGATTTTCAAAACGTAAAAGAAAGTGACCAAAAGGTGTATGAAATAATTGAAAAAGAACATGCGAGACAAGAAGATAATATCGAGCTTATAGCTTCAGAAAACTTTACTAGTAAAGCTGTTATGGAGGCTATGGGATCATATCTTACAAATAAATATGCAGAAGGTTATCCTGCAAAAAGATATTATGGTGGGTGTCACATAGTAGACCAAGTAGAAGATTTGGCACGTGATAGAATGAAAGAGTTATTTGGTGGAGATCATGTAAATGTACAAGCACATTCAGGTTCTCAGGCAAATATGGCGGTATATTTTTCAGTGCTAAAACCAGGAGATACTATACTTGGTATGAATTTAAGCCATGGAGGACATTTAACTCATGGAAGTCCAGTTAGTTTTTCTGGAAAATTATTTAATGTAATAAGCTATGAAGTAAATAAGGATACTGAAACTATAGATTATGAAGAACTTAGAAAAAAGGCAATTGAGCATAAACCTAAATTAATTGTAGCTGGTGCCAGTGCTTATTCAAGAATAATAGATTTTAAAAAATTTAGAGAAATCAGCGATGAAGTTGGTGCATATTTGATGGTGGATATGGCTCACATAGCAGGTCTTGTAGCTGGTGGAGTACATCCATCTCCAGTGCCTTATGCAGATTTTGTAACTACTACAACTCATAAAACTCTAAGAGGTCCTAGAGGTGGAGCTATTATCTGTAAAGAAAAATATGCAAAAGAATTAGATAAAACTATATTTCCTGGAATGCAAGGTGGTCCATTAATGCATATAATTGCAGCAAAGGCAGTTTGTTTTGGAGAAGCTTTAAAACCTGAATTTAAGGAATATGCACAGCAAGTAATAAAAAATGCAAAAGTTTTGGCAGAAGAACTTATAAAATATGGCTTTAGATTGGTATCTGGTGGTACAGACAATCATCTTATTCTTATTGATTTAACTAATAAGAATATAACTGGTAAAGATGCAGAAAAACTTTTAGACGCTGTAAGAATTACTGCAAATAAAAACACAATTCCTTTTGAAACTAAGAGTCCATTTATAACAAGTGGTATAAGAATAGGAACAGCTGCAGTAACTACAAGAGGCTTTAAGGAAGAAGAAATGAAAAAAATAGCAGCCTTTATTAATGAAGCTATTGAAAAGAGAGATGAAGATTTAACCGAATTAAAAGAAAAAGTAACAGCTTTATGTAATAAATTTCCTATATATAAATAAGAGTTTTATAGTTTTTTTATAATAATAAGAGAGTGCTGAATTTAAACTATTATATAGTTAATTTAGTACTCTTTATTTGATTTAAAATACATATATTATGATAATAATATAAGAGAGTATGATAGAATATAATTGTGAGTTTTTAGCAAACAATATTAAATTCATCTAAATAAGTTTTAATTAAATAAGATTTATTGATATAATGTGTATTTAAAATTAAAGGAGTTTAAATTTATGAGTTTAAGATTTGTGTACGGAAGGTCAGGAAGTGGTAAAAGCCATTTTTGTATAGAGAGTATAAAGAAAAAAGTAGAAGATGAAGTAGAATATCCCCTTATATACCTTGTACCAGAACAATATTCTTTTCAATCAGAAAAGAATATTTTAAACGCTATTGGAGAAAAATCAAATTTAAATGTTACAGTAATTAGTTTTAAGAGAATGGCTTTTAGAGTGATGAATGAAGTAGGTGGAATTACTCGTAAGCGTATAGATTCTTCAGGAAAATGTATGCTTATTTCTCATATAGTAGACAAAATATTGGAGGAGCTTTCTGCATTCAGAAGGGCTGCAGTTCAAAAAGGTTTTATAAATACTTTGTCAGATTCTATAAGTGAATTTAAAAGATATTCGGTTACTCCAGAGTTATTATTAAAAACTGCTGAGGATATAGAGGAAGGTATAAGTCTTAAAGACAAACTTTTAGATTTAGGTAAGATATATGGTGAATTTGAAACTTTACTGCATAAAAATTACATAGATTCTGACGATGATCTGACTTTGTTATCAGAAAAATTAGAGGAATCAAAAGTTTTTAATAATGCTGAAATATGGATAGATGAATTTTATAGCTTTACTCCTCAGCAGTATAAGATAATTGAAAAACTTTTAAAAAAATCACGAAGAGTAAATATAACATTAACCAGTGATTATGTAGACGGCAAAAATTATGGCACAGATATTTTTCAATTTACAAAAGGTACAGAGGATAGAATTTTAGAAATAGCAAGAAATAATAATATTAAATTAGATAAACCTATAGTACTGGCTAAAAGACCTTTTTATAGATTTAAGGATAGTAGAGAAATATCTTTTCTAGAAAAAAATTTATTTGCCTTTCCCTATGGAAAATATAAATATAAGACTTCTGATTTAAAACTTTTTAGAGCGCAAAATACTTATTCGGAGATAGAAAGTACTGCTAGAGATATTATAAGGATTTGTAGAGATGAAGGATATAGATACAAGGATATAGCTGTAATAACGAGAGATTTGGAAAATTACGAAACTCTTGTAGCCTCAATTTTTGAAGAGCATGGTATTCCATATTTCATAGATGAAAAAAGAAATATCGAAGGTAATTTAATAGTTGTTTTAATAACTTCTGCTATAGAAATTATTACTAAAAACTGGTCCTACGAGTCTGTATTTAGATATTTAAAAACGGGACTTACAAATGTAGATATTGAAGATGTAGATGTACTTGAAAATTATGTTTTGGCATCAGGAATAAAGGGAAAAAAGAAATGGATAGATGAAGAAAGTTGGGATTATAGACCAGATTCATTGTTTGGAAAGGATCAAATTTCTATTGAGGAAGAAGAGTTTTTAGATAAAATCAATTCTATAAAAAAAGTTGTTATAGTTCCTCTAAAAAAACTGTATAAAAACACCAGAGGAAAGAAAAGTGGAGAAGAAATTTGTAGGATAGTATTTAATTTTTTAAATGACATAAATGCCTCAGAAAAGGTAGAAAATTTAATTGAAATGTTTAAAAACAGCAAAAATCAGACTCTTGCAAATGAATATAGTCAAATATGGAATATAATAATGGATTTATTGGATCAGACTGTAGAGGTAATGGGAGATATGCCTCTTAATCTTGAGGAATTTGAAAAAATTATGTCTATAGGTTTTAGAGAACATAAAATGGGCCTAATACCACCCTCAGTAGATCAAGTATTAGTAGGTAGTGTTGATAGATTAAAAAGTCATAATATCTGTATTCTATATTTGATTGGAGTAAATGATGGAGTATTTCCAGCAGTAAACAATGAAGAGGGAATATTAAATGATATGGAAAGAGAATTATTAAAGAATAAAGGTGTAGAACTGGCAAAGAATACTAGGGCTGCTGCTTTTGAAGAACAATTTTTAGTATATACCACGCTTACGATACCGGGAAAATACCTAAGAATAAGTTATCCCATGGCAGATTATGAGGGAAACACCTTGAGACCTTCTATAATAGTTTCCAGATTAAAAAATATATACCCTAATATAACTGAAGAAAGTGATTTGATTTTTTCAGAAAGTGACGAAGATAGATTAAAGCTAGTAGATGCTAAACGTCCAACTTTTAATCAGCTTGTGTATATTTTGAGAAAAAGATTAGATGAAAATAATGATGCTTTGTTTTGGAGAGATGTATATAAGTGGTTTAGCAGTGATGAATATTGGAGAGAAAAATGTAAAAGAGCCTTTAGTGGAGCCGCCTATACTAATCAAACAGAGCTCATAAACAGCGAAAAAGTAAGAAAACTTTATGGCGACAATGTGCATATAAATGTATCAAGAATGGAAAAATATGCTCAATGTCCCTTTGCCTATTATGTACAGTATGGATTGAATGCAAGGGAAAGAAAAATATTCAAACTTACCTATCCTGATATAGGAACCTTTATGCATAAAGTTATAGATGAATTTAGTGAAAAAGTAAGAACACAGCAGCTTTCCTGGGATAATATAGAGGAAAAGTGGTGTGAAGAAAATATAAGTAATATAGTAGATAATAATTTAAAGAAAAGTAACAGTTTTATTTTAAATAGTTCTCCAAGATATAGATATTTTACAGAAAGACTTAAAAGAGTACTTATAAAAACCGTTATTGTAATGACAACTCATATAAAAATGAGTGGATTTAAACCTATAGGATATGAGATGGATTTTAGTGAAAAAGGAGCTTATCCTCCAATAGTAGTTCAGTTACCTTCTGGAGAGGAAATAAAGCTTATAGGAAGAATAGATAGAATTGATATGCTTGTGAAAGAAGGGGAGACTTATATAAGAATAATAGATTATAAATCGGGGAGTAAGCTCTTTAGACTTTCGGAGGTGTATTATGGACTTCAAGTACAACTTTTGCTGTATTTAGATGCTATACTTACACAGGAGGGAAAAGATTTTGATAAAAAACCTATTCCAGGGGCCATATTGTATTTTAAAATAGATGATCCTCTAATAAAGACTAGCAAAGATTTAG
The DNA here is from genome assembly GCF_000807255.1 of Clostridium pasteurianum DSM 525 = ATCC 6013. Classification (NCBI taxonomy): domain Bacteria; kingdom Bacillati; phylum Bacillota; class Clostridia; order Eubacteriales; family Clostridiaceae; genus Clostridium; species Clostridium pasteurianum. Next base: position 2,374,229 of record NZ_CP009268.1, on the reverse strand, counting down.
GGGATGATGATTTGACGAAGGAAATAATGAAAAAATTTAAAATGAAGGGATTGTTGATTGACGATCTGGAAATAATTAGAGAAATGGATAGGGAAATGGAAGGCAATTCATTTATTATACCAGCCAGAATAAATAAAGATGGTTCTCTTGGAAAATCTCAAGCAGCTTCAAAAGAACAATTTGAACTTCTTAGAAATCACGTAAAGAATGTTATAGCAAAAAATTGCGAAAATATGCTTCGAGGGAATATTAGTATTAAGCCTTGTAAAAGTAAAGACTCTAAGCCCTGCGACTTTTGTATGTATTCTTCTATATGTACTTTTGATGAATCTCTTGAAGATAATAGCTATAGATTTATTTATGACAAAAGTGATGAAGAGGTTTGGAATCTAATTTATAAAGAATATGGAAAGGAAGGTGAAAATGATGGGGAATAATTGGACTGAGGAACAGATAGAAGCTATTGAAACCAGGGGATGCAATTTGTTAGTAGCTGCTGCTGCTGGAGCGGGAAAGACAGCAGTACTTGTAGAGAGAATAATAAAAATGATTACAGATAGAGAAAAGCCTGTAGATATAGATAGGCTTTTAGTAGTTACTTTTACCAATGCAGCAGCAGCAGAGATGAGAGAGAGGATAGCTAATGAACTATCGAGGAAACTTTTTGAGGAGCCAGAATCAAAGCTCTTGCAGAGGCAATTAGTACTTCTGAATAAAGCAAGAATTACTACAATTCATTCCTTTTGTTTGGACGTAATAAGAAATTATTTTCAACTTATAGATTTAGATCCTAAATTTAGAATAGCAGATGATACAGAAACTGTATTATTGAAGAATGAAACTATAGAAGAACTCTTTGATAAAAAATATCAAGAGGAAAATAATGAAGATTTTTTGAACTTAGTAGAATGTTATTGTTCTAACAGAGATGATTCAGCTCTCATGGAAATAACAATTTTTCTTTACAATTTTGCAAAAAGCAGCCCTTATCCAAAGGAGTGGATTTGTAAAGCAAGCGAAGTTTTTAATATAAAAGAAGATTTTAATTTTCAAAATTCTATTTGGGTAAAGTCAATTTTATCTGGCACTATGATAGAACTTGAAGGTATAAGTAAAATGATAGAAAAATCTTTAAGAATTATCAATAATGAGGAAACTTTAAAAGCCTATTTAGAGACTTATGAAGATGATCTATCAATGATAAATAATTTAATAAGAGAAAGCAAGATTTCATGGAATAATTTTATAGATTATCTAAGGAATGTGAAATTTTTATCTCTTAAAAGATGTGGAAAAGATGTAGATAAGGATAAAAAAGAACAAGTACAGAAAATAAGAGATAAATATAAAAAGCAGATAAAAGATATACAAGAAGAAATACTAAATTCTATTGGTGAAAAGGTATTAATTCATATTAAAGAACTATATCCAATGATGAAATGCCTAGGAGAATTAGTTCTAGAGTTTGACAGAAAATATATTGAGAAAAAGCGGCTCAGGGGTTTAATAGATTTTAATGATTTTGAACATCTCACCCTTGAAATACTTACGGATAAAGAGGAAAATGGAAAAGTAATTCCGTCTAAGGCAGCTTTGGAGCTTAAAGAAAGATATGAAGAAATCCTAATAGATGAATATCAGGATAGTAACTTAGTTCAGGAAGTTATATTAAGTACAATATCAAGAAGTGAAAGTAAAAATCCAAATATGTTTATGGTAGGAGATGTAAAGCAAAGTATATATAGATTTAGACAGGCAAAACCAGAACTTTTTCTTCGTAAATATTCTAATTATTCCAGTGAAGCAGGAGCAAAAGATAGAAAAATACTTTTGTTTAAAAATTTTAGAAGCAGAAAGACTGTGTTAGATGGAGTTAATTATATATTTAAAGCTATAATGTCTGAAAATATAGGAGAACTTAATTATGATGAAAAGGAAGAACTAAAGGCATCAGCAGAATTCAAAGAAATAAATAGAGAAGAATTTACTGAACTAGGAGTAAATGAAATACATATAATTGAAAAGAATAAAAATCAAAATAATATCAATAAAGAGCTTGTATTAATAGATCAGGAAGAAGAACAAGAAAATATTGATAATATACGGCTTGAAGCCAGGATGGCAGCTTTGAGAATAAAAGAATTGGTATCTAAAAGAGATAAATCTTATGCTGTTTTTGATAAGGGGCTTGGTGATTATAGGAGTGTTCAGTATAAGGATATAGTAATACTGCTGCGAGCTACCACAAATTGGTCATCAACTTTTGTAGAAGAATTGAAAAATTTTGATATACCTGTATTTTCAGATACTGGTACTGGTTATTTTGAAACCACAGAAATAAAAACTATTCTTTCATTGCTTCAAATAATAGATAATCCTCTTCAAGATATACCTCTTCTTTCAGTATTGAGATCCCCTATAGCTTCTTTTACCGATGAAGAGCTTATTGATATAAGGTCAATAAATAGGAATATTAAATTTTATGAAGCTATGAATATTATAGTGGACAGATATAATGATTTATTTAATAAAAATTTAGAAATTATTTATGCTGAAAATGATGATTACAATGAAAATAGATTTGAGCATTTAAAAGAGATTTTAGATAATACTAGCAAAGAAGAAATTTATGCAGAGTATGATGATGCAACTAAAGATATTGATGAATATATAAAAATAGATAGAGAAAATAGTATAAGTAAGCCATTAACTAAAAAATGTTGTGATTTTATAAACAAACTTAAACAGTTTAGAAGTTTATCTATTCATATGCCTATAGATGAATTTATATGGTATTTATATTCAGAAACAGGTTATTACAGTTATGCAGGAGCTATGCCATCAGGGATTCAAAGACAGGCAAATTTAAGAATACTATTTCAGAGGGCAAAATCTTATGAAAATACAAGTTATAAAGGGTTATTTAACTTTATAAACTTTATAAATAAATTGAAAATAAGCAGTAAAGATATGGGAAGTGCTAAAATATTAGGTGAGAATGAAAATGTAGTAAGGATAATGAGTATTCATAAAAGTAAGGGATTAGAATTTCCAGTGGTTATTTTATCTGGTTGTGGCAAAAATTTTAATTTGCGTGATATTACAAATCAAATATTGTTTCATCATGAACTTGGTATAGGACCAGATTATGTTAATTTTAGGAGAAGAATATCCTATCCTACAATATTTAAAAATGTCATTAAGAAAAAAATAAAATTTGAAAATCTTTCTGAGGAGATGAGAATACTCTATGTAGCACTTACTAGAGCAAAAGAAAAGCTCATAATAACAGGTGCTGTAAATAATATTGAAAATGCTAGTAAAAATTGGTCAGAAGATATAGATAATTTAGAAGATAAGATATCAGAAAATATAATATTAAAAGGAAAAAGCTATTTAGACTGGATAGGCCCTGCTATTATAAAGCATAGGGATGGAAAAATTCTAAGAGAAGTGGCAAATATATCTATATCAGATGTATGCAATATACACAGTGAATCTAACTGGAAAATAAAGCTATGGAATAGAGAGAAAATATTAAAGGAAGATAGGAAGTCTGTAGAAGAAGTTTATAATAATAAAAATGACGTTGAAGATAAAAATTTAAATAAAATAGATATTATTAAAGAAATTCTTTTAGAAATAGAAAATAAAGAGCCAAGGACACCTTATTATGATGAAATAAATAGGAGACTTAGCTGGGAATACAAATATAATTTTTTAAAAGGTATTCCTTCTAGTATATCTGTAACAGAACTAAAAAGACAACAAAACTCCCAGGATGAATATTCAAGAAATGTATTTCCGCCAGTACTTAAAAAAAGACCAATATTTTTAGAAGAGAAAAAAGACCTTACCCCAGCAGAGAAAGGAACAGCTATGCATGCTGTAATGCAAAGACTAGATTTTAATTTACCTGTAACAGAAGAAAGTATAAAAGAGCAAGTATACAGAATGGTTTCAAGAGAATTTATAACAGAAAAACAAGCTGAAACTATAGATATAGGCAAAATAGAAAGGTTTTTTCAAAGTAATCTTGGAAAGAGAATGTTATCTGCTGAAAATATAAAAAGAGAAATTCCCTTTGTAATGAGATTAAAAGTTTCAGAAGTATATAGAGAATTACCTGAAGATAGTTGTAAAGATGAAATAATAGTATTACAAGGAGCCATGGATTGCTATTTTGAAGAAGAAGATGGTTTGGTTATAGTAGATTATAAAACAGATTATGTTACAGATAAAAATATAGATATTGTAGTAGAAAAATATAAAAATCAAATAAAATATTATGCTGAAGCACTTAGAAAGATTACAGATAAAATAGTTAAAGAACAGTATCTATATTTATTCTATAATGGAAGCATTGTTAAAATTTAAAAATAGGTTTAATATTGATAATATAAAAAAGAGAGGAAGATAAATATGAATAATATGATTAATGCTACAGAAAAACTATTTTATAAAGACCCATATCTTTGTCAGGCTGACTGCGAAGTAGAAGATGTAATAGAAAAAGATGGAAAATATGAAGTGATACTAAAAAGTACTCCTTTTTATCCAGAAGGAGGTGGGCAACCCTCTGATATAGGTTACATGGATAATATAAAGGTAGAATATGTATATGAAAAGGATGAGGTAATATATCATGTTATGTCGGAAAAACCAAGAAATAAAATTGTACACTGCGAAGCAGATCTTGAAAGAAGAATAGATCATAATCAGCAGCATTCAGGAGAGCATCTGATGTCAGCAGCTTTTTTTAAATTATATAATGGCGTAAATGCCGGTTTTCATCTTGGAGAAGACTATGTGACATTAGATATTAAAATTAAAGATATGACAGAAGATATGATAAAAAAAGCAGAAATGGAAGCCAATTATTATGTCTTTAAAAATGAACCTGTGAAAACTTATTTTGTTACAAAAGAAGAAGCTGAGAAGCTTCCTTTAAGAAAGGCCATTACAGCTGAGGGAAAAATAAGAATGGTACAAATGGGAGAAAACCTGGATTATAGTGCCTGCTGTGGAACACAGGTAAGAAGAACTGGAGAAATAAGAATTATTAAGATAGTTAAATGGGAAAAGAATAAGGGAATGACTAGAATTTATATAAAATGCGGTCTTAGAGCTTTTAAAGACTATATTACTAAAAATGATTATGTTACTGAAATTGCCAGAGGATTCTCAGTAGAAGATTCTGAAATAATAAATAAAGTAAAAAGTCAAACTGATGAAATAGGTAATTTAAAGAAGAAAATTTCTACATTGTATAGTACCATAGCTCAAAATGAAGCAGAGCAGCTAATGGAAAATTCCAAAGATAAGTATATAATTAAGGAATATAAAGAAGAAGGGTTTGATTTTTTGGACAAGCTTTATGAACATTTAAAAAATGAGGAATATATACTTATTTTAACTTCTTTAAAGGATAATAGACTTTTGTTTGCGCATAATGGTTCTTTTGCCATAGAATGTGGAAAATTATTTAAGGAAAAATTAAAAGAGTTTGGTGGCAGAGGTGGTGGAAATGCTAAAAGAGCTCAAGCAAATTTTCAGGATACAGATTCTATGAGAAGTTTTACAGAATATTTAAAAGAAAATGCTTTAAACTAGTTAAGTATATAGACCTATAGTGGTATAAATATCAATATAATTTTGTGAAATAAGTACTTGATGATTAATAATATATAAATCTTAAAGGACTATAGATAATATATTGAATTATCTATAGCTTAAATTTTACTTATTTTAAGGTTATCAATGATAATATATAAATTTGTAGAAATATAAACTTTTAAAAAGGTAATTTATTTTACAATGTAGAATAACTCTATATAGGGGAGGGTTTTATATGAAAAATGATAAAGAGTTAAATAATTTAATTAAAAGAATTGAATTTACAGAGAAAGCAATGGAAGAAACTCTCATAGTATTACAGACATTAAATAAGATATTTATTGACAAGGGCATATATGATATAGAAAAATTTCATGATCTTATGGAGAAAGTTTCAAATGATGATACAACTAATTTTACATATAGGGATACTATAAATAAACTTAAGGAAAACAGCGAAGAATAAGTAGCTATTTAAGTATATAGAGGGCAAATATGGAAAGTAAAAAGATCAGCACTGATAGCAGTGTATTTATATTTAATGAGTTAGAAACGTATAAAACTAATGTCTTTCTAATTGAGAGAAAGGCAAAGGTGTTTTTAATTGATACTTTTTGTGGCACAGATAGTATGAATTTGATAAAAGGAATATTAAGTAAAAAACTTAATAAAGAAATTATCATTGTAAATACACATTTTCATTGGGATCATGTATGGGGAAATTGTGCTTTTAAAAATAATTTAATAATTAGTCATAAATTGTGTAGAAAATTTTTAGATAAATATTGGAAACAACAGTTGAAACAAAATAAAAAGTATATATTAGGTAATGTTGAAAAGGTGTTACCTAATTTTACTTTTAAAGAAGGCATTAAATTTGAAAATGAAGAAATAGAAATATTTTATAGTCCTGGACATACTTTGGATAGTATATCCATATTTGATCACCATAATGGAATATTATATGCAGGTGATAATTTAGAAAAACCAATTATATACGTAGAGAACAAAGATATTGAAATATATATAGAAACACTTGAGAAATATTTGAAGCTTAAACCTAAAAAAATTATGGCTGGTCATACTATATATTTGAATGAAGAGGATATTTTTAAAACAATAAAATATCTAGAAGACTTAAGAAACGGAAGCCATATACAGTTTGAAAGTGAATATATGACAAAGGTGCACAAGGAAAATTATAATTTAATCAATGAAAAAACTAATTATAAAAAATTTAACATATAAATTTTTTATAAAATGGACAAAATTTGATAAAATATAGAAATTAATAACTATTAGAAAGATAATAGGAAATTAATTAGTATAAAATTTACCATATTAACTCATAATAATTATATAAGTAATTTTGTAATTTTTATAATTTTACAAATTAAAAATGAATTCATTAATTGACAACATTATATAAAGGTGAGGTACAAAGAATATGATAAAAGATATATTTAAAGAATTTCCAGAAGTTAAAACAGATAAAATAATATTAAGAGAATTAAATTTTAATGATATTAAGGATATGTTTGAAATATTTTCAAATGAGGAAATATTAAAGTATTATTATATATCACCACATAAAAGCATTGAAGATACTGAAAGGTTATTTTTTATGTTTATTAATGATTATAGAGATTGTAAAGCTATAACATGGGGAATTGTTAATCCAAAAAACAATAAATTAATTGGTATTTGTGGATTTAATAATTTTGACTGTAAATTAAGCAGAGCACAAATTAATTATGAACTCAATAGAGCATATTTGAGACAAGGTTTTATATATGATGCTCTCAATGAAATTATTAAAATTGGATTTAAGAACAGTTCTATAAAGAGAATTGAAGCAATAGTTGATGATAAAAATAAAAACTCTAAAGAGATACTTGAAAATTTAGAATTTAAGTATGAGGGTTGCTTAAGAAAACGATTTTATTTCAATGGAAATTTTAAAGATGAAAATTATTTTGGCTTATTAAAGGATGAATGGTATTAGTTAAAATTAGAATATGAAAAAAGGGCATTTAAAATTTTAAATACCCTTTTTTATATTGTAAATTATCATAATAAATATTTGAAGTCATTATTACAAAATGTAATGAATTTAAACATAATAATTAGAAATTAATAAAAAAAGATTGAAATACATATGTTATTGTAATATAATATACAAAATGATATAAAAATAGATAAAACGATGTTTGCGTTATCTGTTATGTTTGTTTATATATGATTATATTTTGATAAGTAAGTCTTACTTAGTTAGAATTTGTACTTTTGATAAAGTTAGATAGGTTATCTAGTAATTATATAGACTATTACATTTTAAAAATTGGGTTATTATTGTTACTTAATTATTGAATGGATAAGAGATGTATTTTGAAAGGATAGATAATGATATGTGTGAAGACAAAGAAAAATTAAATTCAGAAAATTGTAAGAATTTATCTTTTATGCAGTGTGCTGATTGTCAGTCGCCTATAATATCTAATGTGTTATCTACAATAAGAAATAGTGTAGTAATTATTCATTCCCCACTAGGTTGCGCCTCTTCTTTTATTGATTTTAATATTAAATTCAAAATAGGATTAAAAAAACGTGGTTTACCAATAAAAAATGCTAAACTTGTCAGTAGTAATATTACGGAATCAGATGTAATTTTTGATGTTGATAAAAAATTAAAAAATGCAATAGATCGTTCAATAGAGAGCTTTAATCCTAAAGTTATTTTTATAACTTCTAGTTGTGGATCTGGAATAACAGCATTAGATATACAAAATGTCATTAATTCTATACAAGATGAATATTCGATTCCGTTAATAATTATTACTTGTGAACTCTATAATTCTGGATTCTGGAGTTCTGGAGCTAAATTAGGACAATCTAAAAATTTAAATAAACTTATAAAAAATAATAATATTTGTGAAAAATTTTATAATGTTATAAATTTTACTGGCAATGATGATATAAAGGAAATACTTGATAAAATACCGGTTAATTGGAATTATATTACTTGTTATACTGAGTATGAGTGTTTGGAAAAAATGTCAGGGGCATCGGGTACACTGTTAATTTCTCCAGATCGTTTCAGCAAATATATTTCAGAGTGGCTGAAAGATGAATTCAATATACCTTGTATTAATAAAACTTTACCTTATGGAATAGAAGCTACGGATAATTTTTTTGATGAAATTGATATATGGTTTAAAGAAAAATTTTCAGTTCATAATATAATTTCTAATGATAAGAATAGATACATGGAAAAATTAAAAGAAATTAAAATTAAATTAAATTACATAAAGTGTTTGCCGATAATAATGGGATACGGATATGAAAAGAGTATATTAGTGATGTTGAAAGATTTAGATATTAACATTATGGATTATGATAGTAAGTATAAGATGATTTTTGATAATAGTGATATGCCTTTTTTTAAAAAAGAATTAAGCGGAAATTTATATGGATTACAAGGGGTAAAGATTTCTTTTAATCAAGCATATATATTAATTAATTTTATTGGTCATATGAAACCTGATTTAGTGATTGTAAAGCATTATAGCTTACGAGCTTGGACTGCTAAAATGGGCATACCAACCTTATGGATTGAAGATGAATTTGAATTCTATGGATATAAAGGTATGCTACAATTTGCACAAAGATTGTTAGATTTAATTAGTAATAAAAACTTTATAAAAAATATAAATAAATATTCGAAATTACCATACAGAGAATGGTGGATGAGAGAAAATCTATTAAAAAAGGTGTAAAAATTATGGAGAATACTATATTTCAACCTAGAAATTTTTGTGAACTTGGTGCATTACATAGTGTATTGGCTATTAATAAAGCTGTTCCTATAGTTCACTCAGGGGCAGGGTGCTGTTTGAGGTTATATCAGGGAATGAGTTATTGTAATGGTTATCAGGGCTTTGGATACAGTGGTGGAAGTTTTATCCCAAATGATAATATCCATAGAGAAGATTTTATATACGGAGGAGAAAATAGGATAAAACAATTAATTGAAAGTACTGTAAAACTTGTAGATGCAGAATTATATGTAGTATTCACAGGGTGTAATGTACAGTTAGCTGGAGATGATGTAAAAGCTGTAGTTAGTGAATTTAAAGAAAAAGGAATACCTGTAGTATATGTGGATACTGCAGGATATAAAGGAAATGCCTATATTGGACATGAATTACTATTAAAATCCATTATAGAACAATTTGTTTCAAAAAAATTACCAATTAAAAAGGGAAAAATAAACCTTTGGGTGAATCCGCCCTATTTAGATCCTTTTTGGAGCGGTAATATAGACAATTTGAAAAATATGTTGGAGAAGATTGGACTTGAGGTAAATGCTTTATTTGGATTTTCTGCGAATGTAAATTCATGGAGTGAAATTCCAACTGCTGAATTTAATATATTGATATCTGGTTGGACAGGTATAAAGACTATGGAGTTTTTAAAAAAAAGATTTGGAACACCATATATTCATTATTCAATATTACCTATTGGAGCATATCAATCAAGTAAATTTTTAAGAGACATTGGAGAATTTTGTAATGTGGATATAAATATAGTAAATAAATATATAGAAAAAAAGGAGTCAATATTTTATTATTATATGAATAGACTAACTGAACTTTTAAATCGGTATGATAGTTCTTTTCCACAACGTTTTTTTCTTATAGGAGAATCTAGTTATGTATTAGGTGTTACTAGTTTTTTAATAAATGAATTGGGTATGATTCCAGGGTGCCAACATATAGTAGACAATCCCCCTAATATCTACAAGGAGGATATAAAAAATAAAATAGATTCATGTGTAATTTTTTCAGATGATTCACAAATAATTATAAAAAATATAAAAGAAAAAAGTGAAAATTTTATTCCATTGATAATAGGGAGTAGTTGGGATAAAGAAATTATATCTGAATTGAATGGATATTTTTTATCTTTAAGTACTCCGGTGTCTGATAAGGTTATACTCAATAAAAGTTATATAGGATATGAAGGAGGGTTGAATTTTATAGAAGATATTTTTTCTTGCATATTTAATAAGTTATAATTAGAATTGGAGATGGTATTATGAAGGAGTTTAATGAAAAAATATTAAGTAAGGGTGTACATCATATTGCCCTTAAAGTTAAAAATTTTGATAATACAATTAAGTTTTATACAGAAGGACTTGGTTTTAAAAAATATTTATGTTGGGAGCAAAATGGAAATAGAGTATCATTTTTGAGCGCAGGGGGGAATAGTTTTATACAAATATTTGAAGATGATTCTAAAGAAGATATATCCAATGCTACTTATACTCATATGGCTTTTTACACAAAAAATTGTGAAGAGGCTATAAAAGCAGCTAAAAATGCTGGGGCAAAAGTGAAAGGACCTATTGAAATAAAAATACCATCTAATCCTGATATTATAATGAGAACAGCTTATTGTAAAGGTCCTGATGGTGAATCTATCGAGTTTTTTGAAGAAAATACTATTGTGTAGTTACAAAAGAAGTAGAAGTTTAATAACAGGTATTTAATTATCATATAAAAAATAATTTGTTTTATTTGTCAAGAACAAATAAAAGCAGTTAATCCACTTAGATTAAACTCTAAGTGGATTTTTAGAATGAGAGAATTACTATTTTGAACAGTTAATGGAAATATTTATTGAAAATAAATAGTCATTTATATATAATATAAATATAAAATAGTCGACGTCGACTATTTTTAAGCTTTTATAAACATACATTTTTATAAATAATATATAGAGGCAGGAAGGGGTTTATACTATGGTAAAATCTATTAAGGATGTTATAACTTTAAATAATGGAGTTGAAATACCACAACATGGTTTTGGTGTATATTTAATCACAGATGAAGAAAAAGCATATAAAGCAATAAATAAAGCTTTAGAGGTTGGATATAGAGCTTTCGACACAGCACAATTTTATGAAAATGAGCCTTTACTAGGTAAAATATTAAACGAGTCTTCTTTGAGTAGAGATGAATTGTTTATAACTACCAAAGTAGCCAATTATAATCAAGGATATGACAGTACACTGAGTACTGTTGAACAATCATTAAAAGATTTACGTGTAGATCAGCTAGACCTTTTGTTAATTCATTGGCCGAGTAAAAAGCGTTTTTTTGAAACTTGGAGAGCTATGGAAAAATTGTATAATGAAAAATTAGTTAAAGCTATTGGGGTATCTAATTATGAAATTCACCATTTGGAAGAGCTTATATCAAATTCAGATATAAAACCAGTTATAGATCAGGTAGAGTCTCATCCCTATTTAATACAACAAGAACTTAAAGATTATGTAGATAAAAACAATATAGCTTTTCAAGCCTGGAGTCCTCTCGGAAGGGGTGCTGTTCTTAAAGATCCTATTATTAAAATAATAGCAGAACAGCATAATAAGTCAATTGCACAGGTAATTATTCGTTGGCATTTACAGAAAGGCAATATTGTAATTCCTAAATCAATTACACCTTCTCGTATTGAAGAAAATGCTGATGTATATGATTTTGCTTTAACTGAAGAAGAAATGAAAATTATAGATGCTTTAAATAGAGCTGAAAGAACTGGGGATGATCCAGATTCCATATATTTTCAGATGTAAAATATAAGATTGCAAATAAATAGTTTAATGAGGAAGTTCTATTTTATTAGAGAACTTCTTTATTTTTTGAGTAACAAAATTCAATCTATATATGTATAATAATTTTGTACACAATATAAATGGAGGATTCAAAATGTATTACAATAGCAGAAGATGTTATTATAGTGAACCTGTAAATTATTATCCTGGAATGTATATAGATTATTATCCTTACTATAGAAATGATTCCGTTGTAAATGATGAACCTATTGCTATAGAACCGAATGTTGGTAACACAAATGAGGATTCAGTTATGGGATTAAGTGCTAGAAATAGATTTCCAGGTGTAGTTACAGACATAAAAATGGGAAATGTAGTAGGAGAAGTTTTGGTAGACTTAGGATGTAATCATTTAGCATCAGCTATAATTACAACTACTTCCATAAGAAACCTCGGAATCAGAGTTGGATCAAGAGTTAATGTTGTCATTAAGGCAACTTCTGTAATGATTAGAAAAGCCACAGAGAGTGATTCTGATTTTAGTGCAAGAAATCAGTGGCCTGGTACTGTTACTCAGGTAAATAAAGGAGATGTAGTAGGTGAAGTGATTGTTGATATTGGATGTAGGCATATAGTGTCAGCAATAATTACAACTACATCAATAAACAATCTTGGAATTAAAGTAGGGTCAAAGGTTAGTGCTGTTATTAAGGCAACAGAAGTAATGATAATGGCAAGGAGCTGATTTTATATACGGGCTGTATCATAATGTATATATTTATACATTATGATACAGCTTTTTATATTTTTAATAATTTATTAAAAATTAATTATTAATAGGCAAATTAGTAATTAAAGCACTATAAAAATATTAATTTATTAATAAAATGTTGAAATTGCAATATAATTATATTATAATATACATAAATTAATATAAAATGATATAAATTAATATAAAATAATATAATATAAAATAATATATAATATTTCAATTAAATAATGTTATGTTTTGTATTTATATAATGTAAAATATATGGTTTTATATTAATATGAAAGATTTAATGTTAAAAAATATGAATGATCAAGGGGGATTTTTATGAAAAATTTAAAATCTAAAATTGTAATTATGTCATTACTAATTATAGTTATGATTACAACAGTTATTAGTGCAGGGTGTGGAAAGGAAAAGAGCAGTTCAAGTAATCAGAATACAGTAACACCGTCAACAAGGACTGTAGTTGATGGTAATGGAAATAATGTAACAATACCATATAAAGTTGATAGAATAGCAGCAGGTGGAGCTTTAAATCAGGTAGTTTTATTAGTAGGTGGAGCAGATAAACTGGTAGCAACAGCAGAAGGCGTGCAAAAGGGCTTTTTCCCTAAAGTGTATCCTAGGATAAAAGAAATTCCTGCTGCATATACAGGTTCAGGAGGCGGGACATTAAATGTAGAAACTATACTTCAAACAAATCCTCAAGTAGTTTTTGGTGGTACAACGGGTTTGGCAGACCAGGAAAAGTTAAAAGAGTCTAAAATAGCATTTCTAGGATTAAAGCTAGAAACTCCTGAAGATATAAAAAATACTGTCAGTATGGTGGGAAAAGTTCTTGGAAAAGAAAGTGAAGAAAGAGCTAAAAAATTTAATGAATACTATGATAACAATTTGAAATACGTTAGAGATAAAACAAAATCAGCTGCAAAAGTTAAAGTTTTTGAAGCTACTGGTTCACCTAAAGGGGCAATTACTACAATAGCAGCCAATGATATAAATAGTTCATACATAGAAGCAGCTGGAGGTGTAAATATAGCAGCAGAAAAATTTCCTAGTGCTCCAGCTAATTCGGCAAATATAAGTGTCGATTTTGAATTTTTATATAAAAATCAGCCAGATGTAATTACGGTCAGAAGTAGAGATATGTACGATTATATTATGAATCCTAGTACTCCAAATCAATGGCAGTCACTAGAAGCTGTAAAGAATAAAAAAGTCTATCTTGAAGCTAAAGGAGTGTATCTATGGTCTGTAAGAAGTGCTGAAGGTGCATTACAACCTTTATGGCTTGCAAAAAATCTTCATCCAGATTTATTTGAAAGTCTAGATATTAAGGCAAAGACAAAAGAGTATTATAAAACTTTTTATGATTATGATTTATCAGATTCTGATTTAGATGGAATATTAAACCCTAAAAGTTAAATAAATATTGGAAATGGTATTCCACAATCTACTAAAATATATTGTGGAATACCATTTTTTATTTTTACATTAATAAAAATAATTATTAGAGATTTATATATTAGGTTTATTAAAAAATATATTTGATGAATTATTGGAGTTTTCATTATATGAAAATATATTTTGATTGAATATATGAACGATTGTTAATAATTAAATTTTTAAAATAATTTGAAATAATCTAATAAATTTGTTATATTAATAATATAAACTGTGTAAAATAGTATAAAAAAACTTATCTCATAAGTTTAAATCTCTATCGAAACAAATTATATGTTATTTTTAAAAACAGCATATAATATAAATTAGTTAAGTATAATAGTAATCAAATCTCTATTCAATTCTATGGGTTATAGAAATTAAAAAATGGAATAGGTATTTTGACTTTGATATAGAAAGAAAATTCAGAAAATTGAATGTTCTCAATTCACACATTTTCTAGTAATGTCATAAACTATCAATACAGTGTTCTTTATTGTAAATGAAAACGACTAAACCGGTTTTTACAGATAATTATCTTAAAAATATAATTTATTTAAAATGAAAAATGAAAGGGGATCTTAATTAAAAGGAGGATGATTTATGAAAAATAATTATGAACTAGAAAACAGAAATTGGCATAGTATATCTTCGGAAGAGGTAGTAAATCGTTTAGAAACAAGCATTTCTGAAGGAATAACAGAAAAAGAGGCTGAAAATAGACTTGAACAATTTGGTAGAAATTCGCTTCCAGAAGGAAAAAAAGAAAATTCTTTAATTAAATTTCTAAAGCAATTTAATGATGTGCTTATTTTTGTACTTTTAGGCTCTGCATTAATAACTGCATTTTTAAAACATTTTATTGATACTGGAGTAATAATTGCAGTTGTGGTTATAAACGCAATTATAGGTTTTTTCCAAGAAAATAAGGCAGAAAAAGCACTTGAAGGAATAAAAAATATGCTTTCTCTTAAGGCACATGTGGTAAGAGGTGGCAGGAGAATAGAGATGGATTCATCAGATTTAGTCATTGGTGATATTGTCATACTGAATCCTGGAGATAAAATACCAGCTGATATGAGACTTGTTAAAGCTATAAATCTGAAAGTAGAAGAATCTGCGTTGACAGGTGAATCAACTTCTATAGAAAAAAATGTGGATATTATTGATGAAAATTCAGCACTTGGAGATAGAATTAATATGGTGTTTTCTGGTACTTCTGTTAGTGCTGGTACAGGTATTGGTGTGGTAACAGCCACTGGTAAGGATACTGAAATTGGTAAAATTAATAAGATGATGGCTGAGGTAAAAAAAATAACAACACCACTTATTAAGCAGACATCAAAATTTGGAGAAACTGTATCAATTTCCGTTGTAGTCATATCTATATTAATATTTATTTTTGGTTTTATTTTTAGAAATTATGGATCAAAAGAGCTATTACTTTCAGTTATAGGTCTTGCAGTTGCAGCGATACCAGAGGGACTACCAGCAATCTTGTCTATTATTCTAGCTATTGGAGTAGAAAATATGGCAAAGAGAAAAGCTATAATACGTAATTTACCTTCTGTTGAGACATTGGGATCTGTTTCAGTAATATGTTCTGATAAAACCGGTACACTTACAAAAAATGAAATGACAGTAAAGTCAGTAGTTACCAGTGATTCTCATTATAATATTGAGGGAAATGGTTATTCACCACGGGGAAGAATAATCAACAATGAAAAAGAAGTGGATATTAAAAGTGAAAAAACATTAAAAAATACTCTGTTGTGCTTTAAAACTTGTAATGATGCACATTTAGGAAAGGATACTAATGATGAATGGTCTATTAAGGGAGATCCTACAGAGGGAGCTTTACTGACTTTAGCTAAAAAATCAAATATAAAGTTGGATAATCTTGACAGAGAAGCCACTATACCTTTTGATTCAGAATATAAATATATGGCTACATTAGTTAAATATAATGGAGAAAATATAGTTTATATAAAAGGAGCTCCAGATAGGTTATTTGACATTGCTGAAAAAGAAGAAAATAAGGATGGACAAAGAGATTTTAACAGAGCTTATTGGGAAAAGCAAATGAAAGATTTTGCAAGTTCAGGTAAAAGAGTTATAGGTGCTGCATATAAAAAAGTGCCTAAAGATGTAATATCCATAGATCATTCCGATTTAAATGGGGAAATAGTATTTTTAGGATTGGCAGGAATAATTGATCCACCTAGGGAAGAAGCCATTGAAGCTATTAAGGAATGTACAGAAGCTGGCATAACAGTAAAAATGATTACCGGAGATCATATTGAGACTGCTAAAGCCATTGGTAAGCAAATGGGAATTACAAATGCAGAAATGGCTTTAGAGGGAAAAGAAATTGAAGCTATGGATGATGATGAACTAAAAGAAGTAGCTGTCAAATATAATATATTTGCAAGGACAAGTCCAAATCATAAATTAAGATTAGTAGAAGCACTGCAGCGAAAAGGTTTAATTTGTGCTATGACTGGTGATGGTGTCAATGATGCACCAGCTCTTAAAAGAGCAGATGTAGGAATTGCAATGGGGATAAAGGGAACAGAAGTTACAAAAGATGCTTCTGAAATGGTTCTTGTGGATGATAACTTTAGGACTATTGTTAATGCTGTAGAAGAGGGAAGAAGAGTATATGATAATCTTAAAAAAACTATTTTATTTATACTTCCTACTAATGGTGCAGAAGGATTTTTAATAATGGCAAGTATTCTTTTTGGAACACTTATACCACTTACACCAGTTCAAATACTTTGGGTAAATATGGTTACTTCTGTAACAGTATCTATGGCATTAGCTTTTGAGAAGATGGAAAAAGGAGCTATGAAAAGACCGCCAAGGAACTCTAAGGAACCTCTTCTTAATGGGTATTTTATATGGAGAATAATATTCGTATCAGTACTGATTGGTGGGGGAACACTGTTTATGAATGTCAATCTCATAAACAGAGGATATGATTTAAATGAAGTTAGAACTATAACTCTTCATACAATTGTTATTACCCAAATGTTCCATTTATATAATAGCAGAACTATAAGAAACTTTGCTTTTAATAGAGACTTTTTTACAAACAAAGCGGTATTTATAGTATCAGGACTACTTGTATTATTACAGCTTTCAATAACATATATACCATTTATGAATGAAATTTTTGGGACAATTTATATGAAACCTTCTCATTGGGCTTTTCCTATATTGATGGGAATAGGAGTATTTATTATTATTGAAATAGAAAAATTTATTATGAGAAGAGTTGATAAAATAAAAGAAAATAAATAATATAAGGGGGCTGCTAAGAAAATTTAAATATTAGCAGCTTCTTAATTATACATATTTTTATAAGTAACTAATGTAATGTTACTTGATTATCTTTTGTATTTTTATATAATTAAAATAAAGATTTAACACAACTAATATATTGATAAAAAGTGAGTTTAATTATGGAACATAAACGTAATAGATTTTTATATGGAATTATTATAATTATTGTAATTATTTTAGGATTATATTCACAAAAAATTGATGGCAATATACCATATTTTATAAAAGATTACTTAGGTGATTCTCTTTGGTCATTAATGATTTTCATTGGATTTACTTTTATTTTTAATAGAATGAAAACTATAAAAATAACAATTATGGCTTTAATATTTTCTTTTATAATTGAAATAAGCCAACTTTATCATGCTGATTGGATAGATGGTATAAGAATTACAGTTTTAGGTAGACTAGTGCTTGGTTCCACATTTTCATGGAGTGATTTGATAGCCTATATTATAGGAATAATATTTGGACTTATTATTGATGAGATGATAATATTAAAAAAAATCGATAAAGGGTGATTTTATGAATAGATATTTTATTAAAGTTTATGGAAGAGTTCAGGGCGTGGGTTTTAGATTTAACACTGAATATTTAGCGGATCACTTTAGTTTAACGGGATGGGTAAAAAATTGTGACGATGGAACTGTAGAGATAGAAGCACAAGGGCAAGAAGATGATATAGAAGCATTTAAAATAAAAATTCAACAGGGAAATAGGTTCATAAAGGTAAAGGATGTCTATTTAAAAAAGATAGATGTTTTATATGAAGAAAAATCCTTTAGAATCATTTATTAAAAATTGCGATATTAGTTTGTAGATATAAGTAAATTTTTAAATGTAGATAATAAGATATAAATTTACTTAGTGGAGGATTTTTATAATGTTAACAATAATAGCGGCAGTAGCAAAAAATAATGTTATAGGTAAAGATAATAAATTATTATGGAATTTGCCAGAGGACTTAAAAAGATTTAAGGAAATTACTAAAGGTCATACAATAATAATGGGAAGAAAGACCTTTGAGTCCCTGCCTAAAATTTTGCCTGATAGGCATCATATTGTAATTACAAGAAATAAAACATTTAAGGTGGAAGATGATAGGGTAACTGTAATTAATTCTATAGAAAAACTTATGAATTTGATAAAAAAAGATGAAGAATATTTTGTCATAGGTGGTGCTGATATATATAATCAGCTTTTACCTTATGCAGAAAAGATGTATATAACTGTTTTAGATTATGAATTTGATGGAGATGCTTTTTTCCCAGTTATAGATAGTAAATTATGGAGAGCTATAGATAGTGATAAGCAAATCAAAAGCAGCAAAAGTTCTTTATTTTATAGATTTATTACATTTAAAAGAATTAGTGATAATAAGAAATGAACTGATTATGTGCTATATTGACATTTATAAAAAGCTGTGGTATATTTTCACTAATATATTTTCCTATGATTAGAGTCTGTAATATTTAATTTCCTAAAGTGACTTTATTATATAGGAACTTTGAGAATGATTGATTTAGACAATTTTACTAAATGGAAATCTTAATATTTAAGCAAATGCTAACTGGAAAACCAGAGGCTTTGTGTGGAGTAATATAATTCCGCTCAAAGTCTTTTTTTGTTCTTAAAATTTAATAAGATTATATTTTAAAATATAGAAAGGAAGAAATAAGTATGAGTATTAATTTAAAAGATACTGCAGCACCTCTTAGAGAAAAGAGATTAGGTTCCGTTTCAGGATATAGCGGTGATGCTGAAGAATTATATAAAAAATCTCATGATGGTAGTTTGAAGGATATAGATAGATCTTTTTCACAATGTACTTCCTGTAGTGCAAATCAAGTGAAAAATCAGCTTGTATATATACAAGATGCTGCGGTGGTAGAACATGGCCCAGCAGGTTGCAGCGGAGATATACCAAATAGAAATATGGTGGGAAGATCAGGAAGAAAGAAAAGAAAGCTTCCCATTAGAAATCTACACTATATAAACACAAATTTAACTGAAAAAGATACAATATATGGTGGTGCAAAAAAATTAGAGCTATCAATAAAAGAGGCCAAGAGGAGATTTAATCCTAAAGCAATTTTTGTAACCACTACTTGTGCATCGGGAATAATTGGAGATGATGTGGAAGCTGTATGCAATAAAGCAGAAAAAGAAATAGGTATACCAGTTATTACTATAATTTGTGAAGGCTTTAGATCTAAGATTTGGGCATTGGGATTTGATGCTGCTTATCATGGAATACTTAGAAAAATAGTAAAACCAGCTGTAAATAAAAGAAATGATCTAATTAACATAATTAACTTTCAGGGGAAAGATATTTTTACAGAACTTTTTGGAAGACTAGGACTTAAAGTAAACTATCTTGTTCCTTACACTACTATTGAACAACTATCACATATTTCTGAAGCTGCTGCTACCGTACAAATATGTGCTACTTTGGGCACTTATTTTGCAGCAGGGCTTGAAGAGCATTTTGGAGTACCAGAAGTAAAATCACCACCACCTTATGGAATAGCTGGTACAGATGCTTGGTTTAGAGAACTTGGGAGGATAGTCCATAAGGAGGACGAAGTTGAAAAGCTAATAGCTGAAGAGAAGGACAGAATAGCCCCTAAGCTTACAGAATTGAAAGAAAAATTAAGGGGGAAAAAGGTATATATAGGTGCCGGAGCTGCCCATGGACATGGAATGATGTCTATAGTTAAAGAATTAGGCATGGACCTTGTAGGAGGTTGTACTTGGCATCATGATGCTAAATTTGATAATAGCGACGAAAGATCGGACAGTTTAAAACATGTTGTGGATAATTATGGAAATTTTAAGCTGTCGATTTGTAATAAGCAATCTTTTGAACTAGTTAATAAATTGTATAATTTAAAGCCGGATTTATTTATAACAAGGCATGCTAGTACCATATGGGCAAGTAAATTAGGTATTCCTTCTTTAGAAATTGGAGATGAACATTTTGCTATAGGTTATCAGGGATTATTAAATTATGGAGAGATTATCTTAGATACTATAAGTAACTCTATGTTTGTAGAAAATATTGCAAAACACAGTAAACTTCCCTATACAGATTGGTGGTTAAAGCAAAATGCCTTTAAATTTTTGGGAGGTGAAGTTTAATGAGTGAAATAATACTTCAAGAACCGAGACATTTTTGTGCACTAGGTGCTCAACAGACAGTTATTGCTATAGAAAGAGCTATTCCAATTGTACATGCAGGTCCAGGCTGCAGTGCAAAACTTACTACGGCCATGGCTTCTTCTGGAGGAAATCAAGGCTCAGGGTATGCAGGTGGAGATTCTATACCTTGCAGCAATTTAATTGAAAAAGATGTGGTATTTGGTGGCGAAAAAAAATTAAGAAAGCTTATTGAAGGAACCTTAAAAGTTATGGATGGAGATTTCTTTGTAGTACTTACTGGATGTATTTCAGATATAGTGGGAGACGATGTGGGCAGCATAGTAAAAGAGTTTGCTGAAAGAGGAGTACCTATAGTATATGCAGAAACAGGAGGATTTAAAGGAGATGCCTATAAAGGGCATGAATTGGTTTTAGAGGCCATAATAAATCAATATTTGAAACCTTCTGAGGAGAAGATTAAGGGACTTGTAAATGTATTTGCATCAATACCAACTCACGATCCATTTTGGGAAGGTGATTTGAATGAAATTAAAGAATTACTGAAAAGTATTGGATTTCAAGCAAATATACTATTTGGTCATAATAGCGGAGGTATAAATGCTATAAACAACATACCTAAGGCAGAATTTAATCTCGTAGTTTCACCTTGGATAGGTTTAAAGTCAGCTAAGCTTTTAGAGAAAAAGTTTGGAACTAAATATTTACATTATCCAGTACTTCCTGTAGGAGGAGTAGAAACTAGTAAGTTTTTAAGAACGGTAGCTGATTTTGCTGGAGTTGATAAAGAATTAGTGGATAAGATTATTGAGGAAAAAGAAGAGGAATTTTATCATTATTTGGTTCGTTCTGGTGAACTTCTTGTAGCATCAAGGTATGAAGTGCCAAAAAAGTTTTTCATAATAGACGACTCTTCTTATACTCTTGGATTTACTAAATTTTTGGTTAATGATTTAGGACTTTTACCAGGGCATCAATTTATTACGGAAGATGTACCAGATCAGTTTAAAGATAATATTATAGAATATTTCAAAGACTTTGATAGGGGAATAACTTCTGATGTAACTTTTTCACAGGATGGTGGAGTTATAAATGAAAAATTGAGTAAATATGAAATTAATACTTATCCCTTAATACTGGGAAGTTCCTGGGATGTAGACATAGCTAATGAAATAAATGGATTACATTTAAGTGTAGGACTTCCTATAACAGACAGGCTTATATTAAATCATACCTATGTAGGATATAGAGGTGGACTGAATTTAATTGAAGATATCTATACTAAGCTTTTATCTTTACAGATTTAAAAAATTTATGTTAAAAACAAGAATGAGTAAGTAAGTGAAGATGCTGATATATAAAATGTTTATATAATTGTTATATGGGATTTGTCCTTATTTAGATGGACTTTAATCATTTATAATTATATTACTTTGTTAAAAAGCACTATGAAATCAATGGATTACCATTGATTTCATAGTGTTTATGTTTATATGTTAATTTGGATCTAAAAATAATTTATTAACTTTCAATTATTTTAGAGTATTTAGAATATTAAATCATAGTTATTGATTTTTACATGTATTTCAATCTAAGTACAATTCATATAAGGCCTGTGTTCCAAGATCTTCTTTACCTTGCTCTATAAGCTTGTCATAAAGCTTTTTTGAAAGGCTTAAGGCAGGAGTGTCCAGTCCCATGGCAGCAGCTTCTTCTAATGCTATTTTCATATCTTTTACAAAGTGTTTAATATAAAAACCAGGTGCATAATCACTTTTAAGTATACGTGGTGCATAGGCATTTAATTGCCAGCTGGCAGCACCACCGGTACCGATGGATTTTAAAACAGTTTCTGAATCAAGACCGGATTTTTTTGCATATACTAAGGCTTCACACACTCCCATTATATTGGAAGCTATAGCTATTTGATTACACATTTTGGTGTGCTGACCAGCACCAGCGCTACCCTGAAGAACTATATTTTTACCCATTAATTGAAATATTGGTTTTAAATTTTCAAAGGCTTCCCTGTCTCCGCCTATCATTATGGATAAAGTACCTTCAGCTGCACCTACATCTCCACCTGATACTGGGGCATCTAAAGCAAAAATTTCTTTTTCCTTTGCGGCATTATATATTTTCTTTGCAAGAGATGGTTTGGAAGTGGTCATGTCCACAACATAGCTGCCTTTTTTTATATTATTAATAATTCCATTTTCTCCTAGATATACTTCTTCCACATCTTTTGGATAACCTACTATAGTTATAACTATGTCTGAATCTTTAGACAGTTCAGCTACAGAATCTTTCCAAATTGCACCTTTATTAATTAAAGCTGATGCTTTAATTTTAGTTCTGTTATAAACTGACAGCTTATAGCCACCATCTAATATATGAGAAGCCATAGCAGATCCCATTACTCCAGTTCCAATAAAGCCTATATTTATATTTGACTTTGACATATTAAAAATTCTCCCCTCTTATTTAAATATCATCAATTTAATTATAGGCATTGTTTGTTATTTATACAATGGGAGTATGAAATGTATATTAAAGAAAATACATGAGAAAAGTATGGTTAACAATCTTAGTAATATTTACAATAACTATTTGTTTTATCTGGTTGCTTATAAAGATATAATAGAAGCTAAATAGCTGAAAGTTCAAATAATAATACAAATAATAATAATTTTGAAAATATTACAGATAATATAAGTAAAGAAAAAGAGTTTAATGTAGATGATGAATTTCAAAAATTAATTAATTGGAGGAATACTTATATGGAAATTAAGAAGGCAAATATGGAAAGTTTAGATATATTACTGGAAATAATTAAACTTGCAGTAGCAGATATGCATGAACAAGGAGTATATCAATGGGATCATACTTATCCTAGTAAGGACATAATAAGTGATGATATAAGAGAAGAAAATCTTTATATGTATGTAGATGAAAATATTATTAAAGGATTTATTGTATTAAATGAATATCAAGATAAGGAGTATGAGAAAGTACAGTGGAAATGTACACAGGGAAAGCAGTTAATCGTTCATAGATTGTGTGTCGGTCCTAAATATAAAGGTAAGGGCATAGCTACAAGGCTTATAGAATATGCAGATATATACGGGAGGGATAATAATTATTCATCTATACGTTTGGACACATTTATAGATAACAAACGTGCTCGCAGATTGTATGAAAAAGAAGGTTATAATATGGTAGGTGAATTAAACTTCAGGCTGGGTACATTTTGCTGCTTTGAAAAGCCAATTGAGAGAGTTACAACTTATATATAGTGTTATGTAAATATCTATTATAATCAAATAAAATATAATATAATAATTATAAAGATTATAAAGGAGATTTTTATATGAAGTATGAAGGAATTGTATATAGACCACCCAGTGAGGCCTATAGTTTAATTGTTCAAGTAACTATAGGATGTGCACATAATACCTGTAGTTTCTGCAATATGTACAAAGATAAAAAATTTAGAATAAGAACATTAAAAGAAATAGATGAAGATTTATTAGATGCCAGAAATCAATATGGTCATGTAAAACGTATATTTTTAGCAGATGGAGATTCACTGGTATTGTCTATGGATAGTCTTAAACATATACTGTTGAAAATAAAAGAATTATTTCCTGAATGTGAAAGGGTTGCAGCTTATGCCACCCCAAAGGATATATTACGAAAAACTAAAGAAGAACTTAAAGAATTAAAAAGTTTGGGCTTAGGTATATTGTACATGGGGATAGAAAGTGGAAGTGATACAATATTAAGAGAAATAAATAAAGGAGTTATTTCTTCTGAAATAGTAAAAGCAGGACAAAAGGTTAAAGATAGTAGTATAAAGCTGTCTGTTACTTTTATTTCAGGAATAGGCGGAAAAGATAAATGGAAAGAAAATGCTCTAGAGTCTGCAAGAATAATAAATCTAATAAATCCAGACTATGTTGGACTTCTAACTCTTATGGTGGAACCAAATACAAAAATGAATGAGCAGGTTAAAAATGGTAAGTTTAAACTCTTAAATCCAGAAGAGGTAATATTGGAAACAAGAGAATTGGTCAAAAATATAAAGGTAGACAATTGTATTTTTAGAAGCAATCATGCTTCAAATTATTTCTCTCTAGGGGGAACATTTCCTCAGGACAAAGAAAAATTAATCGGTGCCATTGATGATTTATTAAGAGGAAAATATGGGTACAAGCCTGAAAATCTTAGAAGATTATAGTATAATCTATATGATATAAATTATAAGGAGAGATTATATGACAAAAATTAAAGTTTGTAAACACACAGTAGACTATAATAAGCTGATAAAGGAATTAAAAAACAATAATATGGATTTTGAAATTAGGGGTTGTGTCCATAAATGCTCAAAATGTAAAGAAAAAGTTTTGGTAAAAAGAGATGATGAATATATATCAGCAAAGACTGTGGAAAAGTTGATATTAAAATTAAAGGATAAAAATTAGTTTGGGTAAGACAAAAAAGACCTCTTGCAATAAAATAGTTTTTATTTAAAAGGTATATTAAATAAAGAATATATATAGATAAAAGATGATTTCCGTATTGAATGGAAGTCGTCTTTTTTAGTTCTATTGAAATATCTATGGTTATTATAATAATCTAAGTAATTATTAATTTTGGATTTTAGGTTTTCGCATGTAGAGGAATACTTAATTTTATATATGCTATAGAAATAAATGATATTTTTATAGCATATATATTATTTAATAATAAATTATATGGGAGCTCAATATAAGTGGATATGCATAAATTAATACTTATATATATTATAAAATGGAGGAATATATGTTATATGTATATGATTTTGTAAAGATATTAACTGCCTGTATTTTAGGGGGACTCATAGGATATCAAAGGCAAAAAAAAGGCATGTCTATGGGTATGAGGACACACATTATTGTATGTGTTAGTGCTACTTTAGTACAAATAATATCCGTAGATTATAATATTTTAAATAAAAATAATTCAGATGTAATGAGATTAGGGGCACAGGTTATATCTGGCATTGGTTTTTTGGGAATGGCAAGCATTATAAAAGAAGGTGGAAATATTGTAGGATTAACTACAGCTGCAAGTGTGTGGTTTATTGCTTGTGTTGGTCT
Organism: Clostridium pasteurianum DSM 525 = ATCC 6013; assembly: GCF_000807255.1. NCBI lineage: Bacteria > Bacillati > Bacillota > Clostridia > Eubacteriales > Clostridiaceae > Clostridium > Clostridium pasteurianum. The sequence continues at coordinate 2,348,131 of NZ_CP009268.1, read as the reverse complement.
GGCGGTTGGAAGTAGTATCTATATTCCAGCTGTAATTTCTACATTAATTGTGTATTTTATCCTCAGAGATATATTTAAGATAGATAAAAGAATAAAAAAGATTAAGGAAAATGAAAATACTTATGAACTTCATATAGTATTGGATGGAAGTATAGATGGCAATAATAAAATAAAGACAATTTTTAGTATAATGATGAAAGAAAAATTTAAGATTTGTGAGATGGATGTAAATAAAGATGATGACAGTAATATAAAACTCTACATAAATGTAGTTTTATCTGTAGACAGAGATCCCAGCAGTATATTTATAGATTTACTTAAATATGAATACATTAAAAAAGTAAATATGTTATAATTTGAAAGAATTGTAGTCTATTTTTTTATTTTTGTAGGAATATGATAGATTTAGCTTGAATATTTGAAAGAATGTGTTATAATTGTTTCATAGTACGCTTGCAAAAAATAGATTTGTAGAAATATGGTTCATCAGATATTAATATTTAATATTAAAGGTGAACCAAAATGTTTGATTTTAATGTAAAGGATTAAAATTAAATGTTTTATATCATAAATTATAGGTTGGAGGAATACAATGAATAAAAATTTAAAAAATATGATAATTGTTTTTATAGGTTTCTTTTTTTTATCTTTATTTTCTAATACTTTATCACCTTTTATAACTACAATAAAAAGTACCTATGGAGTATCAAACGATCTTATTGCAATATTGCCGCCAGTAGTTTACTGTTCTTCTTTTATAATGAGTATAGTTAGTGCAAGATTACAAAATATGATGACCCTTAAGAGAGGATTGCATGTGGGATTTTTATTTGCAGCTATTGCTAGTATTGTAATTTTGGTTTCAAAATCATTTTATGTACTTTTAGTTGGATATTTTATATCAGGACTAGCAGTTGGTATGGGGACAGTATTTTTAACTACCACACTTTCATTACTTCCTAAAGAATATCAAAAATTTAGTTTAGGTCAAGCTTGTTTTGGATTAGGTGGAATTTTAATTTTACCTATAGATAGATTTATTTTAAAAAATAATATAGCTTTTAATTATACCTATATTATACATATAATCTGCGTGATTGCATTTATTATAATATCTTCAAAAGTTGAAGTTAATGCTCCCTGTGAAAAAGAAGATAGATGTGTTAATACTTTTTCTATATTGAGAAATCCACTGGTTTTACTATTGTCTCTTGCGATTTTCTTTTATGTAGGAGCAGAAATATCAACAACTAACTGGACAGGAACTTTTCTTGAAAGCTATTATGGTCTTACCAAGGCTGAAGTTCCAGGAATTTTATCTAGTTTTTGGATTCTATTTACTGTGGGAAGAGCTATGGGAGATAAAATCTTAGAAAAGGTTGGAACTTTGAGATTTCTTTCAATTTCACCTTTAGTATCAATTTTAGGAATATTTATAATTTTATCAGGTAACACTAAAATTCAATCATTAATAGGTATTGCTGTTATTGGGTTATCCATGTCTTTAGTGTATCCAGCAATTCAAGGATATGTTATACAGCATGTGGATAGTGAATATGTACCTGCAGCTTCTGCAATTGTAACAATTTTTAATAATCTTGGAGCTACATTTTTAACATATATTATAGGCTTTGCTGGAGGAATAAAAGTTAGTTATGTATTTATAATTCAGATATTCTTCTATGCATATATATTTATAGTAGCTTTACATTATTTGATTTCAAAAACTGGTAAGCGACAATTAAGTTAATAAAAGTTTTAAAAAAGGATTTAATATTAAAAATTAGTTTTATTTTTAATATTAAATCCTCTTTTTTATATTTTAATTGTATTTTTTATAAAAATTATCATTTTCATTTATAGTTATTAAATCATCACGAATTTTATCAAAAATTCTTAATATTCCCCACATGCCCAATTCTACATCCCAACGGAATATTCCAGATCTATAGGAATAATCACCTGGATTTTGGTTCGCTCCATTTTCTAGGATTATATTAAATACATTACCGATACTTATTGCTCCTTGTACAGATATAATATTAGAAAATGGGTCGGAATATTGAGCTTTCCAGGAATGCCCATGCAATACAAAGCTGTGATTCCTTGGTTTATCTGCTGGCATAAGGAGCCTTATTCTTACAGGATCACCAGGATAAGATTTAAAAACAGGCGTGGCTGGATCACCATGAATTTTTGAGCTCATTACAAGATGTACTCTAGGATCTTTTTTTAAGTGATTCTCAAAGCGTTCAGATCTATAGTTAATTCCCTTTTGACCTTGGTCCTCAAAATCTAGACGAGGTACATCATGCCCTTCGTCAACAGGGTCGAAATGAGCTGAATTCTGTCCTTGGTTAGCTGGATCTGGATGAGCTGCACCATGTCCTCCGTCAACGGGATCTGGTATTGGCTTATTATTTTTATCATATAAGCTTATACCATCTTGCATAAACACTACAAATTCTCTAAAGTCTGGTATGCCTGGATTGGATATCACTATTTCTTCTAGATAACCATTTTTTACTTCATTACCAGTTTTTGCATTAATATATTTAGAGCCTGTAGGTTCAATTATAATAGTACCGAAGAGACCGTGATGTCTATGGTTTCGTATATCTCCAAAGCCAGTAAGGGTACAGGTACCTAATTCTGAGTCAGCAAACCATCTGTAGGTTATACTTTCACCAGGAGCAATGCTTTGATCATAGTTAAAACCTACTGTTGCTCCATCGGAGTTTAAAACATCGTATTTTAGTAATTGTGCATGAAGAGAAACTCTATTTGATGGAGGAAAGGGAGCTTCTACAGGAACTTCTGGGTGGTTATCCTGTACCAGTGGTTTAAAAATATGATTAGTTAAGGTTACCTCTATGCAATCTCCCGCATTTGCTCTTAATATTAATGGTTTAGGTTTCATAGTTCCAGCCATAATTGCCTTTTCATGTTCTGCTAATACAAACATCAAGCCATTTGGATCATGATCTCCAAATTTATTGTATACAATATCCTTTTGTATGGCAACAACATCAAATTTTCTTGTGTTAGCATCTTTAAGACATGGATGAGCAGGGCATTTTGCTTTAAGCGGTGGATTACCTGTTTTGCAAGGTAAGGGTTTTGTTCTAATTGGAGGTAAAGGTCTATCCTCAAGAGGCAGTAGATGATCAACCCTTTCTTTATGAACTCTTAATATGCCCCATAAACCAAGCCATAAGTCATCTATTCCTCCTAAATAATATAAATAATCCCCTTTTTTATAATCTTCATCTATTTCTATATTGAAGGCTTCTGATATACCTAAAGTTTGTGCTTGAATAATAGGAGATACTGCATATGTTGGTTCTTTTCTCCATCTTAAGCCGTTGAGATTAAAAGAATGTTGTTCTTCCTGTGCACCATCAAATAACCTTATTCGTATTGGGTCTCCTTCATAAGTTTCAAGAAGAGGTGTAACGGGATCACCGTGTACATAGGAGCTAAAAACATAAGCGGGATCGCCTTTGCGAAATTGAAAAGGCTCATTTTTATAATTTATACCCATAACTCCTGGATCCTCCTGAGATCCTGGAAAAGGTGGCGGATTTAAAGGCTTACCATCTTTATCAAAAAGAAGTGCAAAGTCATGAACTACAAGGACAAACTCTCTAAAGTCAGGTTCACCGGGTCTTTTTATTATTGCCTGAGTTCCACTTTTTATTTCTTTACCAGTTTTAGGATCGTGAAAAGTGGCGTTAGAGGGTTCAATAATCAATGCACCAAATAATCCATGCTGTTGATGAGTACTAGGAAATAAGTGATCATGGAAAAATACTGTTCTCAGTTCTGTATTGGCATAAAATCGTTCAATAAGAGTATCACCAAAATTAGCAGATGAATCATTATCCCATCCATTAGCACCACCGTCAGAAACAATGCCGTCAAATTTAACTAAGTGTATATGCCAGCCAACTTCTGTGGTTTTGGTTAATAATTGAAAGGCATTTCCACCTATTGCTTCAGGAAGTTTATTTGTAAGCCTAATTTCTATGCAATCTCCTACATTTGCTCTTATAACAAAAGGTTCGGGTGATTTTTTGCCATTTCTAACTGCATCTTCATCCTCTTTTAGAACAAATATTCTTCCTTCAGGGTCATGCCATCCTGCATTGTTGTATTTTATAGGAACTTGAATAGCTACTATTTCAAAAACTTTAGTAACTGCATCTGCTGGACAGGTGCCAGAATATAAAGCTCCTGAAATTGCATTTGGAACAAAATTTGCTTTTTCTAAAGGTGTTGGACCTCTGCCATTGACTATTCCTAGTGGTGGTTTAAAAGGCTTTTTACCAACCTCTCCAGCTATAAATCGTGGAAATCCAGGATGGTCATCATCTTGGGATGATGGAGGTGTTCTATCCGGCAGTGGAATCAGAGCAGGTACACAACTGCCGTCTGGAAGCTGACTTTTACCATCTTCCAGACGGTCAAGTATTCTCCACAGTCCCCACATTCCCTCAGCAAAATGAGGATAAAGATGACAATGCCATATAACATCACCTATACATCCAGTTAAGCTTCCAGCTCCAAATAAAGGTTCAATAGTAAAGCTTTCTTGAGGACTAAAGGATATGGAGTCAATTATAGTGGATTTAGGATCATTAGTGTCCAATTTCCATTGATGATTATGAAGATGAAATACGTGGGTTTCCTTTATCCCTGCATGAATTAATCTAAATTTAGCAGGATCACCTTTATAGGCACGTAATACTGGAGTAGAGGGATCACCAAAAGTCCATGAACTCAAGGCTACTTCCTCGCCAACACCTCCTGTACCATCAGGATGACGATTCCTCATAGGATCTGCTCTATAATTTATTGGCATTGTTGCTTCAGGCATTCCAGTTTCATGATTTATAGGCTGATTGCCATTAATATCTTTTATTTCCGGTTCATCATGAAATATTGTAACATACTCTCTGAAGTCAGGAAGTGCTGGATGGTGTATATCTGCATATAAGCCGCTTTTTATATAATTACCTGTTACAGGATCGGTCCAGGTTGCACCTACAGGTTCAACTATTAGTGCACCAAAGAGTCCATGAATATTTGTAGATTTTTCTGAACTTCTGGTATCAGCCATATCATTAAATAAGAATATACCTTCTTTGTCAGCAACCCATCTATATCTTATTTTGTTTCTTGTTGTAGTATCGGGATTAAAACCTATGGCGGCGCCATCTGAACGTAAAACATTATAATCTATATCTTGAATGTGAATAGACACAGGTCTGTTCAATTTGTTTTCAAAATCTATAATTAAAATATCACCTAAATTTGCTCTTATTACTAAAGGACTAACAATATCTACAGGTTTAAATGGATTTTTTTTAACTGCTTCTATTAGAGTGTTTTCATCTTCTTTTAAAACGTACATTAATCCATTTGGATCATGATCTCCTTCATTGTTATATACTATTTTAGTAGGTATGGCAACTATATTAAAGTGTTTAACTTGTACATATCCTCCGTCAAAATAAATTCTGTTATCGTTAAGTTTATAATTTTTTAATCCCATTATAGTGTTACCCCTCCTTATGAGTAGAAAATTATTAATTTAAATAATGAAAAGATTATTCATTGCAGTATATATTATGAGATTAATATTTTAATTGTTAAATTAAATATTATTTAAATGACACAGTATATTAATCCCCCATCTGAGATGGGGCGAATAGAATAAGCAGTAGATTTGGCTAGAGTAAAAGAACCTCCAATGATATAATGATACAGGTTTCGCAGGCCGTATCAAATCAAAGGAGGTTATCCAAATGGATAATGCAAGTATAGCACATACTAGATGGAATTGCACATATCATATAGTGTTTATTCCAAAGTATAGAAGAAAAATAATGTATGGTGAAACAAAAAAAGATATAGTAGAAATTTTAAAGAAGTTATGTGAAATGAAGCAGATCACATTGATAGAAGGAAAGGTTTGTAAAGATCATGTTCATATGTATATAGCAATTCCACCAAAATTATGTGTATCTGAGTGTATGGCATATTTAAAAGGAAAAAGTGCATTAATGTTGTTTGATAGGCATCCAGAGTATAGAAGTAGATGGGGAGAAAGACATTTCTGGGCAAGAGGTTATTATGTAGCAACGGTAGGAAATGTAAATGAAGATACAATAATAGAGTATATAAGGCAACAAGAAGAGAGTGATAAACTAGAAGACGGAAGAAAATAGCAAAGGCCTCGCATGAGAGGTAACCAGTAAAAATGGCTTTGCGAAACCGCCTTTAGGCGTGCCAGTAACGTGTCCTGGAGGGACCAAAATTAAACCACCATTTGAAATGGTGGTTGCTAACTTTTGTTGTATTAAATTATATGTTAAAATATTTAGTACATAATTTAGAAATTAGAATATAATTTGATAGGAGAATTACTATGAAAAAAAATTATAATACCATTTTGTTTGATTTAGATGGCACTTTAACTAATCCCAAGGTAGGCATTACTAAATCTATACAATATGCATTAAAATACTTTGGTATATTTGAAAGTGATTTAGAGAATTTAAATAAATTTATTGGTCCACCTCTTAAAGATTCCTTTAAAAAATATTATAATTTTAGTGATGTTGATGCAAATAATGCTGTTGAAAAATATAGAGAATATTTTTCTGATAAAGGTATATTTGAAAATAAATTATATAATGGCATTGTTGAATTATTAAATAAACTTTACAATAAAGATAAAAATCTAATTATAGCAACTTCAAAACCTAAAATTTTTGCAGAAAGAATATTGACATATTTTAATATAGATAAATATTTTACATTTGTAGCTGGCAGTAATTTAGACGGTACTTTAAGTAGAAAAGGAGAAGTAATTTCCCATGCATTAGAAGTGTGTAAATGTGAAAAAGATAATGTAATTATGGTGGGGGATAGAAAATATGATATCATTGGTGCAAAAGAGATAAAAATTCATTCTATAGGGGTATTGTATGGATATGGATCTTATGAGGAATTAAAAAAGGAGCAGCCTGAGTATATAGTTAAAGATATTAATGGATTAAGCCAAATATTGGATTAAATAATATATTTTAGGGATTGACTTAGAAAATATAATTGAATTATTTTAATATTTGAAATAATTCAATTAATCATTCATTATATACTTTAAATACTTATAAAAAAATAGTAAAATATAGATGTAAGCGATAAAATGGACAGGGTTTTGATAATACTAATGAAAAATATTTAATTAACTAGTGAGAGGAGAGATATATTTGAAATCATTAAAGGGAACAAAAACTGCCGAAAATTTATTAAAAGCTTTTGCAGGAGAATCACAAGCTAGAAATAGATATACTTATTATGCCTCTGTAGCAAAAAAAGAAGGTTATGTACAAATATCAAATATATTTATAGAAACAGCTGATAATGAAAAAGAACATGCTAAAAGATTTTTCAAATTTTTAAATAGTAATCTTTGTGGAGAAGCGGTTACTATTAATGATGCAGCCTATCCTATTGCATTGGGTGATACTAAAGTTAATTTGCTTTCTGCGGCCAATGGAGAAAATGAAGAATGGACACAGCTATATCCTGAGTTTGCTAAAGTAGCAGAAGAAGAAGGTTTTGATGAAATAGCTATAGTATTTAATAGAATATCAGAAGTTGAAAAACATCATGAAGAAAGATATAGAAAATTGCTTGAAAATGTTGAAAAGGAAAAAGTATTTGAAAAAGAAAGTGTTGTAAAATGGAAATGTAATAATTGTGGATATATATATGTAGGACAAGCTGCACCTAAGGCATGCCCTGCTTGTGCTCATCCACAATCTTATTTTGAAGTTCTTGAAGAAAATTATTAATTTAAAATAAAAAGGCTGCCTCATGTATTTTAGATATTTGAGGCAGCCTTTTATTTTAATTAAATTTTTTTATAGGTAGATTTAAATAAATTGATTGGCTAAACTAACTGTATATTACAAATTGTAGATAATTGCATCATGCATGTTATATAAATTTTGTGGTATACTTTACCATAGTATACAATTAAAAAATATGTATAGTATAAAAAATCATATAAAAAGAGAGGAGTTTCCATTATGAATTATAATATTTTAAAAAAATATGCTGAGCTTATAGTAAAACAAGGTATTAATATTCAAAAAAATCAAATTCTTGTAATTAATTCTCCTATTGAATGTGCAGAATTTACTAGAAAGGTTTCGGAAATAGCTTATAAAGAAGGAGCTAAGGATGTAGTAGTGAGCTGGAATGATGAACTTCTTTCAAAGATAAAATATTTAAATGCACCGGATGAAGTTTTTAAAGAATTTCCTAGTTGGAGAAAAGAATTATATGTTTCCTATGCGAAAGAAGGGGCAGCTTTTTTAAGTATCTCAGCTTCAGATCCAGAGTTAATGAAAGATGTAAATCCAGAAAGGCTTATGAAAGCTAATAAGGCCTCAAGTGTAGCTTTGAAGGATTATAGAGAAAGACTTATGAGTGACAAAAATGTATGGTGTGTAGTATCTGTACCAACTAAAGCTTGGGCAAAAAAGGTGTTCCCAGGTACAACAGAAGGCATAGCAGTGGAAAAGCTTTGGAATGCCATATTTAAAGCAGTAAGAGCAGATGTAGATAATCCTGTAGCTGCCTGGGAAGAACATAAAAACAATTTAAATAAGAGTATGGATTTTTTAAATAAAAATAATTTTAAGTATCTTGAATATAAGAATTCCTTGGGTACAGATTTAAAAATAGAACTTCCTGAAAATCACATATGGCTTGGAGGATCTTCCTATACTCCTGAATATGTAGAGTTTATTGCAAATATACCTACAGAAGAGGTATTTACATTACCTAAAAAGACAGGTGTAAATGGTATTGTAGTAAGTTCCAAACCACTAAATTACAGAGGAAATCTAATTGAAAAATTTTCAATTACTTTTAAGGATGGAGAAATTGTAGATTTTACTGCTGATAAGGGATATGATACTTTAAAAAGTCTTATAGATACAGATGAAGGAAGTAAATATCTTGGTGAAGTTGCATTAGTTCCCTATAATTCTCCTATTTCAAATTCTAATATATTATTTTATAATACATTATTTGATGAAAATGCCTCCTGTCATTTAGCTATAGGTAAAGCCTATCCTGTATGCGTAAAAAATGGAGAAGAAATGTCAGCAGATGAACTGAAAGCTATAGGTGTTAATGATTCAATAGAACATGTAGACTTCATGATAGGAACAGAAGATTTAAATATTACAGGTATAAAAGATAATGGAGATAAAATAACAGTATTTGAGAATGGAAATTTTAAATATTAAAAATATATGTTTTAAATATTTATTTAATAATGGACTGTATCACAATACATATTTATGAATTGCAATACAGTCCATTATTAAAAAATTAAAACATTAAAACATTAAAAAAATTTGTAGAGTATTTAATAATAAATACAAAATAAATTTAGAATATTTCTAAAATTTTCAATAAAATTTGTCAATATGATATAATTTAAATAAAATATTTTAAGAAGGTGATTCTTTGTTTCAATTTTTACCCGTAATATATAAATCTAGAAACGGAAAAGAGATAGTTAATGATTTCTATTGTGATAAAGATAAAAATAATTCTCTAGTTGTATTGTTTCCTGGAGTTAATTATAGTTTTGAAAAACCTTTATTGTACTATGCAAGAAAGGCAGCATCTATGGAAAAAATGGATGTATTATGTGTTAGATATGGATATAAATTATCTAAAGATGATATTGGAAAAGATATAATTAAAATTATAGCAGATGAAATATTGCCAGTTATAAGAAATTGTAGTCATAAGAGATATAATAAACTTTATTTTATAAGCAAAAGTATAGGTGGTGAAATAGCAGGTAATATTGCAAAAAATATTGGATATGAAAATGTTCAGTCCTTGTATTTAACACCTACCCCCCATACTGTAGAACATATGATAGAAGTAGAAACTTACACAATTATAGGAACAAGAGATCCAATATTTGGTGAAAAAAATATAAGATCATTACAGCACCATAAAAATATTAAATTGAAGTTAATTAATAATGCACAACATTCATTAGAAGTTGATGATAATATTCAGGAAAGTATAAAAATTTTAGGTGAAGTAACAACCATCTATAAAAAGTTTTTAAATGAAGATAAGCAGAATTCTTAGTATCTGTATTCTCGATACTTAGGAATCGTTATCCAGGGACATAGCAGCCGTTATCTACCACTTTACAGAGTGCCATAAGTATTACGACTGTTAGTCATCGGATAAAGAATTTAAGTCATTAATTGACATAAAGTTTTTATAATATTATAATAAGCTTAATTCCTAGATTTTAGATATGAAAACTAGGATATACTTTGCTATTTAGGAGGAATAAATTGTTTTGGATGTTATATTGGATATAGATAAAGTTGAAAAAATTTTTGACGATGTAAAAATAATTGACAATATGTCTCTAAGAATAAGAAAAGGAGAATTTTTAACTCTCTTAGGTCCTAGTGGATGTGGTAAAACTACTACATTAAGAATGATCGGTGGATTTGAAGAACCAAGCAGCGGTAATATTTTATTAGAAAATGAACCTGTTCATAATAAAAAGCCTCATGAGAGAAATGTAAATACAGTATTTCAAAATTATGCACTCTTTCCACATATGACAGTATACGATAATATTTCATATAGCCTCAAAATTAAGAAGGTAGACAAGAAAGAAATATCTAAAAGAGTAAAAGCTATGCTTAGTTTAGTTAAGCTTGAAGGTTTTGAAAAAAGAAAGCCAAGCCAATTGAGTGGTGGGCAAAAGCAAAGGGTTGCTATAGCAAGAGCACTAATAAATGATCCCAAAATATTATTGCTGGATGAGCCGCTAGGGGCTTTGGATTTAAAACTTAGAAAACAAATGCAAGTAGAACTTAGAAAACTTCAGAAAAATCTTGGTATAACTTTTATTTATGTTACACATGATCAGGAAGAAGCTTTAAATATGTCTGATAGAATTGTTGTAATGAACAATGGAATAATTGAGCAAGTAGGAACACCTGAAGAAATATATGAAAGACCTAGAACAAAATTTGTGGCAGGATTTATAGGGGAATCCAATATAATTAAAGTAAATTTTGAAAACAGTGAAGATGGAAAAATATTAGCAAAGATTCATAACGATGTTATAAAAATAAAGAATATCGGTATTAATAATCAAGAACTCTATATTTCAGTACGACCAGAAAATATAAAATATTCAAGTGATAAAAAGGATTTCTCTGTTAAAGCCACTGTAAAAGAATATAATTATAGTGGATCATTAATTAAAATGATTGTTTCATTAATAGATGGTCAGGAGATAATTATTTATAATTACGATAAGAAAGCTGCATTACCTAAGATAGACACTGACATTTGGATTTATTGGGCAGAAGAGGATATGTCTATCATCGCTGATGTATAGGAGAGATACTATGAAGAAGAAAATAGATATGTCAAAATTAACAACCACTATACCCATAATGCTGTGGATGTTTATCTTCGTGGCAGTACCGCTTTTATATATAATATTTATAAGTTTTATGCAGAGAGGAACAAATGGAGGAATTTTTTATAATTTCACTATTGAAAATTATACTAGAATGGGAAATCCTTTATATTTTAAAGTATTTGTGGATTCACTGATAATTGCTCTTATTACAACTGTAGTAACTTTAATTATAGGATATCCCTTCGCATATTTTTCTTCAAAGATACCAAGAAAATTTAATATTATAATACTAATAATTATTATTTTACCCTTTTGGACTAATTCACTTATAAGGAATTATGCATGGATGATACTTTTAAGGTCACAGGGGGTTATAAATCATTTTTTGATGATCACTAATATAATCAAAGAGCCATTAAATATGTTGTATACTTATGGGGCAGTTCTTATAGGAATGATATATACTCTATTTCCGTTTATGGTACTTCCAATATATAATTCTATAGAAAAATTAGATAGAAGTTACATAGAAGCGGCTAAAGATTTAGGAGCATCACCATTAAAGGCATTTTTAACTATAACAATTCCACTAACTACTTCTGGAATAATAGCTGGATGCATTTTAGTATTTGTACCTTCTGTAGGATTATTTTTTATAGCGGATTTAATGGGAGGCAGCAAGGTTATGTTAATAGGAAATCTGATAAGAAATCAATTCTTAGTATCAAGAGATTGGCCTTTTGGTGCGGCATTGTCCATTGTAATGATTGCAATTTCCATTATACTAATAGGTATTTATACAAAAATAGTTGGTAAAAAAGTTGATATGGAGGTTTTTTGATGGGAGTAAAAGCATTAAAAAATTTATCGTGCATTTATATGCTGCTTATATTTGCATTTTTATATGTTCCAATAATAATTGTTGTTATATATTCTTTTAATTCATCAAAAAGTAGTGCAATTTGGGCAGGTTTTACTATGGATTGGTATGTAAAATTAATGAATGATGATAATGTATTAATTGCTATAAAGAATAGCTTTACAGTAGCAATTATTAGTACTTTCATTTCATCTGTAATTGGTACCATAGGTGCCGTTGGTTTACATAGATATAAGTTCAAAGGTAAAAATGCAGTTAATTTATTATTATATATACCTATAGTAATACCAGAAATAATAATGGGTATATCTTTATTGATTTATTTTTCTCTACTTAAGGTGGATTTTGGTATTACTACATTAGTAATTTCACATACAACCTTTTGTATTCCTTTTGTCTTAATTAATGTTAAAGCTAGATTAGCTGATTTTGATTCATCTATTGAAGAAGCAGCTATGGATTTAGGAGCTAATAATTTTATTGTTTTTAAAACTATAACTTTGCCTATAATATTTCCAGCAGTAATATCAGGAGCTATGTTGGTTTTTGCTTTATCTTTGGATGATATAATAATAAACTTTTTTGTAGGTGGGCCAGAGAGTACTACTTTGCCTATAAAAATATTTTCTATGCTTCGTTTTGGTCTTTCAGGGGAAATAAATGCATTGTGTACTATAATGTTAATTATAACTTTTTTAGTTTTAATTATATCACAGACTATCAAGGTCTCTTTAAAAAAATAAAATTATAGGAGTGATTTTTGTGTCAAAGAAATTATTAAAAATTTTTAGTATTATGCTAGTTTTTATGATGATTCTGTTAACTTTTTCAGGCTGTTCAAATAAAAACTCTTCAAATTCTGAAGATAGCAGTGAAAAAGTAGTAAATCTTTTTACTTGGGCAAATTATGTTCCAGATGATGTAGTTAAGCAATTTGAAAAGGAAACTGGAATTAAAGTGAATTATAGTAATTTTTCTACTAATGAAGAAATGCTTGCAAAGCTTCAAGCAGTAAAAGGTTCTCAATACGATGTTATAATTTGTGCTGATTATATAATTCAAGTCATGGGGAAGCAGAAAGAAGTATTAATTCAGCCCATAAATAAAGCTAATGTACCAAATTACAAGAATATAGATTCTTCTTATTTAAATCAATACTATGATAAAGATAATAAATATTCTATACCTTATACATTGGGTGGACAAATGATTGTATATAATCCTGATAAAGTAAAAAAAGATATTAATGGAATTAAGGATTTATGGGATCCTTCACTTAAAGATTCGGCAGTACTTCTAGATGATCCAAGATCCGTAATAGGAATGGCTTTAACAAAGCTTGGATATAGTATAAATGAAACTGATCCTGCAAAACTTAATAAGGCAAAGGCAGAACTTAAAGATCTAAAACCAAACGTGAAAGTATTTGATGCAGATACACCTCATAATAGTTTAATAAGTGGAGATACATCCATAGGCATTATGTGGGGATCACAGGCTTCAGCTGCACTAAAAGAGAATCCTAAACTAAAAATTGTCTATCCTGAAGAGGGAATGCAATTTGAAGAAGATAATTTTGTAATACCTGTAAAGGCACCGCATAAAGCTAATGCAGAAAAATTTATTAATTACCTACTTGACGGAAAAATAAATAATGATATAACTAATAATATAGAGTATATAAGTGTAAATACAGCAGCTAAAAAGTATATGTCAAAAGAATATTTGAATAATAAAGCTGTTTATGTTCCCCAGGAAGAATTTAGAAAAGCTAAACATCTAGAAGATGTAGGCGATGTTACAAAACAATATGACTTAATTTGGTCTGAATTTAAGCAGCAATAAATCAGAGGAAGTGAGGATATGAATATTTATGATTTAGTTGTGAAAAATGGCAATGTTGTAGATGTAGAACAAAAAATTATTAAAAAAGCGAATGTTGGAATTTGCAAAAATAAAATATGTACAATAACTGATAAAAATATTAAGGGTAATGTAGAAATAGATGCAAGTGGACTTATTGTAAGTCCAGGATTCATAGATATTCATGGTCACGTAGATGGTTCCATCCCTTGTGGAAAACTTTCAGTACTTCAAGGTGTAACAACTACGGTAGGAGGAAATTGTGGTGGTGGAATATTAGATATTAAAAAATTTTTTGATGAGCAGGATAATAGAGGATTTTTTATTAATCAAGCACAATTGATAGGACATTCTTTTAGGTTGAGAGAGGCTGTGGGGATAGGAGATCCCTATATTTCAGCAACAAAAAGGCAGATTGAAATTATGTCTGATCTATTAAAAAAATCTTTTCAAGATGGAGCTATAGGATTATCCTTTGGGATTGAATATGCACCTGGTTCCTCCAGAGATGAAATAATGACTTTGAGCAGTATTGCTGAAAAATATGATAAAATTGTAGCAATACACACTAATGTAAATAATCCTAATGATTTAAGTTCTCTTAAAGATGCCATAGATATATCTGAAGAAACAGGAGTAGAAGTTTTAGTATCTCATTTTGTATATCAATATGGAACTGGTATTATGACAGAAGCTTTAGAAATGATGGACAGAGCAAGAGATAGAGGATTAAGGGTTTCGGCGGATAGTGGTATGTATACTGCCTTTTCTACATTTATTGGTTCTACAATTTATGATGAGCAGTACATGAAAAAGTTTGGATGGAAATTTGAAGATCTTTTAGTGGCTACTGGTAAATATAAAGGTAAAAGATTAACCAGAGATACTTATGAGGAACTTAGAAAATATTCAAAAGAGGAAAGTGTAATTTGTTTTACTGGAATTGAAGATGAAATATATGAAGCTCTTGCTAAAGAATATGTTATATTATCCTCTGATATAGGACCTAGTCCTACAGGGCGTACCAGTGAAGGTCATCCACAGAATGCAGGTACTTTCCCAAGATTTTTTAGGAAAATGGTAAGGGAGAAAAAAATTCTTTCACTGCTAGAAGCTGTTGAAAAATGTACTTTATCTCCTGCTAATAGATTAGGACTTACAAATAAAGGCAGAATGAAGGTTGGTGCGGATGCAGATATAGTAGTTTTTGATATTGATACTATAAGTGATAAAGCACAATTTCCTGATATAGGGGAACCGGATGCTAAGCCAGAAGGTATATCTACTGTTGTAGTGAATGGTAAACTTGTGGTAAGTGAGGGAGATTTAATTTTAAATTCTATGCCGGGAAAATGCATAAGAGATTTACCAGCTTGTACTATATGGTAATTAAAAAAATTATTCTATATAATCTAATATTAAAATTGGACAGGTAATTTTATATTACATTGTTCAATTTTTTATTTTATAATAAAAATACTAAAAATATGCATACTAAATATATCTTATAGAATTAATAAAGGGTGATATTGATATGACTTTATTGAAATGGATAGGAATAATTGTTATAATATTTTGGATTTTGGGATTATTATTGAGAATAGGTGGTACATTAATTAATTGGCTTCTTATTATAGCTGCAATTGTGTTTATAGTGGATCTAATTATTGGGATGGGACATAGAACTTAGACTTCAATTTCTATTAATTTTAGAATATCCTACCTCTTAAATTTTTAATATTATTAGACCATTGTTATATTTTGTGATATTCTAATAATAGTATTTAAAATCAAATGGAGGGATTATATTGGATTTTAAACAAATAAATGAACTAAAAGCCGGTACTAGAATAGATAGTTTTTATGTTATAAAATCTGTTTTAAGTAGAGTTTCATCAAATAATAAAAAGTTTCTTGATTTAATTGTAGGAGATAAAAGTGGAGAAATAAGTGCTAAACTGTGGGATGCATCTGCTGAGGATGAAGAATTATATAGAGAAAATACACTGGTAAAAATAAGAGCAGCTGTAGTGGAGTGGCAAAACAATCTTCAGCTTAAAATAGATAAGATAAGATTAGTGACAAAAGAAGATGGATTAGATATAAAAAACTTTGTTCCGTCAGCACCTTATGAAGCAGATGATATGTATATTATAATGCTTGATTATATATCAAAGATAAAAAATAAGGATATAAAGAATATTGTAAATTATATTATAGATAAAGCAGGGGATAAGCTTATGAATTTTCCTGCTGCTAAGAAAAATCATCATTCTGTAAGATCTGGATTATTGTATCATATAACTACTATGCTCAAGGCTGCAGAAGCTCTTAGCAATGTATATGTGTTTTTGAATACAGATTTACTCTATTCAGGAGTAATTCTTCATGATATGGCAAAGCTGGAGGAAATGGATGCTTCAGAACTGGGTATAGTTACTTCCTATACTATAGAAGGTCAGCTTTTGGGTCATATAGTAATGGGAACAGAAAAAATAGCACAGGCAGCTGAAAAAGTAGAAGCAGATATAGAAATTTCAATGATACTTCAGCATATGATTTTAAGTCATCATTATGAACCGGAGTATGGAAGTCCTAAAAAGCCTATGATTCCAGAAGCAGAAATGCTTCATTATTTAGATGATATGGATGCAACTATGTTTGATATGAAAAAAGCTGTAGACTCTGTGAGCCCAGGCGAAGTATCTGATCCTGTATGGTCTTTAGAAAAGAGAAGAATATATAATTCAAAATTTGATAAGTAATATCTATAAAATTTAAATTAATACTAAATAATTTAAATATAAATTATAATAAAATAATAAATCCTAATGTTATAATACATAATGCTGACTGTAAGTGACAGTCAGTTTTTATTTTATTATTATACAAAATGATGAAAATAATATAAAATAATATTGTACATAAAAATGATTTTAAGTATAAGAAAACTGGAGGAGAAAAATGAAAGCAAAAAATATTTTTAAAGATTACATAGCACCTGTGTTAGTTGCAATTATACTAGCACTATTAATAAGACAATTTTTATTTTTTAAAATTATGGTTCCAACAGCATCTATGTATCCAACTATAAAAGACAATGATCAGATAATTGTAACAAGAATTTATAGTAAAAATAGCCTTAAGAGGGGAGATATAGTAGTATTTAAATCAGAAGAACTTAAGGAAGAGTTAATAAAAAGACTTATAGGACTTCCAAAGGATACTGTTACAGTAAACGAGGACGGCAGTGTATATGTTAATGGTAATAAATTAGATCAAAGCTATGTAATAAATAATGGGGGAAAAAGTGGTACTTTTAAGGTTCCTGAAGGGCATTATTTTTTTTTAGGGGATAATCGAAGTAACTCTTTAGACTCTAGATATTGGCAAAATCCCTATATTGATTGGTCGGATATAGAGGGAAAAGCTAGATTTATTATATATCCTTTCAGTAGATTTGGTAATCTTAAATAGATATGTTCTTGAATTGTAAACAAGAAATTAAACTGTACCACTTGTAAAATATACGGTAGAAAGGCCGTGTAACTTACAGGGTACAGTTTATTATTTTATTATATATCTATATCAAAATAAAGAGTTATACAATTCGCTATATTTATATGCAGAATTATTCCAAGAATTATCTTGCCACATACCTCTCAAAATTAAGCTGTTCCATATATCCTTTCTATTATAGAAGAAATATTCAGCACGTCTAATAGTATGAAGCATATCCTGGGCATTATAATTGGCAAAAGTAAATCCATTACCTTCACCAGTATCATCATTGTATGAGAATACGGTATCTCTAAGACCTCCCGTTTCTCTTACTATAGGTATAGTACCATATCTTAGAGAAATCAACTGGCCTATGCCACAAGGTTCAAAAAGGGAAGGCATAAGAAACATATCTGATCCAGCATATATTTTTTGAGCCAGAGAATTACTGAAGGTAATATTTGCAGATAATTTATTAGGATATTTATATGCAAAATATTTAAATATATCTTCATATCTTCTATCACCAGTTCCTAGAACTACTATTTGAATTCCATCCTGCAGTAATTCTTCAAGCATATATGCAATTAAATCGAATCCTTTTTGATCAACTAATCTAGATACTATGCCGATAATTGGTATATTGTTATTTACAGGTAGATTTAACATTTTTTGAAGTTCGGATTTATTTATATATTTATTGCCATAATAATTTTTGTCATAATGGGCAAATATGTCTTTATCAAAAGCTGGATTATAAACATCAAAATCTATACCATTGAGTATACCCCAAAGATCCCAATTTTTACTTCTAAGAAGTCCGTCTAAACCTTCTCCATAAAAGGGAGTTTGGATTTCTCCAGCATAACTATTGCTTACGGTAGATACTTTGTCAGAAAATTTAATTCCGCCTTTCATAAAGGATATACCATCATAAAATTTTAATGCATCCTCATGAAAATAACCTGTATTTAGACATAATAATTCTGCTAAAATGTTTTTATCAAATACACCCTGATATTTCAAATTGTGTATTGTGTATATAGTTTTTATATTATTATGTCTTGGACTAAATCTAAAAATATCTTTTAACATCACTGGAATCATGCCAGTTTGCCAGTCATTACAATGTATAATATTTGGAGTGAAATCACCCATATAATGTATAGCTTCAAGTACTGCTCTTGAAAAGAATGCAAACCTTTCTGCATCATCATAGTATCCGTAAGCTCCTTCTCTATAAAAGTAGTATTCATTATCTATGAAATAAAAGGGAACGGAATCATGTTGTATATATTCTAGACCACAGAATTTTTTTCTCCAGCCCACAGGAACGTCAAAACTTTGAATATGATGCATATTATTTTTAAAATAATCAGACATGGCACCATATTTAGGAAGTATAACTCTAGCATCAATACCAATTTTCCTTAAGGCTTTAGGAAGTGCATAAGCTACATCTCCAAGACCTCCAGTTTTCAAAAATGGAAAGCATTCTGAAGCAGTAAATAAAATGTTCATAATATTACTCCTTTAGTGTAGTGATTTTTTTTCAATAACTAGTGGAAAGTCGATATCGCCTTTCAACTCTTTATTTTTATCAATGATATTATCTTTATCAATAATTATATTTGATAGTTTAGCATTTGATTTAATATGACAGCCTTGCATTATTACACAATTATTAACTTCTGCACCCTCATCAATTATTACTCTACGTGAAAGTATACTGTTAGTAACTTTCCCTTTAATAAGACATCCATTTGCTATAAGGGAATTTGATACATCAGCATTACTAAAATGTTTAGTAGGAGACTCATCCATTATCTTCGTATATATGAGGCCATTATTAAAGAATAATTCTTTATTTATATCTAAATTTAACATGTCCATATTTGCTTTATAATAGGAATTGATAGAATTTATATAGGATAGATATCCTTTAAATTCATAGGCATTTACATTTAAATCCGTTATATTATTATATATGCAATCCTTCAAATCCGCCCAATAACCTGTTTTTATACAAGTATTTAAAATATTTATCAAAGTATCCTTATCTAAAATAAATACTTCCATAGATACGTTTTCATTGCCATCAGAAATTAAATTTTTTCTATTGTATAATTCAGTTACTTTTATATTTTTTCCTACACTTATTACTGAACTATCATTACTTATATTTAATATATTGCAATCTCTGAAGTAATTATTACTAGATTTTATTTTTTTGTAAATGATAGTAATATCCTTGCCGGATTCCTCATGAAATTTTGCTGCTTCATTATAATCTATATTACAAATCATAGAAGAGGAGCATAAGATAACTTTATCCTGCTTGCTTCTATAAATATATTCCATGTTATTTTTTATCATTTCTACATCACTTAAATAAGAATTTCTTTCACCAAAATTAAATATAAAAAGTCCATTAATTTTTCTGTCTAAATCCCAAGGCTTTCCAGAACCTATATGGTCAATTAATGATCTCGCTTTACTTTGAGTGAATATTCCAACATTTCTAACACCGGAATTTATAAGATTTGACAATGCAAAGTCAACAATTCTATATCTACCAGCCACGGGTATTGAAGCAATTAATCTGTTTTTCGTAAGACTTTTAATATTATCTTCGTTTTCATTTAAATTTAATATAGCCATGTAATTGGAAAGCATCTATAATCCCCTCTTTCTTTTATCATACCGCTGCACTTTCTTTTACTTTATTTCCTTCACCAATTACTGTTACTTCCTCAGAGTTACCGATTAAACATCCATTGGAAATTATGGAATTACTGCCTATAATGGCTTTTCTTATAGTAACATTATCACCTATAATGGTATTTGGCATTATCACAGAATCATATATCTTAGAATTTTTACCTATATGAACTCCAGGGAAAAGTACTGAGTTATTCACTTCTCCAAGTATTACACATCCTTCAACTACAAGAGAACTCTTAACTATAGCATCACAGCCTATATATTGAGGGGGTCTTGTTGGATTTACAGAATAAATTCTCCAATCTGAGTCGTGTAAATTTAAATTATTATTATCGTCAATCATATCCATATTAGATTGCCAAAGACTTTCTATTGTACCTACATCTTTCCAGTAACCACTAAAAGGGTATGCAAAAAGTTTTTTACCACTTAAAAGCATTTTGGGTATTATATTTTTACCAAAATCATTACTAGACTTTTCATCTAATTCGTCTTCATGAAGAAATCTCTTTAATATTTTCCATTTGAATATATAGATTCCCATAGAAGCCATATTATTTTTAGGTATTTTAGGTTTTTCTTCAAATTCAAAAATTTCATTATTTTCTTTTGTATTCATTATTCCAAATCTACTGGCCTCATTTAAAGGAACTTCAAAAACTGCAATAGTACCATCTGCATTTTTTTCCTTGTGATATTCAAGCATTTTAGAATAGTCCATTTTGTAAATATGATCTCCAGAGAGTATGATTACATATTCTGGATCGTAAGAATCGATAAAACTTCTATTTTGATAAATTGCATTTGCTGTGCCTTTATACCAATTACCTCCATGTTCTCTCATATATGGTGGTAATAGAAAAACTCCCCCATTTGTTCTATCTAAGTCCCAAGGACTGCCAATTCCAATATGATTATTTAATATAAGTGGTCTATATTGTGTTAATACCCCAACTGTGTCAATACCTGAATTTGAACAATTACTTAAAGTAAAGTCTATTATTCTGTATTTGCCTCCAAAGGGAACTGCAGGTTTTGCTGTTTTTTTAGTTAGTATTCCTAATCTACTACCCTGTCCACCTGCTAAAATCATTGCAATCATTTCTTTCTTTGACATTGTATACCCCCCCTATGTTAAGTAAAATAAAATGCTGAATTTAAATATTTAATTTAATATTATATATATATATTACCTTATTTTGTGAAAAAAGGCACTAATAAAAAATATAAATTTTGTAAATTTAAAAATGTTTTTTTAGCATAAAATTGAAATAATGGATATTATAAATAATTATATGATATTTTTTTATTAATAATTACTGTACCTATAAGAATTCTTTAATTGTTAATAAAAAATATCTATATTAGATGAATATAGAAGAATAAAAATTTATAAAAGAATAAAAATATATATTGGAGGTGTTTAAAATGTCAAAGCGATCAATGGTTAAAACTTCACCGGAAAAAATCAAATTATATGATGATAGAAATCCTGAAAATAAAGATACACAATCAATACAAAGTAATGAATTAAATGAATCTTCCTATGCCTTTGGAAAAAATACAGTAGAAAGTTCTAAAAATAATATAAGTAGATAAGAGCATTAGACATGTAAAAATTTAAGCAAGATCTAAATTTTTATATGTCTAAAAATTTTTTAAGTATTAAATTTAAAAATATTTAGCTTAATGCATTGTTATTATCATTACATATCTCATAAAAAAAAGGATAGAAGTAATAATCTCTATCATGAATAGAGGAATATAACAGGTTATTAAAATAATTGTATTCTGAAATCTCTATTTTATTTATTAAATCATAATCTGTAATACTATTATCTACAATGTTTTTCATAGGTTACCTCCTAAATATGTCTGCACTATTAATATAATGTAATTATGCATATAAAGTTACATATACTATACTTTTAAATTAAATAAATAAATTATTAAAATAAAAAAGGCTAAATTATAAGTATAATATTTTTTTAATTACTCATACTATTTTTGTCTAAAAAAAAGGAGGAATTAAAATGGCAAATACTTCAATGAATAGTGGTCACAATAATAGCATAGGATGTACAGTTAATGAGTGTAAATACAACGATAGATCAGATAATTACTGTACTTTACAAAAAATAGAAGTAGTAAAGCATGAATCTATTGCAAATACAGTTGAGTGTACAGATTGCGGAAGTTTCGAAAAGAGAAACCAATAAAATTAAATTAAGTAAATAATAAATAGAGGAGTAATATTATTCCTCTATTTATTAAATTTTAGCTATTATTTTTTTTGTGACAGAATATATTAAAATTTTTAATTAAATCAGGATTAGATTCAATAAAATCAACAAAATTTTTAAGATATATTAGGGTATCATTACTAAGAGTATGTTCAATTTTCTCTGTTTGTTCAAGTATGTTATTAGAAATTCCAAGTAATTTTAAAAAATTTTCTATAGTATTATGTCTGTCTAAAAGAAAATTCCCCAAAACCTTTCCCTTATCAGTCAATAATATTATCCCATAGCGCTCGTAATTTATTAATCCATAGTCTGAAAGCTTTTGTACCATTTTGGTGGCAGAAGGTGGTTGAACATTTAAGGCCTTTGCTAAATCATGAATTCTAGTAAAATGTGTTTCTAAAGATAGTCTATATATCATTTCAAGATAATCTTCCATAGAAGCTGTAAGGGTATCTTCTTCTTTTCTCATATATTCATTAAATGTATAAAAACTTTCTTTTGACATATTTACACCTACCTAATATTAAGCTATTTAGTAAATTATATACATAATACTTGCTTTAAAGAACGATGGAAAAGATAAATTTATTTAGAGTTATTAATAAAAGTATAATTTATTAATTATGGATATGAAATTGTGAAAAATATATGATATTATAGATTAAAATTAATACAATGTTCTTTAATAAAATATAGGATAAGGCAGGTTAATTATATGAAAATATATTCGTGGAATGTCAATGGACTTAGAGCAGTAAGTAAAAAAGGTTTTTTTGAATTTGTTAGTTATGAAAATCCAGATATATTATGTATACAAGAAACTAAATTACAGCTTGAAACTTTAAGCGAGGAACTTAAAAATATAAAGGAGTATTATTCCTATTTTTCTTTTGCAGAAAGGAAGGGATATAGTGGTGTAGCAACTTATACTAAGAAGAAACCTGTTTCTATAAAACATGGTATAGGTATAGAAAAATTTGATAAAGAAGGAAGAATATTAATTACAGAATTTAATGAATTTATATTATTTAATATATATTTCCCAAATGGACAAAAGGATGAAGAAAGACTTAATTATAAATTGGAGTTTTATGATGCTCTATTTGAATATTTGGATAAACTTAAAATTGAAGATAAAAAAATCATAATATGTGGTGATTATAATATTGCTCATAGGGAGATAGATATTAAAAATGCAAAAGCAAATGAAAAGATTTCAGGTTTTTTACCTATAGAAAGAAAGCTCATTGATAAATTTATTTCCAAAGGATATGTAGATACTTTTAGATCAATACATAGGGAAGAAATTAAATATTCTTGGTGGAGTTATCGTTTTAAGGCTAGAGAACGTAATGCAGGCTGGAGAATTGATTATTTTCTCGTTACTGAGAATCTGCTTGAAAATGTAAAGGAAGCAGATATACTAAATGATGTAATGGGATCAGATCATTGTCCTGTAAGCATTTTACTGGATATATAATATATTTTATATTGTATTTATAAAAATTGACAATAAAGATAATATATTAATTGTCAATTTTTAAATAATAATTATTATTTTAAGTGTGTACCATCTTTATCTTGAAAAATAAGATTTTGCTTCATAAGGCCACCTAGAGCATTTTTAAAGTAGTTTTTACTCTGATGAAATATACTTTTTATATCTTCTGGAGAACTTTTGTCATTATAGGGCATAAAGCCATTATGATCTTTTAAATATTCAAGTATAGTTTCTTCAAGAGCTAATCTTTCATCTTTAGGAGGTTTTCTTGGAGTTAAGGACATTTTACCATCTTCAAAATGTTTTTTTACTCTAAGTTTTAAAATCTCACCAGGAGTAAGTTTTGAAAAATATTCATTTTTTAGAATTACTCCTCTATATTTATTTTCAACGGCTATCATAGCACTTCCATTTGTTTGGAATCCATACACAATCCCTTCCACATCATTTTCTACAAGGTACTCCTCTGTATTTTCCAAATACTCATCTATAAAAGTAGTAGCTGCCAGTCTATCAGTTTTATCTACGTATACATAAAATAAGTATTTATTTCCTGGAATTAGTGAATAGTTTTGCTCTTTCAAAGGGACGAATAAATCTCGTTCCAAGCCAAAGTCTACAAAGGCTCCTATTTTAGTTACAGAGACAACCTTTAAGTAGGCCAATTCAAAAGCCAAAGCATAGGGCTTTTTTAATGTGGCAATAAGTCTGTCTTTAGAGTCACGATAGATAAAAGCTTCTACTATATCTCCTACATCAATTTTAGTATCATTACAATTATTGTTTGGAAGTAGAATATCATCACTTGTATTATCTGTTTGAGCATTTAAAAAATACCCAAAAGAAGATTGTCTTACTACTTCTAATTTATTAAATTTACCAATTTCAATCATAAACTAAATTTCCTCCTTAAAATATAACTATCAAATGCCGGAATAATTCCAATTTGCAGTATATCTTTTTATTTTAACATATTTTAATAAATAATGTTATAATTAATAGGTTAACTGTTATGATATTTCATAGTTTAAATTATTCCCATGAATATTAATATTATGTTATAATAACTTAACAGCTCAAAAGGCTTAAGTTATATTTTAATTAAATAAAAAAATTTTTAGTAAGGATGGTTGGTATTTTAATGATAGTTGCAAATAATGTAAGCCTTAGTTATGGCGGTAGAAAGTTATTTGAAGATGTAAATATAAAATTTACTCCTGGAAATTGCTATGGAGTAATTGGAGCAAATGGTGCAGGAAAATCTACATTTTTAAAAATATTGTCTGGAGAAATAGAACCTAATACTGGAGATGTAAGTATGTCTCCTGAGGATAGATTAGCGGTATTGAAACAAGATCATTTTCAATTTGATGAATTTGAAGTTCTAAAGACTGTCATTATGGGGCATTCAAAATTATATGATATTATGGTGGAAAAAGACGCTATATATGCAAAGCCAGATTTTTCTGATGAAGATGGAATAAGAGCATCAGAGCTGGAAGGCGAGTTTGCAGAATTAAATGGATGGGAGGCAGAATCAGAAGCTGCTACTTTATTAATGGGACTTGGAATACCTGTAGAAGATCATTTTAAGAAAATGAGCGAACTTAGTGGTGCTGAAAAGGTAAGGGTATTATTAGCTCAGGCACTATTTGGTCACCCGGATATCCTGCTTTTAGATGAACCTACAAACCATTTAGATATGCAGTCTATAAATTGGCTAGAGGAATTTTTGATAAATTTTGAAGGCACAGTAATAGTAGTATCTCATGATAGACATTTCCTAAATAGTGTGTGTACTCATATGGCAGATGTAGATTTTGGTAAAATACAACTATATGTAGGTAATTATGATTTTTGGTATGAATCCAGTCAATTAGCCCTTCAAATGGCAAAGGATCAGAATAAAAAGAAGGAAGAAAAAATGAAGGATCTGCAGACATTTATAGCAAGGTTCAGTTCCAATGCATCTAAAGCAAAACAAGCTACTTCAAGAAAAAAGTTGCTTGACAAAATAACTTTAGATGACATAAGACCTTCTACGAGAAAATATCCTTTTGTAGGATTTAAAGCAGACAGAGAAGCTGGAAATGATATTTTAACTGTGGATAATATAAGCGCAACAGTAGATGGCATAGAAGTACTAAAGGATGTTAGTTTTATAGTTAATAAAGGTGATAAAATTGTATTTGCAGGTGAAAGTGAAATAGCTAAAACTACACTTTTTAAAATATTGATGGGTGAAATGGAGCCAGATAGCGGGTCATTTAAATTTGGTGTTACTATAAGTACATCTTACTTTCCAAAAGATAATTCAGAGTATTTTAATAATGTAGATTTAAGTTTAGTTGATTGGCTTAGACAATATTCAGAGGAAAAGTCTGAAAGTTTTATTAGAGGATTTTTAGGAAGAATGCTTTTTTCTGGTGAAGAAGCACTTAAAAAGGCAAATGTACTTTCTGGAGGAGAAAAGGTTAGATGTATGTTATCAAAGATGATGCTTAGCGGGGCAAATCTATTAATTTTAGATGAACCTACAAATCATCTTGATTTGGAATCTATTACAGCTTTAAATAATGGTCTTATTGACTATAAGGGAAATTTACTCTTTGTCTCACATGATCATCAATTTATAGAAACAATTGCAAATAGAGTTATAGAGATTACACCAAAGGGAATAATAGACAGAAATATGACTTTTGATGATTACTGTACAAATGAGGATATTAAAAAACTCTCAGCAGAAATGAATTCTTAATAGAAGAAAAGGACGAATTAACTTTTTTCAGTGGAAAGTTAATTCGTCCTCTTCTATTATTCTTCCTCAAAGGCAATTTGTGCAGCTGGAAATGGCTTTAAAGCTCTTTTGAGAATACCGTGCACATAAGCTATTAATACACCATAATTAACTATTGGGACTCCATCCTTAACGGAGTTTGATATTCTATGAAGCATAGCTTTTCTATTCAGCATACAGCCTGCACAATGAACTACTAGTGCGTAGTCTTTTAAATTTTCAGGAAAGGAAAAACCACTGGAACATTCAAAGATTAAATCTTTTCCGGTACTTTGTCTAAGCCATCTTGGTATTTTTACCTTTCCTATGTCATCTGATTGTCTATGATGGGTACATGCTTCTGAAATAAGTACCTTATCACCATCTTTAAGATTATTTATAGCTTTGGCGCCTTTTACCAATTCTGTTAGATTACCTTTATTTCTTGCAAAAAGTATGGAAAATGAAGTCATTAATATATCCTTTGGGGTATCAGCAGATACTTTTAAAAATGCCTGAGAGTCTGTTATCACTAAACGGGGTTTCTTATTTAGGTTTTCAAGGGTTTCACGAAGTTCATATTCTTTTGTAACAATGGAAATAGCATCACTTTCTAGAACGTCTCTTATTACCTGCTGCTGTGGCAGTATTAATCTTCCTTTTGGAGCAGCTTTGTCTATAGGAGTTACAAGAATTACAAAATCTCCTGGTGAAATTAAATCTCCTAAAATCCTAAATTTCTCTTCGTTTTCAGGTATTAATTTTATTATTTCATCTTTTATATGATCTATTCCTGTATTATTATAGGCTGAGGCTTTTATAATTTTTAATTTAAATTTATTTTCTAAATTTTTAATAGAGGAGATATCTATAGTACTTATGTCTGATTTGTTTAATATAACAACAATAGGTATTTTCTTTGATTTTATTTCTTCTATTGTTTTAATGTCAAAATCAGATATACCTATGGAACTATCTATTATTACAAGAGCTATATCTGTTTTATTAAGGACGTCCATGGTTTTTTTCTTTCTTAATTCACCTAATTCTGTTTCATCATTGAGACCGGCTGTATCAATTAAAACTACAGGACCTATAGGAAGAATTTCCATAGATTTATATACTGGATCCGTAGTAGTTCCTTTTATATCTGATACAAGGGCTATATTTTGACCTGTAAGGGCATTTATAATACTGGATTTACCTGCATTAGTTTTGCCGAATAGGGCAATATGAAGTCTATTTGAACGAGGCGTTTCATTTAAATTACTCATAAGCTCACTCTCCATTATATTATGAATTTATTGGTTTTCCAGGAATTCCTGGACTTGTTAAGGCAAAAGGATTTAATATTTTTTCTATCAAATCTTCTGAAAGTATATTTTCACGTATAAGTATATCTCTAAGAGGGATATTTTCTTCAATAACTTTTTTTGCTATTTCAGAGGCTTTATCGTAACCTATATAGTATTCAAGGGCGGTTATTAAAGCTGTAGAAGAATCCAAATTTAATTTGCATTTTTCTACATTGACTTTTATATTTTTAATACAATTATTTGTTAAAGAAATTACTGCATTATTCAGAATTTCTAAAGATTCAAGTATATTTTCGGCAATGAGCGGAGCAAAGGCGTTTAATTCCAGTTGACCATTGGCGGCAGCAAAAGTAATAGAAACATCATTTGCAATTATTTTCATAGAAACTTGAGATATCATTTCTAAAATTACAGGGTTAACTTTGCCAGGCATTATAGATGAACCCGTTTGAACAGGGGGAATTAAAATCTCTCCTATACCGCCTTTAGGGCCGCTGCCTAAAAGTCTTAAATCATTAGAAATTTTCATAAGATTTACAGCAGCAGCTTTTAAAAGACCTGATACTTCACAAAATACATCCATATTTTGTGTTATATCTATGGGAAAATCACTTCTAGAAAGACCCAGTCCAGTTAAGTCCTGAAGTATATCTGTTATCAAAAATATGTATCTTTTAGGGGCATTCATACCAGTACCTATAGCAGTACCACCTATATTTATTTCTCGCAATCTTTCTTCTACTTTATACAATCTCCATCGATCTCTGGCTATGGCTTTTGCATAGGCACCAAATTCTTGACCTACCATAATTGGAAGGGCATCCATTAATTCTGTTCTGCCCAGTTTTAGAATATGAGAAAATTCATTTTCTTTTGTCTGAAGGGCAGTTTGAAGCTTAGAAAAGGAATCAGCCGTAGTTCTCAATAGTTTTATAGCAGCTATTCTTAAAGCAGTGGGATAAACATCATTAGTGGATTGACACATATTAACATGCTGTATGGGATGTATTAAACAATAATCACCTTTTTTACCTCCAAGAAGTTCTATTGCTATATTGCTAATGACTTCATTTACATTCATATTTGTAGAAGTACCCGCACCACCTTGAAGGGAATCTGTTATAAATTGGTCTTTAAATTCTCCATTTAATATTTTATCACAGGCTTTTATTATAGCCTGTGACTTTTTTGAATCAAGTAATTTTATTTTTTCATTAGTCAAAGCAGCAGCTTTTTTTACAATAACTAGAGATTTTATTAAATTAAAATTAACTCTTTTATTACTTATATTAAAATTTTCGGAAGCTCTTAAAGTGTTGATTCCATAATATGCCTCAAGAGGAAGTTTACGTTCGCCTATAATATCTTTTTCTAATCTAAAATTTTCCATTGAGAAAGTCCTCCTCGTCAATCTGTAAATAACTTAGTAACTTGTAAAGTAATTTTAACAAAGTTTAAATTTAAATTCAAATAGTATTGAAAATTTAATTGAGTGCATAATGTTCATTTAAATTACAGTGAATCAGATATTCAAAAAAACATTAATCTATATAAATAATTATTATATAAAATGAAGAATAATAATATATACTAAACAATATATTGAATTGACTAGATTTAAAAAGTATATTACAGTTAATTAATATAGGAAAACCATAAATAAACAAAAACAATAACATAATTTTACAAAAGATTAATTACAAGGGGTAAAAAATTATTAAAATTTTATGCAGGTAAGCTTAATGAAGTCGAAGTGTTAATTATAGAGAGGAGCAAAGAATATATGAATTTTGAAATCAATAGAATTTATTCCGGATTCAAATTGCTAGAAGAAAAAAATATTAGCGATATAAGTTCCACAGCCAGATTGTTTTATCATGAAAAAAGTGGGGCAAAACTTATCAGTATAGAAAATTCTGATGACAACAAGGTGTTTTCTATAAGCTTTAAAACACTACCAGATAATAGTACTGGAGTTTTTCATATATTAGAACATTCTGTTTTATGCGGATCAAGAAAATTTCCGTCAAAAGAACCTTTTGTAGAACTTGTAAAGGGATCATTAAATACTTATTTAAATGCTGCCACTTATCCAGATAAAACTATGTATCCTGTAGCTAGTAAAAATGATAAGGATTTTAGAAATCTTATGGATGTATATTTAGATGCAGTTTTTTATCCAAATATATATAAATATCCTGAAATAATGAAACAAGAGGGATGGCATTATGAAATAAACAATAAGGATGAAGAGTTGAAATATAAAGGAGTAGTATATAATGAAATGCAAGGAGTTTACTCTTCACCAGAATCATTACTTTTTAGAGGAATAAATAGTAATTTGTTTCCAGATACTCCCTATGCTTTTGATTCAGGCGGTGATCCTGATGACATACCAAATCTTACTCAGGAGCAATTTTTGGATTATCATAAAAAATTTTATCATCCTTCTAATAGTTATATTTATTTATATGGAGATATGAATATTGAAGAGAATCTTAAATTTATAGACGAAAATTATCTAAGCAACTTCAATAAATTAAATTTAAATATTGAGATATCAAGTCAAAAACCTTTTAAAGAAATGCAAGAAAAATTTATAAATTATCCTATATCCAATGAAGAAAGTGAACTTGATAAAACCTATTTGAGTTTAAATTTTGTAATAGGTGATGTAAAGGACAGGGAACTGTACTTAGCTTTTGATTTGCTGGAGGATATGCTTCTGGAAACTTCGGCATCACCTTTAAAAAAAGCTTTAATAGATTCATCTATAGCGAAAGATGTGTTTGGTATCTATAATAATGGTTCACTTCAAACTTCTCTTAGCATTATTATTAAAAATTCCAATGAAGATAAAAAGGAAAAGTTTAAATCAGTAGTTTTCAATACTCTTAAAGATATTGTGAAAAATGGTTTTGATAGAGATTTAATTGAAGCAGTAATTAATTCGAAAGAATTTGAACTTAAAGAAAGTGATTATAGTAGTTATCCAAAAGGGCTTGCTTATTGCGAAAAAGTATTGGGTAGTTTACTTTATGGAGGGGATCCTTTCCAAAACTTAGAATTTAACCAAATGTTAAATAAAATAAAAGCTAATGCTTACAATGGGTATTTTGAAAAATTAATTGAAGATAATATATTAAACAATAATCACAGTTTACTATTTATGGTTATTCCTAAGAAAAATTTAGCAGAAAAAAAAGCAAAGGAACAAAGAGAAAAACTATCAGCTATTAAAAGTTCTTTAACAGAAGAAAAAATAGAAAAGCTGATAGAAGAAAATTTTATACTCACGAAAAGACAATCATCACCAGATAGTCAGGAAGACTTAGAAAAAATTCCATTGTTATCCATTGAAGATGTTAAAAAGAATTTGGATACCTATAATACGATAATTGGAGATAAAAAAGACTATAAAATTCTGTATACGGAACTTGTAACAAATGGTATAGACTATATAGATTTTTATTTTGATACTAGTTATGTAGCTCAGGAAAAAATACCATATATAACTCTACTTTCTTATTTATTAGGAAGAGTGGATACTGAAAATTATTCCTATGAAGAACTTTCTAATGAAGTTAACAAGAATACCGGGGGTATAGATTTTAGTGCAGAAGCTTATTCAAATATAGCTGTTACAGGAGAATATTCTCCTAAGTTTATAGTTAAAGGAAAATCGCTGCATTCTAAATCACAAAATTTATTGGATATTGTCTTTGAAATAATTAAATTAAGTAAATTTGATAATCATAAAAGACTAAAGGAGATATTTGATGAATTAAAATCGAGAATAGAAATGATAATTGTAAGTGGTGGTCATAGAATTGCGTCCTCTAAATTAGCATCTTATTATTCTGAAATGGGCAAATATATAGATACTATTAATGGATTTACTTTTTATAAGTTTTTGACTGATATAGAAAAAAACTTTAATAGTAAAAAGGATGAAGTTATAAAAAATCTTTTGGAAGTATCAGAATCCATATTTACAAGTAGTAATTTAATTGTAAATATTGGAGCTGCTAAAGAAGATTATAAAAATTTATCAGAAATTTTACAAAGCATTATTTCGGATAAATTAAAACCTAGTTTAAAGGAACCGACAAAGTATAAGTTTGAATTGAAAAAAGAAAATGAGGCCCTAGTTACTTCATCTAAAGTGCAATATGTAGCAAAAGGATATAATTTTTCTCAATTTGGTTTTAAATATAGTGGTAAACTTCAAGTGTTGAGAACTATATCAAATTATGATTATTTGTGGAATAATGTAAGAGTAAAAGGTGGAGCCTATGGAGTTTTTATAAACTTTAAGAGAAACGGAAATATGAGCATTACTTCTTATAGAGATCCTAATTTAAAAGAAACTATAGATGTCTATGATAAATTTTATAAATATATTAATACTTTTTCTGCAGATGAAAGAGAAATGACAAAATACATTTTAGGAACTATAAGTAGTTTAGATACACCACTTACAAATTCAATGATTTGTGATAGGCAAGCGGCACTATATATTGGTAACATAGATGATGATTTTTTACAGGAAGAAAGAGAAGAGATATTGAAAACAAGTGTAGAAGACATTAGAAGTTTTGCACCATTAATAGAGCAATGCATGAAAGAAGATTGTATTTGTGTTTTAGGTGGAAAAGAAAAAATAGAACAAAATTCAAATCTATTTAACAGTATAATCAATGTATTTAATTAGCACTGAATAAAAGTTGATTTCACCTTGAAAAAGAATGTTTGTTTTTTAAAAAGAGTTTATTTAATAATTTAAATTTAAAAATCTGTGTTACAAATCATACATTGTAGCACAGATTTTTAAATTTAAATATCTACATGTATGCCTTTTGCATTCCATATTTCCTTAGAGTATTGTTTTATAGTATTATCACTGGAAAAAATTCCAGAATGAGCAATATTGTATACACACATTTCACGCCATTTAGATTTGTTTCTATATAGTTGATCTATTCTATTTTGAGCTCTTACATAATCGGCAAAATCTTTTAGCACAAAATATTCATCATTATTAGCCAGCAAATATTTGTGTATATCACTAAATTCTGAATTAATTACGCCAAGAGAACCATTTACTAGATTATCTAATATTCTTTTTAGCCTTGGATCAGAATTATATAAATCATAGGAATGGTAATTTTTGTTTTTTTCATAGGCTAAAACTTCATCTTTTTTCATACCGAATATCACTATATTATCACTGCCTACAGCATCATAAATTTCTACATTAGCTCCATCTAAGGTAGCTATAGTAACTGCTCCATTCATCATAAATTTCATATTACTTGTACCTGAAGCTTCTTTAGTAGTAGTGGATATCTGTTCACTTACATCCGCACAAGGTATAATTTTTTCAGCCAGGGAAACAGAATAATTTTCAAGAAAAAGCACTTTTATCTTTTCGTTTATACTATTATCATTATTAATTTTATTGGCTACAGTATTTATTAATTTTATTGTCTGTTTAGCTAAATAATATCCAGGAGCAGCTTTTGCACCAAAGAAAAAAGTTCTTGGTATAATATCTAAATTTGGGTTTTCTTTTAATCTATAATATAAATCTAAGATATTAAATATATTTAATACCTGTCTTTTATAGGAATGAAGCCTCTTTACCTGTATATCGTAAATAGAATCTGTGTCAATGGCAATGCCATATTTATCTTTTACGTACTTTGCAAAGTTTATTTTATTATTTTGCTTAATTCTGTGTACATTATCTTGAAAACTTTTATCTTTAGAAAAAGCTAAAAGTTTAATGAGGTTATTAGGAGTAGCTATCCAATCACTTCCTATGGTTTCAGTAATAAGATTAGATAATTTAGGATTAGCCTCCATTAACCACCTTCTATGAGTAATTCCATTAGTTTTATTATTAAATTTAAGAGGATAGAAATTTGCAAAGTTTGCAAGTTCCTTATTTTTTAATATTTCTGTATGAAGTTTGGCCACTCCATTTACTGAATGACTTCCAACTATTGCTAAATAGGCCATTTTTACATTACCATCAGCTATAATTGACATATCATAGACTTTTTTTTCATCTTTATATTTTTCTCGTACTTCATTACAAAATCTTCTATTAATTTCTTCAATTATCATAAATATTCTTGGCAAAAGTTTTTTAAATAAGTCAATAGGCCATTTTTCTAATGCTTCACTTAGTATAGTATGATTAGTGTATGCAATAGTATTAGTGGTTATATGCCAAGCATCTTCCCAAGATAAATTTTCTTCATCTACTAGTATTCTCATTAATTCTGCAACAGCTACGGAAGGATGAGTATCATTTATGTGAATTGATATATACTCATTAAATAAACTAATAGGTAGTTTATTTTTTTTAAATCTTCTAATAATACTTTGAATACCAGCACTTACGAAGAAGTACTGCTGTTTTAAACGTAATATTTTTCCCTCAATCCTAGTATCATCAGGATAAAGTACCTGAGAAATAGATTCAATTGAGTATTTATGCTCTACTGCTTTACTATATTCACCTTTACTGAAAGAATCTAAATCAAAATCTTTGTCTATGGTTTGAGCACTCCACAGTCTCAAAGTATTTACGGTGTTATTATTATATCCAATAACAGGAGTGTCATAAGGAACTGCAAGAACAGCTTCAT
Organism: Clostridium pasteurianum DSM 525 = ATCC 6013; assembly: GCF_000807255.1. NCBI lineage: Bacteria > Bacillati > Bacillota > Clostridia > Eubacteriales > Clostridiaceae > Clostridium > Clostridium pasteurianum. The sequence continues at coordinate 2,313,153 of NZ_CP009268.1, read as the reverse complement.
AATTTTCATGTTTAAAGGAGAGTCTGTCATTTTCAAAAGCAGGAATAACTGTACCGCCAAATTTTACTATGACAGCTTTATCTTCCTTTCTAACTTCCCAAACATTACCTTGCCTTAACCAGTTGTCAGGAATTTCAACTTGATATCCATTTATTATTTTTTGTTCAAATAGTCCATAATCATACCTTATACCACATCCATGACCTGGAATCTCAAGAGAAGCCATGGAGTCAAGAAAACATGCTGCAAGTCTGCCTAAACCTCCATTACCAAGACCTGCATCGTTTTCAATTTCTTCAAGCTCTGAAAGGTTTATTCCCAAATCTTTAAGGGCTTCTCTGCATAAATCCGTTATACCTAGATTTAAAAGATTACTTCCAAGTAATCTTCCTATTAGAAATTCCATTGAAAAATAATAAACTTGTTTTACTTGTTTTTTATAGTATTGTTCATTAGTTTTCATCCATTTTTCAGATGCATATTCTCTTACTAGAGAACCGAGAGCTAAATATAAATGTAGTTTTGAAGATTCGGTGATATCTTCAGAATAAAGGTTCATGAGCTTCTTTTTAAAGTCATTTTTGATGAGGTCTTTCGTTAAATCCATGTTATTCCTCCTGATAAATTTAATATCCATATTTTTTCAAATACACAATAATAAATTATTAACTATATAATCTTTACTTCTTATTTATGAAATTTATTTTGAGTTATTTAGGGATATAAATTAATGAATAAAAGTTTATAAATAAATGAATAAATTATGCTTATAGATATTTGAAAAATGTAGGATTGAATAATAATACAAGTTTATAGAAATAATTTAATAGTTAAAATATCATAAGTAAATATTACATCTTTTGGATTATATAGTCAATATATCATGAAATAATAAATATATAAAATATGAATTTTAAAATAGATTATTGATAATAATATGTTTATATAATAATAATATATGGAGGTCGACCAGATGAAACAGGGAACGGTTAAATGGTTTAATGATGAAAAAGGTTTTGGTTTTATTTCTGTAGAAGGAGAAGATGATGTATTTGTTCACTATTCTGCTATAAAAGAAGAAGGAAAGAAAAAGAACTTAGATCAGGGGCAGGAAGTAAAATTTGATGTAGTGGATGGACCTAAAGGGCTACAGGCATCAAACGTACAAAAGTTATAAGATTAATAGAAATTAGCACTTCATTAAATAAATTGTATAATAGAGTAGTTTATAAGTATGTATACAATTATTTAATGGAGTTTTTAATTATAAATATATTAATTTTTAAATGAAAGTGGTAAGATGTTTTTATAAATATAAAAATTTTGCTGCAGCTTTACTCTTTATTGATAAACTAGCTTTTTATGTATGGAATAAATTATTGTTCATAATTGAAAAAGTATTGATCAGCAAAAATAGGAAAGAAAATATTAAAAAGAAAGAAGAGGTGAAAATCCTGATTTTAATACAGTATATAGAAATTTATAAAGCTTATTAAAATAAACTTTGTAATAGAATCAGGAACGCTTTGGATTTATTTACAATGGCTATGGAAAATAATAAAAGTAATAAACCATTAGCAGAAAGAATGAGGCCTAGAAATTTAGATGAATTTTATGGCCAAAATAAAATAGTAGGTAAAGGGAAAATTTTAAGAAGACTTATAGAGTTAGATAATTTGACTTCTATAATATTATATGGGGCTCCAGGAGTTGGAAAGACTACTTTGGCATTAATAATTTCTAAGGAAACTAAATGTGAATTTATAAAACTCAATGCTGCTACTATTAGTGTAAAGGATATTAAAGAATATATAAATAAAGCTGAAGAAGCATTAAAATTTTATGGTAAAAGAACTATATTTTTTATAGATGAAATTCATGGACTAAAAAGAGGAGCTCAGCAGGATGTACTGTTAAATGCTGTTGAAAGAGGCATAGTTATATTAATTGGTGCAACTACGGAAAATCCATATTTTGAGATAAATAATGCCCTTTTAAGCAGATCCAAGATATTTCAATTGGAAGGACTTAATAATGAAGATATATTCAAAATATTAAATAATGTTTTAAAGGATAAAGAGAGAGGCTATGGAGAAATAAAAATAAATATAGAAGAAAAATCTCTATATTATATAGCGGAGTTGTCAGGAGGAGATGCAAGATCTGCTATTAATACACTGGAATTAGCTGTTTTGTCCACCTGCAAAGATGAAAAAGGTATAATTAATATAACTAAAGAAATAATACAGGAATGTACTCAAAAGAAAATTATAAATTATGATAAAGCTGGAGAAAATCACTATGATATGGCTTCTGCTTTTATAAAAAGTATGAGAGGATCAGATGCTGATGCGGCTCTGTACTGGTTTGGAAGGATGATTATTGGTGGTGAAGATCCAAGATTTATTGTAAGAAGAATAATAGTACATGCCTCTGAAGATGTAGGAATGGCAGATCCAAAAGCAATGATAATAGCTCATGCTGCTTGGAATGCTCTTGAAACAATAGGTATGCCAGAAGCCAGAATACCTATTGCAGAAGCTATAATATATATATCAAAAGCACCTAAAAACAACTCTGTGATTGTTGCTGTAAATAAAGCTTTTGAGGATGCTGAAAAATATCAGTATAGAGTGCCTATATATTTAAGAGATGCACACTATAGAGGTGCAAAGAATTTTGGCAATGGAGTTGATTATAAATATCCACATGACTATCCAGGACATTATGTTGAACAAAAATATTTCCCAGAGGAAATGGAGCACAAAAATTACTATATAGATAATGAAAATTATAAATATGAGTAGTATTACTAATATAAAAGTATCAGTAAGAGATTTAATTGAATTTGTTTTAAGATCTGGAGACTTAATATTTACTTTTAGTGGTGGAAGTAGAAATATAGATGCAATTAAAATACATCAAAAAATACAAAACAGTTCTGGAGATAATTATAATTCTGAAGTGAGTATTTCTTATATTATTCTCAAGGATAATATTTCCTTGGAAATAAACGGGAGAATAGATGGGGTTATCATAGGTGAAAAGAATATTATAATTGATGAAATTAAAACTACTACTAATGATTTAGATAACATAAATGAAGATTATAATGATATGCATTGGGCTCAAGTCAAATGTTATGCTTATTTCTATTGTGTGAATAAAAATTTAAATACTATTGATACGAGATTAACTTATTATCAAATGGATTCTGGTGCAATAAAATATTTACTTAAATCTTACAGTATAGAAGAATTAGAAAAGTTTTTTATGGGTATTATTGATAAATATATATATTGGGCAAAACTGCAAAAAAATTGGATAGAAGTAAGAGATTCATCTATAAAAAGAATATTGTTTCCCTATGGAGAATACAGACTGGGTCAAAGGAAGTTGGCTGTTGCTGTATATACTTCAATTAAAGAAAATAAAAAAATATTTATAAAAGCACCTACAGGTATAGGAAAGACCATGTCAACTATTTTTCCTGCGTGTAAAGCTCTGGGTGAAGGAATTATATCAAAAATATTTTATGCAACATCTAAAAATATTACGGGTAAAGAAGTAGAAAAGGCCTTTACTCTATTAAATAAAAAAGGTCTTGAATTTAAAGTTGTATGGATTACAGCAAAGGATAAAATATGTTTTAATGAAGAAAGAAATTGTAATCCAGATTTATGCGATTACGCTAAGGGACATTTTGACAGAGTAAATAATGCTTTAAAAGATATACTGAATGAAAATATAATTACTAGAGAAGTAATAGAAAAATATAGTAGTAAATATAGAGTTTGTCCTTTCGAATTATCTTTAGATCTGACAGATTGGTGTGATTGTGTTGTTTGTGATTACAATTATATTTTTGATCCTAAAGTTTACTTAAGAAGATTTTTTTCAGAAGAAGGAGGGGATTATTGTCTCCTTGTAGATGAGGCTCATAATTTAGTAGATAGAGCAAGAGATATGTATTCAGCAGAGCTGTATAAAAAAGATATTTTAAGTTTAAAAAATAAATGTAAGGGTATATCTTCTTTACTTTATAAAAGTTTAAATAAAATAAACTCATATTTTATACAAGAAAGAGAAAAATGCGAAAAAAACAATTTAGAGATAGAAGTAGAAAAAACTTCTCCAAAGGAAATAATTCCTTTATTAAAAAGTTTTATATATCAGGTAGAAAAATTTTTAGCAGCAAATGAAAAGAGTGTTATTAAAGAAGATATATTAGAAATTTATTTTACTTTTAATTCTTTTATAAGAGCTTATGAAATTTATAATGATAAATATGTTACTTATAGACAGAAACTTAAGGATGAAGTATTACTAAAGATTTTTTGTATTGATACTTCAGAAGTAATAGGAAACTGTATAAAAAAGGCAAAAGCTGTTGTGTTTTTTTCAGCTACTTTAACTCCCATGAATTACTTTATATATTTATTGGGAGGAGATAAAGATTCTTATAGGATTAATTTGCCATCCCCTTTTAAAAGAGAAAATTTATGTCTCTTATTAGATGATAGTGTATCTACCAAATATATTAACAGAAAATATAGCTATAAAAATATAATTTCTATAATATATAGATGCATAACTGAAAGAAAAGGAAACTATTTTGTGTTTTTTCCTTCATATGTGTATATGAAAAGTGTTTTTGATATATTTTGTGAAAGATATAGTAAAATTAATGTAATTTGTCAGAAGAATAGTATGAATGAAGATGAAAAAAACAGTTTTCTCCGACTTTTTTCTGAAAAGAATGAAGAAACATTAATTGGATTTGCGGTAATGGGAGGAGTTTTTAGTGAAGGAATTGATTTAGCTGGAGAAAAATTAATTGGTGCTATTATTGTTGGAGTAGGACTCCCTAAGATATCTTTAGAAAGAAATTTGATTAAAGAATATTTTAATGAAAATAAAAGAAATGGTTTTTTATATTCTTATGTTTATCCAGGCATAAATAAAGTTTTGCAATCTGCAGGAAGAGTAATAAGGACTGAAAGTGACAAAGGTATTATTGTATTAATAGATGAAAGGTATTCTGAAAATACCTACAAGAAACTATTACCAGCAGAATGGGCCAGCATAATAAATATAAATAATATAACCAAAAACTTAAATAATGTTATTAGAGAATTTTGGTATAAAGAATAATTTGATTGTGAATATTTCAACAATATATATTTCATATATAAATTTTTTATTAAAAAAATAAATTTTACAAAAATTATATATATTCATTAATTTTTTATGGCAAGTAGTATTATAAATACAATATGTGTATTAAAATGGTAATAAAATAAATTTAAATTATTTATAATTATTCTATCAAATGTATATATTTAAAAATTTAAAATGATTAATTTTTCAATAAAAAAATAATAATAAGTAAAAATGCAAGTTTTCAGTTGAAAAGCGTCAAAAATACAATTATAATATATAATACACAGGTTCACTAAAATAAATATATATAATATATAAATTTGGAAGAAATTTTTATTGATATATATTGATAAAAAATATAATATATCAGTATAATTTTAAATTTCAGGGGGGCTAAAAATAATGAACGTAAAAATTGGTTATCCAGAAAACCAAGGACTATATGATTCACAATTTGAAAAAGATAATTGTGGTATAGGGTTTGTAGCAAATATAAAGGGTGAAAAAACCCATGATATTATAAAAAAGGGTATAGAAATATTGGTGAATTTAACTCACAGAGGTGGTGTTGGATCCGATGTTAAAACTGGTGATGGTGCTGGTATAATGTTTCAAATACCGCATGAATTCTTTAAAATAGCATGTGATAATCTCGGAGTAGTGTTACCGGAAGAAGGTGACTACGGAGTAGGTATGATTTTTTTACCTAAAGAAACAACCTTAACTCATCAATGTGAAGGAATAGTAGAGAGAGTAATACAGGAAGAGGGTCAGGAATTTCTTGGATGGAGAAATGTGCCGACTGATGGCAGAGTTATAGGAAGAACTGCAAAGGGATCGGAACCTGTAATAAAACAAATATTTATAGGAAATAAATGTGCAAATAAAGATGAGTTTGAAAAAAAATTATATATAATTCGAAAAAGAGCTGAAAGTGAAGTAAAAAGACTATTAGATAATGGATCAAATTATTTTTATGTTTGTAGTCTGTCCAGTAAAAAAATTATATATAAAGGTTTGCTTCTTCCAGATCAAATTACAAATTATTACATGGATTTAAATGATATAAATTTTACAAGTGCTTTTGCTTTGGTTCACCAGAGATTTAGTACAAATACTTTCCCTACTTGGGATTTGGCACAACCTTTTAGATATTTAGCCCATAATGGTGAAATAAATACTATAAGAGGTAATAGAAATTGGATGCATGCAAGAGAAGGAGTTTTGGAATCAAAGGTTTTTGGCAAAAATATAAGTAAATTATTCCCAATTATAAATCCTGCGGGAAGTGATTCTGCTTCATTAGATAATGTTTTTGAACTTTTGGTTATGGATGGAAGAACACCTGCCCAGGCAATGATGATGCTTATACCAGAAGCTTGGGAAGAAAATAAAGAAATGAATGAGGATAAAAGAGCTTTTTATGAATATTATGGTTCTCTTATAGAGCCTTGGGATGGGCCAGCTGCTGTTACTTTTACTGATGGAGTACAGGTTGGAGCGGTTCTTGATAGAAATGGATTGAGACCAGCTAGATATGTAATAACAAAAAGTGGAACAGTAGTTCTTTCTTCAGAAGCAGGGGTTTTGGATTTTGCAACAGAAGATATACTTGAAAAGGGAAAATTAGAGCCAGGAAAAATATTCTTGATCGATACAAGTAAAGGTAAAATTATCAGTGATGAAGAAATTAAAAAATCTATTTGTTCTGATAAACCTTATAAAGAAGCTATATCAAAATATAAATTTGATTTAGATGATTTAAATGGATTTGAAGAAGATTCACAGATAATACCAGAGATATTAAAGGAAAGACAACAGGCCTTTGGATACACCCTAGAGGACTTAAAAATAATTTTAAAAGGTATGGCATCTACAGCTAAAGAACCTCTTGGATCTATGGGTAATGATACTCCACTTGCAGTTTTATCCAATAAGCCACAAGTATTGTTTGCTTACTTTAAACAGTTATTTGCACAAGTTACAAATCCTCCAATAGATCCAATAAGAGAAGAACTTGTAACTTCACTTATAAACTATATAGGATCACAGGGAAATATACTAAATAAAGAACTTTATAACAATCCTTTTATAGAAATACAGTCACCTATTCTTACAGATTTAGAAATGTCAAAAATAAAGGTGTTAAATAATAATGACTTTAAGGCTATAACTATACCAATTACATTTAAGTATGATACAGGTATAGATGGATTTAAAGCAGCTTTGGAAAAGATTTGTGAAAGAGCTTCTGATGCAGTAAATAAGGGCTACAATATATTAGTTTTAAGCGATAAATCAAGTAATTCATATGAGGCTGCAATACCAAGTCTTTTGGCAGTATCTGCAGTTCACCATCATTTGATTAGAGAAAAAACTCGTACTAAGGTTTCTATTATAGTAGAAACTGGTGAAGCAAGAGAGACTATGCATGCAGCTCTTCTTTTAGGATATGGAGCAACAGCGGTTAATCCATATATAGCTTATCAATCTATAAAAGCTATGGTGAACGATGGAGAAATAAAAGATATATCTTATGAAAAAGCTGTAGATAATTATATATATGCAGTAAATCATGGATTACTTAAAATTTTATCTAAAATGGGTATATCAACATTGAGAAGTTATCACGGTGCACAAATATTTGAGGCTATAGGACTTAAGAGTGATTTTGTAGATAAATATTTTGAGGGAACACCTTCAAGGATAGAAGGCATAGGAATAGAAACATTAGCAGAAGAAGTCCTAATAAGACATAAAAATGCTTTCAATAAGATAAGAAAACCAGTTTCGGAACTGGATGTAGGTGGAAATTATGCATGGAGAAAAAATGGAGAATTCCATTTATTTAATCCAGAATCCATATACAAACTTCAAGTTTCTACAAGAAATAATGATTATAAATTATATAAAGAATATGCTGGGCTTATAAATAATCAAGACAAAAATTTATGTACTATTAGAGGGATGTTTAAATTTAAAGAAGACAATTCAATTCCAATAGAAGAAGTAGAACCAGTAAGTGAAATACTAAAGAGATTCTGTGCAGGAGCTATGTCTTTCGGCTCAATAAGTAAAGAAGCTCATGAGGCTATAGCAATTGCTATGAATAGAATAGGCGGGAAAAGCAATAGCGGTGAAGGTGGAGAAGATCCGATAAGATATAAAAAATCACCTAATGGAGATTGGAAGAGAAGTGCTATAAAACAAATTGCTTCAGCTAGATTTGGTGTTAATGCAGAATATTTAGTTAATGCAGATGAATTACAAATAAAAATGGCTCAAGGAGCAAAACCTGGAGAAGGTGGACAATTACCAGGCAGAAAAGTTGATGAAGCTATAGCTAGAGTTAGACATTCAACACCGGGAATAGATTTAATATCACCACCACCTCATCATGATATATATTCAATTGAGGATTTAGCACAGCTTATTTATGATTTGAAATCTACAAATCCTGAAGCTAGAATAAATGTAAAATTAGTATCAGAAGTGGGTGTTGGTACAGTAGCAGCAGGAGTTGCAAAGGCTCATGCAGATGCAATACTTGTAAGTGGTCATGATGGAGGTACAGGTGCTTCACCAGTGTCATCTATTAAACATGCAGGTATACCTTGGGAACTTGGTCTTTCAGAAGCACAACAGGTACTTTTACTAAATGATTTAAGAAGCAGGGTAGTTCTTCAAACTGATGGACAGTTAAAAACTGGTAGAGATATAGTGGTAGCAACTCTTTTAGGTGCAGAAGAATTTGTATTTGCAACAACATTACTAGTAGTACTCGGATGTACAATGCTTAGAAATTGTCATTTAAATACTTGTGAGATGGGAATTGCAACTCAGGATCCAGAATTAAGAAAGAATTTTAGAGGAAAACCAGAACACATAGTGAACTTCCTGACATTTATTGCAATGGAAGTTAGAGAATATATGGCAAAACTTGGATTCAGGACTATGAACGAAATGGTAGGAAGAGTTGATAAAATAGAAGTTAAAGATGAAAGCAGCCATTGGAAGGCAAAAGGAATAGATCTTTCTAAAGTATTATATAAACCTGATATGCCAAGTAGAATAAAGCCATATTGTGTAAAGAAACAAGATCATGGAATTGAAAACTCTATGGACTATAAATTAATAAAAATAGCTCAAGATGCTTTAAATAATGGAAGTAAAGTAGTTGCTAATTTTGAAATAAAGAATACAGATAGAACCGTTGGGGCTATGATTAGTGGAAAAATTGCAAAACTATATGGAAATAAAGGCTTACCAGAAAATACAATACAGTTTAACTTCAAAGGATCTGCTGGACAAAGTTTTGGTGCCTTTGGTGCACATGGATTGACACTTAATCTTGAAGGTGAGGCAAATGATTATGTTGGTAAAGGTCTTTCAGGAGCTAATATAATAATTAAGACACCAGCTAATGCAAGTTATAAGCAAGATGAGAATGTAATAGCAGGTAATACTATTCTCTATGGAGCAACTGAAGGGAAATTGTTCGTAAATGGATTGGTAGGAGAAAGATTTGCAGTAAGGAATAGTGGTGCTTTAGCAGTAGTAGAAGGTGTTGGCGATCATTGCTGTGAATATATGACTGGTGGAACTGTGCTTGTTATCGGTAAAATTGGAAGAAATTTTGCTGCTGGAATGAGTGGTGGAATAGCTTATGTACTTGATGAAGAGGATTCATTGAGAAGCAATATTGTAAATGCTTCTGTAGATATTGATGAATTAGATGAAGATGATATAGAGAAAGTCCATGCAATGATTGCAGAACACGAAAAATACACTCAAAGTTTAAAAGCAGCTAGCTTAATTAAAAATTGGGATAAAGCACAGAAGAAATTAAAAAAGATCATACCAACTGCTTATAAGAAAATTTTGCTAGAGAAAAATAAAGAAATTTCCGCTTTGAGAGCATAGGAGTGAAATGATATGGGAAAAACAACTGGTTTTAAAGAGTATAAAAGAAAGACGGCAAAAAAACGTCCCGTTAAAGATAGAATAAAAGATTATAAACAAATTTATCTTCCAATGAAAGAAGAAGAATTAAAAGAACAAGGTGCTAGATGTATGGAATGTGGAACTCCTTTCTGTTCATGGGGCTGTCCGCTTGGCAATTTAATGCCGGATTTTAATGATATGGTATATAATAATGATTTTGAATCTGCTTTTAAAAGATTATATTTAACAAGTAATTTTCCTGAATTTACAGGTAGAGTTTGTCCAGCTCTTTGCGAAGGTGCTTGTACGTTAGGGGTAAATTCTGATCCTGTAGCAATAAAGGAACTAGAACTTGGTATTATTGAAAAAGCTTTTAAGGAAAATTTAATAAAGCCTAATCCACCAAAAGTTAGAACAGGAAAAAATGTAGCTGTAGTAGGGTCAGGTCCATCTGGACTTGCTGTGGCTGCTGAATTAAACTCTGTAGGACATACCGTTACTGTATTTGAAAGACATGACAGAATAGGTGGACTTCTAAGATATGGTATTCCAGATTTTAAGTTAGAGAAAGAAGTTATTGATAGAAGAGTAAGTCTAATGAAAGAAGAAGGAATTATATTTAAAACCAATGCAGATATAGGAAAGAATTATGATATAAAAGATATTAAGGAAAGCTTTAATGCAGTAGTTCTTTGTGGTGGATCTACAATTCCAAGGGATTTGCCAATAGAGGGAAGAGAACTTGATGGTATATATTTTGCTGTTGACTTTTTAACTTATATAAATAAAAAAGTAGCTGGTGATGATGTAGAGCCTATAGATGTAAAAGATAAAAATGTTTTAGTTATAGGTGGAGGAGATACTGGTTCTGACTGTATTGGTACTTCTATTAGAGAAGGAGCTAAAAATGTATATCAATTTGAAATAATGCCAAAACCTCCTGAAGAAAGAGATGAAACAATGCCATGGCCATTATATCCTAAAACATTAAAAACATCTACTTCTCATGAAGAAGGATCTATTAGAGAATGGTGTATTGAAACTAAGAAATTTATTGGAGAAAATGGAAAAGTTACAGCTATAGAAGGAATAAAAGTTAAATGGGGTAAGGATGCCTCTGGAAGATTTGTTCCTACAGAGGTTCCAGGTTCTAAGTTTACCAAAAAAGTAGATTTAGTATTATTGGCAATGGGATTTGTACATCCTCAACATGAAGGTATTATAGATACTTTAAATTTAAAGCTGGATAATAGAGGTAATATTGCTGCAGACGAGAATCATATGACTAGTGTAAAAGGAGTATTTACAGCTGGAGATATGAGAAGGGGTCAATCACTTGTAGTTTGGGCTATAAATGATGGAAGACAGGCAGCTAAAGCTGTTGACGAATATTTGATGGGTGAGAGCCTATTAAGAGGTTAGTATATAAAGGTATGTATACATAATGTATGCATACCTTGCTTTTTTATTTTTGCTTAAATTGAATAAAATATTTATTTATTATTATGAGAAAATTAGGTGATTGATTTTAAATAATGTCTATAGCATAAAATGATATATTGTTTTATAATTCTATGCAAAAATATATCAATTAATAGATTGATTTGATAATTTATTAAAATATTGCTGATATAATTTAAAATTTATTTAAGATAAGTTTTAAATTATATAAAATTATTGTTGACAGTTTTACTCTGGTTTGATATTATAATGACATAAAGTTTAGTAAAATACTCAAGTTTAAAATTAATGGGTCATAATCATAAAGGAAGTGAGCTAATGAAGCTTTCAACTAAAGGAAGATATGGTGTGAAAGCCATGGTTGACTTAGCTATAAACTATGGAAAAGCACCTGTTTCAATTAAAAGTATTTCTGAAAGACAGAGTATTTCCGAATATTATTTAGAACAATTATTCTCAGCTCTTAGGAAAGGTGATTTAATAAAAAGTATTAGAGGAGCACAAGGTGGTTATGTTTTAAACAAAAATCCTAGAGAAATAAGTGTTAATCAAATTTTAGATATACTTGAAGGGCCTATAGAAATTTCAGAGTGTATTGAAGAAGATGGAGTTTGCAGTAACAGTAGCTGTTGTGCTACAAGACTTCTATGGGCCAAGCTTAAGGAAAGTATAGACAATGTTACCAGGTCCATAACATTACAGGATATGGTTGACGATTATAAGAGTATACAGCTTAAAGGAGAGGATATACATGAGTGAAAAAAGAGTTTATATGGATTATGCAGCTACTACTTACACAAGGTCAGAAGTTTTAGAGGAAATGTTGCCTTATTTTACAGAGGAATTTGGTAATCCATCTTCTTTATACACTTTTTCAGACAACACAAAAAAAGCTATTAATATTGCAAGAGAAAGAGTAGCTAAAGCTATAAATGCTGAAAAAGATGAAATATATTTTACTGGAGGTGGATCAGAAGCAGATAACTGGGCATTAAAAGGTATAGCCCTTGCACATAGGAATAAAGGAAATCACATAATTACTACACAGATTGAACATCATGCTATTTTACATACTGCTAAATTTTTAGAAAAAAATGGTTTTGAAATCACTTATCTTCCTGTAGATGAAGAAGGATTTGTAAAAGTAGAAGATTTAAAGAATGCCATAACAGAAAAGACTATATTAGTATCTGTTATGTTTGCCAATAATGAAATAGGTACAATTGAACCTATAAAAGAAATTGGAGAAATTTGTAGAGAAAAGAAAATATTATTTCATACAGATGCAGTACAGGCAATTGGTCACGTAAAAGTTGATGTAAAAGATATGAATATAGATTTATTGTCTTTAGCTGGACATAAATTCTATGGACCAAAGGGTATAGGTGCTTTATATATAAGGCGTGGTATAAAAATAGAAAATTTAATACATGGCGGAGGACAGGAAAGGGGAAGAAGAGCAAGTACAGAGAACATTGCTGGTATTGTTGGCATAGGAAAAGCTATAGAACTTGCTACATCAGAGCTTGAAGAAGAATCACAAAGACTTAATAATTTAAGAAATAAATTGGTAAAGAGAATAATGGAAAAAATACCTTATACAAAATTAAATGGCCCTAGCGACAATAGAAGACTACCAGGAAATTCAGATTTTAGTTTTATTGGTATAGAAGGAGAAACTTTACTACTTGATTTAGATTTTGATGGTATATACGCTTCTACTGGTAGTGCTTGTGCATCAGCTTCTTTAGATCCATCTCACGTACTTTTAGCTATAGGATTGCCACATGAAACTGCTCATGGATCTCTTAGATTAACTCTAGGAGCAAAGAGTACAGAAGAAGATGTAGATTATGTATTAGAAGTATTACCAGAAATAATAAGAAAAAGAAGAGAAATGTCACCACTTTGGGAAGATTTCTTAAAAGAGAAAGGGGAAAGATAATTATGATATATAGTGATAAAGTAATGGATCATTTCAGAAATCCTAGAAATGTTGGAGAAATAGAAAATGCTAATGGTATTGGTGAAGTTGGAAATCCACAATGTGGAGATATAATGAAAATCTATATAGAAGTAAAAGATAATATAATTAAAGATGTAAAATTTAAAACTTTTGGATGTGGATCAGCTATAGCTTCTTCAAGTATGGCAACAGAACTTATAAAGGGAAAAAGTATTGAAGAGGCTTGGAATCTTACTAACAAAGCTGTAGCAGAAGCACTAGATGGTCTTCCACCAGTAAAGATGCATTGTTCAGTTTTAGCAGAAGAAGCTATTCATAAGGCTATAAATAACTATAGAGAGAGTGTAGGACTTGAAGCATGGGAAATGAAGACTCATTCAGAGTGTATACATGAACATGTTCATGGCAATTAAATAACTAGATATATATAATTTAAGATTAAAATACAGATATTATAGCATTGATTATTAAAATTCAAATTTAAAAGCTGCTTTAAAAATAATAATTATTTTTAAAGCAGCTTATTTTGTATTAAAGAATATATTGATGGTTATAATATCTTTAGGTGGTGCGACAGTTCGGTGCCAGGTGTATAGTTGGTGAGAAGCCGACACGGTAAGGTCTAGCCAACCGCCGTTATCCAGCCTTGGAGCCGAAGCCGTGAGGCTAGGTTTAAGCGTAGGTAAGAAACTATGCGAGCCGTAATGCGAAAGCGTGAAGTGATTGAATCTCGTTAGTTTATATAGAATGGAAGCCGATACCTTCACCTCGGTAGCAGGCAATAATACTTGGTCGTAAAGGGCAAGAACAAGTAGGTTCCATCGGGGTCTTAGAGCACGGCGAGCATAAGATAGTTACACATGGCATACCTGTGAGACCTTGCATATTCCCGTTAGGGTATTTGTTACACAAGGAGCATTTCATCCAAGGTGATAGAAATGGTATGCAAGGAGTCGGATTTGCTCATAGTACCGAAGAAGCTTGTAACGAAAGTGGAGGAAAGGGGCAAACATATAAGCCGTTTTGAAAATAAAACATTGGTCACACTGGAGGTGGCAGAAGACAATGGCAAATGCGTTTGAAGAAATAGCATTACAAGCAGAAAAGCATAATAAAGTACAGACCATAATGCACTATGTCAACAAAGAAAGTTTGATTATGGAACACATAAAACAGACAAGTGGAAAGGCTATGGGAATTGACGGAGTAAACAAGGAAACCTATGGAGAACAGCTAGAAGAAAATATAGATAATCTACTAGCAAGAATGAAGAATTTTAGTTATAAACCACAGGCAGTTAGACGGACGTACATTCCTAAAGCAGGTAGTGATAAGCTTAGACCTCTTGGAATTCCATCATATGAAGATAAGCTTGTTCAAGGAGTAATGAGGAAGATACTTGACCAAATCTATGAAAATAAATTTTATGATTTCTCTTATGGGTTTAGGGAAGGTAAAAGTTGTCACGATGCAATTAGAGAAGTAAATCAAATAATCATGACTAAGAGAATTAACTTTATTGTGGATGCCGATATTAAAGGATTCTTTGATAATGTAGATCATGAATGGTTAATAAAATTTCTAGAACATGATATCCAGGACAAGAACTTTCTACGCTATACTAAAAGGTTTCTAAAAGCTGGTATTATAGAAGATATGAAATTTTATGAAAGCGACAAGGGAACGCCGCAAGGCGGCTTAATATCACCTGTTTGCGCTAATGTGTATCTCCACTATGTATTGGATATGTGGTTTGGTATTGTAGTAAAGAAACATTGCAAAGGTGATGCATATATTGTGCGTTATGCAGATGATTGTGTATGCTTCTTTCAGTATAAGAAAGAAGCGGAAAGCTTCTATAAATCTCTGATAGGAAGACTTAAGAAGTTTGGACTTGAACTTGCAAGTGATAAAAGCAAAATTATTCCTTTTGGAAGATTTGCTACTCAAAATAGTAAGGACGGCAAAACAGATACCTTTGACTTTCTAGGTTTTACGCATATAAATGGTAAGACAAGAACAGGTAAATATAGACTTCAACACAGAACCAGTAGAAAGAAGCTGAAAGCCAAGAAACTAAAGGTAAAGGAATGGCTGAAAAGCAACATACATGGGAAACCATCAGACACAATAAAGCTTCTAAACCGAAAGATAAAAGGACATTATGCTTATTATGGAATATCAGGCAACTATCGAGGATTACTGAATTTCTATAGATTTGTAAAAGTTGCACTGTATAAGGTGATTACACGAAGAAGCCAAAGAGCCTATCTTAGTTGGGCTCGCTATCAGTATCTTCTTAAGAAACACCCCATATCAGAACCTAAAATTTATGCAAATATTTGGTTGTAATGTAAGGAATATATGAAGAGCCTAATGCCTTAGTAGGGCACGTTGGGTTCTGTGAGGGGCAATAGACTAGCCCTCACTTTAATGAAAGAGAGGTGAAAGTCGAGTTGTCTACTCGACATTGTATGTATAGAAGAAAAGATTTTATGTGGATGTATGTCTATGATTTACAGGGAAAAAAATTAGGTTTTATAAGAGATTTAATTATAGATATGAATGAAAATAGTGTAAAGGGATTTGTAGTTTCTGGAATGAGTCTTTTAAAAAGCGTTTCAACTGTCTTAGTAAAAGATATAGTTTCTTTTAATAAATATATGATTGTAAAAAAACTAAGTAAAGATAACTATCTTAAATTTAATAATATAAGAGGACTAGATGTAATCGATAATTCGGGAAATGTAGAAGGTATAGTTGAGGAAATAATATTTCAAATCTCAAATTTTAAGATTAAAGGATTGATAATATCTCGAGGAATTTTATGTAATTTTAAAGAAGGTAAAAAAGTAATTTTACAAAGAGATTATATAATTGGGGATAGAAATATATTACATATAGATAAAAATAAAAAATTTAATTTTGTAACTGTTTTTCATAAATTAAATCTAGAAGATGGTGAAAATGAAAAAAAAACTTAAATATATAATAATTTTTATAATGATATGCATAATAGCATACATATTTTATTATAGCGAAATGATAAGAAACATATTCTATATAGTATTTACAAGTTTTATAATTGCATATATATTAAAACCTTTTAATGATTATTTAGTAGAAAAGGGTATGAAGAGAAAATTTGCATCTATCATTTTATTGATTGGCTTATGTTCACTAATAATAGGATTAGTATTATTTCTTATACCTGCTATAATTAAGGAAGGCAGTAATATAAATCAAACAAATAGAGAAATTTTTAATTATATTAATATTATCAATGAAAAGATAAAATTTATGAGAAATAGCTCATCTGGTAATAAGGCTTTTTTTATGCTATATAATAAAATTGAGCATATAATAAGAGGGCTTGCAAATAATTTAATAGAATTAAGTATAAAAATAGGTCAAAATATTTTAGCAATTGCTGTTATACCTGTAATTTCATATTACTTCTTATCAGATAGTAAAAATATAAAAAATAAGTTTTTAATTCTATTTAATGCAAAATGGAGAAATACTATTAGAAGGACATTAGATGATATAGATAAAAACTTAAGCAGATATATAATTGCCCAATTTATATTATCTTTTTTAATAAGCATACTTACGTTTATAGTATTATTTTTTTTAAAAGTTGATTATCCTATAATTTTATCTATGCTCAATGGAATATTTAATATAGTACCTTATTTTGGACCTGTCTTTGGTGCTGTACCAGCAATAATAGTAGCACTTATGGAATCACCTAAACAAGCATTGTGGACGGTTATAGGACTTTATGTACTTCAGCTTATAGAGGGGAATATAATATGTCCTAAAATTACTGGTGAGTCAGTAGATATACATCCCCTTTTAGTGATTCTACTTTTACTAATTGGTGAAAAGTTTGGAGGTATTATAGGTATGATACTTATAATTCCTATTTGTGTAATTTTAAAGGTAATATACGAGGATTTAAATTATTATTTATATTAATTTTATATGTAAAAAATGAATTTACTTAAATACCTTATTCAATTAATATTGACATAATGGATAATTTTAAATATAATCGTAAATGACTAATAATTTAAAGTGATGATGAGAAATAGTAGATATTTTTGATATACAAAGAGAGGAAGTGGCTGGTGAAAACTTCTTAGTCAATTTATCGAAGCTGTCTTTGAACTATATTTAGACATATTTAAATAGATAATGAGTCAATAGAGTAAATTATATTGCAGTATAAGGTCGGATCTTTATATTAAAGTAAGAAGCTTTAGTTATATTTGTCTATCTTATTATGATATGAGGATATTGATGTAATTTTTTTATATGTCGTAAGTGACACTATTATGTGTAATTAGGGTGGTACCGCGGAAATATAGCTTTCGTCCCTTGAATTTTCAGGGATTGGAAGCTTTTTATTATATGTAATTATTATCTAGAATAAAGAATTATCAATGAATTTTACTTGTTAAGATTTTGTATTTTTATATTATCACAGGAGGAAATAAGCATGGAAAAAATGGGATTAAATGAAATAAGAGAAGCATATTTAAGTTTTTTTGAGAGTAAAGGTCATTTAAGGTTACCTAGTTTTTCACTAGTACCAAAGAATGATAAAGGATTACTTATTATAAATGCAGGTATGGCACCTTTAAAGCCATATTTTACAGGATTGCAGGTTCCTCCAAGTACAAGAGTTACTACTTGTCAAAAATGTGTTAGAACTGGAGATATAGAAAATGTAGGTAAGACTTCAAGGCATGGAACTTTTTTTGAGATGCTAGGGAATTTTTCTTTTGGAGATTATTTTAAGGAAGAAGTTATTCCGTGGGCCTGGGAGTTTATAACTGAAATATTAAAACTTCCAAAAGAAAGATTATATGTTACAATATACTTAGATGACGATGAGGCTTTTAAAATTTGGACTGAAAAAGCTGGAGTAGATCCAAAACGTATATTTAGGCTTGGAAAAGAGGATAATTTTTGGGAGATAGGTAAGGGGCCTTGTGGACCTTGTTCAGAGATTCACTATGATAGAGGAGAAGGCGTAGTAACTTCTGTGGATGAATTCGTTAAAGCTGCTGATGAAGATAGAATTGTAGAATTTTGGAATCTTGTATTTACACAATTTGATAAAGATGAAGAAGGAAATTACAATAAACTTCCAAATCCTAATATAGATACAGGAATGGGACTTGAGAGAATAGCTGGTATAATGCAAAATAAATTTAGTATATTTGAAGTTGATACTATAAGAAAAGTACTTGATGAGGTATGTAATATATCACAAAAAGTATATGGAGAAAATGAACATAACGATATTTCTATAAGAATTATAACGGATCATATTAGAAGTACAACTTTTATGATTAGTGATGATATACTTCCGTCAAATGAAGGTAGAGGATATGTGCTTAGAAGGCTTTTAAGAAGGGCTTCAAGACATGGAAAGCTTTTAGGCATAAATGGTGCTTTCCTAGGCAGATTATGTGATGTTGTTATTGAAAAATCCTTTAAGGCCTATCCTGAACTAAAAGAAAAGAAAGATTATATAAAAAAGATAATAAAACTTGAAGAAGAAAGATTTGCAGAAACTATAGATAGTGGTATGGATATTTTAAATGAGTACATATTAGAGCTTAAGAAGGAAAATTCAAATATTCTGTCAGGAGAAAAAGCCTTTAGATTGTATGATACTTATGGATTCCCACTGGAGCTTACTGAGGAAATACTTGAAGATAAAGACATAAAAATTGATATAGATGAATTCAATAAAGAAATGCAAGAGCAAAGGGAAAGAGCAAGATCTGCAAGGGAAGAATCAAATTATATGGGAGTAAATAATGGTATTTTAGATAAAATACCGTATGATATAAAGACTGAATTTAAAGGTTATTCCAATTTAGAATTGCCATCTAAAGTTAATTTATTAATTTTAGGAGAAGAATTTGTGAATGAATTATCAGAAGGAGATAGTGGTATTTTAGTTACTGAGGAAACTCCATTTTATAGTGAAATGGGAGGTCAAATAGGAGATAAAGGAATAATCTTTGGAGATAATTTTGAAGGTATAGTTACTGATTGTAAGAAAAATATTTCAAATAAAATTATTCATTTTATAAATATAGAAAGAGGTATATTAAAACTTGGTGAAGAAATAACACTAAAAGTTGATAAAAATATAAGAAGCAGTGTATCAAAAAATCATACTGCAACTCATATGCTTCATAAAGCTCTTAGAATAGTACTGGGAGAACATGTACATCAATCTGGCTCTTATGTGGATGATGAAAGATTAAGATTTGATTTTACACATTTTACATCTTTAACTGAGGAAGAAATAAAAAGAGTTGAGTTTATTGTAAATAAAAATATAATGGAAACATTTGGGGTAGAGACTAATGTGATGACTTTAGAAGAAGCTAAGCAGTCTGGGGCAGTTGCTTTGTTTGATGATAAATATGGCGATGCTGTAAGGGTTGTATCCGTAGGTGATTTTAGCAAAGAATTATGCGGAGGAACTCATGTAAATAATAGTGGTGAAATAGGTCTATTTAAGATAATTTCAGAATCGGGGGTAGCTGCTGGTATAAGAAGAATTGAAGCAGTTACTGGATTTACGGCATTAAAAAGTATAGATGAAAAAATTGAATTGATAAAGAATATTGAAAGAGATTTAAAGTGTGCAGAAAAAGATATTTTAAATAAGATAAACATAGTCACAAACGAAGTGAGAGAGAAAGATAAAGAAATAATTAAATTAAAGTCAAAATTGGCATCAGGTTCTGAAAATGATATAATTAAATCTATTAAGGAAATTAAAGGGATAAAATTTGCAGCAGCGGCCTTAAAAGATGTTGATATAAATTCATTGAGAGATTTAGCAGATAAAACTAGAAATAAGATGGGTGAAGGTGTAGTTGTTTTAGGTAGTGATATTAATGGGAAAGTACAATTAATAGCTATGGCAACTAAAGATGCTGTACTAAAAGGTATTAATTGCGGTAAGATAATAAAAGAAGTAGCTTCTATCTGTGGTGGAGGCGGTGGTGGAAGACCAGATATGGCCCAGGCAGGAGGTAAAAAACCAGAAAAATTGGAGGAAGCAATAGAAAAAGTTGAAAGTATAATGGAAAAATTAGTTAAATAGTATACTTTTGCTGAAATATGATTTATAATATAAATATCTAGTTTTATACCATTTCACAAAGGAGTGAAAGTTTAGATGGGAAATAACAATGATAATACTATTCAATTTGATGTATTAAAAAATAAAAAGGATTTAACAAAGGCTATACTAAGTGAAGTATATGATTCTTTAAAAGAAAAAGGATATAATCCTATAAATCAGTTGGTAGGATATATAATATCTGGAGATCCTACATATATAACAAATTATAATGGCGCACGTGCTCTTGTAAGAAAACTTGAGCGGGATGAGATACTGGAAGAAGTATTAAAATCTTATTTAAATGTAAAATAAAAGTGCCTGTTATGGGCATTTTTATTTTTATTTTAGGCATAATAAAAGGAGTTAGATATGAGGATTTTAGGATTAGATATAGGTGATAGGACCATAGGTGTTGCTGTAAGTGATCCTTTAGGTTATACCGCTCAAGGGATTACTACTATAAGAAGAAAAAACGAAGAAAAAGATATAGAGGAATTAATAAAATTGTGTAAACAATATAATGTGGAGACCATAATTTCAGGACTGCCTAAAAATATGAATGGTACAATGGGTCCACAAAGTGAAAAGGTTTTACAATTTTGTGAAATTTTAAAAGAAAAAATAGATATACCTATAAAAATGTGGGATGAAAGACTTACTACCGTGGCAGCTCACAAAGCTATGTTGGAAGCAGATCTATCAAGATCAAAACGTAAAAAAATAGTAGACAAAATAGCTGCTACTTATATTTTACAAGGATATTTGGATAGTTTGTAAAAGTAAAATTTGACAAAGACTATTGTAATACTTAAAATAGTAATAAAATGGAGGTACATTGATTATGGAAAATGATGTAACAAATATTACTCTTTTAGATGAAGAAGGTAATGAAATAGATTTTGAAGTTATAACCAAATTGGATATTGAGAAAAATGAGTATGTAATAGTTGCACCTAAAAATGGTGATGATAATTCTGAAGCCGTTGTGCTTAAAATAGATAAGGATGAAGAAGGTAATGATATCCTTTATACTATAGAAGATGACGAAGAGTTTAACATGGTAAGCGAAGCCTATGAAGCTTTGTTCCCAGAAGGGGAATTAAATTAAAAAGCTTTTAATATGTAAATTTGGCTTTTTTATTTATGAAATGGGGGATTTATGTGCCTAAGTTATCGATAGATGAAATAGAAAAATTAAAAAATAATCTAAAAGAAAAAGGTTATAAATTAACGCCTCAAAGACGAGCCGTTTTAGATACTATAATAAAAAGTGAAGGCCAGCATCTTACGGCTGAAGAAATTTATGAATTAGTAAAAGTAGATTGCCCAGAAATTGGATTGGCTACAGTATACAGAACTGTACTTTTACTTGAAGAGTTAAATGTAGTTTGTAAGCTTGATTTAAATGATGGTTGCAGCAGGTATGAGCTTATTCATGAAAATGAAAATCATCAGCATCATCATCTTATTTGTATAAATTGTGGAAAAGTTATAGAAGTAGAGGGAGACTTATTAGAGTCCTTAGAAAATACTATTGAAGAAAAGTATGTTTTTAAAATAAAAAATCATAGTGTTAAATTTTACGGATTATGCAGTGATTGCAATAAATCTAGTAAATTAAAATAAATTTAGAAATATTTATAAATTATTATATAAATATTAAGCATAGGAAAAGAAATAATGATATTTATATATATAATATATTTTTGTATCGATAAATTTAAAAAGTTTAAATGCTTGTCTAAATACTTTAATAATTAGATATAATATAAAAATATATTTGTATGTTATATTTTATTTCTTTAAATATGACTAATTGGAAAAGGAGGGTAGAATTAATTATGCGTAGAGAAAGAGATAAAATTAAAATTATACCTTTAGGTGGTTTAAATGAAATTGGTAAAAATATAACAGCCATAGAATATAAAAATGAAATAGTAATAATTGATTGCGGATTAAAATTTCCCGATGAAGAAATGTATGGAATAGATATAGTTATTCCTGATGTGACCTATTTAGTTAAGAATATTGAAAAAGTAAAGGGAATATTTTTAACTCATGGACATGAGGATCATATTGGAGCACTTCCATATGTTTTAAAACAAGTAAATGTTCCAGTTTATGGAACGAAATTAACTTTAGGTATAGTTGAAACGAAATTAAAAGAACACGGTCTTTTAAGCATTGTTAAGCTTGTATGTGTTAAGCCAAGAGATATTATTAAACTGGACAGTATGTCAGTTGAATTCATAAGAACAAGTCATAGCATAGCAGATTCAACTGCAATAGCTATTCATACTCCAATGGGTGTAGTTTTACACACTGGAGATTTTAAAATAGACTATACTCCGATTGATGGTTGTGTTGCTGATTTTGCTAGATTTGCTGAATTAGGTAAGAGAGGAGTCTTACTTATGCTTGCGGACAGTACTAATGTGGAAAGACCAGGATATACAATGTCTGAAAGTACTGTAGGAGAAACACTCCAAAAGATATTTGCTAAAGCTACTGGAAGAATAATAGTTGCTACTTTTGCATCTAATATTCACAGGATTCAACAGGTAATTGAAGCAGCAGAAAAATTTGATAGAAAAGTAGCTGTATCAGGTAGAAGTATGGAAAATATATTGGCAGTTGCTATTGAATATGGATATTTGACAGCTAATGAGGGTACAATAATAAGTATAGATGCCATAAATAGATATCCTGCTGACAAAATCACAATAATAACCACTGGAAGTCAAGGGGAGCCTATGTCTGCCCTTACAAGAATGGCAGCATCTGAACACAAAAAAGTTAACATTGTTGAAGGTGATATGGTTGTAATTTCAGCATCACCAATACCTGGAAACGAAAAATTGGTTTCAAGAGTAATAAATCAATTGTTTAAAAAAGGTGCAGATGTTATTTATGAAGCTTTAGCAGATGTACATGTGTCTGGTCATGCCTGCCAAGAGGAATTAAAATTGATTCATACTTTAATTAAACCGAAATTTTTTATGCCAGTTCATGGGGAATATAGACATTTGAAACAACATGCTGAACTCGCTGTAAGGCTTGGTATGCAAAAGAAAAATGTACTTATAGGAGACAATGGAGATGTAATTGAGCTCACAAGAAGTTCTATAAGGAAAAATGGCAATGTAGTTTCAGGTCAGGTATTTGTAGATGGTCTTGGAGTTGGTGATGTAGGAAATATTGTTTTAAGAGATAGAAAGCACTTATCACAGGATGGAATTTTAACTGTGGTTGTAACAATTGAAAAAGAAAATGGCAGTGTCATAGCTGGACCTGACATTATTTCTAGAGGTTTTGTATATGTAAGAGAATCTGAAGATCTTATGGATGAAGCAAGGGAAATTGTCAAAAATGCTTTAAAGGAATGTGAAGAAAATCATATAACCGAATGGGCTACAATAAAATCCAATATAAAAGATGCTTTAAGATTATTTTTATATGAAAAAACAAAAAGAAGACCAATGATATTGCCAATAATTATGGAGATATAAGCAACTTAATTATTTTCTTAAGTTGACTTTTTATAAACATAATATTAGAATAAATATGGTGAAAGTAAAATTGGATGCTATATAGTATCCAATTTTTATTTATGACTTTTGTAATCATACATTGTAGTATAATTATTATTGAGGAATAAGTTTGGAGGATAAAACATGGAATTATTTACTAGAAGTGACATAAGAAATATAGCTATAATAGCACACGTTGACCATGGTAAGACAACACTTGTAGATTCGCTTTTAAAGCAGAGTCACGTATTTAGAAGTAATGAAAAAATTCAAGAAAGAGTTATGGACTCTAATGATTTAGAGAAAGAAAGAGGAATAACAATACTTTCAAAAAATACATCAGTAATACATAAAGGTATCAAAATTAATATTGTAGATACTCCAGGCCACGCAGATTTTGGTGGAGAAGTTGAGCGTGTATTGAAAATGGTTGATAGTGTTCTATTATTAGTAGATGCTTTTGAAGGACCTATGCCACAGACAAAGTTTGTTTTGAAAAAGGCTTTAGAACTTGGATTAAGGCCAATAGTTGTAGTAAATAAAATAGATAAACCTAATGCTAGACCAACAGAAGTTATAGATGAAGTTTTTGATTTATTTGTAGAATTGGGAGCTGATGATCAGCAACTTGAATTTCCAATAATTTATGCTTCTGCAAGAGATGGTATAGCTAAGTATGAAGTAGAAGATGATAATGACAACATGGAACCTTTATTTGATACAATAATTGAGCACGTAAAGGCACCAACTGGGTATTTAGACGCTCCTTTCCAAATGCTTGTAACTACTATTGATTCTAATGAATATGTGGGAAGAATAGGTATAGGAAAAGTAGAAAGAGGAAGATTAAAAAAGAATCAACAGGCTGCTCTTATTAGAAAAGATGGAACTACAGAAAATGTTAAAATATCATCACTTTATGTATATGAGGGCCTAAAGAGAGTAGAAACTGATGAGGTTATGATAGGTGATATAGCTGTTGTTGCTGGTATACAGGATGTAAACATTGGTGAAACTATAGCTGATGCCGCAAATCCAGAAGCACTTCCATTTGTAGAAATAGATGAGCCTACTCTAAGTATGTATTTTATAGTAAACAATTCTCCTTTTGCAGGTAGAGAAGGTGATTTCGTTACTTCAAGACATATAAGAGACAGATTAAATAAAGAATTAGAGACAAATGTAAGTCTTCGTGTGGAAGAAACAGATTCCGCTGATTCTTTTAAAGTAAGCGGAAGAGGAGAATTACATCTTTCAATATTAATAGAAACTATGAGAAGAGAAGGATTTGAATTCCAAGTTTCAAAGCCAATGGTTATATATAAAGAAAAAGATGGTAAAAAACTTGAACCTATAGAGAATTTAACTATTGATGTTCCAGAAGAATTTATGGGCGTAGTTATGGAAAAACTAGGACCTAGAAAAGCTGAACTTAAAAATATGACTTCAGCTATAAATGGTTATACAAGATTGGAATTTAGAATACCATCTAGAGGCCTTATTGGCTTTAGAAATGAGTTTATGACTGATACTAAGGGCAATGGTATAATGAATAGTGTACTTGATGGATATGAGCAATACAAAGGAGAAATACCTGAAAGAAGCAGAGGCTCTCTTGTAGTGTTTGAACCAGGAACAGCTGTAACTTATGGATTGTACAATGCACAGGAAAGAGGAAAACTCTTTATTGAAGCTGGTACAGAAGTTTATGCAGGAATGATAGCAGGAGAATGTTCAAGAGCTGAAGATATTGATGTTAATGTCTGCAAGAAGAAGCATCTTTCCAACACTAGGTCTTCTGGATCTGATGATGCGTTAAAATTAGTACCTGTAGGCGATATGACACTTGAGAGATGTCTTGAGTTTATAGCTTCTGATGAATTAGTGGAAATTACGCCTAAGAGTATAAGGATGAGAAAGAGAATATTAGATTCAAATCTTAGAAAAAGAGCAAGTAGAAATAAATAAAGATTATTGGATGGTATTGATATGAAAAGAAAATATAAAAGTAAAATAATTATTTGTATTTCTATAGTTATTATAACATTACTTTTTTTCTTCATATACATAGTAAACTCATTGAATCATCCTTTTAAGGTTACTAATAATAAAGAGTTTGAAATAAAAAGTGGAGATACTCTTTATGGAGTAATATCTAATCTTGACTCTAAAGGTCTTATTAGAAATCCTATAATTATAAAGGCTTATGTAAAATATAAAAAAGTTCCCGGCAATATTAAACCGGGACTTTATACTCTTTCAAGTAACTTGACTGTAGAAAAATTTATAAATAATATAAATAATGGTGCTTTTGATAAAAATACAGTATTTGTTACTATACCAGAAGGGTATGATTTATTACAAATTGCAGAATTATTAGATAAAAAAGGTGTTATAGCTAAGGAAGATTTTATAAAGGCAAATAATAATTATAAACTTCCTAATTATATAAATAAAAATAATAATAGAAAATATAAGTTAGAGGGATATCTTTTCCCAGATACTTATCAATTGAAAAAAAATATGTCTGGAGAAAAGGTAATAAATTTAATGTTAACACATTTTGAAAAACGATTTAGTGCTTTATTAAAAGAGAATAATATATCTTTAGATAAATCAAAATATGATAATATAATTACTATGGCATCTATAGTTGAAGGAGAAGCTAAAAAAGATGATGAAAGAAGTATAATAGCTTCAGTCTTTTACAATAGATTAAATAAAAATATGAAACTTCAATCCTGTGCTACGGTGGAGTATGCATTGGGTTATCATAAAGATAAATTGTATAATAAAGATTTAGAAATTAAATCTAATTATAATACCTATTATGTAAATGGATTACCAGCAGGACCTATATGTAATCCAGGATTAAAATCTATAGAAGCAGCTTTAAAACCTAAAAATACCAATTATATTTATTTTGTATCAAATAATGATGGAACTCACTTCTTCACAGACAATTATAAGAAATTTGAAGAGGTTAAAAACATTACTCAAGGTTCCAATTAGCTTGGAGGAATTTTTAATGAGTGGAATTACCTTTGATTATAATGAAGAATACATTAGAGGACTTATTTATGAAGAATCTGATATATTAA
Source organism: Clostridium pasteurianum DSM 525 = ATCC 6013 (assembly GCF_000807255.1). Taxonomy (NCBI): domain Bacteria; kingdom Bacillati; phylum Bacillota; class Clostridia; order Eubacteriales; family Clostridiaceae; genus Clostridium; species Clostridium pasteurianum. Next base: position 2,285,823 of record NZ_CP009268.1, on the reverse strand, counting down.
GAGAAATAGAAGAATTTGCCCATAAAAATCGTGTGCCTATAGTTCAAAAGGAAACCGCAAGATTTTTAGAATTAATGCTCACTATAAAAAGACCTTTAAATATATTGGAGTTAGGTACGGCAATTGGATATTCAGCTATATTGATGAGTATGTATTCTAGTAAAAATTCAAAAATAACAACTATTGAACGTGATATAAGTATGATAGAAGAAGCTAAAAAGAATATAAAAAAATATAATCTACAGAATAGGATAGAAATAAAACAAGGAGATTGTCTAGAAGTTTTAAAAGAATTAAAAGATAATGAATACGACTTTATATTTATGGATGCAGGAAAAGGCCATTATAATCACTTTCTTCCAGAGTGTTTAAGACTTATGAATAAAGATGCTGTTATTGTAGCAGACAATGTCTTATTTAGGGGTATGGTGGCAAATAATGAACTTGTAAAGAGAAGAAAGATTACTATTGTAAAGAGAATGAGAAATTATTTGGATATGGTTTCAAGAAATAAAGAACTCATAACATCTGTAGTCCCTATGGGAGATGGGATAGCTATTACTACAAGGAGGAAATATTAGATGAATAAACCAGAGATACTTGCACCAGCAGGAAATCTAGAAAAATTAAAAGCGGCTATAAATTTTGGAGCAGATGCAGTATACCTTGGTGGAAGTAAACTTAATTTAAGAGCTTTTGCAGATAATTTTACCACAGATGAACTTAAAGAAGGTATAGAATTTGCTCATAGTAAAAATAAAAGAGTATATGTTACATTAAATGTATTTCCACACAATGAAGATTTAGAAGGTTTAGAAGAGTATTTGAAAGAATTATATGAGCTTAAAGTAAATGCTATTATTGTATCAGATCCAGGTATAATTATGACTGCCAGAGAAGTGGTACCAAATTTAGAATTGCACTTAAGCACTCAAGCAAATAATGTAAATTGGAGATCTGCTATATTTTGGCATAAACAGGGTGTAAAGAGAATTGTTCTTGCAAGAGAACTATCTATTGAGGAAATAAAAGAGATAAGAGAAAAAATTCCAAGTGACTGTGAAATTGAAGCTTTTGTTCATGGCTCCATGTGCATGTCTTATTCAGGAAGATGCCTTCTTTCAAATTATATGACAGGAAGAGATTCCAATAGAGGACAATGTGCTCAACCCTGTAGATATAAATACTATCTGGTGGAAGAAAAAAGACCTAATGAATATTTTTCTATAAATGAAGATGACAAAGGAACCTATATAATGAATTCAAAAGATCTATGCATGATAGAACACATACCAGAACTTGTTGAGGCGGGGATAAATTCATTTAAAATTGAAGGTAGAATGAAAAGTTCTTATTATGTAGCTTCTGTAGTGAAAGCTTACAGAGAGGCTCTTGATCATTATTTTGAGAATCCTATTGCATATAAATTTGACCCTAAATGGATGGAGTATTTAACGAGACCTAGCCATAGGGTATATTATACCGGCTTTTACTTTGGAGAAAAAGATAAACAATATCATAGCTCTTCAGCTTACATAAGAAATTTTGATATTGTTGGAATGGTATTAGACTATGATTTGAAAACTAAAAGAGCTGTTATAGAGCAGAGAAATAAAGCTTTTCAGGGAGATACTGTGGAAGTTTTAAAGCCAAAGGGAGACAATATTATTATAGAATTACAGGATTTAAAAGACAAAAATGATAAACCTATTGAATCTACACCAGTAGCTCAGATGATATATTCAATAAAAACGGATGTAGTTTTAGAAAAAGGTAATATTCTTATTAAAGAAAAAAATCAGAATATATAAATTTTAATTTATATATTAATATAATTACAATATAAAAAATATCTATTTATTAATGGATATTTTTTGTTAAAACACGTATATTTTAAATTGTTTATAGAGATCATTTTGTATAAAATACCTTGCTTTAGTCTAGAATTAAGACTAGGGTGAGGTGTTTTTTGTGAATATAAAAAGTAAAAAATGTTCCATAGTTCTGATTGTTTTTTTTAGTATGTTTATTTTTTTGATATATAAATTGTATTCTATAGCTTATATTAAAAATGCTACTCTTATGACAAGCTTTAATGCCCAAAATACTTCTTTTGAAAGGACAACAGATCTAAATTATAATGTATTAGATACCAATGGTAAGCAGCTTTTAAACTATCAACAGGAATATTATGCAGTAATAAATCCATATATATTTCTTAAGAACAATAGCGACACAAATATGTATGATCTTAGAGCATTAACCTATACTCTGAGGAATTATAATAAAGATTATGATCTATTTAATGATAGCATTAAGACAGAAAATCAGAAGCTGTATTGGAAAATTGATGAGGATATTTATAATAAAATTAAAAATATAAAAGATGTAAATGGATTTTATGCTTATACCTATTATAAAGTTGACCGAAGTGAGGCAGCGGACATAGGCAATATATTAACCAATATGAAAGATAATAACAATAAAGATAAAGGTAAGGATTCTTTAGAGTATTATATTTCAGATAGATTAAAAGACAATTCTTATAATCAGAAAGCTTTTGAAAGAGATGTATATGGAAATCTTTCGGATATAAAAGATATAAAAAATAATAGTAATATAAATGTAAAGTTAACTATTGATAATGATATGAATAATAAAGTAAATTCTATTTTAAATGAAGATGAGTTTAAAGATTATGATCAAATTAGTGCTTTAGTAATGGAGAGTGATACTGGTAAAATAAGAGTATTAACTCAAAAAAATTTTAACAGAGGGAATGTTAATATGGGAATAGAAGATGGATATCTTTTTCCGGGATCCATATTTAAGATTATAGTGGAAGAAGCAGCTTTAGAAAGTAACAGCATAAATACTACACAAAAATTTCAAGATACAGGTAAATATAATCAAGAGGGTAAAACAGGAAATTACACAGTAAATGAAGCCTTTATATTATCTTCTAACGAGGCTTTTATGAAAATAGGAAATATTACAGGCTACGATAATATATATAAATATGCAAAAGATCAGGGGATTTTTGATAAAGTATTGGGGTTAAATTATGAACAATATGCCATACCTAAATTAGATCCAAATTCTGTAGGGGATATAAGTTTAATGTCTATAGGACAGAAGTTTAGAATAACTCCGTTAGAAGCATTAAGTCTTCCAAATACAATTATTAACAATGGAACATATGTGAAACCAAGTATTATAGAGTCATATGTAGATACAGATGGTAAAGTGGTTTATACTCCAGACACTATAAGAAAAAATGTATTGAGTATAAGTACAGTAAATATAATAAAAGATCAGATGAGAAAGGTAGTAACTGATAAAAAAGGAACTGCACAGTTAGCTTATGTAGCTAACAATGATATAGGAGGTAAAACTGGAACATCCACCAGAATTGAAAAGGAGAAACACGTAGATGGATGGTTTGTGGGTTTTTTTAAGATAAAAGATAAATATTATTCAGCTGTAGTTCAGGTACCGAATATAAAAAGTAGTGAAGAAGCCGGGAATACAGCGGTACCTGTATTTAAGCGGATAGTAGAGGAACTTAATAAATGATCATAATCAGTATAGAAATATAATATTTTTTAATAATGATCTTTAATTAATATAGTACATGCACTTTTTTTATAAACAAACATAATATATTAATAAGCACTATTGGGAGGGGCATCTCTGTGTTTATAATATATTGCCTACTAAATATGTTTGGTAGCATAACTTTTTTGACAGCTTATGTTGGAAATGGTGCTTCATTTCCAAAACCGTTAACAGAAAGTGAAGAAAAGTATTACTTAACTAAATTAAAGGAAGGAGATAAATTTGCCAAAGGTGTATTGGTGGAAAGAAATCTAAGATTAGTGGCTCATATTGTAAAAAAATATTCTTATTCTGGAAAGGATTCGGATGATTTAATATCAATAGGCACGGTAGGACTTATTAAAGCTATTGATTCATTTAACGATTCTAAGGGTACTAGGCTTGCCACATATGCTGCTAGATGTATTGAAAATGAAATATTAATGCTAATAAGAAATAATAAGAAAACAAAAGGTGAAGTATATCTTCAAGATCCTATTGGTATAGATAAAGAGGGAAATGAAATTTCACTTATGGATATTTTAAGCAGTGAAGAGGATTCTGTTATAGAAATTGTGGAAAATAGAATTCAAGTTAAAAAGCTCTATGAAGAAATAGATAATTGTTTAAAGGGAAGAGAGCGATTAATTATTTTGATGAGGTATGGATTAAAAGATGGAAGAGCAAAGACTCAAAGAGAAATAGCAAGTTTACTTGGAATCTCAAGGTCCTATGTTTCTAGAATTGAAAAAAGAGCACTGAAGAAATTAAATCGTCAATTAAACGTAATGGATAAGTAAATCATGTTTATCAATTGAAGCAAGTTCTTAATTCAGGTGGGTATTCTTTTACCCCATCTTGAATTTTAGAACTGCAAATGCATGGCTTACTTGACGTCGAATTCCCACTTGAAGAAAAGCAGAGAACCAAAATCTTTTTTTGATTTTGTGTGAATCGCTTTCACAGAGTGCAAGCAGAGAACCAAAATCTTTTTTTGATTTTGTGTGAGGGCTGTACAGAGTGCGTTGGATACTTACGCCAAGTTAGTCAGGTTAAAAAGATACTCTATAAGAAAAGCGAAAAACAATATAATTTTGTTTTTTCGCTTTTTTATTGCATAATAATCAATAGTTAGATTTTATTAAAATATTTATTTTAGTATGAAGGTTTAAACTATAGTGTATAATTGTTAATTTTTTTTTACTAAATAACAATTATGTTATATAATTATTGTATATTATAAATGTTAAGTACTGGAGGATTAAAGTTGAAAGATTTAAATGAACTATTAAAATTGACACTAGATAATAAAGCATCTGATTTACATATAACTGTTGGGGTACCACCGGTTATAAGAGTAAATGGTGAACTTAATCCCATAGATGAGGACAAACTCTTTCCACAAGATACAGAAAAATATGCAAGAGAATTACTTCAATCCAAGTTCAATGAATACTGTGAAAAAGGTGAGATGGATTTATCTTATTCTGTAGCTGGTATAGGAAGGTTTAGGGTTAATGCCTATAAACAACGTGGAAGCGATGCCATAGCAATTAGAAATGTAGGATTAAAAATACCAGAACTTAAAGATTTGAAATTTCCAAAATCCATAGAAGAAGTGATTCAGGCACAAAGGGGATTAATATTGGTTACAGGACCTACAGGAAGTGGTAAAAGTACTACATTAGCAGCAATGATAAATGAGATTAACGCTAATAGAAAGGCTCATATAATAACCTTAGAAGATCCTATTGAATATATGCATAAACACAATAAATCAATTATAAATCAAAGGGAGATAGGAAGAGACAGCAGCAGTTACGCTACTGCGTTAAAAGCTATTTTAAGAGAAGATCCTGATGTTATTTTAATTGGAGAGATGAGGGATTTGGAAACTATATCTATAGCTATTACGGCAGCTGAAACAGGTCATCTTGTATTTTCTACATTGCATACAATAGGTGCTGCAAAAACTATAGATAGAATAATTGATGTATTTCCACCTTTTCAGCAGCAACAAATAAAAATACAGCTTGCCGCTGTTATTAAGGGTATAGTATCTCAACAATTAATACCTATGGAAGATAATACTGGCAGAATAGCAGCTTTGGAGATAATGATTAGCACTCCTGCTATTCAAAATCTTATAAGGGAAGGAAAAACCCATCAGCTACAATCACTTATACAAACTGGAAATAAGTATGGTATGAAAACTATGGATATGTCTTTGGTAGAATTATATAAAAAAGGTATTATCTCTAGAGAATCTGCTTTAATGTATAGTGTAGATAAAGAACTTATTTCAAAATTATTAATTTTCTAGATATAAGTTCTCAAATTGAATACATTATATATTTTAAGGTGACTTTAAATATATTAAAAGAAAGTGGATATAATATTTAGTAATAATATCAATTATGATTACGTTGTATATTAAAATATTTTTAATGTTTTTATAGTAATTAAAATATTTTTGTGCTAAAATATCTTTGTTTGGGGGGATACATAGTGGATGAACTAAAAAATATAATTATTATTGGTTCACGTGCCTTAACAGGTTTTGTATTTGTTTTTTCTGCATATTGCTTATTTATTTCTTTATTTGGATTCCATAAAAAGAAGGAAGTTTCTTCTGTAAAACCTAAAAAAAGATTTGCTTTAATAGTAGCCGCACACAATGAAGAAACTGTTATAAGTGATATAGTACTTAGTCTTAAAGGACTAGATTATCCAAAGGAAATGTATGATACTTTTGTAATTGCCGATAATTGTACTGATAATACTGCTGATAAGGCAAGGAAAAATGGTGCTTTAGTGTATGAAAGATTCAATAATGATAAAAGAGGAAAAGGATATGCACTTGAATGGATGTTTAAAAAATTATTTAAAATGAAAAAGAAGTATGATGCTGTGGTTATATTTGATGCAGATAATATAATTTGTAAAGATTTTTTAAATGCCATGAATAAAAAACTCTGTGAAGGCTATAAAGTAGTGCAAGGTTATTTAGATAGTAAAAATCCTAATGATACTTGGATTACTGGAAGTTATTCTATCTCTTTTTGGGCAAATAATAGAATGTTTCAGCATTCAAGAGATAATTTAGGAATATCCAGTCAATTAGGAGGTACAGGGTGTTGTATTGACATAAAAATGCTTGAGAAATTAGGTTGGGGTGCTACTTGTTTAACAGAGGATTTGGAGTTCACCTGTAAACTAGTGAGCAATGGATATAAAGTAGGATTTGCCTATGATGCTGTAGTATATGATGAAAAACCACTTACATTAGTTCAATCATGGAAACAGAGAAAAAGATGGATGCAAGGTTATGCTGATGTATCAGAAAGATATTTTTTTAGATTGTTGAAAAAAGGTATAAAGGAAAGAAATTTTACTGCTATTGATTGTGCTATCTATACAATACAACCTGTGCTATTTATCTTAATGGGTATATCAACAGTAATTGGAATAGGCAAGTTATTGTTAAATAGTTATAACTATTTATTTGGTACTAATATAGTTGTGGGTTCTTCAAATACTGGTGTATTTACAACTATGACAGGAGTTTTGGCTATAATAATGTATCTATACACACCTTTTTTATTGCTTTTAGATAAAAAATTTAATTTAAAAATTTTAATTTATTATATTATACTGCCTGTTTATGCTATAACATGGTTGCCGATTTCTATTCAAGGTATTTTAAATAGAAAAAATAAGGAGTGGAGTCATACATTACATACAAGAAGTGTTGATATAAAAGATTTCGAAAAAGCAAATTAATTAACCTTAGGTATTATAATAAAGAGGTTAGGTAATACCTACCTCTTTTTGTGCTATATAGCATTAAAATAATTAAGTAGTATAGAGATAGATTAAAAATTAAGTTTAAATTCCATTTATAGGTACTAAAAATAACTATATAGACAATAAATTTAAATCTAATATAAAAATATATTAAAAAAAAAGAGGAAAAATAAATTATATGTTGAATATCTTATAATGAAAAGGGTTCTCTTATAGGGGGGGAAACTGTATGAATGATTATTTAGTAGGAATAGATATTGGATCTTCGAAGATATGTGCGGCAGTAGGCAGATTTAATAAAAATGGGGAACTTACAATACTAGGTGTTACTTCTGTTGTGAGCCGCGGATTAAAAAAAGCTGTTGTAGTTGATATTGACAATTCAGCAGAATCCATAAGGGAATGTGTAAAAAAGCTTGAAAGAATGGTTGATATTGAAATAAAAGAAGCTTATATTTCACTCCCTGGAGGAATAAGTGAACTTGTACATAATACTGGAATAGTAGCTATATCCTCTGAAGATAGGGAAATAAGAAAGAGTGATGTTGATAGAGTTTTAGAAGCTGCTAAGCTTATATCAATTTCATCTGATAAAGAAATTATAGGTATTGAGCCACAACAATTTATTATTGATGGTTACGATAATATTAAAGATCCAGTAGGAATGAGCGGATTGAGATTGGAAGTAGAAGCGGAAGTGCTGTTGGCGCAAACAACTATAGTTAATAATCTTATTAAAAGCGTAAATAAAGCTGGAATTGAGGTTAATGGTATTTGCCTTCAACCTAAAGCCACAGCTAAAGTAGTATTGATGCAAGAAGAAAGAGAAATGGGAGTTGCATTGGTAGATGTAGGTGCTGAGATAATAGATGTAACTATAATAAAAAATGATAATTTATGTTTTACATCAATAATACCGCTAGGTGGAAACAGTATAACTAATGACATATCATTGGGTCTAAAAATACCATTGAGTGAAGCAGAAAAATTTAAAGTTAAATATGCTAATTTACTGGAAGATTCTATAAACTCGGAGAAAAGGGATTTCAATATTAAGTCATCTTACAATGAAGACATAAAAGTAGATTATAATTTTCTGAAGGAAATTATAGAGGCTAGAGTAGAAGAACTAATAACACTTACTAAAAATGAAATAATTAGAAGTGGTCATTTTGAAGAAATTACTGATGTTGTATTTGTTGGAGGAGGTATTTCCTCCATTAAGGGAGTTGTAGATTTGTCAAAGAGCATATTGAAAAAACCTGTTAGAATTGGATCACCTAAGTATGTAGGTGCTGCTAATCCTATATATGCTGCGGCAGTTGGTATTGTGAAAGATGCCTCTGATATTTTTAAACAAACTGAAACATTAAATAATTATCATGAAGAAACAGAAAATGATAGTATTTGGAATCAAAGTAATAAAAAGAATTATGAAAATACAAGTGTTTTATCAAAAGTAAGAAATTTTCTTGCAGATTTTTTCTAATGAGGAGGGAATATTGTGCTTGATTTTGATGTTGATGTTCAACAATTTGCGCAGATAAAAGTTATAGGATGTGGTGGCGGAGGAAACAACGCTGTTAATAGAATGATTGTAGAAGGGCTTAAAAATGTAGAATTTATTGCTATAAATACAGATAAACAGGCTTTGGCACTTTCACAAGCCTCGCAAAAAATACAAATTGGAGATAAGCTTACCAAGGGTCTTGGAGCGGGAGCTAATCCAGAAATAGGTCAAAAGGCCGCAGAGGAAAGTAAAGATGAAATATCTGAAGCTATTAAAGGTGCGGATATGGTATTCATAACTGCTGGTATGGGTGGTGGAACTGGAACTGGTGCTGCACCTGTAGTTGCAGAAATAGCAAAATCTATGGGTATACTTACAGTAGGAGTTGTAACAAAGCCATTTCCTTTTGAAGGAAGAAAAAGAATGATTCATGCTGAGGGCGGTATAAAAAGCCTAAAAGAAAGAGTAGATACTCTGGTAACTATACCAAATGAGAGATTACTTTCAATTGTAGATAAAAAGACTACGTTAGTTGAATCCTTTAAATTTGCAGATGATGTTTTAAGACAGGGTGTACAAGGTATATCAGATCTTATAACAATACCAGGACTAGTTAACCTTGATTTTGCAGATGTAAGAACTGTAATGTTAGATAAGGGGCTTGCTCATATGGGAGTAGGATCTGGTACTGGTGATACAAGGGCAGCAGATGCAGCAAAAGAAGCCATATCTAGTCCATTGTTAGAAACTTCAATTGTTGGAGCTACTGGTGTGCTTTTAAATGTAACTGGTGGAGAGGATCTAGGACTTCTTGAGATAAATGAAGCAGCACAAATTGTACAAGAAGCTGCAGATCCCGATGCAAATATAATTTTTGGAGCAGTTATTGATGAGAATCTAAAAGATGAGTTAAGAATAACTGTAATTGCTACAGGATTTGAGAGTGATAAAACTGAAACCACATTTGTAAATAATATCAAAGAAGAAATTAAAAAGCCAGAACAAGAAGTTGCAAGTACGATAGATTATTCATCTAATATTAAACAAGATGATTTAGACGTTCCTGCATTCCTAAGAAGGCAGCATAAAGGAAGATTATAAATAAAAAAGCACTGTTTTATTTAAGTTAGATAAAACAGTGCTTTTTTATTTTAAAATTTATAGTTTATCTATTAGTTTTATTTAAAAAATTTTATCTTTGTATAATATATATAAAGGTAAAATTTTTGTATGAGAATGAATTTAATTGATATTATTTATTGTAAACTGGCATATTTAAGGAATAAAAAGTTTTGATTAGGGATTACAAATTGACAAAATTTTATAGAATTAAGTTATATAATAAAGTCTAAAGGAGGGATTCAAGTGGTTGTATATTTGGATATACTTATTATTGAAAATTTAATTGTAAATATGTTTTTGTTATATATAACTTCTCAGACATTAAAAATAAAAATTAAATTACAATATTTACTTGCAGCTGCTCTTTTGGGAAGTATGTATGTTTTAACTATTATATATCCCTTACCTAAACTCTTATCTTCCATAGGTTTTAAGTTTTTTGTAGCCTTATTAATGATAATTGTAGTTTTTAGAAAGAGTAATGTAATATTTAATATTAAAGCAGCTGCTATATTTATATTATATTCAATGATGACTGCTGGATTTTGCATTTTTATAGAATTTTATTTTAGTAAAGGTTTAACTTTTGATAATATGCCTGTGTTTTCTTATAAATATATTTTATGTTCTATAATGATTTTATATATAACAATTCACAGAATAATTATTTTTATAAAAGACCGTAAGGAAATAGTAAGTTTTATATATGATGTGGACATAATGTTTGATGAAAAGAAAAAGAGAGTAAAGGCATTTTTAGATACAGGAAATGAATTGAGAGAGCCTTTGACTAATCTTCCGGTTATGATTGTAGAAAGATCCATTTTAAAAGACATAAATATAAAAGAAAAAGATATGTTTTACATACCATTTAAAGTTGTAAATGGCTCAGGAGGATATCTAAAAGGATTTAAACCATCCAATGTAAATATATATAAAAATAGTATGCTTGAAAAAACTGAATTAATTGTTGCTGTTTGCGATACTAAGCTCAGTGACTTAAATGATTATAATGCTTTATTATCTAGAGGAATTATTTAGTATTGGGGGAAATAGGGATGTGGTTAAGTGTCTTGTTTAATAGAATATTAGTAAGATTTAAAATTTTTGCAAAAAAAATAATGTATATTGGAGGAAATGATGCTTTGCCACCACCTCTTACAAAAGATGAAGAGAATGATTTAGTGAATAAGCTAGTAGAAGGTGATGAAAGTGTAAGAGCTATTCTCATTGAAAGAAATTTAAGGTTAGTTGTGTATATAGCGAGGAAATTCGAAAATACAGGTGTTGGTGTAGAAGATTTAATTTCAGTAGGTACTATTGGTCTTATAAAAGCTGTAAATACTTTTAATCCAGATAAAAAAATAAAATTGGCAACTTATGCATCTAGATGTATAGAAAATGAAATATTGATGTATTTGAGAAGAAATAGTAAAGTAAAAGCTGAAATATCATTTTATGAACCTCTTAACATTGATTGGGATGGAAATGAATTGTTATTATCAGATATATTGGGCACAGAAAATGATGCTGTATATAATTTAATAGAAGATGAGGTAGATAAACAACTTTTGATAATAGCAATGAAAAAACTAAGCATGCGAGAAAAAGAAATAGTTGAGCTTAGATATGGCTTAAATGGTAAGGGAGAAAAGACTCAAAAAGAAGTAGCAGATATGCTTGGAATTTCTCAATCCTATATTTCAAGACTTGAAAAGAGAATTATAAAAAGATTAAAAAAGGAAATTAAAAAAATGTTGTAAGGTTGTCTTTAGTATAAAATCAGTTTTCAGAGGGAATAATTTAAATGCTATTATTCTAAAGGGGCTGATGATATTGATGATCAATAAAGTAGAAATATGCGGCGTTAATACTTCAAAACTTCCAGTGTTAAAAGAAAAGGAAATGAGAGAACTTTTGCTGCAAATGAAAAATGGCAATACAACTTGTAGAGAAAAATTTATAAGAGGCAATTTAAGATTAGTGTTAAGTGTTATACAAAGATTTAATAATAGAGGAGAAAATGCAGATGACTTATTTCAAGTTGGATGTATTGGGTTAATAAAATCAATAGATAATTTTGATTTAAGTCAAAATGTTAAGTTTTCTACATATGCAGTTCCTATGATAATAGGAGAAATAAGAAGATATTTAAGGGATAATAATTCTATAAGAGTTAGTAGATCTTTGAGAGATATTGCCTATAGGGCATTACAGGTAAGAGATAAACTTATTGCAAAAAACAATAAAGAACCTACAGTATCACAAATTGCTGAGGAGCTTAAAGTTCCACGAGAAGATGTTATATTTGCATTAGATGCTATACAGGATCCCATATCTTTATTTGAACCAATATATCACGATGGAGGAGACGCTATATATGTCATGGATCAAATTAGTGACAGTAAAAATCTAGATGATAGTTGGCTTGAAAATATATCTATAAAAGAAGCTATGAAAAAACTAAATGACAGAGAAAAACTTATATTAAATATGAGATTTTTCGATGGAAGAACTCAGATGGAAGTGGCAGATGAAATAGGAATATCTCAAGCACAAGTATCGAGACTTGAAAAAACGGCGTTAAGGCATATGAGAAAATATGTATAGATATACTATATAAAACTACAAGTAAAAAATAATTAAAGTTGCTATTTATTTTTAATGGCAACTTTAATTATTTTTATATAGAAAAATTGCATGATTTATTAATATTAAAGTAATTATATATAATTACTTTAATATAATTTAATATAAACATTATATATTTTGTTAATAAAAATATATAATCCTATTTAATTTATAATATTTTTACAAGGAGAGAGATATATATGGATATGAGTATGTATTCTTTAAATAGCTTGAAAGCTATGGAGATAATAGATATAAATACAGGATGTAAGCTTGGATATATAAAGGATATGGTCATAGATTGTAATAATTATAAAATTATTTCTATTTTGATTCCCAATCAGCAAAATGGTGGATGGTTTTCAAAAAACAATGATATAGAAATTCCATGGTCACAAATAACTAAGATAGGAGTTGATGTTATTTTAATAGATGGAAAGGATATACTATATAATAATGATTGAAGATATTATGATTTTAAGTGTATAATATAATTATTATTGTATACAAAGGACGTGAAGAATATTGAAATGCCCATTTTGCGGATTTGAAGATAGTAAAGTTATTGATTCTAGATCTACGGAAGATAATATGGCTATTAGAAGAAGAAGAGAGTGTTTACAATGTAATAAAAGGTATACTACTTATGAAAAGATAGAAGATATTCCTATACTAGTGGTAAAAAAAGATTCAAGTAGAGAATTTTTTGACAAATCTAAAATAATCAATGGACTTATAAAAGCATGCCAAAAAAGACCTGTTTCCAGAAAGCAAATAGAAGATATTGCTACAAAAGTTGAAAAAAGCCTTAGTAATGAGATGTTAACAGAAGTAAAATCAGATATGATTGGTGAAGTTATAATGGAAAAATTAAAAGAGATAGATGAAGTTTCCTATGTTAGATTTGCATCAGTATATAGACAGTTTAAGGACATAAATACTTTTATGAAGGAGATAAGTAATTTATTGACAAGTAAAAAATCTAAATAATATGAGAATAATAAATTTCCATGTTAAATCCTTGTTAATAATATTAAATTTAAAGTTTAAAAGTATTATTATATTAAATATGGAGGTTGAAATATGGATATTGTAATTGATAATTATAAATTTATAAATTTTAAAGATGATAACATAAATATTAATTTTTCTACGGCTAAAAATAATCTTGATTTTAATATTAATACTTCAGAAGGATTAAATAATCTTGAAAATATAAAACAATGGTTTGGGGTACAGTCAGTAGGATATCTTAGACAAACACATAGTGATAAAATATGTTTATATGATGGAGTTATTCATGAAGGTGATGCTATAATAACGGACAAGCCTCATACAGCCATTGGAATATTTACTGCTGATTGTGTACCAGTTTTGATTTACAGTAAAACTAGAGCTGTAATAGCGGCAGTACATAGCGGCTGGAAAGGTACCCTTTCTCAAATTGTTTATAAAACTATAAAGAAAATTATAAGTTTATTTTATATAAATATAGAAGATATTAGAGTTTATATAGGTCCTCATAATAGAGAATGCTGTTATGAGTTTGGAGAGGATGTAGCTGAACAATTCTATAATAAAGATATTTATAGAAACCTAAAGATTTATGAAAATGGAAAATTAAATTTAGAAACTTGTATAAAAAAACAGATCACTGAAACTGGTGTTCCAGAAAAAAATATAAAGAGTTTAAATATATGCACTTACTGTAATGAGGAATATGACCTTTTTTCCTATAGAAAGCAAAAAATTAATTATGGAAGAATGTATTCTTTTATATATATAAAGTGATAATATTTGGAGGTTAAATTTATGGCTGGAGAAAAGATTTTAATAGTTGATGATGAAGAACATATTATAGAATTGATAAAATTTAATTTAGAAAATAGTGGATACAAAGTTACATTTACTAATAATGGTAATGATGCGGTTAAACTAGCTAAAAGTGAAATTCCTCAACTTATATTATTAGATTTAATGATTCCTGGGCTGGATGGGTATGATGTTTGCAGAGAGATAAGAAAAGATCCATCAATTGCTACTATACCAGTAATTATGATTACTGCTAAAAGTGAAGAAATTGATAAAATATTAGGATTGGAACTGGGAGCAGATGATTATATAACTAAGCCTTTTTCCATAAGGGAGATGATGGCAAGAGTAAAAGCCATGCTTAGAAGGGCTAAAACCCAATATCAGGATGACATATATACTATCGGCGATATGAGTATTGATTTTCAAAGACATGAAGTAATAAAGAATAATAAAAGAGTAGAACTAACTTTAAAGGAATTTGAGTTGCTTCAGATACTTATAAAAAATAAAGGAAGAGTTATGACTAGAGATTTTTTGTTAGATAAGGTTTGGGGTTATGAATACATGGGAGAAACTAGAACTGTTGATGTACATATAAGACATTTGAGGCAAAAAATTGAGGATGATGATAAAAATCCAAAATATATTGAGACTATCAGAGGCATAGGATATAGATTTAATTGTAATGGAGAATAACATGAAAAAAAAGATTAAACTATACACTTTATTTACTATATTTTTTACATTAATAATAGTAACGTTACTTTTTATATCTTTAATTAATTATCAATATGAGCAGAATACTAAACTAAAGCTTAAAGATAATAATAAGTTCATTATAACTGTTTTAGATTTTAATGATTTAAATAAAACTAAAGAATTTTTAAATAAAGAATATATAAGTTCTGATATAAGTGTTACTATTATAACTAAATATAACAATGATATCATATTTAGTTCGGACAAAGATATTAATGGAACTAATAAAAACTTCTATTATGAATCTATAAAAACGAAAAATTCTAAAGACTATTATGCTATAAAGTATAGTAACATATCCAATAGAAATATTATGTATTATGGAACTAAATATAATAATTATATTATTCTAAGTTCACAACCATTAAATCTTAGAGAAACACTAAAAGTATATTATTTGAAATATTACGCTTTTATGATGATAGTAGTTCTTTTAATGTCTTTTTGGTTTGCAAAAAAATTGTCCGATATAATTATAAAACCAATAAAAGATCTAGAAACTATTGCAGATATGGTAGATAAAGGTGAATTTAAAAAAAGTATTATGATTGATTCTGATGATGAACTAGCAAGTCTAGGAGAAAAGTTTAATAATATGGCACAAAAACTAAAGCTTACTATGAAAGATTCATTAGATAAACAAAATAGAATGGAAGCCATACTTAAAAGTATGGAGAGTGGAGTAGTTGCAGTAAATAGAAATCGTAAAGTTATATTGATAAATCCCTATGCTGAAATGCTGTTTGGTATAGAAGAAAATATTATAGGTAAAAATTTAATGGACAGTATTAGAGATTTTGAAATTGAAGATGTATTTAAATCTGATTTCACGGATTTTAAAGAAGTTAAGATATTGTGGCCTGAAGAAAAAGTTATTAGAATTAAAACTACTGATATAGTTAATGGGAAAAAACATATTGGTAAGGTTGCAGTATTTCAGGATATAACAGATATCAGAAAATTAGAAAATATGAGATCACAATTTGTTGCAAATGTTTCTCATGAATTAAAAACTCCACTAACTTCAATAAAGGGATTTACAGAAACCCTAAAATATGTAGTAGATAATGAAAAGAGAATTAAATTTTTAGACATAATTGATGAAGAAGTGGAGAGGTTAACTAGATTAATAAATGATATTTTGACTTTGTCACATATAGAAGCACATAAAGAAATGAAACAGGAAATATTTTTTGTAGATGATATTATAAATAATGTATATAATTTAATGAAGAATATAGCTAAAAATAAAAATATATCTTTGTCTATTATAGAAAATTCTCATATAAAACTTTCGGGAGATAAAGATAGATTTAAACAGATGCTAATCAATTTAGTAGACAATGCTGTAAAGTATTCAGAAAGTAACGATAGGGTATATGTATCTTCCACTATAGAAAATAATATTAATATTATAGTTGTAGAAGATACGGGACTTGGTATATCAAAGGAACACATAAAAAGGCTTTTCGAAAGATTTTACAGAGTTGACAAAGCACGTTCAAGAGCAAAAGGGGGAACAGGGCTGGGACTTGCCATTGTTAAACATATAGTATTGAATTTTGGAGGAACTATAGAGGTGGAAAGCGAACTTGGGGAAGGTAGCAAATTTATTATTAAATTACCTCTAACTTTCTAATTCTTTTACAATTAACATATAGTTAACAGTAATTAAATTTTAGTTAACATAAATAGTTTAATATTTAATTGTTATTATTAATTACTGGAGGGAATACTATATGAAAAAATTTAATTTACTATATAAAATTAAAGGTTTTATATTCTCATTAAAAATTAAAGACTCAATAGCATTAAAGGTAATCGGGATTGTATCTTTAGCAATAATATTAATTATGCTAATGGTGGGGGGAAGTATATATTTTATAACTTACAATAAAATACTAAATGTAAATAAAGAAAATATGATAATTTTATCTCAGGAAATAAGTAATAATTTTGATAGTTTGATATCGTTACAAGTTAGTGATGTACAAAATATATCTTCTAATAGTTATGTAAAGAAAGTTGCCAGTGAAAGTGTAAACAATCCAAAAGATATGTTCCAGCAAAAATATGGTAGTGATATAGAAAAATCAAGAAATATTCTTAAAAATTATTCTAATTTAAATAAATATAATGAAAATATATTTATTGCCGATAAAAATGGAGTGATTATTACTTGCAGCAATGAAAACTTTTTAAGATTTGATTTAAGTAATAATGATTATATAAAGCAGGCTTTAAAAGGAAAATCTTTTATGAGCACTGTATATACTTCTGTAATATCAATTAAGCCAGTGGTTACTTTTGTTGAACCTATAAAGGATGATAATGGGAATATACTTGGTGTTGCGGGAAAAAATGTTTTTACAGATTATTTTTCTAATAAATTTGATAAGTTTAAATTTTTAAATTCAGGTTATGTATTTATTGTAGATGGACAGCAGAATACCATATATAGCCCTATTAAAAGGGATATTAATAAAAAAGTAGATATTAAACCCATTTATAGTTTGTCTAAAGATAAAAAATTTATAGATACTAAAAATTTAAAATATATGGAGTATGACTATAAAGGAAAAACCTATTATTCAAATTCTACAAGTATACCTGAATTGAACTCCATAGTAGTTCTTACTGTTAGTAAAAATGAAATTGAAAAAGTTCCAAAAACAATAGGTATAGTTATAATAATATTGAGTTTGATTTTAATTACAATAGTAATTACATCTTTAAATTTAGTAATTAAAAAGATATTTCAACCTATGAATTTGTTAATTAAAAATACTCATGAAATATCTAATGGAAATCTTACTGTGATAAATGATATAAGATCTAAAGACGAAGTTGGAAAACTTACTCTTAGTTTTAATAACATGACTTTTAATTTGAAAAATCTTTTAATAGACATAAAGAATACTATTAAAAGTCTTATACATATAAATGATTTAGTAAAAATTGCCCAGAGAGATACTGCTGTGGGTATGGAAATTATAAATAAAAGCACTGAAAATATACTAGAAGATACTATTAAAATATCTGATGCAGTAGAATGGAGTTTTAATTCTTTTAGTAATATAAGAGATAAACTTTTAAATATTAAATTGAAATCAGAAAAAGTATTATATGAAGCTGATAATATAAGAAAAATAAATAAACAAGGAATACGTACTATAGATGATCTTAAAAATATTAATATAGAATCAAAGGATAAAATGGAGGAAGCCGCAGATTCATTTAAAAGATTAAATGATAATTTAAAAAATATAGGTAGAATAGTAGAAGTGGTAACAAATATATCAAAACAAACTCATATACTATCTTTAAATGCATCCATAGAGGCAGGCAGATATGGAGAGATGGGAAGAGGATTTAATGTAGTTGCAGTTGAAATAAAAAAGTTATCCCAAAATATTTTTTCACAAATGAATAAAATAGAAGAGATTGTAGAATCATTAAATTTAGATATGTATTCTGCGGAGGAAAAAATGCAAGATGCAAAGGAGGTAATAGTATCACAATCAACATTTGTTAATAATACCATAGATAATTACAGTAATATGCTCAATTCTACTGAAGATATAGTTGGCTATATAAATGATGTGGATAAAAGTATAGAGTCATTAAATGATGAAAATAATTGTATATATGAAAAGTTAAATGATGTTAAAGAAGCTTGTGAAGATTTTAATGATTCAATAAAAGTAGTGAAACAGGTAGTAGAAGAACAATATGAAGGTACAAAAAATATGAATAATATTATAGATAAAATGGGAGAAAATACAGATAGTATAGCTATAAGTATTAATAAATTTACTATATAAATGCAACAAATATGTTGTAATATGTATTTTTATGGCTGTATTTGGAATGTTAAATTTTATTAACAAATGTATAATATAAGATTAACTTTCACATGATAATATATTTGTTGTAGAAGAAATGATAATAATGTTTTTATAGTTTGAATGGAGGTAACTTTATGAAAAGTAAAAAGCTTAAATTTGTGGTAACAGCTATAGCTATTACCTTGGTTGCTGGATTGTTTGCAGGTTGTGGAAATAGTGATTCCTCAAATAATGCTAGTAATAACTCATCTGCTTCAACACAAGGTGTTTCAGGTTCTATAACAGTTTCTGGATCAACTGCTCTTCAACCATTGGCTGAAAAATCGATAGAAGGATTTAACAAGAAAAATCCAGATGCTACTGTGAATGTACAAGGCGGAGGTAGTGGTACTGGGCTAACACAGGTGAGTCAAGGAGCTGTGGATATAGGAAATTCAGATGTTGCTGCAGAAGAAAAGTTGGATGCTGCTACAGCTAAGACTTTAGTAGACCATAAGGTATGTGCTATAGGTTTTGCCGTAGTTACTAGTAAAGATGTAGATGTTACTGACTTGACAAAAGCTCAAATTCAAGATATATTTACAGGTAAGGTGAAAAATTGGAAGGACGTTGGAGGAAAAGATTTAGCTATAAATGTTGTTCATAGAACGAGTGGTTCTGGAACTAGAGCTACTTTTACTAAAACAGTTCTAGATGGTAATAAGGAAAAAGACGATATAGGAACTACTCAAGATTCAAATGGTGCAGTTAAAGCTGCTATGACAAAAACTCCAGGAAGTATAAGTTATTTAGCTTTATCTTATCTAAATGATGAAGTTAAAAATGATATAAAGGAATTAAAAATTGGAGGTGTTGAAGCTTCTAAGGAAAACATAACTACAGGAAAATATCCTTTCTGGTCTTATGAACATATGTATACTAAAGGAGAACCTACAGGAGTATCTAAGGCATTTATTGAGTACATTACTAGTGATGAGAATAAGAAATTGATTGAGAAATTAGGATATATAGCTTCCAGTGACATGAAAGTTAAATAGTAAGTACATTAGACTGGCTAAAATTCAGCCAGTCTAATGTACTGTAAAATTAAATTATTTGAGGTTGATTATATGAATAAAAGAAGTATTTTGCAAAAGATAAAAACAGAATATCTAGGTAGAGGATTTTCTATAATTTGTGGATTGTTAATAGTTGTTTTAACATTATCCATAATATTTTTTGTTGCGTCTAAAGGTATAAGAATATTTACAAAGGATCATTATTCTATAATAGATTTTATTTTTGGTTCTAATTGGAAGCCCGATGCTGAGAAGCCACAATTTGGTGCTTCAATTTTTATTGTTGGATCTACATTTGTATCTATTGGTGCAGTTATAATAAGTGCTCCTATAAGTATAGCTTTAGCAGTGTTTATGAATTTAATATCACCAAAACTTGGAGAAAAAGTTCTTCAGCCTGCTTTAGAATTATTTGTAGGAATACCTTCTGTTGTATACGGTTGGGTTGGAGTTATACTTTTAGTTCCTTTCATTAGAAGTATTGGAGGTGGTGTTGGATTTAGCCTTATAGCAGGAATGATTGTGTTAAGTATTATGATCCTTCCAACTATTGCAAGTATATCTTCTGATGCTATAAAGACTATTCCAAAGGATTACATAGAAGCTTCTTATGGACTTGGAGCTACTAGATGGCAAACTATTTATAAAGTTATTATTCCTGCTAGTAAAAATGGAATTTTAACAGGAGTTGTTTTGGGGATTGCAAGAGCCTTTGGAGAAGCATTAGCTGTCCAAATGGTTATAGGTAATACATTAAAATTTGCAGATAAATTAACCTCTCCTACAGTGACTTTGACTAGTATATTAACTATGAGTATATCTAATACTGTTGACAATACTCCTTGGAATGATGCACTTTGGTCAATAGCACTTATACTTCTACTAATATCATTTGTTTTTATATTGTTAATAAGGTTTATTGCTAAAAGGAGTGAAGCATAATGAAGGCTAAGACTTGTGATAAAATAGCTACTGCAATATTATATATAATATCAGCTTTTATAGTTTTGCTATTAATAGGTTTTATAGGTTACATAATTTATAATGGTAGACATTCTTTAAATTTAAGTTTTCTCTTTGGTAAGCCTAAAATAGATGAACCTGGTGGTGGAATTGGTCCTCAACTTTTTAATTCTTTTTATATGCTTATAATATCACTTATAATAACCGTTCCAATTGGAATAGGTGCTGGAATATATATGTCTCAATATGCTAAAGAAGGTAAAATACTTAATATAATCAGACTTTGCATTGAGACTATGGCATCTCTCCCATCAATAGTTGTAGGTTTATTTGGTCTATTGGTTTTTGTAACTATGACTCAATGGGGTTACACACTGTTATCAGGTGCATTAGCTATAACTGTAATTAATCTTCCTGCAATGACCAGAGTGTGTGAAAATGCTATAACTGCTTCAGCTGCAAAGGTAAAAGAAGCAAGTCTTGGGCTTGGAGCTACTCAGTGGCAGACTATACAAAAAGTAATGTTACCCTCTGCAATCCCACAAATTTTAACGGGAATAATTTTAGCAGCAGGTAGAATATTTGGAGAAGCAGCAGCACTTTTATATACTGCTGGTATGAGTGCACCTATTTTAAAATATAGCAATATAAGTTTAATTGATAAGGCTTCACCTTTTAGTCTATTTAGACCAGCAGAAACATTGGCTGTACATATTTGGAAACTAAATTCAGAAGGTATGGTTCCTGATGCCTCTAAAATCGCTACAGGATCTTCAGCAGTACTGGTAATAATGGTGTTAGTGTTCAATATTTTAGCTAGAATAATAGGGAAAAAAATATATAATTCCTATAGCGGAAAGTAAGGGGGATATAATAAAATGGGTATAATTAAGACTAACAATTTAAATTTATACTATGGAAATGTTCAAGCACTGAAAAATATTAGTCTTGATATAGAAAAAAATTCTGTAACTGCACTAATTGGACCTTCAGGTTGTGGTAAATCTACCTTCTTGAGGACTATCAACAGAATGAATGATTTAATTGAATCTGTAAGAATAGAAGGAGAAGTATTATTCGAGGATAAAAATATATATAAAGACTATGATGAAATACAACTTAGAAAGAGAGTAGGAATGGTATTTCAAAAGCCTAATCCCTTTCCCATGTCTATATATGACAACATTGCTTATGGACCAAGAATACATGGAATAAGAAATAAAGGTAAACTAGATGAGATTGTAGAGAAAAGCTTAAAGGGAGCTGCTCTTTGGGAAGAAGCCAAGGATAGAATTAAGCAAAGTGCTTTAGGGCTTTCAGGAGGTCAGCAGCAAAGATTATGTATAGCAAGAACTCTAGCTGTGGAACCTGAAGTACTTCTTATGGATGAACCAACTTCAGCTCTTGATCCTATATCTACGTTAAAAATTGAAGAATTGATGGATGAGTTAAAAAAGAAGTACACAGTAATAATAGTAACGCATAATATGCAGCAGGCAGGTAGAATTTCTGACTATACAGCTTTCTTCTTAAATGGAGAAGTTGTAGAAAATGGTAAAACTGAAAATATATTTTATAAACCAGTAGATAAAAGAACAGAAGATTATATTACAGGCAGATTCGGGTAAATTTTTATTCTAATTATGCTATTAATTTAATATGGTATATTAAAAAAAGAGGTGATTTTAATGCCAAGAAAAGTTTTTGATTTGCATTTGGAAGAAATGCATACGGATCTTTTAAGAATGGGAAGTATGGTTGAAAAGCAGATATTTCAATGTATAGAGTCATTAGTCAATCAAGATCAAACTTTAGCTCAAAAAGTAATAGATAATGATGACATAATTGATGATATGCAAAAGGAAATAGAAAATAAGGCCATAAAGCTTATAGCCATGCAGCAACCTATAGCTATGGACCTGAGAAATATATTTACTACTACTAAAATAGTAACAGATCTTGAGAGAATAGCTGATCATGCTGTAGATATAGCAAAAGTAACAAAAAGACTTAAAAAGTATAAAGATATAAAAACTTTAACAAACATTTCTCATATGGCAGATTTAGTTAAAGAAATTCTAAAGTATTCTCTTGATGCATATGTACAGGGAGATGTAAAAGCCGCCTATGCTATATGTAAAAAGGATGATGAAATAGATGCCATATATAAACAGATTTTCAGTGAATTTCTAGTGATTATGATGGAGAATCCTAAAACCATAAATCAGCTAACACAATTTTTGTTTGCTTGTAAGTATCTTGAGAGAATAGCAGACCATACTACTAATATTTGTGAATCTACTATTTATTTAGTAACAGGAGAACAAATAGATCTAAATGAATAATTACAGGTGAATTTATTTTTTATTATAGATGCCGTCTTATAATGTATAGAAATATATTATAAGACGGCTTTTTTGTTTCTCCTAATATTAAGTTAATGTTAAATAAAGTTAAAACATAAGTCTTTATTGTAAATAGCACTTAATAATTGTTTTTGTAAGTTACTTTATCCTTTATACTTATATTGATAATAATTAATGAGGGGGATTCACAAATATGATAAAAAGAGTGAAAAAAATAGTAGTTTTAGTATTGACAACTACTATGTTGTTTACAACAGGTATTACTGCATTTGCAGGAAGTGAAGATGGATGGAATGAGGCTAAGTATACAGATGCAGCTAAAAATGGAGCTTGGGATAAATGGGTAAAAACCTGGGAAACAGTAAAAAACAATCCCACAGAAATTTCGTTGACACCAGGAAGAAATGCTTCTGAATTAAATTTTGCTTGGTATTCAAAGAATGCTGAACCAAATTCAAAATTTAAAATTGGCAAAAAACAAGATCTTAGTGATGCAAAGGAATTAAATGTAAAAACTGAAAATGCTGTTACAGGATACAAGAGTAATAAAGCTACTGCTACAGGACTTGAAGAAAATACTAAATATTACTATAGTTATCAAGTAAATGGTGTCTGGAGTGTTGCTACTCCTTACAAAACACAAAGCACAAAGAGTTTCAGTTTCCTATATGTAGGTGATCCACAAATAGGTTCTTCAAGTAGCAATATTGCTAAAGGTGCTGATACAACTCAGGGTCAAGATGCCGCAGTAAGAAATGATAGTTTTAACTGGAACAATACCATAAATACAGCCTTAAAATCACATCCAAATGTAAGCTTCATGCTTTCAGCAGGAGATCAAATTCAAACTTCAAGTCCTAAAAGTGATGAGCAGAATATTGAATATGCAGGATATTTAAGTCCAGATGCACTAAAATCACTACCTGTTGCCACAACAATTGGTAATCATGATTCAAAAAGTCCAAACTATTCATATCATTTTAATAATCCAAATGCTTCAACTTTGGGAGCAACAGCAGCAGGGGGAGATTATTACTATTCCTACGGTAATACATTATTTATAACTTTAAATACTAATAATACAAATGAAGCAGAGCATGAACAAGTTATTAAAAAAGCTATTAGTGAAAATCCAAATGCAAAATGGCGTATAGTAACAATACATCATGATATATATGGATCTGGTGATTCACATTCCAATGAGTTGTCAGTAATTGAATTGAGATATAAATTAGCTCATATATTTGAAGAAAATAAAATCGATGTTGTTTTAACAGGACATGATCATACTTATTCAAGGTCTTTTATGTTAAAGGGCGGAGTAAATGATGGTAAAATGATGGATGATGAAGATACTTATGAGGAGCAATATGCAAAGGAGTTGGCAGGAGAAGAAACAACTCAACAATATAAAGATTATTTAAATAATATTGATGATCCTGAGGCAATTCAACAAGTTAAAGAAGATATTACTTATAAAAATGGAAACGTAGTAGATCCAAGTGGTATATTATATATGACTGCTAACTCAGCATCAGGTAGTAAATACTATAATTTAATAAATACGAAACAATCTTATATAGCTACTAGATGGCAAGAAGATATTCCAACTTATTCTACTATTGATATTGACGAAGTAAGTTTTACAATAAATACATACAGAACAGATAATGGACAAAAAATTGACAATACTTTTTCAATTATAAAATCTATTGATAAATCAAGTTTAAATGAATTAATTTCTGCTGGAGAAGAAAAATCCAAAGAGACTTTTACTCCTTCAAGCTTTAATAAATTAGAAAAAGCATTAGCAGCTGCAAAGGCAGTTTCAAGCAAACCATCTGCTAATTCACAAGAAATTGCTGATGCCTATACTAATTTAAAAGAGGGTATTAATGGTCTTGAAGATAAGGGTGATAAAACAGAACTTAAAAAGTCAATAGATGATGCACAAGCTTTATTAGATAGTTCAGTTGTAGGAAATGAGGAAGGCCAATATCCATCAGAAGCAAAAGAAAAACTTCAATCAGCAGTTGCTTCAGCAAAAGCTACTGTTGAATCAGATGATGCTACTCAATCAACAGTGGATAAAGCAGTTGATGCATTAAATGAAGAAATAAAAGGCTTTAAATCAAAGAAAGTTGTTAAACAAAATACAGAAACACCAGGAAATCAACAAACAACATCTAATAATAATTCAACAACACCTAATAATAATGATTCAACAGCATCTAACAATGATAATGATTCAGTATCAACAACAACTTCAGGTAAAGTTAAAACAGGTGATGATTTTAATGCCTATCCTATTATAGCTATAGCAGGCGTTTCTGCTGCGGCATTAGTTTATGTAAACAGAAAGAAAAAATTTAAGGAAGCAAAGTAAATTATTTTAAAGTTAATAGGTAATTGGAAATTACAGGAGTATTTAGGTACTCCTGTAATTTCAATATAAACTCGGAGGATGTGGACTATGTTTTTAAAACTATTTAATAATAAATTGATTAATATTAGAAGAATAATTATAGCTGTATTAACACTGGGTTTTTTTATATTTCTGTACTTTTTTAATCAAGTAGATAAAGTTGAAT
The DNA here is from genome assembly GCF_000807255.1 of Clostridium pasteurianum DSM 525 = ATCC 6013. Lineage (NCBI taxonomy): Bacteria > Bacillati > Bacillota > Clostridia > Eubacteriales > Clostridiaceae > Clostridium > Clostridium pasteurianum. The sequence goes on along the minus strand of NZ_CP009268.1, from coordinate 2,259,756 downwards.
TAGTTAATCAAAAAGGTACTGAGTTTTCAAAAGCTGTAGTTGAAGAGGTTGTAAAAGATAATATACAAGAAGATGGTTCACGTGTTGGAAACCAACAAGTAAGAGTTAGAATGTTAAGTGGAAGCCAAAAAGGAAAATTATTAAATGCCAATAGTTTTTCAGGATATCTCTATGGTGCAGATTGCAAGGAAAATATGAAGGTTATTGTGTCATTAAGTACATCAGGTAATAATTACGTAGCCTCTGTTTATAGTTATAATAGAGAACCAATTATATATGCTTTTGTAGCGTTGTTTCTTCTGATATTATGGGCAATTGGGGGCAAGAAGGGATTTAAATCGGCAATAGGACTTATATTTACATTTATTTGCATTATATTTTTGTTTATTCCCATGATATATAAGGGATATTCTCCATTTTTAGCAGCAGTTATTGTGGGTATTTTAACTACTATAGTTACAATGTATTTAATAGATGGATTAAGTATAAAAGCAATATCATCTGTTTTAGGAACTGTTATAGGAGTAATTATTGCAGGAGGAACTGCCACTGCATTTGGATATTTTGCAAAGATATCAGGATATAATGTATCAGAAGTTGAAGAATTAATATTTATATCAACTAAAACAAATTTAAGTGTAGGTGGAATTTTGTTTGCTGGAATACTTATAGCATCTTTAGGAGCAGTAATAGATGTTAGTATGTCTGTAGCATCTACAATAAATGAAATTTATGATAAAAATCCTGATTTGAGTAATAAGGAGCTGTTCCTTTCTGGGATAAATGTTGGAAGAGATATGATGGGTACTATGTCAAATACACTTATACTGGCTTTTACAGGAGGAGCTATTAACACCTTAATTTTAATATATTCTTATAGTATGAGATATAATCAAGTGGTGAATATGTACTCTGTTGGTATAGAGATCATGCAGGGAATATCAGGAAGTATTGGAGTTATTTTAACGGTACCTATAGTATCTATTATAACATCAAAATTACTAACTAGTAAATCAACAAAAGGTTTATATAGAGGAAAATTATGAAGAAAAATATGAAAATTTTTATAAATATAATTTTAATTATAATAATTTTAATTTGTGCATTTAAAATAGGATATAAATATTTAGAGTATTATAGAGATGGTAAAAATTATTCTAAAGTTCAGATTTTAAAACCAAATATACAACAGAATGTTAAAGAGGACTCTAATGAAGAAAAATTAAAACAGATTAATTCAGACTATAAATTTTGGATTAACATTCCTAGTTCAGATATAAACTATCCAGTGGTTCAAGGAAAAGATAATAAATTTTATCTCCATAATAATTTTTATAGAGAAAAGAGTGCATCAGGAACTGTTTTTATTGATTATAAAAATAATATTAATTCAGATAAAAATATAATTATTTATGGTCATAATATGAAAAATGGCACTATGTTTAATAAAATAAATGATTTTAAAAAACAGGAAAACTTCAATAATGGGACTATAAAAATTACAAAAGATAATAAGGATTATAATTATGAAATTTTTTCTGTTTTTGTAGAAGATGGAGATTATACAGGGCTGAGAACTAATTTTAATTCCAATGAAGATTATAAGAAATATATTGATTATTTAAAAGAAAAATCTATGTATAATAAAGATATTAAAGGAAACAATTATAATAATATTATAACCCTATATACTTGTAGTTATGAATTTAAAGATGCTAGAACTATAGTGTGTGCAATGTTGAAATGAGAATATACTATAAAATATAGCCTGTACACTCTAGAGAAAAAATATATAATTGAATAAATTAATTTTATATTAAAAATTAGTCTGTATATCTATCCATAAATGAGTTTCTAATGGAAGTTATATAGATTGTTTTTTTTATGACAGATAAGATCTATAATTGAAGCAAGTTCTTAATTCAGGTGGGGATTCTTTTGCCCCATCTGAATTTTAGAACTGCAAATGCATGGCTTACTTGGCGTCGAACTCCCACTTGAAGAAAAGCAGAGAGCCCAAATTTTAATTTGGTGAGAGGGCTGTACAGAGTGCATGGGAGACTTACGCCAAGTTAGTCAAGTTAAATTTAATAAAAAACAAAGTCCTTACTGAAATTTAAGCGTTAAAGTTTTGAATAAATTGTCTATTTCTTGACTAAAGTTTTCTATTAAGGTAATATAACTTAAGGTATGTTAAGATAGGTAATAGGTAAATATAATTTTGTATTTAATTTATCCGATGACTACCATCCGTAATACTCCCATGGCACTCTGTACAGTGGGAGATAACGGCTGATATGTCCCTGGATAACGACTTCTAAGTTTTAGATGGAGAAAAAAATTCCACTTGAAACAAAGAATTCTGTTTATGTACTATGTGAAATTAGAATTTTTAATTTTAAATAAACACTGTACTTAATATGTGAATGCACTATATGAAATGGTTATCTAATAAACTTAATTATTACAGGCATTGATTTGGGAGAGATTAAAAGTATATGCAAAATGAAATTTCAAAGGTTTACAATGGAAGTATTGCTGAAGAGTTAGGCGTTGAAGTGGGAGATAAGATTATAAGTATAAATGGCAAAAAGGTAAAAGATATAATTGATTATAGATTTTTAATGGCAGATGATTATGTAGTTATTGAAATAGAGAAGAAAGATAATGAGGAAGTTTGGGAACTAGAAGTAGAAAAAGAATTTGATGAGAAGCTAGGCGTGGAATTTAAAAATGGAATAATGGATAACGCTCAAAGCTGCAAAAATAAATGCATATTTTGTTTTATAGATCAGCTTCCTAAGGGTATGCGAAAATCCTTGTATTTTAAAGATGATGATTCTAGATTATCATTTCTTCAAGGAAATTTTGTTACTCTTACAAACATGAAAGATGAAGATATTGACAGAATAATAGAATATAAGATAAGTCCAATAAACATATCAGTTCAGACTACCAATCCTGAACTCAGAATGAAAATGCTTACTAATAGATTTGCAGGCAATATTATGGATAGAATTAAGAGATTGTCAGAAGGCGGTATTGCTATGAATTGCCAAGTGGTCCTTTGTCCAGATGTAAATAATGGTGAAGAATTAAGAAAAACTATAATGGATTTATACAAGTTTTATCCTAACGTGAAAAATGTTGCAGGAGTACCTGTGGGAGTAACTAAATACAGGGAAGGACTATTTAATTTAAAAACCTATAATAAAAGTATGGCAAAAGAGGAAATTAACCTGGTAGAACAAATTCAAAGGAAGTTTATGAAAGAAATAGGCTTTCCCTTTGTAAGACTTTCTGATGAATTTTATGTTTTGGCAGAGATAGAAGTACCAGAAAAAGAATTCTATGAAGAGTTTGATCAGTTAGAAGACGGTATAGGTATGATTAGAATTTTTAGAGAAAATATAAAAAGTACTCTAAAGGATTTAAAAATGGAGGTCAAGGGAAACTTTACCTTTGTAACGGGCAGTTCAGCCTTTGAAGAAATAAAATCAGCTGCAGATAAAATATCCTCTGTAAATAGAAATCTCAATATAAATACTGTAAAGATATTAAATGATTGTTTTGGACACAGCATAACTGTAGCAGGTCTTATAACAGGTAAAGATATTATAAATCAACTTCAACAGACTAGATATGCAGAATATATTATAATACCTAGAAATATGCTTAAAGTTGATACTGAAATGTTTTTAGATGATAGGATGATTGAAGATATTCAAAAAGCTTTAAATACTAAAGTTTTAGTTTGCGAGTATACAGGAGAAGATTTAATAAAAATTATAAATGAATATGCAGGGAGGAATAGTATATGTCAAAACCAATAGTTGCAATAGTAGGAAGACCAAATGTAGGAAAATCAACTTTATTTAATAAATTAGCAGGAAAAAGAATTGCAATTGTAGAAGATACACCAGGAGTAACTAGAGATAGAATCTATGCAGAGGCAGAATGGCTTAATAATTTATTTACAATAATAGATACTGGAGGTATAGAACCGGAAAGCAGTGATATTATATTGGCACAAATGAGAAGGCAAGCTCAAATGGCTATAGAGACTGCAGATGTAATTGTATTCTTGGTAGATGGAAAACAGGGGCTTACAGATGCAGATAATGAAGTGGCCTTAATGCTTAGAAAATCTAAAAAACCAATTGTTCTTGTAGTAAATAAAATAGATAAATTAGCAGATGAGCAAAATTCTTTTGAATTCTATAATTTAGGTATTGGGGATCCCGTGACAATTTCAGCATCCCAAGGATTAGGTCTGGGTGATATGCTGGATAAAATTGTAGGCAATTTTAAAGAATTAGATAATGGTTCTGAGGACGATGAGTACATTAAAATTGCAGTAGTAGGAAGACCAAATGTAGGTAAATCTTCATTAATTAACAAATTGCTTGGTGAAGACAGGGTTATAGTAAGTGATATACCAGGTACTACCAGAGATGCTGTAGACAGCTATCTTGAAACAGAAGAGGGAAAATTTGTTTTAATAGATACAGCTGGTCTTAGAAGAAAAAGTAAAGTGAAAGAAGAGATTGAAAGATATAGTGTTATAAGAACATTAGCAGCCATAGAAAGAGCTGATGTGTGTATACTTATATTAGATGCAACAGAACAACTGAGTGATCAAGATGAAAAAATTATTGGATATGCTCACGAGTTGAACAAGGCAATAATGGTGATCGTAAATAAATGGGATCTTATAGAAAAAGACGATAAAACTATGAATGTATTTAAGAAAAATATACAATATAAATTATCATTTATGCCTTATGCTCAGTATATGTTCATTTCTGCAAAAACTGGCCAAAGAGTCAATAAGGTGCTAGAGGAAGTTAAAAAATGCTATAATAATTACTGCAGAAGAATATCTACAGGAGTGTTAAATGATATAGTTAGTAAAGCTGTTCTTATGAAAGAACCTCCTGTAGTAGCTCTAAAAAGACTTAAAATTTACTATGTAACTCAGGTATCTATAAAACCACCTACTTTTATCTTTTTTGTAAATGATACAAATGCCATTCATTTTTCTTATGAGAGATATTTAGAAAATAAATTAAGAGAAAGTTTTAATTTTGCAGGAACTGGTATTAAAGTTATTTTCAGAGAAAGGAAGGAATGATATGAAAAATGTAACTTTCATCGGAGGTGGAAGTTTTGGAACAGCATTGGGTATACTATTAGCTAATAAGGGACACAAAGTTGTCATATGGGATAGAAATTCTAGTGTGGTAGAGGATATAAATAATAATAGGCTAAATAAAAGATATTTGCCTTTTGCCAAAATTCCAGATGGAATTTTGGCTACAAATAAGATAGAAGATGCAATAGAAAAAGGTGATTATATAATTTTGGCTGTTCCTTCTTATGCAATAAGAGATATATGTAAGCTCATTTGTAGTAACGTTCATAGGCAACAGGTCATAGTCAGTATTGCAAAAGGAATAGAAGAACAGTCTAAAATGAGACTTTCAAAGGTAATTAAAGAAGAATTGCCTTTGAATCCAGTAGTAATATTATCTGGACCAAGCCATGCAGAGGAGGTAGCCAAAAATTTGCCTACCACAGTTGTGGTTAGCTCTGAAAATATGGAGTATGCTTTTAAGGTTCAGGACCTCTTTATGACTAATACTTTTAGAGTATATACAAATGATGATATAATTGGAGTTGAAATAGGAGGTGCAGTTAAAAATATAATTGCACTAGCTTGTGGAATTTGTGATGGATTAGGTTACGGTGATAATACCAAAGCTGCTCTTATGACTAGAGGTATGAGTGAAATAGTGAGAGTTGGAACATTGCTTGGAGGTAGAAGGGAAACTTTTTATGGACTTACTGGTATGGGAGATTTAATTGTAACTTGCACAAGTTTGCACAGTAGAAATAGAAGAGCTGGAATTCTAATTGGAGAAGGTGTTCTGAGGGAAGAAGCTTGTAAAAGGATTGGTATGGTGGTAGAGGGGATTAAAGCCTGCGAGGCCTTTTATGAATTGAAAGATAGGCTTTTAGTAAATATGCCTATAACAGATATGCTGTACAAAGTATTGTTTAAAAATAAAGAGGTAAAAACAGCGGTAAAAGAACTTATGGAGAGAGATAAAAAACATGAAATGCACTGAGTTTCTGTAAGATTATTTTAAATGCTCTTATGTAAACATTTGAGCTTACAAGTATTATGTATAAAATTATACTAAATTAAAAAATGCTGTCTTGAAAATTATAAATAGTTTTCAAGACAGCATTTTTATATAAATAATATTACAAGAAAAATTTTATTAAATATAAATTAGGTATATTTAATATTACAAGACAATATATATATATTGTTAATATTAAGACACAGGAGGGTACATTTTGGATAATTTTGATATATACAAAGATATAGCAGAAAGAACCCAAGGAGATATTTATGTAGGTGTAGTAGGACCTGTAAGAACAGGTAAATCCACATTTATCAAAACTTTTATGGATCTTATGGTTATTCCGAACATAGAAAATTCCTATAAAAAAGAAAGAGCTAAAGATGAACTTCCTCAAAGTGGGTCAGGAAAATCTATTCATACCACAGAACCTAAATTTATTCCAAATGAAGCTGTAGAAATAGGCATAGGTGAAGGTATAAAATTTAAGGTAAGAATGGTGGATTGCGTTGGATATATAGTAAAAGGTGCACTGGGCTATAAAGAAGGGGATAATGATAAAATGGTGACTACACCTTGGTATGATCATGAAATACCTTTTGAAGAAGCGGCGGAAATAGGGACAAAGAAGGTAATAAATGAACATTCAACCATAGGACTTGTAATAACTACAGATGGAACAATAACAGATATATCACGAGAAGAATATTTAGAGGCCGAGGAAAGAGTTGTAAATGAACTTAAATCAATAAATAAACCCTTTATAATTGTACTTAATTCTGCTAAGGCAACAGATCCTAAAACTTTGGAACTTTCTAGTGAATTAGAAAATAAATACGATGTTCCAGTTCAAATAATGGATGTACTTAATATGAAGGAAGTAGATATAACTAATATATTTAAAAGAGTATTAAAAGAGTTTCCTATAAAAGAAATAAACATAGATATGCCAGAGTGGATTGAAAAGTTGGAATCAAAACATTGGCTTAAAGATAACTATTGGGGGCTTGTTAGACAAATATGTAAAAATGTAAATAAAGTAAGAGATATAGGTAAAACATTAAATGGTTTTACGGAAAATGATTTTCTTGAGTATTCACAAATTGATGAGATGGACATGGGAAGTGGTGTAGCAAGGGTTAGTCTTAATCCTAAAAAGGGTATATTTTATAAAGTATTAAGTGAATACTGCGAAACAGATATTTTAGGAGAAAGTCAGCTATTGAATACTATTAAGGATTATCACAAAGCAAAGGTTGAATATGATAGAATTTCTGATGCATTAAGAGATGTAAAAGAAACAGGCTATGGACTTGTTGCTCCTCAGCTTACAGAAATGAAATTGGAAGAACCTAAAATAGTTAAAAATGGATCTAGATATGAGGTTAAGCTTAAGGCAAGTGCACCATCATTTCATTTCATAAGAGCAGATATTCAAACGGAAATATCTCCTATAATGGGAACGGAAAGAGAAAGTGAAGAATTGGTAAAATCACTTTTGGAGGAATTTGAAAGTGATCCTTCTAAAATATGGGAGAGTAATATGTTTGGAAAATCTTTTGATTTAGTGGTAAAAGAAGGATTACAAAAAAAGTTATTTAAAATGCCAGAAGATGTTCAAGTAAAAATTCAAAAAACCTTAGAAAAAATAATTAATGAAGGTAACGGAGGACTTATTTGCATAATTCTTTAATAATAGTTAACTATACCGACATAAAGCGGTATAGTTTTATTTTTTTATGAAGATTAATTCAATATAATTGTATACCTATTTTAGTAACAATTAGTAGGAATAAGGAATATATTAAAATGATAGACACAATTCTAGGAGGAATAAAAAGTGAAAATTAATAATAGAATTGCAAAACTAGGTGAATATCATTTTAAGAAAATAGATGATGAGAAAAAGGAATTTTTACGGTCTGGTAAAAAAATAATTGATTTAGGTATAGGGGATCCAGATCTTCCAGTTCACCCTGATATTTTGAAAGAATTAGTTGATAGTCTATCTGTAAAAGATTTTAATAAATATCCACCTTATGACGGACTTGAAGAATTAAAAAAGCAGATTATAAAATATTATAAAAACACATATTCTGTAAAATTAGATTTGGATGAAGTTTTAGTCCTCATAGGTTCAAAGGAAGGGATTAGTAATATTATACCAGCAGTTTGTAATTTTGGTGATGGTATTATAATGACAGATCCATCTTATCCAGTTTACGAAACTGCTGCAAATCTCTGGGGAGCAGTGCCCTATAAAATACCATTAAAAGAAAAAAATAAATTTCTTCCTGAATTAAATCACATTTCAGATAGAGATATGTTAAAATCGAAAATTTTTATAATAAATTATCCTAATAATCCTACAGGGGCAGTTGCAAATGAAGAGTTTTATAAAGATATAGTAAAATTTTGTGCTGATAGGGATATAGTTTTATGCAATGATTCAGCCTATAACGAAATAATAGAAGAAAATAGAGATCCTATAAGTATTCTTCAATATGATAGGGATAAAAAAAATTGTATTGAATTTGGAACTATGTCTAAAACTTATAATATGACAGGTTTTAGAATAGGTTATGCAGTGGGAAACAGAGGAGTTATAAAGGCACTTTTAACTATAAAAAGTAATTTGGATTCAGGACAGTTTAAACCAATACAATATGCTGCAATTAAAGCATTGAACTTAGACCGAGGTTATATAAATTCTATTAGACATATATATGATGAAAGAAGAAAATCTGCAGAGGTTATTTTGAAAAATAAAAATATAGAGTTCTTTAAAACCACGGGAACTTTTTATATATGGTGTAAAGTACCCAAAAATTATACGACTTATGAGTTTTGCAGTGAGGTTTTAAGGAAGCATGGAATAGTTGTTACACCAGGATATAGTTTTGGAAATCTAGGATATGAATATTTTAGGATAGCACTTACAAAAGATAAATTTATAATTGAAGAGGGCTTAAATAAATTTGATATATATAATTTATAAATAAATATAAAAAAATATTATGCATTAGAAAAAATGTGGTATAATCATTAAAGTCAAATATAATACTTGAATTTATGCCTGTAGTTTTTGTATAATAATAAGGATGAACTGTTGGCATAATAATGGAAGGATGATTTACCATGGTAAGTAGTATGACAGGATATGGAAGAGCTTTTTATGAATGTAAAAATAGAAATTTTACCATAGAAATAAGAAGTGTAAATCATAGATATCTTGATTTAAATATAAAGATGCCAAGAAGTCTTATTTCTCTTGAAGATAGAATAAGAAAAAAGTTACAAGAGAAATTGAGTCGAGGGAAAATAGATATCTATATAACGCAGACTGTATTAGAAACAGAATCTTCTAAAGCTGTATTAAATAAAAATTTAAGTGATAGTATTGTAAATTGCCTAAGGGAAATGAATGAACGTTATGAGATTAAGGAACCGTTATCACTTTCATTAATAGCTAAATTTCCAGATGTAATAACCATAGAACAAAAGGATGAAGATTTTGATGAAGTTTGGAATAAATTGCAAATGCCCTTAGAAGAAGCAATAAGTGCCTTAGTTTCCATGAGATTAAAAGAAGGTGTAAAATTAAGAGAGGATATAGAATATAAATGTTTAACTATAGATAATCTAGTTAACAGTATAGATGTAAAATCTAAAGTGGTAGTAGAACAATACAGAATAAAGCTCAATGAAAGAATTAAGGAACTTATGGGTGATAATAACGTAGATGAAAATAGATTAGCAATGGAAGTAGCAATTTTTAGTGACAAAGCATGTATAGATGAAGAAATTGTAAGACTTAAAAGTCACATTTTACAATTAAAAGAAAGTTTAAAAAGTGATAAACCCATAGGACGAAAATTAGATTTTATAGTTCAAGAAATGAATAGAGAAGCGAATACCATTGCTTCTAAAGCAAATGATGTGAACATAGTTCATCTTGTTTTGGATATAAAGAATGAGATAGAGAAGATAAGAGAACAAGTGCAAAATATACAATAATCTCAAGGAGGATAAAAATGGGTATACGATTAATTAATATAGGATTTGGCAACATAGTTTCTGCAAATAGATTGGTTGCTATTGTAAGTCCTGAATCTGCACCTATTAAAAGGATAATACAGGAAGCAAGAGATAGAGGAATGCTTATAGATGCAACTTATGGAAGAAGAACAAGAGCGGTTATAATTACTGATAGTGATCATGTTATACTTTCAGCTGTTCAGCCTGAAACAGTGGCTAATAGATTGGCATCTAAAGATGAAGAAGCTATAGACGAGGTTGAAGAATAATGAAAAAGAACAAAGGACTTTTAATAGTATTATCTGGGCCTTCAGGAGCAGGAAAAGGTACTCTTTGCAAAGAATTGTTAAATAGACAAAGATTTTGGCTTTCAGTATCTGCCACTACAAGGCAGCCGCGAGAAGGAGAAGTACCAAACGAGAGTTATTATTTTTTAAGTAGGGATGAATTTAAAAACAAGATTTTGAATGGTGATTTTTTAGAATATGCAGAGGTATATGGAAATTTCTATGGTACACCAAAATCCAATGTTATGGAAAGACTGGAAAATGGAGAAGATGTAATATTAGAGATAGATATTCAAGGAGCATTAAAGGTGAAGGATAACTATCCAGAGGGAGTATTTATATTTATATTACCACCATCTATGGAGGAACTTAGAAATAGAATTATAGGAAGAGGCAGTGAAACAGCAGAATCTTTGGTAACCAGATTTAAAGCTGCTTATAGAGAAATAAATTATGTTTCAAAATATAATTATGCTGTTATAAATGATACTGTAGATTTAGCAGTAAATAAAATAGAAAGTATAATAGCTGCTGAAAGATGCAGAGTTGACAGAATAAAAGATAAAATATTAAATTCTAAGGAGGATTTGATTCATGAACAATTCAATGATTAATCCATCAATAGTAGATCTAGTAAAAAAAGCAGGAGATAGATATTCCGTGGTTGTAATAACTTCAAAAAGAGCAAGACAGATAATATCAGGTTCTAAGCCATTAGTAGATATTGATGCAAATAAACCACTTACAATTGCTATAAATGAACTGGATCAAGATAAATTCCAATATGATACTGAAAAAGAAGGAAGTAAGTAATATGTCCTCAAAAAATATAGTTTTGGGAATATGTGGAGGTATAGCAGTCTATAAAGCACTTGATATAGTAAGTCGTCTTAAAAAGAAAGATATAAATGTAAATGTAATTATGACTAAATCTGCTACAGAGTTTGTAACACCTTTAAGTTTTCAATCTTTAAGTCAGAATATGGTCATATCTGATATGTTTGAAGAACCAAGAGCTTGGGAAATTCAACATATCTCTTTAGCTAAAAAGGCAGATTTAATGCTAATAGTTCCTGCTACGGCTAATATTATTGGAAAAGTGGCAAATGGCATAGCTGATGATATGTTATCAACTACTATAATGGCTACTACAGCACCGGTAGTATTTGCACCAGCTATGAATACAAATATGTATAGAAATCCTATAGTTCAAGATAATATTCAAAAATTACAGAGATTTGGTTATAAATTTATATTACCAAGCAGTGGAAGACTGGCTTGTGGTGATGTGGGAGAGGGTAAACTTCCAGATACTGAGTATATTTCAAATGTTGCATTAAGTATGTTATATGATAAAAAAGATTTAATCGGTAAGAAAGTTCTAGTTACTGCCGGTCCAACTGTTTCATATATAGATCCTGTAAGATACATTACTAATAAGTCTTCTGGGAAAATGGGGTATGCCATCGCAGAAGAGGCTAGAGATAGGGGAGCAGAAGTAACTCTTATTTCAGGACCTTCTTCATTAGAGAAACCTTATGGCGTAAAAATAATTGATGTAGATACCAATGAAGATATGTATAACAAAGTTTTAGAATATTATAATGATAGTGACATTGTAATAAAATCTGCAGCTGTCGCAGACTATAAAGTAAAAAACTATTCAGAAAAAAAAATAAAAAAGGCGGATGGAGATTTAAACATTACATTTACACGAGATAATGATATTCTTAAAGTTTTAGGAGATAAAAAGAAAAATCAAATTTTAATTGGCTTTGCAGCAGAAAGTAATGATTTAATAGAAAATGCTAAATCTAAAATATATAAAAAAAATTTGAATTACATAATTGCAAATGATATAACCTTAAAAGATACAGGATTTTCTAGTGATGATAATTTGGTTACCATTATAAGTAATACTGGAGAAGTATATAATTTGGATAAAATGTCTAAAAGGAATATAGCAAGAAAAATGTTTGATTTGCTAGAGGAAAAGCGCTAAAAGCGCTTTTTTAATACAGAAAAGCGAGTTTAATCGCTTTTTTCTATTTGTTATAAAAAGGGTGATTCAGTGTTTAAATATGCAGGCGTTGTGATAAATAACGAATCTAGTGAGGTAGATAAAATATTTACCTATAAAATTCCAAAAAATTTAATGAATTTAATAAGAATAGGTCAGAGAGTAAAAGTACCTTTTGGTAGAGGAAATAAAATGGTATTTGGATTTATAATTGAGCTTTATGAAACATACGAAAGTACATATAATATAAAGAATATAGATAGTATTTGTGATGATTTTACAGTTCTTAGAGAAAAAGATATAGAACTTATAAATTTAATGAGAAAAAAATATATATGTACCTATTTGGATTGTATAAAATTAATTATACCTACAGCTATTAATAGAGGCATGAAGCAAAAAACAAGTAATAAAATTTTCATAAAAAACAGATTAACGGATAAATATAATCGAGAACCCTATAGTAATATATTTTTTGCAGTAGAAAATAATAATGGGAAATATAGCAAAAGTGAATTGAGTAAAAATTTTAAATTGTCACTATCTTCTATAAATACATTGATAAAACATGATTTTTTAAGTGCAGATAAGAAGATAATTGATAGATATAATCAAAAAAAATATAAAAAATATTGCGAAAAAAAATTAAATGAAAATCAGCAATTTGCAGTAAATAAAATAATAAATAGTAATAAAAATAAATTTTTAATACATGGTGTGACAGGTAGTGGTAAAACAGAAATATATATGAATCTTGTAAACATAATGATGAAGCAGGGAAAAGATTCTATTGTTTTAGTTCCAGAGATTGCTCTAACACCACAAACTGTAGAACGGTTTAAGGGAAGATTTGGGGATAAAATAGCTGTATTTCATAGTGGACTTTCTGATGGAGAAAGATATGATGAATGGATTAGAGTAAAAACTAATAAAGTAAAGATAGCTGTAGGAGCTAGGTCGGCAATATTTTTACCCTTTTCCAATTTAGGGATGATAATAATAGATGAAGAACATGAAACCAGCTATAAATCAGAAATAACACCTAAGTACACCGCTGTAGAAGTAGGTATAATTAAAAGTAATTTAGAAAATTGCAAATTAGTATTGGGTTCTGCTACACCTTCACTAGAGACCTATTATAAATGTACCAATAAGGAAATGGAAATAATAACTATTTCTAAAAGAGCTGATGGAGCTAAATTTCCTAAGATAAGTATTGTAGATATGAAGGAAGAACTGGCTTTAAATAACAAATCTATGTTTAGTGGACTTCTTTTAAATGAAATTCATAGGACTTTAAGCAAGGGAGATCAAATTATACTTTTTTTAAATAGAAGAGGCCATTCTACTTTTGTTTCCTGTAGAAAATGCGGTTATGTTTTTAAATGTGAACATTGTGATATATCACTTACTTATCATAGTGGAATTAATAAATTAATTTGCCATTATTGCGGCAATACTAAAAATTTGACTTCAATTTGTCCTAAATGCGGAAGTAAGTACGTAAAATACTTTGGAGTTGGAACAGAAAAAATAGAAAAAGAAATAAATAAAATTTTTACTGGAGCCAAAACATTGAGAATGGATTATGATACTACAAGGCGCAAAAATGCCTATGAAATAATATATAATAAGTTTAAGGCAGGAGAAGCTGATATACTTATAGGAACCCAAATGGTGGCAAAGGGACTTGATTTTAAAAATGTTACTTTAGTTGGAGTTATTGCTGCAGATTTATCTTTAAATTTGCCAGATTATAGGGCCAATGAAAGAACCTTTCAACTTATTAATCAAGTTTCAGGAAGGGCAGGTAGAGGCTTAAAAGAAGGAAGAGTTATAATACAAACTTATAATAGTGAGAGTAATGCTATAATAGCAGCTGCCAATAATGACTATTTGGGATTTTATGAAGAAGAAATAAAAATAAGAAAATCTATGGAGTATCCACCCTTTAGTGATATATTTTTAATCAATATAAGTAGTAAAAATGAAGATTTATTAATAAAAAGTACACAGAATATTAGTTTGTTATTAAAAAATATTATAAAAGAATATAGTAATATAAAGATGTTAGGACCATGTCCCTGTGTTATATCTAAAATAAAGGAAATGTTTAGATGGCAGATAATCTTAAAGGGTAAAATAAACCATGAGTTTGCAGCTTATATGAAAAAATTTCTTTATGAATGCATTAAAAATGATTATAATGATATAAGGATTAGTGTAGACATAAATCCTATTAGTTTATTGTAATATAGTAAGAATGGTTTAATATTTTATTTTGGAGGTTTTTTAATATGGCATTAAGAAATATAAGAACTTTAGGAGATAATATTTTAAGAAAGAAGAGTAGACCTATTGATAAAATAAATGATAGAATACTCACTTTAATAGAAGATATGAAGGAAACTATGTATGAAGCACAAGGAGTGGGTCTTGCAGCACCACAAGTGGGAATACTTAAAAGATTAGTTGTTATAGATGTAGGTGAGGGACCTATAGTGCTTATCAATCCTGAAATTATTGAGACTAAAGGAAATGTATTAGATGAAGAGGGATGTCTAAGTATACCAGATCAACAGGGTAAAGTTGAAAGACCTGAATATGTTAAAGCAAAGGCATTAAATGAAAAAGGTGAGGCTATAATAATAGAAGGAAGAGAACTTTTAGCTAGAGCCATTTGTCATGAATTAGACCATTTAGATGGAGTGCTTTATATTGATAAAATAGTAAAAGGAGATGAAAAATAATTTGAATATAGTATTTATGGGAACACCAGAGTTTTCTGTACCTTCTTTAGAAAAACTTATAGAAAAATTTAATGTAAAAGCTGTGTTTACTCAACCGGATAAACCTAAGGGAAGAGGTAAAAAAGTGAGTATATCTGCAGTTAAGGAAATAGCATTAAAAAATAATATTCCTGTATATCAACCAGAGAAAATAAAGAAAGAAACTGAAATAATAGAAAAGTTAAAGGAGATAAATCCAGATTTCATTATAGTTGTGGCCTTTGGACAGATATTATCTAAGGAAATATTAGATATTCCAAAGTATGCCTGTATAAATCTACATGCATCTCTATTGCCAAAACTTAGAGGTGCAGCTCCTATAAATTGGGCTATTATAAATGGAGAGACTGTATCTGGTAATACTACTATGCTTATGGATGTAGGGCTGGATACGGGAGATATGCTCTTAAAAGATATTGTAGATATAACCGGCGATATGACAGCTGGTGATTTACATGATATTCTTATGGAAAGAGGTGCTGATTTATTAGTAAAAACTATAAATGAATATGTTAAGGGTACTATAGTTCCAGAAAAACAAAAAGATGAAAATTCTAATTATGCCCCAATGCTTACAAAACAAAGTGGGGAAATCAACTGGAATACAAGTGGTAAAGATATTTATAATTTAGTAAGAGGATTAAATCCTTATCCCCTTGCCCACTGTAAATATAATGAAAAAAATATGAAAATACACAAGGTTAAAGTTTTAGATAAGGTGTATGATGAAATACCTGGTACAATAATAGAAGTGAATAACGATGGAATAATAGTTGCTTGCAAAAATAGCAGTTTACTTATTGAGGTAATACAATTTCCAGGAAAAAGATCTATGACGGTAGAAGAATATACTAGAGGCAATAAAATTGATAGAGGAGTTATTTTACAATAATTTCTTGTAATTATTTTGGAGGGTGTTGTTATTATGTGGTTTTTTGATCCGACTTTTATAATACTGATTCCAGCTATAATTATATCATTTTGGGCACAATTAAAAGTGAGTTCAACCTTTGACAAATATTCAAGGGTTAGAAGCAGAAATGGCTATACAGGTGCAGATGTAGCTAGAATGATTTTAGATTCAGCAGATTTGAGAGATGTTCCCATTGAAGTTATACCTGGGAAACTTACAGATCACTATGATCCTTCAAGCAGGGTAATGAGGTTATCTCCAGAGGTATTTCATGGCGATTCTGTTTCAGCTATTGGAGTTGCAGCCCATGAATCAGGGCATGCGCTGCAGCATAAAATGAACTATGCTCCTTTGAAAATTAGAAATTCTATAGTTCCAATTGTAAACTTTAGTTCTAATGCATCTTGGATAATATTTTTGATAGGTATTATCTTTTCCATACCAGCTTTAGCTGAGATTGGAGTTATACTTTTTACAGCTGTAGTTGTATTCCAACTTATAACTTTACCTGTAGAGTTTAATGCTTCAAAAAGAGCAGTAAATATACTGGAAAGCAGAGCAATATTGATGGGGGATGAAGTGAAAGGTGCTAAAAAAGTTTTAGATGCAGCAGCCATGACTTATGTAGCAGCAGCACTTATGGCTATATTAAATCTTGTTAGACTTATTCTCATAAGTAGAAGAGATGATTGATTGAGGTTATATAATGAATAAAAGTAGAGAAATAGTAGCAAAAGTTTTAACAGGGGTTTTAAGAGACAAATCCTATTCCAATATACTTTTAAGTAATTCATTGGATGATTCAAATTTGGAAGCTAAGGATAGAGCCTTAGTTACTGAAATAGTATATGGCACGTTGAAATACAAATATACAATTGATAAAATATTATCTAATTTTATTAGAAAAGATTTGAAAAGCATAGATATATATGTATTAAATATTTTAAGATCTTCTATATATCAGATGAGGTACTTAGATAAAATACCAGAATTTGCAGCTGTAAATGAGGCTGTACAAATAGTAAAAAAGAAAAAAGGTGTAGGAGTATCCAAGTTTGTAAATGCAGTCCTCAGGAATTATATAAGATCCAAGAATGTAAATTTTGAAAAAGATGATGATGAAATACATAAGCTTTCTTTTCAGTATTCTTTTGAGCCTTGGATGGTAGAGCTTTTTGTTAAGCAGTATGGAATTGAAATGGCAATTTCTATAATGGAAGGTCTCAATGAAGTAGCATATATATCTGTAAGAGTAAATCTACTAAAAGAAAATTATGATAATATTTTTAATATACTTTTAGAGGGGAATTTTAATATTGAAAAAGGTTATATAAATAAAGAGGCTATTAATATAATAAAAGGTGGAAATATTGAGCAAAATAATCTATTTAAAGATGGATTTATAACTGTTCAGGACGAAAGTGCAATGTTAGTAGCTTCATCTATGGAAATCAGCAATAATATGACTATTCTTGATTTATGTAGTGCACCTGGAGGTAAGACTACTCACATTTGTGAGATATTAAATAATACTGGAGAAGTTAAGGCTTTTGATCTTCATGCAAATAAATTAAGGTTAATAAAAAAGAGTGCTGAAAGACTGGGAATAAAAAATTTAATCTGCAGTGAAATGGACGCAAGAAAGTATGATGATAAATATAAAAAAATTGCTCATAGAGTTCTAATAGATGTACCTTGTTCAGGACTTGGAATCATAAAAAAGAAACCTGAAATAAAATGGAATAAATCTATTAAAGATTTAAAGAACATTGTAAAGACCCAGAGAAGTATTATGATGAATGCAGCAGAATATGTTAAATATGGTGGATATTTAATATACTCCACCTGTACTTTAAATTCAGAAGAAAATGAAAAAAATATTCAATGGTTTTTAGATAACAATCTAAAATATAAAGTTGAACCTTTATATTTTGGAAATTATGATAATATAATATATAGTAAAGAGGGATGGGTTACTATAATACCAAACAAATATATGGATGGTTTTTTTATTTGTAAACTTAAGAAAATACATTAGGAGTGTCTATGGTTAACATATTAGATTTTAATTTAGAGGATTTAAATATTTGGATGAAACAAAATGGGGAAAAAGAGTTTAGGGCAAAACAAGTAATTAACTGGATTTATAATAAAATTTGGGATTTTAATAAAATGAGTAATTTACCTAAATCTACACGGGAAAAGTTAAAATCTTTTTTTTATATAGGTATTCCGGAAGTAGTAGAAATTTATGAATCTAGCGGTGATGATACAAAAAAATTTTTGTATAAATATAGAGATGGAAGTGTAATTGAATGTGTAGAAATGGATTATAATTATGGTAATTCAATTTGTGTTTCTACTCAAGTAGGTTGTAGAATGGGATGTAAATTTTGTGCTTCTACTATTGGCGGAGTTATAAGAAATTTAACAGCAGGTGAAATAATAGCACAAATACTATGTACCGAAAGTATAACCCATAAGAAAATTTCTAATGTAGTACTTATGGGCAGTGGTGAACCTTTGGATAACTATGAAAATACAATTAAATTTTTAGATATAATAAATAAAGATTATGGCTTAAATATAGGTCACAGGCATATAACTTTATCTACCTGTGGAATTGTTCCTAAAATATATGAATTGGCAGACTTAAACCTACAGATAACACTGGCAATATCTCTGCATGCATCAAGTGATGAGGAAAGAAGAAAAACTATGCCTATAGCTAATAAATATAGCATTGAAGAAATTATTGACTCCTGTAAATATTACATAAATAAGACCAATAGAAGAATAACCTTTGAATATGCATTGGTAAAGAATATAAATGATAGTATAGAATCAGCAAAAAAACTTGCTAAATTACTCCAAAGTCTTCTTTGCCATGTTAATTTGATACCAGTTAATCAAGTTACAGAGAGCGATTTAAAAAAGCCAGCTAAAGAAAATATAAAAAAATTTAGCAATATATTAACTGAGCTTGGTATTAATAATACTATAAGAAGGGAAATGGGAAGTGACATTAATGCTGCCTGTGGTCAGTTGAGGAGAAACTATATGAATAATATAGAAGAGAGGTGCTAAAATGTTTGGATTTTTAAGTGATATAGGCATATCGAGGAAACTAAATGAAGACTATGTAGGAGCTTATGAGGATGAACTAAAGAAAATATATGTGGTAGCAGACGGCATGGGAGGACATAATGCAGGGGAAATTGCCAGTAAGATAGCTGTAGATTCTACACTGGATTACATAAAAAACTTGAAAGAATTTGAAAATTTAGAAAATATCTTATGCAAGGCAATAAAGACGGCAAATATAGATATTTACAATAAGGCAAAAGTTAATTCAAGTATGGCAGGTATGGGAACCACAATTACAGCTTGTCTAATTGTAAAGGATAGATTGGTAATTGCCAATGTAGGTGATAGCAGCTGCTTTATTGTAAAACGCAATAATATCACTAAAATCACTAAAGACCATTCATTAGTTCAGCAATTGGTTGATTCTGGAAGTATAACGGAAGAAGAAGCAGTAAATCATCCAAATAAAAATATTATAACTAGAGCATTAGGAACTAATGAAGAAGTAAAAGTAGACTTATTTACTATGAGCACAGAAGGAATTTTTAAAATAATTTTATGTAGTGATGGTTTAACAAATGTTGTGAATAGGCATGAAATATATGATATAATAATAAAAAATAATAATGATGACGCTTGTACCAAACTGGTTGAACTTAGTAAATTGAAGGGCAGTAAGGATAATATATCTGTTATTATTTTTGAAGGAGAGTGTGAAAATGATAGGGACTACACTAAATAATAGATATGAACTTCTGGAGAAAATAGGTGAAGGTGGAACTGCAATAGTATATAAAGCTAAATGTCATCTTTTAAATCGTTTTGTTGCAGTAAAAGTTTTAAAGGATGAACTAGCTAATGATAAAGAGTTTGTAGAAAAATTTAAGAGAGAAGCATCTGCTGCGGCTGGCTTATCATGTAATAATATTGTAAATACTTATGATGTGGGAACAGAAAATAATATAAATTACATTGTTCTTGAATATATTAAAGGCAAAACTTTAAAACAAATAATAAACGAAGATGGAAAATTAAATTGGAAAAAAGCTGTAGATATAAGTAAGCAGATTGCTTCAGCTCTTGATTGTGCACATAAAAATAATATTGTACATAGAGATATAAAACCTCATAATATTTTAGTTACTGAAGATGGTATTGTAAAAGTTGCAGATTTTGGAATAGCAAAGGCTTCAGATTCAGTTACAATTACTAATAGTAATAAGATAATGGGATCAGCACATTATCTATCTCCAGAGCAAGCTAAAGGTATGAGAGTTGATGGAAGAACAGATATATATTCACTGGGAATAGTTATATATGAAATGATTACAGGAAAAGTTCCTTATGATGCTGAAAGTCCAGTATCAGTGGCTTTAAAGCATATTCAAGATCCTGTAGTACCTCCAAGAGATATTAATCCAAATATACCAATAAATTTGAATAATTTAGTGCTGAAATGCATGGAAAAAAATCCCGAAGCTAGATATGAAAATGCTAAAAAACTCATAGATGATTTAAATAATATAAGTAATAATTCAAATAATAATTTTGATAATAATTCTCTAAAAGATGATTATACCAGAGTTATGGATCCTATTAATGATACAGTACAGTTTTCCCCTGTTGGTAATAATGGCAGTTTAAATGAAAATGAGTTTAATAATAATGAAAAAAATTTTGATGAATCAGAAAGTACAGATGAAGAGGACGTGAATGAAGAGGTTAATAATAAAAAAACTAGTTCTCTTTCAAAAAATAAGAAGAAAATAATAGTAGCTACTCTTGTTGCTCTATTAGCTATTGTAGTAGTTATAGGTGGACTTAAATTGGGCCAGTTAAATGCAGTAAATAGAGTTGTTGCTAATACCAAGAAAGTCCCAAGTATTTTAGGTATGAAGCAGCAAGATGCTAAAAAACTTGTGGAAAGTGAAGGGCTTAAATTTGTTATAGCAGGAACTGAAAATAGTGATCAGGAAAAAGGAACCGTAATAGAGTGTTATCCTAATGTAGGAAATAATATTAATAAAGGTGATTCAGTTAGAGTAACAATAAGTTCAGGACCAGATGAATCTATCGTACCTCCAATAGAAGGCCTTGATTTAGAAAAAGCTAAGGAGCAAATTGAAAATTCAGGATTTGTTTTAGGTGATGTGAGTAAAGATTATAGTGATAGTACAATTAACACTGTAATAAATGTAAATCCAAGTGTAGGTACTACTTTGAAAAAAGGTACTGCTATAAGTATAGTTTTAAGTAGAGGACCACGCATAAGACAATCCGTAGTTCCTTCATTGATTGGAAGATCCAAGGATGCGGCGATAGCAGCATTAAACGATAAAAATCTTGTTGCTAACGTGGTATATGAAACTACTGATGATAGTAATCAAAATAATGTAGTATCTAAACAGGATATAGCAGCAGGTACTACGTTAAATCAGGGAGCTAAAGTAACTATAACAGTTTATAATTACAGTCCACCAGCACCTTCAAATAATTCATCTGATCAGAATAACAATGCTTCTAATACGAGTAACGATAATAATACTTCTGATAACAATAAAACGTCTGATAAAAATGATACTAATAATGCTACGAGCAAAAATGATGCTAATAATTCATCTAATAGCAGCAAAAATCAAGGCAATGACAATAATAATAGCAATAGCAACAATAATTCCGTAAACAATAATACAACTGGAAACAATGGAAATGATAACAAAAAATAAAAACTAAAATAATAAAATATTAAGGAGTTATAATGCAAGGTATAATTATAAAAGGTATAGGCGGTTTTTATTATGTAAAGGTGAATAGTAAAATATATGAATGTAAAGCAAGGGGAAAGTTCAGGCACAAAGAACTTTCCCCATTAGTAGGAGATAATGTCATAATAGATTTAGATGAAGATAATAAAGGCGTTATCAAGGAAATATGTGATAGGACTTCAAAACTTATAAGACCATCTATAGCAAATGTAACACAGGCTTTTATAATTTTTGCTGTACGTAATCCTGATTTTAATATGGATTTGTTGAATAAATTTTTAGTTCTCTGTGAAGTTAATAAATTAAAAGCAGTAGTGTGTTTTAATAAAATTGATTTAGCTACTAAAGAAGAAGTGGATAATACAGTTTCTCTGGTAAAGAGTATAGGATATGAAACCATTTATTTAAATGCAAAGACAGGATATGGAATAGATAAAATCAAAGCTCATCTAGAAGAAAATATTACTGTATTTTGTGGCCCTTCAGGAGTAGGTAAATCTACCATTTTAAATTCTATAGTGGGACATTCAGCTATGGAAACAGGGGATATAAGTAAAAGACTGAATAGAGGTAAGCATACTACAAGACATTGTGAACTTTTAGAAATAGATGGCGGATATGTAGCAGATTCACCAGGGTTCTCTTCTTTAGATATAAGTTTTATAAAAAAAGATCAGCTTCAAGGGTGTTTTCCTGAGTTTTTGGAATATTATGATACCTGTAAATTTTCAACCTGCATGCACTATAAAGAACCTGGATGTACAGTGAAAGAGGCGGTTGAATCTGGTAAAATAAATAAAAATAGATATATGTTTTATATAAAAACATTAGAAGAAATTTTAAGTAGGAGGGAATGGAAATGATAAAATTATCTCCATCTATATTGTCAGCAAATTTATCAAACCTAGGGAAAGATATAAAGGATTTGGAAAAATTTGGAGCGGATATGGTTCATATTGATGTAATGGACGGAAGATTTGTTCCCAATATATCTTTTGGTATGCCAATTATTAAGGCTGTACGTGGAATATCAAATTTAATTTTTGATGTACATTTGATGATTGAAGAACCTTCCAAATATATAGATGAATTTGCAAAATCTGGTGCGGATATTATAACTATACACTATGAAAGTGACATACATATAGACAGAACAATAAAATATATAAAGAGTTTAGGTAAAAAAGCAGGTATTGCTATAAATCCAGCAACACCTGTATCCGTACTAGAATGTATTATACAAGAATTAGATATGGTACTTATAATGTCTGTTAACCCGGGATTTGGTGGGCAGAGTTTTATAGATTATACTTTAAATAAAATAAAGGAGATAAAATTACTTTCGGAAAAATGCAATCCATCTCTTATGATTGAGGTAGATGGAGGAATAAATAAAGATAATATAAAATCCATTGTAAAGGCTGGAGCCAATGTAATTGTGGCAGGATCATCAGTTTTTAAAAATGAAGAAATAGAAAAGAATATAAGTATTTTAAAAGAAGGCATATAATATGAAAATAGTTATTGTTTCTGGAGGTAAACCGCCCAGAGAACAAAATTTAAAAAAATATATAGACAATGAAACTTTTATCATAAGTGCTGACAGCGGGTCAAATATATTATATAAGTATAATATAATACCTGATATAATATTAGGAGATTTTGATTCGATTGATAGGGAGGTTATTAATTATTTTAGGGAAAAAAAGTGTAAAATAATTTCTTATCCTACAGAAAAAAATTTTACTGATACTGAAGCGGCGCTAAAAGAGGCGATTAAAATGAGTCCAGATAGCATTTTGTTATTTGGATGTACGGGCAGTAGATTGGATCATACCTTTGCTAATTTAGGTTTGTTATACAGATGTTTAATTAGTAATATAGAAGCCTATATTATAGATGAAAATAATACAATATCTCTTCACAATGAAGCTTTTAAAATTGAAGGAAAAAGAGGAGATTTATTTTCTCTACAAGCCTTTGGCAGTGTAGTAAAAGGTTTATCAATCAGTAAAGCAAAATATGAGCTTAATAATTATGATTTAAAATTTGGAGATCCGCGAACGGTATCTAATGAATTAATGGATGGTAGTGTTTTCATTACTTTCCATAAAGGAATATTGTTATTGATTAAATCTAAAGATTAATATAATTATAAATAAGTATTTGATTAATATTATCAGTGTACTATCTAAAAACATAATTAAATAATTTAAACCAAATATGCTTTCTAATAATATGCAGGAAAAACTTTTAAGAGAAAAACTTAGAAGTTTTTCTCTTTTTATGAAATAAACTTCAATTTGAATCATATAATATTAATGGAATGGCAATGGGGGTAATTAAATTGACGAGAAAGCATAATAAGTTAAAAAGAAAAAAGTGGGGACTTATAATTGCCTCTATTGGTGCAGGCATTATAATAACTTTTATTATTCCAGTTTGGGGATGGGTTATGGCAGTTGGTGCCGGTCTCATATATGGGGGCTGGTGTTTAATTAATAATTCGCATGATGACTAGGAGGATTTATATGAAAATTTTTGCTTTTAAACTTCCAAAATTTTTATCTTCAGTAATAAAAATTTTTATAAGAAAATAGGTAAAATAAAAAATGCAATTGTCTGTACAACTGCATTTTTTAAATTTATCCTATAGAATAAAAAATTCCATGGGATGTCTAAAAATCCGCTTATATAGCACGTTGAACCTTACCAGAACGAAGGCATCTTGTACATACATGTATTGTTCTTGGTGTTCCATTTACAATAGCTTTAACTTTTTTCACATTAGGAAGCCAAGTTCTTTTTGATTGACGGTGTGAATGGCTGTATTGAACTCCTGCTACTAAACCTTTATCGCATATATCACATTTTCTTGACATTAAAAAACACCTCCTTAAATGAAGTTATAAACTTCATAATTAGCACAAACATTATTTTATCATAATGCATGTAAATTATGCAAGTAGAAAATAGTGAATATAAAAGTAATTGGATTAAATTTCTTGAATTATCAATAAGATTAATATAAAATATTTATATGGTAAAGAATAAGGAGGAGTTATAATGATGGGTATAACCAATGAAAATGGGTCCATTAACTATTCAGTTGATGTTCTTGCTAATATAGTAGGAATTTCTACAATGGAATGTTACGGTGTTGTTGGCATGGCTTCAAAGAATGCCAGTGACGGTTTTTGGGAATTAATTAGAGGGGAAAATCTAAGTAAAGGTGTAAAAATAAACTCAAAAGATAATAATATTAATATAGAATTATATATAATCGTAGAATATGGTACAAAAATTTCAGTTATAGCAAATAATATAATACAGAAAATAAAATATAATTTAGAGAATTATACAGGACTCAAAGTCTCTAGTATAACGGTGAATGTTCAGGGTGTTAGAGTCTAGGGAGGTAAAAAAGTGAAATACTTAAAGATAGACGGCTGTAGATTTTATAACATGATGATAAATGCCTGTAACAGATTGGAGAATCAAAAAGAATTTGTTAATTCCTTAAACGTTTTTCCTGTACCAGATGGAGATACTGGTACTAATATGTCTATGACCTTTAGAAGTGCCGTTTCAGAAATTAAAATTAAGGATAACTCAACTATCTCAGAAGTATCAAAACAACTTTCAAAAGGTGCTTTAATGGGAGCTAGAGGGAATTCAGGGGTTATTTTATCGCAGATTCTAAGAGGTATATCTATTGGATTAGAAAATACTAATGAAGTAGATTCTAATGAATTTGCCAATAGTCTTCTAGAGGGTAGTAAAGCTGCTTATAAGGCTGTCATGAGACCTACAGAAGGTACTATACTTACTGTTATAAAGGCTGCTGGAGAAAAGGCTGCCAGTACTAAAGATGAAAATATAACTACATTGATGAAGGCAGTTTGTGAACACTGCGAAGAAGTTTTAAATAAAACCCCTGATATGCTGCCTGTTCTAAAAAAGGCAAAAGTAGTAGATGCTGGAGGCATGGGACTTTTAATAATACTTAAAGGTATGTACGAAGCTCTTAGAGATGATATACAACCATCTTTAGAGGAAAAAAATCAAAATGTAAAATCAGAAACGGTTATGCATCAACAGGAGATAGATCCAGCTCAAATAAGATTTGGATATTGCACTGAGTTCTTTATTAATTCTAAAAAAGAGAATTTAGAGGACTTTAAAAAAGATCTCTCATGCCATGGAGATTCTATGATTATAGTTGGAGAAGAGGGAATCATAAAAGTTCACATTCACACTAATGATCCTGGGCTTATTTTATCTAAGGCATTAAAATTAGGAGAACTTTCAAAAATAAAAATTGATAACATGAGAGAACAGCATAGGAGAATTTTAGAGGATAAATATAAACCTCAAGAACAACTTGTAGAAATGGAAAAATCTGATGAAAATATAAATTTAAAGGAGTATGCATTTATTGCTGTAGCCTCTGGAAATGGAATAATTGAAATATTTAAAGAACTGGGAGTAGATTGTGTAATTGAAGGCGGGCAAACTATGAATCCAAGCACACAGGATATTTTTAGTTCAATCAGCAAATTAAAAGCACAAAATATATTTATATTACCTAATAATAAAAATATTATAATGGCTGCTACTCAAGCAGCTGAACTCAGCGATAAAAATATTATAGTGATTCCTACAAAAACTATTCCTCAGGGTATAACTTGTATTACAGAATTCAATGAGAATGAGGAAGTAGATACAAATATAGATAATATGATAAATTCAATATCAAAAGTGGCTACAGGTACAATAACCTATGCTGTAAGAGATACAGAGATTAATGGTAAAAATATTTTCTCTGGGGATATTTTGGGCTTAATTGAAGGTGACATTATAGAAATTGGCAATGATATATACAGTATGTGTGAAAATCTAATAGGGAAATTAGTAAAGAAAGATAGTGAACTTATATCATTGTATTATGGAGAGGGTTGTGTAGAAAAATCAGTTAAAGATTTAATTAAAAGAATAGAAAAGTCTTATCCAGAAGTGGATATTCAATGTATTAATGGACAGCAGCCTCTATATTATTTTATAATTTCAGTTGAGTAGAAAAAGCCTAAGGGCTTTTTTTATTGTATATAAAAATTATAATATGGTTTTAAATCTGTTTTATCAATATAAAATATTAAAATTTTGACAGGAGCCAATTATGAATATATATAGTGATATAAGTTATATAAAAGGAGTAGGTCCTAAAATTAAGATGGAATTAAATAAATGTGGTATCTTTTCCATATTGGATTTGCTTTTGTATTTTCCAAGAGATTATGAGAATATACCTCGTATGGATAATATAGCTAAAGCAAATAGAGGAAATAAAATAATAATTAACTGCAGATTTATAAAAAATGAAGGTAGCTTTAGAAGCAAAAATGGTAAATTAATTTCAAAGCTAATGTTTACTGATGGCTTTAATCTATTTAAAGGGATTTGGTTTAACATGCCATATATTAGTAAAGGCTTTTATGTAGACAATAAATATACACTAATGGGTAAATTGAATTATATTAAAGGTGAGACGGTTTTAGAAGTTCCAATAGTTATTAAAGAGCAAAATAGTGGAACTGATAAGATTGTTCCTATTTATTCATTAAAAGAAAATCTAAAGAATTCATATTTTACAAAGATTATATCACAAGTATTATCTAAGGTAATTATTGAAGAAAATTTACCAGATTGGATTATAGAAAAATATAAATTTTATTCTTTAGACAGGGCTATAAGGTGTATTCACAATCCTAAGAATTTTATTGAATTAAATGAGGCTAAAAAGAGATTAAAGTTTCAAGAATTATTTACCTACTCTTTAAAAGTACTCATGTTAAAAGATTATGTGAATCGAGGAAAAAAGGGAATTGCTTTTAAAATTTCAAAAGAACTTACGGAATTAAAAGAAAAAATTCCCTATGATTTAACTAAAGCTCAAAGTAAAGTTATAAGGGAAATTTTAATAGATGAGAAAAAATCTATAGCAATGAATAGATTATTGCAAGGAGATGTAGGGTCTGGAAAGACTATTATAGCTTTAATTGCCATGTTTAATGTAATTAAGAATGGATATCAGGCAGTTCTCTTAGCTCCTACAGAAATATTATCAAGACAACATTATATTGAAGCTGAAAAGCTTTTAAGTGAGTTTAATATAAATATAGAACTATTGATTGGAAGTATTAGTGAGAAAAATAAAAACAGAATTAAAAATGAATTAAAAGAGGGTAAAATTCATATGATAATTGGAACTCATGCTCTTCTTGAAGACAATGTAGAATTTTCAAATCTTGGATTGGTGGTAACGGATGAGCAGCATAGGTTTGGTGTTATGCAGAGAAGTAAATTATTCAATAAAGGAAATAATATAGATATATTAGTAATGACTGCAACACCTATACCAAGAACTTTAGGATTATATTTATATGGAGATTTAGATGTTTCTATTATTGATGAACTTCCGCCTGGAAGAAAGAAAGTAGATACTTATTATGTAGATAAGAAAGATAGAGAGAGAATATACACATTTGCACTTAAAGAATTGGAAAAGAGCAGACAAATATATGTGGTTTGTCCTTTAGTAGAAGAAAATGAAGAACTGAATTTGAGTTCAGTTAACAGCCTTTTAAGTGAATTGAGAGAAAAATACTTTAAAAGTTTCACTGTAGAGATGATTCATGGAAAAATGACTGGAAAGAATAAAGATAATATAATGTCTAGATTTAAAAAAGGAGAAATTCATATATTGGTATCTACAACAGTTATTGAAGTAGGAGTAAATGTTCCTAATGCCAGTATTATTATTATAGAAAATGCGGAACGATTTGGACTTTCACAGCTTCATCAGTTGAGAGGCAGAGTTGGAAGAGGAGCAAATAAATCTTATTGTTTTTTAATTGCCAATATAAAAAGCAAAGTGGTGAAACATAGAATGGAAGTTCTAAAAAATAGCAATGATGGATTTTATATAGCAGAAGAGGATTTTAAAATCAGAGGTAGTGGTGAATTATTTGGATTTAGACAGCATGGTGAAGATAATCTCATATTATCTGATTTAATAGAAGATTCTCATATATTAAAAGAGGCAAATAGAGAAGCTAAGATGTTAATAAAAAGTAATAGAGAAAGAGATATTTTTATTAAAAATCATATTTTAAATAAACTAGAGCTTACATCAAAATATATATGCTTTAATTGATGCAAGTGTGTAAATTTTATAATAATGTTGTAAAATAAGCAAAAAACTTTGTATAATTTAATACTCTATGCTACAATGTTATGGAAATAACAGATGTAATATAAAAAGAGGTAATTTATAGTATATAATGGATAAAATCGTTAATATAAAGAGGAGGTAAGAATATGAGAATAATTGCTGGTCTTGCAAAGGGAAGAAAATTATTGTCTCCTGAAGGAATGGAAACGAGACCAACTTTAGATAGAATAAAAGAATCTATATTTAGTATAATTCAAAATGATGTGCCTTATGCCACTGTTTTAGATGTATTTGCAGGTACGGGAAGTCTTGGATTAGAAGCTGTAAGTCGTGGTGCAAAACAATGTTATTTGATTGATAAAAGTCCTATAACATTTCCTTTACTTAAGAAAAATGTAGAAAACTTAAAATTTCAGAATGTTTGCAGATGCTTAAATATGGACTCTTATAATGCACTATATAAATGACACAGTATATTAATCCCCCATCTGAGATGGGGCGAATAGAATAAGCAGTAGATTTGGCTAGAGTAAAAGAACCTCCAATGATATAATGATACAGGTTTCGCAGGCCGTATCAAATCAAAGGAGGTTATCCAAATGGATAATGCAAGTATAGCACATACTAGATGGAATTGCACATATCATATAGTGTTTATTCCAAAGTATAGAAGAAAAATAATGTATGGTGAAACAAAAAAAGATATAGTAGAAATTTTAAAGAAGTTATGTGAAATGAAGCAGATCACATTGATAGAAGGAAAGGTTTGTAAAGATCATGTTCATATGTATATAGCAATTCCACCAAAATTATGTGTATCTGAGTGTATGGCATATTTAAAAGGAAAAAGTGCATTAATGTTGTTTGATAGGCATCCAGAGTATAGAAGTAGATGGGGAGAAAGACATTTCTGGGCAAGAGGTTATTATGTAGCAACGGTAGGAAATGTAAATGAAGATACAATAATAGAGTATATAAGGCAACAAGAAGAGAGTGATAAACTAGAAGACGGAAGAAAATAGCAAAGGCCTCGCATGAGAGGTAACCAGTAAAAATGGCTTTGCGAAACCGCCTTTAGGCGTGCCAGTAACGTGTCCTGGAGGGACCAAAATTAAACCACCATTTGAAATGGTGGTTGCTAACTTTATCTGATGATAAATGCATATTTAATTTAATATTTATTGATCCACCCTATATGAAGAATATGATTCCAAAAGCTGTAGAAATTATTGATGATAAAAATTTATTACATAGGGATGGAGTGATTGCAACTAAAATTGATTCTAGTGAAGAAATATATTCTGGGAATGGGAATATTAATTTAGTTGACTTTAGAAAATATGGTAATACAACTGTTTGCTTCTATAGATATAAGGAGGATTAATATGAAAGTAGCTGTTTATCCAGGAAGCTTTGATCCGATAACTAATGGTCACTTAGATATAATTAAAAGAGCAGCAAAGGTATTTGACGAAGTTATAGTAGTGATACTTTTAAATCCACAGAAAAAAAGCTTATTTTCTGTAGAGGAAAGGGTTGAATTAATAAAAAAAGTTTTGAAATTTAATAAAAATATAAAAATAGAATGTTATAATGGGTTACTTGTAGATTTTATGAGAGAAAAAGGAGCAAAGGTTATAATTAAAGGACTTAGAGCTATGTCTGATTTTGAATATGAATTTCAGATGGCACTAATGAATAATAAATTAGATCCAAATGTAGAAACAGTGTTTATGATGACAAGAGCTGAATATTCATATTTAAGTTCTTCATCTGTAAAGCAGGTTGCTGTGTTTGGAGGGTGCATTAAGGGGCTAGTTCCAGATGAAATTATACCAGACATACAAAGAAAATCTGAATCTCAAAGCTGTAATAAGGGGAGAGTATAAATATGAATGTTATGAAGCTTTTAGAATATTTATCGGATATCATAGAAACCTCTACAAAATTACCTATGACAGGTAAAGTTGTTATTAATAAAAAAGAAGTTGATGAAGTTATCAATGATATAATTTCAGCTCTTCCTGATGAATTAAAAAAAGCTGAATGGATAATAAATGAAAAGGACAGAATATTAAGTGATGCTTTAAAAGAAGCTGATATTATAAGAAGACGAAATGCTCAAACGATAATGAAGGAAATTGAAAAACATGATATAACTAGAGAGGCAAAGAAAAATGCAGAAGAAATAATTGCTTCAGCACAAAATACTGCAAAGGACATAAGAATAGGTTCAAGAGAGTATGCAGATAATGTGCTAAAAGAATTAGATAATGAAATTAAAGAATTAAGTGACATTATGCTTTCAAATATAAAAGTTGAAATGGAAAAGTTTTTAGTTAGTTACCAAAAAAAAGTTAAGTTTAAGCGAGATATTATTAAAGAGAATATTAATGAAGTTAAAAAGATTCAATAAATTTTATACTTTTATATACCACAAAAGGAAATATTGCTATTAAGATTAATATTAGTATTAAAATATTTGAATTAGTGAAAGCTATATAATTTTTTTGATTCACAGTAAATATACTATAATTACTAATTTTAAGTAAAATTAAAGTAGCAAAGGATGAAATTATTCCTTGAATTACTTTTCTGTATATGTATTTAAATAAAGAAAAATTATGATGGCTTGTATAAGCATAGGTTTGCGCTATAACACATAGCCCTCCAAAGGAAGTAAAAAAACTAAATAACATTAATTTTAAATCTATATTTAATGAAGACATGGATACTAAATTACATCCATTTGTCATTTCAATAGATCCTAAAATTAGTGAACCTAATACTATATTATTATTTACTGCAGAAAATACTGCAGTATTTTTTATTATACCGAGAAGTACAGAAAAAATAGTTACAAAACCAAGCACTAAAAGGGAAGAAGTTATAGAATTCTCTACGCTGTTTTTTAGTACGCTGCCTATGTTTTGCTTTTGAAAAACATGGTTTTTATTATTTTTAGACTCTTGAAACATAGGAGAGGCTGGAAGTATCAATCCCATAGCAAAACAACCAATATAACTTGAAAGTAATAGAATATATCCATAATGGGAAGAACCAAGCATACTCTCACCTATAGTTCCAACTAAAAATAAAGGACTGCAGTTGGTGGCTATATTAATAAGTCTTGAAGCTATACTAATATTAATTTCTTTTTTTTCTAGAAGTTCACAACAATATTGAGCTCCCATGGGATATCCGCATAAAAAGCTTATTATTAATACAAGACTGCATTTGCTTGGTAGTCTTAAGGGTTTACATAGTAGTTTTCCAAAAACTTTTGAATAAATATATATTCCATCATAGGCTATAATTATATTAAGAAGCAGTGTAAAAGGAAACATAGTTGGGAATACTTTGTAAGCAAAGAGCTTGGCTCCATTAATTGCACTATTAATACAATTTAATGGATTTATTATAATGGAAAAAATAATAAAAGAACATAAAATAGTTATAATAATACTTATTAATTGATTTTTATTATAGCTGTGTATTAAAATAAAAGTTGTAAAAAAAGTTAATATAAGAATTATGTAAAAAATAATATTCAAATAAAAATCTCCTTATAATTAATCTAATTTATTTATATTTAAAAAGGAGATAATTATTCCACAATATTTAAGTTAATGTTTATTTTTAAAGTATTACAGGACTATTTAAATAGTCTGCTAAAGGATTTATACTTTTATTTAGTATGCTATAAGCTTTTGTTGAAAGGATATCAAGCTCCAAACAACTATTCATATCTTTTGACTTTGGAAGTTTTGAATATAAAGGTATATATGAATTCTTTTTAATGAGTTTTAAGATTTCTAATCCTTTTTTATTAAAAGCTAGTATTCTGGCATAAGGGCAAGAAGCTTTCCTTAAAATTTCTGTATCATAATTATCAAAACCAATAAAATACTGACATAGAATTCTGCTTAATCTTGTATAAGAATATCTTTTGCTTTTTATATTAGACATAAGATCTTCAAAATCCGTTGAATTAATTATAGATTTATAAATTTTATTATGAAGACCTTCGTTAGCATCTGGAATTTTATCTATATTATTATTATTAGTTAAACATTTATATCTTAAAAATTTAAACATATCTTTAGAAAAAGCAAAATCATAATTATTTTTATATAGGGAAATAATTTTCTCATAGACAGAATCAGGCAAAAGATTCTTTATAGAATTTAGATCATAATCATTTTCTATTAATTTTCTTATTGCAGTTGCACTTGGAAATTCAGAATTTATATATTGACAATTATAATCATCACCTTGCCTTTTTATAGTAAAAGCTTTTATAGAACTATTTAATTTTATTAGACTTTTGCAATACTCAATTCCTAAAATATTGTTAGAGCTAGACAAAATAGATTCTAGAGAGTTTGTTAAATTTATATCTATATTATTCTGGGAAATTTCAAATAGTGCTTTACTTCTGGCGGTAAAGTATGGAAGTCCTGAAGCTATATATTTTCTTAATAAATCTAAATATTCATAGGATGGATTTTGCAGAGTATTGGCTATATAATAGATTGGTTCTAAGTTTCCACATTCGCTGCCAAAACACAATGAATCTACTACATTTATATTGTTTAAAAGGCTTATAGCTCCATAAGAAAAGAATTCTGCTGATGAAATACTATAGACAGAAGGCAATTCTATTACTAAATCTATTCCGTTTAAAACTGCTAATTCTGCACGAGTCCATTTATCTATTATCGAAGGCTGTCCCCTTTGAACAAAATTTCCGCTGATTACCCCAATTATTCCATCGCAGTTTGTCAATTCTCTTGTTTTATTTATATGTAATATATGACCTTTATGCATTGGATTATATTCTGCTATTATTGCTGAAATTTTCAAAAAATCACCTACCATTATCAAATAATATATATATTATACTTGATAAACAAATAACATGGAAATAAAAATATAAATATAAAATGTTAAAAATAACTTACTTAAATTACAATTTCATAGATTTACTAATAGGTTTATTGTTAAAATTTTATTTTGTTATTAGAATTGTAAGAAATTTTTAAATATATTGAATTTAAGATTTTTCATTTTTTTATTGAAATACCCTCGTCAAAAGATGTATATTAGAAGTATATGTTACAAGTATATGTTTAACTTAAGGAATTAAATATATACTATAAGGAAGGGAGAAAGACAGATGGAATTAATGGAATCAATATGGAAAATGGCAAAAAATGACAAAAAGAAAATTGTTTTAGCAGAAGGAGAAGAAAAAAGAAACCTGCAGGCATGTGATAAAATATTGAAAAATGGACTAGCTAATATTGTCTTAGTAGGAAGTGAAGAAAAGGTAAGAGAAAATGCAAAAAATTTAGGATTAGATATTAGTGGTGCAGAAATATTGGATCCTAATACTTCAGATTTTACAGAAGGTTATGCAAAAGAATTTTACGAACTTAGAAAAAAGAAGGGCATGACTCTAGAAAAAGCTGAAAAAATGGTAAGGGATCCATTATATTTTGCAACTATGGCTATAAAAACAGGATATGTAGATGGTATGGTTTCTGGTGCGATTCATACTACTGGAGATCTTTTAAGACCAGGTTTACAGATTGTAAAGACTGCTCCAGGAGTAAAAATTGTATCAGGATTTTTTGTTATGATGGTACCAGATTGTAAATATGGAGAAAGTGGATTACTTTTATTTGCAGATTGTGCAGTAAATCCAAATCCAACGGCTGAAGAGCTTGCAGCTATTGCAATAACTACTGCAGAAACAGCTAAGAAATTATGTAATCTTGATCCAAAAGTTGCTATGCTTTCATTCTCAACTATGGGTAGTGCAAAAGGAGAACTTGTAGAAAAAGTACAAAAAGCGACAGCAATAGCAAAAGAAATGAGAACTGATTTGGATATTGATGGTGAGCTTCAATTAGATGCAGCTATTGAAGAAGAAGTAGCTCAATTAAAGGCACCAGGAAGTCCAGTAGCAGGAAAAGCAAATGTTTTAGTATTTCCAGATTTGCAAACAGGTAATATTGGATATAAACTAGTACAAAGATTTGCAAAAGCAAAAGCTATAGGACCTATATGCCAAGGATTTGCAAAACCTATAAATGATTTATCAAGAGGATGTTCTTCAGATGATATAGTTAATGTGGTTGCAATGACTGCAGTTCAAGCACAAAAGGGAATTTAATAAGCTTTGTAAATAAATAAAAAAATTTTTATAAAAGAATAGCTAGAAAGCTGTCTCACAATCTGTATCTATACAATGTGAGACAGCCCACTGTTATTTCTTTTTAATATGTTTATTGAAAGGTAGGTAATTTTATGAAAGTTTTAGTAATAAATTGTGGAAGTTCATCACTAAAATATCAGTTAATAGATATGTCAGGTGAAAATGTATTAGCAAAGGGACTTGTGGAAAGAATAGCTATAGAAGGGTCCATACTTACACAAAAGGTAAATGGAGAAAAATATGTAGTTGAACAACCAATGAAAGATCACAAGGAAGCAATAAAATTGGTATTAGATGCATTAGTAGACAGTACTCATGGAGTAATAAAAGATATGTCTGAAATATCTGCTGTAGGACACAGAGTTGTTCATGGCGGTGAAAAATATGCAGATTCTGTACTTATTGATGAAAATGTAATGGAATCAATTAAAGAATGTGTAAAATTAGCTCCATTACATAATACACCTAATATTATTGGCATAAATGCATGTAAAGATTTAATGCCAAATACTCCAATGGTAGCCGTATTTGATACAGCATTCCATCAGACTCTTCCAGATTATGCTTATATGTATCCATTGCCTTATGATCTATATACTAAGCATGGTATAAGGAAATATGGTTTTCACGGTACATCACATAAGTATGTTTCAAAAGCTACAGCAGAGTTTTTAAATAAAGATATAAGCTCACTTAAAATAATCACATGTCATCTTGGAAATGGAGCTAGTGTAGCGGCTATATCATCAGGAAAATGTG
This sequence comes from Clostridium pasteurianum DSM 525 = ATCC 6013, assembly GCF_000807255.1. Lineage (NCBI taxonomy): Bacteria > Bacillati > Bacillota > Clostridia > Eubacteriales > Clostridiaceae > Clostridium > Clostridium pasteurianum. The sequence continues at coordinate 2,223,489 of NZ_CP009268.1, read as the reverse complement.
TAGATACAAGTATGGGATTTACACCACTAGCGGGAGTCGCAATGGGAACAAGAAGTGGAGATATTGATCCTGCAATAGTGACATTTTTAGTGAAAGAGTTAAATTTAAGTGCAGATGAAGTAAATAATTTATTAAATAAACAGTCTGGTATTTATGGAATCTATGGTAAAAGCAGTGATATGAGAGATATAAAAAAGGCAGGTTTACAGGAGCATGATGAAAGAGCAACTCTAGCCTTAAATATTTTTCACTATAAAGTAAAACAATTTATAGGTTCTTATGCTGCAGCTATGAATGGAGTAGATGCAGTAGTATTTACAGGCGGTATTGGGGAAAATTCTCCGGAAAATAGAGAGGGAATATGTGAAAACATGGACTTCTTGGGAATTAAAATTGATAAGAAAAAAAATGCAGAAACTATTGGCGATGATGAAGATATAAGTGCAGCAGATTCTAAAGTTAAGGTTTTAGTTATTCCTACTAATGAGGAACTTATGATTGCCAGAGATACAAAGGATATTGTCAATAAGTTAAATTAAATCTTGACATTTCTACCGTGGATTTATATAATAAATTGTGTTATTTTGCATATGAGGATTAATTAGTTAATAGCTATCTGTATATTAAGGAGGGAATAGCAGCTTTAGCTCGAGCTATGTGATTACACATTATATACATGACTTTATGTATGAGAAAAATTTATAATTTTTCAGAGCTAATTATATTATGGTAAATATTTCTGATTTAATTAATAAAAAGATAAATAAAAAAGATATTGATGTAGTATTGGATCTAAAAGAATTCAATGATAATTATGAGACCTATAAAGTGTTGGAACCTATAAGAGTTAAAGCAACTTTAACGAAGCAGGGAGATGTAATTTCTATTTTAGGACTGATTAGTGGTAAGATTCAACTTACTTGTTCTAGATGTCTCCAAAATTTTAGCTATGAATTGCAACTTGAATTACAGGAAAAGCTGACTAATAATCCTGAAAATAAAGATGATGAAATCATCTTTATAAATAATGATAAACTAGAGTTAACAGAAATTGTTGAAAACAATATCATAATGTCACTTCCTATACAAAGGTTGTGTAAAGAAGATTGTAAGGGTTTATGTCAAGTTTGCGGTACAAATCTCAATAAAGGTTCATGTAATTGTGATAATCCAGATATAGATCCAAGGCTAGCAGGACTTAAAGATTTGTTTTCTAACAACTAAGGAGGTGTTTATTGTGGGAAATCCAGCAAGAAAATTTTCAAAAGGTAGAAGAGATTCAAGAAGAGCTCAAACATTTAAATTAAGTGCGCCAGGTATAGTTGAGTGCCCAAATTGTCACGAAATGAAACTTGCACACAGAGTTTGCAAAAACTGTGGACATTACAAAGATAAAGAAGTTGTTGCAGTAGCAAAATAGAAAGAAAAGAAAGTCGTAAGACTTTCTTTTCTTTCTATTAGAAATAAAAAATTAGCTATGGTAATTTATTGAATACTATGATTAAATTTATATAGTATATAGTAATAAATTTAATCATAAAAGGGATGTGTGATATATAGTGATTATAGCGGTAGATGGAATGGGTGGAGATAATGCACCTAAAGCTGTAGTAAAAGCTTGCACAGAAGCTGTAAATGAATTTTCAGTGGATATAATTATAACGGGAAATGAAAAAATTATAGCAGAAGAACTAGAAAATTATAATTATAATAAAAATAAAATAGATATACTAAATACTACAGAAATTATAACTCAAAATGAACATCCAGTAATGGCTATTAGAAAGAAAAAAGATTCAAGTCTCTACAGAGCTTTAAATTTAGTAAAAGAGGGAAAAGCACAGGCGGTTATTTCAGCAGGAAGCACAGGAGCATTGATGGCAGGAGCTACCTTCATAGTTGGAAGGATAAGAGGTATAGATAGAATTGCGCTGGCACCAATTATTCCAGGAAAAAATAGACCCTTTATGTTAGTAGATGCTGGAGCTAATGTAGATTGTAAACCTCAATATTTATTACAATTTGCATTTATGGGTAAAGTATATTTTGAAAATATATTAAAAGTAGAAAATCCAAGTATAGGACTTATAAATATAGGTTTAGAAGAAGAAAAGGGAAATGAACTTACTAAAAAGACTTATGAACTTTTAAAAAAATCCAACTTAAATTTCACAGGTAATGTGGAGCCACGAGATATTTCTAGTGGAGATGTCAATATATTAGTGTGTGATGGCTTTGTGGGAAATACTGTATTAAAGATGTATGAAGGGGTAGCTTCAAATATTTTTAGTATGTTGAAATCGGAAATAATGTCATCCATGAAATCTAAAATAGGTGGTCTTTTGTTAAAACCAGTTTTTAAAAACTTCAAAAATAAATTTGATTATACTGAGTATGGAGGATCTGCATTTCTAGGTACTAAGGGAATAGTATTAAAAGCTCATGGAAGTTCTGATGAAAAAGCCTTTAAAAATGCTATAAAGCAAGCAAAAATATGTTATGAAGGTAAGTTCATAGAAAAAATATCTGGTGAACTTGAGAATATAAATAATCTTATTGATAAATCTGAATCAGAAATGCCTAATCAATAATATTCCAAAAATTCCTTGATTATCTATATTTACCTGTTGTATAATCATAAAAGATAAAAATATAATTGTCTTTTAGTATATAAATTTAAAATTAATCATAATAATATTGACGGTAGGGTTTATATGTAATATTATCTATATTAGAGTTTAGGAGGTGAATTTACATGTTTGAAAAGGTTAAAAGTATTATAGCTGATCAATTAGGTTTAGATGCTAGTGAAATAACAATGGAATCTTCATTCGTTGATGATTTAGGTGCTGATTCACTTGATATAGTTGAATTAATAATGGCTTTGGAAGAGGAATTTGATATAGAATTTCCTGATGAAGATGCAGAAAAAGTATCAACTGTCGGAGATGTGGTGGAATACATAAAAGCACATACCGAAGAATAGTAGGCTAGTCCCGTTTAATACGGGGCTTTAAATTTTTAAAAAGTTTATTCTTGAATCTTTATGTGTATATGGATTGAAGAATGGACTTTTGGGGAGATGTTTTATTGTTAATGCTAAAAGAAGATATTGAAAAATTGGAGAAAATACTAAAAATAGATTTTCATGATAAAAATTTATTGAGGACAGCTATTACTCATAGCTCTTATGCAAACCAGAAAAATATACAATACAATGAAAGATTGGAATTTCTAGGTGATTCTGTACTTCAGATTGTCATTTCAGAATATTTGTTTTTGAACTATAAAGATAAAACAGAGGGGGAACTTTCCAAAAAAAGAGCGTTAATTGTATGTGAAAATTCTCTTTTTAAAATTGCTAATAGTTGGCACCTAGGTAAATACATATTTATGAGTAAAGGTGAGGAAATTACTGGAGGAAGAACAAGAGTATCTATATTATCAGATTGTGTTGAAGCAATAATTGCAGCTATATATCTGGATAAAGGATTTGAATTTTCAAAAGAATTTATATTAAGTAATTTTCAAAAGATTATTGAAATGGCTATGAAGAATCAAATAATTTTGGATTATAAAACTAGACTTCAAGAAGTTCTACAGAAGAATGGAGATGCGGATATAAAGTATAAATTATTAAAATTTGAAGGACCACCTCATAGACGAAAATTCTATATTTCAGTGGCGTTTAATGGAACATTAAAAGGAGAAGGTACAGGTTTTAGTAAAAAAGAAGCCGAGCAAGATGCGGCACAAACTGCATTAAAAACTATAGGAGAGTTATATGAATAAAAGACATTATATAATTCCAATTTTTGTACCCCATGAAGGCTGTCCTCATAATTGTGTATTTTGCAATCAAAACACTATAACGGGGAATAGTAATTTAGTTAATGGTGAATTTGTAATAAATATAGTTGAAGAATACTTAAAAACTATAGACAGGGAAAAATCCATTATAGAAATTTCTTTCTTCGGAGGAACTTTTACGGCAATAAACATAGATAAACAAAAGGAGCTTTTATCTGTGGCTAAAAGTTATAAAGATAGGGGAAAAATAGATTTTATAAGGTTGTCTACAAGACCAGATTATATAGATGAATTTATACTAGATAACCTTAAGACTTATGGAGTGGATATAATTGAATTAGGTGTTCAATCTATGGATGATAATGTTCTGAAACTGTCGGGCAGAGGTCATGACTATAGAGATGTATTTAAAGCTTCTAAACTTATTAAAAAGTATAATTTTTTACTGGGACATCAAATAATGCCTGGACTTCCTGGAAGTAATTTTGAAAAAGATATTTATACAGCTAGAGAAGTTATAAAATTAAAACCAGACATATGCAGGATATATCCAGCGTTAGTAATAAGAGATACACCTATGGAAAAAATGTATATAAGCAATACATATAATCCTTATACTTTAGATAAAGCTGTAGAGGTATGTAAAAAAATATATGGTATGATGTATGTTAACAATATAAATGTAATAAGAATAGGACTTCAACCAACGGAAGAAATAAATATAGGAAAAGAGTTAATTGCAGGTCCCTTCCATCCAGCTTTTAGAGAATTGGTACAGGGAAGTATATATAATGATATGATACTTTCTGTAATTCCAAAACAGTATAAAGGAGTAGTTTTTATTGAAGTTAACAATAAAGATATATCAAAATTATATGCCAATAAAAAAGAATATTTTAATGCTATGAAGGTTAAAAATCCAAATTGTATATTTAAAGTATCTCAAAATATAAATATACCCTTAGAAAATATAAATATAAAATTTAATGATAAATTAAAAAGTTTATCTATGTATAATTATTTTTTACAGCATAGTTAGTTACAATATGTTTAATTGAAATTTTTATCTTTATAATATAAACTAAAAATAAATATATTCTTAAATATTAAATTTTAGGAGGATAAAATGAAAAAATCAAGTAGAGAAAAGTTCTTGAGAACGGCAATTGTATTTATAGTATTTATTTTTATTTTAACTACAGTTTTAAGCTTTATTCAATAACCATTTCAGCTTTATCTATTAATAGGATAGAAATAGTTAATTTATTTAAAGTTAGTTTAAGTAGAAACTGCTACTAATAAATAGATTCATTTGTATTAGGAGAGTGTAATAAATAATGTTCTTGAAGACCATTGAAATAAGGGGATTTAAATCCTTTGCAGACAAAATAGAATTGGATTTTAAGAAAGGTGTAACAGCAGTAGTGGGACCTAATGGTAGTGGTAAAAGTAATATATCTGATGCAATAAGGTGGGTTTTAGGAGAACAGAGTATAAAGACTTTAAGAGGCGGCAAAATGGAGGATGTAATATTTGCGGGAACTCAATATAGAAAATCTGTGGGACTTGCTCAAGTGGTACTTACTTTGGATAATTCAGATAAAGGTATACCTATGGATTATAATGAAATAACTATAGCTAGAAGATTGTATCGTTCTGGTGAAAGCGAATATTATATTAACAACACCAAATGCAGACTTAAAGACATACAGGAAATGTTTATGGATACCGGTATAGGCAAAGAGGGCTACTCAATAATCGGACAGGGTAAAATAGAAGCAGTTCTCAGTGGAAAATCTGAGGAAAGACGTGGACTCCTAGAAGAAGCTGCTGGTATTGTGAAGTTTAAGACAAGAAAAGAGGAAGCTGAAAAGAAACTTGAAAGCACGGAGGAAAATCTTGTAAGAATAGATGACATATTGAGTACTTATGAAGAAAGACTTGAACCTTTAAAAAAAGAAAGTGAAAAGGCTAAGAGTTTTGTTAAATTATCTGAGGAACTTAGTAAAAAAGAAATAAATTTATTAGTCAATTCAGTAGAGAAGCTTAAAATAAAGATTAAAGATATATCAGTTGAAATTAAAAATTTGGATTGTGAAATTAATAAATTAAATAATGAAAGACATAAAAATAAAGTTGATTTAAAAAGCTATAATGAATCTCTATATGAAATTGAGAATCTGTATAAGGTTCAAAGAGAAGAATATTATGAAAAAAAAGCTCAGTATCAGAGTATACTTTCAGATAATAATTTAATAAATGAGAAAATACAGAATTTAAATAACTTAAAATCACAGTATACAAGAGATTTAGAACAATTAAGAAAAAAGGTTGACAGTTATTTACTTGAAAATAAAAAATGTACTGATGAATACTTATTATTAAAAAATACATTAGAAGAATATAATGAGAAATTTAATTGTATAGAAAATAATTTAGAAATAAAACAGGAAAAGATGAAAGAAAATGAAGGCCTTTTAAAAAAATATAAAGATGAAGAATTTGATACTTTAGGAAATGTATCGGATTTAAAAAACCTTATGATAATAATAAAGAGAGATATAGAGAGTTATGATTTGAATATAAATCAAATTAAAAGTGCCTGTGAAAGTTATTCAAGTTCTATTAAAATAAATACAAATACTAAAATTTCGCTTGAAAATGAATTATCAAAAATAAAAGTTAAGATAGAAAAATATGAATTAGATATATCAGAAAATAAACGCAATATATCAAAAATCAGTAGAATTTTAAGTGCTGATGAAAGGCTATTTAATAATCTAAATGCTGAAATCAATAAATTGGAAGCTAATAAAAATATGCTTAATAGTTTAGAAGATCAATATGAGGGATATAACAAATCAGTAAAAAATCTTATGATACATATAAAAAAGGGTTATATTAATAAAGAAAATAAAAAGTGTATTGTATTAGGTGACTCTATAAATGTGGAAAAAAGGCTGGAAATAGCTATAGAAATAGCATTGGGATCAGCTATTTCCAATATAATTACTGAAGATGAAATCTTAGCAAAAGATCTTATAAAATATTTAAAATATAATAAATTGGGTAGAGCTACTTTTTTACCATTAAATATTTTACAAAATAAAAAATTTAATATAGATAATTCTATAAAGAGTATCGTTGGATATATTGGTATTGCAAGTGAATTAATAGAGTATGATAGCTCACTTACAAAGGCAATTGAGCATGTACTTGGAAGGACACTTATAGCAGAAAATATGAATAGTGCTTTGGAAATATCAAAGAAATCTAACTTTAGATTTAAAATTGTAACTTTATCTGGAGAAGTTGTTAATCCTGGAGGGGCTCTTACTGGTGGAAGTATATATAAAAAGAATTTTAACATCATTGGGAGGAAAAGAGAGATACAAGAATTGGATTCTAAGATTATTTCAATGAAAGAAGAAATTAATAAACTTTTTTTGAAAAATAAAGAAAATGCTAATAATATTAAAAAATTAGATGACATGAATTTGAATTTGAAAGACTCTATACATTTTGAAAATATAGAAATTACAAAAATTCAAAGCAGGATTACTTCCATTGATATAGAAAGTAAAAAGTTAAATAAAAATTATAGTATTTCTGTTGATGAAATTAATATTCTCCATAGTAAAAAGAAAGAATCTACAGAGGAATTAACAAATAAGCAAAAAGAAATTGACAATTTGGAGGAAAAGCAAAAAAAGCTACTGGATTTACAGAAAAGAATTGAAGATGAACTGATAAATGTGAGTAAAGATGTTTCATCTTTAAAAGAAAATATAACTTCTATAAAAATAGAGAAGGCTAAGTTAGATGAAAGTAGTATAAATAAGAAAAGAGAAATTAATAGATTAAATGAGGAAATAGCTATTGCAAGAGATAAATGTCAAGAGCTTGAGAGTAACATAAATAACTTTGAAGGTAATTTTTTAAAATTTAAGGATAAATTAAAACTTAATAAAGAGGAATTAAAGGAAATAGAAGAATTTTTATCAGATATGGATGTCAATTTTCAAGAAACTGAAATTAATAAGATAAATATGAATCAAAAAATAAAATATTATAGTGATAAAATTGAAGAATTTAACATCTTAATTAATAGGAAGGAAGAAGAGAGACATAAGATACAGTTAAGTTTAACAAGACTTGAAACTGAAAGTGATGCTTTAACAGGGCGTTTGAAAGAAGAATTTAAACTTGATTTTTTAGAAGCTCTATCATACAAAGTAGAAATTTATGATTTAACAAGCTATAAAAATAGTATTAGAGAAATAAAGAATAATATTTCTAAAATGGGTACTGTTAATGTAGGATCTATTGAAGAATATAAAGGTGTTAAGGAAAAGTATAATTTTATGTACAATCAAAGAGAGGATTTAGTAAAATCTAAAGAAGAGATAGTAAATGTTATAAATGAAATGACTTATAAAATGAAAAGCGTATTCAGTGAAAATTTTGAAAAGATCAGAAAGAATTTTGCAGAAACCTTTAGAGAGCTGTTTAAAGGAGGAAATGCTGACCTCATACTTTCTGGAGAGGATGTATTATCTTCTAATATAGAAATCAACGTAGAACCACCAGGTAAAAAACTTCAAAATATAAATTTAATGTCTGGAGGAGAAAAAGGACTTTCTGCCATTGCATTACTTTTTGCAATTTTAAAAATGAAACCTACACCTTTTTGTATACTTGATGAAATTGAAGCAGCTTTAGATGATGCAAATGTAGCTAGATATGCTGATTTTTTAAGAAAGTTTTCAGAAAAGATACAGTTTATAGTGATAACCCATAGAAAGGGTACTATGGAAGCAAGTAATATATTATATGGGGTGACTATGGAGGAAAAAGGTGTGTCAAAAGTAGTGTCTGTGGATTTAGCAGTTTAATAAAACTCAATAATTATGTGATTTATAAGGAGGAACTATGATTAGTGGATTTTTTAATAAATTAAAGAGTGGTCTTTCTAAGACTAAAAGTAATTTTACTGACAGAATTACTGAAATTTTAACAGGTACTGTATCCATAGATGAGGATATGTATGATGAACTAGAAGAGATACTTATAACCTGTGATATTGGAGTGGAAACATCAGTATACATAATTGATAAATTAAGAGAAAAGATAAAGCAGGAGAAGATAAAGGATCCTTCAGAGGTGAAAGACTGTTTAAAACGAGTGATATTAGATATATTGGAAAACTCAAAGGGGTCTATAAGTCCAGAGTCTAAACCTGAAACAATTCTGATTGTAGGGGTAAATGGCGTTGGAAAAACTACTTCCATAGGTAAAATAGCATCAAAGTTAAAAAAGGAAAAGTATAAAGTAATTATGGCAGCAGCAGATACTTTTAGAGCTGCGGCTATAGATCAGCTTGAAGTTTGGAGTAAAAGGGCTAATGTTGATTTAATAAAGCATCAGGAGGGCTCTGACCCTGCAGCTGTAGTATATGATGCTATACAAGCAGCTAAAGCGAGAAGAGCAGATGTACTTATCTGTGATACTGCAGGAAGACTTCATAATAAGAAAAATTTAATGGATGAGCTTGGTAAAATAAATAGAATTATAGACAGAGAGTTCAGTGATAGTGCTAGAAAAACCTATTTGGTATTAGATGCTACTACTGGACAAAATGCTGTTATACAGGCAAAACAATTTACAGAAGTATGTAATATAGATGGAATAATACTTACTAAATTGGATGGTACCGCTAAAGGTGGAGTAATTATATCTATTAAGCATACTTTAAATATTCCTGTAGAACTTATAGGTGTTGGAGAAGGAATAGATGATCTTCAGGAATTTAATTCAAATGAATTTGTGGAAGCCCTATTCTAGTTTTATTGAAGGTGTTAAGTAAAAATACTTGACACCTTTTTTTTATTTTGTTATTATAATAGCTGTGAGTTGGTGATTTATATGGAAGAGAGATTTCTAATATCTATACTTTTAGATATATACGGTGAATTATTAACTAATAAGCAAAAAAATATAATGAATTTTTATTTTAATGAAGATTTGTCTTTATCCGAAATATCTGAACTCAATAATACTAGTAGACAGGCAACTTACGATATAATAAAAAGATGTCAAAAACTTTTGCTGGACTATGATAGTAAATTGGGGCTTTTGGAAAAAGAACAGAGAATTTCCCAAATTAAAAAAGATATTCATATAAAATTAGAAGAATTAAGAAAAGATATTGATATAAATAAAAAAATAGATATTATAGAAGACATAAAATTAATTATTAGTAATATATAAATATAATTTAAGAGTTATAGGAGGACTAATATGGCTTTTGAGGGATTAACTTCTAAACTTCAAGAAACAATAAAAAAATTAAAAGGCAAGGGAAAGCTTTCTGAAGGTGATATAAAAGAAGCCATGAGAGAGGTAAAAAGGGCTCTTTTAGAGGCCGATGTAAATTTTAAGATTGTTAAAGATTTTGTAAAAAAAGTCAGTGAGAAATGTCTTGGAAATGAAGTTATGGAAAGTTTAACTCCAGGGCAGATGGTAATAAAAGTAGTTAATGACGAATTGACAGCATTAATGGGTAAAACGGAAAGTAAAATAAATTATAGTGATACTGGAATAACTGTAATTATGCTTGTGGGACTTCAAGGTGCTGGTAAAACAACTATGTGCGGTAAGTTGGCACTTTCTTTAAAAAAGAAAAATAAAAAACCACTATTAGTAGCTTGTGATGTGTACAGACCAGCTGCAATTAAACAGCTAACTGTAGTAGGTAAATCCATTGATATTCCCGTGTTTTCTATGGGAGATAAGGTAAATCCAGTGGATATTTCTAGAGCCGCTATTGAGCATGCAAAAAATAATGATTGTAATGTGGTAATTGTAGATACTGCTGGTAGGCTTCACATAGATGAAGCATTGATGGATGAGTTAAAGAATATTAAATCAAATATAAATCCAAGTGAAATATTACTTGTGGTAGATTCTATGACTGGTCAAGATGCAGTAAATGTAGCTGAAAGTTTTAATAATACTCTTGATATTAATGGAGTTATACTTACAAAGCTTGATGGAGATACAAGAGGTGGAGCAGCTCTTTCAATAAGATCAATGACAGGCAAACCAATAAAGTATGTAGGTCTTGGTGAAAAGATGAATGATTTAGAAGTATTCTATCCAGATAGAATGGCTTCTAGAATACTTGGCATGGGTGATGTATTGTCATTGATTGAAAAGGCTCAAAGTGCTATTGATGAAAAAGAAGCTAAAGAGCTTGGTGAGAAAATGCTTAGCCAAGATTTTAATTTTGAAGACTTTTTATCTATGTTTAAGCAGGTAAAAAAGCTGGGACCTATTGGAAAATTGCTTGAAATGCTTCCGAATAATGCAAGCACTAAAATGCTTCAAGGTGTTGATTTGAGTAATAGTGATAAAGAGTTGAAAAAAGTTGAATCTATAATATATTCAATGACTGTAAAAGAAAGAAAAAATCCTACATTGATAAGCTCTTCCTCTTCTAGGAAAAAGAGAATTGCATCGGGGTCAGGTACATCAGTTCAGGAAATTAACAAATTATTAAAACAGTTTGAAATGATGAGAAAAAGTATGAAACAGATGAAAGATATGCAAAAGATGGCTAAAAAAGGTTTGTTTGGTAAATTTCCTTTCTAGCTTTAATATATTACTCAATATAATCTATATTATTTTTAAGCTATTTAAATTAACTAGTAGTTTATATTTTGTAAGATTCATAATTCTTTGAAGGAGGTGATTTTAAATGGCAGTTAAGATAAGACTAAAGAGAATGGGTGCAAAAAAAGCTCCATTTTATAGAATTGTTGTTGCAGATTCAAGAAGCCCAAGAGATGGAAGATTTATAGAAGAAATAGGATATTACAATCCTACTACAGAGCCAATAACTGTAAAAGTTGATTCTGATAAAGTAGCTGAATGGATGAAGAATGGTGCTCAACCATCAGAAACAGTTAAAAGACTTTTAACTAAAAATGGAGTGATTAAATAGTAACTGGGAGGATTTTATATGAAACAACTATTGTACATAATTATAAGATCATTAGTTGATAACCCAGATATGGTAGAAGTAACTGAAGTTATTGAAGAAAATTCTTTAGTACTCAAGTTAAAAGTTGCACAAGAGGATATGGGCAAAGTTATTGGTAAACAGGGACGAATAGCTAAGGCTATAAGAACTGTTATAAAGGCAGCAGCTGTAAAACAGAACATGAAAGTTGTTGTAGAGATAATATAAGAGTTAGGATTAACCTAACTCTTTATTAATTTAATAATTTTATATAGAGGTGAGAATTTTATATGAAGGAATTTCTTACAGTTGGTCAAATTATAAATACTCATGGTATAAAGGGCGAAGTTAAAGTTTACCCATTGACGGATAATACAAATAGATTTAGAAAAATAAAAAAAGTTTACATAGATGATGAAGAAAGAAATGTTTTATGGTGCAAAATACAACCAGATAAGATCATTATGAAAATAGAGGGAATTGAAACACCAGAGGTGGCTTTTAAGTATAAAAATAAATATTTAAAAGTATCAAGAAAAGATGCAGTTGCTCTTGAAAAGGGAAGCTATTTTGTAGCAGATATAATAGGTTGTACTGTTATTGACGAGGAAGAGAAAATTATTGGCACAGTTCACGATGTCATATTTACAGGAAGTAATGATGTATATTGGGTAAAAGGAAATGAAGATGACGTAATGATACCTGCGCTTAAATCTATAGTGGTCAATATGGATATGAGTAATAAGCGTATAGTTATAAAGCCGGTGAGAACATGGAGTTAACTATTGATATATTGACTTTATTTCCAGAAATGTTTAATATTTTTGATTACAGCATAATTGGAAGGGCTAAAAATAAAGGAATAATAGATATAAAAGCTCATAATATTCGTGATTATACTCTTAATAAACATAATAAAACAGATGATTATACTTATGGTGGTGGTGCAGGGATGCTTATGACTCCACAACCTATAGTTGATTGTATTGAATATATAAAGAAAAGCAGCAAGGGAAAAGTTATATTTTTAGGTCCACGTGGAAAGACTTTTAACCAGAGTATGGCTAAGAAACTATCTAAAGAAAAGGAATTAATATTCTTATGTGGTCATTATGAGGGAATAGATGAGAGAATATATAAATATATTGACTTGGAAATATCACTAGGAGATTTTGTGCTGACTGGTGGTGAAATGGCCTGTATTCCTATAATAGATAGTATAAGTAGGATGATACCAGGTGTTCTAGCTCGTAATGAGAGTTTTACAGAAGAGTCTTTTTATGAAGGACTTTTGGAATATCCACAATACACAAGGCCAGAGTGTTTTAGAAATGAATCTGTTCCAAAGATTCTACTTTCAGGGCATCATGATAATATACGAAAATGGAGGAGAAAACAAGCTCTTTTAATAACAAGGGAAAAAAGACCAGATTTGTTTAAAAATATTAAATTATCTAAAGAGGATAAAAAACTTTTATCAGATGATTAATATGCTAATACTGCTAAAGTAAAAAGGATGCGTATCTGTATGAGGATTTAAATATTAAAAGCTACCATGTTTTATCAATTTCGTAGATAAAAAAATTTTTCTTGAAAAAGTATTTTATTTGCATTATAATGTAATTTGTGCTAGTACGGGCGGTCCTCTGATTGTATTATTAATAATGCTGGTTATGAACGTCAAATAAATTTTAGGAGGGAATGCACATGTTAGATATAATTAAAGCTATAGAAGCAGAACAAATTAGAACAGATTTACCAGAATTCAATGTAGGAGATACTATTAAGATTGATGTAAAAATTAAAGAAGGTGAAAAGGAAAGAATCCAGGCTTTTGAAGGTACAGTTATTAAAAAGCAAAATGGTGGATTAAGAGAGACTTTCACTGTAAGAAGAGTAGCTTATGGTGTTGGTGTTGAAAGAACTTTCCCAATTAATGCTCCTATAATAGACAAAATTAAGATTGTTAGAAGAGGTAAAGTTAGAAGAGCTAAGTTATACTACTTAAGAGATAGAGTAGGAAAGGCTGCAAAAGTTAAGGAATTAAAGTAAAAACGGGGCTAGATGGCCCTTTTTTATTTATTTAATATTTGGCCTATAGTGGCTGTCTTTGTTTATATTTTAAGTAAATAAACTAAATTTAATGCAATATATATATATCCAAGTTGAAATATAAATCTTATATTTCTTAAATAATGACAGTAAGATATTTGTTGTGCTTATTAATATTTAATTGTGAAAGTGGATATCTATAAGTTACAATTAATTAAAATTATTGATATTGGTGGTGAAGTAATATAGCAAGAAGAATTATAAGAAGGTTTATTTTAGCTTTTATTTCAGCAGTATTGATTATGGCTTTTTTATTGCAGATAGTGAGTGTAAATGGACCTTCTATGCTTAATACCTTTTTTACTAATGATAAAATTGTAGTAGAAAAGATAACTTATTATTTCAGCTCTCCTAAAAGACAAGATATAATATTATTTAGGCATAATAATGAGAAATACATAAAGAGAGTTATTGCAGTAGAGAATGATAAAATAAAAATTGTAGAAGATAAAGTATATGTAAATGGCAAACTTATTAAAGAACCTTATGCAGTTTATGATGTTAAAAATAATAAGTCTAAAAATGACAATTCAATTCATAACCTTACAGAAACTGTAGTACCAAGAGGTATGATTTTTGTTATGGGTGATAATAGATATGATAGTTTAGATAGTAGATTTAAAGAGATAGGATTTATAGATAAGAAATTAATAGTTGGCAAAGTAATTATGAGAATTTATCCTATTGCTAAATTTGGAAAGGTATGATAATTATTATGGTAAATGAAATAAATTGGTTTCCAGGCCATATGGCAAAGACTAGAAGAGAAATAAAAGAAAATTTAAAGTTGGTAGATGCCGTTATTGAAATAAGAGATTCTAGAATAGTACAATCCAGCGCAAATCCTGAAATTGATAAAATTTGTAAAGATAAACCTAGAATAATATTACTTAACAAATGTGATTTAAGCGAAGAAAAGGTAACTAAGGAATGGATTAATGTTTTGTCTAAAAATAATGTAAAAGCTTTAGCTGTAAATAGTTTAAATGGATTAGGATTAAATAGTATTAAAGGAGAAATTGACAAACTTCTTAAAGAAAAAATAGATAGACTTAAGCAAAAAGGAGTTATCAGTGTAATTATAAGAGCAATGGTAGTTGGTATACCAAATGTAGGGAAATCTTCCTTTATAAATAAGATGGCTAAAAATACTGCAGCAAAAATTGGTGATAAACCAGGAGTAACTAAAAGCAAGCAATGGATAAAAACAAAAATGGGAATTGAACTTATGGATACTCCAGGAGTGTTATGGCCTAAATTTGAAGAGAAAAAAGTTGGATTAAATTTAGCTTTTACAGGGGCTATAAAGGACGAAATTATGGATGTAGAAGAATTGGCATTAAGTCTTATTGAGAGACTTCAAAAATATTATCCCGATAGATTGATAAAAAGATATAAATTAGATTCTTTAGAGGAAACTGCATTGGAAAATATGGATAAAATAGCAAAAAAAAGAGGGGCTATTTTATCTAAAGGTAATATTGACTATAACAGGGTGTCTATTATGCTATTAGACGAATTTAGAGGAGGTAAATTAGGGCAAGTTTCATTAGAACGTCCTGTAGAATAATATGAATTTTTATAATATGAGTTATATAAAAATAAAAGAATATGCAGATGAATTGAATATAGATGAGTATGAAAAACTAGCTGAACAATTAAAAGATGATAGTAGAAAAAATGTTCAGAGATTGATCAAGAGGCTTTTAAATATGAAGTATAGAAAAGATCAAGAGATAGCTAGGGTAAAAAACATGTATGATTTTGATATGAAATTTCTTAAATACGGACATCTATCTGGAGTGGATGAGGTGGGAAGAGGACCTCTTGCAGGACCTATTGTGGCTGCAGCTGTTATATTAGACTTGAACAAATTTAATGAAGATATGATACTTGATATAAATGATTCTAAAAAGTTATCAGTAAAAAAAAGAGAAGAACTTTCTAAAATAATAAAGGAAAAATCAATATGTTTTAATATTTCATTAATTGATAATATGGAAATAGATTTGAAAGGCATAGGTGTTTGCAATCAACAGGTATTAAAATCAGCGGCAGAAGGACTTAAAATTACTCCTGATTATGTGATAAGTGATGGATATCCTATAAAAG
Source organism: Clostridium pasteurianum DSM 525 = ATCC 6013 (assembly GCF_000807255.1). Classification (NCBI taxonomy): domain Bacteria; kingdom Bacillati; phylum Bacillota; class Clostridia; order Eubacteriales; family Clostridiaceae; genus Clostridium; species Clostridium pasteurianum. The sequence goes on along the minus strand of NZ_CP009268.1, from coordinate 2,207,432 downwards.
AACTGGATATACCTAGCAGCTATGCTGTAAAAGGTGATAGTAAAAGTGCCAGTATAGCTTGTGCTTCTATTATAGCTAAAGTGTATAGAGATAATTTGATGAAGGAATATGCTGAAAAGTACCCAGAATATAATTTTGAGAATAATGTAGGCTATGGAAGTAAAGTACATATAGAAGCTATAAAGAAGTTTGGGATAACTCCTATTCATAGAAAGAGTTTTTTAAAAAATATAATATAAGGATAAATTAATGTACTGAATATAATTATTTTGTAATATTCAAATGAGGTTTGATAGTTGATGTGCTGTAGAAGTCTTATTCTAAAAATCAGTACGATGTAAAGGAAATTAATAATATAGTTGGATGGTTTCAACAAAATTACGAATTAAAAAAGAGTCTTATTTAAAGGCTCTTTTTTGTTTTTATAAAAGTAAAATTAGTATTTATTTTTCCAATCATCATCATTGCTGTTGCACTAACTATTGATATTGCTGCAGTATTTAAAAATCTATTTGGAATGAAATAACATGCTATAATTAAAAATAGAGTAATAAATATAGAATAATATTTAAGTTTTAGTCTTCGCTCCTTACTTTTTATTGGTTTATTAATATTATCTACAGGGGAAAAAATACAAATAAGTATAAATGAAATAATTAATAATGATATTATAATGATAGTATTAATTATTAGATATTTACCACAAATAATTATCATAAAAAATACAATAAAACTTATGAAAAAACAGCCCCAATAAGTTTTTGCATGATATCCACCAGAAAATAATCTAATAGGGCAAAAAAATAATAGGGCGATTATGTAATACTTTTGCAAAGATAATATCCAAAATATAATAAAATAGGGAACAAACTTTGTAATCTCATCAATGAAACAAATTAATCCATATTCCATTTTCTTTAGATCCAATTCTGAATAACCAGGATTAGATTCAGAGATTTTCTTTACGAAAGAAGATATAAGTGTATTCATTTATCTAGCTCCTTCATTTTAAATTCAATTAAAAATGTAGTTCTTTCTGGAGTACTTTCTAGGAATATACTTCCGTTGTTTTGTTCAATCAATTGTTTAATAATATATAGTCCAAATCCATGATCTTGTGATTTTTTAGTCTTGGTAGAAAATCCTCTACCAAAAATTTTACTTTGAATATCTTCAGGTATCATATCTCCATTATTAGATATTTCAATAAAAAATTTATTATCTTTACTAAAAGAATCTATTGTTATTTCTTTATTTTCAATACTAGATTTGACTTCAAATGCCTCAAAGGCATTATCTATAATATTGCTTATAATACTTATTAGGTCATTTTCTTTAATGTCTATTGAGCTGAAAGGTTCATCAATCATTACATCAAAATTTATATTGTTTTTTAATGCGTAACTATTTTTTATAGATAACAATCCACTTAAATAATCATTACCTGTGTCTATGTATTTGAATGACGAGTGAAGTTTACCTGAAATTCCACTTACATAGTTTTTTATCTTTTGAATGGTATTTGATTTGTTCAAGGAACACAATCCCCATATAACATTTATATGATTTGTAAAATCATGTTTTTCCTGCCTGATTATTTTAATTATTTCTTCCATATTTTTTATTTGATTTTCTTGTATTTTATATTTAGCTTCTATCTTTACAATCCTTTTATATTCGTCGATTCCTTTTAATTGAAATATTATAAATATAAAAAATATAATAAATATAAAACAATTATATACTTTAGTATTTTGTATAGTGAATATACTAAAGTTAATGCTAAATATAAGAGCAGAAAAAATGCCTGTTTGAATTATTATATTTGAAAAAATAATACCATCTTTTTCGAATAATTTAAATATCTTAAAGTGTTTACTGAATTTAAAAATCACAAGAGCTATTATTATTTGAAGTGATTTAGCAGTTATTAAAAAAATATATAAGTATTTAGAGGTCAAATAAATTTTATCTAAGCTTATAGAGAACACAAACATTTCAATAGTTTGAATAAAATATTCTGTTATTGAAAGAATTACAATAAATAATGATATTATTATGACAGAAGAAAATAATTTGATTTTTGTAATATATGTTAGTAGCAAAGCATCAAATATATATAGAAAAATATTATGATAAGCATCAGCTATATAAAATGTAGAAAAGTATGTTACAAATATAAATAATGTGAAAAATAAAATTGATCTTAATTTGTTTCTTATTATGAAATCTTTCTTATCATATACAGCTTCAAAAATTATTAAAATTAGTATTGCTTCAATACTATCTAACATTATTTCTCTCAAGAAATCCATTTCGAGTCTCCTTTATGCCTAATTGTTATAAAAATCATAGATAAATATTTATCTATGATTTTTATAAAGATTAATTCTTATTTTAGAAATTCATCAGGACATTTTGGTTGATGTGACCCTAATGTTGATGCTGGTGTTATAACAATTGTTCCTAAAAATAAAGCTACAAAACCTGCAATTTTCATTGACCTTGATACTAATAGATTTTTAATGTTTTTCATTTTAATTACCTCCATTGTAAAATAATAACTCAATATATTTATTCTACAACAATTTACTTTTTCCTTCATAATTTTAAAAAAAATTATATTTAAATAAAAAAAGTTTATATTATAAATTAATTCTTATCATATTTGTAATATTTAATAATTAAAAAGTAGAGTTTGTCAGCAAAACATATCTGAGTTTTGATTATAATTTTAAGTAATAAATTTAATTATAATTTTAACAACAAATATTAAAGTAAATATAATGCTGAAAAAATTAGGGCAAAAAGTAATTAAAATAACGCTATCAAGTTTATCTGATAGGTATCCAGGTTCTGTTTGATAGCTAAATAAACTTTTGGGATGTTTTATTTTATGAAAATATCTGTTTATACTGAAATTTGTTAGATATTTACATATAAGCAGTATAAGATTACAACAGGAGATGAAAATAAAAAGTTCAATAAACATATTTACTTTGTCCCAATTGATTTTATGTACTTCTATCCACCATTCATTATATGTAAGCCAATCATAAAATGCCATAAAATTTCAGTAAATAGACAATAAATAATAAAAGATCTATAATTATCATATCCACGAAATAGTCTTTTTGTTTTATATATAAACATCTAATTAGAAATAAAAATTAGCAATATCATAATTAAAATTAATATTAATATGGTATCTCCTATAACCAAATCTATATAATGTTTCATAAAATCTCCTTATTATCATAGGATTCATCTTCTTGTGGATATCCAATACATACTTTTTTTATATTTTATGTAATTTACTTATTTTTTGTATAAGACAAAATTATAACTGTAAATATAATGCATGCTATTCCTAACCATTGATGTATACCTAAGGGAACATGTAACCATATCACAGATAAAAAAGCTGCAGATAGAGGTTCAACAGAAGATAATATGCTTGCTTCTGTTGGTTGTATATAGTTTAAACTTTCCAAATAGCAACAGAAAGCAATAAGAGTTCCAAATAATACTATAAATATAACAGCAAATATTGAAGTAATAGACCATTGACCTATAATATTCCAAGGCTGATGGACAAAACTAAAAGCTATTCCACCAATGAGCATTCCCCAACCAACTACAAGTATAGAACCAAATTTAGCAAGAAGGGGGCGAGGTTGCAATGTATAGAAAGCTGCTGCAAAAGCAGAACTAATTCCCCAAAATAATGCTAATTTAGAAATAGATAAGCTATGAATATTACCTTTTGTAATGATAAAAAAAGTACCTAATATTGCTAAAGTAATAGCTGTGATTTCTTTTAAATTTGGCATTTTTTTAGTACGAATGATTAAATAACAAGTAACTAGTACTGGTGACAAATATTGAAGTATGGTGGCTGTAGATGCATTTCCATATTTAATAGCAGCAAAATAGGTATACTGTACACCTAATATTCCTATAATACTAAAAAGAATGAGACTCAATATAGTATGTTCAGACTTCCAAATTGCCCATATATTTTGTTTATTTTTCATAAAAGCATATAATAACAAAATTAGCCCAGATACTAATAGACGAATCACAACAAGCCACTCTGGACTAAAACTTTTTTTCTGAAATAAATATTGTGCAACAGTGCCGGATATTCCCCATAACATGGCACCTGTGATTACAAGAATTATTCCTTTTGTTTTCGGTTGAAACTTCATTAAACTTTCACTCACTTTCTTTGCAGTTATTCTGAAACAGTTATAAGTTAAATGCAAATATATTGATTTATCCGAATAAATATGTAATAATTTTATTACTATTTTCAATATATAACAATTAATATATTGTCAAAAATTAAAACTATATTAGCGAGATGGTAAAAATGCAGGCTTCAAAAATAGAAGTGGATGACAATTTACAGGAGACAACAAAACATGGTTCTTATGATTTCCCAATAGCAATTTATACAGATAAATTTAACCTATTTGAAGAAGGGTATATTAGGTGGCATTGGCATAAGGAACTACAGTTTTCCTATTGTCTTTATGATAAGGTGATTTTTTTCATTGAAAATCAAAAAATTATCTTAGAAGCTGGGGAAGGAATTATGGTGAATTCAAATGTACTTCATCAAATTAAGCCGTATAAGAATAATAATTGTATGATGTTTTCCATTGTCTTCGACTCAGCTTTAATTGGAGGTAATAAGCATTCACTTATTGCAAAAAAATATTTAAATCCAATTCTTGAAAGCAGTAATTTGAAATTTATTTGCCTAAAGCCTGATGTTCAGTGGCAGAAAAATATATTGGTGAATATAAAAAAAGTTTTTTCTTTGTGGAATAAAGAATCCTATGGGTATGAATTGGGAATAAGAAATTATTTATGCAGTATTTGGTTAAATATAATTAGAGAAGTGAAAGAAGAAATTAAGAATTCTGTACTAGTAGTCTCCCATGATGAGGAACGTGTAAAGTTAGCGTTACAGTATATACATGAACATTATGCAGAGAATATTTCATTAAATAATATTGCAATGATAGCCAATATAAGTAAAAGTGAATGCTGTCGTAGCTTTAATAGGATTTTAAAAGTAACACCTTTCGGATATTTAATGGAATATAGAACTTTAAAGGCATCAGAACTACTTTTAAAAAGTGAGAAATCTATTTCTATCATTGCTTTGGAGGTAGGTTTTAATGGAATAAGTTATTTTGGAAAAGTATTTAAAAAATATATGAATTGTACACCTTCTGAATATAGAAATAAATATAATTTAAAATAGCTTAGGCATTTTCTTGTATATGTATTTTTTAACAATATATAGTTAGGACTTTACACATACTATTTTACTAGAGTGTATTAATTTATATAGTAATTATGTCTTTAATTAAACAGCATTTCTAAATTTTATTTACAAAATGAAATAGATGTACCGCAACATTGGAGTACATCTATCGTAGAAGAATATTATGAAAAATTTAAAGCTTAGCTTAATTATTGACATATATTATGGATTTATTTATAAAATTAAAGTTTACAAATAATTCTTAATTATGAAATGAAATAATAACGATTATAAAATATAATTATTTGTAAAATAAAGGTTTTAAAACAGGGGGTAAAAAATAATGAATGATAATTCAGAAATAAAAGAAACTCCAGATGAACCAAGAATAAATATAGAAGAACCATGGGAAATGAATTTATGGTGTGCATTACTAAAATGTACGAAAGATGAATTACTTACGGCCATTAAATTAGTTGGAAATCATGAAAAAGATATAAGGAATTATTTAAATAGTAAGAATGAGTAGCTCGTATAGCTATTCTTTTTTTCAGACAAAGAAATATATGTTGCCTAACCAACAGGAAGGCAACATGAAAAAGTGTTATCAGTAATGTTCTATATCATAACGTATGTATATGCATTAATAGACAGACCATTATTTTTATTGTTATAAATTATTATTAAGGAAATTGATGGAAATATACTATACGATTTTTTCATCTACAAATTTTCTATATTGTGTTGCTTCAATAATATCTACAGGATTTATTTTATTATTTCCATGCATATCTGCAATAGTTCTTGAAACTTTTAATATTCTACTATAGGCTCTAGTACTTAATTGAAACTTATTAAAAATATTTTTAATAATCCTATTTGATTCATTAGTAAGTTCACAAAATTTTTTTATATGTCTTTCTTCCATTTGTGCATTGCAATGAATTGCATCATTTTTAAATCTATCCAATTGTATCTCTCTAGCCTGTAATACTCTTTTAGCTATATCTATAGAAGATTCTGATTTTTTTTTCATGCTTAATTCCTCATAATTTAAAGTATTTACAAAAGAAAAAAGATCTATACGATCAAGAAGAGGATTTGAAAGTTTACCAAGATATCTTTTCCTTTCATATTCTGTACACACACATTCTTTGTTGGAACCGTAGTTACCACAGAGGCATGGATTTAAAGATCCAATTAACATAAAATTACAGGGATAAGTCACATTTCCCGTAGCTTTAGAGAGTTTTATTACTCTATCTTCTAGAGGCTGTCTTAATACTTCTAAAGTGGATTTTTTAAATTCTAATATTTCATCTAAAAATAGTACTCCATTATGTGCTAATGAAATTTCACCAGGAATGAGTTTTGCTCCACCGCCAACCAAGGCTATTTGTGAGCTAGTATGATGAGGATTTCTAAAAGGTCTTTTAAATATTAAAGTGTTATTTTCAAGCTTTCCGCATACGCTGTATATTTGAGTTACTTCTAAGGCTTCATCATAATTTAGCGGAGGCAGAATACTAGGAATTCTCTTAGCTAACATAGTTTTTCCTGAGCCTGGAGGACCAAAAAGTATCATATTATGTCCTCCAGAAGCTGCTACTTCTATGGCACGTTTAGAACTTTCTTGACCTATAATATCTTTAAAATCCAATAGGGATTTATGAACTTCAGCTATTTCTTCATATTTAAAAGGCATAGAATCTTTATATTGAAAGTAATTTACCACTTGAGACAAATTATCGAAAGGAAAAATTGAGCAATTTTTAACCATGGAACATTCCTTTGCATTTTCTGTGGGAATAATAACATTATTAATTCCCTCTTCTACACTTTTTAATGCAATAGATAGTGCCCCCTTAATTTTCTTTAAGGAGCCATTAAGAGATAGCTCACCTGCTATGATATATTTATCTATAGAATCTATACTTATTTGATTGGTTATTGCTAAAATTCCAATTGCTATGGGTAAATCAAATAAAGCTCCCTCTTTTTTTAAATCTGCTGGAGCAAGATTTATAGTTATTCTATTTACTGGAAATTTAAATCCAGAATTTATTATAGCAGATCGTACTCTTTCTTTAGATTCTTTAACAGATGTATCTGCAAGACCAACTATATTAAAAGAAGGTAATCCCTTTGATATATCCACTTCAACATTAATTATAATACCATTAATACCAGTAAATGTAGCTGCATTAATTTGTAATGCCATTTTATCACCTCTTAGAGATTATTATTGACATATTTTTATAAATATAAGCCATTATAAAATTAATAATTTTAGTATAATATTTATTTTATTTGGCTATAAATTCTATTATCGGTATTTGATAAAATATATTTTTGAGAGGCGATGTCATGGGTAGATATAATAAAGAAATAGGAAATTATGGCGAAAATGAAGCAGTACAGTATCTGCAAGACTTGAACTATGAAATAATAGAAAGAAATTTTAAATGTAAAATGGGTGAAATAGATATAATTGCTAAATACAAAGAAACATTATGTTTTATAGAAGTAAAAACTAGATATGCAACAAATTATGGATTTCCAGCAGAAGCTGTTGATAGGAGAAAGCAATTTAAAATATATAAAATTTCTGAATTGTATATCATAAAAAATAAGATTTCAGATTTAAATTTTAGATTTGATGTTATAGAAGTTTTATTGAACAGTAAAAATAATAGATTTTCATTAAGATTAATAGAAAATGCTTTTCAAATATAAAAGTAAGGAGATTTGTATGAATGATTATGATTTATGGTTTATTTTACTTAATATAAATAATAAAAGAAAAATAAATTTAATAAAAAGATTTAAAAGTACTAGAGAAATATGGTATTATACTGTAAATGAATGTAACGATAAACAGGATAAATTTAATAAAAAGATAAAATGGGAAAAAGATAAGATTGAATTTGTTAAGAATTTAATTTTTAAAAATAAAATAAACATCATTACCTTTATGGAAAATGATTATCCTGATATATTAAAAAATTATGATGATTCTCCCTTTGCACTTTTTTATAAAGGAAATTTAAAAAAGTTAAATGAATCCATAAATATTTCTATAGTTGGATCTAGGGCATGCTCACCTTATGGAGTTAATGTAACTAAGATAATATTAAAAGAACTTAAAGGACATAATATAAATATAATTAGCGGCTTAGCCAAGGGAATAGATTATTATGCTCATTTATATGCTGTTGAAAATGATATGTTTACTTGTGGAGTACTTGGATGCGGCATTGACGTTGTGTATCCAAAATCAAATAAAAAGCTATATGAATCTATATTAGAAAAAGATGGCTGTATAATTTCTCAGTTTATGCCAGGCACACAGCCTCTAAGTTATAATTTTCCACTGAGAAACCGTATTATTAGTGGACTAAGTAAAATTACAATAGTAGTAGAAGCAAATTTAAAAAGTGGATCTCTAATTACTGCTAGTGCTGCTTTAGATCAAGGTAAAGAGATTATAGCAGTTCCAGGTTCAATATTTTCTAAAAATAGTTTAGGCACTAATAAATTAATTAAAGATGGAGCATTTCCACTGACTTCTATAGATGATATATTTGATTTATTATCTATAAATCATTATGATAGTAAAATCAGCGGCGATGAAAGAAATATGAATAATTTAGAAAAAAAAATTTATAATGTAATTAGTGATGTACCCATACATATGGACGATATTATAAAGTTAACTAATATTGACATATCGCAAATTTATGAGTTATTATTTGAAATGCAAATAAAAGATGAAATTATGTGTTTAAGTGGTAATTATTATGTTAAATTAAATAATAATATTTAGAATATGAAATTATAATTGAATTGTAAAAATTGTAAATAAATATATCAAATATTATTTATAATACTTTTTATAGAAATTTGTCATAATATATAATTTCTATAAAATATGTTTTAATAAAATGATTTAAATTATGTATAGACAGAATTTTGGAGGGGATAAGATGGGACAAAATTTAGTTATTGTAGAATCACCGGCTAAAGCTAAAACTATAGGTAAATATTTAGGAAGTAAATTTACTGTGGAAGCTTCAATGGGTCACGTTAGAGATTTACCTAAAAGCACTTTAGGGGTTGATGTAGAGAATGATTATAATCCTAGATATATAACAATAAGAGGAAAAGGTGAACTTTTAGATAAACTTAGAAGGAAGGCAAAAAAGAGTGATAAAATATATCTTGCTACCGACCCTGATAGAGAAGGAGAAGCTATATCATGGCATTTAGCAAAAGTTTTAAAAATTGAAGAAGATAAGAAATGTAGAATAGTATTTAATGAGATAACTAAAAATGCTATAAAATCTGCAATAAAAAAACCAAGAATAGTAGACTCAAATCTTGTAAATGCACAGCAGGCACGTAGAGTTTTAGATAGATTGGTAGGCTATAAAATTAGTCCTATACTATGGAGAAAAGTAAAGTGGGGATTAAGTGCTGGTAGAGTTCAATCTGTAGCTCTAAAGATGATATGTGACCGTCAAAAAGCTATAGATGAATTTAAACCTGAAGAATATTGGTCTATAGAATGTCTATTAAGTAAGAGCGCTAGAAATAAACCTTTTTTAGTGAAACTTCATTCTGCTAATAATAAAAAGATTTCCATAGGCAATAAAGAAGAGACGGATAATATTATTAAAGAATTAGAAAAAAATGATTTTTTAGTAAAAGATATAAAAAAATCCACTAAAAACAAAAATCCTTTGGCTCCATTTACTACCAGTACATTGCAACAGGATGCATATAAAAGATTGAATTTTTCTACTAAAAAAACTATGTCTATAGCTCAAATATTGTATGAAGGAGTTGAAATAAAAGGTCATGGAACTATAGGATTAATAACTTATATGAGAACAGATTCCGTAAGAATATCAGAAGAATCCCAAAATAATGCTAAGGAGTATATAAAGTCTAATTTTGGAGAAGAATTTATTCCAAAAGCTCCAAGAAATTTTAAAGGCAAAAAAAATATACAAGATGCTCATGAAGCAATTAGACCTACCTATATAGATGTTACACCAGAAGAAGCTAGATCAAGTCTTAAGGATGATCAATTTAAATTATATAACTTGATTTGGAATAGATTTATGGCAAGTCAGATGGCATCCTGTGTTATGAATACTATTACTCTAATTATAGAAAATGGAATCTATTCTTTTAGAGCAACTGGATCTAGTATTAAATTTCCTGGATTTATGAAGGTATATAATTATACTTCTGATGAGGAAAATGATGATATTAAAATTCCTGATTTAAACAAAGAGGATATATTATATAAAAAAGAGATCAAAGGGAACCAGCATTTTACTCAGCCTCCAGCAAAATTTTCTGAAGCATCCTTAGTAAAGACCCTTGAAGAAAATGGTATTGGAAGACCAAGTACTTACGCACCTATTATATCCACATTACTTGACAGAAAATATATTGAAAGAGATAAAAAAACATTAAATCCTACGGAACTTGGTAATATAGTAAATAATATTGTTAGTGAATACTTTAAAGAAATTATTGATATAGAGTTTACTGCTGAAATGGAACATAAGCTAGATAATATAGAAGAAGGTAAAGAAAACTGGAATAAGGTAGTAGACGAATTTTATAAACCTTTGGAAGTTTCAATAGATATAGCAGAAAAAGAAGTATCTAAAATTACCATTGAGGATGAAGTAACTGACATTAAATGTGATAAATGTGGGAAATTTATGGTTATTAAGCATGGACGGTTTGGAGATTTTCTAGCATGCCCAGGATATCCTGAATGTAAAAATACAAAACCAATAGTTCAGGAGTTAGATGTAGCCTGTCCAAAATGTAGTGGGAAAATATTGGTAAGAAAGAGCAGGAAAGGTAGAAAATTTTTTGGATGCAGCAATTATCCTGAATGTGACTTTGTAAGTTGGTTTGAGCCAACTAACGAAAAATGCGAAAAATGCGGCTCCTACATGGTGAAAAAGTACAATAAGACAAAAGGAGACTATTTAGAGTGTTCAAATCAAGAATGCAAAAATAAAAAATTTAATAAAACATCTTAATTAAATTTTTGGATTACTAATTATTCTATTAAGTATAATTATCATTGGATATATTTAATGGTAAGATTGTTGATTTGTTAAGTATTGTCGAATATAATAAACTTTTAGTTGAAAAATAAAAACTACTATGATATTATAACAAGAGAGATTGTTTAACAATTCGGAATATTAAAAATTATTCTGAAAATTTATTTATTAATCTTCATTATGTACTATAATAAAATTTATATCGTACATAGATAGTATAAAGTAGGGGGAATACCAAATGTCTACACTATTAGATAAGACAAGAATGTTAAATAAGATATTACAAAAATCTGGTACTGAACCGGTTGTATTTAATGATATATGTGAAATTTTAAGTGAAGTATTATCATCAAATATATATATAATAAGTAGAAAAGGAAAAATATTAGGATATAATTTAAATAGTGCTTTTCAATGTGACATGCTTAAAAATGATGTGATTAATAATATGAAGTTTGCTGATTTGTATAATAATAAACTTATGGATGTTCATGAAACAGAAGCTAATATACCCATGAACGGCAGTTGTACTTTTAATGATAAACATAATTGTGGTTTAGATAATAAAATTATCACTATTGTACCAATTATAGGGAATAGAGAGAGATTAGGAACGTTGGTTCTTGCAAAATTTAATGAAAAATTTGATGATGATGATATAGTTTTAGCTGAATATAGTTCTACTATAGTGGGTCTTGAGATATTAAGATCAAAGCATGATGAAATTGAATATGAAGCTAGAAAGAAAGCAGTAGTTCAATTAGCTATTGGAACCTTGTCTTACTCTGAATTGGAAGCGGTAGAACATATTTTTAATGAATTAGATGGAACAGAGGGGTTGCTAGTTGCTTCAAAAATTGCAGACAAGGTAGGCATAACTAGAAGTGTTATAGTAAATGCACTTAGGAAGTTTGAAAGTGCTGGTGTTATTGAATCAAGATCATTAGGTATGAAAGGCACACATATTAAAATATTAAATGATAAATTATTAGATGAATTAAAGAAGATAAAATAATTAGAATAACTTTAGTTATTCTAATTATTTTTGCTTTTTAGAAAAAGTATTTTATAAAAAATGTTGAATATGAAAATACTATGTGGTATACTTACAAAAGTAAAAAATACACACATTGTCTAATTTGTGAGCTGGTGCCTTTGGGTAACTTGCAGATATGAAGATAATGGAGGTAAAAACCTAGGAGGTAAAATTATGGCAGTTATATCAATGAAACAATTATTAGAAGCTGGTGTTCACTTTGGACATCAAACAAGAAGATGGAACCCTAAAATGGCTCCTTATATTTTCACAGAGAGAAATGGTATATATATTATAGACCTACAAAAAACAGTGAAAAAAGTTGATGAATCTTATGAATTCATAAAAAGTATATCTGAAGAAGGTAAAGATGTATTGTTTGTAGGTACAAAAAAACAAGCACAAGAAGCAATTCAGGATGAAGCAGTAAGATGTGGTATGCATTTTGTAAATAATAGATGGTTAGGTGGAATGTTAACTAACTTTAAAACAATCAAGACAAGAATAAATAGACTTGGAGAAATCCAGAAGATGGAAGAGGACGGAGTTTTTGAAGTCTTACCTAAAAAAGAAGTTATTAATTTAAAAAATGAAGAAGAAAAGCTAGTTAAAAATCTTGGAGGAATCAGAGAAATGATTCAAGATAAAATAGGAGCTTTATTTGTAGTAGATCCAAGAAAAGAAAAAAATGCTATTTCCGAAGCTAAAATTCTTGGAATACCAGTAGTAGCTATTGTAGATACTAACTGTGATCCAGATGAAGTCGATTATGTAATACCTGGTAATGACGATGCTATTAGAGCGGTTAAATTAATAACAGCTAAGATTGCTGATGCTGTTATAGAAGGAAGACAGGGAGAACAATTAGCTGAGTAATTTTTATACAAATATATTAATATAGGTTATTAGCTATTTGTACTAAGTGTTTAGGATAATAATAAAATATTATTTTGAATTTAGTGGTTCTAAGCATCAGGTGGAAGCAAATTCCAAATGATGCTTAGAAATCTGTTAGAAAGATAAAATGATCGGAGGAATAACAATGATTTCTGCAAGTATGGTTAAAGAATTAAGAGATAGAACAGGAGCTGCAATGATGGCTTGTAAAAAAGCCTTAACTGAGTCAAATGGTGATATTGATAAGGCTATTGAAATCCTAAGAGAAAAAGGTTTGGCAGCAGCAGCTAAGAAAGCAGGCAGAGTAGCAGCAGAAGGATTAGTCGTTACATATTTAAGTGACGATAAAAAATCAGGTGCTATAGTTGAAGTTAATTGCGAAACAGATTTTGTTTCAGCAAATGAAGAGTTTGTAGCATTAGCAAATAATGTTGCTAAAATGGCAGCAACAACATCAGCAACTACTGTAGAAGAATTATTAAATGAAAAATATATAGATAATAGTGGATCAAATCTTAAGGATACGCTTACAGCATTGATAGCTAAATTAGGCGAAAATATGAATGTAAGAAGATTTATTAAGTATAATGTAGCTGAAGGTATAGTTGAAAGTTATATCCATGGTGGTGGAAGAATCGGAGTATTAGTTAAACTATCTTGTGAAAAGGAAAGTGATATACTTTCAGAATTGTCAAAAGATATATGTATGCAAATAGCAGCTGCTAATCCTCTTTTCTTAAATGAAGATCAAGTGGATACTAAGACTTTAAATAGTGAAAGAGAAATCTATAGAGTTCAAGCTTTAAATGAAGGAAAACCTGAAAAAATTGTTGACAAAATGGTTGAAGGTAGAATTAAAAAATATCTTAAAGAAGTTTGTCTTGTAGATCAGGTTTGGGTTAAAGATTCAGATTTGACAATTGCAAAACTCCTTCAATTGAAATCTAAGGAAATAGGTGCTCCTGTAGCTATAGAAGCATTTACAAGATTTGAAAGAGGAGAAGGTATTGAAAAAGTAGAGGAAAATTTTGCTGAAGAAGTTCAAAGACAAATGCAGCAGGGTAAATAAAAAAGAGAACACTGCGTGTTCTCTTTTTTTAAAGTAATTAAATTTTATAAGAGAACTTCCAAAGAAGTATATGGGGGTTAAATATCATAAAATTAAATGAGTTATCTAATAACCTTCCGCTGTTTTATTTATAATACATATAGGAAATAATTTGCAGTGGTTAGTCATCAGATAAATAAGAGTTTAAACTAGCAAGTTTGGAGGTATATTATAAAATGGAATCTGTAAAATATAAAAGAATAATGTTAAAATTATCTGGTGAAGCCTTAGCTGGAGAAAATGGATATGGTATAGATTTTCAAGTAGCAAAGAGAATTGCAGAGGAAATTAAAGAAATTGTAAAAATGGGTATAGAGGTCGGAGCTGTAGTTGGAGGCGGAAATATATGGCGTGGCAGACAAGGTGAAGATATGGATAGGACTACTGCAGATTATATGGGAATGCTTGCCACTTGTATAAATGCAATGGCATTACAGGATTCATTAGAAAGTATAGGCGTATATACGAGAGTTCAAACAGCTATAGAAATGAAAGAGATTGCAGAACCTTTTATAAGAAGAAGGGCTATGAGACATTTAGAAAAGGGAAGAGTAGTTATCTTTGGTGCAGGTACGGGAAATCCATATTTTTCAACAGATACCACAGCAGCTTTAAGAGCAGCTGAAATAGAAGCTGATCTTATATTATTAGCTAAAAAAGTAGATGGGGTTTATGATAAAGACCCTAAAAAATATAATGATGCTGTTAAATTTGATAATCTTACTTATATGGATGTATTAGAAAGAGGATTACAGGTTATGGATTCTACCGCTACATCTTTATGTATGGATAATAATATTCCAATTTTAGTCTTTGGCTTAGATATGCCAGGTAATATAAAAAGAGCTATTACTGGTGAGAAAATTGGTACATTAGTAACTAAATAATAAAAGGAGAATTTTATATGATAAAAGATATTATTAATGTTGCTGAAGAAAAAATGAACAAGACTATCTCTGTTTTAAAAAATGAACTTGCTTCTATGAAAGCTGGTAGAGCAAATCCTGCTATGTTAGATAGAATACAGGTTGAATACTATGGAAGTTCTACAGCTTTAAATCAACTTGCAAATGTATCTGCACCAGAAGCTAGGGTTTTATTAATTCAACCTTATGATAAATCTGCAATAAAAGATATTGAAAGGGCTATACTTATGTCTAATTTGGGATTAAATCCATCCAATGATGGTTCTGTAATTAGACTTGTAATACCAGAACTTACAGAGGAAACCAGAAAAAATATTGTAAAATCTGTAAAAAAGGCTGGTGAAGATGGAAAGGTTGCTATTAGATCTGTAAGAAGAGATGCAAATGATAAAATTAAAGCGTTAAAGAAAGATAATACTATAACGGAAGATGAAGTAAAAAAAGCTGAAGATGATGTACAAAAAAAGACAGATAGCTATATTAAAAACATAGATGAGATAGTAGATAAAAAAGAAAAAGATTTAATGTCCATATAACATTTATCATTAAAAACCTGCGAATTCGCAGGTTTTATTGATAAGATGAATTTTATATGATAAAATGTCATGTACTTAAATTGAATCTGTAATTCCTATATAGTGGCATTTTATTATTGAGCTTATTATAGCTTTATAAATACCATATTTAAACTCTATATAGGTTTAGAAATTTTTATACTTTAAATTAACGTTTAATTATTGTATAACTATAGTGGGACATTTTTTATTAGTATATTTATTCATTAACTAAAAATGTGGGGATGGAGTGAGTTATATGTGGAAATTTTTAGAATCAAAAGAAAAAAACAATAAAAATAATATAGAAAAAAAAGATGAATTAAATTATAATAATATTCCAAAACATGTTGCTATAATTATGGATGGCAATGGAAGATGGGCAAAAGAAAGGAATCTTCCTAGAAGTTTTGGACATAAGGTTGCAGTAGAAAATTTAAATAAAATTGTAAAAGAAGCTAGTGATTTGGGTATTAAATATTTAACTTTATATGCTTTTTCTACAGAAAATTGGAATAGACCACCAGAAGAAATAAATACCTTGATGAAACTTTTAGTTGAGTATTTGAGAAAACAATTAAGTGAGCTAAATAAAAATAATGTTATTATAAAGACAATTGGAGATATATCGAAATTACCCAATATTTGTATACAAGTATTAGAGGAATCTATGGAAGAAACAAAAAATAATAGTGGAATGGTATTGAATCTAGCTTTAAATTATGGTGGCAGACATGAAATATTAAATGCAGTAAAAAATTTGTTTAAAGAGTATAATGCAGGTAATATTTCTAAAGAAGATGTTGATAATATAGATGTAAATATGTTTAATCAGTATTTATATACAAAAGATAGTCCAGATCCAGATATTATAATAAGAACTAGCGGAGAACAGCGATTAAGCAATTTTATGCTTTGGCAATGTGCTTATTCTGAATTTTGGTATACTAATGTAAAATGGCCTGATTTTAGTAAAGAAGATCTTCATCAGGCAATAAAAGATTATCAGCTTAGGCATAGAAGATTTGGAGGAATAAAGTAGAGGTGTAATTTATGAACAAAAGATACATAGGAGCTTTAATTTTAGCTCCACTTATAGTATTCTTGTTTTTAGGTGGAGTCTACCTGAGGATTTTAATGTTGATTTTATCGCTTATGGCTATGCATGAATTTTATAATGTAGTAAAAGAAAAGGACTTCAATCCTATAGCTATAATAGGATATTTATTGTGCATTATATACTATATTTTACTTAATAATAATTTACAATTTAAATACATAATATTATTATTTACATTGGGATTAATTGTAATGTTTTGTATACCTGTACTTGATACAAAATATAATTTTATAGATATTGCAATAACTATATTAGGTTTTATGTACATTTCTATATTCTTTAGTTTTATAGTACTTATAAATATGAAGACTTTTGATTTTATGAATAGTAAAATACTTGTAGGTAAATATTTGGTGTGGCTTGTACCGTTAGCTTCATGGATATGTGATACTACAGCATATTATGGAGGTAAATATTTTGGGAAAAATAAATTGTGCCCTAAAGTTAGTCCTAAAAAGACTATAGAAGGATCTATAGCAGGATTACTGGGGAGCATTATAGCTTGTGTTATATTTGGGGTATTAATAAATAAATATGCTGCTGGTATGAATATAATAAATATTCATATATATAATTATGTATTAATTGGATTGCTATGTGGAATATTTTCGCAGCTTGGAGATTTAACTGCTTCTTCTATTAAGAGATATGTTGGGGTTAAAGATTATAGCCAATTAATACCAGGGCATGGTGGGATACTGGACAGATTTGATAGTATATTATTTTCTGCTGCTATAGTTTATCTATATATAAGTTTTATTTTAAATATATAATATTGATGCATTCATTCAATTAAAAAGGAATAAAGATTTATTGTCTTTATTTCTTTTTATATATAATTTTAAATATATATAATTTTAGTTCTATAATTTAAATTACAATATAAAATATTATAGAAGATATATTTTATAGATAAATGAAGATTAATTTTATTATATAGATATCCAATTAGACTTTTTAGTTAAAGTTATCCAAGCTTATTAAATATTTAATTATGGATTGTATATCTATATATTAATTTTTATTTATTGTATATAGTAATAATATGGAGATGTGATTTTGTACGAAAAATATAAAAAATTATTTAATTCTCTAATACTTTTAATTATATTTGTAATTGTAACTATAATTATAAAAAATTATTTCAAGCCCTTTTTAAGTATTGTAATACTACTGATATTTGCTAATCCAATTTATAATTTCATGTGTAAACACAAATTTTTCAGTAAAAGATTGAATGCAATTATAACAATTATATTTATAAATATTTTGTTTTTTATAATCATTATTTACAGTGGTAATTTTATATTTGAAAAGATAAAATATTTAATTTCAAATTTTTTTGCAGATTTTACTTTAAATAATGTGGATAACGGAATTGGAATTGAAAAATATTTTAGAGTTAATGAGATTATTGAAAAAGCTAAATCATTATTGATTAATAATTTTTATAGCGTAGTACTTAGGCAAGGGGCTATATATACTACTGATGGTGTCTTTTCGTATTTTATCAGTAATATATCTGTTTACTTTATTTTAGTGGATAAATATGTTATAGTAAAAAGTGCTGAAGGATTATTAACAAGAGAAAAATTAATATTAATAAGTAAAAAAATGCAAGATATAAAGAAAATGATTTCTGTTGAAGTCAAATTAGTGTTACTTACTACTATACAAACTATTTTTGGATTTCTCATTTTAGAAATTGATAGTGCTATCTTTTTAGGAATATTATGTGGTGTTTTGGATATATTACCTTATGTTGGAACTATATTAATATTCTTGCCTTTAATAGTTTATAAATTTTATTTAAAACAATACATAATAGCGGTAGGATTAATATTTCTATATATATTACTTCAATTTAACAGGCAGATAATGGAGACTAGATTTATGAGTACAAAACTTCAAATACATCCATTACTGCTAATTATATCAATATATATAGGTGGAAAAGTATTTGGTATAGTGGGTTTTATTATGGCACCAATATATGTTTTGACTGTAAAAGAAATTATTTTTTCATAGTAGGGAGAGATTTTTTTGAAAAATGTTGCAATATTAGGTGCTACAGGTTCAATAGGAACACAAACTTTGGATGTAATAAAAAATGATAGAAAAAATTTTAAATTGTTAGCCGCAACAGCAAATAACAATCATGCTAAAATTATAGATATAATAAAAGATTTCAATCCTAAAATAGTAGTGTTAATGGACGATATTTCTGCGAAAAAAGTAAAGAAATATTGTATTGAAAATAATAAAGATGTAGAAGTATTAACTGGATTTAAAGGACTAAGTACTGCAGTAACATTAAAAGAAGTTGATATAGTTGTAACTTCTGTTGTTGGAATGGTAGGGCTGATTCCTACGATTAATGCTATAAGGGCAGGTAAAAATATAGCTTTGGCAAATAAAGAAACTCTTGTGGTTGCTGGTGATATAGTAATAAATGAATCAATAAAATATGGATCAAAAATATTGCCTGTAGACTCAGAACACGGTGCAATATTCCAATGTATTAATGGTAATAATAAAAGTGATATAAGTAAAATATTACTTACTGCTTCCGGTGGTCCCTTTAGAGGAAAGAATAAACAGGAACTTAGGGAAATAGCTCCTAATGATGCACTTAAACATCCTAAATGGCACATGGGAAATAAAATTTCTATTGATTCATCTACTTTAATGAATAAAGGTCTTGAAGTGATAGAAGCTCATTGGTTATTTAATATTCCCTATGAAGATATTGATGTAGTTATACATCCACAGAGTATAATTCATTCAATGGTTGAATACTGTGATGGAACTGTAATTTCGCAAATGGCTACTACTGATATGAGACTTCCAATACAATATGCATTAAATTATCCTAATAGAGGAAAGAGGATAATAGATAAATTGGATTTTTACAAACTTGAAAAATTGACTTTTGAAAAACCGGACATGGAAACATTTGGATGCTTGAGATTGGCTTATGAAGTTGGTAAAAAAGGTGGCAATTTACCTACTATTTTGAATGCTTCTAATGAAATAGCTGTAGAATTATTTCTACAGAACAAGATTAAATTTCTTCAAATACAGGAAATTATAGAAGATTCACTAGATCAATTTGAATATTTTAAAGAAGTAGATATTGATATGATTTTAAATACTGATATAAGAGTGAGAAATTATATAAATAGAAAGTATAATATTTAGGAGGGATATTTTTGTACGTTATAGCTGCAATAGTTGCTTTTGGTATACTGATTTTAATACATGAACTTGGACATTTTACGTTGGCAAAACTTAATGGTGTTGTAGTAGAAGAATTTGCTATAGGAATGGGACCTAAATTATTTGGAATTAAAGGTAAAAACACTCAGTATTCTATTAGAATATTGCCTTTTGGTGGATATGTAAAAATGCTGGGAGATCAAGAAAAAAGTGATGACCCTGGTGCCTTTAACAATAAATCACCATTACAAAGACTAAGTATAGTAATTGCCGGTCCTATTATGAATCTTATACTGGCTGTAGTATTGTACTGCATAATAGGAGGTATTGGAGGATTTGCTCTGCCTACTGTTAATAAATTAGTACCAGATGCTCCTGCTGCCAAGGCTGGTTTAAAAACTGGAGATCAATTGGTAAAAATAAATGGCATGAGAATACTTACATGGGAAGATTTTTCCATGGGTGTAGCCCTTGCAAAAGACAATCCTATTAATTTAACTGTTAATCAGAATGGTGAATTAAAAGGATATACTTTAGATACTATTAAAGAAGAGGGAACTAATAGGCGTATAGTTGGAATATATCCTGAAATTGTTAGTGCACCTACTATTTCTCAATCTATTGTCTATGGATTTAAAGAGACTGTGTCCATTATAAAACAGGTATTTTTGAGCTTTAAAATAATATTTACAGGAGGTGCTTCATTAAATGATGTAGGAGGACCTGTTACTATAATAAAAATAACTCGTCAAGCAGCTATAGCAGGAATTATACCCCTTTTAACAATAGTGGCATTTTTGAGTTCCCAACTGGGAATACTCAATTTGGTACCATTTCCGGCATTGGATGGAAGTTATGTTCTAATATGTTTGTATGAAATTATAACAGGTAAACCAGTGGATGAAAATAAAATAGGAATTATAAATACAATAGGATTTAGTATATTAATGGCTTTTATGGTGCTTATAATTATAAAGGATATAGTTTTTCCTGTGAATTTTTAGGAGTTGATACAAATGAAGAGAGTAAATACCAAGAGTGTCAAAGTGGGTAATATATATATAGGTGGTAGTAATAGAATAACAGTTCAATCCATGACAAATACAGATACGAGGAATATAGAAGATACTGTAAATCAAATCTTAAAATTAGAAGAAGAAGGCTGTGATATAGTTAGATGTGCAGTACCAGATGAAGAGGCTGCTGATGCCATAAAAACTATTGTTAATAGAATACATATACCTTTAGTAGCAGACATACATTTTGATTATAGATTAGCGTTAAAGTCCATAGAAAATGGTGTTTCTGCACTTAGAATAAATCCGGGAAATATTGGAAACGTAGATAAGGTTAAAGCAGTGGCTAAGGCTGCTAGAGAAAAAAATATTCCAATTAGGATAGGAGTCAATTCTGGTTCTCTTGAAAAAAATCTATTAAATAAATACAAGAAGGTATGTGCAGATGCATTAGTAGAAAGTGCATTAAATCACGTAAACATACTGGAAAATATAAATTTTGATGATATAGTAATATCAATAAAATCTTCTAATGTAATGATGATGATTGATAGTTATAGAAAAATATCAGAAAAGATAGCCTATCCATTACATGTAGGTGTAACGGAGGCGGGAACTGTATGGAGAGGTACTATAAAATCAAGTGTAGGTATAGGCACTCTCTTATGTGAAGGTATTGGAGATACTATAAGAGTTTCTTTAACTGGAGACCCTGCTGAAGAAATTAGAGTTGGTAAAGAAATACTAAGGGCAGCTGGATATTTATCTAAGGGAATTCAATTTATTTCCTGCCCTACTTGTGGAAGAACACAAATTGACCTTATAAAAATTGCACAAGAAGTAGAAGAAAGATTGCGTAATTGTGATAAAAATATAAAGGTGGCTGTTATGGGATGTGTAGTAAATGGACCTGGGGAGGCACGGGAGGCCGACATTGGTATAGCTGGAGGAAAAGGAGAAGGCCTTATATTTAAAAAAGGTAAAGTTATAAAGAAAGTAAGAGAAGACTTACTTGTAGAAGAACTTATAAAGGAAATAAATAAGTTGGATTAACAAGATTGTGGAATTATTATCTTGAGTACAAATAAATTCCTTGGCTGAAATTGCTTCTGATTACCTATAGTAATTTTTTGTTGAAATTAATAATTTGTTATGATAAAATAACTAGAGGTAATCTTTTACTTATATTTTTTTGCAAAAGAGTGGGATAAAAAACCCGCTCTTTCTATTTGTAACGCAACTATGGTTGCGTTTTTCATTAGTATTAAATTATGTATTCCATTTATAGGATAAATATATCAAAAATGCAGAAGATATTCATAAAGGAGGGAGATTAATTGGACAAAGAAACTTTAATTAATAATCTTATAGGTTTGTTTAAACCATTAGTTATAGACTTAGGATATGAATTTTATTATTTAGAGTTTGTAGAAGAAGACGGTGAAAATTATCTTAGAGTATATATAGATAGTAAAAATGGTATTGGACTAGACGATTGTGAGAAAGTAAGCAGGAGAATAAGTGAAATTTTAGATGAGGAAGATCCGATTCCAGAAAGCTATTACTTAGAAGTATCCTCTCCAGGTATATTTAGGACTCTTTTTACAGATGAACATTTAGAGAAATATATAAATTCAAATATTAATTTGGATTTAAATAAGTTATATAAAGGAAAAAGAAAATTAGATGGAAAACTTGTTAAATTTAACTCTGACGGTATTACTATAAAAAATAAAAACATTGATTTAACAGTACCAAGAAGTAGTATTGATAGAGTTAGTTTAAAAGGGGAGCTTGAGGAGGATTAAAAATGAATGAAGAATTTATTGGTGCATTAAGAGAAATTGTTAAAGAAAAAGGTATAAGTGAAGATTTACTATTTTCTACAATTGAAGATGCATTAGTTGCTGCATATAAGAAAAATTATGCTAAAATAGCGGAAAATGCACACAATGTAAAAGTTACTATGGATAGAGAAAATGGAGATATTCGTGTTTATTCTCAAAAAACTGTAGTGGAAAAAGTATTTGATGATATAAATGAAATATCTTTAGAAGACGCTAAAATTAAGAATCCTAGATATCAATTAGGAGATTTAGTGGATGTGGAGGTTACACCAAAAACTTTTGGAAGAGTAGCTGCTCAGTCAGCAAAACAAGTTGTTGTTCAAAGGATTAAAGAAGCTGAAAGAAGTATAATATATAATGAATTTTCTGAAAAGGAATTTGATATTATTACAGGTACTGTCATAAGAAAAGATAAGGGAAATGTGCTTGTTGATCTTGGTAAAATTGAGGCCATATTGACTCCTAATGAGCAAATACCTGGCGAGGATTATATATATAATACTAAGATAAAATTATATATAGTAGAAGTAAAAAACACTACAAAAGGTGCTCAGGTGGTAGTTTCAAGAACTCATCCAGGACTAGTAAAGAGATTATTTGAATTAGAGGTTCCTGAAATATATGAAGGAATAGTTGAAATAAAATCTATATCTAGAGAAGCTGGATCCAGAACTAAAATAGCAGTATACTCAAATGATGAAAATGTAGATCCTATGGGCGCCTGTGTTGGAACTAAAGGAATAAGAGTTCAAAATATCGTGGATGAATTAAAAAATGAAAAAATTGATATTATCAAATGGAGCAAACTGCCAGAGGAATATATAGCTAATGCATTAAGTCCGGCAAAGGTGATTGATGTATCTATTGACGAAGAAAATAAAAATGCAAAAGTTATTGTAGATGAAGGACAGCTTTCATTGGCAATAGGTAAAGAAGGTCAGAATGTAAGACTTGCAGCTAAACTAACTGGATGGAAGATAGACATTAAAAATAGAGTTCAAGCTGAAAGTATTGAAAATTCTATTGAAGAATAGAGGTGTTTAGTACTATGGTTATAAAAAAAATACCTAAGAGAATGTGTACTGGATGTATGGAAATGAAACCTAAGAAAGAATTAATAAGAATTGTTAGAAATAAAGAGGGAGAGGTTTCTATAGATTTTACAGGTAAGAAACCTGGAAGAGGTTCCTATATTTGTAAGCATATAGACTGCCTTGAAAAATCAGTAAGAGCAAAAAGGCTTAATAAAAGTCTTGAAACAGATATTAGTGATGAAATTTATTCAAGGCTAAAGGATGAAATTATAAATGGAGAAGGATAAATTTTTAAAATTTCTAGGTCTTGCAAAAAAAGCAGGAAAATTAAAAGAAGGTTATAATAAAGCTGAGGATACAATAAAGGCTGGAGGTTCTAAACTTATAATAATATCAATAAATGCTTCTTTAAATACAAAAGATAAATTTAATACATATGCTGATAGATTTAATGTAAAAGTTATTGAAGATTTTACTAAAGAAGAACTTGGTAGTGCTTTAGGAAGACCGGAAATAAATATATTGTGCGTTACTGATGAAAATATGAGTAGAAAACTTTTAGAATTGTGGCAGGAAAAAATATAATCGGGGGTGACTGATTTGTCAAAAATAAGAGTTCATGAGTTGGCAAAAGAGTTAGATATTTCTAGTAAAGATTTAATAAATTTACTTCTAGAGGAGTTCAGTATAGAAGTGAAAAATCATATGAGTACTATAGATGATGAAGATGCTGAACTTATTAAAGAATTTTTTGCAGATAATGAAAAACAGGATATTGCAGAAAGTGCTGTAGCAAAAAAAGAAGATATAGTTGAAGAATATGAAGAAATTCTCAATGACAGCATAAAGGAAATAAAGCATAAAAAGAACAAGAATAAAAAGATGGAACAGCAATCAAATAAAGATTCTAAAGAAGAAGCCAGCGAAGAAGAGATTATTATAGAAATAGATAAAACTATAACAGTAAAAGAACTATCTGAAAAATTAAGCAAACCAACAGCAGAGGTAATTAAACAGCTAATGTTTATGGGAGTTATGGCAGCTATAAATCAAGAGATAGATTTTGAAACTGCTGAAAAATTGTGTGAAAAATTTAATGCCATTGCTATGCCTAAAGAAGAAGATAATGAAAGTGAATTTACTGAAATTGACAGTGAAGCAGATGATGATGAATTGTTGGAAAAAAGACCACCTGTTGTTACTGTAATGGGTCATGTTGATCACGGTAAAACTTCATTACTGGATGCTATTAGAAAAGCTAAGGTAACAGAAACTGAAGCAGGTGGAATTACACAGCATATTGGTGCTTATGTGGTGAATATAAATAATGAAAGAATAGCATTTCTTGATACACCTGGACATGAAGCTTTTACAGCCATGAGAGCTAGAGGTGCTCAAATTACAGATATAGTTATACTAGTAGTTGCAGCAGATGATGGTATAATGCCTCAGACTAAAGAAGCTATAAACCATTGTAAAGCAGCAAATGTACCTATAATTGTTGCTATAAATAAAATTGATAAACCTGGAGCTAATCCTGATAAGGTTAAACAAGAACTTACTGAACATGGGCTTGTTCCGGAAGATTGGGGTGGAGACACTATATGTGTGCCAGTTTCAGCTAGAACCAAAGAGGGTATAGATAATTTACTTGAAATGATAATATTAACAGCTGAAGTTCAAGAGTTGAAAGCAAATCCAAATAGAA
Source organism: Clostridium pasteurianum DSM 525 = ATCC 6013 (assembly GCF_000807255.1). Lineage (NCBI taxonomy): Bacteria > Bacillati > Bacillota > Clostridia > Eubacteriales > Clostridiaceae > Clostridium > Clostridium pasteurianum. Next base: position 2,181,588 of record NZ_CP009268.1, on the reverse strand, counting down.
AAGCTAAAGGAGCTGTAATTGAATCAAAACTTGACAAAGGTAGAGGACCTGTTGCATCTCTTTTAGTTCAAAATGGTACTCTTCATGTGGGGGATTCTATATTAGTAGGATCAACTTATGGAAGAATAAGAGCTATGTTTGATGATAATGGAAGAAAGATAAAGAAAGCAGGACCTTCAATACCTGTTGAAATACTTGGACTTTCAGACGTTCCTTCTGCTGGAGACAAATTTAATGTAATACGAGATGAAAAAACTGCAAGAAATATGTCTGAAAAGAGAAAAGAAAAGCTTAGAACAGCTTCTTTAAATTCAAATCACAAAGTATCTTTAGAAGATTTATATAATCAGATACAAGAAGGTAAGGTTAAAGAACTTAATATTATTATTAAGGCAGATGTACAAGGATCAATTGAAGCTTTGAAACAATCTCTTGAAAAACTTTCTACAGATTCTGTAAAAGTAAGAGTTATTCATGGAGCGGTTGGTGCTATAACTGAAACAGATGTAACTCTTGCCAGTGCATCTAATGCTATAATAATTGGATTTAATGTAAGGCCTGATACAAATGCTACCACTGCAGCTGAAAAAGAAGATGTAGATATAAAAACTTATAGAATAATATATAATGCACTGGATGATATCAAATCAGCAATGATAGGTATGCTTGAGCCAGAGTTTAAAGAAGTTATATTGGGTAAAGTTGAAATTAGACAGGTGTATAAGATATCAAGTATAGGTACAGTTGCGGGATGTTATGTATTAGACGGAAAAATAACAAGAAACAGTAGTATCAGAATTATACGAGACGGTATAGTTATTCTTGAAGGAGAACTTGGATCTCTTAAGAGATTTAAAGATGATGTTAAAGAAGTAGCTGCTGGTTATGAATGTGGTCTTACAATAGAAAAATTCAATGACATAAAAGAAGGCGATATTCTAGAAGTTTTTGCTATGGAGGAAATAAAAGCTAAAGAATTATAATGTAAAGGGAGAGAGTTCTATGGTTAAATACAGAAGTGGAAGGATTAATGAAGAAGTAAAAAAAGCTGTTAGTAGTATTATTCAAAATGATATAAAAGATCCAAGACTTAATACCCTTATAAGTGTTACTAAAGTTGATGTTACTAAGGATTTAAGATATGCTAAGGTATTTGTAAGCATACTTGGTGATGATAATGTGAAAAATGAAAGCTTGAATATTCTCAAAAAAAGTGCGGGATTTATAAGAAGAGAAGTAGGGCACAAAGTAAGTTTGAGATTGACTCCTGAAATAATTATTGAACTTGATAATTCTATTGAACAAGGTATGCATATAGATTCTATTCTCCAAAAGATAAAGGAGACAACAGAAGATGACAATTGATAGAATTATTAATATATTGATGAAAAGTAATAAAATTTTTGTTACTTTTCATCAATCACCAGATGGTGATTCTTTGGGAAGTTCTTTAGCTTTAATTAATGGTCTGAGATCAATTAATAAAAATATTTTTATAGTATCCAAAGAAGCTATTCCAGAAAATTTTTCTTTTTTAAGTTTAAGTAACGAAATAGATGGTAATTTAAAAGAAATACCTTCTAATGCTGATTGTTTAGTAACCTTGGATTGTGGAAATGTTGAGAGATTAAATTGTGATGTGAAGTTAGATAATAGAAACTTTATTGTTATAAATATAGATCATCATCTGTCTAATGATTATTATGGAGATATAAATTATGTAGATACTAAAGCAGCTTCGGTAGGAGAAATAATTTATAGAATACTTACCGAAATGAAAATCGATATAGATACTAAAATTGCTGAATGTATATATACATCAATTTTAACAGATACAGGTTCTTTTAGACATTCAAATACTACTTATAATACTCACCTAATTGCAGGTGAGTTAATAAATACAGGTCTTGATTTTAGTTCTGTTCATAGAAAAATATTTGATAATAAAAAAATTGAAATTATAAAACTTCAAGGACTGGTCATTGACAGTTTATATACTAATGATAGTAAAGATATCTGTATTATGAAACTTACGGAGGATATGCTTTCTAAAGTCGGAGTAAAAGAATGTGATAGTGCTGATCTCATTTCTATTGGATTAAAAATTGTCTCTGTAGAAATCGCAATATTATTAAAAGAGACAGAGGATGGAGTTAAAGTTAGTTTGCGATCTAAAAACTATGTTGATGTAAGAAAAGTTGCAGAAAAATTTGGCGGCGGGGGGCATATAAGAGCAGCTGGACTTAAGCTGGACGCTCCTATTGAAGAAGTGGAAAAAATATTGCTTAAAGAATTAGAAAAAGAGTTGATATAAATGGACGGTATTTTAAATGTGTACAAAAAAGCTGATATGACCTCTTTTGATGTAGTAAGAATTGTACGTAAATTGAGTAAAATTAAAAAGGTTGGTCACACGGGGACATTGGATCCTTTAGCTACGGGAGTACTACCTATTTGTATTGGAAAAGCTACTAAACTTGTAGATTATATTATGGATGATTTTAAAGTATATGATGCTGCTTTGAAGCTTGGCGTTACAAGTGATACTTATGATAAAGAGGGTTCTATAATTGAAAATAATTGTGTAAATATAGCTGAAAAGGATATAATTAATACTGTAAAATCTTTTCAAGGAACAATAGAACAGATTCCTCCCATGTATTCAGCTTTAAAAGTAAATGGAAAAAGATTGTATGATTTAGCTAGAAAGGGAATTGAAATAGAAAGAAAGAGCAGGCAGATAACTATATTTGATATAGTTATTACAAATATTTCAATACCTTACGTTTATTTTAGGATAAAATGCTCAAAGGGAACTTATATAAGAAGCCTTTGTAATGATATAGGATTAAAACTTGGCTGTGGCGCTCTAATGTGGTCTTTAGAAAGAACCGCTACAGGCATTTTTACAAAAGATAATTCAGTTAATATAGATCGTTTAACTGAAGAAAATATAAAAGATTATTTAATTCCTATGGATAATTCTCTAAGTAAATATAGAGAATTATCTTTTGATAAAAGTTTAGAAAAATTGCTTGTGAATGGAGTTATAATTAAAAATCCTTTATTAATAGATCATATTCCTAAAGGAGAATTATTCAGAACTTATTTAAAAAATGATAAATTTATTGGCATAGGTACAAAAAATGAAGCTGGATTTAAGCTGGTTAAATTATTAATTTAGGAGTAAATAAGATATGATTATTTTACAGGATAATTTTAAGATGAAATTAAAATACAATACTTTTATAGCTTTGGGAAGCTTTGATGGTCTCCATAAAGGACACATGACTTTAATTAATAAAGTTTTGAAATTGTCAAAATCAAACAATAATTCCAAAAGCATGGTGAATACTTTTGGAAATCATCCTTTAACAATAATAGATAAAACTAAAGTTCCTAAACTTATTATGGATAATGACACTAAAGCGGAAATTTTAGATGAACTGGGTATTGATTTGGTAAATTTTGCTTTGTTTAATCAAGAAATAATGAAAATGTCTCCGGAAGATTTTGTAACTAGTATGATTAAATGTTATAATCCAGTAGGTATTGTAGTGGGATTTAATTATAGATTTGGCAATAAAAATCTTGGTGATGTTGAGCTGTTAAAGAAATTTAGTGAAATATATAATTTTAAATTATATGTAATAAATCCTATTGAATATAATGACAATGTTATAAGTAGTACTAGAATAAGAACTGCTATTAGTGAAGGAAAAATAGAGGATGTAAATCATATGCTATTAAAACCATATATGCTTAAAGGAAAAGTAATGTATGGAAAAAGACTAGGTAGAACTATTGGATTCCCTACGGCAAATTTAGATTATAATAAAGATTTTGTCATACCTAAAGGTGGAGTTTACTACACTTTAGTCAAATATGAAAACAAAGTGTACAAAGGTATAACCAATATAGGTACAAATCCTACTGTTGGTGAAAATGAATTGACTATAGAAACTCATATATTGAATTTTGATGACAATATATATAATAAAAATATTAAGGTATACTTTATAGATAGGATAAGAGAAGAAAAAAAATTTAATTCCTTAGAGGAACTAAAAAAGCAACTGGAAAGAGATAAAAAATTTGCAGATTTGAGAAATATTGAAATTAAACTGTAAAAATTATTTACATTTCAATTTTAATTTGTTATAATTTAGTGTAGTAACCTTTTTCTAAGATTATTGATTGACCGACGATATTCTTGGTGTAAGGGGATAATATTTGGAGGTGTCAACATTAATGGATAAATTAACAAAAGAAACTATTATTAAAGAATATGGCAGACATGAGGGAGATACTGGTTCTCCAGAAGTACAAATAGCTCTATTAACTGAGAAAATAAATCATTTAAATGAGCATTTGAAAATTCATAAAAAGGATTTTCATTCAAGAAGAGGTCTTCTTATGATGGTAGGTCAAAGAAGAGGTCTTCTAAATTACTTAACTAAGAAAGATATTGAAAGATATCGTACTATTATTAAAAAACTTGGATTAAGAAAGTAATCTAGTAGAGCGGTTTAAACCGCTCTATTATTTTAAGTGTCATTGTTACATATAAATTTTTAATTATTACAATAATATATAATATACATTACTATTTATTAAAGGAGGTAAATGTATGAATCATGTACTTGAAGCCACTGTGGCTGGCAGAAAGATGAAGGTGGAATTTGGAAAAATAGGTATGCTTTCAGATTGTGCTATTTTTATGAGCTATGGTGAAACGGTTATTTTAGTAAATGCTAATGCTTCAGAAGCCCCTAGAGATGGAATAGATTTTTTTCCACTAAGTGTTGAATATGAAGAAAGGTTATATTCAGTAGGTAAAATACCTGGAGGCTTTATAAAAAGAGAAGGTAAACCATCAGAAAAAGCTATATTACATGCTAGAGCTATAGATAGACCTTTAAGACCACTTTTTCCTAAAGGCTATAGAAATGATGTTCAAATTGTGTGTACAGTAGTATCTGTTGATCAAGATAATGTTCCGGATATATTAGCTATGAACGGTGCATCAATGGCACTATGTCTATCATCTATTCCATTCACTACACCAGTAGGAACTGTATCTGTGGGAATGATTGAAGATAAATTTATATTAAATCCTACTGAGGAAGAAAGAGAAAAAAGTGTATTAAATCTAACTGTTTGTGCTACAAAAGAAAGAGTAATGATGATTGAAGCAGGTGGAAATGAAATACCAGAGGATGTAATGATAAATGCTATAGAGTTTGGATTTAATGCTTGCCAGGAAATTGTTGCGTTCCAAGAAGAGGCAATGAAGCAGTTTGGTAAGGAAAAAGTTGAACCTGTATTGCATAAAGTGGATAAAAATATAGAAGAGGATGTAAAAAGTTTTGCCTTTGATATGTTAAAAGAAGCTATGTATATTACTGATAGAGACAAAAGAAATGAAATTTTAAAGGATATAAATGAGAAAATTCAAGAAGAATTTGAAGAAAAATATCCAGATAACAGTTCTGAAATAGGTGAAGTGGTATATTCAGTACAAAAAGAAGTTGTTAGAAATATGTTACTTCATGAAGAAAGAAGACCAGATGGAAGAAGTTTTGATGAGGTAAGAAAGATTAGCTGTGATGTAGGAATATTACCAAGGACTCATGGAACAGGATTGTTTACAAGAGGATTAACTCAAGTTATGACTGTTGCAACTATAGGTGCCCTGGGAGATGTTCAGATTTTGGATGGACTTGGAACAGAAGAATCAAAGAGATATATGCATCACTATAATTTCCCTTCTTATTCTACTGGTGAGGTTAGACCATTAAGAGGACCTGGAAGAAGAGAAATTGGTCATGGAGCTCTGGCAGAAAAAGCTTTAGAACCATTAATTCCTTCAGAAGAGGAATTCCCATATACAATAAGATTGGTTTCAGAAGTTTTAAGTTCTAATGGTTCAACTTCTCAGGCAAGTGTTTGTGGAAGTACTTTAGCTCTTTTAGATGCAGGAGTTCCTATAAAAAGGCCTGCAGCAGGTATAGCTATGGGCCTTATAACTAGTGAAGATTTATCAGAAGAAAAAGTTATTACAGATATACAAGGATTAGAAGATTTTTTTGGAGATATGGATTTTAAGGTGGCAGGTACAGAAGAAGGAATAACTTCTATCCAAGTGGATACAAAAATTCATGGACTTTCAAAAAATTGTATAGGTCAGGCTATAAAAGGCGCAAGAAAAGCTAGACTTTTTATACTGGAAAAAATAAAACAATGTATTCCAGATCCAAGGGAAGAATTATCTCCTTATGCTCCAAGAGCTTATACTATAAATATACATCCAGATAAAATTAGAGATGTTATAGGTGCTGGTGGAAAGACTATAAACAAAATTATAGCTGAAACTGGAGTAAAAATAGATATAAATAATGATGGAAAAGTTTTTGTTATGTCTAGTGATGGTGAAAGTGCCAATAAAGCTCTCAAAATGATAGATGATCTTACTAGAGATGTGAAGGCAGGAGATATATATCTTGGGAAAGTTACAAAGATAACTAATTTTGGAGCTTTTGTGGAAATATTACCAGGAAAAGAAGGCCTTGTTCACATTTCAAAACTTGATGTAAATAGAGTAAATAAGGTAGAGGATATAGTATCTACAGGAGATGAAATATTAGTAAAAGTAACTGAAATAGATAATCAAGGTAGAATTAATCTTTCAAGGAAAGATGCTATAGTTCAATCTAAAGCAGACGAGGATAAAAAAGAATAACTAAAATAGAAGGGCAAAATTGCCTTTTTATTTTTGCCTTATTAATTTGCAATTATCAGTTTATAATAATTATGTCTTATATTTTACATATTATAGTAAATGATATATATTTATTTTATTTATATTCTAATTTAGAGGATATTTATAGATATTATTAAATGAATAATTTTAATTAAATTTTATATAATTTATTATAATGATTTTTATATAAGGAGTGGTTATTTTGAAAGATGCTTTGGAAAATATTAAATTATATAGTGAAATTGAAAAATACGAAATTATAAATGTTAATGATGGAGAAAAGTATTCAGTTCTTGCCAATAATGACATAGTTATAGATGAAAATGGAAATATGAAATTACTAATTTTAAATGAAAATAAATCTGGACTAAGTTTTTTTAATAAAAGTGAATTCTTTGAAGTACCCTGGGAGTATGTAAAAAAAATAGGTACTAGAACTATAATAATTGATGCAGAATACAATGATTTAAAAAAGTCTCAATTATAATATGCATTAATAATGTATACATTTCAGTCAGTATGTGCAAAATATATATAGACTGGGAGTGATATTTATGGGCAAGACTAAGGATAAAAAAAATGAAAAAAAATTAAATGAAGAACAGGTTGAAAATATAAAGGAATTGGGAGTTAATGATTTACCTGAAGAAAATGAAAGAATATATGTGTTACCTATAATAGGACAGATTGAGGGACATACGGTTCTTCCACCTCAAACAAAAACAACCAAGTATGAACACGTAATTCCTCAATTAGTTTCTATAGAGAAAAGTAAAACTATAGAAGGTGTATTAATAGTTTTAAATACTGTTGGCGGTGATGTGGAAGCTGGGCTGGCTATAGCTGAAATGATTAGAAGTTTAAGCAAGCCAACTGTTTCATTGGTTATTGGTGGTGGTCATTCTATTGGAGTCCCACTAGCTACTTCAGCAGATTATTCTTTTATATCTCCTAGTGCCACAATGATTATTCATCCTATAAGAATGAATGGTCTTGTAATTGGAGTACCCCAAACTTTTGAATATTTTAACAAGATGCAGCAGAGGATAATAGAATTTATTTCAAGAACTTCAAGAATTGATAAAGATACTATTAAAAAATTGATGATGCAAAGTGATGAATTATTAAATGACATGGGTACTATACTTATTGGAATTCAGGCGGTAAACTATGGATTAATAGATAATGTTGGTGGTATAAAAGATGCACTGGAAAAACTGGAACAGATTATTCAAACACAACCATAGGGAAAATTACCTATGGTTAATTTATATTATATTATTTACAATGGATTTAATGATATTATAAAGGGATATTTGACGTAAATGTAGAATAAACAATTGGAGGTGAATTCATTGGCCAGAAGAAAAAATGTTAAAAACAATAATACTTCAAATAAAAATTCAACTTTAAATAGTGATATTGCAGGAGTAGTATTGATATGCTTTGGTATATTTATAATATTCAGTCTATTTTTTACTAACACTAGTGGTATACTTGGAACTGGTATGAGAAAATTGCTTTTTACAATAATAGGCTTAGGAGCTTACATATTTCCATTTATATTAATATTAATAGGAATGGGATATATGATAAAAAGAGGCAAGCTAGGTTATAATAAAAAATTTTATGGATTTATTCTTTTTATAATAAATACCCTTCTTATTATTACAATGATAAATTTAAATGATTATTATATAAATGGACAAGTATTAGAAGGAATAAAGAGGATATATAGTACTGATAATACAATGCATGGAGGCATAATCTCTTACATTATAGATATTCCTATATCAAGGTTATTTGGCAAGGGTTGCTATGTGGTGTTTTTTTGTATTTATATTGTTTCTTTTGTACTTATATCAAAGAGATCTTTAGGAGATTCTTTAAAAAAAACTCTTCTTGAGCTCAGAGATAGAAGAAAAATTAAAAATGAGATATCTTCAGATTATAATATTCAGGAAAAAGAAGATAATAGTATATTAAAAAATACTTTAGATAAAATAAAAGCTACTGATTTTATAAAAAGTAAATCTGATCAAAAAGATAAAGATATTGTTTCTGAATCCAATATTGAAATAAAGGATAGCAATGATCACATTAAAGAAGCTGCTGTGGAGGATATAAGTGAAGAACTTGAAAAAGAAATTGAAGATAATTCAATCCAAAGTATTCAAGGAGATTATGAACTGCCAAGTATAGATTTTTTAAATGAAAATGAACTTAGTAAATTAAAACGAAGTGATAAAAAAGAACTTTTGACAAGTGCTACAAAATTAACAGATACTTTAAATAGTTTTGGAGTAGACGCAAAAGTAATTCAGGTTACAAAAGGACCCTCTGTAACTAGATATGAGCTTCAGCCAAGTGCAGGGGTTAAAGTTAGTAAAATAGTAAATTTATCTGATGATATAGCATTAAACTTAGCCTCTGCTGGTGTTAGAATAGAAGCTCCTATCCCTGGCAAAGCAGCTATAGGGATAGAAGTTCCGAATAAAGATTTAACACCAGTAGTTTTACGAGAAGTTATAGAGTCAGAATCCTTTGTAAATACAAAAGCTAAACTTGCCTTCTGTCTTGGTAAAGATATAGGTGGAAATTGTGTTGTAGCTGATTTAAGCAAAATGCCTCATGTATTAATAGCCGGTGCTACTGGTTCGGGTAAAAGTGTATGTATTAATACTTTAATTATAAGTATATTATATAAGTATTTCCCAGATGATGTAAAACTTCTTATGATTGATCCAAAAGTAGTAGAATTAAGCATATATAATGGAATACCACATCTTTTGATTCCAGTAGTGACTAACCCTAAAAAAGCAGCAGGAGCCCTTAGTTGGGCTGTAAATGAAATGACTAGGCGTTATAAGATATTTGCAGACAACAGTGTAAGAAATATAGAAGGTTATAATGAATTATTTCATAGAGGAAAAATAGATAATAAACTTCCTTGGATAGTTATAATTATTGATGAGCTTGCAGATTTAATGATGGTATGTCCAAATGATGTGGAAGATTACATAGGAAGACTTGCTCAGATGGCAAGGGCAGCTGGTATGCATTTGGTTATTGCAACGCAGAGACCTTCTGTAGATGTTATTACAGGGGTAATTAAGGCAAATATTCCTTCTAGAATATCTTTTGCTGTATCAAGTCAAATAGATTCTAGGACTATTCTTGATACAGCTGGTGCAGAAAAACTTTTAGGAAAAGGTGATATGCTGTTCTATCCCGTAGGGGAATCTAAGCCTTTAAGAATACAAGGAGCCTTCATATCAGAAGAAGAAGTAGAAAAGATTGTAACATGTATTAAAAATCAAAATCCAAAATCTGAGTATAGAGAGGAAATAATTGAGGAAATAAATAATAATTCTACTCAATCAAAATCTACAGATGAAGATGAATTATTGAATGAGGCTATAAAAATTGTTATAGAGGCAAATCAAGCTTCAACCTCTTTAATTCAAAGGAAATTAAGAATAGGATATAATAGAGCGGCTAGAATTGTTGAACAGTTAGAAGAAAAGGGAATTATATCAAAGAGAGACGGCAGTAAGCCTAGAAATATTTTGGTTACAAAGGAGGAATTGGGGAATTTGTAATATTTCTCAGGAAATAAATGTAACAAAAAATTTTCTTGTTAATACTGATTTTTAGCTATAAAATGATTAGTGTTAATATAAATAATTAAAAAGTAACTATTAAATTTATTCCAAGACTAACTACTCTAATTATAATTATCTTCATAAGATTGAAGGTAAGGGTGGCTGTATATCTGGATAAGGAATTCTAAGTATCTGATAGGTGAAAATTTATGTTTGATGCTAAGAATTCTGTTTGTATTTAATTTGTTATTTATTTTTATATGTAAACATAGGAGGATTTTAGGTGAACAAATTAAATTTTGGACTTATAAGTTTAGGCTGTGATAAGAATAGAATTGATTCAGAAACTATATTAGGAAATATTGAACATAATTATGAAATAGTAAATGATCCTAAAAAGGCTGATATTATTTTAGTAAATACTTGTGGATTTATTGAAGCCTCAAAACAAGAATCTATAAATACCATATTGGAAATGGCAGAATATAAAAGCAAATATAATTGTAAAATGCTCATAGCTACAGGATGTTTAACTCAAAGATATGGGGATGAGCTCTTAAATCTAATGCCAGAGTTAGATTTAATATTAGGAGTAAATGACTATAATGGGCTTAATGATGCTATTAACAATTTTTTTAGTTGTGGTGGTAAAAAGCAGAGTTTATGTAATTACAGCGACAAAAATATAAATGAGGGAAAAAGAATTGTAACTACAGGATCTTTTAGCGCTTATGTTAGAATATCAGAAGGTTGTAATAATTCCTGTTCTTATTGTATAATTCCTAAAATTAGAGGAAAATATAGAAGCAGAACTATGGAGGATATTATAGATGAATGTAATGAACTTAACAAGCAAGGGGTAAAGGAGATAATACTTGTTGCACAAGATACTACAAGATATGGAATAGATATATATAATAAGAAGATGCTTCCTGAATTACTTAGAAAAATTTCAAGGATAAAATCTATTGAATGGATAAGAATATTATATTGTTATCCAGAAGAAATAACAGAAGAATTAATAGAAGAAATATCTGTTAATGATAAAGTATGTAAGTATATAGATATACCGATACAGCATATTAGTAATAATATACTAAAAAATATGAAAAGACACACTAAAAAAGATAAAATAATTAAAAGTATATTAAATTTAAAAGGTAAGGTAGAAAATATATGTCTTAGGACTTCAATTATTGTTGGATTTCCTGGTGAAACTGAAGAAGATTTTCAAGAATTAAAAGAATTTATTAAGTTTATTAGATTTGATAAATTGGGAGTTTTTAAATATTCTAGAGAAGAAGATACAGAAGCTTTTAATATGCCTAATCAAATAGATGAATCTGTAAAAGAACAGAGACAGGAAGAATTAATGCTTATGCAGCAGCAAATATCAAAAGAAATAAATAAAAGTAAAATAGGCAATATATATAAGGTTATCATAGAGGGAAAAAATGATAATGATTATTGGTATGGAAGAAATTATGAAATGTCTCCGGAAATAGATGGTGAAATTTTTTTCAAATGTGATAAAATATTAAATGTAGGTGATTTTACTAATATAAAAATTATAGATAGTCTAGAATATGATTTAATAGGGGTTGTATGCGATGAATCTTGCTAATAAATTAACTTTAATAAGAATAATTTTAGTTCCAATATTTTTGATTTTTATTGCCGTAAGGGGAATTCCTTACGGTAGAAGTATTGCCACAACAGTCTTTATAATCGCTGCTCTTACAGATAAGTTAGATGGTTATATTGCAAGAAGCAGAAATCAAATAACGCGTTTTGGAAAATTAATGGATCCTTTGGCAGATAAACTATTGGTATCTGCAGCTTTAGTTTCTTTAGTAGAATTTCACATACTAAGTAGTTGGGTTGCTATAATAATAATTGCTAGGGAATTTGCAGTTACTGGTCTTAGGTCTATTGCAGCAGCAGATGGTGTAGTACTAGCGGCTAGCTGGTGGGGAAAAATTAAAACAGTCATACAAATTGTAGCAATAATATGTGCGCTGATGAATTTAAATATACGTCATATTAAATTTTTACATAATTATTTTAACATTGATATTGTATCTTTGTTTCAGAATTTAACAAAAGTAACTATGTTTTTGGCTGTAATAATTACTATTATCTCAGGGATAGATTACTTTGTAAAAAATCGAGAAATTTTAAAGTCCGATAAATGATTAAAAAAATATATTTTGACCATAATTTTACTATAAATAAAGTTCCTGTAATTACAGGAACTTTATTTATAGTGTTGACCTAGATTAAATTTTATTATATAATGAAAAAAGAACAAATGTTCGATAATGTGAAAGGTTGGTGAACCCTTAAAGGGATGTAATATGGATAACGAAAAGTTTAAAGCATTGGAAGCTGCCTTGGGACAAATTGAAAAGCAGTTTGGAAAAGGCTCTATTATGAAATTAGGAGAACATAGTGTATTAGATATAGATTCAATATCGACAGGGTGTTTATCTTTGGATATAGCCTTAGGAATAGGCGGAGTACCTAGAGGAAGAATTATAGAAATATATGGACCTGAATCTTCTGGTAAAACTACAGTAGCGCTTCATGTTATAGCAGAAGCACAAAAAATGGAAGGAACTGCTGCCTTTATCGATGCTGAACATGCTCTAGATCCAGCTTATGCAAGAAGACTAGGAGTTGATACTGAAAATTTAATAGTTTCACAGCCAGATACCGGAGAGCAAGCACTGGAAATAGCAGAGGCTCTTGTGAGATCTAATGCTATAGATGTGATAGTAGTTGATTCTGTTGCTGCGTTAGTTCCTAAGGCTGAAATAGAAGGGGAAATGGGTGACTCTCATGTGGGACTTCAAGCAAGACTCATGTCTCAGGCTCTCAGAAAACTTGCGGGAGCTATAAACAAGTCAAAATGTGTAGTTATATTCATAAATCAATTGAGAGAAAAAGTTGGAATTATGTTTGGAAATCCAGAAACAACACCTGGTGGAAGAGCTTTGAAATTCTATGCTTCAGTTAGAATGGATATTAGAAGAATAGATTCTATAAAACAAGGTGATGAAATAATAGGAAACAGAACAAGGGTAAAAGTAATAAAAAATAAAATAGCGCCTCCTTTTAAACAGGCAGAGTTTGATATAATGTATAATGAGGGTATTTCAAAAGAAGGCAATATTGTAGATGTTGGTGTGAAAGAAGAAATAATTCAAAAAAGTGGTGCTTGGTTCTCTTATGGAGATATTAGACTTGGGCAAGGAAGAGAAAATGCTAAACAGTATTTAAAAGAAAATCCGGATATAAAACTTGAAATAGAAACTAAAATAAGAGAAAAAAATGAACTTCCTATAAAAAAATCAAAGGATTCTTCTGAAGATTTAGTTGAGAATACAGCTTCAGATAAAAAATTATCTAAAGCTTAGAGTTTAAAAAGTATAATTATAATAATATTTAGATATAATAAATATGCTATAAAAAACATTGTAAATATTTTTTATAGCAATTATATTTGTTTTAGATTTAAGTTTTATTCAGTAACGAGTTTATGTAATCTGAAGTTGAATATAATATATAAACTTTTTATAAGTTTAGTCAAAATAAAAATTTTTACTGAGAAAAAATCACTTATAATAACATTTATAGTATTTATTCACCATAAACTTGACAGTAATCTTAAATTAATATACAATTAAGCTAAATACAAATACTGGTTTAGCATATTCAAATTATTGCCAATTGAATAAATATGACACCTTTTCAAAGCTTTCATTTTCGCAATTTTATGGAGCTATATAAGCAAAGGAGGTGTTTACGGCAATGGAACGTAATTATTGGATGATAATTGTTGTTGTACTGGTAATTCTGGTGGTTGCAATAGGACTTTATATTATAAAAAAATATTCTTTAGCTAAAATAACTAAGGCTGAAGAAGAAGCAAAAAATATAAAGGATGAAGCTAGCAGAGAAGCTGAATCAATGAAAAAAGAATCCATTTTAGAAGCAAAAGAAGAAGTCCATAAGCTGAGAGTTGATTTTGAAAAAGAATCACGAGAGCGAAGGTCTGAAATTCAAAGACTCGAAAGAAGAAATATTCAAAGAGAAGAGGCTCTAGATAAAAAGAGCGATTTAATTCAAAAGAGAGAAGAAAGTTTAAATGCACGTGAAAGTGCACTTGAAGAAAAAGAAAATAATATTGAAGAATTATATCAAAACCAAAGGAAAGAAATTGAAAGACTTTCAAATCTAAGTGCCGAAGAGGCAAAAGAATTACTGCTTGAAGAGGTTCGTAAAGAAATAAAGCATGAAACGGCAGTTATGATTAAAGATATTGAGACTAGGGCAAAAGAAGAAGCCGATAAAAAGGCTAGGGAAATTATAACTTGTGCAATACAAAGATGTGCTGCAGATCATGTGGCAGAATCAACTGTTTATGTGGTATCTTTACCTAATGACGAAATGAAAGGCCGAATAATTGGAAGAGAAGGTAGAAATATTAGAGCTTTGGAAACTCTTACAGGAATTGATTTAATAATCGATGATACACCTGAAGCAGTTATACTTTCTGGCTTTGATCCTATAAGAAGAGAAGTTGCAAGAATAGCCTTAGAAAAATTAATATTAGATGGGAGAATTCATCCCGCTAGAATTGAAGAAATGGTGGAGAAAGCTAAGAAAGAAGTAGAAAACAATATAAAAGAAGAAGGCGAACAAGCCACTTTCGAAACCGGTGTTCATGGTTTACATGCAGAACTTATAAGACTTTTAGGAAGATTAAAGTACAGAACAAGTTATGGTCAGAATGTATTAAAGCATTCTGTAGAAGTATCGTACTTAGCTGGATTTATGGCATCTGAACTTGGTATAGATCCAACACTTGCAAAAAGAGCAGGGTTATTACATGACATAGGGAAAGCAGTGGATCATGAAATAGAAGGTCCTCATGCTTTAATTGGATCTGAGATAGCAAAAAAATATCATGAATCTTCTGTAATAGTGAATGCTATTGGAGCTCATCATGGGGATATAGATCCTCAATCCCTTGAAGCTATACTTGTTCAAGCTGCAGATGCTATATCTGCTGCAAGGCCTGGTGCAAGACGAGAAACTTTAGAAGCATATATAAAGCGCTTGGAAAAGTTGGAAGAAATTTCAAATTCGTACGAAGGTGTAGAAAAGTCATATGCCATTCAGGCTGGAAGAGAAATTAGAATAATGGTTAAACCAGAAAGTGTTGATGATGCAGGAGCATCAGAAATGGCAAGGAATATTGTCAAGAGAATAGAGAGTGAATTGGAATATCCTGGCCAAATTAAAGTTAATGTAATAAGAGAAACAAGAGCAGTAGAGTATGCAAAATAAATAGATGTTATTTTCCTTTATAAATTATAAAGGAAAATTTTAATTGTGAGAAAAATTCCTTTGAATTTTGTGAAATTTAAAGGAATTTTTTATGCTATGTAGAATAATATACCTGTAGGTTTAAATATCTAAATTTACTATTTTTAATTGAACTTTAGGAGGGTTATTATGGAAGTATTAAAAGTTTCAGCAAAATCAAGTCCAAATTCAGTAGCAGGAGCTTTAGCAGGAGTATTAAGAGAAAGAGGAGCTGCAGAAATACAGGCTATTGGGGCCGGTGCAATAAATCAAGCCATTAAGGCTATTGCTATTGCAAGAGGATTTGTAGCTCCTAGTGGAATAGATTTAGTATGTATACCAGCCTTCACGGATATTGAAATAGATGGTGAAGAAAGAACAGCCATAAAACTTATTGTACAACCTAGATAGAGGGAATTTTAAGTTTTTATATTTAATAAATTAAACAAAAGGACTTGATTATTATTCTTCAAGTCCTTTTATTTGTGCATTAAATATGTTAAATTATAAATTGTGTATATTTTAGAGTATCTTCAATTTATTAATAATGCAAGATGTTAAAATAACTTTTGGAGGTAGTTAATGCTTAAATTGAATTTTCGTCATATATTTAAACTTATGAGACCTAAACAATGGACAAAAAATTTATTTGTTTTTGGAGCTATGATATTTTCAGGAAAATTTGTTGATGAAAATATATTTATAAAAAATATTTTTATTTTTATAATGTTTTGTTTGATATCTTCCTGTGTTTACATATTAAATGATTTAGTAGATGCGGAAAAAGATAGACAACATCCGGAAAAGAAAAATAGACCTATAGCAAGTGGAAAGGTCACAAAATTTCAGGCTAGAATTGTAGAAATTATTCTTCTTTTTGTAATTTTTACTGTTTGCTATGAAATGAATATAAAATTATTTATAGTATTATTAATATATTTTCTAATTAATGTGCTATATTCTTTTAAGTTAAAAAATATAGTCATAATAGATGTTATGATAATTACTTTTGGATTTGTTCTTAGAGTTCAAAGTGGCGGTATTGCAACAAATGTACAATTATCTCCATGGATGATTTTATGTACAATTTTAATTTCATTATTTATAGCACTTAATAAGAGAAAAAGTGAAATAATTGTATTAAAAAGTAAAAGAGGAGAGCATAGAAAAATATTAGATGAATATTCAGTAGAACTTATAGATAATATGCTCACTATAGTGACTCCCAGTGTATTCATTGCATATTGTCTATATACCTTTAGCTCAATACAGAGTAGAACAATGATGTTTACCATACCTTTTGTACTATATGGTATATTTAGGTATCAATATTTGACAATGAAAGAAAATATAGGAGGAAAACCAGAAGATATTTTTCAAAAGGATTTTCCATTTTTAATTAATATAGTATTATGGATAATTACTGTTATAATAATTATATATTTTAAATTATAGCAGTTAAATAATTTTAATAGGTGCTAAATTAATTTTTATAGTACTGATTTAAAAATATTTATATTAGTATTGTTTACTAATTTAATTAGGAATATAATTTCTATAGATGTAATTATATATAATTTAAATTTTACAATAGTCAAAATTATACATATCAGGAGGTATTCTTTATGATTTTTTCTAACAAGGCAAAAAATATTTCTCCATCTCTTACTTTAGCTATTACTGCAAAAGTAAAAGAAATGAAGAAAAATGGTATAGATGTTATAGGTTTTGGTGCTGGTGAACCTGACTTCAATACTCCTAAAAATATTCAAAATGCAGCAATAAAAGCTATGAAAGATGGTTTTACTAAATATACTGCAGCATCAGGTATAATAGAGTTAAAGAAAGCTATAATTAATAAATTTAAAAAAGATAATAATTTGACTTATGATATATCACAAATTATAGTATCAAATGGTGCAAAACAATGTATAAGTAATGTATTTCAAGCTATATTAAATCCTATGGATGAAGTTATAATAAGTAGTCCTTATTGGGTGACTTATCCTGAACTTGTAAAATTATATGATGGTGTTCCAGTAATAATTAGTACAGAAGAAAAAAATTCTTTTAAATTTAATGTAGAGGATCTTAAAAGGGTAGTTACTCCAAAAACTAAAGCTATAATATTAAACAGTCCTAATAATCCTACAGGAACAGTTTATTTAAAAGAAGAAATTCAAGAAATTGCTGAATTCTGTAGAAAACATGATATATTTATAATTTCTGATGAAATATATGAAAAGTTAATTTATGGAGATTTCAAACATACAAGTATAGCAAGTATAAATGAAGATGCCTTTAATAGGACAATTGTAATTAATGGACTTTCTAAAACTTATGCTATGACTGGCTGGAGGGTAGGATATGCAGCTAGTGGAAATACAGAAATAATTAAATTAATGTCAAATATACAGGGACATACAACTGCAAATCCTAATTCTATAGCTCAATATGCTTCTGTAGAAGCATTAGACGGAGATCAATCTTCAGTTGAATTTATGATAAGTCAATTTAAAGATAGAAGAAATTATATGGTAGAAAAGATAAATAGTATAAATAATCTATCCTGCACTAATCCAGAGGGTGCTTTCTATGTAATGATGAATATAAGTAAATTGATAGGCAAAAAAATAAATGGTGAAATTATAAATGGATCTATAGATTTCGCTGAAAGTCTTTTAGATGATAGTAAAGTAGGCGTAGTTCCAGGGGATGCTTTTGGGGTCTCAGAATATGTAAGGCTTTCCTATGCTACTTCTATGGAAAATATAAAATCTGGACTTGATAGAATAGATAATTTTGTAAGTAAAATTAATTAGATATATGAATAAATAATATATAAAATTATACAAAAATACTAAAAAAGTTTCTGCTTTTATGGTTTTAATAGTATATTTATAGATATAAAATAAATTAAAAAATTTGAGAAAGGGGATATTATCAATGAGTAAAATTATAAAATTATTACTTCCAATAGATGGGCAGGTAGCTCCATTATCTGAAGTTAATGATTATCTATTTAATAAAAAAGTAATGGGAGAAGGTGCTGCAATAAAACCAACTGGTAATTATGTATATGCGCCAATAGATGGAGAAATAGCTTCAATTTATGATTCAAAACATGCTTTGATTATAAAAAGCACTGATGGGCTTCAAATTCTTATTCACATAGGTCTTGATACTTCAAAATTAGAGGGAAGGGGATTTGGAACTTATGTTAAAATAGGTGATAAAGTTAAAGCTGGAGAAAAAATATTATTCTTCGATAGAGAATATATAGAAGCTAGATCATCTACAGAAACTCCTGTACTTATAACAAATGTAGATTTAATAGATAAAATTGATATAAACTATAATATTAAAAATGCAGGAAGTGAATTTGCAGAAGTTACATTAAAGTAAGATAAATTTTCTAAAATTTACTTGAATAAATTGTATTAAAATGATAAACTTATAAAAGAGATTCTAAATAGTATATGATTAGCAGAGGTGGATATAATGGTAACAAAAGAAGCTACAGTTAAAAGTTCAACTGGTTTACACGCTAGACCAGCTACACTATTAGTAAAAAAAGCATCATCTTTTAAATCAGACGTTAGTCTTGAATACAATGGTAAAAAGGCTAATATTAAAAGTTTAATAGGAGTTTTATCTTTAGGAGTTACTAGCAACGCTGTTGTTAAAGTAACTGCTTCAGGTGATGATGAAACTTTAGCAGCTGAAGAAGTTGCTAAGTTGATTGAATCAATTACTGAATAATTAATTTAAGTGTGATTTATAAGATAAAAGGATAGCCTTTAAGGCTATCCTTTTATCTTTATCATAAATAATTATAATTATTATTATTATAATCATTTAATAGAATGTATTTTTAATATATATCATATGATACATTAAAAACTTAAAGAAATTATATATTTTTCAAGGAGGCTTTTTAATGTTACCTTGGTATAAAAAAGCAATTTTTTATCATATTTATCCTTTAGGATTTTGCGGAGCAAAAAAGTTAAATGATTTTAATTTAAAGACTATGGAAACTTTAGAAAAAACTTATGATTGGATTAAGCATATAAAGTACTTAGGGGCTGACGCCATTTATTTTGGACCAATATTTGAGTCAACTTCTCATGGATATGATACAGTAGATTACAATGTAATTGACAGACGATTAGGCAATAATGATACTTTTATTAAACTTGTAAAAACTCTTCATAAAAATAATATAAAGGTAGTAATTGATGGCGTATTTAATCATGTAGGTCGAGATTTTTTTGCTTTTAAGGATATACTTTTAAAAGGTAAAAAATCACCATACTGCAGTTGGTTTCATAGACTTGATTTTAATCAAAATAGTCCTCTTAATGATCCTTTTACCTATGATACTTGGAATGGCTATTATAATCTTGTAAAACTTAATTTATGTAATTCAGAAGTTAAAGATTATCTTTTTAAAGCTATAAATATGTGGATTAAAGATTTTGATATTGATGGTTTGAGATTAGATTGTGCAGATTGTCTTGATTTTAATTTTATCAAAGAGCTGGCTTCTTTTTGTAAAAAGCTGAAACCAGATTTTTGGCTTATGGGTGAAATTATACACGGTGATTACAATAGATGGGTAAATAATAATATGCTTGATTCTGTAACAAATTATGAGTGCTATAAGGGATTATATTCCAGCCACAATGACAAAAACTATTTTGAGATTGCTTATTCTCTTAATAGACAATTTGGTAAGGATTTTGGCATTTATAAAAATATGTATTTATACAATTTTATAGATAATCATGATGTTAACAGAATTGCAAGTACATTGAAATTTTCAGATTACATTTATCCGGTATATATAATTTTGTTTACTATGCCTGGTGTACCATCTATTTATTATGGAAGCGAATTTGGAATTAAAGGTGTAAGGAATATATCAGATGATGATTTAAGACCAGAACTTAATTTAAAAAATATACTATCCAGCAACTATAATAAAAAATTAATAAAGTTAATTCATAATTTATCAAATATAAGAAGAGGTTCAAAAGCATTAGAAGAGGGAAAATATATTCAAATAAAGATTTTAAATGAGCAATTTGCATATGCTAGAATAATTGAAGGAGAATGTATAATAGTTATATTAAATTTATCGCAAAATTTTAGATTTATGGAAATTAATGCTCCTATAAAAGCATCTAAGGCTATTGATATGTTAAATAATAAAGATATCTATAAAATTCAGAATAATAATTGCTTTACAATAAAATTAGAGCCTTGTTGGGGGAAAATTCTTAAATTACAGCAGCAATAATATTTGTGATATAATATTTATAAATAATTCTCTATAAAATTAAAAGATATAATAATAAATAAATTATTATTAGTAAGATAAATAAAAGAAATATTATTAATTACTAATAATATAAATTATAAACTGTTCAATAATAATATTATAAAAAAATATTCTTTATAAAATGAATTTGATAATTTAATGTGGGGCAAATTTAAATATACATTAATCTATGATATAATATGAAGTATGTTTATTTTACATTAAGCAACGTTCGCTAGGAGGAAATTTAAATGAGAAACATTTATCAAACGCCGCTAAATACTAGATATGCATCAAAAGATATGTCATATCTATTTTCTGATGAAATGAAGTTTAAAACTTGGAGAAAGCTTTGGGTGGCTTTAGCCGAAAGTGAAAAGGAATTAGGCTTAAATATAACTGATGAACAGATAGAAGAATTAAAAAGCCATATTGATGATATTAATTACGAAGTAGCGGAAAAAAGAGAAAAAGAAGTTAGACATGATGTAATGAGTCATGTATATGCTTATGGTGTTCAATGTCCTAAAGCTAAAGGAATAATTCACCTTGGAGCTACAAGTTGTTATGTAGGTGATAATACAGATATAATTATAATGAAAAAAGCTTTGATACTTATAAAAAATAAAATTATAAATGTCATTGAACATTTATCAGAATTTGCATTAAAATATAAAGATTTGCCTGCCTTAGGATATACTCATCTTCAACCTGCACAACTTACAACTGTAGGAAAGAGAGCTACTCTTTGGATGCAGGATTTATTTTTAGACCTTGAAAATATAAATTTTGTAATTGATACAATAAAATTAAGAGGGGTAAAAGGAACTACAGGTACTCAGGCAAGTTTTATGGAATTGTTTGATTGTAATGAAGAAAAGATTAAAAAACTAGAGAAAAAGGTTACAGAAAGAATGGGTTTTAAAGAAGCTTATGCTGTAACTGGTCAAACTTATTCAAGAAAGGTAGATTCTATAGTACTAAATACACTTTCAGAAATAGCTCAGAGTGCCTATAAATTCAGTAATGATCTTAGAATACTTCAAAGTTTTAAAGAGATAGAGGAACCTTTTGAAGCCCATCAAATAGGTTCATCTGCTATGGCTTATAAGAGAAATCCAATGAGATCAGAAAGAATAGGTTCTTTGGCAAGATACGTAATCGTAAATTCTCTTAATCCTGCAGTAACTGCTGCAACACAGTGGTTTGAAAGAACTTTAGATGATTCAGCAAATAAGAGAATATCTATTGCAGAGGCTTTTCTAGCTTTAGATGGAGTATTAAACCTATATATAAATGTATCCAGTAATTTAGTGGTATATGACAAAGTTATTGCTGCTCGTGTAAATAATGAATTACCTTTTATGGCTACAGAAAATATATTGATGGAAGCCGTTAAAAGAGGTGGAGACAGACAAGAGCTTCATGAGAAAATAAGAGTTTATTCTATGGAAACTGCAAAACGCGTAAAACAGGATGGTCTTGATAATAATTTAATTGATTTAATAGCTAAAGATCCAGCTTTCAATATAAAGAAAGAAGAAATTCTATCAATATTAGATGCCAAGAATTTTGTTGGAAGAGCTCCGGGTCAGGTGACAGATTTTATAAAAGATTATGTTGAACCTATACTAGAATCAAATAGAGAAATTTTAGATATAAATGTAGATATAAATGTATAATTAATGTATTTTAAAAAAGTTGCTTTTTTAACTAAGCAGCTTTTTTTATTTGCCTTAAATTTAAATATAAAAATAGCTTATAAATTCTTTAATAATTAACAATAATAAAATTGTTAAATTAATTTTATAGAATGGAAAGGGTGAATATAATGTTAAGTACTTTAGATTATCCTGAAACTATACCGGCGCAAAAACAAAATCAACAACCGGGATTGGAAACCATGATGAATCCCAAACCTGTGTATGAAGATCCTGAATACAAAGGTAGTAAAAAACTTAAAGATAAAGTTGCTATTATTACTGGAGGAGATAGTGGTATAGGAAAGGCTGTTGCAATAGCTTACGCAAAAGAAGGGGCTAAAATAGCTATAGTATATTTAAATGAACATGAAGATGCTAAGGAAACTAAAAGAATTATAGAAGAAAAGGGAGCCAATTGTTTGCTTATTTCAGGAGACATTGGAGATGAGCAATTTTGTAAGGATGTAGCAGATAAAACAATAAAACAATTTGGAAAAATAGATATACTTGTAAACAATGCAGGGGAACAGCATCCTCAAAACAGTATTGAGGATATAACTAAGCAGCAGTTAGAAAGAACTTTTAAAACTAACATATTTGGAATGTTCTATATGACAAAAGCTGTAATGCCATATTTAAAAAATGGAGATTCAATAATAAATACTGCTTCAATAACTGCTTATAAAGGAAATGAGACATTAATTGATTATTCTGCTTCAAAAGGAGCAATTGTTTCTTTTACAAGATCTCTATCACTTTCTTTGGAGAATAGAAAAATAAGAGTTAACGCCATTGCCCCAGGACCCATATGGACTCCGCTTATACCGGCTTCCTTTAGTGATTATGATGTATCACAATTTGGATTAAATACACCTTTAGGAAGAGCAGGACAGCCATCAGAACTGGCACCAAGTTATGTGTTTTTAGCTTGTAATGATTCATCTTATGTTTCAGGACAGACAATTCATATAAATGGAGGAAATGTTCTAAATGGTTAGATAAACAGATTTCTAAGTATAGGTATTTTGATACTTAGAAATCGTTATCCAGGTATTTGGCAGCCGTTATCTCTTACTATGGATGGTAGTTATCGGATAAAAAGTAACACTAGGATTATTTTAAAGTTATTAGAAGTAGTTTACTTAATTTATATTATGTAAATTAAAATAAATGTAAACAAAAACATATAAAATCAAAAGTTGAGATTATTAAGTACATCTTAAATATTATTTTATAAAAAAGTAAAAATAAGGATTGACAAATTAAATTAATTATTATAAAATGATACTCAACATATAGGAAAAATAAGTAATTCTGACTAGGAAACTAGAGGGAAATCTCATTATAATGAGGTTTCCCTTTGCGCTTTAATAAAAATATTAAAGTATATATGTTGCAATAAATTATATTCATTATAAAATTGTTGTTTTGCTTAATACGTGTCTATTGATTATTATTAATGTATAATTTTAATTGCAACTTATATATAAATAATAAATATAAGGGGGAATAAAAATGAGTGAATTATTAAAAAATGAAGCATTAAAGAATTTATTTGAAAGAAGAAGCATTAGAAGTTTTAAAAGTGAGCAAATAAAAGATGAGGAATTAAAGGAGATATTGGAAGCAGGCAAATATGCTCCTAGTGCGGCTAATCAACAGTCTTGGCACTTTACTGTAATACAAAACAAAGAAATATTACAAAAGATAAATGATGTAGCAAAATCTGCATTTGAGAAATCTGGAATTAAAAGATATGAAGAAAGAGCAAAAGCAGAAGATTTTAGTGCTTTTTATAATGCTCCAACTTATATTATAGTATCTGCAGATGAAAAGGCAATTGCTCCAATTGCCGATAGTGCTCTTGCATTAGGAAATTTGTTTCTTGCGGCTGAGTCTTTAGGCATTGGATCTGTTTGGATACATGCTGTAAATTTTCTTTATACTACAGAGGAAGGAAAAGCTTTGTTTAAAGAATTAGGGATACCAGATGGTTATGTTACTTATGGGTCAGGGGCCTTTGGCTACAATGCTGGAGAAAAACCTAAACCTGCCCCAAGAAGAGAAGGAACTGTTAATATTATAAAGTAGATTAATTAAAATTACTAACTAGAAAAACTAGAGGTAGTATTGCATTGTAATACTACCTCTAGTTTTTGTATAAATAGGAGGTGGTAAATAATATTATGGAAGATATTTCTTTGAAAATACACGGAATGACCTGTTTTTTATGTTCTATTACAATTGAATCAAGTCTAGAAAAACTGGAGGGAGTTAACAAGGTAAATGTGAGTTATTCCACTGAAAAAGCTAAATTAGAATATGACTCAGATAAGATTCAGTTAGATAAGATTAAAAACGTAATAGAATCATTAGGTTTTTTAGTGGTAGGAAATGAAGAGGAAGATGATAGCAAAGAAATAAATTATGATTTAATGCAAAAAAATAAATTAAAAAATATATTTATAATATCTGCTATTTTAAGTTCTCCATTAATCTTAGCTATGATACTTGGAGGATTGGGATTTTGCCATGATTATATAGATCCTAATTCTACTACAAAAATTGGTAAAGTTATTGAATATGTAAGATGGAGAGCACTAATACTTCATGATTGGAGATTACAGTTTGCATTAGCTACACCGGTTCAATTTATAATAGGATTTAGATTCTATAGAAATTCATTTTATTCCTTGCGTGCTAAGGTTGCAACTATGGATTTACTTGTGGCCGTAGGCACTACAACAGCATATTTTTATAGCTTGTATATTGTGTTTTTTCAAAGACCATCTTTTCTTTATGGGATGCGGAATATATATTTTGAATCTTCAACTGTAATTGTAACACTTGTTTTACTTGGAAAGTATCTTGAAGCAATTGCCAAAGGAAAGACATCAAAAGCTATTAAAACATTAATGGGGCTTAAAGCCAAAAAAGCAAGAGTTTTAAGAAACAATATTGAAGTAGAGATAGCAATTGAAAAACTATTAGTAGGAGATATTGTCATTGTAAGACCAGGTGAAAAGATTCCAGTAGACGGAATAATTATAGAAGGTACTTCAACAGTTGATGAGTCTATGCTTACCGGAGAAAGTATGCCTGTAAAGAAAGCTAAAAAAGATTTTGTAACAGGTGCTTCTTTAAATAAAAATGGTAGCTTTAAATTTCAGACTACAAAAGTTGGTGAAGGAACAGTTCTTTCTAATATAATAAAGATGGTTGAAGAAGCTCAAGAAAGTAAAGCTCAAATACAAAAAATTACAGATAGAATATGTGGTTATTTTGTACCATTTATCTTTTTTGTAGCAGTTAGCACATTTTTAAGCTGGTATTTTATTATATATCATGGTCAATTATTGGATGTAGCTTTGATTAATGCTGTTTCAGTTTTAGTAGTTTCATGCCCTTGTGCACTTGGACTTGCTACACCTACAGCAATTATTGTTGGAATGGGTAAAGGAGCACAGAATGGAATATTAATTAAAAATGGTGAAGATTTAGAAAAAATGTGTAAAATAAATAGTGTGGTTTTTGATAAAACTGGTACTATTACAGTGGGAAGGCCAGAGGTAACTGATTTAATTATATTAAATAAAAACTATGGATATGATGAAAAAAAAATAATACATATTGCTGCTGCGGCTGAAAAAAATTCTGAACATCCTATAGGTACAGCTATATATGAAAATAGAAAAGAAATAATAGATGAACAAAGTGAAGTGATTGAAAATTTTCAAGCTATACCGGGAAAAGGAATTAAAGCAATTATTAATGGTAAGAGCGTATTAATTGGAACAAATAAGCTTATGGAGGAAAATAAAATCAATATAGAGAATGCTGAGACAATTTTAGATTCACTCCAACAAGAGGGGAAAATTGCAGTACTTATGTCTATAGATAATAAATTAATTTCAATTCTAGCCCTTTCAGATAAAATTAAAGATAAATCTGAAAAAGTAGTTTTTTCTCTTAAAAAAATGGGAATGGATGTTTATATTCTTACTGGAGATAGTAAAAAAACAGCTTTTTCTGTAGCAAGTAAAATTGGTATAGAAAAGGTTATAGCAGAAGTTAAACCAGAAAACAAAGCACAGGTTATTCAAAATTTAGTTAATAGCGGTAAAGTTGTAGCTATGGTTGGAGATGGAATAAATGATGCACCAGCTTTAGCAACAGCAAATATAGGTTTTGCAATTGGTACTGGTACCGATGTAGCTATCGAAACAGGAGATGTAATCTTATTAAGAGATGATTTAAGTTCATTGCCATTAGCAATTAAATTGTCAAAGAAAACTATGAGTAAAATCAAACAAAATTTATTTTGGGCATTTATTTATAATTTGATAGGAGTACCTGTTGCTGCTACGGGTCATTTAAATCCTGTTTTAGCAGCAGCAGCTATGGGGCTAAGCTCAATATCTGTGTTAATTAATTCGCTAAGTTTAAAGAAATTTGAATTTCGTATTTAATGCATTGTAATTAAATCTAATTTAAAGATATTTATCCAAAATTTTAATTAAATAATAAATGTTAATTAATACTGACTAGATAACTAGAGGTAGCTTTGTAAATAAAAGCTACCTCTTTGTTACAGATACTAGTTATCGGATAAAAATATAAAAGTTATTTAAATTTTAATATTAATAAATGGAGGGTTTAATATGAAAAAGAAACTTAAAATCTTAGTTACATCTATAACCATTATTTTACTTGTATTATCACTAACGAGTTGTGGTAAAAGTGAAAATGCTACGGCAAAAAATGGGGATAAGGAACTGTTTACACTTAGGGTACCAACACAAACTGGTTTCAATGAAATCAATATTGCTGATGAACTTGGTTATTTCAAAGAACAGGGTATTAAAATTAAATATACAGGAGTGCTTAAACCTGGTATGACTGAATACCAACTTATTGCACAGGGAATAAATGACGTATTTACTGGAGGACATCCGCCAAATGTAGCACAAGCTAGATTGGCTGGAATAAAGGTTACAGCTGTAGCACCTGGTATGGTTGATAATAAAGAATTTCCACATGTAAGATACCTAGTAAAAAATGATAGTCCTATAAAGACATTAGATGATATTAATGGTAAAAAAGTTTCTATCTCTGGTGTTGCTGGATGCACAGATGGATATCTCAAATATTATTTCAAGCAAAAAGGAAAAACTGAAAATATAAAGTGGGTTACATTGCCAAATCCAGGACAGCAGGAACAATCTGTAGTGCAAGGACTAGTGGATGTTACAACCTCTCATCCTCCTTATGCGGGATTAGCAGTGGCTGCTGGAGGAGTGCGCCAAATTGCTACAAGCTGGGATATTCTTCATTCCCCTGGGGCAGGTCTTTCGGTACGTGGATTTAGTGATGAATTTATAAAAGAACATCCTGATGTAGTTAAGGGTTTTACTGAAGCATTATATAAAGCACATGTATATATAAATTCACATCAAGATGAATCTAAAACTATTATTGCCAAATGGTTAAAACTTAAACCCGAAGATTTAAGTGTATTCTGGTATGAGGAAAGTAAAACTATAAATCCAGAATATATAGAAAAATGGTTTGAAATATCTGAAAGTATAGGGTTATGGAAAAAGGGAGATATAAAACCTACTGATATTTACACTAATGATTATGCTCCAAAATAATATTTTTTTATTATATTGAGATCATATATATAAGTTATTTATAAACATAATTAAATAAAGATGAATAAAAAACTAAATAAAATTTTTACCTAGCTTTTATCCAATTAAATTTCATATAGATTTAAATTAAGAATAGTGTTAAAAATTACATGGGGGAGATATAATATGTTATTAAAAAATTTGAATGAAGGAAGTAAAATAGTGTTGAAAGATTCATATAGTAGAAATGGATCTTTATTAAAAATTTTTAGGAAAGTATATGAAGTGTTTTATAATCTACTGGCTGTATTTGTTTTTATTGGATTATGGGAGTTTATTTCTAGACTTGAAGTAATTAATCCTGTTTTTTTACCTCCTTTCTCAAAAATTGTTAGTGCATTCTTAGGGTTGTTTATTTCTGGTGACATATATGTAAATCTTTTTATAAGCATTCAAAGATCATTTATTGGTTTTTTTGCAGGACTTGCTGTAGCAATTCCTTTAGGATTGATAATAGGCTGGTTTAAAAGATTTGAGAGATTTATAGATCCTCTTATGCAAACTTTTAGAAATCTTTCAGTTTTAGCACTTCTGCCTGTATTTGTACTTTTCTTTGGAATAGGAGAAACTTCTAAAGTTATTGTAATAGCTTGGGCAGTTACATGGTCTGTACTTATAAATACAATTTCAGGAGTTAAAAATGTTGAGCCTCAACTTATAAAAGCTGCTAGATCTATGGGGGTTTCAAATTTATCTTTATTTAAAACGGTAATTTTTCCAGGAGCTTTAGCATCAATTTATACAGGTGTAAGACTAGGTGCAACAAGCTCTATTTTAGTATTGATTGCGGCTGAAATGCTTGGTGCTAATGAAGGATTAGGTTATTTACTGTATCTTTATCAATCAAACATGAAGATACCTGAAATGTTTTCAATTATAATTATATTGGCTTTGCTGGGGCTATTGGTAAATTACTCCTTGGTAGGTGTAGAGAAAAAATTATTCAAGTGGAAAGAAAGAGCATAAATGGCAATGATAAATATCTATTAAACACAGTATAATCTAGTTTGATTTTGTGAAAATATGTAATTACATTAGTTGATTTTAATATAGCTTTATAAAAAACATACTCTAAACTATTTAATAGATCAGAGTATGTTTTTTGAGGAGCTTTATATAGAAGAATATCAGGATAGAATTAGTTGAGATTTTTTAAATATACCTTCTCTGTATCTTAAATTTTATAGCTTTTTCTATTTCCTCTAATTCTCGTTTATTTTTAGGATCTATAAACATGCAGGTATAGCCGTATTCACCAGCTCTTCCGGTTCTACCAATACGGTGAATATAAGACTCTGCACTTTCTGGAATATCATAATTATATATATGACTAACTCCACTTATATCTAATCCCCTAGCTGCAACATCTGTGGCTATTAAGTATTGAATGTCTCCATTTCTAAAAGATTTCATTATTCTTTCACGTTTTGACTGAATTATATCACTATGAAGTTTTACACAATCATATCCACGTCTATACAAGTCTACTTCAAGATCGTCAACTCTTCTCTTAGTTCTGCAAAATATTATAGCCATAAAGGGTTTATCTTCATCTAAAACACTACATAAAGCATCTTGTTTTTGTCTGTCTGTAGTTTCTACCACATATTGTTTAATATTATCCAGTGTAATTTTCTCTTTTTTAGCAGTAACTATTAAGGGATCCTTCATATATCTATAGGCTAGTTTTTTAACTTCAGCATTCATAGTTGCAGAAAAACATAATGTTTGACGTTTTTTAGAAGTTTCCTTTATAATATTTTCAATATCATTTTTAAAACCCATAAGTAGTATTTGATCGGCTTCATCTAGTACTAAAGTCTTTAAATTCATGAGGTTTATTGTTTTTCTGGCAAGATGATCTAAAAGTCTGCCTGGGGTCGCTATAATTAAATGGATACTTCCCTTTAATTTTTTCATTTGAGATCCTATATCTTTACCACCATAGGCTGCCAAAATATTGATATCTTTAGCTTCTTTAAGTTTCATAGCTTCTTCAGTTATTTGAATTGCAAGCTCTCTTGTGGGGGTTACAATCAAGGCCTGAATTGCTGAAGAATTAACTGATATATTCTCAAAAATAGGCAGTAAGAAAGCAAGAGTTTTTCCAGTACCTGTTTGTGCTTCTGCTATAATGTCTCTTCCATTTTTAATAAATCTAATACTTTCTTTTTGAATCACTGTTGGTTCAGTAATGCCTGTTTTCTTTAATGTATTTATTATATCCTCACTAATTCCCAATTCTTTAAAATTCATTTTCATATACCGTCCATTCTCAGGTATATTTAGAAAATAATCAATCAGCATGCTAGTCTATTCTGCATAATGTATTTATTTCCATATACCTTATTCATATTTTTATAAATCATCTAATAATATCACATTGTTGAGATTATTACTAATATAAATAAAATGCATTTTCATCAGCTGACATCTGTAGAATATGGTATTTACGTAATAAATATTATGTAAATTAAATCAAATGTAAACTAGATTAAATCCAAACTTTATAATAAAATTCTTAAATTATAAAAAATTAATTAAGCACATATCTAAAAATAGTAATTTAAACAACCCCATTATTTGAATCTGTAAATATTTCATCTAAAAAAACTATTATTTCTATGTGGTTAAAAATTTTATGATTAGGCATATGAAAATAAATAATAAGTCAAAGATGCGACGGATATTTTAAATCCAACAAGGAAACAGGTTCCGCAAATAGTGAGTTATTTAAGGGTTCTGTTAACGCAGTAGGATTCAAAATACACTAGCATACTGACTAGTTATTTATTTGAATGTGCCTAAGTTACTACTGAAAATTTATATTAATAAATCTATTTATACTTAAAGATTTTAAATATTTATTTGAAAACTTGTTTATAATGTATAATAATAAATATATATTATAGTTTTAAACGAGGTGCCAAAATTGATAAATGAAGCATTAAATACATTACAAAAATATTATGGATACAAAGAATTCAGAAAATCACAAAGTGATATAATTGATAGTATATTATGCAAAAAAGATACTTTAGCTATTATGCCTACAGGAGGAGGTAAATCTATCTGTTATCAGATACCAGCATTATTGTTTAATGGTATTACTATTGTGATTTCTCCATTAATATCTCTTATGAAGGATCAAGTAGACAATATAAAAGATTTGGGTATAAATGCTGAATATATAAATAGCTCTTTAACTGTTAAAGAAACTCATTCAATTATTGAAAAATTAAATAATAATGAAATAAAAATACTCTATTTAGCACCAGAAAGATTAGAATCAATAGATTTCTGTAATCTTATAAGAACATTAAATATATCTCAAATAGCTGTAGATGAAGCTCACTGTGTATCCCAGTGGGGACATGATTTTAGAACAAGTTACAGATACATAAGTAAATTTATAAAAAGTCTTTCAAAACCTCCTGTAGTAACTGCTTTTACTGCTACGGCTACAAGGGAAGTACAAAATGATATAATAAAACTTATAGAACTCAATAATCCAGAAGTTTTTATATCGGGATTTGATAGAGAAAATTTAAAAATAAATGTATTAAAAATACCAGGAAGATTAAAGTATGTATTAGATTATGTAAATAAAAATAAAGATCAATCTGGAATAATATATGCATCTACTAGAAAAGAAGTAGATAATATTTATGAAAATCTTGTTGAAAGTAGTGTGTCTGTTTCAAAATATCATGCAGGTTTATCAGATGCTGAAAGAAAACAAAATCAAGAAGATTTTGTATATGATAGAGTAGGAGTTATGGTAGCTACTAATGCCTTTGGTATGGGAATTGATAAATCAAATGTACGTTTTGTAATCCATTATAATATGCCTAAAAATATTGAAAGCTATTATCAGGAGATAGGAAGAGCAGGTCGTGACGGCGAAAAAAGTGAATGTATTTTATTATTTTCACCTCAGGACATTATGACGCAAAAATATTTAATTGAATTGGGAACTCAGAATCCTGAGAGAAGAATAAATGATTATAAAAAGCTTCAGAATATGATTGATTTTGTACATCACAATGGATGCCTTAGAAAATATATATTAAATTATTTTGGAGAAGAAACTCCCTATGACAATTGCAATAATTGCAGCAGTTGTTTAACGGAGGGAGAAATGGTAGATAAAACTTTGGAAGCACAAAAGGTGCTATCCTGTATATATAGAATGAGAAGAGATTTCGGAGTAAATACAATTGTAGATGTACTAAGGGGTTCTTCTCAAAAGAAAATATTACAGTATAGATTTAATGAACTGTCAACCTATGGATTAATGAAAAATTATTCTAAAAAGAATTTAGCAGAATTCATAAATACTCTTATATCTCATGGGTTTATAAACTTAAAAGAAGGAGAATATCCTACAGTTGTACTTAGTAATAAATCTATGGATGTTTTAAAAGGTCATGAAAAAGTAGTTTTTAAGGAATCCATTGAGGCTAAAAAAATATCTGAAGATAATGAACTATTTGAAATCTTGAGAAATCTACGTAAAGAAATAGCTGTAAAAGAGGGTATTCCTCCCTACTATATTTTCTCTGATAATACGTTAAAGGAAATGAGTTTAAGATATCCTCTAGATAAAGACCATATACTTGATATATCGGGAGTGGGCCAGGTTAAATATGAAAAATATGGAGAAACTTTTTTAAATATAATAAATGAATATGTAAACAAAAATAATATTGAAGTAAATTGGACTGAAAAAATAGAAAACAAGATATCCCATGCAACTAAAGCAGTAAATAAAAAAGAAAAAACTCATGAAATAACTATTGATATGATAAAATCTGGTAATAGTATAAAGGATATTGCCAGCCAAAGAAATCTTACTATAGGTACTATACTTACACATATAGATAAATATTTTAGAGAGGGCAATGCAGAAAAACTTAACATTAATTTTGATGGTATTTTTACAGAAGAACAGGAAAAAAGCATTATTTCAGCTGTTGACAAATTAGGAGTAGAAAGACTTGCACCAATAAAAGCTGAAGTATCTGATGAAATAAGTTATGATGCTATAAAAGCTGTAATATTAAAAAATTATTTAACAAATAGAAACAATTTACAATGAAAGGATAGTAAAATCAATTGAGATATGTTATAGTAAATGCATTAAATGGGAAAGCTTTAAAATTTCATGATAAATTGACAACAGAAGTCTGCAGTAAATTTAATTTAAAAAGGACTAAGTTACCTGGCCATATTACTTTGAAAGCTCCTTTTGAAAGTGAAAATATAGATGAGTTAATAAACATGCTTGAATCTCTTGTAAAAACTAATAATAAAGCACCAATATCCGTTCATGGATATGATCATTTTAGAAATGATGTTGTATTTATGAAAACAATATTTTCAAAAGAAGCAAATGGAGTATATAATGAATTTTATAAACTCCTTAAAACTTTAAGCTGGCTTCAGTGGAAGAAAAATGAAGATTCTCAAAGAATTTTTCATACCACTATAGTTTCAAAGAAAATAAAAAATAAATTTAATGAAATATGGGAATATATAAATGAATTCCAATGTAATTTCCATATATATTTTGATAATATATCCATTTACATATGGGAAGAAAATACATGGAGACTATATAAAAAATTTTTGCTTAAAGACAATAATGAGACAATTTATTAAAACAAATATAAAAAATTACTGGACATAATATTTATGCCAGTAATTTTTTTCAGGTATATTTCTCTACTTTTAAAATTTTTTAACTTTCGGCAGCAGTATTGTTGTATATTTGTATATTATTTATATTATAATCTTGATTATTTAATACATTATTGCTTATTTCAATGGCTTCATCTACTGAACTGCAAAAATTTTTTTCGCCAATCATATCTACAAAACCATATTTTTTAAGCATTGCAAATGGCTGAATTTGAATTTTTAGTATAATTAATTTTGTATTATGTCTTTTGCATATATCATTTAACATTTCAAAAGAGTGATAAGCTGTAGAATCCATAAATGGAACCTTACTCATTTTTATTATTAATACTTTGGGAGGTATACCCATTTCTCTTATGACAGTAATAAATTTATTTGCAGCTCCAAAGAAAAAGGCACCACTTATTTCATAAATAGAAATATGATCAGACAATTTTACATTTTCTATAAATTCACTGACATCTTTGTTTTTATCATCATCTAATAGGTATTTGATTTCTGTAAGTTCTCCCATTTTCCTCATAAATAAGAAGGAAGAAAGAACTACACCTATTCCTATAGCTACCACCAGATCTAAAAAAACAGTCAATAAAAATGTAACTATAAAAAGCAGGAAATCACTTTTAGGTGATTTAAATACTAGTTTAAAAGCTTTCCAATCTCCCATGTTATATGCAATCACTACAAGCACTGCAGCTAAGGATGCCATAGGAATCAATTTAACATAGGGAATAAATAACAACATAATAATTAAAAGTGTAATTGCATGAACTATTCCTGCTACTGGAGTTCTTCCACCATTCTTAATATTTGCTGCTGTTCTGGCAATAGCTCCCGTAACTGGTATACCTCCAAAAACTGCTGAAAAAACATTAGCAAAACCTTGGGCTATTAGTTCCATGTTAGAACGGTGATTCCCGCTAATTATTCTATCTGATACTACTGCTGATAATAGTGATTCAACAGAACCAAGAATTGCAATTGTCAAAGCTGGAAGCATTAATTCATTTATCATAGCAAAATTGATATTTGGGAAATTAGGCCGTGGAAGAGATGAAGAAAGATTTCCAAACTGACTTCCTATGGTTGTAACATTTAATTTAAAAAATGCTGCAACTAAAGTTACTGTTATTATGGCTATAAAGGCCCCAGGGATTCTTTTATTCAACTTTGGCCATAATATAATTATTGCAATAGTTAAAAGAGATATTAATAAGCTTTGAAGATTAATGGTATGAAAGTTATTAAAATATGCCATTAGTTTTTCTATAAAATGAGACGGTACATTTTTCATATGTAATCCAAAAAAATCTTTTATTTCTGTGGATAAAAGAACTACTGCTATACCATTTGTAAATCCAGTTGTTATGGAAGAAGGTATGTATTTTATTAAACTGCCAAATTTTAATAGACCCATTATAATAAGAAAAATTC
Organism: Clostridium pasteurianum DSM 525 = ATCC 6013; assembly: GCF_000807255.1. Classification (NCBI taxonomy): domain Bacteria; kingdom Bacillati; phylum Bacillota; class Clostridia; order Eubacteriales; family Clostridiaceae; genus Clostridium; species Clostridium pasteurianum. The sequence goes on along the minus strand of NZ_CP009268.1, from coordinate 2,145,988 downwards.
CTGCCATTATAGTTGCTATAAACAATCCTTCTATGCCAAATTTTTCTATTATTCCATATACAATAACAACAAAAGCCGCAGTAGGACCACCGATTTGGACTTTACTTCCCCCAAGCAATGATACAATAAATCCTCCAATAATGGCAGTATAGAGACCTTTTTCTGGCGAGACACCAGAAGCAATTGCTAGAGCTATGGATAGGGGAAGTGCAATAATGGCAACTATGATACCCGATATAAAATCCTTTATAAATTGTTCTTTAGTATAGCTTTTTATGCATGTAATTGATTTTGGAATTAGCACATTATCACTCCTTACATAAAATTTTTATAATTAGTTAGTATTCGAATGTTGAAATAAGTTACATGAATAATGATATCTTATTTCATATAAATTAACAACATTTTTTTATAAATTAATGTTTGCTTTAATATTTTAATCTATGTTAAAATTAATTTGTTTGCTTTATAATGTATCAATTTCTTATTTTATTATGAAAGGATATAATATGAAATTAAAAAATAAACTATTTGATATTCATAGGTTTTATAATCTATCAAGATATTTATTTTTAAATATAGAATGGAATTATAATAATTTTGTAAGTAAAACAGATATAACATTACCTCAGCTGAGAGTATTATGGATTATCAATATATTTAAAGGAATATCCCTTAAAGAGATAGCAAAAATAGGATGTTGGTCTCCACCTACAGTAACAAAAATATTAAAACTTTTAATGAAAAAAGGATTAGTTTTACGTGAAAAAACTGAAAATAAAAAATTATATACTTTAAATATCACTGAAGCAGGGCATAAATTAATTAGAGTGAACAAAATGAAAAAACAGGATGACACTGCATTACTTCAATTAATTTATTATGTTAATGAAGATGATTTGAATTTTGCTATAGAAATATTAAAACTAATAACTATCAATTCAACTAATACTTTTTTATTTGAATATATAGAAAAACTAAATAAATTAGAACTAAAAGTTGATTTTAGTAATTTTAACTGTAGAGAAAAACTTATTATTGAAAAGCTAATTTTATTTTATAATCTATTAAGAATTTTTATACTGACTTTAGTAAATAATCATCGAAATTTACTTTCTGATTTTAAACTTACTTATCCTCAGCTTAGGGCTCTATGGATTATTGATGCATTTCCCGGCATTACTTCAGCTAGATTGAGTAAAATTATTTATCTAGCTCCATCTACAGTTAATGTTATAGTAAAAAAACTTTATGAAAAGAATTTAATATATAAAGAAAAATCTAAATTAAAAAATTCACTTTTTTTATATATTTCAGAAAAAGGAGAAGGATTACTTATTAAAGAATTTAATATAAATCAAAAGAGTTTTTTAATATATAAAAATTTAGAATTTTTATCGGAAAATCAATTGTTTAAATTGAATAAATTTATGTTAAATTTAAACTTAGTTTTAAAAAATGATTTTGTTAAAGAATATATTGATGAGACTTTTTCAGTGATAGAAAAGAGACTTTACCCCAATATTGCTTGTGTTCACAAGAATTTATAATATAAAAATAATAAATATTTTTGTGTATCTTCTAGATAATTAATAATTAAACTTGGTGTGAGGCCGCTACACTCACACCAAGTTTAATTATTATATAGGAATGCAACTGTATCCTATTATAATATTATATTTCTAATGCTGATTGTATTTTTGTAATACTTTTCTAAATTCTTCTCCTTCACCTATGGACAGATATACTGTTTCTCCATTTTTTATCATTGATTTATAAGCATAGGCTTCATTTGAATCTTTAGGCCCAGCTATAACATATTCATTCCCATCTACTTTAATAGAATCAATAAATTCTAAATCTACTTTTTCACCTTTTTGATTTATTACAGAAATTAATCTATTGGTTTCCATATAAATACCACCTTTCTCTTATTTATATATTGTCTATAAAAGAAAGTTTTATACTAAATTTAAATAATTAAAAATATTTTAAAAGAATTAAAGTTTATCTATTCTCAATAGATTTCCCTTTTTTCTTTAAGAAACTTAGTAACTCACTAGGGCTTCTATTTATAATAAGTTCCTCTGGCATATCAATATCCTTTAATATTTTTAATGCTGCATCAAAATTTCCAATACTAAAACAGGAATGTGCATCACTATTCAATATTATTTTTACATTATTTTCTTTACATAGACGGGCAATTTTTGAACAGGTTTTTTCACTTCCTATTCTTGATCTAATAAAAGAACTATTATTTATCTCAATAAGTACATTTTTTTCTTTAGCTTTTTTAACAAGTTCTTCTGCATGAATTGGAAAAGCTGGATTACCAGAGTGACCTATAATGTGTACGTTAGGATTATTCATAGCATTTAAAAAAGCTTTAGTATTTAAGTCTGGATCATCAACAGGTTTCATTACAGGATCATGTATACTAGCTATCATAATATCAATTTGCTCTTGTCTTTGCAGTGGCAAATCTATATTTCCATCATAATCAACAATATTAGCTTCACAGCCATACAGCATAGTAACTCCATAAATTTCTCTTGGAAGAGCTTTAAAATTTCCAAAATACCACTCATGAGGTGCATCAGGCATACTTGGAGCATGATCTGTAGTACCTAAAATTTTAAGGCCAATTTCACTAGCATATTTTGCATTTTCTAATAGAGTAGTATAAGCATGACCACTAGCTACTGTATGTGTGTGTATATCTATAGGATATTTCATTAATTATTCATTCCTTTCAATTAAAATATGTTTAAAGTTAAATACTAAAAAAGTTATTTAATTTTAAATCCCCATTTTAAATTATAACTTAAAAATTATCTATTTGCATGAATTTAAGGTTAAATGTATTTATTGCATACAAAATATTTATTTATAACAAATATAATTATTTCTATAGTTATAAAATATTTCTGCAGCTTTGTTGTCTTTTATGGTCAAATTGTTTAGTAATTGCTATAATATTGTTAAACGGATGAAAACTAAAAACTATAGAGGCAAGTGCTAGAATTTTACAAAGTGTGATGATAGTATTATAAATGTTAGTAATACGATAAAATTATAAATATTATTATATGAAAGGAAAATGTATATTTAGTAAAAAAGTATGAGAAATAAATTCTCTTACTAAATATTAAAAAACAAATTATGGAAGTTAGAAAATGTAAAATAGGAAATATGGAGAAGGTTACAATCAGACAAGTTAAAATAAATGATCTGGATTTTGTAGCAAAAGTAGAAGAAGTATGTTTCTCCAAGGCAGAAGCAGCTTCAAAGGAATCTTTAAAACAACGTATTAATACATTTTCAGAAGTTTTTTTTGTAGCAGAAATAAAAGGTGAAATTATTGGATTTATTAATGGCTGCGTTACTAATAAAACTACTATTCATGATGAATTATACAAAGACTCCTCACTACATATTCCTGATGGAGATTACCAAACTATTTTTGGACTTGATGTAGTGCCGGAGTATAGAAATCAAGGGATTGCAGCAAAACTGATGAATTATATGATAAAAGTATCCAAAGAATCAGGTCGTAAAGGTGTTATTTTAACTTGTAAGGATAAACTAATCCATTATTACGAAAAATTTGGATATATAAATAAAGGTTTATCTAAATCGGTGCATGGTGGAGCTGAATGGTATGATATGATTTTAGAGTTTTAATCGAAATAAAAATAGATATTAATATCTTGATATAAAAAATAAATTATACATTGGAGGGATAATTGTGGCTAGAATTATAAATACTTTTGAATTTCAAGATGAAGTTTTAAATAAATCGGGAATAGTAATTGTAGATTTCTTTGCTACATGGTGTGCTTCATGTAAAACATTAGATCCTATATTAGATGAAATATCTGTTTACCTGAAAGGAAAAGCGAAAATATTAAAATTAGATGTAAACAAAAGCCCAGAAATAGCACAAAAATATGAGGTATCTGGAGTACCGATTATGATACTTTTTAGAGATGGCAAAGCTATTGATAAAATAGTAGGTTTTCAGCCTAAATATGTTTTGAGGTCAAAATTACAGAATCTTTTATAAAAATTTCAATAATATCAATAGGCAAAAAAGTCAACGTAATTATAAAGCTTTATAGTTACGTTATTTTTATATACATAAAAAATCAGCTTAATGTTTTCTTAACATTAAATCTGATAAAATATTATAGGGGGATTTTAGAACTGCAAATGCATGGCTTACTTGGCGTCCAACTCCCATTCGAAGAAAAGCAGAAAACCAAAATCTTTTTTTGATTTTGTGTGAGGGCTGTACAGAGTGCGTTGGAGACTTATGCCAAGTTAGTCAGGTTAAAATTTAAAGAAGGTGAAGGATATGAATTTATTAATAGTAGAAGATGATAGAGAATTATGTGGTCTATTAAAAGATAGTTTAAAAAAATATAATTATATATGTGATACTGCTTATGATGGGGAAGAAGGGTTATATTATATAGGAATAAATGAATATGATGCAATTATTTTAGATATAAATTTACCTAAGATTGATGGGATAGCCCTTTGTAAAACTGCAAGAGAAAAACTTATAACAACACCAATAATAATGCTGACAGCAAGGACAGATACAGAAGATAAAATAATTGGGCTGGACAGCGGGGCAGATGATTATTTAGGAAAACCCTTTGCCCTTAAAGAATTAAGAGCTAGGTTACACGCTTTAATCAGGCGTAATTATAATAAGCCTTCTAATATAATTAAAATAGGAGAATTATGGATAAATACTAAGGAAAAAGCAGTGGAGTTAAATGAAGAAGAAATTGAATTAACTGCAAGAGAATATGATATTTTAGAATTATTGTGTTATAATTACCCAGGCATTTTGTCATCGGAGAAAATAATTGAACATGTATGGGGAGCAGAGGCTAATGAATTTTCTAATGTAATTAGAGTACATATTACCAACTTAAGGAGAAAATTAAAAAATAGTAATGGTGAAACTTTAATTGAAACATTGAGAGGAAAGGGATATAGAATATGCTTAAAATAAGAAATAGAATAGCATTATTATATAGTTTGCTTACTATTGCTTTGATCATTATTTGTTTGATTTTATTTTACTGTTTTTTAAAAATAAATATTAATAGGCAACCTATACTACCAAGTATCATATCTGACAAATCTTATGTATCTAGTATGAAAAAAGAAAATAAGGTAGCAAAAGCTAATGATGCAAATGATCAGATTACTATATCTTTAAAAGATAATAATATTAACAATAACATAGAAGAAAATCTAAATTTTAAAAACTGCCTTCTTATAATTCTAGATAAAAATAATAATGTCATTTATTCAGAACATTTACCAAATAATTTTGATGAAAATCTAATAAATAAAACTTATGGAACCAAAGGTGTAGAATTGAATTTTAAAAATATGAATATAAAAGATATTATAAATAATCATAATAAAAATAATATACTTATTATTGGAGATGGCAATAATAAAGTTGTTCGCTATCAAATATTATCTGATGATTTTCATCTATATAACAATGAAGATTCCACAAATGTTATAAACCTCACTTGGGGAAATTTTGAAAGTATATTTATGAATATTCTTTACAAAAGAATTATTATAGTTATTTTAATAGTAATAGCTATAATTTTAATGATAAATTTTGTTTTGAGCAGACAATATGCTTCCTTTGCATTAAAACCTTTAATTGAATTTACAGGAAAGGTTAGAAAACAGAAAAATTTTGAAACCATAGAGCTTATTGCCCCCGCAAAAACTAAAGACGAAATCTATGATTTAACAGTAGCTTATAATGACGCTTTGAGTAAAGTTAAATTATCTTACGAAAACCTGCAAAGATTAAATTCCTATGCTTCCCATGAGCTTAGAAATTCCTTAGCAGTTTTAAGAGCTAAAATAGAAATTGGAGAAGATACTAAGGAAATTACACAATATATAGATAGTTTAAATGGAATTATTACTGATATTTTAGCTATGTCTACTTCCAGCTTATCTAATAATGAAGAAAGAGTAGATTTAGCTTTAGTTTGCGCCAAGATAGTTGATGAATATACTGTGATTTTCAACAATATAAAATTTAATATGCCAGAAGAAGGTGTTGAAGTAATTAAGGGAAAGGAAATATGGATAGAAAGATGTATTGTTAATCTTATTGATAATGCTATGAAATTTGTAGATAAAAATAAAAATAATAATGAAATAAATATTGAAGTTTATGATAATGATACCAGAGTTATTGTAGAAGTTTACGATAATGGTATTGGTATTGATGAGTCTAAATTACATGAAATATTTACCCCCTACTATGGAACTAAAAAGCGAACAAGTACAGGTATAGGCCTTGCCTATGTAAAGCATGTAATGGACCTGCATAAAGGTAAAGTTTTAGTTGAAAGTAAAAAGGGAAAGTATTCCAAATTTTCTTTGGTGTTTATAAAATGATACTATATTTACTCTTAGAAGCTGACGCTTCGATTTTGGTACCATCTACAGCAATAAGCTCTTTCTCATATAATCCAAGAGCAATGCAATATTCTACAAACGATTGAAAAACCTTTGTTAAAGCATCAATATTATCTTTTCTAAAGTCTGAAATAGCCCTATATTTAGGTTGTACTCCATTTATCAGCCAGATAACTTCACGATTTATTTTTGCTTGCTTTGCAAGTTTACGTGAAGATCTTATTCCATTAAAATATCCGTAAACAAATAATTTAAGCATATCCATTGGGTCATACATAGGTCTTCCTGTAGTAAAATTATTTCCGATTTTGAAGCCTAAAGATTCTATATTTAAAGAATCAATTATCTTATCAATTATTCTAACTTCACTATCTGTACCAACATAATCTTCAATACATTCAATTCTTACTTGGCTCCTATCATTTCCTAAAATATAGTTCATAGTATGACCTCCATATACTAAAATTTCTATATCTATTCTACCATTTTATCAAGACTCTTTGTAGATATTATGGCTACTTTTCGCCCAGCCTGCCGGTGGCTATGAGCACCATTTATGAGGTCTAAAACCCCCGACTTGAGTCGGGAATCTTTAACAAACTCTATAGGGATTTTGTATATATTTGTTAAAACCCTGCAAGCTTTTGAAATCAAGGTATCACAAATTTCATGCGTTTGCCGTGGCAATTGAGTGATTAGAACTTTAGTCTAAATCTTTAGATGGCTTTAGTCTTAACAGCATCAGATATTAAAGAAGATTCGTTTGTAGACGTGTGGGCTAAAAAAGATGGAGACACAGTTACAGCTGCAAAGGTAATAGTATATATATTCAATTAAAGATTTATATTTTCATAGTTATTATATGTTTTATTGAAAATGTAGTAAATTATAGGTGTAATTAATAATGATTCTTCTAATACAGAAAAAATAATCAGATTTGCAAATATAGTATTTTTATATGCTAAAGCTATAATGCCAAGCAAGAAAGTTATCAGAAGAGAATAAAATTTAAGCTTTTTTCGCAATTTCTTACTCACAAGAGGTCGAGCTTCAGTGTCAGAAGGAGCATATAGAAAAACTATTATTAAACTTAAAGTAATACTAACTATAATCATTGTTTTATCTAGGAGAATATTCATGCTTAAATATACATTACCTAAAAATAATATTATATTAGTTGTAGTGCAATTTAAGTTAGATTCAGCATGTACACCAGAAGCAAACACCCTAATAGAAGCAAAACTTATTACAGCGATTAATGTATAAGTTGTTATTCCTAAAATAGATGCAATTATAAATAAAACAGTTAATTTAATCAAATTTACAAGGATTATCTCAACTCCATATTTTATTTTTTCTAATTCCTCTTCAGTCTTTTTTAGATTTTTAGATACAAATTTTATACATATTGTGCTTATTTTGTCAACTATATCCACTATAATAGCATCTCCTTACATATATTATGAATTTATACATAATATTATATCATAATATAGTTTTCTAATATAATAATTTAATAGTAAATAATATAATTTAATTAAAATATATATTATTTTGTAAAAATTATGTACATTAATTGAAAATTATTACTTAAATTGATATAATTTTTTATAATAAAGGTTTTAATAGTAATATTAGAAAATTAAGGGAGGCAATAATATGATGGATGTTATAATTTGTGAAGACAACAATGCTCAAAGAATACAAATTGAAAACATTATTATTGAAGAAATAAATAGCTCAAATTTGGATTTAAATATAACTCTTAGTACTTTTAGTCCTAAACAAATAATTGAATATATATCAAATTCTAAAAATACGAACTTTATTTATTTCTTAGATATTGAATTAAATAGTGAGATTAATGGAATAGAGCTTGCTACTGTAATTAGAAAATATGATCCTAAAGGATACATTATATTCGTTACATCACATGCAGAATTAACTTTATTAACTTTTGAATATAAAGTACAAGCTATGGACTATATACTTAAGTATAATACTGAAAATCTGAAGGCTAAGATTATTGAATGTTTAAAGGCAGCTTATAATAACTCCAAAAGACTGAAAAATATTGAAAAAAAATATATTTCTATAGATATTGGACATAAGATTGTAAATTTACAACCTGAAGAGATTCTTTTTTTTGAAACAGATAAAGATCATCGAATTAGATTACACACCTTGGATGAGAATATAGAGTTTTATTATTCATTAAAACAAATAGAAACATTAGTACCACCACATTTTTATAAATGTCATAGATCCTATATAGTCAATACTAGGAATATAAAATCAATTGATAAGGATAATTTTACTGTATATATGATTAATGGTGATAAATGCTATGTTTCAAAACGCTATATGAAGGGAATGCAAAAAAAATGTATGACATAATATATTATTTTTTATACTTACTTATTTTATCAGTAAATTTTCTAATTATATTTTGTAATTTTACCTCTAATAAAATTACAAAAGCTGCTATCTTTTATATATTAATAAATACTTTAATAGATTTAATTATTGTTGGAATAGGAAAAGAAATTTTATTACTTCCAATATCAACTGTAATTTTGACTTGTTTTAGTTTTATGAATTTCAGAAAAATATCTTATTCTATATTTATAGTTATTTTAACAGATCTTGTTTTTGCAGTTAGTGACGCTATTACTGCTTTTCTTGCAATTACTTTTTTCCATATAAATTTTAATAGCATATCAAAACGATCTTTAGCATACTTTGTTATCGCAATAATTATAACATTTATATCTTTCATTATAAGTAAATTATTGAAAAAAATATTGAACAAGGTGAATATTCATAGCTATGAAATTTCAAGAAATTTAAGAAATAGATTAGTTGTATTTTTTTATGCGGGATTTGTTTTAATCACGGTAAATGTAAATATATTTGAATACAAGTATTTTGCTAAAAACCTAGACAATTTTGTCGTAAATTTAAATGCTTTTAATACAGTAAGTAACTTTACTATTGTTATTATTTTATTATATTTAAATAATAAAATAATTAAAAATAAATTACTTCATGAATATAAGGATAAAGAATTAAAGCATCTTAAAGAATATATGGTACTATGTCAAGAAAAAGTACAAATTAAAATGAGAAAATTTCTAAATTATTTTTTGAAATTAGCCTGTTAGTAACATAGTAGATTTTTTATTTTTTCTGTAAGCTTTTTCGAATTCATCTGGTGACATATAGTTACAGTGACTGTGAATTCTTACGGTATTATAAAATGCTTCAATATACTCAAATACAAGATCATAGGCATGCACGTAGTTCTTAATTTTAAAGCGGTTTATCCACTCACGTTTAATAAGAGCATGAAAAGACTCAATGCATGCATTATCCCAAGGAAAAGCTTTTTTAGAATAACTTGTTTGCATATTAGCAGTAGCTTTTCTATATTCACTAGAAACATATTGGCTGCCACGGTCACTGTGGATAATTACAGGGTTAATCATTTGCCTTGAGTTTTTGGCTTTATTGATTGTTTCAACAACACAGGAAACATCTAAAGTCTCTGTAAGATTCCATGCTATAATTTTTCTTGAGTATAGATCCATAATGCTTGTAAGATATATAAAACCTGTATTGGTCCAAAGATACGTAATATCTGTGCACCAAGCTGCATTGGGCTGAGAAGGGTTAAACTGCTCATTTAGAATATTTTCAAGCTTATTGCTGAAATCGGAATCTTTTGTAGTTACAGTATAAGGCTTTATATATTCGGCTTTTATTCCAATCTCTCTCATGTATTTTCCAACAGTGCGTTCTGATATTTTTATACCAGCATTGTGTATTTTTTCAGTTATTTTAGGAGCTCCATAAATTTGGTGTGATTTGTTATATATCTCATTGATTCTTTTTTTTACAGATTCCTTTCTTATTTGTTGATTAGATGGAAGTCGGTGCAGCCATGAATTATAGCCTGAACGTGAAACGCCTAATACACGAAGCATCCCGCTGACAGAAACGCGGCGTTTCCCCTTGACTCTCTGACCCCATAATAACCTTCGACAAAATCTAACGAGCATGGTAGTATAAAAATACACAGTGGAGGTTAGAACTATGGGAAGAAGAAAGTATACTTTAGAGGAAAAAATTAAAATAGTTGAAGAATTAAATAAAGGGTTAACTAATGCACAAATATGCAAAAAATATGAAATTACATCATCAACATTATCTACATTTAAGAAGCAACTTAATGTAATTAATGCAACAGAGCCAAAGGATAAAAAGGCTACGCCTAAAGAAAAAGCTCTAGAAGAAGAAAACCGTAAACTTAAAGAGCTTATTGGCAAAAAAGAGCTAGAACTTGATATGCTTCAAGAATTATTAAAAAAAAAGAATTACCTACGTTAGAAGATAAAAAGACTCTTGGAATAAAATATACTGGAAAGGGACTTAAGATCTCTAGAGCATGTAGGCTATTACAAATATCAAGAACATCATTTTACCCAAGGAAAAAACTTGTTGTGGATAAAAAATCATCAATAAGAAATGTCGGTAGACCAATACCTGGTTTTTCATATGGAATAAACAACTGCATTGTTGATGACTCTGTTATTGAAACTCTTTTACATGAGGCATGTGAAAAATATCCATTCTATGGCTATAAAAAAGTAACTTGTATACTCCGTAGGAGTCATGGACTTCAACTTAATGCCAAAAAAGTATATAGATTAGCTAAAAAGCTAGGATTGCTTCTTCCATATGTAAAACACACTAAGCAAGGACATCTTGCTATCGCAAGAGATGTAAAAGCTATAAATAAATTATGGCAAATTGATATAAAGTATGTAAAAGCTTTAAATGGACAGTTTATAATGCTTACTGATATTATTGACGTTTATTCTAGAAAATTAGTTGGTAGAGAAATTACACCAACTGCTACCACAGAAGATGCAAAAACAGCTGTAAAAAGAGCACTTATAGAGAATAATGTTACTTCAAATATAGTTTTAAGAAGCGATAATGGTCCCCAGTTTACATCTGTAAAATTTGAACAATTCTGCAAAACAAATAATATATATCATGAGCTTATCCCAACAAGCTCACCTAACTATAATGCACATATAGAGTCCTTTCATTCCTTACTTTCTAAGGAGTGCATTAGTTGGAATGAGATTAGGAACTTTACTCACGGGTATATGCTTATTGATGAGTATATAGAGTTCTATAATGAAGAAAGAATTCATGGAAGCTTAAATTATTTAAGTCCAAATGAGTTTATAAGAAAATCTATAATATAGTTAGCATTCGTTAGCTTTTGTTGAAAATAAAGGGGTCAATCCGTTGAGGTATTCACATTTATTTTCAACCTCAAGATATATTGTTTCCGTCACTTTCCCAGAATGCTTATGGCTTTTTTTAGTACATCTAGAGCATCCTCCGTATCACGAAGTTTACGTCTTAACTGCGCAATCTCTTTTTGATCATCGCTTGCATAATTACCAGAACCTCGTACTTGAATTCCATTTTCACTTTGAGATTCTTTTACCCATTTTCTAAGAGTACTGATGCCTATACCAAGATTCTTTGCACAGCCTTTTACACCAAGATCCTTATGTCCTAAATAATACTGCACAGCATCTTCCTTAAACTGTTTATCGTGTTGTTTTGCCATGATTAAGTTCCTCCCATTTATTATCTTTATTTTAATACTTTTAAGGAACTTTCTCAATTTCTATTGTACTATTTTTATTCTAGCATCAATACAGACATGATTGAAACTATGTCAGATGACTTAAGAAGATTTAAGCATGACTATGCTAATGTACTCCATATATTAGAAAGCTATATAGAGTCTAATGATATAAAAGGTCTAAAAACATTTTATAAAAATGAACTCCAACCTGACAGTGAAAAAATAATAAATAAGAATAGGAGTTTATATTTACTTAAGAATATAAAAATTAATTCTCTAAAGGGATTAATCTCATCTAAAATTTATAGTGCAAATTCAAATAATATTAATACTTATATAGAAGTCTATGATGATATACATGAATTATCCATTAACGAAATAGATATATGTAGAATTGTTGGCATTCTTCTTGATAATGCAATAGAAGCAGCAGTTTTATGTGATAAAAAAGTTATTCGTCTAGCCATAATAAAGAAAGAGAATTATACATCTTTTATAATTAGAAATATTTGCCGTAAGAATACTCCACCTATACATAAGATGTATGAAGATGGTTTTTCAACTAAAGGTTACGGTAGAGGAATAGGCTTAAATACAGTTAGAAAAATTATAAATGAAAAGTATGCAAAAAATGTATTTTTGCATACTAAAGTTAAAGATTATATATTTAAACAAGAATTAGTTATTAAAGACTTAAATTAACTTAATCTACTTTGTATAAAGATTTTGGCATTTTAGTTTCTTTGGCTAAGAAAAACAAACACATTGAAGATGAAGTTTCCGCAATTATCATTGATACTGTACATAGTGCAATTGCTATGCATTTTTTTATTTTTAGCGTTCTCATAATTATATACATTCCTTTCCTTAATAAAAAATTTCAATCAGTTTAGCTTTAAACTAAACTGATTTATTATTATCTAATTATATTATATAGGATTTAATATTTATAGTACTTATACCATAAATATATAAAATATCTCCTAAAGTCATTCTGTGATAAAAATGCACCTTTAGGATGAATAAGATATGCATTGAGGAAAATCCATTGTAAGAGAAATAAAATCATGTTATTCTCTAATTATACAATAATTACAAATATTTCTAAAGCATGTTTATAAATGCAAAATTTAATTGTATATTATTATTTTTAGGAGGTAAGATATGTTGAACTTTCAAGAATCAGCTAATAAAATTGATGGATACATAAACTATTTAAAAGAGAATACAAATCAGCCAAGAGCTTTAGCTAAACTTTTTAAAACAGACTCATCTTGTTATATTTATGATACTGGGACAAGTAAAGTTTTAAATTGCAGCGAATTTGAGTATAGGATATTGGAAAAAATTATAACTGGCAAAATAGATGAAATAGTAAACTTGAAGAATGAAGTTAGTGAAGAAGAATATTTTGAGGCAATAATAAATATTAAGAATGCTATAGAAGAAGACGATATTCTAAAAGCAGGCAGTGAATTCAAATTTTTTTCTCCAGGTCATTATGAAGAATTAGACGATGAGTTAGATAATCGTGTAAGGCAAATTGTATTAGAGTTAACAGAAAAGTGTAATTTGAGATGCTCATATTGTATTTATTCTGAAGACTATACCGAGAGAAGAAGTTTTGGTGAAAATGATATGACAGAAGATATTGCTAAAAGAGCAATTGATTATATTAATTTGCATGGTGATAAAGAAAAAGGGATTGCTGTAACTTTCTATGGAGGAGAAGCACTTATAAAATTTGATTTATTGAAAAAGTGTGTAGAGTATGCAAAGAATACAATCAAAGATAAAGAACTTTCTTTCTCTTTGACAAGTAATCTGACATTAATGACAAAGGACATTGCTGAATACTTGGCATCTGTAGATGGGTTTAATATAACCTGTAGTATAGATGGTCCACAAGAAATTCATGATAGTTCAAGAAAGGATATCAATGGTAAAGGCAGTTTCGAAAGAGCTATAAAGGGTTTGAAGTATATAGTGGATGCTTTAGGTGATAGTGCAGCGGATAGAATAACACTCAGTATGGTTTTTAATAGACCATTTTCTTTTGAGAAAATAAAAAAAATAGACAGTTTTTTCAAAAATTTGAACTGGCTTCCTAAAACAATAAGCAAAAATATAACATATCCAACTGCAAGCAATGTCAATTATGGCGAGATTGAAAGAATGATTGCTGAAAAAGGAGGATTTCCGGACTATCTAAGAATTTGGTCTTCAGAAACATATCTAAATAAAGTGAAAAATTCAGAAGACAAGGAGTTCTTTTTAAGAGATGCTGTCGAATCAATATTCATTAGAATTCACCAACGTACAATATTGGTAAAGCATATTAAAGATAACAATTTAAATGCATGTTGTGTTCCTGGTGGCAGAAAGATATATGTTACAACAAATGGAGATTTTCAAATATGTGAAAGAATTGATGGGTCACCAGTAATAGGGAATGTATATCATGGAGTAGATAGAAAAAAAGTTAAGGAATTATTAGTGGAAGAGTATGCTGATAAGTCTTTAAATGATTGTAAAAACTGTTGGGCATCCAGATTATGTGAAGTATGCTATGCTATGTGCTTAAAAAATGAAAAGCTTGATATGAGAAAAAAAAGATTTTATTGTAATGCCACTAGAAAGAACATGGAAAAATATCTAATACTCTATCATAAATGTTTGGAAATTAACCCTAAGGAATTAGAATACTTAAATGATATCAAAGTACAGTAGAGTATTATCATGAAAAAGAATATTAATTCACATTATAATAAAATGGACAAACTCAAATCAGGAATTTTAAAAAATGGCTTTAGTTATTATATATATGAAAATGATGTTGAATCAGATGTAATAAGAATATCTTTATTGGTTAAAGTTGGTTCTCTAATGGAAAATGATAATCAATCAGGAATAGCACATTTTATTGAGCATATGTGTATCTACAATAGTGATTTTGTGCACGAAAATCAAGATAATAAAGACTTTAAGAAAAATAAATTAATATCAGGTTATACCAATTTCGAACAAACAGTATATTATTTAAATTGTAAAGCTAGTCAACTTAAGGATGCTTTATCCATTTTTAAAGATATAATAATGGGACGTAATCTTGTGATAAGCAGTATGAATCAAGTAGAAGAAGAATTGATATTTGAAATAACTGCTGAAAGTAAATCACCCAAATTTAGATTACAACAAGCTATTTTGCCCGAACTAGTTGGCATTAGAAATCTAAAAGATAAGTTACCTTTGGGAAAATTAGATTGTATTCATAATTTAAGTTTTGAAGATGTACAAAAGTTTCATAACAAATGGTATAAGCCAGAAAACAGTGCTGTTTTTATAGTTGGCTCAACTGAAAAATGTAAATGTAAAGAATTGTTAGAGAAAGTTTTTTCAACTATTGAAAGAAGTAATCTAAGTTATGTAAAACCATTCTTTAATAATTATAAAAGTTCAAATAAAGTTTTAATGAATATTGTTGATAGTCTGAAGTATGATGAGATGCAGTTATACTACTTGAAACCAGTCATATATTACAATTCAATGGATGATAACCTAAAGTCGAAAATAACAGATTATTTTGGTTTGACATTAATTGAAGGATATATTAAAGAAGCATTGAGAAGCAAGGAGGTAGATTTTATCAGCTTAGATTTTGTATCAGAACAATTGTTGAGTGAATTGAATTTTAGCGTTCTGGAGTTGAAGGTTAAAGAAGGGATTTTAAAAAAAGCTGAATATGTCTTTAATATTATAAAGGAACTGGCATCTCATGGACTCTCAGAAAAACAATTTATAAAATATAAGCAAAGTTTTTTATACGAGTTAACAGAATATTATAGACAGAATCAAGTGATTAGTAATAAAACCATAACAAAAGAATGTATAAAAAATTATTTGTATAAGGAACCATTAATTTCTGTTAACTATGAATATAATTTGTGTTGTTCTATTGTTCAGGAACTTTCACTTAAAGACTTCAATATTCTCATAGAAAATATTTTTAAAAATGAAAATTTGTTAATTTCATTTAATTCTAAAAAAAATTTGTTTGAAAGTAAAGATGAACTTGAGAGAATATTGAAATTAAATCAATAGTAACTTTAATTTCTCTAAAGGTGCCGAAATGTACATAAGAGGAAATTAATGTTTATTATAAATTTTAAAAAAATAGGGGAGGAAAAAATTATGAAATTAGTAAATCCAGTAGGAAGAAATGTTACTACATTTGCAACAGAGGTAAATCGTTGTACATGCTATTGCGCTAATAATTGGAATGCAGGATTTAACCAAGGAAATGATTACTTATGTGGATGCAACTGCTATTGGCTTAATACCAACAATGAAAATGCTAACCTTAATGTAGCTGTTGTTGCTATATAAGAGTAACACAAAAAAATCTCGCATAATTTTTATTATGCGAGAAATTTTATTTTTCTATATTGAAAGGAAATGCTTAGAATATGGTAAAGATTAAAACCTCCATTAATGAAACAAAAAAGATAACTATTTTTATATTAAAAACAATAAAATTATTATGGGATAGTTCAAAAACAAGTTTCATAATTACACTGATAGTTACAATTATTAATGGTGTAATTAGTCCCTTAAACTTAGTAATTTCTAAGTATTTGATTGACAGTGTTGTAGCTGCCTTGGCTCATTCAAATAATCATAAATATTATAATTTGGTATTTTTGTGGTTAGGTATAGAATTGACAGTTGCTGTTTTTTCCCAATTAATTCAGCGAGTAAATGCATATTATTCCACAATTCAAGTGAAGATTTTAAATAATTATATATCTAAGCTTATAGTGAAAAAATCAAATGAATTAGATCTTTCATTTTTTGAAAATAACGATTTTTACAATAAAATTGAAAAAGCAAACAATCAATCAGCTTATTCTGCAATGGCAATTAGCAATGCATTAATGGAAGTAATAAAAAGCTTTACTACATTGGTGGGGTCTATAGCAATCGTAATTCAGCTAAGTTCAGTTATGCTTATTTTATGCGTGCTGACATCTATTCCTATGTTTGTTTTAAATATAAAAATATCAGAATTTCAATATAATATTTATAGTAAGAGAATAGAAAAAACTAGATTTGCACAGAATCTTCAGAAGCTAATGTTTCATTATAATAGTGTTAAGGAAATTAAACTAAGTAGATTAGGCAAGTATTTTGAAAACTTAATATTATTAGTATATAAGAATAATCTTGATAAAGATAAATCCGTGGAAAAGAAGAGGTTTGGACGTTTGAGTATTGCCGATTGTTTAAGTTTGGTTATTGCATATTGCTATAAAATTTATATAATTTTTACTACTATTACTAATGGGTTAACTATAGGATCGATGAATATGTATATGACAGCAGTAACCAATGTAGATAACTCCGTTAAAATCACTTTGAATAACATGGCACAATTATATTCGTACAATCTTTATATAGAAAATTTATTTTATGTATTAGATTTGAAACCAATAATTGTAGATAAAGAAGAAGTAAAAATGCTTAAGAATGTCATAATGGATTGTATTGAATTTAGAAATGTATCCTTTAAGTATTCAGGAGCAAATAAATATACATTAAAAAATGTTAGTTTTAAAATAAAAGCAAATGAAAATTGTGCCATTGTTGGACTAAATGGATGCGGAAAAACAACAGTTATTAAACTTTTGGCAAGGTTATATGAACCAACAGAAGGTGAAATTTTTATTGATGGAATAAATATTAATGAATTTAGATTAGAGTCGCTATATAAATGTATAAGCGTGGTATTTCAAGATTTTATGAAGTACCCATTTACAGTGAAGGAAAATATAGGCTTTGGTGATATAGAAAACCTTGATGATATGGATAGGATAGAGCTTTCAGCTAAAAAGGCAAATGCCTACGAGTTCATTCAATCATTAGAAAATAAATTTGATACAAGATTAGAAAAATTATGGTCAAATGGAGTTGAATTATCCTTAGGACAGTGGCAAAAGCTGGCTATTAGCAGAGCATTTATGAGTGATTCATCAATCTTAATTTTAGATGAACCAACAGCTTCTGTTGATGCTGAAACAGAATATGAATTGTTTAAAAATTTCAAAGAATTAGTAGGTAATCGAACTAGTATATTAATATCTCATAGATTTTCTACAGTGAGGATGGCTGATTTAATAATAGTATTGAATGAAGGTACAGTTGTTGAAAAAGGGACACATAAAAGTTTATTGCTAAAAGAAGGTCTCTACTCAAAGTTATACAATATGCAAGCAGAAGGATATTTAGATAATTCTGTAGATGTGGCTAATTGAACAATGAATGTATTTACTACTTTCATTGTTCATTATCATCTTAACGTTATCTTAATGTTGATTTTGTTATTATATATAAAACAAATAAAAATATTAAAAGAAGGTGGATTAATGAAGAAGAAGAGAATTGTATTATTTGTATCTTTGATAGTAATCATATTAATTATTGGTCTTTATCCTATTATTAGTAAAAATCAATTAGATACTAGAGAAAGTAACACTTTGAAAATTTATATAACTGGAAAAGATGATGTTTATGACAGAAGATTAGGTGGAATTATTAATGAATTTGAAAAAAAATATCCTAATATAAAGATTCAAAAAGTGATGTTTAATCCTAATATAAAGATTCAAAAAGTGATGTTTAATCCTAATGATGGTGATGGATATGTAAAAAAAATGCTTGCAGATATTTTAGCAGGAGATGGTCCAGATGTACTATATTTAGATAATATGAGTACCAGAAAATTAGAAAAATCAGATATGCTTCTTGATTTAAAACCCTTTATTGAAAAAGATACGAGTTTCAAGAAGGAAGACTACAATATGAAAGTTATAGAGGCAGGTTTATATAATAGTCATCAGGTAATAATGCCTTTAGATTACTATGTTAACCAATATATAACTACCGAACAACTTTTGAAAAAAAATAATGTTAATTTACAAGATAACTACTCTCAAAAAGATTTTATGAAGGCACTGGATGGATATATTACTTCAGCAAATGGAGATAAAAATAAACTTCTCTTTGCTATGCCAATGAATATAGAGGATTTTTTAGCCAGCAGCGGTGAAAAATTTATTGATTATGACAATAAAAAAGTATATTTTGATAAGCCAGAGTTTAAAGAAATAATAGATAACTATAAAAAAATCTATAATGCATCTAAAAAGCCAGCAGATATCACGGGTACTTCTGGAACTGATGGTTTTGAAGCTTTAAAGAATGGAAATACCCTGTTCTCAAATGATCCAATTGATAGGACTCAAGATATTTTTTTTCAATATGAATCTCTAGTAAATCAAGTTATTGGGGAGAAACAAATTATTAATGCAATGCCAAACTATAAAAGAGGCGATAATGTTACTGCTATTGTAGGCTATTCATTGGCTATAAGTAAAAATACTAAAAATAAACAAGCTGCCTATAACTTCATAAAGATTGCTATATCTGAAGATATACAAGGATCACGCAATCTACCTTCAAGCATACCAGTTAATAAAAAAGCTGCAAGAGATTTAGAAAATCAGTATATGAAAGCTGAAGTTAATCATACCTATAAATACAGTAAAAACATAACAATAGCACAACAGCCTTTATCTAATAATTTTCAAAACTACTACAATAAAATAGTAGATAATGTAGGTAATGCACAGATTACTAATTCTGATATAGAACGGATGATGATGGAATCTTTAACTCCATATTTTGAAGATAAATCATCTTATGAAACCTGTATTAAAACTTTAGAAAACAAAGTCAAATTATATATTAATGAGTAAGAAATATTGTAACTATTCAGCCATTGACAAAATAAATTAATTGGTTCAACGGCTTATATAGCTAATTATTATTTGTAAAATAATACCAATCCTTAAAAAGTCCCAAAATACTGTGATGATTTTTGAATTTCACTCTATCATTTAACTATATATTGTGATTTTTTAAATATAAAAATCAATATATAGTGGCTGAATAGTTACGAAATATTAGACTATGGGAATCCCTACTAGAAAAATGGAAATTTCTTCTTAATCTATACAAAATATAAACTTATTATTTGAAGGAGTATGTATAATGAAAGGTAAAAAAATATAAAAATTGTGATAATTGTAGTTAGTATGTTTATTTTGATGTTCGTAGTAGGATGTTCAAATACAAATAAAAATTCTGGTAATCAACAATCTTCAACAACCAATGGCAATTCTCAAAATAATAAATCTCCAGATGCAGCATCATCAGATGACGAGGCAAAAGATGCAATTGTACGAACTGTATCTGGTAAAGGAGCGGAGAATTCAGTTGCAAAAGATACAGCTGGATCCGCATCCGATATTAAAGAACGTTCATTGGTATATGTGTGGGGGAATAAAGATGGAGATACAGTTACTGCTAAAGATTATTTTTAACCAGTAAGGAAGTTAATGGAGATAGTGAATTATAATAAGCGAGAAAACATAATCGGATATATATTTGCAGCTCCATCCATAATAGGATTTCTGTTATTCTTTGGAATTTCTTTCATAATAAGTTTAGTGTATTGTTTTACACAAGGAGCTTGAAATATAGAGTATGTTGGTTTTAAAAATTTTATAGATTTATTTAATAATAGTGCCTTTCAATTAACAGTTAAAAATACCATCTTAACGTTATCTTAATGTTTGTTTTGCTAATATATAGATAGCAAGAAAAAATGTTAAGAAGGTGAAGTAATGAAGAAAAAAATTATATTATTTGTACCCCTGCTAATAATTATATCAGTTATAGGTATTTATCCTGTAATACATAGGGAAAATTTAGACTCCAACGAAAGTAATACTTTAAAAATCTATCTTCCAGGACAAAATGGAAATTATGATAAGCGACTTGAAGCTGTTATTAATGAATTTGAAAAGAAATATCCCAATATAAAGATTGAAAAGGTGATAGTTGACGATAGTTTTGGGAATGCAGAATATACAAAAAAATTACTTACAGATACTTTAGCGGGAGACGGTCCGGATATACTAGATTTAGACAATATGAGTACCAGAAAACTAGAAAAATCGGAAATGCTTATGGATTTAAAACCTCTTATAGAAAAGGATAAGGATTTCAAAAAAGAAGATTACAATACAAAAGTTATTGAAGCAGGCTTGTATAATGGCAAACAATTACTAATGCCTTTAGATTATTATGTTAATCAATATATAACTACTGAACAACTTTTGAAAAAAAATAATATTAATTTACAAGATAACTACTCTCAAAAAGATTTCATGAAGGCACTGGATGTATATATTACTTCAGCAAATAGTGATAAAAATAAATTTCTCTTTGTCACGCCAATGAATATAGAGGACTTTTTAGCTAGCAGTGGTGAAGAGTTTATTGATTACAACAATAAGAAAGTATATTTTGACAAGCCAGAGTTTAAGGAGATAATAGAGAACTATAAAAAAATCTATAATGCATCTAAAAAGCAATCAGATATTACGGGTATTTCTGGAATTGATGGCTTTGAAGCTTTAAAAAATGGAAATGCTCTATTTTCAAATGATCCTATTAATATAAGAGACACTTTTTTTGTATACGAATCTATGATAAATCAAGTTATTGGAGAGACAGAAATTATAAATAGTATGCCAACTTATAAAGAAGGAGGTAAAGCTACTGCTATTGTTGGTCGATCCTTAGCTATAAGTAAAAATTGCAAAAACAAATCAGCAGCATATAACTTTATAAAGATTGCTATTTCTGATGATATACAATCATCACCTAATTTACCTTCCTTTATACCAGTCAATAAGAAGGCTGTAAAAAATTTGAAAGATCATTATATGAATAATGAAGTAAATAGTATTCTTCAAGTGCCTTTTCATAAGAATACAAAAATAGTAAAACAGCCATTATCTGATAATTTTCAAAAATATTACGGTAAGATAACAAATAATATAGAAAATGCTGTAATTCCTAATTCTGAAGTAGATCAGATGATGATTGAATCTTTAACTCCCTATTTTGAGGATAAATCATCTTATGAAACATGTGTTAAAACTTTAGAAAATAAAGTCAAATTATATATTAATGAATAAAGGGAAAAGGAGTATGTATAATGAAAAGTAAAAAAAATATAAAAATTGTGATAAGTGTAATTAGTCTGATTATTTTAATGCTTGCAGCAGGATGTTCAAATACAAATAAAAATCCTAGCAACCAACAATCTTCAACAACCAGTGGAAATTCAGAAAACAATAAACCTTCCAATGCAGCATCACCAGATTCCGAAGCAAAGGATGCAGCCCTAAACGGACTAGTAGCAAAAATAGATGGAAATAAGATAAGTATTATAAAAATGATAAAAAAAGACAATAAAGACAATTCAAACGGATCAATGCCTAAAAAAGGATCATCAGCAGCGACTAAAAATATGATTACATTTGAACTTAGTAACAACACTACTGTAATTGTTAGAACTGTGTCTAACCAAGGAATCAAGAATACAGATACAAAAGATGCAGCTGGGTCCATATCAGATATTAAAGAAAATTCGTTTGTAGAGGTGTGGACTAAAAAAGATGGGGACACAGTTACAGCTTCAAAGGTAATAGTATCTATATTCAATTAAGCATTATTTTTAACCAATAAGGGAGTGAATAGCGATAGTGAATTATAATAAACGTGAAAGTATAATTGGATATATTTTTGCAGCTCCATCCATAATAGGATTTCTGTTATTCTTTGGAATTCCTTTCATAATAAGTTTAGTGTATTGCTTTACACAAGGAGCTGGAATTGTAGAGTACGTAGGTTTTAAAAATTTTATAGATTTATTTAATAATAGTGCCTTTCAATTAGCAGTTAAAAATACATTGTTATTTAATTTAATAAGTGTACCATTAGTTATGATAATATCTTTAGGAATCACTATTATTTTGAATAGTAAGATAAAAAGAGGTTCCTTCTTTAGAACAATATTAACTTTACCACTGGTTATTCCTGTAGCCTCTGTAGTGCTTGTATGGCAGATATTCTTTGCCCATACAGGTACTGTGAATCAGCTGCTTTCTATGCTGGGAATTGCTGGGCCTGATTATCTTAGTACAGGCTGGTCATTTTTTATTCTTGTTTTACTTTATGTATGGAAAAATTGCGGCTACAATATGATAATATTTCTTGCAGGACTGAACAATGTACCAAAGGAATACTATGAAGCAGCAGCCATTGACGGCTATGGAAAGGTTGGGATTTTTTTTAATATTACTTTACCACTAATAGTTCCCACCATATTCTTTGTATTTATAATTTCACTTATAAATTCATTGAAAATTTATAGAGAAGCCTACCTGCTTTCAGGACAATATCCTGATTCAAGCATTTATATGCTGCAGCATTTTATAAACAATAATTTTGCCAATTTAAATTATCAAAGACTTTCCACCGCATCAGTTATAGTTTTTATTTTTATATCAATTTCCATTTATTTTTTATTTAAATTGCAGAACAAATATGATGTATAAGGAAGGATGATTATGATAAAAGAAGTAAAAGAGAACATATTTTTAAAAGTAAGTAAATACTTAATTTTAATTGTTTTTGCTGTCTGTGCCTTGCTTCCGGTAGTATATATGCTATCAAGTTCATTTATGGACACTGGAGAGGTTCAGCAGTCACTTTCAAATTACAGCTTTCATATTGTGCCTAACTCTTTTACCTTAATTCAATATTATGAAGTTTTTCTTAGAAGTCCGGAATTTTTATTGAAATTTTGGAATTCTATAATACTTACATTACCTACGGTTTTGGGTCAGATATTAATATCTGTTTTAGGAGCTTATGCTTTTGCAAAGATAAATTTTCCATTTAATAAACCTATATTTTTTATGTTTATTTTACTTATGCTAATGCCCTATCAGGTAACTCTTGTACCGATATATATTATTCTTAAAAAAATGAATTTAGTAGGCAGCTATGCCTCAGTAATACTTCCAGGAATGTTTTCAACCTTTGGTGTATTCTTGTTAACCCAGTTTATAAAATCTATTCCTGACGAACAGTGTCAGTCAGCAAAAGTTGATGGGGCTAATCATATTCAAATATTATTTAAAATTATACTGCCTCAATGCAAAGGTGCTGTGGCTTCACTTGCCATACTCAGTTTCTTAGATAACTGGAACATGATTGAACAACCTTTAATCTTACTAGAAAATACAAAACAACCAATGTCTATTTTTTTATCACAAATTAATGAAACAGAGCTTAGAGTAGCTTTTGCAGCAGGAGTATTATTTATGATTCCATCAATACTTATATTCTTAAAAGGTGAAAAACAGCTGCTGGAGGGAATACAGCATCTTGATTTGAAGTAAGTTCTTAATTCAGGTGGGGATTCTTTTACCCCATCTGAATTTTAGAACTACGAATGCATGGCTTACTTGGCGTTGAACTCCTACTTGAAGAAAAGCAGACAAAACAAAATTTATTTTGTATTTGGTCGCTTTCACAGAGTGCAAGCAGAGAACCAAAATCTTCTTTTTGATTTTGTGTAAATCGCTGTACAGAGTGCGTGGGAGACTTACGCCAAGTTAGTCAGGTTAAAATAGGAGGATTTATATGAATAAAAGAAATAAGACTATTAATATAATTATTATAATTTTCATTGCTATTATAGTTTTCTGCACATATTTTTCTAAAACTATAAAGAATATGCTGCTTCCTGAAGTTAGTGTAGTTACTTTGAAGTCAGGAACCATAGGAAATAATTATCAGACGGAAGGAACTATAAAATATGCAAATACTCATAAAATTTATGCTATAAATAGTTGGAATGTTAAGGACGTTCTTGTAAATATAAATCAAGATGTTAAAAAGGGGGATATTTTAGCTAAAGTAGATAATGATGCAATAACTTTAAGTGAAAGAGAAGAAAAAGCCACAATAATAAACCTTAAAAATCAAATAGAAGCTTTAAAAAAATTACCTAATCCTGATGAGAATAAGATTAAAGAATTTCAATTTCAATTGGATACAGAGAATATGAAATATAAACAGATTCGTAAAGGATTAACTTCAGATGGAAGTATATTGTCAGATATAGATGGAAAAATAGTAGCTGTAAATTCACAAAATGGAACTGAAAGCTCAAATTCCAGTAAATCATCACTTAGCAGTGTCAGTACTGGAGCAGGTGGTAATCCATTGTTTGAAATTGTAGCAAGCCATCCTGATTTTCTCGTTAATTGGACTAATAATTCTAATGATGCAAAAAATATTGCAGTAGGTGATAAAGTGAATATTATAACCTCCAGTAGTGATAATAATAATTCGGCAAAAGAATTAACCGCTAACGTTTTACAAAAACAATATAATGATCAAACAAATGAATATGAATTTTCCGCTAGTATAGATGGTAAACCAAACCTTAAAGAAGATGACAATGTTATTATAAGTACTGCAGACAATACAAAAAGATATGACAATGTAATACCAAAAAGTTGTTTGACTGAAGACAATGGTTTGAATTACATATATGTTGTAAGCCAAAAGGGTGGGGCCTTAGGATATTATGAATATGTTCAAAAGGTTCAGGTACAGGTGGTAGCTTCCGATGATGAAAATTGTTCCATCAAACCGGAAGATGAAGGATCACTTCCAAGTAATAATCTTGGCATTGTAATGAGCACCTCTAAAGCTATAGATGACAACTCAGAAGTTAAATTGGATACGGGAAATTAGTAGAGGTGATTTTGTGAATATAAGAAGAATGATAAAATTAAGATTCATAATAAGTTTAATTGTGTTAATTCTGCTGATTATATTGAGTACTTATTTTAATTTAGCTTTAAACAAAAATGTTTCCAATATATTAGAATACAAAAAAATAAGTAAAAGTTTGAATACAAAGGACAACGGTATAACCTTTGACGACCTCAATAAAGTAAAGGAAAAATATAAAGAACTTACCTTTACAGGCTATAAGGAAACTTTGTGTGATGTAAAGAATAAATACGGTAATTCACCTGGTAAAAAAGCAAAAACAAAAATGGTGTTAACAGATGAAAACTATTTTAGTTTATACCCTTATAAAATGATAGCAGGGGGCAAAATTGACTTTTTATCTGTAGAAAATGGGAATAAGATTGTAGTAATAAGTGATGTTTTGGCTAATGATCTATTTAAAAGCACTAAAGTAGTTGGAAACATTATTTCTTTAAATGATGAAAATTACAAAATTGTTGGCGTATATAGAGAAAATCAATCTTTTGCTTACAGCATCTCAGAAGATGCCTATGAAAGGGTATATGTTCCCTATACCTCCTATAGCACAAAGAATAAAAATGAAAGTTTATTTTTGGATATATTTTCCACTAGGGAAACGGCAAAAACCACTTATAAGAATATTAATAATAATTTGAGCAGAACGCTAGGAGGAGGCTTATCCTTATACAATATAGTTAACTATACAACATTAAAGAAAATAAGTTTTCAGTATACACGAATATTCTATTTTATAATAGGTATTTGCGGGATTATTCTTCTAATAAAAATAGCATTAAAATATTTTAAAAGCTTAGCAGCATTTTTTAAAGAGAAACTTAAAACTAATTATTTTGGTGAGATATTAAGAAATAATAAGAAAGAAATTTTCTTTACTTCTTCAAAGATACTATTGTGTTTAGCCAGTATAATTATAATTTTCAGTCTAATAAAATTTAATATAACCATTGATAATAAATATCTACCAAATGACAATATTTTCGAAATAAGTTTTTATAGAAAAACTTATTTCGAAAATATGCAGCTTAAGAATGCCAATGAAAGTGGCTTTAGTAATGTTTATGACAGGTATATAACTAATGTAACTAATATAGAAAAGATAATTCTTTTAGGGGAAATAATAAGTTTTATTATTCTTATGGTGGATGGAAAATTATTATTAATGTTAAAGTCAAAAAAGAAAAATAAATAATTTAGAAAGTAAATAGGTATAACTAAACAAATTTATCTTGATAAAAAGTGAATATAGTTAAGTTTTATATTTATTTTTGCATATTATTATGTATAAACTACAATAATTTGTATAATAATACAATGATATGAGAAAATTTTCCGGGAAAATACTTTTTAATACTGCATAAATATTCATTCCCTATTATTATAGAATGTTACTCATTATCTTTATAAACTTTACATTTTAGTGATATTTTTTTATATTTTAATTCGAAATTTTTTCCTCTAATAGCCGCTATAGCAATAAACCATACTATCATATTTAAAATTAACAAAATTATAATCAAAATATTTTCATCTCCATGTTTATTTTTTGAAATAATTTGGTATAATAAAGGTAAGGGAGCTATTAGCTTCAAGTGTTGATATAAAATTTAATTGGAAGATAAGTAGTTACAGCTACTTATCTTCTTTTCTTTTGGAACCTATCTTTAAATGCAAATCTTTTATTGTTAATTGTATTTCAATAGGGTGTTTAGAATTACATATTATAATTAACCCAATCAGTATTGCTACTGATAAGATTACATCTCCTATGTATTTCTCCATAAGGCTCACCCCCTCATTGGTTACTTCTATTCACCAATAGCTCCCTTATAACAGGGGTAAACCTTTATATCAACTACACCAATAATTTTCATCTATTATTATACCATAAAATATAGTTTATAATCTTTATTTTAAATTCATCGTTTGTGTCAAGTTTACGTTGGCACTTTTCTTATCTAAATTTTACCATTATAATTTAATCAAATTTTTTATATTAAAAGGGTTTTGTTTTTTAGCCCGAAAGGGCGTATTTTCCCCTTGTATTTTATTACCATTTCTTTCTTACCTATAAACTAATTCACTAAAACATCTATCTTCAAAAATTCTTCTTATTGCTTTTCTTCCGTTAGTTATGGCGGAGCCTGTAAATGGGACCTTACCCTTGTGTACAGCATATGTTTTAGATTTAGAAATATTTTTATTTACTTCAGCAGCTGATAAAACTATTATTTCTTCAATTTTATCAAATTTTTCTTTGGTCAAAACACTATTGCATAGTTCATCTAAGCTCTTATAAAGTCTATTACTAAATCTCTCTGCTTGTATTTTAGCCATATTTTCTGCACCACTAATTGACCAGCTCATTTTTCTGCCTTTCATTCGTTGAGCCAATACATCACATATATTATGTTCCATAGTACCCAAATGTCTATATTCAAGCCCTTCGGGCGGTTCTGGCAGCTTTATGTCTTCCCTAAGATGATATGGTATTAATCCTTCTTTATTATTTACAAAGTAATTGTACAAATTAGATAATTTCTTCATTTCTTTTTCATCAGCATTATTTTTTATCATTAATTGTTCTATACTATTCAAGCTTTCAGATACTTTCCCTTTGTGTAATAAATCTATAAGTTTTTTTGCTTCTTGTTTATCATTTACTGCTCTCAAAACGGCTTGACTCTTGTGAAAAGGATCAAGTTGATAATATATACCTTCGTCTTCAATACTTGCCTTTATCCAGGCTGCGCCATCACCATTTATTATACGAGTATCTATTTCATCCACGTTATACACTTCTTCAACTGTAGCTTTTGATAACTCTTTAAAAGTCTTAGCATCTCCAAAACTTGCACAGACTAATTTATTTTCTACAACATATTCATTTTTACTAGAATGACGCTTTTTCCAGCCTTCATAACTTATACCTAACTTCAATTCTTTTTTCTTGTTTTTACCCTTTACAGGCTTATTTTTACCTTGAATATTCAGCCATATTCCATCCTGTTCTTGAAAAAGCACCTTGACTTCTTTTGCTCCAGAAAGTTTTCCTTGTTTGCTAAGCTCAACCTTTCTTGCATCTCTTTCTTTAAGCTTTTCTCCAAAACCTTGCACAACATTCCACACTGCCGTGTGACTGACATCTTGATTACACATGAGCTTTATATTATTAGCTGTCTTTCTATATGAAATTTCAGTAACATTACTCAAAATATTTTCAACAAGGTTCATAGACATATGTCCTATAGTATCCATTTCTAAATACTCATCTAAGAGGTATTTATACGCTTTTTTACCGCCATCAACTCTATATTCATAAATTCGTCTGTCAATTTCTACATTGCCCATAATAGTCTTTATGCAAGTATGCCTTTTTCCTTTATCCCGTAGGGAACTGGTATCTCTTTCATCCATCAATCTTTTATCAATCTGATCTAAAGTGTTATTAGGCATTTTACTTAAGCTAAAAAACATTCAAAAAAGTCAAATTATTATAGACTTAATTTATAGGTCAGATTAAATAATCTGACTCAAAAAGAATAAGATTATTTAATCTGACGATAATTAGTAAGGAGAAAATTTTTTAATTATGAGAAGAAATAATAATGATAAATATAGTAAAAATGCCTTACGGAATAAAAAAATACAATAAACTTTGTAAGTTTAATCAATTTCCAAGTAAATATGGATGCGAAGCATGTGGATTTGAAGGTAAGCTGTACAGACATGGATTTTATTATAGAAACTTAATTACCCTTAAAGGTGCATACAAGATAGTCATCCTGCGTTGTAAATGTCAATCCTGTGGTAAAACCTATTCTCTTATACCCAGTTTTATTATTCCTTATAGGCAATATGCTTATGAAGTTATTCTAACTTCTATTATTATGATGCTAAAACTAGGTTATTCCTTTAGTAAAATATTAACTCTTATAAAATCTCTTAATATTAACTACTCATCTCTTAATACAACAGATCTATCATTTTGGAAAAATAGGCTAGTAAGCTCATTATCGAGTATTCGTTTATTTTTTGCACAGTATAAATTCTATAATTCTAACATAAATAGCAAATTACCTATTGATATCATAAAAAAAATTATTATCTTTTGCCGTTTAAGGCACGATTTTAACTTGGATTATTTTTTACACATGCCTAAGTATTTCTTTTGTAAATGATAATTTAATAGGTACAAATTAGATCTATCTTTTTTATCAAATTAAATACTTCACACTTTTTTAATGTCTTTTTATATCAATCTTGTCCTCATTTCTCTTGTTCTATCTAAAATTTTTGTATAATTCCACACAACCTTTAACGGTTTAAATATCGATTTTAAGTCATAATTATTAATAAAAATAGGAGGTTGATAATCAATGATATTAAAAGAATTTAATCAAAAGATAGCATTATTTCGTTATTCTCTGATTGCACCCATTATAACCAATACATTTACTCAGGCTTCTGTAAAAGATTATTTAGCAGAAATTGCAGCAAAGTCTTATACACTGCCTAACGGCAAGAAAAAAGAGTATTCTCCTGCAACAATCAAAGGATGGCTAGTTCAATATAGGAAATATGGTATTGATGGCTTATATCCAAAATCAAGAGCTGATAAAGGTACTTCCAGAAAAATTTCAAATGAAACCAAAGAATTTATTATAAACAGTAAATTAAATTCACCTAAAAAAACTGCCAAGTACATATATCATGAAGTTATAGCTAAAGGTTTTGAAAGTGAAACTAGTATTTCCCTGTCAACAGTAACTAGATTTATAAATAAGGCTAAGATAGGTTCTAAAAAGCTTGTACCTGATGATAGAAGAGCCTTTGAATTTGAGTTTTCCAATGAATGCTGGCAATCTGACGTATCTGTAGGTCCTTACCTTACTATAGAAGATAAAAAATTCAAGACTTATATTATAGCTTTTTTAGATGATTCCAGTAGAGTCATTGTAGGATGCAAAGCATTTTTTAAAGATGATCTTTTATCTCTTATGTCTGTATTTAAAGATGCGGTAGCATCAAAGGGAATTCCTAAAAAAGTTTTCGTTGATAATGGAAAGATATATAAAAGTGAGCAATTTCATTTGATTTGTGCAGCTCTTGGTAGTATTTTAAGTTTTGCAAGACCATATTCCCCTCAATCTAAGGGCAAAATTGAAAGATGGTTCCAAACTATGCAAAAACAATGGATGAATTCAATTAATTGGAATGATTTTAAATCTATAGACCTTTTAAATGAATCCCTGTCGGGTTATGTTAACAGTTATAACAACACTATACATTCCTCAATAAACAAAAAACCAATTGATAAGTACATGTCTAATGTTGAAAATATAAGATTTATTGATTCTAAAACTGAACTAGACTATTTATTTTTATATAAAGTACTCCGTACTGTAAAAAATGACTCCACAGTATCTATAGGTACAAAAATATTTGAAGTACCACTAAAATATGTTGGTGACAAAATAAATATACGCTATGATCCATCATCTATTGATAAAGCTTATATTTTTTCACAGGATGGTAAACTTGAAGATACTATTTTCCCTGTTAAAAAAATTGATAATTCAAAAATCAGAAGAACTAACAATACTAATTCTGTTGATTTTTCTGCCTTTGAAGCTAACTAACCGGAGGTTGATATTATGTATAAAGCTTTTTATGGCTTAACTTTTGATCCTTTTGATAAAAATCTTGACTTAAAATACAGTTTTAAATCTGAGGATTTCTCTAAAGCAATGAATAGATTAGAATTTTTAAAATCTGTTTTAGGGATTGGCGTTATTACTGGAGAGCCTGGAGTTGGTAAGTCTTTCTTGCTCCGCAATTTTGTAGATTCACTAAATCCAAATTTATATAAGTGCGTATACATTCCTATTTCCACTTTAACTGTTATGGACTTCTATAGAGCATTATGCGATGGTCTTGGAATAATTCATGCTCAGAAAAAAGTAACTATGTTTAAGCAAATACAAGAGTCTATATACACTTATAGCCACAGTAAAAATGTAATTCCAGTTATTATAATTGATGAATGTCAATTTTTAAGCAATTCCATTCTTGATGATTTAAGAATAATATTTAATTTTCATATGGACTCAAAGAATTATGCTATGTTAATTCTTTCAGGTCAACCTAATTTTTTACTTCAACTCAGCAGGCAGGTCCATGAAGCACTACGTCAACGAATCATAATGAATTATTGCTTAAAAGGGCTAACGCATGATGAATGTAAGCCCTACATAACTTCTATGCTAAAAGCCGCAGGCTGTTCAGAACCAATTTTTACTGATGATGCTTTTGAACTCATTTATTCAAGCACTAATGGAGCTATAAGACCACTAAATTCTCTAACGAGAATGTGCCTTATCTCTGGTGCTAATGAAAGACTTACTTCTATTAATTCAGATACAGTTTATAAATCTCAGAGTGAAATTGATCTTACAATTTAAAATTTTTTACACTGCTTATTCTGAGCAGTGTTTTTCTATGCCTATATTTATTGACCAATTTTAGAATTTTATACATTGTGGATATTGTGGAGAAAGGGTTATTTAATTTGATTTTTGAGACTTAATTTGCCATTAGTAAGATTATTTAAACTGATTTTTTACCACATTATTACTAATTTTAGGCTGAAATAATTTGACTTTTTAAGGATTAAATAATTTGACGCGTAACACTAAAGTTTCTCTCATGATACTACAAGCTAAATTACACACATATTCATATATTTTCTTCTCTAGTCCCTTGAAAGTTATGTTCTCATCATTTAAACTTATATTATACATAATTTATCCCACCTAATGTTTTTCTTGTCAATTAACATTATAATGGATAATTTATGTATTGGGGATGCTTTCGCATCTCCTTTTATATTTTTCGTAGTATTTAATAACTCTTTTGCCTACAAAAATTATACACTAAGAATTCATCTAAATTTTCTTTTTTAAATGCTATTTTTAGTGCGTAGTATAAGATTTGAAAAATCTAGATAAATGATTTAAAATTTTATTATAAGAATATTGTTTGTTTTAAGATATATTATTCTGCTTATTTTTGAATTTCCAATTCAATTACCAATTAAAACATATACCCTAAAAATATAATTGATAACCGTTATCATTTGATTATCAATGAAGCAGAATAGGGGAGAATTCAACGATTTTCAATGTATCTCTATTACAATAGGCCAAAATCAAATCTCTTGAAATTTTAATGAAATAGAATTTTTAAAATTACTTTTGATATGTGCGATAAAAAACTTTTTTAATAAAAATTTATATAAATCCAATACAAAAATTACTGTAAAAAAGAAGGATTTTATCTCCCTCACGTCGAATTATTTATGCGTAAAATAAGAATTTGACGCAGTTAGATTAAAATTAGCAATATTTTAGGAGGATTTTAATGAAATATAATATAAAAAATTTATTTGATAATACTATACCAAAACAAGTTAATGACTTTTTAAATTATTTAGGAACTATTCGAGGAAAATCAGAAAATACTATTTACAATTATAAAATTGATCTTATTCTATTCTTTCGATTTTTAAAATTATATAAAGGTCAAGTAAAAAAAGATATAGACTTTAATGAAATATTTATTGGAGATATAGATGATGAATTTATTAAAAATATATCACTTTCAGATTTATATGCCTTTATATCTTTTGCAGAAAACTTTAGAAATAATAGCAATTATGCTCGTGCAAGAAAAGTTGCTACATTAAAGTCATTTTTCAAATATTTATCTTCTAAGGCGAAAATATTAAAAGAAAATCCTACTTTAGAATTAGAATCTCCTAAAATTCATAGTAGGAATCCCATATATTTAAGCCTAGATCAAAGCAAAGCTCTTTTAAATGCAGTTAAGGGTGAAAAATATGAAGAAAGAGATTATTGTATATTGATACTATTTTTAAATTGCGGAATGAGACTTTCAGAACTTGTTGGCATAAATATATCAAAGATAAAAAATGATACTCTATCTATAATCGGTAAAGGTAATAAAGAAAGAACTGTATATTTAAATCATATATGTATTAACGCAATCAAAAACTATATAAATATACGAAAAGAACAATTACCAAAGGTATTAGAAGAAGATAAAGATGCCCTTTTCTTAAGTAGAAATAATAAGAGAATAAGCAAAAGAACTGTAGAGATAACAGTAAAAAAGTACATAAAAAAAGCCAACTTAGATTCTGACAAATATACTCCTCACAAACTAAGGCACACTGCTGCAACTCTAATGTATAAGTATGGAGATGTTGATATAAGAAGCCTTCAACAAATTTTAGGACATGAAAGTGTATCCACAACTCAAATATACACTCACGTGGATGATGAAAAATTAAGAGAAGCTGTTAAATCAAATCCATTAAATGATCTTTAAAAAAGAAAGGAGTATCGAAATTATATATTTATTCTGATACTTCTTTCTTTTTACCTGTAATCAACTTAGATAGCCACATAAAATTTATCTAAAAATATTGTCTTTATATAACAAAGTCTATTTTTTCTTTTTCACAATAAAAAATCCAGGATATCTTTCTTCAATAACTTTACTTTCTTCATCTTCATTATAAGATTCTAATATTTCTTTCAATCCATCAATATCGTCAATTAATTCTATATCCATTGGTATATCGTCTTTTTCATCTCTAACGTAGTTTTCATCGTAATCATTAAAAATTTCTCTGGAACTATCTTCCTCATCATAGTCATAGCTATCTTCTTCTATTTTTTCTATTTCTTCTGGATCTTCAATAATTCCATCTATTAAAATTGATTTTTTATCTCCATCTAAATCAAGGCAGTTACCACAATTATTACAAATTTTATTTACATCTAAATCACATATATTACAATCGCCGCAGTTATTACAGGCTTTTTCAATATCAAAAATACACGTTTTACTCATATTATACATTAACCCTTCTTTACTTTAAATTTAAACAGTAAAACTAAATATAACATAAACATTAGTAATTATCAAGACTTTAAGTTTAAATTTTGGTATTTTAAACTATATGTGTTTTTGATAATTTGTTTTTGTGATAGATTTATATGTATAATTTGAAATTTAAATTTTAGGTTTACATATTTTTAATTTACATAATATTTATTAAGTAAATTAAATACTGTAAATATATAACTAAAATAAAAATTTTAAATTATTTTCACTTAAGTCTTCTTCGTTATTAATATTTAAATTTAATAATATACTTACCCAAATTATACATATCATAATATTTTAACTAACTCTTTTGCTATTTTTTTATGACCAATACTATTTAAATGTAACCCATCAATATAATATATAGGATTAACTTCCTCATTTTCTTTATAAAACATAGAATTAAAATCTATATTTCTTATAGTATAATCTTTAGAAAACTCCTTTATCCAAACTCCTAATTTTTTTAGATTATCATTAATAGAATTCCCACCATAATTTGCAACCGATTTCCATTTCTTTTCTGCCAAAGAACTATAAACTGGTGTTGGAATTGCTATAATGGAGTTTATATTATAATTAAGCATATGAAATAAAACAGTTGCTATATTAGCCCTAACCTGTTCTTGTGCAACTCCCCATATAAAATCATTTGTTCCTATCATAATTATTGCTTCACTAGCTTTATTTAAAATTACATCTCTATAAATTCTGCTTAAAACTCCTGTACTTGTATCACCACATATTCCTTTATTCAATACTTCTGAATAGATTTCATTTTCAAGTATTGAAGACCATCTTTCACTTTTCTTAACTCCATATCCGTAGGTTAAACTATCTCCTATACAAACTATTTTTTTCATCACACAATATGCCCCCTAAAATTATTCTATAAGAATTTAATTTAAAGTATAAATTATATTTTGAAAAAATAAGCCATTTGAACTATGCTTAATTGTTTACAAAATATAATTTTATAACAATATAAAATTCCCTGGAATATGATAGATACTAAAATATACTTTATATCAATTAAATATCATAGGGGGAGATTATTTTATTAATATAATAAATAATCTTAATTAATATATTTTAGTATCCTAACAAAATTACAGAGTATTTTATTATTTATTTACCATATGAATAGCACCTTTATTAACAGCTAAAGCTGCCTCTTTCATAGCCTCACCTACAGTAGGATGTGCATGTACTGTAGTAACAATTTCTTCTACCGTCGCTTCAAGCCTTAGAGCTAGTGCTGCTTCAGTTATAAGATCTGTTGCCCTTGGTCCATATATATGAACACCTAAAACCTCATCATATTTTTTATCTGTAATAAATTTTATAACACCGCTAGTTTCACCCATTATAAGAGATTTACCATTGGCAGCTAAAGGAAATTTACCAATCTTATAATCTATACCCTTCTTTTTAGCTTCTTCTTCTGTCAAACCTACAGATGCTATTTCTGGTTTAGTATATACACAAGAAGGCACTGTTTTATAATCCATTTTCTTATTTTCACCCATTATATTTTCTACGGCTACTATTCCTTGATCTGAAGCAACATGAGCAAGCATGTTTTTACCAGTACAATCTCCTATAGCATATATACCTTTTATATTGGTTTCCATTTTATCATCAACTAAAATACATCCTCTTTCCGTTCTTATACCAATCTTTTCAACTTCTAAATCAACTATATTAGATCTTCTACCTACAGCTACTAACACTTTTTCCGACTCTATACTAAAATCACCTTTATCATTTGTAAATAAAACCTTTAGCCCATTATTGCTTTTTTCAATAGCTGTAACTTTTGAATTATTATATATATCTACACCTTTACTTATGAGTTCTTTTCTAGTAAGTTCTGCAATTTCCCTGTCTACAGGCGGTAAAATGTAAGGAAGCATTTCAATAATACTTACCTTACAGCCTAATGGATTAAATATGCTGGCAAATTCTACTCCGATTACTCCACCACCTATAACAACTAAACTCTTAGGGTTATTTTCTAAATTTAGAGCTCCTGTACTGTCAATTACTCCTGGCAATTTGCTTCCTATAATAGGAGGTATAAAAGGCACTGATCCTGATGCAATTATAGCAGTATCAAAATTTATTTTTTCAACAGATCCATCTTTTTTTTCTACACTTAATGTATTATTTGATTCAAATGTTGCCGTTCCCTTAATTACTTTAACTTTGTTTGCAGCCAGTAATCCTTTTACTCCAAAAACCAGCTTGTTTACCACAGCTTTTTTTCTGTTCTGAATAGATTCCCAATCTACAGTTACTTTTCCTTCAACTTTAATTCCGATATCAGCTCCAGCTTTTATCTGCTGAAGAAGTTCTGAAGAATGTAATAAAACCTTGGTAGGTATA
Source organism: Clostridium pasteurianum DSM 525 = ATCC 6013 (assembly GCF_000807255.1). Lineage (NCBI taxonomy): Bacteria > Bacillati > Bacillota > Clostridia > Eubacteriales > Clostridiaceae > Clostridium > Clostridium pasteurianum. The sequence continues at coordinate 2,108,679 of NZ_CP009268.1, read as the reverse complement.
CATCCTACATTTAAACAAGTACCTCCTAAAGTATCCTTCTCAATTACAGTTACTTCTGCTCCTAATTGAGCTGCACGAATAGCTGCTACATATCCCCCTGGTCCACCACCTATAACTGCTAATTTCATAATTAATCCTCCTTTATAACAAAAGCAATTCTGGCTTTTCAATATACTTTTTAAGCGTAGATAAAAATTGAGCAGCTACAGCCCCATCCACCGCTCTATGATCTGCAGTAAGAGATAAATTCATAAGTGGTTTTATTACTATTTCGCCATCTTCAACTACTGGTGTTTCTGTTATTTTATTGACGCCTAGTATAGCAACTTCTGGTTGATTTATAATGGGAGAGAAGTACTCTATACCGAACATACCTAAATTTGTTATAGTAAACGTTCCACCTTTTATACTATCAGATGCCAGTTCATTATTTTTTGCTTTTCCAGCCAATTCTTTAACCTCTTTAGAAATTTCTTCTAATCCCTTATTATTTGCATATTTGATAACCGGAACTATTAATCCTTGATCTAAAGCTACTGCTACTCCCATATTCACATAGTTTCTCATAATCAATTCATTTCCAGCAACAGAACAATTGAGTAAAGGAAATTGTAACAATACCTTTGAAACTATTTTTATCAATAGATCTGTATAGGTTATCTTACATATATCTTTAAAATCATTCCTCAATTTCCTTAAATTACTGGTATCTACCTTTATATCATAAGTAACTGTCGGTGATGTATTCCAGCTTTCACTCATTCTTGCGGAGATTACTTTTCTCATAGGTGATAATTCAATTTTTTCCTCAGAATAAACTTCATTATTCACAATTTCATTGACTGCGCTGCTATTATTAAAATTAAGTACATCCTCCTTCATTATTCTTCTTTCTGAATTTATTTCTTTAAGATCCACATTTAAATCCTTTGCTAATTTATAAGCTGTAGGTGATACTTTAACTTTATTATTTTCTATATATTTTTTTACATCTTCCAGTACTATTCTTCCCTCTGGCCCTGTTCCTGTAATAATCTCAAAGTCTAAATTATTTTCAAGGGCAAGTTTTTTTGCTGCAGGGGATATTTTCACTCTTCCCTCTTTAACCTTGGTAATTGTATTAGCTTTTTCTTCTTCTTTTCCCTTGATATTGTCAATTTCCACACCTTCTTCTGCTGAATCCCCATTGGCTTCCTTTAACAAATCATATATATCCTCATCTGCATCTGCAATTATGGCTACAGCCTTTAAACACTCTACAGTTTCTCCTTCCTCAGTCAGTATTTTTCTCACAACTCCACTTACTTTAGATTCAATTTCATTAGTTAATTTATCAGTAGTGACATCAAATAGTATTTCTCCCTCTTTAATCTCTTCACCAACTTTTTTATGCCACTTTTCTATTTCTCCTTCCGTCATAGTCAATCCAAGCTTTGGCATAACAACTAAACTACCCATAAATAATCCTCCCTTATTTAAATTTTATGGACCATACCTAGTGGAACTTATCCTATTAGTGATTTAGCAGCTTCTGTTATCTTCTTAGCGGTTGGAAGTACAAAGCTCTCAAGACCTGGAGAATACGGTATAGGCGTATTAAGAGAGGCGACTCTTATTACTGGTGCATCTAAATAATCAAATATTTTCTCATTTATTTCTGCTGAAATCTCTCCACTATAGGCTCCTCTTTTATTTTCTTCAGTGACAATAAGAACTCTGTTAGTTTTCTTTATAGAATCAAATATAGTTTCTTTATCCAGTGGGAATAATGTTCTTGGATCTATTACTTCTGCATCTATGCCATTCTTTTCTAATTGTTTTGCAGCTTTTAAAGATTCATGTACCATTCTTCCTGTAGCTATAATTGTAATATCTTTTCCCTCTCTTTTTATATCTGCTACCCCAAAAGGTATAGCTTTTATTTCTTCAGGTACTTCTCCTTTCATGGCGTAAAGCATCTTGTGTTCCATAAATATAACTGGATTATCATCCTCAATGGCAGTAATTATAAGCCCTGCTGCATCTGCCGGAGTTGATGGATAAACTACTTTGAGCCCAGGTATATGAGTAAACCAGGCTTCTAATGATTGAGAATGTTGTGCTGAAGCGCCTACGCCTGCACCGCAAGGCATTCTTACAACCAAAGGTAAATTCATTTTTCCTCCAGTCATATATCTAAGCTTAGCAGCTTGATTTACAATCATATCCATAGCTACTGTGGAAAAATCCATAAACATCAATTCTGCAATAGGTCTTAAACCTGTAGCTGCAGCACCTATAGCACAGCCTAAAATAGCACCTTCAGATATGGGTGTATCTCTAACTCTCATTTCTCCAAATTCTTTATGCATGCCTGAAGTTACACCAAAGCATCCTCCAAAAGGACCCACATCCTCTCCAAATATAAAAACGTTTTCATCTTCCAACATTTTAATTCTCATACCTTCTCTTATGGCCTCTGAATAACTCATAGTCTTCATATTATTCCATCCCTTCTTTAATATCAGAATATATATCTTCAAAAACAGTTTCTAATTCTGGATAAGGACTATTATTTGCAAAATTTACAGCTTCTGAAATTTCTCCATCAATATCCTGTTGTATCTTATTCAATTCTTCTTCACTTGCAATTTTTTTATATATAATATATTTTTCAGTACGTAATATAGGATCTTTTTTTAACCATTCTTCCTGTTCTCCTTCTGGCTTATATATGCCAGGATCTCCTTCATAATGACCTCTGTGTCTATAGGTCTTAAATTCAAGAAGCGTTGCTCCAGCACCTTCTCTTGCTCTATCTATAGCTTTTTTTGCAGACTCATAAACTGCCAGTACATCATTTCCATCTACTATGATTCCAGGTATTCCATAAGATGAAGCTCTATCTGCTACATCTACTATCTTTTGATGCCTCTTTTGACTTACTGAAATTCCATAGCCATTATTTTCACACACAAATACTATAGGCAAATTCCATACACTTGCCATATTTAACGCTTCATGAAATGTACCTTGATTTGTGGAAGCATCACCAAAGAAACATATAGAAACCTGTTTTGTTCCTTTATATTGGGCAGATAATCCTGCACCTAAGCATATGTCATGGCCAGCACCTACTATACCATTGGCTCCTAATATTCCTTTAGTAGCATCAGCAATATGCATAGATCCTCCTTTTCCCTTACCATAACCAGTTGCCTTTCCAAATAATTCAGCCATCATAAAATTCAATTCTCCACCCTTTGCAATAATATGTCCATGACCTCTATGAGTGCTGGTTATATAGTCATTCTCATTTAAATTTGCAGAAACACCTGTTGCCACTGCCTCTTCTCCTATATATAGATGCACAAATCCTGGTATTTTACCTTCAGCAAATAGATTCATAGCTGTTTCTTCAAATTTTCTTATTCTAAGCATAGTCTTATACATACTAATAACAGTATCATTATTTACTTTTACCATGACAATCCCTCCATAATAATATAATAGTATAGAAAACAATAATATTTTAAAGGCTTCTTCGTAGTATTTTTCAGTACATTTACTATATACAGCAAAAGGCATGCCAAAATCAGCATGACTTTCTGTTGTTCCCTTTGGATCCTATTAAATTAAATATCCATGAGACATCCTCTACATTTTGTACTCTCATCACATTTAGATAAATTATACTACTATCATATAAAAAGTCCAAATGTGGAAAATATTTTTCTCTAAATGGGAAATTTCCATTATAATTCCCATTTAAAAACTTTTAGAATAGTTATTAATATCATATATTTTAATTTTTCTATATAATGTTGATTTACCTATACCTATAAGTTTACTTGCTTCAACTACGTTTCCATTACAATTTTTCAGAGCTTTTAAAATAAGATCCTTTTCTCTTTCTTTAAGGGTTTCTACATTGCCTTCATTGAATTTATTTTCATTAATATTTTTACTGTTTCTATATACAAATGAATAATTAATAATTTCATCTTTTGATAAATAATATGCCCTTTGTACTACATTTTCAAGTTCTCTAACATTTCCTGGCCAATTGTGACTTTTAATTTCATTTATAAATGTTTCTCCAAAAATCTTTTTATATTTACAGTTTTTATTATTTAATCTATCTAAAAATAAATTTGCACACAATACTATATCCTCTTTTCTTTTCCTTAAAGGAGGAATGTGTATACTGAAAACATTTAATCTATAATATAAATCACTTCTAAAGTTATTTATTTCAGTTTCTCTATATAAATCTCTGTTGGTTGCAGCTAATACTCGCACATTCAATTTTCTTTCATACTTTCCGCCAAGCCTGGTTATTGTATGATTATCTAAAACTCTTAGAAGTTTAGATTGTACCTCTAGCGGAAGTTCTCCAATCTCATCCAAAAATATAGTCCCACCATTGGCTAATTCAAATTTACCTGGATACCCTTCTTTAGAGGCTCCTGTAAAGGCTCCTGCCTCGTAACCAAAAATTTCACTTTCCACTAGATTTTTAGGAAGGGCTGCACAATTTATTGCTACAAAAGGTCCATCTCTTCTACTGCTCTCATTGTGAATTGAATGAGCAAATAATTCTTTACCTGTACCACTTTCTCCCATTATAAGTACTGAACATTCATTTTTTGCAATATTCTTAGCTTCATCTATTATAGACAGCATTTTAGGATCTTCAGTCATAATATTTTCAAAGGAGTATTTTGAAGAAAATCCCATCATTTTATTTATAACACTTCTTACATTCTTTAAATTTTTTACAATAATTACAAGTCCCTTTTGAATACCAGATATTTCAACAGGTGTGATATTTATATTACATTCTATTCTGTGTTTTTTTACGTGTAAAATAGCTTCTCTATCAGAAATTCTCATATCTTTTGTATTATCTGTATTTTTTATAACATCTTTAAATAGAAATTTTATATCTAAATCATATATTTCTTCCTTAGATATTTTTAGTATATTACATAATTTTGAATTAAAATTTTTTAATCTAAAATCATTATCCATAACTAATAGACCATCATCAATGGAATTAAAAGCCGCATCTACTAATTTTCTCTGTTCAATCATTGAAAATTGCTTTTGTATAGTATCTGCAGCTTCAACTACTATTCCTATGGTGTGTGAATGAAAGTTAGAAAAATTTCCTGATAAATTTATACATCCTATAATATTACCTTCGCTGTCGTGTATAGGTGATGCTGAACAAGTCCATTGATGCTGTTTTTTGCAATAGTGTTCTGCTCCCAATATTTGCATTGGTTTATTTAAATAAATACTTGTACCTATAGCATTAGTACCTACATCCTTTTCTAACCAGCAACAGCCTTTTAAAAAACTTAATTTTCTATTTTCATCCATTATGGTCTCATTTCCTATTACTTTTAGAATAACTGCATTTTCATCTGTCAAAATAATGGAATAGTTAGATTCCTTTAAAAGATTGTATAGATCCAGCATTACCGGTAAGGCTATCTGTATAAGTTCTTTTTTATTGTCCAATATTCTATTTAACTTTTCTATAGATACTTTTTTACCTTCTCCCATATTGGGATTTACATTTAAACCTTTACATCTCATCCAAGAGTTCAATATATCCTGTCTCATATCTTTAGATACTCTATTATGATTTACAAACTCATCCCATATTTTTTCTATCTTTGCTGAATAGTTCATAAATATTCTCACCCCCTAAAAGGTATAAAAGTTTTATAATTAAGCTGTGCTTTTATATAATTTATTTCCTAAATAAATTATAATCTATTATATTTATCTAAATCAACCCACCTATGAAAGAGAGGTTATCTTAAAAGGATTAAATATTCATTAAATTTGAAAATACCTTCATGTAATTACGCAAAATTATATTAATAACTAAAAAAAACTGCCTCACAATACCATATATATGTATTGTAAGACAGATATATATTAATTGATATTTTATTAATGTACTAATAACTCTGTCTATTAAAATTTTTTAGAGTTTCCATTCCTTCAAAAGCTTTATAAGAACTACGTACAAAAGGACCTGAAGCTACAAATTTAAACCCTTTATTTGAGGCTGTATACTTATAATCATTAAACTTTTCTATTGATACATATTCTACTACTGGTACATGTTTTTGAGACGGAGAAAGATATTGTCCTAAAGTTAATACATCACATTTAACAGAAATTAAATCATCCATTACCTTCTCTACTTCTTCCTGTTTTTCTCCAATCCCCAGCATAATTCCAGATTTAGTATATATTCTTTCATCCATACGCTTACATTGATTTAAAAGCTCAATGGATCTTTCATAAACTGCTTTAGGTCTAACCTTTTTATATAATCTTGGAATTGTCTCTATATTATGATTGATTATATCTGGCTTTGCCTCTACTATCTTTCTAAGAGCTTGCCAATTTCCCTTTAAATCTGGTATTAGAAGTTCTATAGTAGAATTAGGATTTAATTTTCTTAAGGCATTAACAATTTTAACAAAATGATCTGCTCCTCCATCTCCTAAATCATCTCTAGTAACAGAAGTTATAACTACATGCTTAAGTCCTAATTTTTTACTAGCTATTGCTACATTTACTGGCTCTTCACTATCAAGATCTCTAGGTAATCCTTTTCTTACAGCACAAAATCTGCAGTTTCTTGTGCAAACATCTCCCATAACCATAAAGGTAGCAGTTTTATTTTTAAAACACTTTCCTATATTAGGACAATTTGCACTTTCACAGACAGTATGAAGTGATAGTTTTTTAAGCATACTTTCCATTTCTTCTAATACTTGCATTTCTGGTGCTTTCACTTTAAGCCATTCAGGTCTTTCAGACATAATATCACTCCCTATCTAATCAATAAGCATCTTTAAAATTTAATTTATATAAACCTAATAGTCATCGGATAAATCTTCTATATTAGCTTTATCAATTAATTCCATATGAAAAGTTTTCTCAAATTGTATCTTAACGTTATATAGTATTTCATCATAATATACATCTGAAATAAAGTCTTCAAGAGAACATATTCCAAATTTGGTTATACCGCAGGGATTTATTAGTGCAAAGTGATCTTTATTTATAGAAATATTAAAAGAAAATCCATGCTTGGTTATCCATCTTCTAAGTGCCACCCCTATAGCTGCAATTTTAGCATCATCTATCCATACTCCAGTGTACTTAGCTTTTCTTCCAGCTTTTATATGATATATCTGTAAAGTTCTAATTATTACTTCTTCTAATTTTCTTAAATATAAGTGAGCATCTATATTAAATTTATTTAGATTTAATATAGGATAAGCTACTAGTTGTCCTGGGCCATGATAAGTAATATTTCCTCCTCTTGTACTTTCATACAACTCTATTCCCAATTCCTTTAATTTTTTCTCTGAAATAAGTAAATTTTCTCTACCACCTGCTTTTCCGATGGTAATAACAGGACTATGCTGAAGCAATAATAATATACCATCTATTTTACCGCTACTTACAATATCAAAAGCTTTTTTCTGTAATTCAAGTCCTTCTTTATAGGATATAAAATCTTTTAATTCAGTAACATAACAACTTTTCAAAATTTTCGCCTTCTTTCTTTGATGAGGCCAATTATCTTTTTATTCAATATATTATTTTGAATACAACACATATTAATTTTAATTTATAATAATTCTCTTATTATAAATTTATAGCAATTTTTATACCAATTCTTATACTTGAATATTAAATTAAGCTTTTAAACTAAATATATTATAATAGAATACTTATTTACCTATTATAACTTCATGGATTTCAATGTGTTAAATATTTTATATACATTATAATAGAAATTTATATTAAAAATAGCTCTCAAAATGGGAATAATTTTCTCATATTCCCATTTTGAGAGCTAAAATTCTATCAAGAGATTTATTATTTATTTTTATCCCATGATTACAAGGACACTAATTCTCTACTTTCATCACAAGCTGTACAGTGTTTCACGCAAAATTAAAGAGCTCTGAGTTACGTTTATTAAAATGCTCCAGATCCACCGCCGCCTCCAGAACAATCTCCTCCACCAGAAAATCCGCCAAAATTGCTGCTATCCCCATATAAATTTTCAGTATTATCATCATATACTAATTTTTCTGAATAAAATTCAAGAAAATCTTTATCTATGTCTAATGCTATTGCATAAATTAAAATATCATCAATACATTGATTATTTATAGCTTCATGCTGTTTACATGCGCACTCTTCAATATAGTTTTTATATGCTTTCCACATTAGGAATCTAAAATTAATATGATATACTATAAAAAGAATATATTTTACTAGAAATACAATTTATATTGTAAAAGGGGTGTATTAATGAAAGTAGTTTGCATTGGAGACAGTTTAACCTATGGGTATGGAGTATATTCAGATGAATGCTGGGTTGAATTACTTGGCAAAAATTTAGATATAGAAGTCATAAATAAAGGTGTTAATGGTGATACTACTGCTGGAATATTATCAAGATCCAATAAAGATATATTACAATTAAAGCCTTCTCACACTATAATCATGGCAGGAACTAATGACTTACTCTTAAATTATCCTCTAGATAATATTATTGATAATATTAAATTTATATTAGAAGAAATTAAAATAAATAATATAATTCCCATTTTAGGTCTGCAACCACCTATTGTTAATGATCTTGCCATAAAACACTGGGATAAGTACATAGATTATAAAAAAGTTAATGAAAATTTATTAGAATATATAAAAATACTACAAACCTTTGCCTGTAAAAATAACATTGATTTTATAAACTTCTATGACTATTTTATAAAAACTAAGGATATAATTAACTTATATAGCGATGGAATCCATCCAAATAGCCTAGGTCATAAATTAATGTTTGAAATTATTATTGAAGCAAGTTCTTAATTCAGGTGGGGATTCTTTTACCCCATCTGAATTTTAGAACTGCAAATGCATGGCTTACTTGGCGTCGAACTCCCACTTGAAGAAAAGCAGAGAACCAAAATCTTTTTTTGATTTTGTGTGAGGGCTGTACAGAGTGCGTTGGAGTCTTACGCCAAGTTAGTCAGGTGAAATCAAAGATTATTAGAACGTAAGTTTGCATCCTATATAATAATGTGTTATAATTTTATAAAATACTGTTATAGTTAGAGGTGTCACAATGGTAAAAGATAAAAAAGTAGATATGCAGACTGAAATATATGAATTTATAAAGTCTGAAGTTATAAATAAAGGATATCCTCCATCTGTCAGAGAAATATGTGCTAAAGTAGGTTTAAGTTCCACCTCCACTGTTCATGGGCATCTTTCAAGAATGGAAAAAAAAGGATTGATAAAAAGGGACCCAACAAAACCTAGAGCAATAGAATTATTAGGAGATGAAGGAGCAAAAAAAGAATTAGTAAACATACCTATAATAGGTAAAGTAACTGCAGGTAAACCAATTCTAGCCTTTGAAAATATTGAAGACTACTTTACTATGCCACTAGAGTTTACCAAGAACAAAAATGATTTGTTCATACTTAAAATATCTGGCGAAAGTATGATAGATGCTGGAATATATGATGGTGATTTTGCTATAATCGAAAAGACAAACTCCGCTAAGAATGGTGACATTGTTGTAGCTCTAATTGGTGATGAAGCTACAATTAAGCGCTTTTATAAAGAAAAAGATCACATAAGACTTCAACCGGAAAATTCCACCATGGATCCTATAATTGTTCCAAATTGCAATATTATAGGTGAGCTAGTGGGAATATACAGACGTTATTAAAAATGAAACAAAATATTTTATTATAAAAGGATATTCAGCATATATTTGTTATATTGCTAAATATCCTTTTAGCTATTTATATTATTAAAATCTAATTCTATAACTAAATATATTATATATGCATTTTCAAATTTACTAAATGCATTAAATTTATATACAATTTATAAATTTGAAAGAGCCATCATAACACCTATTTTAGCGTGTTCAAAAGTTAATCCTCCCTGCAAGTAAGCAATAAAAGGTTCTCTTATAGGAGCATCTGCTGAAAGTTCTATAGAAGCGCCTTGAATAAATGATCCTGCTGCCATTATAACCTGATCTTCATACCCTGGCATATCCCAAGGTTCACATTCTACAAAGGAATCAATGGGAGATCCCTTTTGTATACCCTTACAAAATTTAATAAGCTTATCTTTATCATTAAATTTTATGGCCTGTATTATATCACTTCTACTATCATTGAATTTAGGAAGCACTTCAAAACCAGCAAGTTCCATAAGTCTTGAGCAGAAAACAGCTCCTTTTAATGCTTCAATAGATACATGAGGTGCCAAAAATAATCCCTGATATAGAGCTCTCATAACGCCAAAGGTTGAACCACATTCTCCTCCAATACCAGGTATAGTAAGTCTATAAGAAGCTTGAGTTATATATTTCTCTTTTCCAACTATATAACCCCCAGTTGGAGCTATTCCACCACCTATATTTTTAATCAGAGACCCAGCAGCTAAATCTGCTCCCACTTCTGTAGGTTCTTTTACATCAATAAATTCACCATAACAATTATCTATAAAACATATTACATTTTCTTTTATATCTTTAATAAATTTTATAACTTCCTCAATCTCATCAATAGTTAGTGCTTTTCTCCAGCCATAACCTGTAGATCTTTGTATGTGAACTAATTTTATGCTTTCATCTTCTCTTAGTACTTTTTCTATGTCTTTAAAATTAAATTCACCTTTTTCAGTTAAATCAATTTTTCTATATTTTACTCCATACTCCATAAGAGACCCTACATTTTTTTCTTTACTTATGCCTATTATATTATGTAATGTATCATAGGGAGTTCCACAAATAGAAAACATAGTATCTCCAGGTCTTAAATTTCCAAATAATGCTGCTCCAATAGCATGAGTACCATTTACAAAATGTGGTCTCACAAGAGCACTTTCTGTTTTAAAAATTTTTGCATAAACTTTATCTAAACTATCTCTGCCTATATCTCCATAACCATAACCTGTACTATTTGTAAAATGAGATTCACTTATTCTCTCTTCCTGAAATGCATTTAGCACCTTTAATTGATTATATTCTCTTATAGAATCATATCTGTAAAATTCATCTTTCACATCCTCTAAAGCTTTTTCAGATAAATCTATTACAGATTCTTTTATTTTATATTTATCTATTAATAATTTTTTTGTAAATTCTATCATATGTGTAAAGCCCTCCTCTAATTCCACTATAGACCACTAAACATATTATCATATAAAAAAAGAATAGGCAAACAACACAGATTTTTAGATATATAAAGTATTTCTATAGATCCAGTTTTCTATAACACCTCTTTTGGAATAAACCATTACATAACTAAAATCTCATATATATTGCCTATGTCTTCTATACTTCATAGTCATAAATGAATTAATTAAATCTTCTAATAGATTAATAACACCATCAAAACCTGCATAACCTCTGTTACCAATGCTTACAGAATCAAATACGGGATATACATATCTTATAAATGATATTCCAAGTTCTTCTGATATTTCTCTCTCAAAAGATGACCCAAATAATATTACTGTATCAGAGTTTTTTACAAGTTTTCTAAATTCATTCATATTTTTACATTCATAATATACCTGTACATCCATTCCAAGTTCATCTTCAAGAAAATTTTTTAGCGCAGCAGCTCTTAAAGTATCTCCAAACACGGCACAGGGTACAGAATATAAATGTCTTATATAATCATAAACATTTTTAAGAGTTAACACAGTAAATTTTTCTGCTTGCTTTAAAACATCTTCATATTTTAGGTTGAAAAAAGAAAATACTTTTCTTATAAAGTTTTTACTACTCTCAAATCCATAAGGATATTGAACAACTACATATGGTATGTTAAACTTTTTCTGCATCAAATCACCTATAGTTTCAAATCCCTTAAAAACTACATTTAATTCAGCACAAGGAACTTTTTCTATATTTTCAATAGTGTCAAAAGGAATTATTGAATTTATGCTTATTTTATCTCCAAGCATATTTCTTATATTATTAATATCTCCTCTTACCATATAATCATCAGATAATAGCCCTATAATATTTATTGATTTTTCTGTCTTTTTTTCATACTTCATTAAATCTATCATTGATTTTATTCCTTGAACTTGTCCTTCTTCCATATTTAAAACAAATCCAGGAGCTTTTATATATACAATTTTTCTACTTTTAAAATGATTTTTTATTTCAACCTCAAAATCCTCGACTAATATTCCTGACACACATCCAGAAATAACAAATAATATTTTAGGATTATACATCTCTATAACGTTATCAATAGCCTTTTTAAGTATTTTTAGTCCTCCAAATATGACATCCTCATTATATATCACAGTAGAGGATTGCCTTATGTCATTTAGATTAGATGGCATATGAAATATAGATGTGCCCCAGTTACATCCAATAGTTGTATGCAAAAGTACATAGGAATCCTTAACACTCATAGCACTTCTATATACACCAAAATTGCCTCCCTAAGCTTCTTTTCTGTTCCAAAGATAATATCTCCTTCCTCCAAATTACTACATTGAGCTTTATAAAGGGGTAAATATCGCCTTCTGGCTATATATTTATAGTGAAATCCACACCCCTTTGGACTATGAATTATTGGAATGGCATCTTTTATTTCACTTACTACATTCATGGCTCCTGATATTTTACCGCTTACTCCCATATTGTGAATTATTCTTGAAGGATATATGCCTGAATAACAATGTTCTTTATAGTATTCTCTCATTACTTTCACCCTCCAGTAAAATATAGATATATACATCTTACATTATTAGTTTATTTGCTATAAAACTAAATATAGACCTATTAACATATTTATAGCATAATGATATATAATGATTTTATAATCATGTATTATATTGTTATATATATTTGTATATCGTTTTATATTTTTTGATATTATATCATATGATTTTATAAAATACTATAATATTTATAATTTTTTTAACATTTCCTATAGATTTATTAATACTTTGAACTTATTGTTGTCAATATATTTATTTCACACAATGAATTACATACTTTTATATGTAATAAAACAAAAAAGATTACTGAAATATTATTTTTCAGTAATCTTTTTTAAAAAAATTATTATGAAATTAAGAACATAATTTAACTTTTTAAATTTTTTATTATTGTATAAGGTTATTTTCTTAAGTTAAATGAACTTATTTTAACTATTCTCTTGTTTCTTCCTCTAAGTTTTGATTAAATAATATTGGCTTTAAAGGAGTAATAGTTGAAATAGCATGTTTGTAAATCATCATTTGCTTCCCATCAGAATCAATAATTACTGTAAAACTATCAAATCCCTTTACATTTCCCCTAAGTTGAAATCCATTTGTCAAATGAATTGTAACTGGTATTTTATTCTTTCTTGAACCATTTAAAAATATATCCTGTAGATTATTTGTGGCTTTATTCATCATATCTAACCTCCGTTTGTTTTATATAAGTATTCTATAAAAATCATTTAAATCCTTTTATTTTTAATTATTTTCTTTAAGAATGAATAAAATAATACTTCTTTTATCTATTCTTATTTAAATTTATATCTTTAATAATAAATTCAACAATTTCTTCTTCACTATTAAACTTATCTTTATTAATCCAATTTACCCTTTTATCTTTTCTAAACCAAGTTAACTGTCGTTTAGCATAATTTCTACTACCTTTTTTTATCATTTCAATAGCTTCCTCTAAGGAGATCTGATTATCTAGATAAAATAGTATTTCCTTATAGCCTATTCCCTTCATAGACTGCATATTTGAATTATACCCCATATTTTTTAGTTTTATTACTTCCTCTATCAGACCTTTTTCAATCATATTATCTACTCTTTTGTTTATTCTGTCATACAAATTCTCTCTGTCCATATTTAAAACATAGTAATGAACATTATAAGGGATATCATATATATTTTGATTTTCATTTAATTTCCCTATAGTTTTACCTGTAGTTTTATACACTTCAAGAGCTCTTATAACTCTTTTTAAGTCATTTGGATATAACCTATTATATGAATCTATATCTATTTTTTCTAACATTTTATGTACAAATTCTTTACCTTTTTCTTCAGCTAAATGCTGTAAATATTCTCTGTACTCACAATCTTTATAAGTTCCAGTAAATTCATAATTGAAAATCAATGAATTTATATAAAGTCCTGTGCCCCCCACAATCATGGGATATCTATCTCTTGAAATAATTTCTTTTACTTTGTCTTGTGCTAACTGTTTATAACTGGCTACACTAAATTCCATATTAGGATCTAAAAAATCTATCAAATGATGAGGTACACCATCCATTTCTTCAGGTAAGACCTTTGCAGATCCTATATCCATATATTTATATATCTGCATAGAATCTGATGATATAATTTCTCCATTAATTTTCTTTGCAATATCAATAGAAATAGCTGTTTTTCCTATACCTGTTGGGCCACTTAAAATCAATATATCTTCCATATTTTTTTATTAGTTTAAAACTAATATATGCCATCCTCCCTGTATATATAAATTGCAGTAAATTATATTAAATATAATTTGTTAAATAAACAATTTTAATTGCATCTTATATAATTAATTTTAGTATATACACACTATTTATTGTATCCTTTTAAACTTCTTTTCTATTTCATAAAGAGTCATTTTTATTATGGTTGGCCTTCCATGAGGGCAATTAAAAGGCTCATCAATATATCTAAGCTGCTCTACTAAAGACTTCATTTCCTCTAGGCTTAAATAATCATTTGCTTTAATAGCTGCCTTGCAGGCAATAGTAGCTATCTTATTGTATTTTACTTCATAAGTTTCACCAGAACCTAAATTTTTAAGATTATCTAACATATCTGAAAATAAATTCTTAAGTTGAGGTTTTCCTAAGAAATTAGGAACTTCTCTTATACTTATAGTATTATCCCCGAATACTTCTATGTTAAAGCCTGCATTAGAAAATATATCTTTGTTTTCTATATACTGTATAAAGTCCTCTGGGCTCATCTCAATGACCTCAGGAGTTAAAAGGATTTGAGCCGTTACTTTACCTTCTTTTATTTCTTTACTATATTTTTGAAATAATATTTTTTCATGAGCTGCATGCTGATCAATTAAATAAAAGTCTTCTGTACTCTCAGCTAAGATATAGGTATTATGATACTGACCTATAACTCTAAGATCTGGGAATTTAGGTTTTACTAATTCATCTCCGTCATTACTTGTACTGAGATTATTATTTATTTCAGAAGTATAACTAGATACTTTATTCTCAAAAACTTCTTCACTGACAGAAATATCTTTATTATCTTTCAAAGATATTTTTTTATTGTCTTCATTTGTACTGAAAATACTTACAGATTCTTCAGGACCATTTTTAAATTCTTCGTCTATTCTGATATTTTCATGGGATTTCAAATCTATAGGTATCTGAATATTTTCTCTTTTAATTTCTAGTGGTGATTCCTTAGAAAGGTCTATAGTATTTTCTATATTAAAATCAAAATTATCCTTAAAGCTCTCCTTTATTGCCTCATGTACTGCATCAAATACCAGTTTAAATATTTCCCTGTCATTTTGAAACTTAATCTCAGATTTTGTTGGATGAACATTTACATCTATAAATTCTGGATATATATCCAGAAACAATACAAAAAAAGGATATTTATTTATCATCAAAAATGATTTTACTGCATTTTCTACGGCAGTAGCTATAAGCCTATTTTTAATATATCGTTTATTTACGAAAATACTTTGATTATTCCTGCTTCCTCTGCTTATTTCAGCATTTCCTACATAACCATAGACAGAAGCTACATCACCGTGTTTTTCGAATTTTATAATATTATCTGAAGTATTTTTACCATATATATTCCTTATGGTATCAAACAAATTTTCAGTAGAGTAGGTGTTAACTACCTTTTTGCCTTTATTAACTAATCTAAAAGATATATTTGAATGAGCAAGAGCAAGCCTATTTACTATATCCGATATAAGAGCTGCCTCTCTTTGAGAAGATTTCAAAAATTTTTGTCTTGCAGGAACATTATAGAAAATATCTCTTACTTCTATAGATGTACCCATACTGCAGCCTACATCTTTTATATAATTTTTAATTCCCCCGCTTATGGCTATTTCTTTACCTCCTTGAAACTCTTTTACTCTGCTTCTCAAAATAGTATGGGACACTGCTGAAATACTTGGAAGAGCCTCACCTCTAAATCCCAATGTATTTATAGCATATATGTCATCAATTGAACTTATTTTACTTGTAGCATGGGGAAGAAAAGCCTTTTCTATGTCCTCCGGGTCTATTCCATCACCATCATCTGTAACCCTTATAAGCTTTTGACCGCCTTCTTCAATTTCTATAGTTATAACCTTAGAATTAGCGTCAATAGAATTTTCTACTAGTTCCTTTACTGCAGAAGAGGGTCTCTCTAAAACTTCCCCTGCTGCTATTTTATTTGAAGTTTCCTGATTTAATAAATTTATTCTCTTCAAATTATCACCTGTATTCTTATATTGGTACTACTAAATAGATTAATAATTTAAACTTTTCATATATTTACTTATGTTCTAAAAATTTTTTGCATCTTTTATAATTTTATATAAGGTATTCATACAATCCATCGGTGTCATATTCATTATATCAATGTTAGAAATATCTTTCAAAAATTCTTCTTTTCTTAAATCATCAAAACCCAATTGAAGTATTTCATTATCCCTTTTCTTTTTCTTATTTTTATTATTCACTTTTGAAGAAGCACTATTTATAGAATCAACAGCCACTTCTTTGTCATTATCTTTTTCTAATTCTTCTAATATTTCCTTTGCACGTTTAGTTACCTTTTCTGGAAGTCCTGCCAGTTTAGCCACTTCTATACCATAGGATTGATCTGCTCCACCTGAAACTATTTTTCTCAAAAATACAATATTATCCTGAATCTGCTTAACTGCTATAGAATAATTTTTAAGACCAGAAATTACACCTTCAAGGGCAGTAAGTTCATGATAATGGGTAGCAAAAAGTGTTTTACATTTCAAATTTTTATTAGTACACAAATACTCTACCACTGACCAAGCAATACTTAGTCCATCATAAGTACTAGTTCCCCTTCCCACTTCATCTAAAATTATAAGACTTTTTGTGGTGGCATTTTTTAATATATTTGAAACTTCCCACATTTCCACCATAAAGGTACTTTTTCCTGCTGCTAAATCATCTGAAGCACCTATTCTTGTAAATATTCTATCACAAACTGAAATAACTGCATTCTTTGCTGGAACAAAACTACCAATTTGAGACATAATAACTATTAAAGCTACCTGCCTCATATATGTAGATTTACCTGCCATATTAGGACCTGTAATTAACATAAGTTGTTCATCTGTGGTATTTATCTTAGTATCATTGGCAACAAAAGTACCCGCTGAAAGCATATTTTCTACTACTGGATGTCTGCCCTCCTCAATTTTTATAGCTCCATCTGTAGATATCTGAGGTTTACAATAATTATTTTCTAGAGCAACACTTGCAAAAGAACAAAGGCAATCAAGTTCAGATAACAATTTAGCGCTTTTTTTCATTCTATCTATGTGGGTGGATATTTTATCTCTTATCTCAACAAATAATTCATATTCTATATTTATAAGTTTTTCTTCAGCTCCTAAAATCTTTTCTTCCATTTGCTTAAGTTCTTCTGTTATGTATCTTTCACAATTTGCTAGAGTCTGCTTTCTTATATATTTTCCTTCAGGAACCAAATTTAAATTTGATTTAGTAATCTCTATATAGTATCCAAATACTTTATTATACCCTACTTTTAAAGATTTAATTCCTGTTTCTTCTCTTTCGCTGCTTTCAAGCTTTGCTATCCACTCTTTTCCATGAGTTTTAGCTTGACGCAGTTCATCTACCTCAGTATTGTAGCCATCTTTAATTATATTTCCTTCTTTTATTGAAATTGAAGGTGAATCCAAAACAGATTTATCTAAAATATTGTAAATGTCCTTTAGATCATCTAAGTTTTCCTGCATTCCTTTAAGCAAGCTACTTTTGCATCCTTTCAATATATCTTTTATAGCTGGTAGTTTTTCTATAGAGTTTTTTAAAAATATCATTTCCTTTGCATTTACACTTAAAGTAGATATCTTTCCAATTAATCTTTCAATATCATAAACTTGTTTTAATGCATTTTTTAAATCTTCATGAAGAGATAAATTTTCTGTAAATTCCTGTACTGAATCAAGTCTTTGATTTATAGCTTTTTCATCTATCAGTGGTTCCTCTATCCATCGTCTTAGCTGTCTTCCTCCCATAGCTGTACTGGTTTTATCCAGCACCCAAAGTAAAGAGCCTTTTTTACTTTTTTCTCTAAGAGTTTCCGTAAGTTCTAAATTTCTTCTTGAATTTGCATCTATACTCATATAGTCAACAACATTATAATAATTCATATTATCAATATGTGCTAGAGAAACCTTTTGAGTATCCATCAAGTATCTCAATAATCCATTGGAACTTGCTACAATTAAATCATTGAATTTTTTTTCATCAAAATTTGAAAATTTCTGTTTTAAATTTTCATAAGCATCCTTATTAAAAAATTCATCTTTAAATTTAGTAAAAGAACAATTGAATCTTTCTCTTATAGATTCTAATAATTCTACATTTAAACTCTCCTGGACCAATATCTCCTTAGGAGAATATTTTGATATTTCATTTATAATTAAATCTCCTTCCATATCCCAGGAAGTACAGTTAAACTCTCCAGTTGAAACATCAGCTATACTAATACCAAATTTACTTTTATCTATAAAAATACTCATTATATAGTTGTTCTTTGTATCCTCTAAGAAAGAGGAATCTGTATAAGTTCCAGGAGTAACTATTTTAACTATTCCTCTCTTAACTATACCTTTAGCTGATGCCGGGTTCTCCAGCTGCTCTCCAATTGCAACTTTATAACCTTTACTTATCAGCTTAGTTATATACATATTAGCAGAGTGAAAGGGCACACCACACATAGGTGCCCTTTCAGAAAGTCCACAATCTTTACCAGTAAGAACAAGTTCAAGCTCTCTAGAGGCTATTTTAGCATCCTCAAAAAACATCTCATAAAAATCACCAAGTCTAAAAAACAATATGCAATCTTTACATTTTTCTTTTACATTTATGTATTGCTGCATCATTGGTGTTAATCCCATATCTACAACTCCCTACCTGAATAAAATTAATCTTTAAATATACTTTAAACTTCTTCACCATATAGTGAAAAAGATTGAGCTTTTGTTATTTTTACTTTAACTAAATTACCTATGTTCTCCCTTAATCCTTCAAAGTTCACAAGTTTTCCCGTTCTCGTTCTCCCCATAAGCTTATTTTCGTCATTTTTACTAGTACCTTCCACTAAGACTTCCACAATTTTATTATGATATTCTCTATTTTTCTTTGCACTAATATCATTTACCAAAGTCACAAGTCTGTTAAATCTCTCGTGTTTTACTTCCTCACTGATCATTTCTTCTTCCATCTGTGAGGCTGGTGTTCCCTTTCTAGGGGAATATAAAAATGTAAAGGCTGAATCATATTCCACATCTTCTATAAGTTTTAATGTATCATTAAAATCTTCTTCTGTTTCTCCCGGAAATCCTACAATAATATCTGTACTAAGGGCTATACCCGGAATTTGTTCTTTTATATTTTTTATAAGTTTCATATAATATTCTCTATCATAGTGTCTATTCATTTTTTTAAGAATTTTTGAAGAACCAGATTGCACTGGCAAATGTATATGCTTACAAACTTTTTCACTATCTCTAATAGCTTCTATTACTTTAAGAGATAGATCTTTTGGATGGGAAGTCATAAATCTTATTCTCTCCAATCCTTCAATTTTATTTATTCTCATAAGTAAGTCTGCAAAATCTAAAGCAGGAGTAAAATCTTTTCCATATGAGTTTACATTTTGACCAAGTAAGGTTATCTCTTTATATCCTTCTTTTACAAGTTCCATTATTTCCTTTTCTATGTCCTCTGGTGTTCTACTTCTCTCACGACCTCTTACATAGGGAACTATACAATAAGTACAGAAATTATTGCATCCATACATTATAGTTACAAAGGCTTTGATTTTACTAAGTCTATCTACAGGTAGGCCCTCAACTATTCCCTTTTCTTTATCCCATATTTCAATAATAGATTTACCTTCCTGCTTAACTCTATTTAAATATTCTGGAAGCATATGCGAATTATGAGTTCCAAAAATTATATCTACAAAGGGAAATCTTTTTATAATATCATCTGCCATATTTTCCTGCTGCATCATGCATCCACAAATTGCAATAATTAAATCTGGCCTTTTTTCTTTTACACTTTTCAATGCCCCTAAATTTCCATATACCTTTTGTTCTGCATTTTCTCTTACACAGCAGGTATTAAATATAATTAAATCGGCTTTTTTCTTATCCTCAGTTCTTTCATAGCCACTTAATTTTAACATTCCTGAAAGTTTTTCAGAATCTTCCTCGTTCATCTGACAACCCCAAGTTTCTATATAAAATTTCTTGATATTTTTCTCCATTTATTACACCTCTTTTGCTTTATCCATTGAATTATTATCCTAGTACTTAAATCAAACTATATTCATCAATTCATATAAATTAAAAATTTTATTCTTTATTTTTAAATATAGAACTCAATATAGCAGTATTATATTTATTCATAATTAACTTAAATTAGCTAAAGTACAATTTTTAATATCAATAACTTGCTCTTAACTAATACATTATACTTTATTTTATATTAAAATAAAAGTTCATAAACAAAGAAATTGTTATCCAGAGACGTAACAGCCGTTATCTCCCACTTTATAGAAGCTGGAAGTATTACGGATGGTAGTCATCAGATTTAAATCGGAAATTTTTTTGCCTATATATATATTAGAATAATTAAATTTTTTGTAAATCAATAGAATTATTTATACATATATTGAGAATACTAACATAGAAATAAATCTACTTTACAGGAGGAGAGATTTATATGTATGATGCTAAATTAGAGACAAAAGATGAAGAATTAAAATATGAAACAATTAAAGATAGAATGTATTTTGAAAGAGTTCCTAACAGAAGTTTATTAAATACTCCTACATCCTATGTACCTTTTAGTGATCTTTTCGAAGAGTAATATTTAAAGAGGGGCTGTCGCACTAAAAAATTAGTGCGACAGTTTTTTGTGTAAAAAAATATATAATTAAGATTTAAATTTCCAGGTACATATTTCTTTTTCTATTTCAAAACCTACACTTCTATACAAATTGAAAGCTATAGTGTTTGAAGAATCTACTCTTATAAATATCTCTCTAAACTTTTGTTGTTTAGCTTTTGAAATTAAAAATAATAAAAATAATCTGCCGTAGCCTTTACCTCTAAAATTCTCCAGTATACCAAAATTAACAATTACAGGAATGCCATCGTTAATTATTATCTGTCCATATCCTATGACAAATCCTTTAAGCTTTATAAAAAAGCATCCTTTATCAAAGTAATAATTTTGACATTGGTCAAAATAAATATCTTCAACAGTAAGAGGTGTTCTCCCATCCTTTTTGAATATGGCATTTTGAATTGCACATCTCTTTTTTTCATCTCTGTTCAAAACTAAATTTTCAATGACTATATCACCTTTCACGTTGAAATTATATTCTCTGTCTAAATTACATTTCATCTCTAATGTTCCATTTAAAATTTTAAAACCTATATCTTTTAAAGTTTTAAAATTATAGTCATTTTTTTCACATTCATATATAAAAACACCCTTATTACTTACTGAATGTAATAACTTCTCATAACATTTCTTTAAATTTAAATTATTATTGGATACTACACTCATTGCTTCTATAGTATATACTGCCCTGAAATTATTAGTAGTCCATATATATCCAATAGATTCTTCACCATAATTTAAAATTTTCACTCTTTTTCTTTGAAAATGTTTCTGTATAAAATTAGAATTATCATAAATATTGAAAAAATCTTTGTTTAAATTATTAAATTTAGGGCTAAAAGCCGTAAGCTTTTTCAAATTATAAATATTTGTTTTATTTAAATCTATACAATTGTACATACTAACCCTCTTATACTTTATATTGATTTAAAGCATCCATAAATATAAACTCACGGAGTTTTAAAAAGCTGATTTAAATCAATCAGCCCTAGAATTGACACTTTTATAAATTTATTATTGTATATGCATAAGTATAAATATTTATATTATTATTGTCAATTCGTTAAATTATTTTCAAATAAAATCATATAAATAAATTTTATATTCTTCAACAAATTTTTTTTCTTTTCCTTTTAACTCGATAATTCTTTTTAACTTGTGTATATACTTATTTTCTATCCAATTCTTATTCTTTACATATCTTTTCTTTCCTAGTTTCCAAAACTTCCTTGGAAATACAATATAAGCTAACATAGTTTCCATTTCTTCATAAGAAAGTTTATTTACTGAGTTATATGCTTCTATTAAAATCTTAGCTTTATTAAAATTCCATTTATAATGGCTGCTGTACATGAGCCTACTTATCATCTTTCCTAAATCGTAAATTTTTAAATTAATAATAATACTATCTAAATCTACTATATAATAATCATCATTCTTTTTTATTATATTTTGATAATAATAACTATCATGGCATATTGTTTTTTCTTTAGAACTTATTAATTTATTATAGTGAGATTTATATAACAAATTAAATGCAAAAATACCCTGATTATAAAAATAACTTATATTTTCTTTATATAATATATCAAATTCACTTACAATATCTTTTTTGTCTATAATCTTTTCATATCTTTTTATATCATTTAGATATTTTATAAAAACTTTATCCCATTTCCTACTATCATCTTTTATGTTGTATAATTTTTTGTTTTCTATTTTACTAGTTGCTAAATGAAATTCCCCCAGCAATTTAGCACAATTTACGGCTTCATCTAAATTTTTCATTCTACATTCTTCGCCATCAATCCACTCAATTAGATAAAATATAAATCCTTTATATTTTACAAAGAGCTTATTATTATTAGTTTTTATATACATAGGTACATTATTAAATTTATTCTTCTTTAATTCTTGTACTAAAATATTTCCATTTACAGGCTTCATCTTTCCATGTTTCATTTTTTTTAAACATAAAAATTTATCTTCTGTCTTTATCTTGTAAACACTTCTTATCTTTTCTATATACTTTACATTTATATTGTATTTTTTCATTATATTTTTTATCATACTTATCTCATAATCTGTTAAACCAGTAGTAGTATTGAAGTTTTTAATTTGTTCCATACAAATCCTCCTATACCCTCAATACTAAAATATATTACTAAAAAATATACTTTATTACATTAAAAATAGATGCATTAACAACTAGTGTCAAATGCATCTACTTTTTAATATTTTTCTATAGAAATTTATATACTAATCAACAGTCTCTTCTACTTCTTTTATGCTAAGGCCTATTTTTTTATTTTCCTTATTTACATCAAGTATTTTAGCTTTAATTTCTTCACCAATACTCAATACTTCTGAAGGCTTAGCTATTCTCTTGTGACTTATTTCTGATATATGTACAAGAGCATCCACTCCTGGTTCTAATTCAATAAAAGCACCAAAAGCAGCAAAACGTACAACTTTACCTAATACTACTGAACCTACTGGATATTTTTCTTCAACATTTGTCCATGGATCCTCCATTAATTTCTTAATGCTGAGAGATAATTTTTTATTTTCCTTATCTATATCTAAAATATAAACTTTTACCTTTTCATCAACTTTTAATACATCTGATGGTTTTTCAACTCTTCCCCAAGATATTTCAGATACATGTAAAAGACCATCAACTCCATTTATATCAATAAAAGCACCAAAATTTGTTAACCTCTTTACTTGACCTTCTACTACTTGGTCTTTTTCAAGGGAATTCCAAGTCTCATTTTCTTGTTCTTCTTTGACAGCTTTTAATACTTCTCTTCTGGAACCTACAATTCTATTTGCATTTCTTCTCTTGGTAAATTCAATTATATTTACTTCTAATTCTTTTCCAACATATTCATTTAAATCATCTACATGATAAAGTTCTACATGAGAAGCTGGAATAAATACCCTTATGCCCTTATAATTTGAAACAAGACCTCCATTAACAGCTTCTTTTACTAATACCTTTATTGAATTTTTATTTTCAAATGCATCTTTTATAGATTTAAGGCCTTGATCTCTCTCAAGCTCACTTTTTGAGAGAACTACGTAATTATCCTCATTCTTTAATTTGATTACTTTAGCTTCAATTTCTTCACCTACAGTAAATAAATCTGTCAATTTTACATTTTCATCACTGGTAACTTCATTTAATGGAAGTATACCATCATTCTTATATCCAATATTTAAAAATGCTGCCTTTTCATTAATTTGTATTATTTCACCTTTTACCAAAGCTCCAACATAGACCTTCTTTTCATTCTCATCCATCATTTTAATTACTTCATTCATACCTTCTAATTTTTGTTCATCACTCATTTTATTTATTGCCTCCTTTATAATCCAATCCGGTGTTGAAGCTCCTGCCGCAACGCCTATTATAATGTTATCTTTTCCTTTATATAATTCATCAGGTATTTCACCTGAATTCTCTACATGTATAGTATTTTCACAATTTCTTTTACATATTTCAAAGAGCTTAGTAGTATTTGAACTATGATGTCCTCCAAGAACCACTATTACCTGTGCTTCTTTTGATAATTCATCAGCTTTTTTTTGTCTTACTTCAGTAGCATTACATATAGTATTAAAAGGAATTATTTCCTCGGCTCTTTCTGAAACTATTTTCAGCACTTTTTGCCAGTTTTCCTGTTTTTCTGTAGTTTGTGCTACTAAACACACTTTCCCTGAAATATTATCTAGATTTTCACCTTTCTTAGATATAATGGCCTTATTATCACACCATCCATTTATACCAATCACTTCTGGGTGATTTTTGTCTCCCACAATAACTATTTGATATCCTCTGTTACTATATTCTTTTACTTTTTTGTGTATATTGGCTACATAAGGACAAGTAGCATCTACAATATTTAAATTTTTTGATTTTAACAATTCTATTATATCTTGAGAAATACCATGAGACCTTATAATAATAATATCATTATTACTCAGTTTATCAATATCTTTAATATCTACTGCATGAATATTTTTAGACTCCAGATATTTAACTACATCATTATTATGAATTAGCTGACCTAAAGTATAGATCCTCTTGTTTTTATACTGCTCTCTTTTTGTACTTATTGCAATATCAACTGCTCTTTTCACACCGAAACAAAATCCTGCATTATCTGCCAAAATAATTTTTCTCATACCAAAACCACCTAAGTGTTAATCTAAAGCTTCATATATGTCCTTTTTTATACAATTTGTTATGAAAGCAACTACCTCTTCTATAGTCATATTGGAAGAATCTATTTCTATTGCATCTTCTGCTTTAGTCAAAGGGTTTACTTTTCTATGGGAATCTATATAATCTCTCTCTATTATATCCCTAAGTATTTTTTCGTATTTTACATCAATACCTTTATCTATAAATTCTTTAAATCTTCTAGTTGCACGATTTTCTGGAGATGCTGTTAAATAAAATTTAAAAGCTGCATCTTTTAAAACTACTGTTCCAATATCCCTGCCATCCATAACTACATCATATTTTTCAGACATTTTTCTTTGAAGTTTCACAAGTCTTTCTCTTACCTCTAAAACTGCAGCATAATTGGATACCTGATTACTTATTTCGGGCATATTTATTTTATCACTTAAATCTTCATTATTTACAATAATTTTATCTTTTTCAAAATGTATTTCCAGTGAATCTACCAGAGTACATAATTTTTCTATATCAGAATAATTTATATTATTTCTAATGGCAAGTACAGTAACAGCTCTATACATTGCTCCAGTATTTATATACATAAGATTAAAATTTTTGCCTATTATTTTTGCTATGGTACTTTTACCTGCCCCAGCAGGCCCATCTATGGCTACAGACAATCTCAATTACAATCCGCCTTTCTTATCATAAAAGTTCACTTTATATATTCTATAAAAAATATTAAAATCCTTTAAACTTTACTATAAATTAATAAATTATTATTTCATAGTACTGTAAAGCCATATTATTATACACTTTTTCCCGCTAAGTATCCCGTAGAAAATGCTATTTGTATATTATACCCACCAGTATATGCATCTACATCCATTACCTCTCCTGCAAAAGACATGTTATTTATTATTCTAGATCTTAAAGTAGATGGATCTATCTCCTTTATATCTACTCCTCCAGAAGTAACTATAGCCTCTTTAATATCACGTAAACCCTTAATACTTAAAGTAAACTTTTGTATAATGTCAACCAGATTCTTTCTTTCTTCTCTAGTTATAGAATTCACTTTTTTATTTTCATCTATACCCGAAAGATTTACAATAGTATTTATTAGTTTTTGCGGTAATAGTTCATTTAGAGAATTTTTAAAATCCTTATTTGAAAATTTTGTGAAATCCCTTTGTATTCTCTTATCCAATTCATCTCTTTTCAAGGCAGGTTTTAAATTTACTAATACAGACATATTTTCTTTTTCGTTGACCATTCTACTGGCTTTCAATACAATTGGTCCTGATATTCCATAATGGGTAAATAACATTTCACCAAAATCTCTGTATATTATTTTATTTTTTTTCATAATAGATAGTTCAACATTTCTAAGTGATAATCCCTGAAGATTACTTATCCAATCTTCATTTATTTCTATAGGCACAAGAGAAGGCTTTATTTCTGTAATGTTATGCCCAGCTTCCCTTGCAAAATCCAATCCATCTCCCGTAGAACCAGTCTGAGGATAAGATAGACCTCCCGTGCATATTATAAAATGATCTCCTTTAATTATATTTTTTTCATCTGTAACTAAGCTTTTTATATTACCATTTTCTATATTAATACTACTTATTCTCGTATTCAACATAATTTCTACATTTTTATTTTCTAAAGATCTTTTAAGTGCATTTATTATGTCAGAGGATTTATCTGATTTTGGAAAAACTCTATCTCCTCTTTCTACCTTTAAACGTATTCCCATATTTTCAAAATAATTCATTACATCAAAATTAGTATAAGTATACAGAGAACTGTACAAAAATTCTGGATTTCCAGGAATATAATCAAAAAATTCACTAATATCTTTATTGTTGGTTACATTACATCTTCCTTTACCAGTAATGTATAATTTCTTACCTAATTTTTCATTTCTTTCAATTAATATAACCTTATTTTTTTCAGCAGCTGCCATAGCTGCCATAATACCAGCCGGTCCGCCACCAATAACTATAACTTTTTTCAAAAGATATCCTCCTTACAAAGTAAAAAAAGCGACCATGTCGCTTTCGCTAAAGATCTAATGTCTTTATGGATTCAGCATATATTATACTAAAAAACAGCTTTTCTATTTCCTGGTGTTTTCTTTAAAGGAATAAACTTGATATTCTTGCCATATATTTTCCAGTTCTTCAAAATTTCGTGATATTTTTTCTTTTTCTCTAAGTCCCACTGCTACAATTAGTGCATTTATTACACTTAAAGGAGCTACTAGTGAATCCACAAAAGATGCCATATTGCTTTGAGCTATTAATGTGTAATCAGCTTTTGCAGCTAAAGGTGAAAGTACACTATCTGTTATAGCTACAACCTTTGTCCCCTTACTCTGAGCATAATTAAGTGCTTCTATAGTCCTTATGGCATATCTTGGAAATCCTATAGCTATTACAAGATCCTCGTGAGATATATTGATAAGCTGTTCAAATATATCACTCATACCATATGCAACCATATTTACATTATCTAAAATTAAATTTAAATAAAATCCCAGAAACTCAGATAAAGCTGTTGAACTTCTAAGCCCAATTATGTATATTTTTCTTGCAGCAAAGATGCCGTTTACTACTTCTTCAAAAGCATTGTGATCTATTTTTTCCAAAGTAGTTCTTATATTTTCCATATCAGATTTTAAAACGCCTTTCAAGGCATTTTCTTCACTTATAAAATTATTTGAAAGTTCTAATCTCTGAACTGTAGTTAATTTATTTTTTATTAATTCCTGCAGTGCTTTTTGCAATTTAGGATAACCGCTAAATCCCAATTCATTTGCAAACCTGACCACTGTAGATTCACTTACTCCAACGCTTATACCTAATTTTGCTGCGGTCATAAATGCAGCTTTATCGTAATGTTTTAATATATATTCAGCTATTAATTTTTGCCCTTTACTCAGTCTTTGAAATTTTGACTGAATGGTAATCATTAAATCTTGCTTGCTGCTTTCCTCATTATTCTCCATACAAATCAGCCCTTTCTTAAAATGAAGCCTCAAGTAAAATATTCACTTCATTTTACCATCAAATCACAAACTTATCAATGATGTATTCATTTTCAGTGAAAATTTACAATAAATTAATTCATTTATCTAAAATTTTAGAAAAATGAATTACAAATTTTTAAGATAATCTATTTCACTATCTTTCAAGAATCTCCATTGTCCTTTCTTCAAATGTGAATCTAATTTTATATCACCAATTGATAGTCTATTTAGAGTAATTACGGGATGATTTATACATTTGCACATTTTTCTTATTTGTCTCTTCTTACCTTCATGAATTGTAATTTTGACTTTGGATTCTCTTTCACTGCCATCAATTATCATAAAATTTGCTGGTGCAGTAATATAATTGCCTATATCTATACCCTTACAAAATTTCTCTATTTGTTCTTTTGAAGGATATCCCTTAATAGTGGCTTCATAAATTTTATCAACTTTTTTTCTTGGATGTATTACTTTATTATATATATCTCCATCATTAGTCATAAGTAATAAACCAGATGTATCATAGTCAAGTCTTCCAATTGGAAATATCCTTTCCTGTACTTTTACTATATCCAGTACAGTTTTTCTCCCTCTTTCGTCTTTTAAAGTACAAAGATATCCTTCTGGCTTATTAAGCATAATATAAATCTGTTTTTTCTCCACAAAAATTTTTTCATTATTCACTAGTACTTCATCTGAATCTGTTTCAACTTTAACCCCTAATTCTCTAACTACTATACCATTAACCTTTACTTTTCCCTCTTCTATCATTTTTTCACAATTTCTTCTGGATGCCACACCACAGCTAGCCATAAACTTTTGTAATCTTTCCTTCACAATACTCACCTATTATTCAAAATAATATATTATTAATCAGACAGCATTTATTTGCCTATTTAAAATATACATTTAAGTTTTTTTATAATCCTATTATATATGAAATTTATTACATCAAATAATTGAAATTGAATTTACTTAATATATACATACTTAAATTGAAATATACATTTATTAAACTATATACAGGTTATTTATAATTATCAACATTTAATTACGAATTTGAACATATATAATAAAATTTACATATTGAATTATATATTTTATAAGCCTTAAAATCAAATAATATAGAAATATTTTTCTGTATATTGCTTTTTTGTTTTGCTAACAATACTATAGAGGTGATAATTATGATAAGAACTATTGGTGTAGAAAAGGGATTAACTAATGTAGAAGATTTTTTAAGGAGCAGAGGTTACAACACAAAAGAATTTGAAACTTCACAAATTAATGATAACAGTTTTCTTAATAGTGTTGACTTTATAGTTTCTACTGGTGGTAATGAAAATTTTATTGGAATTGAAAATTCCTCTACAAAGGTTCCTGTTATATCCGCTGAAGGTAGAACTCCTGAAAATATTGAAAAACAGATAATACGAGGAAGATAAATAGATTTTTAGGAATAGAAGAAGATGTTTTACAATCCATAAATACTTATTGTAAAACATCTTCTTAGCTATTATACTGTTGTAAATAGCTATTAAAATCTATCTAATTTTTCACAAATAAATAAGAATATTTACAATTTTAATTAATATTGCAAATTCCTCTTTAAATATTTGAATTATCATTAAAATATAAAATGATACAATTTATAATAAATAACTTAAGTATTATTGTTATTAACTGGTATGGATGATAAAATATATTTATAGAATATATTTAGGGGGCGCAATATTATGAATAAAAAAGTTAAAAGTTTAAATCATTTGAAAAATATAACTGTGGATGCTTCTAAAATTACTGCCAAAAAGTTCATAGATGCTTCTGAAAATGCTAAAGATAATTTACAAAAAAATTTAAACGATTTGAAGGATGCTTCTAAATCTACTGCTGAAAAAGTGAAGACTGTTTCAAAAAACGCAAAGAAAACAATTACAAAAACCTCTGAAGATATAGCAAAAAAAGTCAATATAAAATCTATAAAGGAAAATATAGAGCCTCCTTTAAACAAATCTAAAGAAAATATACAGAAAAATTTAAACGATTTAAAAGATGCTACTTTGGATGTTTCTAATAAAGTTTTTACTGCTTCCGAAGAACTTATAAATTCTGTAAAAGACAATATCAAGGCTAAAACTTTCACTAAATCTCTTTATATACAGTACTTTGGCAAAGAAATGAGTGAAGATTATTTGATAGAACAATTTAAAGTTAAATGGTCTGAATCTAAAAAATTGTCTGATGTTAAAGATTTAAAAATATACTATAAAGTTGAAGAAAATACAGCCTATTATTTAGTAAATAATGAAACTACTATATCTATAAAATTTCTCTAAAAAATAATTTATGAACTCTCATATATTCATTGACAAGCTTCAAATAGAAATATATAATATCCGTATATGTATACTAGGATATTTAAATTTGTTAACCAGAAAACTGGAGACTAAGTATCTCACTAAATCTATATGTGAGATACTTAGTCTTTTATATTTATGGAGGTATGTATATGACTTATATTGAAAAACCCAGATTTTCCTGTGCTCTTGGAGGTGCTCTAAGTACTATAAGTGCATTGCCAAGAGTAGTTCCAATAGTCCATGCTACAGCGGGCTGTGGTTCAAATCTTTTTGGAGCATATATGGGTGGCAGTGGATTTTGGGGTTCAGGTTATTGTGGAGGAAGTTCAGTTCCCACTTCAGGCTTAACTGAAAATGATATTGTCTTTGGAGGATCTTTAAGACTAAATGAACAAATAAACAGTACCCTTGAAATTATTGATGCAGATTTATTCTTGGTAACCAGCGGATGCATGACAGAAATAATTGGAGATGATATAGAAGCAGTCCTCAGAAACTTTAAAAATTCAGAGGTTCCTATATTGTCTGTGGAAACAGGAGGTTTTAAAGGAACTTCATATAATGGTTATGAATTGGTACTGGAAAAACTGTTTATCAACTATTTAAAAGAAAAGAAAAGTAAAAGAAAAAACTTAGTAAATATTTTTGGATTAGTTCCAGCTAGTGATCCCTTCTTTAGAGGAGATTTATCTGAAATAAAAAGGTTACTCGAGAAGCTTGGATTAGAAGTAAATACTTTTTTTACTAATGATCAAAGTATAGATAATTTAAAAAATGCCTCAGAAGCTTTATTAAATATCGTTTTATCAAAAACCTATGGCATCGGTGCCGCAAAAAGTTTTGAAAAGAAACACAATATACCTTATTATGCCAGTGAACTTCCAATAGGACCAACAGCTACTGCTGAGTTTTTATTATCTATCTCTAAGCTACTAGAAATAGATAATAAAAAAGTTGAAAAATTAATAAGTGAAGAAAATGCAAACTATTATAAGTATATTGAAAGAATATCAGATATCTATACAGATTCGGATTTTCAACATTATGCAATAGTAGTAGGAAATGCAAATAATACCCTGTCAATAACAAGATTTTTATATGAAGATTTAGGCTGGATCCCTAAAATTGCTGTCGTAACAGATCAGCTTGAAGATAATCAAAAGAGTATTTTAGATGATAGTTTTAAGAATATAAATTTAGACAGAGATATGAAACTTTTATATGAAACAGATACTTCAAAAATTTATGAAAATTTCACAAACATTTTTGAAGTTGATAAATCTAAAAAATATCAGGATTCTATTTCCCCTCTTTTTATATTAGGCAGTTCTTTTGAAAAAGATTTTGCCAATAAAATTGGTGCAAAAATATTAAGTGTAAGTTATCCAATACTAAATAGAGCAATATTAGACAGAGGATATGCTGGATATAATGGTGCCCTTCATTTGGTAGAAGATTTGTTAGATGTAATTCTTAGTGGGAGGTAGATTGAAAATGAGCTATTTTGATAATAAAGTTGCACCTAAACGTGAACATAGATTGAATTTTGTAGGGAGTGCCTTTGGAGGTAACGCCTGTGAACTATTGAGTTGTGCTAAAGAAGGTTGTTTAAAGAATAAAAAAAGAAGTTTTACTCAAGCAACTGCTTGCCAATTAAGTCTAGTGCTTGGGATGGCTCTTACCATGCCAGATACAGTATTTGTAATTCATGGTCCTGTAGGTTGTGGATCACAGATTCATTCATCTAATTTTCAAGTTAATTCTGGAACAAAAGCCAGAGGCAAAATTCCTAAACCTTTAATATGGTTATCCACTAATCTCACAGAGAAAGACATTATCAATGGAGGTGAAAGTAAACTAAATAAAACCATATTAGAAGCTGACAAACGTTACAAACCTAAAGCTATCATTGTCATGAATACCTGTTCTCCAAGTATGATTGGTGATGATATTGATGAAGTGGTAAGGAATATACAAAAAGATATAAATGCAAAAATAATACCAATGCACTGTGAAGGAATTAAATCTCCAATAGTTGCCAATGCTTATGACACTTATTATCATGGTGTAGGCAGAAATCTTGATTTGTCTAAGGACTCATCAGGTAATATAGGAGAAAACAATTCAAGATTTCAATTGGAAGGAGAAGTTCATAAAAAATCTAAAATCGTAAATTTATTTAATTTTGGTTCCCTCACCTATCCTGATGAATTGGAGATAAAAAGATTATTGGAGACATTAGATCTTAAAGTAAGGGTTTTCCCTAATTTTGCACATCCCAATGATTTTAAAAAATTGTCTGAGGCAGCTTTAAATATAAGTCTCTGCAACGTACATGACGACTACTTTTTAACTTTTTTAAAAGAAAGATTTAACATTCCCTATTTTATTCACAATATGCCTGTAGGCATAAAAAATACAAGTGAATGGTTTATAGAGGTAGCAAAACAGCTTAATTTAGAGAAAAAGGCAAAAGAAATAGTTTTAGCAGAAGAGCAAGAAATCTTTTCTGCAATAGAACCTTATAAGAAAATTTTAAAAGGTAAAAGAGTGCTTGTAACTGGAGGGGTAATAAGAGTAGTATCTGATGCAGAACTTCTTCATGAATTAGGCTGCGAGATTGTATCCATTAGAGCTCATCATTATGACAGTTTAAGTACAGATCTCTATACAAAATTCAATGAGAAGTTTCCAGACTTAGAAATAAGCGTAGCACCAAATCAGGTTTTCGAATTGATTAATATAATAAACAGATATAGACCAGATATATGCCTAACTCATGCTGGAGCTGGAGTATGGGTATCTAAACTCGGTATTCCTTCACTGCCGCTATTTGGAGGCCCGCATAATTATTTTGGATACAAAGGTTCCTATGATGTAGCAAGAAGAATGACAAAACTACTAAGAAATCCTTCTTTCCAACATAAACTACAGGCGAACACAGATCTTCCCTATAAAAAGGAATGGTATAATAAAAATCCATTTTCATATATAAAGGAATAAATAAGATTAAGGAGTTTTCTCACAAGGCATATTGTACCTCTTGTGAGAAGACTCCTCTAATTATTTTATTCATATTTTACTCTTAAGCTGTAACACAAATTTCACTAAATAAATATTCTATTATATAGGTCTTTATTTAACAGTTTGGAGGTAAAGATATGGACTATGAAATAAAGGATTGTATTGATGCTGGAACAGAATATTGCCCCTGCCATCTTGCAGAAACTGGTAACTGCCTTCTTTGTTCTCATCTTCAAGGAAAAAGTTTTTGCGATTGCACAAATTGGAAGGGAGTTTGTATATATCAGGAATATGCCTGGAATGGAAATCATGCAAAAAATTTAAGAAAAGTAAGCCTATGTAAAATACTAAAGAAAGAAACAATAGATGATAATCTCTTATGTTTTACTATATCTGCAAAACATAAACTTGTTCAAGAATTGTCACAGCCTGGTAGTTTTGTTTTTATAAGACATCCTAAATCCAATGGATATTTCGATGCTCCTATTTCAATAATGGATACAGATGTAAATGAAAATATTATAAAAATAGTTATTGATGTAAAGGGAATAAAAACTAAAAGTATAGATAAACTTCAGGAAAATGATAACATAGCCCTAAGAGGACCTTATTGGAATGGAGTTCTTGGTCTAAAAAATATATACCATAGCAAAGATGGTACATCTCTGATAATTGCCAGAGGCATAGGTATGGCTCCAATGATACCTGTAATGGAAAAATTATATAGTAACGGAAATAAAATCATTGCTGTTTTGGATAAAGGGAATTATAAAGATATATTTATAAAGAAATATCTAGACCTATGTAATGCTGAATTAATAGAATGTACCGTTATAAATAATGATGGCACTCTTTCAGAGGAACTAAAAAATATTATAAATAAATATGAAAAAGATATAAATATCATATACTGTGCAGGTCCAGATATATTTATAAGCAATTTGCTGGAACAAACCAAAGAAGATACTAAAATAGCCTGCTGTAATAATGCAAGAATGTGCTGTGGAGAAGGTATATGCGGTACCTGCAGCACACGATATGATGGTGATATTGTAAAAAGATTATGTAAGCTACAAATTGATCCTAAATATATATTTAAAGGCAGAAGAGCATTATAGCAAAATCAATAGATTTTAGGAGGATTATTTTATATGAAAGTTGTAATTATTGGTGGTGGCTGGTCTGGTTGTGCCGCAGCCATTACAGCAAAAAAATCTGGTGCAGAAGTTGAACTATATGAAAAAACCGACTTATTATTAGGTCTTGGAAATGTTGGAGGTATAATGCGAAATAACGGTCGATATACAGCCGCTGAAGAATTACTTGCCTTAGGTGCAGGTGATTTGATAAACATAACAGATAAAAATACAAGGCATAAAAATATTGATTTTCCAGGTCATAAACATGCTTGGCTTTATGATGTAAATAAAATAGAATCCCATGTGCGAAATTATTTAAAAGAGTTAAATATATCAATTAATTTAATAAGCAGAGTTATAGACGTAAAAAAAATTAATAACAAAATAGAAGGAATATATCTTGCTGACGGTACCTATGTAAAAGGTGATGTATTTATAGAAACTACGGGCTCTACAGGTCCTATGGGCAATTGCTTAAAATATGGTAATGGCTGTTCCATGTGCATACTCAGATGCCCTGCCTTTGGACCAAGGGTAAGTATAAGCAGCAGAGCAGGCGTAGACGATCTTCAAGGTGAAAGAGAAGATGGCAACTTAGGTGCCTTCAGTGGTTCCTGTAAACTTGCAAAAGAATCACTAAGCGATTTTATAGTTAAAGAACTAGATGAAAAAGGTGTTGTTATATTAAAAATACCACCAGAAGATGTAAATCTTGATAAACTTAAAATAAAAGTCTGCCAGCAATATGCATTAAAAGAATTTGCCGAGAATATTATACTTTTGGATACTGGTCATGCAAAACTTATGACAACCTTCTATCCTCTAGAAAAGCTCAGAAAAATTCATGGACTTGAAAATGTCAAATTTGTAGATCCATATGCAGGAGGGAAAGGAAATTCTGTGCGATATCTATCTGTTGCACCAAGAAATGATGATATGAAAGTAAAAGGAATAGATAACCTATTTTGCGGTGGTGAAAAAGGAGGACTGTTTGTTGGTCATACTGAAGCTATATTAACTGGTTCTCTAGCTGGTCATAATGCTGTAAGAAGCGTCCTTGGAATTCCTTCTTTAATCTTGCCAAGAGATCTAGCTTCTGGCGACTTTTTAGCTTTTGCTAATTATAAAATGCTGGAAAAAGACGGCCGCAGAAAGCGTTATACCTTTGCAGGTTCTGACTATTTCAAACGAATGCAGGAACTAAATCTATATACCATAGATTCAGATGAAATAAAACGAAAAGTAGAAAAATTAAATCTTACAGATATATTTAATCAAAAATTAGTTTAAATTTTAATACAAAAGACTGTCTCACATTGTACAGATTGTGAGACGGCTTTTGTAGTTTTACACAGCTGTTAAAATCTAATTTTTCTTTATACCTTTAAAGAATTTGTCTATTATAGAGCTTTTTTCTTTAATATTATTATTTACTATTAAAGGTTCAGAATAAAGTAATTTGTCTTCTTTATACACTTGCACCTTTCCAAATTCATCACCTTTATTTATTTTTTTAAGAGAAATTTTAGGTATTACATATTTTGTAGTATAATTTTTATTATTTTCACAAGGCAGCACTATATCTTCTTTTAATGACAATTTAACATTATCTTTTTTATTTATTGCCGCTTTTGGAATATTATCATTTACTGAGCAAAGCTTTTTATAAGAATAATTATCTTTAACATACTTGTATATTTTGCCAGTTTCCTTCCATCTAGGAGTGCAATTAAGTACTACAAATATAACATCATGACCATCCATATCTACAGATGTAACCAAACATTTACCGGCATTCCCTGTATATCCGGTTTTAACACCATTTGCCCCGGGAATTTGATATAGTATTTTATTTATATTGTGATAACTTCTTGTAAAATTCATTTCTTCATCAGTAACATCTTTACATCCTACTATATCATTAAATATTTTATTTTCTTTAGCTTTTGCAGTTATCAGTGCCAAATCGTAAGCAGTACAATAATGATTTTCGCTATCTAAGCCGTGAGGAGATTCAAAATGTGAATTAAAAGCTCCAATTTCAACAGCGTATTCATTCATTAATTTTAAAAATTGTTCTACACTTCCACCTACACCCTCTGCTAAGGCAATAGCCGCATCATTACCTGAACGGAACATAAGACCATATAGTAACTCTCTCTCCGTTATTACTTCTCCTTCTTTATATCCAACAGTAGATCCTCTTACACTAGCAGATGCTTTAGATATAGTAATTTTTTTATCCAAATCGCCATATTTTATTGTAACAAGGGCAGTCATAATTTTAGTGGTACTTGCCATAGGAAGAATCATATCTGAATTTTTTTCATATAGAACTAATTTAGATTTACTATCTAATGCAATTGCTGCTTTTGCATCTACATTTAAGTTCTGCGCTTTTACATTATAAGTAAACATATTTATTAAACAAAAACAAATTAATAAAATTATTATCTTATTAGTTCTTACAATTTTCATCTCTACACCTTCTTATAATTTTCTTATTTGCAAAATATTATATTATTCTTCTCATAACCATTTAACTACATAGTAATCATAAATATTTTATATGCTTTAGTTTTAATGTTAGCTAATATATTATTTCATAGTTATGTGTTTAATTATTGTGTTTCGTTATTCTAATAATATTGTGATTTTATGATAATTAAATTGATGCTTTATTATTATTTGTATAAAATTAAAATCTATGCTTTGGTTTACATTTTTATTTAATTTACATAATTTAAATTATGTAAATTAAATAAAAAATTTTAAATGAATACTTTACCATAATTCTATTTTTTCACCATTTATAATAAATTCACTTAAAACTTTTCATCTAATATTCAATAAATTTAAATATCTTATTAAAATTGGTGAATATGGTTATAATATGTAATAATATTATTGAATCACAAGGAGTTACTATGCACATTATCATTATAATCCTAATTATTTTTATAATAACACTTTTTCCAATACCAATCCCTTTTAAATTACACTATTATAATAACAACTTACATATATACATATACGAAAAAGAGATAAGTTTTAAGAAAAGAGTAACTAAAAATATAAAACATGATATAAGAAGTAAAGATTATTTCCAAATATTAAAAGATTTTTATCCCTTAATTAAAAATGTAGCTATAAAGCTTAAAAATAATCCTTTAAAACCTAGATTGATTTTCAATCTTTACTTGAATTTTGGTTTTGAAGATGCGGCTAAAACTGCAATATGCTTTGGATTTTTAAATTCTCTTTCACCTATTTTATATTTTTCCATAGGTAAATTTTTTCATATAAAAAAATATACTTTCTCCATTATACCTAATTTCAAATCATCAAAAATAGATTTATGCTTAAAAAGTATATTAAGAATAAGTATAGTAAATACTATATATATAGTCATATTAATCCTATTAGTCTTTTTAAATAATAAAAAGCTTAAAAACACAAAAATTTTACATCCTAAGGAGGAATTGTAATTGGAAAATCATTCTATTGAAAATTTAATGACAAATACTATGGAAAATTTAAGAGATATGATTGATGTTAATACAATTGTGGGTGACCCTGTAGAAGCCAAAGATGGAACTTTAATATTACCTATATCTAAAGTTTCCTTTGGCTTCGCCTCAGGCGGTACTGAATTTTCTGATAATATTACTAAAGATAGCCCTTCAGATAAATTTCCCTTTGGAGGAGGTTCTGGTGCTGGTGTATCTGTAAAACCTGTAGCCTTTCTGGTTCTTAAAGAAAATACGGTAAGACTCTTATCCTTAGATTCTCAAAATACTTATGATAAGATGGTAGATACTATACCTCAAATAATTGATCTGATAAAAGACAATATAGGGAAGCATAAAGAGAATAAAAATGAAGCGTTGAAATCTAAAAATAATTCTATAGAAAAAGATGAAACTGACATTAAATAAAATGATAGCAAGTAATTCTATACAGCATTTATAATTATATATAAAGCAAAATATTATTACCTAACAATATATCTATGAATTACTTGCTAGATTAAAAAATATATAATTCATCTCATTTTATAAATATTAAACTTTAAATATAAATTTAATATTTTTATGTCAGCGTATCTCTCTTATCTATGCTTATTAATATTTAATTACTAAATTGAATATTATCTTTTATCAATATAAGGTTGGATATACCTTTTTATTTAATCTTCATCCTCTTCTATAATATCTT
The DNA here is from genome assembly GCF_000807255.1 of Clostridium pasteurianum DSM 525 = ATCC 6013. NCBI lineage: Bacteria > Bacillati > Bacillota > Clostridia > Eubacteriales > Clostridiaceae > Clostridium > Clostridium pasteurianum. Next base: position 2,069,419 of record NZ_CP009268.1, on the reverse strand, counting down.
TAAAGCTTTCAACAAACTCTTCTATTTTAGGAAGTTCTTGTAGATTTGACAACTCAAAATATCTTAAGAATTCTTCAGTAGTTCCATATAATATAGGCCTTCCTGGTGCATCTAATCTTCCACATTCTTTAATTAAATTTTTTTCCTGTAAACTACTGATAGCTCTATCCGACTTTACTCCTCTAATTTCATCTATATCTATTCTTGTTACTGGTTGTTTATAAGCAATAATAGCCAATGCTTCTAGAGATGCTTGAGATAGAGACTGTCTTGTATTGGTCTTTAAAAGTTTTTGAATATAGGAACTATTGTCAGGTTTTGTAACCAATTGATAGTTATCATTTATAGAAATGAGTTTTATTCCCCTTACATTATTTTCATAATTATAAATCATTTCTTTTAACAACTTTTTAGTGTAGTGTAAATCGCATTCAATTATTTCAGATATATTTTTTACTTTCATGGGTTCACCACTTACAAATAAAAGTGATTCAATTATTGAAAAATACTTTTCTTTATTTAAAACTCCCTCTATTTCCAATTGCTCTATATTATAATTCTTCACCATCAAAAATCCTTTCAATATAAATTTCATTAAAGTTAGCTTGCTGTATTACCCTTACACTTCTTAGTTTTATTAATTCTAAAAGGGCTAAAAATGTAACTACTATTTCCATTTTACTATTACACTCTTTTTTCACATCTGAAAAGAATATTCTTTTTTTATCTTTAAAGGTTGACATTAATTCTTCTATTTTATCTTCTATTCTAAACTTATCAATGGGAATTTCTTTTGAAATAACATTTTCTTTATTAATTTTACTTAAATATGTATTAATGAGATTATCATATAAATTAAATAAATCTAACATACTTATATTTTTTAATAATTCCTCTGTAGAACTAGATTTTTTATCCATATCCTCTATAATTTCAGGTTTTTTTGTAAATACTTCTCCCTTGATATCTTCCCTTTCTTTAAAAAAGTCAGCAGCAAGCTTGTACTTTTTATACTCAACAAGTTTTGAAACCAAATCCATTCTAGGGTCTTTTCCCTCTTCTTCTAATTCTTCAACTTTATTTTTAGGTAATAATAATTTTGATTTAATTTCAAGCAAATTTGCAGCAATTACAATAAATTCAGAGGTTATCTCCAAATCCATCTCTTTCATTGTCTTTATATAACTTAAATACTGTGAGGTTATATCATATATTTTTATATCATATATATCCATTTTATTTCTTTTTATAAGGTGTAGTAAAAGGTCAAAAGGACCTTCAAAATTGTTTAATTTTATATTTATTGACATAGAGTTTCTCCTGATTTTAAACTTATATTTATTATACACTTAAATAGATTATATATAATTCTAAAATAGATTTTTACTATAACCTTTTCCCTTTTATTATTAATAGATATTTATATTTTGAGATTATAAAATAAACTTCATCAATAATATAGATACATATATAATTATACAAAAACAAATGGATACTATAAAGATAAAATTTATCCTTATTTGTTCTACAACTAATTTTCCACTCTAAACAGTATTCAACTCTATAGATATATAAATAATGCAGACCCTAATATAAGTATCAATATATTTGAATCTGCATTATTATAATATTAGAAAGATATAACTAAAAATATTTTTGCTATTTATAGATATATAAATTAATATTTAAATATTAATGTTATGAGAAATAATTTCAATACTTAATCTTTAAATAGCATTATCAAATACCCTTCCTAAATTATATTTAAAGTGACTTAGAATTCCACCCTTTTTCACATCTCTATCACAGTATAATTTTACTTTGCCACATACATTACCATCTTGATAAAACTCACAGTATCCAACTTCATCGCCTTTTTTAAATCCCTTAGCATTCTCATTGTATACACATTTATGATCTATTTTTATATTATTATCTCTAGGAACAACTAAATCCAAATCTTCACCAGCTTTAGCTAGGAAAAATTTATCACCCTTTTTATTTAAATTAACTTTTTCAACAATACTGTCTTTCTTGACAATTTTTTTGCTTTCAAATTTAGAAAAACCATAAGTCATAAGCATTGATGCATCTCTATTTCTAACTTTGTATGTAGGAGCACCCATTATAACTGCCAGCATTCTAACTCCATCTTTAGTTGCTGTAGCTGATATACAATATTTTGCCTCATCAGTAAAACCTGTCTTTAATCCATCACAGCCTTTATAGAATCTTACTAATTTATTGTGATTAACAAGTTCTATAGGAGACTTCCTACCCTCACTAATAGTTTCCATATAAGTTCCTGAATATTTTAGTATTTGAGGATGTTTTAATAACTCTTTTGACATCAATGCTATATCATAAGCTGTTGTTAGATGTCCCTGTGCACTAAGTCCAGTACAATTCTCAAAGTGAGTATCCTTCATACCCAACTTCTGTGCTTCTTCATTCATTTTTTTTACAAAACCATCTTCACTTCCACCTAGGTATTCTGCCATAGCAACTGCAGCATCATTTCCCGAAGCTATAGCTATACCTTTTAATAATTCTTCAACGGTTCTTACTTCCCCTGTATCCAATATCATAGAACTTCCGCCCATTTTTTTTGCATTTTCACTTACTGTAACTTTGTCATTAAGTTTAATTTTACCACTATCTACATTTTCCATGGTAATTAACATAGTCATTATTTTTGTTACTGATGCAGGTGCAAATTTTTCATGAGAATTTTTTTCATAAATTACTTTACCAGTAGATGGTTCTATCAATAATGCTGATTTTGCATCTACATCTATACTAGAAGAATTTTGATTTTTATTATCTGACGGTTCTAATTCTAATACTTCTGCTTCTGTCCATACAGGAGTAAAAAGAAGTGTAGTAGACATTATAGCCGCACATAAGGCACTAGAGATAAGTCTGCTTCTTTTTATCATAATATACCACCCTTTCTTAAATTATTTTAACAATATTATTTTTACCAACTTCAAAAAGATTATCACATAATAGTAAAAAAACAGACTGAAAGCTATTATTAATATTTAACATATATATAAGAATAATGCAGGCAACACTAAAAAATAGTATTACCTGCATTATTCTTACATAAATTCATTTATTTAATTATATCATATACATATTTAATAGCTGCTGGTTTTACTTTACTTATACTAAAACTATTTTTTACTATATTTTCAGCTTCAGTATAATTCTCAATATTCGTATGTAATACAAAAACTGTATCCCCTTTACTTACTTTTTCACCATATTTTTTATTAACAGTTATTCCTGCTGAAAAATCTATTGTATCTTCTTTATTCTTTCTTCCTGCACCTAATAACATGGCTGCTAAACCTATATTATCAGCTTTTATAAATTTTATATACCCATCTTTCTTTGCTCTTATTTCAATATTATTTTTTGCCTTTGGAAGCATATCGGGATTGCCTATTATGTCTGTATTGCCACCTTGAATTCTAACGAATTCTCTAAATTTTTCTATAGCCTTTCCAGACTTTATAATATGCTTCAGTTTCATATAAGCAGAATCAAAATCCTCAAAAACGCCACCTAATATACTCATGTAAGAAGCTATAGTTAAAGCTACTGTAGTTTCATCTTCTGATCCATTTCCCTTTAAAACCTCCATAGCCTCCCTTACCTCATTTGCATTTCCAACTTCACGCCCAAGAGGTTCATTCATATTAGTTATTATAGCTATAGTTTTTCTATTTAAAGATTTTCCTATATCTACCATAGTCTCTGCAAGTTCTTTAGCCTTATCTAAAGATTTCATAAAAGCTCCCGCACCTACTTTTACATCCAGTACAATGGCATCTGCCCCAGAAGCTATTTTTTTACTCATTATAGAACTTGCAATTAGAGGTATGCTATCTACACTGCCTGTTACATCTCTTAAGGCATAAGTCTTTTTATCCGCAGGTGTTAAATTAGCAGTTTGACCTGCAATGGCCATCTTATATTTATTTACATTATCTATAAATGTATTCATATCCAAATTTGTATTAAAACCTTCAATTGACTCCAATTTATCTATAGTGCCTCCTGTATGTCCAAGTCCTCTGCCTGACATTTTAGCAACGGGTATGCCTAGAGCAGCTACTAAAGGAATAACAATTAATGAAATTTTATCTCCTACACCTCCTGAAGAATGCTTATCTACCTTTATACCATCAATACTAGACAAATCAATAATATCTCCAGACTCTATATAGGAAAGAGTAAGATTTGATATTTCGTCTCTGTTCATTCCCTTAAAATATATTGCCATCAAAAAAGCCGCCATTTGATAATCTGGTATATGTCCATTAGTATATCCTGAAACTATAAATTGAATTTCTTCTTTACTTAAAATTTTTCCATCTTTCTTCTTATTTATTAAATCCACTACTCTCATTTTTAGCTTCCCCTTTGACTACATTTTCTCTATTACGGATTTTACTATGGAAACAAATTTATTTTGAGCTTTGGCTGCAGTTTCTAAAACCTTTCTATGATCTAAAGGTTCTAAATTATCTGCTATGGCCATATCTGTAATGCAAGATATTCCGAGAACTCTCATAGACATATGGTTAGCTGCTATAACTTCTGGAACTGTAGACATTCCAACGGCATCCCCTCCTAATGTTCTAAGCATTCTAAGTTCCGCCGGTGTTTCATAATTAGGACCTGTAACAGCAGCATAAACACCCTTTTTAATTTCATATCCTAATTCTTTTGCACTCTTTTCTGTTAATACAATAAGTTCACTATTATAAGCTTCAGACATATCCGGAAATCTTGGTCCCAGCTCTTCATAATTTTTACCTATGAGAGGATTTGTACCCATAAAATTAATATGATCTTCTATAATCATTAAATCTCCCGCTTTAAAATGAGGATTCATGCCACCTGCAGCATTTGTTATAATTATATCTTTTATACCAAGTGCATTTATTACTCTTACTCCAAAAGTTACTGTATCCATAGAATAACCTTCATAGTAGTGAAATCTTCCGTTCATTATAATCACAGATTTTTTATTAATCTTTCCAATTATTAATTCTCCTGCATGACCAGCTACCGTAGATACTGGGAATTCCGGTATGTCTTTATATGCTATTACCAATTTATTCTCTACCTCATCTACTATACTCCCTAAACCTGTACCAAGTATTATGGCAGCATCTATTTTTTTATTATATAAATTTAATATGTACTCCTTAGCCTTATTGATCTCCTGTAAAATATCCATATAACGCACCTCACATAATATTAAAAGTCCTACTATAAATTATTTTAATTTTATTTTCTATATTCAGCTCTACAATATAAAATCATATTTCTCCTACTATATCATTTATAAGCTTTTTAAAATTATCTTTGACTTTATAGGAAATTTCCATTACCTCCGCATGGTCTAATGGTTTATTTAATATTCCTGCCGCCATATTTGTAATGCAGGAAATGCCCAGTACTTCTAGATTGCAATGATTAGCTGCAATTACCTCTGGAACTGTAGACATTCCAACCGCATCTCCACCTAATATTCTGATCATTCTAATTTCTGCAGGGGTTTCATAGCAAGGACCCGTCATCATTAAATAGACTCCCTCTTTAATATTTATATTTAAATTATTTGAAACTTCTTTTGCTATATCTATTAACTTTTCACTATAGGCACAGGACATATCTGGAAATCTTGATCCTATTTTCTCATGATTTTTTCCTATAAGAGGGTTATTAAATACAAAATTTATATGATCCTTGATTAACATTAAATCTCCAGGAACAAAATTAGTATTTACTCCCCCGGCAGCATTGGTTACAATTAAATTTTCCACCCCTAAATATTTCATAATGTAAATAGGCAATGCCAAAAGTTCCATGGAATTGCCTTCATAATAATGGAATCTCCCCTGCATAATTATAACATTTTTTCCTGAAAATTCACCTATTACAAATTGACCTGCATGCCCTTTTACTGTAGATATAGGCATATTGGGAATATCACTGTATTTTATTATAATCTTATTTTCGATATCTTCTGCTATTTCTCCAAGACCAGAACCAAGTATTATGCCTATTTTAGGCACTATATCAGTAATTCCTCTTATATATTCTACACTTTTAATTATAGTATTATTATCCATATACCTTTTCTCCTAAATTAACTTTTCTTTAAAACTCTTTCCATATAAATTATTATCAATTTTCAATATATCTAAAACAGTTTTGCCTATATCACAAAAGCACTGTCTCATACCTATATTTACAGAATTCTTTATAGATTTACCATATACAAGTAGTGGTATATATTCCCGGGAGTGATCTGTACTTCTAGTTGTAGGATCGCAGCCATGATCTGCAGTTATAATTAAAACATCTTCTTTTTTCATAACCTCCATTATTTCAGGAAGCCTCTTATCAAATTTCATTAATGCATCAGCATAGCCCTTTATATCATTTCTATGTCCATAGAGCATATCAAAATCTACTAAATTTGTAAATATTAATCCGTTTTTTTCACTTTTCATATACTCAATAGTTTTGTCTATTCCTTCATTATTATTTTTTATGTGAACGGCTTCAGTTATTCCCTTTCCATTAAATATATCCTCTATTTTTCCTACTGCCATAACACTTAATTTATCTTCTTCTATGTAATCTAACATAGTCTTATCAAAAGGATCTAGTGCAAAATCTCGTCTATTTGAGGTTCTAGTATAATTACCTTTAATACCCAAAAAAGGTCTTGCTATTATTCTTCCCACTAAATTTTCTCCTGTAAACATATTCCTTGCTATTTTACACATATCATATAACTTTGAAAGAGGAATTACCTCTTCATGAGCTGCAATTTGAAACACGCTGTCTGCAGAAGTATATATTATAGGATAACCTGTTTTCACATGTTCCTCCCCAAGTTCTTTAATAATTTCCGTACCGGAAGCTACTTTATTACCAAGGATCTTTCTTCCTATTTTATTTTGAAATTCCCTAATAATTTCTATTGGAAAGCCTTCAGGATAAGTCTTTAAAGGTTTCTTTAGTACTACTCCAGATATCTCCCAGTGACCTGTAACAGTATCCTTTCCATTTGACAGTTCGGCACATTTACCAAAGTTACCAATAGGATCGTGAATTCTTTTTACTCCCTCAATAGAATTTATATTTCCAAGGCCAAGCTTTTCCATATTAGGAAGTTTTAGTCCCCCAATGCTTTTCCCTATATTACCCAAAGTATTACTTCCATCATCTCCATACAACTTTGAATCCGACATTTCTCCTATTCCAACGCTATCAAGTACTACCAATATAACCCTATTCATAAATTTTCTCTCCTATCTACAGAATATATAAAAATCAGCTATCATCTTTATCTAAAATATAAAAAGCAAATCACTATTATATACTAGGCTCTAGGATGTGCTTTTTTATATATTTCTGCAATTTTACTCTTTTTATATATACCTGAATAAATTTGGGTTGTAGATAAATCACTGTGTCCCAGTAATTCTTGAATTGTCTTTATATCCGCACCATTTTGCAATAAATGCACTGCAAAAGAATGTCTTATAGTATAAGAATTTATAGGTTTGTCAATTTGAGCTTCCTCTGCATAATGCTTTACTATCTTCCAAAAACCCTGTCTTGTCATTTTATTTCCCTGAAGATTAAAATATAAAAAGTCCAAATTATTTAAATTTAGTTGTGACCTTACTTTTAAATATTTCCCAATCCATTTTATTCCATAAGACCCTATAGGTATTATCCTCTCTTTTCCCTTTAATCCTTTGCATTTAATATAGGAAAGTTTAGTATCTACATCATATATGGTAAGATTCAAAAGCTCTGTTACCTTTATGCCTGTAGCATACATTATTTCAAGCATACACTTATCTCTAATTCCCTTATTGGTTTCACAATCCGGCATAGATAAAAGTTTATCTACTTCTTCAACCGTTAAAATTGCTGGTAATCTTCTTTTTATTTTAGGAGATTGATATTGTATTACAGGGTTCACATCAATTTTACCCATATTTATCAAATACTTATAGAAATTTCTTATAGAAACTATATTTCGTATAACAGATGAATTTGCTTTACCTTCTTTCTTTAAATTCTGCACATAAGCCATTACAATTACTACATCTACTTCTTCTATATTTTCCTTTTTACTCATAACAAACTCGTGAAATTTTTTTATATCTCTTGTATAGGCATCAAGAGTATTAGAACTCAATTTTTTATTGCTAATATAATTAATATAACCATTTACTAAATCGCTCATAAAAATTCTCCCAAAATTTATAAAAATAGATTAGCTGGTAGCTAATTTAAATAAATATATAAAATTATAAATAATTCGTTTATCTATCTTAAGTACATTATATACTAAAATGCTGTTATTATGAACCTCTGACTTAGTAATAAAAAAATAAATTGAATAATCCACTAATTTTGGAAGTATAATTCCTAAAAAAATTAGAATTAAAAAACATTTCATAGCTAAAATAATAAATTCAATGAATTCTGTTTTCTCTATCAAAAGTTATCACAATCCCCTCCTAAGCAATTGCCTTAATTATATTAGGCGTTATATAGGTTTCAAAGGATAACCCAACAAACATACATGCCGCTATTATAATAAATACTATAGAATAAGACATTATTCTAGAAGATATACCGGTTGTCCAATGTTTTTTACCATTACTTTTTATTAGCATTAATGAGAATTCCATAGCCACTACAGATCCAATTATTATACAAGGTATGTATATAATATTTTGAGGAATAACAGATAAAAGTGCCATCCAGATCCCCTTAAACCCCATACCATTCACAAAAAATGTTACAGTAAAGCCCATGGTAAAGCCTTTAATTACATCTAACACCAATATTATAGGGATTCCTATCATGGTTAATCCTAAAAACCAAACTATTAACAATATAGGTATATTATTTTTTGCCGTTTCTAAAAATAATTGATTGTAATTAATAGTTTGAGAATTATAATTTTTCATAAATGATGATAAATAATTTAAAAGATCACTTTTTTCAAATCCACTCATATACTTTACTGTGTATACTCCAAGTACAATACCTGTACATAGACAAATAGCACTTAAGACATATAACCATAAGTTATTTTGTAAATGACTTGCTATTAAATTTTTAAAAAATGTCACTTTCATTAATTATTCCTCCCATTGTTAATCATCTTTTTATAATATTTATGATTCACAATAGAATAATATGATAATTTTACAAATACATAAATGCACTTATAGTTTTTGCGTCTATTATAATTCCTTTAATTATCATCTCTTTTATATCATTAATTTTTACTTCTTTTATATTTATAAATTCATCTTCATCTCTATCCAACTTACCTTTATATAGATCTTCAGCCTTATAAAAATAAATATATTCATTACAAAATCCTGGTGATGTAGCAATTTTACCTAGATAGGTAAATTCTCTTGCTTTATACCCAGTTTCCTCTTCAAGTTCTCTTTTGCCACATTCTTCAGTCCTCTCTCCAAGTTCAATTTTACCTGCTGGCAGCTCAATTAAAACCCTTTCCAGCGGCTTTCTGTACTGCTCTACCATAAGTATTGTTTCCTTATCTTTAAAAGCTATAATAGCCACTCCGCCAGGATGCTTTACTATTTCTCTATCTGAACATTTTCCATTACTCAATCTAACTTTTTGTAAATATAATTCTATTACTTTACCTTTATATAAATTCTTCTCACAGACAGTATCTTCCGTTAATTTCATCAAAATATCCTCCAAAATTAAAATTTTCTTTATAAAAATCAATAATTTCATTCTAATTACGAAAAATACAATTGTCAAATTTAAGTATTTACTAAAAAGTACAAAATTTATTATAGGATTAAATTGTCAATTTATATATTCATTAACTATATTATAATTATTTTTTGTTATTTGTGATAAATTTACATAAATATAGAAATTTTGTATCTAAGTTAAAATAATTGTATAAAATATAAATATAAGGGAATATTATCTTACATAATTATAAATTTACAATAACTATATTATCTTTTAAATAATTTATTTTAATTTCAGTTTTTATAATTAAAATATTTGTAAATACCAATAATTAAAATCAATTTACTTATTTTAATTATGAGATATTGATTTAACTTCAAAATTATATAAACGTTTACAAGAAAATTTGGAAAGGGGTAATATGTATGAAAGGTAAAATTATCAAAGAAAACTATATAGCAAAAAAAAATACAAATTTTGGAGACATAGGAGAATATGCTTTTACCTATGAGGGAGTAGATTACCATGTAGGCGATGTAGTTTTTATTATGGACACCTCTTTTGTTAGAAGAACAACTTTAGTTGTAAAATTTAGAGACAACTATTACATTCACGGCTATCCAGGAAACTTAAATGGGATTATTCATAAAGACTATATTCTTCAGCTTAAAATAGTAAAAAAATATACGGAACTATCAAATAATAGATATATTGATGGATTTACTGTAAAAATAGGTGATACTGAGGAAATACAAAAAATAAATGATACCGATCTAGAAAAGAATCTCAAGTTAGAAGACAAACTTAGTTTAGTAGAATTATCAATAAATCTGCTATTATCCAATTATAAACATTTAAATAAATTAGAAAAGAATAAATTATATGATTTAAGCAAAAAATACAGCATTTTATATGAATTATTAAAAGATAAAGAAGATATGAAATTAGTTGATAAATTTCGAAAAAAAACCATAAAATAATTATATTTAAGAAATTTAAATTTAATCACATAAATTTAACACAATTCTTTTATATTTTTTCTGTATTGTAATGCTAATATTTAATCGTAGCAAATATTAGATACCCCCTTATCTTAATATTTAATTATACTAAAAATAAACCTTATGATAGTAATAGTAACTACATAGGGTTTATTTTTAGTATAATTGATAATCTTCAATAATTAAATTAATAAATACTAAAAATCACACAAAATAAACATATTTATTTTATATTTATGCCATATTCCCTTATTATAATTTAATCATAATAAAGTGATAAATCGGAAAGGTATGAATTACATGACTGCTATTAAAAATATTTATAATAAATTTATAAATAATAACGATTTTAAACATATCATAAAATTTGGATGCATAGGTTGCTTAAATACTATATTTGACTTTGGAATATTTTCTTTGCTAAATATCTTATTGGGTGTTAACTATATTATAAGTCAGATAATATCATATTTTAGTGGTACTTTAAATAGCTACCTTTTCAATAGATTTTGGACTTTTAATGATACAAGAAATAATAAGAAAACAATTATGGAAATTGTTCAATTTATTGTTGTTAATTTAGCTTCATTAAGTGTAAGTTTAATAGGGTTAAGTATATTAATGAATAATAGCTCTTTAAATTCTTTTTTTGCTAAAATTATTTCAATGTTGTTAGCTCAGATAGTTAATTTTTTAGGCTATAGATTTTGGGTTTTTGGGAAAATAGTAAAATTAAAATCTCTTAATTAATAAACTTTATTGAAGCAAGTACTTAATTCAGGTGAGGATTCTTTTACCCCATCTTGAATTTTAGAACTGCAAATGCATGGCTTACTTGGCGTCGAACTCCCACTTCAAGAAGTTGGAGACTTACGCCAAGTTAGTCAGGTTAAATTTTAAAATCTTTTATTTGTATAATTCCAACTTCACGCAATATAAGAACTTAGTGTATAATTTTCATATAATAATATAAGTTAAAAATTTAAATAATTCGAGGTTATAGTAAAAATGAAAACACCATTAGGATATCAAAGTACAGAATATGATTGTGTTCCAACAACTTTTATAAATGCTTTAAAATATTTATTTGAAAGACATGAAATTTTCCCAGAAATCATAAAAAATATTTATATGTATAGTCTAGATACTTACAATAAAAATGGAAAGTTAGGTGGAAATGGTACATCATATTTTGCAGTAGAATTAATAAGTAATTGTATAAATGAATTTTCTAAATCACATAATTTAAAGATTAAATGTGAAACATTGAAAAATAAAGAAATAAATTTAAAAACTAACAGTAAAGTTTATAAATGCTTAAATAACAATGGAGTTGCTGCTGTAAAAGTATATTTTGATTCAAATATATATCATTATGTTTTACTTACCTCTATTGATGATGATTATGTATATGTATTTGATCCATACTATAGAAAAAGAAATTTTAAAGATAAAGAAATAAAGATTATTATGGATAAATCAGAACTTTATAATAGAAAAATAAGTAAAAGCAGATTTACGGAGGAACAAGAAAAGTTTTATGCTATGAGTCTTATGGAAGATCGAGAATGTACTTTAATATATAAACTGTAGCTGAAAAAATAGGGTATTACTACTTTTGGAAATACCCTATAACATTTCTATACTAATATTTATTTTTATATTTATCATAATTAATATTATCATAACTATCATCAGTAATTCTCACATACCGCTTTGTAAGAATTAAAAATATTATTAATATAATGATAAAAGTTATAAAACCAACATCCATTAAAGTTGTATTATCATAATACATTCCTATATATGTTATTATCATAGGTGAAAATAAAACTAAAAATATAAATGATGCAAAATAAAACTTTTTTATAATCAAAATTACTAAAGCAATTCCTATTATTATACCAGCTATAATACTTATTAATATGTTGCCATTCAATCCAAAATAAGTATTATCTCCAAAATTTCTAGAAAACCATCTTCCGAAAAAGATACCAAACATACTTATAGATTGAGCTATACTTTTATTCCTATCTTTCATATAATTTCTTTCCTTGTTGATTACCTGAACAGTTCTGTTGTAAACACAGTATTTTATCCATTTTTTGTCAAATCAAATAAATTTACAGCAGATGATAAATGTATAGGATGTGGCATATGTGTGAAAGAATGTCCCCTTAACAATATCCATCTAAAAAAAACAAACCTGTCTGGGACAAGGAATGTACTCACTTGTAAATGTCCCACAGAAGCCATTGAGTATGGAAAAAACAGTGTTGGCAAGGTCCGTTATCAATGTCCAATATAAAAAGAGAAGATTTGTACTGGCTTTTATAATACGATTTATATGTTGATAAATTTCAATTTGTCTGTTTGATTAAAATTATCATAACATTGGTTTTGATTAACGCAGATTTTTCTTATTTAGATGTAATAATAAAAAACAAAAAAATAGGCAATCTAAGAATTTACCCTAAATTGCCTATTTTAATTTAATTATTAATTGTTTTTTATCTACTATTTCTATGTGTGTGTTGTAGCATATTGTTCAACTAGCAAATAATCTGAGACAAGCTTCATAAGATGTGATACTTTTTATTCTTAAATCTTTTTGTTGACACCAAATCATAAAGTCATCAATTTTATAATCCAAACTTTATTTTTTTACATTTTTATTCATAAAAATAACCTCCAATAATCACACCAATGAATATTGAAAGTTATTTTTATTTTTAAATAAATATTAGTCGGCTCAAAAATCATTAGTTGGTCTGATGATATACCCTAAAACTACTCTCAACCCACCTACTGAGCCACATTCTTAACCTTATTTTTAAGTCTAAGTTTATCTGCAATCATTGCTATAAATTCTGAATTAGTTGGTTTTCCCTTTCCATTATGTATGGTATATCCAAATAATTTATTTATGGTATCGACTTGCCCTCTAGACCAGGCTACTTCAATTGCATGTCTTATAGCTCTCTCTACACGGCTTGCAGTAGTATTATATTTTTTTGCTATAGATGGATATAATTCTTTAGTTACAGCAGATAAAAGTTCTATATTATCTACTACCATATTTATTGCTTCTCTTAAATACATATAACCTTTAATATGAGCTGGAACGCCTATTTCATGAATAATACTTGTTATTTCATCCTCTAAATCTAGAGGTACAGATTGAGAAATCTTTACATCTGCAGCTTTTTCAGATATAGGCATTGTCTTTTTAGTTTCTGAATCCAAAATAGTATTGTTAAACATTTGTCTTATTCTCTTAGTAAATACATCCATATCAAAAGGTTTAACTACATAATAATCAGCACCTAAAGTTATAGCTCTTTGAGTAATTTTGTCTTGACCTACAGCAGATAGTACAATTACATTTGGTACAGGATCTATGTTTATATTGGCAAGCTTCTCCAAAACTCCTAATCCATCCAAATGCGGCATTATTATGTCTAAAATAACTAGATCCGGCTTTTTTTCTTCTATTAATTTTAAAGCTTCTATTCCGTCTTTAGCTATACCTACCACCACTATGTCACTTTGATTTAATAAATAATCATTTAAAATATTACAGAATTCTTTATTATCATCTGCTATCAATACACTTATCTTAGAATATTCCATTTTTAATACTCCCCTTTATATTTCTATTCCCATATGTTTACAATTAAAGTATTCGACAAATCTTTGATAAAACCTTCTTTATTATATAAATTATTTTTTTTATTAAATTTATTTTTAAATTTATTTTTTTATTAAATAAATTATATTTCTGTTCTATTTTATTATTAAATCAATTAAAAAGCAAGATATTTTGTAAAATTTTACTATAATAATTTATTTTAACATTAATTATAAAAGACTTTAGAATTTACTCTAAAGTCTTTTATTCTACTTTAAAATACCAGCATCTTTTAACATCCATTCCATATATATACCATATCCTACATCTGGTTTATTGATAAGCACATGGGTCACAGCACCTATAATTTTGTTGTTTTGTATTATAGGACTACCACTCATTCCTTGAACTATACCACCTGTTTTCTCTAATAATTCAGGATCTGTAATCCTTATAACCATACTTTTAGGTCCTGGTGAATCTTGTGGAAGAAGCTTTTCAATTTTTATACTGTAAAGTTTTGGCGTTTCACCATCTATTGTTGTAAGTATCTGTGCATCGCCTTCTTTTATTTCATTTCTAAGTCCTATTTCTATAGGTCTGTTATATTTATGGTTTTTTAATATTTTATCAGTCATACCATAAATACCAGATATAGTATTGGATTGTATATTACCCATGGGATTATTTTCATTTACAAAAATTCCTCTAACTTCTCCTGGATCACCTTTAGCTCCCTTTTTTATTGACACTATAGATGAATTTATTATATTTCCATTCCTTACACTGAGCATTGTACCAGTATCAACATCTGTTATTGGATGACCTAAGGCTGCAAACTTTTTGGAGTTTTCATGATAGAATGTTAATGTTCCAACTCCTGCAGTAGAATCTCTTACCCACAATCCTAATTTGTAATCATTATCTAAATCACTTTTTATTGGTCTAATTTCTTTTTCAATATTTTTCCCATCTCTTTTTATAGTTACTTTTAAAATAGAATCTTTATATTTTTTTAGTTTGTCTGAAACTGTTTTAGAATTGTTTACATTTTCCCCATCTATTTTTACTATACTATCACCAATCTGCACACCTGCTTCTGCAGCAGGACTGCTAACTTTTCTATTTTGTGAATCTATATCAGATAAACCTACTACCAAAACTCCTTCTGTATTTAATTTTATACCTACAGGTTGACCTCCAGGGTATACCATAATTTTAGGTACCACTTCTAAGTTTACGGTTTTAACAGGTAAAATACCTAATAAATTCACAGATTTTTTTACTTTTGTTTGGAACTGATTATTAGTATTTTGTTTTAATACTGTAACATCACTATTATTTACCTTTAACATTGAGCTGTAATTTATATTTTCACCTTGTCTTACATATATAGTTTCTGGTATATTTCTTAGGCTCATAAAGGTAACTAAAGTTAAAATAATAATAGGAGTTAAAATAGAGCACATTATCTTTAATTTTTTGTTCTTCATGCTTTTAACCTCCTGATCTTTAAGATTATAATTTTAAGTTACCCTGATGAATTTTTATTATGCTATTATAACAATGCATTATTAGTTAATACTTTCAATATACGAAAAACACCAATAAAAAAATCCATAATTTATATTATGGATTTTTTTATTGATGTTTATTATAAAATTTTCCTTAAACTTTTCTTTTTATTATCTGCTAATATAATCATTTCTTTTGCGTTTGCCAAGGTCAAATTCGTAATTTCACTTCCACTAATCATTTTAGCAATAGCCTTTTCCTTCTGTTCTAATGTTAATCTATTTACAAAGGTAAAAGTTTTATCATTTAATATCTTTTTTTCAATAAGGTAATGAACATCTGATATACATGCAATTTGTGGGAGATGAGTTATGCAAAAAACTTGATGATTGTTGGATATAGCATATATTTTTTCTGCTACGCTTTGAGCAACTTTACCACTTATTCCAGTATCAATTTCATCAAATATAACTGAAGGAATATTGTCTTTATCTACAAAAACGGTTTTAAAGGCCAACATTATTCTAGATAATTCACCACCAGATACGACTTTTTCCAATTCTCTAAGTGGTTCTCCAGGATTTGTAGTTATGAAAAACTTTACTCTATCTCCTCCATTTTCATTAATATTTTGTTCATTAAATTCAATATTAATGTTAAATATGCTTTTTCCAAGACCTACATACTTTAATTCATCCAAAATTTTTTGTTCTAATGTTTTTGCAATTTTTTCTCTTGTACTATGAATTTTTTTAGCTTGATCAACTACTTTAATATGAATAGTGTCTTTATCAATTGATAATTTCTGTATAATTTCAGAAAAATTAACAAGTTCTTCATATTGATTTATTATTTTTTCTCTATACTTCTTTATGTCACTGATAGTATTTCCATATTTCTTTTTTAATCCATCAATTGTATATAATCTATTATTTACATATTCCAATTCTTTATCATCAAATTCAATTTTATCCTTAATATCTCTTATAATTGATATATTTTCTTCTATATTATAGTAAGATTCCTCTAGGGAACTAGCAACAGATTTTATTTCATCGGAATGCTCTTCTATAGACCTTAGCTCCTTTATAACAACTCCTAAGTTATCAAATATGGATAAAGTCTGTTCCTTGCCTGTATAGAGCTTTTCATAACTGCTGCATAAAATTTTGCTTATAGCTTCACTATTTGATATAATAGAATATCTTTCTTCCAACTCAACATCTTCACCGTCTTTTAATTTTGCCTTTTCGATTTCATCAATTTGATATTTTAAAAAGTCAATAATTTTATCTTTGTCGCCGGTTTTTTTAGAAAGCTCTTCTATCTTGAATTCAATCTCTTTCAATTCTCTGTAGTATATTCTATATTTTTCTTTTTCTTTATTTAAAATACCATCTCCAAAGGAGTCTAAAAAATTAATATGATTTTCTGAATTCATAAGAGTTTGACTTTCATGCTGTCCATGAATATCCATTAAAGTAGCACTAACTTTTCTCAATTGAGTAAGCAGTACAGTTTTTCCATTTATCTTAGTTATATTTTTCCCTGATTGAAAAGCTTCTCTTGAGATAATTAAGATATCATCATAATCTATTTCAAGTTTCTTTAATAATTCTATAGTTTTACTATTTTTAATAGAAAAGACTGCTTCTACAAAAGTTTTTTTCTCACCAGTTCTAATAGAATTTTTTGTAAATTTTACTCCCAGTACATAATTAATAGCATCAATCAATATGGATTTACCTGCACCTGTTTCTCCTGATAATACATTAAATCCATTTTCAAAAGAAATGCTTAGAGATTCTATAAGTGCAAAATTACTAATATTCAACTGAAGGAGCATATTAAATCCTCCTATTCATTTTCATTAAGTAATTTTTTTAGCTTCTGTACTATTTCAAAGGCTTTTTCCTCGCTTCGTACAAGTATAAAGATAGTGTTATCTCCTGCTATTGTACCTGCAATTTCGTCAAAATTAAGGGAATCAATTGCTTCTGCTGCCCCGGGGGCAGATCCTGAAATTGTCTTAACTACTACAAAATTTTTCACATGTTCTACATTTAGAACTGTTTGAATAAATACACTAACCAGTTTATTTGAAAGAAAATTTTCATTTGAAGATATTGAAGCATATTTATACTTGCCATTATTAGATAAAACTTTTATCAGTTTCAATTCTTTTATATCTCTTGAAACTGTAGCTTGTGTTACTACCATATCTTGTTTTCTTAGTTCATCTGCCAATTCTTCCTGTGTTTCTATATCCTTTGAATTTATTATTTCTAATATTTTAGCATGCCTCGATATTTTCATTACTCATCACCTTCACACTCTTTAGTTCTAGATATTATCTTTTTTCTTAATATTTCAAAATAGTCATATCCGCTTATTCTAATTATCTTACATTTAAATGGAGCTTCTTTAATATATACTTTATGTATATTACTTATTTCTTGAGAATCCTGACCATCTACAGTTAAATACACAGGTTGATAAACTTTATTTAAAACAACATTAACTTCACTTTTACTGTCTATAACCATAGTTCTAACACCAAGAGATAGAGGGCATATAGGAGTAATAGAAATTAATTTTAAAGTAGGAGAAATTATAGGACCTCCAGCAGAAAGAGAATATGCAGTAGATCCTGTAGGTGTTGAAACAATTATTCCATCAGACATAAATTTAGTATAAAAATTGCCATCAATTTTTATGCCATATTCTAATATTCTTGCCAAAGTTCCCTTAGATATAACAACTTCATTAAGTGCATAATAGATTTTTTCATCCTTATTTTTTTTTACTCTACACTCAAGCATAACTCTCTCTTCTATTTCATATTGTGATTTAGACAGCTTTATAATACATTCCTTTAATTCCGATAATTCCGCGCTAGCTAAAAATCCCAAATGTCCCAAATTAATACCTAGTATAGGTATATCATATCTACATACATTTCTAGCAGTACTTAAAATAGTTCCATCGCCGCCTAATGATATCATTATATCTATTTTTTCTGCCTGATCTTTTGTAAAGTTTCCAAGGTCATCAAATATTTTTATTTTTACATCCTCTATATTTTTAACTATAAAATCAACTATTTCTCTAGTTACTGTTCTGTCCTTATCTTTGCTTTTATTAATATTGATACCTATATTTTTCATAATTTATTCTCCTAATCCAACTGACCATGAGCCCTCTTTACCACCTGCTCTATATTTTCTAATGAAAATTTACTATGAGTACTATCTTCTTTATTAAAAAATATGAGATACTCTATATTACCTTCCGGACCTTTTATAGGTGAATAATCCAGTCCAATTATTTTTAAATTATTTTGTACTAAAAAATCTGCTATTCCTTCAATAACTTCTCTATGAACAAATGGCTCTCTTACAACACCTTTTTTACCAACTTTTTCTCTTCCCGCTTCAAATTGTGGTTTAATCAAAGCTACAATTTCACCCTTATCCTCTAATAAATCTAAAACGGCTGGAATTACTTTTTTTAATGATATAAAAGAAACATCTATACTTGCAAATTGTCCTATTTCACCTATATCTTCTTTCTTTACATATCTTACATTAGTTCTTTCCATACAGACAACTCTAGGGTCATTTCTAAGTTTCCAAGCAAACTGTCCATAACCTACATCTATAGAAAATACTCTTTTAGCTCCATTTTGAAGCATACAGTCTGTGAAACCTCCTGTAGATGCTCCTATATCAAAGCAGACCTTATCTTTTAATTCTATTATAAAGGATTTAATTGCTTTTTCAAGTTTATACCCGCCTCTACTAACATAGGGCATAGTTTCTCCTTTAAACACTATATTAGATGACTCTTTTACCTTTTCACCGCATTTATCATATCTCACATCATCTATAAAAATCTCTCCTGCCATTATACTGGCTCTTGCTCTTTCCCTTGATTGAAATAAGCCCTTCTTTACTAATAAAACATCTAATCTTTCTTTTGCTTCACCCATCTTTAACTCCTCAATCAGATAAATTTTAAAATACTTTGAAAAACCCCTTCTACATCTAATCCATGTAATTTATATAATAAATCTACATTTCCCTGAGTAACAAATTTATCCTTATATCCCAGTGTCAATATATTATGTTTACATTCAAGTGTATTAACATATTCTAATATAGAAGATCCTAGTGCACCATGCAAAATATTATCTTCTAAAGTAATTATTTTATAATTCTCATTCACTAACCTTTTTATTATATCCTTGTCTATAGGCTTTATAAACTGGGCATTTATTATAGTGGTTTTAATATTTAACTTCAAAAGTTTTTCTTTCACCAGTATTGCTGTCTGTACCATTTTCCCAGAAGCTATTATTGCAATATTGCCTTCTTTCTGAATTATTTCCCACTTTCCTCTAAAAAAATCCTTTAGAGGCTTTAATTTAATATCTCCATTGTCTACTCCTCTTGGATATCTTATAGCAATAGGTCCTTTATTATCATTAACTGCCCATCTTAACATATATACAAGTTCCTCAATACATTTTGGACTCATTACTGTCATATTTGGCATTTGAGTCAAATAGGATAAATCAAATATTCCCTGATGAGTTTCACCATCTTCTCCCACTATTCCCGCTCTATCTATAGCAAAAATCACTGGCAATTTTTGAATACATACATCATGCAGTACTTGATCGTAGGCCCTTTGTAAAAATGTAGAATACACAGCAAATACAGGTTTTATTCCCTGCGTAGCCATTCCTGCACAAAGAGTCACTGCATGCTGCTCTGCTATGCCTACATCAAAAAACCTCTTTGGAAATTTTTCTGCAAAATTGTTTAAGCCCGTTCCATCTGGCATAGCAGCAGTGACTGCTACTATTTTTTTATTTTCTTTAGCTAAATTTATCATTTCTTTGCCAAATACCTTTGAATAAGTTAATCCTTTTATAGAGCATATTTCTCCACTATCACAATCAAAAGGACCTATGCCATGAAACTTATTTGGATTTTTCTCAGCAAAGTCATAGCCTTTTCCTTTTCTTGTAATAATATGTACTAAAACGGGTCCTTTTATATTTTTAGCTAAATTTAATACTTGTACCAATTCATTTATATTATGTCCATCTATAGGCCCTAAATATTTAATTCCCATATCTTCAAAGAGCATCCCGGGAATAAAGAGCTGTTTAAATCCATCTTTTATCTTCTGAAGGGAATTAGCTACACCCACTCCTATATTTGTCTTTCTTAAAGTATTATTTACTTCTTGTTTAAATTTATTGTAGGCAGGATCAATTCTTATTTTATTTAGATATTTAGACATTCCACCCACATTTTTAGAAATTGACATTTGATTGTCATTTAAAATTATTATCATTTTAGTCTTACTATAACCTAAATCATTAAGTGCCTCATAGGCCATTCCACCGGTCAGTGCACCATCCCCAATAACTGATACTACTTCATAATTATCTCCATTTAGATCTCTAGCCCTTGAAATTCCAAGCCCTGCTGATATAGATGTACTACTATGTCCAGTATCAAATATATCAAAATAACTTTCTTCACGTTTTGGGAAACCGCTTATCCCTCCATATTTTCTAAGTTTGGAGAAATATTTTATTCTTCCTGTTAATATTTTATGTACATAAGATTGATGTCCTACATCCCAAATTAATTTATCTTTTCTAAAATTGAACACCTTGTATAAACTTAAAGTTAATTCCACCACACCAAGATTTGATGCTAGATGTCCTCCAGTTTTCGATACACTGTTTATTAAAAATTGTCTTATTTCCTGTGAAAATATATTAAGTTCTTCTGAGCTCATATTTTTTATTTCATCTATATCCTTATACTTATCAAGTATATATGTCATTATCATCTATCCTTTACTATTAGATATAGTAGCTTAGAAACTTTAGAAACTATAATGCTATTATTTTCTAAAGCATAAGTCTTCCCAATGGATTTACCACATATAGTGATAGACGCAACTATCGCTCCAATGGCCACATTCACACCAGTAAAATTAATATTGGTAAAATTATGTGTAACCTTTTGTGCTATAAAAAAGCCAACAGAACCACTAATTATTCCTGCAATATCTCCTACCACATCATTACAAAAAGTAGAAACTTTATCAGCATTTCTTAGAAGTCTTATAGCTATTTTTGCTCCATGTATCTTTTTTGCAGCCATAGCATGAAAAGGTGTTTCATCTGCTGTAGTAACTGCTATACCTACTATATCAAAGATTATACCTGCAATTATAATAAAAGCCAACACAATAAAAGCTACTAACATATTAACCTTACTTAGTAGCGAATCAGACAAAAGAGAAATACTGCTGCTTATCAATATTGACCACACTAAAATTGTTAAAATCCACTTTCTTCTATCCTTTGTAGTCTCTTTTCTATTGATCTTTTTTGACATTACTAATCCTCCATTTGCATTTTAAGCTGATCATTAACATTATTTAAAATGCATTGACAAAAACAGTGGCAGTATGTTAAATAAATCTTGCGGCATAGGTCCAGTAGGATTTCCCATGAATTAACCGAAACGTCGCCGTAACGGCAGTTTCCATTTAATAACTCATCTAATTTGTTACCATAATTAGGACTAGATTACCACTAAGTCCGCACTGCAATCCATAACATACCCCTTTACATGACAGTCTAGAAGTTTTCCTTAACAGTTAGGCTCTTTCTTAGCCTCTTTTGCAAAATAGGTTTCAGAAGGCAACCGAATAAAATTTTTGGCCTGAAATTTTATTTTTCCTGTCCTCTCCCCATTTCACTCAAGGCAGGCTACACTGCACATAGCTTTTACACCACAATACAGGTTTACCCCATTGCCGTAAATTAGGTATCTAACCTAATTCACAGATAATGGTCTCCACGAAGGTAGGGTCAATTGCGCATGCCGTTGCGGTTGCCCCAGCCTCCTTACTCCCAGCACAAACCCATGACTGGGCGTTATAGGCAAGCACCAGGAACTTCATCGATATGCCCTCTAACGGATTTTTAGCCCCGTCTTTAAAAAAAGCTTACCTGACTAGAATACTGCGCCACTGGCTAAGTATTATATTAAAGAAATTATAACATAGCTATACTAATTATTCAAAAAATTCATTCTCCTATAGTAAATATATAAAATATTACCTTCATCATTTTTCTCTATATAGTAAAGTTTTAGTTAATTCCTTAAGATTCAATGTATCTCTATCTACATCATCTAAAATATTCATACATTCTTTAGTTAGCTCTCTGCATTTATTTTTACAATCTTCAAGACCAAAGGTACTTATAAAATTGGTTTTGTTATTATCTATATCACTATTCACAGGCTTTCCCATAACCTCTTCATTCCCAACAACATCCAATATATCATCTTTTATTTGAAAGGCAAGTCCTAGTTTACTCCCAAAATCAGATAATTTATCTATCTCCCTATCTGATGCTCTTCCAATTATAGCCCCTGAAAGTATAGAGGCTTTGATTAATTCCCCAGTCTTTTTTCTATGCATATAACTAAGGGTTTCATAGGATATTTTCTTACCCTCACTTAAAATATCTACTACCTGTCCTCCAATCATTCCTTCTGCTCCAGCACTATCAGATATAATTTTACAAGCCAATAATTCATTTTTTCCTCTATCTTTGCAGTAGTCAAACATTAGACTCATAGCTTCATTCAGTAATCCATCCCCTGCCAACACCGCCAAT
Source organism: Clostridium pasteurianum DSM 525 = ATCC 6013 (assembly GCF_000807255.1). Taxonomy (NCBI): domain Bacteria; kingdom Bacillati; phylum Bacillota; class Clostridia; order Eubacteriales; family Clostridiaceae; genus Clostridium; species Clostridium pasteurianum. Next base: position 2,045,742 of record NZ_CP009268.1, on the reverse strand, counting down.
GCTTCTCCAAAAATTTTATGATTTGTAGGATGCCCTCTTCTAAGATCATCATCATCCATACATGGCAAATCATCATGTATTAAAGAATAAGTATGAATCATTTCTATTGCACAGGCTACAGCTATTACTTCTCTATAATTTTCATTAAACATTTCGTAAGTTAAACAGTGAAGCATTGGTCTCACTCTCTTACCGCCAATATCTATGCTGTATTTCATGGCTTCATATATTTTTTTATTATAAGTACCTTTATTACTAAAATAATTATTTAACCATACATCCACTTCACTTTTTAAAGCTTCAAATTTCATAATTATTCCCCATCCCTTAGAAAATCTTGTTCTTGTCCATTGGACAATATTTTTATCTTTCCTTCTGCTTCATTTAAATACTTATATAATTTATTGCAGAGTTTAATTCCCTGTTCATAGCTCTTCATTGTTTCCTGTAAAGTAAGTTCCTTATTTTCCATAGAGTAAATAATATCCTCTAATTTTTTTACCATGCTCTCATAGGACTCATTTCTAGATGTCACAGCCTATCACCAACTTTTAATAATATTTTAAATTATTTGTCTTTTAGTTTTTCTATATGAAACTTAGCATTACCATTTTTCAACGTAATTTTCACTTTATCAGTATTATTTAGGATATTTATATCACTAATAAGTTCACTATTTTCATTTTCTATAATAGCATATCCTCTGTCTAATACATTTAAAGGGTTGTGTGCACTTAGTAATGCATTTAATTTGCTAAGTTTTTGCTTTTCAATTTCTAATTTATTTTTAACATTTTTATTTAATATTTCATTCATTCTATCTATATAGCTGTAGGAATTAGCTATAATAGCCATTGGACTGTTATGCTCAAGGGTATTTCTGTACATATCTATAGTTTTAAGTTTATTTTCTATGTATATTTTTATATGTTTTTCTATAGTATATCTGTAATTTTTTATTTTGTCATTGGCTTCTTCTAAATCATAGGCAATTATTTCTGCTCCTGCAGAGGGAGTTGGTGCTCTAAGATCACTTACAAAGTCTGCAATAGTAAAATCTGTTTCGTGACCTACCGCTGATATTATAGGCTTTTTTGAATTAAAAATTGCATAAGCCAGTTTTTCATCATTAAAAGACCATAATTCTTCAATAGAACCTCCCCCACGAGCAAGTAATATTACATCTATATCCTCTACCTCATTAAAATAATTTATTCCTCTTATAATATCCTCTGGTGCATTAATACCCTGAACCAGTGCAGGATATATCATTATATCAATTCTCTTATTTCTTCTTTTAGTGACATTTATAATATCCCTTACTGCTGCTCCCGTTGGTGAAGTTATAACTCCCATTTTTTCACAAAATTTAGGTATAGTTTTTTTATGAGAAACACTGAATAGTCCCTCTGCCTCTAACTTTTTTTTCAGTTTATTAAAAGCCTCGCTTAGTTCCCCTATTCCCTCTAATTTTATCTCTTCACAATAAATTTGATATACTCCATCTTTGGCATATACAGAAACTTTTCCTTTTACAACAACGTCCATACCATCTTCTGGCATAAACTCAAGTTTTCTAGTTTTATCTTTAAACATTATACAGCTTATTTTACCATAATCATCCTTTAATGAAAAATAAGCATGACCACTGCTGTGAATTTTAAAATTGGATATTTCACCCTTAATAAGAGTATTATTTAATATAAAATCACTGTCTATTATTTTTTTAATATAATTACTTACCTCTGAAACCGTTAGAGTTTTAATGTACATAATTTTCAAGAGCCTCACAAGTGTTCATCAAAAGCATTGTAGTGGTCATAGCTCCTACTCCACCTGGAACTGAAGTTAAAAAAGATGCTTTATTAATTACATCATCAAATATAACATCTCCTTTTAGCTTTCCATCTACCATGGTAGTACCAACATCTATTACAATGGCACCTTCTTTTACAAAAGATCCATCTACAAAATGGGGCTTTCCTATAGCAGCAATTAAAATATCAGCTTGACTGCACACTTCTTTTAAATTCTTTGTTCTAGAGTGGCAAATAGTAACTGTAGCATTATTATTTAATAGAAGCTGTGCTACTGGTTTGCCCACAATATTACTTCTTCCAATAACTACGGCGTTTTTACAGCTTATATCTTCTCCCGTACTCTTTATAAGTTCTATTATTCCCTTAGGAGTACAAGGTATAAAACTCTTTTCGCCACTGTAAAGCTTACCTATATTAATATGGGTAAGACCATCTACATCCTTTTTATAATCTATTTTATCAATTATATTTTTTTCATTGAATTTATCTGGAAGAGGAAGCTGCAGCATTATTCCATCTACATCTTCTCTGTTATTTAAAGTTTCAATAGTATTTATAATATCTTTTTCGGAAGTTTCCTCTGGAAAATTAAACACTTCACATTTTACATTTAAGTTATCACATAATTTCTTAGCATTTTTAACGTAATATTGAGATCCACCATCATTTCCCACCAAAATTATTGATAGTCCTGGAACTCTTAAATTATTATCTATTCTATTCTTTACAAATTCTCTAATACTATCTCTAAAGCTCTCCGCTACTAATTTCCCTTGTATTTTGTTTCCCATTTCTACACCTCTATGTTTATGTTTTTAAATATTCTAATCCATATTTTTTGTTGATTGTTTTGATTTTATTATATTACCTATTACTCCATTTATAAAAGCAGGAGATTTTTCATCAGAATACTTCTTCGCCAGATTCACCGCTTCATTAGCAGAAACCTTTTCTGGTATATCTTCCTCAAAATATATTTCATAAATAGCTATTTTTAAAATAGCTGTATTTATTTTAGAAATTCTATTAATCTTCCAATTATTTGAATTTTCTTCAATAGATCTGTTTAAAAAATCTATATTTTTAAATATTCCCTCTAGTGTATTTTCAATATATGTGAAATCCACATCTTCCAAATTTTTATTACTTTCTTTATACTGTTCTATTGCTTCCTTTGTCTCTTTTACATTCATAGATATCTCAAACAGAAGCTTCATTGCTATTTCTCTACTTTTTCTTCTACTCATTAAAATTGTCTCCTCCTAAGGCATATTCAAATAAATAACTAGTCAGTATGCTAGCCTATTTTTAATCCTACTACGTCAACAGAACCCTCAGATAGCTCACTATCCTGGTCACCTGTTTCCTTGTAGGATTAAAAATATCCGTCGCATCTTTGGCTTTCTATTTATTTTCATATGCCTAAAATAATATGCAATGAATTTATATTACTATATATTAATCCAAAGTTCTATAACTTTTATGTATAAATATTATTGACATAGAAACACCCTCTAAAAAATTAGAGGGTGTTTAGTCCTTATTCTTCTACTTCAACAACTTCCTCTTCCTTTGGAAGAATAACATTTTGAACATATACATTAACACCTGAAACGCTGAGTCCAGTCATAGATTCAACAGCTTTTTTTACATTAGTTTGAACTGCAGCTGCTACTTCTGGTATTTTAATTCCATATTTCACTACTAAATATAAATCAATTGAAGCACTATCTTCTCCTAAGTTTACTTTAACACCCTTTGAAAGGTTTTTCTTTCCACTTAATATTTGCGAAATTCCACCTACTAAGCTTGCGCTCATGCCTACAACACCTGTTATTTCAGCTGCGGCAAGTCCTGCAATAACTTCTACTACTTCGTCAGATATCTTTACAATACCTACTTCTATGTCATCTCTTAGATCGTTATCCATTTTCTCTTTACCCCCTTAGTCCTGTAACATCGCACAAATCTATTAGTCTTATGTACATTATATCAAAACCAATAGAATTTTACAATGTTAGGAATTTTAAAAGAAAAATCTAAGAGTCTTCTTTTTTACATTACGCTTTATTCCATCAGCAGAGCCTTTTATAATTTTACTATTTTGTTATGAGGCCCTGCTTATACTTTGCATCATATATATTAAAATTTTAATGAACTGGAGGCTCTATTTCTATATTTCTAAGATTAGTTACACTTAATACCACATCTCTTATTTCTCTTAGTTGCTTGTCTGATAATTTTTGTTCATCAGTTTTTACAACAATATTTACTTTATCATCATTGATAGTACATAATGCCTCTTTATAGCCTTTACCTTTAAGCATATTTTCAACTTTTGCAGCATTTGCACTAGCTGTAGAGATGTTTATAGATTTTTGTGTTGCATTCTTTTTACTTTCTTCGGATACATTCTTATCGTCAATTATAGATTTCAATGTAGAAATTGTCTTTGCATTAGCTTTTTCCCTAGTAAGTCTGGCATCAGCAAAATAATCAGATTTGCTATTAGCTGCTGTTTCATTTGCTTTAGCCTGATCAGTGCTATCTGTAGATATTGTACTGTTATTATCCACAAGATCTGTATCACTGACATACAATGGGCTGTTGACCTTTGTAGCTAAAACTCCAGCGCAAACTATAAGTACCAATAAAGTGACAATAATAACTGCTTGTTTCTTATTCATTTAATTCCCCTCCATTTTAACCATTGGTCATAATCAAAGAAATTATTAGTCAATATGCTATTATACTTTGCATCTTATAAACAACTATGATATTTGTAAACTCTTCATACACACCTTGTGTTTTTATAATTACAAAATATTATGCACCATGCCTCATTAACTTCTTGTCCTATGCCTTATACAAAATTTATATGCTTGTTCAAATAATTATATGTTACTTTTTCATAGGATAAACATTTACTTTATCTGCTGACAAATCAAAAAAACTTGATACAGCATTAGTTATATTAAGCCTTATGTCTGAATCATCTGCTCCTTCTGCAGAAATTAAAATCCCTGTAACTTTTGGTTTATATTTTTTTAAAATAAATGGCTTAGTTTTTTCACCATCATTTTCCATAACTATGCTAGTTCCAGAATTATTTTGAGTAGTAGTCCTCTTTCCGCCAGAATTATCAGTTTCATTAATTACAGAGGAAGATTTATTTTCATTATAAGCAGGCACATCCTCTTCTCCCGTTGAAAAATATATCATTACACGAGTATCTCCAACTCCCTGTATACTCTGAAGTAATGCCTTCAGCTTATTTTCCTGTTCATTTTCATAGGCAGATATATCCTCCGTAGTGCTTAAGTCATTTGATGATTGACTATTAGCAGTACTATTACCACTATTTGGGCTATTAGAAAAAGTAGAAGTAGCCTTGTTGTCTTTAAAAAAGCCAGCTGATATAATTAAAAGTATTCCTATCAATATTACTATAATAATGTTATTTATCTGTTTATTTTTGCCACCACCTTTTTTTAATATTTCCAGTAATTTTTTAAAATTCATGCTTCCCCCTCCCAATTTTTATCCGATGACTACCATACCTAACACTCCAATCTTACTCTGTAAAATCGGCATACAAGGTCTGATGCGTCCCTGGATAACGATTTACCCTAAAGGACAACGATTTCTAAGTATCAAAAATACTGATACTAAGAACTCTATTAGTAAGTATTGAAAATGCCAATATTAAGAACTCTGTTTATCATTGCTTATATATAGATATACTATCTTTAGATATTTTAAGCTCATTATTAAGATAATCTTTAATTTCTTTATCTACCTCTGGATCCACTTTCTTTTCTTGACTTGCGCTAACACTTTTACTGTCTATTTCTATATTTTCTATTTTTTCTACCCCTTCATTTTTAACACCAATACTCAATCCTTTTATATTGATTTGATTAGTGGCATCATCTAATTTAACATCAGCTTTCACTTCATAGTCATTGTTTGGAAATTTATCCTTTAGCATTTTAGAACAGGATTTCTGTAAATTTTCTTTAAAAGCATTTATAGTTTCCTCTTTATCTTGATTTTTATATTTTTCAGTATTACTTTCATAGGACCCACTATTTACATATTGATCTGCTTTATCTATATAAGTAGTTATATCAGTTTTATTATTAAATATCTTTATTATGGGGTTCAATATTACAGCTATTAATATAAGTCCCATTACAAATTTAACATAGCCCTTAAATTTATTACTGGGTATTATAAGCTCTACTGCTGTTATAAAAATTACTGCCACACAAATACTCATCACCCAGCTTCTAACCCAATCTATCATATAATCTCCCCTTTCTAAGAAATAACATTCCCACTAGAGGCAATTATGGCTATCATAATAAAGAACATCACTGAGATAGATATGAGACAGGACATAAGCAGTATAAGTGTATCTCCAGCTGCATTTATACAATTTACTATTCTCTTATCACTTATTGGCTGAACTAAGGCTGCTGTTAATTTATGAATAAGAGCTAAAGCCAAAATCTTTATAATAGGGAAAATTACTATTACAATCAATACTATAAGTCCTATACTGCTTATGGCATTTTTTAAGACTACAGAATAACCTACTACAGTAGTCACCGCATCAGATAGAGCTTTACCAACTATAGGTACAAAATTGTCTACAGCAAATTTAGCTGTCTTAGCTGTAACCTGATCTATGGCCTTTGCATTTATTCCTCTTATAGTTACTATACCAATAAATATTGTCATAACCAGTCCTTGTATCCAAAGTACAATTTGATTTAAAAGCTTTGCCAATCTATCAACTTTGTATTCTTCTGATATATTATTTACAAATTGCAAAACAAATCCTATCAATATAAGAGGCAGCAAAACATCCATAAATATCCTTGCAGCCACATTAATAGCCAATATTATAATTGGATCCATAATGGTAGATTGAACCAGTCCACCTCCTGCCGCAAGAAGTGTCAATAGTACAGGTACCAGTGCAGCCATAAAGTCAGTTAAATTATTAGTTGCAGCTTTAACTTCATTTACACCTATATAAAAACTTCTAGCAACAATAATAATTATAAGTGAATAGCAGGCAAAATATGCTATATTAGATAATCCTTCATTACTAAAGGCTTTCTGAAGATTTGTAAGTAATGCACATATAACACATATTAGCAAAAGCATTATCATCAATTTAAAAGAGGCTATTACTTCTCTAAAAAAATAGGCTAATACTCCTTTAAATAGTTTTTCAACAGAAAACTTTCCATTACCGGTTTTCATAAAATCTTTAACATAATCCTTAATATCTAAATCCTTTATCAATTCATACTTTGTCTTCATATTTGTAATATAGGTATATAGTTGTTCTACTTCCGTGATATCCTTATTATTACTATCATCTATAGTTGATGCTTGTACTATGGTTTGGTTGCTCATTAAAATAAACAATACAATTATTATAAATATTTTTTTCATAATAGATTACCTCTATATAATCTTTAGAATTGAATTTAAAACCCCCATCAATATTGGAATTGCCAATACTAAAATCAATATTTTGCCACCGAATTCTACTTTAGATGCCAGGCTGCTCTCTCCTGCATCCCTGCATACTTCACTGCAAAAGGATGCCAAATAAGCAATTCCAAGTATTTTAAATACAGTATTTAAATACACAAAATCAATATTAGCCTTTAAAGCCAGTTGTTGTAATAACTCCATTACGGCAGTAATTTTAGTAACCATAAATAAAAATATTAAAGCTCCTGCTGCAATACTAAGCTGTACAGCTAGTTCATCCCGCCTGCCTCTTAATATAAGAACAAGAAATAAACTTATAAAGGCAAAAGATACTATTTTAATTATTTCCATTTTAATCACCTACAGTTGAAACATGGTTTTTACTGTATCAAATAATTTACTTATAAGACTTATTACCATCATTAGAACTATAACTATTCCCGCCAAATTTACCATTACTGCATAATCATCTTTTCCACTGGACTTTAGTATCTTATCAATGATAACTATCAATATTCCTACAGCAGCAATTCTAAATATTAAACTTATATCTAACAAAAAATGCACCTCCTAAATAAGCATGATAACTATCATTGCACCAATTCCAAAGCCAAGATATCTATACATTTTCACGTTTTTTTTCATAGTTATTTCTGCCTGTGCAATAATTTTTTTTAAATTTTCTATAGTTAGAGAAAAAATATTAATTTGTCCTGTGATATCTGATTCCCCTAAGGACTTGGACAAATCTAACATTAAATTAATGTCTTCCTCTTTAAGATTTAGATTAGAATTTTCTCTAAAAGCTTCTTTAAAAGCTTCATAGACATTATCATATCTATTACTTTTTAATTTATGAGAGCTTCTATTAAAAATATCAGCTATAGGTTCTTTGGATTTAACAGCTACATTAACTAAGGCTTCCGGCAAAGGTGTATGAGTGTATACAATCTCATTTTGAAGCTGGTATATGCATCTCTCTATCTCATTTAATTCCTTTACTCTATTTACAAAACACTGAGCATACATAAATCCACCAAAAGTAGAAGCTATTATAATAAGTATACTGCCAATAATTTTAAGCACTTTATTACCTCCTTATGGTTGTCTCATTTAAAAAGTCATATATATACTCCACTGTTCCTACACCTTTATTGCAACTTAAAACTATTGCCTTTTGAAAAATATGGTTACTAATAACCTCTTTGAATACATCTCTACTCCTCAAATCTTCTATTCCAAATCCATGAATAGTTGTTATTAGATTAATTCCACAATTAAGAGCAGATAATATACTCTTTACATCTTCATAAGTACCAATTTCATCACATACAATTACATCTGGTGCCATGCTCCTTATAGCCATCATTATTCCTTGACTTTTAGGACAATTATCCATAACATCTGTTCTTATGCCTACATTAAGCTGTGGAATTCCATCAGAAGAAGCACATATCTCACTTCTTTCATCAATAACACAGACGTTTTTACCTCTGATCCCAAAATTTTTAGATCCACTGGATATATTTCTTGTTATATCTCTAATCAAAGTAGTTTTACCACAATTTGGAGGAGAAATTATTATTGTATTTAGTACATTGTTATCTTTTACAATCCATGGCATAACTTTATCTGAACATCCTATTACTTCTCTGCAAATTCTAATGTTTAATGATGAAACATTTTTTATTATCTTTACTATATTATTTTCAACAATACAATTTCCACATATTCCAACCCTATGTCCACCTTTTATTGTTATATACCCTTGTTTAATTTCATCTTCTATAGAGTAAATGGAGTAATTACTCATTCTCTTCAATATGTTATTTATATCTTCAACAGAAATTTTATACTCCTCTATTATCTCTATTTCTCCAAGCTTCAAAATTATAGGTCTATTTATTTTTAATCTTATTTCCTGGAGTTTGTCTAATTTTTTTACCTTAGTAATTATATTTATTATATTTTCAGGTAATACATCTAAAATATCTTTTATGTTAATCATTTTTATCCTCCTTTCTTAATTCAATCATATTTAATTTACATCAGAATTATTCCAAAAAATAAAAAAGAAATTTCTTTTTTCCAGAAATTTCTTTTTAGTAAATACTTATTAATTCTATTCACTTAAATAGTAACTTATATTATTTAACTCTTTCCATGTATTCACCAGTTCTTGTATCTACTCTTATTACTTCACCTTCATTAACAAAAATAGGCACTTGAATGACAGCTCCAGTTTCAACCGTAGCTGGCTTTAAAGTATTAGTTGCTGTATTACCTTTAACACCTGGTTCTGTAGCTGTAACCTGCAGTTCAACAAAATTTGGAGCTTCTACAGAGAAAGCTTCTCCTTTATAGAATTTAATTATTGCATTCATATTCTCTTTTAAATATTTTATTGCATTTTCAACCTGATCATAACTTAATGGAATCTGCTCATAAGTTTCTTGATCCATAAAGTAATATAGGTCAGCATCGCTATATAAATACTGCATTTCTTTTCTCTCTATACTAACTTCCTGCAATTTAGCAGTTGGATTAAATGTTGTTTCTGTAACTCCTCCAGAGATTACATTTCTCAATTTTGTTCTTACAAAAGCAGCACCTTTTCCTGGTTTGACATGAAGAAAGTCAATAACCGTAAATACTTGTCCATCTGCTTCAAAAGTAGTTCCTTTTCTAAGTTCTCCTGCTGATATCATTTTAGTATCCCTCCAAAAATCTCTTAATCATTTATATTATAACCTTTTTAGGTAAGATTAATACCATAATATATCAATATATCTTACTTGGCAGAGTTCATGTACTCTTACCAAGTTAAGATATATTGTTTATCCACTATTCCTTAAATAAAATTACATTTATACACCTAGATAAATTAATTTTTTAGGCGATTTTGATAATGTTTCACATCCATCTTTAGTTACAAGAACTAAATCTTCTATCCTGACTCCACCGAACTCTGGAATATAAATTCCCGGTTCATCAGTTACAATCATTCCCTCTTTAAGTATAGTTTCAGACATAGGACTGAGTCTAGGTGCTTCGTGTATCTCTCGACCTACCCCATGACCTAGGCCATGACCAAAATAGCTTCCATATCCCTTTTCAGATATATATTCTCTAGCTACGCTGTCAACAACATTGGCCTTTACACCTGGTTTAATAACTTTAAGCACTTTTTCCTGTGCCTCTAATACTACGTTATATATTTCCCTTAATTTATCATCAGGCTCACCAATAGCTACTGTTCTTGTCATATCAGAACAGTATTCTTCAAATATACATCCAAAATCAAGGGTTAAAAATTCACCATTTTCCACAATTTTATCAGTGGCTTTTCCATGAGGTAATGAGGATCTCACTCCACTAGCTACAATAGAGGGAAAAGATAAATCTTTAGCTCCTAGCTTTTTCATGGTAAACTCCAATTCAAGTCCTATTTCTCTTTCACTCATACCAGTTTTTATAAACTTCAACATATGTGAAAAAGCTTTATCTGCTATATCTGCTGCCTTTTTTATAGATTCAATTTCACTTTTATCCTTAATAAGTCTTATTTCTTCTATTATACCTTTCATAGGTACTAACTGTGCCTCTGTTTTACCTGAAATTTTAGAATACAATTCATAGGAAACTACATTATCCTCAAAACCAATCTTTTTTACATTAAGTTTTTTTATAATGTCAGAAAAAAAATCTGGAAATGCTCCTTTATATTCTAATATTTCATAATCCTTAACTTCATTTCTAGCTTGTTCAGTATACCTTGAATCTGTTATAAACAAAGCTTTATTATCAGTTATTATAGAAAAACTCTCATCTCCTGTAAATCCACTTAGATAATTTCTATTTGGATCTCCAATAACTAAAACTGCATCTAAATCTTTCAGTTTCATTGATTCTCTTAACTTTTTAAGCCTATCTTCGAACATTAAACTCACCCTTTACAATATATAAATATACAAATTCATTAACTTATGTTTATTTATTATATTACGCTTAACTTTTCTAAAAAATGTCGAACATATTTATTCTATCAAAAGTTAGATAAATTTGCAAATTTATAAGTCTTTAAAAATCAAATAAAATATTTTTAAAAAACCTATCCCCCAATGCACATATATACATTGAGAGATAGGCTGTTCTTAATATCATTATAAATTCTATTGTTTAAATTTAAAATTATTGTTATTTAACAATCTAATTATACTTATTCACTTATATGAACCACTGCTTTTACAATATTATCTTTATCTTGTACACTCTTATCCATGGCATTTTGAATATCATTAAAATCAAAAACATCTGTTATAATTCCCTTTAGATTAACTTTTCCACTTGCTACTGCTTCAATTGCCATAGGGTAAATATGTCTATAACGAAATACTCTTTTAAAGATTAATTCTTCTAATACCTTCACAGTGTTTTGCTCTGCTCCATTAATAGCACCATCAGCACCTAACTGCAACCTTCATTGTATCTTTCATAAAGAATTCCTCCAAAAACTTATATATATTTCTACACTAATCACAATTTTTTAAAAGACTTATTGACTATAATAATCTTTTATAGAATTTTTCTATCTAAGCTTATACTGCCAATTTCTTATTTCATCAATACCATTTGAATTTTAGATATATTACCTATTAATCTAAGATACAACTAATACCTTTACACTCTCAACGCTTTTTTGCATTTCTAAAGCTTCTTCTACCTTATCTAATTCAAATTTATTAGTAATTAATGGCTTCACGTTGATTTTACCACTAGTTATTAAGTTTAAAGCAGATAAATGAGTATCTGGATTTATTAAAGAACCTTTTATTATTAGTTCTTTTTTAAATATTTCAAATGGACTTATTTCTACCTTTACATCTGGACTACTTACTCCAAACAAGAGTATTCTAGTCCCCCGTTTTGCAATATCAAAGGCACTTTCTATTACATATTTATTTCCTGTACATTCAATAATTACATCTGGACCTTTTCCAAGATATCTATTTAAATTATTTTTGAAACTTTCTTCCATAGGATTTAATACATAATCAGCCCCTAGTTCCAATGCTGTATTTCTTCTCTTTTCTATTGGTTCACTTACTCCAACTATACTTGCTCCTGATATTTTTGCTAATTGAAGCATAATTAACCCTATAGCTCCAGCTCCTAATACTAATACTTTATCTCCTGGTTTTATTTCAATATTATTTATTCCATGCAAGCAACAGGCGGTGGGCTCCACCATAGCTGCTTCCTCAAAGCTTATATTATTAAATGTATAGGCTTGCTCTTTAGGAACTACGCAATATTCGCTAAAACCTCCATCTATATTTACGCCTAAAGCTGTTAAATTCTCACATAATTGTTTCTTGCCATTTCTGCAATTATCACATTCACCGCAATATATATTGGGATCAATAACTACTTTATCACCTATTTTTATATCTTCCACCTTATTTCCTACCTTAACAACTTCACCTGAATATTCGTGACCTAATATTATAGGTGGTGTTACTGGTGCTGAACCTTCTTCACCATTAAAAATATGAATATCTGTACCACAAACTCCACAAGCTTTAACTTTAACTAATATTTCATTTTCCGTCATTTTTCTACATTCTCTGTCTTCTACTTTTATATTGTTTTTACCATAAAATACTGCAGCTTTCATGCTCATGTTCCTCCAAATTTTTAAAAATTATTTTTTAAATATATTCACTGCTTTTTAATATTTTAAATTTAAAACTTTAAAACAACGATTTATAGATATCCAATTTATAATTAAACTTACTTAAATCTATAAGGCTCTTTAAATCTATATATCAAGTTGTTTATCTATAATAATATCCTTAGCTTTACCTAATGCCTTATAAACACCACCTATATATTAATTCTACTAATTTATTTGTATAACACCTCTATCCTTTGCTTTTACCTTCCCAGCCCTAAAAGTAAACGTTCTCTCATTCAATTCTAAAAAAATTACTGGAACAACTATAGACGGAACTTTTTTCTTTACCTCATCAACATCAACTTCTAAAAGTAAATCACCCGCTTTAACTGCTGCTTCCTCTTCAATATAAAGCTTAAAACCTTCACCTTTTAATTCAACAGTATCTAATCCAAAATGAATTAAAATTTCAATACCAGCATTACTTTTAATTGAAATAGCATGTTTTGTTGGAAATACAGATGTAACAGTACCATCTACCGGTGAAAATACATGACCATCTTCGGGGTCTATGGCAAATCCATCTCCCATCATTCTTTGAGAAAAAACTTCATCCTTTACCTCATCTAAGTTTATAAGCTCTCCTGAAATTGGTACTAAAAATTCATCATTAGCCACAGTTTTGCTAGTATTTACATTTTTATCTTCTTTTTTAATTCCTAATTTCTCTTTAAATAAATTAAACATCTCTCTCTCCTCCCAATTTATAAATTTATTTTTAATTACTATATTATTTAAATTTTAACTTCTGATAAAAATTATAATATACATATTTAATATCTTAAACCTTTTCATAATAAAAAACATGTAACAAATAAAGATAATATATTTCTTTATAGTGACATATAAAGCTGCCATAACTTTTATAAAATCTTTACTTAAAAATAAAAATTTTATTTATATTTTTAATAACTAAGCTTTATCATCTTTAATTCTTTCAAGATATTTATTAAGTAGAATCTCAAATAATATTATGACATTTCCATAAAATAAATTAGGTAATTTATTTTGATCATCCATACTATGCATATCGTATATTTTGAAATTAATATCAGATAGTCTTCCTATAGTACTTTCAGCATTTCCAATAAATGAAATTATTTTAATATTACTTTTTTTTGCTTTATTAGAGACATCTACTAGGTATTTTGTTTCTCCTGATTTAGAAACATTTATGAACAATTTGGCTTTTAGTGTATTCACAGCATAAAGTTCATGACAGTCTGAAAGAATGCAATTAAACCCCATGATGAGTAATTTCCTAGTAATATATTCTGCAATAAATAGTGAAAGTCCAAAACCGTAAGTGTATATAACTTCATTTCTATTTTCTACTAACATATTTATAAATTTATCAATACTATCATCATCAATTGACAATATTTCATCTACATTAACACCATAATAGTCGTTAAAAATTTTTCTATCAAAATAACTGCTTTTATTTCTTAATTTAAAATGTAAATTATAATACATATCCAAAAAACCAGAGTAGCCTAACTTCTTAGATAAATTCATAATAGTTGTAGTACTTGTATAATGTTCTTTTGCAATTCCCCTTACTCCAATTTCTTTTACACTGTCTATATTGTTTATAATATAGATAAGTATTTTTTCTTCAAACTTACTCAAATGATACTTATCTCTTATCTTTGTAATGTCCAATTCAATCATAAATCCACCTCAAGTACAATGTTATTGAATAACTTCAATTGTTATGATAATATAATATTTAATTATATACCAAACATAAAAAAGATAAAGTTATGCATCAATAATTTAATAATTGTATAATAAGGTATCAATAAATTTTTATTAATTCTATCTATCTGCTACAACTTCACACCTATAACAAATGGATAGAATTAATATATAATATATTATATTTAAAGTATTATTTTAATTCAGGCCAGTATTCTTTATTGGCTTCAATTAAATCATCTAAAATGTTCTTAGCTATTTCTGCACTAGGTACAGTTTTGGAAAGAGTTATTGCCTGCCATAACTTTTGATAGGATTTTTCTATCCAAGCTTCTACTACTAATTTTTCTACTGAAACCTGCTGCTCCATTAATCCCTTTTGGAATTGAGGTATTTTACCGATTGTAAGTGGTTCTGGTCCATTGCTTCCCACAAGACAAGGTATTTCTACCATAGCTGTAGAATCAAAATTTTCTATAGATCCATTGTTTGGAACAATTAACAACATTCTTTCCTGAGTGTTAAATGCTATCGCTGTAGCAAGATCTACTATAAAAGATGCATGTTCTTCTATATGAAGTTCACAACCTTCTGTTGATTGATTTTTAATAACTTTTCTACATTCTCCAAATACAAACTTTTCTCTTCCATCCATTACTTCATTAGCTCTTGTATATTCCTTATCTGAATGTTTAACTACGTAATCTTGGAATAAATAATACTTTAAGTAAGTATTAGGCAGTGTATCTGGATCGACGGCATATACATCTTTTGCTTTAGCGAAAGTATCTGTCCAACTGGCTTCAGTGTGCTGACTATCACCTTTATCAACTACATAACCATATTTAGAAATATGTTCTTTTAATTTAGGCATCAAATCATTTCCTGCTTTGTCACGCACATCTGTCCACCAACCAAAATGATTGAGTCCAAAATATCTAATATTCATATCTTTTCTTGAATTTAATCCAGCGATTTCAGCCATACGTGCTTCTATACCTATTGGCATATCACATATATTTAAAATTTTTGAATTAGGTCTAAGTCTTCTAGTAGCTTCTGCAACTATTGCTGCTGGGTTAGAGTAATTCAGCATCCATGCATTAGGTGAATATTTTTCCATATAGTCAAGTATTTCAATAACTCCAGCAATAGATCTCATACCATAAGCTATTCCTCCTGGTCCACAAGTTTCTTGACCCAATACATCGTATTTCAATGGAATTTTTTCATCTAGTTCACGCATTGCGTATTTACCCACTCTTATGTGAGCCATAACAAAATCTATATCTGTAAAGGCTTCTTCTGGGTCTATTGTTGCATGAAACTCTATGTCAGGTGCTTTTTCTTTTAATATAATTTCACATGCTCCAGCAACTGTAGACTGCCTTTCTGCATCATTATCATAAAATTTTAACTTTCTTATAGGAAATCTTTCTAAATTATCTAGCAGCATTAATACTATTCCAGGAGTAAAAGTACTTCCTCCACCAGCTATAGTTATCGAAAATTTTTTCATAATATATTCCCTCTTTCTAATTTTTTATTTATATAAATTTTTAATATAAAAATTTAAGCATATTTAATTATTTCCAAGATATTTATCAACTTTATTTCTTACACCGTTTACTTTAGGTCCATATATAACTTGAACATTGTTACCATTTTTAATCACTCCAGATGCTCCTGTAGTTTTTAATGTAGCTTCATCTAATTTATCTAAATCTGTAATTTTTACTCTTAACCTAGTAAAACAGTTGTCAACACTTTCTATATTATCTTTACCTCCCAAAGCTTCTACAATTACAGCTGCCAAATCATCCTTTTCATTTTCCTCAATTTGTTTTGAATCCTTAGATTTTTTACCTTTATAGTCTTTTTTAGTAAACAATTTAACTTCACTATCTTCTCTACCGGGAGTTTTAAGTTTTAATTTTTGAATCAGGGTCTTAAACACAAGATAATATACACCTAATTGAACTAAACCTATTCCTATATATATAGGCCATCTGGTTCTCCCTATACCTGCCGGTAAATTATATACAACAAAGTTTATAAGTCCATCACTTCCAAAGGTTCTAACGCCAAATAGTACTGCAACGGCTTCAAATAAACCATCCATTATAGAATGAACTAACCATAGAAGAGGTGATACAAATAAGAATGTAAATTCCAAAGGCTCTGTAATACCAACTAACATGGATGTTGCCACTGCTGGTATTAATATTCCCTTTAATTTTTCCTTATTTTCTGGTTTAGCTGTTTTATAAAAAGCCAATGCTGCTCCTGCTAGTCCAAATATTTTAACCATACCGAACTGTAAAAATTTTGCTGAGGGATCAAAAACTTTTATTGATGGATCTGTTAGTTGTGCTAAAAAAATATTATAAGCTCCCAAATATGTTTTTCCATTAATCATTAGTGATCCGCCGATATCAGAATAAAGAAATGGTGTGTATATTAAATGATGCAATCCAGTTGGAATTAAAAATCTATTTAAGAACCCGTATAAAGCTATTCCAAAAAATCCTGATGAATTTATTAAAGTAGTTAAAGCTTTAATAGCTAGAGCTACAGTTGGCCAAACATAACTTAATACTATAGCTAAAATTAAAAGAATAGGAATTAATATTAAAAATACCAGTTTAGTATTACCATATATAGCAACTGCTTCTGGAAATTCCTTATTGCAAAACTTGTTATGGACAAGAGCTATTGTTATACCTAGGATCATTCCCAGGAAAACTCCCATATCTATTACTTGAAAACCTAATAAAACCGTTTGCCCAGTACCTGCCAAATCAGATACTTGTTTATAGTTTATTAGTTTTCCTGTTAGGCTAAGCCATGCATGATTAGCTCCTAAGAAAAACAGAAATGAAAATACTGATACAAGTGCAGCTTCTGCTTTTTTTTCTTTGGCCATTCCCATAGCTATTCCCACACAGAAAATAATACTTAAATTCGTTAGAAAAGTCCAAAGTCCACCTCCAACAAATTCACCTACATTGATCAAGGGACTTCCTTCTCCTACAATACTTGGATTACTTATAACGCCAACAATAGCCAGCAGGATACCTACAATAGGTAAAAATAATATTGGAGTAACTATGGATCTTGCAAAAATCTGCATTCCATTTACTATTTTGTCTTTCATAAATTATTTCCCCCTCATTAACAATTTTAATATTAACAAATATGCAAATCTAATTAAATACATTTAATACATAAAAAAACATATTAAATTAAACGATAACATGTTTTTCATTATCATTTATAGACCATAAATACTCCTCCTCCTAAATTTATTTTCTGTTTATATATCCAGTAAGTAACTACATATATTCGTCTTGAAACTGTTTACATTTGTACTTTAACAAAATTTTTAATATATATAAATAGTTTTTGAACATAAAAAAACATGTTAATCTCATCCATAACATGTTTTTTGTAAATTAAATTATCATTTTCACAATATACTCTAAGTATCACTATTTAAAAAATCAGCATTTAATAATATTATATAATCTTCACTCCCTATACCTTTCTTTTCTAGTGCTAAAGAATTTAATTTTTTTATAGTTTTTTCTTGTTTTAATTTATCCAAAATTTCATTAATTGAATTTTCATTTACACTTATGCTTATAATAGTATTTATATTGTTATTTTTGCTTTTGAATTCTTTTATTTCTCCATTATATTTATTGGCTATATGAATGATATTGTTGTAGTATATATTTTTGCCAATGTCCTTATTGTTTTTGGCTGTTCTATTTAATAAATTTAACTGTTCTTTATTATTCGTATATTGTAAATTTATTTTTGCATATAACATATTTAATAAAAATAATGCAATTATCAAAAATACTATAGAACTGCAGTAAAAAAATTTTCTCACTTTTTTACCTCCATACTTACCTGAAATTTAAATATATCTTCTGCTTCTTTTTCAATTGATGACAACTTGATTATATTCCAGTATGAGTTATTTTCTATATATCTTACAGCTTCTTCATAATCATCTTTAGTACTTAATACTATATTTGCATTTATAATTTTCCCTTCTACTATTAAATTTTCAATTTTAAATCTCTCACCTGCATATTGAAAAAAATCTTTGGTATTTTTAAATATGTCAGAATTATTATCTGTAGAAGTTATTATCTTGCTGCTCATTTTTGAATAATTAATTTCTTTAATGGATTCTTTTAACTTCTTTGTTTCACTATACAAATTAATAATCCTATAAATCAAAATAGAAGCAATAATAATTAAAATTATTATGACTATATTAAGAATATAGGTCTTTTTTTTATTTCTTCTTTCTCTATAAGAGTATGGTAAAAAATTATATTCCATAAGTATAATTCTCCTAAACAACTTTCTTAAATAATTTATCTTCTTCTATTTTTCCTAAATTCTCAAAGTTATATATTTTTTTAATATCAGCTATTATTTCTTCTTTAACCCCTGATATATATATAACTTTAAAACTGTGTTTTATTTCCCTATTTAAATTTATAAAATAGTCTAAACAAGCTTTAAATTCTTCAGAAGATTCTTTAAAATTTCTAAATATATAATTATATTTTATTAAACCTTTATCACAGTAGATTGTATATAATTTACTGTTGTGAAGAAATAAAAATATATATTTATCCTGTTTTATTATACTTTTTAAATATTCTGCATAACAAAATTGAATTAAATATAGAGCTTTTATATTTTTCAAATTCATATCATTTAAATTTTTGCTGTTTATATAAAATACACCAAGTTCCATATTTGTCTTATTCTTTTTTAAAATAGAATATGTAAATGTAATATTTTCCTGGATTCCATAATAAGAATTCAATTCATCTCTTACTATTTTTTCAGCTTTATCTCTACTTACTCTTGGAATAGTAATATATTTAATATATATCTCTTCATTTTCCATTATCATAATTGAATTATTTTTAAATTCTACATCACTATTCAATATTTCTTTATTCAAAATATTAAACTCCCCCGTAAGCAAATTTTTATTGTAGCATATTCTAGAAACAACTTTACCGTCTACTGTAAAAATATTATCTTTATTTACAAATATCAAATTCAGATTCCTCCTTTTATATTCTTTGATTTTTGCTTTTACCCAATATTTTTATATAAATAGTAATATTTAATGGAAAATACCTTTTTTATCTTTATAAAGAATACTATTTAATTATATTTTGAATAGGAATACATATAATTTATCTTTCCATCCACAAAATCATATGTATATATGTCCCTTTTAATTTGTCTATTTCTATAATTTTGCTTTACAACAAAATTATCTGTTATCAAATCGTAGTATATAAAATAATCCTCATTACCAATTTTATTTTTATTGGGATTTGATGAAAATAATTTATATAATTCATATCTATTTATGTCTATATTTTGAGACAATACATATTTATTCATTTCACTAAATAGGTACTCTGTGGTTTCTCTATTATAGGATTTTTCTGTTATATTGTTTTTTAGACTTAATATGTATGTTTTCTTTTTAATTTCTAACATAAATACATAACTGCTCATCATAATTATAATCAATCCTATAATAAGTGTATAAATCATTACAAACCCCTTTTTTAATATACTTTTTTTACTCCAAAACATCGATTAACAGTTTCACCCTCTTTATTTGTCAATGAAATATATATTACATTATCTTTTTTACGAACTTTCATATTTCCTATATTTGTAGCTACTACATTAGCCGTTTTAACAGTTCCAAATCTATCATAATAATCTACAACAATTTTTCCTGAACTGCTTACAAATCTTATCCTCTTATTTTCATTGTCTTTACATATAATTTTTATATCATTGTTTTCTATTCTAATTTCTTTCATTTTTTCATAAATTAAATTTTCAATTATAATAAAACTTTGATTACAATAATTTCTATCTCTTATAACCTTAATGTCTGTGTTATAATCCTTTAAATTTTTCACAAATATAATACATTGAAAAGAGAGCAATATCGAAGCAACTGCCATAGCAATCATAAGTTCTATTAGAGTAAATCCCTTTTTTATTTATAACCCTCCTACCTCATATAATGTAATCATAACATTCAATGGAAAACTATCTTGAATTTTAACGAATATTACAACTCATCATTTATTTAAAGATTTTCCACTACGATGGAGTGTATTAATATCATCTAACTATCCTTTGCTTTATAGTAAAAATTTATTTCACTTCAATAAATTTGTAAAATTTACAAACTATACTCTCCTCTTTTCTAAGGATATCAGCATATAATTCCAAATTTACAGCTATTAAATTATCCCTTGAAAGTGAAATTTTCATATAGGGTTTTTCATAGGAAGGTAATGTAGTAATTACTTCTGTAATTTTTTTATCCCTAATTGATTCAATATCAATATTATTTTTGTCTATATATACCTCTCCTAAATTCAGCATTGATTTTATTTCTTCATCAGAACTATTAGACAAAATTTCATTTTTTACTCCATTTATACTTTCAATATATTTTTCCATTTTTTCATTATGAACTCTCATTTTTACTGTAGAAAATCTTATAGATATTGCTGTCATGAATATTAATGTAAATATGGATAAAGCACACATTACTTCTATAAGTGTAAATCCTAATTTTTTACTCTTTAATCTCTGCATAAGTAGTACCAACTCCTATAGTAATAATATTACTTTTACCTTTTCTATCTGAATACTTTAAACTACAAGGAGTAGTTATCATTCCGCTGCTGTTAATATAAATTAACTTATCTGATGTTATTACATTATTATCTTTTATTGCAAAACCAGAGGGCAATTTTAATCTCCCCTTTAAATGGGAACTCTCATAAACTTTTACTTCATCGCTTCCTTTTAAAAAAGAAATTTGTCTGGAAGATTCCTTAAGTATACATTGAATTCTGGATTCATTTATGAATGAAATCACATCACTATTGAATCTTTTAACCTCTATTTGATTTTTCAAATCCTTATAACTCTTAACCTGTATAAGTGTTATACTAGTAATTATAGATATAATTGAGATTACAACTATTATCTCTATCAAGGTAAAACCTTTAGACATAAAATTTTTATTATACATATACCAAATTCCTTTTTACAGAATGTATTTTAAATAAATAACTAATTCATTAATGCAAATCACTTATTATTCCGAATATTTCTTTTATGATTAATTTTTATTTAGCGTAAAAGTACTGTTATTTCCCTTTATAATCACTGTATATTTATCATTTGCCGTATTAAAATTCGCATATATGGTATCACCTTCATCAGATGGATTTTTAACATTTATATTTAAATCGCTAATGTTCATGTCCTCATTTATAGCTTCAGCTACTTCTTCTCTTACAAATTTTTCATTATTCATATAGGACCTCATGGCGGATACAAAAATCATTTTGGAAATTTGTTCTGCTTTAGCTTCATTGGTTTTCTTTATATACCCTGTATATTTTGGAATTAACATTCCACCCAGAATAGCTATTATAGCTATAACTATAATTACCTCTATTAAAGTAAATCCCTTTTTAAACTTTTCCACTGTAATCATTTCCTCCTGACCTAAACGGATTGCATTATCTTTAACATAGGCATCATAACAGATATTACTACTGTACCTACTATAAGAGATAATATTATTATCATAGCTGGTTCTACTGCACTTATAATCTTACTTAAAATATCCTCTATATCATCTTCATATATATCTGCTGCAAGTAACATCATATCTTCTAAATTTCCAGATTGTTCACCTAATGAAATCATTGATATAGTAAATTTTGGAAATATATCTAATTTGTTTACAGACTCTGCAATACTCTCTCCCTTTCTTATATCTGTCAATATTTTTTTTAATTCTCCTTCTGCATAAGAATTATCTACAACTCTGCTCACTATATCTATAGAATTCATTAAATCTATACCACTTTTTTGCATAATACTAAAACACCTTGTAAATCTAGAGGCTATAATTTTTTTATAAAAGCTTCCCATTAAAGGAGCTGATATTTTAATTTTATCAATATTTATTTTTATCCTTTTTAAATTGAATGATTTGTACATTAAAAAAATTATAAATATAATCATAATTAAAATAGCTGCGGTATTTTCTATAATAAATTTACTGAAATTCATCAGTATCATAGAATACATAGGCAGATCCTGCCCTAATCCTTTAAAAGTATCCCTAAACATAGGTATTATATTTATTTCCAGATAAAAAAATATAGAAATAGATGTAATCAATAATATTGCAGGATATACCATGGCAGATTTAAAGCTTCTTTTAATTTTAAATTCCTTAAGATAATATTTAGACATGCTTTTTAATATTATATCCAAGTTTCCTGACTGCTCTCCTAAATTTATCATTTCTATATAGAAATTTGGATAACTATTTTTATATTTGGATATACTATCGTAAAAACTATTTCCCTTTTCTAAATCTTTCTTAATGGATTTTATATTTTTCTTAAGTGCTTTACTATAGGATTCTTCTGAAAAAATACTTAAGGCTTCTGATATGTTAAAACCTGCTGACAGCATAGCTGACAGTTGTCTTGAAAAAACAGAGATGTCTTTAAAACTTATTTTTGAAAAATACTTTAAATATATTGAATGATTAATTTTTTTACACTTGATTAGAAAAAATCCTCTTTCTCTCAATTTATGAGATAGATCTTCTTCACTTTTATAGTAATCAATTCCCTTAAAATCTTTTCCACTATTATTAACAGCTTTAAATTTAAATAATTCCATTTTAATAATCCTCACTACTGTGTATGACATTTATATATTCACCACTAGTGGTGATTCCTTTTTTGATTAAATCTAAACAGTTTTCCTTTAAACTTTTCATTCCCTTTTTAAGGCTGTATTCTCTCACTCTCTCTGTACTCTCACCTTCATATATAAACTTTTTAATTTCGCTATTTATCTTCATTATTTCAAATACTGCAATTCTTCCCATATAGCCCGTGTTATTACATTTTGAGCAGCCTCTCCCCCTATATAGATATTGTTCTTCTTTTAAATTGCATAATTTCCTCTCCATACTATCTGGAATATATTTTTCTTTACAATGTGGGCATATTTTTCTTACCAAGCGCTGAGCAATAACTCCTATCAATGCATCTGCCAGTAAGTAATTCTGAACCCCCATATCTAAAAGTCTTACAACAGTTCCTGAGGCATCCTTCGTATGAAGGGTACTTATAACCAAATGACCTGTTATAGCTGCTCTTACTGCAACCCTAGCTGTCTCTTCATCTCGTATTTCACCTACGGATATTACATCTGGATCTTGACGTAAAAAGCTCCTGAGTCCAACAGGAAAAGTAAGTCCAGCTGTTTTATTTACATTCACTTGATTTATATTATCTATAGTAAATTCAACAGGGTCCTCAATAGTAACTATATTTTTTTCTTCTTTGTTTAACTCCTCAAGAATAGAATATACCGTAGTAGATTTCCCACTTCCCGTGGGTCCGCACAATAAAATTATTCCATTAGATCTTGAGATAAACTCCCTTACAGCATCAGCACTATCATAAGCCAATTCATCTAAAGAAATATTCTTTCTGCTTTTATATAAAACCCTTATAACAAACTTTTCTCCATATATAGTTGGAATGGAAGAAACCCTGAAGTCATACTGTATTCCATCTCTTACATAATCTATTTTTCCATCTTGAGGCAGCATTCTTGTGGTTATATCCATTTTAGCCTTTACCTTTAATGCTATATTGATACTTTTATACAAGCCTTTTTTAAGAGGTTTTGTAATTTTTTGAAGTTTTCCATCTACTCTTATTCTCACATGTACATAGTTCTTGAAAGGCTCAATATGTATATCGCTGGCATTTCTAGCTATGGATTGAGCAATAATTGAATCTATTAATCTTACAGAAGGAGAATCTTTTATTCCAGTATCATCAATATTATCTAGCTTTTTATCCTTAACTTCTTTTTCCATTTCCATTATGGTATTTTTGCTGTCTTTTATCTCATAAAATAATTTTATATAGGAAATTATCTGTTTTTTATTAGCTTTAAAGGGAATTACATTCTTTTGTGAAATGAACCTCAAGTCATTTATTGCCACTGTATCAAAGGGATCATTCATTGCTGCAAATATTTCATTTTTATTTTCCTTATAGATAAATACACAGCGTTTATAAGCTATAGATTTGTCTATGACTTTTATGGATTCTGCTGATATTTCAAAGTCATCCAGATCTATAAATTCATAAGTACTATATTGGTTTTCTATGGAATTATTATAATTATTTTCTATTGTTATCATCTCCTTAAATAAGTTATTTTCTTCTATTATTTACCTTATTTTTTATATTTAATCCTATAAATTTAAAATTTTTTAATATTTCATTTAATTATTTATAAACATTATTTCAATTTGTACACCACTTTACAATAAAATTAACTAGCGTTATCTTGAGAAGCCAAGGAATTAATTACCTTTAGAACTTCTTCTTGAATTTTGTTCTTTTGTAGCTTTTGCACGAAAGTGCGTAATATTAATTCTTTTGACATTTGGTAAGATATAGTATTTTTAGTTACCTGGGGACTCTTAAATTGGTATTTCGAAAAAGCTTTATTTATAAAAGGTAATATTACCGTAAAACTGTAGGCGATAGCCAGTAAGTTAACATATTTCTCTATAGCCTCTTGAGACCTTACCATATATTTACCAAAAGACCAGAAGAATTTATGTTGATAAAAAATAACTTCTATGTTCCATCTTATTTTGTATGTATAAAATGGAATAAGATGTGGTTTGTTTTTATCGATAGTTAAGTCATCAGTATTGTAGTTCTTAAAAACTTCCAATTCTGAAGGTTCTATAGAGCTAATATATAACCTTACAGATGAAAATTTATCAATATCTGTAGTGGTTACAGTTACAAATACTGGTTCATCAAATAAGTTTGTTATTACTTTTTTAGTTGCTATATAGTAGTTATCTACTTTTTCATAGTTAAAGTTTTTAATATTGAGTTTTTCACCTTTTTTTCTTGGGCGTCCTCTTTTACCTGTAGGTTTAGGCTGTAAATCATATAAGCACGTATCAGAACGAACTGCCCCTATTACATTAATGTTATTGAAATTCTTTGATATTTTTAAAAATGGCTTTTTAGTATACCAGCTGTCGCATAGTACAATAACTTGATAATCTATAAGTAGTGGCATAACATTTACAATCATATTACCTGCAATTTCAAGTTTACTTTTTGTTTTATCATAGAGCTTATACCCTACGGGTAGGCTAATATACTTGATTTTTCCATTAAAAAGTATAGGTATATTTATAACTAACGATACAAAACAATGCCCATTTAAGTACGAAGTACCATTATGCTGTGTATGGTCAAAAAGTTTACTATAACAATCAAATTTGTTCCCAAATTTAGGTTGAAGAGTATCATCTACAATTAAGAATATAGTAATAGATGATTTTATATCTTCTGGAATGAGAGTTAATGCTATTCTAACTGTAACTATCATTAAACTCTCTACCGAAAACTTGGTGTAGGATAAAAAGTAATAAAAGCTATTTAGAACTTTAGTCCAATATTTTTTTATAAAATTATCATATAAAAATTTTATTGAGCGAAGCTCTTGAACCGCTAGTATAGCTTCAATGAGTATAACAAATATAACAAAGCTTCGCTTCTTAAAAATTGATCTATATTCACTTAAATAAATTTTTATTGTTTGAATTAATGATTTTTGGTCAATACTAACCATAGTACCAGATACCTCCATTCTCTACTGGTTTCTTTCAAAGTTAGTATTGATATTTTAGAGGTATTTGGTACGTTGTATTTTTTGGTATTTTTTAATTACTTGTAAAGTGGTGTCAATTTGTATAAAAAAGCAGTATAACAATGCATTCATAAACATTGTTATACTGCTTTTTATCTATTCTAATATTAAAAACATTTATTAATATATAATCAATGGAGACATTTTCAAGTTTAATAAATATTTATCCTCTTTGATACAGACCTTTAACATATGAACTATAAGTACTCATAATACTGCAAGTGAGTACTTTTTCTTCAAAAAATATATTTTCAAATTGACAAACCGGCATAATTCCCATAACACTATTAGTTAAAAAAATTTCATCTGCCTCTATTAAATTTTCTTTAGTAAATTTCCCCTGAACTACAGAATAGTTTTTTAATATATATTTTCTTATAGTTCCATCTAAAAGTCCACAATCTACACTGGGAGTATAAATTTTTTTATCTCTTATAAAAAATACATTTGATATACTTCCCTCTGTAATTTCATCCTCTAAATTTAAAAAAAGTACTTCATCATATCCTTCTTCTTTACATCTTCTATGTTCCAGTATATTATCAAGATAATTTAATGATTTTAAATACGTAATAATAGAATATTTATTTCTCCTCAATTTACTTATCTTTAATTTAAATCCCCTACTATACATATCCTCAGTATAGTTATTATCTCTGCAGACAACTATATCGTTTTTTTCACTAACAGCTAATTTTAAAACTCCATCTCTGCATTTCAATTTTTCAGCAGAATTTATTATATATTCCTTTGACATTTTTTTATTTATTCCTAAAATTTTTAGTCCACTGTTTATTCTCTCCAAATGTTCCTCTAAAAATAAAATACTATTATTGGAAACCCGCATGGTTTCAAAAAGACCTTCCCCAAAGAAAAATCCATTGTCTGCATATATAATATCTTCTTTTAACCGACCATTTATAAGCATAAAATAATCTCCTTATAAAGTTAATATTTCTTATCCCTAGTTCTTAGTATTACTATTTTAAATATTAAAAATGATTATTTAAGTACATATGGACCATTATATGAATTTTTTACAATCTACTAGAAAATATTAAAATAGTAATGATTATATAAAATCTTAATTAACTTAAACATTTCATAAGTGCCCTTGCTTTATCCAATGTTTCCTCATATTCATCCTCATTTATTGACTCCCAGGTAATTCCTCCTCCTACTCCAAAATAGGCATTTTTACCTTTCATAACTATAGTTCTTATAGCTATATTCAAATCCATGTTTCCATCAAACCCCAAATATCCTATGGCACCTGTATATATATTTCGTCTTGTAGGCTCTAGTTCTTCTATAATTTCCATAGCTCTTATTTTAGGAGCCCCTGTAATAGATCCTCCTGGAAAACAAGACTTTAGACAATCTACTGACGTAAATTCTTTCTTTAATTTACCCGTTACAGTGGATACCAGATGGAATACAGTACTATATTTTTCTAATTTAAATAATTCTGTAACCTTTACCGAATCAGCTCTGCAGACTTTACTTAAATCATTTCTTTCAAGATCTACAATCATAAGCAATTCAGATTTATCCTTTTCACTTTCAATAAGCTCCTTTGCATTTTTTAAATCTTCACTACTATTTTTCCCTCTAGGTCTAGTACCTTTAATGGGCCTAGTTTCAACTAAACCATTTTCAATTTTTAAAAATCTTTCTGGAGAAGAGGAAATTATACTGAAATTTTCTACATTTAGAAAAGCTGCGAAAGGAGCTGGATTTATGTATCTTAAATGTTTATATATTTCATAGGGATTTTTATCTGTTTCACAGAAAAAATTTTGAGTTAAATTAGCTATATATATATCTCCATTTTCTATGTATTTTTTTATTTTATCTATGGAATTCAAATAATTATCTCTTGTAAAATTGGATAAAAAATCTCTGCTTTTTCCCTGTGAAATTGAATATGTAACCTTATTTCCCCATGCTATTCTATCTTTTATCTCTCTAATACTCTTTTGAGGATCCTTCATGATTCCCAAAGCTGTAATAAAAGTTTTGTTTTGTAAATTATCTATTATTACAGTATTATCGTAGAAATACAGATAGATATCAGGCATTTTGATCTCATCAAG
Organism: Clostridium pasteurianum DSM 525 = ATCC 6013; assembly: GCF_000807255.1. Lineage (NCBI taxonomy): Bacteria > Bacillati > Bacillota > Clostridia > Eubacteriales > Clostridiaceae > Clostridium > Clostridium pasteurianum. The sequence continues at coordinate 2,016,985 of NZ_CP009268.1, read as the reverse complement.
AGCTATTTCAGGTATATTCTCTATATTTCTTCCCAGATCATAGGAAAAATACCCTATGGCTCCTGACACATAGGGAAGATCTGTAGTATTTTTTATACTATATCTGCTCATTAATTCTTTTATAACTTTAAAGGGATCTCTATCCTCCATTAATTTTTCATCTATAAAACATTTATTATTGGCATATTTAAAATTCATAAAAGAATTTATTCCTATAAGAGAATATCTTCCCAAATTATTAAAATTCATACCACTATCTAGAAAAGAAACAGTTTTATCTTCTTTAAATAATGAATATATGTCAAAAGCATCCAATTCAGTATCAACTTCTTCTATAAAAAATTTCATAACTACCTCTTATAATTTTAATTATCTCTTACTTTACATTCCTCTAAAAAATTTCCCATCATTTCATAACCCTGTTCCGTTAATTCTGCTTCAGGATGAAATTGAACACCCTCTACTAAAAAGTCCTTATGTCTAATTCCCATTATTACTCCATCTTTAGTCTGAGCTGTTATATTAAGACAATGGGGAAATTTTTCTTTACTTACAATGAGGGAATGATATCTTGTTACCTTTAATGGACTTTTTAAATTTTTAAAAAGCCCCTCTCCATTATGGTGTATTTCAGATATCTTACCATGCATTGGCCTTTTACCTTTACATATTTTAGCACCAAAAACCTTGGCAATGATCTGATGCCCAAGACATATACCTAAAATTGGTATTTTGCCACTGAACTCTTTTACTATATCTAGACATACCCCTGAATCCTCAGGTCTCTTTGGACCAGGAGATATTATTATCCCTTGAGGATTTGTTTTTATTATATCTTCTATAGTTATTTTATCATTTCTATATATCTCTATTGATTCTTCTAAATTTTCAAAATATCTTACCAAATTATAAACAAAAGAATCATAATTATCAATAACTAGAAACATTTTTATTTCCCCTTCTGCTAAAATTTTCTACTTTAAATTCTGAATTACACGATATATTCCTCTTTTATCACTTATTAAATTAACAGAATTATTTTGATTTAAATACATATATATATTGTTACTGTTGTTATCAGTATCCAAACCACAAAAATATATTTTTCCAGAGTTATCTACTGCTATGCCTCCATTTTTATCCACTATTTTAGGGAAATCATAGGTTATTCTCTTTAAAGTTTTATCTTCAATATTAAATTTATATAGAGAATTATTTTCAGCATTGGTTTCCTTTCCAATAAAATAAACTATATGATTTTTATTATCTATGACATAATCTTCAATATTATCCATAGTATTTGTAATTAGAATTGATTTGTTGTCTTTACCATCATAATAATACATATTATTTAAGTCTATATCATTTTCCATATAGAGAAAACTATTATTATCTGTTGGTGCAAAAAAAGTACAATATCCATTAAACTTATCAAATACCATTTCTCTTTTGGACTTTTGAAAATCATAACTATATATTTTACCATAATCTTTCTCATCCTTCTCCACTCCATAGTAGAGCAAATTATTTTCAGAATCCCATCTATATAGATCTCCAGATACTATAATTTTATTATCAAAGTCAATTTTCTTTCCTGTATACACATCATATACACTTAAGCCCTCAGCAGAAAAAAGAGAATCTTCTGAAAAACTCCTAAGGGCAACTCTTTTTCCATCAAGGGATAATCTTGAATCCATATATGAATATTTACCTTTTATACTATTTTTATTTTCTTTAAAAATTATACTAATATAATTTTTTGTAAGATTAGTTCCCTGAGAAATTATATTAGTATATACTTGTATACTTTTATCCTTATTGTACACAATATTTGAAATATTATCCAAATATCCAATATTTTTCACCTTTCCATCTGTTAAGCTGTATATTTTTTCTCCAGCAGTTTCCTTAGATAATACCATTATATCTGTAAATTCTATACTCTTTTGTGTATTACCATTTTTATCTTCATTGCCTTTCCTCTTTAAACTATTACATCCTGTAGACTCCACCACAAAAATTGCAATAAACAAAAACATCAGAAATTTTTTTAATACTTTCATATGAGATCAGTTTCTCCTCTAAAAGTAATTTCTGCACCGCCTATCATATATACTGCTTCATCACATATTTCTACTTCTAAGTTTCCACCAGGAACTGAAACTTTAACTTTTTTATCAGTAAACCCCAATTTGTTACATGCAACAGCTGAGGCACAACATCCTGTACCACAGGCAAGAGTGGCTCCTGCTCCTCTCTCCCAGGTTTTAACTTTTATATTTTCTCTATCTTCTACTTCACAGAAATTAACATTAGTTCCTTCTGGAAAAAGTTCCTTATACTTTTCTATAAAACTTCCTTCCTTTACATCGAAATCATTTAATTTTCCCAAAATAACCGTATGAGGTACTCCCATAAGCATTGAATTCAATTTATAAGTTTTATTATTTATATTTACATCATAATTTATAATTTCTTTATCTACATTTGCAGGAATATCCTTTGATATAAAACTTGGAGATCCCATATTTATCTTTATTCCCTTGGCTTTACCATTCTCATCTATAATTTCAGCTATTTTTATACCATCGCCAGTTTTTATACTTATTTTTTGTTTTTTCATAACTCCTTCATCATATACATATTTTGCAAAACATCTTATTCCATTTCCGCACATAGCAGCATAGGATCCATCTGAATTGATTATAACCATCTCCACATCAGCTACATCACTATTTCTGATTAAAAGTATGCCATCTGCTCCTATGCCAAAATGTCTATCACAAATTATTTTTGCAATATCACTTTCTCTATTTAAAAATTTATTATCTCCATCCTCCAAGACAACAAAATCATTTCCAGTACCCTGCATTTTTACAAAATTCATAGTATCACTCTCCAGACTTTATTTTACCCAGTACACACAAAATAGACAGCAAACAAAATTTCACTTAGTTTACCAGCCTATTATTTGAATATGTTCAGTATTAATGCTATACTAAAACAGTTAAGATTAATTAAATTAATTCTAAACTAATAATTAATTTTCATTTCCATAAAATAATAATAATAAATTTTATGCTTTATGTATACAATTTTTAATAATTTTTATATAAAAATATTTACTGGGAAGGAATGATTTTAATGGCACTAGACGGAATATATATATATAGTATTTTATGCGAACTAAAAAATAAATTCATTGGCAGCAGAATAAGCAAAATAAATCAGCCTGAAAAAGATGAATTAAATTTTCTCATAAGGGGAATTGATAATAAAAATTATAGACTTTTGATAAGTGCTAGTTCCAGTTATCCTAAGATACATATTACAGATAATAGTAAAAAAAATCCTCTTACCCCACCTATGTTCTGTATGGTACTTAGAAAATATCTTCTAAATTCAAAAATAGTTGATATAAGACAGATTGAAACAGATAGAATAATAATTTTTGATTTTCAAAGTGTTGATGATCTAGGTTTTAACAGCATATATTCATTGATTATCGAGATAATGGGAAGACATAGTAATGTAACGCTAGTAAGAGCAAGGGATAATATTGTTATGGATAGCATAAAACATATTACTCCTGAAATAAACAGATTTAGATCTCTCTATCCTGGAATAGAATATGTATATCCTCCAAAAAGCGAAAGATTAAATCCTTTTAATTTTTCAAGAGAGGATTTTTTAAACTATTTATCAGACAGATATTTACCTATTGATGAAAAAATGTGTTCTAAAGTATTTATAGGTGTAAGCAAATCTCTTTCTAAGGAAATTATGTTTAGATTACAGCAAAATGTTGAAGAAGGCAATATTAATCCTGATACTGCTTATGGGCACATAGATAAACTTTTTACTAGTATAAAAAATTGTAATTTCTCCTACAATATTTATTCTGAAAATGGTATTATAAAAGATTTTTCATGCATAGATTTAACTAGTTTAGATCACATGAATAAAGTAAAATATAATTCCTCTTCAGAATTATTGGAAAACTTTTATTTTGAAAAAGATAAAGCTGATAGGCTTAATAACCACAGTATAGACCTTCAAAGAATTGTCAATACAAATTTAGACAGATGTTTAAAAAAAGATGAAATACTAAATAAGAAATTAATTGAGTGCCAAAGTAAGGATAAATATAGGTTATATGGAGAATTGCTTACTGCTAACATATATGTAATAAAAAAAGGCGATAAAAATGTAACTTTACAAAATTACTATAGTGATGATCTAAAAGATATAACTATACAATTAAATGAAAATAAAACTCCTTCGGAAAATATCCAGGCTTATTTTAAAAAATATAATAAACTTAAAACCACAGAAAAGATGGCAAAAATTCAACTTGAAGCAAATTCCAAGGAGATAGATTATCTTCAATCTGTATTTACCAATATAAAAAACTGTGAGGACTATAGTGAAATTGAGGAAATTAAAAAGGAATTAATTGATACTGGATATATAAAATTCAATAAGAAAAACAATAAAAAATCCACAAAAGTTTCAAAACCTTATCATTTTATATCCAGTGATGGAATAGATATCTACGTAGGTAAAAATAACTTTCAAAATGATTATCTTACGCTGAAATTTGCAGATAAAAAAGATATTTGGATGCATACGAAAAATATACCGGGATCTCACGTAATTATTAAAAATCGTGCTGAATCTCTGCCTGATAAAACTCTAGAAGAAGCTGCAGGTCTAGCTGCCTACTATAGTAAAGCAAAACATTCAAATAATGTAGCTGTAGACTATACAGAGGTAAAAAATGTAAAAAAGCCCTCTGGAGCTAAACCTGGCATGGTCATATATTTAACCAATAGAACTGTCAATATTATGCCTAAAAAGCTTACACCAGTTAAATAGTCCTTGGGGAAAAGTGCAAAACACTTTCCCCATTTGATATTTGTTCTTTGAACTTTACACTTTGATGTTTGTTTCGTCTTTTCCCACATTTACGAATTTCCATTTTAATAACATCCGCATATTGATGCTATAACTCATATATTCCCACAGAATCATTATCATCCAGTTCTGAAACTCTTACAGCTATAACTTCGCTATTTGAAGTTGGGACATTCTTTCCTACATAATCTGCCCTTATAGGTAGTTCTCTATGTCCTCTGTCTATTAATGCCGCAAGTTGAATCATTTTGGGTCTTCCACAATCTATAATTGCATCTATGGCCGCTCTGGCACTTCTACCTGTATGAAGCACATCGTCTACCAATATAACTTTCTTGTTTTTTATATCTATCTCTAACTCTTCTGTATTAACTATATTCTCATTATCATTACTGTCTTTAAGATCATCCCTATATAAAGCTATATCTACACTGGCTACAGGTATAGTATTACCTTCTATACTTTCTATAATTTTTGCTATTCTCTCCGCTAAAGGTACTCCTCTTCTCTTTATCCCTATTAAAACCATATCCTCAGTTCCTTTATTTTTTTCAATAATCTCATGAGAAATTCTAGTTAGAGTTCTCTTAATAGATTTTTCATCTAATAATACAGCTTTAAGTTTCATAATATATTACTCTCCCTTTTAGATTTAGATAAAGCTTTCTAAATATATTTTATAATCAAATATAACTATTAAAATAAATAATACAAAACAAAGCAAAATTGTTTGTTTTGTATTATTTATTTACATTTAATATAATAAATTAACATGAAAAAACCTTAACCCCAAAAAGGTTAAGGAAAATTATCAATGAAATATAAAATGACAATAATAGCCTTATGACCTCTCGGGTACATTTAAAGGATTTATTAAATCAACTATAATAAAAACATGATATCATAGAATATTTTCTATTTCAATTCATTTCTTAAAATATCTATAATTCTAGTAAAATAATGAGGTTCTGGACTTTCAAATTCCATATAAGTTCTCTTAGACGGATGTATAAATCCTAACTTTTTTGCATGAAGCATTTGTCCTCTTAAATTAAACCTCTGCTTTTTATATCCATAGAGTGGATCTCCTACAAGAGGGTGACCAATATGTGCCATATGCACTCTAATTTGATGAGTTCTTCCAGTTTCTAATCTACATTCAATCAAAGTATTATTTTTAAATCTCTCCATTACATTGTAATGAGTAACCGCATTTCTTCCATCTTTTATCACGCTTATTTTGATTCTTTCCACAGGATGTCTTCCAAGAGGTACATCTACTTTACCTTCATCTACCTTTATTATTCCTTCAACCAGTGCTAGATAAACTCTAGTCATTGTGTGCTCTTTCAATTGTTCTGCTAAAAATTTATGAGCTTTGTCATTTTTAGCTACAACTAATATTCCAGAAGTATCTTTATCGATTCTATGTACTATTCCAGGTCTATTAACCCCATTTATTCCCGATAAATCCTTGCAATGATACAATAGTGCATTTACTAAAGTACCAGTATAATTTCCTGGTGCTGGATGAACCACCATCCCCTGTGGTTTATCTATAACTATTACATCACCGTCTTCATATAATATATGAATTTTTATATCTTCTGCTTCTACATTTAACTCTTTATTTTCGGGTATATTAACATAAACCTCATCATTAAGCTTTAACTTATAATTGCTTTTTTTCAATTTATCATCATTTATTTTAACATTGCCATTTTCGATTATCCCTTGTATATAACTTCTAGATTTATCTTCGAACTTATCCTTTAAAAACACGTCCAATCTCTTAATATCTTTTAAATCCTCTACCCTAAACTTAAAATATTCCATTACTATCATCCTTTATAAGACATATTGCCAGCAATATAGTCCCTAAAACTACAGACATATCAGCTACATTAAAAGTTGGAAAGCTATATATATCCTTATAATGAAAATATATAAAATCAACTACATATTTATTAAACATTCTGTCATACATATTTCCAACAGCTCCGCCAATTATAAAACTAAGGCTTACTCTCATAAGCATATTTTTAGGCCTATATTTAAATATAAAATATATCATTCCTACAATTATAACTATGCTCACTATTAATAAAAAATTAGTTTTTCCCTGGAATATTCCCCAGGCGGCCCCCCTGTTCTCTAGGTAAGATAAACTGAATATATCTTTAATAATAACTACATCATTACCTTCTCTTAAAGTTTTTATTGCCCAAATTTTACTCAATCTATCAATTAAATTTACTATTATAATAATAATTATTTCCATATAAAATTCACCTTATCCTTTTTTAATAAGGAATATACAATACACTTATTATTTTTTTATTATTTAAACTAGGCGGGAATACTCCCGCCAAAGCTTTATCTTATTAATCTGGCAATTGGTTCTCATACTGTTCGTTACTTATTTTTTCTATAGGCTCTACATAACCCTCTTCATCTTCATAATCATAAAACTCTACTATATTTTCCATCTTATTGAATACTTCTACACTTTGGTAGCTGTCTTCAGCATCAAATTCTGAACTGTGTATATGATGATGATGTCCCTTATTAAAAGGATGTCCTATTACACTTTCTTCTATAGGTCTATCATGTATTTCCCTCTGTTTTAAACTACTAATTTTCTTTTCACATTCAATACAATTTTCTGCATAGGGAATAACTTGAAGCCTTTTCATATCTATATCTTTGCCACAGTATTTACATTTACCATAGCTTCCATCTTCAATTCTTGTAAATGCATCATCTATTCTTCTAATTATAGACTCTTCATTCACTTTAAAAGCCATACCTTTTTCTATATCGTTAATTTCAGTAGCTATATCCGATGGATGATTATCATAATAAGATAATTCAGAAGAAATTTCACTTTTAGAATCAATAGTTTCATTCTTGATCATAAGTCTTAAAAGATCGTTAGCTCTTTTCTTTTCATTAATAAGCTTTTCTTTAAAATATTGAAGTTCTTCCATTTGCATAATAATCACTCCCTGTATTAAGAGATCTAAAAATGAACAACCAGACAAGTATGTCATAATTATTTTGCCAAATGAAAAATTTTTTATTACATTATTTTTATCATATTTTTAAGTATATATGTAGAATTTTTAACTGCTATAGGAGTAAATTTCTGAAAATCCATATGAGCTCCATTATTCGCATTGTCAGATATGGATCTTATAACCACAAAAGGAACTTTATTCAAATAACAAACCTGCGCTATACTTCCACCTTCCATTTCACAAGCAATTGCATCAAATTCCTCATTTAACCATTTTATTTTTTCTATATCTGCTACAAATTGATCTCCTGTAGCTATTCTTCCTGTAAAGAAATTCTTTTCAAAACTCTTGCAAGCTCCTTTAGCTAATTCTACTAATTTATTATCACATTTAAAATCATAGGTATCAAGTCTAGGTATTTGACCTATTTTATCTCCAAAGGCAGAAGTATCCATATCATATTGAATTAAATTTTCTGCAATTACTATATCTCCAGGGAAAATATCTTTACCTATACCACCAGCTATACCTACATTTATTACAGCATTTACATTAAAATCATCAATTAATATCTGACTGCATACAGCTGCATTGACTTTACCTATGCCGCATCTTACTATTACCACATCTTTTCCATAGAGACTGCCGAAATTAAACACCATAGATGCTTTAACTTCTTTTCTCTTAAGTTCTATTTCTTTTAAAAGTAGTTCTATTTCTTCATCCATTGCTCCAATTATTCCAATTATCATAAAAATCCTCCTAAATTCTACAACAAAAAATCCCACTTTACAGGTGAGATTAAATTTTTATTCTTTTACAAAAAAACTTTTTATTTCATTTAAATCATCATTAAAATTTTCTTCTTTATCATCCAAAGCCTTTAATTCAGTGGACAAAGATTTATCCTCGTAATTTTCTATTTCTTTTTCCTTAATCTCTTTTTCATTTATTATATTATAATTTTTTTCAAAATCCATTTCCAAATCGTTGAACATATCCAGCTGAGTATTCATAAAATTTCTATACTTTGCCCTAAATTTTATAAACTCCTGTTTAATAGTTTCATAATCATCACTTATCTTTATAACTTCACTGTTAGCTTTATCTATTATTCTCTGTGAAGTGTCATTTGCATTTTTTATAATTAATTCCGCTTCTTTTTTAGCAGATTGTTTAGCCTGCTCTGCAGCATTTTGTGCCAATATAAGAGTATTTTGAATAGTTTCTTCTATTTTCAAATAGTGATCAATTTTTTCATTTAAAATAGATACTTTTTCTTTTAAAGCAGAATTTTCCTTATATATTTCTTCATAATTATCTCCTATTTTATCCAGGAACTCATCTACTTCATCTTGATCATATCCTCTTAATACTTTTTTAAATTCTTTATTATTTATATCCATTGAAGTTAATCTCATAACTATTACCACCCCTATCAAACAAATTTTTTCATTAGAATTTTTATTCTATTTTTAGCAGTGACGCCAGTATCACAAAATAATTTAAATTTACCATATCCCCTTATAGTTATAGTGCTACCAAAGGATACATTATAATCTTTTTCTTTTTCAGTTACATAATTCAAAAGTACATTTCCTCTATTTATCAATTCAACTGCTCTATTTCTAGATATATTACATATGGAACTTATTAAACAATCTAATCTTAAAGAAGAAACAATGATATTTAACTCTTCAAATTTTATCTTAGGTATGTTAGACTTTGTAAGTTCTAACTCGCAAATATTACAGGTACATTTACCTATGGAATTTAAATTATTTAGAATATAACTTGCTATCTCTTCACTAACAGCCACATAACATGAATTTTCTATTACAATTAAATCTCCAAACTTATTTCTATTAACTCCCATAGACATTATAGCACCTAAATAGTCTTTGTGGCTTAATTTATTGAATTTCGACTTATTTTCTATTTTAATAAGCTTAAGTGGAAAATAACAGTAATTATCTCCTTCGTAAGAAAAAGCCATCATATTTCTTTCACTATTTTCAAATATACCGTAAGTTTCAATTTTTACTCCCAGCAAAGTTGACAGCTTTTTCACCTCTATACAGATATCCGTAGTATAAAACTCATTAGTATATATGGGTACCTGCACTTTAATTGCAAGATTAATTTTATCAAATATATTCGATAAAATTAACCTATCTTTATTGGTAAATCTATTTAAGAATTCATTTTTATTCATTTTATGTCAATATTCTATTTATTCCAGGTAAACATGCTTTTACCTGAAATTTCAGATTGTAATTCGTTAGAAACCTCCACATTGGAAGGTGATAATATGTAAACATTCTTTTCAACTTCTTGTAATTCTCCATTAAGTACATAACTTGCACCACCCATAAAATCCAGTAATCTCTGAGCTGTTTTAGGTTCCAAATCACTTACATTTACTACTACAATTCGTCTGCTCTTTAAATCATCACATATAGAAGTAGCTTCATCATAGCTTTTTGGTCTTGAAATAACCACTCTTACAGAAGAAGCTGTATGGATATTTACAACTTTGTTATTTTTCTTAGTATTTACTATTGGTTCACTTAATTCTTCTTCATCTTTTTTTTGATCTATTGCTTCTTCCTGCTCAAACTCCTCCTCTATACTTCCATCATCCAGCCCAATAATACCCATAATCTTATTAAACATTTTTGCCATTTTGTTTTCCTCCTATTTATTATAGTTTCTCTTACCAAATATTCCTTCTCCAACTCTAATCATGTTGGAACCTTCCTCTAAAGCAAATTTATAATCATGAGTCATTCCCATAGATAGATAATCCATAGAAATATTTTTATAACTTTTTTCCTTTATACTGTGCCATATATTTTGCATTTCTCTAAAATATTTTTTACAGTCTTCCTCTGAACCCTTTGGAATTACAGACATAAGTCCTTTAACTTTTATATTATTACAAATTTCACAGGCCTCTAAAATTTCAGGTAAATCTTCCTTGAATATACCAGTTTTTGATTCTTCTCTACCTATATTTATTTGAATTAATATGTTCGCTGTTAAGTTATCAGCTCCATATCTTTTTTCAATTTCCTTTAACAATTTTATACTATCTACAGAATGAATTAAATGAACTTTACCAACAATATATTTAACTTTATTGGTCTGAAGATGACCTATAAGATGCCATCTGACAGAGGAATCAAATCTGTCTATTTTATCCGTAAGTTCTTGAACTTTATTTTCTCCAAAGTCTCTTACTCCTTGATCATATACTTCTTGAATCTCTTCTACAGTTCTGGTTTTTGATACAGCTATTAATGTAACATCTTTAGGCAGCTGCTTTTTTATATCACAAATATTTTCTTCTATAGACAAAATCACACCGTCTCCTTACAATATTGATAGATTAAACTAAGTCTGATATTCATAAATATATTATTCTTCATAAAATTGAAAAATCCTTCATTATTCAATAATTTTTTTAATATAATTATATTATTGATATAAAGCCCCTTCAAACTCAAATATTTTTTATTTAAATCACAATTAATTGTAAAATATTGTAATCAAATCAACAAGGTTAATTACTTGATTTTAAATACTTATTAACAAGGTCTCCATTATAACCATTAATCTTTATATTGCTATTTTGTGTTAACTTTACTTTTATTCCCCTATTGATCATTGTATACAGATAATTGTTACTTGACATCATATAATCCTTAAGCTTATCTTTATCTCCTATAGCATCTATATAGAACGGAGAAGCTACCTGCACACCATTAACTCTAATAAATGCCCCTATACAATAAATTTCTGTAGTACTTGCTATCCTCTGCCCATTTACCGAAATAGCCTCTGCTCCAGCCAATTGTAAATCATTAACTACATAGCTTACATCATAATTATGAATTAGTTTTAATAAATCATATTCAGATTGTATAACAGTACCATTAAATTTATCTGTGTCATCATTAAGCACTATTTTAATTCCTGGACCCTCTACATCCTCTTCTCCTGAAATGATTCTGGCATTATCCAGTTCTTTTTTTAATTCTTTTTCTAAATCTTCATTGCTCTTATCATTGCTTAATTTACCTATTTTACTTTGCAAATCAAAATAATTGTCTCTAAGTTCATTAATTTGATTTAGTAAAGTATTTTTGTAATTATACTGATCCTGATATTGTTTTGCATTTAAAAAAACTCTTGTACCAGTTCTGGAAAAATTAAAATTTGAAGTTATTAAAATTCCTATTATAATGCAAGCTACAAATACAAATACTGTCGATTCATTATTCTTCATTTTATCACCTCATCAGTGAATTTTTCCTCTATCTAACAAGCTTCTTCTGATCAATGCAAAATTGTTAAATATTCTGCTTCCAAAAACAATAACAGCTGCAAGATAAATTGGAATTCCTAGTTTATCCCCTAAATATACTAATGCAACAGAAAGAACTGCATTTCCAAAAAAACCAGAAATAAATACATCGGCTCTGAATTGCTTTGAAAGTCCCGCTCTCAAAGCACCAAATACAGAATCAAGGCATGCAAATATTGCCACTGACATATAAGGTGAAAATTTATCTGGAATAGGTGCATTCCAAAAGACACCTATTATAATTCCTATTAACAAACCAAAAAATGCTATCATATGAATTCACTCCTTAAATATTACAAATAATTTAACCTGACTAACTTGGCGTAAGTCTCCTACGCACTCTGTACAGCCCTCACACAAAATCAAAAAAAAGATTTTGGTTCTCTGCTTGCACTCTGTGAAAGCGACCAAATACAAAATAAATTTTGTTTTGCCTGCTTTTCTTCAAGTGGGAGTTCAACGCCAAGTAAGCCATGCATTTGCAGTTCTAAAATTCAGATGGAATAAAAGAATCCCCACCTGAATTAAGAACTTGCTTCAAATACAATTACTTAGCTGCTGGTCTTGCATATTGAAAATTAAATACTTTATTAGATTTAGGAATTTTTATATTGTCACTTTTCTGTGGTGTAGCTACTATATACGCAGCAGAGGGTATATCAGGATTATTATACAGCACTCCAGGGAAAACCATTCCCGAATTAAGATCTTCTTTATTTCCTATAGCTTTTATTGTAATGGTATCATAGGGTGATATCTTATCACTAGATCCTATAAAAATATTTGAAACCCCCCCGGATGTCTTTATACCTGTATAGGATGTTACCCTTATGTTGTTTATGGAAATAGCCTCTGCACCAGCAAAACGTAGTTCATTTACTATATTAGTAAGGGCCTTATCTGTAATAACATTTCCCACACCATCAATATCTGATGAAAATATATTCCTTGGAGTTATGGTTATAATAATTCCCTGACCCTGTACATCTTCACTACCTATAAGTGCATTTAAATTATTTAATTCATCTATCATTTGTTTATCTGCACCACTCTTAGTGACTGCTGCATCCTGATACTGCTTTAACTTAGTCTGAAGCTCATTTACTTTTTTATTTAAATCCTCTTTTTCCTTGTTTAACTGTTCCACTTGGCTAGTTATCTGAGAACTATCTCCTTGAAGACTTATATTGGATTCCTGAAGACTTATTATCCTAAATTGATAGGCAAGCATAAAACCAAGTATACAGCAAACCAAGGCTACAGCTATTTGTGATCTTATTCTCTTCATATTATATCCTCCTACTTTTCAACAAAAAATACTGGATTTCCATTAAAACTTACATCTACATATCCCTTTGAGGCGGATAAATTTCTATCATTTATTATATTAATAGCCCTATTCAACTTTTTTTGCAGATTTTCACTAGAACCAAGTTTAATACACATATTATTGTAATAAGTCTCTAGATCCATAGTATCGGTTATATTTACCACTTTAATATTTTTACACACCTGGTTATTCATTATAATATCTGTAAGACTATTTATTATATAAAGTTTTTTATTGTCATTTAAGACCACTTTTCCAATAGAAATTTTTGAAGTATCTATACCAACAATTTTTATAAGATTCATATTATCAATATTATCTTTAATCTCAAGTACTGTGCCAGCTCTATCTATAACAGCAAATTTATTATTATTATTTTGTGCATAAAAAACAGCCTTTCTTTCATTTACATTAATATTTATTGTATTGGGAAGTTTTTTATGTATATCTACACTGAGTATATAGGGATTATTTAAAATATTATTTTTAATATTTTTGCTATTCATATAAAATATATTTGTATTCTTTTGTATTCCTGATTCTTTAACTATCTCCTCAGAGGCTATAGTATAGTTGTTTGATACATTAATATATTTTATATTGAAATATGTTAATTTTAAACATAAAGTGACAAGTACTGCAATCAGCAGTATCATAATAAAAAAAACTCTTTTAAATCTTCTCTTTTTTCTTCTCTTCTCTATAAGTTCATTTTTACTCTTTTCCATGTACTCACCTATTAATTAGAAATATTAAAAACACAATGAAACATTAAGTATATATCAATTGACTATTTAATAATACCACATAATACCACTCATTTAAACAGCAAAATTTATATAATTTTATATAAATATAGCATTGCTTGCAAGCAATGCTATATTTTCTATTTATTAGTTTGTGAAGATATATTTAGCAAAATACCTACAGCCATCAAATTAACTACCAGAGAGGATCCTCCATAACTTATGAACGGCAGTGGTACACCAGTAACTGGTATAGAGCCTGTAACAACAGCTATATTTATTATAGCCTGAACTGCTAATACAGATGTTATTCCCACTGCTATTAATGTTCCATACATATCTTTTGCATGAATTGCAATTTTAATACCCCTCTGTATTAAAACTAAAAACAATAATATTATAACCACGCAACCTACAAAGCCCAGTTCTTCACCTATAATTGCAAAAATAAAATCATTGTGAGGTTCTGGTATATAATAAGCCTTTTGCCTTGATTGTCCAAGTCCAAGTCCCATTACGCCTCCAGAGCCTAAAGCTAAAAGTGATTGAACTAATTGATATCCTACATTCTTCGCATCTTTCCAAGGATCTCTAAAAGACATAAGCCTTGCCCATCTATAAGGCTCTGCCTTAATAAATATAAAACCTAAAGGTATAAGAGAAAATATTATAGATCCAAGCTGCCAGCCTTTTGCACCACCTACATATATTATTATTAAGCTAACAAGCATAATTACAGTTGCTATACTTAAATTCTTTTCTATGTATACAAAACCTGCAAAAAAAGCTGCCACAAATAGATATATAACTACCGTTGGGAAAAATTTTTTAATATTTTCACCAGTTTTCTCTATTCCCTTTGCAAGTAATAATACCACAGTATACTTTGCAATTTCAGAGGGCTGAAGGTTTCCAAGAGGTCCAAGAGGTATCCACCTTCTGGCACCATTTACTGGTGGACAAAAAAGCACTATACCCAGAAGAATTATAGTTATAAGTACTATAATATTTGTTGCTCCTTTTATTCTGTGATAATCAATCTTTTCAACAATAAGCATCATTACAATACCTGCAATGGCAAAGATACCTTGTTTTTTTAAAAAGTACATATCATCATTAAGGGAAGGATTATTAAGTGCACTATAGGAACTTGCGCTGTACACCATTATAATACCAATTGCTAAAATTAATAACACCGTGGCCAGTAAAACAAAGTCAACCTCTACCTTTTGAAAAAGTTTAGGTTTATTCATAACATACCTCCAAAATATTTCTTAAAATATATCAAAATAAATAACAGGTAAAAGACCAATCATTTATTTAATATAACTAAAGTGATAAAAGCGATATGAGACATAGTATAACAGTTACAATTGAAAACACAGCTACTACTTTAGTCTCGTGCCATCCAAGCTGTTCAAAATGATGGTGGATAGGAGCCATCTTAAATACTCTTTTACCTGTAAGTTTAAAACAAGTTACCTGTATAACTACTGAAACTGTCTCAAGTACATATATTCCTCCTACTATTATAACCACTATTGGCAATTTTAGTATAATAGCTATACCAGCTATTGCTCCGCCAAGGGCCAAAGATCCTGTATCTCCCATAAAAATTTGTGCTGGAAAAGTATTATATTTCAAGAATCCCAACAGAGCTCCTGCCATAATGCCGCAAAATATGGCAAGCTCATAGGAATGCCAGGCAAAACTTATTATGGTAAAGAAGGTCATTACAAGCAGCGTTACAGAAGTTGCCAATCCATCCAATCCATCTGTTAGATTTACTGCATTAGTTATTGCCACCATAAAAAACACTATAAAAATCATATAAACTACAGGATTTAACTGTAAAGTTATTCTAAAAAAAGGTATATATATATCAGTTCCTACGGTTATATAGGAATAATATGCAATTCCCAAGGAAACTATAAGCTGAAGAAGTGATTTCTGCTTAGCTGTAAGCCCTTCATTTCTCTTATGTACTATTTTTAGAAAATCATCTAAAAATCCTATAACTCCAAATGCAACAAGACATATAAATGCAAATATTGCCGTCTTATTTGACGCTATGTTATTCTTCATAATAAACATAGTTATAGCAGTAGTAAATATAAATATTAATCCTCCCATAGTGGGTGTACCTGCTTTTTTTCTGTGACTTTTAGGTCCCTCTTCTCTTATATTTTGTCCAAATTTTAGTTTATGAAGTATAGGTATTAATATAGGTCCCTGCAGCAAAGAAATCAAAAATGCTACCAATACAGAATATATTATTGCACTCATAATTGCATCTCCTTTTCTAAATTGTTTAAATATTTTAAAGCATCTAAAACACTGTGCAATTTCATTTTAATAGTATAAATTTATCCATTGTTTAATTAGTTGTTTTCCTCAAGATGAGAAACTATTTTTTCAAATTTCATTGCCCTTGATGCCTTCACCAGCACCACGTCATCCTCTTTTATAAACTTATCGAGAAATTCGGAAGCTTCTTCTGTGGAATTAAATTTTTTTATCTTCTCACTGTTTTGAAAGCCTTCCCTATAGGCCTGTTCAAACTCTCCCAATACTATTAGTAAATCTACTGAATTTTTCTTTGCATAGGTACCTATTTCTCTATGGGCATCATAAGCTTTTTCACCCAATTCTCTCATAGTTCCTAAAACTGCTATTTTTCTTTTTCCCCTTATATTTTTTAAAACATCAATTGCCGCTATCATTGAATCGGGACTGGCATTATAACAATCATTAACTATTGTGTATTTTTTACCTTTAATTATATCTAACCTCATAGAAGTCATATTAAGGCCTTCCATCCCCCTATTCATTTCCTCGTAGGTCAATCCAAAGGCTTCACCACAGGCAATAGCAAGTAAGGCATTAGATATATTGTGTTTTCCAGGTAAGCCTACCTTAAAGCCTTCAAATACCACTTTATTATCTCTAGATATATCAAAGACAACTTCTGCTTCTTTAAGTTTTACATTTTCAGCCTTCAGCTCACAATCCGATTCTGTGCTAGTACTTATAATTTTGTATATTTTATCTTCCCTATTTACCTTTGAAAGCATATCGTTATCTGAATTTAAAATAAGGGTTGAATTTGAATTAAAATAATCTGTTATTTCTAATTTAGCCTGAAGTATATATTCTCTGGTCTTTAGATTTTCTATATGGGATATTCCTATGTTAGTTATAAGTGCAATATCCGGCTTTGCTGCCTTTGCCATATTGTGAATTTCAAAAAAATTACTCATTCCCATTTCAAGTACAGCTATATCATAGCTTTTATCTAAATTAAAAATCATCAGAGGGAGACCTATTTCATTATTAAAATTCCCCTCTGTTTTAAACACCTTATATTTCTGTGATAAAATGGCATAGGTCATATCTTTAGTGGTAGTTTTTCCTGTAGAACCGGTAATCCCCACAATTTTTATATCAAGGGTACTCCTATAGAATTCAGCTAATTTTAATAATGCTTTTCTGGTATTTTCTACAATTATAATTGAAGTATCTTTAGATATATCCTCTTCTTTAAATTTTATTTCATCTACAATACAAAGTCCTGCGCCTTTTTTACTTGCTTCTGCCACAAATTCGTTGGCATTATATTTATCACCTTTAATTGCAATAAAAATGCTTCCCGGTTCTATTTTTCTAGTATCTATACTTACATGATTAAATGCCTCTTTAGAACCTTTTATCAATAATTTACCTTCTACTGCCTCCACAATAGAACTAAGAAATTTATATTCCAATTAAAACAGCTCCTTTATGATTTCATCAACAACTTCTCTTTCGTCAAAATGAATTGTACCTTCTTTTAAAACTTGATAGTCTTCATGACCTTTCCCTGCAATTACTATAACATCATCCTTATTTGCCATGGAAATTGCCTTTTTTATTGCTTCTCTTCTATTTTCTATAGTTATATAGTTGTCTTTACTTATACCCTTGACTATTTCATTTATTATGCTTATTGGTTCTTCAGTTCTTGGATTATCAGAAGTTATTATTGCAATATCGCTAAGTTGACTTCCAATTCCTCCCATTATAGGTCTTTTTGTCTTATCTCTATCTCCGCCGCATCCAAAAACAGAAATAAGCCTTCCCTTTGTAAATTCTCTAGCTGTTTTAAGTATATTCACAAGACCATCAGGAGTATGTGCATAATCTACAATTATATCAAACCCAAGGTCAAAATTTGTACCAACAGCTTCACACCTTCCTGGAACTGCCTTTAATGCTTCCAATCCTGTCTTTATCTGTTTTAATGTAATCCCTTCTAATAGACATGCTGCAGCACTTCCGAGGGCATTGGATATATTGTATCTTCCAGGAATATTTAAATTAACAAAAACAGATTCATTTTTATAGTTAATTTTAAAATCTATTCCCCTGGAATGCATTTTTATATCTTTTGCTTCTACATCCTCATGTTTTTTAAACCCATAGGTAATTTTATTGCAGCTTAAATCATCATATACTCTTTTTCCATAATCATCATCCATATTAATTATAGCATCTTTACTGTTTTTAAATAATATGAGCTTTGCATTATAATAATTTTCAAAAGTTTTATGAAAATCCAGATGATCCTGAGTAAGGTTAGTAAATATGCCCTCATTAAATTCTATTCCATAAACCCTATTTAAATACAGAGAATGAGAAGAAACTTCCATAACGCAATATTCAGCCCCACTATCTACCATTTCTTTAAAGAGTTTATGGAGTTCTAAAGATTCTGGCGTAGTTCTATGAGCTAATATCTTTTTATCTCCTATATAGTTGGCAATGGTACCTATAAGACCTACTTTATGTCCTGCATTCTCCAAAATAGATTTAATCATATAGGTAGATGTAGTCTTGCCATTAGTTCCAGTAATTCCAATCATCTTTAACTTTTCAACAGGATGACCATAAAAATTGGCTGCTGTAAGTGCCAATACCTTCCTGCTGTCTTCCACATGGATTACAGTACAATTCGGTAAATCCTTTGGAATTTTTGTGCAGACAATAGCTGTGGCTCCACTTTTTACTGCATTGCCAATATATTTATGTCCATCTGTACTGAAACCTTCTATGCAGATAAATAGATCATCTTTAGTTACATTTCTAGAATCGTATTCTATTTTATTAATATTTAAATTTATATGTCCTTTTACTACCTGGTATTTAATACCTTCAAATATATTTTCCAGTTTCATACTATCACTTCCTCTTTAAATAAGCACAATACTATATATAGTATTGTGCTGTCTATTAGACATTATTGAATTAACTACTGATTTTTATACAAATTAATCACCTATAATTTCAAGTTCCAAATTCACTGTAGTTCCCTTCTGAACTCTTGTTCCTTCCGTTATATCCTGTTCAGATACCATTCCCTGGCCTGAAAAATTGGCCTTTAATCCTAACTCCTCAAGGATCTGTGAAGCTTTTTCTTTGCTTAATCCATCCAAATCTGGTACTTCTATGTCTTTATTATTATAATTTGGACTGCTGCCAGTGTAAAGTATTATTTTTGTTCCCTCTTTAACAGTAGCTCCTGGAAGAGGCGTCATATTTGTAACATAGTCACCATTTTGATCTGCATCAAAAGTTAAATTATTTTCCTTCAATATTTTCTGTGCATCAGATATTTTCATACCCCTTACATTTGGAACTACTACATCATTTAACATACTTTTTGTTACATCCTCATTAGAAGCCTCAGTTTTTATATTTAGATAATTGAATATATCACTGAACATCTGTTTAGCCACTGGCGTAGCTATTTGTCCTGCGTAATAATTTGAAGGATCTGGCTCATCAATAGATACCATTACAGTAACCTGTGGATCTTCAGCCGGTGCCATTCCAGCAAAAGATGCCACATATTTTCCAGATTCATAACCGCCGCCCTTAGGATTAGGTTTTTGTGCAGTACCAGTTTTCCCAGCTATATGATAGCCATCAATGAAGGCCTTTTTACCTCC
Organism: Clostridium pasteurianum DSM 525 = ATCC 6013; assembly: GCF_000807255.1. Classification (NCBI taxonomy): domain Bacteria; kingdom Bacillati; phylum Bacillota; class Clostridia; order Eubacteriales; family Clostridiaceae; genus Clostridium; species Clostridium pasteurianum. Next base: position 1,996,613 of record NZ_CP009268.1, on the reverse strand, counting down.
ACCTTCCGATATTACCTTTTCAAGATAACCTCTAAGCTCTTTTGCCACATTTTCATCTACCACTTTTTTAGTACCATAGTCATCATAATTTTTATCTATAATTTCTTTGTTATTTGAATCATAATGAACTATCTTTTTCATTACATGAGGTCTTACCCATACTCCATTATTAGCTACTGCATTAAAAGCACTTAAGTATTGAACCATGGATACTGTATTGGCCTGACCAAAAGCTATTGTAGCTACATCTACAGGAGTAATTTTATTTGTTGCCTTAACTATCCCCTTGGCTTCTCCAGGTAAATCTATGCCCGTCTTTTGGCCAAAGCCAAATTTATTAATCCACTTATTCAAATTAGCAGCTCCAAGTCTCTGACCAAGAGTTGCAAATCCCACATTACAAGAGTTCTTTATTATATCTACAAAACTCTCCTGGCCATGTCCTGTACGCTTCCAGCAATGTATTATCTTATTTGCAATGGTTATAGCACCAGTACAATTAAATTGATCCGTCTCTTTTACTACTTTTTCTTCCATAGCTGCTGTCGCAGTTATAACTTTAAAAATTGATCCAGGTTCATAAGCATCATTAACAGCCCTATTTCTCCATTCACTTTGAAGTTCATTGAAACTTTTTCCCTTCTCCCAAGGATCATTTGGATTATAATCTGGTTTATTTACCATAGCCAAAATTTCTCCATTTTTAGGATTAGCAACTACAATTGAAACTGCTTTAGCTTTATTATCACTAAGTGCCTGTTGAGCATTTTTTTCTGCAAATTCCTGAATATTTTCATCAATAGTAAGTACTACATCTTTTCCATTAGAAGGCTTTGTATAATCGGAAATAGTATAGGGCAAATCTTTACTATTTTTACCTATTTCAGCAATCCTCTTTCCTGGAGTTCCAGATAAATAATTATCATACTCCAATTCAACTCCAGTTAAACCCTTACCATCGGAATTAGTATGTCCAATTACCTGGGCCAAAAAATTATTATTTACATAGTATCTCTTTGTATCTGGTGAAACAATAATCCCATTTACTTTTATATCAGATACTTTGTCTGCTACATCTTTTTCAACTCTTCTAGCCAAAGTAGCAGATCCTGCAGGATTTCCATTTGGAAGTTTGTAGTTTAATAGCTTATTTACATCTTCAGTTTTTTTACCAGTAGCTTCCGCCAGCTTTTGAGCTAAAGTATTCATGTCCATCTTCTTAGTAGAATTCAAATCAGCTCTTATAGTACTTAGATCCAAATCAACTCTATACACATTCCCACTAACTGCCAATTCTTGTCCATTTCTATCCAGTATTTTTCCTCTCTTTGCAGATATTTTTACTTCGCTTGTCCATTGATCAACAGCCATTTTTTTGTACTTAGGAGACAAAATAACATTTACTTTAAACAATCTGCAAACCAGTAAAGCAAATATAATGATAAAAATAATCAATACAAAAAATAATCTATTTTTTATCATAACATGGTCTCTATATGTTCTTTTACTCAAACTCAGATACCTCCATTACACTAAACTAACATTTTTTATGTTTAGTAATAATTATTAGATATCCTATAGAAATATTACCATGAATTTATTAATAAACAATTAAAGTTTATGTATATATTAGAAAATCTTGCTTTTTAATATTTCCAATATAGATTTATCTTTTTCATTTTCAACACTTTTATCTGTTTTAAGAGTTTGTCTATCATAATCTACTTCTACAGCTTTGTTTTTATCTGGTTGTACCATATTCATATGGGATGCTCTTTCTTTTATGTTTTGTATCTGATTATATTCCATTAACTCTAATTTTAAATTCTCATTTTGTTTTATGGCATTATTAGTCTTAGCCGTAGCAGCTGATAGTTCTTTTTCCATATTATATATTACAGAATATCTATAAATTATAGTAAAACCTACAATAAAAGTTAATGCTATGCCAATCATTATTTTAGCCTGATATTTTAACTTAGATTGTTTTAATTTTTTTCGTCTTTTATTTTCCTCCTGTATTAAACGTTTATCCTCTTCCCCATAATGTTTTCTCTCTGGCTGCAGTGCACTGCTTCCATTATTTATATAGCTTTTTTCTTTTAATATCAATATTTTCACCCCTATGCATTATTTAAAATATAATTATTTTTGTATTTAAATTAAATTTTCTCCCCTATTCTAAGTTTAGCGCTTCTACTTCTTGGATTAATTTCCAATTCATATTCATTAGCTTCTTTTGGTTTTCTTGTTAAAATTTTTATTTTGGGACTTTTACCACATACACATATTGGAAAATCTTTAGGACATTCACAAGGATTTTCAAGTTCTTTAAATTTTGTCTTTACTATTCTATCTTCTAGAGAATGAAAAGTAATTATAGCTATCCTTCCTCCCCTATTTAGTTTACTTACTGCATCCTCTATGGCCTTATTTAATATTTCCAATTCCTTATTAACCTCAATACGTATTGCCTGAAAAGTTCTCTTCGCAGGATGAGGACCTTCCCTTCTAAATCTAGCCGGAATAGCTGATTTTATAATATCTACCAGCTCAAAAGTAGTTCTTATTGGTCTTTCTTCTCTTTCTTTGGCAATAAATGAAGCTATTCTCTTTGCAAACTTTTCTTCTCCATAAGCTTTAATTATTCTATATAAATCCGCTTCTTCATAGTTATTTACTATTTCATAAGCGGATATATTGCTTTCTCTGTTCATTCTCATATCCAAAGGAGCATCATTCATATAGCTAAATCCTCTTTCAGCTTCATCCAATTGATAACTTGATACTCCTAAATCCATTAATATTCCATCTACTTTATCAATATTTAATTCATCTAAAATATTTTTTATATTATAAAAATTGTTATGAACATAAGTTACATTATCATAATCAGCTAATTTTTTTGAAGCTGCATTAATTGCGTCTGTATCCTGATCTATTCCAATTAATCTTCCCTTTTCTGATAACCTTTTAATTATCTCACTGGAATGGCCTGCACCTCCTAAAGTACAGTCAATGTAAATACCATCTTCCTTTATATTTAATCCCTCTATACATTCATCTAGTAAAACTGGTATATGCTTAAAATTCATAATTATCTCCTTGTCTTTAACAGGTGTTAAATTGAAGCAAGTTCTTAATTCAGGTGGGGATTCTTTTACCCCATCTGAATTTTAGAACTGCAAATGCATGGCTTACTTGGCGTTGAACTCTCACTTTCACAGAGTGCATGGGAGACTTACGCCAAGTTAATCAGGTGAAAAGTTCACCCATTTGCTCTGCAATTTCGTCCATGTCTATATCGGATTCATTGTATTCTTTCCATTTTTCTTTGCTCCAAATTTCAATTCGTGTAGAAACTCCTATACTTACTATTTCCTTAATTATAGAAGCATATTCTAATAAACTCTGAGGAATAAGAGCTCTACTCTGTTTATCTAAAGTTATTTCATTAGCTCCCGAAAAGAAAAATCTCACAAATGCCCTGGCATTGCGGTTTGTAAGCGGCAGCTTCTTTAATTTATTCTCTAAAGCCTTCCATTCGTCCATAGGATAAGCATATAAACATCCATCTAGACCCTTAGTTAGAACAAAGGTATCATCCAATTCTTCTCTAAATTTTGATGGAATTATAATTCTATTTTTACTGTCAATAGCATGCTGATATTCCCCTATGAACATCCAATTACACCTCTTTGCTATTTCACTCCACTTTTAACCACTTATAACCACTTTACTCTACTATTCTATAATAATATAAAAAATCCTTCTTTACTATTAAATATTTTTAAATTATTTAGTGAATTTTATTTAAACTTTAATGTTAATACACACTTTTCCCCTATTACTGCCTAACTTAATTCCAAATCCCATTAATAAATTGAAATGTATAGTATTGTAGAGTATAATTATTAGGTATTATATAAAGGTAATAGAAAGGAATGTACATAAATGAGATTAGGAATTGTAGGATTGCCAAATGTTGGAAAAAGCACATTATTTAATGCCATAACTAAGGCCGGTGCTGAATCAGCTAATTACCCATTCTGTACAATAGAACCAAATGTAGGTGTAGTTGATGTTCCTGACAAAAGACTGGATGTTCTTGAAAAGATGTATAACTCAAAACGTAAGGTTCATGCCAGTATTGAGTTTTATGATATAGCAGGTTTAGTAAAAGGTGCCAGCAAAGGAGAAGGACTTGGGAATAAATTTTTATCCCATATAAGAGAATCTGCTGCTATAGTTCATGTAGTAAGATGTTTTGAAGATGAAAACATTGTCCACGTAGAAGGTTCTGTAGATCCTATACGTGATATTGAAACTATAAGCCTTGAATTGGTATTTTCTGATTTAGAAGTACTTGAAAGAAGGATGGAAAAATCAATAAAATTAGCTCGTTCTGGAGATAAAACAGCTAAAGCAGAAATGGAAATTATGGAGAAAATCAAAAGTCATTTGGAATCAGGCAAGCCAGTAAGAACTTTAGATTTAACAGAGGATGAGCAGCTATTTGTTAAGGAGTTATTTTTACTTACTTCAAAACCAGTTTTATACGCTGCAAATATTTCAGAAGATGATCTATTATCAGGTAATGCTGAAAATGAATTTGTAAAAAAAGTTAGAGAATTAGCAAATTCTGAAAAGTCTGAAATAGTTACAGTATGTGCCAGTCTTGAAGAACAGCTTTCAACTTTAACGGAAGAAGAAGAAAAGGAAATGCTTTCAGAATATGGTTTAGAAGAATCTGGCCTGGACAAATTGATAGCCTCCAGCTATAAACTTTTAGGACTAATGAGCTTCTTAACTGCTGGAACTGATGAAGTAAGGGCCTGGACTATAACTAATGGCACTAAGGCACCTAAAGCTGCTGGTAAAATCCATACAGATATAGAAAGAGGTTTTATAAGAGCTGAAATTGTATCCTACGAGGATTTAATCAATTGCGGGTCAGAAGCTGCAGCAAAGGAAAAAGGTCTCTATAGATTAGAAGGAAAAGATTACATAATGAAAGATGGAGATGTAGTTAACTTTAGATTTAACGTATAATAAAATAACAGCAGTTTTTAAAATTAATATTAAAACATTGTAGCAGAACAAGTCTTTAAATTTATTATTTGTCTGTAATTATAATTTGTAGATAGATAGTATTTAAAGACTTATTTTATTGTGATAAAATAGTAATTTAAAATTTTTAATATTAAGGTATAAAAAACGAAATACTTGCCAATATATATAATAGTTAGTAAATTTACAGGAGTGATATCATGAAATATATATTTATAATAATATCCATATTATTTATACTAACTATTCTATCCTTGTGCAGGGTTGCAAGTAATGCAGATAGAAAAATAGAAGCTATTTTAAAAGAAAAAAACGATAATTTAAAAGATAATGATATTCATTAAAAGGATGTGCTGTATTAGTATTATGAACGTAGGAAGTATTGTCAGATTAAATGATGATAACGAGTGGAATGGATTATACGGAGTAGTTAAATATATGCATAAAGATGTAGCCTATATATTTTGTATACAAAATCCCTGCTATCTATATGTGGCAACAAAAAAAAACAATATATGTATAATTGATGAGTAACATTCTATTACTAAAAAAGAAATACTATAAAATATTGTGAATTTTATAGTATTTCTTTTTATCTTAGACCTAACTGAAAGAACTACATCTATCTAGAATTATCAGGATTGTTTTTTAACCATTGCTCCCAGGTAGTATTGAAATTATCATTATTTGTCCTGCAATAGTCATAAAAATTCTTTAAAAATTTTGCTCTTGTGCCTTTAATATTTTCTACAGTAGTACGCTTTAACAGATTTTCTCCACCTAATAAAAATTGCCTTTTTATTATATCTTCAAAAGAAACATTTTTCGCATTTTTCATCATATCATACATAGCCATAAAGGTAGTGGTCCTTCCCTTGCCAGCCTTACAGTGAAAGTGAAGCCATCCGGAATTAGGTACTGATTTGGCAAAATTCACAAATTCATCTACCGCTTCTTTAGACGGTGCCTCCTTATCTGTAACAGTTATTCTAGTATAGGATATACCATGTTTTTTAGTTAAGTTTTCTTCATTTTCAACTTTTTCCACATTTAAAGTCCTGTTTTTAATTTCAACAGTTTTTTCCTCTGAAAGCTTCTTTAATCTTTCATTCTCATCTTTTATAACTTGTGCCTCAATTAATCCTTTATTGGCTTTATTATGGCCATCAGTCCAACTTATAGCATTACCATTTAAAAATCCGTGAGATTCTTCTCTCAAATCTACTACTGTTATTGGAACCTTTTCTCCTATATTTTCCTTAGCCATCTCTAGTCCCTTTTCAGAAAATTGGCCACTTCCAGATATATTCAGTTTATTCATGCCTTCTAAATTTACTGACTTATCAATATCTTTTATCTTATCACTGTCTGTAGTCTTTCTAAAATTTTTCGGTAGTGTAACAGTATTATTTGCATTAAGAGTTAACCTCAATTCTTTAGGTGCAAATGACACTGCATTGACATTTTCAAAAATAAAGCTTAATGAAAAAATGGCTATAAAAAAAGTAATCCAAAATAATTTTATTCTCTTTCTCATATGCGACCCCTCTGCTCAAATAAATTTTATTCACAATTATTATGAGCAGTTTGGATTTACTTATACATTTTATTGTGAAGGTAATCTATACTTATTCATCTCATTTTCAGCAAACTTTATAATTTTGTATGAATCCAATGAGTCATTTCCCATCATTATATCCATGGCATCATATATATTCTCCATAGTATATATATGAAATTTATTACTTCTTATGGCCTCTTCAACTTCATCCTTGAGAATTATGCTGTCTATATTTCTCTCTGGTATTAATACTCCTTTACTGTCAACACTATCAAGTATTTTACATACATTAAAAAAGCCTTCAATTTTTTCATTAACTCCACCTATGGGCTGCACTTCACCAAATTGATCTATAGAACCGGTAACTGCCATATTCTGCCTTATGGGTATTCTGCTAAGAGATGAAATCATGCATAATACTTCTGCCACCGATGCACTATCCCCTTCTATTTTTCCATAAAGTTGTTCAAAACACAAATGAAAATCCACACTTAAACTTTTATAATTTCCCAAAGCATTATTTATCCATCCCTTTAATATATTGATAGATTTTGAATGAATATTTCCACTTAAATTGCTGTCTTTTTGAATATCAATAATATTTCCATTTCCCTTATAACAAGTACAAGTTATTCTATTAGGTTTTCCAAGGCTCATATATCCTGTATCAATCACAGATAAACCATTTATTTGACCAATCTTTTTATCTTTTACATCTAATAATATTTTATTTTCTTCATACATTTCAAGAATTTCATCTTCCAATATGCTAGAACCATAAATAGCATTTAATACATCTTCCCCTATAATCTTGTTTCTATTGTTCTTTTCTGAACTACTATTAGCCATCATCAATATTTTATCAATCTCTAGGCTGTCTAAATATAATTTATTTCTATTCTCAGCCTTCCTTGATAGATGCTTTGCCAATTTGTCTATGGCCAAAGAAGTCATGGATTTAATATTATTGTTTTTTAAACATCTTTTTATATAATTAAAAAAAATAGCTTTGTTTTTGCTGTTTATTCTTATATCTGATTTAAATTCTGCTTTGATTTTAAAAATATTTCTGAAATCATTATCATAATTGTATAACATATGATAAGTGTTATAATCACCAATTACAATAATTTTTTCTTTAATTCTTATAGGCTCTGGACTTAAACTATTTAATGTTATAAGTTCCAAGTAACCTTTACTGTAATTAAAAGTAACTTTTTCATTTAATAATACCTTTTTTAAATAATAATAGGCAGAAAGATTATTTACTAAATTATCCATCCTAATTATTAAACATCCTCCATTGGCCTTTAAAATTGATCCCGCCTTTATAAGATTCACATCTGTAATATAACTTCCATTATGATTTTCATATTCAATAGTTCCTATAAGATTGTTTAAATTAGGATCCTCCTCGTAGATAACTGGTGCATTCTTATTTTTGCTATTATCCACAAGCACATTTACAGCATATTTTGATATTATACTTATGATATTTTCTTCATCTTCTTCATAATTTATACTATAGTTGTCTATAACACTTTCTTCTATATCTTCAAACATATTTTTTATATACTCATATATCTTTTTATCATCTTCAAATCTTGCAATATACTCATCTTTGGATATATTCAACTTGCTGTCAAAGTAATCCTTAAATATATTTTTTATCTTTTGTATTTCCATCTTTTCTATATTTTTAAGCTCTTCTAATATATCCTTGGATGTACTTCTGAGTCTTTTTATTTTACTCAGTATACCTTCCTTTTCAGAGGCACTTAATACATCATAGTCACTTTCTGTCATCAGTTTATTTTCTTTCATTGGTATAAAACTAAAACCACCATCAGTGATTTTAATTTCAAAGCCTTCACTATGACTTCTTTCAATGAGAGTATCTATAAGTTCATTTTTCTTCCTTTGAATCCTATCTATTATTAATTCCTTTTCTTTATTACTGCTGCTATTATAAAAATTATATATAAAAGTCATATAGAGCTTTTTAATCTCTTCTACTGTTTCTTTAAATAGAATTCCCTTTCCGTTGTCAATAGTAATAGCTACCGGGGATTTTTCATCTTTACTTACCGCATAACAAATATCCTTAGGATTAATTTTATCCTTATATAGTTTTTTTACATATATAATAATATCATCTAACTTTTCTTTAGTAAAATTATCAACAATATAGACATTATATCCGTACTTATCAATATTAATTACCTGACTCAATTTGCTGTATATATCTTCATATTGAGGCATTATATTATTATCAAAATTTTCATCACCATCTATATGCACATTGTATATTACATCTTTAGGAGTTAATTCTCTTTTCATACTATCCCTCCCTGCTATTCATAAATATCCCATCATAATACTTTATAAAGAGAAGTTGCGTGGATTTATTTAAAGAATAAAATTAAACAATCTTCTTCTATCAATAAATCTTACTGAGTTAAAACTTATCCGATAACTCCCAGCTTCTATCAAAGTGGGAGATAAGGGCTGCTACGTCCCTCGTATAATGATTTCTAAGTTTCAGTTGTAGAAAAAAACTCCATCTGAAGCAAAGAACTCTGTTTATACAAATCTTCTGGCAGTGCTGTGTATAAAATTAAGCAAAAATTCCAGCAGCTACTATAGGATAAAAGATTCTATAATATAATAATATTCTTCTCATTAATGTTTAGGAACATTTTTATAACAATGTGCAAAATAAAATAGCTTATTCTAAAATAAATTTATAGAATAAGCTATTTTATTAATTCTATTGAGATTTTAAAAGTTACTAATTAATTTATTGAACTTTACATTTCTGATGGAATTATTTTATATACATATGTACTTTCATAGACAAAAGGACTATCGCATACAAAGAAAATCAAGCCATCTACACCAGCAAAAAGTTCTTCATGTACTGACCCATCATAGGGATCCATAATTCTTCCAAGCAATTCCCCTTTAATCACATGATGCCCAGCTCTTTTTATTCTCTGAAAAATTCCTCCTTTAGTTGAAATCACTGAAGAAACATATTTTGAATTAATCACCTCAGAAACAAATCCTTTTTCTACAGAACAATTACATACACCCATTTTATTTAAAAATCGTATTACAGCTCTAATAGCCATTTCTGCAGCAGATTCATCAATTTGTGTAGTCTTTCCAGCATAAAGTGAAAAGGCCGAGGTATTCCACAATTGCCAGTTATAATTTAAAGTAGTAGTGTCATAAGGCCTGCTGTCACGAATATACACATAAGGCAGTCCAAACTCCCTCCCAAGTTCAGCTTTTTCGTAACCTGTATGCATAATTCTAATATGAGGTATAAATTCACCAGGCATATAGTAACTTGGGAACTGTATTCCATAAGTATAATTTTTAACCTGTTCAAATACATTATAGGCAATTCTTTGGGTAGTTTCACCTAAATCATAGCCAGGAAACATTCTATTAATATCCGTATTATCTAAGGACCAAAATCTCTTATTAGTATTCATGGAATAATTATTTACTGTGGGAATTACTAATATCTGCTTATTTGAAGCTATTTTACCCTTTTCCTCCAGTTTTCTAAATACTTCTACTAGGCGAGAACAAACATATATCTGTTGTGCTTCATTTCCACGGGTAGCACCAACAATTGCACAGGCCTTTTCAGAATTTTTATTTTCATAATCACCAAATCTAAAAGCGGTAATTCTCATAGTATCTCTATAAGGAGACTCCAGTCTAAATATTATTTCCCTTTTCATTTGATATAATCTCCTCTCCAATCAACCTTGCTACAAGGGATCCTGTATAAACTATTGGATATTCCCTTAGGGTAAATACCATTCCATTACAGGGAGATATAAGTTTTTCTTTTATTTTTCCTTCTAAAGGATCCAATATATTTCCTATTTTATCTCCTTTTTTTACAGTTGTACAGTGATCTATAGATGGAACAAAAATACCTGAAGCAGAGGAATTCAAAAAGAACACTTCATGTTCCATTGAATTAATAGCTTTGCGATAACTATCAGCATTTTTAGTTTCTCCTGACCATATTTTTAATTTTTTCATAACATTAAATATACCCTTTAGAAGCTGATTTCCATAATCCTTTGTTATACGCATTCCAACACCCATTTCCACAACAATACAAGGTGTATCAATTATATTAAGTGAGTGACACAGGGTGGATTCAAGCACCGTGGCAGCAGGGTGAACCCATAAAAAATCTAAATTCAATAAATTTGCAATAGGAAGTAATCTATCTGCCATGTTCTCATTAATTCTAGCTTGAGGAATCTCCCGAAGAAAAATGTTACTAGCATGAATATCTATAACAATATCAGCACCTTTAAGGCTCTCCACAATATTATGAGCAATTCTTGTAATGGTTGAGCCATCAGACTTACCAGGAAATATACGATTCATATCAAGGTCAAAATTGGGAATACCTCTGGAAATAGAATCTATTCCCAGGGGATTTAAAGCTGGATAAATATCTATTATTCCTTGAATATGCTTCGGATCTTCCTGAAGTTTTTTTGAAAGTTCATAGCATATATACTGTCCTTCAAGTTCATCTCCATGAGTTCCCGTAACAATACAGATTCTTGGAAGCCTTTCAATATCATTTTCATTGATATTATCTGGTATATATCTGCATCGTTTAATTTCAAGTATCTCATCTACGGGAAGTTTTCTTGTAAAAACTGTTTCCACTTGTTTACCCATTGATTTCACCAACTTTAGCTGAAATTTCTATACTCTGCTTTACTTCTTTATTTACAGAAGTAAAGCATCCTCTTTCTACAATACAATCTAAACAATCACGACCACTGGAAATTTTAATATAACCATATTCTATAAACTTATCATTTGTAGGGTCTATACCATACCAAGTGCCATTATTATAGTATTCAACCCAAGCATGGGTCTTACCTTCACCTTCCATTAAACCCACACAATAACGAGCCGGAATCTTAAAATATCTCAAAATAGCAATGGTTATATGAGAATAATCCTGACATACTCCTTTTCTATTGTAAAAAGCTTCTTTTGCAGTGGTTTTTGTATTGGTGGATTCAGGTACATATTCTATTAAATTATGAACAGCATTACTTATTGCAAAGACCTTTTCATCTATATTCCCTTCTACTTGAATGTTATTTGCAAATTCTTCCATAGCTTTACCAATAGCGGTACTATTAGTTTCATATAAAAATATCCTGTCCAGTATCTCTGAAGATCTATATCTGCTAAGAAGTGCATTTCCCATAATTTTATACTGAAATATATGATGTTTAGGCTTAATAGTCCCTGAAAGAGTTTTATTTTCAAAAGAATCTCTATCATAGCTAAATTCTGCCTCTGGAGATATAGTTATTTTTTCATCATATATCTTTTGAAATTGATAATCTCCTGGTAGGCATCTTAACATAAAATGTTGACTTTCAATATTACTTTCAAATATTAATTTAGTAATAAAGGAGAATTCATATCTTTTCACTGTCCTACCTCCGCTTTTGATAATTCATCAATATATTTTTTAATATATTCATAATTTGAAGAATCTGTAATATTTAAAAAGTTTATATCCTGAAAAGTATTTTTATCCATTTTTAGATTTATGGCATACCTTAAAAGTCTATCCATTGTTGCTTTTTTTATATCTTTATTTTCTTCAAATCTATTATAAAGTTCTACCCTCTCTATATATTTTCCTGCCTTTATAAGATCTCTAGCATTATTTTCTAATATATAATCATCTACAGCTCCCCAAAATCCAATTAGATGGTCTGTAACTTTTTGAAGATTTACAATTATATATTCTTCTCTATTATGACATATATTAAGTACATTACAAGCAAGTTGAATATAGGATAGAGTTTTACTTGTAATTACATCTCTAAGAACTATTCCATTATCATAAGTTTTATTGAGATAATAAGCTATACTTATATCACTGGTTTCATCATATATAAAATTCTTTATAAAATCTGTTTTATTATCATATCTATTTACAATTCCAATTCTATTACAAAATTCCGAATAGGCCATGGGATTCTTGTCCACCATTTCATCATAAAAATGTCTAAGATATGAAATGGTAGTATATACTCTTTCTGCATATCTTCCCAGCCAATAAAGATAGTTTGCTCTATTTATTGAGATATTATCCATGTATCTTTAAAGCCTCCTCCCTGTGAAGAATTAACTACAAATGAATTTGGATTACGTGAAAATCTGGTAAGTCCGCTTTTCCATACACTAACATCTTTTCCGTGAATTACAAAAGCCCTAAGATCCGCCTTTCTAGGAACAGCTTCCTCACCCTCCAAAACCATAAGGTCTAAAAAGTCTATAACCTCCTGAGCTATAAATCTTCGAGGATTATCTATTATAATATTTCTTAAATTATTCCTTTCCTCCTTTGAAAGCTCACTTCCAAACACAACTCCATATCCACCAGATTCACTGACGTCTTTAATTACAAGCTTTTCTAGATTTTCAAGCACATACTTCTCATCTTCTTTGAAAAAAGGAAGATAAGTAGGTGCATTTTTTAAAATAGGATCTTCTCCCAAATAATAAGAAATCATTGCAGGGACAAAGTAATAAATTCCCTTATCATCAGCTATTCCATTTCCCGGTGCATTGACCAAAGCTACATTGCCTTTTTTATAAGCTTCCATAAGATGAGGAACACCAATTACAGAATCCTGCTGAAAAGCTATTGGATCTATATATTCATCGGATACTCTGTGATAAATAGCTCCAACCCTCTGTTTTCCACCGTTAAATTTATTATAATATACTACTCCGTTCTGCACCTGAAGATCTCCCGGGAAAGCAAGTACTGCACCCATTTTTTCTGCCAGATAGGAATGTTCAAAAAATGCTGAATTATATCTGCCAGGTGTCATAACCACATTGATTCCCCCACAATTTACTTCTTCCAGCATTTTAGAGAGAATAGAAGCATAATTTCTGTTTTCACACACCTTGTTCTTTTCAAAGGTTTCAGGACTTATACTCCTTGTAATTTCTCTTGCAATCATAGGATAAGAAGCCCCCGAAGGAATACGCAAATTGTCCTCCAATACATACCATCCATCCTTAGCTTCTACAAGATCTATACCGGCAACATGAGAATATATACCTTTTGGTGGAGTAATACCACAGCATTCAGCAAAAAATCCTTTAGAGGAATACACAAATTCCTCCGGTATTATTTTATCTCTCAAAATACATCTATTAGAATAAATATCTTTTAAAAATAAATTAAGAGCACACACTCGTTGAATTAATCCTTTTTCCAGAAGAGCAAATTTATCTGCCTCAATAATTCTAGGTATTGCATCAAAGGGAAACAGCTGTTCAATAAATTTATCATTTTTGTAAATACCAAATTTAACCCCATATCGCTCAAGCCATTCATTAACCAATTTGGTATGTTGGGTAAGCATTTTCAATTAAATCACTTCCTTTAAAGTTACTTTAGTATAATTTTTTAATATTTAATATTAATTTATTAAATTATCAATGATATTTTTGCGAATATTTTTATCTATATAAACAAAATATACTATCCACTAAAAAAAAGCAATAGTTCAATTTTATTGATATGCTTTACATAGTTATCCATAAAAGTGCTAATGATAATCACTGTACAGTTCATAATATATATTTAAAAAAGGTATATGTTATGATATAATTGTAATTATTATTGTATGTAAATATTATTATATAAAATATACTATTAAAAGGAGTCATAAGAATGGGTTTTAAAGAAAAAATACAAGATTATTATACAAAATCTTATCTAAAAAAATATGGAGATAGACTTACACAGGTACAAGGTAAGGTAATATCTGTTAAGCTTGAAGAGAAATCGATTTTATGGATTTTCCATAAGCTAATAGTTACTTTAATTATAAAACCCGATAGGAGCAAAAATATTACAAAATGTACTTATAAGAGAAATAAATGGTTTAAAAGGCCGGAGTTTATGACTATAAATCAAGGTAATCTTCTAATTGTACAGGGAGTAAAGGGGCCACGAGGCAAAGGAAATGGAGAAACTGTAGAAGTTATGAATATCAGAAATATGACCACAAAAAAAGATTTGGTAAAAATTGAAGGCAACACACCAAAAACCGTTAGGCAGATTAGAAGGTATAAGTGATTCCCTACATATGATATATAATTGTCCAGTTGTAATTTATACTATAATAAAGGCATTTTTATGGATAATTCAGTTAATATTTAAGGAATATAAATTTATATCATATGGCATCATTGATTTTTAAAATAAAAGAAGCTATTTTACAATGTATATATGCATTATAAGATAACTTCTTGTTTATTATACTTACTATTTTAACCTGACTAACTTGGCGTAAGTCTCCCACGCACTCTGTACAGCCCTCACACAAAATCAAAAAAAAGATTTTGGTTCTCTGCTTGCACTCTGTTAAAGCGACCAAATACAAAATAAATTTTGTTTTGTCTACTTTTCTTCAGGTGGGAGTTCGACGCCAAGTAGGCCATGCATTTGCAGTTCTAAAATTCAAGATGGGGTAAAAGAATCCCCACCTGAATTAAGAACTTGCTTCAATGAATATTTATTTCTCTTGATACAACATTTAGTTTTTATTGAAAAACAAATAAAGACTATTAATCATTGCTATAATACCCGAGAAAAACATTACTATAAGCCATTGACCTATATTTAAAGGATTTGTATGAAAAATTGTTCCGAAAAATGGTACATATATAACTACTATTAACATTATTATTGATATGGCTACAGCTCCCACCAGATATATATTTGTAAATAATTTTATTTCAAATATTGAATGCTTTTCTGACCTGCATTCAAATACATGTATCAGCTGAGACATTATAAGGGTTCCAAGAGCTACGGTTCTAGAGGTTTCAAGACTCATATGAAAAAACCTGCCTGATAGAAAAGCTAGTACCGTACAAACACCTATAAGGCTTCCTCTTATAATTATCTTTTCCTTCAGTCCCCTTGCAAATATACTTTCATTTTTATCTCTCGGCATCTCATACATTACATCTTTATCTGGTGGATCTACCCCTAATGCTATAGCTGGTAGTCCATCTGTTGCCAAATTCACCAGTAATATCTGTATAGGTAGCAAAGGAGTATCCAAATAAAGCAGTGATGCCAAAAACATGGTTATAACCTCTCCTAAGTTACAGGATAAAAGATATCTTATGAACTTCCTTATATTATTGTATATTACTCTCCCCTCTTCAACTGCAGATACAATAGTTGTAAAGTTATCATCCAAAAGTATCATGGAGCTTGCTTCTTTCGTAACATCAGTTCCAGATATGCCCATAGATATACCTATATCTGCTTCTTTAACTGCAGGAGCATCATTTACTCCATCTCCCGTCATGGCTACTATTTTATTTTTCTTTTTAAAGGCCTTTACTATTCTAAGTTTATGTTCAGGACTAACCCTTGCAAATATTTTAACTTTATTTATTGCCTCTGCCAGTTTCTTGTCATTTAGTCTATCCAGCTCCTCACCAGTTATAACTTCTGATATATGGCTGCATATATCTAGTTCTTTACCAATGGCAAAGGCCGTATTCTTATGATCTCCCGTTATCATTATCGGCTTTATCCCAGCTTCTTTGCACTTCAATACTGCTGGTTTAACTTCCTGTCTTGGAGGATCAATCATGCCCGCCAGACCTAAAAAGACAAGATCTTTCTCCTGATTATTCTGGGTAATAATACCTTTATCTTTATAGGCAGCGCCAATACACCTTAGGGCCCTATTTGCCATAGTATCCACTGCTGCTTGAACTTTACTCTTGTAACTATTGGTAAACAATTTTACTTCACCATCTATAAATATATACTTGCATCTTTCAATAATCCTCTCAGGTGCTCCTTTTACATATGAAATCTTATTGCCTCTATCATTTAAAATTACAGACATCATCTTTCTATTGGAATCAAAAGGTATTTCACTGATTCTATTAACCTTATTTAAAAATCTCTTCAGTTCATCTGCACTACTAAAAAATGCCTTAATTAAAGCTGTCTCTGTAGGGTCTCCCATAAGAGCTTTACTTATATCTTTTTCTTTATTATTTAAATCACTATCATTACAATAAGTAAACACCTTTTTTAATGGAGTCAACACTCTCTCATTAAAAGAGTTCTCACTATACATTTTTCCATTGTAATACATAGATTTTACAGTCATCATATTCTGCGTTAGTGTACCAGTTTTATCACTGCATATTATAGAGGTACAACCTAGAGTTTCTACTGCAGGAAGTTTTCTTATAAGAGAGTTTCTCTTAAGCATTCTTGATACCCCTAAAGCTAAAGCTACTGTTACTATAGCTGGTAATCCTTCTGGTATAGCTGCTACTGCAAGACTAACTCCAAGTAGAAACATCTGGTATTTATCCTGCCCTCTTATAATTCCAAGGGCTGTAACTATTATACATATAGCTATACACAGTACAACCAGCACTTTTCCCAAAGAAGATAATTTTTCTTTTAAAGGGGTCTTATCTTCATCTATATTTTGGAGTAAATTTGCTATTTTACCCATTTCTGTATTCATACCTGTTTCAATAACTCTGGCTTCGCCCTTGCCAGTAAGTACAATAGAGCCCATATATATGTTGTTATTTTCATTACTATCAGTCTTTTCTACTCCAATAGATTCCCCTGTGAGAAGTGATTCATCAACCTTTACATTGGATGCCTGTACAATAATAGCATCTGCCGGTATTCTATCACCACTCTCTATTATGATTAAATCACCAGGCACAAGATTTTCTGCATTTATTACTTGAATATCTCCATCTCTCATTACCTTTGCAGTTGGTGACGCCATATTTTTCAAGGCTTCAAGAGATTTTTCTGTTCTAAATTCCTGAATAAACCCTAAAATTGCATTCATAACAATTATGACTATTATAGTTATGGCATCTGCTTTTTCTCCCATTATTCCAGATATAACTGTAGCTCCTATCAGAACCCAAGTTATAAAATCATTAAATTGAGATAAAAATATACTGAAAGCAGATATAGTCTTCTTCTTTTCCAGTATATTTAATCCATATTTTTTTAGTCTGTCTTCCACCTCCTTACTCCTAAGTCCATTATAGATTTCCTTTTCATTAATCATTTTCTTTCCTCCTGCCTTAGTTATTAGCTTTCAAGCATTGCTTATTTATTACTTATTTTTCAGCTATATACCTTTACCCTTGTCCATTTCTATATAAATAATATATGTGAATACCTATAAGCTTTATGAAAAAAATTTAATTCTTTTACTTTACTTTTATAGAGGTAAATTATAAAATATAGTAAGGTAAATTGTAACAATAGCTCATATTACTAAGTCTTGAGGATTTTAAAGACTTCAAAACAGCTTTATTGATTTATCTTATAATTTTAATAATAAATATACAATTAAATGAAGAACAAAGGAGGGAGTTGCCAAAATACATAACCTTTTGGTAACAAGCATTTATGAAAGATGTAATTTACGTAACAGGGCATAAAAATCCAGACTCAGATTCCATATGTGCCGCTATAGCATATTCAGATTTTAAAAATAAGACAGGTAAAATAGAGGCAGTACCTCTAAGACTTGGAGAAATCAGCAGAGAAACTAAATTTATTCTAGATTACTTTGGAGTAAAAGAACCACAACTTAAAACTACTATGAAACTTCAGGTTTCAGATCTTACTTTTGACAATATTTCGCCAATATCTCCTGATATTTCTCTAAAAAAAGCTTGGTCTCTTATGAAAGAAAATAAAGTAAAATCCCTGCCTGTAGTTGACGAACAGGGAAAATTAAAGGGTCTTGCCTCAGTTTCAAATTTAGTATCTACTTATATTGACAATTGGGATGATAATATTCTTGCAAAATCTAAAACTAAAATAGACAATATACTTGATACATTATCTGCAAGAGCAATTTACTTAAGTAAAAATACTTCTAGTTTTCCTGGTAAAATTGTAGTTGCAGCAATGCTTCCAGTAAGCGCTGAAGAATATATCAATGAGGGTGATATAGTAATCTGCGGAGATAGAAAAGATACTCAATCCATCATTGTAGAAGCAAAAGCTTCTCTCATGATAGTAGCGGGAAATCATGTTGTAGATGAAAAAATAATTGAAAAGGCAAAAAAATCCGGTACTTCAATCATCTTAACTCCTTATGATTCCTTTACTACAACTAGACTTATAGTTCAAAGTATTCCTGTAAGTTACATACTTAATGATTCAGATATTATCACTTTCAATACCGATGACTATGTTGATGAAGTAAAAGATTCAATGATAAAAACAAGATACAGAAGTTATCCTGTACTTGATGAATCCAATAGAGTAGCAGGTACAATTTCACGTTATCATCTTATAGCAAAAGATAAAAAGAAACTTATACTGGTAGATCACAATGAAAAATCTCAAACAATAGATGGTCTTGAAGATGCAGAAATAATCGAAATTATAGATCACCATAGACTTGCAGATATACAGACAGGTTCACCTATATATTTCAGAAATCAGCCTGTAGGAAGTTCTTGTACTATAATTGGTTCTATCTTCTTTGAAAATGGTATAACACCTTCAAAGGAAATTGCAGGTCTTCTATGCGGAGCTATAATATCTGATACTCTATTATTCAGATCTCCAACTACTACTGATGTGGATAGAGAGATACTTGCTAAATTGGCTAAAATAGCTGAAATCGACCCTGAAGACTTTGCAACTGAAATGTTTAAGGCAGGTACTTCTCTGGAAGGTAAAACTGTAAGTGAAATATTCAACCAGGACTACAAGGTTTTCCACTTATCAGATTACAAAATAGGTGTATCTCAGGTTGGAACTATGGATCTTGAAGGCTTTGAACCTATGAAATCAGAAATGATAGATTACATGGAAGGTAAAGCTAAAGACGAAAATTTCAACATACTTTTGCTTCTCCTAACAGATATATTAAAAGGCGGATCTAAGCTTATTGCCGTAGGCCCAAATAAAGATATTGTTTCAAAGGCCTTTGGAGTTGAATTAGTTGACAATTGTGCTTATGCTCCAGGAGTACTTTCAAGAAAGAAACAGGTTATACCACCACTTACAAGTACAATTGAAAATTTAGATTAGTTAAAAATAACCTTTTTAAGATTAATACTGCATCTTAAAAAGGTTATTTTTAATCTTTATTTAATATCTATCTAGACCTCAAATTATTCACCATGCCCCACATTTCATCTGCGGTAGTCAAGCTTTTAGTATTAAGCTGAAAAGCCCTCTGAGCTGCAATCATATCTACCATTTCTTTTGCAATATCCACATTAGAATTTTCAGTATATCCCTGCATTATATTGGTATTGTTAGCAGTGAAGATCTGTGCACCAGGCTTTGGAACATATAGATTATTTCCTACAGAAATAAATGGCTCCTCACCTACAGCATCATATACATTTATATTTCCCACAGCTTGGAAAGCTCCATTAGCTTCTTTTACACTTAAAGTTCCATCTTGAGAAATCATAAAATTCCCTTTTGTAAGCGGTGTATTTCCATTGGTAAAATTTATTTCGAGTATATTTCCATTACTGTCCACCAATCTTCCATTTACATCTAAATTAAAATCACTGCTTCTCTCATAAGCAGCTGATCCATCAGGACGAATAACTCTAAAATATCCGCTGCCATCCAGTGCTAGATCCGTTTCTTGGCTAGTTTCAGTCAAACTTCCCTGAGTATTATCTCTTATCCAATCAGTAGTTTTTACTCCAGTACCATTCTGAGGAACACTGTTAATACCATTGGCATTATTAGTATTTGTAGGATAACCTAATCTTGTGAAATTTTCATATAATAAATCACTAAACTCAACTTTCTCCGCTTTGTACCCATTGGTATTTACATTTGCTATATTATTTGATATAGCATCCAGTTTTTGCTGCTGTGCATTCATAGCACTTCTACTGGTCCACATTAATCTATCCATTCTATTCACCTCTCATATCATCTAACAGTACCTACATCAATAGCTTGTCCCAAAGTCTGATCTATGGATTGCACTATTTTTTGCTGTGTTTCAAAGGTCCTCATGGTAGACATCATATTTACCATTTCATTTACAGGATTTATATTTGACTCTTCCAGCGATTTTTGTTTTACAAATATATTGTTATTAGCTATTGGGTTTTCTCCTTGATACAGATTATCTCCTACTTTTTTAAGCGTATTATAATTGTTAAAATCCACCGTTTGAAATGCATAGGCAGGAGTTCCATCTATATTTATATTGCCATAGATATCGCTGGTAATCTTCCCATTGCCCACATTAATTCTCTCCACATTGCCGCTGTTAATATTTCTTCCCATGACATAATCTCCAGAATCATTAACCAGATATCCCTGCATATTCACATGGAAATGTCCATCTCTGGTATAATAATTCTGTGCTGTTGTTCCATTGTCCCTGCTGACTGTGAAAAACCCCCTACCGTCAATAGCAAAATCCGTATCTGAATCAGTGCTTTCTATATTGCCCTGAGTAAAATCTGTAGCAGTTTCATCAATTCTGCTTCCAAAACTTAAATTTCCTATAGTCTGAGTGTAATTTACTCCATTATATATTTTGCTTTGGTTTTGAATAAGTACATCATTAAACTTTCTTATGGCAAGATTATCTCCCTTAAAACCTACAGTGTTGGCATTTGACATATTATTTGTTATAACATCCTGCTTAGCCTGCTGAGTAATCATTCCTGAAATAGTTGTATATAAACTTCTTATCATTTTTTCACATCCTTATCATTTATCACTTTCATATCCTGAGGATATTTCATTCCATAGGAGAAGGCCTTACTCTCAATTTCAGCTCTGCTAAGTGTTACCGCTGATTTTGCAGTAATCATAAAACAGGTAGCTATAATCATCCCTATTCCCATACCCGCAAGAACTTTTCTATCTGAAAGAAATTCTATAAAAACTTTTACTTTATGTATAATTTTTTTATTAATAATATCTCCCCCTTACCTATTCCAAGCTTTTCCGATATGCTGTCTATGGATAGCCCTTCCTTCATAAGTCTTTCTATATCATCAATTTTAACATTGTTTATTTCTCTATTATCTAAGTATGCATTTTGAGTAGCGTAATTCTCTTTATAATCTATTTTTTTCTCTTCTACAGCACCATTTTCAGTACTTTGAATTTCTATTACATCTAATTTATTATTTTCCAAAAGACTGCTTTCCAAAGAATTATCTATTTTAAAATTATGTACATTATCTTTCTGTATATCTGATTTTTCTTCCAATCTATCCTTTAAATTCTCTATTTCATTCTGAAGTTCCATTATTGTCTCTGCAAATTCTTTTCGTAACTTTCCAATCTCTAAATCGTAATCTTTAATATTAGTTGAAGCATTATCAAAAGCATTTTTAAAACTACTTTTATCCTTTCTCATAGCTCTAATATTTACACCTATTAATAAAATTCCTATGATTAATAGTAATACCGTAGTCATATTAAATTAACCCCGCTTTATTATTCATATTTCAGTTTTTTCAAAGCTTGTCTTAAGTGTACTATGGCTCTTGAATGAAGCTGACAAACTCTTGATTCCGATACAGATAAAACCTTGCCTATTTCCTTTAAAGTTAAGCCTTCATAGTAATATAGTGAAAGTACGGTTTTATCTTTCTCATTCAATATATCCAATGCCTTTGCCAAAAATTCTATCTGTTCTTTTTCCTCCAAGGTCTTTTCTGGACTTGGACTATTTTTATCTTCTATAGTAGAAATTACAGGCATATCATCCTCCTCTGAAAAAACTAAATTTTCAAGAGAAGTTACGGACATATAATTTATATAATTTTCCACCTCTGCTATCTCTCCTATAGTTCCTCCAAAAGCCTCTGCTATTTCTTCATAAGTAGGTTCCCTTAATAACTCCTTTTGCAGCATTTCAATTATTTGATTGTATTTATTTAATTTATCCATAGCACCTTTGGATATAGGACTGTTTTTTCTCAGTTCATCTATCATAGCTCCCTTTATTCTGATAGAAGCATAGCTGGAAAACTTCATTCCCTTGCTATTATCAAATTTATTTATGGCATCCATCAGACCTACCATTCCATATCCTACAAGGTCTTCGTATTCTACATATTTATTTTTACCTATTATAACTCTGGATGCTATATACTTTACTAAGGGAATATATTTTTTAACTACTGCTTCTTTGGTATCAGAAGTTCTCCTCATGGCCATAATACCAATCACCGCCTTAAATTTTTTTCATCTGTTCACGCATTATCCAAAACAAATAAGCTATGATCTTATCCTGTACTTTTGTATCAATATTTACAAAAGAAAAGCCTGAAACATATAAATTACTATCTGTATCCTTATATACCCTTACACAATCATCTATTACAAAAATCTCTTCCTGCTGCAGTGGAATCTTTATTATAAATCTATCACCTAACTTGATTTCTTCCTTAGTTTTTAACCTAAGACCTCCGCCGCTTAAATCTATCATCAGTGCTTTTTTAAAATTCTTTGGATTTTTAATGAGTTCATTGAAGGTACTATCTGAAATATTTTTGTCAGCTTTTAAATATTCTACTTCCTTTAACAGATTTACTCTAAAAAATTTCCTTCTCTGCACTTTTTTTATATCTTCAGGCATACTCAGCAATATAATTGGTATTTTGTCCTTTTTTCTGCCTATGACATTGGCATTAAAACCATATAAATTATTCTTATCATAATATACTACAGTCACCTGCTGATTTTCACTTAAAGGTGCATATTTACCATTACAAACAGGTATTGATATACCTATATAACCTTTTCCCATATCCTGTATGCTGCTCTTATATACACTGCTGTCCTCCTCTATAAAAACTTCACATTTTGAATTCATATTAAAGTTAATATTACTACTATCCATAATTATAGCTCCTTATGAAAATATATTAAATATCTTTTTAAATAATCCCTGTATACCTGCTTCATTAGATTTATAATATCCTTCAGAATCACCTAAAATTTTATTTGCTATTTTCAGCAAGTCCTGAGAAGCGGAAGAATTAGGGCTTCCAATTACAAAAGGTTCTTGATTTCTCACTGCTGAAACCAATTTCCTATCTTCAGATATATTTCCCATATAGGAAATATGAATCTTCAAGAAATTATTTACTGCATTTGCAAATTTATTATAAGTTTCTTCTGCTTCTTCACTGTCATAGGTTCTATTGACAATTATCTTTATCTGATCCTTTATTTTAAAATGTACTACGGCTTTTAAAAGGCTATAAGAATCCATGAGGGAAGTTGGTTCTGGGGTTATTATGAGAAAAAGCTCATCACAGCAGGATACAAACCCCAATACACTTCTGCTTATTCCTGCACCAGTATCCATTATAATATAATCCAAATTTTCTAATTGTGATAATTTATTCAAAAAATTATTTCTTTGAGTATTGGTAATCTCATTTATTCTTGCTACACCAGATCCTCCCGGCAGAAGTTTTACTCCAAAAGGGCCTTCTATAATTACGTCCTCTATATTTTTATTGTTGAATATAACATCAAATACATTGTATTTAGGCAAAAATCCCATCAGTACATCATCGTTCCCCATACCTACATCTGCATCAAAAATGAGAACTTTTTTTCCCATTTTCTGAAGAGTTATGGAAAGATTTACTACAAAATTACTTTTACCTACTCCTCCTTTACCAGAAGTAACTGTAATTATTTTAGGTGCTGTTTGAGATTTATTCATATTACCCTCTTTTGCAGCCATCTGTCTTAAGCGCTGAGCTTGATCTAACATATACTTTCCACTCCTGTAATAAGATTTACCAGTTCCTCTGTGGTTAACGTTGTAATATCATCTGGGACATTTTGTCCAATTGATACATAACTCAAAGGTTTTTTCGCTTCTTTAAGTATATTCAATATAGAACCATAAGTAGTAGTTTCATCTAATTTTGTTATTATAACATTATTATAATTCAAAACTCTATAGCCCTCAACTATAGACTTAATATCACTATTCTTTGTAGTGCAGCTTATTACCAGATGTAAATTTTCAGAATGAGTTTTATCTATAAAAGCTCTTAATTCAGAAATCTGCATTTTGTTTTTACTGCTTCTGCCAGTAGTGTCTACTAGTATTACATCACAATTCTGCATAGCCTCCACTGCACTTTCCATGTCCTTTATGGAAAATACTACTTTAAAGGGTATATCCATAATATCTGCATAGGTCTTAAGCTGTTCCACTGCTCCTATTCTGTAGGTATCCACAGTTATTAATCCTACCGTCTTCTTTTCAATAAGTGCAAATTTCCCTGCAAGTTTTGCAATAGTGGTTGTCTTTCCCACTCCAGTGGGCCCTATTAATACAATAACCCCCTGTTCTTTAGTTTCAGTTACAGAAATCATAGAAACTAAAACCTTTTTTAACTTTTCTTTTTCATCTAAATCATCACTTTCCAGCTTCATTCTACTTATAATTTCTTCTATTATCTCTTCTTTTAAATCATAATCTCTCAAAGTTTTATAAATAGGACTTCCATTTTTTAAGCTGACATTTTTACTATCCATAATATCATTTAATATATTTTTCATATCCTTAATTTCACGAAGTAAATTATCTTCACTTTTTATAATGTTAAAATCTCTTTTAATATTCTTATCAATAGATTCCTCTACATTTTTTTGCTGTAATACTACTTCTTTGTTATCTCTTTGAATTTCCACGGCCTTTTTTATGGCTTCTAAACTGTCTTTAACGGAATCCTTCTTAACTTCTACTCTATTTTTAGTGTTTTTTTTAGATTTATTTATCTCTTCTACTGCTGCAGTAACTTCTATAACTTTCTTTGAAAATAGTCCTGTAAAGCCCTTTTTTCTCATCTTTCGCTGACTTATTATTACTGCATCCTTTCCCAGTTCATGTCTTATCTTTGTGACAGCTTCATTCATGGTGCTTACAACGTATTTTTTTATAATCATTATAAACTGACAACTCCTTCAGTTCTTATTTCAATTTCATTAGGTACTTCATTTAAAGATAAAACAGTAATATTTGGGAATACCATTTCTATAAGTTTTCTCACCGCTGGTCTTATCTTTGGGGATACCAATATAGCCGGCTGATTTTCGGGAAAATATATGGTATTAAGTACATTCTTTATAGAATCAAGAATTCTTGAAGTAGTATCTGGATCCACTGCAGGGAAAGAGCCCTGCATGGATTTTTGTATATTATTTGCTATGACATTTTCAACCTCAGGTGCAAAAGTAGCCACTGTTATCCTGTTATTATCATCTATCAATGGATTGCATATAGTTCTTCCAAGAGCAATTCTAACATATTCTGTTAATAACTCCAGATCCTTAGAATTTCTTGAGTTATCTGCAAGACTTTCAAGGATAGTTACCATATCCTTAATAGGAACCTTTTCTTTAAGAAGATTCTGAAGTACTTTTTGAAGTTCACCAATGGTCATAAGATCTGGTATAAGTTCTTCCACTACAGCACTATATCTTTCCTTCATAGAATCAATTATAGCTTTAACCTCTTGTCTTCCAAGTAATTCATATGAATGTGATTTTATAGTTTCTGTCAAATGTGTTACCATAACTGTAGTAGGATCTACCACTGTAAACCCTTTAATTTCCATATCTTCTCTTTGATCTTTATTAATCCATACTGCTGGTAGACCAAAGGTTGGCTCAATGGTCTTTATACCTGGAATATCTCCACCTTCACCAGTAGGATCCATGGATAAAAGCATACTAGGCATAAGTTCACCCTTTGCCACCACAGTTCCCCTTATTTTTACTACATATTCATTAGTCTTAAGCTGAAGATTGTCCCTTATTCTTATAGGCTGCACTACAATTCCCATTTCTATGGCACACTGCCTTCTTACAGAGGCAATTCTCTGAAGAAGGTCTCCTCCAGAGGCCTCATCTGCCAGGGGTATTAAACCATAGCCTATTTCTATTTCCATAGGTTCTACAGAAATCAAATTCATTACATTTTCCGGTTCTTTATTTTCCTGTTCTGCCATTTCCATATTGATGTTTTCTTCCTGCATAATAATCTGAGCTTTTTCTTCCTTATATAATAGATAAGCTCCTACAGTACAAGCCACTGCCAGAATAAAGAAAGGCAGAAAAGGCAGCCCCGGTATAAAACTCAAAAACAGCAGTATAGCAGCAGCTATACCTAAAACCTTTGGAAAACTTGTGAGCTGACCTACTACCTGTTTACCAAAATCTTCATCATTACCAGAACGGGTCACCAAAATACCTGTAGCAATGGATATTAACAGTGCTGGTATCTGACTTACAAGACCATCACCAATGGTAAGTCTTACATAGGTCTGAGCTGCTTCAGCAATGGGCATTCCCATTTGGACTGCTCCAATTACAATTCCCGCTACTATATTTATAAGAACTATTACTATACTGGCTATGGCATCTCCTTTAACGAATTTAGAAGCACCGTCCATGGAACCATAAAAGTCTGCTTCCTGCTGAATTTTTCTTCTTCTATTCTTTGCCTCTGCATCATCTATAAGACCTGCATTCAAATCTGCGTCTATACTCATCTGTTTACCAGGCATAGCATCCAGAGCAAATCTTGCTGCTACTTCTGCAACTCTTCCTGCACCATTAGTTATTACTATAAACTGTATTACTATTATTATTAAGAATATTATAATACCTACAATATAATTTCCACCTACAACAAAACTTCCAAAGGCATTTATTACTTCTCCTGCATTTGCCTGACTTAAAATAAGTCTTGTGGAAGATATATTAAGTCCCAATCTAAACAGAGTAGTTACAAGAAGCAAAGTTGGAAAAACGGATAACTGCAGTACTTCTGTAGTGAACATAGTTATGAGTATTATAATTGTAGCAATAGTTATATTTACCACAATAAGTACATCCAGCATAGCTGTAGGCAATGGTATTATTATCATAAGTACTATGAGCATTACTCCAACAGCCACTATTACATCCATGTTATTTTTTAATTTAAAATTGCTTCTATCCCCATTACTCATTTGTTATCTCACCTTCTACTTCTTCATTTTATATACTAAAGCCAATATCTCTGCCACTGCCTGATACATGTCCATTGGAATTTCCTTATCAATATCCACTTTTTCATATATAAGTCTTGCCAGAGGCTTGTCCTCTACAATTGGCACATGATTTTCCTTTGCAATTTCCTTTATTTTAAGAGCTATTCTGTCTACGCCCTTTGCTGTCACTAAAGGAGCACTACTCTCTCCTTCACTGTACTTAAGTGCTACTGCAATATGGGTAGGATTTGTAACTACCACAGTAGCCTCCGGCACTGCCGCCATCATTCTCTTTGCAGACATTTCTTTCATTCTCTGCTTTCTCTTAGATTTAATTTCAGGATTACCTTCATCTTGTTTAAATTCTTCTTTTATTTCCTGCTTTGTCATTTTCAGTTCCTTATTGTGCATAAATCTTTGATATATATAATCAGCTATAGCTATGACAAGCATAATTATACAAATTCTAATTAAAATTCCCACAAAAATTCCCTTTAAAGCATAGGGAATAGAGGTAAAAGCAAGGGTATTCATCATAAGTAATTTTTCAATATTGTCTCTTATAAAACTATATCCAACAAACCCCACAACGGTTATCACTATTATATCTTTAAAAAGCTCTACTAAGGTTCTGGTGGAGAAAATTTTTTTAAATCCCGAAATAGGATTTAATTTTTTAAAATCTGGCTTTAAAGTTTCCGTAGTAAAAATAAAACCCGCCTGAATATAGTTTGCAATTACTCCTAAAATCATCACAGGCAATGCAAAGAATAGAAATATCAATGCTATTTTACCTATGGCATATATAACTAAATATCTTATATTATTATAATTTAAATCCATATTTAAATAGGTATTTAAATAGGAAAACATCATATTTCTCAGGTTATCATAGGAGAAATTTCCAAAGGCAACTATTACCATAGTAGCTGCTGCAAGGGTAAGAGCTAAAGCCACCTCTTTACTCTTAGCTACCTGTCCTTTTTTTCTGGCATCACTCTTTTTCTTAGGCGTTGCCTGCTCTGTCTTCTCCTCTGATGCAAATATAATTATGGCAGGTATTATATTATAAAACCCTCTCCATAAATCTGGTATGAGAGAAAAGGCATTTATTATAAGATTTACAATTACAGGCAAAATCAACATAAAAATTGAAAATCCCAGAAGTATTTTTACTGGCATTCCAAGAATCATTACATTCAGTTGAGGCACTGTTCTTGACACAAGTCCCATTACTATGTCTGTTATTATTAAAACTATTACTATGGGCATGGCAATCTTTATAGCAATAATAAAAAACTGAATAAAGGCATGCAGTGCATACATGGCAGATTGATCCCATAGCACAAAGGTACCTATATGTACTGTATTGTAACTGTCTATAAGAGCTCTTATAAGTACATGGTGACCGTCAATTACAAGAAATACTACTATACTTAAAAAAGCAAGGATTCTCTCCATTAAAGTTTCATTGCTCTGGGTAGTAGGATCAAATATAGACATCATACTGAATCCTATCTGAATGTCCATAAAGCTACCTGCAACCTTGCCGCATATAAAAGCCAAATTAGTTAAATATCCAAGTACCAATCCCGTTATCACTTCAAAGGTGCACTGCTGCATATAAACCAGCCAATTGTTAATTCCCTGGACACTGCTGTAATCTATACTGCTTACTATAAAAAATGCTATTATAGCACAAAAGGAAACTTTTATTGTATTTGGAAGCCCACTTGGGAAAAGCACCTGAAGCGCCACAAAAAAGGTTAAAATCCTCAAAAAAACCAGAAAAAAAGCTGAAAAATAGGCCACATCAATCATAGAATCACACCTATCGAGTTATATTTGCTATCATTTCAAATATTCTTTCCGTAAATCCAGTCATCATATGAAGCATCCAGGTACTAGTTATAATACCAACTACAGCTATAGCAATGAGCTTTGGTACAAAAGTAAGGGTCTGCTCCTGTATTTGGGTAGTAGCCTGCATTATACTTATAATAAGCCCTACCACCACAGACACTATTAAAATTGGTGCAGATACTAAAAGTCCCGTACTTATGGCATCCTTAATTATTTTTAAAAGCATATTTTCTGTCATAATAAATTTCACCTCACGAAAAACTTGAAATAAGCGACTTAACTACTAAATACCAGCCATCTACCATTACAAATAATAGGATTTTAAAGGGAAGAGATACCATAGCTGGAGGTACCATAAACATACCCATGGACATAAGTATACTTGCCACTACAAAATCTATAATCATAAAGGGAATAAATAGTAAAAATCC
Source organism: Clostridium pasteurianum DSM 525 = ATCC 6013 (assembly GCF_000807255.1). Lineage (NCBI taxonomy): Bacteria > Bacillati > Bacillota > Clostridia > Eubacteriales > Clostridiaceae > Clostridium > Clostridium pasteurianum. The sequence goes on along the minus strand of NZ_CP009268.1, from coordinate 1,966,529 downwards.
TATTATGAAAGCAGTCTTTAACTCACTTATTATAAAAGCGGGTATAACTACATGCATAGGCGTGTGCTCTGTATCCGTTTTGGGATCCATTTTAGCTGCATCCATAAATAACTGAAGATCCTTCCTTCTGGTCTGTTTCAGCATGAATTCCTTTAGAGGTCTTTCTCCCTCAGTAATTGCCTGCTGCTGATTTATACGGTTATTTAAATAGGGCTGAATGGCATTATTATTAATAGTTGTATATGTAGGCATCATAATAAAAAATGTTAAAAAGAGAGCTAGTCCAATTATCACCTGATTAGGAGGTGCATTTTGTGTACCAAGGGCATTTTTTAAAAAACCCAGAACTACTACAATTCTTGTAAAGCTGGTAGTCATGATAATTATAGATGGAAGCAGAGTAAGTATTGTCAGCATTACAAGCAATTTTATATTATCTACATAATCCGAAGGTGTAGCTGCATTGTCTACGGATACATTTACATTTGGTATAGGTATAGTAGTTGGTGCTGCATATGTATTTTTTCCCATAAAAAATATACAAAACAAAATTAAAACAGATATTACAAAAGCCTTTTTCTTCATTTAAATCTTCCTCTTTTAGTATTGGATATATTGCAAAGGATAATATAAATATATTTTGAAATATGAAGCACTTATTTATCCTTTACTCTAAATTTATCTTTTAGTTTTTTTAAAAGTTCATTTTTACTATGGATGTTAAGTTTCCCCTTAAAATTCCTATAAAATTCATTGAAATCTTTATACTGAGTAACTTTTTTTGATTCCTGTATTTTTTTTAATTCCTCAGGTTCTAATTCCATTAAAATTTCCAATTTACTTCCGCTGCTGGAAAAAACATATGCTTTTTCTCCAATTTTTATTATCAAAAGGCTGTTTTCCTTTGTCAATGTAAGCCTTTCCAATATCTTCATATAGTTTCCATTTTGCATATTCTGAAGCCTGTTTCCACCATATTTTATACTTATGTATATTAAAGGTAAAATAACTAAAAGTGCAGCTACAAGCTTTAAAATCATCAATAATACCGACATAGATTTTCCACCCTGATTTCCATTCTATTGAACTACCAATTCATCAAAATATACATTACTTATCTTTCCATTTTTCAGAATAGGATTTACCTTCTGCATAATTTCACTCTTTATTTCATCTACACCCTTTGAGGTAGTAAGATCTGCAGCCTTCTTGCTTCTAAGTACACTGTTAACTGCATCGCTTAAAATAGGTTTTTTATTTACATCTTCACTTTCAAGTTCACTCTTTAACTTAGTGTTCTTTTCATTATAGCCAAAGCTTACCTTTACCTTTGCATATCTTTGAGAATCAGTATCTGCTAAATTTACTATGGCTTCATCTAGAGAATAAGTGTTTTCATCTGCAGCGGAAACTGTGTTTACTTCTGTAGTATTTGTATTATTTGAACTGCTGGGATGAAAATTTGAAGCTCCTCCAAAAAACAAAATATATCCCGCAAAAGAGCCAATCAAAACAATGAGCAGTACTAACAATATTATAATTATTTTACTTGCACCATCAGTCTTTTTTTCTGGCTTATTTTCACTCATGGACTCATCTCCTTTTGTAAAAATTTGTCTATCTAAAATTTGAATTATAAATTTTTTTCTTAAAAGTTATTATCTTATCTATTATCTCATCTGTATTTTCTTCTACAATGTATTTATTTCCATTAGTCATGGTTATTACGGTTTCAGGTACTTCCTCGATCTTCTCAATATTATCTTCATTAATCATAATTTCTCTATGATTCATTCCCGTAAGCTTTACCATAATTCATCTGCTCCCTTTAAAATATTTAATAATCATTCATAAGTTATTCTATGTAATTTTATGAATGATTATTAAAATATCCCTTTAAATTATACCTACTTTAAATTTACTAAACAATACTATATTCTAAATACACCATTAATTAAATCCTATCTCTTAAGATTTATTATATCTTGAAGAATTTCATCCCCAGTAGTTATACTCTTACCATTGGCCTGAAAAGCTCTGCTTGCAACTATCATATCTGTGAACTGCTGTGCAAGATCTACATTGGACATTTCAAGCATGCTTTGAAGTGCATCTCCGTATCCATCACTGTTATTATTTACAGTATTACCAGCACCACTTCTCAATGTAGCTGTTCCCGAATTAACTGAAGCAGAATATAAGTTCTTACCTTCCTTTGACAGTCCTGCTGGATTTCTAAAGGAAGCCATGGCAATCTGTCCAATAGCTGTTGTTCTTCCATCCGAAAGTGTTCCAATTATTACACCATCTCTTCCTATGGAAAAGCTTGTAACTCTAAAAGTATTTGCTCCATCATTAACTGTAGCCGGTATTCTTAAAGTTTTAAGACTTGTATCATTTGCTGTTAAAGCTGCTGTTCCATCTACATAATTTATCTGTCCATCATCAGCCATGCTATCAGTACCGCCATTTGTCATTGAATATCCCATAACTCTATATCCATCTGAAGTTAAAAGATTTCCCTGTTCATCAAGAGTAAAGGCACCATCTCTTGTATAGGAAACTTGAGATTCTGAGGCTGTAAGAGTAGGCTGATTAATAGTATGATCTTGATTGGCTGCATTGTTGACTGTAATACCTGCTTGACCATTTACAGTAGTTCCTCCATTGTTAAAAATTGTGTTTCCCTTAGTCACTATGAAATATCCATCTCCATCAATAGCTACATCCAAATTGCTATTAGTAGGCTGCATTATACCTTGAGTCATTATGGTATCTATTCCTGCTAATTTAACTCCAAGACCTATCTGGGTTGGATTTGTTCCACCTGCAGATACAGTAGGTGAAGTTCCGTCTCCTTGACTTTGGCTCAGCATATCCTGAAATCTTGCTCTAGATCCTTTAAATGCAACAGTCTCTTGATTTGCTATATTGTTACCTATAACATCTAAAGCTGTTTGATTTGACTGCATACCTGACACTCCTGAATTCATTAATCTTAACATTTTGTAACCTCCATTAAATTCAATTTATTTATATTCATATATCAATTTTTACAATTATACATAGCTAAGTATTCATTTTCTTAAAATATCGGCAACATTGCAGTTTTAAATCAGCTTCTATCCTTCCACTGACTTAGACTTCCTCCAAAAGGTCCAGTCTAAAGTAAAACCACACTATCCACATTGGTAAAAACATTATCTTTGGCACTGTTTTTATCCACTGCCGTTATCACTGTTCTATTTTTAATACTTGTAATCAATGCTACATCTTTATAAAGTATAAGTGAATTTCTAGCACCCTTTTGTTCCGCTTTATTTATAGCTTCATTTATATTTTTCATATCCTGCTCATTAAAACTTATATTTCTACTACTAAGTCTTTGTTCAGCATGCTTTGATATGATAAAACTTTCATTTTTGTTAATTTTCTCATTTAATATGTCATTAAAATTTGTACTGATTTTAGTAGGTGTAGAAATTTTTCTCTCATGAAAATTGCCAATAGGTTCTACAGAATGAATTTGTCCATTTACTACTCTGAAACTCATAACTTCACATCATCAGTGGTTGAATTAGTATCACTTAAATTTGTACTTTCATTTGAATCTGATGTATTTATTGTGTCTGTAGTATTTTCTGAATCACTATTTGAAGAATCACTACTACTATTATCTGTAGATATCTCAGGATTAATCTGCAAAATGTCGCCATAATCAAAATCTTTATCAATGGCTTTTCCATTATCTGAAGTAGCTACTGATAATGCTATAGAATCTCCATTTCTAGTTACGGATTTAACTATACCCACATAATTATTTCCCAAACTATTCAGAGAATTAAATTCAACTGGCACACCAATTAAATTGGATGCTGAATTCAAAGTCATAGTGCTATTTAAATTTGACATCTGTTCAAGAGATGAAAATTGTGCAAGCTGAGCCACATACTGCGTTGAATCCTGATTGCTGCTGCTTGTTGGATCTTGATTTGACAATTCAGCTGACAGTATTTTTAAAAATGAATTTTTATCAATTTCCTGACCTTTTTTTACAATAGGTGTACCTTTATCTGTTTTACCTGAACTAGTAACATTTGATTTATATCCAGTAAGAATAGGTGTATTATTATTTGTTACAGCCATCTTTTACCTCCCTATATAATTTTTCAATGTTTTATATATTCTTTATACTAAAACATTCACATTATTATCTTCTTTTGTACTGATTTGAGAATTAGTATCTAATTCTTCCGAATTACTATTGCTGAAATTTGTAGTACTCTTATTATTACTACTATTTTCATTGCTGCCATTAAACTGATCATTATTAAAATTATTGTTACCACTAAAATAAGTTGTATCTCCATTGTAAATATTTATATCTACACTATGAATCTTAATATGTTGATTATTTAGCAGGTTATTAATTTCATGTAAATTTGAATTCAACAAATTATAAGAATCTTTATTTGTAGCAGTTATAGTGGCTTTCATAATATTACCATCAGAAGTAACCTTTATAAATATTTCTCCAAGTTCTTTTGGAAGTATTTTTACCGTCATATTTTTTACATTGTTATCTTCCATATAGTTTAAACTTTTAATAAAATCAGAAGCAAAATTATCTCTATTTATTACCTGTGGTTGAATATCTTGATTTTTATTAAAAGTACCAGCAGTATTTAATGCAAATTGATTCATAACATTAATAACCTTTGAATACTTATCTCCAGAATCTTTATTATCTATAAGATTATTTAAGAATTTATTGTCTTTATTCTTTAATGGTTGTTCCTGATTACTAGAAGATGGCTGCTTATCTGATATAGTACTTAATAAATTATTTTCTCCATTAAAAATTTGCTTAACTACATTAGTTTCTGATCTTAAAGTTTCTTTAGCAGAAGATTTGTCCATCTTTGCTGTACTTAACCTTTCAGATTGATATTCATTAGCTGCTAATGATAATTCCCTATTAATTAAATCACTTTGAGGTATTACCTTTAAATCAACTTTCATATCTGTTTTTTCTAATAACAAATTGTTTATCTTATCTAATACTGTTTTTATATCATCTTGTTTAATACTAGCCTGTTTTTCTAAGGTTGTATCACCATTTCCAGATTGTGGAGAAACCAATTTTTGCAGTTCTCTTTTTATATCTTTAATTAATTGATTCTTGCTTGAAACAATATTCATTACATCTGTACCGTTATTAGCTGAATCTAAAACAATATCAGTTATATTAAAGTCACTATTATCTACTTTAGAAACCTTCTCTGAAGCACTTTTTAAAGTATTTTCTGAATTCAATTTTGATATTAATTTATCTATTAAATTGGTTTCTGTCTCAGTAGTTGCTTTAGCATAGGGTTTATCTATGTTGTTTACTGGATCTAAGCTTTCATGATAATATTCCTTAGCTGAAATTTCATTACTATTTAAAGCATTTTTATTGGCTGCTTTTAAGTTAGTTTTGGTGTCAACTTCATCTGTCAATAGACTATCTATTTTTCCCAGTATTAAATTTATATCTCTTGACTTAGTACTTTCCTGTTTTTCTGAAGTTGCATCACTATTTCTTGATTGTAGAAAAACCAACTTTTGCACTTCATTTTTTATATCTTTAATTAATTGTTCCCTATCTGAAGCAGTATTTGTTACATCTGCACTTTTATTATCTACACCTAAAACAGCATCATTTACATGAAAGTTAGCATTATCTGCCTTAGAAACATTCTGTGAAGCACTTTCCAAAATGTTTTCTGAATTCAACGTTGATATCAATTTATCTATTAAATTAGAATAATTATTGTTTAATACCATACTATTTTTACTATTTGTTAAAACAGAAGAACTACTAGTTATATCACTATTAACTTCAATCTCTTTAAGTTGTGACAATATTTGCCTAATCGCATTTATTTCTTCAGGATATTGTACATCTGATTGTTTATCCAACATACCCTTTAATAATTTATTTACATCATCAAAAGTTTGTTTAACTGCATTAGTTTCTGTCTTAGTAGTTTCTTTAGCATAGGATTTATCTATGTTTACTGGATCTAAGCTTTCATGATAATATTCCTTAGCTAGTGTTTCATTACTATTTAAAGTATTTTTATCAGCTGATTTTAAGTTAGTTTTGATGTCAACCTCATCTGTTAATAGACTATTTATTTTTTTCAGTATTAAATTATTATCCCTTGACTTAGTAATTTCCTGTTTTTCTGAGATTTCATCACTATTTACAGATTGTAGAGAAACCAACCTTTGCAGTTCTCTTTTTATATCTTTAATTAATTGATCTCTATCTGAAGCAATCTTCGTTACATCTGCACTTTTATTATCTACAGCTAAAACAGCATCATTTACATGAAAGTTACCATTATCTGCCTTAGAAGCATTCTCTGAAGTACTTTTTAAAGTGTTTTCTGAATTCAACGTTGATATCAATTTATCTATTAAATTAGAATAATTATTGTTTGATATCATACTATTTTTACTATTTGTTAAAACAGAAGAACTACTAGTTATATCACTATTAACTTCAATCTCTTTAAGTTGTGACAATATTTGCCTAATCGCATTTATTTCTTCAGGAGATTGTACGTCTGATTGTTTGTCCAACATGCCCTTCAATAATTTATTTATCTCATCAAAGGTTTGCTTAACTGTATTAGTTTCTGTCTTAGTAGTGCTTTTGGTATAGGACTTATCTATGTTTACTGGATCTAAGCTTTCATGATAATATTCCTTAGCTAGTGTTTCATTACTATTTAAAGTATTTTTATCAGTTACTTTTAAATCAACTTTGGTGTCCATTACATTTGATAACAAATTATCTATCTTATCCAATACTAAATTTACACTTTTTGACTTAACATTATCCTGTTTTTCTGAGATTACATCATTTCCATCTTGTGAAGGAACCAATTTTTGCAGCTCTTTTTCTATATTTTTAATTAATTGATGCCTATCTGAAATAGCTTTTGTTACATCTGTACTTTTGTTATATACAGCTGAAACAACATAAGAATCATTGTCATTTGATGCGGACTCTTTTGAAGATTTAATAGAATTATAAATTACACTTTTCAATTGCTGAAGTATTGATACAGCTATCAGCTCCTGGTCATTCATCTTCTGCAAGCCGTCTTCACCCTTGTCTTTTTTTACAGTTTCATTATTGCTATCCTCAGATGCTATATCTTTATTGTATAAATTTTTTGAAGATTTAGTTTGGCTATCTATATTATGCTTAGATGCTTCATTTAAATAATCTCCAAACTTATAATTTTGCTTAAATTCACTTTCTGGTTTTTGCTGCATTTTATGTGATTTTGTTGTAGTAATATTTGCATTCATCTTGCCAAGATTGGTAACTTCAGTTATTTCACTCACTTTTTCACCTCCCTTCGCTATTTCTTCTTATAAATCCATACAATGCAAATTCATCATTGGTCTTCTGCTCAATCCTATTCTGCTCCTTGATAAATTTATCTTTCTGTTTATCCCTTAAAATCTCCACAGTCTTTCTCTCTATCTGTGTATCTTTAAGTTCTCTTCTCTTTTGCTCAAGTACAGAGGTTTTATTATTTAATTCCATACTTGCCCTATCAATACATCCTGAAAGGGAACTTAAATAGGCCTGAGTTATTTTCTGCTGAACAATTGATCCGTATTTCCTCTCTTCACTAAATTTCTTGTAGTTATTATTAAGTTTTTCAAGATTTTGTTCAGCAGTAACTTTTTCCTGCTGTGCCTTTTTAAAATTAATTTTACTTTCTTCTTCTTTATCTATCCTTATATCTAAAAGCTTTTGAAGGCTGAATTTAAAGTTTTCCATAATACTTACCTCTCATCACTATAAAAACTATACTAATAAAGTTTATCACTGGCAAAATACACTTCACTAGCTAAAAACTATGTACAAATTTAACAAATATCTCAGTAAAATTACATTTTAATTTAAAAAAATCAACTGAATATCTGCAGAAGCTTGTTTCGGCTTTCATCAAAATTAGACTTTTCATTTATCCCCTGCTTTAAATAATTAATTATACTGTCATGATAGTGAATAGCTATATCAATTTTTTTATTACTTCCCTTTACATAGGCTCCTAAATTGATTAAATCCTCTGAGTCCTGATAAGTTGCAAGTAAATCTCTGGCAGTAGAAGCAGCCTGTTTATGATCATTATCTGCTATTTCCGACATAAGTCTGCTTATACTCTTTAATATATCAATAGCAGGATAGTGATTTTTTGCAGCTAAATCCCTTGACAGTACTATATGTCCATCTAAAATACCTCTAACCGCATCTGCTATTGGCTCATTAAAATCATCTCCGTCCACCAGCACCGTATAAAAAGCTGTGATAGAACCCTTATCTGACATGCCTGATCTTTCCATAAGTCTTGGAAGCATGGCAAAGACAGAAGGTGTATATCCCTTAGTTGCCGGCGGTTCTCCAATAGCAAGTCCAATTTCTCTTTGTGCCATGGCGAATCTTGTTACTGAATCCATCATAAGTATTACTTTTTTACCTTGATCTCTAAAATATTCTGCTATGGCTGTAGCTGTAAAAGCTCCTTTTAACCTCACTAAAGCAGGTCTGTCTGAAGTGGCACATACTACAATGGATTTTTTCATTCCCTCTTCACCAAGATCCCTCTCAATAAAGTCCAGTACCTCTCTTCCTCTTTCCCCTATAAGGGCAATGACATTTACGTCTGCCTTTGCCTCTCTGGCTATCATACCTAAAGTTGTACTTTTTCCCACTCCGCTGCCGGCAAATATACCAATTCTCTGTCCTTCACCGCAGGTTAAAAATCCATCTATAGCTCTTACTCCAGTGGACATAACATTTTTTATACGTCTTCTCTTAAGAGGATCTGGAGGGTCACTGTCAAGCTTGTAACTGATGCCTTCTTCTATCTCCTTATTATCCAATGGTTTACCCAGTCCATCCAATACCTTCCCGAAGAGTTCTTCTGAGCACTTTACATTGAGAGGTTTGCCTGTAGGCACCACTCTGCATCCAGAGGATATTCCTACAAGTTCTCCTAAAGGCATTAGTATTACATTCTTGTCTCTAAAACCTACTACTTCGCATTCTATTGGCTTGTTTTTTTCATTATATATTTTACAAACTTCTCCAACAAAAGCCTTGATTCCCTCAACTTCAATAGTAAGTCCTATTACTTTACTGACTAAACCTTCCATATACTCTGTATTACATTCATTTACTCTTTTTATCAATGCATTAAAGTCCAAAGAAATCATATATGCTCTCCTCTTATAGATCTAAATAAACTTAACTCCTATCGATAATAAATTTCTGTTGATAATAATTATTATACAACTATAATTTAATAATACAAGTCTCTATATTAAACATACTTATATTATTTCATAACCTCTTCTTTTATATTTTCCAGGCCTATGTCTATGCCAATTTCTATCTTGCCATTATCTTTTTCAATAATGGTGCTTCCATCACTTACACTATTGTCTTCTATAACAAATATTTCTCCCTTTAAAGGTATCTGCTTTTTCCATAGCTCCACTGCTTCTGTAAGTGAAGCAGTGTGAAGTTTACTACATTTTATTATTATAAGAGTACTATTTTTTGATTCATTTACAGCATCATAAATCATTTCATCAATGCCATCTTCTTCTCTAATTTCTCTTTTTAAAATATGCTCAGCTATGGAAATAGCCAGTTTTTTTATATCAACTCTTTTATCTAAAAGATATTTTTCATACTCCGCTTTAGCAGAAGCAACAATTTCTGAAGAATCTTTCTTTGCAGTATTTATTATATCGTCAGCTTCTGCCCTTCCCTTAATTACAGTTTCATTATAGGCATCATTATATCCTGACTGTTTCCCTTCTTCATAGGCCTTATTGTAAGTTTCAGTCTTGATAGTTTCAGCATCACTAATGGCCTGAACCTTTATTTTATCTGCCTCAGACCTAGCAGTATCTATAATAGACTGTGCAATTTTATCAAACTTCTCTATACTATTATCACTATTATTTTTTAGAATATCCTTAATTTCTTCTAGTGATTGCTGCTTTATTTCAATATTTACATCTGTAACTATTTCCTTTTTCCCCTGATTAATTACCTTAGTATTTTTAATAACATTAGACGATAATAGCATCTTCACCACCTCTTGCAACTACTATTTCACCAGCATCTTCAAGCCTTCTTATTATAGCCACGATTTTCTGTTGTGCTTTTTCTACATCAACAAGCCTAACTGGTCCAAGAAATTCTATATCTTCTTTTAATGCAGTAGCAGCTCTCTTTGATTGATTTCTGAAAATACAATTTGCCACTTCCTCTGAGCATCCCTTAAGAGCCAATGCCACATCTTTATTATCAAGTTCTCTAAGAACTCTCTGTATGGATACATCATCCATGGTAACAATATCCTCAAATACAAACATAGACTGTTTGACTCTTTCTGCCAATTCCTGATCTTCTTTTTCAAGTTCTTCAGTGATATTCTTTTCTGTTGTTCTATCCACTTGATTAAGAATATCAACTATAGTTTCTACGCCACCAAGAGTAGTTACATCAGACCTTACTACAGAAGACAGTTTATTGTTTAGTACATTCTCAATCTCTTTAATTACCATGGGAGAAGTATTACTCATAGTGGCAATTCTATAGGCTACTTCACCTTGAAGCTCTTCTGAAAGAGATGAAAGTATCTGTCCTGCCTTATCTGATTGTAAATAGCAAAGTATAAGAGCTATGGTCTGAGGATGCTCATTGTTTATTACATTTAACAATTGATGAGCATCTGCCTTTCTTGCAATGGAAAAAGGTCTATACTGTTCTGTAGCTTCTACAACTTTATCCAGTATTTCTTTTGCTCTTTGACTGCCAAGGGCCTTTGAAAGTAAATCTCTTGCGTAGTCTAGTCCTCCCTCTATCAAATAATCCTTTGCCCTATTCATCTCTATAAACTCTGCCAGTACTTCCTGCCTCTGCTCTTTTTTTACAGAAGTCATATTTGCAATTTCATAGGTAATTTTCTGTATTTCCCTTTCAGGCAGCTTTTTTATTATACCAGCAGATGTTTCCGGCCCTAAAGTTATAAATAATATAGCTGCTTTTTGTACTCCTGTAAGCTTTTTATCAGCCATATATTATCACCTCTCATTCTCTGTAAGCCAAGCTTTAACCACATCTGCAACCTGATCTGGTTTAGTACTAGCATATTTCTTAACTTCTTTTTCCACATGAGATTTTTCATCTTCCTGTTCAAATTCTATTGGAGCAAAAATCTGTTCCTTTGGCTCTATGGTATCATCAATTACAGTATCAAGGCCATTAAGTTCTTCTTCGTCTTCCTCTTCTTCTAATGCCTTTCTTGCTCTTCTTCTTCTAATGAGAATAACTAATCCAGTAACAATGGCTGCTATAGCTGCTGCTGCTCCTATACCAATAGCTATATACAATCTTCTTCTCTGCTGCTGCTCTTCCTGTTGATTCATCTGATCAATAGCCCTTTGAGCATTCTGCTGAATAGTATTGTCAAAGTTCATTCCCTCAACACTTATAGTGTCTCCTCTTTGAGGATTTATCCCAGCTGCCTGACTTACTATATTATTTACAGAAGCCTGTTCTTGTGGGCTTATTTGTGCTTCATCCACTACAACAGAAACCGTTAATCTATTTATATTTCCTGGAGCTGTTACAGTTTTAGTCTCAGTAGTATTTGTATCATAATTTCTTGTAGTTTCATCATGGGTTGAACTACCATTATTATTATTAGCTATCTGATTAGCATTGACGTTATTATCCGTAGGACTTGTTCCAGCAGCTGCAGCTCCTCCAGTACTAGTATCTCTTTCCTGATGTTCACTTATTACTGTTGGATTACTTATATTTTTAGTTGTCTGTTCATTTGAATCAAAATTCATATCTGCATTTACTTGAACTTTAACCTTGTCCTTGCCATAAACCGCCTCAAGCTGATCCAGTATCTTTTGCTGAATACTCTTTTCTGTCTTACTTTCAATATCATTTCTTGCAGCTGTAGCATTAGATACATCTTGACTGCTGTCACTATTTAAGTCATTACTTAACAAAGTCATATTATCGTCTACTACCTGTACATCATTAGGAGACAAATTTTTAACAGCCCCAGATACCAGAGATACAATTGCTTTTACTTGATTTTTAGATAAGGTCTGTCCTGGTTTCATCTTTAAAAATACGGAGGCCTTGGCAGGAGATCCGTCCCTTACAAACACTGAATTATCCGGCATAACTATCTGCACATTGGCATTGTCCACTTGAGAGAAACCCTTAATGGTTCTTTCCAGTTCTCCTTGTAGTGCTCTTTGATATTGTACATTAAACTGCTGATCTGTCATCCCCAGCTGACTGCTGTTATCAAACAATTCAAAGCCCACACTTCCACCTTTTACAGAAGTAGCATACTGTAATCTCAAATCATCCACTTTACTTTCTGGAACATAAATAGTGTTAGTACTTGAATCTACCTTATATTCCACTTTGTCTGATTTTAATTTATTTATAATGGCCGCCGAATCTGTAGCATCCATATTTGAAAAGAGCACTCCATATTTAGTCCTGCTGGATAATGCTGCAAATACCGTTATAGAAGCTATTATTGCTACAAGCAAAATACCAATTACTATTTTTTTAATTTTACTTAAACTAAGCCATTTATCCTTAATTTTGCCAACAATCTCTGAAAGCCTGTTCATATCATGCACTCCCTACATTACACTTGCATTCTGTTTAATTCCTGATAGGACTCTACAATTTTATTTCTAATCTGTACAGCTAATTGGAGAGACATTTGAGCCTCCTGAGTTGAAAGCATAACTTGATGTACATCTACATCATCACCAGCTATAAATTGATTAGTCATATTATCTGCACTTACCTGTTTATCATTTACTTCATTCAATTTGTCCTTTAATATAGAAGAAAAATCTATAGCAGTATCATTATCAGTGCTTTTATCTTCATCATTTCCTACTATACTGTCCAATTTATATGTATTATTTGTTCCTGTCATACTATTTAATTTAGTTAAAGTATCTACTGGAATAAACCCGCTTATATTCATTAATCAATCACCTTTACCTTCCTATTTGTAATGCAGAAGAAAACATACTTTTTTGTGCATTAATAGCGCTTACATTGGCTTCATATGCCCTTGTAGAGGAAATGAGATCAGCCATCTCATTCAGTATATTTACATTTGGCATTGAAACATATCCTTCAGCATTTGCATCTGGATTACTTGGATCATAAACTTGTCTAAGAGATGAATTATCATTTACAATTTGCACAGCCTTTACACCCTTTAATTTGGTTTCATACTGACCTGTAACTGAATTTAGTTCTCTATCCAGATTCTCCTGAAATACAGCTATCTTCCTTCTATAAGGCTCCCCAGTTTCTGTCCTTGTAGTATCTGCATTAGCTATATTAGATGAAATTGTATCCATTCTGAGTCTCTCTGCAGAAAGACCACTAGAACTGATATTTAAACCCGTAAAAGCTCCCACTACTAATTACCTCCTCCAGTTATTACATATCTTCTCATAGATATTCTGCTGCTTGCCTGACTTGTTAACGCTTGATACATTAGAGTATTCTGTGCCTGATTTGCCATTTCGGAATCAATATCTACATTATTTCCATCCACCTTCATACTGCTGCTGGAATCTTCTTTGACACTGATAGCACCAAAACTATTTCCATCATCCATATGTAATGAATTGTCTTTCTTCATAGTTATATTATCCAAACTCTGCTTAAGAGTATCTTCAAAGGTAACATACCTTCTCTTATACCCAGCTGTATTTATATTAGCTATATTATTGGATATAACATCAGCTCTAGTACTAGATGCATCTAAAGATTTTTTTATTAAATCATATGTAATTTGCTGCCCCGAAATATTATTAACTGTCAAAATATCATCCCCTAACTGTAAGTTCTTCTGTATTTATGTACATATTGCAATAAAGTATATGTGTTTTATTCTACTTAATTTATTAAAACTTATTAAATAAAATTTCTAATTATATAATAAATTATATTAATTAATAATACAATAAAAGTTATTCAATAGTTTTTTTATATTGTCATTTACATTTTATAACTAAATATTAATATTATTAAATTTAAAATTTAAAAGTCTACTATAATTATAGTAAACTTTTTTCAATTATTCTATAAAATTATTAAATTTTATCTATAAATAAACAAAACTTTACAAATAATTTAACATTTAAACGTTTTTATACCATTTTATTGATTATATTTCATTTATTGCAACTAAATTTATAGCTTTATATATATTTTTTTTAAATTTATAAAATATATAATTTATTTACATATTTATTAAATATTTAACCAATAAGACCTCATTAATACATAAATTAACAATTATTATAAGTTAAAATTAGATTGTCAATTATTTAATAAAATAAAACCGGAAAATTTATTTCAAATATTAGTAATACTAAATAAAAAAACTATCTTACAACATTATTATTCATTGTAAGATAGCTTTTATAATAAGCTATACTTTCCTTTTATTTAATTCTACTTAATATATTTAATATATCCTGTGGAAATTTGTTTGTCTGTGCCATCATAGCTATACCTGCACTAATTAAAATTCCAGACTTTGAATATTCCATAATCTCGGAAGCTATATCTGCATCACTTAAATCACTACCTGTCTCTTCAAGCTTGTCAGATATTTCATTGGTATTATTATAAGTAGTATTAAATCTATTTTCTAAACCACCATATACACTTCTGGCATGTATTGCATCTTTTATTGCAGAATCTATCGAATTTAAATTTTCATCTACAGAATTTTCTTTAGTTATGTCCAAATTTTCTAAAGTGTTACCATTTGAATCCTGCATAGCTGTAGTTATATTAAATCTTGGTATTGTTACAGTATCACCCACATCTCCACTTACAGACGCCGCTATATTAGATGTAGGATTACTATTATTATAATAACTTCCATCAGTTGAATTGGCACTTAATAATTTAACTCCATTAAATTCAGTATTATTAGCTATTTCATTAATGTTCTGCTTCAGCTGATCTATTTCCATTTGAATATTTTTTTTATCATTATCCGTAAGGGTTCCATTTCCAGAAGACACCACAAGTTCTCTTATTCTCTGAAGATCATCACTTATATTACTTAGACCTCCTTCTGCAGTTTGAAGCATACTAACTCCATCCTGAGAATTTCTTGCTCCTGCCTGAAGTCCTCTTATCTGCATATTCAGCTTTTCACTTTTAGATAATGCATCTGGATCATCTAAGGAACTATTGACTTTTTTCCCAGAAGTCAATCTATTAAGAGCTATACTTTGATTATTAATATTTTTAGTATATGCATAATATATATTTAATGATGCTAAGTTATGACTTAATCTCATTTTATCAACTCCATCTAAATGTTATCTTAATTATTTATATTTATCGAAGTTTTTTCATAAGTCTTTAGACATATTATCAAAAATATTAATGAGAAAAAAGATTCTACCCCTTATTGTTTCACCGTAGAAGAAAATGAACTTTTTCAAGAAATCCTCAAAGCAGGATTAACTACTGTTTTTCTCAGGTCACAATTACCCTTTTACAGCTCCATTCATCACACCATTTATAACTTGTTTCTGTTCAACTAAATAGAAAATAAGCATTGGCAGTAATGCCAGAATATAAGAAGCAAATGCCAGATTATAATTGGTACCAAATTGTGACTGGAACATCATCTGAGCTAAGGGTAATGTAATATCCTTACCATCTCCTCCACTTAATAATACCAGAGGCAATAGAACGTCATTCCAGGCTGCTAACGCAGTAAGTACAGCAACAGTTGCATGCATAGGCTTCATCATAGGAAATATTATTTTCCAAAATAAGGTCCATGTGTTAGCTCCATCTACATAGGCCGCTTCTTCCAAGCTCACTGGAACGTTTTTTAGGTACCCTACATAAAGCAAAGTATTTATAGGTGTATTAAATATAACATAGAGAAATATAATGCCAATCTTATTATCCAAATGTAAAAAAGCCATTTGTTTTACTAGAGGCAGCATCAACATAGAAAATGGTACAAACATTGCACTTACAAAATATAAATAAAAGAATTTATAAATCTTCTTACGTTCCATATTTCTTGCAATAGCAAAAGATACCATAGAACTAATCAAAACTACTGCAATAACACTAAATATGGTAATAACCAATGAGTTGCCTGCAGTGTGGAAAAAATCAGTTACCTGTATTGCTTCAATAAAATTTGAGAAACTAAATTTTGATGGAAATTTAAAAGCACCAGCAATATCGTTGCTCATTTCAGAAGGCTGCTTAAAAGCAATCATAACTGCCATATATATAGGAATCAATATAAGTATGCTGGTGAGCATAAGCATAATGGTAATAGGCCAATTCCTTTTATCAGTTTTAACTTCTCCTTTTTTAACATTTATCATAACTGCACCTCCCTCTTATTCAAAACTTTCATCTGGAATACAGAAATTCCTACAATAACTAAAAAGTAAATTACTGAATTTGCACTTTGAAATCCAAACTGGTTACCAGTCAATCCATTTTTATAAATAAGCATGGATATAGATGTAGTAGATCCTGCTGGTCCTCCTGCCGTCAAAGACATAATCTGATCAAATACCATAAGGAAATTACGCATACATAATACCATATTAATAGTGAAGAATGGTGCTACCAAAGGAAATGTAATCTTCCAAAAGGTTTTCCAATTTCCTGCTCCATCTATAGAACTTGCTTCATAAACATCCTGTGGAATTGTCTGTAAACCAGAAATATAAATAATAGTATTAAATGCTATAGCCTGCCATGCCACACAAATCACAATGCCAATCCATGCAATGCTTGGGTTTCCAAGAATGCTAGTACTTAAAGATCCTGAAGCAATGGACTTGCCAATAGCGGGAATAACAAATGTAAATATAAAGTTAAATATATATCCTACAATCAATCCACCAAGAATATTTGGCATAAAATAAAGTCCCCGTAATGCACTTTTAAATTTTATTTTTGCATTTAAAGCCAGAGCCAAAATCATACTTATAATATTCACCAATATTGTTGTAACTACAGCAAATTTAAAAGTAAATCCGTATGCATTTATTACCTTAGTATTAGAAAATAAATGTATATAATTTTTTAATCCTATAAAATCAAAATCACCAAATCCCTTGGAGTTTGTAAGACTGTAAAAGAAGCCAGAAAATAATGGTAAGGTATGAAAGCAAAAGAACAGCATTACCATTGGTAAAGTCATTGCCATAAAGATTTTATTTCTATTTTTCAAATTTCTCACCCCTTCTTAGTTCATATGTGCTTCTTTCCAATAAGCATCCATTTGAGAAAATAATTTTTCTTTGTCTTTATCTAATAAATAGGTTTGTAACAAAGTTTGAACACTCATTTCAGAAGGATAAAAGGCCTGTGGTGATGCCACTACATTTCCGCTCTGAAAATCCTTTACTATTCCATCCATTTCACTGGGATAATTAAAATCATATTCAACTGCTGGTATTCCATATTGATCTTTCATATAGTCATTCACATTTTCCTGCTCCATTAGAAATTCCAAAAATTTCATTGCTTCCTTTGGATGCTTAGAATTCTTGGTAATAGAAAACATTACGTCAATACTGGAACATAATCTATTTTCTTTTTCATTGTCCATTACAGGCATTGGAAACATACCTATATTAATATTAGGATTAGTTTTTTTAATCATAGGAATAGCCCAGTTCCCTTGAATATACATAACAAATTCTCCTTTTGCAAAACCTACTGTAGCATTGTTATAACCATAAGAAAAGACATCTCCCTGGCTAAATTGGACAAGTTCCTGCAAACGTTTTAAAGGTTCTTCATAGGCTTTTGAAAAAGATTTTTTACCCTCTGTCACCTGTGTATAAAAATCTGAATCCGTAAAATTTCCAGCTAATGGATTCCAAGCACAATTAATGGTCCAATCATCCTTATATCCCATATAAAAAGGCGTCTTTCCTAGCTTCTGAATAGTCTTACATACCTCCTCTAATTCCGCCCAGGTCTTAGGAATCTTTAGCTCCATTTGATTAAATAAATCTTTATTGTAGATAACTCCAGTTACATTTGCCGCATAGGGAACTGCATGTACACGTCCTGATTCTCCCTCAAGATCTGCAAGCATTTTGCCATAAGCTGGTTTAACCTTTTTCATCACTTGAGAGTCTGTTAAATCTATAAAAACTCCAGCTTTTGCATAATCCACATAATATTGCTCTGCACCCAGACCAACTATATCAGGCACATCTCCCTTTACTATTCGTGCTTTTAACAGAGAATAGGCATCATTAGGGGTATTTACATATACCTTTATATCAGGATTTTCTTTTTCAAATTTTTCACCAAGTTCTTTGAGAATGTTTACAGCTTCTGGTTTAAAAGCGAAAAATTCTATTGTGGTCTTTTTATCTGCTTTACTTTCACTGCCACATCCTATTAATAAGAAGCTCAATAGTATAAAAATCATAAATAGACTACAGATTCTTTTTATATACTTCATTCTTTTTCTCCTCCCTCCATTTGATATATTACTGCTTCATAAGGTCGCAAATGTAAGTTATCAATATTTATATTGGTATCACGATAATTACTGATTAAAAGTTTTGGCTTATCATTTGTCTTTATATTAATTATAGTTTCTGTTCCATAAAAATTGCAGATAACCAGTATCTTCTCTTTTTCTAGAGTCCTCCTATAGGCAAATACTTGTGGATGCTCCGGATAAATTAATTCATAACTTCCATATACAAAAACTTCTTTTTCCTGTCTAAGTTTAAGAAGCTTTTGGTAATGGTAAAAAATAGAGTTTTTATCTTCTAAACATTGTTTCACATTAATAGTAGTATAATTGGAATTCTCCTTTATCCATGGCACTCCTTTGGTAAAGCCTCCATGCTCCGTGTCATCCCATTGCATAGGTGTTCTGGCATTATCTCTGCTGTTTCTATAGATGTATGACATAATTTCATCCATAGAACATCCTTCATCTATCTTTCTCTTATAAAAATTTTTTGTTTCTACATCTCTATAATCTTCTATGTTTGTAAACTTTATATTCGTCATACCAATTTCTTCTCCCTGATAGATATAGGGAATACCCTTCATTCCATGTAGCATAGTTGCCAGCATTTTTGCACTTAATATACGATAGTCCTCACTGTGATCTCCAAATCTAGATACTACCCTTGGGTAGTCATGATTACCCCAAAATAGACTGTTCCATCCTATTTCATTTAATTCTGTCTGCCATTTTGTCATAATATTTTTTAAATCTATCAATGAATACTCTTTTTGTATCCAATCTCCAGAACGTACCCCATCAATTCCCATTAACTCAAATTGAAAAATCATATCTAATTCATGACGTTCAGGATCTGTGTAAAGCTTTGCAAGCTCAGGTGTAGCTCCTCCAGTTTCTCCAACTGTAACTAATTGGTTATGCTTACCGAAGGTATTTTCATTCATTTTCTTTAAATATTCATGAATTTTAGGTCCTGAATTCATAATTTTCTTTTCTAGATCTTTACTTATATTATCAATTGCATCCAGTCTAAAACCCTTGATTCCTTTATCAATCCAAAAATTAATCATATCATACAGTTCACCACGCATCCTAGAATTTTCCCAGTTCAAATCAGGCTGCTTTTTGCTAAAAGAGTGCAGATAATACTGACCAGATTCCTCATCAAATTCCCATGCACTACCTCCAAAAAATGCTTTTAATTCATTTGGTACTTTACCATTAATAGAATCTCTCCAGATATAAAAGTCTCTATATGGACTTTCTCTTGAAGATTTAGCTTCAATAAACCATTTATGTTCATCTGAACTGTGATTTAAAACCAAATCCATAATAATAGAAATACCATAATTTTTACATGCTTCTATTAGCAACTCCATATCCTTCATAGTTCCAAACTCATCCATAATGTCATAATAATCACTAATATCGTAACCATTGTCGTCATTGGGTGATTTATTTATAGGACACATCCAAATAATATGAACACCTAATTTTTTTAGGTATTCAAGTTTTTCCATAATACCTTTTAAATCCCCTATACCATCTCCATTACTGTCAAAAAAACTTCTTGGATAGATTTGATAAACTGCCTTATTATGCCACCATTTTTTCTCCATATTGCACCCTCCACTCTTCATTAAGGAAATATAATTTCTTTGTATAGTTTTATCCGATAACAGCTCCAGATTCCTGGATAATTCATCTAAACTTGGTTGAAGTACAAACTCCAACTAAATAAGAGTCATTGATATTAGCAAATACCTGAAATCGGTATCATTAATATAAATTGATAATTTAATCGTTTTCAACTATAATTTAATTATATAGAATATTTTTCTCAAATTCTCACTCAATTTTGAGAATTAATAAAAGGATTTTGACATTATAAAGGTGGTTATTATGAAAAATTTAAATAAACTTAAAGACTTTACAAAACATGGAACAGCTCAGTTACCCCTGTACATCTATAATCAATACTATGAACATGGAGGTTTAACTGTACCCTATCATTGGCATGAAGAAATTGAACTGATTTATGTCGAAGAAGGATCCATGGAGATGACCATAAATACCATAACTAAACGAGTATATAAAAATCAATTTTTTTGTATCAACAGTCAGGAGCTGCATCAAATCTACAGCATAGGAAGAACCTCCTCAATCCATCATGCTTTAGTTTTTTCACCTGACATATTAAGCTTTGAATATTTTGACCATAGCCAAAGCCACTTTATTCACCCTTTATTAAATCATACTTTACTACTTCCACAAGTCATATGTACAGATAAACCCTATGGACAGGAGATACTAAAATTATTTCTTGAGATTTTAGAAGTTAATAAAGTAAGAAAACCTGGATGGTATTTAAATGTAAAAGCTTGTCTATATAAAATATTATCTATTTTGGCAGGTGAAGATTTATTTATTACTATGACCCATAACTTAAAAAATTTGGGTTACAAAATGGAACAAGTAAAAAAAGCTATTGCGTATATCCATGAAAATTTCACTGAAAGAATATATATAACAGAATTAGCTAAGGTAGTTGGTATGAACCCTCAATATTTTTGTCGTTTTTTCAAAGCTATGGTTAATAAAACACCTATTGAATATATTAATAACTATAGAATTAACCGTGCTAATAAATATCTTCAATCAGAAGATTTATCTGTGCTGGAAGTTTGCCTAAGGGTTGGATTTCAAAATCCTAGTTATTTTATTAAACTTTTCAAAGATCAAAATAATATGACTCCCTTAGAATATAAAAACGTATTTTTAAAGATTTAATTAACAAAAATATTTATGAGAATATTTTTATATAAAATTAAAAGAGCCTATGGATAATAAATTCATTAGACTCTTTTGGTGCACCAAGGCGAGTAAACCCTTGGGCCTCTTATTTTTGTATTATATGTGCTTTTTAAAACAAATTCATCAATACCAAGACATTCTAAGCTCTTTGAATATTATTCACAACTTCTGAGTCCTGTGCCTTTGCAAAGGGGATGAGTTTACTGCTATCCTCGCCTTCCATTTCCAACTTAAATCCATTTATCTCTACATCATCACTTAATTCAATTACAAGACATCTAGTGCCATTTTTATCAATAAATTGTTTAACTGAGCTTAAATCTCTTGGATTAATACTTATACTAGTATCCTCATTTTCAATTTTTATAGATTTGCTTCTAAAGTCTGGAATTATATTTTTCACCTTAAAATCGTAATCTCCTCCACAGATTTCTTCAAAGGAACTTTCTAAAATTTCAGTATTGTCTACTCCACTGTCTTCTAAAACTCTCTTTATTTCTGTCATATTAACAGTGGGCTCTTCTTCATCTATATTATCCTCCAATTTTTCATTGATTTTTTCATAAATCTCCTGCATAGCATCAGCTTTTATTTTATCACCAATTACATCATTCAATATAGCATTAAATCTCTCTTTTTCTTCTACAGCAGTCTGTTTTGTACTACAATTTAAAACCTCTTCCACAAATTTCAAATTCAATTGTTTTGATTTTGAAGAATAGTATACAACTTTATTTACATCCATATTTCCATCACTAAAGCTGGGAAACATAAATCCATCTAAAGGTGAATTTAAATTTATTGTAGTATCCAAGGCAGAATTAGGTTTAAAAGTTCTTTCTTCATAGTCAAATTTCAAAACTCTTTTAGGGATATCTACTTTATTTATACTGCATAAAATAAACTGGATAGCTTGTACAGAATCTGCTGCTGATTCATCTATCTCTTCTCTTCTTTTTTTACTTCCCTTATAGTACTCAGCTTTTACAAAATTTATTACTATATCTGTGTCATATGTATAGTTTTCAGATATTTTTTCTACTATTTTATCAGCATATTCTGCTACCCTTTCTTCTGAATTCAATGCCTTATATAATACCTTTTGTGTACTTTCTTCTAAGTTTTCACTGTTAAAATCCAATTCAAATATTTTTGTATCTATAGTTCCAGTAAGAACCTTTTTAAAATTATTCAAATAGAGTTCCTTTATTTCAATTTCTAACATATCAAAATAACTAAGCTCTTTTTTTATGATTTCATTATTATCTTTTTTTAAATATATACTATATATTTCTTTTATAGACATCATATAGCTGTTTAATTTAAATTCTTTTCGTAAGTCAGCTAATTCTTTTTTATTCATAATGATTACCTCTGCTTTCTTTTTAGGATAACTATATCCAAATAATATAATATTTAAGACTCCAATTTATAATTTTATTCCACTAAATATTATTCTACTCAAAAGCTATAAATCCTTTAAAAATTCTATTTATATACTGTATTTTTCCAAAGACTGCTTACCCTTTAATATATTCAAAAAAACAACTACTATTTCTTCCAAGTCACTGTTACCATTGTATAAAAAGTATACATATAAATTTAATATGCACTTGTAAATTTATAATGTATTAGTGCCAATTGAACAAGTAATGGATATCAATAGTGCATATTTTTTATACATTATTGATATCTATTTTTTACACAATAATATTTTAAATAAATATTTATCCTAAAGGACAACTACTTCTAAGTATGGAAAATAACAATAACAACAGCTCTATTAGTAAACTTAAGTACTTCTAACAAAAAACTCTATCTAAAACAAAGATCTGTGATTATTAAAATGGTACATAAATTGCTGTATATATTTTTATAATTTGTAACAGAGAGGACGTGAAAATTTATGTTTAAAAAAATCACAAATACACTTGTTACGCTGGTACAAAAATATTTACCAGACCCCTTTCTATTTGCATGCATACTTACAGTAATAGTATTTATATCGGGAATTATAGTTACTAAACAAACCCCTCTTGCCATGCTTATACATTGGAACTCAGGATTTTGGGGATTATTGTCATTCTCAATGCAAATGGCTTTGATAGTAGTTACAGGTCATACACTGGCAAATACTCCTATAGTAAATAAAGGCATTAGAAAGATAGCATCTATTCCCAAAACACCCTGCCAGGCAATAATAGTAACCACCTTCGTATCAGGTGTAGCCTGTTGGATAAATTGGGGGTTTGGACTGATTCTTGGAGCAATACTTGCAAAAGAAATAGCTAAAAAAGTTAAAAAAGTTGACTATAGACTTTTAATTGCCTCTGCTTATTCTGGATTTGTAGTATGGCATGGAGGATTATCAGGGTCAATACCACTTACTATTGCCGCAGGAGGTAAAGATGTAACAACAGTAAGTGCCGGAATTATAAAGGCTGCTATACCCACTAGCCAAACTTTATTTAGCCCTTATAATTTATTTATAGTAATAGTAATTTTACTTACAATGCCTATTATAAATTGGTTTATGCACCCCAAAGATGACAACGTATTCATAGTGGATCCTAAAAAATTGGAAGATAAAATACCTGCTAAAGCTTCAATTGATAATAAAAAAGAAAGGACCCCGGCAGAAAGATTGGAAAATAGTTTTATAATTTCAACAATTATTGGCTTGATGGGAATTATATATACCCTTTACTATTTTGTAACTAATGGATTTAAATTAGATTTGAATGTAGTTAATTTTACATTTCTATTTTTAAGCATACTGCTTCATAAAACTCCAAGAAAATTTCTCAATGCAGCATCTTCAGGAGTTAAAGCTACAACGGGTATAATTGTTCAATTTCCATTTTATGCTGGAATAATGGGAATGATGATAGGTACTAATGCTGTGGGGATTTCACTTGGAAAAACTATTGCTTCAGGACTTATAAGTATTGCAACTCCAACTACTTTCCCTCTATTTGCCATATTGAGTACTGCTTTTTGTACCATATTTATTCCTTCCGGTGGAGGAGAATGGGCACTTCAAGCTCCTATAATTATGCCTGCAGCTGCAAATTTAGGAATTAGCCCAAGTACCGCAGCAATGGCAATATCCTGGGGTGACGCGTGGGCTTGTATGATACAACCCTTCTGGGCTTTACCTGCTTTAGCTATAGCTGGACTTGGGGCAAAAGATATAATGGGATTTTGTATAATAGATTTATTTTATACTGGGATAATTATAATGGGAACTTTTTTAATTGGAACTTAAA
Source organism: Clostridium pasteurianum DSM 525 = ATCC 6013 (assembly GCF_000807255.1). Lineage (NCBI taxonomy): Bacteria > Bacillati > Bacillota > Clostridia > Eubacteriales > Clostridiaceae > Clostridium > Clostridium pasteurianum. The sequence continues at coordinate 1,941,772 of NZ_CP009268.1, read as the reverse complement.
TATATACTTCATGTAAATGATATAATAAGAAAACGAGGAGTGATACAATGGATATCAAAAATATATCGGTACTAGGTACTGGAACCATGGGACATGGTATAGCGTTATTTTCTGCGCTAGCTGGTTTAAATGTAGTTATGTACGGAAGATCAGATGCAAGTTTGGAAAGAGGCTTTAATTCAATAAAGGCTGATTTAAACAGATTAGAAGCAGAAGGTGATCTAAATAAAAATGATTGTCATAACATATTAAATAAAATCAAAGGGGTAAAAACTATAGAAGAAGCAGCTAAAGATGCTGATTTTATAATAGAATCTTTGGCTGAAGACTTAAAGGTGAAAAAAGAATTCTTTCAAAAATTAGATTTGCTCTGCAACCCCCAGGTTATTCTTGCTACAAATACTTCAGGACTTAGCCCTACAGAAATAGCTGAAAATACAAAGCATCCAGAGAGAATTGTTGTAACTCATTTTTGGAATCCCCCTCAATTAATTCCCTTGGTAGAAATAGTACCCGGTGCAAAAACTTCAAAAGATACAATTTTAAAAACTAAGGAATTAATTGAATTCATAGGCAAAAAAGCTGTCTGCATGGAAAAAGAGTGCCTTGGTTTTATAGGAAATAGACTACAGCTTGCCCTTCTTCGTGAGGCGATGTATATAGTTGAACAAGGCTGGGCAAAACCCGAAGAAGTGGATAAGGCTATGGAATATGGACATGGAAGAAGACTTCCAGTTACAGGACCATTAAGCAGTGCTGATCTAGGTGGATTAGATATATTCCAAAGTATATCAGCTTATTTATTTCAAGATTTATGCGATTATAAAGAACCTTCTAAATTAATGAAAGAAAAGGTAGAAGAAGGAAACTTAGGCAGCAAAACCGGAAATGGATTTTATAACTGGACAAAAGAAACTCTAGAAAAAAAGCAAAGAGAACGTACAGAATTACTTTTACATTTTATAGAAAAAGATAATAATATATAGGAGTGTAATGAAAACTATTTAAGTGAACTATAAGCTTGAAATTTTTACATTAACATATAGCTGTAAAGTATGAAATTTGGGCTGTCCAATTAGCATAAAAAATATGCTAATTGGACAGCGTTTTTTAGTATTCTATAGAAAAACTCATGATATTTCAAGTAAAAATAAATTCAACAGCTGGGTCGATTCTGTCAATAATTTCAAAAAGGTGCACTTTAATAAGCCTTCACTATTTAATTCAATATTTTATTTAACTTATCTTTTTCGTTCATACTTTATAAAAATAATCTTTAATTAGCTAAATCTTAACAAATGTTATTTTACTGCTTTTAATTTAACTATATCCGAATAATTTTTAGCCGTTATTAATTCTACACTGGTCAAATCATCTTTTATACTTTTTAAACCATCCTTGGTTTCAGTTCTAAATTCCGTAAGTTCTGCAGTATGATCATATATTGCATCCATTTTATTCTCTATATTATAAAGTCTTTTATTAGTTTCATCTTGCCCTGTCTTTAAGTCTTTTATATCATCTTGCATTGAACTTACATCACTTTTTAGTGATCTTACATCACTTTTTAGTGATCTTACATCACTTTTTAGTGATCTTACATCACTTTTCAATACACCCACATCGCTTTTCAATGCACCTACATCACTTTTCAATGCACCCACATCGCTTTTCAATGCACCCACATCGCTCTTCAATGCACCCACATCGCTCTTCAATGCACCCACATCGCTCTTCAATGCACCCACATCGCTCTTTAGTGAACCTATATCACTCTTCATTGAAGTTATATCACTTCTCATTAGCTTTAATAGTTCCAATATTTCTTTATCCACATAAACCACCTCTTCTTATCAATGAATTTTTATCTATTATCAGCATTTACCAAAACATATGTTCTTATACCTGTAATTATATGTTTTCCACCTTTATTTTATCAGAATTTTTTATCCCACGCCATATTGTATAATATTACCATATAGTTTTATTTTCTAAATTGATACTCTTTCAGTTTCTTTTTAAGAAACATAAATAATTTAATATCTTTTTTGGAATTTAAATATGGTTTTTATTGTATTTATTATAAAATATAATTGGGAGTGATACAATTATGAATTTTTCAACAAGACTTAGAGAACTTAGGGAAGAAAACAATTTAACTCAAGAAACAATTGCTTCACTTTTAAATCTCACTAAGGCAAACATATCAAAGTATGAACTTGGAAAACTTCAGCCAAGTATTGAAACACTAAAGCTTTTGTCAAATTATTTTAATGTTTCAATAGATTATTTAATTGGCATAACTAATATAAAAAAAACTGAAGACAATGATTTTTCAAAGATTCCTATATTTGAAATTAATAAAAGTACCCCTGCAATATTTGTTGCAGAAAATATTGCGGGATATGACTATATCAATAAATCTGAAGATCTATCCAAAGATTATTTCTTCTTTAAAGTAAAAGATGACAGTATGTCAAATGCCCGTATATTTAAAAATGATTTAGTGTGTATTTATAAACAGGATTATATAGAAGATAATAAATTAATGCTTATACATATTAAAAATATAGGTGTTTTATTAAGAAGAATAATTAAATGTAAAGACAATTTAATTATATTACCAGAAAACCATAAATATAATCCCGTAGTTTTATCTAAAAAAAATCTAGCAGAAGATTACTTGAAAGTTATTGGAAAAGCAGTATATGTTAAATTCTATATAGATGAATAGAAAAGCCAACTTGTCTATTCATCCTTTTTTAATATCCACCTTCCTTATAAAATATAAAATTTTCGTCTTCATAATCAAAGGCCATATCACATAAGAAACTATCCACACTATTTGATTCATCGTATATTTCACCTTCATAAAATACAAACTTATTGTTTCCAATAGCCTTCTTATATACATCCGGCAATTCAGAGGCATCCTCACATCCGTAGTCCTCTAACATTTGCTTTAAATCAAACTTCCCTGAACTCGAATAAATACTGTCTGCAATTTCTTCAGCTACTTCTCTAAGAGGAGATTTTTCTGGTACATTCAACATATTTAATATTTTTTCTTTTGTCAACTCACCTTTTACCCCTAAAACAAAACTTGATGACGAACTATTAGTAACAAAATCCATTCTTATTTTCATAATCAATAAACTTCCTTTCTATTGCACAATATTATACTTCTACACAATGGACATCCACCCATGCAGTTATCCCTTTCTTCACAATCTGGACAGGTTTTTTTTAACTTGCATCTAAAATTTTCAAATTTACTGCTATTCCAAGCATTAACTATACTTTTATATTTTAAATCTACGGAGTATTTTAATTTTTGATCAAAACTGCAGGGTAAAGCTTTCATATCTGAAGTGATATACATGGACCATCTAGCTGCTTCACAGGTATCAACACTACAAACATTGAAATTATTATTGAAATTTATTAGTGCTGGTACACTGCAACTATCAAAACCTATTTTAAAAGGATATTTTTTTGATGTTACAATGTTAAAAAAGTCTCTTACAACTGCATCCTCATACTTTAAAACATTATCTTCTTTTCCCAAACCTACAGGCTTATGCATTAAAAATATAACTGCATTTATTCCTTTTGGAAACCCCTTATTATTTAGCATATATAAAGCTCTTTCAATACTTTCATTATTTAATACATAATGAATATTAACCTTCATACCTGCAACTTTAAACATATCTATGGCTTTTATAGTATATTCTTTACAATACCAAGAAACTGCAACTGCACCACAATATTTTTTTGTTAGTTCTACTTCCTTTTCATCTAATAAAAATCCTGATGTAGTATAATTGGGTATGATATTATTAATTCTTGTATATTTTAATATCTCTTTAAAATTTTCATGTTTATTAGGATCACCCCTTCCTCCAAGTGCCACTTGAAATGTTTTCCCTTTTATTTCATCTATTACTCTAATATAGTTCTCTAAGCTCATATTTTCGCTATGTGTATTCCCACCCTTTTGATAGCATTGTACTCCTGTCTCTAAACACAACCCAGATTCTCCATGGACACAATGTCCCATAATTCCTATATCTATCAATTCAGGAAAAGAAGATTGAAACACTTCTACCCCAGTGTCTTTCCCTTTACTATCCAATATTCCCGTTCTCATATAGAATCCATTTTCTGTATTAAATACAGAAACAAATTTATAATTTTTATCAAACTTTTTCAATATCATTAAATTTTTACTCCTCTAAATCACATATTTTTTAGTTTAATATTTTAGCAATTTATTTATAAATTCATGCTTTCTTACCTATAATTTAAATCAATATATAGATATTTTAATATCTATTTTAGAAATAATCAATATATTTATATTGCAAATATCAAAAAAAGATATTATTATATTTATATACTAGTCTAAAAATTATAATGAAAGGTAGGTGTAATACTGATTTTTAAAATCAGTAAAACTTCATGACTCATAAAAATATTTATTTTAAAATTATTAAAGAAAAAAATATGCCGTTATTAAATAAGATTTTTTAAAGAACAAAGGTTAATTGAATATCATAACATAGATAACATACAATTTATGTGTAAAGATGAATTTCCATATATACTTATTACAGAAAATCATACTGGTAAAAATAATATAATCTATGCTGCAAAATATATAGGATTATTTCTAAATATACAAGAAATTATTGTTGACTATAAACATCTGTATTATCTACCTGTAATAGCAATTCCAGCTGAATACGATAAATATATTGAAAAATATGTTAAAAAGCATTTAGCAATAGAACATGAACTTATCCATATAAAAGAAGAATTTTTGAGAATTGATAAATAAAGTGAAGAATATTCTAATGAAGTTATTCCAGATATAACTGTTATATGTGATAAAAGTGGATTAGTATTCACAAGGCTCGGAAGCTCTGAAATATCTGGAATTAATATCAAGCGAGGTGGTGGCAAAATAATGACTGGACGTGAAGACCATAAAGAAAATGACCTATTTTTTACCTGCAGTCTAATTGACTATATCGCAAGAAAGACAAAAAATAAGAGGTCTGCCATAGTGAATGCACTGGGCAGAACCTCTATTGCGAAAATTTATGATTTAGCTGATATTTACCACAGTGACAACATCGACCGTGTCAGCGATGACTTCATTGAATCATCAGGAATTACAGAAGGAACTTTTGACAATGTATCTGCTGCTAAGTATTCTGTTCCGAGCCACTGGGATATCGGTAAGGTATATAAAAGACTTATTCTCGGAATCGCCAAAGAAAAGGACATGGATGTCATTGATGCTCTGCTTGCTGCTTACAACTCCTTTGTCAGCGACAAGATTGAGGACTTCAACAGCAGCTTTTACTACGATGCTCCACAGAATATCCTGAATGCTTATTTGGATGGCAAAATTGAATAAAAATTTCACCTGACTAACTTGGCGTAAGTCTCCAACGCACTCTGTACAGCCCCCACACTAAAAAAGCTGAATAATTAGATTAACCATAAAAGTTAATCTAATTATTCAGCTTTTCTCATACAATGCTAATGCTGTAACTTGTGCCGTTGTTTTTTTACTATTTTTCCCAAATCACAGTTACCCTTCTATGCTGCCATTTCAGAATAATTTACAACAAATATTTCAGCCTTATTTTTTATAACTTCTTCAATTATTTTTTCCAATTTTAATGCTATATCATTTTCAATAAAATATTCACCACATTGTTTACAAACATTTGCTGGAACACCTTTAATTATAATAATATGTCCATCTAAATCTACAATATGATTAACTTTACCTTGAACTAAGTTGGCCTTACATAAAATACAATTCATATATATTACCTCCTTCTTGTTTTCAAATCTTCATACCATTCATCGTTATAAAGTTTAAACTTTAAAACAAAAAAAGAATCCCTATTAAAATAACGATTCTATTTTTTATTATGCAGCTTATCTTTTTTTATCAATATTTTTAGTCCACTTCCTAATAGTAAATCTTCTGCTTTAATTCTATATAATAGTTCTGTTTTATTAATTTTTTCACTAAAATTATAATTATAAATGAACTTATCAAATACCATATATTTACTATTTTCCAAATCACAGTTTTCCTTAACAGTAAACCTCCACAATTTTCTTTTCCTTTTCACAAACTTTCACTGTTACTTCCTCTATTTTGCCTACTACTCCTTTAACTTTTCTAAAATCAAATATTAAAAGATACCCTTCCCCTAATCCATACTGCTCTAAATATTCTGCGAGCTGTACAAGACCTTTTTCGTGATACTTATCTCCACGCCATATTTTCAGCTCCAGTATATGTATCTTTTTATTATAAGTTATAACTATATCAAATCTTTTCTCTTCCCCACCTTTTACCTCCTTAAAAGCAAAACCAGTACCATTTATTATTGGACTTAAAAAAGCAAGAAATAGTAATCTTCCGTCCTCTTCTAAAAAGCCTTCTCTTTTATCTGAATACTCATGTTTCATGAAATTTTGAAATTTTAATAATACTTTAGATATATCTAAACTTCCATCTTTTTTTATAAATTCCGATCTTTGATTATAGAAACTTAAATTGGTAGAAGTCTCTATTAACGAACTCATATAATCATATATTTTTTGTTCGTAAATTCTATTATGAAGCTTTAGTTTTCCCTGCTCATCCTTAAATATTCCATATATTACACCCAGATTTATAGTAGGATTATCTTTATTATAAGTAATTTCACTGCCATCTACAGTTATCTTCTTTATCAATTCTCTTAAATCAACATTGTTTCCCATATTTTTAATCAAACTATCAAAATTAGTATTGCTATCTTTTAAAAGTTCTTTGACAGCTCTGTCCATATATTCCTTATCCCACTTTAGTTGTTTTATGTCCATAATCTTTTCATCTATTATTTTACAAAGCTTACTAACAAGAAAAGGATATCCTGAAGTGTAAAAATAAATTTTTTCTGAAAAATATTCCTTGTCTAGTTTTACTCCTTTATTTTTTATATACTCATCAAGCATAGTACCTATTTCTTCCTTTGAAAAACTCATATCTATATCAAAATCTGAAGCTATATTCCAAGGACTATTGTATTTATGTTCTCCATTAGACCTTATCTTTATTTTTAAACTCTTAATATCATGTACACCTGCTAGTATAACGCTGTGAAAAGTAACATCTTCTCCTTCATTCCTAAGTAAATATTTATTCCTTAACATTCCTAAAAAGCTTAAGAACAACTGATTATTACTACTTTTATCTACTTCATCTATCATAAGTACAACTTTTTTATCAGCCTTTACAACTAATTTAGTTATAACATTTGATAAGTCATTTAGATTTTGAACTTTTACTTCCTGTTCCTCTAAAAAGGTTGCTAAATTTTTATCATTTAGTAGAAGATTTCTCTCTAAAATCTGTAGAAAAGTTTTCGAAAAATTTTTTTCACTTTCAAAAACGGAATCCCCTATGCCTTCAAAACTTATCTTGATTGGTAGATAAGTTTGATTTTTTTTAAGCTTTTTATTAAGTAAAAATAAAGTTGTAGTTTTACCATACTGTCTTGGTCTATTTATTATAAAATACTCCTCATTTTCTATGAGTTTCATTATATCCTTTAATTTTTCTGATATATCTACCATATAATGTTTCTCTGGTATACATGTTCCCGTAACATTGAATTTCTTTTTCATAACCTTCTCACCCCCCTTTATATTGATTATTTTATCATATAAAACTGTATTTAAACATAAAACCCAATCCACTAAAATACACATTAAACTTTAGCAGATTGATTTTTACTATATTTTCCTAAGCAACAGTTACCCTTACCACTGCACTTCCGTTACTTTGAGATCAAAAATACTTCTCCAACTCATCTATCTTATCCATATCAAATATATCAGTAGCTATAATATCAAGTGTTTCATTTGATAAATTATTTATTTTATCAGTATAGTTTTTGGGAATCTTATTAAATTTCTTTATCAACAGTTTAATAATTAATTCTGATTTTCCCTTTGTTTTACCTTTTTCAATTCCTTCTTCAATTGCCTCTTCTCTTATCATTTTTCCTATCTCAGTCATGGTTATCATCTCCTTTAATTTTTTCTTAGTTACTTTATCTCCAAATTTATCTAGTAATGCATACAGCATACTTATACATTCCAATTTAATTCCATTATCTTCTATACTTTGTGCTAATTCTATACTCTTTATTGCTCTTTCACTTCTACTTTCTCTACCCCTCATTAGTGGCAGAAATGTCATAACCATCATATCTTCCTTCGTTAGTTTTTCTTTATTTTGTATTTTATTTTTCAGATATTCTAGTTTTTCATCACCGTCTATATTTATCATATAAAATGGTTCTATTCTATATTTTATTGTTCCTGCATCCACACATTCTTCTACATTTTCTATATCTGAAGAATACACTACAATAGTCCTGACTTTTTTATTTTCTCTATAAAAAATAGAGGCATCATAGTAGAGAAATCTCTTAATATCTTCAACTTTATTATAATCCAAAACAATCATCTCTTTCCATAATAAAATTTGATGTCAAAAAAGAACAGCCTCTTTGACTGTTCTTAAATTTAACAATTTCTATTTTTCAGATAAGCGACTAATTGTGCATTTGTAACTTTTTCCCAAGGTCGAGTAGAGGGAGAAATCACTTTCTCGCAACCCTCACAAAACCGGACTTGCGGATTTCCCGCATCCGGCTTTTCATATTACCATTACATAATATAGCTAATTTCCTTTCTTAATTCAAATATATTTACATATATTTTAGGACTCTGAAGTTTAAATATCTTCAGTAGTTTATTATATTCTTCCCAATTAAAGCTCCTCTTTTGACTTCTTCTATTTAAGATTTTAAATAGTATTCTTTGTACCTGGTATTTAAATTTACTCATACTACTTGAATTGTCTGTAATACCATAATACCTGTAATAGCCTTGTAGTTTTCTATTTAGTTTCTTAAACAGAATATCTAACGGCATATGCATATTCGCTCTAGTCCAAACTTTAACTTTCATTAGACTGGCTCGAAATTTCTTACTACTCGTTTTCCCTTTAACTCTAAAACTACCATTCATTCTGCAGCTACAATAATGAGTAAATCCCAGAAAATCAAATGTTTTCGGCTGAAACTTCTTCTGTATTCTTCCAATTTTTATATCAAAGCATGCCTTTTTCCCAAAATATATAATTTTAGTTTTATCTTCAGCTATTTCTAAATTTTTATAAGTGCCTGTCACCCTATGCATTGCAGGATTCCCACCTGCTATACATTGTGCCCTTTGCTTGGCGCACTCACAGTTCCTCTTAACAGTAAACCTCAACAATTTTCTTTTCCTTTTTATTAATTTTAACCGTTACTTCTTCTACCTTTCCTACCACTCCTTTAACTTTCCTAAAATCAAATATTAAAAGATACCCTTCCTCTAATCCATACTGCTCTAAATATTCACCTAACTGTACAAGACCTTTTTCGTGATACTTATCTCCACGCCATATTTTAAGTTCCAGTATATACATCTTCTTTTCATAAGTTATAACTATATCAAATCTTTTTTCTTCCCCACCCTTTACTTCTTTAAAAGCAAAACCAGTACCATTTATTATGGGACTTAAAAATGCAAGAAATAGCAATCTTCCATCTTCTTCTAAAAAGCTTTCTCTTTTATGTGAATACTCATGTTTCATAAAATTTTGAAATTTTAATAGTACTTTAGCTATATCTAGACTTCCATCTTTTTTTATGAATTCCGATCTTTCATTATAAAAACTTAAATTCGTAGAAGTCTCTATTAACGAACTCATATAATCGTATATTTTTTGTTCGTAAATTCTATTATGAAGCTTTAGTTTTCCCTGCTCATCCTTAAATATTCCATATATTACACCCAAGTTTATAGTAGGATTATCTTTATTATAAGTAATTTCACTGCCATCTACCGTTATTTTCTTTATTAATTCTTTTAAAGCAATATTATTTTCTACATTTTTAATCAAACTGTCAAAATTAGTATTGCTGTCTTTTAAAAGTTCTTTAACCGCTCTGTCCATATATTCCTTATCCCATTTTAGTTGTTTTATATCCATAATTTTTTCATCTATTATTTTACAAAGCTTACTAACAAGAAAAGGATATCCTGAAGTATAAAAATAAATTTTTTCTGAAAAATATTCCTTGTCTAACTTTACTCCTTCATTTTTTATATACTCATCAAGCATAGTACCTATTTCTTCCTTTGAAAAACTCATATCTATATCAAAATCTGAAGCTATATTCCAAGGACTATTGTATTTGTGCTCCTCATCTGGTCTTATCTTTACTTTTAAAATCTTTACATCATGTACACCTGCTAATATTATACTATGAAAAGTTTTATCTTTACCCGAATTTCTAAGTAAATATTTGTTTCTAAGCATACCTAAAAAACTTAAAAACAACTGATTGTTACTGCTTTTATCTACTTCATCTATCATAAGTATAATTTTTTTATTAACCTCTATAATAAACTTTGTTATAGAATAAGATAAATCATCCATAGTTTCAACTTTAAGTTTTTGCTCTTCAATAAATTTTGATAACTCTTCATGCTCTAACAAAAGGCTTCTTTCAACTAAATTCAAAAATCCTCTAGTAAATCTCTGTTCTTCTTCAAAAATCAAATCTCCTACACCTTCAAAACTTATTGATATAGTTAAATAATCATTGTTTTTATCAAGAGCTCTTTCAATCATATATAAAGTGGTTGTTTTTCCATACTGCCTTGGTCTATTTATGATAAAATACTCTTCATTTTCTATAAGTTTCATTATATCCTTTAATTTTTCTGATATATCTACCATGTAATGTTTCTCTGGTATACATGTTCCGGTAACATTGAATCTCTTTTCCATAGTCTTCTCACGCCCCTTATTATATTAGTATTTTACCATATCAAACTGAATTTAAACATAAAAAGAAACTGCAAAACCTTAGTTCTACAATTTCTAACTTTTAAACTTTTTGAGCAATATTATCAATTCATATTTCAATCATATCAAATACATTTTGAAGAAGGTCAGCATAAGCATCATGATCTTCCATTTTTCTGATTTCACTATCTATTGCTCTTACCTGTGCTGCTAAGTTGTTTATACTATCATTTAAGATTTCTATATCTTCTGCACTCAAGCTATCCTGATTAGCCTGTTCAGCTATTTCCCTCATTTCCAGTAACTTATCTTCAATGATGTCCAGCATCTTCTGTCTATATTTAACCCAATGCAGTTCCTGCTCAACTTCTGCTTTAGCTCTTCTTTTTCATCCATCACATCATCTCATTTACTTACAATTTTTCCAATCAACGGTTACCTTACTATCAACGAAATCTTTATATCTTTGTCTCTGATTACGACTTGAAAAATAGGATAGTATTTTACTTGTAGTTATTAAATACTCATGCTTATCTCCAATATACATCCCATAGCTACTCCACTTATAATTTTCTGGCTTTTCAACCATTTGTGCCATCATAGGGTTTAAGTGTATATACCTGCTTACTTCTAAAACATATTCATCTTTCTCTATTATTTCAGCATTATATCTTGATTGAAATAAATGACCTATAAAATTATATTTCTTATTAAAATTCTTTGCATAGAAGTTATTAATCCTACCAATATAAAAATTTATAGGTTTTTCTTTTGCTTCTATTTGTATGTGTACATGATTTGTCATCAAACAATAGCTTATAATTCTATAACAATCTTTGTAATAACTTAATGCCTCTTCCATACATTTTAAATAAATTTCAAAATCAATTTCTTCTTTGAATAAGTCGCTTCTGCGATTACCTCTAGCTGTTACGTGATACATGGCTCCTCGATACCATTCTAACTTCTTTCTTCCCATTTTATATATTCTCCTGTCAATATCTCGTGTAGCATACGCTACACGGATTGATTTTACTGATTTTATACATAGGCTATATATAAACAACGTACTCTATATTTTTTCATATTTACAAGTGCCTGTCACCCTAGTGAGGAGGCTGGAGTCTTGCCGACGAACTTACTAAGATATATTGTAAGTTAATTCTTAAATAAAAATATCTTGTAACTTAAGTTCACTTTACCAACTGCGCATTATAGACACAACTTGTACAATTATATGGATTATAGGAAATTAAACTATAGTATTGCCATTCTGAAATCCATAACCTTCTATTAACTCTTTGTCCTTTTTACCAAGAGTTGGAACAGCCCAAATCATAAGAAATTTAGCTCTTGTACTTGCTACATAGCCAACCCTCCTATCTTCATCTGTTCCTTCTATCCAATGACTTTTCCAATGTCCAGATTCACTTTTAGCTGTCTCACTAGATATAACTAAAGTGCTATCATATGTACAGCCTTTAGATCCATGCACTGTTGATATCTTTATCGCACTATCATTATTCTTTAATTCACTATTTAATATTAAAATGTCTTCTTGAACATCTTTTCCTATATACCATTTAGAAGAAAAAATTTCGTCAAAGTCTCTTATTAGATTATCAAAACATTGTATTTTACAATAGTTTTTCTTAATAATACTGGGTAATTCCTTTCTTGCATCACAATACCACTTGCCATATTTTCTATCATAATTTATTAATTTGCTATTAATATAACAATCATTTAAAATATCTTTTAAAAATATCCTCCATGCGAATACTGAAGTTATATCTTTAGGACAATAATAACTACTTTTACTTCTAGCTCCTCCAAACCATTTTGAAATTTGCTTTCCTGCATATTCCAGTGATTTCTTTTTCGAATTAGGATTTTCTTTTCCCCAAAGCTGAATTGATGATATTAACAAATGTCTTTCATTATCATTTATATTACATAGCAACTGATTCTTTAATATATTCTGTTTGACAATTATACAAGACTTGCTCTCAGATATTTTAAAATGATTTAATATTCTTAAATATTTAGTAACAGCTTCTTCCGGATTTTCATACTCTAAATATAGAACACTATTTTCTAAAAATTTATTTTCTTCTATCCCTTTTATTGTATTACTTATACTCATCAACTTATTAGATAAATTTACAATAGGCTGGCAACTCCTAAAATTATCAGTAAGTTCTAACTTTTTTAATCTTTTAATGTATTCAGATGTATATTCAGATTCTAATGCTATTTCCTTAAATTCAAATATAGATTGATTTATGTCCCCGACAAAATGTAATATTGTTCCTTTTTCCTTTAATTTATTCAATATTTCAATTTCTATCCATGATAAATCTTGGCATTCATCTACTATAATTAAAGGAAATTTTCTTGATATTTTCTTGACTATTGTATCGTTATCTAAAATTTGATAGGCAATACAATTCATATCTTCATATGTTGCAAAACCATCTTTAAGAAAATTATTTTTACACTTTTTAAATTCATTATAAAAATAGGAATTTGAGTAATAATAATTATTATTAAATTTTTTTCTGCTATCTTTAATATGTTTCTGCATTTGTTGGATATCATAATATTCATTTATTGATAAATAAATTTTATCAATTTTTATATAAAAATTTCGGTTTTTTTCATCGTAGAATATTTGATTAGCGAATATATCTGTTCTTTTTCCATTTTTACCTATATACGGTATCGAGCATTTGTATTTTTTTAGCCAAGGATTAGTAACAGCATTTAAATCAGCATCAATTAACTTTAAAGAATAGTCTCCATCTATACCTGAGTAATTTATTTCACTATATCCAAAAGGTTGAGCAATATATTGATGAATAAAGCTGCTTATAGTACCTATAAAATGAGGATAGAATGATGTTTTTTTACTAAATTGATTCGCTCTTTCTCTAATAACACTAGTTGCATCATTTGTAAAAGTTAAAATAGCCATTCCATTTTTAGAATTGCTATCCCACCTTTTAATTTCATAAGCTGATTTCATTCCAACTACTTCTGTTTTTCCGCTTCCAGGACAAGCTTCTAAAAATGTACTCTCATTTATAGAAGACAAAATATACTGAAGCTGTTTTTCTGTTTTTTCTGATATTCTACAATGATTTGAATTTTTGCAAATATAATCTATATCTTTTTTGCTCTTATAGCACTCATCACATGTTAAATCACTATTTTTTTCACATAATATTTTAGCAACTTCATTTTGCATTTCTTCTTTAGTCACTTACATCACCACCACAAGCCCAAACAACCGAATTATATATGTATTGAGGTACTTTGAATATTTCTATAATTTCATCATATACATTTTCTTTAGTTTCATCTTTTGAATTTAGTTCTAATAATTTTTCATCATATTCTTTTTTTATATCTTCAGCTAGTTCCTGTGCAAATATGCCTTTCCCTAGTTTCTTATCACTAGCTCTTTTATGGATAAACTTAGAATACTCTTGTAATTTAGTATCATCATAGTTTTCACTTATATCCTTACATGTATCTTTTACTTCTCCAGTTTTTGAATACCATATATTATTTAGACATTTAACCATTATCATAATATTTCCTTCCATTGCCAAATCATATTCAAATGTCTTTAATGGAGAATGATATAATCTTGCATAGTTACTATTATTTATTTGAGAAATTAATTTTAACGCACTGTTTTTGCCTTCAATATTATCATTAAAATTAGGATATGTATCAATCTTAACTTTTATTTTCTCACCCTTTTTATTTACAGCATCTATTTCTTCTTTTTCAGGATCATTATCAGTCATCCCTGAGCATTTTATTGGAATTTTTATAATATTTTTATCCTCATCAATACTACAAAACAGTTTTAGAAAGTGCTTAAAGTTAATACCATTTATATTTATAACAGATATACCAGCTTCCTCAAGTGAACTAGGCAATTGCTTAGCTGAATTATATTTATTGTATTTACACAAACATATTTTAGCCAATTCAGGTATTAGCATATTTTCGCTTATTCCTTCAACTAATATAACTCCTTTTGAAAATAGTAACGTAGATTTTGTTACATCTAGCCATCTGTTTATATAGTTTTTGCTATCATCTAATCGTATTTTACATAATGAAGTTGTTTTTATCGTATCATTTTGCTCAGATACATGTATAAGGTTGTCTATACTAACCGAAGATGCTAATATTGGAGAATGCGTTGTAATAATAACTTGAGTGTTAGTTTGTTGATTTGCTAAAGTTTCAAGATGTTTTATTAACTTTATTTGCAACTGTGGATGGAGATGTGCTTCTGGTTCTTCTATAAGCAGCACTGTAAATAAGTCTTTTGATTTCCCTGCTATTTGCAATTCAGCAAATACAGTCGCTATATATAACAAATTATTATATCCTAAACTATTTATTGCTATATCTCTAAATCTTTTTATATCTGTGGCATCTATTTCAGGGAAAAATACCATCTTAATACTTTCAAGTATTTTATTAAACGAAACATCTGCAAATTGTAAATTAATACTTTGACCAAACATTTCTCCCATTGAATTTTTTATATTAAAATTAATATTCTCTTTTGCTTTAGATATTTCTTTGTAGTTATTTCCTTCATTTGTTGTAATTTTATTATTGAATTCTGAAACTTTTTCAACTAAATTATTTTCATCATTTTTATCTTTATATTGGTGCTTTAGTAAAGTTGCTAATCTTGATTTTTTACCATTTGTTAACTTCTCCTCTGCATCCCTTAATGGCGGTAAGTAGATACAATCTATACAATCAAAAGTTTCTTCTTCAAATGCACTAGTTTTAGAAGCGCCGCCCCATATACTTTTTCTAAAATATCCTTTTCTATTCGGATTACTATTAACTTCCAAATTTAATTTTGCTTTGAAATCTGCATCACACCAAGTTAAGAATGTTACTTCTTCATTCGAATTTAACTCTTCAAAACTTATATTTATTTTAATTGCATGTGCTTGTTCGCTATCTTTAAATGATTTATAAAAATCATCTTCACTAATATTCATATAAGAAAATTCATTCTCTTTTAAAATCATCCTTAATGCATTTATTATTGTTGTTTTGCCTGATGCATTCTCTCCAACTAGTATATTTAACCCTTTATTAAATTGTATTTCAGATTTATTTTTACAATTTTTATAACCTTCTATGTTTAATTTTGATATATACATATTAAATTCCACCACCTTCTCAATTTCCCATTATAGACATTATATTCAATATCTTAAAACACTTCCATTAATCCTCTTATCTATTTTACATCTTCTAAATATTATTAATTTCTCTGCATTCTTCCTCTAAAGCTATAACATCATCCCTTAATATACCAATTTTAATATTCAAACCCAACATTTCTTCCCCACTTAAATCATTATCCCTAACATATTCAGCTATAGCCTTCATTTGAAAAAGCTTATTTTCTATAACATCTAAAACTTGAATTCTATATTTTACCTCTATCAATTCCTGCTCTAATCTATTCCTATCCTTTGAATCTTCCAATATATTTCTCCAAGCCTGTCTTATACTGTAATTATCGAAGTATTCAGGTTATTCTTTAGTAACAACAATATCTGATAGACAAATTAAAAATCTTAAGTATGTATCTATTCATATTAACAAATAATAATTATATCAATCTAAATATTTAGGTGGATGTGATATTGAAAATTAAATAATGTGGATAACTTTTAAAAAATTTCTTAAAATGTGCAAAAAAATAGACATGACAAAAAACCTTTTGATAAAAAGGTATGCGGAGCATTTGGGGATGTATTGAATTGTGGATATGTTAATTATGCTATTTTAAGAAGCTTATTTATGCTTCTGATGTATTCTGGTTTGTTTATGGCGTAAGCCAATAGGACATTTATAAGTTTAGCAATACAAGTTAGATATAAATCAGAACGCATAGTTAAGGTGTTTACTGTTTTTGGTTTTTCAATGCATGGATTGGATTTTAAAGAAGCTAAGCATCTTTCAATAGATGCGCGAGTAGGATAAGTTTCATCCCACTCTGTGGAGTTCCTTTGAACACCAGGATATAGTCTAAAATCTTTATCAGGATAAACGTAGGTCATACGACCACTTTTACTATCCGTACAAGGATCTTCGCAAGTATGATAGCACTTTCCCTTTTTATCTCTATGGGATTTTGGACAGGTGAATTTATACCTTAAGCTTCTATTTTTACCTTTGCAAGGACCATCAGCTTTGAATTGCTCTTTAGTCAAAGGGCAGAGAGGAACACCTTCAATGTCATACTCCAAGCCATTAAGCTTATTATTAGCTTGGTTACGAGGATTAAGTGGGATAAATACTTTTCCAAAATTTAAAGATTTAAGTAATCCAAAATTTTCATAACTATCAAATTCTGAATCACCTAAAAAGGTTTTAAATTTGAAATTAGAATTTTTATCTATGTTATTTAAAAATGGCATGATTACTGACTTTAAAGAAGCATTATCATAGAAATATTTTTGGTCTTCTGGTGTATGAAATTCTTTTTCCATTGATTTATAAAACTCTTCATCAAAGAATTTTAAATTGAGAGGAATACCTAACCCATTAGTTAAAAGACCAAATTTATAGAAATAACCAAAGTGTCCATTGACAAAATCTAATCTGATATTAGGATTAGCTTGTGCAAACTTAGGCATATTCTTATATGCGGCAGCATATGGATTGAAATTTTCTTTGTTAGTAGCTTTAGCATAAGATTTTTGTCTGTTAACTTCAGCTACTAGTGTTTTGGGGTTATTTTCTTTAACTTTTGGTTTTAAACCAGAAGTATCATATATAAGCATAGAACTAAGATTTTTATAAGGTGAATCTTCTGGAAGATTATCATCAATTTTTTCACAGATATCAATAACTTCAATCGCCATGGAATCAAACAGATTAGCGATATCATTTTGAAAATCAGTTTTAAATCTACTGAAAAAAGATTCATCTGGTATAGATTCATAAAAACTACAAAAATCTCTTATTTCAGTAGAAAATATAAGAAAAATTGTTAATAAGGTAGTAGTGGGTATGTGAAATATTTGCATGATTAATAAAGCTGACAGCACTGATGTTAAGGTATATTTTCTATCTCTGCCTAAATCGGCATAATAATGCTGTGTGAAAGATTCAGGAATAAAAGTAGCAATATCAAAATTTTGAGAGAGCAGTTTAATAAACCCTACGGGTTGGTTTGAAGCCATGTGATTTAATTCAGATACCTGTTCAAAAATAGTAAGTTGTTTAATTTTATTGAGACAAAACATGTTTATTCTCCTCCCTGTGGATTAGTATTTTGTTTGGTCGCATTTATTATTTCATAGTGGAGGAAAATATAAAAGCCTAACGGCTAAAAAGTTAGGCAAATCAATGCTTGCGGTATTCCGCAAGCGACTAATCTAAATATTAAAAAGGAGATAGAAATGCCTTTCGTTGAAAATACTAAGATATATGATATGAATAGATTAGAAAGAAATATAATAATTGGAGGCTTACTTGGTGATGGCAGCTTAGCTCTTTATGGCAGAAGTAAAAATGCATACTATAGAGAACATGGATGCACAAAACAAGTTCCTTATAGACAATGGAAAGCTGATAAACTTAAAAATCTTGACTTTAAACTCTTAATTACATGCAAAAATCCACAACTACGTTCCCCTAGTAATAAGGTCTATACTAATCTTTATAATAGCTTTTATATAAATGGAGAAAAATCTATTACAAAAGAAAATCTGCTGTTACTGGATCATCCAATAGGATTAGCATGTCTATATATGGATGATGGTTCATTGGTTATAGATTCAAGTAAGAGAAAAAATGGCTCCATTTACATTTTTCCAAGAATATCTATCTATACACTTAACTTCTCAGAAGATGAAAATATATTATTAACTCAAAACTCACTGGTCTTACTGATAAAGAAATAGCCTCCGCTTTAAACAGAATTTATTGGGGAGTAGTTGATAAAATAAGAAGACTGAAATTTCAACATAAATTATGTCATAAATCGACAGGTGACAGTCACTATAGTGAGAGCTAAGCTCTCACTTGCTAGTCCCATTTTCATATGTAACGGATATAAGCTGCTTTTTATCGTTAAATACATGTTTTCTTGTATTATTTCTCTCTTTTATCTATAGCATCACCACCTTTCCCTATGATATAATTAAACTATAAAGGGCTGGTGAAAACTTTGAATAAACGTATAAATAATGAGAATGATTTAGGATATAAGCATATACTATCCAGTAAAAAGAACTTTTTAGAATTCCTTAAAGGTTTTGTAAAGAAAGATTGGGTAAACTTCATAAAAGAAGATAATCTAATCTTAATAGATAAAGAATTTATCCTTAAGGATTTCAAAGAGGAAGAAGCTGACATAGTCTATAGAGTAAATATAGATGGAAATGATATTATATTCTATGTTCTTCTTGAATTTCAGTCAAAAGTGGATTTTTCTATGCCCATAAGACTTCTCATGTATATGACCGAAATTTGGAGAGACGAACTTAAAAACACAGATACTAAAATTAAAAAGAGAAAAGATTACAAATTGCCAGCCATAGTTCCAATGGTAGTGTATAACGGAAAAAATAACTGGACTGCAGCTAGAAACTTTAAAGATATATTGAAAGGACATGAACTCTTTGAAGACAGTATAGTTGATTTCAGATATTTATTATTTGACGTTAATAGAATGGAAAAAGAAGAGTTATTAGAGATAGCCAATATAGTAAGTACAGTATTTTTATTAGATCAAAATGTCAATGATATAGAAATAGTAGACAGACTTAAGCTTGTGGGAAGAATACTTAGAAAAGATTCCTCTAAAGAACAACAGAAAATATTTAAAGCTTGGCTAGTAAATATACTAAGAAATAGATTTAAAGACAATATAGATACAAACATTAACGAATTGTTAAAGCAAACATCTGAATTGGAGGTGGAAGATATGGTAAGTAATTTAGGTAAGACCATTGAGAAAGGCTTTAAAACCTCTGAACAAAGAGGTATCAAACAAGGCATTAAACAAGGCATTAAGCAAGGCATTGAACAAGGCATCGATAAAGGCATTGAACAAGGAAAAGAAGAAACTGCTGTAAATCTTTTAAAACTTGGGATAGATACAGCAATTATAGCTAAAGGAACTGGGTTAAGTTTAGAAAAGATACTTGAACTCAAGAAAAAATATGAAAACTAGAATTGTCTCACATTAGATGGTACCTCTAATATATGACCGAAAAATCATATACTTACTAATTATGATATATGCTTAAGCCATCAAAAAACCTTAAAGAAGCGCCACCGAAATGACGATTCTCTCTTTTTATTATCTTGTCTTAATTTTCTATTATTTACTGTGTTCACTCCGTTCACAACCCCTTGGGGTCTTTGTGAACGGAGTGAACTTGCTACATTTTTATCCCTCCAATATATAATTTTAATAAACTTAATAGTATACATAAGTATCCACTTAATTCAGCTGTGCTTTAATCCTATTCCTTGCTGGCTCATAATCCCCACACATCTTATAATATTCCATCGCTTTTTCTCCAAAACCCAGCACATCATATATAACCCCTACATTATAGTATGAAATATATGTAGTTATTCCTTCTACCTTAGAATATGGAAATTTAGTACACTCTAAAAAGCACTTTATTGCCTGTGTAAATTTAGCATTATTCATATATATTAATCCCAAAAGGAAATGAAAATCTGGTAGTTTTGAGTAGACCTCAAGGCAATTCTCTAAAATAAGAGACTCCGAGTACCTACCATTATTAATCAGAGAATATCCATAGGTTTCTACTAAGTCCTCCACATATTCTAATTTGAAATCTAACTGAAAAGATAACGCCTTTTCAAAATATAAGGCAGAAGTTTTATAATCCTTCAACATATAATAGGACTTACCTAATTGAAAATAAAGATACGGATCTTCTGAGTCATTTTTCACTGCTACTTTTAATAAACCTATATTCCTTTTAAGTTTATCTGTTCTATTTAATGCTTCCTCTGTATAACCCAAATGATCTACAGTTATATCTATGATCTCTGTTTCATAGGTTTTACCATCCAAAGCTATAAGCTGCTCATGAATTATTCCTTCATAATGAAAATAATTTCTGTTAAAAAGTCTATTTACCCTTTCAGTATACTTCTTATTACCGTTAGAATCCTCCATTATATTAATTCTCTGAATTCTACCTACCTTATTTTTATTTAAAGAGTTTTTTATAAATTTATCTATATTATCTCTAAAAAAATCTGTAACAAACTCATCTGCATCTAACACAAGTATCCAATCCTTTGAAGCTTTACATATAGAGAAATTTCTAGCTTTTGAGAAATCATTACACCACTTAAAGTCATAAATTTCATCTGTAAATTGTGATGCGATAATCTTTGTATTATCAATAGAACCTGTATCTACTATAATTATTTCGTCTACAAAAGCAGCTACTTTGGATAAGCAACTTTTAAGATTTTTTTCTTCATTTTTAACTATCATACATAAAGATAACATATTTAACCTCTATAATTTCTTATTTCTCATTCATATAATGCTATACCCTTGCATCCAAATGTTGCCCTAGATTAGGGTCTACTGCAACATTCTTCATCATTTCCGTCATTTGAGCAGCAGTTTCATTCCCTGTATCCATTGCCATCTTCATTACTGATATATCAGCTGACTATTGTACTTTTGATCGGCTCATTATTGTTGATAATGCTGCTATATCCATGATTATCACTCGAATACTTATTGTATTTTATAAGATTTGTAAAATATAAGCATCTAAGAGTTTTAATGATATTAATTTTATTCTTATAAAAAGAATTATTTACATAGAGTATTTATTTTTAAATCACTTACTTTATTTCCCAGGTCACAGTTACTCTTGTGACCTGATAACGTAACCCCTCATGTGTTATGGCAGTAAGGTGATACTAATACGCAGATTTATCGAGTTTATTAAACCGACAGGTGACAGTCACCATAGTGGGAATCGAAGAGTCTCACTTGCTATTAACGTTGTTCTAGTTTTCACGAAAAAGCCTCCCTTACCTGATGTTCTAATTTATTCTTATCAATAAAATCATCCAATATATTTGTCCAATTATGTCTTATATTATAATTATCGCAGTATTTAAATAATTCTTTAATAAGAGTATAATTTTAATAATTACTGACTCAATTTAAAAGTAATTAGGATTACATATAACAATCGTCCATCTAGGAGATAACTGGAAGTTGTCTCCTAGATGGACTGACCCTGTTGTAATTTTAAGCTTCAATTTCTATTACTTTTACTATTTTTCCCAAGTCACAGTTACCCTTGCGAGGGAGGAACAACTGAGCTTGCTAGGGAATTTATTAGTGGATCTATTGAATTTATAATAATTGCTTTGTTATTTTATTGCTTATGATAATTCTTATATCTTTTAGTCAAACTTTCTTTCGATTTCATCATCTGTAACAGTAACTTTTGCCAAAATATTAGTAGCTTTTTCTTTATATGTTTTAGCATCATATTTGGAATTATACATTAATGGATATCCTCGTCTCCAACGATCTATTTGATAATCCTGAGCAATTAGTTTTTTTGTATTTTCTGTACCAATATCTAAATATTCTGGTTTTACAGATGCAAATATACTTGTGTCAAGATTATCTGGAACATGTTTAACTTTAAATCCTCCCTTCCAATGAGATAAAACCATTTTATTTATAGATACCTCCAAATGCTTATACATTGATATAATACTATCATAAGTCATTACTTTAACGTCATCATTACTCTTCTGTGCAAACATGTTTATTTTTTCCTCAGTATTCTTATCACTATTTCTTCCTATAATTAATACATATTTTATTCTTATTGGTGTATATTTTATTGGCAATTTTAGTTTAGTTATTTTTTTTAATACACATTCTTTATTTTGTTCTATGTAATTTTTCCATGAAGTAATTTGATCATAAGCATGATTGAACTCATTATGAAAATAAGTATTATTTTTATTATTTGTAAATATTTTTTTATGAGAATCTTCTAACTCAATTAAAACTAAATTCCAATAGTCTGTACACTTAGTCATATATGCAAAATCTGTTATATAACTATCCGAAAGTTTAAACTTCGATATAACACTATTAAAATGTAAGGCATGCCCTAATAAAAATGGTGTTGGTATTAATTGTGAATAAGTTTCAATAAATTCTTGTATATCATTCTCTTTTGTATTTACATCGTCTAGCATTTTTTTGAACTCTGTTATTAATTTTTCTTTTTCATCATACATTTATATTCCCATCATACTTTCTATATATTATTTTGCTTTCCTCAAAAACATCTCAATCTATATTGAATTTACTTAACTTATATTTTGAAGCATTTTTCTTTCAATAACTTTAATTAGTTAATTTAATACCTTTTCTATTAAATATACTATAATTTCATGCTTATATATCTTTTAATAATATATACTAAACTGTATATTTACCAATATAAACTTATTATAACATTTTTATTCTAATTTTCATCAATTCTTCAACTATAAAATATCAACTTTATATCAAATAAAAAGCCTTACTGTAGATTGTCAAGAAATTTTTATTGTAAATCAACACCTTTTAATACATCTCATGAATTTATCTGAAATATTTTATGAAAATAAATATAAAACTATGACATTTTAAAATATTAAAGCAATAACAAAGAAGCCAGAGTTTTCACCCTGACTCCTCCTAATTATTCTTACTAAATTCTCAATTATCTCAATAATTGAAGAACCTGTTGAGGTTGTTGATTTGCTTGCGTTTCATCAATGACCTTTCAATCATTGCCAGACTATATCTTCACCCATAATCAATTTATGCTTAAGATTGATAGGAATTTTTTAACTTTCCACTATCGACTCTCAACTTTCAACTGTCTTCTGGGGTTGGGCACTTCGGGAAACCTCATCCCTACGAGTTTCATCACCATACAAATTTTTAAATGATAGTAATGTTTTTAACTGTCAACTATCCACTATCAATTGTCAACTGCTTAGGTGGTATACTCTAGTCGTTGAACCTTCTCCAACCTTTCGATCCAGGAGCTTGGCTGCTGATTATCCAATCTGTTTGCTTTTCAATCCTTCACGCCTGTCCTTTCGAACTTCGTTGTAGAGAAACATCTTAAGGAAGTTCCAGCAATTCACCCAATGTGTGCTTAAAGATTACTCTTTAAGAGACCCTCAAATAATCCTACCTAAGAAGTTGTAAAACCTGCTGTGGTTGATTATTTGCTTGAGCCAACATAGCTTGAGCAGCTTGAGAAAGAATATTGTTTTTTGAGAATGTTGACATTTCTTTTGCCATATCAACGTCTCTTATTCTTGATTCAGATGCTGTCAAGTTTTCTGATGAAGTTCCTAAGTTAGCTATTGTGTGCTCTAATCTATTTGAATAAGCACCAAGTTTACTTCTTTCTTCTGAAACCTTTGTAATTGCATTGTTTATTGTTTCTATTGCTGTATTTGCAGATTCTTGAGTAGAAACATCAATACCTGCCGCTGCAATAGCTTCTTTATTTATACTACCATCATCATTAAATGTAGTAATACTTGATTGTTGTGTTGCCAATGTTATAGTAGATGCAGTTGAAGCACTACTTGATCCATCAAGGCTTATTGATAATCCTTTAAATTTATCATCTGTAAAAGTTGCAGTTGCTGCATTATCTTTAACTATTACTTTACCAGTATTTAAACCTTCAGTAGCTGTTAATAAAACTTCATCAGCAGCTAAACCATCTGTAGAAGCAACAACTCCAGTACTAGTAGATACAGCAGAAGCATCTCCAGTTGCAACAAATACACTACCATATCCGGCTGCACTTAATGCATCATTAATAGCATCCTCTGTCCAATCTCCAGCAGTTGTACTTCCAGTTAATGTAATTGTTTTATTTGCTGAATCAGCTGTAGCTGCAATAGTTGATGAACCTGATGTTGAAAAGCTAAATTTCCAACCATTGTAATCTGAAGTGTTGTTTTTAGTACTAATTGTAGTACCTGTTAATCCTGTATCAGCAGCAGCCCAAGTTGCAACTGCAGCAGTATCACTAGCAGAAATTGTAACTGTTTTACCATCCACTACTGATGTACCTTTAGCACCACTTAATGCAACTCCAGTTACATCAGTTGCTCCAGATGCTAATGTAGCATTTAACTTGCTTCCAGAAACTCCCAAACTTTGTGCATCCATTGCTGAAATTTTCAAATTAATATTTTGACCTTTATTTGCTCCTATTTGGAAAGTATCATCCAATCCACCAGCAAGCAAATTTTGAGTATTGAACTCTGTTGTATTTGATATTCTAGTTATTTCTTTTGCAAGTTCATCAGTTTCAGCCTGGATTTTTGCTCTATCATCATCTGTATTAGTATCAGTAGCTGATTGAACTGCTAATTCTCTCATTCTTTGAAGAATGCTGTGAGTTTCATTTAATGCACCTTCAGCAGTTTGTATTAATGATATACCATCTTGAGCATTGCTTGAAGCTTGATCAAGACCTCTAATTTGTCCTCTCATTTTTTCAGATATAGCCAATCCTGCTGCGTCATCTGCTGCACCATTAATTCTAAGACCTGAAGATAATTTTTGCATTGATTTAGATGCATTACCAGAGTTAATGTTCATGTTTCTTAAAGCATTATTTGCCATTAAATTGTGATTAATTATCATAATATGTTACCTCCCTGATTTTTAACGGACATCCTTGTCCTTTTTTTTGATTTATAGATAAATCCTTCATTTAACTTGCAATTGTTGGTTGTTAGTTAAGATGAAAGTTTACTAGCATTAATGAGTTGAAAGTTGATAGTGGACAGTTGAAAGTTAGCTATATAGGTAAAATATTAACACATCTCTAATTTACTTTTTCTTTTGTTGTTTTAACTATAGATATAAGCATTTTATTTAACTCTTTACAATCATTTATAATTGATTCTGATAGTTTTGAATCTAAATAATCAGTAGCTTTAAGAAGATTTAGCCAATAATCTGTTTCTGAAGCTTCTTTTAAAGCTATATTCATTTTCATTAGAAAATCCCGTTTACTTGACGCCTGTATTGCTTCTTTTGTATTAGCACCTATACTAGTTCCTGATCTCAAAACTTGTTTTGAAAGAGTATATTCATTTTTTTCTTTACATAAATACCTATATAAATTAACTATTCTTATAGCAAATTCAAAAGCCTTATTATAAACTAAACTTTCTTTCAATTTTCAACCTCCTAAATATAATAATATATCTGCATTCTTAACAGATTAATTGACATTTAGTCAGATGAAAATATTTATTATTTAAAATTTGTTTTTATCAACTTTATACTTATTACATCGCACTATTTTTTTATTACTTTATAGGTTATAAAAAATTTTTTTTAAGTTTTTTTCTTAAACTTTCACTCTTAATTCTTAACTGTTAATTGGTTGTGTTTTAACTATCCACTCTCCACTTTCAACTATCCACTAGTTCTAAACCCAAATCATAAATATCTCTTTCCCCTCAACAACCACTCTATCACTCTTAAACTTCTTACCTTTATTAAAATCATATATAACTAAATAACCCTTATTAAGTCCCTGGATTTCAAGATAATCACAAAGTTGTTTAAGTCCTTTTTTATGATATTCTTCCCCATGCCATATTTTAAGTTCTGCTACATATTTATATTTGTCATAGGTAACAACTACATCCAGTCTTTTTTCTTGTGATATTTGAACTTCTTTAAAATCAAAACCTATGCCATTTATTATTGGCTTTATAAAGGCTAAAAATAATAATCTTCCTTCTCTTTCAATAAATTTTGAATCTTTATCTGAGTACTGTTCTTTCATAAATTGCTGATATTTTAAAAGTATTTTTTCAAAATCAAGCTCATTATTATATTTAATAAAATTATCTCTAAAATTATATCTGCTTATATCTCCTTTTGATTCTGTTTTAGAAATCATATAGTTATATATTATCTGCTCATAAATTCTGTTGTGGATATATACTTTATTATCTTCTTCTTTAAAAATACCATATATAACTCCTAAGTTAATTATTGGATTTAAAATGTTAAAAACTCTAATATCACCTTTAACAGTTATATAATATACCTGCTCATATAACTCTCTATTATTTTCTAGATTTTTTACTAAGTCATCAAATAAAGTATTATTTTCTTTTAAAATAAGTTTCACAGCTTCAACAACATGGTTTTCCGTCCATTCCTTTTCATGTTCCTTTAAAAGCTTTTCATCTATTATCTGACATAATCTGCTTACTAAGAAAGGATATCCACTGGTATAATAATAAAGTTTATTGGCTATTGTTTCTGTATCCATTGAAATACCAGTTTCCTGTACATATTGTTTAAGCATAGTTTCTATTTCAACTGGCTTAAAATTCATATCTACTTCAAAGTTTACCGCTATGTTCCAGGGACTATTGTATTTTTTTTCTTCTTTCGGACGTAATTTTAATTTTAAATTTTTAACATCATATACACCTGCTAATATTACACTATGGAAAGTATAATCTAATCCCTGTTCTTTTAATAAAAATTTATTTCTAAGTACTCCTAAAAAGCTCAAAAAAAGTTGATTATTACTACTTTTATCAACTTCATCTATAAAAAGAATGACTTCTTTATCTGAATTCATTACAAATTCTGTGATTCCTTCTGAAACTTCTTCTAAACTTTTTAAGTTCTTACCTAATTTTTCTAATTCACTTGCTTTTTCCTTATTAGTAAATCTCAGTGTTTTTGAAAATATACTTAATATTTTACTGCTGAATATCTGTTCATTTTCGAATATCGTATCCCCTATACCTTCAAAACTTGAACGAATAACTAAATATTTCTTTTGCAGTCTTTTAGATAATTCTGATAATATAGTTGTCTTTCCATACTGACGTGGTCTATTTATAATGAAATATTCCCCTCTAAAAACCATTTTTTCAACTTCATCTATTTTATTATCTATATTAACCATAAAATGCTTATGAGGAATGCAAACACCGGTAGTATTGAAGCGTTTTCTCATGATAAACCCTCCCAAAATCTAGTTAGTTTTTTATAATTATAGCACAGATTTCATTTTAGTGGAGAGTTGAAAGTGGATAGTGGACAGTTCAAAAAATAACAAAGTTCAAAGATTAAAGAACAAATAATGTGAATTTTCTTCCTGCGTCAGAAAATTTTTATATTTCATTTTGCCCAAGAGGCAAAATTACATTATTTGAACTCTGTTCTTTGAACTTTATTCTTTGAATAATTATATTTTCTTACTAAACACCTGTGACTTACCATACAGATTTTTATTATAGCTATTGTTGGCATTTCTTGACATTGCCATCTTTTCCATTTCCATTAATAACTTTTCCTTTTTTTCTGTCATTACATACTTTAATCTTTTTTCAATTTCAGGCAGTTCAATTTCAGTTGTTATTAAATTAAACTCCTTTTTTGAACAGTTTAATTGTCCTATCTCTTCTAAAATGCTCTGTCTTTTCTTCATAAATTCATCTATATCATCTAATTTATCGCAGTAGAGATTGTTTATAAGCTCTATAGTGATATTTTTATAATAATCTAAATACTGTTTTAATGTATTCATTTTAGTTCTCCAATCTGTAAAAACAGTGGAAAGTTGAAAGTGGATAGTGGAGAGTCATTATTAATTTTTTAACTTTCAACTATCCACTCTCCACTGTCAACTAAATAAAAAATGTTTTCCAATTTTTTATTTCATTATTACATTCCGTATTGTGAAAGCATTGACTGTTGTGCATTCATCTGGGTCAAAGCCGTTTCTAATGCTGAAAACTGTTGATAATATTTTTCCTGTTTATCACTAAAATCAGAGTTAAGTTTTTTAATCAATAGTGTTTGTCTATACAGTTGATCTGGAAGGGTATTAGTTCCTGAACTTCCATAGATACTATAATCTCCTTGATAGTTTGCATACTTTGTAAGTATGGCACTATTTAAAGTGGTTCCTGTATAACCCACATTGTCAACAAATATACTGCTAAGTCTCTGAAATATTCCGCTTTCATTAAATTTAGTTGTTTTATCCGTAGAATCTGAAATATTAGTAAATAATTTTAGTATTTGATCACCATGTTCAGCTATAGCCGCTTTAAATTTTTGTTCATCAACAATAGTTATCTTTCCACCTTCTGTTATATCACTGGAGGTATCTAGTCCTATAGAGTTACTGCCATATTTCCCAAAACTTAAACCTGTATTAGAAACTGCTGTGGTAAAGGCACTTCTCATAGATGTAAGAAGACTTTGAAGATTTTCATCATTTCTAAGTATGCCAGTTTTAGCTTTTGTTTCCCAATCGGTAATTTGGGAAGCACTCATACTAGACCTCTGTGCATCTGTTAATGGTGGATAATCATAACTTTTCTTCTCACTTAATTTAGTCTGAATTTTATCTACTATAGCATTATATTTATCTAAAAAATCATTTATTTTATCATAAACCTTTTGAGTGTTTTGAGTTATAGTAAAAGTTGTGCTTTTCCCTTCATCTGCTCCTTGTGCACTTTGTAAATTATAAGTAATTCCATCTATTGTAAAATTATTAGTCGATTTTGTTACTGTTACTGCAATTCCACCTGGCGGTGTTATTTTTACGACAGCATCCTCACCTGTACCACTACTACCAGTTGTTATTCCTAAAGCCGTAAGTGATGATCCTGAATCATTAGAAACAGTTATATTTTGTGCACTTCCTGTATTTGCAGTCTGTATGGTAAATTTCCCTGTTAATTGACTAAAAGATGCCATTACTGCCCCAGATGTAGCATTTGAAATATTGTTAATAACATCACTTAATTTATCTGTACTATTTACTGTAATAGTTTTTGTAGTCCCATTATATGTTATGTCAAAAGTGCCAGTAGATCCTGACATTCCCAAATCTTTCATAGTACTAGATAAACTTGCATCTCCACTACTTGATGATACCTTATCTGTAGTTGATACAGAAGCCGTTGCCGCCAAATGACCATCTGTAAAATCCACCTTATAAGTTCCAGTCTGAGAACTAACTCCAGGTGTAACTGACAAAACCGTTGAATCAGCTACACTAGAGTCAAATCCAGCATAATTACTAGAAGACAAAATATTATTAGCACTATCCAAAGAATTAAAATACGTATTCTGCAAATCCTTTATATCCTTAATAATATCCTGATAAGCTTCCTGTTTCCATTGTATTGTCTGCTGATCCTGTTTTGCCTTATCAATTTTATTCTGCTCAGCTACCAGCATTTTTTTAACTATAGCATCTACATCAAGACCAGATGCCATACCCGTTATTCTTATCATACTTCCGCCGCCAGCTCCGGTCATACCGGTAGTTGTGGTGGAAGTTGAAGATATATCACTCATAAAACTCTCTCCTTTCATTTCTTCAGTTGAGAGTTGACAGTGGATAGTGAACAGTTATGGATAATTTTTCTACGCTTTGCTACGAAAAATTTCTAATTTAATTTAAGATTTTTAGCACAGCTAAAAATCCTCCTACACTTTCAACTTTCCACTATCAACTATCAACTCAAATCTTTGAACTTTGTTCTTTGATCTCTTAACTTTATATTTAAGCTTTTCCTTTAGAAACCTTATAAGCTTCTCTCCAAGTATCCCTTACATCTTCAATAAAAGGCATAACTTCATCCAAAGTTGCTACACTTTTCTTCATGTTAGCATCTGCAAGTTTGTCCACTATAAACTGATAGAGGGCTCTTAAACTTTCTCCCCATTCTCCAGCTTTTGAAACATCTAAGGATACTATAAGCTCATAGAATATATCTTGAGTTTTAACTAAATTCATATGTGCTTCCTGTATATTTTTATTTAATAATGCTTGTTTTGCTTTACCGGCAAATTTAACTGCACCATCTAATAGCATTATTAGCAATTGCTCTTTTGAAGCAAAATTAACACTATTATTTTTGTAAGTATTATAGGCATTAGCTGCGTACATGATACTACCTCCTATTTTTTTGTATCTAAATATATGCCGATATCTTCCAGGCTAACCTTGCCATCTTTAAAAGCTTCCACTTCTAAGTCTTCACTTTTAGTAGCCTGGACAATAATTTTCTTTTTACCCTTTTTAATCTTTGACATTATCTGTTCAAATTTATCATTTCTACTATTATCGTCCTTATCAAAGCGAACTTTATTTATTTTTACATTGCCATTACTGTGAACTTTACCTTCTTGTCTTTTTTCATTAATTCTCTGTCTAATTTCCATGTCAATTTTATTTATTTTAAATTCCATAGAAACACCCCCGAAAATGCAGTTGAAAGTTGACAGTGGATAGTGGACAGTTATGGATAATTTTTCTACGCTTTGCTACGAAAAATTTAAAATTTAGTTAAAGATTTTTAGCACAGCTAAAAATCTTCCTTAACTTTCAACTGTCCACTATCCACTATCCACTGTTTTTAATTAAGCTTTCTTATCCATCATAATCCCTATAGCATCATAAAAGTTTTCCATAGCTTCTACCACCTGTTTAGCTGGTATTTGGGTGACAACTTCATCGGTTTTTGTGTCTATTATCTTTATTACGGCACTCCACATTCCCTTATGGGCTTCATATTCTACACGGGTACTGTCTTCATCTAAGAGTTTACTCATTTTTTCCACTACATTTTCCACCTGTGCTTTTGTAACGGGTTTGCTTTCAACAGAGCTTTGTGTACTGCTGCTATTATCATTTACATTGGTATTTACATTTTTTTCACTACTGATAGTTGTTTGAGACAATCCTGAAGCTGCTAGTCTTCCTTGACTAATTCCATTAACATCCATATCATTACACCTCTATTTACTCAGGTATCTTCAAAGAAATAAACAGTCATGTATACTAATAGCTTTCACTTTACTATTTCTTATCTACACCTAAACTATTTTTTAATATTCTTTAAAATTGATTTTTCAAAAACTACCGCATTTTTATTTTCTTCCTCTACTTCCTTGTAGAGCTCACCACGAAGGATCACTACCTCCTTAGGGGCATCTATGGCAATTTTTACAGAGCCATCATCTATTTTTATAATTTTAACTTCTATATTATCTCCTATAATTATGGATTCACCTTTTTTTCTTGTAATTACAAGCACCAAATCACTCCTTAAATAGAGGATATTTTATTTCATATTTTTCATCATTCAATATTATTTGTTCCCCTAATCTATCCTTTATATTTATCACTATGGGAGCTTTTAAATTAGAAGTTATTTTTTTTACATCTGAACTCAAAGTAACTGTATTAAAGATTAACACATCTTTCTCTTCCTTTATGTTTAAATCCTCAAGTACAGCATCACTCAGTTCTATTTCATAGTCCTTTTCTACATTAAAAGGTGATGTAACTATAAAACCTATACTATTGTTTTCTATAGAATGAAGTACACTGAAAAGATTATTCTCCTCTACGGGAAACATTATAAACTTCTTTAAATTCTGAAAACCCGGCATTCCCTTTTTAAAATGTATTACTTCCCCTTCACTGTATTCAATTGTTCCATGATATTTTGTCTTAAGCTCCATAAAATTCACCCTTCACTTTGTTAAGTTGATAGTGGATAGTTGACAGTTGATAGTTAAAATCAGTTAAGAGTGAAAAGTGAAAAATTAAGAGTTTATGATGCTTTTTCTCCGCTATGCTATGAAAAAACCTTTAAAATTAATTATCTAGTTGTTCTATTTTTTCGCAGTGCAGCGGAGAAAAAATATCTTTAACTTTTCACTCTCAACTCTTAACTCTCAACTGGTTTATCTAAGGTAGTCCAAAAGAGTAGGCTGTATTACTCTTGCGCTTGTTTGAAGAGAGGCAAGGTACACTGTCTGGGCAGTGGCATACTCCATGGTTTTTTGAGTTATGTCTATGTCCTCTGTCTTAGATAAAATTGTAGTTAGATTCTGTGACTCTGTTGTGTTATTATCCAAGGCATCTTTCATTCTGTTTTCTTTGGCTCCCACCTCTGAACGAAGTTTTAGCACATTGTTAGCTGCAGCCTGTATACCTGCTAAATCATCTGTAGTCAAAAGACTTATAGGACTGGTACTTCCTTCTGCTGGAGTTGATCCATCTGCATTTTTTCCATCCAGATGATTTACAATGTTCTGAAGTAAGTTTCTTAAATCCTCAGTAGAATCACCATTTTTATATTCTAATACATCCTGAGCTGACACACTGTAGTCTATAGTAACTCCTTGAGATATTTCTGTGTACAATTTCTTGTCTATCATATTCAGTTCTGCAGAACTAGCATTATAATCAAGTTTTGTATTTCCGTTTGAATCCGTAACTGCTGCTAATGGTTTTGTAGTGGCTCTACTACCACCAAATATATACTTACCATCGAAGTTAGTGTTTAATGTTTGAGAAAGTCCGCTTATTACCTGATTTATTTCATCTTTTACAGATTGTCTTTCATTATCACTAAAACCTGCATTACCAGTGGAAACTAAGAGTTCATTTATCCTTGAAAGTGCATTTCCCACCTGTCCTAAAGTCGTATCTGTTGTACTTAACCAATTAGACGCATCTTTTATATTGCTGTTATATTGATTATTTGCATCAAGCTGAGTATTCAGCTGCATGGATCTTGCTGCTATAAAGGGATCGTCAGATGCTTTGCTTATAACCTTTCCGGAAGTCATTTGCTGCTGTATTTTCTGCATATTTTGAAGATTGTTCTGCATATCTGATAAAAAGTTGCTAGTTAACATATTATTTGTTATTCTCATGTTTTCACCTCTCATATTCTAAGGATATATCTATCATTTTTTAAGTCCATTAATTACCACATCCAAAAGCTCATCTACAGTAGATATAACTTTTGCATTTGCCTGATAGGCATGTTGATATTGAATTAAATTAGCCATTTCTTCATCAATGGATACTCCGGAAACAGAAGCCCTTGACTGCTGAAAACTTTGAAGGAGAGTAGTTTGATTTTTAATTACTCTTTCAGCTTCCTGTCCCTGCACTGCCAATTTATTTACAACATCTTTAAAGTAACCTTCTAAAGTAGTTCCATTGGCACTATTTTGAACTGTCATAACTCCGTTATCATCTGCTGAAAAATTGGTTATAAAGTCACTTCTTGATGTATTTGAATTGATATTCTGTATGGTAATGAGTTTGTCTCTAAGCTGAGCTATAGCAAGAGCTCTATTTCCATCCCCATCACCATCTACAGATGTATCTCCAGTGGTACTGGCCTTGATTTTAGTAGGATCATCTAAAATTTCTTTATTTACAGTAATATTACCTGCTGTTATTTCACTTTCGCTGTCAAGTACTGAGGATAAATTTCCACCGGTTAAAACTGAGTTTCCATTACTATCCGTTGTATAGACAGCTGTATCACCATTTACAAAGAACGGCAAATCATCTGAAGAAGCATCTGCTGTATTACTACCACTATGCACCGCATTAACCGTAAAAGCTAAGGCCTTTGCTATATTATTTAATTGATCTATATAGGTATCAATATCCGCTTGTACAGACATAGCTCCTTTAATATTGCCGCTGCTTGGTGTAAATAGATTGAGATTTGAAAAAGCTAATGGAGTATCTACTGTAGTTGTTCCCAAAGCCGTTCCATCAGCATTTATAGCAATTCCATCACTATTTGCCCAAAGTACTCTGTTTTCATCTAATTGTTTTGCCTCATCTGCAGTCATAGAAACATATACTTCCATTTTATTACTATCACTAGTGGTATCGCCATTTTTATAGTAGGTAACCTTGTATTCACCAGAAATCTTGTTACCATCACTATCCACAGCTGGTTCAATGGCACTTACATAGGAAAACCTTTTTACATTTGTATTATCTACTGATTTTACAAGAGCTGTATCACTAATGTTTCCTGAATCCACAGGCTTTAAATCTATTCCATCATAGCTTTTCTTATCTATGTTAATATTAAAATTCTCACTTAGCTGATCAAGAAGCAGATCTCTTTTATCCATAAGATCATTTGGTTCACTGCCTGAAACTTTAACTCTGGTTATCTGCTGATTAAGAGAATCTATCTGATCAAATATGCTGTTAACCTCAACAACCTGCTGATTTAAATAGGACTGAGAATCCGCTTTAAGGTTTTGCAGCTGACTATAAGTATGATTTAATTCTCCTGTAAGAGCCACAGATTGCTGAGCTACTAAAGTTTTAGCACTGGAGGTCTGAGCCTGAGTTGAAAGAGACTGCCAGGAATTAAAAACTTTTCCCATTAAAGTAGATATACTTGTATCTGAAAGTCCGTTAAATATACTTTCTACCTGAGTTAAGTAATTATCTCTAGTTTCATAAGTTCCCTTAGTACTTGTCTCATTTCTGATCTGATAATCTAAAAAATCATCTCTTACTCTCTGTATCGCTGATACGAAAGCACCAGTCCCCACCTGACCTGCACCAATTGCGTTATTAACGGAAGGCATGTCATAAGGCCTGGTAGCTTCTATAATTGCCCTCTGTCTTGTATAACCCTCTGTGTTGGCATTGGCTATATTGTGAGAAGTAACGTCAATAGCCTTTTGCTGTGCGGACATACCACTGGTTCCAATATTCAATGTTGAAAATAATCCTGCCATTATTACACCTCTCTTATCTTCCTATTTTCCCAAGAGAATTATAGGTTTTTAAATTTCTATTTGGACTGAATATGTTTAATACTCTATTGGTAAATACCAACCCCTGCTTAAAAAGAAGCTCATTGCTGTCCTTTTGAAATTTTATCTCCTGAAGAAGCATATTTATATCTCTATAGTTGTTTTCCAGTTCTTCATCTTTAAAGACGTTTATAATATCTTTCATGGAATTTGCACCCACCAATTTTCTTCTCTCCACTTCCAGTTCTGCAATGGATTTATTGTTGTTTTCTATAACCTTCACCATATTTTCCAGTGCAAAGATATCATTTTGAAGGAACAATTGGTGCTGCTTATCCAAAGAATTCAGCAGATTTTTTAATGCATTGTATTCCTTTACCATTATATCTTTAAGCTCTTCTTTCATACTAAACACCTTTTCCCTTTATATGATCTAGAAGCTTTTGGGCCACCAGCTTAGAATCCCTGTTATAGGTGCCATTTTCTATCTGTTTTTTTATCTCTTCAATCTTTGCCTTTGAAGTTCCAAAATTATCTTCTGTGGAGTACGCACTAAGGCTCTTACCCAGCTTTGATATTTCCAGTGAGTCCTTAGCTGATTTTTCCGGGGTTTTATTTTCAGAAATATTTTTATTGTTACTATTATTGTTATACATCTGCAAAACCTTTCCTAAACCCACTCCATTTATTTTCATATTGATACACTCCCTGCATAAGGCCACTATAGTGCCTCTATATTATCTTACTTATATTATCGTTATTATAACATAAAAGTTTAGCATTACTTATATAAAATAATTAGACCTTTGTCAACAATTTTTTTATAATAAAAAAAGACACAATTGCATCTTTTTGCAATTGTATCTTAATCCATCAAATCTTTCTTATCTTCCAAGACTCTTAACTCTATCGTGACTGCTTACTATACTGGTTATTCTAACACCAAAGTTTTCATCAACCACAACTACTTCACCGTAGGCTATCTTCTTGCCATTTACCAGTATTTCCACCGGTTCTTCTGCCAGTCTGTCCAATTCTATAAGAGAACCTGTACCTAGGTTTAAAATTTCCTTAATACTCTTTTTACTCCTGCCAAGAACTACAGAAATATCTAAAGGCACATCCAATATCAAATCAATATTTTTGGGCTCAGAGTATCTGGTAACCTCCTCAAGAGGCTGAAAATTTGCCTTTTGCACTTCTACTGGAGGCTGATTGGTTTCAATGGTCTTCTCTTCAATTATGTTTCCTCTATCAGCTTCTTCATAGCTTGCATTATTTACAGGCTGCTGAGGAGTATTATTTGATGATTCCACTGGTTTAGAAGCAGCAGTTTCCTCTTTCGCTGTTTCAGTTTCTTTAGGTTCATCTTCAGAGTTTACTCCCATCATAATTGAAGTAAGTTTTTTTCCTGTTTCTATAGGAAGAATCTGCATGATACTGCTGTCTACAAGATCCCCTATAGTAATTCTGAAGGCCACTTGAATTATAGGTTCATCTTCAGTTATTCCCGCAGATAATTTTTGGGTATCACTATTTATTATTTCAGAAGTAGGTGGTGAAATATTTACCTCTCTAAGAAGCATAGTGGCCATAGCTGTAGCTGCAGAACCTATCATCTGATTCATTGCCTCAGATACTGCACTGAGTTCAATTTCTGACAGTTCTGAAGTGCTAACATGACCGTCTCCTCCCATCATTAAGTTTGCTATAACCCCTGCATCGGTAACTTTCATTATAAGAAGATTTTCTCCCACTATACCGCTGGTATACTGTACATCCAAGGCAATGTTTGGCACTTGAAACTGAGTTCTCAATTCTTTTAGAGTAGTAATGGAGACTACCGGTGTGGTTATATTTACCTGCTGATTTATTATAGTAGAAAGTGCTGTTGATGCTGATCCCATGGATATATTTCCAATTTCACCTAGCATATCTTTTTGTTCATCTGAAAGATCATAATCTTTATCTATTGCTTTTGCATCATCAGAAGAATTTGATCCACCATTTAAAAGAGAATCTATTTCTTCCTGTGAAAGAAATCCATCACTCATAATTTTCCACATCCTTATCAATAATATCTAAAATTTGAACCCCAACATTTTTACCTATAATCCCCGGCTTGCCAATATAATGTATATGGTCCCCTACAAGTATAGAAACTGGGTGACTGCATTTACTATTCAAAGTAATTACATCTCCCACTGAAAGCCTTAAAAATTCATCTACAGTAATACTGGCCTCTCCCAATTCTACTAACAGTGGAAGATCTACAATGTTAAGTCTGTTTTTTAGCTTTTCTCTTGATTGACTTACTATCTCTTCATCGTTTTCCTGATACCAATATTGAACTACTAGTTTGTCCAATACCTTTTCTATACTTAAATAGGGTATGCATATATTTATAAAGGTACTATTATCTCCCATTTCCACAGAAAAAGTTATAAGTGCCACAGGCTCATGAGGAGCCAGAGTTTGATTTAAAGCAGGATTGGTCTCAAGTGATTCTATTTCTGGTGTAACTTCCAGCACATCTCCCCAGGCAAGTTTTAAATTTGATATCAATTCCTGATTAATTTTCATAATTATATTTTTATCAATATCTGTAAACTCTCTTGATCTATAATGTCCTGATCCACTTCCACCAAGGAGTATATCAATTACCTGATATACAAACTGAGGATTTGTTTCAAACAATATAGAACCACTTAGTGGAGGCATCTTAAAAACTGTCAGAATAGTTGGATTTGGTATGGAGTGAATAAACTCTTCATAGGTTATCTGTTCAACCGATTCAATCTTTACCTTCACATTGCTTCTTACTTGAGCTGTAAGATAATTAGAAATAATTCTCGCATAATTATCATGTATGAGTTCAAGGGTTCTTATATGATCTTTAGAAAACTTTTGAGGGCTTCTAAAGTCATAAACTTTAACTTTTTGTTTTTCTTCTTCCTTTGGAACTTCTTCTGGCGTTAATTCACCAGAGGATAGGGCAGATAAAAGAGCATCTATTTCATTTTGAGATAAAACGTCTGCCATTTTTTCTCCTCATTTCTCTAAATTAGTTTTAGGCATATGAAAATAAATATAAAGTCTAGATACTGACTAGTTATTTATTAGAATGTGCCTTATTTAGCAATCAATTTATCAATGTCAATAAAAGTTACTATTCTATCTTTAAAGTTTATAATTCCCTTTATGTAGGGCTTGTTTGTATCTTCTCTTGTGTTTTCTATTATATCCTCATCTATTTCCAAAACTTCATCCACCTGATCTACTGAAACAGCTATAAGTTCATCTTCCAGTTTAAGTATTATTACGCTTTGCTGGCTATTTTCGCTTTTTTCTATATCCAAAAGTAAATTTATATCTAAAAGAGAAATTACAGTACCTCGAAGATTAATAAGTCCCTTTACATATTCTGGGGCTTTAGGTACTTTTGTCACTGTTACAGCTTCACTTATAGTCTGAACCTTTGAGGTTTCTACCGCAAATTGTTCATTTTTTAATTTAAAAATAACTACCTGCATAACTTTTTACCTCCAACAAAAATACTTACAGGGATCTGACAAAAGTAACCAATACAATCTCATTTTTAAATAAATAAAAGATACTGTGATTAAATTTAATGAATATTTTATACTTTTAACAAATCCCCCTGTAAAATATCTTACACTTTTAAAAAGTTCTCATATTAAAGCAAAGCCTATCCTATAGCTTTTCTAATTGCCTCAAGTACTCTGTCTGACTGAAAAGGCTTAACAATAAAATCCTTTGCTCCAGCCTTTATAGCATCCATTACCATAGTCTGCTGTCCCATGGCACTACACATAATTACCTTTGCAGTGGAATCAAATTCCTTTATGGCTTTTACAGCTTCAATACCATCCATATCAGGCATTGTTATATCCATGGTAACTACATCTGGTCTGTCTTTTTTATAGAGTTCTACAGCTTTTGCACCATTACTAGCTTCTCCTATTACTTCAAATCCATTTTTTTCCAATATGTCCTTTATCATCATTCTCATGAAAGCAGCGTCATCAACAATTAATACTTTTGCCATTTTATATAACCTCCAAATTAAATTACTCCTAATGTGTTTAATATTTTTTCTAATGAACCAGGCATGGGAATATAATAAAAATGCCCGCTCATTGTGTTTGAATTATCTTCTAAAAATTCTGTTTCAAAGTCTAATACATTGTCATCAAACTGACCAGCTTCAATAAAGCTTGTAGAGAGAATAGCAGAAACCATATCATAGCTTACTGCCGGTACTGATGGTGTTATGTTAAGTTTTGTAAATCTGCTTATGGCATTCATATAGGAAGCAGATATTATATTACCTATTTCAGATAATACTGAAATTCCCATTTCACTTAACTCTTCTTCCTCTGAACCTGTAAGCCTTTTTATAATATCAAAAGCTACATCTTCCTCAAAGACAAATAAAATGTTTCCTGGGGTATCTCCAAGTACTCTTACAATTACTCCTACTGCTATTTCTTCTGCATCAATTTTTGTGAATACTGATTCCAGCGGAATTATATTTACTGAAGGAACTGTCATATCTATCTTCCTATTTAATAGCTTTGATAGAGCTGTAGCTCCATTACCTGCACCTATGTTACTTACTTCTTTTAAAGCATCCATTTGCATGGGCGTAAGCTCAGAATAATTCATTTTCCAACCTCCTATACAAAAGCCCCAACATCTAGAATCAGAGTTACAAGCCCATCTCCTAGTATCGTCGCTCCTATGTATTCCTTTAATCCCTTCAAGGTCTTTCCAAGGGGCTTTATTACAATGTCCTGCTGACCTTCAAGAGAGTCTACAAGCAGTCCTGCACTCTTTTCTCCTACATTCACTATAACTATATATACTCTATCCTTATCTGTTTTAGGAATTCCAAGTTTTTCATTAACTCTTATTATGGGCAGTACTTTATCTCTATAGATAATAACCTCTTTATTGTTAGTTCTCTTTATATCTTCCTCTTTATAATCGATGACACTATCAATATAATTTAGTGAAATAGCCAAATTTTCTTCTCCTACTTTTACCAAAAGAGCTGTTATAATTTGAAGAGTCAAAGGCAATTTTATAGTAAAGGTGGTGCCCTTTCCCTCCTCACTGGTAAGATCTACAGTACCTCCAAGAGCTGAAATTTTTGTCTTTACTACATCCATGCCAACTCCTCTTCCTGAGATATCTGTAACCACTTCGTTAGTACTAAAACCCTGAGCAAAAATAAGATTTCTAATATCATTTTCATTCATTCCATCGGTGTTTATACCAACTTTTTCTGCCTTTTCCTGAACCTTTTCTACATCTATGCCGGCACCGTCATCCTGAACCTTTATTACTGCTTTAGTTCCTTCCTGATAGGCTATTAATTTTATCGTGCCAACTTCATCTTTTCCCCTTGAAAGTCTCTCTTCCTTGGTTTCAATGCCATGATCAGCAGAATTTCTTATAAGGTGAATCAAGGGTTCTCCTATTTCATCAATAACTGTTCTGTCAAGCTCTGTGTCCTGTCCTTCAATTATAAGTTCTATTTCCTTGTTTAATTCCACAGATAGGTCCCTTACCATTCTTGGAAATCTATTGAAAACTGTATCCAGAGGAAGCATTCTTATCTTCATAACCAGGTCCTGCAGATCATTTGTAGTCCTTGCCACCTGCTCTATAGTTTCATTTAATTCTACAAGCTTATAGTTACTGCTGATTTGTTCAAGTCTTGTCCTATTTATAACCAGTTCAGAAACCATATTTAAAAATTTATCTAGTCTATCCAGCTCTACCCTTACAGATTGATGGACTTTTTTATGATTTTCCTTTTTATGATTTTCTGCTGGCTTTTTAGGTACATTACTGGCGCTGACTTTTGCTTCCGATTTAACAGGTTTTGGCTCCTCTTTTTTAACAGTTTCTTCTTTGACACTGGCATTGGATGCTTTTACAGCATCCTGTTTAACAGGAACTACTACAATTTTATCAATTTCAGAAATACTTTCCAATACTTTTTTAGTATCCTCTTCTGATTTTTCTGTCAAGTATATCAGCTGTATTTCAAAATCAAAATTCTCATTTTCTAAATCCTCTGTACTTGGAATGGATTTTATAATTTCACCATTTTCTTCTAAAGCTTTAATTATTAAAAAAGCTCTGGCTGATTTTAAAAGAGTTGTTTCACTGAGAACTATAGTGATCTCAAGTGCATTATATCCCCTTTCCACTGCTTGCTTTATTATATTTATGTCATATTCGTTTAAATCAATTTTACTTGCCTTAGGATCTTCCTTAGGAGATTTTTCGGATTTTACAGTTTCCTCCTGTTGTGGTTCTTTAGCGGCTATTTCTTCTGAAGAATTCTTAACATTGTTAGATATATGTTCTAACTTGTCTATTATATCCTCTACAGGCATTTCTTCTTCTTCGCCATTTGATATATTGTCTACCATCTGCTCTAGAGTATCAAGACATTTAAACAATACTGTAACTACTTCCTGAGTAACTTTAAGTTCTCCATTTCTAAATTCTGAAAGCACATCTTCCATTTTATGAGTTAATTCAGCCATTCTATTAAATCCCATAGTAGCTGCCATTCCCTTTATAGTATGAGCAACTCTAAATATTTCATTTAATTTATCTATATCTTCTGGCTCTTGCTCTAGCTCTAGAAGTGACTCATTTAAAGTCTGTAAATTGTCCATTGATTCCTCTAAAAACATTGACAGGTATTGTGAAGTATCCATTATTCTCCCCCCTTAAAGCTTTCTATAGATAAAGGTAGAAGCTTTTTCAAAGCCATAGTCCCTGTAATTGTATATGCTTTCCGTTGCCCCTACAAATAATAATCCATCTTTTTTAAGTGAACTGCTAAACTTTTTATATATCTTTTCCTTTATTTCATTATTAAAATAGATAACTACATTTCTGCATACAATTATATCAAAATTTTTTTCATATTCCTCCAGTATTAAGTCATGCTTCTTAAATGTTACCATGTTTTTAATAGCTGTGTCTATAACATATTTGTTTCCCATCAGCTTAAAATACTTATCTATATAAGATTTTTCTATATTTTTCATTTCTGCCTGGACATATTCACCTTTTTTAGCTCTTTCCAAAATAGTTACATCAATATCCGTAGCTAATATGGAATGCTTTCCTCCATTTTTCAAATTATTGAATATCATTGCCATAGAATAAGGCTCTGCTCCTATAGAACAGGCAGCACTCCAGGCCTTTATATTCTCACTTTTATCCCTTGCATATTTTTGAATTTCCCTTTCAAATTCTTTAAACAATTCTGGATTTCTAAAAAATTCCGTTACATTTATGGTAATAAAATCTAAAAATTTTTGCTGCTGCTTTTTATCAGCCTTTAACAACTTCACATAATCGTCAATAGTATCTACCCCAATTCTTGACATAAGACTTAAAATTCTTCTATGAAGCTGATTTGATTTATAGGCAAATAGATTTATCCCAAAATATTTTAACACCCAATCTTTAAACTGTTCTAAATCCATTACCTACCTCCTAGTTTTATTAACTATTTTTATAATTTCATCTGCAATTTTATCAAGGGGTATTACAAAATCCACAGCACCAGTCTCATAGGCCACTTTAGGCATACCATAGATAACGCAAGTAGATTTATCTTCTGCTATAGTAATTCCACCCTTTTGCTTTATTACTTCTGTACCCTCTGCACCGTCTTTACCCATACCAGTTAAAACTACGCTGAGAATTTTATCCTTAAATACCTCAGCAGCTGATTTAAAAAGTATATCTACTGCAGGTCTCACCCCCCATAAGGCAGACTTTTCATTGAGATGGATTTTACCATCATTTTTTACTTCCATATGAAAACCT
Source organism: Clostridium pasteurianum DSM 525 = ATCC 6013 (assembly GCF_000807255.1). Lineage (NCBI taxonomy): Bacteria > Bacillati > Bacillota > Clostridia > Eubacteriales > Clostridiaceae > Clostridium > Clostridium pasteurianum. The sequence goes on along the minus strand of NZ_CP009268.1, from coordinate 1,898,177 downwards.
CCTGGTGCCACATAGACTTTATTTCTTTTATATATTTCGCCCTCTTGTGCTTCCACTACTTCTAATCTACTGTTTGAATTCAATCTCTCTGCAAAAGCTTTTGTAAATCCCACAGGCATGTGTTGTACAATAAATATAGGAACTCCTATGTCACCTGGCAATTTAGTAATCACCTCATATAGTGCTCTAGGTCCTCCTGTAGAAGCACCTATAGCCACTGCTTCAATATTTCCAAAGGAAGCTTTATTAATTTTTTCCCTGTAGCTTTCTATGTTAAGGTTCGCTGATAAATTTCCTATTTCACAAGTACCCTCTCTGGAACATTTGTCAAAGGCTGCCCTTACTTTTAAAATAAGCTCATCCTGAACCTTATTTATGTCTATAGATATGACTCCAGAGGGCTTGGAGATAAAATCAAAAGCTCCAAGATCAAGACATTCCATTGTGAGCTTTGGGCTTTCCCTGTTCATGCCGCTTAACATAATAACTGGCAGGCTGATTTTGTTTCTTTTCAATTCTTTCAAAGTATCAATGCCATTCATTAAGGGCATTTCTACATCCAGGGTAATGATATTTACATCTAATGTTTTAATTTTTTTCAACGCATCTTTTCCATTTCTGGCAGTTGCAACCACTTGAATATCTGATTCTTCATTTAGCATATCAGATACTATTTTTCTCATTAATGCTGAATCATCTACTACCAAGACTTTTATGCTTTTCAACTATATCACTCCATTTATGTCTTCAACAATTAATTCTAAAATTTTCAAATTTCTTTCATACCCAGTCCCACGGTTCTTATTTTTACAAGAAAAGCTGATGTATCAAAGATCATGGTCCTCCCCTTATTACCTCCTACATCTTCGCTTATTATAGGTATCTTGAGTTTTTTAAGCGTATCTTTAACTGCTATGCCGTTTCTCTTGCCTATATCCATATTCATACTTTTATCAGAAAAATTAAACATAGAGGCACCGCCTGCAATTTTAGCTCTTATATTTCTTACATTAGCTCCTTCTTTTACCATTTTCTCCACTAAAATAGGTATCGCAAGATTGGCAAACTTCTTTTCATTTGTAATGGTATTAAATTGATTGCTGTCCGGCAGCATTATATGTGCCAGTCCTCCTATTTTTTTATATTGATCATACAAAGCTATACCCACACAGGAACCTAATCCTACAGTTATTATTTTCTCCGGTGAACGGGCTAAATCTAAATCGGCTATTCCTACCCTTATCTCTTTTACCTTCTCCATATCTTCACCCTATCAATCATTATATTAATGTTTTTTCTTCTTCAGTTAAAATACTTGATAATTTTAAAAATATAATTATCTTACCATCAGTTTTTATTAATCCCTTTATATATCTCTTTGAGATCCCACCTACAACTTCTGGTGCCTCCTCCATATCATTAGTATTTATATCCTTTACTTCTGAAACTACATCTACAATAATTCCAAATTTGCTTTCCCTTTGTTTTGACACTATAATCTTTGAATCTGCAGTTATGGTATTTTCTGATATATTAAATCTTTTCACAAGAGATATAACAGGAAGGATTTTACCTTCATAATTTATTACCCCATCTACAAATTCAGGAGAATCAGGTAATTTTGTAGTCTCCTCATATCCAAGTATTCTCTCTACCTCCATAATATCCGATGCATAATACTCTCCATTAACGCTAAAAACCAGTACTTTTAGTTCTTTATCATCCATTTTATGCCCTCCTATAACAATAATTTATCCACTGTAATCTCTCCGTTACAATTTAAATAAGCATGTACTTCTCTACAAGGTGCCTCTACTATGTATTCTAATTTTCCTATGGAAAATATAGTATTGGCATAGACCTCTTTTGCATATATATGTCCTTTTCTTTCAACAGAAATTTTTGTAGATACTCCACTTAAACTTCCAACGGTGCCGCAGTGCACCTCTTGTCCAGCTTTAATAAGTCCTCCTCTTGAAACACTGTCGTTCTCTGTAAATATTATATTATCTTTTGCTGTAAGTTTTGATATATACTCTCCTTTGCCACCTATTATTATACTACCGGCACTTTCAATTATTGAATCCTGACAATAAGAAATATCAACATTTGTAGATATTATAACATTCTTTTTAATATTTTCTATGTTATTGTCTATAATATAAACAATCTCCAGCAATTCCTTTGGGCCCTTTAAATTTAGTGGTGATAAATGAAATAATCTTTTTGTAAATAGGCTATATGCATATTCATCAAGATTTACGATTTCACTGCACAGCCTTATTATGGACTTAAATCTGCCTTCAATGAGTAATTTTATTATTTCTCCATAATTTATATTATTTTGTAATCTGTTAAATCTTTTCAACTCACTGGCTGCTTTAACCAAATCCAAAATATTGTCCTTTAATTCCATAAAAATATTTAAATTTCTTATATTTATTATATTCTCTCCACCAGATACAATTTTTGATAAGATTACATTTCCATCTATTTTTATATTACCCTTTGCAATGATATTTGACTTTTCCACATTTTTTTTTATTTCTATGGAATCTTCTGATTGCACCATCATATCTTCTCTGACAGCTCCTCTTATGAGAATAGGACCATAAAATTTTATATTTCCCGTTTTTATATCCACATCTGAATTTATTTCATGAATTTCATGAACAAAAAAAATATTCTGCAGAAAGCTTGGTTTTCCATCTATTAAAGCAATAATCTCATTTTCATCTTTAAGTGTACAGCCTTCCCCTGCTGTAAGTTTAATTCTATTACTGGGCTTATGTCTTATATTGTGTCCATATACATCTTTTCCATCGCTTCCCTCTGCTCCGCTATGCTTTACTGCCAGAACTGTTCCCTTTTTTACATATTCAATAGAACCTATGCTTTTAAAATTTACTTTTCCAGTACTGTCCTCTGTAAATTGTATTTTGAGGTCTCTTTTAAAGATAATATTCAGGGTGTCATCAGTACCATCTACTGTTTTTTTCCCCTTGGCAATTAACAGGTTCTTTACTCCATTTATATTGCTGCATTTCTCTAATGCTTCCGGTAAAATTCCATAAATAATTTTATTTTTTTTCAGCTGATTCCTAATCTCATCTGCTGAATACACCGGAGGATATATGGACTTTACTTTTTTATCAGAAGTTAACAGCGATGTATTTTTATAAGAATCTTTAAATTTAGGTACATATTCTATATTTATATGTACTTCCATATTATCATTACTGGTTATAATATCTAATTTTCTTATGAACTCATGTAATTTACCCATATTAAAATACTCCAATTAAAATAAGGCATAGAAAAGAAATAATAACATCTTATTTCTTTGAAGATGCCTAAATTACACTTTATATATTATATCGTAAAATTTATTACAAACTTTATCAGTAAAATTTACAGATTTAAAATAGTTTTTATTAGCTCTATATGTCAGAAAGTCTCTTTAGATGTACTGCTAAATATCCTGTTTCATCTTCTGGAACCCTTACAGAAAAAAGGGCTTCTATTTTTAAGGACAGTTTTATGGCAATAGCATATTCTTTAGAAAATTTATCCTTTATGGTATCTAAAAGCAAATTGTTCACAGTTTTGCCCGTTAGTATTCTCTCCAGCATAAAATTTATATGAGTTAATGTTCTAGCATATTCCAAGGAATCCTTATGCAAAGTTCTTCCTATGAGATTTGAAATAAGATCCATAATGTCCTTAATCTTTTTTGTATATTCCAGTTGAGTTCCTATGCCGCTTTCCTCAATTGCAGCCTTTATATGAAGGCATATAAATCCAATTTCATCCTGCGGAAGCTCAACGTTAAATCTTACATTTATCATTTCCAAAGCCTTTGAAGCTATTGAATATTCTTTAGGATACAAAACTTTAAGTTCATTTAAAAATGGATTTTCTATTTTAATTTTTTTCTCCATACGCCTTAGGGAAAAGTTTATATGATCCGGCAGTGATACATGTATAGGTTTGCTTAGTTTTACACCTATATCCATTTCTGCCATACATATTATTTCTTCTGAAATTCCTATAATTTTATTATCAATGGTTTCCAAAACCTTGTCATAGTTATTATCTATTTCTGTGTTTTCTCTTACGAATACCTTTTCAATTCTTTTAGAAGGTACAATGTTCTCCTTATGGAAATCAAAACCAATGCCGTTCCCAACAAGTATAAATTCCTTGTTACCTTCTTTTGCTATCACAACGTTATTATTCAATATCTTTTTTATTATTGCACCTTCCATATACGTATCCTCCGCATAATTTCAAATATATTGCACAAAATTATTAATATTATTATAACATAGTATTTACAATTTATGATGTTTGTTTTGGAGAATTGGATGCTGGTGAAAATCTTTCACTATACCAACAAAAAATATCATTAATTAAATATTCACATATTAATTGATAATCATTATTCACTAATATATAATGTATTTATAGAAATTATTTACTTTAACAATATATAAAAAAATTTCATCACTTTAAAGGAGGTTTTACTCATGAAGACAACAACTAAAATATCTATAATCGGTGCAGGCTTTGTAGGTTCCACCACTGCTTTTGCCATTATGGACGAAGGTCTTGCTTCAGAAATAGTAATAGTAGATATAAACAAGGATAAGGCAGAAGGTGAAGCAATGGACCTGTCTCACGGTGCTTCCTTTGTTAAGCCTACCATCATAAAATCAGGAGATTATAAAGATACTGATAATTCAGATATTGTAATTATAACAGCTGGTGCTCCTCAAAAACCCGGTGAAACCAGACTGGATCTCATAAATAAAAATTATAAAATAATGAACTCCATAGTTCCTGAGGTTGTAAAATACAGCCCAAATTCAATTTTGTTAATAGTTTCAAATCCTGTAGATATACTGGCTTATATAGCTTACAAAATTTCAGGATTTCCAAAGGAAAGAGTCATTGGTTCCGGTACTGTTCTTGATACTTCAAGATTTAAATATATGCTCAGTGATCATTTTAATGTGGATGCAAGAAATATTCACACCTATATAATGGGAGAACATGGAGATTCAGAAATAGCCACTTGGAGCATAACTAATATAGCTGGTCTAAATATTTCTGAATACTGCAGCAAATACTGCGACAAATGTGATGGAAATATAAGATATGAAATTCATGAAAAGGTAAAAAATGCTGCCTATGAAATTATCAATAAAAAAGGAGCCACCTATTACGCAGTAGCTCTTGCAATACGAAGAATTGTAGAAGCCATATTAAGAGATGAGAATTCCATATTGACTATTTCAACTTTACTGAACGGCCAATATGGAATAAAAGAGATATATCTAGGTGTACCAAGTATTGTAGGCGCAGAGGGAGTAAAAAATATAGTAGAATCTCCTTTAAATGAGGAGGAACTGTCAGCCCTAAAAACTTCAGCAGATAAATTGAAGAAATCTTTAGATGAAGCACTTAAATAAAGAACAAATATCAAAGTTCAAAGAACAAATTTTGATATTTGTTCTTTGAACTTTATACTTTTGCGTTTATTTCGTCTTTGCTCATGATCACTGATTAAAGCAGCTTATTTTCATCAATGTACCTTTTAATCATATCATCATACTCTCTCATTATATCTCTAATCACTTCATTTTCCGAAGATTTTAACTGAAAATCCTCTACCTTTCGTATAGGTAATACCTTTGACAGTGTTCCTGAAATAAACATTCCATCCATTTTAACTGCATCTATATAATTTACTCTCTTTTCCATAAATTTATATCCACATTTTAAAATAACATCTATAATTGAATCTCTGGTGGTGCCTGGAAGCACATCTTCTAAGGGAGCAGTATAGACTGTATTTTCCTTTACCATAAATATATTTGATCTGTTTCCTTCTGTTACATTTCCGTTGTGATCCACTAGTATAGCTTCATAGGCATTACAGTTTTTTATTTTCTCTTCTACTGCTGCTCTAAATTTTAAATTTACAACTTTAGCATTGGGATTTACTCTCTCTCCATGATAAAATACAGTATCTACTCCCCTATTGTACTGCTCCTTCGTTGGATAGTTGTGTTTTATAAAATAGACGTAAAAGTTACATTTATCATTATAGAAATTAAATACTATTTTTATATTACCTACTTCTACCTTATTGACTTCAATTACTCTATTTACCTTTTCTCTAATTTCCTCTGAATTTATTGGCAATATTAAATTTGTGATCTTAGCTGAGTTTTCTATTCGCTTAAGATTTTTTTCTATAAATAAAGGCACTCCATCTTCTATCCTGATCACTTCATAAAGAGATTTTCCCAAATTCATAAATTCACTGTTAAAACTATCCTTTTGCATAATTTTATCATTTTTCATATAAAATTCTCTATAACTTATGTCTTCCACTAAAACTCCGCCTCCTGAAAATAGTTACTTCCAATGTAAAATTTCAATATTATTAATCTTTTTCCTTGAATTTATCAAATAAGGATGGCCTACTAATTTAAGTAATGGAAGATCTGCAAGAGAATCAGAATACATATAGGACTCTTTAAAATCCACTTCTATATTTTCCTCTTTTAACACTTCCATAAGTCTTCTAACCTTTTCTTCACCTTTATTATTTTCTCCTATAATTTCACCCGTATAATAGCCATTAACAAATTTAAACCGTGTACCTATAACTTTATCAACTTCCTTTATATTATAGAGTTCATTTAAATAAAATTCTGCAGATGCAGAAATTAAATATATCTTATACCCCTGTGCTTTTAGTCTCTTTAAAGTATTAATTGCATCTGTATAAAAAATTTTACTAAATCTTTTGCGATAAAATTCTTTTGCAAGTTCTCTTATTTCATCTTCATGAATTCCCTTTATAAAAGTCATAAAATCACTCTTAGCTTTAGCCGCCTCAACAATACCTAATGCATATAGAACTGATACTATAGTTCCCTTTGGCATATGTATAATTAAATGTGGTTTTTTCTTTAATAGAAACATATAAAATTCAAAAAGTGTTTCTCTTTTTGTCAATGTATAATCTATATCGAATATAGCTAGTTTTTCCAATTTACTCCTCCATTTACTACCTACAATTTATTTTATTAATTATATTCTTAAAATGCATATCTATGTAAAAATTAAAAAAACCGCTGACATAAGCAGCGGCTTCCTTTAGAAATTATTTATCTTTTTCCAAAGTTGATTCATAGTAAGCAGTAGCTGCTTTAAATTCTTCATCATCGGGAACTACAAGTTCTCCATCTTCACCTTCACCAACTACTTTAAATAAATATACTGAACCATCTTCTGGATTTTGAACTAATGCAAATTCTGAATCATTATACACAAAGCCGTCTATAACATCACAAGAAACTACGTTTCCATGTTCATCTTCAAGTTCAACAGTGCATGCTCCATCATGGTCTCCACAACCACAACTACAGCTGTCTTCATGCTGGTGTTCATGTTCATTTTCACCGCATCCACATCCATCTATACCGCATACATTCTTTTCATTTTCACTCATTAATAAATACCTCCTTTTTCGTGTCATGTTCTAATTCTACTCTTAAAATGAAAATAATAAAAGGGGTTTAAGTAAAATTTATATTATTTTATTAAAAAAGAGAGAAAAGTTAAAACCTTTCTCTCTTTTTTAATAGTTGCTAGTTATATTTTCTTTCTGCTAGGGCCTTGTAAGAATCTAATCTTTCTTTAGCATCTTCTTCAGTCTTAGCATATAATTTATCAGCTAATTCTGGATATACTTTCTTTAATGAAGCAAATCTTACTTCACCTAATAAGAATTCTTTGAAGTCACCAGTTGGCTCTTTAGAATCTAAGCTAAATGGATTCTTTCCTTCTTCTTTAAGAGTTGGGTTGAATCTATACATTGCCCAGTATCCGCAATCAACAGCTTTTTTCTCTTCAAGCTGACTGCATCCCATACCAGCTCTTAATCCTTGGTTTATACATGGAGAGTAACCAATTACTAGAGATGGACCTGGATAGCTTTCTGCTTCTGTAATCGCCTTTATTGTCTGATTTTTGTCAGCACCCATAGCTATTTGTGCTACATAAACATAGCCATAACTCATAGCCATCATTCCAAGATCTTTCTTCTTAGTTCTCTTACCACCAGCTGCGAATTGAGCTATTGCTGCTGTTGGAGTAGCTTTTGATGACTGTCCGCCAGTATTAGAGTAAACTTCTGTATCGAATACAAAGATGTTTACATCTTCACCAGATGCAAGTACGTGGTCAACACCGCCGTAACCTATATCGTAAGCCCAACCGTCTCCTCCAAATATCCATTGTGATTTCTTAACCAAATGATCTTTAGCGTCGAAGATTTCTTTTACAAGAGCATTGCTGTCTTTTTCAGCTTCTAATAATGGTAATAATTTAGCAGTTGCTGCTTTTGATTCATCAGCAAGATCTTTACCTTTTACCCATTCAGTTAGAGCTTCTTTTAATTCTGGTTTTACATCTGAATTTATTAATTCATCTGCCTGACTTGCTACTCTTTCTCTTATTTGTTTAACACCAAGATACATACCTAAACCAAATTCAGCATTATCTTCGAATAATGAGTTAGCCCATGCTGGACCCTGTCCTTTGTGGTTAACTGTATATGGTGTAGCTGGTGCACTACCACCCCAGATTGAAGTACAACCTGTTGCATTGGCAATCATCATTCTATCACCAAATAATTGAGTTATAAGTCTTGCATATGGAGCTTCTCCACAACCTGCGCAAGCACCATTGAACTCAAGTAATGGCTGTTCAAATTGACTACCTTTAACAGTTGTCTTGTTAAGTGGATTTTCCTTTGGTGAAAGGTTAAGTGCATATTCGAAGTTTTCTGCTTCTTTGTATTGAGATTCAGCTGGCTTCATTATCAATGCTTTTTCTTTAGCAGGACAAACCTGTGCACAATTTCCGCATCCTGTACAATCAAGAGGGCTGATCTTTATTGCAAAGTTAAGTTTTTCAGCAGTTTTTAATCCTAATGCTGGTTTAGATGTAAATCCTTCTGGAGCATTTTTAGTTTCTTCCTCAGTTAATAAGAATGGTCTTATTACAGCGTGAGGGCAGACATATGAACATTGGTTACATTGGATACATTTGTCTACTTGCCATTCAGGAACGTTGATAGCAATTGCTCTCTTTTCATAAGCAGCAGTTCCGTTAGGATATGTTCCATCTTCATAACCATTGAATGCACTTACAGGAAGTTTATCTCCTTGCTGACTGTTCATTGGTTCAAGAATTTCAGTTATGAATTTAGGTTTAGCTTTTGTAACTGTTTCAACCTTTTCATCCTGTGCTTCTTTCCAGTTTGCTGGAACATCTATTTTAACTATAGCATTAACACCTAAGTCTATAGCATCATGGTTCATTTTAACAACTTTTTCACCTTTTTTACCATAAGAAGTTACAACTGCTTCCTTTAAGTATTTAATTGCATCATCAACTGGTATTATGTTAGCGATTTTGAAGAAGGCTGATTGCATTATCATGTTGATTCTTCCGCCAAGACCAATGCTTTGAGCTATTTTTACAGCATTTAATGTATAGAAGCTTACATTATGTTCTGCAATGTATTTCTTTATTTTTGCTGGAAGATGAGTTTCTACTTCTTCTGGAGACCAGATAGTGTTAAGTAAGAAGTTACCACCATCTTTTAATCCTTCTAAGACATCATATTTGTATACATAAGATTGATTATGTACAGCAACAAAGTCTGCTGTATTTATAAGATATGGTGATTTTATTGGTTTCTTACCAAATCTCAAGTGAGAAATTGTAATACCACCAGATTTCTTTGAATCATATGCAAAGTATCCTTGGGCATACATGTCCGTATGGTCACCTATGATTTTTATAGCGCTCTTATTAGCACCAACTGTACCATCTGAACCAAGTCCCCAGAACTTACAAGCTTTAGTTCCTTCTGGAGTAGTATCGATTTTTTCAGTTGTATTAAGTGAAGTAAATGTTACATCATCATTTATTGCTATTGTAAATCCATTTTTAGGTTTATCTGCTTTTAAGTTGTCATAAACAGCTAATATATCACTAGGAACTGTATCTTTTGAACCTAATCCATATCTTCCACCAACTATTACTGGATTTAAATCACTTTGATAGAATGCTGTAACTACATCAAGGTAAAGTGGTTCACCATAGCTGCCTGGTTCTTTTGTTCTATCAAGAACAGCAATCTTTTTAACTGTTTTTGGAATGTATTTAAAGAAATGCTCAACTGAGAAAGGTCTGAATAAATGTACTTTTAATACACCTACTTTTTCTCCTTTAGCATTTAAGTAATCTATAGTCTCTTCAATGGCATCAGAAATTGAACCCATTGCAATTATTATTCTCTCAGCATCTTCTGCTCCATAGTAATTGAATAGGTGATATTCTCTACCTGTTATTTTGCTTATTTCTCCCATGTAGTTTTCTACTAATTCAGGGATTGCATTATAATATTTGTTTGATGCTTCTCTTCCCTGGAAGTATACATCTGGATTTTCTGCTGTACCTCTAGTTACTGGATGTTCAGGATTTAATGCATTATTTCTGAATGCTTTAACTGCATCAATATCTACTAATGGTCTTAAATCTTCATAATCTATAACTTCTATTTTCTGTATTTCATGAGATGTTCTGAAACCATCGAAGAAGTTTAAGAAAGGAACTTTTCCCTTTATTGCTGCTAAATGTGCAACTGCTGATAAGTCCATAACTTCTTGAACACTACCTTCTGCAAGTAATGCAAATCCAGTTTGTCTTGCAGCCATAACGTCTTGGTGATCTCCAAATATATTTAATGACTTTGTAGCTAGGGCTCTTGCACTTACGTGGAATACTCCTGGTAAAAGTTCCCCTGCTATTTTATACATATTTGGTATCATTAAAAGTAATCCTTGAGAAGCTGTAAATGTTGTTGTTAAAGCTCCTGCTTGAAGGGACCCATGAACTGCACCAGCAGCTCCCGCTTCTGATTGCATTTCCATTACTTTAACAGTTTGACCAAATAAATTTTTTCTACCTTGTACTGCCCATTCATCAACATGTTCTGCCATAGGTGATGATGGTGTGATTGGATAAATTGCTGTAACATCAGTGAAAGCATAAGCTATATGTGCTGCTGCAGTATTTCCATCCATAGTCTTCATTTTACTCATGTAAAAACCCTTCTTTCTCATAATTTAATAAATCATAATCCTTAGGCATCTTCAAAAAATACAAGTCATTTTACATAATACAACGCCCTAGAAGAACCAACTAAGACTATTTAATAATAGTATAACATTTTTCATTGTATTATTCAAAATTATATTTAAATATTAAGTTATTTTTTTAATACCTTCACTAGTAAAAAATTATTGTTTTTGATGGTTTAACCATTTTATAAGTAATTATTATTCACATGAATAACAAAAAGGAGTCACTTCATGGGCTCCTTTTTAAAATGACCAGAATAGAAACATAAGAACATATTCTGCCTTTATTATAGATATACAAAAGGTGTTTGCAAGCAAACACCTTTTGTAAAATATTATTTATAAAGTTCTACTAACTTTAATAAATGTTCATAACGTTCCATTGCAGCTTTCTCATTTTCACTGAATAATTTTTCAGCACGATCTGGGAATGCACGTTTTAAACGAGTATAACGTGTTTCGTTATTTAAGAATTCTTGGTAAGTTCCATCACCTGGTTTAGATGTAAGAGTGAATGGATTCTTTCCTTCTGCTTTAAGAGCAGGATTGAATGAGAATAAATTCCAATATCCAGATTTTACAGCTGATTTCATTTCATCCTGACAGTGGTTCATACCACCCTTAACTCCGTGAAGTTCACAAGGAGCATATCCAATTATTAATGATGGTCCGTTATAAGCTTCTGCTTCAGAAATAGCCTTAAGTGTCTGAGCTGGATTAGCACCAAGAGCGATTTGTGCTACATACACATAGCCATAGCTCATAGCGATTTCAGCAAGACTCTTCTTACCAATGTCTTTACCAGCAGCAGCGAATTGACAAACTTCACCTATATTAGAAGCCTTAGAAGCTTGACCACCTGTATTAGAATACATTTCTGTATCAAATACCATAACATTTACGTTTTCTCCAGTAGCAAGTACATGGTCAAGTCCGCCGAATCCAATATCATATGCCCAACCGTCTCCACCAAGAACCCATACTGATTTCTTAGGAAGATATTGTTTCTTTTCAAGAACTTCTTTAGAAAGCTCACAACCTGCTGCAGCAGCTTTTTCAAGTTCAGCTACTAATGCTTCAGAAGCAGGAGTATTTTCTTTTGTGCTTTCTTTTGTTTCTATAAACTTAGCAGCAGCAGCTTTAAATTCAGCAGATGCTTTATCATCAGCAGCAAGTTTTTCAACTTTAGCTATAACTTGGTCACGAAGAGTTTTCTGTCCAAGATACATACCAAATCCGTGTTCTGCATTATCTTCAAATAATGAGTTAGCCCATGCTGGACCTCTATTTGTATCTTTATTAACAGTATATGGACAAGTTGCAGCAGGACCACCCCAGATTGAAGAACATCCTGTAGCATTTGAAATATACATTTGTTCACCAAATAATTGTGTAAGTATACGAGCATAAGATGTTTCTGCACATCCTGCACAGCTTCCTGAGAACTCAAGAAGTGGCTGATTAAATTGAGATCCCTTAACTGTAGTATCAGCAGGAATTCCAGCTTTCTTGCTCACATTTGCAACTAAGTAATCAAATACTGGCTGCTGATCCCATTGACTTTCTTGAGGTACCATTGTTATAGCCTTTGTAGGACAAACTGTAATACATTCTCCGCATCCCATACAGTCAAGAGGAGTTACGCTTACTGTAAATTTGTATTCTCCAGCTTTTGGTTTAGTGTCAGCAAGTTTGATGTTTGAAGGAGCAGCTTTAACTTCATCTCCATCAAGCATAAATGGACGAATTGTAGCATGAGAACATACAAATGAACACATATTACATTGAACACATTTTGTTTTATCCCATTCTGGAACCATTACAGCAGTACCACGTTTTTCATATGCTGCAGCACCTATTTCAAATTGTCCGTCTACAATTTCTGTAAATGCAGATACAGGAAGACTATCTCCATCCATAAGTCCAATAGGATTCATTAGGTCTTCAACCATTTTAACTACTTCTGGACGTCCAGCGATTTTTGCAGCTGGAGCATCTGCTTCAGGATTTGCCCAAGAAGCTGGAACTTCTACTTTATGAACAGCATCTACACCAGCATCAATTGCTTTGTAGTTCATTTCTACAACTGCATCACCTTTTTTACCATAGGATTTCTTAGCAGCAGCTTTCATAAAGCTAACAGCATCATCAATTGGCATAACATTTGCTAATTTGAAGAATGCAGATTGAAGAATTGTGTTAGTACGTTTTCCCATACCAATTTCAATTGCTTTATCAATAGCATTTATTGTATATAATTGAATGTTGTTTTCTGCAATATATTTTTTAGCAGCAGCATTAATCTTAGAGTCAAGTTCATCATCTGACCACTGGCAGTTAATCATGAAGATTCCGCCTGGTTTAACATCCTGAACCATCTTGTATCCTTTAACAACATAAGATGGATTATGGCAAGCAACAAAATCAGCCTGATTTATGTAATATGGGCTCTTAATCTGTTTGTCACCAAAACGAAGATGTGAAATAGTTATACCACCAGTTTTCTTAGAGTCATATTGGAAATATGCTTGGATAAATTTATCTGTATGGTCACCAATGATTTTTGTAGAGTTCTTGTTAGCACCAACAGTACCATCACCACCAAGACCCCAGAATTTACATTCTACTGTACCAGCTGCAGATGTAATAGGAGCTGGTTTAACTTCTGGTAAGCTTAAGTTAGTAACGTCATCTACTATACCAAGTGTGAAACGAGCCTTAGGAGCATCTTTTGAAAGTTCAGTATATACAGCAAATACAGATGAAGGTGGAGTATCTTTAGAACCTAATCCATAACGTCCTGCTGTTAATATAATATCATTAAGTCCTGCTTCACGAAGAGTTGTAGCAACATCAAGGTATAATGGATCACCTAGTGCTCCTGGCTCTTTTGTACGGTCAAGGACAGCAACTTTCTTAGCAGTTTTAGGAAGAGCTTTAAGAATACTTTCAGATACCCATGGACGATATAGACGAACTTTAACTAGTCCAACTTTTTCTCCTTTAGCTGTTAAGTAATCAATAACTTCTTCAGCTACGTCACAGATAGATCCCATTGCTATGATGACACGATCAGCATCCTCTGCTCCATAGTAATTGAATAAGTCATAGTCTGTACCAAGTTTTTCATTTACTTTAGCCATATATTTTTCAACTATAGCTGGTAAGTTGTTATAAGCTGTATTACAGGCTTCACGATGCTGGAAGAAAACATCTCCATTTTCATGAGAACCACGCATAGCTGGTTTTTCTGGATTTAATGCATGATCACGGAAAGCTTTTACAGCATCCATATTACACATTTCTTTAAGGTCTTCATAATCCCATTTTTCAATTTTTTGAATTTCATGTGATGTTCTGAATCCATCAAAGAAATTGATGAAAGGAACTTTTCCTTCAAGTGCAGCAAGATGTGCAACAGGACTTAAGTCCATAACTTCTTGTGGATTTGTTTCAGCAAGCATTGCAAAACCCACTTGACGACAAGCATATACGTCACTATGATCACCGAAAATGTTAAGTGCATGTGATGCAACTGTACGTGCAGATACATGGAATACACTTGGAAGCATTTCACCAGCAATCTTGTACATATTTGGAATCATTAATAGAAGACCTTGAGAAGCTGTAAATGTAGTAGTAAGTGCACCTGCAGCAAGAGAACCATGAACAGTTCCTGCAGCACCTGCTTCAGACTGCATTTCTACAACTTTAACTTGATTACCAAAAATGTTTTCTTGACCTGCTGCAGACCACATATCAACACTGTCTGCCATTGGACTTGATGGTGTGATTGGGTAAATACCAGCTACGTCAGTATAGGCATATGCTACGTGTGCAGCGGCTGTATTACCATCCATTGATTGTTTAGCTCTTGACATATTAAATTTCCTCCTTATTATTACACCCCATTAGTGGGCATAATTTTACCATTACTTTTAAACTTTGTAAAAGCATGACCATGTTATTTATCATTGCTATCAAAGTATATGTAAAAAAGCAATTATCCAAACAAATTTGTATTAATAAAAATATTTTATGGTTATTTAACGATTTAATTATAATACTACAAATTGGGTTTTACAAGACGAATTTGACATTTTCACCGTATTTTTTTGTATTTTATTTTACTGTAATACAACATGCAAAAAAAAGTGATACAGATTTTTCATGCTGTAGTATAACACAAAAACATAAGTAATACAGAAAAAATAAAAAATGAATGATGAAAAATTGAGAATGTTTTTCATCATCCATTTTTTGACTGTTTTATTATTAAATCATCAATTTCTTTAATAATAAATTCTTGTCCATTTCATCTACTTTATCCATGGAATCTAATATCTTCAAATATACTTTATTCTTTCATATACACAAAATTTATTGAATTAGGTTATGTTTTCTTAAATAGAGTTTAGCTTCTGATAGCTTTAAAATATACTGATTTACTCTTTATTTCTCATAACCTTAATTTAAGCTAATTATAAAGCTAATAACTTACCAAGTTCTTCTGCTTTGCTAAGTTCTTCAGCTGTAGGAGCTTCTTTTACTGCAAGACTGCCCTTTACATTAAATTTTTCATCTGTCATTCTTATTATCCAATCTTCCATGAATTTACCATTATCCCAGCCATAAGATCCAAATAATACAACTGGCATATTGTTAGGTGCAAGAATTCTTATTTCTTTTATGAATGGTTCCATCTCCTGTTGTTCTATTTTATTATTATCCATGGATGGGCTTCCTAAAGCAACAGCATCATATTTAGTTATCTCTGCTGGCTTTATGTCACTAACTAATTTTAAGTCTACTTCCGCACCTGCTTTTTTAGCTCCTTCTGCAATATGGTTAGCTAACACCTCAACATTTCCCATATTACTCCAGTATATTACAGCAATTTTTTTCACCTTAACCACTTCCTTCTTTTATACATTTATACATTGTTTATTGATTACATTTGATAATTATTTAACAATTTAATTATAATACTACCTTTTCTCTTTTACAAGAATAAAATTTACATTATAGTAAATTTATCTAAATTTCTTTATGACATCTTTTATTTTACCTATTAGAAGTTCCTTATTTATTTCATCTATATTATCTATAGAATCCAATAATTTTATTAACTGATTTTTTAGATTAGAGTTACTATTAATTTTTTTTCTGCTTATTCCTTCATTTATGTGAATAATATCACCAGATTTCATTATCTTTGTATTATACCCTTTTTCCTTTGCAAAATTCGAAAAACTTTCTGCAGCTTCTTTTTCACCATGTACCAAAAATATCTCTTCCGGTTTTTTACTGAAACTTTCCATCCATTTAATGAGACCATTTCTATCCGCATGTCCTGATAATTCTTCAATATCGTATATAGAAGCATTTACTGCTATTTCCTCTCCAAAAATTTTTACCTTTTTAGCGCCACTTAAAATATTCCCTCCAAGAGTACCCTCTGCTTGATAACCTACAAATACTATAGAACATTCTTTTCTCCATAGATTATGTTTAAGGTGATGTTTAATTCTTCCTGCCTCACACATACCGCTGGCAGAAATGATAACTGCACCGGATTGAATTTTGTTTATCTTAGAGGAGTCCTCAATACTATTAGTAAAAATTACTCCCTCAAATCTCAGTGGATTATATCCACTAGCAAAATCTCTTTTGGCTTCCTCATCAAAACATTCACTGTATTTTTCAAATATTCTGGTGGATTCAGCAGCAAGAGGGCTGTCCACAAAAATCATTAAATTATTTAATTCTCTATTTCTTCTCAGTTTACTGAGCTCATATAAAATTTCCTGTACCCTGCCTACAGCAAAGGAAGGTATAATAACGTTTCCACCTCTTGCAAAAGTTTCTTTTATTATATCCGTCAATCTGTGTAATTGACTGTTTAAATTATCATGCAATCTATTTCCATAGGTAGTTTCCATTATGAGATAATCAGCGTAGTCCAATATTGTAGGATCTCTCATAATAGGAATATTTACATTGCCTACATCTCCAGTATATACTATTTTTACTTCATCCTTTTCTTCTTCCCTTATAAATAGTTCTACAAAAGCAGATCCCAAGAGATGTCCTGAATCCCTAAATCTAATTTTAAATCCATCAAAGATTTCAATAGTTGTACCGTAAGGTATGCCTGTAAATAGATACATTGAAAGTCTTGCCATATTAGCAGTATATAAAGGCTCTATTGCATCCAATCCACGTCTTCTTCTCTTTTTATTTTTCCACTCAACTTCCATTTCCTGAATATATCCACTATCTACAAGCATAGCACTACATAGATCTCTGGTAGCATTAGTACAAAACACTTGTCCTTTAAATCCTTTTTTATATAACAAAGGTATTCTTCCACTATGATCAATATGGGCATGTGATAATATTACGTAATCTACTTTTTTAGGATCAAAATTAAATCCATCGTTTCCTATTTCTTTTTCGTCCTTTCCCTGATATAGTCCACAATCCAGCAGTATAGTCTTATTACTTACTCTTAAAATATGGCAGGAACCTGTAACGCATCCAGCCGCACCATAAAATTCTAATTCCATATCTCACATCCCCTTTCTATAATTTTATTATACACCACATCTTTCATTTTTCACAATAATTTCAATATTCTAATGAGAATATTTACATCTTAAAATCAGATAAAAATATCTATCTAATTATAAAAAATCGATAAAAAATTATCAAAATAAATATTGATTTATTATTTTATATATTATATATGGAATGATTTATTTTAGACTGGTTAAAAAAACCTATATAAAATTAAAGGATTTAAAGTCCTATTCCATAAAAATCTTTTGGCAGGAGTATAAAAACTCCTGCCAAATAAAATTTATTATAAGCTTATATAATAGTAATTATAAGTTCTATTGAAACTTTAAGCCCTTTTAGAATATTTTTCTATTATGCTGATTATATTGTTAACTCCATTCTTTACAGGGCTTTCATTCATAGCTTTAATATACTTTAGTTTATCTCTGTAAAGTTCCTCTAGTTTATCCATAAGTAATTTATCATTTAGTGTTTCTTCCTCAATAACTATACTGTAGCCATGCTTTCTAAATGATTCCGCATTTAAAATTTGATCCCCTCTGCTTGATTTTCTTGAAAGTGGAATCAATATATTAGGTTTTTTAAGAGCCAAAAGCTCAAAAATAACATTAGCACCAGCTCTTGATATTACTAAATCCGCTGCATTCATTAGATCTGGAAGTCCCTCACTTACATATTCAAACTGCCTGTATCCTCTTTTGCCCTCTAGTGATTTATCTAAATTCCCCTTACCACAGATATGGATTACATTGTATTTTGGCAGAATATTATTAATGCATTTCCTTATAGTATCGTTTATTATCTTTGATCCAAGACTTCCTCCAATAATAAATAATACAGGTTTATTTACATCAGAAAATTTACATAATGTAAATCCTTTAATTTTACTGCCTTCCAGCAGTTCTTTTCTTATAGGTGTTCCTGTAAGCACTCCTTTATTTCCCTTTATGTTTTTTATTGATTCTGGAAATGTAACACATACCTTGGTACAATAGGGAGTTGCCAGTCTATTGGCAAGACCTGGAGTGATATCAGATTCATGGGCTATTACAGGCACTTTACAAAAATGAGCTGCTATTACTACTGGTACTGTTACAAAACCACCCTTTGAGAATACTATGTTTGGCCTTTCCTTTTTCATTATACCTATGGCCTGAATTACACCGGCTAAAACTCTAAAAGGATCAGAAAAATTTTTTATATCAAAATATCTTCTAAGTTTACCACTGGATATAACGTGATATTTTATATTCTGTCCTTTTATTATGTCCTTCTCTATACCATTCTTAGTTCCTATATACTGAACCTCATAACCTAAGGCTAAAAGCTTTGGTATTAAAGCTAAATTAGGAGTAACATGACCAGCCGAACCTCCCCCAGTCATAATTATTTTATGTTTCTCCAAAAAAATCACCTCAAAAATTTTTATTGATTTTATCAATCTAGAATTTAAATAAGTATATTAGCACTTTGAAGCTCTAAAATCCACAACTCTCATCTGCAAATACTTTTTATCTCTAAATACGTTTATAAAGGGTACATAAACCAAATCCAATTTTATACCATCATTACTGGATAAAACCTGTTCCAAGGAAATATTGTAAGAATCCATAAGCATTTTTTGAAATTCTTCTACCTTTCCAAAACATATGCCAGTTATCCTCTTTTTATGATTCCTTGAGATAGCTTGAAACTTTAATGTATTCTTAATTTCTTTTCCAAGCAGCTGTATATTATTTACAATCACATTTTTTTCTCCTAATAAAGGAGATGCATTACCCTTGCCAAAAGGCTCTAATCTGTTTATCTCCTGAACTAAATTTTCATTTATCTCTTCTAGTGGAACCTGCTTTTCCAATCTCAATTTAGGTATTATATCCTCTTCAGTTAAAGTACAATTATCATTTAATCTCTGCCTCAATATCTCTATATTTTCCTCTTTAATAGACAATCCCGCAGCCATGGGATGTCCCCCAAATTTATGTAGTAAATCCTTGCACTTTATAAGCTCTTCAAATAAATTATATTCTTCAATAGACCTGCCTGAACCCTTTGGCATTTCTTTTCCACTGGTAATTACTATAGTAGGTAAATTAAATTTTTCCCGTACTTTCCCTGCTACTATTCCAGCTATACTCTCATGAACTTTTTCATTATAAACTACTAGAACTTTTTCATATTGCATATCTGAATTTTCTATATTATTTATTATTTCATCTACGCATTTTATGGTCATTTCCTGTCTTTTTTTATTTAGCGCAACCAATTCTCTTGAAAGAGAAACTGCTTCATTTTTATCTTCTGTCATCAGTAGCTGAACAGATATATCCGCAGTTTCCAAACGACCTGTAGCATTGATGCAGGGACCTATTAAAAAGCCCACTGTGTAAGAAGCAACTTTTTTGTCTTTAACTTCCAAAGTTTCTAAAAGAGCATTTATACCCATATTACTGCTGTTACTTAAACTCTTTAGTCCAAGTTTTGCAATAATTCTATTTTCATCTACCAGGTCAACTACATCGCATATAGTTCCAATGCAGGCAAGTTCTATATAATTATAAGCTTCACTTTCATCTATTCTCATCTTTTTAAACAATGCCTTTGCAAATTTAAAGGCTATACCAGCACCACACAGCAATTTAAAAGGATAATCACAATCCTTCTGCTTCGGGTTTATTATGGCATCTGCTTTTGGAACCACATACTCCTTATTCCCCTGCTCATCCTCAACGAAAGGCAGTTCATGGTGATCTGTTATTACTACCTTGAAATTTAATTCCTTTGCCAATTCAATTTCTTCAAGGGCAGAAATTCCATTATCACAGGTTAATATGGTGTCAAAGCCCTGTTCTTTAAGCCTCTTTATTCTATCCTTATTGAGACCATAACCTTCTGCTTCTCTATCTGGTATATGATATTCTACATTGGCACCGCATCTTTTTAATGCCTTATACATTATTACAGTGCTAGTTACACCATCAGCATCGTAATCACCATAAATAACTATTTTTTCCCCCTGTAAAATACTTTCTCTTATTATATCTGTGCCCTTATCCATATCTTTCATAAATAATGGATTGTACATATCCTTCTCTTCAACATTTAAAAATTTCTCTATATCAACTATTCTACTGATGCCTCTATTTGCCAATATCTTAGCTGTAGTAGTAGTTATATTCGCTTCCCTGGCTATATATTTAATATCTGCACTGGTTCTTTTAAGCATCCATCTCGTCATTAAAGTATCACCTCATTATCACACTTTCAAAGTATACCACATAGTGATAATGCCGTCACCGTGAAAATTTAAATATAAACTTCTTTCTCACGTCCTCTATTTCTAAAGCCCTTGTTTCTGCCTATAGTTCTTCCTATAGCTGTTATTTTTCCCGTAATGCAGGATCTGCAGTGCGCTGGTGTGTCATTGACGCAGATTTTTCCTGGATAAAGTGCATATAATTCTCTATATTCTCCCTCTGTAATATTGGGCATTACTACATTTGCTCCACTTTGAAGGGCTATTATCCTGCCATTTTTATCTAGAGACTCCATAGCTGTAGTAGCAGGTATATTTATATCCTTTAATAAAATTCTAGTTAAGGCCATAACTTTAAGGCTTAAATAGAATTCTCCCCCGGCGGCATCCTTTAAAGGTGTGTCCTGATTTGGAATAAAAGGTCCAATTCCAATCATATCCGCTCCTATCTCTTTAAAAAACAGTATATCCTCTGCCAGAGATTCAATGGTCTGATTAGGCAGTCCCACAAGACAGCCGCTTCCCACTTCATATCCCAATTTCTTTAAATCCCTAAGACATCTTTTTCTGTTTTCATGGCTCATAAGAGGATCCATAGCTTCATATAATTCTTTATCCGTAGTTTCAATTCTTATAAGATATCTATCTGCACCAGCTTCCCTGTAGGCTTTATATTCTTCATAAGATTTTTCTCCTATACTTACTGTTACTGCTGCATCAAGTTTTTTTATGTTGCTTATAATATATTTCATCTTATCCACTGTATAGAATTCATCTTCACCAGATTGAAGTACAAAGGTCTTATATCCATATTCTGCCCCTTTTCTTGCCAGTTCAATTATTTCATCTGGCATCAACCTGTATCTCTTTATATTTTTATTTCCGGATCTTAAGCCACAGTAGAGACAATTTCTCTTACATATATTTGAAAATTCTATAAGCCCTCGTAAATGGACCTCATCCCCCATATATTTCTTTCTTATTCTATCTGCACAGCGAAATAGTTCTTCATTATGTGAATTATCCTTAAGAATCTCTACTATTTCAGCTTTTGTTAATTCATTTGTACGTTCTGCTTTATTTATTAATTCCAAAATATTAACCATATTTTATCCCCTACCAAATAAATATTTATTTTAAACTATATAGATACCCAATCAATGTATAACTCAAATATATTAAAATCTGCACTATAGCTGAATATCTATAATAAATCAAATATTTCGTGTATTTGAATTATAACATGATTAGGGTAAAAAAAGTATATTTAATAAAAATATATGTTGTTATATATCAGTATATATTAAATAAAAAACACTATAGATGGTACTAAAATTTAATATGAATATGCAGTAGGCTTAAACTAAGTCAATATCTGAATTGTAGGGTTTTTTAGCAATTTTTTGGCTGCAGCTGTAATTTCCCTGGAATCTATATTCCTATATTTATCATAAACTGAACTGAATAAATCAAATTTATTATGCATTATTTTATTGGTAGTTAGAGTTTTACAAAGTTCTATGGATTTCTCCAATTGTAGTTCCTCTTTTAATTTTATACTTTTAATTATTGTATCTATTGAATCTCTGGAAAATAGAGAATTAAGACTGTCTATTTTATCTAAATGTTCATTTATTATTTCTACAGCTCTATTTACATTAGATATAGAAGTACCCATTGCTATAGTAAAGAGTTTAATGCCCTTTTCATTTTTTATACTGCTGAACACATCGTAGGCCAGCCCCTTTTTAGTTCTTATGTCATCATATAAAATACTGCTGGTTCCTCTTCCAAATTTATTGTTGAATATATTTAAAGCTGCTATTTCCCTTTCCTCTGCTTTATCTATTGGAAAACAAAACTGTATTTTAGCACCTTCAATTCCAGCTTTCTTTTTTACAAATATACCAGGAGAATTTTTTTCATATAATATATTCCTCACAATAGTTTTATCATTATTCCAATGGACCATAAGATTTTGAACTATATCTAATACCTCTTCATACTTGAGAGAAGAAACCACGCTTATAACACAATTATCAGGATTATAATATCTATTATAAAAATCTTTTACTTTATCTAGTGAAAAACTTCTTATATGATTTTCATCTCCTATTATACAGTACTTTATTCTTCTGTGCTTAAAGGCATTATACAGCAATTCATCTTCACAAAATTGAAAATTGTCCTCTTTCCATTCCTTTAATTCTTCACATATTACATCTATCTCTTCTTTAAAGCCTTTTTCTGGGAAAGAGGGGTCTTTTACTATGTTGGAATATATGTCAAATCCCCTATAAAAATCTTCTGAGAGAGTAGTTCCATAATAAATTGCATAGGGAAAATTAGTCATGGCATTATTGAATCCAAATATATCATCACATAGTCTATTTATTTCAAATTCATTTCTAGTATCTGTGCCTTTAAACAGCATATGTTCTACCACATGGGCTATTCCCATCTCCTCTTTATCTTCCATAAGAGCTCCTGCATTAAAGCCTATACAGAAAGATGTAAGTTTACCTGTTCTATGTTCATAGACTAGATCTATTCCATTTTCAAGTTTGCAGTTTTTCATATTATCACCACCGTTGTTTTTGTATAGAAGAAAAGTGCCAAACAACTTTTTTCATTTGAAAGTTGATAGTGGACAGCGGAAAGTTAAAATATCAAATTTCAAAGAACAGGTTAAGAAAAGCTCGAGAAATACATCTCGAGACTCCACTAAGTTATCTATTTTTCTCCACAAAATTTAATAACATTTCTTCTCTTAATTTATCTGCTGCATCTTTTCCTGCTATTTTTTCTGCCAGCTTTAATCCAAAATATATGGCAGTAGCAGGTCCTCTGCTGGTAATCAGATTTTTATCTTCCGCCACTATGCTTTCCAAATATTCAGCCTCCAACAATTCTTCTTTAAAAGAAGGATAAGATGTTATTTTATTTCCTCTGTGCACATTAGCTTCTTTTAAAACGACTGGAGCTGCACAGATTGCAGATACAATTTTATTATCATTATAAAAGCTTTGTACTATTTCTATAACCTTTTTATTTTCCTTTAGATTTTTTGCTCCAGGCATACCACCAGGAAGAACTACTGCTCCGTATTGATTTTTATCAATTTTTTCTATTGATTTATCGGCTTTTACTTCAATTCCATGAGCTCCTTTAACGTAGTTCCCCTGAAGTGAACAAGTATCACATTTAATATTTGCTCTTCTCAGTATATCCACTACCGTAAGAGCTTCTATTTCTTCAAATCCCTCTGCAATAAATAATAAAACATCAGTCATATCAACCTCTCCTTTTTACCTTTATTTCTTTTATATAATCACCCATAAGTACGAGCATTATATTTTTGCCTCTTCCTGCTCTATTTTGAATTTTAAAATCTTCTAAAGGTATAATCTTTTTTTCCTTATTTTTAGATTTTATTTCAACACATTTATAAACTTCGTTACATAAAAATCCCTTTAGTACCTCATCTTCTTCCTCAAGACTTATACCAGTTACTCCTGATGCAATTCTCCCCATATGGCTTATATTCTGAGAAGAAAATCTTATACCCATACCTTTTAAAGTAATTATTATAATATCATTATCCTTTTCTTTATCCATAAATTCAACATTTACCAGGATGTCATCACCTCGGAATTTATAGACCACAGTACTGCTATTCTCCGTTTTAAAGTCTTCTAAAGCAGTTTTCTTTATCAATCCATTTCCTGTAAAGAAATATGTATCTATATTCTCTTTAAAATCTTTTACGGAAATTACATTTAATATTTTTTCAGAACCTTCCTCAAAATCTCCATTGACTTTATCTATATTTATGCCTTCTTTATCTATATTTTGAAGCAAGAAAGCCGGTACATACAACAGCTTTCCTCTATTGGTAAAGAACAAGAGAGTACTTTCTGAATCCGTATTACATTCTTTTATATTTGAATTGCTTTTTTCGTTTATTTTTATATTTCCAACACTGTTTACAGCTACCTTAAAGCTGCTGAAATTATGTTCATTGCTGAAATGTACACTGATAATACTATCCTTATCTGAGAGATTAAACAATTTGTTTCCAAGACTGTTCCTCTCTGATTCTTCAATTACAGGCTCCTCTATAGTAAATTTGAAATTTAATTCAGTTTCAATTTTAAGGAATTTTTCTTCTCTGCTTTTATCTACTAATTCAGCAAAGATAAGCTTTTCATTGCCTTTCATTTTTAAAGCCATAATTTTACTGTAATTAGAATCAAATTTATGTAGAGCCGTCTTTTTTATGTAGCCTCTGTCTGTTATAAATATCATATCCTTTTGAGAATTAATGTTTTCTATGGAAAATACATTTATTATATTTTCTTTATCTAAATTCAGCCCTCTTATAATTGAATCCAATTTTTCTCCTTTTTCTTTCCACTTATATTCTGGAACAGAAATCCCCTTTAGCTGATACATATTCCCTTGGTCCGTAAAAAACATAATTGTATGGGTGGTATTGGAATTGAATAAAAACCTATTACAATCTCCTTCTCTATACTCTATATCTTCTACATTGGTATTGGATCTAGCATAGGTTTTTTGAGCTATTCTCTTTATATAGCCTTCTTTAGACAGAGTAACTACAGTATCCTCCACAATTATAAGATCTTCTAGGTCAATTTTTGCCTCTTCCTCATTCTCAATTATCTCTGTACGTCTTTCATCCCCATATTTTTCTCTTATAGCTTTCATCTCTGTCTTTATAACCTTTAATAATTCTCTTTCCTTTTCAAGAATATTTTTCAGTTTCTTAATTGTCTTCTCCAATTCTCTATATTCTCTTTCAAAAGTCTTTATTTCAAGGCCTGTAAGTCTATATAACATAAGTTCTACTATAGCCTGGGCCTGAATTTCTGTAAACTGAAATTTTTTCACAAGATTATCTATAGAATCTTTTTTTGATTTTGATGCCCTTATAGTGGCAATTATATCATCCATTATGTCTATGGCCCTTATAAACCCCTGTACTATATGGAATCTTTTTTCTGCTATTTCCAGTTCTCTTTTTGTTCTTCTTTTAATTACATCCTTTTGATGATTTACATAGTACTTCAGAATAGTTTTAAGTCCCATGGTTAGAGGTTTACCACCAGCAAGTGCCACCATATTAAAACTTATATTACACTGCAGTTCTGTCTTTTTGAAGAGATATTTTAAAACCTTCTCCACTTCTTCTTTAGACATACTCTTTTTAAATTCTATAACAGCCCTTATACCGGATCTGTCAGATTCATCTCTTATATCTACAATGCCTTCCAATACTTTTTGATGTTTTTTATTCCCCGTCATCTCAGAGATGCTCTGCAATAGTTTAGCTTTATTCCTTCTATATGGAAATTCTGTTATAATAATTCCACATCTTCCGTTTTCCAATTGTTCTATACTGGTTTTTGCCCTCAAAGTAACTTTACCTTCACCAGATTCGTAGGCAGATAACATAGATTCCTTACCTATTATAATGCCTCCTGTAGGAAGATCTGGTCCCTTTATATGTTCCATAAGTTCTTTTGTGGTAACTTCATTATTATCTATATATAAAAGAGTTGCATCTATAACTTCTTTCAAATTATGAGGTGGTATATTAGTGGCAAGACCTACTGCAATACCAAAGGCTCCATTTACTAAAAGATTTGGATATCTTGCAGGCAGCACTTCCGGTTCAAGTTCTGAAGCGGAATAGTTTTCCACCATATTTACTACATCTTTATCCATATCTCTAAGCATCTCTAGAGCATTTGGTGTAAGTCTTGCTTCTGTATAACGCATGGCAGCAGCATTGTCTCCATCCTGACTTCCCCAGTTTCCATGTCCATCTATAAGTGGATATCTAGTGGTAAAATTTTGAGCAAGTATTACCATGGCATCATATACAGAAGTATCTCCGTGAGGATGATATTTTCCAAGAATATCTCCTACTATTCTTGCAGATTTATAGTAAGGTTTATCAGGAAATGCCTTCATCATATAGGCGCCGTATAAAATTCTTCTATGAACGGGTTTTAATCCATCCCGTACATCCGGAAGTGCTCTATCTCTTGCCACTTCCACCGCATAAGGTAAATAATTATCGGGCATAGCCTCTTCTATTGGAACATTAATTATGTTATTATCTTTCGGTATATCTATTTTTCTAGCCACTTATTTACAACCTCCATTAAAATTTAACCTGACTAACTTGGCATAAGACTCCCACGCACTCTATACAACCCCTACACAAAATCGAAAAGAAGATTTTGGTTCTCTGCTTGCACGCTGTGAAAGTGATTCGCACCAAATTAAAATTTGGGCTCTCTACTTTTCTTCAAGTGGGAGTCGACACCAAGTAAGCCATGCATTTACAGTTCTAAAATTCCGCATACTTATACATATAATTTTTTCTAGGCTCTACTACATCTCCCATTAAAAGTGATACCATTTTTTCTGCTTTAGCTGCATCTTCAATAGTTACCCTTTGAAGAGTCCTGGTAGTAGGATTTAAAGTAGTTTCCCAAAGCTGATCTGGATTCATTTCTCCAAGTCCCTTATATCTTTGAATCAAAGAACCTCTTCCTACTTCTTTTTTTACCTGTGCCAGTTCCTCGTCAGAATAGGCATACTTAACCACTTCTTTATTTTTAGTCTCTTTATATACTTTATATAGAGGTGGAAGTGCAATATACAGATGTCCATTTGAGATGAGTTGTCTCATATATCTATAGATATAGGTCATCCAAAGAGTTCTTATATGATATCCATCCACATCTGCATCACTCATTATTATGATTTTATCGTATTTTAAATTACTTTCACTGTAATTATCCAGCACTCCGGTTCCCACTGCAGCTGTAAAAATTTTAAGTTCTTCACTGGCCAGGACATTTTCTAGTTTTTGTTTTTCGGTATTCATAATTTTACCTTTGGAAGGCATAATTGTCTGAAATCTTCTATCCCTTGCCTGTTTTGCACTTCCTCCAGCAGAATCTCCCTCCACAATTATAAACTCCGCTAGTGAAGAATCCTTTAACGTACAAGCTGCTATTTTGCCTGCTAAAGGTGCCGCACCTTTTCCTATCTTTTTCTTTTCTGCCTCATTTATTTTTTTTATTTTTTCTCTTCTGGAAAAGGCTTGTATTGCATTATTTATAATGGATGCAGCTAGTTCCCTATTGTCTTCAATCCACTCTGAGATCTTTGTATAGGCAAGATCGTTCATCATGGTATTTGCTTCACTATTGCCAAGTTTTGTCTTAGTCTGCCCCTCAAAAACTGGATTGGATAGTTTTATTTTTATTATGGCGGTCATTCCCTCTCTTAAATCATCACCATCAAATTCCTTATCTTTTTCCTTAAGGAGATTTAATTTCTTCGCCCATTCCTTAAAGGCCCTTGTCATTCCAGTCTTAAATCCTGTTTCATGAGTTCCAGCCTCTGTAGTAGGTATGTTATTTACATAACTGGCTATATACTCCGTAGTGGAATCAGTAAACTGCATACATATTTCAGCCTGCATATATATTTTATTTATTTCTCTTTCCCCTTCAAATATAATTGGATTTTTATGAATAGGTGTCTTGCTTTCATTTAAATAATCTATAAAATCCAGAAGTCCCCTATCAGAATGATATATCTTAGTAATAGGTTCTTTCTTTCTATTATCTATGAATTCTAAAGTTATACCTTTATTTTGAAAAGCCAGCTCCTGCAGCCTCTCATCTATTACTTCAAATTTGAAATCTGTAGTACTAAAAACTTCCTTGTCCGGTTTAAAAGTTACACTGCTGCCAGTTTCCCCTGTATTCCCCATAATTTCAAGTTTTGTCACTGGAGTACCAGGCATATATTTATTAAGAGATTTATCAAAAGCATATTCAAATCTCTGCCTGTATATATGCCCATTCTGACTTACTTTAACTTCGAGCCACTCAGAAAGTGCATTAACTACAGCTGCACCAACACCATGAAGCCCTCCTGAAGTTTTATAATTCTTATTATCAAACTTTCCTCCTGTATGAAGTTCTGTATATACCATCTCTACCCCTGATTTTTTCTTTATAGGATGGATTCCCGTTGGTATTCCTCTTCCATTATCAGAGATAGTTACACTTTTATCCGAATTCAATATTATAGTGGCTTTATCACCAAAGCCATTAGATATCTCATCTATAGAATTATCTAGTATTTCCCATATACAGTGGTGTAATCCCTTTGTTCCTGTAGATCCTATATACATACCAGGTCTTATTCTCACTGGCTCTAATTTTTCAAGTGATGTAAGAGATAATACATTATAATCCTGTTTTTCTCTATTTTCTAAATTCATATTATTCTTGCCTCCATGTTAAGCATATAAAAATTAAAATTATCAATGTTAAATATTTATATACATAATATATATTTTCCCTATATTTATATATTATCAAAAGCTTTATTTAAGGAAAATTTTATCTATAGTTCAATATATAATTAAAAATATCTAACAAATATAAAAAACCGAAATATTTCGGTTTTCTATATTTTACATTAAATTTTAATCTATTATAAATAATTCATCAAGAAAATTTTACTTATTTTCCGGCAACATGGCACATATTAGTTTTATAATGCGTTTAATGGTATTATCACTAATAGTACTTTTAAGATTGAAATTGTCAATCAGCTCCCTGGAAATCATCAATGCCTTTTCTTCTTTTACATCATTATAATCTGTTTTAAAATTTTCTTCAACAAAAAATACTGCTTCACTTATAGCCCTGAGTATATTTTTTATATTTTCTTCTGTAGATTCATCCTCTTCAAGTCTTAAAATATTATAAGTTATTCCATAATAATCATTTTTTATTTTAGTGTCATTTTCTCTAAGTAAGTATACAAAATATGAAATTCCAAGTACTATAGCAACTAGCAATATATATTGAACTATTATTTCTATCATAGGATTCACCCCTTAAATAATTGCATATATCTAACTTTTCTTAGTTGAAAGTTGATAGTGGACAGTTGATAGTTTGTTTAGCCTTTTCCCCACTATTACAAATAAAAAATCTGCTAATATAGATTATGCAGTAATTTAAGAACATGTACCTTTGAAAAAATTAAAGCGCCTTTAGAGAAATTTACACCCCAGAGGCGAAATTGTTAAAATTTGGGCCCCTGGGGTGTAGGAATTTATTTAATTGTAACTATTCCTTTTTGTCCACGTTTAACTTCTGATCCTGTATTTATTACTACAGTTTTACCTTCTGGTAAATTTGTGAATACTACAGGAGTTATTATAGATGGAACTTTGTCTTTAACCGAATCCAAGTCAACTTTTAATATAGGCTGACCTGCCTTTACTTTAGCCTCCTGTTCTACAAGGGCTGTAAAGCCTTCTCCCTTTAAAGTAACAGTATCCATACCAAAGTGAACTAAAAGTTCTAAACCATCTTCAGCAGTTATTCCTACAGCATGTTTAGTTGGAAATACAGTAGTTATAGTACCATTGACAGGAGAAACCACTTCTCCGTTGGATGGCTCAATGGCAAATCCATCTCCCATCATCTTCTGTGAAAATACCTCATCTGGAACCTCTGTAATATTTATTATCTTTCCATCTAAAGGAGAAACTATATCGGACACATCATCTAAATCTACTTTGGTTGATTCTACAGTCTCTTTTTCCTCAACGGGCACTGGTGTTTTTCCACTAATTATATCTTTTATCTGACCCTTAAGCTGATCAGATTTAGGTCCAAATATGGCCTGAATATTATTACCAACCTCCATAACTCCTGCGGCACCTAATTTTTTAAGTCCATCCTTATCAACATTTTTAATATCTTTAACAATTACACGTAAACGTGTTATACAGGCATCAAGATTTTGAAGATTTTCTTTTCCTCCAAGGGCTTTTAATACACCATAAGCAAGTTCTGTGCCTTGAACCGTTGAACCACCTGCATTTTCTTCAGAATCATCTTCACGACCTGGAGTTTTAAGATTCCATTTTCTTATGGCAAATCTAAATCCAAAATAATATATTACTGAAAATACTAATCCTACAGGGATTACCAGCCACCAGGCAGTTCTGTTGGGAATTACTCCAAATAGTAAGAAGTCAATAACACCACCAGAGAAAGTCATACCTATTTTAATATTTAAAATTTGCATTGTCATGAAGGAAAGTCCTGCAAATATACAGTGGATACCAAATAATACTGGAGCAACAAACAAGAAAGAAAATTCAAGTGGTTCTGTAATACCAGTTAAAAAGGAAGTTAATGCTGCTGAAGCCATAATGCCACCTACAAGGGCCTTTTTTTCCGGCTTTGCTTCGTGATAAATAGCTAATGCTGCTGCTGGCAATCCAAACATCATAAATGGGAACTTACCAGTGGTAAAGGTACCTGCTGTAAAAGGTACTCCATCCTTTAACTGTGCAAAGAATATTTTCTGATCTCCATTTACCAGTTCACCTGCTCTATTTACATATTCCCCAAATTGATACCAAAATGGATTGTACCATATGTGATGAAGCCCAAAAGGTACTAGTGCTCTTTCAATAATACCAAATATAAGTGCGGCTAGGGTACGATTTGAATCTATCATATTATGTGAAAATATATTTAATGCATTTCCTATAGGAGGCCAGATTACAGTAAGGGCAAGTCCTGCAACAATTGCTGCCACTGCCGTAACTATAGGGACAAATCTCTTTCCTGCAAAAAAGCCGAGATATGAAGGCAATTCAATATTAAAGAACTTCTTATATACCTGTGCAGCTATAATACCTATTATAATACCACCAAACACGCCCATTTGAAGTGTTGGAACACCTAAAGCCATAGCATACTCAGGATGAGAGGCATTTATCATACTAGGTGTAATCCCCACAACAATTCCAATTGTTTTGTTCATTATAAGGAATCCAACTATAGCTGCAAGTCCTGCAACACCATCTCCATCAGCAAGTCCCACTGCAACTCCCACTGCAAATAATATAGCAAGATTATCAAAAATTATTCCTCCTGCCTGACTCATTACTATAGCAAGACTCTGAAACCATCCTACATTTAATATTGGTACAGCATTTAAAAATTGTTCCTCCTGAAACATTGTACCAAAGGCAAGCAACAATCCTGCTGCCGGTAAAATTGCAACTGGAAGCATTAACGCCTTACCAATTTGTTGTAAAACACCAAAAGCTTTTTTAAACATAATAATTCCTCCTTGAAATTCATTATTTATTATTGCAAAACACAAAAGGCATGAGCACAGTTACTAATACACAATACTTATCTGCAATATAGTAAATTTCTAAATTTATATCTATATAATATAAAAATTAAAATAAATGATTACTTTTATAAAATAGAATTTAGCATTCAATTTTATTGCAAATAAATATTTAATTGTATTAGTTACCATTGCTCATGCCTGATCGAATCAGTAACACGCAATAATTATATTAATTTACTATCAAGCCGAAAATTACTAATATCCAACTTGACTACGTTTTCATATTAACATATTGTTAAATAAATTTCAACAAGTTTTTTAAATTAAATTTAATTTTTATTCTCTGCACATAGTTAAAAAATATCTATGAAAATCCAAATTATCTGTTAACTCAGGATGAAAGGATGTTACCAGCATATTGTTTTCTCTTGCTGCCACTACATTTCCATCCAATTCATATATTTTTTCTACACCCTCACCCAATTTTGTTATAAATGGGGCTCTTATAAAAACAAGAGGTATCTTATTAGAAGATACTTTTTCTATTAATTCTTCTGTTTGAAAACTGTCCCTCTGTCTACCATAGGCATTTCTTCTTACATTTATGTTCATAAGCTTAAGATAGCTGTCTTCCCAGTTTTCTACGTTCTTAGCCAAAAGTATCATACCTGCACAAGTTCCCCAAACGGGTAAACCCTTAAGTATTTTTTCTCTTAAAGGCTCCAAAAGTCCAGTACGACTTAAGAGTTTTCCAATAGTTGTACTTTCTCCTCCAGGAAGTATTATGCCATCTACATCTTCTAAATCCTCCTGTTTTTTTACTTCTACAGTCTCCTGATTAAGGGAATTTATATGTTCTATATGTTCTATGACGCCTCCCTGGAGTGATAATATTCCAATTTTCATACTCTACCAGCCTCTTTCTGCATATCTGTCTTTAATTTCATTTAATTCAAGACCATGCATGGCTTCTCCAAGGCCTTCAGATACTTCTGAAAGTATTTTAGGATCATTATAGTAAGTAGTAGCAAGTACAATAGCTTTTGCCCTCTCCTCTGGATTTTCAGACTTAAATATTCCTGAACCAACAAATACTCCTTCTGCTCCCAATTGCATCATAAGAGCTGCATCTGCTGGAGTAGCAATTCCGCCGGCAGCAAAATTTACTACTGGAAGTTTTCCATTTTCCCACACATATTCCACTAAGTCATAAGGAGCTGCAAAATCCTTAGCTATGGACATAAGCTCTTCCTTTGGTGCATTTTTTACTTTTCTAATGTCATCC
Source organism: Clostridium pasteurianum DSM 525 = ATCC 6013 (assembly GCF_000807255.1). Classification (NCBI taxonomy): domain Bacteria; kingdom Bacillati; phylum Bacillota; class Clostridia; order Eubacteriales; family Clostridiaceae; genus Clostridium; species Clostridium pasteurianum. The sequence goes on along the minus strand of NZ_CP009268.1, from coordinate 1,864,585 downwards.
ATCATAGTTCTCATATGAGTTACTGCTTCTACTACATTGCCTGTACCAGCTTCACCCTTTGTTCTTATCATAGCAGCACCTTCACCAATTCTCCTAAGGGCTTCTCCTAAGTTTCTTGCACCGCAGACATAAGGAACATTAAAATCCCACTTATTAATGTGATAAGCTTCATCTGCTGGAGTCAATACTTCACTTTCATCAACAAAATCTATAGATAGATGTTGTAATATTTGTGCTTCCACAAAATGTCCTATTCTCACCTTTGCCATTACCGGTATGGATACAGCTTCCTGTATTCCCTTTATCATCTTTGGATCAGACATTCTTGCCACTCCACCTTCTTTTCTAATATCAGAAGGTACTCTTTCTAGTGCCATAACCGCACAAGCTCCTGCTTTTTCTGCTATCACTGCCTGCTCTGGATTTACAACATCCATTATTACTCCACCCTTTAGCATTTGAGCTAAGTTTTTGTTTATTTCATATTTACTCATATTAAAAATCCTCCCCTTTATCTACAAAGATACTGGTTACAGATTTAGGCCCAAATCTACATTTGAAATCTTTGCTTTTCAATTATTACATTATTTACAATAACTATTATAAATTTATTTAATGTTTTTTCAAAATGTATGGGTACATTTTGTCTAATTCTCTTAAAATCCACAAAAATACATACCATACATTACTTTTTCTGAAGGTATATTATATGCAGTTTTTAATGTTTATTGAACAATAGTGTTCCATGTACATGAAGATTGTTTAAATTTATTTTCAACAATTCATAAGCATGGGAGTATGCTAGGAATCAATGTTGAGCTTCTTGTAAAATGTATAAAATTGGCTATGAATAAGTTATTTATTATGGTAATATTAAGTAAAGTCAAATGTAGTTTATTAAATACATAACTAAAAACTATAAACTTTTGTATGGTAATTCTTATACCTATATTTTTAATTAAAAAACTAAATTATATAAAAGCATTTGAGAAAGGTAGCGTATACGAATGATAAACCAAAAAATCGTAAAAAGAAAATTGATATTATTTTTAATATTTATTATAGGATTTGCTTTATTTGCCCTATTGGTTCATTATGTTCATCGCGGAGGCGGTGACGATGCAAATTTTCCAATCTTAATTAAAAAATACAACTTGCTGGGATGGCTTAAATACCGCTATGATACTTGGAGTGGAAGATTAGCTTCAGAAACTTATTGTTATATATTTGGGTATTTACCTCTATATTTTTGGAAAATCTCAAATTTAATTCATTATGGAATTCTTACATTTTTTTTATACAAATACTATGAATTGTTCAATAAACATAGAAACAATAAGCGAGATTACATTATGGCAGTTTTTTGCATTATATTACCCTTTGGAATGAATTTTGGTGCCTTGTGTGATGGGGCTTTTTGGGTGACAGGTGCAATGAATTATCTTTGGATTACAGCCGCTGGAATTGCCTCTTTTTACCCCATACTATATTATTCTATTAATAAACAGTATCCACATTTGTTTTTTCGAATAATAGCTCTATTTTTTGGATTTGTTGCAGGAAGCTCCCAAGAACAAGTTGGAACCACTTTGTTAGTTTTTTGTATACTGTTTTTAATATATATATTTTTCATTTGCAGAAAAAAGTCATTATTCCTTATTATTGAGACAATAGTTGTATTTTTCAGCTTTCTGCTAAATTATTTTTCACCTGGGAATAGCTTACGTTTTACTAATGAAGTAAAAGCGCGAATACCAGACTTTCTAACTATTCTACCATACCAAAGATTGGAGTACAGTTATAGATGGATTATGGATGCCCTTATTAATCATATGGGGATTTTGTTAATTTTAACTTGGATACTTCTAATTATTCTATTGGTAAACAAGTCTAAAAAGAAGATTATAGATTTGATCTCTATGGTTATTCTCATTGTAGCTATATTATCTATAGCAGTAAAAAGTAACATAAGTCAATTTTTTAATTTCCAGGCTAAATGGGGAATTTTGACCTTTTCAAAGACCTCTTATATTGCTATGGCATTTTGGAGCTTTATTCTAATTTTTACTATTATAGCAGCCTACTCACTATATAATTTTAAGATCAAAGGGCTTGCAGTTGTTCTGCTCATTTTGGCAGCCTATGCATCAACATCTCTTATGATATTTTCACCAACCATGTATGAATCAGGTTGCAGAACTATGTTTGTTCCTTCAATTATATTGTGCATTGCCATTTTGCTATTAATAAATGACTGCATAACAAAATATAAAAAATATGCCCTTTTACTTGTATTGATTTCTTTAGGATTTCCAATTTACCAATATTTCAAATTTGCAAAAATATTCTCTACTGCTTTTAACTTTCATTATCCATGGTGATTTTGGAGTTTATTATAAAGATAATAAGTCCTAGATGTATCTTCTTAAGAATACATTTAAAATATGTATTCTTAAGCCCCTAATTACTAATTATGGCAAGAATAAAGATATAATACAAGAGGCTCGCCTCAAGATGTTTTTTAATCATTTTGAGACGGCCTATTTAATTGAAATTTATATAGGTCTTGAAGGACCTGCAAAACTCCTATCCTTCAAATTCCTCAGGGAATTCAGCATTGTGGTATACGTCTTGAACATCGTCATCATCTTCAAGTTTGTCTATTAATTTTTGAACTTTTTCAGAATCCTCTAAGTTAAGCTGTGTATATGTGTCTGGAATCATAGTAAGTTCTGCTGAGGCAAATTCATAACCAGCTTCTTCAAGAGATTCTCTAACCTGGGAGAAATCCTCCATAGCTGTAGTTATTTCAAAAGCTTCTTCCTCTGCATTAAAATCTTCTGCTCCAGCGTCTAGTGCAGCCATCATAACCTCATCTTCATCAAGACCATCTTTTCTTTCAATAATTATCTGGCCCTTTCTCTGAAACATGAAGGATACGCATCCATTTGCTCCTAGATTTCCACCATTTCTGTCAAATATATATCTAACATTTCCTGCACTTCTGTTCTTATTATCTGTTAAAACATTTACTATAACTGCTACACCTGCTGGACCATAGCCTTCATAAACTATTTCTTCATAGTTTACTCCCTCTAATTCTCCTGCTCCTTTTTTTATTGCTCTTGTAATTGTATCTTGCGGCATATTATTAGCTTTTGCTTTAGCTATAACATCCCTTAATTTTGCATTGGTATCCGGATTAGAACCAGCCTTAGATGCTACAGCTATTTCTTTTCCTATTTTTGTAAATATTTTACCCCTTTGAGCATCTGCTTTACCTTTTTTAGCTTGAATATTATGCCATTTTGAATGTCCTGACATAAAAAAACCTCCTAACATTGCTATGTACACATTTTAATTAATTTTATTAAATTAAAAAATATCCAATAAACTTTAAATATTATAACATAAAAAATATTTTATGTTAAATGTAAATCAATTTGTTATGGAAATAGCCTATTATCTATTTTAAAATAATACTTGCTTTCACCTTCAAAAAACTCACAACCTCCAGAAGCAACTTCAATAAAAGTCTTTTTAGCTTCTTCTAAAATTGACTCTTCAAAATAAATTGTCATTTTGACTTTATCAGTGTACTCTAAATTCTCTATATGCCACATTTTCTTCTCACATAAATACTGAATTTTTCCCAAAAGATCGTAATTTACAGTAACTGAAAGAGCCTTCCCCATAACTTTAAGTACAATTTTACCCTCTTTTATGGCAGAAGCTGCACCTTTCGAATAGGCTCTTGTAAGGCCTCCTGTTCCAAGGAGAATTCCTCCAAAATATCTAGTAACTACAATTGCTACATCTGTTATTCCATTTTTCTTTATGACTTCAAGTATTGGGATGCCTGCTGTTCCCTGGGGTTCTCCATCATCACTGTATCTCTGAATTTGAGATTTTTCACCTACAATATATGCATATACATTATGCCTTGCATCTTTATATTTTGCCTTTATACTTTGTACAAATTCTTTTGCCTCTTCTTCAGTATAAACTCTTTTAATATTACTTATAAAAATTGATTTTTTCTCTTCAAATTGAAAACTTGTTTCATCTTTTATAGTATAATAACTCATTTAAATCTCTCCTAAATATCAATGAATCTTACTAAGTGGAAGTAGAACTTAAGGGATCTGCAAAATTATATACTGTTAATATATTCATCGCACAACCTCTTTAAATAATCTTTATCAGTACTCTTTTTTATTTCCTGTATTCTATTAAGGGCAATTTTACTATTGATCTTTATAAATGCTTTTATAGCATAGGAAACCACCTGAGGGTTCATATCTTCCAGTGCCCTTAAAAGTGCACTTTCAAAGGAACTGTCCTTTATTTTTCCCATAGCCGAAACAGCCATTCTTCTAACATTTACGTGCTTATGTACAGAAGCTTTTATAAGTATATCCTTAGACTTCCTATCTTTAAGTTCTCCTAAAATCCAAATAGCAGTTTCTTTATCTTTTCCATACAGTTCTACGTATTTTTCTCTTATATAATTCAATAATGCTTGTTTATTTTTCTCGTCCATATTAGATATAAGATAGGTTTTGTCATATTTTCCTGCCCTTGAAATGCTGTCTAAAAGTTCTTTTGGATTTTTACTCTTTGCAAGGAATCTATATTTTATTTTCCCTTCAATAATGTGTTTTTGTACAGTTACTCTATCAATATTTCTTATTTTGCTTATGGCTTCAATAGATTTTCCCTCTAAAAATAAAAAATACGAAATTTGCTCATCTGTATAGCTGTCAATATAATCCCATTTAAAATTTATTAATCCGTTATCCATTCTATCACTTTCCATATATAAAACACCTAGTTCCTAATTATCTTTATCAAAGGTAAGTATTTTATCTATAATTTCTATTCCCTTTTTTATTTTAGTTTCATGTGTCTGTGAATAGCCTAGTCTAAAATATTTTACACCATCATCTCTATCTCTATAGAACAAAACTCCTGGAGAAATAAGTACCTTTTTTCTTTTGCATTTATAAAACAATCTATCTGAAGTTACAGGAATATGGTCATTTATTTTAAGATAAAAATTAAAACCGCCTCCGGGACTATTAAAACTCACCTTATCTTTTAAAATATCTTTAATACACTTTTCCATATAATTATATCTTTTTAAATACATGGACTTTATATTATTTATATAATCTTTCCAATAACCTTTTCTTATGTATAAATCCAAAGCCCTTTGCATAAGACTAGAAGTAGATATATCTGTATTTACCTTGGAATTTTCTATTTGTTCTTTAATTTCTTTAGGGGAAATTAGATATCCCAATCTGATACCTGGTAAAAATATTTTTGAAAAACTTTTTATATATATAACTCTGTTATTTGTATCCAAACTCTTGAAGCTCTCATATTTTATATTCGGACTGTAAATCAGCTCAGAAAGGTAATCATCTTCTACTATGTAAAAGTCATATTTTTCTGCTAGGCTTAGTATTTCTTCTTTTTTTTCTCTGCTATAGGTCATTCCAGTTGGATTTTGAAAATAACTCATAGTATAAAAACATTTTATTCTATTCTTTTTCAATATTTCTTTAAAATCCTCCAGACCTACTCCATCTTTCTCCATATCTATTTCAAAAATATTGGCACCTCTCCATTTAAAAACAAAAAGTGCTCCATTGTAAGTTGGTTTTTCAACTATTACATTATCATTAACGTTAATCATTGCCTTTGATACAATATCTATTCCCTGCTGTGCCCCAGAAACTATTAAAATATCTTCTATAGCTAATTTATTATTCCAAAAATATTTGCTTATACTCTTTCTAAGTCCCTCAAAACCTAATGCTTCCTGATAGATTAATGCATTAACACCATCTCTGTCTATTACCTCATTAATTACTTCTTTAAAATTGTCTATTGAGAAAAATATATTACAGGAAGTTTCTCCTGCAAAATCTATATAATTATCTAAATCTTTACCCTTCATCTTCTTAAAAGTTTCAGCATAGTCTCTTTTTAATTTTCTACTTTCTTCCCTTTTTTTAGCGTAGGTACCACTGCCCATTTTTTGGACAGCATAACCTTCACTCTGAAGTTTTTTATAGGAATTTATAATGGTATCATTATTTACTCCTAAAAATGATGATAATTTTCTTATAGGAGGCAATTTTTCTCCATCTCTTATTTTTCCCTTATCTATCAATTTTTTTATGTGTTTTGAAATTTGTGCATATTTAGGTGTTTCTTCACTGAAATCTACAGCATATATCTTCATGTTAAATTCCTTTCAAAGGCTATACTTTATATTTTAAGTACTTGTTATAAGTTATATCATCTACTTCTGCAACTATTTTTGTACCTTCTTCTAAAAATTTTTCTTCATCAATTTTGGAATTTCTATGAAGGTAGGCTACTTCACTTTGATTACTATAAGGTATAATATATTCTACCTTTTTTAAATTATTGGGTAGATTATTACATATACTTTCTAATAGAGCATCTAAATTCACATTATCTTTTGCGGAAATTTCTATTATATATAAACTACTATATTTATCTTTTATACAGTTAATTTCCTCTTTACTGGCCTTATCTATTTTATTGAGTACCAATATAACTGGTTTATCACCAGCTCCCAGTTCCTCCAAAACTTTTTCTACTGCCTCAATTTGTACAAGGGCATTTTCATTAGAAGTATCTATCACATGTAAAAGTAAATCTGAATATATTACTTCTTCTAGAGTGGATTTAAATGCCTCTACTAGATCATGAGGAAGTTTTCTTACAAATCCAACCGTATCTGTTAGCGTAGCGGTCCTGTTATCTGGTAAAACTATAGCCCTTGTAGTTACATCCAAGGTAGCAAACAGCATATCCGCTTCAAATACATTTTCCTTTTTTACAGAATCATTAGGTGCTGCCATACTGCAAAGTTTATTTCTAAGTGTTGACTTTCCGGCATTTGTATATCCCACCAAGGAAATTTTAGGTATGTTTTGATTACTTCGCTTTTCTCTTTGAGTTTCTCTGTTTCTTCTTACCTTTTCCAGCTCTTTTGTAAGATCATATACCCTCTCTCTTATACGCCTTCTATCAATTTCCAGTTTCTTTTCTCCTGGTCCCCTGGTTCCTATTCCACCGCCGGTTCTGGACATTACACTTCCAAGTCCCATAAGTCTTGTGGATCTGTATTTTAATTGAGCCAATTCCACTTGAATTTTAGCCTCTTTAGTTCTAGCTCTCGTAGCAAATATTTCCAGTATAAGTGTAGTTCTGTCAATTACTTTTATTCCTAAAATTTCTTCCAAGTTTCTCACTTGAGAGCCTGTAAGTTCATCATCAAAAATTATTAGATTAGCTGATAAGCTTTGTCTTATGAGATTTATCTCTTCTACTTTTCCGCTGCCAACATAGAAGGCTGTATCTATCTTATCTTTCTTTTGAAGTACAGAGTGAAGACATTGTACATTACAAGCTTTTGCAAGTTCTTCTAGTTCTTCAAGACTTTCTTTGCTCTCTATGCCTACTATAATTGCCCTTTCACTATTGTCTTCTTTTATATTTTCAATTTTTATTGTATCCTGTATATATTTAATCTTATCTATAAAGTTTAACTCCATAGCCTTCTTAATACTCATAGGACCAATTATTTCAGGTTTCAGTAGATCCCCCTGTACACTGCAAAATCCTGCTGTAATATCTGTCATATTACCCTCTTTTACTCCAACAGCTGTTATACAATCCAGCTTTAATTTTATAAGTGCAGATACATCTATCATGGACAATCTTGAATTGCCGCCGGGATGTGTATGAACTATTCTCACTCCAGCAAGTTTTCCTTCCTTTACATCAATTAAAGGCAGCTCTACTGTAGAACTATCACCGATTGCCACACTTACAACATTTCCTCTCCTATCTATAACTACACTTACTTCTCTATTTATCATTCCCGTTACATAACATATAGTATAGGATAATTCTTCTGTTATTATATTATATTTTGGAATCTTCATTTCATATATTTCTTCTAATTTCTCCAATAGAGATTTCCTTATTCCATCTATATTTCCTAAAATCATATTATCACCTTCACATCTTAATTAGTAAATATTTATCTCATAACATTTATATACAGGTTCGTGGTGCTGTAATATTCCTCCATACTTTGCTTATTAAATAATTTTATACTATAAGCCATCTATTGTAAATACAATGGATAGGGCTATTGTATTAAGGTAAATCAAAACCTGCATTCTTTAAGTCAAACTGCAGTGCAGTATCAGGTACCTTTCCTACAATAACAGTCTCAGCTAAAGGTATTTGAGTTTTCACTTCAATTCTATTCGTATTCATTGGAAAAATCACTCTGACACTTGTCTTTACATTTATGTATATACTGTGTTTAGTCTGATTTATCCCCTGACTTTGAAATTTTGATGAGTATTCAGTATCAATACTGCCAATGGGATTTGCCTTTATAGTAACTTTTGGCCCAAAATTAGATATAATATTATTTTTAAAAATATATCCAATGGGAATTTTTATATATATATTTCCTGAATTTTTTAATTTTTCCTGACTTCTTATTGCCACATCACAGGCAATTTGATTCATCTTTAATGTATCAGCTCTCAGCATTATAATATTTCCCTCTGAATCTTTCTCAATTCTTATAACTTTATCATAATCAAATTTATTACTGTACTCCTCAAGAATAGTCTTATTTAGTATGTCCACTGTTCTCTTTTTTATTTCCTCATCTGCGATATTTAAAAGAGCCGGGGTTATTACTTTATTTAACTCATATAAAAAAATGTTGAATACAATTAATATACCGATTAGTACAATTAATGTTTTTATTTTAGTCTTAGTATTAATCTTAATCACCTCACAGTACAAATCTTTTATAATTAAACATAATTTTAATAATAAATAATCCTTTATTATTAATTTTTAACTCTTAACCTTAACTAAATCTGTTCTTTAAACTTTTATATTTGTCCTTTTCAACTCTCCACTATAGGTTTTCAACTAAACGATATGCTTTTGTATAATATCTTATTGACCTCTGTGTTCTACTATAAATATGTATGAAATTCAGCTGGAATAATTACAGTATTTGGTATATAATAAATAAAACTTTATACATAAATTTATTAATAATCTATTAAAATACTTAATTTAATATGGAGTAATTTTAATAACAGCTAATATTATGCTATAATATTAAGGCATTAGTTGTAGTTTAAGGAGGATATTTTATGGCAAATACCACTGGTAGTGGTGCTACTACTACTAAAAAGAAAAAAACAAATAAGAGAAAAACAGATAAGAAAAAAAATCCAGTTTTAAAGGCATTTAAAATATTTTTTATAACTTTATTATGTGCAATCGTTATAGGTTCTGTAGCAGCTTTAGGTATGGGTTTAGCTATAATAAAAACTGCTCCAGCCTTGGATGTAAATGGAACTATATTAAATTTAGATCAACCCTCTGTATTATATGATGATAAAAATCAAATTATGGATACGGTGATAACCACACAAAAAAGAACTATAATAAATTTGGATTCTGTACCAAAAAATTTAACTAATGCATTTATAAGTATAGAGGATCAAAGGTTTTACCAACATAAAGGAATTGATGTAAAGAGAATCATAGGAGCCATGTTCATCAACGTAAAAAATAAAGTTTTAAGGGAAAGAGGAGGTATTCAAGGAGCTTCTACCATAACTCAGGAGCTTATAAAACAAAGGATGTTTTTAGCTGATTCTCTTCAAAACAGGATATCCTGGAGAAGAAAAATTCAAGAAGCTTATCTGGCAACTGAACTTGAAAAGCAATTAACTAAAAATGAAATACTAGAGGCTTATGTTAATGCTATATATCTTGGTGGTCAAGCTAATGGAGTTCAAGCGGCCTCAAAGCAATATTTTGATAAGGATGTAAAAGATTTAAATCTTATTGAATGTGCTTTTATAGCAGGACTTCCTCAAAGTCCCTCTGCCTATTATCCATTTTCACCTGCTGCTCAAAAGAATCCGTCAATTTATATAAACAGAACAAAGACAGTACTTCAGCAAATGCATGACAATAATTATATAAATGATGCAGATTATTCAAATGCACTAAATGATCTAGATAGTGGCAAATTGAAATTCCATCAGACTAAAAACACCAGTACTTACACCTATCAATGGTTTTCATCTGCTGCAGTAGAACAGGTTAAAAATGATTTAAAATCCCAGTATAGCTATACCGATGAACAGGTAAATAATTTAATAAGTGATGGAGGACTAAAAATCTACACCTCTATGGATAGAAATCTTCAGGATTCAACACAGACTATTTTAAATAATGATGCTTCTTTTGGTTTTACATCACGAACAGATAGTAGAGGCATAGTTGAGCCCCAAGCTGCTGCTACTTTAGTAAATTATCGCACCGGAGAAGTCAAAGCTCTAGTAGGTGGAAGAGGAGCTCAACCTATTGGTTCCTATAACAGGGCCTATGGTTCAAACTTTAAGCAAGCTGTGGGTTCAACAATTAAACCTCTTACAGTCTATGCTCCTGCCCTAGAAGAAAAACTTATTACTCCTGCTACTATTGTTGAAGATAGTCCACTGTCTGCAAGTGTATCCAGCAAATATTCAGGTTATCAACCTAATAATGACGATTATAAATACAATGGTCCTACTACCATAAGAGATGCTATAAAACGTTCCGTTAATATTGTTGCTGTAAAAATTGAAGATAAATTAGGTATATCTACTGGTGCTGCCTATGGAGAAAAATTTGGTTTACAATTAAGTTCCATTGATAAAGGTTCAATAGCCGCCTTATCTCTTGGTGAATTAAATCCTGGTAGTAACACTACTACTATGGCTTCTGCCTATGGTACTTTTGGTAACAGCGGCCTATATATACCCCCTAGACTTTATACAAAGGTAGTAGATAAAAATGGTAACAATGTATTGGAAAATTCAGCATCACCTAGGAAAGTAATTTCTCCACAGACAGCCTATATAATGTATGATTTACTAAAAGGTCCACTAACAAGAGGCGGAACAGGTACTGCAGCAAACTTTGGTGATATGCCTGCTGCTGGTAAAACGGGTACTAGTACTAAAGGGAAAAATGTATGGTTCTGTGGACTTACTCCCTATTATTCTGGTGCTGTTTGGATTGGAAATGACAACCAGCAATCTGCTCCTCCTGCAGGGAGTTCTACTTCCGCAAAAGTCTGGGGATTAATTATGAAAGAGGCAACAAAAAATTTACCTGTAAAAGACCTGCAAAGGCCTGCAGGAATAGAAGATTATAATGTAAATGCTGCTGACGGTAAACTTATGAATAATGGTGGATACAGCGAATTATTCTTAGATGGTACAGCACCTACAGAATATTCAAAGCCTAGTACACCAGAAACTAAAAAGGATGATGTTAATACTCCTGTAGAAGATAAATCAAAAGATAAAAATAATAATAATACTAATAGTACTAATTCCACAAACACTAATAGTACTAATAATACTAATAATAATGGAACTATTAATAGTACAGATAAACAGAATACTTCTGGTAATAAAAATACTACGAATGCAGGTAATTCAACTAATAGTAGAAATAATACTAACGGGAATACTACACAACAGACAAATCAAAATTCTAATTCCCAAAATGGAAATTCATCGAATACCGGTGAAAATAAGGGTACTGATAATAATGCTGAAACTACAAATTCCAATGTAAATAAAAATACTCCTAATAACTAAGTTAATATAGAAATGGCAATGTGGTTAAATCCCATTACCATTTCTATATTTTTTTATTATCTCCTGTAAAGCCCTTGTAACTACAGGTGATCCTATGGATATACTATCAAGATCATCCATTTTTCCAGGATCTCCTATTCCCACTACAAATAAGTCTGGATAACTATTTAAAGAGTTAACTGTATCCCCCTTTAAAATTTTATTATTGATTTTATTTCCATTTTTATCCACAGCACAGCTATATATATTTCCGAACTTATCTATTGATATATCTACTCTTACCCCTTTTCCTCCATTTGTATTAGATGCTACAGCTACTATACCCATTACTTCAACTTCACCACTATGGATAATATATTCCATAGCTTTTTCACCTTTTCCCTTGCCTGTATTTCCTCTATCATCTACCATAATAACTACGGGATCATATTTAGCTATATTTATAAGTCGTATAATGTCACTTCCTTTTAAATTTGTTGGATTTCCTGCTGACATGGAAATACATCTTCCGTGAATATTTTTTGCAGCCTTTTCTACAGCTTTTTTGGCAATTCTATCGCCGTCTGTAACTATAATTACCTTTTTCTTTAAATTCCTCATAAATATATTATCTGCATTTAATGTATTTTTAACCCCTCAAATATGTATTTATATAAAAAATAGCGTGGTTTATTCCACGCTATCCGCTAAGTTTTTCCTTCATTACCTTTAATACCTTTTTTTCTATTCTAGATACTTGTACTTGACTTATTCCCAGCATCTTAGCAACCTGTACTTGTGTCTTATCCTTAAAATACCTGAGCATTATAACCTGTCTTGATTTTTTATCTAAATTATTTAATGCATCCTTTAAAGCTATTCTGTCTACTACCTTAGAATCCTCCTCACCATTTTCACTTATTTTATCTATAAGCATTACTGGAGAACCGTCATCTTGATGAATGACATCATAAAGATATTGAAGATTATTTGCAGATTCTGTAGCAAATAATATTTCTTCTACATTCATTCCAGAAAATTTTGAAAGTTCTTCTATAGTAGGATCCCTATTTAATTTTTTTGTAAGAGTCTCTTTATCATAATGAATTTTCCTTGCAGCATTTTTTATACTTCTACTCACTTTAATTATACCATCGTCTCTTAAAAATCGTTTAATTTCGCCTATTATCATAGGTACTGCATAAGTAGAAAATTTAACTTCAAACTTTGAATCAAAATTATTTACAGCCTTTACGAGACCTAAACAACCTATTTGAAAGATATCATCATATTCATAACCCCTATTTAAAAACTTTTTACTTATAGCCGATACCAGAGGCAAATTATTTTCTACAAGCTTGTTTAATGCACTTTTATCTCCCTTTTGAGCCTCAGAAATAAGCTTTACATTTTCATTATAGTCATAACTATCTTTTTTCATCGCATCTCTAACCATACCCATAAGCTAAATTCGCTCTTTCCCTCCTCTCATTATAAAAACTTAGTTTTTTTAATCTATATCTAAAGACTTAAATTTTTTCTTCATACGTATCTTTGTACCAGTCTTACTTGACTCTATCTCCACACTATCCATAAAGGTTTCCATTACAGTGAATCCCATACCTGATCTTTCAAGATCTGGTCTTGAGGTATATAGTGGCTCTCTGGCTTGTTCTATATCATCAATGCCACAACCATGATCAACGATAATTATAGTAATTTCATTTTTATTTAATTCTGCTGTAATTTCTACTATTCCATCCTTTTTATCCTTATAACCATGTATTATGGAATTGGTAACAGCTTCTGAAACTGCAGTTTTAATATCTGTAATCTCTTCAATAGTAGGATCCAGCTGTGATGCAAAAGCTGCTACTGCCACTCTTGCAAAGCTTTCATTTTGAGACTTGCTCAAAAATTCTACTTTCATCATATTATCGTACATTAAAATCCCCCCGTATAAAATAATAATTACGCTTTATATTTATATCACTATCTATGTTATAATACTTTAAGTTTCATATTACCTCAATAGCTTCTTGTACACTTTTGTACAACTTTATAATTTTAAACATCCCAGAAAGTTCAAATACCCTTTTAACAGATTCTTGCACATTTGCTATACATATTTGTCCTTTTCTCATAGAAATCTTTTTATATCTTCCTATAACTACGCCTATACCAGAACTGTCCATAAAATTTACATTTGAAAAATCTAATATTACTTTGTTATATCCAGTTCTTTCAAGTCTATCATCAATTTTATTTCTTACTTCTTCTGCACTATGATGATCAAGTTCACCAGTCAATTTAATAATTAGTTTATCTTCACTCTTACAGAATTCTATATACATTGAATCTCCCCCTAAGTTTTTACAATAATTATTTTTATAAATACAAAACATATAATTAATTCTATACTTTTCTTTATTTTCCTTCTTTTGTAATAAATTATTTTACATTTTAATTTTTGACAGTTTTTATTTTTTTATACAATTTATAATAAATTATTCTTTATTATAATAATAAATCTATTACTGTAAATACTATTTTAGTGAATATTTTAAAATAAAAAGATATATTGGTCTCAATTAGTAGATAGTTAAAAAATATAGAATATTATAATAACTAATTAGAAGTTGAATATAATGTTTAGATTTTACAATTAAATATTGCTGAAATTTTCACTTATTGTTATAATATTAATGCTATTCCAAAACTAACTCTAATAAGTTAGAATCCAATATAAATATAAAATATGAAGGGTAGGTGAATATCCTGATTTAATGTATATAAAATTTATATTACTTTATAAAATCAGGATTTTACATATGGAAATGTGGATAAAAGAAGCTCAAATTGAAGATGCTGCTATGACTTATAAAGTCAAAGAAACACTAGTAAGGAAAAAAACCAAATATCAAGATTTAGCAATACTGGATACCTGCTTTTTCGGAAGAATGCTAGTACTGGATGGCATAATACAGACTACTATAAAAGATGAATTTGTATATCATGAGATGATGGCTCATATTCCACTTTTTACACATCCAAATCCAAAAAAAGTATTAGTAGTAGGCGGCGGTGACGGAGGCGTTATAAGAGAAGTATTAAAGCATCCTTCCGTAGAAAAAGCCGTACTATGTGAAATTGATGGTGATGTAGTAGAAGAGTGTAAAAAATATTTACCAGAAATAAGTTGTGAATTAGATAATCCTCGGTGTGAAATATTTATAGGCGATGGAATAAAATATGTAAATGATCATAAAAATGAATTTGATGTAATAATAGTTGATTCAACAGATCCTTTTGGTGCAGCTGAAGGACTATTTGGTGGAAGCTTCTATGAAAAGATAAAAGAATGTCTCACAGAGGATGGAATATTTATAGCTCAAACAGAAACACCTTTTTACTTACCAGAAGTTGTAAAAAAAGTTTTTAATGATTCAAAGGCCATATTTAAAATTACAAAACTCTTTATGGCTGCTATACCAACCTATCCAGGAGGGTATTGGAGCTTTACCATAGGTTCTAAGAAATATGATCCTGAAACTGTAAATCTTGACAAATACGAAGATTTAGATACTAAATACTATACTAAAAAAATTCATAAAGCAGCTTTTGTATTGCCAAAATATGTAGAAGACCTTATAAAGTAACTTGTAATTAATTAAATCCATCTAAATCAACCACAATTTGTTATACTTTCTCCAGATTTAGATGAATTATTAACTTCCCTGTAATTGGACTATTTATCACTTTAAATTTAAAACCATAGTGCAAAAGCAGATCTTCACGTTTATAGTCAGGTCTGCTTTTCTATTATATCTATTTCCTTCTCTGTAAATTTAAATATATTATACAGATAGTCCTCCTCCATAACATCTCTCATAGTTGGAATACAAAGTTTCATCAAATTATTAGGATAATATTCATATAAATTTTCTCCCAGTTTTTTACCAAAGGTTTTAAAATAGAATTCATATATCCTACTATTCAATAAGAACAGAAGATATTCATAGGTAAACGGAACATTTTCTCTAAGCTTTAAAGCATATACATCTGCACTAAAAAAGCTCCCTCTATCTAGTGCAAATCTATTATTTTCAGATTTATAGGGGAAAATAATTTTTTCACCCTCAAAAATACTCTTGTTTCTTCCCCATTGAAGATGATACCATTTTCTTATGCCCTTTTTACATTCTCTCCTGTTTAAAAGCCTATCTTTATAGGTGGATATATGATCTAATGCTCTAGGATAATTTTCTTTGCTATCAATACTATCCGAATATATTATATATTTGTAATTTTCATTTATACTGTCTTTATTTATAGAACTGCTTTTTATCCAAGGTTTTAATATATCCCTTTCAATATCTTCATTTTTTACAGTTTTATCATCTACTATAAAAGCTCTATCACAACCTGTAATTATTCCCTGATAACTATAACATATATTAGACAAGGCAGTGAAACTGTTCTTCTCTATCTTGTTTATAATATTTCTTTCTATTTCATCTCTTAATATCCATCCCTTGTTATTTAGAGCATTCTTTTTTATATAAAATTTTTTATAGTATTTACCTTCATTAAAAAAAATAGAATTATAAAATAATTTTTTACTTTTCTTTATATCTCCAATGGGTTTTATAATTTCTATGTCTCTCTTCATATTCTGAGAATTAACTAAAAATATTATAACAGGATCTATACCAACTTGTTTAAAAGGCCTTATACCATAAAAATCCACTATTTTTTCTATAGAACATAGTTCTTTAAATATTTTTCTAAGTTCTTCTCCACTGGGAGACTCTAAAAAATATCTGGAAGTTATAAAGGATATCTTTCCATCTTTTTCCAAATTCAAAATGGATTTTTGAAAAAAGCAATAAGAAATATCACCTTTATCCTTATAAACTTTCCTATATAAATTCTTTAGCTTTAAACTATAATCTCTATCTATGGACTTTTGACCAATGTAAGGAGGATTACTTATAATTACATTAAACTTCTTGAGCACATCTTCTACTAAAAAATCCTGGTGAATAAAATTATCAGGATAGATATAATTACTTTCGCTAAATATATCTATTAATAATATTTTTATAGCATTTTTATCTATATCAAATCCGAATAGATTATTTTTTATTATATGAGTATTTAGATTTTTTTTATTTAAGTTAATATTATTACTTTTATTTATAGTATCTATATTTTCTTTATAAAGTTTAAGTAAATATTTATAGCAGGGAATTATAATATTTCCACATCCACAGGCTGGATCCATTATTTTTATAAATGGATTGTCTATTATATCCTCAATTTTTACAGTGTTTAAAATCATATAATTTGATATTTCTTCAGGAGTATATACAATTCCCTTTGCTCTATTTTTTCTAATAAAACTATAATATATACTTGAAAAATACTGATTTTCATCCATATTCATTTTTTTCTTATACTTATTAATTGAGATATTCTTATAGATATTATCTATTGGCTGTAAAATTATATTGTATAATTCATTAATTTTATCTAAAAAATCCTTCAGCATTGTACTTATTTCCATTGTATATTTATCTCCAGTATGCATAAAATATTATCGACTAAAAATCTTAAATTCTTACAATACTAGATTATAACATATAACGAGGAGATAAAGAATATGAAAAAACTATTTATTATTTCAACACTGATAATTGCATTATGTGCAACTTTTTGTAATAATGTATCCGCTGTTGATATTGTAAAAAATAATGGTATAGATAAAATTTTTTCAGCTAAGAAATTTTCCGATAATTTAAGTACTAAGGAAAATAGTTGGTATTTTGTACCTGAGCCCGATGGAAAAACTCCAAGAACTGATTGCAGCTTAGATATATTAAAAAAATATAGAGCTTATTATGTAGGAGATGTAAATCATAAATATATATATTTAACCTTTGATGAGGGATATGAAAATGGCTATACGGCAAAAATTTTAGATATATTGAAAGTCAACAATGTAAAAGCTGCTTTTTTTGTTACAGTGCCCTATATAAATTCAAATAAAGAATTAGTAAAGCGTATGGCAGATGAAGGTAATTTAGTATGCAACCACTCTAATACTCATCCTTCCATGGCAACTATTACAGATGAAGAAAAATTTAAATGGGAACTTACTTCTACTGAAGAAGCCTACAAAGAAGCTACTGGTTATGATATGAATAAGTTTTTCAGACCACCTATGGGAAGGTATAGTGAATTATCATTGTCCTATACAAGTAAATTTGGATATAAGACAATATTTTGGAGCCTAGCTTATAAAGACTGGCTTAAAGATAATCAGCCTAATCCTGAAAATGCAAAAAAACTTATTTTAAAAAGAAGCCATCCCGGTGGCATATATTTATTACACGCAGTTTCAAAAACCAATACAGAAATATTGGATTCTCTAATAAAAGAATGGAAAAGTCAGGGATATGAATTTAAGAGTTTAAATGATTTACCATGATTTTTTATTTTATAGGTCCCTAAATAACGATTTCTAAGTATCTAAAATACAGATACAAAGAACTCTGTTTATGTCCGAAATACCATAGGATTACTAGCTATAATTTGAGATAATTACCTAAATATTTATGTGATGACTAATATTTAGGTAATTATCTGATAACTAGTTACCTGCAATACTTTATTTCTAACAAAGCATCAATAACTCTTAATTCTTAAATTTTAACTATAGATAAACAATATGAAAACTTAATCTACGAATTGATAAAACAGAATATTTTAAATGCTTTTATTTATAAAGATTAATCATTAAAGTTGTTTATCTATATTAACTAAATTTGTTCTTTCAACTTTGATATTTTGACTTTCCACTGTTCACTATCAACTGAGAAAAGTTTTGTCCTTTTCCTATATTCCAAGAATCTTATTTACCACATAAACTATATCATTTTTATTATTTTTACTTTGCTGCAATAGTTTTTGCGATTCTTCTTCCAATTTATTTTTTATGGCTTCATCTTTTATACCAGATAGATTTATACCTATATTTAATACAGCTATCTCTATCACTGAGTGAGCAAGTATAGCAGCACATCCCGCATCTGACACTGCAAATTTATTTCCGTATTCACAGGCAACAGATATCATCTCGTATATTTTATTTGTCTTTTCAATTAACTCCATAGGTACTTTAGCAGCATTTTCATAACCTTTAGCTATAGCCTTACTTCTTAGCTGTATTGCTTCTTCTGTGTCCTTAGGCATTTTAAAAGCATTAATAATTTCTAAAAAAGCTGCTCCATCTTTGTCTATATATGTAATAAATTCATCCTTTGCCTCTTCCATCTTTGCTAAACTTTCTTTTATTAATTCTTTTATGGAATCATCATAATCTTCATATACTTTTTTTCCTATAGTAAGATTAAATACCATAGAAGTAAGTGAAGCTGCTAATGCCGCTGTTAGGGCTGCTGCGCCGCCACCCCCTGGAGCTGGTGAACTACTGGAAAGTACTTTTGAAAATTCCCCTATTGTCATATTTTCATACATTTTTTTAAGCACCACTTTCATAAATAAATTATAAAATTACTATTACATGAATAATATTTTATCATATATAATAAAAATTTTGTATAGAAAATTATACAAAATAGAAAGTGAATGACTAAGGTATATATGAATTGTAATTTATTTGCTTCATATAATTAATAAGAAACTATCTCACAAAACACAATATCCATTGTAAGATAGTTTCTTATTAAGATTTATTTTTTCTATCTGAGTAAAGTCTTTTCATGCTTTTTACTAAAAGGAACATTCCATTTATTTAAAAAAACATGTTCATTTACATTTTTTACAGGGTTATGCTGTTTTTCTTCGGCTATTTCACCAATTGGTGTCAAAGCTACAACTTTAAAGTTATTTGGTATATCTAATATATCTCTTATGGTGTTTTCATCAAAAGAAGCTATCCAACAAGTTCCATAGCCTTCATTAGAAGCTGCTAATATAAAATGTTCCATAGCAATTGCACTATCTACTAAATATAAAGGTTTTCCATCTATATTCCCAGAATCTTCTGGCTCTCCAGCAATTAAAGCTACCACGGGTGCCTCTTTTATAGCTTTTTCAACCTCATCAGAACTATTTTTTACAGCAGAAGCTATTATATTTTTCTTATAATCATCATCTACTATAACAAATTTATAAGAAGTTTTATTTTTCCAAGAAGGTGCCATCATTGCAGCATTAATCATTTTACCAAGCTTATCATCTTTCACTTCTGTAGATTTAAATCTTTTTATACTTTTTCTATTTTCTACTACATCATAAAAATCCATTCAACTGCACTCCTTTAGAAATTTTATATTTATTATTCTATTTATTATGTGTACTTAAATGAATATTATTCAGCTTAAATTTGTAACTGGAGAAAATAACGAAATTTTTCTCAGTGGAAAGTTGATTTTTAATAGGTATATTTACTCCTATCACTTTTTTCATTTGATATTTGTTATTTGAACTTTATACTTTTAATAAAATATATTACTTTACAAATTTATTTACCGTTTCCATATCTATATTTTCTGTATCGGCCTTAAATCCGTGTATAATATTTTTAATTAGGCTAAAAGGTTCTCTTCTAATTATTATTCTTCCTATAGCCTCAATAAAAATATATATAGAAAATACAGTTTTCTCTAACATATTAGCATTTCTTTTTATAAAAATTACTCTGTTTCTATTTAAAAAATAATAACTCAATCCACTATATTTAGATATAGTAGAAGATCCTTTATGATAAATTTTACTATCATATACACATAGCAATTTATATCCTTTAGCACTTGCTCTATAACAAAATTCTGTTTCTTCAAAAAATAGAAAATAATTTTCAGGTATTAATCCTATATCTTCAAATACATCTCTTCTGCATACAAAACAGGCTCCTCCCAGATAATCTACAAAAGAATTTTCTTTAGGAATTTCATTGTATTTATAATTTTTATATTTTCCTTGAGTAAGCCCTGTATATAAATTTATTTTGGCCCCCATAGCTTGTATAATATTTTTATTGTTATATTTACATATACAAGGTCCAGCTACACCTATCTCCTTATGTTCTTCCATAATTTCAATTATTTTATCTAAAAAATCACTTTCTACTATTACATCATTATTTAATATGCAGATATATTCGGCATTATTTTTTAAAGCATATTTAATTCCTAAATTGTTTCCGCTGGCATAGCCTAAATTTTCATTACATTTTATAATATTATATGTACTAAATTCTCTCTTCAACTTTTCATAGGAGCCATCTGTAGATGAATTATCTACAACTATTATTTCATGATTACTATATTTTAATTGTTTTAAGCTAAATAAGCACTCTTTTGTATCCTTAAAAGAATTAAAATTTAATATTACTATAAAAACTTTTGGATCTATATTCATATCATCTTTTTCCTCTTATATTATTTATTCTATAATGTAAATTTTCAACTATGTTATCCCAATTATACTGTTTCTTACAATATTTTTTCATTTCTTCAGAATATTTATCTAAATTATCACTGGTCATTAGTTTTTTCAATTCAACAGCTATAGCTTTATAATCTCCTACATTAACTACTGCTCCTTTTCCCTCTTTTACAATTTCTTCTGCTATTCCAACTCTAGTAGAAACTATTACATTGCCACAAGCTATAGCCTCTATCAATGCTATTCCAAAACTTTCATAAGCAGAAGTGAGGCAGAATATTTTTGATTTTTTATATTCTTGAAATAATTCTTCTCTATTAAATATGGGACCTTTAAATATTATATCAGCTTTTATATTGGGGTATTTTTCAAAAAAATCTTCTATAGTCTCTTTAAAAGAATCCTCTACAGGTCCTACAAATACGAGCTTCCATTCTTTTCTTATTTCCTCATCTATCAATGAAAAAGCCTTCATAAGTAAGTCTGTAGCTTTTTCACTGCTTCCAATTCTGCCCACATTCAAGATTATATTTTCTTTATCCTTAAAATTTATATCCTTTTTAAAATAGTCAGCTTCAAAATCAATACCATTGGGTACATTAATTAATTTATTGCTATGTTTACCAATCAAGTATTTTAACCTGTCAAATATATATTTCTGCTCCACTCCTATAATATCTACACTGCTAAGGAAAAAGTTAAAAAATATTCTTTCAATAGATTTCATATTCTTTATCTTCTGCAAAATTAATTCTGTACAATCAAGTTTTAAAAATATTATACCGCGCCTATTAAAAAATTTATATAATAAAGCATAAACTACAGAATTAAAAGTCATGTGAAATATTTGAAGTACATCTATATTTTTAGAATTTTTACTCAAATATTTAAATATATTTATTAAATTTTTATTTTTCTTCTGAATAAAGTCCATTTTAATTCCTTTTACTTCTTCGTCTAGGTAATAATACTTATCATTGTTATAGCTAGCTATATAGGAATTATATCCATAGAGTTTATGTAATTTGTAAGCAATCATTCCTACATCTTTTATTAGGTGTACATTTTCAGCCTTTGGATATAATACATAATATCTCACTTATTACACACCGCCGTTCTTTCCAATTAAAATACTCCTTACTTCCTGTAATGTTATATACTTCGTTATAATTATAAATATACTGTAAAATATGGCACTTAAAATTATGGTAAAAACTACATTTATATTAAAATATTTTAAAATAATTATTACAATAGCCATTATAAAACAAGGAAATAAAGATTTTATTATATTAATATAGTTTGAAACTATTATAATTCTTTTAGCATAATACCTCATCATCACTATATTTATTATTTCTGATAGCACAGTTATTGCAGCAGCCATATTCATACCATATCTAGGAGTAAATATTAAATTCAATATTAAATTTACTAAGGCTGATATAGTAACAGTCTTTAAATATTTTTTCTCCATACCACAGGCGTTCAATCCCCAACCATATATTTCTCTAAAAAAAAGTATTAAAGCATATAATAATAATATAATAAATGGTGAATAAGCACCTATAAAACTTTTATCAAAGAGCAGCACTATTATATCCTTTGAAAGAAGAATTCCTCCTATTACAACGGGCATAATAAAAGCAGTTATTATCTTTGAGGTATTATTCATAAGCTTTTTTAAATTCTCTCTGTCATTATTGTTAAAATAATTTATAATAAGTGGAAATATAGGTGTAAAAATCATGGTTTCAATATTTATTAAAAATAGAATTATATAATAAGCTGATCCATATATCCCTGCTTCTTCACTTCCCCTAGTGAACATTATTATTATTCTATCCACATTGGTATTTATCATGGCAAGTATTCCTGAAATTAAAAATGGAAGTCCAAAATTTACATAGGAAATAAATTTCTTCTTATTTAGATTAATACTTAAAGTAAATCTTTTCTTAAAAAAATATATGTATCCCTGATATATGGTTCCAATAAATAATGCTATAAAAGTAAATAGGGGTATATAATAAACTTGGCTCTTTTCTCTTAAAAAGATATATATTAAAATAAATGGAATTATATTTTTAATGATATTATAAACAGCATTGTATTTCATTTCCTGTATTCCATTAAATACCCAGTCAATATTCATAGCAGTAGGAAGTAGTGTTAGTCCATACAATATAAATAAAGTTTTTATAGAATTTATATTATTTTCAAAGGCCGAAGATATAATAACTATAACTGCAAAGCTTAAAATAAATAATATAAATCTAAAGATAAGTATATCACCCACTACCTGTTTTATATTTTCTCTGTCCTTTGCAATTTCTCTGGTTCCATAGGTTTGAAGGCCAAAAAGTACTACCATAGTAAAATACAATATCATTGCCTGAACCGTATTCACTGTACCAAAATAAGAAGCTCCTATTTTAGTGGCATAATAAGTACCTGTAAAAAACACTATAACCTGAGATATCAAACTTGAAGAAATCGTAAGTAAAAAATTTTTAGCTACTCTATTCATTTAACTACCTTTCCTGAAAAATTTATATATGAGCTTAAATTTATCTAATCTATAATTACAGATAATAACTTAAACTCTGTTTATATTATGAACTAATATATCATTTAATAAAACTCGCACCTTTAAAGTACGAGTTCCTAATTAGTAATTACATATCCAGATTTTCTATATACTCTTTTAGTGACTCCTGCCATGTTTTTGTTATATCTCCAGTTGTAATTTCCAACATGTAATTTCTAAGCACAGAATATTTAGGCCTCTTTGCAGGTCTTGGGAATTCTTCTGTAGTACATGGAATAACATTTATATCAATATTTTTCAGCCTGAATATTTCTTTAGCAAAATCATACCAAGAACATACACCTTTGCAGGTACAATGGAATAGTCCATAATTTTTTTCATCTATAAGTTTTATTATTACACTAGCTAAATCTACAGTGCTGGTAGGTGTTCCTATCTGATCATTTACAACCTTTAATTCATTATGATTTTCACTTAGTTTTATCATAGTCTTTACAAAATTATTTCCATCTCCATATAACCATGCAGTTCTTACAATATAATATTTGGGATTTAAAGTTTTTACAAAGTTTTCTCCATCTAATTTAGTTTTTCCATACACCGTTTGAGGATCTGTAGTATCAAATTCAGTAAGCTCAGTATTTCCATTTCCATTAAACACATAATCAGTAGAAACCTGAACAATTTCAGCTCCTATGGAAAAAGCTGCTGAAGCTAAATTTTTAGGGCCTACAGCATTTATTTTATAGGCTAAATCCAATTGTTCCTCACATTTATCCACCTGTGTATGTGCTGCACAATTTATAATTACATTTGGTTTATGTTCTTTTACAAATTTATTTACCTCATTTACATCTGTTATATCCAGATCTTTTACATCTGTTGGAATAATCTCAACATCTTTTTCTGCATATTGTTTTTGAAGCTCTCTTCCAAGCTGACCATTAGCCCCAGTTATTAATATTTTCATCCTTACCAACTCCTAAAATTTATGTTAATCAATACTATCTATCTTGTAAAAATTTTACTCATAACTGATTATACAACTTAAAATAAATAGAATTTTATTCCTTTCTTATTATATATTTGTTGTATATAACTTTCAATATAAGTTTAGGAATAGATCCAAGTCTCTTTATTCTCCAAGGCTCTTTAGCTACCCTATAGAGCCACTCCAATCCAAATTTTATCATCCATCTGGGAGCCCTATTTACCTTACCTGCAATTACATCAAAGCTTCCCCCTACTCCCATATATACAGATGCAGGCAAACTGTCCATGTACATATTTATAAATTTTTCCTGTCTAGGACATCCCATAGCCACAAAAATAGCATAAGGTTTTGAATTTTTTATATCCTGCAATATATCTTCACAGCTATTCATATCAAAGTATCCATTATGACTGCCAGCAATTTGCAGCTTACTATATTTAAATTTAAGCTTTATTATACACTCATCAATAATTTCCTGCTTTGCTCCAAGAAGATATATGGCTTTACTCTCTCTTTCACAATACTTTATTATTTCATCCATAACTTCAATACCTGGAATTTTTTCTTCAACTGATTTTTTAACTATTTTAGAAGCTATAACTACACCAATACCATCCGGAATTATTATAGAGTTATATTCACTACAGCCTTTAAATATTGATTTGTCATATAATCCATTATAGAGCACTTCAGGATTTCCTGATATGATATGCACTTTTTTAAAGGTCTTTATGTATTTCATAAGCTCCAGTTTACTCTTATTAAATACATGATAATCTAATATTTTAGAAAACATAATTTTCCTCCGTAGTTAATTAGAAAATATTTGTCTTTTAATATTTTTATTTTTCGTCTTTAAGAGATATTGTTTTGGAAAGCTATCTTACCCATTTTAGTGCTGTTCATCACAAAGTCCATCTGCTGCTGCTACAAATATCCAGAAATACACTACTACTGTAGGTACAAAAAATAAATTTTCAATTAAATTCATAAATAAAAAAGCTGATGCTGAAGCAAAAAATCCAACATAAAATAAATTTATTTTTTTATCTTCTATATTAACTATAACTTTCTTTATTTTAATGATGGTATTTACAATTATACTAATAAATGACAGTCCACCTACTATCCCCAATTCAGACTCTATTTTAAGATAAGAATTATGTGTGGGATAATGAGAATAATTTTTGTAGACCAAATATCTATATTTAGCTACATAGCTGTCATATAATTCAATAAAATTTCCATTGCCAATTCCCCTTAAAGGATGTTCTTGGATCATTTTAAGGGCAGTTCTCCAAATCTGTATTCTTCCCTCATCTCCCACAGCAATTTGTAGAATTCTTGATCTCACTTGAGGTATTGCAAAGCCAATTACTGCAACAGCCCCTAATCCAATAAGAAAATACAAACTATATACCAATGACAGTATTACTCCACCTACTAATATACCTAAAAAGGAGTTCCTTGAACCAGTAAAATAAATGTTAAATAGAGCCATTATTAGTAAAATTCCATAAACAATTCTCTGATATACATACTTGCTTCTAATTATAAACATTACCACTGGGAAAATTCCTATGATTAAGAAAGCAGCGAAAGTATTTGGATTATCAAAAGTTCCATTGATTCTTAAAACTCCATTTGCCATAGCATATCCCGTTAAAAGACCATATCCTGTTACTTTCTGAAATATTCCATATATATTTATAACTGTAAATATAACCATATACGAATTTATTAAACCTTTTACTTCTTCTCTATCTATACTGTATTTTATAATAAAATACAATATAATAAAGGACAAAAATCTTGCACTTTCAGTTATTGCAATGGTTTTATCTGTAGCATAGGAAATGGATATAATCATTATAAGTAAGAGAACTGTAAATGACAATCCCATAAAATCTTTAAAAAAATCCAATAAATTATTTATAAATTCCCTTCTAAAAACTATAATATGAACTAAGAAGGCCAATATAAGAACAAATAGCATTACATCCCCTAAAGCTGGTATCTTATGTATATTTCCTATATTCAATCCTTGAGGCATAATTGGATATAATAGAATTAATCCAATTAATATGTAATAGATAAACATGTTTTTATTTCTCATAGATAATCACACTGCTTTCCAAAATTTCACCTGATTAACTTGGCGTAAGTCTCCCTCGCACGCTGTACAGCGATTCACACAAAATCAAAAAGAAGATTTTGGTTCTCTGCTTGCACTCTGTGAAAGTGATTCGCACCAAATTAAAATTTGGGCTCTCTACTTTTCTTCAAGTGGGAGTTCAACGCCAAGTAAGCCATGTATTCGCAGTTCTAAAATTCAGATGTGGTAAAAGAATCCACACCTGAATTAAGAACTTGCTTTAATATCGATTAGTTTCAATTGCCCTATTGTTTGCAGCCATTTTTATAGTATTCATATATATTCTTCTGTTTTCTCTTATAGATTTAGAGAATTTAAATATCTGCATAAAACTCATACCTATTATTCTAAATAATAAGGCAATAACTAAGTTTATTCTGACTAATATCTCCTTTGATCTTCCACAATTCTTTCTAAAATATAAAATCATACTCCTATATCTTTCATAAAAAGTTACATCTCCTATTTTTTCACTACTCTGACCAATAAGATGTACTATTTCTCCATAAGGATAATATACCCTGTGCCACCCTGCTTTGCAGGCCTGATAGCAGAAGTCTATTTCTTCATAGTACATGAAATATCTTTCATCCAGCATGCCAATATCCTCAATTACTTCCCTTCTTATAAGCAGTGCTGCTCCCACTAGAACCTGCACTCTTTCCGGGCTCTCAATATTTTGAAAGTTCTTCATATATTGTTCTAAATCTTTTGAGCCCAATTTTCCTCCAAACTTAACAAAAAAATTCTTTATAAAGGGTATCTTTAGTACGTTTTTTAACTTGTATATATGATATACTTCCCTTTTAAAAGTGGGGAAAGCAGATATAGAAGTCTGATGCGTTCTATCTTCATTTAAAAGTTTAGGTCCTAAAAGTCCTATCTCTTTATTTTTATCCATATATATAACCATTTTTTCCAGTACATCCTTAAGTATAATAGTATCACTATTCAGTAAAAAGGTGTATCTTCCCTTGCTTATTTTTATACCTAAATTATTAGCATAGGCAAAACCTCCATTTACTTTGCTTTCAATGAGCTTTACCTCTTTAAATTCACTTTTTAGCATATCAACACTATTATCACTGGATGCATTATCTACCACAATTACTTCGTAGGTTATATTAAATGTATTTTTTAAGATTGAATCTATGCAATTTTTCAATAGATCTTTAGTATTGTAATTTACAATAATTATAGAAATGTCAATCATTTAACATTTTATCCTCCTGCTTGTTCTTATGTTTTACAACTATTTAACCTGAATTTTAGAACTTGCTTCAACCCTTTGTTCCAACTCTTCCATTTGGAGTTAATAAATTTTTTATAATGGCAATTAACCCTAAAAGGAATATTCCAAGATACACTATCCAATTAAAGAGAAAAAAATTATCTTCTTTATTATACTTATTATAAAATATAATCATAGCTCTATAGAATTCATAGGTGGCTTTTGTTCCAAGCTGCTTGCTGCTTTCTCCTTTATAGTGAATAATAGTACCTACAGGACAATATCTAACTATATATCCAGCCTTCTTAGCCCTCATGCACCAATCCATTTCTTCTCCATACATAAAAAATGTTTCATCTAAAAACCCTATTTTATCAATAACTTCTCTTTTAATCATGAGAAAACACCCTGAAACAGAATCTACATCTAAAAATTCATCTTCAGAAACATGAGTTAAATTATATCTGGTAAGACTTTTATTCTTTTTAAAAAGTTTACTTATTCCAAATAGCTTAAAAAATGCATCTTTAGGTCTTGGAGCCATTCTTCTGCAGGCAAGCTGAAGGGTTCCATCTGAATTTAAAACCTTGCAGCCAGCTATACCTAAATTTTCTTCACTAATCAAATATTCATAAATTCTGTCTATAACATCTCCATTGATAATAGTATCTGGATTTAACAACAGAATAGCCTCTCCTTTTGCAATTCCTATCCCTTGATTATTTGCTCCTGCAAAACCTTTATTATCTCTATTTTCTATTAATTTAAATCCTTTTCTATCCATATATTTGTCTTTAAGCATCTTACAACTTTCATCAGTAGAATTATTATCTACAACTATTATTTCAAAAGTTATATTTTTTACATTCTTATATATAGAATCCAGACAATTTTTTAAAAGTTCTCTTGCATTCCAATTTACTATAATTATGGTTAAATCGCATTTTAGCATTGTTTACTCCCAATTATTTTATTAAATTACTTAAATTAAAACTATAAGCATACAACTTGAAATATAAATTTGGATTTTTTATATCAAGTTACTCAGGTTATTCATAAGTATCAACATTTAGTTATGAATTTGAATGTCTATAAATAAGTAATTCTTATGATAAAAATTTTATTTACAATTTTACTGCCATTCAAATATATATTTATTATCTCAACTTTCAGGTTATAAATTATCATAACTTATTATGCCATCGAATAGATTTATATTAACATCTATATTTCTAATAGTCAATTTATCCAAATATATGTACATAATAATTTAAAATATGTTAACTATTAACCCATAAATTATGTATCAGAGATATCAATATACCAAGTTTAATTCTATCCTAAGTTTACACAATTAAATATTTAAAGTATAATAAAAACAGCAATTTAGGTAAATAAATACAATAGATATTTATTTCTCGTACATTATATATTTAGGAAGGGACGAAAATGAAAAATAAAAGATTATATTTAGTAATTCCCTGTTATAATGAAGAAGTCGTTTTGAGAGAAACTGCAAAAAGATTAAATGAAAAATTTAAAAAAATGATTCTAGATGACTATATTTCAAAAGATAGTAAAATATTGTTTGTAGATGATGGCTCAAAGGATTCTACCTGGAACATAATAGAAGATTTAAATAGAAATAATACCATATTCATAGGTTTAAAACTGTCAAGAAACAAAGGGCATCAAAATGCATTGCTGGCAGGATTAATGACTGCTAAAGAATATTCAGATATGGTAATATCTCTAGATGCAGATTTACAAGATGATATAAACGTTATAGATAGGTTTGTAGAAGAATATTATAATGGAAATGAAATAGTATATGGGGTACGTTCAAAGCGGGAAAAAGATACCTTTTTTAAACGTTTTACAGCTGAAAGCTTTTATAAATTAATGAAAGCTTTAGGAGTAGATATTATTTTTAATCATGCTGACTATAGACTAATGAGCAAAAGAACCTTAGAAGCACTTTCAGAATTCAAGGAAGTAAATCTTTTTTTAAGGGGTATTATTCCACTTATAGGGTTTAAATCCTCTATTGTGGTATATGAAAGAAATGAGAGATTTGCAGGTAGCTCAAAATATCCATTTAAAAAAATGCTTAGTTTTGCTTTTGATGGAATTACTTCCTTTAGTGTAAAACCTATAAGAATAATTACAGCTATAGGTACTGCAATCTTTGTCATCAGCACATTATTTTTTATATATTCATTAATTATGAAATTTTTAGATAAAACTATTATTGGTTGGACTAGCCTTATATGCTCTATTTGGATGATTGGTGGAATACAACTTTTATGTTTAGGAGTTATTGGTGAATACATAGGTAAAATTTATGGAGAAGTTAAAGCCAGGCCCAAATACATTATAGAAAAGAAACTCTTCGAAAAAAAAGATCTGTTTGAAAAAAAATAATTATTTATTAAATTTAATGACATATTCAAAGATTATATATTAATACATATTTTTTTATAATAGAATAAATACAAGGAATGTCTTTCAATGCATAGGTATTCATAGCGAGACATTCCCTATATCCTTATATCTTTAAAATTCTTTTAATTTTACTCTTGATTCTAATAAGATAGTATTTTATTAGTCCATTAGGTCTATAGAATATCTTTACTTTTTCAATTTTATCCTTTGATACATATGGATTACTGCAAAATTTCTCAAGAGGTTTCACAACAATTTCCCATTTAAATTGCTGCTTAACAGCATTGATGTTTTGTTGTAGTTCTCTATATCCATCCTCATCTCCCAATAAATCTAAAATCATATCCGCTAATTGATTATAGTTTTTTTCATCATGACAAACTCCTAGTTTTTTATCCTCTACAAGTTCTGACATATAGTCTCCCTTTGTTAAAACCATCGGCAATTCACACCATAAATAGTCTAATATTCTGGTTCTGAAAGAAAATCTCGTTTCCAAATTATTAAAATATGTACTTACTCCTAAATCCGATTCCATCAAATAATTCTGTCTTTGAGAATATTCAACCCAATCGTTAAAAAATATATTTTTATCGTACAAGTCATAAGTCTTAGACCTTTCAACACATTCTTCTGCCACAGTAGTATCACAATTCATACTTGGATGACCTATACCCATAAAAAATAATTTTATATCTTTTCTCTTTTTACAGATTATATTCATGGCCTCAATGAGAGTAAGAGGATCAAACCAGTTCCATATTCCTCCACCCCATATTATTACTTTATCACTTTCGCCTATATTAGGCCAAACTCCCTTTAGGACTTGCTTTGTCTTAACGGGTTCTTCATTATTCAATCCAAAAGGCACAACACCAATTAACTTTTCCATATTTATATTATCACTATAAGTAACGGGATTTACCCTATTTATAGCTGATAGCATTCCAAGCCAGTAATCTTTCTGCTTTTCACTGGAGCAAATAAAATAATCACCTAGTGAAAGCTGCTCAAGAATAAGATCCAGATCTGTTTCATGGTAAGTTAATCTGTCTTTAAAGTCTATAAATTTTCTAAGTTCCAGATTTTCAAGGGTTATTGGATCATATATATCTACTACTTTGGGAGTTTTTATTTTCTTTAAAAAAGGATATAACCTAAAAGCTATTCCCTGCAGTACTATAGAATCAACTGTCTCAGAAGATTCTATAAGCTCATTTCGATTTCCCTTAATAACTTTAAACTTTTCTCCATTGAAATCAAAATCTGTATTTTTATTTGGTATAAATAATACTACTTCTAATGTTTTACTTAATTCCTTGGCAAAGTTATAATAACGTATGGCTGGACCAGTCATTTTTTTTGCAATAGTGTCTGGACTTATCAATAATACTTTTTTCACCACTATGACCTCTCTACTATAAGTTTATTTTTTAAATATTCTTCTAAATAACGAAAAAATATTCAATTTACTAATTCTTCTTAACCTTTTATCTATCTTTTCCATCCAGCTTGATAGGCGGTTTATGTCTAATTCTTTCTTAGATAAAGAATTCTCCATAGCCTTTACCTTTTTCTCTAATCGTTCAAGTCTTTTTAATTTTTTAATTATTATTTCATTTAAATCATTACCATCAGAATTATTCTTTAATGAGTCAAAAGATTCTTCTATATTTTCATCAAAATCCGATTCATCATATTCAATTGGCGATAGCATTATTCCATTCTTAGGATTAATTCCTTTTACAGAATAAATGCATTTTGTCCTATATACCAAACTCCCTTCAAGCAATCTACTATTTTCCCAAATAGATCCAAATGAATCTTCTTTTTTATTTTTCCATATAGTTATGCAATTATCGTATTCATCAGTTAATCCTTCAAAATAAAAGTAAAACTCTCTTCCTTCTGAATTAATTATAGGTTTAAATTCAATAGTAATCCAAGAATTATCAATTAAATTTTTACCTTCTAATTCTTTTTCAACTAATACTTCATTGTTACTAAAATCGTATAATTTAAAAATAATTTTATGGTCATTAATTCTATCATAAGTTGCTATTTTTACTTCAATAGATGCAAAATTAGGATACCTGCATCTAAATTTTTGTCCTATCTTTCTACCGGTTACTAATTGACCTACCACTGAATCTTGTACTTTTTGTTCTAAATCTATAATATAATTACTATTGCTTGCAACGTTAGCATTTTTCTTTTTCAATGGAGCATTACAAAAGTCAACTAAAGGTTTCATTACTACACTCCATTTATATTTTTCTCTAACTACATTTATATTTTTTTTACATTGATTAAAAAATTCTTTGTCGTCCGCAAGCTTTAATATAGCATTAGTTAAACTTTCTACGTTTTTATACTTTACAACAATTCCAAGTTGTTCTTGCTGTATAAGATCAGCAAAATAATCACCTTCGGTAGCTATTATAGGTAATCTAGCCCATAAATAGTCTAATATTCTTGTTCTAAAAGAAAATCTTGTTTCTAAGTTATCTAAATGACAGCTTACGCCTGCAAAGGATTCTAAAAGAAAATTTTGTCTTTCTAAATAATCTACCCAATCCATATTAAAGAACACATACTTATCTTTTATTCCAAGTTTTTCAGAAAGCTTTATAGCTTCACCACACACTTCCATTTCTGGTACTGCTGGATTAGGATGTTTAACACCCATAAAAAATAATTTTATATCCGTTCTCTTTTTTGATATTTCATATACTGATTTAATAAGTGTAATAGGATCAAACCAATTCCATATTCCCCCACCCCACAGAAGAATTTTGTCTTCTTTTTTAAGATTAGGTATCTTTTCTTTCATTGAGTCTTTGGTATGTATTGGTTCTTCATTACTTATTCCAAAAGGTACTAAGTCAATTAGCCTTTCTAACTTAGGTGACATATCATATTCATATGGATTTACTTTATTTAATGCCGTCAGCATACCTATCCACATATCCATTTGTTTGTCATTTGCACATATAAAATAATCTCCCAGCTGCAGCTGTTCATTTTGTATTCTTAGATTTTGATTATGTGCCAATACTCTGTTATTTATATTCTTATTTTTATAGGTCTCCAATATTTCTATAACAAAAGGATCATATATATCTACTACAAGTATTTTTTGCTTACATATGGATTTCAATTCTTGAATCAATTCCAATATTAATCCCTGTAAAATTATAATATCACTTTCCCAAGCTGCTTTAATTAATGCATCAGCTTTACCTAATTCATATTCTACTAATTCTATACCTTCAAATTTCTTATCAAAATTACTTTTATTTGGAATAGCCAAGGCAACATCATTATCTTTACACAGTCCTTTAGCAAATTCTAAATACCGAATACCAGGCCCTGCCATTTTTTTGCCTATTGGTTCATTAGAAATGAGAAGAATTTTTCTCTTAAATTTAGTATTCAGCTTTTCTTCCACATTGTAATTATTTAT
The DNA here is from genome assembly GCF_000807255.1 of Clostridium pasteurianum DSM 525 = ATCC 6013. Classification (NCBI taxonomy): domain Bacteria; kingdom Bacillati; phylum Bacillota; class Clostridia; order Eubacteriales; family Clostridiaceae; genus Clostridium; species Clostridium pasteurianum. Next base: position 1,830,531 of record NZ_CP009268.1, on the reverse strand, counting down.
CATTTTTTGAAACTTATCCAAATATTTATAATCATGATAATACTCAACAGGAAATGGCATTAAAGGATTAGGCAACAGTTCACTTATATCTGTGTCTTTAATCTTTCTATTTTCTTGTATAAATTGCCTTTTTTTATTCAATCTTTCTAAATTACTACTTAAATTATTTATGGCAACTATTGAGGAATAATTATCTTTCTTTTCATCAATTTCAAAATATAAATCTTTATTGTTAGTTATATCATATAAATCATCGTTTATATTCAAATCCATTTGTATTCTTTGTATAAGTAAAAAAAGATTACATAGTACTATATCAAAATTTTCCTGTGAATAATTTTTATATATAGTATACAAAGCATTTCTTTCAAAAAGAGTTTTCATCTTATGGGTATTAAACTTTTTTGAAGTTCCATTATGCTTATGATAACATTTCGCCTTAGCACAAAATCTTACCTTGTATCCAAGAATCCATAATCTCCAGCCAAGATCTACATCTTCATAGTATGCAAAATAATCTTCATCAAATCCACCAACTTTAAGGAAAACATTTCTATCTATAAGTAATGCTCCTCCACATGCAAAGAGAATATCTCTATCTTCGGAATATTTTAGTTCTGCTTCTTTTACATCCATTCCATAATCAAATTGATATCCATATCCTGCAAAATTTATACTGCCGCCAGCAAAATCTAATTTTGTTCCATTCCAATTTATTATTTTGCTTCCAACGCATGCATATGATTCATCTCCTGAAGCTTCGTCCAAAGTCTTAAACATGGCATTTAACCAGTCTTTATCTATTCTCATATCGTTGTTAATAAGCGCTAGATAATCTCCAGTAGCAATTTTAGCCGCATCATTGTTAGGTTTAGCAAAACCTTCATTTGAATCATTTTTTATTATCTTTACATAAGAATAATTTTCTTCAATAAATTGTACTGATCCATCTGATGAGCCGTTATCCACCATGATGCATTCTATCTTTTCTTTTGGATAATCTAATTTTTTTATAGTATCAAAACATTCCTTTAAATGTTGTATACCATTATAATTTACAATAATAAAACTAACGCTTCGTTCCTTCATAACTACACCACTTTCACATATACTTTATAATTGCCAATCGCATTTAACTTTAATTTTACCATCTTCTTTTATATTACTTTCATGTACATAAAACCAATAGTGTTTATCTCTGAAATCATATTCATTTTCACAGGTCTCATCAAATAATCCTATTGAAAAATAATACTTAGATTTTAGTAAAATATTATTATTTATTATAAAGCTGATTACATTATTATCTTTTATATCAGTAATTACCAATCCATCTTGCTGACAATTATGATGAATAATCTTCCAGCCTTCTTCCGTATAAATCTCAAATACTAATACAGCACTTTTTATATCTTTATTTTTTTTATATTCAATATTCACTTTTATATCTTCTTCAGTACCATAAAAATTTCTAGGTCTTCCCTCTTTATCTGAAAAATACAATTTTGTAATTTCAAGTTCTCTATTTCCAGATCTATTCCCATTTATAAATTCCTTAGCTTCATGCATTTCAATATTAAAATCATCTGAAATCTGTTCTATATTATTATTTTCAATATATTTATCTAGATCCTTCTTCTCCTGATCATCTGATGAATAAGTTAATTTCATATACAATCCTATCATACGTTCTGGAGTTCCTTCTAAAACATATCCACCTCTCTTAATAAATATAACTTTATCACATATTCTTCGAACAGTACTCATATCATGAGAAACATATACAATAGTTTTGCCATGCTTTTTAAATTCCATTATTTTATCTAAGCACTTTTTTTGAAAATTAGCGTCTCCTACTGCTAATACCTCATCTACTAGCAATATATCCGGATCAACACTTACAGCCACAGAAAAGGCAAGTCTCATATACATTCCTGAAGAATAATTTTTTACAGGAGTGTCCATAAATTTTTCAAGTTCTGCAAATTTAACTATTCCATCATATCTTTCTTCAATTTCAGTTTTACTGAGTCCAAGTATTGATCCATAGAGATAGACATTTTCTCTACCAGATAGATCTGGCTGAAATCCAACCCCTATTTCTAATAGAGATGATATTTTTCCATTAACAATTATATCTCCAGAATTTGGTTTTAAAATATTTGAAATCAATTTCAAACTAGTACTTTTACCTGTACCATTCTCACCAATAATCCCTACAGTCTGCCCCTTTTCTATTTTATAAGAAGCATCTTTTAATACATACATTCTATTAACTTGCAATTTGTTTCTATTTAGAATTTTATTTAAAAATTTTTCTTTTATTGAGTTACTTTTATTCTGATATATATTAAAATACTTAGTAACATTCTTAAATTCTATAACAGTCATAATTTATGTAACACCTTTTTCTTTATAAAATTTTAAACAAATTATTATATTTCTTCAGCAAACACTTTTTCTATTCTTCTAAAAATAGAATTTCCCACTAGAATTAATATTATATTAATAAGTATCAAACCAATAAAATACCAAGCACTAGGCAGTTTATTTTCCAGTAATAATTTTCTACAGCTTTCTACCACCAGCGTCATGGGATTTATTAAAAAGCAAATTTTAATAATTTGTGCTTTACTTGGATCCATTTGTGCAATACTTTGAACTCTCTCTAATGGATATATTACCGGTGTTAAATATAACCATAGCATAAAAAATATCTCTACAAAATGAGATATATCTCTATAGAGTACATTTAATGCAGAGAGAAGATAGGATAATCCTATTGCCAGCCAAAGTAATAATATTAACACTACAGGATATAAAAGTGCTACCCATCCAATTTCTATATTCTCTACTGCCATGGCAACGAATAATATAGTTAATGTGATAATAAAATTAACAAAATTAGACAATATAATTGACAAAGGAATTATTTCCCTTGGAAAGTATACTTTTTTAATTAAATTCGAGTTAGATACTATAGAACTAGTACTCCCCTGCACTGCTGCTGAAAAAAAGTTCCATGGTAATAATGCCGCAAGAAGACTTACCGTATAGTGTGGAGTATTCTGAGGTATTATGTACGTAAATGCAAAAGTGTAAACCAACATAAGTAAAATAGGATTAAGAAAAGACCAAAAAAATCCCAATATAGAATTTCTATATTTCAATTTCAACTCTTTAATTGTCAAATTACTCAACAACTCTTTATATTCAAATATTTCACGTGTACTTTCAAATAAATTTTTAATAGCTCTAAACATATATATAATCACCTATATCATTATAATTTTTATTTAGTATACAAAATTCTTATTTTTCCCACAACCACTCCTTTCTTATCTTATAAAATCAATATTATATTAGCTCATATTTATTTATTATTCAACTTATTTATATATTTCAATATCTAATTTTTTATTTTTAATTAATTCTGATAAAGGTATTTCTTCTCTAACACCTTCAGTACTTTCTTTGAGAAATATAATTTTAATAGTCTGAAATATTAATTTTATATCTAGCAGAATAGAATAATTTTTTATATACATAATATCATACCTTACTTTATCCTCGGGAGTAGTATTATATTTACCAAGTACCTGTGCAAGTCCTGTTAATCCTGCTTTTACTACAGTTCTATACTTGTAATCTGGTATTTCTTTTTCAAATTTATCGACATAAAATGGTCTTTCGGGTCTTGGTCCAACAATACTCATATCCCCTACTAATATATTAAACAATTGAGGTAATTCATCCATTCTTGTAGCTCTTATTATTCTGCCTATACTTGTAATTCTAGGGTCTTTATCTGTGGCAAGTACAGGTCCAGACAGCTTTTCTGCATTCATTTTCATAGAACGAAACTTTATAACATTGAAGTTTCTTCCACCTTCCGTAACTCTCTCCTGTTTATAAAATACATTTCCTCCATCTGACAACTTTATACTTATAGCTACAATAATCATAAATGGAGAGGCAATAACTATCCCAATAACTGTTAAAATAATATCTAATATTCTCTTTATGACTTTTTCCTCTGCGGTTAAACTTAATGATTTTGCTCTAAGTAGTGGCAGATCATCAATTTTATTTAGTTTTGATCCCACCAATGCTAAATCACTCATAGCAGGTACTATAAGTATACTTTTTTGTTCAACTAAGCATTTATCCAGTATATTATCCTTCAAAGCTCCTTTAATATCATCACACAATATTACAATCTCCACTTTATTAATTAAATCAAATAAATTGTTAACATCAGGATGACAAATATATTTTATGTTATATAGATTGCTTTGCTTAAATAATATTTTTTTTGCTACATGTTCTGCATTTACATCACCTACTATAATAACATCTTTTTTGCCATACATAGTTCTCTTTATTTTCCATACAAACACTTTCCATAAACTAAGTAAAATAATTTGAATAATAGAACTATATAAAATAACCATTCTTGGATAGGAAAAAGCTCTTAAAAAAAATGTTACTGCCATAGTTGATATACATAGCATTATTATTGTTAGAAACACAGAATAAATAATTTCACCTATGGACTGTTTAATTAAATCTGACAAACCATAAACATACATAAATATTAAATATATTATTATAGTAAAGGGTGCAGTTATGATAAATGGATCATAATTAAATTTTGGAGGATTAAAATTAAATTTAATCATATATGAGAGATAGATTGCTAAAATTACAAGTATAATATCTACAATTGTAAACAATAACTCATATAAATTAGTCAAAGATGTATTCTTTTTCATATAAAAACTCTCCTGTACTATCATGATAAAAATTAAAGGCATACCTTAAATTATACGGTATAGCCTAAAACTTTTAACTAAAATTGTATTTTTCTTTCACTTAAAGTCTTCCACTTTTTATCTTTATCTGAGAATATCAATTCTTCAATTCCCTCAGTTGGCCACTCTATTCCCACTTCTGGATCATTCCATGCAATTCCACCCTCAAATTCTGGATGATATAAATCTGTACATTTATATACAAACTCCGCTTCCCCTGAAAGCACTAGAAATCCATGAGCAAAGCCTTCTGGAATATAAAATTGTTTTTTATTTTCATCACTTAATTTTACTCCAACCCATTTACCGTAAGTCTTAGAATCTTTTCTTAAATCTACTGCTACATCAAAAACTTCACCACTTATTACTCTAACTAGTTTTCCCTGAGAATGTTCTGTCTGAAAATGTAATCCTCTTAAAACACCTTTTTTTGATTTAGACTGATTATCTTGCACAAAAGTCATATCAAGACCTGCTGATTTAAACTCATCTTCATTGTAAGTTTCCATAAAATATCCTCTGTTATCCCCAAAAACCTGAGGCTCTATTATATAGACTCCTTCAATTTCCGTCTTCTGAAAGCTAAATTTTCCCATCAAACTCACCTCTTAGTTATTTTCATACATCTTTTCATAGTAGTTTTGGTATTGTCCTGATGTTATATTATCCATCCACTCTTTATTATCCAAGTACCATTTTATTGTCTTCTTAATGCCTACTTCAAAGATAGTTTCTGGTTCCCATCCCAATTCCTCACGAATCTTAGTTGGATCTATACCGTATCTTCTATCGTGACCTTTTCTGTCTTCTACATATTTTATTAAATTTTCTGTTACAGCACTGTCTATATTATTGCCAATATATTCTATTATAGTCTTTACAATATAAATATTTGTTCTTTCATTATGTCCGCCTACATTATATACTTCTCCAAGTCTTCCTGAATTTATTACCATATCAATGGCTTTACAGTGATCCTCTACATAAAGCCAATCTCTTATGTTTAATCCATCCCCATAAATAGGTAAATCCCTTTTAGCCAAACAATTGTTAACTATTAATGGAATCAACTTTTCTGGAAATTGATAAGGTCCATAATTATTAGAACATCTTGTTATATTTATTGGCATTTTAAAGGTATCATAATAAGCCTTTACCATCAAATCTGCTCCAGCTTTACTGGAGGAATATGGACTATGAGAATCTAAAGGAGTAGTTTCTGTAAAATATCCAGTTTCTCCTAATGATCCATATACTTCATCTGTGGATACTTGAAGATATTTCTTTCCTTCTTTAAATCCATCTTCTGTTTGCCAATATTCTTTTGCAATATTTAGCAGATTTACAGTACCTAGTACATTTGTCTTTACAAAGATTTCCGGATCTCTTATACTTCTGTCTACATGAGATTCTGCTGCAAAATTAACTACATAATCTATGTCATTTTTCTCAAATATCTTTTCTACAATTTCTTTATCACATATGTCCCCTTGTACAAAAGTATAATTGGGATTATTTTCAACTTCTTTTAAATTTTCTAAATTTCCAGCATATGTAAGCTTATCTATATTTATTAATTTTATGTCCTCATATTTGTTAAGCATGTAATGTACAAAATTTGATCCAATGAATCCAGCTCCACCAGTTACTAAATATGTTTTCATCCTTTTCCTCCTACTATTTATCCTCAATTAAAGAAATTAAATATTTACCATATTCTGTTTTCATTAAAGGTTCTGCTAACTTTCTAACTTGATTTGCATCTATCAAACCATTTCTGTAGGCAATTTCCTCTATGCAAGCCACAAAAAGTCCCTGTCTCGTCTGTATAGCCTCTACAAAATTAGAAGCATCTAAAAGGCCCCTATGTGTTCCTGTGTCAAGCCAAGCCATGCCTCTTCCAAATAATTCAACTTTTAAAGTTTCTCTTTTCAAGTATTCATTATTAACAGCAGTTATTTCAATTTCCCCTCTAGCAGAAGGTTTTATATTTTTAGCTATCTCAACTACATCGTTATCATAAAAATATAGTCCCGGCACAGCATAATTGGATTTTGGTTCTTCTGGTTTTTCCTCTATAGAAATTACATTGTTATTTTCATCAAATTCCACTACACCAAAAGCTTTTGGATTACTTACATGATATCCAAATATAGTAGCCCCAACTTCTCTTGAAGCAGCCCTCTTCAATCTCTCTGTAAATCCATACCCATAGAAAACATTATCTCCAAGGACTAATGCCACTCTATCATTGCCTATAAATTTCTCTCCTACTATAAAAGCATCTGCAAGTCCTCTAGGTTCATCCTGAACAGCATAACTTAATTTTAGTCCAAATTGACTTCCATCTTCTAACAATTCTTTGAAATTACTTATATCCCTTGGTGTTGAAATTATAAGTATATCTGTTATACCAGCTAACATCAATACAGATAACGGATAATATATCATTGGTTTATCATAAATAGGAAGTATCTGCTTTGATACTGATTTTGTTATAGGATATAATCTTGTACCAGAGCCTCCTGCCAAAATAATTCCCTTCATTATGTAAATTCCTCCTTACTTACCTATCAATTGTTAAAACAAACAAACTTATTATACAACAAAGAAAATTTTTTGTCTATTTTTTGGAATACTCAGATTTAAAATTTTTGTTAATAATTAATAAATCAGTTTATCTCAAGAGAAATAAGTATCCATTAAACTTAAAATACAAAAATTTAATTAAAAAAATTAGATTTAATTATTATTTTTCATGGTAAAATAGATAAAAAGTCATCTAAAAATGTTCACATATACATTATTAAACAACTCTAAAAAAACTGATAAATCTTATTTGATATGTATTAAATATTCAAGTATAAATATATACTTAATTATTGGTATTATTATAAATAATATCAAGTATCGTTTTTTTAATAAATACTTTTGATCCTTTAATATAATAATAAAAGTTAAAAAGAATAATGTAGCAAGTACGAATAATGTTCTTTGACCAGATACATAAATTGTTGGAGATAAAAACATGACTACAGCAGTACAGATTCCAGCTATATAGATTAAAGCTGTATAAAATCCTTTTATTTTAAAATCATATAAATAAAGTATAAAATATGGAATTAAAACAACTATAACCGACCATAGGAAAAATTTTAATGCTGATTTTACTGATAAAGAAAAAGGCAGATTAAAATCAAAAAAAATATTACTTAAATTACTCCATATAATATTATAATCAGCCGGAAAATTTATTTTTTCAATTATTGGCTTTGGTATAACATTATTTAAGGAAAATAGAATTCCAACAATTATCAAAATACAAGCTGCTATAGGTATTAATACAGATATCTTCTTTCTTATTTTATTATTATTTTTTCTATATAAAGCTATACTTACTATTGCAATTAACAACATGAATATTACTCTGCAATCATTTAAAAGATTATTAAATAGCCATTGAATACCATAAAATCCAATTTCCCATTTACTATACAACAGATAATTTGGCAGCCAGTTATTCATTTCTATATGATTTCTATTGAAATTTCCAGGGGCTAAAAGTATAACTATCGCACCTATTATCATAATAACATTTTGAAAAATTAAATATTTATATATTTTTTTATCTCTTATAAATATATAAATATTTATAAGAGTAGAAAAGGCTACTATTACAAGAGTTGTTTGTTCTTGTCCGAAAGCTGCAAATATTGCTGGCAATAAATATAATACCATACTTATTTTTCCTTTATATTCCTTCATTAATGCATCTCTAAAGGGGATAATAGCTAACAGACCTGCTGTAACTGGCCATAAATAATTAATTGATCCAGTCATCCAAAATATAGATGCCTTAAGTACCGCCATACTTATAAATAGCCATCCTACGCATATGTAAGAGTTTAATAATATATTTTTTCTATCTTGATATTCTTTTCTGCCAAGGACAATTCTGCTTATAGCATAGGCAAATATAGTTATAACTATAGGATTTATAATTTTCCACAACTCACCACTATCTTTAAAAATAAAATAAAGTACACTTTCTACACTCACTCTTCCAGACCAATCAAAATACCTCCACTCTACATACTTAAAGAAAGTATATTTAGGTGGTATCTGTTGAAACCAATAATCATCTCCGGGCTGCATTTTCTCAAATCTATGAAGTATAATCATGGAGATTAAAAGAATAAAAAAAGGTGCCATACTTAAAATTTTATTTAAATATTCATTTTTTTTATTTCCAATTACCATATATTTATTTATCATCTCGTTCCCCTGTCTTAAATTTAATATTATAATCTATAGAGAAAAATCTTTATTTGTCCATATAAAATATTTGACTTCTTTTATCTGTATTTGTATTCCTATTTGATATTTGTGTCTTTTAGGAAGATCTTTTATATAAAATTCAGAAGTTATACCAGAATTATCATATTTTTTATTTTCATTTGTAATTAATTTAGTGATATCTCTTCTCTTCTGTATTCTTGTTTTAATTTTATACATATCATCATTTTCATTTCTTAACACGACACTGGGTTTAACATCTATGGAATCTATACCATTTACTATAGCCCATCCATTTATTTCTCCAATACCCTTTTCAAATTTAATTGAATCAATACTGTATTTCATATCTTCTCTCTCATCATATAATTCTGTGGATTTATTTAAACTTACAACTTTCATTTGGTTTTTTTTATCTAGATCATATCCATATAAAAAAGCAGCCATTAAGCATACAGTTGTTACTATAATTATTATTAATTTTTTATCCATATTAAATCATTTTATCTCCTTATAAAAATTTTACGCTTCTTTATATGCCTCAATAAAATAACAGCAATAAATATGAAAATACTTATTAAACTTATAAGAACACCTGCTTTAAATCCTTTAGGCAAAAATTCAAAAGCTATTTCATGACTACCTTCCTGTAATTCTACCGATATAAATGCATTCAAGGACTTCTTAATATCTGCTTTTTTTCCATCTACTTTTACACTCCATCCTGAATCATAAGGAATAGAAGTATATAATACTTTTTTATTTGTAACATTTATATTTCCCTTTATTAAATTTTCTCCATATTCTTTAATATTAAATGAATTATTATTTAGTTCCCCTAAAGCTTTTTCTGTATTATTCATATCTAAGTAATAAAAAAGACTATCTTTTAATGGCAACCTATTATTTTTTAACACAATTTTTACAATTTTTGATTTATTTGATTCTTTATAACTGTTATCAGCTTCCAAAATATAAGATTTATAGTAGTAATGAATATAATTATTATCTAATAATTTATTATCTAGATAAACCTGCGCTAATTCACCGTTCTGAATTCCATTTAAATACATGTATATAGGATAATCTTTCTCACTATTAAAGGAATATTCTATACTTCCTTCTATATTAGGATTTATTTTAGTATAAATTTCCATGCCATTTTCTTTTGATATTGATACATTGTTTAATTTTATATTTACATTTTTAATTCTATTAAAATAACTTACTTTATCTTTATTACCCACCATTTTATTTAAGACTTCATTTTGATTTTCAAAGAAATTATTAGAAAAGTTTACACTATATACACTATCACTCACCATAAATCCTATTGGTAATGCAAAAGAATTTTCATATACAGCTGCATTATGGTATTTTTTATATTCTTTATAGTAATTATTTATATTGTCCTGTGATACTATATATTTAATTCCAAAAATAGAATCAGTTACTATAGTTGCACCTTTATACTCCATCTCCTGAGAACTGGCAGCACCATAAAACCCCAAACTATTTAGAGTATTATTAAGGCCTTGATTAGCTGTGGATGTAAAACTTGCTATTCCATTATATTCAAGGGAAAGAGGATCATTATGAGTCATAGAGAAATTTTTTTCCATTCTATAAAAAGTCTTATCCTTATTTTGCACATCTTCAAATATAGGTTTATAGTTCTTTACATAATTAATATAGTCTTTTTTATCTGAAAACCCAAGCATTCTATTAACAGAATTATAAAGCATTAAAGAACTGGCAAACATTTCACAAAATACAGTTAAAATTAGTATTAAGGTAATAATTTTAGAATATTTCTTACTGTAATTTATTTTAAAAGCAAAGATCAAAAAGTAAATTGTTAAAAATATAAAAGTTAAATAATAACTCTTTACATCTAAGTAATTATATCCAAATTTTTGTATTATAACAACAATAAAGCCTATAAAAATATAAGATTTAAATAACTGACTTAATTTTATATATTTAAAATTCATATACACTCTATAGGATATTAGTATCATTATAAATGAAGTTAAAAATGAATATCTGTAGGGGAAACAATTAGGTATGTGAAAAGCATGCCATACTACATTAATAAGACTATTCTCCATACTTATAAGCATAATTAAAAACAAAGCTGTATATATGAATTTTTCTTTCAATTTGATTTTGAAATTAACATAAAATAAAGGTAATATCAATATAACTAAGAGTCCACAAAATATATTAGGCAAACCATCTGTGGGCCTATCATAAGATCCAATTAGCAATTTACTAAATAAATCAAAAATATTAAAATTTATACCTAAGCCAGGTAGATTATTCATAAAAGGACTTTCTCCTGCCTTTAGTGAATAATAGGTAGGAATCATAATAAAAGCTGTACATCCTATAGCTAAAATAGAACTCAATATGTACATGTATAATTTCTTAAAAAAATCTCTAAAACTAAACTTTACATTTTCTATAAAATAAATTGCTATAAAATATATAAATGAAAATAGTGCATCCATATATCCAATATAAAAATTTGATATAAACAATAATATATATGTAATAATCAAAAAAATGTATTTATTTTCTCTAATTACCTTTTCAACACCAATTAATACTATAGGAAGCAAAAAGACCCCATCTAACCACATAAGATTATATGAATATACAATAGAATAAGACATAAGTGCATAAAAAAGGGAAAAAATCAATATGCTTATATCATTTCTTTTAAATTTATATTTTATATAAGCCGCAAAAGTGCTTCCACTAAGACTGATCTTTATCATTATCATTAATAATATACCATCAGTTAAATATTCCTTTGGAATAATCAACAAAATAAAAGTTATTGGACTAGAAAGGTAATAGGCAATTAATCCAATTAAACTTAATCCCATTCCTGCATTCCATGAATATAAAAGACTCTTTCCCTGAAGTAAAATATCTCTATAAGAAGAAAAGAAATGTACATATTGTCCCTTCATATCAGAAATCAATATAGATTTTCCACCAAAGGGAGACATGTCCATTTTTATGTATACTAATGTCAATATTATAAATGGTAGTATAAATGCTGCTATTATATATAGGTTTCTCTTAAAAAATCCACATACTTTTTCCATGTTTTAATATCCCTTTCCTTTAGGTTACTTTTTAAAAATGATTAATTTGCTGGCAAAATAATTTGCTAGTATTACTAATACATTAGCTGCTATTTTTGCCAATATATCATTTGTTTTAATTATTTGCACCATTAAAAACATAGTGCCCAAGTCAAGTCCCAATGTCAATATTCTAAAGGTAAAAAAGGATATAGCTTCTTTTGTTATACTTTTAAAGTCTTTCTTTTCACTTTTAAATACATATAATTTATTTGTTATAAAAGCAAAAATCACTGCAATAATCCATGCAATAATTGATGCATAAATATAATTAAATCCTAATAATGCTGTTAAAGCCCAGTAAGATACTATATTTACTAAAGTAGTAAGTCCGCCAAAGAATAAATAAGAAATTTTTTCAATAATATCTTCTCTTAAATATCTTTCTTTTAATTTATCTACATTCATAATAATACATAACCTCATCTTTACTAACTATTTTTCTCTTTTTCATTATTGTATTCATCTATAAAGTACAATGGTCTCTTTTTAGTTTCATTAAATATCCTGCCAATATACTCCCCTATTATGCCTATGGAAATTAATTGTGCTCCTCCAAGAAACAAAAGTACCACCATTAAAGACGGATATCCTTGAACTACTTCTCCATATATCAATGTTTTAACTATTATTATAATCATATAAATAAAAGCTAAGAATGATATTCCTATGCCTAGAAAACTGGACACTCTCAGTGGAAAAGTAGTAAAGGAAGTTATCCCCTCTATAGCTAAATCCATAAGTTTAAAATAATTCCATTTTGTTTTCCCTGCTGCTCTAGGATCACGATCGAATAATATTTCCTTTTTATTATATCCAATCCAGCTGAACATTCCCTTTGTGTATCTTTGAGTTTCTCGCAATTTTTTTAGTGCTTCAACACATCTTCTATCTAAGAGTCTAAAATCCCCGGTATCCTTTTGAATTGGAATTTTAGTCATTCCCTGAAGAATTCTATAAAATGTCTTTGAACTCCACTTTTTAAACCAAGTTTCTCCATCTCTGTCTCTTCTCTTTGCATAAATATCATCATATCCATCTTCCCAATATTTTATCATTTCAGGAATTAACTCAGGAGGATCCTGTAAATCCGCATCTATTATTACAACTGCATCTCCTTTTGCATAGTCAAGTCCTGCAATCATTGCAGTTTCTTTTCCAAAATTACGTGATAAGCTTACGTAAGATATTCGTTTATCTCTTTCCCTATAATTTTTTATTATATTAATAGTATCATCTTTGCTTCCATCATTTACAAATAGAATTTCAAATTCATAGTTCTTAATTGAAGCAATTACCTCTGTAAGTCTATCATAAAGTTTTTCAAGAACCTCTTCCTCATTATAAGCTGGAATTAAGATTGTCACCATTTTCATACTTTTAATTCTCCCATTTCTAATTTTAATACCATAAATGACAGTATAAGTTTGTTTTTGTTCATAAATATTACTATATCTTTTAACCTATATATTGTCAAGGAATTATCCTATACAGTTAATTTTATCCCATAACTGATTTTTGCAATATATTAACATTATATATACAATAATAGTTTGGTATCCTTGTATAATTAAATTAAACTTAAATATTAATTATACAAACTTTTTCAGATCAATATTTATTAATAAAATTCAGTAATAATTATATTATAAAAGTAGAATAACTAAAAAGTAAACTGTACCTTGTAAGTTACACAGACTATTTTCTGTGTCTACCTTATAGGGTACAGTTTATCTCTTTGTATAGATTACTATTAATTTGTCAATTAAATTTTATTGACCACGCATCAATATTAATAGTAACTCTATGCTTATAAAATTATTTGTACTGTGGTATATCAAATTTTAAAGATGGATCTGCTGCCATATCTGTAAGTCTTTTAATATTGTAGACCTGGTTATATGCCCAGCGTACATCTGTAGCATATTGATGATTTGCAGGTGATGCAGGATTCCATCTCATTTTATATAGAGTATTTTGCCTATATTTGCTATTGTTTATATAATCATTGGATATCCACTGTGCACCACCATATATAGCTTCATCTACACTAGTCCAGCCTTCTCTATATGCATATTGAGAACCATAATAATTTGCATTGGCATCATAAGCACCTATTCCAAATAGATTATACACAATCTTTCCATTAACCTCTATTCCATTAGCAAGCTTAGAATAACCATTGCCTGTTTCTAATAGTGCATGAGAAACTAGATATATAGGATTTACATTATTGGCTTTAGCGGCACTAAGAAATTGTGAGCCCTTTCCTTCCAATACACCTTTACCTGAAAGAATTTTATTTAAATCATTGGCAGTAATACCATCGATATAATCTAATCTAAGAAATTGATACATACCATAAGAATCTTTAAAATTTTCAGGATTAACATAGTTTCTAACTGAATTTCTATCTGCATTTACCCAACTTCCATTTGATTCCATAAGAGGTTGTCCATCATTTGATTGAATATCTACCATTTGATCTAAAGAGTAATTGTATTGAGTAATATTTTTGCTATTGTCAGTAGGTTTATTGGCAGACTGTTTATTAATTTTCAAACTTTTGCTTGTTGTAGAACCATCATTTCCTAAACTCTTAATAGTTATAGTATGTCCACCAGCTTGCAATGATGAAATATCTAAATTGTAGTTAAAACCACTATTTACACCATTTTTATAACCTGGATATACTTTAATTACATCGGACCTTGATAATCCTATGTGTGCATCACCTTTTTCTACACCATCCAAACTTACTTTAACATTTTTTACACCAGAAGAATTCAGGGACCATCCTGCTATATATATTTGATTAGTTCCATTCTTAACACTGGTATTGTCTTTTGGTGTATCAATACAAATTCTTGGCGGTAAATTTTGTGTGTTATTAGATTGTGAAGCTGCGGAATCTTTTACTATTTTTATTCTAATTGCTTCCAGTCTTAAGGCTTTTCCTGTAGTTCCTACAACTTGTCCATCCTGTTTCCAATTCATCCAGCCTATGTTCTGTACATGACCTTGATATTGTACATGATACCCAGCAGGAGCATTATGCAACTGAATTTTTACAGCTTCCAGTCTTAAGGATTTCCCTGTAGTGCCTGACTGATTATAGCCACTAACGGGATTCATCCAGCCTATGTTCTGTACATGAACTTGATAGGTAACATACATCCCCTTTGGAGCATTGGATAAGTTTATCTTTAAAGCCTCTAATCTCAACGCCTTACCAACAGTTCCCTCCATTTGACCATCGCTTACAGCCTTTTGCCATCCTATGTTTTGTACATGCCCTTCATATATTATATGTACATCACTATTAGTATCAGCTTTTACTGTACTAAATAGACCTATAACTAAGAACATACTACTTAACAATACAAATATACTTCTACTAATTGTCTTACCTTTTGTAAAATTCACTTTTTCACCTCCTTTTGATATGAATTTAGTGTTTCTATATAAAAATTTTATATAGCGGTGAAAAAATAAATTTAAATTGTATCTTTATGGTATAAGCTTTTAAATTGTGGATTTTCTCTTAAGGTCAATAGATACTTAATAAAAGGTTCTCTAAGTTCATCTCTTTTCAAAGCAAATTCAACAGTAGCTTTTAAAAATCCCAATTTATCTCCTACATCATATCTTCTGCCTTCAAAAGTATATGCATACATAGCTTCTGACTGCATAAGAATCTTTAGTGCGTCTGTAAGTTGAATTTCTCCACCCTTTCCAGGCTCAGTTTTACTTAATATATCAAAAATTTGAGGAGTTATAATATATCTTCCAAGAATAGCTATATCTGTAGGAGCTTCCTCAACTTTAGGCTTCTCTACCAAATTTTTTACTTTATATACATAATTTTCTATGTGCATAGCATCAACTATACCATATTTTGATACATCTTTATGAGGTACTTGTTGAACTCCAAGAATTGTAGTTTTATATTCATCATAACAATTAATGAGTTGTTTTAGACATGGGACTTTACTATCCACTACATCGTCTCCAAGCATGACGGCAAAGGGCTCATTACCAACGAAAGTCTTTGCACAATTAATGGCATGGCCTAACCCTTTAGGCTCTTTTTGTCTTATGTAATATATATTAGCCATGTTTGATATATCCTTTACTATACTTAACAGTTCATCTTTACCATGACTCTCCAGTTCCTTTTCAAGTTCTACAGATTTATCAAAATGATCTTCTATAGCTCTCTTATTCCTGCCTGTTATCACAAGTATCTCTTCTATTCCAGAGGAAACAGCTTCTTCAACTATGTATTGTATAGTTGGTTTATCAACTATTGGAAGCATCTCTTTAGGTTGTGCCTTTGTTGCTGGCAAAAACCTGGTTCCTAATCCTGCTGCAGGTATTATGGCTTTCTTTACTTTCATAAAATTTCTCCCCTAACTATTCATATCATTAATATTATTATATACTGACTCTAAAAGTTTTACAATCAGTGATAAAATACATCTTTGTATCTTGTTAAATTTTAAAATATTTAATTAATTTTTAAACTTTTACATAAAATTTTATTCAAAAATTTTATGTAGTTCAAGTACTATCTCGTCTTTAGGATTAATCTTCTTTGCAATATCATAATGTAATTTTGCCTGCTTAGTATCTCCATTATTTAAATAACACATAACTAAATTAGTACAAACTTCTATAGACTTTGTGGCTTCAAAGGCTTTTCTAAGATATTTTATAGCCATGCCAAAATTATTAAGAGCAGCATAATTAAGTCCAAGTTCGTTTATAACCTCAACTATGCTGCTATCAATAGCTACAGCTTCATTTAAATAATAAATGGCTTTTTCATAGTTGCCTAGTACTCTATAGGCTACAGCTATATAAAAATTCAACAGAGCATCATTAGAAAATTCATCCAATAATGGAATAAGATGCATTAATGCTTCCTTAGGTTTATCATGTATAAGACTCTTTCCCTTATCATATTCTCTTATATTAGAAAGTACATGCTTTATCTCTAAAACCTGTTTGGAATTATCTTTACTTTTTTCTATATAATTATTAATATAAAACCAGGAATCATCATATTTTTTTTCTTCGTAATATATAACAGCCTTATAAAAATATGGTTTATAATATCCCTTAAGCTTTTCTGCCTCATCTAATAAATCTAATTCTTCCTGCTCAAAGCTTTTATCAATTTTTCTTAGATTTTCTAAAATCATAATAGATTTATCATAATTCTCTTCACTTTTTTCAATCTTTAAAAGCCCTTTCAATAATATATAGGAATCTTCATAGGATCCTCCTTTCACTTCATCAAAAATAATCCCCTTTACATATTTAACGGCTTCTTCACTATTTTTATTCAATATATTTATATAGTCATCATTAAATTTAAATTTATCATCTCCACCTAATACATAGAACATGCCTTCTATAAAGAAAGATACAGGTATTTTTTCAAATTTTTCTCCTTTTTTAACTTTATCCGCTACCCTTAAAGGTCTAACGGGTAAATGTAAATTTTCATTTACATTTATTTTAAATATATTTAAAATGCTTTCCTTTTTAAATTCCAAAAATATAAGTTTAGAAACTTTTTCTTTAAAATCAACTTTTGTTTTCATAAATTCACCTTCCAGTAATAATAAATATAATCATTTTTGCAAAGAATCAGTAAGAATATTATAGGTAAAATTTCAGCAAAAAGCAAAGCGGAAGATTAATGTAATCTCCCACTTAATTTTAAATAATTTTTTACAATTACAATTTATTAAATAGATAAATTCTCTTAAATTAAATATTTAATATTAGTTTTTATACTAAATAGGCCTTAATATATTTAGTTCTCACATGCCTTATTTATTATTTCCATAACGGCTTTATTAAAATTATCCATCTTTTCATCTGCATCTGAAAGATTTTTACCTACTGTAGCCATATAGACTTTCATTTTAGGTTCTGTTCCTGATGGTCTTACAACAAACCAAGAACCATCTTCCAATATAAATTTAAGTACATTTGATTTTGGAAGTTCTATTACACTTTCTGTATTATTTAAAATATCCTTTTCTTTACTCAATTTATAATCAAATTTCTTTACTATCTTCACTCCGTCTATAGCAGGTTCCAATTCATGTCTCAAATTTTCTATAGCTTTTTGAATCTTTTCCTGTCCTTCCTTACCTTTAAGTTCTAAGGATACTAGACTTTCTTTATAAAAGCCGTATTTTTCATAAAGATCAATTAATGCGTCATAAAGACTTAATCCCTTATTTTTATAATACAGTACCATCTCACATATTAGTGTAGCACCTATTACTGCGTCCTTGTCTCTTACAAAAGTTCCAGCCAGACAACCATAACTTTCTTCAAATCCAAATAAATATGTATTTGATCCAGTCTTTTCGAATTCTTTTATTTTTTCTCCTATATATTTAAAACCAGTAAGTACATCTATAAGCTCTACATTGAAGTCTTCAGTAATTTTTCTTGTCATTTCAGAAGTAACTATAGTCTTTATAACTGCTCCATTTTCAGGCAGCTTATTAAGCTCTTTTAAAGAGGAAATAATGTAGTGAGTTAAAAGTACTCCTGTTTGATTGCCTGTGAGAACTCTATATTCCCCTGATTTATCCTTTACTACCACCCCAATTCTATCACAATCAGGATCTGTACCAAAAATTACATCAGGTTTTATATCTTCTGCCATCTTTAAAGCCAGCTCAAATACTGATGGCTGCTCTGGATTAGGATAAGGTGCTGTTGGAAAGTTACCATTTGGCAATTCCTGATCTTTTACTACAAATACGTTATCATATCCAAGCTCTTTAAGCACTCTTCTTACAGGTACATTACCAGATCCATGAATAGGAGTATATATTACTTTCACGTCTTTAGCATTCTTTTTAACTAATTCTTCTCTTATTGTAAGAGCCTTAACTTTATCTATATAAGTTTTATCTACCTCTTCACCAATTATGTTTAGAAGTTTTTCCTCTTTTGCCTTTCCCAAGTCTATAGCCTTTACATTTTTAAATTCAGTAATCTTACTTATACAATCAAGTATTTCTTTAGCTGCCTTATCAGTTACCTGTCCTCCATCTTCATTATATACTTTGTAACCGTTATACTCTTTGGGATTATGTGATGCCGTTATAACTATTCCAGCCTTGCTCTTTAGATGTCTAACTGTATAGGAAAGTACTGGTGTGGGTCTTAATGATTCAAATAAATTTACTATAATTCCATTGGCACATAAAACTGATGCTGCTCTTTCTGAAAATTCTTTTGACATATTTCTTGAATCATAAGCTATGCTGACAGAAATTTCTCCTGTATAATTTTTATTTAAATAATCAGCAAGACCTTGAGTTGCTTTACCTATAGTATATATATTCATTCTATTACTTCCCGCAGATATAATCCCTCTCAGTCCTCCTGTACCAAATTCCAATTCTCTATAAAATCTATCTTCTATTTCCTTTTCATCTTTTACACTCTTTAATTCTTTTTTAGTTTCCTCATCAATATAGTCTGACTTTAACCATTGTTCATAATTATCTTTAAATGTCATTCATGTAACCTCCTCTATAATTCAATATTTTTATTATACTATAAAATCCATAAAATAACATAGATATTTGTTCTTATTTACAATATTTTTATGTAAATTTTGTAAATTATTATTTGAGGTATACATTGTTAAATAATTATATTGAAAATGTAATTCGTAATAGTGGAAAAGGACGAAGGAAAAGGCAAAGTATAAAGTTCAAAGAAGAAATATCAAATGAGAAAAAGCTTCGTCTTTTCTCATCTTCTACAAAAACTAGTAAGGACTTCATAATACTAAAATGCATTATGAAGTCCTGCTATTACAATGAATTTTACACATTTCCAGAATCTGCAGTGGAAGATTGATTTTCATTTGTTTCATCTATTGCTTCTTCATTGCCCTCGTCAGGTATATCTCCGCCACTAGCTCCTGTAACAGTAACTACTATACTGTTAAGATCATCTATAATAGATATTTCTGAACTTGCCTCAATATCTGCTATTCTCAATGTATCACCAAAACTTAAATTTGATACATCCACATCAATACTCTTAGGTAGGTTATCTGCTTGACATCTTATCTTCACACTGTCTTTTGATTTTTGAAGTATGCCTCCAAATTTTCTTATGTTACTTTCACCATTAAAATTCAATGGAACTTCAGTAGTAAAATTTCTATTTCCAGACAGATCTTCTAAATCAATATGTATAATTTTATGTTTTATAGGATCTTTCTGTATTTCTTTAATAAGTGTCTTGTGTTTTTCACCATCTATGTTTATCTCTAAAATACCGTGTTCTCCATTTATTGCTATCTCTCTTTGTAATTCTAATTCGCCTATCTCAAACAAAGTATTTTCTACATTTTTTCCATATATTATTCCCGGTATTAAGCCATTCTTTCTATTTTTCTTTGCAGCATGATTAACTTTTTTATTTCTAACATTAGCATTAATTAATTCCATAAATACACCTCCTATATTGTTCTATTATTGACATATATTCTTGTAATTATTCACTTATTGTATACATAAAATTTATTATCATTTATACTAGTTTTTTTATTGCAATTGAATTAGGTTTAAACTATAATAAGTATTGTTTCAAAAACCTATGTCAAGCCTTATTTTTAAAGACTTGAAGTTTATATATTGAAAGAAGGTGCTATCCAAAGTTGTATAAACTTAATCAAAATGAAACTCCTCTTTTTAATGCATTAATGGAATATGTAAATAGAGATACAGTTCCCTTCCATGTACCTGGCCATAAAAAGGGTCAAGGCATGGATAGTGAATTTAAAAAATTCATTGGTGAAAATGCTTTTAAAATTGATGTAACAGTATTTAAATTGGTAGATAGTCTTCATCATCCCACTGGTCCCATAAAAAAGGCCCAAGAATTAGCTGCAGATGCCTATGGAGCAAAAGCTTCTTATATATCTGTACATGGGACTTCAGGGGCTATTGAAGCTATGATTATGTCTGTAGTAAGCAATAATGATAAAATACTTATACCAAGAAATGTTCACAAATCAGTTACAGGAGGCATTATTTTAAGTGGTGCTGTTCCAGTATATATGCAGCCTGAACTAGACAAAGAGGTTGGCATTGCCCATGGAGTCTCTCCTGAAACAGTGGAAAAGACACTAAAAGAAAATCCTGATGCAAAAGCTGTTTTAATAATTAATCCAACTTATTATGGTGTGGCTACTGATATAAAGAAAATTGCCAAGATTGTTCACAGCTATGATATACCATTAATAGTCGATGAGGCCCATGGTCCCCATCTTGGATTTAATGATAGATTACCTATATCTGCTATAAATGCAGGAGCAGATATGTGCGCCCAAAGCACTCATAAAATAATAGGAGCTCTCACTCAATGCTCATTACTCCATGTTTGTTCAGATAGAATAGATATGCGCAGAGTGCAGCAAATTTTAAATATAATGCAGACTACTTCACCATCTTATATATTGATGGCTTCTCTTGATTGTGCCAGAAGGCAAATAGCATTACAGGGTAAAGAACTTCTTGATTATGCAATAGATCTCTGTACTTACACTAGAAATGAAATAAATAAAATTCCTGGATTCTATTGTTTTGGAAAAGAAATCCTTGAAGATAATGGTGCCTATGCTTTTGATCCCACAAAGATAACTATAAGCTGTAGAGAATTAGGTATAACAGGTTATGATCTAGATATGATTCTCTCTGAGGAGTATCATATTCAAATGGAATTGTCTGATTTATATAATGTTTTAATAGTTGGTTCCTTTGGAGATACAAAAGAAAATATGGACTATCTTATAAAAGTTTTAAAGGAAATAAGTAAAAAGTATTATGGAAAAGGAGTTGCAAAATCTGATTTTATAGATATTCCTCCTATACCAGAGCAAATCATAATTCCAAGAGAGGCTTTTAATAGTACTAAAGTTTCTATATCAATAAATGAAAGCATTGGTATGATAAGCGGAGAATTTTTAATGGCTTATCCACCAGGTATTCCAATACTATGTCCTGGAGAAATTATAACTAAAGAAATAGTTGACTATTTAAGAAGGCTTAAATCTGCGGGACTTTATGTACAAGGTACAGAAGATCCAGAAGTGGAATCAATAAAAGTAGTAAATAAAATATAAATATTAGATAAAAATAAACACTACCAAATTTATTTACAAATAAACTTGATAGTGCTTTTTAATGTCTATATAAATTGTTTTACAGCAATAATACAATTTCTAAAAATTCACTATTAAAAAGAAAATCTACTTTAGTTCAACTACAGTTACTCCGGCACCACCTTCCCCATAGTTTCCCAGTCTATAGCTTTTAATATGCTTATGTCTCTTTAGCATATCCGATATAACATTTCTAAGAACTCCTGTGCCTTTTCCATGGATTATGGTTACAGAGTTAAGTCCCGCAAGATAAGCTTCATCTAAATATTTATCCACATTATACATAGCCTCTTCTCCATCCATCCCTCTTAAATCAATAGATGAAGCAACTTGTCTTAAATTTAGCTTAGCTTCTCTCTTTCTTATCTTTTTTAACTCCTTATTAATAGAGGTATTTTCTTTTCCCTTTGAAAGATCTTTAAGTTTTACATTTATCTTCATTATACCAGCCTGTATTTGTACTTCTCCTTTACTGTCTGGCTGTGAAAGCACAATTCCCTTCATATTTAAAGAAGGTATATATACCTCCTCACCTTCTTTTACTCGGTTTAATCCCTTATGATTTTGTGAATTCTTCAGAGCACTTTCTTCTGCATTCTCAAGATTTTCTTTAAGTTTCTTTCTCTCCTCTTCGAGCTTTGCTCTAGTCCCTGAGGAATAACCCATTCTTTCAAGTTCTCTAATATTTTTTAATATTCTATCTGCTTCCTCTTTAGCTTCAGCAATAATATTTTTTGCCTCTCTTCTTCCTTCATTTAAAGCTTTTTCTCTAGAAGAATTCAGAGAATACAGTTTTTCTTCATATTTTTCTTTTATTTTTTCTGCCTCATTTTTCAGCATTTCTGACCTTCTTGCATTTTCCTCAGCTTTTATACTCTTTTCCTGAAGAGTTTGAATTAAATCTTCAAATTTAAGTGTGTCACTAGAAATACCTTTTCGTGCTTCATCAATTATATAATCTGGAAGTCCTAACCTCTTTGAAATTTCAAAGGCATTGGATTTTCCCGGTATACCTATTAATAATCTATAAGTAGGCTTTAAAGTCTCCACATCAAATTCCACTGAGGCATTTTCAACTCCCTCTGTTTTTAAAGCGTAAGCTTTTAATTCACTATAATGGGTAGTTGCCGCAAGTTTTGTATTTCTCTCTCTTAAATTTTCAAGAATAGCTACTGCTAGTGCAGCTCCCTCTGTAGGATCTGTACCAGCACCCAGCTCATCAAATAATACAAGAGAATTGGAGTCCGCTTTTCCCATAATATTAACTATATTAGTCATATGGGAAGAAAAGGTAGATAAACTCTGTTCAATGCTCTGCTCATCTCCAATGTCTGCAAATACCTCTTTAAAGAAGCTCACTGTTGAATTTTCCCTGGCAGGTATAAGTATACCACTCATAGCCATAAGTTCTAAGAGTCCTACGGTTTTAAGAGTAACTGTCTTTCCTCCAGTATTTGGCCCCGTTACTACTAAAGAAGTAAAATCACGACCTAAATATACATCCATAGCTACAACCTTTTCTGGATTAATTAAGGGATGTCTTCCTTGAACTATATCAATTATTCCATTGTCATTAACCGCGGGATTTATGGCATTTATTCTGCTGGCATATTTAGCCTTGGCAAATATAAAATCAAGTTCGTATACAATACTGGCATTATTCTCTACTAAAACTATATTTTCATAGACTTTTTGTGATAATTCCTCTAATATTCTACTTATTTCAGCCTGTTCTTTAAGCATTATCTCTTTTATCTCATTATTCAAATTCACAAGTCCTATAGGTTCAATAAAAAGTGTAGCACCAGAAGAACTCTGATCATGTACAAGACCTGGAACCTGTGCCTTGTATTCCGCTTTTACAGGAATTACATATCTATCACCTCTTATGGTATAGATATTCTCTTGAAGAAAATTTGAATAGGATCTTACAAGGGAATTCACCTTATTTTTTACAGAAGCAGTTTTATCTCTAAGAGATCTTCTTATATTAAAAAGTACAGTGCTTGCTCTATCTGATATTTCTTCTTCACCTATAATTGCGTTAAATATGGAATTTTCCAACGTTCTCAGCGGCACAATGCCTTCACATATATCTTCTATTACTCTAAAACTTTCCTCTTCCTCATTATGAGATATATACTCTTTAAATCTTCTGGCACATTTTTGTATATTTGATATCTTTAAGAGCTGCACAGGCATAAGAGTAGAACCCTTTCCCGCTCTGCTTATGGCATCTCTTGCATCGTAAGCTCCCTCAAAAGGTGCTGATCCCTTTTTAGCTAAAAGCTTTAGTGCTTCCTCGGTCTCCTCCAAATGTTCCTTCATCTCAAATATATTGTCATAGGGTTTAAGATTATCTATTATATCTTTAGCCGCACTAGTCTGCGTATATTTTTTTATTTCATTTTTTATTTTATAATATTCTAATACTCTTAAGGCTTTTTCATTCAATATTATTCAACTCCTCGCCTATAATGTCCACGGGTAAATTTTTTTAATTCCTCTTGAAATTTTCCACTGCTATAAGCCTCTAAAATACTTTTAACTTCCTGCTTATCTTCATCTATGAAATCTATTCTATAGTTAATATTCCCTAGAGAGCTCATATCCTTTAAATTTGAGATTAAATTTAAAGGATATGAATTATATATATGACTTCTACAGAATATATCCGTCTTAATTATAAATTCTTCTTCTCTCCTGTCTTTAATCTTAAAATCTCCATGATTACACTTATTATTACAATCTGATTGAGTAGATTTTCCGCCAAAGCAACTGCCTATAGCACAGTATTGATTTACCATGAGTTCTAACTTCCCATATAATAATATACCACAGGGAATAGGTGAATTCTTTATGATTTTAATTATTTCATTTCTGTTTAGTTCAGTACTTATATAAGTTCCATTCAAATCATTGCTGTAAAAGTCCAAAGTATACTTATTAAATATATTCAGCTTATAATCACCTATTATAGATAATTTACCCCAATATTTATTTATAATTCCCGCATTTGCAGTAACAATTCCCTTGATATTATGGAGGTTCTTATCTATAATACTGCAAACATAATTAAATTCTTCCTTGATTATATTTGGTACTTTTAAATATAATTCCACATTGCTTAAACTATCTATATTTATATCACAATTTCTGCCAAAACAATCTATTATAATCTTCCTTATGCCCCAATCAATACATGCCTTTAGCTGCTCTAAATTTTCTACAGATACTAGAAGTTTTTCCATAGATTTATTTGTCTTCTTTTCTCTATTAAAATCTATGGATTTATCAAAATTTTTTCTGCTTCTTCTGCATATATATTCTGTAATTTGTTCTATTAATAATCTTCTGGCAGCATTTATAGCTGATATAGGCAAAAATCCATCCTCATAGTGTGTAAAATTAATATTTTTAATATTAAAGGGTGTATTACCTGTCTTCATTAAATTATCCTCTAGTTTCACCTTTTCTACAGGTTTTTTTATGGCTTTTTGTACCATATCACCACTAATCATAAAAATCTTTCTATTATAATTACAGGATATTTCAAAAGGATTACCAATTTTAAATTTGCAATTTATATCTATATTAATTTTTCTTCCATAAGGATCCTTAAAACTATCATATAATATATCCAAAAGTTTTACATTCAGAGTTTTATAGAGTTTATCAAAGGCTTTATAGTTATTGGGAAAAATCTTTACCCTGTCACCTCTGTTTGCCTTTTCAAGCTCTGAATTTCCCTTTATAATTTTTGATACTATAAATCCATCTTCTTGAACTCTTATGCCATCTTTTATATTTATATCTTCCTCTAATGTAACAGTTGAATCACTATTTACTGTGCCTAAAAATAAGCCTGTATTTTTAGGAAAAGAATAGGCCATCATATCCTTTCCAGTATTTCCAAACATATAGGCCTTTGAAAAGCCTTCTCTATTAAAAAGCTGCTTAAGTTTTTTTATCTCTGCAGCATAATTAAAAGTACTATTATTATATACACTATCAATAGCCCTTCTATATATGCTCACCACACCCGCTACATATTCTGGTTTTTTCATTCTACCCTCAATTTTTAGTGATGCTGTTTTACTATTAATTATATCCTCTATATTTTCAAGAGTACATATATCTTTTGGACTCAAAATATGTCCTTTAAATTCTTCACCAGTATTTTTATTTAAAATAGTGTAAGGAAGCCTGCAGGGCTGAGCACAACGTCCACGATTTCCACTTCTGCCTCCTATAATACTACTCATAAGACATTGCCCTGAGTAACATATACAGAGGGCACCATGCACAAAAACTTCCGTTTCTATATTGAGTTCCGTTGATATATATTTTACTTCTTCAAGGGTAAGTTCCCTTGATAGTACTATTCTCTTAAATCCTAGATTTTTAAAATATTTGGCACCCTCTCCGTTATGTATAGTCATTTGAGTAGATGCATGAATTTCAAAGTCAGGGAAGTTCTTTCTAATTAAATAAGCTAATCCTACATCTTGGATTATCAATGCATCTACACCTATTGTATATAAAAATTTTATATATTCTAATACTGGCTTTATTTCCATATCCTTTATTAAAGTATTTACCGTAACATAAACTTTAACTCCATAAATATGACAATAATCTAATGCTTCTATAATTTTTTCATCATCAAAGTTAAAAGCATAGGCTCTTGCTGAAAATCTACTTCCTCCTAAATAAACAGCATCTGCTCCATTTTGTACTGCTGCATAGACACTTTCCATACCACCGCAAGGAGCCAGTAGTTCTATTTTCTCCATTATCATCTCTCCTAAAGCATTATGTTTTTTATTATACAACAAAATACTTATATTGAAAAATAGGAACTATTGAAAAAATTACACCTCAGAGGTGCAATTTTTTCCAATTCACTAACATTAAATTTCTTTTGACATATTATATATTAAAGAAACTATACTTTTTTTCATTTTTCAGAACAGCTTTCAAATAATTAGGAGTGGATATCATGAAAGTATATGAGGATAAATATATTATAGTTATTTCCTCTAATAGCCAGGCAACCTATTTATATAATGAACTTATGAAAAAGAAAATAAATATTGAGTTTATTTCAACCCCCTCGAAAATAGTTTCAGGATGCAGTAAATCTATAATTTTCAGGAGTAAAAATAAAGAAGATATTCTATCAGAGATAACAAGCAATAAAGTTAAAATTTATGGAGTGTACAGATTAATAAGAACTGATAATGGATATGAATATATTAGAACAGATTTTTCATGTATATAGATAAATTACAATTATTAATTACAAATATATCCATTCTAAAAAATATTCAGCATTTTTATCTTATATATACTGAGCGGAATCAAATTCCACTCAGTAATTTATTTTCATTAAACTTAAATAGATAAGTTTTGTTTGTATATAGATTTAATAACATCTAAAAATTTTTCAATATCTTTCTCCGTATTAAAATATCCCGGACTTATTCTGACAGTACCATATTCCTTAGTTCCAATTACATGGTGAATTAGAGGTGCACAATGATATCCAGTTCTAACAGCTATATTATTCTTATTTAAAATATAGCCAACGGTTGAGCTATCCATACCATCTATATTTATAGATACTACAGCTGCCCTATTTTCAACTGAATTTAATCCATACAATTCAACATAAGAAATCTTTTTTAATTCACTTAAAAGATATTCTGTTAGTGCTCTTTCCCTCTTTTCAATATTTTCTATACCTATCTTTTTTATAAACTTTATTCCCTCATACAATCCTGCAATTCCTGGAGTATTTAGAGTACCGCTTTCAAATTTATCTGGCAAAAAATCCGGCTGATCCATAGAACTGGAGTTGCTCCCTGTACCTCCATCAATAAAATTATTTAATTTAATTCCTTCCCTTACGAAGAGTCCTCCAGTGCCTTGTGGTCCTAAAAGGCCCTTATGTCCAGGAAAGGCAAGTAAATCTATATTAGCTTTGTCCACATCAATGGGAACAACACCTGCACTTTGAGATGCATCTAGCATAAATATAAGCCCATATTTTTTACATACAGAACCTATTTTTTCTATATCCTGAATAGTACCTAAAACATTAGAAGCATGGTTCACTATAATAGCTTTTGTATTTTTCTTTATACTTTTCTCCAGTTCACCTATATCAATATAACCTTCTCTATTAACATCCAGCAGTGTAAGTTCTACTCCAGCCTTATTTAAATAATTTAATGGTCTAAGTACAGAATTGTGTTCAATTACTGTACTTATAACATGATTCCCGCTTTTAAAAAGACCTTTTATGGCCATATTCAAAGATTCCGTAGCATTACAAGTGAAAATTATATTAAAAGGACAATCTATATTAAAAAGAGTACTGAGCTCTTGTCTTGTTTCTGCAATTTTTGATGAAGCCTTTATAGACATATCATGGGAGCTTCGTCCTGGGTTGGCAGCATAATTTTTCATACAATTTAAGACTTCATCATAAACCTCACTGGGCTTCGGAAAAGAAGTAGCAGCGTTATCTAAATATATCACATAAAATCCCCCTAAAACATAAAATTATTTATATACTCTCTTTCAGTATATGCGGGGAAAAATAAGTTGTAATATGAATATATTACTTTCTTCTTAGCAATCTATCCATAATAGATTGATTCTTTTCCATCTCCAGTTCCTGTTGAAGACGTATATTCTCCTGCACTTTTCGTTCCATTTCTTTTTGAAGCATATTCTTTTCTTCCTCAAACTTTTTAACTTGATTTTCCAGAGATTCTTTATATTCCTCAGTTTCCTGCAGCCTTTTTTCTGTTATATCTGTACGGCTTTTTTCTTCTAAGAGTTTTTCTTTTATACTTTGAAGCTCCTTCTGACTATTTTCATGAACTTCCAAATATGCCTTATAATTTTCCTCCAGTTTCCTCTTATCCTTTAATACCTTTGAAATATTTTCTTCATATTCCTCTATAAATCTTTGTTTTTTCTGCAATTGCATATTTAATGCTGAAAGCTTTTTATCTAGATTTTTATTTATGACTTTTGTTCTATGGAGTTCAATTTTTATATTCTTTATTTTATCATTGGGCTGTGAAAGGGAAAAGGCCTCCTCATTGCCATGATCTTCTGATATATTCTTTGTTCTCTTTACAAACTCACTTGGAATGTAAATAGACAGATCTGTTTCATCAGTAACATATACTTCTCTTTCATCAATTGAATTATATTTTTTATGAAAAATACAGGCATTGTATTTTTGTAATGGAACTCCACTGCCGCTTTCAATGCACATTGCATCTCCCCAGCCTTCACCATCAAAAATAGAATAGAAAATTCCACCCTGCTCCAGCCAGCAGCAATACAATATGTTACTTTCAGTAAATAATATAGGCTCTATTAGTTTATTATTAGTATCATAGACTCTAAAGCCTTTAATAACTCCATTTATATCCATAGTGACATGATCTAAAATGTATACAGAATTCTCCTTAGATCTGTTCAATATACTTATTTCTGATTCATCACTTAGAATTTGAAGACTAATATTTTCTCCCTGTATGCCATAAAGCCTTTTTAGAGGCGTCCATTGATTTTTCTGAAAGCTGCAGTAGTATACAGAGGCTTCATTACCTTCATCAGTAATAAATATCATATCAAGATTCTCTGTTCCCCTTAGGCTGACTTTGTAATACTCTTCTACATTCGGCAGTAATATAATATCCTGCAGAGCATTAACAGCTGTTTCTCTTCCGTTCCACTTACAATGCATAAGTATACCATGATCTGTTGCATCTTCTGATATAAGCATATAAAAAATATGCATATTTTTCCCTATTATCTGGATTTTTAAATTCTGTATTTGAGATCTATCACTTTCTCTAGTGTAGAGAATTTTTCCTATCCACTGTTTATGTCTCATGGTACAATATTTTAATTCTCCTCTATAGTTACTATACACAATATTAATTTTCCCAACTTCTTGAATATAAACAGTAAACTCCAGTACATCCTTATCAATTACATTTTCTTTGGTCCATTTTCCCTCTTCATACATAATATTGTAAAGTAATTCTCCATTATCATTTACCCAAAATTTCCATATATTATCTGCATAATCTAAATACAGCCAAGGATATACACTATTCACACTCACTCCCCCCTTTATAAAATTATATTTTCACAAAAAACTATTATGCACACATAATAATTAAAAAGTAAGTTTATTAAAGTTTATATATCACAACTTTAATAGCACTGCATAGTATGTATTGTAAGTACTAGATAATTTTACATTTATAAGAATTTTCCAAAAGGAGGAGAATTTATGTCCATTAACTTTAATAAATTTGTTCCACGTCCTGGACTTGTAAATAAACAAGGGCGTTTACCAGATCCTTCTGAATTGGTTTGTGTTGAAATCCCTAAAGTATTTGATCAATGCCTAATAAAAAGATGTCTTGTATATGATGAAGGACCTGATACAACAAAAACAGATTCTGAGCTGAGGAGCGATCCCCTTAAAGATCCTAAGAGATATATCGGAAGTAGAGATTTCAATATAACTCTTCTATCTGTAGATAAATATCCAATCAGAGGGAAGGAAGGCTTTAAAAAGATTATTATTTCCTATGTTATTTCTTTCTATGCAGATTACATTGATTGCGATGGTGTAAACAAAAGTGAATTCTACGAAATTAATAGAACAGATGTTATAGGAAAATTTTATTGTCCTGACTCCATAGCTGAAATTTCTGCAAGTTTTGTACCTCCTGTTCATCCAAAAGATTTAGATTCCAATATTATAAAACTTGAAATGGTTGCAGATGCCTTAGCTGGTGATTTAACTAAAGACTGCGATGGAAACTCCGTATTAGATATTACATTAGGCTACTACATCATTGTTAAATGCGAGCTCATCGTTCAGCTTTTAATACCAGCTTATGACTATTGCCCAGTTCCAAAAGAACCATGTGAAGAAGAACCTGAGGAAAAACCATGTGAAGTATTTGAAAGAGCTCCAGTTCCTAAATTCTATCCAGATCAAAACTTGGAGCCATTATTCCCAGACCATTACGATGAGGAAGAGGAAGACGAGGATTTAAGTGAAGATTAAACATCTCACTGTTATTCACCTATTTAAATATAAATATGTCTTAGTCTCTACTATAATAAAAATGGCATTATAAAAATGCCAGTTCATACTGATGATAATAACCATTCCATGCAATATATTTAATGGATATGAAGTTTTATCATCACTCTTTACAAAAAAATTCATATATTATAGTAGAAACTAATGATAAAATCATGAAATTGATTATTAACCGAGTATTTTAATATAATTTATGTAATCCAAAGGAGGATTTTATCTATGAATTCATGGTCAAGAAAAGACTATTATTATGATGACGATTGTGAACCTTGCAAGAAGAGAAGAAAAGACGACTACGATGATCACAAAAATTATCCAACTATAATAAAATGTGGATGTCCTAGTTCAACTACAGTACCAGTTGCTACTACTGCTGGCACTACTTTTACACTTGCTTCCCTTAGCTTAGATACTTCAAAATTAAAAAATCCATGTATTAAACTGGAATTTGCAAGTAATCTTGTTGTTGACGTTGCCTTTGTTGGAACATTAAGTATACAAGTATTCAAACTTTGTGGTAATCAAACTACACCTATACCAGTTGGACCTTCATGGGCTCTTGGTTCATTAGCAGCACTTTCTTCCACAACATTTTCATTTTTCGTTTGCGATTGTGATTCTTGTTTTAAAGATTGCTGCACCTATACTGTAGTAGCTACTGTTGTTGGTGTAGCTACTGTTGGCACACTTAATATCAACAATGCAACACTTGGAGCAATAGCTACCTCTGGATCCGGTTGCTAGTATGCAATATATGATATTATTATGGCTCAAGGCTAACAAGCCTTGAGTTTTTCTGTTATAAAAAATATCATCCTTTATTTATCAGTCAAAAAACAAACAAGGGAATACATCCAGCACTCCCTTTACTTTACTTCTTATTAATATTCTTTATGACTTCCTTCTTAGTCTTTGCCAAGGCAATCTGACCTTCCAGATACTTATTTTCCAAATCCATTATCTTATATTTTGCAGTCTGCAGTTTAAACTTAAGATCTTTATTGTCATATTTTAAACGATTAATTTCACCCAGGTATTTCTCATTATTTTCTCGTTTTAAATTTACTGCCTGAGTAAGTTCTTCTATCTGCTTGTCCTTTTCTATTGTATCTTCATTTACCTTAAGTTCTTCTACTTTAACTAAAAGCTGTTCTTTTTCTTCATTTACCTTCGTAAGTTCTTCCTTAAGTTCATCCATTTCAGCTTTAGTACTTTTTATGTTATTTTTTAATTTTTCAATTTCATCGGAAAGTTCTTCATTATAGTAACCAGCTTTAAACAAATCATCTGCCAAATTCAATGCAGTTAAAATAGAGGCCTCTGCTGTACTTAATTTAGAATTATTTTCCATTATGTTCTTAATCTTTTTATCCACATAAGTAGCAACTGCATGTAAATATTCTTCTCTTTCGTCGCCTTTTAGTTTATATTCTTTGTTATTAACTCTTACAGTAACGGAACTCATGTTTAACACCCTCTTAGATTCATCTAGTTTTAATTTTAACATATTATTACCTAGTACACAACTTATAATGACAGAGAGTTTAAAATTTGAGAGCATAAAGTTAACAAAAATTTAATCAACTTTACACTCTCTTCTCTTAAATAAATACTACCTTAGCTGAGCTCCTAATACATGTTCAAGAGTACTTAATATCTTACCATGAGCTTTATCCACTTCTTTATCTGTAAGAGTCTTATGCTCTGATCTATAGGTTATAGAATAGGCAACACTTTTCTTTCCTTCTTCTATTTGTGCACCTTTATATATATCAAATAATTTAAAGCTTTCAACTATATTGCCGCCTTTTTTACTTATAATATCTTCTATACTTTGAACTAATATATCTTCATCCAGTATTAATGCCATATCTCTTGTTACTGCCGGAAACTTAGGTAATGGCTTATATTTTCTCTCAATAACTGCATTTTCTACTATAAAATCAAAATCTATTTCAGCTATATAGCAGGCAGTGTCTACTCCATAGTTTTCTGATACATCTGGATGAATTTCTCCTAAAGTTCCTATGACTTTATTTTTCACAGTAACTTTGGCTGTTTTGCCAGGATGGAAAGATGGATTTTCAATTTCTCTTTCGTAATTTACATTTTTAATGCCAAGAGTTTCAATTATATTTTCTACTACTCCCTTTAAATCCAGATAATCTGCATTTCCATACAAACCTACAGTTATTATATTCTTTTCTTCTGGTATCTTATCTGCCTCTTCCGCTGGAATATATACTCTTCCTATTTCAAAAAGTCTTACTATTTCATTATTCCTTGAATAATTTCTAGCCAGAGCTTCCATCATAGACGGAACTGTAGTAGTTCTCATTATACTATAGTCTTCTCCCAGCGGATTTCTTATAGCTACAGCTCTTCTAAGAATACTTTCCTCTGGCAAAAGTATCTTATCAAATACTTTAGGACTTACGAAGGAATAAGTTATGGCTTCATTTAAACCGCAGGCAAGAAGGGTATCCAAAGCAATATCTTTAATAATCTGATTTCTGTATCTTCCTGTTCTTACACTGGAAACCTTAAGATTAGTAGAAGGTACGTTATTGTATCCATAAATTCTCACTATTTCTTCTGCTACATCTTCTCTTATATTTATATCTGTTCTAAAGGTAGGTACATTAACTATAAGCTTATCTCCCAAAATTTCAGTATTTAATTCCAGTCTATCTAGGTATGACTTCATGTCTTCTTTAGATAGGTTAAGTCCAAGGAAACTATTTATCCAGTTTGTATCCACTTCTACAGAATGTTCTTTTACAGGATTATCATATATGTCAATAGTCCCTTCCATTACTTCTCCTGCCCCCAGCTGCTCTATGAGATTGCAGGCTCTGTTCATAGCCATTTCCACAAGATTTGGATCTAAATCTTTTTCAAATCTTCCAGAAGCTTCTGTTCTTATATTTAATTTTTGAGAAGAAACTCTTATATTTGTTCCATCAAAATTTGCAGCTTCAAATATTATTTCAGAAGTATCTTCCTTAACCTCTGAATCAAGCCCTCCCATAATTCCGGCTAAACCAACTATATTTTCGCCATCCTTAATAGTCAAAATATCACTATTTAAATCTCTTTCCACTTCATCTAAAGTTGTAAATTTTTCATTTCCTTCTGCTTTTTCCACTACTATACTGCCAGAAGTTATCTCTCTCTTATCATAGGCATGCATAGGCTGACCTAATTCAAGCATTACAAAATTTGTTATATCCACTATATTGTTTATAGGTCTGACTCCAGCCTGAAGAAGTCTCTCTTCAAGCCAGGCAGGAGATTTTTCTATCTTTACATTTTTTACGCCTCTTGCCATATACCTTCTGCAAAGACTGTCCTTTATTTCTACTTTTATCTCATTATTGATATTAGCTGTACTCTTACAGCTATAATTTAATTCGGGCATTTTGTATTCTGTATTAAGAGTTGCAGCTGTTTCTCTGGCAATTCCAATTACGCTAAGGCAATCTGGCCTGTTAGAGGTTATTTCAAAATCAATTACTGCCTTATCAAGATTTAATACTTCTTTAATATTTTTTCCTACCACAGTGTCTTCAGGTAAAATCATAAGTCCATGAGCAGTGCCTTCTTCAGCGAGGCCCAATTCTTCCTCTGAACACATCATACCATTAGAAGGAATTCCTCTTAATTTCCCCTTCTTTATCTTTATGCCTCCAGGAAGACTTGAACCATGAAGAGCCACTGGTACAATATCATTCTCCTGCATATTATTTGCTCCAGTTACTATCTGTATAGGTAAGTCCTCTCCCACTTCTATCTGGCATACCACTAACTTTTCTGCATCAGGATGGGGTTCAATTTTTAATATTTTTCCTGTAACCACTTTCTGAATTTCGTCACCGCTGGTTATTACCTCTTCTACTTTTGATCCTGATAGAGTTAAGGCGTCTCCTAACTTTTTTGCATCTAAATCTATGTGAACATAATCCTTTAACCATTCTACTGGTACTTTCATAAAATTTACCTCCAATTTATTTAGTTAGGAATTAAAAGTTAAGAATTGAAAGTTATAGTAAATTTTTTTGGCTTTGCTGATAAAAGTTTATATTGAATTTTTAAATGAAGCTCAAAAAAATCTCTAATTTTAATTCTTAAATCTTAATTTCTATTAAAATTGTTTAAATAAAATAAAAAACAATTTAAACTTTTAAACTTTTCAATGATTGATTATTTTTTAAAATTGATCTAAAAATCTCATATCGCTTTCATATAATTGTCTTATATCATCTATCCCAAGAGTCTGCATAACTATTCTATCAAGTCCTACTCCAAAGGCAAAGCCGCTATATACTTCTGGATCTATACCACAATTTCTTAGAACTTGTGGATGAACCATACCGCAGCCATACATTTCTATAAAGCCTTCTCCCTTACACACCTTACAGCCTTCTCCCCCGCAGGCGAAGCAGGAAATATCAAGTTCTGCTGAAGGTTCTGTAAATGGGAAATGATGAGGTCTGAATTTTGTCTTCACATTCTCTCCAAACATCTTCTTTATATACATTTCAAGAGTTCCCTTCATATCTGCAAAAGTTATTCCCTTATCTACTACAAGTCCCTCTACCTGATAAAAAATAGGAGAGTGAGTAGCATCTGCTGCATCTGATCTATATACTTTTCCAGGGGATATCATCTTTATAGGCGGCTTTTGATTTAACATAGTTCTTATCTGTACTGGTGAAGTCTGTGTTCTTAAAACTATGTTATCATTTATATAGAAAGTATCCTGTTCACCTCTTGCAGGATGACCTTTAGGTATATTCAGCATTTCAAAATTGTATTTATCATATTCTACTTCTGGTCCTTCTTCCACAGTAAATCCCATGGAACGGAAAATTTCTTCAGTTTTTCTAAGAGTTATGTCTAGTGGATTTCTATGACCTATAGTCTGCTTTTTTCCTGGAAGAGAAATATCTATAACTTCACTTTTTAACTTTTCTTCCTTTTCCTTTTTCTTTATAGAATCCATAGATGTATTTATTATACCTTCTATTGTCTCTCTTACTTCATTGGCAATTTTACCTATTACAGGTCTTTCTTCCTTTGAGAGGGTACCCATCCCCCTTAATATCTGTGTAAGTTCTCCTTTTTTACCCAGATATTTTACTCTTAATTTTTCAATTTCTTCTTTGCTGACAGAACTTTTTAGTTCAGCAATGGCACTTTTCTTTATATCTTCTAATTTTTCCTTCATAAATTTTCTCCTTATAAATAAAATTATTTTTAAAATAGTAAATATACTTTTTGACAATTTAATAAAATACAAATAATCTTTTTTGTTTAAAATTATGATCAAAATTAACTATCAAAAAACAAAAAAACTTCTATCCCCTCTAAAGGGACGAAGTATCCGCGGTACCACCCTAATTGACAAAAATGTCCTCTTAAAAATGTATCGGTTTTAACCGCTGAAAGCTACAGAATATTTCTAAAAACATTACTAAAAATACTTTCACCATCAGAACTCCAGAGTGAACTTCAGTATATTCTATCTAAAGAGACTCTCAATTTAAAATCTCTTTTCCCTGTAAGATAACTTCTATACTTACTCTCTCCATCAAAGTTTATTTATAAAACTATATTTAACATTATAACTAGGATAAAGTTCTTTTTCAACTATTTTTCTGTCTAACAGCCTCAAACATCATTATTCCCGCTGCTATACCTACATTTAATGACTCCGTATTACCAGGCATTGGTATTTTTACTCTCACATCAGAAATTCCATAAATCTCCTCACTGATTCCGCTGCCTTCATTTCCCACCGCAATAATGATCTTCCCAGTAAGATCTATATCATAAAAATTATTTTTTGTATCAAGAGAACTCACCACAATTTTAAAACCCTGCTCTTTAAATTCTTTTATATGTACTAAATCTTCATCTATTATTATAGGTATTTTAAATATAGAACCCATAGTAGATCTCAAAGTCTTACTATTATATATATCTACAGATCCTTTAGTTACTATAATGCCTTTTGCCCCCGCAGCATTTGCTGTTCTTATAATGGTTCCCATATTGCCTGGATCCTGTACCCTGTCTGCTAATATATAAAATCCCTCATCATAGTCAACATTGATTTCTCTATTACTTACCACTGCGGCAATTCCCTGTGGATTGTCTGTGCTGCATATACTCTTTAATATAGATTCTGAAACCTTAATAATTTTAGTACTTCCCTTAATTTTCTGGTTTAAACCAATCTTTTCAAATTTTTCTTCTATAGACTCACTGATTATAACATAGATTACATTAAAATTTGATTCCAATGCTTCTGAAACAAACCTAAATCCTTCTACTATAAATCTATTATAAATGTTTCTATACTTCTTTTCCTGAAGCTTTTTTATGTCCTTAATTATCGTATTATCCTTACTTTTTATAATTTCCAATATTATATCAATCCTTACTTTAAAGGGTAAACATACTTCACAGCATTAATACAAAACTAATAACACTCTTTTAATAAAAAAACAGCCTAATAGGCTGTTTTTTATATACAAATTTAAAATAACTCATCAATATACTATATTATTTTGTATTCTAATTAAATCATAAACCTTTGATTAATATATGTACACATACAATATATAATATATATGATTTGTTATTTATTTTTACAGACCTAAGCTAATTGTTTCTTAGCTGCTTCAACTAACTCTGAGAAAGCTTTAGGATCATTTATAGCTATTTCTGAAAGCATTTTTCTGTTAAGATCTATACCAGCTAATTTGATTCCATTAATGAATCTTGAATAAGAAAGACCATTTATTCTTGTAGCTGCATTTATTCTAGCTATCCAAAGCTTTCTAAAATCTCTTTTCTTTAATCTTCTTCCAACATATGCATTTCTTAATGCTCTGATAACACTTTCGTTAGCAGTTTTAAATAACTTGCTCTTTCCACCATAGTAACCTTTTGCAAGTTTTAATATTTTTTTATGATACTTACGAGCATTCATAGCTCTCTTTACTCTTGCCATTTAAAAAACCTCCTTAAAAACCAATCCCCTTATAGGTATGGTAACAATTTCTTCATTGTCTTTTCTTGTGTTACAGAAACATATCCAGTTTTTCTTAAGTTTCTCTTTGTCTTTGTACTCTTTTTAGTTAATATGTGACTTTTAAAAGCCTTTGCTCTCTTAAGTTTTCCAGTACCTGTAAGCTTAAATCTCTTAGCTGCTGCTCTCTTAGTTTTCATTTTTGGCATAATAATTTCCTCCCCTCGATTATGCTCTTTTAGGAGCTAAAACCATTGTCATATTTCTTCCTTCAAGCTTTGCTCTTTTTTCGATGACATAAATGTCATCTAGTTTAGAAACAAAGTTATCCAATATTTTATTGCCCTTGAAGGCATAATCCGCTTCTCTTCCTCTAAATCTAACAGTAACTTTTACCTTGTCTCCGTCAAGTAAAAATTTTCTAGCATTGTTAGCTTTAATTGATATATCATGTTCTTCAATAGTAGTACTCAATCTAATTTCTTTAATTACTACTACCTTTTGATTTTTTTTATTTTCTTTTTCTTTTTTATTTTGCTCATATATGAACTTACCAAAGTTCATAATTCTGCAAACTGGTGGGTCTGCACCTGGTGATATAAGAACTAAGTCTAAATCCTGTTCTTCAGCCATTTCTATAGCTTCTCTAGTGGAGATTATCCCAAGCTGTGAATTATCATTTCCTATAACCCTTACTTTTTTTTCTCTAATCTCTTCATTAATGAGAAATTTACTGTTCTTACTAATGATTTTCACCTCCGAACTTAATAAAAAAGAAACATGCATAATCAATTAAGCTTACTCATCAAACTCTTGCAATCCTTTAGGTCTAGATAAATTAATACCCTGTCATATACTGTTGTCACTCATATATTATGAGGCAAGGACCTTAGTAAATAATCACTAGGATAGGTATTTATACAAAATAAAAAGGACGACAAATGCCGTCCTCAATAATAATCAAAGATTAAAATAAACCTAACTAGCAATGCTGTAAGGTGAGAAACGGCATGTTTCTTCTTGACATATAACATTATACTACCTATCTCATAGATTGTCAATATATTTATAAATTATTTACTTTTTCATCTATTTCAGCTTTTAATTTTAATATAAGATCTTCTATATTTAAACTTCCTAAATCTCCTTCTTTTCTGCTTCGTACGGAAACATTTCCACCTTTCATCTCATTGTCTCCTATTATCAGCATATATGGTATTTTTTGAAGCTGCGCCTCTCTGATTTTGTATCCAATCTTTTCATTTCTTATATCACTTTCTACTCTGAATCCTTCCTTCTTTAGTATTGCAACTATTTCATTTAAGTACTCAACTTGATTTTCTGTTATATTCATAACTTTAAGCTGAACTGGTGCAAGCCAAGTAGGGAAGGCTCCTGCATAATGTTCTATTAGTATTCCTATAAATCTTTCTATACTTCCAAATACAACTCTATGAACCATTACCGGTCTATGCTTTTCACCATCTGCAGCAATATAAGTTAAATCAAATCTTTCAGGCATCTGGAAGTCCAATTGAATTGTACCGCATTGCCATGTTCTTCCTATACAATCTTTGAGATGGAAATCTATTTTAGGGCCATAGAAAGCTCCATCCCCTTCATTTACTTCATATTTAAGACCTACTGCATTTAATGCCTCTATCAATCCCTTAGTAGCTATTTCCCAATCTTCATCACTTCCCATAGAATCTTCTGGTCTTGTGGAAAGTTCCACAAAATATTCAAATCCAAACACTTTATAAAAGGAATCGATGAGCTTTATTACTCCTAAAATTTCCTCTGTAATCTGATCTCTTGTCATAAATATATGAGCATCATCCTGAGTAAAGCATCTTACCCTCATAAGACCTTGAAGTGCTCCTGATTTTTCGTGTCTGTGCACAAGTCCAAGTTCTCCAAGTCTTATTGGAAGTTCTCTATAGGAATGTATTGAATTCTTGTAAACCAATATAGATCCAGGACAATTCATAGGTTTTATAGCATAATCATTGTCATCTATTTTTGTAAAATACATATTTTCTTTATAATGATCCCAGTGTCCTGATTGATGCCACAACTCTTCATTTAATATAATAGGAGTTCTTATTTCATCATAACCTGCCTTTGTATGCACTTCTCTCCAATAATTCTCTAAAAGATTTCTAACAACCATTCCCTTTGGATGGAAAAATGGAAAACCAGGTCCTTCTTCATGAATACTGAATAAATCAAGTTCTTTTCCAAGTTTTCTATGATCTCTCTTTTTAGCTTCTTCAAGCATATTTAGATACTCATCTAATTCAGCTTTTTTTACAAAGGCTGTACCATATATTCTTTGAAGCATTTTATTTTTTTCATTACCTCTCCAGTAAGCTCCGGCCACTGAAAGGAGCTTGAAAGCTTTAACTTTTCCAGTAGAAGGTACATGGGGTCCTGCACAGAGATCCGTAAAATCTCCCTGCTTATAAAATGAAATTATTTCTCCTTCAGGTAGATCTTCTATAAGTTCTACCTTATAGTCCTCTCCCCTTTGTTTCATAAAATCAATAGCTTCATTTCTTGGAAGTTCAAATCTTTCAAGGGGTAAATTTTCCTTTACTATCTTAGACATTTCCTTTTCTATAGCAGTTAAAGTATCTACTGTTATTGGAAAATCCGCATCAAAATCATAATAAAATCCATTGTCTATAGCTGGACCAATAGCCAATTTTACCTTTGGATATAGTCTCTTTACTGCCTGAGCTAATATATGTGAAGCAGTATGTCTTAATATCCATTTTCCGTCTGCATCTTCAAAAGTCAATATTTCAAGAGTACAATCCTCTTCTATTTTTGCCATTAATTCTGTTCTTTTACCATTAACCCTAGCCCCTAAACTCTTTTTATAGAGACCAATACTTATATTTTTAGCAATTTCTTCAATAGATGTTCCCTGTTCCACATCTAAAACTTTACCATCTTTTAATGTAACTTTAACCATAAATTTTACCTCCTGATAACAAAAAATAAAACTCATCTCAATAATGAGACGAGTTTGTTTCGCGGTTCCACTCAAATTAATACTGCATCAAAATCAGTATTCACTTATTATCTTAACGTCGATAAACGAAATAGCCTACTCAATTCAGCCTTTAACTCAAAGGTGGTTTTCAATAAATCTTATTCAAGAAATCTCTCAGCAAATGATTTCTCTCTCTTAGAACAGTATATATTTACTCTTCCTTTTCATAGCTTTTATCAATTATAATCTCTATAAGACATATTTTATGCTACAAGTTCGTATATGTCAATAACTAAATACTTAACTCAAACTTTTATAAGATCTTTATTTATTTTTTCTAGCTTATCCTTTAAACTTTCTCTTTCTTCATTATCATCATAGAATTTAACCTTATCTTCGAACACATTACTTATGGTATCTATTAATTCTCTTTTTTTAAATTCCTCTACATTATGAATAACTATACTTCTTGGTGATAATGTTATAAGACCGCTAATAATTATATCCTCCTGATTTTCCTTACTATCATACTTTGTGTTTTTTAAATTCTTTACTAAATCTCTGCCTATATCTTTTCCATCCTTATCCTTAATAATATATCTTTCATTGGCATCGGGATATATATTCACCTCATCTATTTTACTCTCTTGTATGTCTACAAAATATTTTAAGAGGTTGATAAATTCATTATACTCTTTATCTATCATATATTTTTCTACTGATTTATCTACTATAGCCTGGAAATCACTTTCCATCTCTTTAATTCTAAATCTAATAAATCCCTCTATATTTATCAACTCATTTTCACTTACACAGGAAAATATTTTCTTTGTAATTGAATTTTTCCTATTTATATAATATACCTCATTTTCATCTTTTATTTTTCCATTGCATAGAAAGGAATCCTTACAAATGCTCTTTAGATCTTTTATTTCTTCGGCTTTAAGGAAAAAGTAATTTTCATTTAGAAATTCTATCAATTTTTTATTATAAAATTCTTTAGTCATAATTTCATATAAAACCATACTTAAATACAGATTAAAATTGTATTCCACTCGGGAATTAAAAAATTCATCGCTGCAAAACATTTTAACGAAGTGAGTTCTATTTTCTATACTTTCTGAGATGCCTACTTTTATTCCTTTTAACTCTAAATTGTGCTTTATATACTCTAATCCATCTATTATATCTTCTTTTTCTCCGTTATATACAATGCTTTTTAGAAGCATATTCTCACTCCTTTCTTACAAGTAGTATGTGTTTAATCTAAATGTATATGCATTTTATTTTAAGTAAAAATAAAAAAATTATGCTAAAATAAAATAAATAATTTTAAATTTTTGAGGTATATAAAATTGAAAAATGTATTAATAGATTTCAGAACCAGCGAAACTGAAAAAGAAAACCTGTATAAAAATGGATTTAATTCTATAATAGTTCCACCTAGTGGCCACTTGTACAATGCTGTATGCGGACACCCTGACATGCTTCTTCACATTATAGATAAAAAGAATATAATAGTTCACAAGGATATGGATACATCCTTCATAAATATAATAGACAATTTAGATTATAATGTTACTAAAACTTATAAAAACCTTAAAGATAAATATCCTGAAGATATATGTTTAAATGCCTTGAACACAAAGCATATTTTTTTACACAATTTAAAATATACAGATAAAAATTTACTATCTAAAATAAAAGGCAAAAAATTATGTGATGTAAAACAGGGTTATAGCAAATGTTCTACCGCTCTTATAAGTGATTCTGCTGCTATTACAAGTGATATAAAAATACATAATGTTCTTAAAACTAATGGTATGAAGGTTCTGCTCCTTCCACCTGGTGACATTGAATTACCAGGACTAAATTATGGTTTTATAGGTGGTACCTGTGGCATTTTAGAAGAAGGAAATATTGCTTTTTTCGGTGATTTAAATAATTATTTGTATAAAAATACTGTATTAAAATTTTTGATACAGGAAGACATAAGACCTATATTTTTGTCTAAAGGGAAACTTATAGATAGAGGTACACTTTTCACCCTATAAAATAAAAAAGTAAAGGAATATTTTTATCCCTTTACTTTTTCAGCTCCGTTGCTTTTCCTACATTTCCATTTAACTTACTCCATACATAATTATGTATTTCAACACTACTAGAATAGTTTTTATTTTTCCACTCCATAAGCCACTTTATTAAAGCATCTTTATCAGCATAGTTTGAATAACTTAATTCAACTATTAACTTATTACAAACTTCAGGAGTAATTTTAATTTGCCCCCATACCTTATTGTCCTCAGCTACAATTTTTGTATTTGCCATTTTGTGTATTTCATCATAAATTTCATTTTCACTTCTAACTTTTACTGCTGCCTTTGTCTTATCTTTTAGAATTACTGTGCCCTCTTTATTTATACTTATATTCTTATTAAAATTATTTTCGGACATTTTCCCCGCTGCATGAGCAGTATAAAAATAATAGCCTGTCCCAGCACCCAAAATAATAAATATAACTATTAAATAAAACCACCATTTTTTATAAAATTTCTTCTTATAGTCGTTTTCCATAATATTCCTCCATTTATTCTATACAAATTATTGTAACAAAACTTTAATAAATTTACAATAGTTGGTTATGATATGCTGAACTTTGCAGTTTAAACCTTAATTTGTAATCGAGTAGGAGCTGAATAATTATTTTATTCAGCGACCTCTCACACCACTGTGCGTACCGTTCGGTACACATCGGTTCAATAAGAATTACTTAATTATAGATAACTTTCGGTTAATGTTATAAAACCTTGCTTCTTAAGATATTTATTAGATAGTGTTCTTGATAGAAGATCTAATTGCAAGACAAAGAAAATAAAGGAAGTAATAACTATGCCAAAGCTCACATTTCCGTATGTAGACTATGAA
Organism: Clostridium pasteurianum DSM 525 = ATCC 6013; assembly: GCF_000807255.1. NCBI lineage: Bacteria > Bacillati > Bacillota > Clostridia > Eubacteriales > Clostridiaceae > Clostridium > Clostridium pasteurianum. Next base: position 1,785,919 of record NZ_CP009268.1, on the reverse strand, counting down.
TCACAGTTTCTTATTGCAATGACACCAGAACACCACAGCAGACACTTAGGACAGGCTTATAGATATTCGCAGATTCTACCTGTAATAAATAATGGGACTTCTTATTACTTTGAGATTAGAACACCTTCCGACATACATGAGGTTGCTATGAAAGTGGTGGATATAGTTTCAGACAGAGTTTTACAAGTAGAGTTTTACGAAGCTCCTACAATTACTACAGTAGGCACTATCGCAGTTAACCTAATCCAGAGGAATAGAAATTCAACTAATGTAGCACACACTCAAATATTCAATAATCCTTCTGGTATATCTGGCGGTACTTTATTTAGGACTTTACTGTATGGAACTGGTACTAATGATAGCCCTATATCTGGTGGTGGTTCTGATGATACTGGTTGGAGCTTGAAGCCTCTAGTACAAAGTACATTATAAAGATTACTAACATTGGAGGTTCAGCTACACAGTATGTAGGTATTCATGGATTGCTGTTTGAAGTGGATAGAGATTAGGGTAAATAAATAGGACAGCTCTCTCAATGTTTCCTTGTAGATTTTAAGAGATTTCTAATTGGATTCTCTAGGTATTATGTATTCCAGTGCTGGGGAGAATATTGCTTATAGTCAGAAAACACCAGTGGAAGGTTAGTGTTTGAATGAACTCTTCTAGACATAGAGCCAACATATTAAACTCTTCCTATACACAGATGAGAGTAGTATTAGCTAATTAACAGTGATGGGTAATTGCTACTGGATACTGGACACAAATGTCCCTAAAACATAGATAAGAAAATAAGGTGTATAATCAATTATTAAACACCTTATTTTCTTATTTATGCTTGGTGTTGCTGACCAAAAACTAAAAATACAGCCCAATGAAATGTTTGCGGACCTACTACGCCATCAACAGATAATATACCACTATTTGCCTGTTGAAAACTATATATTGCATTATATGTAGCTGATCCAAATATTCCATCTGAAACAAATATGCAATATACTCTAAAAATATTCCCTTTTCAACGATACGGTCTTGATAATCCATTACTTCATCTACAAGCCAATTCTTAAAGTATCTCATAAATGTAAAATGGTCTGTAATAGTCTTTTCAGCTAATCCTTCAAGTTTCTTTACAGTCATAAATTGCTCATGTAATCTAAAAAAATCGGTAATATTAAATTGTTGTAATGGTTCTTTTTCCGTTGTGTAACTTTCTGCGAAATTCTCTTTGCAACCCATTGTAATACGCTTTCTTTTTACTTTGCAACCCACTGTTAAGCCCTCCTAAATATTTCGACTACACATAGGTCTATACGGAAAATAAAATACAAAAGTCTGTAAATATAAGAAATGAAAATAATCTAACAAAAAAAAGAAAAAGTATCCCAACCACTGAAAAATCAGCAATTAGACTACTTTCTTATTAATTTGGAGGCGCCACCCAGATTTGAACTGGGGATAAAGGTTTTGCAGACCTCTGCCTTACCACTTGGCTATAGCGCCCTATGGAGCGGAAGACGAGATTCGAACTCGCGACGTTCACCTTGGCAAGGTGACGCTCTACCACTGAGCCACTCCCGCAACTTTGGTGGCCAATTCTGGAATCGAACCAGAGACACGAGGATTTTCAGTCCTCTGCTCTACCGACTGAGCTAATTGGCCGAATAACAAAATTTGCATTAATAAATATTGGCGACCTGGAAGGGGATCAAACCCTCGACCTCTGGCGTGACAGGCCAGCACTCTAACCAGCTGAGCTACCAGGCCAATGTTATGGTGGGCACTACAGGGCTCGAACCTGTGACCCTCTGCTTGTAAGGCAGATGCTCTCCCAGCTGAGCTAAGCGCCCGTAACATTAAGACAGGTATTATTTTATTATATAAAGCAATATTTGTCAACATATTTTTTATAATTTATAGATTTCATTCACAACAGGAGAAAAAGACGAAACTTTTCTCAGTTGAATGTGTGATTCTTGCTTCGTCTTTTCCCTCTATTACAAACTATCAATTATCTTCCCTATATCTTTATGGGTAAAATTATAAGCTTTATTGCAGAAATTACATTTTAATTCTTCCGTTTTATTATCCTTATATATTTCTTGTAATTCTTTTTTCCCTATACTTATAAGGGCTTTTTCCACTCTTTCTCTGCTGCAGTCACATTTATATTCTGGTTTCATCTCACCTACAATTTTTAAATCCATATCCTCAAATATATAATTGAGAATTCCTTCTGCATCCATACCATCACTTATGAGTTTAGTTATAGATGGTATCTCTTCTAACCTGTAAGTTAGTAAATCTGCTGTAAGTTCATTATATCCAGGCATCATCTGAATTATAAAACCACCAGCTGCTTTAATACTAAGATCTTTATCCACTAGAACTCCCAGTCCTACTGCTGAAGGCACTTGTTCAGAAGTAGTAAAATAATAGGCTAAGTCATCTCCTATTTCTCCCGTATATATGGGCACATTGCCTACATAAGGTTCTCTTAGTCCTAAATCTCGTATAATTGTAAGATTACCATTCTTACCAACTATACCTGAAACATCTAGTTTACCCTTTGAATTTGGGGGAAGTTCTGCTTTAGGGTTTCCTATATATCCCTTTACACTGGCATCACTATGAGCAGTAACTACTACACTTTTTGCAATTCCACCGCCATCTATTTTCAGCGTAAGAGAGTCACTTTCATTTTTCATCATAGCCCCCATAAGACTTCCTGCTGTAAGCATTCTTCCAAGAGCTGCTGCTGCTGTAGGTGCACACTTATGAAATCTTACGCCCGTATTTACAAGTTCCGTTGTAATTGCTGCTATTATTCTAATTTCTCCATTCTTAGCCGTTGCAATTAGTAATTTATCTTCCATCAAACATCCTCCAATATTTATAAATTTTAAATATATTTACAAAATTTTTTGTATTGAAAATCTAAAGTAAAATTTTATATTATGAATAACTTTTGTATTGCTATATAAGACATACCAAAAATCAATTGAAGCAAGTTCTTAATTCAGGTGGGGATTCTCTTACCCCATCTGAATTTTAGAACTGCGAATGCATGGCTTACTTGGCGTTGAACTCCCACTTGAAGAAGGGGGAGACTTACGCCAAGTTAGTCAGGTTAAAATATTATCCTAATATATAAACTATTCTTTCAGTTTGGCTATTTATATCCTCTTCACTGTAATTATTTAATTTTTTTATTAGTTTAAGACCACATTCTTTAAATAGTTTTTCTATTTCCTGCTGCTTATAAGCCCGTTCACTATGTTCTTCATCAAATCTCTTATATATATCATTTTCTTTTTCTTTCACAAAAAAAGTAAGATACATGTCCACAATGTCATTATCAAATTGATTTTCCCATATGTAAACTACTTCTCTATCATCATAGGTAAATACATTATTACCTATAATTGTACTAAGTTTATAATAAGAATTTATATCGAAAATAAAAATTCCATTTTCATTTAAATGTTCTTTTATTCCAGAAAAATATTTTTTTAAACTAGAATATTCTAAAATATAATTAGTTGAATCCAAACAACAAGTTATCAGATCAAATTTTCTATTTAGACACAAATTAGAAATATCCTGTTTGATAAGTTTTGCCTTTATATTTTCATGTCTGAGCTTTTTGTCAGCTTCCCATAACATATCTTCAGACAAATCTACGCCCCAAACCTGTTTAAAATCTTTACCTATAATTTCTATAAGATTTCCCGTACCACAAGCTAAATCTAAATATTTTTCAAATTTTATATTGTACTCTCTGCATATATTTAAAATAGTATTTGCCCATTTTTTATAATTTACATCTCCATTAATAAGTTCATCATAAATATGTGCAAAATTTTTATAACAATTCATCTATAACTCCCTTTAATTCCTATATAAATCAAGAAACTCAGAAAATTTAGTCTGAGTATCTGTTATTTTGTAATAAATTAATATTATATATTTTTAACATATAAGTCAACAATGATGATAAATTTACTCTTTCTTTTCCCTTTTAATTTCCAAAACACTTTGTTCGTTATAGGAATTATTTTGTATATCAACATTTTTAGGAAGATGTAGTTCTTTTTTTCTCTTAGTCATAATTCCCCCTATCCTTCCCGTCTCTTCTGCAGTTAATCCACTCCAACCCAATTTATCAATTTTTTCACTGAGTCCCAATTCTTCTGCTATTTCATATTTTATTTTCTCTCTTAATTTTTCCATCTCAGTTAATTCTCTATTTGATTTAAGTTTTGCTTTTATTACTTTTTTTAATGGTGTTTTCCCCATAAATCATCTCTCCCACAAAATAATTAATAATTATTATTTAGTGTTATCATAAAAAGAGATATCTATACATTTTTGCAATTAATTTATTAAATTTAAGGACTCTAGTAAATTTTTCAACTCAAAACATTTGTCAATTGCTTTAAATTATAATATTATATTTATGGACAGGCTGTATTTATATTTAAATTATATTTCTTTACATACATAATTTATCTGCATATATAGCAAATGTGAAAAATTTCTACAATTTTATAACTTGTAGTTATATAATATTAAGTAGATGTCCATATAAAATTTGCTTGTACAATATAAATTTTTAATACAATATTATTTAACTATATATTGAGAACTTATACTTGTTTCTGAATATACTAAACTATAGAGATTTAAAATGTATACCTTAAGGAGGGGAGTAACGGTTTTTAAATAACTATTAAAACCTACTAAAACATATTTGTATATTATTAGTTTTATCTTATCATAATGTATATAAAGAGGTGATAAAATGAAGTATTATACAATAGGTCAATTCTCAAAATTAGTAGGTAAAAGTATTCAAACTTTAAGACTATGGGGTAATAAAGGAATTTTAAAACCGCATCATACAACAGAAGGTGGACACCAATATTATTCTGAACAACAAATTAATCAAGTTTTGCAAGTACCACTTATTAAGAAAGATAAAAGGATGATTAAGGAGTTGTTAGAGAATGATACTGGCGAATAAAGTTAGAGTTATTCCAAATATAGAACAGCAGCAAAAATTATGGCAATCAGTTGGAACAGCAAGATTTATTTATAATTGGACACTTGCAAGACAAGAGGAAAATTATAAAAATGGTGGCAAATTCATAAATGATGGTGATTTAAGAAAAGAGTTAACTATTCTAAAGAAATCAGAACTTAATTGGCTCAGTGGAGTATCTAATAATGTGGCTAAACAGGCTGTAAAAGATGGTTGTAATGCCTATAAAAGATTTTTTAAGGGGTTAGCAGATAAACCAAGATTTAAAAGCAGAAGAAAAAGTAAACCTTCATTCTATAATGACAATATAAAACTAAAAGTCAAAGCTAACATGGTTTTAATTGAAAAAGTAGGATGGGTTAGAACATCAGAGCAGCTACCTATGGATGTTAAATATACAAATCCAAGGGTAAGTTTTGACGGTAAGTTTTGGTATATATCTATTGGTATAGAAAAAGAAGCGCCTATAATAGAAAGTACAGGCATATCAATAGGTGTAGATTTGGGATTGAAAAATTTAGCAATAGTTTCAAATATAGATAATCCATTTAAAAATATCAATAAAACTAAAGAAGTTAAGAGACTAAAAAAGAAGTTAAAAAGAAAACAAAAACAAGTTTCAAGAAAATATGAAAAAGGTAAAATTCAAATAGTAAAGGAAGGTGAAAACCGTTATAAATTTACTAAAACTTATAATATTAAAAAACTTGAAAAAGAAGTAAAACTTATCCAAAGAAGGCTTTCAAATATACGTTTAAATCATATTCATCAAGCAACTACAGAGATAGCGAAAACCAAACCATCAAGAATAGTAGTTGAGGATTTAAATGTAAAAGGTATGCTTAAAAATAAACACTTATCGAAGGCTATACAAGAGCAATGTTTTTATAAATTTATTAGCATTTTAGAATATAAAAGTAAATTTAATGGCATTGAATTTGTAAAAGCCGATAGGTTTTATCCATCAAGCAAAACCTGCTCATGTTGTGGCGAAATCAAGAAAGATTTAAAACTTAAAGACAGGGTTTTTATTTGCCCATCATGTAATAATAAAATTGACAGAGACAAAAATGCGTCAATAAATCTTTCAAGATATAAACAATCGGCATAGTATCACTAACAAGATAATGCTGATATGTACTGTTCGTTACGCAGGAATTTAAGCCTTTGGAGCAACATATCAAACTGGAGTAGTCTTATGACAAAACAGGTTGCGTTGAATAAGGAATAAACCTCTAAATATTAGATTTTAGTAGATTTTATGTAACGGATATTTATGAGTATATTTGTAGGTAGCGGTGTGGCTATTGTGACCCCATTTACTGAAGATGGAGTAAATTTTGAAAAACTTAAAGAACTAATTGAATGGCATATAAGCTCCTCTACTGATGCCATAGTAATATGTGGTACTTCAGGAGAAGCATCAACTATGTCTCTAGAAGAAAAAAAAGAAACAATAAAATTTACAGTAGATGTAGTAAACAAAAGAATTCCTGTAATTGCAGGAACAGGAAGCAATAATACAAATGAAAGTATAAAAATGAGTAAGTGGGCAGAAAGTATAGGTGTAGATGGTCTACTAGTTATTACACCTTATTATAACAAAACTACCCAGAAGGGATTAATTGAGCATTTTAAAGCTATAAATGATGCTGTAAACATTCCCATAGTACTTTATAACGTGCCAGGAAGAACTGGCATGAATTTGAATCCAGAAACACTCTATGCTTTAAGGGATTTAAAAAACATTAAGGCTATTAAAGAAGCCAGCGGTAATATAAGCCAAATTGCAAAGATGAAGGCCCTTTGTAAAGACAGATTTGATATATATTCAGGAAACGATGATCAAATAGTTCCTATATTATCTTTAGGAGGCAAAGGAGTAATTTCTGTAATTGCCAATATTCTTCCAACTGAAACTCATGATATGGTAATATCTTATGTAAATGGAGAAACTGATAAAGCTTTGGATTTACAATTAAAAATGATGTCTCTTTGTAATGCCCTATTTATAGAAACTAATCCTATACCAATAAAGACAGCTTTAAATCTTATTGGCTACAAAGTTGGATCTTTAAGACTTCCTCTTTGTGAAATGAGTGATAAAAATCTTAATTTACTAAAAGATGAAATTAAAGCCTATGGCTTAGCATTAAAGGAGGACTAATATGATAAAAGTATTATTAAACGGATGCGGTGGTAAAATGGGTAAGGTTGTAATTGAATCTGCTAAAAAATTTAACGCCGTAGAAATAGTTGCTGGTATAGATAAATTTGCAGATAAATCAATAGAATTTCCCGTATTTAAATCCATTAAAGATTGTAATGTATCAGTAGATGTTATTGTTGATTTTTCAAGACCAGATGCACTGTACAGCATTTTGGATTTTTCAGATAAAAATAAAACTCCAGTTGTACTATGTACTACTGGTTATAGTGATGATCAAATTGCAAAAATAAATAACTTCAGCAAAGAACATGCTATATTCCGCTCTGCTAATATGTCTATAGGAATAAATGTTATAAATAATATACTAAAAAATATAAGTGCTTTCCTATACGAAGACTATGATATTGAAATAATTGAAAAACACCATAATCAAAAAGTAGATGCACCTAGCGGTACTGCTCTTTTACTGGGCGATACCATTAAAGACGCCATTAAAGAAAATACAGTGTATATAAATGGAAGAGAAGGAATACACAAAAGAGAACATAATGAAATTGGCGTTCATGCCATAAGAGGAGGCTCTATCGTAGGTGAACATGAAATAATATTTGCTGGCCAGGGAGAAACTATAGAACTTAAGCATACTGCTATTTCGAGAGAAGTATTTGCAGTAGGTGCTCTTAAAGCTTCCTTATTCATGGCAAATAAATCAAAGGGGCTATATAATATGAATGACGTTTTAAATGCTAAATAATAAAAAGATGTCTTTCAATGCATAGATATGTATTGAGAGACATCCCTTTTTCATCCTAATTTTTCTTCAACATATTTTCTATCCTATTCATGGCCTCTTCAAGCTTCTGCTTACTATAGGCATAAGAAATTCTCATATATCCCTCTCCGCCTTTACCAAAAGCTGATCCTGGTACTACTGCTACCTTTGCATGTTGAAGCAGTTTATCACAAAATTCTTCACTATTAGAAGCAAATTTTTTGATTGATGGAAATATGTAAAAAGCTCCCTTAGGTAATTTAACTTCAAAACCCAAACTCAGTAGCCTTTCATAGAGGTAATCCCTTCTAATCTTAAATTCATTTCTCATATTCTCTACATCCTGCAGACAATTTCTCAGTCCTTCAATTACCCCATATTGTGATATTGATGGTGCACAGGAAACATTATACTGATGAACTTTAATTATAGAATCCATATACTTATTTACAGCACACACATATCCTATTCTAAGTCCTGTCATGGAAAACATCTTTGAAAATCCATTTATCATTACAACCTTATCCTTTATATCTTTAAACTGGGCAATGGAATAATAGTCCTTTTCAAAACAAAGGGAACTATACATTTCATCTGTTATAACTATTATATCTTCATCTTTTACTATTTCATAAAGCTTATCTCTTGATTCTTTATCTAAAATTGCTCCTGTTGGATTAGAGGGATAAGAGAGCACAAAAATCTTTGGTCTTTCCCGATGTATGAGTTCTTTTAATTCTTTAAAATCTATGGAAAAGTCTTCTTTATTTAAATTATAATTTATCACCTTACCACCCAATATCTTAACACAGCTCTCATAAGCAGGATAAGCAGGAGTGGGAATAAGCACTTTATCTCCTGAATTTATAAAAGCAGTAAACACATCCATAAGGCCTTCACTTCCGCCTACAGTAACACAAATTTCATCGCTAGTATAATTTATATTTTGACTACTTAAAAAACCACTTATCTCCTGTCTTAATTGGAGTACACCTGCATTAGAGGTATATACAGTTTTATTATCCTGTATAGCCTTTATCATAACTTCCTTTATACCTTGTGGTACAGAGAAATCAGGCTGACCTAAAGTTAAAGATATAGCTCCATCTACCTTTTCTACTTTATTGTAAAACTTCCTTATGCCAGAAAGTTCTATATTATTAACATTATCTGCAATTTTATTTTTATCCAAAAATCTCACTCCATTTCAATCGCTTATATAACTGGTTACGGAATAACAATATAACATTAAACTTATTTAATTATATCATTATTAATAATTATACAGTATAATGTAATAATAACAATAATTCTTCTCCATATTTTAAAATATACTTTAATTTGTTATAATTATTTATTATAATAATGTAATGTATAGTAAATGTATTATGGATAACTTCTATACAACTTACTTTTAGGAGGAATTTAGATGAATTATGATTTAACAGACCCATATGAAATTGCAAGGTACATAAAAGAAGCCAAAAAATCAACCCCAGTAAAAGTTTACGTAGACGGTGATTTATCTGATGCAAATCCAGGGAACGTAGAAATTTACGGTTCACAAAATTTTTATGTAATTTTCGGTGAAAGCTCTACTGTATCAGAATTTATAGTAAGTAATAAAGACAAAATTAAAAAATTTAGATTAGAACAGGATAGAAGAAATTCCGCTATACCTCTTATGGATATAACAGGAGTAGATGCAAGAATAGAACCTGGTGCTATTATAAGAGATAAAGTAAGTATTGCAAAAAATGCAGTTGTAATGATGGGAGCAGTAATAAATATTGGTGCCGAAATAGGCGAAAGTTCTATGATCGATATGAATGCAGTAGTTGGTGCAAGAGGAAAAGTTGGCAAGAGAGTTCATCTTGGTGCTGGTGCTGTAGTAGCTGGTGTACTTGAACCACCAAGTAAATCTCCTTGTGAAATTGGTGATGATGCGTTAATTGGTGCAAATGCAGTTATACTTGAAGGAGTAAAAATTGGCAGAGGAGCTGTTGTAGCTGCAGGTTCTGTAGTAGTGGATGATGTTCCTGACAATGTGGTAGTAGCTGGTACTCCTGCTCAGATAATAAAAAATGTAGATGATCAAACAAAAGATAAAACTAAAATAATGGATGATTTAAGAAAATAGTCTACATATATAAAAAATTCCTATGTTTCTCAGCATAGGAATTTTTAATTTCAATTACCCTTACATTGCATTTTTATTAATATTGCCCATATGGTAGTCCTCTTCATTAAAATTTTCATCTACATTTACTACATCGTTTTCTGAATCTTTATTTACCTTTTCCATTTTAGATATGGATACTTCATAGGCTACTTTTTTTATGACTTCATCTTCTGATATTTTTTTCTGATATTCTCTACTTTGAAGTCTTCCCCAAATTCTGATGTTATCCCCTACTTTTAAAGACTCACAAAACCTTGAATTCCTTCCCCAGGCTATAGTAGGTATGTAGTCTGATTTATTATATGCTCTATTAACTGCAAGAAGCATATCTGCTATTTCCCTACCAAAAGGTGTAGTCCTATAAACAGGCTTTTTACATATATACCCATCAAGATAAATTTGATTTGGATTCTTACTTTTTTCCGTGCAAATATCAATATTCCTTGCAAATACAGTTAATATAAGCCTGTTAGAGCCTTCTACAAATTTATTATAGGATCTCAATTGACCTTCTACAATTATATCTTGACCTTCCTCTAAATTCATACCTGTTATAAGTCTTTCTGATACAGTAACATATAACACATCCTTTGTATCACTGAGTCTTTGAACATCCATATTAAAAGTATAGAATCCTTCACCGTACATCTCATGACTAAATTCAAGCTTTGAAGAAATCTTTCCTTCTAGATAGAGTTTATTGTTTAACATTAAATTGTCCATTTATATCCCTCTCTCCCTTAGTTTTCTATAATCCTTACATTATGAATATTCATAATATGAACAAAATATGACTAAAATTATAATTGCATTGTAATCCCCCTTTTATTATATATGGAAAGAGATACTAATCATTATTTATAATTTTATATCCCTATAGAACAATTCTATTATTAATTTATTTAAAATATTCACACATTCTCATTACTTATTTCCATTATAATACATTTTTGATTCATATTTCAATAGATTATTTTTTTATTTGTTTACCTTCATTGTTTATAATGTAATTGTTTTTATATACTAAATCTGAAACTTTTACAAAATTATATCCCTCAGATTTTAATTTATCAATTACTCTTTCCAGAGTTTGTGGAGTATATTTTCCCGAATTGTGAAATAATATGATTGATCCCGGACTGATTTTTTTTATAACTCTATTAAACTCTATATCTGAGCCTTCATTCTTCCAATCAATACTATCTATATTCCATTGTATACATTTATGATTTGTTTGTTCCACTAAAGATACACTATTATCATTATAGGTGCCTTCAGGGAATCTAAAGAGAGTAGGCCTTGTCCCTGTAATGGCTAAAATTTTGGCATCAGCAGATGCCACTTCATCAATAATCTGCTCCTTTGATATTCTTGTAAAATCTGAATGTTTATCTGAGTGATTTCCAATCTCATGTCCTCTATCAGCTATCTCTTTAGTCTTATCAGGAAATTCTTCCGCCCATCTTCCAATTATAAAAAAAGTTGCCTTTACATCCTTCTTATCAAGTATGTCTAAAATCTTTGTAGTATTATCATATCCCCAACTGGTATCAAAAGTTATGGCCACACTTTTTTCTTGTGTATCCACAGAATATATAGGGAGATTTTCATAGGAGGATAAAATAGTATCTTTATATCCTCTATTTAATATTAAAAATCCAATAATGCTCAATACAAATGCTGCAATAATAGCAATAATAACTCTTTTTATAAAACTTTTCTTGATTATAATCACGTGCATAACTTTACCTCCAAATTTTATATTCTTGTTAATCTATATTCTGTACAAGCTATTTTATGAATATTAATAACCAAAATATAAAATTTTTTATGGATTTATTTCTCTATTTTTTGTGTTATAATATATGGTGATTACATATTAAGGAGGAAAGAAGATGTTTGATGATACTCTAGAATTAGCTGAAAACAAACTTCTTTTAATGTATATTTTAAAACAAATTAAGCTGCCTATTTCTAAAAATCAATTAACTGAAATAGTTCTAAAAAATAATCTTATAAATTATTTTACTTTGCAGGAATATATTTCTGCACTTATAGCTGCTAATTTTATAAGTTATAACGATATAAATGGGAAACATAGATTAAATATAACTTCAAAAGGTGATAAGATACTTAGTATGTTTTCTAACAGATTATCCGATGCCAAGAAAGAACTGATTGATTCCTACTTAAAATCCAATATACTTAATATAAAAAAAGAAATAAGTCTAACAGCTGACTATACTTTAGCCAATAATGACAGTTTTACAGTAAATTTAAAAGCTACAGAAAATGACATTACACTTATAGACCTTAAATTAAATGTAGTATCAAATAAGCAGGCAAAAGATCTTTGTGTAAAATGGAAAAATAATTCTTCAGAATTATATACAAAGATAATGAAAGTATTAATAGAGGATTAAAGAATCAGCATTCCTGTTGGCTCTTTACCTATATATATGGATTTTTTCTTATAATTATAATAATTTACACAAACCAGCAAATTATTATAATTATCTCCAATATATATATTTTCTTTATCTTTTATAATTCCCCTTGGCATTCCGCCCACTTCTATTCTACCTGTTTCAACAAATTTTTCTAAATCTATTACACTTATGGTTCCATCTCCAAAATTTGATACAAAACACATTTTTTTCTCTATAAACATATCTACTGGTGAATTCCCAACAGGTATTCTACTTAGTATTTTTAGATTTTCTGCAGAAAATATGCTTATATTACCACATTTATCAGATCCCATATTACTTTCACAAACAAAAATCAATTTCCCATCTTTGCTAAAAAGTGCCTTTGTAGGATATTCTCCAACTCTAATGTTACTTATATAATCTTCATTACCATATTTTAAAAATGTTATACTGTCACTATTCATATTAGATATAACAATATTTTTTAAACTGTCATGTACATCAATACTATGGGGCATATTTCCACAGGGAATTTCTTCTTGAATCTCATTTCTGTCAAGACTATAATTTACTATATTATTAATATCGCCACAGACAACAAAAGCATTATTTTCAATAACTTTCACATCATTACAATTCATTCCTATAAAGATGTTTTTTTCAACTTTTTTCTTCTTTACATTTACTAGAGAAAGTGAATTGCTATAATTATTTGTAACAAGCAATTTATCATTATATGCACATATACCATGAGGTCCAATTCTATCATTACCATCTTGCTTTAAGGAAATCTGCTGAACTTTCTCAAATGTACTTGTATTGACTATGGCAATATTATCAGAATATCCATTACAGACAAATAAATTCTTCAAAGTACCTCCCCTCCTTACATTTTATAATATGTAAAATGTATTCATTGTGTCATTGAGTTATTGACAGTATTTAATTTTTTAGTATATATTATAGAGAGTTAAAATAGTGGAAAAGACGAAACAAGCGTAAAAGTGTAAAGTTCAAAGAACAAATATCAAATGGTGAAAATCTTCGCCCTTTTCTCCTATTATGAATTAAAATCTGTTATATAAATTTAGAAAGGTGGAAATTCAATGTATACATATAAAACTAAGGGAGTCTGTTCAAGAGAAATAAAATTTGAAATTGAAGATAATAAAGTTACAAAGCTTATGTTTGTAGGTGGCTGTGATGGCAATCTTACGGGGCTTTCAAGACTTGTAGAAGGCCTAGATGTAAATGATGCTATAAATAAATTAAAGGGCATAGATTGCGGTGGAAGAGGTACTTCCTGCCCTGATCAACTATCTAAGGCTCTTGAATCTTATATTGAAGCAAGTTCTTAATTCCGGTGGAGATTCTTTTACTCCATCTGAATTTTAGAACTGCAAATGCATGGCTTACTTGGCGTCGAACTCCTACTTGAAGAAGCGTGAGACTTACGCCAAGTTAGTCAGGTTAAAAATAATGCTTAAAAAATGCTCACCTCTTCGGTGAGCATTTATCAATTATATTTCTTTAAAAACTTCTTCTAATATTCCGAGAGCATCATCTATATCCTTTTTGTCTACATTTAAAGGAGGTAATATTCTCACTACATCAGCTCCTGCAGTAATAACTAGAAGTCCCTTTTCAAAGCATTTGTTAATAATCATTTTAGTATCTACATTTACTTGTATACCAATAAGAAGACCCATTCCTCTTATTTCCTTTATACAATTATATTTTTCCTGAAATTTAACTAACTTTGATTTTATATAAACTCCCTTTTCATCTACGGAATCTATTATTTTACCATCGATGAGCTCATTTAATATACAAAGACCTATAGCTGTTCCCATTGGATTTCCACCAAAGGTATTACCATGGTCACCAGGTACAAAAGCAGAAGCTGCCTTTTCCTTGGCAAGTACTGCTCCAATAGGGAAACCTCCGCCAAGAGCCTTTGCCATGCATATAACATCTGGCACCACATCATATTTCTGATATGCAAATAGTTTTCCGCTTCTTCCAATACCACATTGCACTTCATCAAAAATTAAAAGTGCATTATGTTTATCACATAGTTCTCTAAGTAATTGTAAATATTCTTTCTCTGCACAGACTATTCCCCCTTCTCCCTGTATTGGTTCTACTATAACTGCACAGGTATTCTCACTAATAGCACTCTTAATGTCTTCCATATCATTAAATTTTACACTTTTCACATTACCTATCAAAGGCTTAAATTGTTTTTGATATTTAGGCTGACCAGTAACTGATAATGATCCCATAGTACGTCCATGGAAAGAATTATCCATGTATATTATTTCGCTTTTTTCATCTGTTCCAACAGTTCTTCCATATTTTCTTGAAAGTTTTAATGCAGTTTCAATGGATTCTGTACCACTGTTACAGAAAAACACCTTTTGGTGATCGGTATTTTCACATAATTTTTCTGCTAAATCCATGGCATTTTGATTCCAGTAGTAATTTGAAATATGCATTAATTTTTCTGCTTGTGTTTTTATAGTATTTACAATTTTATCATTAGAATGGCCAAGACAATTAACTGCAACTCCAGAAACAAAATCTATATACTCTTTTCCATTGGAATCAAAAATTCTTGCTCCTTTACCTTTCTCAAAAACCACATCAAATCTTCCATAAGTATTCATTATATTACTTTTTGACATTTTTCTTTTTCACCCTTTCCATCTATTACGGTACCATTATTATTAAATATATCATTAATAAGGCAGTGCTCTTTTCTTCCATCAATTAAATGTACTCTGCGGGTACCATTTTTTACAGCCTCCATACAACATTCCATCTTAGGTATCATACCACCATTTATTATTCCATCTTTTATATAATCATGTATCATATCTAAAGTTAAATAATCTATAAGACTGTTTTTATTATTTATATCTTTATACACACCTTCAACATCTGTAAGTATTATAAGTTTATCTGCATTAATTGATGAACTTATAAAGGAAGCTGCATAATCGGCATTTATATTATATTTATTACCTTCTCTATCATAACCAACAGGAGAAACAACAGGTACCTGACCGGATTTTATAAGACTTAATAACATAGTTTCATTTATATTACTAACTTCTCCTACAAATCCTATATCAACTTTTTCTCCATTGATATATGTATATTTTTTGTGTGCTTCTATAAGCTTACTGTCTATGCCACTTACGCCTATAGCATTTATACCTCTAAGGCTTAGGTTAAGGGATATATTCTTATTTATAATTCCGCATAATACCATCTGAACTATTTCCATTACATTTTCATCTGTAACTCTAAGACCATTTATAAAATTACTTTCAATACCAGTTTTATTGAGCCACTTTGATATAAGAGGACCTCCTCCATGAACAATAACTATATTTACTCCATATTGTCTCATAACTGCTACATCATCTAAGAATGCCTTTTGGGCTTCTTCATTTTTCATTATACTTCCGCCATATTTTATTACAAATGTTTTTCCCCTTAAACTGCCTATTGCAGGCAAAGGCTCTAAAGAAATTGCTCCTTCTTCATTTTTCATATTCAAGCACCTACCTTACTTTTTTACATGTATAATTATACACATATAGATATAAATATTCAATATTTTAGATAAAAATTATGTTTTTTTATTGAATAACATATATATATTATGTATAATCATTTTAAAAGTCAATATAAATTGGAGTGATAATATGATAAAAGCAGGAATAATTGGATCTACAGGATATTCAGGAGAAGAACTTACTGGATTACTATATAAACATCCTAATGTAGAGATTGATTTTTTGTGTTCTCACAGCTATGTGGGTGAAAATTTTAGTAGTTTATATGGTAATTTAAGAAGATTTGTAGATGAAAAATGTGTAAGTGACGAAGAAGCTTTTAAAAGAATTAGTGACATAGACATATTATTCACCGCACTACCTTCTGGTAAGGCTTTAGAATTTGGAAAATCAGCTATGGAAAATAAAATTAAATTTATAGATATAGGATCTGACTTCAGACTTAAAAGCAAAGAGCTTTATAGAGAATGGTATAATCTTGAACATAACTATTTAGATCTTCTAGAAAAATCCGTTTATGGATTGCCAGAATTAAATAGATCAAAAATAAAAGAAGCTGAGCTTATAGCTAATCCTGGATGCTATCCTACCGCTAGCACATTAGCTCTTGCTCCCCTTATAAAAAATAATATGATAGATACTAAAAATATTATTATAGATGCAAAATCGGGAGTTTCTGGAGCTGGGAGAAAGGCATCTATAGGTAATCTGTTTGTAGAATGTAATGATTCTATAAAAGCTTATGGTGTAGCTTCCCATAGACATACTCCTGAAATTGAACAAAATCTTTCAGAATTGTCTAGTGAAGATGTAAAATTGACATTTACTCCTCATTTAGTTCCTATGAGCAGAGGCATTCTTTCTGTATGTTATGGAAAGCTATTAGCGGAGGCTACTCAGGAAAATCTTATGAATTTATATAAAGATTTTTATAAAAATGAATATTTTGTCAGAGTAATTGATGAACTCCCTGAAACAAGATGGGTTAAAGGTTCTAATTTCTGTGATATAAGTTTAAGAGTTGACTCTCGGACTAATAGAGTCATAGTTATCTCTGCCATAGATAATCTTGTTAAAGGCGCCGCTGGTCAGGCTGTACAGAATATGAATTTAATGTTCGGACTAAAAGAAGATACCGGACTAGAGGCAACTCCAATTTTCCCTTAATATTTATAATTTAAGCAATATACATATGCTTATAGTAAATATTAAAGAAAATACAATGAATTACCACTATTAAACTATTAATATTATTTCTTTATAAATTGCAAAACTAACTATTATAGAAAGAAGGTTATTATATGAGTTCAATAAAAGTTTTAGAAGGCAAAAATATAACTGATGTTCCTTATTTTAAAGCATCTGGTATTCATTGTGGACTAAAAAAAGTAAAAAAAGATCTTTGTGTAATATATAGTGAAAAAAAGGCTGTAGCTGCAGCAACCTTTACTAAAAATAAAGTAAAGGCCGCACCAATACTTTTAAATATGAAATCTATAGAAAATGAAAATACTCAAGCCATTGTAGTTAACAGCGGCAATGCCAATGCCTGCACTGGTGATGAAGGATATAATGATGCACTTTCCATGGCTAAAGTAACCTCAGAAGCTTTAGGATTAAAGCTTGAAGAAGTTATTGTAGCTTCTACTGGCGTAATTGGAGTTCCAATGCCTATGAGCAAAATATTTTCAGGTATTGATATGGCTTGTAAAAGTCTCTCCTATGACGGCGGAAAAGATGCTGCCAAAGCTATAATGACTACAGACACAAAGGAAAAAATAATAACTGTAGAATTTAATATAGGCTCTAAAAAAGCTACAATTAGTGCCATGGCAAAAGGTTCTGGTATGATACATCCTAATATGGGTACTATGCTTGGTTTTTTAGCTACAGACGTAAACATATCCAAGGCAATGCTGACCAAAGCGTTAAAAGATAGTGTTGAAGATTCTTACAATATGGTATCTGTAGATGGAGATACCAGTACTAATGACATGGTAGTAATTCTTGCAAATGGTTCCTGTGAAAATACTATAATTGACACCGAAGATGAAAATTACAAACTATTTAAAGAAGCTCTGCATTTTGTAAATGTGGAAATTGCAAAGATGATTGCCGGAGACGGTGAAGGTGCTACCAAACTGATTGAAACAAAAATATATCATGCTCACTCTTTAAAAGATGCAAAAATTTGTGCAAAAGCTGTTATAACTTCAAGCCTTGTAAAAGCTGCTTTTTTTGGAGCTGATGCCAATTGGGGAAGAATTATATGTGCTTTAGGCTATAGTGGTGCTGATCTTAATGTAAATACAATCAATATATCCTTTACCAATTCCATTGGAACCATTGATATATGTAAAAATGGTGGAAATATAGATTTTAGTGAAGACCTGGCAAAAAAAATATTAGAGCAGGAAAAAATAACTGTTATTATTGACTTAAATGATGGAGAATATAATGCCACTGCCTGGGGCTGTGATTTAACCTATGATTATGTTAAGATAAATGGATCTTATAGAAGCTAGAGATTTCCAATAGGAGAAAAGGACGAAACAATCCTTTTCTCAGTTGAAAGTGGAGAGTAGAAAGTGGAGAGTTTAAAAAAGTTCAAATATCAAAGTCCAAAAAACAAATAAGGTGATTTTGTCTTTTACAACAAAATTGACAATTAGTTAAGAGTTAAAAATTAAGAATTAAGAGTTACTGATGCTTTTTCTTCGCTGTACTGCGAAAAAAGCTTTAGAACTAATAATTTAACATTTTAAATGGCAATATAGGTTTTTAGACCGGTAGGTCGGCTGTGCCAACTAACTTAGGTAATAAAATTTTTCAAAATATAACTAAACATTCGTTAATTCTGTTGACCTGTCCGTAGGACCATGTTATTAATAAAATACCCCTTAACAAGAGCTATATACAATATAAGTTTAGATGAATTACATGAAGAAGTTGAAGCTGTTATCTTCACCTTGTTAGAAATGAAGTATTACAGCTCTTAGCTTTCAAATAACTATCTAAACATCGATATTTTCTATACTTAATATGATTGAAAAATCGAGTCTAGTAGCCACCAAATAAATATTTTTAACTATACAAAATTGTAGGTATTAATCCTATAGTCCTTCGGACTATAAAAACAACTATCTAAATGCTAATACTCAGTCAACGTAGATTCATCATATTAATGTAATATCACTGCTAAACCACCGGGCTAACCGCCCAAAAACCTTTTATAAACCAATCTCCTTTTTTAAGTTTGTATTTATTAATTCTAAATTTTTCTGTAGTGTAACGGAAGAAAAATATCCATCACTCTCAACTTTCAACTCTTAACTCTTAACTTAATAGGTAACTTTACTCCTATCACTTTTCTAAATCTGATATTTGTTCTTTGAACTTTGCACTGTGACGTTTGTTTTGTCCTTTCCCACTATTATAAACTAAGTCTTTTCATAAAACTATTTAAAGCAGTAATAAGCATAATTACTGCTTTATCTCCCCTATCCATATCTTCTAAAATGCTTGTACAATTACAATACTGAATGAATTCCAAAATACTCCACTGATACCAGGGTTTATTTATATCAACTTTAAAATTATACTTACCTATGGGAAAAATAATTTTTAATTCTTCATAATCGCTATCTGTATGACTGAGCTCAGAACTGTATTTATACATATACTCACAAGCTTTTTTATATGTTATACTTTTTTTATCTTGATTATTACTTACCCAGGCAATTATAATCAAAGCCCTTATAAACAAATTTTTTTCACGGGTTTTTTCAAGTATGGTAAGATCATATTTATCATGACAAAGCCTATATATTAAAAATATTTTGGTAGTGAGACTCAAATTCTCCCATTTGTCTATAAAATCATTAAGCGTTAATTGAAGGAGCATATCTATCTGCTCCTCTATGTCTAAAAATTTAAATATGTCTTTTCTCATTTTTAAATTTAGATCCATGGAATCGATGATCTTTTTCTGTTCCTCTTTATTCAGGTTCATAACTTTAGGAAATACCAACTCTATATCCGAGGAATATCCTATTTGAAAAAATTTTGCCATAAGTGGCACATAGTACTCCTCTTTATTGCTAAATACACATTTTTTAATAAGTAGAATATCATTTTCACTTTTTAATAATTTTACTTTAAAAGCTTGCTCCATATTATTTTTATAATTAACTCCAACTTCAAAAGATACTGCTGTACCAGGAGTAAGTAATTTAGCCTTGCAATGCAAATGATTTCTATTCACATATAAGTCTGGTTGATTTTCCCTTAGTATGTATCCAAAATCATTCAATTTATGAATTTTAGGATTGAATCCACCAAACCATTTAATTATACCTACTTCTCTCATAAGCTTCATCTCCCGTTTATCAAAGAATTTTATCTAGTTGAAATTATATTTTAAACTCTATAGAATGTTATATATGTTAATTGTTTGAAATTAATTTATTGTACAAATTCTATTGAGCTATTAATTATTTTTCTCATATCTCCTATCATGTAAAGAGATCCAGAGATTAAAAGTAAATCATTATTATTGCAATACTTTTTAGCCTTAATAAATGCCTTCCTGTAATCATCAAAACTTTCACAATTACTATTGAATTTTTTTACAATATCACATAGATCTTTAGCTATTTCTGCTCTATCACTATGAGGAGTTACCGTTATAATATTTTTAGCCTTAGGAGTAATAATCTTTACCATAGATTCTACTTCTTTATCCGCGAGTATTCCCAAAATAAGCACAATATTATCATATGTAAAATAACTATCAATACTTTCGCTTAGATTTTTTATTCCATCTATATTATGAGCTCCATCAAGCACTATAAGAGGATAATCTGACAGCACTTCTAGCCTGCCCCTCCAAACAACCTTTTCCAAAGCTCTCTCAATATGTTCATCTTTTATATTGATACCCATAGCTCTCAATTCTTCTATACAATGGATAGCAGTACTGCAATTTAAAAGCTGATATTTTCCTAGAAGTGATAATTTTATATTATAAATTTTATCTTTAGTTGTTACTTTAATATGCTGATAATATTTTAAATCTTCCTGTGACTTGAAGGTATCTATAAATTCTACAGATTCTCTTGATACCTTTATGAGCTTAGAATTGTGCTTCTCACAGGTTTCCTCTATAACAATTTCGGACTCTTCCTTCTGAGGATACAATATTACGGGAATATTATCTTTAATTATTCCAGCTTTTTCATGAGCTATTTCAGTTAGTGTATTTCCTAATATATTCATATGATCATAACTTATTGAAGTTATAACACTTATTAAAGGCGTAATCACATTAGTGGAATCCAATCTTCCACCAAGTCCAACCTCTATAACTGCGTAATCTACTTCTTTTTTATAAAAATATAAGAGAGCTGCACAGGTTATTATTTCAAATTCTGTAGGATGTTCATACCCCATTTCTATAACTTTATCTACAGCCGTAGATAATTCGGTAACTACTTTACACAAATCATTCTTAGGTATATTTTTACCACTTATCTGGATTCTTTCTTCAAACTCTTCTATAAAGGGCGAGGTGTACATACCAACGCTATATCCCGTTTCTACAAGAATTTTAGATACCATGGCTGTAACAGAACCTTTACCATTAGTACCTGCAATATGAATACACTTTAGTTTTTTTTCAGGATTTCCCAAAAATTCTAATATCTTTTTTGTTCTGGATAATCCATAATTACTTCCAAATTTAGCAGTATCCTTTATATAATGCATAGTTTCTCTATAGTTCATTCCTAGGAGCTCCTTTGTTTTAAAAAATAGTTCTACTTATGTCTCATTATAGTTTACCAATATCGCCTATTAGCGTCAATTGTATTAAAAGTGCAAAATATATTTTACAGTAAAAAAGATATGCTTTAGGATTACCCAGGCCATATCTCTTTTACTGATATTAATTTTAATTATTTTTTAAATTATTAATTCTTTCAACTACGGCTTCTAACATTTCTCTATATTTTTCTCCTTTGTCCCTTTCTTCTTCTATTACAGCAGAAGGTGCCTTGGAAACAAAACCTTTATTAGAAAGTTTTTTATCTACCCTTTCTATTTCCTTTTTAAGTCTGTTGTTTTCCTTATTTAATCTTTCAAGTTCTTTATCTAAATCTATAAGATCAAGCAGCGGCATAAATATTTCTCCACCTTTTGTTATAACTGAAACAGCATTACTATCTACCTTATCTTTGGAAGAGATAAATTCTATACTGCTGGCAGAAGCCAATTTTTCAAAATATACTCTTCCTGCTTCAAAGGCATCTTTGCTTTCATCATTAGCTAATATGATTAGTTTTGCCTTTCGTGAAGGTGGTACATTCATCTCTGCCCTTACATTTCTAAGGGATTTTATAGCTTCTATTATATAACTCATATCCTCCTCTGCTTTTACATCATAAGCCTTTTCACTATATTCCGGCCATTTAGATATAGATATTGATTTATATTTACCATCTAAATGTTGATATATTTCTTCAGTTATATAAGGCATTATAGGATGAAGAAGTTGGAGCCCAATAGTTAATACTCTATTAAGCACGTTAAAAGCTACTCCCTTAGCTTTTTCATCTTCTCCATACATAACAGGCTTCACAATTTCAATATACCAATCACAGAATTCAGTCCACATAAAATCATAAACTTTTTGTGATGCAATTCCCAGTTCAAACTTTTCTATATTCTCTGTAATTTCTTTGGCTACAGTATTAGCTCTAGATAGTATCCATTTATCTCCCAAAGTATACTCTTCACAATCCTGATATTTTTTCATTACATCTTTATCCAAATTCATAAGTACAAATCGTGAAGCATTCCATATTTTATTGGCAAAATTTCTTGCAGCTTCTACCTTTTCTGTTTTATATCTCAAATCATTTCCCGGTGCATTACCAGTTATAAGAGTAAATCTTAAGGCATCTGCTCCAAAACTATCAATTACTTCTAAAGGATCTACTCCATTTCCCAAAGACTTAGACATCTTTCGTCCTTCTGCGTCCCTTACCAATCCATGTATTAATACATGTTCAAAAGGTGTTTCTCCCATATTATGAATACCAGAGAAAACCATTCGTGCAACCCAAAAGAATATTATATCGTAACCTGTTACCAAGGTATTTGTTGGATAAAAATATTCAAGATCTTCAGTTTTATCAGGCCACCCAAGAGTAGAAAAAGGCCAAAGAGCTGAACTAAACCATGTATCAAGTACATCTTCGTCCTGCTTTAAATTACTGCTGCCGCATTTTGTACATTTATCTGGATCTTTTGAAGCTACAATTACCTCACCACAATCTTCACAATACCAAACAGGAATTCTGTGTCCCCACCAAAGCTGTCTTGATATACACCAATCCTGGATATTTTCCATCCAATTAAAATAAGTTTTATCAAAACGTTCAGGAACGAATTTCGTATCTCCATTTTTAACAGCCTCAATTGCTGGTTTTGCAAGAGATTCCATCTTTACATACCATTGCTTTGATATCATTGGTTCAATAGTATTTCCACATCTGTCATGGGTACTTACATTATGAGTATGTTCTTTTATCTTTACAAGAAATTCCTGTTCCTTTAAGTCCTTAACTATCTCTTTTCTTGCTTCATATCTGTCTAGTCCCGAATATTTTCCATACCCCTTAGCAATAGTTCCATCGTTATTTAAGATAATTATCTCAGGTAAGTTGTGTCTCTTTCCAACCTGATAATCATTTGGATCATGAGCTGGGGTAATCTTAACTGCCCCTGTACCAAATTCCATATCTACATATTCATCTGCAACTATTGGAATTTCCCTATTCACTAAGGGAAGCATAAGAGTTTTTCCCACAAGATGAGCATATCTTTGGTCTTTTGGATTTACAGCCACAGCTGTATCGCCTAAAAGAGTTTCAGGTCTTGTAGTAGCTATTTCTAAAAATTCTTCACTGTTAACTACAGGATATTTTATATGCCAAAAGTGACCATTCTGCTCTACATATTCTATTTCAGCGTCAGAAAGAGCAGTCTGACAATTAGGGCACCAATTGGTAATTCTATTGCCTTGATATATGAGTCCTTCATTATACAATCTTACAAATACTTCTCTTACGGCTTTACTTAAATTTTCATCCATAGTAAAACTCTCTCTTGTAAAATCAGCAGATACTCCCATTTTCTTTAACTGACCTCTTATTTTAGATCTATAGGTGTCAGTCCATTCCCACACCTTCTCAAGAAAAGCATCTCTACCTATTTCTTTTTTCTTTATATCTTCCTTTAAAAGCTCTTTTTCAACCTTTACTTCTGTAGCAATACTTGCATGATCCTGCCCTGGAAGCCATAGAGTACAATAACCCTGCATTCTCTTTGCCCTTATTAAAAAGTCCTGCAGTGCATTATCTAAAGCATGACCTAAATGAAGCTGTCCTGTAATATTAGGAGGAGGCATTATTATTGTATATGGCTTTTTGTTCTTATCAATCTTTGGTGTAAAAAAGCCCTCTTCTTCCCACCATTTATATAATCTATCTTCAAATTCTTTTGGATCATAAGTTTTTGCTATATTTTTTGAATTATCCATTTTCTAATCTCCTTACTAATCTTGTATTATATTTTATAAAATCAAAAAAGCACAGAAATCCATAAAGGACGACTGTGCGCGTTACCACCTTTTTTCCTGACAATAAAATTTTAGCAAAAACTACTAAAATCTCACAATACAATCTATAACATCAGTCTGCTACAGACCTATACAGGCTCTTAATGAATATCGGTTAAGATTACCGTCTTTACTTACTTATGCATTTTAACAAAAAAGATACATCCGTATATACCTGACTCCCTTCTGTCTCTATATGAACACATTTCAGTAAAGAAACTCCGAAGCTACTTTCAAAGTAAAAAGTAAAGAAAATCTTTCAGCCTGTGAATTTTCCTCTCTAATAACTCTTTATCTTTTACTCCTCTTCATCAACATCTAAATATATTATTAACTAATATTATATTATAAATAAAACCTGTAATATGTCAAGAAAATTCAACAATTTATTGTATATTTAATATAATGTATAGACGCAATATATAAAACAGCAGCTATTTAAAACTTACACTACTCACTTTAATTGTTTAGAAGAAGGTGTCATAATGAGAAAAAAAAGAGGTTTACAAAAAGATAATAAATCAATAATACTAAGATTAGATGAGTGTAAATATATTGGAGGAAACTATAATGCCTCAATATATCTTATGAAAAATAATAGAGTAGCAAAAATTTATAAAGATCCTTCAGAATGCAGAAAAGAATATAATCTAGTAAAAGGGTCTCCTGCATGTAATTTTTTTCCCAAAATATATAATTTCTGTGGTCATTATACAATAAGAGAATATATTGAAGGAATAAGCATAGTAAAATATATAAATGAAAATAGATTTAATCATCAAATTGCTTTACATTTGATAAAATTTTTAGAAAAATTGTCTATAAACAATCTTTTACATTTAAATATAAAACTTAAAGATATTTTTATAAAAAAGAATAATGATGTTATACTAATTGACATAGTTAATAGTGATTTCAAAGAAAATAGTTTAATTAGAATATTAAAATCTTTAAAAGATCTCAATACTTTAGAATTATTTCTAGATGAATTAAAAAAATACAACAAAGTTTTATATAATAAATGGACAAAGTTAGTATAATTGTGAATAAATATGGACCATAAGAGAATATATTCTCTTATGGTCCATATTTATTAAGCCTTAATAGGTCTATTCTCAGAATGATGTTTTTTTATCTCTACTATTTCTGTCATCTTATCAAACTCATACTTTTTCTCCATATTTTTAAAAGCTGTAGACAACATCAATTTAATTCTATTTAACTGATTTACTTCACTGGCACCAGGATCATAATCAATAGCCGCTATATTGGCATAAGCATATCTCTTTTTAAGTTCTTTAATCATGCCCTTTCCTGTTACATGATTTGGAAGGCAGGCAAAAGGCTGCATACACACAATATTTTCTGTACCACTTTCTATAAGCTCTACCATTTCAGCTGTTAAAAACCAACCTTCTCCAGTTTGGTTACCAATAGATACAATACCATTAACACCTGCGGCAAGTTCACTTATAGACTTTGGCGGCTCAAATCTTTTACTATTTCTTAAGACTTTTTTCATCTCTTTTCTATAAAATTCAATAGCATTTATTACTACATTTCCTATAAGCTTGGCTTTTCTTGTACCTGATAAATACCTGTATTTATAGTTCTCATCATAAGCACAATATAATAAAAAATCTATCAAATCCGGCATTACAGCTTCTCCACCTTCACCCTCAACAATATCAACTATATTATTATTTGCACCAGGTAAAA
Organism: Clostridium pasteurianum DSM 525 = ATCC 6013; assembly: GCF_000807255.1. Taxonomy (NCBI): domain Bacteria; kingdom Bacillati; phylum Bacillota; class Clostridia; order Eubacteriales; family Clostridiaceae; genus Clostridium; species Clostridium pasteurianum. The sequence goes on along the minus strand of NZ_CP009268.1, from coordinate 1,759,336 downwards.
ATTTAACAAGTATTTCTCCTACAAGTCCAACCTTAGGCTTTCTAACATCCTCTATTTCTAAGTTATCAAAATCTTTAACTATATTTCTTATATTGTTTTTAAATATTCTATGATTTCCAGATCTAGTTGATTCCTTGCATTTTTTCACCCATTTATTATATAGCTCATTTGCAGAACCTTTGATTTTTTCATAAGGTCTTACTCTATATAATACCCTCATGAGTAAATCTCCATATACAAGAGCTATGGCACATTTATTTAACATGGATAGAGAATACTTAAATCCAGGATTAGATTCAAGTCCCTGTGCACTTACAGCTATAACTGGTATGTTTGCATATCCTGCATCTTTAAGTGCCTTTCTAATAAATCCAATATAATTTGTAGCTCTGCAGCCTCCACCTGTTTGTGAAATTAGTGCAGAAGTTTTACTTAAATCATATTTTCCAGATTTCAATGCTGCTATTATCTGTCCAACCACAATTATAGATGGATAGCAGGCATCATTATTAACATATTTTAATCCTTCATCTACTACTTTTTTATCTCCATCAGACAACATAACCATATTATATCCTGATGCATTCATTGCAGCTTCTAAAAATTGAAAATGGATAGGTGACATTTGAGGACAAAGTATTGTATGAGTATCCTTCATTTCTTCTGTAAATAAGACTTTTTTCTGAACCTCTCCAATACATTCTGGATTTATTCCATTTTTACTTCTTTCCTCCATTGCAGCTTTTAAAGAACGAATTCTTATCCTCACTGCACCTAAATTATTTCCCTCATCTATTTTTATAGTTGTATATATTTTTTTGTATTCTTCCAATATTTCTTCCACTTGATCTGTAGTTACTGCATCAAGACCGCATCCAAAGGAATTAAGCTGAATTAATTCAAGATTGCTCTGCTTTGCCACAAAACTTGCAGAAGCATATAGTCTAGAATGATATACCCATTGATCAACTACTCTTAAAGGTCTCTCCACTTTTCCAAGATGTGCTATAGCATCCTCTGTAAGTACTGCCATACCATAACTTGTTATAAGATTTGGAATACCATGGTTAATTTCAGGATCTATATGATAAGGTCTTCCCCCTAGAACTACACCCTTTATCCCTGTGTCCTGTAAATATTGAAGCACTTCATTACCCTTATTTTTTATGTCCTCTTTATATTTTAAGAATTCACTATTAGCTGCATCCACAGCTTTATTTATTTCAATTTTTGATATATTAAATTCTATCAATTCTTCATAAAGTCTCTTTTTTAATCTATTCATATTATCAAAAGGTAAAAATGGATTTTTAAATAATATATCTCCACCTCTAAGTATATCTATATTGTTTTTAAGTACTTCTGCATAAGAAGTAACTATAGGGCAATTATAATGATTATCAGCTTCTGGCTGCTCCTTCTGCTCATAAGGAAGACATGGATAAAATATAAATTTTATTCCCTTATTTATAAGGCTGATTATATGTCCATGTGTAAGCTTAGCTGGATAGCAAACTGATTCTGATGGTATAGTATCTATACCCATTTCGTAGATATTCTTTGATGATCGTGGTGATAATTCTACTCTAAATCCCAAATTAGTGAAAAAAGTATGCCAAAACGGATAATTCTCATAGATATTTAATACCCTTGGAATACCAACTACTCCTCTTTTAGCTTCTTCTTTAGTCAGAGATTTATAACCAAAGGTTTTCCTATATTTATAATCATATAAATCAGGTATATCTGTCCTCTTTTCAGCGTGGCCGGCACCTCTTTCACATCTGTTACCAGTTATATACTGTCTTCCATCTGAAAATTTATTTATAGTTAACATGCAGTTATTTCCACAAAGTCCGCATCTTCTCATGTCTACATCACTATTAAAATTATCGATTTTGTCTAAGCTTAGCAAAGTAGAAATATAATCTTCTTCATATCTTTCTTTTGCAATGATGGCACATCCAAAAGCCCCCATAAGTCCAGCAATATCTGGTCTTACAGCCTCTCTCTCAGATATAAGTTCAAAACTTCTAAGCACTGCATCATTATAAAAAGTACCACCTTGTACAATTATCTTTTCTCCTAAATCTTTAGGATTTCTTATCTTAATAACTTTTAAAAGAGCATTTTTTATCACTGAATAGGAAAGTCCTGCTGAAATATCTCCTACTTTTGCCCCTTCTTTTTGTGATTGTTTAACCTTAGAATTCATAAATACTGTACACCTTGATCCAAGGTCTACGGGATTTTCAGCCTTAAGGGCTGCTGCTGCAAAATCTTTAACATCCATATTGAGAGATTTTGCAAAGGTTTCAATAAAAGATCCACAGCCAGATGAACAAGCTTCATTAAGTAATATACTGTTTATTACCCCATCCTTTACCCTAAGACATTTCATATCCTGTCCACCTATATCCAGTATAAAATCTACCCCGGGTAAGAAAAATTCAGAAGCTTTATAGTGGGCAACTGTTTCAACCTCACCAATATCCACCTGTAAAGCTGCCTTTATTAATCCTTCACCATAACCTGTAACAGCGGAATTAACTATTTTGGCAGATTCAGGCATCTTTGAATATATATCTTTTAATATTTTTACAGTAAGCTTAAGGGGGCTCCCTTCATTGCTTCCATAAAAAGAATATAAAAGTTCACCCTTTTCTGAAATAAGAGCTGCTTTTGTAGTAGTTGATCCTGCATCAATTCCCAAGAAACAATTTCCGCTATAGTTACTTAACTCTCTTCTCTTTATATTGTGTCCCTCATGTCTTTTCCTAAATTCATTAAGTTCTCTATCATCTAAAAATAAAGGTCTTAATCTGTCAATTTCATTTACTGAATCATCCTTTAATACAGACAGTTTGTCTTTAAGAATATTAAATTTTAAAGTTTTTTCTTTTTCTGAAGCTAAAGCTGCACCTAAAGCTACAAAAAGCTGTGAATTTTCAGGAAATATTATTTCATCTTCTCTAAGCTTTAAAGTTTCAATAAATCTTTTTCTAAGCTCTGAAAGAAAGTACAAAGGCCCTCCCAGGAAAGCAATATTACCTTTAATTGGTTTTCCGCAAGCAAGACCACCTATAGTCTGATTTACCACAGCCTGAAATATAGATGCTGCAATATCCTCTTTAGCAGCACCTTCATTAAGCAATGGCTGCACATCAGTTTTTGCAAACACTCCGCATCGTGCTGCTATAGGATATATATTTTTATATTTAGAAGCCAATTCATTTAAACCTTTAGCATCAGTTTTTAATAATGTAGCCATTTGGTCAATAAAAGCTCCTGTTCCCCCTGCGCAGGTTCCATTCATTCTTTGATCTATACTTCCGACAAAATATGTTATCTTGGCATCTTCTCCTCCAAGCTCTATAGCTACATCTGTCTCAGGAATTAACTTTTCTATGGCATTTGTACATGAAATTACTTCCTGTATAAATGTTATATCAAGCCATTTTGATACTGACAAGCCACCTGATCCTGTTACCATAATTGTAATTTCAACATCTTTATATATGCTATAGGCTTCATCCAAAAGTTTTACTATAGTGTTTTTTATATCTGAAAAATGCCTTTCATATTTACTATAAAGTATTTTACCATTATTATTTAAAACAACTAATTTAACTGTAGTAGAACCTACATCTAAACCTAAATGCAATATTTCTTTCATAATTACCTTCCCATTTCATAGTATAGTATTACCCCTCTATTGGGCCTATTAACAATTAAATCATCTAAAGCAAGTACTAATTATCAATACACATATAACAGATAATTGTTAAGACTAATGATTATTATAGCATAAAATCTTTAATATTAAATAAATTTTAATTACTATAAATTATAGCAAGGAATCCATATAATATACTTTCATCCACAATATATTGGTTTTTATTAAATAATAACTACAATATATTGTAACTTTATTTATAGTATATCAGATTTTGCTTTGAAAATCTAATAGATTTATATTATCTATATAATCATATTTATATGTTAATTATTAGATTTTTTTGATAATTAAGTTAAAAAATAAATTATAGAGAATATTTCTTGTATATTATGGATATAAATTTAAGTAGATATTTTAACCTGAATTAAGAACTTGCTTCAAACGGATTAGATGAGGAGGAGTTAAACATGAACTACTTTAAAGAAGCAAATAATTTCTATAATAGAAAAGATTACATAAATGCACTAAGTCTATATCAAAAATCTGTGGAAGTTAAACAAAATGAAGCCGCTTCTTTCTATAATTGGGCTGTTTGCTTAATAAAACTTAAATCCTATAAAAAAGCAATACCTCTATTAAAAAAAGCTTTAATTCTAAAACATGATAGTAGATATTTTTTTAATTTAGCTTACTGCTATACTATGCTGAAAGATAAAAGAAAGGCTTTAATCTATTTTAATAAAGCCTGGTCATTAAATAATGATGATAAAGATTGTGAGAAAGCTATTAATATGATCATAAAATCCTATAAAAAAGATACAATATGAAAAAAAGAAAGATTGCCGCATAGCGGAAATCTTTCTTTTTTTACCATTCACCAATGATCTTTGCATTTTTATGATCTAAATCAAAAATTCTACTATTAAAGTAGTTTCCTCCCTTAGAAAAGGTAGTATCTACATTAATCCATTTGCCTGTTTCAGGTATATAAACCATATTCCAAGCATGACTTACCCAGCTTACTCCATTAAATCCATCACCTGTAACAAGTCTTACTTTAATATTATTTGCTCTAGCCATAGCCACATATAAGCAGGCATAGTCAAAACAAATCCCCTTTCTGGATTCAAAAGTTGGTATAGCACCTGACTGTACATTAAAATTATTATTTAAGACTAAATTGGCTTTATTATAATCATAATCTATATTTCTACCTATCCAATCGTATAATTTCTTTGATTTACTTATAGTATCTGTTTCACCAGCAGTTAAATTTTTTGCAAAATTATTTATCTGCTGATTTGATTTTATACCTTCATCTAAAGTAACTCCATTATAATATACAATAGTTCTGCCAGGTGAAGTATCATTTATTTTTCCATTAGGAAGTTTTTCTAAATTATTTTGTTTAACTACAATACTTACAGAATCATCAATTATTTGCGGAAGTTTTTTGGCAACACTAGAATTAGTAACAGGTATTACAAATTGCTGACATAAATACCTGTAGATATTTGAATTACTCAGATACCTATTAAAATCACTGTTAGTAGTAAATATCGATGCAAAATTCAGTGCCAATAGCACCACTAGAATATAGCATACCGCTCTAGGTATCTGAACTACTGCCCCCATTATTTTTCTAAACACATAATTTTTATTTTTAACTAGCTTCTCAATTCCATCAATTAAATGATATAGAGTAATATTGCTTATAAATAATAATATTGTATATATAATCTTATAGATTATATATACTGCTAAAGGAATAACAATTAGATATATTACTATAGGTTTACTTTGAAAATAATAGGCCATATTATCTGGTAAATGGCTAATTATCTTATTAAATATACTATTTTCATTTCCTATAAATATATTTCTTATATATTTAATACCCACATATATAGCAAGTATAAATGATACACTTCCAATAACATTTTCTAAATCCCTTTTAGCACTATAAGATGAAAACCCAACTAAAAGCCCTTTTAATATTGGATAAAAAAAGCTAATTATTATAATTAAAGTTACAGGATTGATCTTCACAAAATCACCTCTAAAATATATTTAAAAATCTTATTGTATTCTATTTCTTCATCCTATAATATACTACACTCTATCTATTCCATTAAGTTTTTTAACTCTTGTTTTACATCTTCACTACTATAACCTTTGGATATTAAAAATCTCCAGAGCTTAGCGTATACCTTCATAGAATTACTCTCATTCTTTATCACTAAATTATATTTTTTCTCTGCAATCCTATGAAGTTCTTCATAATTTTTCTCATGAGTTATCTTCATATTTCCTATAAAATTATTATCTTCAGTTATATCTCCAATAATTTTTTTCAAAGTATCTTTTATTATATTACTGCTATATCCCAATCTAGAAAGGTAATTAAATAATTTACTATATATCTTAAAAGAATTGTTCTCACTTTTCATAAATATATTATACTTCTTTCTAGCTAATTCATTTATAATAGACACTTCGTACTCATAACTAACATTATTAAGCTTATCATCTATAATATTTTCTTCAATACCTTTTTTCAATAATTCATATTTTATTTTCTTTTTTCCCTGTTTCTTAATCTTTTCCTTTATATACAAATCTGCATATTTACAATCATCAATAAAATTGTACTGCTTTAAAAATTTTATAGCTCTGTTTATATTTTTTTCACTATGATCTTTTTGGAGAAGTTTTACAGATATTTCTCTTTCAGTTTTATAGCTTTTTTCTATAGCTTTAAGGGCATCATTCTTGCATTTTATATAATTTTCTTCCTCTACTATTTTCTCTATATAATCAACATCTATACTCATCCCACTTTTTAAAGAATGTAAAAAAACTAATTCACTGCTGCAGGAAAATCTATATTCATTATTTACATATATATTAACTCTATCTTTTCTTTTCTTCTGCACTTCTATTTTTGTTATTTTATTCAAATATATCACTCTCTTTTGGCAATAATATGTGAATGGTAGGATCTTTTAAAACCTCTCTAGCAGCTTCATATATCTCTTCTTTTTTTATATTTTTTAAATTATTCATATCTGATAAAAAACTATATATATCTTCATTTTCTATCATCTGATGCAGTGCATAATTGCACAATTCAGAAGTATCCTCTAAAGTTAGAATAATAGCTGTTTTTAATATTTTTTTCATCAAATTTATAGATTCAATATCAAATAAAATCTCTTCATTTTTAATCTTTTCTATACAATTATCTATACAATTTATAGTTTTTTCTATATTTTCTTTTCCTACTGCAGTATATATATATAAACTTTTAACAAAACTACTAGTATCTAATTCGGAATAAACATCATAAGCTAATCCTCGTTTTTCTCTTAACTCTCTAAAGAGAATTGAATTTGCACTTTCACCAAATTTATTGTTAAGTATTTTAAGAGCTAACTCTAGCCTCTTATCCAAATTATGAAATGTAAATATATATATAATACTGCTCTGCTCTATATTTTTTTTAAAAGTTGTTTTTTTAATGGGAATATTATTTTCAATAATTATATCTCTTAATTTAAAGTTCCTACCTGTCCATCTTTCAAAATATTCTTTAACCATATTAATTATATCATCATGTTCCATAGAAGATACTATAGAAATATAACAATTATTAGGCACATAATATTTATTATAAAAACCACAGATATCTTTTCTTGAAAAATTTTTCACTGTGTTTTCGTTTCCAATAGTTTCATATTTTATAGGACTGTTTTTATATGCAATCTCATGGGCTTTTTTAAAACTGTAATCTTCTACATCATCTACACTTGTCTTTATTTCTGCTAGTATCACTTTTTTCTCCCTTTCAATTTCTTTTTCAGGAAAATTGCAATTAACAAGCATATCTTCTATTAAACTCAATGCTTTTTTCATTTCTTCTATTAATCCGGATACATGTACGACTGTACAATTATAATCAGTATAGGCATTATATTCCCCGCCTATACTTTCAAGTTCATTATTCAGTTCCTCATTACTTCTGCTTTTAGTGCCCTTAAAAAGCATATGTTCAACAAAATGAGATATTCCCTTCTTATTTTTTTCCTCATATATAGAACCTATTTTTATCCCAGCATGAATGGAAAACAAATTAGTAGATTTTTTTATAGTTATAATTCTTAGTCCATTAATAAATTTTGTTTCTTTATAATCAATAATATCTTTATCCATAAATTCTCCTTAATCCTATCAATTAATGAATCTTATTCAGCTGAAAATTAATTATATCATATTTCATATTATTTACATACATCTGAACATATTTTTAATATTACAAAATTTTTACGATTTTTTATAAAAATATAGTAAAATTAGTAGTATAATTTTTAATATAAGCTTAATGTAGATTATTATAAACTTTTATGGAGGGATATATATGAATCGAATAAAAAGACATAAAAAAAAATCAAAAAAAATTTTTCCTTTTATTGCAATATTAATAGTATTATGTATAGTATCAATTTTTACTATATCTAAATTCTCTTTTAAAACTCTAAAGAGTTATTCTTATAATTCAAATGAGGAAAATATTAAAAATACTGCAAATCAATCCAATACAAATAATGCTTCAAACTCAACTTCAAGTATTTCTCAGAACAATACAAATGCAGCTAATGATAAAAATACAAGTGAAAATATTGAAACTGAAATAGCTCTTGCCGATAATAAAAATTCTCAGACTGATGTAAACAATACTGCTAATGAATCTAATAATGCTGATACTAATCAACCTATCCAGCAAGAAAATAATTCATCAGATAGTAAAATTGAAAATAATACAAATAGTATTTCAGAAGTTAATAGTACTCCAAATGTAAATAATAAAGACAATACTGCAGCTGACAGTACATCTTCTTCTAAAACCTCTAATATAGAATCCTCTAAGGCTTTAGATACTTCCTCCAGTGATTCTAACGGAAATACTATATCTGTAGAAAAAGCTTTGGGTATATTAAAAAGCAAAATTGATAATAATTCTAAAGTGACCATAAATTATGATCATCTACAGAAAAAGGATAATTCTAAGTATTACGTATTCCAAAGCTTTACCAGCGTCAGTAACTCTTCTTCTGCAGAAAATCACAGTAATACCTTGGGATGGTATTTTGTGAATGCAACTACTGGTGAAACTTATAGTTTGGATTTGAATACCAATAACTTAAATTCAATAAAATAATTTAAAACTTTACATAAAATAATCTGAAACTTAATTTGATAATTTTATTATTATGTGATATCATGAGTTGTTAAATTAATTAAAGAAAGAGGATAACGGATGAAAAACATTAAATTTACTGAACTTGAATTGAAGGATACGGTTTTAAAAGCCATAGATGATATGGGATTTGAAAATCCTTCTGAAATACAAAGTGCAAGTATTCCTGTTATAATGGAAGGCTTTGATATTATCGGTCAAGCACAAACAGGTACTGGAAAAACCTGTGCTTTCGGTGCTCCTATTATTAGTAAAATAGACACCTCAAAACGCTTTATTCAAGCATTAATATTAACTCCTACAAGAGAACTTGCAATTCAAATATATGAAGAATTAAGAAGACTTTCTAAATACGACAAGGTTCGTTCATTACCAGTCTATGGAGGTCAATCTATGGATAGACAAATATCCAGTATAAAAAAAGATGTTTCCATAATAGTTGGTACCCCTGGAAGGGTTCTAGATCATATAAGACGAAAAACATTAAAACTGAATAATCTTAACTATTTAGTACTAGATGAAGCAGATGAAATGCTCAATATGGGATTTATTGATGATATTGAAGAAATCATAAAAAATACTAATAGCGAAAGACAAACTTTGCTGTTTTCTGCAACTATGCCAAAACCAATAAAAAAACTATCTGAAAACTATCTAAAAAAAGATGTGAAACATATTCAAATATTAAAAAAATCTTTAACAGTATCAAAAATAGATCAATATTATTATGAAGTCCATAATAATACAAGACTTGAGTCTCTATGCAGAATTTTAGATATATCAGAACCGGAAAGTGCTATTATCTTTTGCAGAACAAAAAAAAGTGTTGATGAATTAGTAAGTACCATGAGTTCCAAAGGATACAATATAGAGGGAATGCATGGTGATATGAAACAAAAGAATAGACTTTCTACTTTAAATAAATTTAAAAATGGCAATTTAACCTTTCTTGCCGCAACGGATGTAGCTGCAAGGGGAATTGATGTAGAGAATATAACCCATGTAATTAACTATGAACTTCCACAGGATACTGAATCCTATGTTCACAGAATCGGAAGAACTGGAAGAGCTAATAGATCTGGTACAGCAATAAGCCTTATAACTAGAAAAGATTTTACAAAACTAAAGCAGATAGAAAAAGATATAAAGAGCAAAATTACTAAACAAAAGATACCTACTATGCAGGAAATAATAAACATTAAGTCAAAAAATATTGTAAGTAAAGTTTCAAATATTCTTAGTACAGAAGAATACAAAAAATTCGAACCAATTATAGAAAACTTAGGTAAAGAATATTCATTAAATCAAATTGCAGCAGCTCTATTGAAGAATGCACTTGATAAAGAAATATCCACAGAATACAATGATGATTTATTTAATCAAGAAAATTCAGTGAGATTATTTATGTCTATAGGTCGTAGAGATGGAATAAATATAAAATCACTTTTAGAATTTATAGATACTACTTCCACTGTCAATTCAAATTATATAGGAAGTATTGATATATTGGATAAATTTTCTTTTGTAGATGTAAATGAAAAGAAAGTATCATTAGTAATTAAAAATACTGATGGCAAAAAATTTAATAATAGAAGAGTTAATATTGAAGTAGCTAAAAATAAAAATTAGTATTTTTATATAAGTGTATATGAAAATAGGCTTTATCTGAGCTTAAATGAAATTCTTCTCAATAAAAAATTACACTATCAAATTATTAAATTTCTCAGTTTTGATAGTGTTTTTATTATTTTATTATGTTTCATAAATTTTATAATTTATATTTGGAAATATATTATCTAAAGATTCTATTTCCCTCAAAAACTTTATATCAATGCTATTTTTACTTATATTTTCATACAATTTAGTGAATCTATCTAGGTGAGTATTTATTCTCTTAACAGCATATTCTACTGTTGTATTATTTTTTATAATAAAAGGCCAATCAGAAGCTTCAGCTAACATAAGCTCCTTGGCAGCTTGATTTAGCGCTCTACTTTGCAGATCATTTGGAGTTTTATAAGTATTTGCAAGTCTTATCATTATTTCTTCACATTTATGCAAATCCCTATATATCCATTGATTTGAACCATTTATCCATACTGAATAATCACTATTTTCCCCCCAGCTTGATGGGTTAGGACTACAACATTGAACTTTTGAATTATTTATTAAATATTCAGATGGAGTAGTAAATCCATAACAATAACCATCTTTAGAGCTTTCTCTTATAAATGCATCTATAAAATCAGGGCCTTCAAACCACCAATGTCCAAATAATTCTGTATCATAAGGACATGTTATCATAGGTGGAACTTCCATATGTTCACTTAATCCACTAATTTGATCCTGCCTGCATCTGGCAAAATGCGCTGCATGCTCTTTTGTCTTTTCAATAGCTCTTTTTCTATTATAATATTGTTTATTTTCTGTCTTACCGGTTATTCTATAATACTTTATCCCTGTATCCAATCTTATGCCCATTGGATTGATATAAGGTTTAATATACTCCATAGGTAATTCAAATCCTATATCTCTATAAAATTCCCTGTAATTTTCATCTCCCGGATATCCAATAAAATCACTCCAAACCTGATAAGAGGAATCCATATCTCTTCCAAAAGCACATATACCATTTGGAGTAGCTATAGGAGCTGCTGTGCCATATAAGGGTTTAGGATCTGCATATAGTAAAGCTTTACTTTCTGCAATAAAATATTTTATATCAACTTCTTTAAGTATTGCATCTAATGAATAAGTATAGGCACATTCTGGCAGCCATATACCCTTTGGGCTATGTCCCATAGTATCAATATAAGATTGAACTCCTGTAGCTAGCTGGGCTTTTACAGCCTCTGGATTTATTGAAATTAAAGGAAGTAATGCATGAGTAGCAGAACAAGTTATCACCTCTAGATAACCTAGCTTGTCAAACTTTTTAAATGCATTCATTAAATTACAATCATATTCCTTATAGGTCTTAAGAAGATTATTGAATCTATCGTTATAAAATTTAGCTAATTCATTTAATTCTTTATCCTCTTTTGTTCTTACTAATTCTTTTTCTGTAAGTTCTATAGACTTGTCTAAATATTCAATATATCTTTCATTAAGATACTTATCCTGCAACATACACATAAGCGGAGGAGTTATAGACATTGTAATTTTAAAATTTATATTATCTCTGATTAATCCATCATACACCTGAATTAATGGTATATAACACTCACTCATAGCTTCAAATAACCATCTTTCTTCAAGTGAATCTGCAATCTCTGGATGCCTTATAAAAGGCATATGACTGTGCAGAACTATAGACACATATCCCTTATACCCCTTTTGCACATTTATTCCTCCTTAAAAAGATTATCTTTATTGGTAAAACTTGAAAAGCTATAATATTCAGCTAAACACTTCTCTATATATTCCCTGATAAAATTATTTTGGGATGAATTGGAACATATTATTATATTTGGGTAATTACTAATTTTTTTTTTCATCAAAAAATGAATAAGGTGATTCTTTTTTATCGTTTTCAGCATTGCTTATATTATCTTCTGAAGATAAATTATTTTCTAAATTAAAATTTTCAGAAACATCAATATAGTATACATTAGAATTATTAGATTGATCATCTCTTGGTGTGGTTACAGTGTTAGATACAAAAATTGGAATAAATTTCCCATCAGGCAGTATTCTTCCCAGTTTCACAAATACATCGATTCCACTTCTATCTAAATTTATAAACCAATTATTTGCTAAAGGATCTAAATTTATTGTCTGTAACTCCTTTAAGGAATTATTAGTTGAATCATATACCTTTAAAACCTGTTTCGAATTTTTCCAAAAATCTTCCCCATATCTATCTTGGAAAATCTTTATTATTACTGGAGAAATATTGAAATAACAAAATACAGTTCTAGCATTCTGCACCAACAAAGTTAATGCAAATTTATCATCATTTACCATATAATCACCTCTATATTCATCTTAGATGCTATAGTATATTATACCTTAATATTACATTAATGTCATCAAATAATTTTCTAAAATTTGTTATATTTTATAATGCCAATTTCTCTTTAAATCTTTCTCCATAATAACAGCACCCTAAAGCTCCATTATACTGTGCATCCTTTAAGGTTATTATTCTTTCATAGTTCTCTGACAGATAACTTTTAAGAGCCTCATTTTTAGCCACTCCTCCAGATATTACAAGAGTTTTTCCTCTAAATTTAGTCAAAAGTGGTCTTAATCTTTTATATAGAGAATAATTTACTCCTGCACATAATCTATCTAAAGAAGTACCTTGAGCAATTTTACCTATCAGTTCTGACTCTGAAAATACTGCACAGGTTGAATTTAATTCTACAGGATTTTCATAATACTTAAACATATCATCTATAGAAACCTCTAATACATTTGCCATATTCTCCAAATATCTTCCACAGGAAGCCGCACATTTATCATTGAGCTCTAAATCCGTTATAACTCCCTTTTCAATTTTTATGAGCTTTACATCCTGACCACCTACATCTAATAATATAAAATCTCTAATATTTGTGCTATATATTGCTCCATAGGCATGAGCTTTAATTTCACTTATAGGTTTAAAAAATTTAATATCTGTATTATTTCTTCCGTACCCTGTAGATACAGCTATATCTACATCTCTAATATCTAACTTAGTTAAATCTGCAGTTAATTTATCATTATAAGTACAATAGTTTTTATAAAAAGACATTGTACTTACCATAAACTTTTTTATTATTTTATTATCCACCATTAGTACAATTTTCACTTGTCTGCTTCCCAGATCTATTCCTAATATTCTCACCTTTTCATCTCCTTCAAATCAATTATCATATCTAAAAATGCCTCTATTCTCAATTTTGTTCTTGCATCTAAAACATTCAATTTATCCCCTTCAATATTAAGTACAGGTATATTGATACAATCTTTTATTACTATATGTTCTATTTGTCTGTAGCAAAAGGCCTGAGTATAATGTATAATTGCATCTATCTTTCTTTCACTTATTTGTTTTTTTATTTCTTTTAATCTAAAATTAATATCATAGGGATAAGTATAGTTGTGATACTGTTCATATATATTCTGACAATCTATAGCTCTTGGAAAAGAAAATTCTCTTTGAATTTCATTATATACAAACCGTGCATCAAATTTTTCTACATAATCATATAAATCTAATGTCATAGGCGGAGTACCTATATATCCTAATCTCAGTTTCTTTTTAATTGGCTTCCTATTTTCAATTTCTCTTATTTTATCAATTAAATTCTTTTGAAAAATTTCATAATCTCCATCAAAATCTGAAGCACTTACCTGATATATATGATTTTCCACAGAAGTTGCTTTATTTTCTATATAAGTCAACTTATCCAATTTCTTTATAAGTTTTCTAATATCAATAAGTCTTCTTCTTACCTTCTCAACCTGTTCAAAACTTACATTAAAGATATTCATAAAATTATCTAAAGATTTTTTTAAATCCTTTAAATCATGACTTTGAGGATAGGCAAAAGGATACACTTTTATCCCCTTCATCCTAAGTACCTCTTCTAAAGCTTTAGTATTTGAACAATCTCCCTCAGTAACCCCTATTATCTCTTTAAATCCTTCTTTAAGAGCTGCTCCATAGACTCCTTTTTTAAAGGCACAGGAACTCTTAGGAAATCCATCTCTTTCTGCATAATCTATATATTTATCATAATTATCATCTGTAATAAAAATATTATTTAAATCTTTTACTTCATATCCAGCTGCAATCAATATTTCAATTGGTACTGTAGTAGTTATTCCTATCTTTTTCATAATTCACCTCAAAAAAATAGAGCATATATTCTGCTCTATAAAATTAAACTGTAAAAAATATATTCAAATAAAAAAGAGACATTTTCTGTCTCTATAAACTCATGTTAAACTTCTATAATCTATTTGAATTGCTTTCCATAGTTTTGTTTATAGACAGGATTGGATTTCGAACTGTCTTGGCTATTCTATTATTTACTATTATATGTTATAAACTCTTAAAAATCAATCCATCATTTAGTGCTTTCAAATTGATAATATAAAACTATTAATGTATAAAATATTAATATTAGTAAATAATTTTAATAACTAATTGATGTATGGAGGTTTTTTATGGAAGAGGCTACTGTAAATACAAGTATAACTATAAGTAAAAAAAATAGGGTTTTAATGAAATTATTAGCTAAGGAATTATTAACTATAGGGGCTATTACCTATTCTGAATCTGATCTAATTATTTCCACTATAAATAACATGAAGGATATTTCTGATTAAAATTTTATTGTTCAGGGATAGCTAAAAATAAAGCCTTTAATTGAATTTTTGTATATTCATCCACATGGGTAATAATTATATCTTATTTTTTTGTAAATTGTATTGAAATATGAAAACATTTACAATATAATATTATTGTAATTTATTTTACCCAACTGTCTTTAAAACTTAGGATGTACAGATTTGTACATCTATTTTTTTGTTATTAAGTAATTAATATGACTTGTAATATGATATGTATAATATTAGAATATTTTTATAGTGTACTTTCAATATATTGTTAATAATTAATAATTTATTATAATGGAGGCAATTTATGAGAATTCCAAATCACATTGGTATTATTCCAGATGGTAACAGAAGATGGGCAGTAAAAAATGGTCTTACAAAAGAAATGGGCTACGATAAAGGCTTACTTCCCGGAGTTGAATTATTTAAATGTTGTAAAGAAATAGGAATAAAAGAACTTACTTTTTATGGATTTACCGTTGATAATACTAAACGACCTAGTATTCAAAAAAATGCTTTTATAAAAGCCTGTGTAAAAGCAGTAGAAATGTTATCAAAAGAAAATGCTTCTCTATTAGTAATTGGAAACTATGATTCTCCTATATTTCCCAAAGAACTCCTTCCTTTTACTACAAGAAAAGATTTTGGTAAAGGAGGCATGAAAGTAAATTTTCTAGTTAATTATGGATGGGAATGGGATCTAATGAATCTTAAAGATAATCAAGGTCATTCTAGAAATAGTATATATAACACTATAAGATCTCATGATATAAGTAGAGTTGACTTAATAATTAGATGGGGTGGTCGAAGAAGACTTAGTGGTTTTTTACCAGTTCAAAGTGTTTACTCTGATTTTTACGTAGTCAATGACATGTGGCCAGATTTTTCAAAGGATCAATTTAATGATGCATTAAATTGGTATAGTGAGCAGGATATCACTCTAGGTGGTTAAAATTATGTCTACATAAAATAAGTGTAAAATGGGAGAAAAGGACGAAGCTTTTCCACATTTGATATTTGTTCTTTGAACTTTATACTTTGCCTTGACCTTCGTCCTTTCCCACTATTATGATTTACTTAGATTTTTCCGACAAGCTCACTCCTAATATCTCAATTACAAACATAAACAGAGGTATACCAAGAAGTAATCCCCATATACCCATGAAATGTTCAGATACAATAAGTATCACAAAGGTAAAAAATATAGGGAGTTTGGTTTTTTCCGACATAAGTTTAGGATTCAATATATAACTTTCAACTAAATGTATTATTGCTACCATTATCAAAACATAAACCACTTTTACAATTCCCCCTATTTTAAAGGCAATTAAGCATAAGGGAACAAGAGATATTATGACTCCTGCTACAGGAATTAAACTCAGTAAAAAAATCATAAAACCTAAGGCCAATAATTGTGGAAATCCCATTATAGTAAGCAAAATTACGGATATAATTGTATTTACTGTAGCTATTACCACCTGTGCTGTTATTACTTTACCAAAGGAATTTAAAAAATTATTTCCAAAATACACACAATATCTATATACGCCACTAATTTTACTGTTTTCAAATTTTTTTAAAAAATTAATTACTTCTTGTTTTTCCAGTATAAAAAATAAACTTAACAGCAATGCTATAAATGAATATCCACTCCACTTCCCAATGCTGGCAGCAGTATGAACTACCATGTCAATTCCAGATTGAGTATAATTCTTTATATCTATCTTGGCCATCATTGGCAGTATAAGTTTACTTAAACCACTAGGCATATTATATTTACTAATCTCTACATAAAAATCTTCCGCCTGCTTTATACTACTTATGCTTTCCAATATTATTATAGGTACATATTTATATAACACTACTATTATCAGTGCAAAAATAAATACATATAATATTATTGTAACTATTCCCTTTTTAACAGGTACATATCTCTTAAGTCTATTTACCACAAAATTTTCCAAACTGTTAATTAAATACGTAAATAGAAATATCAGCAAAACCAAATTAAGTATACTTTTTATAAGATATAAAAATACACATATACATCCCAAAAATACTAAACTCTTCAGTAAATCTTTTTTTACTATTTGTCTAAAAAAATCCAACCCCATTCACCTCATGTTAACAAATTAGGCATGTGAAAATAAATAGTAAGTCAAAGATGCGACGAATATTTTGAATCATACAAGGAAACAGGTTCTGATGATAGTGAGCTATCTGAGGGTTCTGTTGACGTAGTAGGATTCAAAATAGGCTAGCATACTGACTAGTTATTTATTTGAATATGCCTTATGCTAATGTTATAAATTTATCTATGTCTTCTTTTATAAGTTCCAAAGATTCTTTCCAAAAACTTACAGAATTAATATCTATATTCATAAATTTAGCTATATCAAAAATTTTATTTTTTCCTGTTAAAGCAAGTAATTTATCATATTCCTTTACGAATTTCTCTTTATCTTTTAAATATATTGAATATAATCCTTTTGAAAATAACAAACCAAAAGCATAGGGATAATTGTAAAAATTGAAATCAGCAGAGTAATAATGAGGTTTACATATCCACATATAGGGATGAAGATAATTTGAATCCAATCCATCTCCATAGGCTTTCTTTTGCGCTTCTAACATTATACTTTTAAGTTCTTCTACACTTATAGATCCCTTTTCTCTTTTTTTAAATACTTCACTTTCAAATAGAAATCTGCTATATATATCTACTATTACCTGTGCACAATCGCTTATCTCCGTTTCCAATATAGAGATAGATTCCTCTTTATCTACCTTATCCGTAGCCGCTTTCTTTATAATAGTTTCACAAAATGTAGAGGCTGTTTCTGCAATAGGCATTGGATATTCACTATTAATTGCAGATTCCTTTAAAAGACATGCTCCATGATATCCATGACCTAATTCATGAGCAAGAGTCACCACATCATTGAAATTTCCAGTAAAATTACTCATTATTCTACTTTCTCCAATAACATGTAGATTTTCACAAAAGGCCCCTCCAACTTTTCCCTCTCTTGGTTCGGCATCGATCCATTTATTGTTAAAGGCCTTTAGTGCATAATCTGCCAGTTTATCACTAAAAGTTTTAAAATTCTCTACAATAAAATCTCTAGCTTCTTCAAAAGTATATTTTCTACTGCTTTTTCCTATAGGAGCAAACATCTCATAAAAGGGCAGTCCTCCTTTATATGAAAGTATTTGTGCCTTTTTTCTGAAATATTTTCTAAATACTGGTAAATATTCAGAAATAGCACTAAACATAGAATCTAAAGTTTTTTGATCCATTTTGGAGCTGATAAGGCTTTCTTCCAAAGGTGATTTATATCCTCTAAGCTTATCTACCGTTATAACTTCTCCTTTAATCCCATTAAGACAGGCAGCAGATACATCTTCAATTTCACTATAAGCTGCTAGTTCTGCTATATAAGCTGTTTTTCTAATATTGTCATTAGCATCATAAGCCATATTTCTGACCACTGTTAAAGGAAGTTTTTCTTCCTTTCCATTAATATTAATCTTAACTAAGAGATTGGAAAGGGTTAAATCCTGTAATTTGCTCCAAGCACTTGAACCAGTATTTCTCATTTTAGAGATAATAGTTTCTTCTTTTTCACTTAGTACATATTTATTATTTTGCTGTATTTCTTTTAGATAAAAATTATGTTCTTTTAATATGGTGGATGAACCAATGATATCATCTAAATTTTGCAGTTTTCCAATCCATTTTGCAACTTTTGTATTTGGTTCCGCCAATTCAGTGATTTTTTCTTCAATCACTTCCAGATACTTTAAAGCTTCTACATTTGTAGTTTCTACACTTAAACTCAACTGACAAAAAGATAATAATTTAAAGGATAAATGAAAAAATTCATTATCAACACTTATATAATTTTCTAATTTCTTTATGTTTTCTTCTTTAGAGTCTGCAAAAGTTTCAGATATTTCTTTTATTTTATCTATAAATTTATCACATCGAATTAGATCTTCCTTGAATTCCTTTGATTCAAAGGAATCATATAATTCTTTTAAACTCCATCTATGCTCCATAATATCAACTCCTTTATAAGTAACATTATTTACATTATAATATTTAATTAGTCAGAAATACATAAATATAAATATTTTAATTGAAATTAATTCTTTTTAATTATTAAATATAATATTATATTTAAACACATATTATTTATGTAAAATAAATTGCAGACACTTTTGCAATTTATACCCCTTTAACAAAGCTGTCATAAAGTTGTCACAGTACGAGTCTATTATATAAGTATAGAAATTAAACTTATAAAGGAGGTCTTAAAAATGAATGAATATGAAAAAGATTCAAATAATAAAAATATCAATAACCCTATAGATTCTACAAGTGAATTACCAACATCCAACTATTCAGCCTACAATGTATCAAATGGTACAAATTACAACAGTAAAGATAATAAATATTCTGATAATAACTTTACTGATAGTGATTATAAAGTTACTTCTGTAAATAAACAACCTAAAAGAGGTAAGAGAATAGTCTCTTATATAGCTTTAGCAATTATTTGCACAATACTTGGCGGTACTGCTTCCGGTGTTGTATCACTATACATTCTTCCAAAAACAGACTTTTTTAAATCTAGTCCCTTGTATGAAAATTTAATGCAGCAATCTTCTTCTAATACTAATAATAACAGCAATTATAAGCCTTCATCAATTGTTTCTACTACTAATGGCCTTACTATAGCTGAAATTGCTAAAAAAGTTAGTCCCGCTGTAGTTGGAGTTTCTACTACCAGTACCACTACCAATAATTTCCTAGGACAATCTCAGGAATCAGAGGGCATGGGTTCAGGTATAATATTCAATAATGATGGTTATATATTGACAAATTATCATGTTATAAGCGGTGCACAGAAAATAAGTGTAATACTTAGCAATAAAAAAGAAGTATCTGCTAAAGTGGTAAATTACGATGCTTCCATGGATATAGCTGTAATAAAGATAAATGAAAAAGTTACACTTCCAGGCATAGCAGAGTTAGGTAACTCAAGTAATCTTCAAGTTGGTGATCAAGTAGTAGCTATCGGTAATCCTTTAGGAAAAGAATTTTTAGGTTCCGTTACCTCTGGGATTGTCAGTGCTTTAAACAGAGAAGTTGAAATTGAAGACAATAATACCCAAACTCTCATTCAGACAGATGCAGCAATAAATCCTGGTAACAGCGGTGGACCACTAGTTAATTCCCAAGGTCAGGTAATTGGAATAAACAGTTCAAAAATAGGTGGTAATGGTGTTGAGGGAATAGGATTTGCAATACCTATAGATTTAGTTAAACCAAAAATAAGCTCACTTTCTAAACCTATATTAATGCTTGGCATAACTTGTACTGATGTATCCAGCGAAGATGCCAAGCAGAACAATGTACCTCAAGGAGTAGCTGTTATTCAGGTAAACTCCTCTAGTCCAGCTCAAAAAGCAGGTTTGCAGGCACGTGATATAATTACAAAATTTGATGGTAAAACTGTAAAGACAACAGATGAATTAAATAGTATAAAAGCCACTCATAATGCCGGAGATAAAATAAAAATTGAAATTTATAGAAACGGAGAAACTAAATCTCTTACTTTAACCTTATCAGAATAACCAATTGACAAATAGGAATTTGAATTAAAAGTTCAAATTCCTATTTTACTTGCTTCAATCAGAGCTATCTGCTTTAAATAACGAAAAATAGAAAGCTACACCACCCTTAAAATTTTCTACT
The DNA here is from genome assembly GCF_000807255.1 of Clostridium pasteurianum DSM 525 = ATCC 6013. Taxonomy (NCBI): domain Bacteria; kingdom Bacillati; phylum Bacillota; class Clostridia; order Eubacteriales; family Clostridiaceae; genus Clostridium; species Clostridium pasteurianum. The sequence continues at coordinate 1,738,303 of NZ_CP009268.1, read as the reverse complement.
CCAAAATCACTTTTATGCAGCATAAGTATATTTTTAGTTATGGCAAGGCCAAGACCAGTTCCTCCAATACTCCTATTTCTTGACTTATCTATTTTATAAAATTTATCCCAAATTTTTGATAATTCATCTTTTTCAATATTTTTTCCCCAGTTTTTTATATATACATATACTTTATCTTCATGTTCACACATATCTATACTGATTTTACTTTTATTTTCTGTATGATCTATAGCATTGGTAATGAAATTTGTCAACACCTGTTCAATTCTCATAGAGTCACCTTCAGTTAAAACACTGCTAATTAAATTCAAATTTACATCAATTTCTCTATTATTAAGCATATTATAATACTTTCTTATGGTAGCACTAATGAGTTTATCAATATAAAAATTATTATACTTCAGCTTAAAATTACCACTTTCAAGTTGGGATAAATCCAGCATATCCTTAACTAGAGCTCCCATTTTCTTTGCTTCATCTATAATTACATCTATATAATAATTTTTATCTTCTTCAAAAATGTTATCCTTAATTCCTTCTGCATATCCCTCTATAAGACTTATAGGAGTTTTCAATTCATGGGATACACCACCAACGAATTCTTTACGCATTTTTTCTAATTTTCTTTCCTGTTCAATATCATTTTTTAGTTTTTCATTGGCCTTTTTTAAAGAATCCATTGCATTATTCAAACTTTCAGATAGAAAATTTAAAGTATTTCCCAAATTTCCAATTTCATCATTGGTCTTAACAATACACTTTTCTGAAAAATCCAAATTTACCATTTTAGATGCAGTCTTATTTAAACTTATCAATGGTTTGGAAATCATGTTTGAATATATAAGTGATAGTATTATAATAAATATCAATGCAGATATATATATGTATATATAAAATTCTTTAATAACAGATGAGGCCTCATTAACGGGTTGTAATGAAGAAACAGCAAATACTACCTCTTGTTTTTCACTATCGGGAACCACACAAACTATATTTTTTATATTATAAACCTTATTGTCAAATATGTAAGTGCTGCTTTTTCCACTTTTCAGGATATTTATAGATAATCCAGGATTTGAGTTCCAGTTATTAATCACTTCTTTTATAACCTTTACACTAGCTGATTCTGCTTCTCTGTTATCATATCCTGCTACAAAATTTAAAAATCCATATTTATCTAAAATAGCCACTTTACTATTATTTGAATCTTCAAAATCTCTTGCTAATTGTGAAATATCATTAGTATTAGAAGTATTATTATAATCTTTTTTAAATTTTTCTACATTTCTCTGCAAAGTGTCCATTTTTCTACTAATATAGAATTTTTCAAAAAATAAAGACTGAAAAATAAGTATACTGCTTATAAATAACGTAAAAAAAGCCAATGTTATAAAGAATAATTTTACAGCTATTCCTCTATTGAAATTCATTTTTTCACCTCTAATTTATAACCGCTCCCCCTAACTGTAGATATTAGATGAGCCTTATCCATGAGTTTTTCTCTTAATCTTTTTATATGGGTATCTACCGTCCTAAGATCACCATAATAATCCATTCCCCATACTCCATCCAGTATTTTATTTCTGCTTAACACTATTCCTTTATTTTTTATAAAATATAATAAAAGATCAAATTCTTTTGGAGATAAATATATCTCCTTATTATCAATTTTAACCTCATGACTCAATTCATTAATACTGATGCCATGAAAATCTATATTATTTGACTCATTCTCCCCATGATAGCGTTTTAAAAGTGCCTTTGTTTTGGCTACTAATATTTTAGGACTAAAAGGTTTAGTTATATAATCATCCGCCCCTAATTCATATCCTAAAAGCTTATCATCTTCTTCTGCCTTAGCGGTCAATATAATTATTGGTACATCTGAATTCTTCCTTATGTATCTACACACATCAAATCCATCTATTAAAGGCATCATTATATCAAGAACTATAAGAATTGTTTCATTAGAATTAAAAATCTTTATAGCTTCCGATCCATTTTTTGCTTCTAAAGTATTGTATCCATCTTTTTTTAAATATGCACTTATAAGTTTTCTCATTCTCTCTTCGTCTTCTACAATTAAAATATTTTCTTCCATAATTATTATTTCTCCTAAATAGTCTTTTGAGATAATACTTATAAATTTATTATCTACAACTATATTTTAATCTTTATATATTATAACATATTAAGCATATTAGATTTGATATTAATATATAATTTCTTTTTTAGCAAAATAAATATCATTATTCCATCAATAACTCCATTGAAGTGCAAATATTTTTTCTCCAATAAATTAGGAATCTATATATATTTAACTTTTAGAATTTTAATAGTAAATTTCATGAAATTGTTAAAATTTATCCCAGTATTTTTTAATGCGTTTTTTGGAAATACTAAAATGACACTAAGAAATAAAAAGGAAGATGAGTTATGTTTAAATTCAAAAAGTATAAATTTAATTTATTTTTTTTAATATCATTATTAATAATTCAATCTATTTATATAAGTATTCCAAAGGCAAAATACATGGATTCTCCAGATGAAATTTCTAATAAAAAAATTGTATATCTAACTTTTGATGATGGTCCCACTATAATAACTGGTAAACTACTAGATACTTTAAAAAAATATAATGTAAAAGCTACCTTTTTTGTAGTAGGTAAGGAAATAGATGAAAGAGAGGATTTGTTAAAAAGAATATATAAAGAAGGTCACAGCATTGGTCTTCATACTTTTTCTCATAATTTCAAAAAAATATATAAAGATGAAGATACATTTCTTCAGGAAATGCTTCATACTCAAAATAAAATTAAAGAAGTTACAGGAATAAATACAAATTTAATAAGATTTCCAGGCGGAAGTTCTAAACACCTTAATACTGAAATGCTTGAAAAGCTTCATAAAAATAATTTGAAAGTTTATGATTGGAATGTATGTATAGATGATGGAGTAAATCCTCATCTACCTGTAAATCAATTAGTAAAGAAAGCGAAAAAATGCAAACTTGAAGATGATAAAGTAATAATTCTCATGCATTGTAATTCAAATAATATTAATACCATAAAGGCATTACCTCAAATTATAAGTTATTATAGAAACAACGGATATAAAATAGAACCAATTACCAACATGACTCCAGAATATCATTATAAAATTAAAAAATAGATAAAAATAGCCACTGATAAAATCAGTGGCTAAATATAATCATAAAATCAAACTATCTTCTGAAACCTCTGTTGTTTTGTGCCTTTCTTGCTTTTCTACATTCAGGACATCTAACAGGATCATTTTCAAAACCTTTTTCTTTGTAAAATTCTTGTTCACCTTCAGTGAAGATAAAATCCTTACTACAATCTTTACATACAATAGTCTTATCAGCCATTTAAACATACCTCCTTTTTCAGAATTAGGGATCTAACAATTCATAAAATTACACTTCCGAATAGAAAAGGAGAATGTTCGGTTCATGATATTAAATCTCTTGCATATAGGCATTATATCATTCATAATGCTAAAATGCAATAAACATACACATAATTTTGTTACTAATATATTTTTTATTGTCTCTATCTTAACTTCCTATATATATTAATCAATTAAGTTTTTCTATAATGCCACCACCTAGAAGTAAATCACCATCATAAAAAACTACAGATTGACCTTTAGTTATAGCTCTAACAGGTTTTTCAAAAGTCACCTTTATCTTTGAGTCTTCAAGTGGATATATAGTTGCCTCTGTGGCTTTAGAGGCATACCTTATTTTTGCTTGAACCTTCATGGGTGAATCAAGTTTATCAAAGGAAATAAAATTAACTTCATTTGCTATAAGTGATTTTTTGAATATATCCTCTTCACTGCCAAGTACAACCTCGTTTTTTAAAATATTTATATCTTTTACAAACACAGGCTTACCTAGTGAAATTCCAAGTCCTTTTCTCTGACCTATAGTATAATATACTATACCCTTATGTCGTCCTAATATGTTACCATTGCTGTCTACAAAATTTCCCTCTTTAACCTGTTCAGGTCTTTGTCTTTTTATATAGGCACCATGATCATTATCTGGAATAAAGCAAATCTCTTCACTATCTTTTTTATTATGAACACTTAATCCTATTTCTTTTGCAATTTCTCGTATTCTATCCTTACTATAATCTCCACAAGGCATTAATGTATGTTCGAGCTGATGCTGCGTCATATTATACAATACATAAGTTTGATCTTTTTTATCATCTTTCGATCTTTCTATTAAATATCTGCCTTTATCATTTTTATATATTTTTGCATAATGCCCTGTAGCTACATAATCTGCACCTAAGGATTTTGCCTTTTCTAAAAAAGCATCAAATTTTATAAATTTATTGCAAGCTATGCATGGATTTGGAGTTCTGCCTGATAAGTATTCCTGTATGAAAGGCTGAATAACTTTTTCATCAAATATATCTTTAAAATTCATCACATAAAATGGTATTCCAAGTTTATGTGCTACTCTTCTGGCATCTTCCACAGAAGAAAGAGAGCAGCATCCCCCTTCCCTTTCTTCATATTCTTTATCCTCAGGCCATACCTGCATGGTTACTCCAATTACTTCATACCCTTGTTCTTTTAAAAGATATGCAGTTACTGAGCTGTCTACTCCTCCGCTCATACCAACTACAACTCTATTATTCATAAATACACCTCTTCTTTAAGTAGTTCTAATACTGCCAATTATTTCTTTTAGTGTACTAATAGTATAATCAATATCTTCTTCTGATATTCCCTCTCCAAGGCTGAACCTTAGTGAGCTTTTACACTTTTCTGGACTAATACCCATGGCAGAGAGTACATGAGATGGTCTTATAGAACCTGCTGAACATGCACTTCCTGCAGATGCACAAATTCCTTTTAAATCCAAAGACATAAGTAATATTTCTGCATCTATACCATTAAAGCATATATTTAAATTGCCTGGAAGCCTTCTTTCATAATCAGGGCCATTGATTTCAGTTCCTGGTATTTCTAAAATTTCCTTTGCCAATTTATCTCTTAAATATTTTGTTCTATTTGATTCTTCAATTATGTTTGAATTACATAATTCAAGGGCTTTGCCTAAACCAACAATACCCGGAGTATTCTCTGTCCCTGCCCTTCTTCCCCTTTCTTGATGTCCTCCGTGAACAAAATTATCTATCTTAATTCCACGTTTTATATATAAAATCCCTATGCCTTTAGGTCCATAAAATTTATGTGCAGACATAGAAAGCATATCTATATTCATTTTCTCTACATCTATTGGAATATGACCAGCTGCTTGAACTGCATCAGTATGAAAAATTATATTCTTTTGTCTGCAAACTTCTCCTATTTCTTTAATTGGCTGTATTGAGCCAACTTCATTGTTTGCAAACATAATTGACACTAAAATAGTACTTTCAGTAATAGCATTTTTTATATATTCTAAATTTACTATACCATATTTGTCAACTGGAACATATGTAATTTTAAATCCTAATTCTTCTAAATATTTGCAAGTATTGAGCACGGCTGGATGTTCTATGGAGGTAGTTATTATATGATTGCCCTTGTCTCTATTTTTGAGGGCTATCCCTTTTATTGCCCAGTTATCACTTTCTGTACCACCACTGGTAAAATAGATTTCATTTCTTTGACAATTTATGGCCTTAGCTATTCTTTCCCTAGCATTAAATATAGCCATTTTTGATCTTTCAGAGAAAGAAGATACTGATGAAGGATTACCGTAAAAAGTATAAAAATAAGGCTCTATCTCCTTAAAAACTTCTTTATTCATAGGAGTAGAGGCACCATAGTCCAAATATACTAATTTTTTATCATACTTCATTTTATCACTACCTTTTCTTAAAAGTATAAATATATATGGCACAAATAAAATTTGTGCCATATACATTTATCTGTATTTAATCGAAAACTCCCATTGACAGATATCTTTGACCTGTATCAGGAAGTATTACAACTATATTTTTATCTTTAAATTCAGGTCTTTTTGCAACTTGCAATGCAGCAGACACAGCTGCTCCTGATGAAATACCAACTAAAAGACCTTCTACTGTAGCTAATTCTTTAGTGATAGCAAAAGCCTCTTCATTTTTAACTGCTATTATTTCATCTACTAAATCTAATTTTAAAACATCTGGCACAAATCCAGCACCTATTCCCTGAAGTTTATGAGGACCTGGCTTTCCTCCTTCAAGTACAGGTGAATCATAAGGTTCAACTGCTATTATTTTTACTTTAGGATTTCTCTCCTTAAGTACCTTTGCTACTCCAGTAAGAGTACCACCAGTACCTACTCCAGAAATAAATACATCCACTTTACCATCGGTATCCTTCCATATCTCTTCCGCAGTAGTTTTTTCATGATAAGCAGGATTAGCAGGATTTTTAAACTGCTGAGGTATAAAAGCATTTTTATACTCAACTGCAAGCTCTTCTGCTTTTTTTATTGCACCTTTCATTCCATCTGGTCCCGGTGTTAAAACTAAATCTGCCCCATAGGCTTTTAATAGTTTTCTTCTTTCAATACTCATGGTTTCTGGCATAGTTAAAATCAACTTATATCCTTTTGCTGAACATACAAGTGCCAAACCTACACCAGTGTTGCCACTTGTTGGCTCTATTATAACTGTATCTTTATTTATGAGTCCTTTTTCCTCTGCATCAGTTATCATTGAATATCCTATTCTATCTTTTACACTTCCTGCTGGATTAAAATATTCAACTTTAGCCAATATTTTTCCTTGGAGCTTTTCTGAATCTTCATATTTAGATAACTCTACTAAAGGAGTATTTCCTATTAACTCAGTAACATTTTTAAAAATTCTTGACATGAAAATCACCTCTTATTATTAAATATAATACATAAATGTGTCATTAGCAAGTGTATTATACTTCATAACTAGGTCTTCCAAAGTAATTGAATCCACTATATCATTTATACTTTTATTGAGCTTACTCCAAACATTGTAGTTAATACATTGCTCCACTCTATCATCAGTTTTAGTTTCATCAATTTCTACTAAATTTAATTCACCCTCCAAGGCTCTTAGAATATCACCAACAGTAATATCGCTAGGTGATTGGCCTAATATATATCCTCCTTGTGAACCCTTTTTACCTTGAATAAGCCCTTTTTTTCTAAGAGCTGCAAAAATCTGTTCTAAATATCCCTCAGATATATTTTGTCTCTCGCTTATGCTCTTTAAAGTAACACTATCATTTACTGAATTTATAGATAAGTCAATCATAGCCTTTAAGCCGTATCTTCCTTTTGTAGAAATTTTCATTTGCACACCTCTCATTTTAATATTATAATAAAATTATTAAATAGCATATTTATTGCTTAGTATTTCTATATATTTACTATGATTATATTACTATTCTATTCAATTGTCAATAAAATGTATATTTAAATTATTGACAATAATATACTTAATATACTAATCATTATATTTTTTTCTGTATAGCCAAGCAGCTGCTGCCGCTGTAATTGGTATAGTCAAAGTTAATCCTATACTTCCAGCCATAGATTTTAAAATTTCTGAAGCTATAACATCTTGATTTAAAATCCTAAACATAGGTAAATTATAAGAAGATATAAGCATTAAAATGTACATGGATCCTCCTACATAAGCCAATATTAATGTATTAGCCATAGTACCCATAATATCTCTTCCCACATTCATTCCAGACTTTATAAGTTCTATTGTAGATATATTTTCACTTTTCTCTCTAATTTCATTAATGGAAGAAGCAATAGACATACTAACATCCATAACTGCTCCCAAGGCCCCCATCAATATACTTGAAAATAATAATCCTCTAAAATCAAAAGAAGTATTTTGAGATATGTAAACTAACATTTGTAATTCTTCATCACTGAGTCCCGTAAGTCTTAAAAATGTACTCATTAATATTCCAATAATTGCTGCTATAAGTACTCCACCTATGGTTCCAATAATTGCCGCCATAGTTTTTTTATTCTTTCCGCTTATAATAAGCAGACTTAAAATACTTACACCTATACATAATACAATTGATACTGTTACAGGATTATATCCCTTTATAATCAGTGGAATAAGAATTTTTAATATAACTATACAGGTTAATACCAATGCAACTATGGACTTTATCCCTTTTTTACCACCTATAATTGCAAGTAATATAATAAAAACAGCCAATAATATGTATATATATTTGTATCTTACTATCTCATATATATATGCACTTTTTATACTTCCATCATCATTTTCATCAAGATTTATAAGAACCTCTGATCCTTTATAGGCTATACTTTCATGGAAAGTTTTATCGTTAACCAGATTGTCTAAAGTAACTACCTCTCCTTTATGGCTTCCAGAAGTTATTTTTACCTGAACTTTACCATGCTGAACTCCGCTGGTATTATTACTTTTTTGCTCAGAATTTCCATCCTCTGAACTTTCAGATATGACTTTACCATGCACCGGTGCATTATCATTATTATTTTCAGCAATATTTTTAAAACACAAAAAAACTACTGCCATTAAAACTATAACAATACCTATAATTACATTTCGTCTATTTTTAACCATATTCTCACCTCTATAGATTAGCTATTTTAATAAGTCATAGTTATATTATAATGCAAATAGTTGTACCATAATTTAAACATATTATTAAATTTAAACATTTCACACTAATAAGGCACATTTACAATAAATATTGCAATTATACAATTATAAACTTATAATTATATTGTTTTACAACATACAGATTAACAATATATTAGTTAGGAGCAATATTCAAATGAGTAAATTAAATTTTAAGGGCAGTGTAATGTTAAATCCTGCTCCAGTAGTTCTTGTCACATCTAAAAGTCTGTCTGGCAAAATAAATATATTTACTGTTGCATGGATTAGTACCGTATGTACAAAAGAACCTATAATTGCAATGGGTATACGACCAGAAAGACTCTCCTATAAATATATTACAGAAAGTAATGAATGTGTAATAAACCTTCCCACAACAAGTATGGTGAAAATTGTAGATTACTGTGGAGTTGTATCTGGAAAAAAAGAAGATAAAATTAAACATTTTAATTTAGAGTTAAATAAAGGAGTAAAGGTAGACACTCCTTCCCTTGAAAAGTCTCCAATAGCTCTAGAATGTAAAGTACAATCCATTACACCCCTTGGGACTCATGACTTATTCCTTTTCAAAGTATTAAATGTTAAAATAGATGAAAATTTATTAGATTCCAAGAATAAGATATGTTTTGATAAAGCCAATCTCATATGCTATAGTCATGGTGAATATTATGGATTAACATCAAAATCCCTTGGTTCTTTTGGTTACTCAATTAAAAAGAAAAGCAAAAGAAAATAATACATTAAATCAATATTCTGCTTAATACATAAATAAAAAGAACATGGGAACGTACTTAGATTTGTTTTACACAAATCTATGTACGTTCCCGTACGTTCTTTTTATTCAATTTATATACGTTCACTATAAATTTAAATAATAGTTTCAACATCTACTTTTATAAATTTTATAGAACCTCTAATTTATTTATTTTCACCTACAGTTTTATTTTCATCTTCAGCCTTCTTAGTACGCCTTGTTCGTTTTGATGTACCTTTAGTAGTTTTAAACTTGTTATCAGCCTTATCCTCTACATCAGATTTTACAGCGGTTTTTCTAGTCCGTCTTTTAACTGTTGTTTTTATTTTGTCTTCAGAACTTTTATTTTCTAAAGATGATGCTGCATCTGTACTTTCTGTATTTATTTTCAAATTTTCTTCTGACACTTTTGATTTAGTTGCTGTTTTCCTAGTAGTTCTCCTCTTAGCCGTTTTTGATGCAGTAGTTTTACTTTTTGTCTTTTCCTCATCATCTAAATCTATTATTTTTGATGTATTATTCCTGCTATTTGCAGCAGATTTAGTACTTCTTCTTGTTTTAATTTCTTTAACTTCTTCACTATTATCTCCCGAATTTTCCTTCTTTACAGTACTTCTTTTTCTCTGTCTCTTTTTTACAGTAGTTAAATCAGTTTCTGTAAAAATTCTTTTATCAACATCCCAATCAGTACCTGATGCTTCCTCTTTAACTAAAGCGTACATTTCAACAGTTAACTTAGCCACCTCTTGCCAATTATATTTCTCTTTTACACTTTTTTCAGCATTTTTCTTTATAGCTTGACTTAATTTATCATCTTTTAACAGTGCTAATACATTATCTTTGAGACTGTTTACAAGTCCATTTATCATTTTCATTCCATTGACCTTATGTTCTACTAATTCCGACAAACCACCAGTATCAGAAACTACTACAGGACAGCCTGATATCATGGCTTCAATAGCCACTATCCCAAAAGGTTCATATAAGGATGGGAAAACGGCTACATCCGCTACCCTATATAGTTTACTTTTAGTTTCATTATTCATATATCCAGTAAATAAAATCTTGTTATCAAGTCCCATCTGCCTAACTTTATATTTTAATTCTTCTGTCATAGGTCCTGTCCCTGCTATTACAAACTTTGCTGCAGCATATTGTTCTATTATTTGAGGAGCTGCATCTACTAATAATTGAATTCCCTTTTCAAAAACATGTCTTCCTATGAAAAACACAATTTTCTCCTCATCTAATGCATAATTTCTTCTGAATTTTACAGCATCAAATTTAAAATTGAAACCATTTAAATCTACACCATTTGGAATTATCCAAATTTTATCTTCTGATACTTTAAAAGACTTAATAATTTCGCTTTTCATGTAGTTACTGCAGCATATCACTTTCCATGATTCATAAGCCAAAAGCCACTCTGCCGAAGAAATATATTTTTGCATATCCGTTCTTATACCATTATTTCTGCCTTCTTCAGTAGCATGTATAGTAGAAACCATTGGGATACTAAATGCCCATTTCAATGTTTTTGCACTATAGGCTGAAAGCCAGTCATGAGCGTGTATAATATCAACTTTGCCTATTTTTCTTATAATTCTAATGCATTCCTCAATCATTGAAAAATTAAGATGCATAATCCATTTTGTAAAGTCTTCTGTATCTATTTTATACGGTGTAACTCTATGAACAATAATCCCCTCATCATTTTCCTCCACTGGTGACACACCTTCTTCACAAGTAACCACATGTATTTCATGTCCCAATAAAGTTAATGCCTTAGAAAGATTATGTACATGATTAGATAATCCTCCTATATTTTTAGGTGGATATTCCCAAGAAAGCATTAATATCTTCATTAAACAACTCCCCTTTAAAAATAGTTTTAATTATCTTGAATCCCCTTAATAATAACAAATATAAATATAAATTATATTTATATTTTGTATCTTACCTATCTATAATACAATAATAAATCTTTATAAATTCCTTTACAAGTAAATAATATTTGTATAAATAAATTCATAAAAAAATATATATCTATTAATGAATTTTTATGAATAATAACTATAATAATTACAATATAATATTTTCTATATTTACAGAAATATCAATATCTTTTTCATAATCAATATCTTTATACCCAAATCCAAATAACTTAAAAAAATCTTCTCTGAATTCTTTTATATTAGTCAATTCCAATATATTTTCTGTAGTTATTCTATCCCATATATATTTTACTTCATCTTGGACATCTTTTCTCATTTCTCTATCATCTAATCTTATTCTATTTTTTTCATCTAAATTCAGGTTTTCATTACTTATTTTTGAAAATAATCTGTATATCTGTTCAATAGAGTCTTCTTGTATATTTTTTTCTTTCACAACTTTATCTAGAACAGAAATATATAATGGCACTACTGGTATGGCAGAACTTGATTGAGTAACTAAAGCTTTGTTTATTGAAATAAATGCTTTTCCATCCACAGCTTTCAATTTATAGTCAATCCTTAAAGAAGTATCTTCTAAATCCTCTTTAGCCTTACCAATGGTTCCATGTCTATATATAGGATGAGTAATTTCAGGGCCTATATAAGAATAGGCAATAGTATTAGCTCCTTTCTCCAACAAGTTCTCCTCCATTAATCTGTCAATCCAGAGTTCCCAATCTTGTCCACCCATTACTTTTATGGTTCCATCTATCTCATCTTGATTAGCAGGCTCAATTTCTATATTTGATACTTCAAAAGTATGAAAATTAACAGTTTTATTTTTATAAACATTCCCTATGGGCTTTAAAGCCGAATAATAAATTTCACCTGAAAAAGGATCTCTTCTTCTAGGTGCGGATATGCTGTATATAACCAAATCTAACTTCCCAAAATCTTTTTTTATTAATTCTACAGTTTTATCTTTAATCTCCTTAGAAAAAGCATCTCCATTAATAGTCTTTGAATAGTAACCTTTATCTAGAGCTGCCTGTTCAAAAGCTGCAGTATTATACCATCCTGCAGTAGCTGTTTTATTTCTAGATGCATTTTTTTCAAATATTATTCCAATAGTATGGGCCCTACAACCGAAAGTGGAAACTATTCTGGAAGATAATCCATAACCGGTAGAGGCTCCAATTACAAGTACTCTTTTAAATTTATTCCTCAATTTAAACTTCTCAATATACTTTATTTGCTCTAACACATTTCTCCTGCATCCCTCTGCATGTGCAGTAACACATATAAAATCCCTAAACCGTGGTTTTACTATCATAATTAACTTTATGCCGCTCAATATATAGTCAAAACTATCCACTAAAAATTTTAATATTACATTGATTGTCTTGGATATTTTGATGAGAAGCTTCTCCTTTCATTCTTGTATTTTCATCTTTAAACTTTTACGGTTTTAGAGTTTTTTTCCACTTAATTTTATTAAAAAATTTAGCAGAATTTTTTTAATCATGTTTCTACCTAAAACGTTCAAGTTTTAAATAACTATAATACTTATTGATATTATAATACTATAAACATTTACATAGGTAAATAAATAATTTATATTTTTTTCTATTTATCCAAATAATAAACAAAAATACAAGTTACATAGATAAATATAAACTAATTATACTAAGTCATATTAAAATAGAGTGATGCACTAAAATTTTAATCCTTAGTACATCACTCTATTAATATTTAAATTATACTATTTATTATTTTTCAATAATTCTCCAACTGCAGCTATACTGCCAAGAGATGATAAGGTCTCATTTGGAAGTATAAGTTTATTAGCAGGATTTTTAGCCATTTCCTGTAACGCCTCAACTTGTTTTAATGCTATTACAGTTTCATTGGTTCCAGATTCTAATATTGCTTTATTGACCTTTAGTATAGCCTCTGACTGTGCACTAGCAACTATTTCAATAGCTCTTGCTTTACCTTCTGCTTCCAATTCCTGACTTTGCTTAAGTCCTTCTGCTTTTCTTATTTCAGCTTCTTTTGCAGCCTCTGCCTGAAGAATTTTTGATTGTTTTTCTCCTTCTGCAATAGAAATATCGCTTTGTCTTCTACCCTCTGCTTCCAATATGACTGCTCTTTTATCTCTTTCTGCTCTCATTTGTTTTTCCATAGCTTGTTGAATTTCTACCGGTGGTATAATATTTTTTATTTCTACTGAAAGTATCTTTATTCCATAAGCATCAGTTATTTCATCTACTACTTCTAATAATTTAGAATTTATTCTATCTCTTCCTGATAAGACTTCATCTAATGTCATATCTCCCACTATGTTTCTCATATTTGTAATTGTAGAATATATAATACCTGATCTGAAATTTTCAATATTGTAGATAGCATCTCTTGCCTCCATAACCTTGAAGAATATAACATTATCAATAGAAATTTTAACATTATCTTTAGTAATAACACTCTGAGGCTCTATATCAAGTATCTGCTGTTTAGTTGAAACCTTTCCCCTTACAAAATCCACAAAAGGTATTACAAAATTCCATCCTGGCTGTAGCGTTCTGTGATATTGCCCCAATCTTTCAACTATAAATAAATATCCTGTAGTAACAACCTTAAGTGAACTCAATAAAATAGCTACAACAAGAATAATTATAATTATTACTGCTATAAAAGCCATTATAAACCATCTCCTTCTTCTTTTTTAACAATAAGTTTATTTCCATCTAAACCTATAATTTTAAATTTTTCATTTTTCAATATATAGGGTCCTTTATTTTCCACAGTCCAATATATTCCGTCAAGCTTTATTCTTTCTCTTTCTTTAATATCTTTATCTGCAGTAATAATTCTGCCTATAAAATTTTCTTCCATAGTAGGTGTCTTTGGAATAGTCTTTTTTAAAAACTTTTTAGCCATAGGATATCCTGCAATAAAAGATATTCCTGTAAACAGAATAAATGCAATTACCTGTACACTAAAAGAATATCCTAAAGCCAGTGCAATTATGGCTGCTATTCCCCCAATTGTAAACCATACAAATAGAAAGCCTGCAGTAACAAAATCAAGCACTAAGCAACCCATTGCTACAATTATCCAAAGTACCAATATTCCCTTCAATGAAATCCCCCCCCTTAATAAAAATATATTTTAAAGAAGCTTTATTTAATTTTATAAATATATATTTATCTATAATATAATACATAAATATATATTTATAAAATTTTAAAAATCATAATAATCTTCATAATATTATAATACAGTATAAATATAATTAAATAAAGTTTTATAAATGCTTTTTATATAGTATCATTAACCTCTTTTAATGGTTATGCCGATATTTAACTATAAACACTCTCCGTAGCGTCAAATTTCTACCATTTACTTAGATTTAACCTGACTAACTTGGCGTAAGTCTCCCACGCACTCTGTACAGCCCTCACACAAAATCAAAAAAAAGATTTTGGTTCTCTGCTTTTCTTCAAGTGGGAGTTCGACGCCAAGTAAGCCATGCATTTCCGGTTCTAAAATTCAGATGGGGTAAAAGAATCCCCACCTGAATTAAGAACTTGCCTCAACTTACTATAACATAATTGTTAAATTTTTTTACATTTATATATATTTATTCCACAAAATATTTCAACCTTATAATAAAAATAAATCACTTTATAGTAATGCTAGAGAAATTAATTTTATTATATTGAATATAAAATATACAATATGTTAATCTATTATATATGACATAAATATATTAACATATTTTACTATGGAAATGGAGTGAAAATAATGGTAAATTCTTTTATAAAAGTATCATCTGCTTGCCCAAAAACTAAAGTATCAGATATAGATTTCAATATAGAAAATATAAAAATATGCATAATGAAAGCTCTAGAAGACCATTCAAAAGTTATAATATTTCCTGAATTATCTATAACTTCTTATACCTGCAGTGATTTATTTTATCAGCAGCAACTTATCGATAAATCCTATAATGCTATAGAGGAACTTTGTTCCTTCTCTTATGAAAAGGATATATTGATAGTAGTTGGTTCCATATTAATTTATAGATATTGTACATATAATTGTGCCTTTGTAATATTTAATGGAAAGATACTAGGTATTGTGCCTAAGAGCTATATACCTAACTATACAGAATTTTATGAAAAGAGATGGTTTACTGAAGGTTTAGGTATCATAGATAAATCCATAGATTTACCTTTTCAATCAGACATACCTTTTGGAACAAACCTAATTTTCAGTTCGAACAAGCTGCAACTTGGAATTGAAATTTGTGAAGATCTTTGGGTTACAATTCCCCCTAGTTCCTATTTAAGTCTTTTAGGAGCCAATGTAATTGGAAATCTTTCTGCCTCAAATGAAGTAGTAAGCAAGGCCGATTACAGAAGATCTCTAGTTTCCAATCAAAGTGCACGATGTATGTCTGCCTACATATATTCTTCCAGTGGAGTATATGAGTCATCTACAGATTTACTCTTCAGTGGAGATCTTATAATAAGTGAAAATGGGTCAATACTTAAATCCAATGAAAGATTTCAAAGAGAAAATGAAGTTATAACTTCCATAATAGATTTAGATAAACTTAACATGGATAGAATAAAAAATGTAAGTTTTCGTGATAGTGTTAAACTTTGCACTTTTACTCCTAAAATCATTGATTTTAAATATACGGATATAAGTCTTGGAGAATTCAATAGACCTATTGATAAATATCCTTTTGTACCTGCTAACGAATCCCTGCGTCACATTAGATGCAAAGAAATATTCAATATACAAACTGCTGCTCTTGCAAAGAGAATAGAACATACAGGTCTAAAAAAAGCCGTTATAGGTATATCTGGCGGTCTTGATTCCACTTTAGCACTATTAGTAGTTATAAAAACTTTCGATATGCTTAAATTGCCAAGGAAAAATATACTTACTATAACTATGCCAGGCTTTGGTACCACTGATAGAACCTATGGCAATGCCATTAACTTATGTAAGAATTCTAATACAGATCTTAGAGAAATAAATATAGTTGACGCATGTCTGCTACACTTTAAAGACATAGGTCATCCTGTGGAAAATCATGATGTGACCTATGAAAATGTTCAGGCAAGGGAAAGAACTCAAATATTGATGGACATTGCCAATAAAGAAGCTGGTCTTCTAATTGGAACTGGAGATTTATCAGAACTTGCCCTTGGCTGGTGTACTTACAATGGTGATCATATGTCTATGTATTCGGTAAATTGTTCTATACCTAAAACTTTAGTAAGATATCTGGTTAAATATGTAGCAGAAAAAGAAGTTGACAAAGCTACTTCTGAAATATTACTGGATATATTGAATACACCAGTAAGTCCGGAACTTCTACCTAAAGATAAAGAAGGTAATATATCACAAAAAACTGAGGATTTAGTTGGACCTTACGAACTTCATGACTTCTTTTTATACTATTTTATCAGACAAGGAGCTTCTCCCGAAAAAATACTATATCTGTCAAATATCGCCTTTAAAGATGTCTATGATGAAAAAACTATAAAAAAATGGCTAAAAAAATTTCTTACAAGATTCTTTACACAGCAATTTAAACGTTCTGCTGTACCCGATGGGCCAAAGGTAGGAACTGTAAGCTTATCTCCAAGAGGAGACTGGAGAATGCCTTCTGATGCCAGCTTTAATGTGTGGATAGATGAAATTAAGGAATAATAGTTAGAAAAGACGAATTAAAAAGCAAAGTATAAAGTCCAAAGAACAAATATCAAAAGGGGAAAAGCTTTGCACTTTTCTCCTTTTACCTATAAATATCCACAATAAGTCCTTGAATCTCATCAATAGTAGCCGCTATATCCAGCTTACCCTTTTCTTCTCCTAAAACAGATTTTGTTATTTCTTCTAATTTATTATCTATTACTTCTACGGTTATATAATACTGAGTTTGCCAAAAGCTAGTCTCATTTTTGAGTTTATACATATGATTTAAAACACTCTGTAAATATTCTTTAATTAAATTTTTATATGCCTTAACATCTCCATAGCATTTACTTATTACAAGCCTGTTTCCTCTTTTTTTTATATCATCTAGAAGTTGTTTCATTTCCTCTTCATTTCTTCTGTCTCTTGCAAAATTAAAGCTTTGAGAAAAATCTTTTTTAAGATCTATTTTTTTTCTTTCATGAGCTACAGTGGTTCTGTTACTAATTCTTGAAACTTCCATTAAATCATCCCCATAAAATATGTTACTTAAATTATAGCATTATTTTATTTGTATTTATATAAAATTCAAATATATATTGGAAATTAAGTTCAACTTTTTATTTGACATAAATTAATATTTTATGTATAATTTATGTATGTTTTTAATAAACATAAGGGAGTAACTAGCAGATTTCATCTTGTTCTATCTGCTGCAAGGTCAACATCCGATGATTTCATCTGGCTTTGTATTAAATAGTAAGACTTATGTGTAACGCAAATATTGGTTATACATAGGTCTTTTTTATTTACCAAGTATTTTTTACTATGTTAATTTCTTTTAAAATCCTTAATTATATCTACACTTATAGGTTATACTATTTATGAATTATTAATTTTATTTATTTTTATTACATAGTTAGATGATTGATCAAAGGATAATAATGTTATTTGTTTTTATTTCAAACACAGAAAGGAGATTTGAATTATGTGGTTTGGTAAAACTACAGAAGAAGTTATCAAAGAATTAAAAGTAGACCCAAAAGAAGGTCTATCTTCTGATGAATCAAAAAGAAGATTGGAGGAATATGGTGAGAACAAACTTACATCAAAAACTCAAAAGACCTTATTTCAGATTTTTATCTCTCAACTAAAAGATCCAATGATATTTATATTGTTAATAGCAGCTGTAATATCTGCCTTCATGAAAGAATTAAGTGACTCCATAATAATTTTGGTAGTAATACTTATAAATGGAATGGTGGGTACAATTCAGGAATTTAAATCTGAGAAGGCCATGGAAGCTTTAAAGCAACTTTCTACACCTAAAGCTATAGTAAAAAGAGATGGTGATTTAAAGGAAATTCCCTCAGAAGAAGTAGTTCCAGGTGATATAGTAATTTTAGATGCTGGAAGGTTCACTCCTGCTGACTTAAGATTAATAGAAAGTGCAAATCTAAAAATAGAGGAATCCGCCCTCACCGGTGAATCTGTACCCTCAAGCAAAGATGCTAATGTGAATTTTGACAATGGTAATATCCCACTGGGAGATCAAAAAAATATGGCTTTTGCTTCAACTTTAGCCACTTATGGAAGAGGTATTGGCGTAGTTACTGGAACCGGTATGAATACTGAAATTGGTAAAATAGCTAAAATGCTGGATGAATCTGAAACTGAAATGACACCCCTTCAAAAAAAGCTGGCAGAGCTAAGTAAAATTTTAGGAATTGCCGCTGTAGCAATTTGTACTCTAATTTTTATAATATCTGTAATTCAGGGAAGAGATTTATTTGAAATGTTTCTGACAGCTATCAGTCTTGCAGTGGCAGCAATACCAGAAGGACTTCCTGCAATTGTCTCTATAGTACTTGCTATGGGGGTACAGAGAATGGTAAAAAATCATGCCATTATAAGAAAGCTTCCTGCTGTTGAAACTTTAGGGGCTGTAAATATAATATGTTCCGATAAAACCGGTACACTTACACAAAATAAAATGACAGTAAAAAAATTCTATACAGCTGGTCCTGATGAATTAAAAGCTGTTGATGAACTAGATATTAATAATATTGACGACAATCTATTATTAAAAAATCTTATGCTATGTAATGATGCTACTTATACAGAAACATCTCAGACTGGTGACCCTACAGAAGTTGCTCTCTTGGAAATGGGTGTAAAATTTAATATACTAAAAGCAGATCTTCAAACTTCTTCTCCAAGAGTTAATGAGGTACCTTTTGATTCAGATAGGAAACTTATGTCTACTATAAATAAGCAGGATAAAAATTACATTGTCTATACAAAAGGTGCCACTGACAATTTACTTAAAATAGCCACTAAAATAAATATCAACGGTAATATACAAGATCTTACAGAAGATTTGAAAGCCAAAATCATAAAGGCATCCAATACCATGTCTGATGATGCATTAAGAGTACTAGGAGCTGCTTATAAGGAATTAACTTCTCCAGATATACCAATTGACAGCATTGAAAAAGATTTAATATTTATAGGTTTAGTTGGTATGATTGATCCTCCAAGACTAGAGGTTAAAGATTCAATATCTACTTGTAAAAATTCCGGTATTAAAACTATAATGATAACTGGAGATCACAGAAATACTGCCTTTGCTATAGCTAAGGAACTTGGAATAGCTGAAAATGAGAATGAGACTATTTCAGGAGTAGAACTAGATAAATTGTCTCAGGAAGAACTAAATAACAAAATAGATTCTCTAAGAGTTTTTGCGAGAGTATCGCCAGAACACAAAGTAAATATTGTAAAAGCCTTTAAATCTAAAGGAAACATAGTATCTATGACCGGTGATGGAGTTAATGATGCCCCTTCTCTAAAAATAGCTGATATAGGCGTAGCCATGGGTATTACAGGTACTGATGTATCAAAAGGTGCTTCTGATATGATTCTCACTGACGACAATTTTTCAACTATAGTATCCGCTATAAAAGAAGGTAGAAATATATTTAACAATATAAAAAAGTCTATAATATTTCTTCTTTCC
Organism: Clostridium pasteurianum DSM 525 = ATCC 6013; assembly: GCF_000807255.1. Classification (NCBI taxonomy): domain Bacteria; kingdom Bacillati; phylum Bacillota; class Clostridia; order Eubacteriales; family Clostridiaceae; genus Clostridium; species Clostridium pasteurianum. The sequence continues at coordinate 1,718,221 of NZ_CP009268.1, read as the reverse complement.
TGTAATTTAGGTGAAATTATAACTCTATTTATTGCTATACTTTTAAATTGGGATACGCCGCTAAAACCAATCCATATATTATGGGTAAATTTGATTACAGATACATTGCCAGCCCTTTCTCTAGGTGTAGATCCAGGAGATGAAAATGTTATGGATAATCCTCCTAGGAATACTAAAGAAAGTTTATTTTCTCATGGTTCAGGCATATTTCTTATATTGAATGGATTACTTATAGGTATCCTGACACTAATAGCTTTCAGGTACGGAGAAAAAGTATATGGAACAGAAGGAGTGCATGCTCAAACTATGGCCTTTGTAGTTTTAAGTGTTTCACAACTCTTTCATTCTCTTAATATGAGACACCCTAGAAAATCCATATTTCAAGTTGGTATATTTAGTAATAAATATTTAGTAGGCTCTATAATTATAGGTATTTTACTTCAATATTTAGTTATAACTATACCTTTTCTATCAAACTTATTTAATTTATTTAACTTAAGTTTGTTTGATTGGACTTTTGTTATACTTGTTTCTGTATTAACTTTAGTATTCAATGAAGTTGCAAAGATCTTCATAAGAGCAAAATCAAAAAACAGTTAAAAATATTAAAAATCTGCATAATGGATATATCCATTATGCAGATTTTTAATATTATATTATTATAAACAACTAGTTGCCTATCGGTAAGTGTTATTCATCTCCAACCTATAGAAGATTGAAGAATTCAGCACATTTGACCAAAAATCCGATTTTTAACAAATAATAGAGAACATTTTCAATTTTAATTAATATTACCTCTTTAAGACATACTTTACATTTTAATAAATTTTACTAAGCTCTATATATTCTTCAGTGTTTGACTTTATACTTTCTTTTTCTTCATCTGTCAATTCTCTTATAACTTTTGCAGGCCTTCCCATACATAAAACACCACCAGGTATTTTTTTATTTTGTGTAATTAAACTTCCTGCCCCAATAATAGTACAATCTCCAATTTCACTGTTATCTAATATGGTAGATCCCATTCCAATCAGTGAATTATTTCCTATTTTACATCCATGCAGTATTGCTCCATGGCCTACAGTGGTAAATTTACCAATTTTAATAGGGTTACCTTCTTTACTTATGTGAAGTACACAATTATCTTGTATATTACTTCCTTCATCTATATATATTTCATTCACATCGCCTCGTATTACTGCCCCAAACCAAACACTGCAATTCTTTTCTATAGTTACATTTCCTATTATATCTGCACTTTTTGCAATAAATGTATCTTTTGCTATTTTAGGTTTGAATTCTTTAAAATTATATATCATAAATATTTCCTACCTTTCTATAAAAATATAAATTTATCATCTTTATATCACAAAGAAGATTTATTGTAAAGCTTTATAAAAGTGCTTAAAATAAAAATGATGCCTTACGTAAAATTTCATAGAATAATTTAAACTCTATAAAATTCATACCCTAAGACATCTTAAGTAATATCAATAAGACTTACTTTAAGTCTTTGCACTTAAAACAAGTATATATAAATTCTACACATTAGATAATCATCAAATAAACTTTTATTCTCTATTATCTAAAAGCATTTGTATTCTTGGAGTACATCTTCTACCTTTACATCCACCAGAACCTGCTCCTGTTAATTTCTGCACTTCCTCTACAGTTTTAGCACCATTTCTAATTGTATCTTTTATAACAGCTCTTGGTATACTCTTACAAATACATGTCTTTGTAAGTTTATCCATAATTTCCTTAGTTGCATTATTTTCCATAAGATGTCATCTCCTCTCAATAAGTTTTATTTAATTTTATATTTTCACCTGACTAACTTGGCGTAAGTCTCCAACTCTGTACAGTCCTCGCACCAAATTAAAATTTGGGCTATCTACTTTTCTTCAAGTGAGAGTTCGACGCCAAGTAAGCCATGCATTTGCAGTTCTAAAATTCAGATGGGGTAAAAGAATCCCCACCCGAATTAAGAACTTGCTTCAATTATATACAAATAACCCCTTATTTTTATATAATCTTTCCCAATTTATACCCTTTTAAACCATAGTTGAAACATTGAAATTTAAGCTTATATTGACAAAGTGCATCAATCAGATATACTTTCTCTTACAAAATAAAATCTATAGCCAAAACTTTACCATTTACCTTTTCTTAAATTTTCAAAATTTATTTTTTCAAGTTCATTAATCATTGTTGACTGAACTCTATATAAAGCTGCATGAATACAACAATTATCCCCTTTTCCTGCGGAACAGCTATCTTTGTCATATAGGCATCTGTTTATAGCTATAGGTCCTTCAATAGCTTCTATAATATCTTTTAAATTTATATCTATTGGCTCTTTTGCAAGAGAATATCCTCCATTTACACCTCTATAAGATTTAACTATTCCACTTTTTATAAGCTTCCTTAAAAGCTTTAATAAAAATCTTAAAGGTATACTTCCAAGTTCACAAATAGTTTTTGCATCTAAGATATCTTTCTCTTTATTCTTTGATAATATAAGTACTGCTCTTATAGCATAATCACTTTCTTGAGTGATATTCATTTTTTACACCTACTTTTCACCTGACTAACTTGGCGTAAGTCTCCAACGCACTCTGCGAAAGCGACCAAATACAAAATAAATTTTGTTTTGTCTGCTTGCACACTGTGAAAGCGATTCACACAAAATCAAAAACAAGATTTTGGTTCCCTGCTTTTCTTCAAATGGGAGTTCAACGCCAAGTAAGCCATGCACTTGCAGTTCTAAAATTCAGATGGTGCAAAAGAATCCCCACCTGAATTAAGAACTTGCTTCGAAAGTACACTTCTTTAGTATAGTTTATATATTATATAATTAATTTAAATTTGTCAACAGTTTAATGAAAATTATTACTTATTATTTAATAACAATTATTAAGCATTAATTATCATAATGTATTATAATAAAAATAATTAGTTTTTTATAGAATTAATTATTTATATTTGAAATTTATCTAAAACAATCATATAATATACAACATGTAGTTATAAATCACCAAATAAAACACTATATATAGATATGATTAATTATTTATATCTTTTAATACGGAGGAATATATGAACAGTATAAAAAATATTTTTAAAAGAGTTTACACAAAAGAACTGGATATACATAAAGATAAAACTGTATACGATCTATTTAAATGGAAAAAAGTAGATGTACTTATGAAAGATTATAAGACAAATAAAGTTTTAGTGGATATGAAAAATCTTGAATTTCCAATACATTATTCTCAAAATTCCTGTGATATAATAGCTTCAAAATATTTTAGAAAAGCTGGAATTAAAACAGCTCCATATTATGAAAATAGTCTTAAAATGGTAGCCCACAGATTGGTAAACTTTTGGTGTGAAGCTTTAAAAGACGAAGGTATAATAGAAACAGAAGAAGAAAGAAATATTTTTTATGACGAAATAGTCTATGCTTTTTTAAATCAAATGTTTGCTCCTAATTCTCCTCAATGGTTTAATACGGGGCTTGCACTTTCCTATGGAATTAAAGGTAAAGAACAAGAAAATTATTATTATGACGAAAAACTAAAAAAAATTGCTGTATCAAAAGATAATTATACTAGAACTCAAGCATCAGCCTGCTTTATAATTTCCATAGAAGATAAACTTTTAGGATCCCATTCCATATCTGATCAATATGTTACAGAAACAAAACTATTTAAAGGCGGCTCTGGTACTGGAACAAACTTTTCTACTATAAGAGCAAAAGGGGAGAAGCTTTCTGGCGGAGGTGTATCTTCTGGCCTTATGAGTTTTTTAAAGGGATTGGATAGAAATGCTGGTGCCATAAAATCTGGTGGTACTACAAGAAGAGCTGCAAAAATGCTATGTCTTAATATTGACCATCCTGAAATATTGGATTACATTACCTGGAAAGCAAAAGAAGAAAAAAAAGTAAGAGCCCTTGGAAAAATGGGCTATGATACCAGTTTTGAAAGTGAAGCCTATGAAACTGTATCTGGTCAAAATGGAAATAATTCCGTATTGTTTTCTGATAAATTTATGAATAAAGTCAAAAATTTAGATAAAAATCCAGAAAGTACATTAGAATTAAAGGGTAGAGTCGATACTTCAGTAAACTCCTCTATAAAAGTACAGAAATTATGGGATATCTTCAATAAATCTGCTTGGGAATGCGCTGATCCTGCTCCACTTTTTGGTGACAGATTAAATGCTTGGCATACCTGCCCTGCTGGAGAAGATGGTATATACAATGCACCTTATAATAGGATTAATTCCACAAATCCCTGCGGAGAATATGCTTTTTTAAATGATACTTCCTGCAATCTTGCATCTATTAATATATTTAAATTCTATGATGTTAATAATAATTCCATAGACTTAGAAGGTTATACTCACATAATAGGCTTGGTTCAGCTCATATTGGAAGCCTCTATTCACTGGGGACAATTTCCTACAGAAGATGTGGCCAGAAAAACCTATATGTTTAGAACTACCGGACTTGGTATTTCCAATTTAGCCTCCTTGCTTATGGTTAAAGGGTACCCTTATGATTCTGATAAAGCAAGAACTCTTGCATCCTCTTTAATAGGAATACTTACAGCTCATTCCTATTATATTTCTTCATTAATGGCTGCTGAAGTTGGTGCTTTTGAAAAGTATGAACTAAATAAAATCTATATGAAAAGAGTTATAAGAAACCATGCAAGAGCAGCTGGAGTATTAAATACAGATTATGAAAATCTAAGTTATAATCCAATTAAAATAAATCATAAAATATTATTCGACGAAGGTCTTGAAAAAATCAGCTACCTTTTAAAAGAAAGCTTTGACAATGCTGTTAAATCTGGAGAAGAGTTTGGATACAGAAATGCTCAAGTTTCAGTAATGGCTCCAACAGGTACTATTTCCTTTGCTATGGACTGCGGTTCTACTTCCATAGAACCCTTTTTCAGTCATGTTATCTACAAAAAATTATCTGGTGGAGGATATATGACTATAATAAACCCTGTGATAAAAATATCTCTTAAAAATTTAGGCTATAGTGAAAATGAAATAAAAGATATAATGGATTATATACTACAAACAGAAACCATTAAAGATGGGGATTTTGAATATGAAAAATTAATGGATGGCAAAATAGAAGGTGCTCCTCATTTAAAAAAAGAACACCTGCCTATATTTGATTGTGCTAATAAATGCGGCAGCGGTAAAAGATATATTGAGCCTATGGGACACGTACTTATGGTAGCTTCAATTGTTCCTCTTATTTCCGGCTCCATCTCCAAAACAGTAAATCTTCCTAAGGATGCCACTGTTGAAGATTTTAAAGCTGTAGTTTTTAAATCCTGGGAACTTGGAGTAAAGGGAATTACTCTCTATAGGGATTCTTCCAAAGCCAGCCAGCCTTTAAATACAAATTTAAATGATGACAGCGATGAAAATTTAGAAAATATGACCTATGATGCCCTTATGGACAAAGTAAAACTTTTAAGATCTAAAAGTGCATCTTCTAAGGCTAATCGTGTTAAACCTGTAGGCATAAGATATGGAACCACTCATCCCGCACAGATAGATGATGTAAAAATATATACTACAGTAAATAGAAATGAAAACGGAGAAATATGTGAGATATATATAACTACGGATAGAGAAGGTACTATTATCACAGGGCTTCTAAATTCACTATCTAAGTCAATTTCAGTTATGCTTCAGTATCACGTTCCTCCTAAGGATATATCAAGAATGCTCAAAGGTCAAAAATATGAGCCTTATGGTTTTGTTCAAAAACATCCTTATATAAAATATGTTACATCTATTTCTGACCTTATAAGTAAAGTAATTGATATAGAACTAAATGATTTTTCCAGCTGTCAAGTGGCTCCTGGTGAATATGAAGCAGCAGACAAGCAAGATAGTAATTTAGAAAGAGTTTATGATAATGTGTGCCCTAACTGTTCTTCTACCAGAATGGCAAGAAACGGTACCTGCCTTGTTTGCATGGATTGTGGTACTACTACTGGCTGCAGCTAAAATTTCCCTTCATATACAGTCAGTAGAATTAAGTAATGATTTCATACAATTAACCTGTGTTCTGTCACAAATAAATTATGTTCTAAAAAATTAATATTTACTAAAATTAAAATATTTTTTATCGTATATAAAAGAAAGCAATTTATAGTTAATTTTATTCATGTATTTGTCCTAGAAATATCTATTGAGATATTGACTTAGAGTTATCTCTAGCAAGTATAATAATATATTGAAGGAGTGGTGAATCCTACAATTCACGTTTGGATAATCACAATGAATCACACCACCCATTTCTATATAGATAATAATTTCAAAACAGGAGTGAACAAAAAATGGAAAAAGCAAAAGTTTATTTTTCGGATTTTCGCACGGTGGCTTTCGGAGACGGACTGCCAGCCAAACTTAAAAAGCTGATAAAAGCAGCCAATATCGGTCAGATTGACATGGATGGTAAATTCGTCGCCATTAAGCTGCATTTTGGCGAGCTTGGTAACATCAGCTACCTTCGTCCCAATTATTCCAAGGCTGTGGCTGACGTGGTAAAGGAACTGGGGGGCAAACCTTTTCTGACTGACTGCAACACTATGTATCCCGGCAGTCGTAAAAACGCTCTTGAGCATTTAGAATGTGCATGGGAAAATGGGTTTACACCGCTGACAGTAGGCTGCCCTATTCTGATTGGAGATGGTTTGAAGGGCACAGACGATATCGTGGTACCTGTAGTAGGAGGAGAATACGTAAAGGAAGCTAAAATTGGTCGGGCTATCATGGATGCTGACGTGTTCATAAGCCTAACCCATTTCAAGGGACATGAGATGACTGGCTTTGGCGGAACTATTAAAAACATAGGCATGGGATGCGGCTCTCGTGCCGGAAAAACGGATCAGCACAGCAGCGGTAAACCTCATATTGAACAAGATTCGTGCCGAGGCTGCATGAGATGTCAGAGGGAATGTGCTAACGAAGGTCTTGTGTTTGACGCTGCCAGCAAAAAGATGACGGTTAATCATAATAATTGCGTTGGCTGCGGCCGCTGTCTGGGCGCATGTAATTTTGATGCCATCGTGTTCAACAACGATGCGGCCAACGAGCTGCTTAACTGTCGTATGGCAGAATATACAAAAGCGGTGGTTGATGGCCGTCCAAACTTCCACATCTCCCTAGTAGTAGATGTATCTCCAAACTGCGATTGCCACGGAGAAAACGACGTACCTATTCTGCCTAATTTAGGTATGTTCGCTTCCTTTGATCCGCTTGCCCTGGATCAAGCCTGTGTAGATGCCTGTCTGAAAGCTGCACCACTTCCAGACAGCCAACTATCTGACAACATGGCAAAAGCAAACTTTATTGATCATCATGATCATTTCACCAACTCTACACCTGAGTCCGAATGGCACACCTGTTTGGAGCACGCAGAGAAAATTGGTTTGGGTACTCGTGACTACGAACTGATTATAGTTAAATAAATTGAGCTTGAAATGAAAAAAGCACACAGGAATTTGTCCTGCGTGCCTTTTTCATTTTAGTACATAAGCCTTTGTTTAATTAGCAAATAGTTTAGCTGCTTGTCTCATTATATCCATCAACTTTTTTCTACTGTCTTTTCTTCTGCTGAAAGTACCTCATTCATACTACCAGTTCTGTATCCTAATATATCTAGAGTAACATAAGTAAATCCGATCTTTTTGAACTTCTCTCCTATCTTATCCATTATCTGAGTATCAAAGAATTTGACTCTTTCCTCAGGAGAAACTTCAATTCTAGCTATTTCTCCATGGTGTCTTACTCTTACCTGTCTTATGCCCATGTCAAGTAAAAACTGTTCTGCTTCATCTACCATTTTAAGCTTTGAAATAGTTATTTTCTTTCCATAAGGAAATCTGGAGGATAAACATGCAAAAGATGGTTTGTTCCAAGTTGGAAGTCCCAAGCTTTTTGAAAGTTCTCTTATATCTGCTTTAGTAAGATTAGCTTCCTTAAGTGGGCTTATTACTTCTAACTCCCTAGCTGCTTGCATTCCTGGTCTATAATCACCATTATCATCAAGGTTTGAGCCATCAAAAATATATTCAATGCCATTTTCTTTAGCTACTTTACCTATCTTTGTAAAAAGTTCTTTTTTACAATAGTAACATCTATTTTTAGGATTACTAGCAAACCCCTCAATATCTAACTCTTCTGAAGATATAATTAAATGCTTTACTCCCATATCCTCAGCGTACTTAATTGCTTCTTTTAATTCCCTTTCAGGATAAGTTGATGAGGTAGCTGTAACTGCTATCATTTTATCTCCTAATACCTCATGTGCAACCTTAACTAAGAATGTACTATCAACTCCACCTGAAAAAGCGATTGCTGCACTACTTCTTCTTTTAATATTATCTTTTAATAATTGAAATTTCTCTTGTAATAACATATTCCTTTGCCTCCCAGATTTTATTTTTCTTTAATTGCTTTAGGGATATTAAAAATAAATTAATTCATTTTACACATTTTTAGGAGTTTTTTTCTTAAAGCTAAAGTTGATGGAAATCACTTACATATAAGATGAGTTATTTTTAATGCCACATAATATAAACAAAAAATCCTAACGCTCTATCAGTTAAGATTTTTTGTCCACATCCCGGTCATTATAGCAGCAAAAATAATGTATTGTTTTGTTACTATAAATCTGGATTCATATCAAAACTATATCCTAAAAATTGAAATAACCTATCACTAGAGTGTTTATAGTAACATAAGTTAAAGCCACATAATCACGCATTTTTAAGGCATATCATCGTATCCTGCATATCAGCCATTAACGGAAAATGTAACCTGTACACTACCTGTACCAAGTGCCGATGCAAAACCAGAGATGTCCTCTATATATCCAAGTTTAACATATCCACCGTATGAATTGGAAAACGTATTATAGAAAAGCACCAGATTGTTAGATGACCAACACATAATTTCGCCAGCGTTAATGGTTGCCGGCTTTTCTGTTGATTTAGCAGGCAGATCACTGGATAAACTATAGTGTTTCTCTCTGCCGTTGAGCTCAGACATGGTAACTGTCATAGGTAACTGTGCAATCAATGCCTGCGTCGTTTCATTATCATACATCTTTGCAGTGAAAGTCTTATTACCAACTTTGATATTCATAGTAATCATTTTCTCCCTCTTAGCTATCCCCTGTCTACTATCTGTTTGATTTGTATTGTTCTTTTGTTCAGGCATTTGAGATATTTCATTTTCACTTTCTGCAGTATTTCCAGATTGCGAAGAAGAATTTCCTTCATTAGAACTACTGTTACGTCCACAGGCCGCAAGTGAGAAAAGCATCATACATGCAAGAAACACCAATAATATTCTTTTCATCTTGTTTACCTCCCATTTTAGGCATATTCAAATAAATAACTAGTCAGTATGCTAGCCTATTTTGAATCCTACTGCGTCAGCAGAACCTTCAGATAGCTCACTATCTTCGGAACCTGCTTCCTTGTTGGATTCAAAATATTCGTCGCATCTTTGACTTACTATTTATTTTCACATGCCTAATTTCAAGGCCTTGACATTACTAGCCCGAAATCGCTAATTTTTTAATCATTAACTCTACCTTTGTAATTAATTTGCCTACAATTATATTAATTAGTGCAGCAAAGCACATATGCAGGAGGTACATTTCTCAATTCCCTTTTTATGTGTATTTCATTGAAATACTTTTCAATAAAATTTTTCTTCAACAAGGTGTACTGGAAGGTAATAAATTTTCCGTGTTTATTCAAATATTTTTCTGTTTCTGTTAGTATGTTTGAAGATATATTATTCGGTAAACTTGCAAATGGAAGTCCTGAAACAATATAATCTGCCTTACAAATTCCGTATTTTTTCAAATACTTTCCAATATATTCAGCAGAATTGTTAATAATATAAAAATTAGGTTCATCTCTATATTTTTCTTTAATTAAGTTATAAAAATTTTTGTTAGTTTCAAAAAGGAAAACCATAGTATTTTTCTTTCTTTTCTTTAATATTCTTTCGGTAAATACCCCTGTACCTGGACCGTACTCTACAATACAACTTGAATAATTAAAATCAACATTTTCAATCATCTTAGTTGCAAGATATTTTGAGCTTGGAAGTACCGCCCCTACAGTTCTTGGTTTTGTAATGTATTGTTTTAAAAATAATAAAAAATTCATATTTGCCCCCTATTCTTTACCTATCTTAACTGAGTGATTATTAATCATAATTAACTGTGCTGGTAACTTTATCATAAAGGGTAGAGTTAACTGTAAGTCAATACCTTATTTGAAAAAATTATAAAAAATTATAGAATTTAGAGTTAACTCTAAATTCTATAATAAACATGATACAATACATAACTCTTTTTATAATTTTTATTTTATTTACGCATCCCTCAGCTAATCCATTGCTGCATGGTAAACATATAGCATTTCCCCTAATTCTGCAATGCTGGTATTACAAAACTTCATTGGACGCTGGGACAGAAGATATTCATAAAAACAAAAAAGCAAGGGATTGCGTTTCTGTATAACAGAAAACCACCTGTATTTCATAACTATATATATGAAATACAGGTGGTTCTATTTGTATTCATTTAATATTTGTAGAACTCAATGATAATGCACATAAAAACAACACTTAAAAGTGCAATAAATCTTAATTATGGGTCCCTTCTATTCATGACCTGCAATATTACAATTTCTTTCCTAATTCATCGCAAAGTAAATCAGAATTGCCACCTACTCGTGGACTTGATGAAATGATTAGTATATGTTTCATGTTGTTCCTCTTTCCCATATTTTCTCTCTAGCAAGCTTATTATAAAAAGTACTTACATAAATATAAAATACTGGCAGTTTAAATTTTTTTCTTACTGCCAGCCTAAGTTTTTTATTTATTTTCTATTGGCAAAGATAAGTTTATTACAAGGTATCCTTTACTATTTTTTTCACTTCTTCCAGATAATCATTACGTATTTCGTCAGTAACAGAAGGTACCGAACCAAAAAAAGCATGTTTTACTTCTTCTATACCTGTGAACTTAAATACAGCTTCATCCGAAGTCTGTATCATTGAATTATGCATCCCACTTGCAGAATAAAATTCACTCGGAGTTCCCGTAGTGCAAAATAACAATCCCTTCTTGCCTTTTAATAACCCCACAGGAGTTCCACCTTCACTTTTAAATGCAAACCCATTAGAAAATACTCTATCTACATATCCTCTTAAGATAGCAGGAAAGGATGCCCACCAAACTGGATAAACAAATGTAATAACATCTGCCCATTTAATATTCTCCTGTTCTACTGCAATATCTTCTGCGATTCTTCCATTTTGAAGATCTACAAAATCCGATGCTTTAAGTATTGGATCAAATCCTATTTCATATAGGTCTCTAACTCTTACATTAGCCCCTTTTTCTTCAGACGCTTTAACTACAATATCAACTATCCCCTTTCCAAAACTCTTTGGATTTGGATGTGCATAAATTACTAAATGATTCATATTTAATTCCTCCATTTTTGTTTTGTCTTAACACAAAAGACCTTGAGTATATTTTACTCAAGGTTCTACACAATGTCTAATGCCTATATTCTATGCGGTTCTATGCTTTAAAGGCATATATTAAAATATTTCATTAACACAATACCTTTGTCTAATCATTTTTAACAATAAAGTTAAAGAGGTTGTAAAAATATGATTTTTTTTCCATACAAGCACACTGCTTACATTTCTTTTCGGCTCTACTGCTATAAATACATTTTCTTTATTTTCCTTTACCGCCATGGCTCCATCCAAAGCAATTGCAATACCAGCTCCATTTGATACAAAATAAGTAGCACTAGATAACAAATTATAAGCTGCAACTACTCTCATTTTCCCATTATAAGGATCTAGCCAGCTTTTTATTTCTCCACCAATCATAGCTCTTCTTGGAATAATCAATGGATACTTAACAATATCTTTAATTGTTACAGCCTTCTTTCCAGCAATTTCATGATTTTTAGGAACAATAACTCCCCATCTATCCTCGTAAGGAAGCTTCATCGAATCATACTTTGATATCTCAACCGGTTCTACTAATAGTCCAATATCAACCAGTCCTTTATCAATTTTATCCTTAATATCATCAACATAACCACTGTATATACAAAATTGAACTTTCGGATATTTATCTGAAAATTCTTTCAAAATATCCATTAGATATGGTACCGCATTAGATTCTACAGCACCAATTGAAATAATACCACTAACATTCTCTTTTTGCTCCTGGAATGCACTAGCAGTTTTATCTGCCAACTCTATAATCTCCATAGCCCGTTGATGAAGTAACACTCCATCTTCAGTAAGGGTAATCTGTTTATTCCCCCTTGCAAACAACTCTACTCCCAATTCATTTTCTAGATCTTTTATCTGACGGCTTAGTGTAGGCTGTGTTATATTAAGAATTTTTGCAGCATTCGAAATGTTACCTTCTTCCGCTACCGCAACAAAATATCGTAAAACTCGTATTTCCAATTTGAGCCTCCTCCTTTACTCTATCTGTTAGAGTTGTATTGTTCATTTTCAGCAATCTACACTGCAAAAGATGAAATACCAGAATTACTCCTGACCGACTTCGATTTTCTTGATAATTTTCGCAGGTACACCGCCTACAATAACATTTTCAGGTACATCCTTTGTCACAACTGCACCAGCGGCGATGATGGCCCCATCACCAATGGTTACACCAGATACCACAGTGGCATTTGCTCCAATCCAAACATTTTTACCAATCACAATAGGCGCGGGATGCAAAGTACTTCGTTTTCTCGGATCAATGTCGTGATTTAAGGTAGCTAACACCACATTGTGCCCAATGAGAACACCATCGCCAATTGTAATGCCGCCTTGATCCTGAAAACGACAGCCCGAATTGATAAAGACATTCTTGCCCACAGAGATATTCTTCCCGCAGTCCGTAGAAAAAGGAGGGAACATGGCAAATGTTTTATCTACCGTTTTACCAATCAACAGGGAAAACAGTTCCTGAATTTCTTCAGGGGTATGATAATCTCCGTTCAGTTCAGCGGTTAACTTCAATGCTTCCTGCGATACCTTGTGCATCATCCGATACATTTCAGAGCCGCCCTCAACCGCTTCACCTCGGTTCAAGTGTGCTAAGAATTCGTGAATGTCCATTAGTATCCTCCTTGTATAATGTAGATTTTTTAATTTTGTGCGAATCACTTTCACAGCGTGCGATGGGAGTATTAGGGCGGGTAGTCATCGGATAAATCGCTCATCGCATGCTCAGCATTCGTGACGCTGACAGTCATAATAACTACTACACATGAATTATACCGCAGCATATGCCGTCTTTAAAATCTCTAAAATTTCTTCCGCTGTCAAAGCTTTATATCCGCCTGAAAGCAGTACAGTTGAATTTGCAATTAGTGGAAGCATTTCTTCTGTTGCACCAAGTTCCTTAATGCTTGTTACTATACCACATTCTTTAATAAAGCTCTCCAGGGCAGCAATACCTTCTAAAGCAACTGCTTCCTTTGTCTTTCCAGTCTCATCTACCCTCCAAACTTCCTTAGCAAAGCGAACAAACTTATCTAAACCAAACTTATATATATATCGGTAATATGGAAGTGATATTGCTGCGAGTCCCATACCATGTGCACAATCCGTATAAGCACCAAGCTGATGTTCAATCATATGAACTTCCCAGTCTTGTGTTTTGCTTAATCCCATAATTGGGTTCATTGCAAGGGTAGAACTCCACATTAAATTACTTCTTGCCTCATAGTCTTTAAGATCTTTCACTGCAATTTTTGCACTGTTGATGATAGAACGAAGAAGTCCCTCAATCATATAGTCAGAAGTTACATCATCTTCACCTGAGAAATAAGCTTCCATTAAATGTGACATCATATCAAAAATTCCACTTACCATTTGATATTTAGGTAATGTGAATGTATATTCTGGATTCAATATTGAAAATTTGGGGCTTACATTTGATGGAAAAATACGTCCCATCTTAAGTTTCACATCATTATTGGTAATAACTGATCCACCATTCATTTCAGATCCTGTTCCTGCTAATGTAAGAATAGATGCAACCGATACTATTTTATTATCTACAGGCTCAAACTTTATCCAGTAACGTGTCCAAGCATCACCTTCACAATATGCAGATACAGAAATCGCCTTTGCACAATCAATTACGGAACCGCCACCAACAGCCAATATCAAATCTACATTATTATCACGTACAAGTTTAGCTCCTTCCACGACTTTTTCATAAGTTGGGTTTGCCATAATTCCAGATAATTCTACGATGTTTTTACCATCTTCCTTTAAGATAGATACAATCTGGTCATAAAGTCCGTTTTTCTTAATTGCACCTTTTCCATAAGCAAGCATGATGGTCTCACCATAATTTGCAAGTTCATCGCTTAAGTTATCTAAAGCAGTTTTTCCAAAATATATTGTTGTTGGGTTTTGATAAGTAAAATCTAAATTCATTTTTTCTCCATTCCTGCACATTTTGCGCATCTATATATTTTTTATTATTTTGAAATTTCATTGATACAGTTAATGATATAATCCATAAAGCACTTCTTTCTTCACTGAGTAATTATTAATCATAATTAATGGTATCTACAATCATATGATAAAGGGTAGAGTTAACTTTATGTCAATACCTTGATTTAAAAAACATTTACTTTTTACCCTGTTTAATACATATATCTTATTAGTTCAATTTGTATTACCTCATATTTTTGTTTAATCAAAAATGTAACTCTGTAAAAAGTAAAACAGTCATAAACTTTATATCAATGTAGGTTTGTGACTGTTTACTCCCTAATCAGAAATAATCACCTATCTCAAAGCCTGAAAAACTATAAGCAATAAATATTAAAAGGCAGTGAACGTCTATAAACAAAATGGGAGCTAGTTAAATCCAAGTGCTATTTATTTAAATTTACTTTGACATTTAGTAAATACCGTGATAAAATTTTTATAAAATATCGAGTTAACTCGAAGTCTATATCCTTAGAAAAAGGAGATAAATTATGACATATTCTATTAGTGAAGTTGCAAAAAAGATGAATCTCACAGTATATACCCTGAGATACTATGACAAAGAGGGACTGATACCCTTTGTAGAACGTGCACCCAACGGAACCCGGTTGTTTAAGGAATCCGATTTAGACTCATTAAAAATAATTGAATGTCTAAAATCTACTGGAATGCCCATCAAGGATATCAAAAATTTCATTGATTGGTGTTCTCAGGGAGATTCCACTTTACATCAGAGATATGACATGTTCATGGAGCGAAAAGCTGTTGTAGAAGCACAGATGGAAGAACTGAAAAAAACAATGGAAGTCATAAATCATAAATGCTGGTATTACAAAACTGCATTGGACGCTGGAACGGAAGATATTCATAAAAACAAGAACGGTTCCATTTCTGTATAATTAAAAAGAACTGCCAACCGACGACAGTTCTTTACTTAAAATTTTATTTTACTTATATATATTTTTAATAAATTTAGCTGGAACTCCAGCATATACTGTATTATTAGGTACATCTTTAGTAACAACCGAACCTGCTCCAATAACAGAATTTTCTCCAATTGTCACTCCTGGACAAACTGTTACTCCTGCCCCAAGCCATGCATTACGTTTAATTTTTACGCCTTTAAGAATAACACCACGTCTATTTTTATAATCTAGTGGGTGATTAACTGATAATATTTTTACGTCAGGTCCAATAAGAACATTATCTTCTAATTCAATACCACCTAAATCAACAAACATACACGATTTATTAATAAATATATCCTTACCTAATTTAATATTAGATCCAAAATCCGTATTAAATGGTGTTAATACTTGTACAGAGCTATCAAGTTTACTATCAGTGATTTTTGATAAAATATTTCTAACTTCTTGAGGTATTTTATATCCTGTATTTAATTCAGATGTTAATTTTAAGGTATTCTCAACTATTTCATTAATCTCAGTAAATATTGGGTCTTCATGTGAAATAAACTCACTTGTTTGTATCTTCTCTAATAACTTCTTATTCATTATATCCTCCAAAAAAACACTTTGTTGAACAAACAATTATTGTGCTAATAGAAATGTCTCGTTTAGTAAAAATTTTATAAGCAAATCTATAATATTACAGCCTTCTCCATGTTAATTATTTTAATTAATCAATTTCTTCTACCTTCAATACATAAATTTTTTCCTATGTAATAAATCCGATATCATAAAATTTATTATATATCTTAGAGTTAACTCTAAGCCAAGTACTTTTATCATTAATTTAATAGAGGTTAATCTGTAGTAAATATCGACTCTTTCACATCAATATTAATTAAAGCTTTCTTTATTACTATAATTAAATAAAAGACTGTATTTATTTATGATACCCAAAATTTATTTAAATACCATAAGTAGATGCGAATCAAAAACATTATTAATTTTTTCAAGTAAAGAAGAGCATAAAAATCCTATTTCATAAGATAGATTTTTTGCTCTTTTTAAAAACTAATTTTTGGTTATTATAATATTTATTAGAAAGATCATGGTTTATAAATATTACAGTTAAGATACCTGCAAGAGCAATAGATAAAGAACTCATGGCACCTTCTACCTCACCCATTTCCATAGCTTTTGAAGTACCAACTGCATAAGCTGCTGTACCCATGGCAACTCCTTTTACTATGGGATCTTCAATTTTTAAAATCTTAAATACTAATGGATATACCACAATACCAATAATTCCAGTTACAACAATAGCAAATATTGTTTGAAATCCTCCCAATTTTTTATTAAAATGATATCAACTAATCTGCTTTTATATTCTCATTAATAGTACATATATCAATAAGCTGCTTTGCAAATGTTTTTGCTCGTTCAATTTTATCTTCCGTAATAAATTTAGACTTATAGCCCAAATCTCTTTCTGCCAGAATTCCGATATATTTTAGCTGAGAATGCTTACAATATCGTTTTATGCCTTCTTCAAATAAGTCAGCCCCTTTTTCAGGCTTATATCCACAAGTTGTAATAATCGCCACCTGCTTGCCCGCCCAAAGAGAAGGACCCTTTTCATCACCATAATATTTGTTCATGCCGTACACCAAGCGATCCATCAATGCTTTCATCGGTGGTGTACAATACCATGAATAAATTGGCGTTGCTAAGATAATGACATCACAAGCGTTGATTTTATCAAAAATCTGTTGTGCGTCATCATGATAACGACACCCAAAAATCGTCCAATCCTTTTGACAAGCTCTACAAGCAACACAGGATTCTATCTGTTTGTCATAAAGCCATATTAAATCGTACTCAACCTGGTAAAGCTCAAGTTCTTCTATAAACATCTTTAAAAGAGCTGCGGTATTTCCATTTTTTCTTGGGCTTCCCATAAGAATGCAACATTTCATTTTATCATCTCCTGTTAAAATATCATGCATATAAACTGCAGTTTCTCCGCCGATACTCAATAATTTATTTTTTTTGTTTTCTTACATATTCATCACAATCCAATATTGCTTTTATAAACTTTTCTTCAGTAACTTCTTCCGGTGCACATGTCCATTCCGTAACCGTTGTCGCTTTTTTTGTCATTGCTTGTAAATCTTCAACTGCTAAATCCAAATCTTTAAGGCAAATTGGCAGGTTTATACTTTTATTAAACTTACATACTCGCTCTCTTTCCTCAAGCTTGCCTTCATAAGTTAACAAACACAATACACCAAATGATACAATCTCGCCATGAAGATGATTTTCGCATCCTTCAATTACAGTAGACCCATAGTAAAATGCATGTGCTAAACTACTATTGTAAGTAGTAATTTCCTTCTTCTGATGTGAGATTGGATACAATGCCTGTACTAATAATAATATCTAGAGCAACCTGCTGCAATTCATAAGATGGCATATTATTTTTGCAATCCTCCATTGCTTTTTTTCCTAAATCAATTAAAGGCGATGTACATGATCTGCTAAGTTGTACACCTAAAATTGGAAAACAGACTTCTTTGCCATGATCTACAATCTTTCCTACTGGAGAGATAACAGCTGCTGTTCTTAAGAGTACTTTAATATAATTCTTCTAAACAATGAACCATATCCACAATTAATCTGTTACATGGGACTTCAATTCCATACTTTTCTGCCTTTCTTACAACTGTTCCGTTAATCTTATCAATTTCCGTTAACCGTTTATTTCTTCTATCTTGAAGCATGGATGGATATCCGTTCCCAATAGCAATACAAGTTTTATGTACCCATTCCAAAGCTTCTTCATATTCAAAATGTACCCCATCCAGTTCTGCAACTTGCACAACCTCTCTCACTACCATTTTTATATAATCCCATGCATAATCACTTTTTAATATACAATTAACCTTACAATCCATTAACGTTGCAAAAGTATTGATAGTAGTATTCAAGATTAGTTTGCTCCAGATGACTTTATTAATATTTTCACTCACTACTGCCTCAATACCAGATTCTTTTAAGACGCTGGCTAATAGGATCACATTTTCCATACTTGCATGTGTAGAACCTATAGTCGTCATTCCCGTCCCAGCATGTTGAAATTTTCCTACACCTAGACTGACACTGTTATGTGAAGTTGTTCCGACGATAACCCTTCTACCATCTACATACTTTGCAATCTCTTCATCATTTCCAGCCCCATTCTGTATTGTCATAACTAAAGTATCATCAGCTACAAGAGAAAGGTTTTCTTTAATTGCAGATTCAGTGGCTGTAGATTTCACTGCCACGATGATTAGATCCACATGTCCCACATCATCTCCCGTTGTGTAAGCTGGAATATTAAAAAGAAATTCCTTACCATTTTCCATCATGGCTATGCCTTCTTTATTTATGGCATCTGCCTGTTCCTTCTTATGAACAATTAGACAAACCTCATTCTTTGTTGACAAGTAAGCTCCGTACAGACATCCCATTGCTCCTGCTCCTATTACTGATATTCTCATTTAAACACCTCCTAAATTTAATTTTACATTGCAAATGAAAACAATCAATGATAAAATTGTATGCATTACAATAAAAATTAGAATGAGGAGTATGCTTATGCCAATAAATTCCTTTGAAAATTATCCAATGGGTTGGAAACCTAATCCCAATCTTTTAAAACGTCCTTATTATCAATCTATAGCTGAATTACTAGAAAGTGACATAAAAAACGGTTATTTAAGCCCTGACACAAAATTGCCTCCTCAGCGAGAACTTGCCGATTATCTTGATTTAAATTTTACAACTATAACACGTGCATACAAGCTCTGTGAACTTCGCGGGCTCATATATACAATAACTGGAAGCGGTACATTTGTTTCTCCAAATGCGGCCAAATCTATTACTATTTCAGCTGTTGCTGACCAAAAACATTTCATCGAATTAGGAATGGTTTACTCTTTTGAACAGACAAACCACATGGTAAATAGTACAATTAAAAAAGTAGGGCATCTTCAAAATCTTGATATCCTAACAAACTATAAATATCCAAACGGTCTCCCACATCATAGACAGGCTGGGCTTACTTGGATGAACCAGTTTAATCTTCATGCCGATCTTGAACATATTTCTGTTGTGTCAGGATCACAAAATGCACTGGCAATTGCACTAACTGCTCTTTTTGAGCCAGGTGACTACATTGCAACTGACTATTTAACCTATTCCAATTTTATAGAACTTGCAAAAATGCTGCATTTGCAAATACTACCTATTCATATGGACGAAAGTGGTATTATTTCTACTGAGTTAAAATATCAATGTGAAAAATTTCCTATAAAAGGAATCTACCTTATGCCATCTTGCAATAACCCGACTACAATAGAAATGTCCGATGAAAGAAAAAAAGAAATCAGTGACATTATTGAAAAATATCAACTGACTCTTATTGAAGATGATACTATGGCTTTCTTATCAGCAGCATATAATCCTGACTATAAGCAACCAATTTTTCAATTAATACCTGAACGAAGTGTCTATATCTGTGGAACAGGAAAATCTATTTGTTCTGGATTGCGCATTGCATATATTGTGTATGGTAACCATTTTTCCTCCAAGATTAAGAATTCGCTGTATAATATTAATGTAAAAACTTCTTCCTTAGATGCCGAAATTTTAACCAGATTGATTGTTTCAGGAAAAGCAAAGGAAATATGTAATGAGAAGATTGCATTAGCCCAAAATGCCAACGGCTTATTCCAAAAATATTTTCCAAATGTTATTGTTGATGGAAATCCACTTAGTTTCTTTCGTTTTATTCCATTATCCTCAAGCAGTAAGGCTGCTAAATGTGAAACAGACTTGCAAGCACTGGGGGTTCGCGTTTTTTCTACTAGCCGCTTTCTTACATCTAACAGCAAAAATTATTCTGGTATTCGAATTGCATTATCCTCAACTGATAATATGGAAGAATTAGAGTACGGATTGCGTATAGTATCTAACTACCTTAATTATTAGTGTGCAACCATTTTTTATGCTTTTTAATACTTCAATCTCTCTTTCTAGTAGGATATTTAGTTATTGTTTAATATAGGTTCTTGTTTTCTTTCAGTTATATTGTAGTACCTTGAGTTAACTACAGGTCAAGTATTTTTTATAAAAAACTATTAAAAAAGATAACCTGTATTTATCCTCTAAAATATTATTGCGGAGTATGCAAAATCCATTTAAAATCTGATACTTTATTTACTCTTTTTTAACTCTTTTAGTTAAAAAAGAGTTTTATTAACTAATGTTTTTTCTGAATCATATTGATGAATTACCTTTATACTTGTTTTTAATGTTAATATACTGGTAGATCATTCTTAATTGAACTATTAGCATATAGAAAAAATAGTAACTCCTACCGCAATAGAAGCTACTATTTCAGAATAGTTTACAGAAATAATCTTATTAAGTGAAGAAATTTGTTATAATAAGAACTAATATATGCGCTTAAGTTATTTAAAAGCAGTAATTATTTGTTATTAGGCATTTTACTTAAGCTAAAAAACATTCAAAAAAGTCAAATTATTATAGACTTAATTTATAGGTCAGATTAAATAATCTGACTCAAAAAGAATAAGATTATTTAATCTGACGATAATTAGTAAGGAGAAAATTTTTAAATTATGAGAAGAAATAATAATGATAAACATAGTAAAAATGCCTTACGGCATAAAAAAATACAATAAACTTTGTAAGTTTAATCAATTTCCAAATAAATATGGATGCGAAGCATGTGGATTTGAAGGTAAGCTGTACAGACATGGATTTTATTATAGAAACTTAATTACCTTTAAAGGTGCATACAAGGTAGTCATCCTACGTTGTAAATGTCAATCCTGTGGTAAAACCTATTCTATTATACCCAGCTTTATTATTCCTTATAGACAATATGCTTATGAAGTTATTCTAACTTCCATTATTATGATGCTAAAACTAGGTTATTCCTTTAGTAAAATAATAACTCTTATAAAATCTCTCAATATTAGTTACTCATCTCTTAATACAACAGATTTATCATTTTGGAAAAATAGACTAGTAAGCTCATTATCGAGTATTCGTTTATTTTTTGCACAGTATAAATTCTATAATTCTAATATAAATAGCAAATTACCTATTGATATCATAAAAAAAATTATCATCTTTTGCCGTTTAAGGCACGATTTTAACTTGGATTATTTTTTACACATGCCTAAGTATTTCTTTTGTAAATTATAATTAATAGGTATAAATTAGGTCTGTCTTTTTTATCAAATTAAATACTTCACACTTTTTTAATGTCTTTTTATATCAATCTTGTCCTCATTTCACTTGTTCTATCTAAAATTTTTGTATAATTCCACATAACCTTTAACGGTTTAAATATAAATTTCAAGTCATAATTATTAATAAAAATAGGAGGTTGATAATCAATGATATTAAAAGAATTTAATCAAAAGATAGCATTATTTCGTTATTCTCTGATTGCACCCATTATAACCAATACATTTACCCAGGCTTCTGTAAAAGATTATTTAGCAGAAATTGCAGCAAAGTCTTATACACTGCCTAACGGCAAGAAAAAAGAGTACTCTCCTGCAACAATCAAAGGATGGCTAGTTCAATATAGGAAATATGGTATTGATGGTTTATATCCAAAATCAAGAGCTGATAAAGGTACTTCCAGAAAAATTTCAAATGAAACCAAAGAATTTATTATAAACAGTAAATTAAATTCACCGAAAAAAACTGCCAAGTACATATATCATGAAGTTATAGCTAAAGGTTTTGAAAGTGAAACTAGTATTTCTCTGTCAACAGTAACTAGATTTATAAATAAGGCTAAGATAGGTTCTAAAAAGCTTGTACCTGATGATAGGAGAGCCTTTGAATTTGAGTTTTCCAATGAATGCTGGCAATCTGACGTATCTGTAGGACCTTACCTTACTATAGAAGATAAAAAATTCAAGACTTATATTATAGCTTTTTTAGACGATTCCAGTAGAGTCATTGTAGGATGCAAAGCATTTTTTAAAGATGATCTTTTATCTCTTATGTCTGTATTTAAAGATGCGGTAGCATCAAAGGGAATTCCTAAAAAAGTTTTCGTTGATAATGGAAAGATATATAAAAGTGAACAATTTCATTTGATTTGTGCAGCTCTTGGTAGTATTTTAAGTTTTGCAAGACCATATTCCCCTCAATCTAAGGGCAAAATTGAAAGATGGTTCCAAACTATGCAAAAACAATGGATGAATTCAATTAATTGGAATGATTTTAAATCTATAGACCTTTTAAATGAATCCCTGTCGGGTTATGTTAACAGTTATAACAACACTATACATTCCTCAATAAACAAAAAACCAATTGATAAGTACATGTCTAATGTTGAAAATATAAGATTTATTGATTCTAAAACTGAACTAGACTATTTATTTTTATATAAAGTACTCCGTACTGTAAAAAATGACTCCACAGTATCTATAGGTACAAAAATATTTGAAGTACCACTAAAATATGTTGGTGACAAAATAAATATACGCTATGATCCATCATCTATTGATAAAGCTTATATTTTTTCACAGGATGGTAAACTTGAAGATACTATTTTCCCTGTTAAAAAAATTGATAATTCAAAAATCAGAAGAACTAACAATACTAATTCTGTTGATTTTTCTGCCTTTGAAGCTAACTAACCGGAGGTTGATATTATGTATAAAGCTTTTTATGGCTTAACTTTTGATCCTTTTGATAAAAATCTTGACTTAAAATACAGTTTTAAATCTGAGGATTTCTCTAAAGCAATGAATAGATTAGAATTTTTAAAATCTGTTTTAGGGATTGGCGTTATTACTGGAGAGCCTGGAGTTGGTAAGTCTTTCTTGCTCCGCAATTTTGTAGATTCACTAAATCCAAATTTATATAAGTGCGTATACATTCCTATTTCCACTTTAACTGTTATGGACTTCTATAGAGCATTATGCGATGGTCTTGGAATAATTCATGCTCAGAAAAAAGTAACTATGTTTAAGCAAATACAAGAGTCTATATACACTTATAGCCACAGTAAAAATGTAATTCCAGTTATTATAATTGATGAATGTCAATTTTTAAGCAATTCCATTCTTGATGATTTAAGAATAATATTTAATTTTCATATGGACTCAAAGAATTATGCTATGTTAATTCTTTCAGGTCAACCTAATTTTTTACTTCAACTCAGCAGGCAGGTCCATGAAGCACTACGTCAACGAATCATAATGAATTATTGCTTAAAAGGGCTAACGCATGATGAATGTAAGCCCTACATAACTTCTATGCTAAAAGCCGCAGGCTGTTCAGAACCAATTTTTACTGATGATGCTTTTGAACTCATTTATTCAAGCACTAATGGAGCTATAAGACCACTAAATTCTCTAACGAGAATGTGCCTTATCTCTGGTGCTAATGAAAGACTTACTTCTATTAATTCAGATACAGTTTATAAATCTCAGAGTGAAATTGATCTTACAATTTAAAATTTTTTACACTGCTTATTCTGAGCAGTGTTTTTCTATGCCTATATTTATTGACCAATTTTAGAATTTTATACATTGTGGATATTGTGGAGAAAGGATTATTTAATTTGATTTTTGAGACTTAATTTGCCATTAGTAAGATTATTTAAACTGATTTTTTACCACATTATTACTAATTTTAGGCTGAAATAATTTGACTTTTTAAGGATTAAATAATTTGACGCGTAACAATTATTTTTTACTCTTATTATCCTTATTAAAGTTAGGAAAAAGCTCATTAGGATTTTCATCTGTACCAGATGAATCTATAGTTAAATTAGCTGAATTAGATATTCCTGTTGATCCCGTAGTAGATGGACCAGAAGCAAGTCTATCTCTTTTGGTAGTATTTTCATTATGACCCTTCAACATAAAAATCACCTCAAGAATTATATTGTCCAATTTAAATAAAAGTACTAGTTAAAATGTACTTTCAATCTATAAGAATTTCAATATGTAACTTTGCTCTGAATCCATTTGTAGTTTTAGGCATTTATAACCTATATTGTTAAACTTACTAAATATCAGATAAACGTTTTGAATATTTAAGAAACCCATCGTCCATATTTAACTCTATAATTCCTATCTCATTCAAATATTCAACATATGACTTTAACATTCTTTCTATTACGATATATTTATATCTGCTATTTACATGAATATTAAAATTTTTAATAACTGTCTTCAAAATATCTTCCATGGTCATTGCACCATCTATTATAGCATTTACCCTTTCTGCTATATTCTTATAGAAATTTATGTTATCAGTTATAAGTTTTTCAATATCATCATACATACCTTTATGTGCCACTATGTATTTACTGCATTTTAAGTCATAAAGCTTTAATTTACTTTTCAAATCCTCTCTAAGTATATAGGCGTAAGGCATTTTAGCCCCCTTCATTATTTCGTAGCTTATGAGAGCATCTCCTAAATATGCAACATCATCAGGGGTAGTAATGCATATATGTGCAGGACTATGTCCAGGTGTATGAAGAATTTTAAATTTAATGCCACACACATATATTTCATCCTGGTTATTGAAAATCATAACATCTGTTTCACAAACCATATGTTCAAAATGTTCTGTAACCTCTGATAATGTTTGGCTGCTGTAATAAACCTTTAGATTGACTGTGGAACTGCAAAAAAGAGCTTCATAGGCTGACATAGCTATAACACAATTATATTTTTTCTTCAAATATGCATTATTTCCTATATGGTCTATATGAGCATGACTGCATATTATGCCAACTATCTTAAAATTGTTTCTTTCCAAAAGCTCATCTATTCCTTCTCTCTCCCCTTTTGCCCATCCTGAATCCAACATAATAATTTCTTCATCGTTAACTCTATAAAAAGGTATGTACGTCATTCCAGTATTAATAACAAATGTATTCCCCTTTACTTTTTTTATATCCATTTATTATCTTTAGTGAAGGAGTGTATAATAATTACACAAAGACACTAAATTTCACTTCCTCTCTATATCCAGCTTATAATCCCATGCTCAAGTGAATCCTCAGGAATTTCTCCTTCTTCCCATGCTTCTCTTTTAGCTGATTCAATTATCGTTCCCCCATCTTCTCCTCCAGCAGAAATAGCTTGCCACCAATCAGCACCACTTCTATGGAATATAGCATATTCTGTACCTCCTTTATCACTTATATAAAAGGAAATATTAAAACTTGATATGGTACTCTCATACTTATCCCTACCTTCTTAATTAGTTTTCGTATAATAATATCTTACAACTGTTACACTTTATAAAAATACTCCGTATTAACTTTTTCTTTTACGAAAAATATAAGTAACAAAAAATCCTCTATCATCTTGATTTTCAATATACTTAATTAAATCAAATAACTTATTAATATCTTCCAAATCAGTTGGTTGAATCAAATCCTCTAGGTCATATATATTTTCAATAAAATAATCAAAAATATATAATGTTTAACTATAAAAGTTCTCATTATTAGTCTAATGGGAAGTTGTAAAATTGTAAATTCCACATTACATATAGTCTTTATAATATTTCACTTTATGATATAATTCTATAAATAATCTTAATTTCCTTCAAAACAAAAGTGTATCATATAACCTAATTAAAATGATACCAAAGAACAGTATATTAGACAATTTGATACAGGTGAATATTTAGCAAAACTTAAAAATGAAAAGAATATACGATTAACCCAAGAAGCCATCCAATGAAGTGTAGAATTTCTCAATGCTATAAAGCAATTGACAAAGTAATAGTTTAATTAGACATATTTGCCCTTATTAAAATCAATGAAAAAACACCTCCACAAACGCAGAGTTTCTTCAAATCCATACCGTTTGTAAAGGTATACTAAATAATACAAGTTCAAATATAATCGTTTAACTAATATTCTATTTTCTCTAATTTTAAAGACAAAATGCTTACAAACAAGCAATCCATTTCTCAAGATTGGATTCAGGCATTACCATTTTATCTGTATCAAATTTAATATCAATAGCATTTGTAACAATGGCATTCTTACAACCCTTTTCGATATCCTTTATTGTATGTCCAATCCATCCTCCATTGGTTACAAATGGAATTATTGTCTTACCTGACAAATCGTATTCAGATAAAAATGTTGCAACTGCCGGTGCGTATGTATACCACCACACTGGTGTACCTAAAATAATTGTATTATAATTTTCCAAATCTACAGAAAGTGGCTTAATTGCTGGTTTATATCCACGGTGAACCTCCTGTTTTCCCTGGTCCACTACTGAATTATAATCTCCTGTATAAGGCTTTACTGTTTCAATTTCACAGATATCTGAACCAGTAGCCTTCTGAATCTGTTCTGCAACTTTCTTAGTATTATTTGTATACGAATAATACAAAATCAACTTTTTCTCCATAATATTTAATCCTCCCAGACTTCCTTTGCCAGTGCAAATGCTGACCAAGCATTTGGCCATCCTACATAAAATGCCAGATGAGTAATAATTTCAGCAATTTCCTCTGCTGTCACTCCATTGTTTTTTGCATTCGCCATATGGTATTTTAATGAATTATCAAAAATCCCCTTTGTCATTAATGCCGTTACTGTAATCACACTGCGATCCCTGAGGGATAATTTATCCTCTCGTGACCAAACCCCATCAAATAAAACATCATCGTTTAATTCTGCAAATTTAGGTGCAAATATTCCAAGGGCATCCCTGCCTGCTGTTTGCTTTTTCATAGCTGCCTCCATTTCCATAGATAAATTACTATCCATATTCATAATATTATCTTAGCTTCTCATATTCTTCATCCGTTACTGGTTCACACCACTCACTAGAGTTGCCTTCCACTGGAACAGATAAAGCCAGATGTGAAAAAGCCTCATCTGCTACAGCACCATGCCAATGCTTGATTTCTGGAGCAATATATACCACATCTCCACTCTTTAAAAGCTGCGACTGTTTTCCCATCTCCTGATACCATCCATGACCACCGACACAGATTAATATCTGTCCGCCGCCATGATGGATATGCCAGTTATTACGACACCCTGGTTCAAATGTAACATTGCAAATAGTTACTTCCTTGTTATTTAAAAGACTTAAATAGCTTTTTCCAATAAAATATGGTGCATAAGCTGTATTTTCTTCTCCTAGTGAAAAATCAGATACCTTTTCTAGTTCTTTTCTGTCCATAAATTTTTCTCTCCTTAAAACTTGTTATTTGTATGATCTCTCATAAATTTTTATGCAATCGTCATGTGACAACGCACATGGACCACATATAAATAAACCACCCACAGTTTCTTTAAAATACACTTTAGGCTTGCATAAGCTTATTTCATATACTATGATAGATATATTCTAATACCTAAACCTAACTTTAGGTCAATACTTTTTTGTAAATTTTTTGGAGGTGCTTTATGACTTATTCCATTGGAGAAATATCAGAAATGCTAAATATATCTATATCAACCCTGCGCTACTACGACAAGGAAGGGCTGCTTCCTCTTGTCAGCAGAACTTCTAGCAATATCAGGGTATTCGATGATACAGATGTTGAATGTCTTAAAATGATAGAATGTTTAAAAAATACAGGTATGCCACTTAAGGATATCAAACAGTTCTTTGAATGGTGCGAAGAAGGAGATTCAACAATTGACCAGCGATATGATCTATTCATTCATCAAAAAGAAAAAACTGAAAAACAGATTGCTCTCTTACAAAATGCACTTGACCGCATCAATTATAAATGTGAGTTTTACAGAATATCAAAAGGAAAAGGAACTACAAATGTTCCTGGCTTACGTGAAGAACTGGCTATGAAATTTCTGAATAAAGAATCAAGTAGAAGCTGAATAATTATTTTATTCAGCAAATTATTCCCATTGATTTACATAAACACATATAATATATAGTAAATCTTTTAACGGAGGAATACTTAATGTATACCAATTATGATAATGAATATTACTATAACAATCCTTATTATCACAACTTTATAAGGTCTTCACATCCTACCGCTGCCATTGCCTATGTAAAAGGTGGCTCTAAATATCCAAATATAAATGGTACAGTAATTTTTAGAGATGTAGCTGATGGCTGTGAAGTATACGTAAATATAAAAAATTTACCTCCTTATAGACCAGCAGAGGGAAGCAATCCTCAAATAGGTCCCTTTGGTTTTCACATACATGAAAAACCCTGTGGAAATATAGGTACTAATGATAATCCTTTTCCACAAACTGGAGAACACTGGAACCCAACAAATCAACCCCATGGCAATCATGCAGGTGACTTTCCAGTTCTATTTTCCAATAGTAACAATATTACTAAGATGAGTTTTTTTACAAGTAAATTTAAAGTCAGGGATATTATTAATAGATCTATAGTTATTCATGAAAGTCCTGATGATTACAGGACTCAACCCTCTGGTAATTCAGGTAAAAAAATTGCCTGTGGAACTATAAGAGCACAAGCTTATTAATAAAAAGGAAGAAGGTTTGTAAATTAAACTTTCTTCCTTACTTGATTATTTATCCTTATTTTTGTTTTTTACTCTGTTAGGTTTGGCTTTAGGTCTTATAACCACATCATTGTCTTTTTTATTACCTTTTGAATACTTTGACTTTCTTCCAAATCCCAATAAATCGAAGAAGGCAAACAATGCCATAACAAATAACCCCATGCAAACATAATACTGCCAGCTTAATTCGCCAAATGTATTTGCTGCATATCCATTTAATGCACCTAAAAGTACAGCTAATATAAGAACTACCCATTTAATCCACTTTATAGGTCTTATTTTATCAAAGACAAATACTTTAAGTAGATTATAAGCTCCAAGCAATATTATTATTAATATTATACTAGGAATCATCCTTTTCCAATCCATTTTTCACACTCCTTTTAATAGAATTATCTTTACATAAATTATATTTATATATAAATTTACATACTCTCTACTACACTTATTCCCAATAGATTTAAGCCGTTTTTTATTACCTGCGCAGTTGCTTCTACAAGCTTTAATCTTGCATTTTTAATTTCCTTATCCTCTTCAGTAGCTATTTTATGGAGATTATAAAACTTATTAAAGGCCTTTGCTATTTCTATAATGTGTCTTGTTAAAATTGATGGTTCCAATTTGTCTATAGCTGCCAAAATAGCATTTTGAAAACTTTCTATATATTTTACAAGTTCAAATTCTTCTGAAGTATTTAGCTTAGAATAGTCTATTTCGCCACTTCCATTACCTAGTTTTCTAAGTATACTCTTTGCCCTTGCATAAGTATATTGAACATAAGGACCTGTTTCTCCATCAAAGCTGAGCATATCCTTCCAATCGAAAACTATATCCTTTTCTCTGCTGTTCTTGAGATAAGTAAATACCATTGCCCCTACTCCAACTTTTTTTGCAACTTCCTCTTTATTCTCAAGCTCCGGATTTTTTTCATTTATAATTTCTAAGGTTTTTGATATGGATTCATTTAATAAATCCTCTAAGAAAATCACTTCTCCTTTTCTTGTGGACAGCTTTTTATCAGCAAATTTTACAAGCCCAAAACTTACATGATTGCAATCCTTAGCCCAATCATAACCCATAAGTTCTAAAGTTTTAAATACCTGCTTAAAATGAAGTTTTTGCTCACCGCCAACTACATAAATACTTTTATAAAAATTATAGGTATTTTTTCTATACTCTGCTGCGGTTAAATCACGAGTAGCATATATGGTAGCTCCATCTGATTTCTTTATAATGCAAGGAGGCATATTAAATTCATCCAGCATAACAACTTTTGCACCATTACTGTCTACTAACAATCCCTTTTTATCTATTTCTTCTACTACAGCATCCATTTTATCGTTGTAGAAGCTTTCACCTGCATAGGAATCAAATTTTACATTCAATAGATAATATACCTTTTGGAATTCTTTTAAACTAAGTTCTCTGAATTTTTCCCAAAGTTCAATTTCTTCTTTTTCTCCATCTTCCAACTTCTTAAAATACATTCTTGCTTCATCTTCAATACTTGAATCTCTATCTGCTTCATCATGAAATTTTACATATATCCTTAAAAGTTCCTTTATAGGCTCTTTTTCTAATTTTTCTTTGTCACACCATCTTTTATATGCGCAAATCAATTTACCAAACTGAGTTCCCCAATCACCAAGATGATTTATTCCTATGCAATTGTAACCCTCAAAAGATAAAATTCTATATAGTGAATTTCCTATAGCCGTACTGAAAAGATGTCCTACGTGGAAAGGTTTTGCGATGTTAGGTGAAGAAAAATCTATAGTTATATTTTTCCCCTTTCCAACTTCTGAAGACCCATAGGAATCCTTTTCAGTTAACACTGTTTCAATAGTATTTTTCATAAACACTGCCTTATCCACAAAAAAATTCAAATAAGGTCCTAAGTTTTCTATCTTTTCAAAACCTTCTTTGTATATATTTTTTGCCATATCTTCTGCTATTATATTAGGAGCTTTTCTCAAAGCTTTTGCTAGAGAAAAGCATGGAAATGCATAATCTCCCATTTCAGATTTTGGCGGTATTTCTATTAATCTTTCAATAGTTTCCAATTCTAAATCTACAGTGTCTTTAATTCTTGCTGTAATTATTTTCTTATAATCCATAAAATCCAGATTCCTCCTATAAAATTAAAATCCTCATATAATTAACTAGCAATCAATTATACTTTAATTGATGACTAACACAACCTTTTATAAAGTTATAATCTTACCATTTACCTAGATTAATTCATCCAAACTTAGAAATAATAAAACTTTAACTAAATAAGATTCATTGGTCAATACATAAAAAAACCGTCTGTGCAAAAAATTGCAGAGACGGATAATCCGCGGTACCACTCTGATTGGCATTATTCATCATGCCCTCTCAATGCTTTAACGCAGCATAACGGCTTTCATCGAAAAAAATTCCCTTTGAAGCTTTTCCAAGGTTCTTTTCACATGGATAAATCCATAAACCTTACATTAAATACAGGTTTTAATAAAAAATCACTGAACTTTCACCAACTTCAGCTCGCTAAAAATTTTTTATCAGTTACTCTCCTCTTCAACAAATTAATAATAAATAGTTTATACTAAATTATAGTATTTAAACTATATTTATGTCAATATAAAATTCCTTTAAACTTTATTTTTTAATGGATGTTATAGGGGTAAATTTTTGTTGATTTTCCTTTTTCTTAGCTTTTTTAATCTGTTTTATAGCTTTTTTTGAAAAATATTCCTGACTGTTTATCATGTCTTCATTTCCATTATAGTTTATTCTAGAATAAGTTCCATCACTATTTAAGATTCTTGCCTTTACATTATCAGATAAATAAATGTTTAAAAATTGTTTTATTCTATGCTTGTTTTCCATATCTTCTATAGGAAATAATATTTCTACTCTTCTGTCTAAATTTCTATTCATCCAATCTGCACTAGACAGATATATTTCCTCATTGGAGTTATTGTAGAAATAAAAAATTCTACTATGTTCAAGAAATCTCCCAACTATGCTTATTACAGTTATATTTTCACTTACACCTTTAAGTCCCGGTTTAAGACAACATATTCCTCTTACAATAAGCTGAATTTTAACTCCAGCCTTTGATGCATCATATAATGCCTCTATTATCTCCTTATCTACAAGAGAATTTATTTTAGCAATAATATGAGCATTTTTGCCCTCCCTAGCATTATTTTCTTCTCTTTTTATAAGAGAAATAAATTTTTTCCTAAGCCCTGAAGGAGCTATATAGAGTTTATTTAATTCATTTATCATGGAATACCCTGAAAGCATATTAAATAACGAAGATGCATCTTCACCTATGTAGGGATTTGATGTAAATAATCCCATATCCGTATAAAAATTAGCAGTTACATCATTGTAATTACCCGTTCCCATGTGTACATATCTTTTAATTCCATCATCTTCATTTCTCACTATTAAGAGAATTTTACCATGGGTTTTAAGTCCTACAAGTCCATAAATAACATGGCATCCTGCTTTTTCAAGCCGTCTTGCCCATATTATATTATTTTCTTCATCAAATCTAGCCTTTAATTCTACCAGCACTGTTACCTGCTTACCATTTTCTGCTGCTTCCATTAGAGCTTTTACTATTGGTGAATTTCCACTTACTCTGTAAAGTGTCTGCTTTATAGCTAAAACTTTTGGATCTTTAGCTGCTATTTTAACTAGGTCTACAACATATTGAAAACTCTGGTAAGGATGATGTACTAAAATATCCTGCTTAGATATGGCATCAAATATATTCTCTGTAGACATAAACTCTGGTACTGGTACAGAATTAAAATTAGAATACTTTAGATTCTCATATCCCTTAATAGAACCTAACTTAAATAAAAATGTAAGATCAATTGGTCCTTTTATATGATAGATTTCTCCGAAAGAAGCCTCTAATTCTTTATTTAAAAGGTTAACAAGCCTTTCATCCATGCCATGTTCTATCTCTATACGAATAGCCTCTCCCCATTTTCTATTCTTTACAGATTGCTGTATAGCCTCCAGCAAATCTTCAGCACCTTCTTCATCAATACTTAAGTCTGCATTTCTAGTAATTCTATAGCATCCCATAGCTTTTATATTGTGTCCTATAAAAATATCATTTATATGAATTTTTATAATATCCTCAAGAAGAATAAAGCACTGTTCATCATCACATTTTGGCAACTCCACTATTCTTCCAAGAACAGAGGGTACCTGTACTGTAGCAAAAATATTTTCTTCTTCTTTTCCATCAATGAAAAGAGCTATATTTAAACTCTTATTTAATATTAACGGAAAAGGTCTACTGTTATCTACTACCATTGGAGTAAGAACAGGATATATCTTGGAATGAAAATAAGAATTTATAAATTCTCTTTGATCGGTATTTATATCCTTCGGCTTCAATAAAAAAATTTTTTCATTTTTAAGTTCACTTTTAAGACTTTTATATATGTCATATTGATTATGTACCATATCATGAACTTTTTCAGTTATCTTTTTAACCTGTTCACTGGAAGTCAGTCCTGAAAAATCAACTTTTTTAAAATTAGCTTGAACCTGTTCTATTAGTGACGCCACTCTTATCATGAAAAATTCATCTAAATTTGAACTTACAATTGATAGAAATTTAAGTCTCTCAAGCAGTGGATTATTTTTATCACCCGCCTCTTCTAAAACTCTTTTGTTAAATTCAAGCCAGCTAAGCTCTCTATTAATAAAGTTTTCATATTTATACTCCATAATACACCCTTCCTTTAGCTCTAAAACTTCTACTTTTTCACCTGACTAACTTGGCGTAAGTCTCCCACGCACTCTGTACAGCCCTCACACAAAATCAAAAAAAGATTTTGGTTCTCTGCTTGCACTCTGTGAAAGCGATTCGCACCAAATTAAAATTTGGGCTCTCTGCTTTTCTTCAAGTGTGAGCTAAACGCCAAGTAAGCCATGCATTTGCAGTTCTAAAATTCAGATGGGGTAAAAGAATCCCCACCTGAATTAAGAACTTGCTTCAATTTTTATTACAGGTCTTACTCCCATTACTTCTTCAAAAAATTCTGCATTATTCTTAAAACTCCACATTTCTAGAGTACAGTCTCTATAAGTATCAAGATTAAAATATAAAATTCTATCTTCTATAGTTATAGATATATTACTAATTTTATTTTTCTTTGATATATTTAAAGCCTCTGCTAATTTTAAAATAGCCGCCAGCTTTGATACAATTATCTTATCTGTAAAATTTAGAGTTTTATAGTTTTCATGAGAAAGCGAAGGTATTTCTTCACCATGATATCTTACTACATTCGCCACAATATTTAAATTCTTATCAGAAAATCCAAGTATTTCTTCATAATATATAATATTATAACAGTAAAAGCCATCTTCATTCAAATTTACATATTTGCCTACATCATGAAGTATAGATGAAACTTCCAAAAACAATCTCTCTCTGTCACTTAATCTATGAAATACTTTAGTTTTATCAAATATCTTCAGTGCCAATTCTTTTACTCTTTCTGAATGTTCTCTATCTATACCATATTTTTTCCCTATATACCAAACAGAACTTATAATATCATGATCAAACATCCTCTTTTTACTGGTATCAAGTTTTTTACTAAGCATATCTATTAGCATTCCATGTCTTAGAGAAATTCTCGGTACGTGTACTTTTTCAGCTAAAGTCATATTTAAAAAGGTCATTAAAATTATTGTGGAGGGAAGTAATAATTTAGCCTCATCTTTATTTATATCAAATTTTTCACATATTTTCTCTGTAGTCATATTTTTAATTTTATTAAAAAAATCTAAAAAAGATTCTTTTGAAATATATCTTTCTTCACTGGAGTATAATTTTAAAAGAAATTTAAAACTCCCTCCAAGTCCTACAAAATTTTTAACTTTATAAGCTTTTAATTGCTCTCTTAAAGTATAAATCTTACTTTCTACAAATTCAGTCATAATTTCTGAAAAATTTAAAGTCTTATTTTCAAGCCTTCCTAAAATTTCTCTTAATCTGAGAGAGCCTATTTTAATATATTCAGTAAATTTAAGACTTCCTTCGCTATAAACAGAAACTTCAATTCCACCCGAACCTATATTTAAAATCATTGCTCCTTCATTGTAAAATTCACTTGAATTTTCTATTTTATCTCTTAGAGCCTTAAATACCAAAAATCTTTCCTGTGATGTATTTATAACTTCAATTAGTATTCCCGTTTTTACCCTTATTTGCTCTAGCACATATTCTCTATTTTCTGCCTCTCGAATGCCACTGGTTGAAACGGCCCAATAAAATTTAACACCATAATCTTTCATAAGTTTTACGAATCCATCCAATATATCACAAGTTTCATAGATAGTTTCTGCGCTTATTCTGCCTTTGCTAAAAGTATCTTTCCCTAGTGATGTATTTTTTTGTAGATCCTCTAGTATTCTGATCTTACCGTCACTATTTATTTCAGCAATTATCATTCTAAAAAAATTTGCTCCAAGATCTAAAGCAGCAACAATTTCTCTTCGAATATTCCCCATTATTTGTCCCCCTTAAAGTTGTTCGCTACCATAAATATTATCATTTATTGTTAGTTTATCCTGTGTAATAAAAAAAATTATATTGAATATAGTTATTTTATGAAATAATATATATTATATCAGAGAAACATTACGTATATATTAAAAAGTATATAAATTTATTGATTTAGGAGTGACTTTATGAACAAGAGGATAGGTATAATCGACATAGGATCCAATTCTGTACGTCTTTTACTTGCAGATATAGGCGAAAATAATTCTATACGTATAATAAACGAACTTAAAGAATACCTAAGACTTGGAGCAGGATTAGATAAAAATAAATTTCTATCAGAAGAAAAAATCCAATTGTGTCTAGATACACTAGCCACATATAAAAATATATGCAGTGCTTTTGAAGTTTCAGAAATAACTGCCGTAGCAACAGAAGCTGTGAGGAGTGCTAAAAATCAAAAGGAATTTTTGGATACAATTGAAAATAATATAGAATTAAAAATAAATGTTCTAACTGGAACAGAGGAAGCTTATTATGACTACTTCAGTACTATAAATAGTATGAATATAGACAATGCTCTTATTATGGATATTGGAGGTGCCAGTACTGAACTTATACTTGTAAAGAATAGAGAACTTGTAAATAGTATAAGTGTTCCCTTTGGAGCAATAAATTTAATTAAACAGTTTGGTATTAATGATGTCCTTGAAAAGGATCAGGAGACAGATTTAAAAACTTTTTTAACAGAACAATTTAATAAATTAGAGTGGCTTAAAGAAGCTAAAGGCTTTACTTTAATAGGAATCGGAGGAAGTATAAGAACTCTTGGTAAAATTCATAGAAAATCTGTGGATTATCCCTTAAACCTAATGCATAACTATCATATAAAAAATACAGATGTTATATCAATATATAATTTAGTAAAAACCAAAACCAATGCTCAGAGGAAAAAAATCAAAGGATTATCCAGTGACAGAGCTGATATCTTTGTAGGTGCTGCTGCTGCTATTGAAACTTTAATAGACCTTTGTTCCATTGAAGACATAATAATAAGCAGAAATGGTATAAGAGAAGGTCTTTTATATAGTCATATATGCAAAAATAATGTTCCTGTAGAGAATGTACTTGATTTTTCTATTAATACAATACTTATAAATCATCACAGTAATATTGACCATGCTAAACACATATATCACCTAATGAATTCTCTGTACCATGGACTTAGTTCCCTGGTAAAAAGTTCTTTTAATCTTGAGAGGATTATAAAAACTTCAGCTATGCTCCATGATATTGGATCAAATATTACTTATTACTTTCACCATAAACACTCTCTATACATGATACTTAACTCTCAAATAAATGGTATTTCCCATAAGGAATTAGTAATGAGTGCCTGTATAGCAGCAGGTCATAGAGATGACAACTTTCCAATAAATTATTCTGAATATAAAATATTAATTTCTAAAGAGGATATAACTATAATAAAAAATCTTGGGCTGCTACTGAGAATTTCTGAAAGCTTAGATAGAAGTATGATTTCCATAGTTAAAGATGTAGAATGTACCATAGATAAAGATACTGTAATAATAAAAACCATTTCTGATAAATCACCTGATATAGAAATTAAAGAAGCTCTAAATTCTACTGAAGACTTTAAAAATCAGTTTGAGAAAAAACTATACATTGTTTAACATAATAAAAGTATTTAGCCTATTAAATATATTTAATGTGCTAAATACTTTTATTATATTTGTGTATTCACTAATTATTAATATATTTTATTTTTTGTAATTAAATGATTTTTATTACATTAAATCCATTAATTATAATATAATTTTATATATAAATATTTTTAGTTTAATATTATAAAAAACTGGAGGAAATTTATGGATGATTATATTTTAATTATTAGCGGCATAATAAAAATAACTTTATTAGATATTGTGTTAAGTGGAGATAATATAGGAATAATAGCTTTAGCTACAAAAGATTTGCCTTTAAAACTTGCAAAACGAGCTTCCTTTGTAGGAGTCATCTTTGCAATTGTTTTAAGGATAATATTTTCCTGTTTTGTAACCTATATATTGATGATTGAAGGCTTACCTATTAAGTTAGTTGGAGGTATAGTACTTATAATAATAACCTTCGATTTCATTAAGCCAAGGCAGGATCATAATAGTATAAAAAATAAAAGTATTCATGGATTTTGGCGTGCCATTTACAGTATTGTATTTGCTGATCTAACTATGAGCATTGATAATGTACTAGCTATAGCTGGTGCAGCAAACGGTAATATATTTTTAATTATCTTTGGTCTTATTATAAATATACCAATAATATTTCTCGGAAGCATGTATGTAGCAAATATTATGAAAAAGCATCCATTTGTGGTATACATAGGTGGAGCCATATTAGCTCACACTGCTTTTGATATGTTTTTGCACGATAGAATAATTCTTCAAATACTGCCACAATTCTTTGTGCTGTATATTCCCTATGCCGTAGCCATTATTATAGCAGCCTATGGCTATTATATAACCTCTTCACATAAGGATGATTTAAAAAAGATAGCCTAAAAAAATCCGTATCAGTGTAAATAACTAAATACACTGATACGGATTTTTTATTATAGGTCAATTAATTATATTGTTTACTACAGCATACAGATCTTTACCATTTATATCAGCCTCTGCATTAAACCTACCTATCTTTCCAGTCTTACATCCTGCTCTTTTTCCAGCCTCTATATCTGTATCTCTGTCACCAATCATATAGCTTTTCCCAAGATCAATATCATATTTTTCTGCCAAATCTAATATCATTTTAGGAGAGGGCTTTCTACAACCAGTGTCCTTGTGATAATCGGGACAAAACTTTATCTCCTTAATATGGCAATAGGGCTTTAACAATTCAATCATTTTATCATGAATTTTATTGAGCTCATCAACAGTCATGTACCCAAGTTCAATACCCCCTTGGTTTGTTACCACAAATATTTCGAATCCATTTCCCTCTGCTCTTCTTAAAGCTTCTGTAACACCATCATATAATTTAAAATCTTCTGGATTGTTTATGGGCCTTTTATTATCATTTATAACTCCATCCCTATCTAAAAATAAAGCTTTATTCAATATATTCACCTCTTCTATATATAATTTTGTATATATTAAATTTTACTTGTGAGAATTATAACTTCACAAAATTCATATATTTATTTTTAAACTATATTATTTACAATTTAAATTTTAAAATGAATTATAGTATAATATTATTATCTAAAATTATACTATTATACTCTATAAAAATTTATATATAAAATTCTTGTCCATATGTACTAAATTTCAAGTAAAAAATATGTATTACATAGTAAAATAAATAATATTTAAATAAGAGAAAGGATATCATCAATATGAAATTTAATAGAATAAACCATGTGGCAATAATCTGTTCAGATTATAAAAAATCAAAAAAATTCTACACAGAAGTTCTTGGATTCTCTATAATAAATGAAGCTTATAGAAAGGAAAGAGATTCCTATAAACTAGATCTACGAGTTGGAAATTTTGATCAGCTTGAATTATTTTCCTTTCCAGACTCACCAAAAAGGCCAAGCTATCCTGAAGCTTGCGGTCTAAGACATATTTCCTTTGAAGTAGACAGTATAGAGAATACAGTTGAATATTTAAAAAGTAAATCTATAGCTGTGGAACCTATAAGAATAGATGAATTTACTGATAAGAAATTTACCTTTTTCAGCGACCCCGATGACTTGCCTATAGAAATTTATGAGAAATAGATAGTACATGTTAGGGGAAAAGGACGAAACAATCCTTTTCTCAGTTGAAAGTGGAGAGTTTAAAAAAGTTCAAATATCAAAGTCCAAAAAACAAATAAGGTGATTTTGTCTTTTACAACAAAATTGACAATTAGTTAAGAGTTAAAAATTAAGAATTAAGAGTTACTGATGCTTTTTCTTCGCTGTACTGCGAAAAAAGCTTTAGAACTAATAATTTAACATTTTAAATGGCAATATAGGTTTTTAGACCGGTAGGTCGGCTGTGCCAACTAACTTAGGTAATAAAATTTTTCAAAATATAACTAAACATTCGTTAATTCTGTTGACCTGTCCGTAGGACCATGTTATTAATAAAATACCCCTTAACAAGAGCTACATACAATATAAGTTTAGATGAATTACATGAAGAAGTTGAAGCTGTTATCTTCACCTTGTTAGAAATGAAGTATTACAGCTCTTAGCTTTCAAATAACTATCTAAACATCGATATTTTCTATACTTAATATGATTGAAAAATCGAGTCTAGTAGCCACCAAATAAATATTTTTAACTATACAAAATTGTAGGTATTAATCCTATAGTCCTTCGGACTATAAAAACAACTATCTAAATGCTAATACTCAGTCAACGTAGATTCATCATATTAATGTAATATCACTGCTAAACCACCGGGCTAACCGCCCAAAAACCTTTTATAAACCAATCTCCTTTTTTAAGTTTGTATTTATTAATTCTAAATTTTTCTGTAGTGTAACGGAAGAAAAATATCCATCACTCTCAACTTTCAACTCTTAACTTAATAGGTAACTTTACTCCTATCACTTTTCTAAATCTGATATTTGTTCTTTGAACTTTGCACTTTGACGTTTGTTTCGTCCTTTCCCTCATTTACGAACCAAAATCATCATATAAACTTAAAAATTTCTCAACTACTTATCCATATATTCCACTGGATCTTTATATCCCGCTTCTTCAAAAGCCTTCAGTCTTAATAAGCAGCTGTCACAATGTCCACAAGCCTTTTCATAGCCATTGTAACAGGTCCAAGTAAGAGAATAATCCACCCCAAGGCTGATACCAAGCTTTATTTCTTCAGTTTTTGTCATATTCATAAATGGAGCATGTATCTTTATAGGTTTATTGTCTTCCACGGCACATACGGTTCCTTTATTTATTGCCAGTTCCATTGCATCTATAAATTCTTTTCTGCAATCTACATAACCTGAATAATCTACCTGACTCACCCCTATAAATATATCCTGTGCACCAACAGCTTCTGCGTAGGAAGCAGCATAGGATAAAAATATCATATTCCTTGCAGGCACATAAGTAACTGGTATTTCTTCTCTGTCTTCTTTTCCCTCGGGTACTTGTATATTTGAATCTGTAAGAGCTGATCCTCCCCAGGCATTCATATTGGTATTTACTATAATATGTTCTTTTATTTCTGCTTTTTCTGCAACCTTCTTTGCAGCTTCTATTTCTTTTTTATGTCTTTGACCATAATTAAAAGAAATAGCATATACTTCAAAGCCCTGTGATTTAGCCAGATACAAGGCTGTAGTTGAATCTAATCCTCCTGATAATAAAACCACTGCTTTTTTCATTATATTCCCTCTTTTACTTTATAGATTTTCAAATAGCTTCCATATTTCAGGATATTTCTTCTTTATATTTACTATTTTAAATTCATTGCTATTTACAAAGGCCTGTATAGTTTTGCCTTTTGCCAAAAGCTTTTTATCACTATTTCTAAATACATCATAATTAAAAACTACTTTTACTCCGCTTATTTCTGTAACAGAAGTTTTTATTAAAATTTCATCTCCATATTTTGCTCCTTCTAAGTATTTACACTGAGTTTCTACAAGAGGCATCATTATTCCCTTATCCTCAAGTTGTTTATATGTAATATTTAATTTCTCTATATATTCATCTCTTGCCACTTCAAACCATATATAATATTGAGAATTATGTACAATTCCCATTTTGTCTGTTTCTGCATATCTAACCTTTAGTATAGTATCATTAGTATACATAAATACCACCTCCCAAGCATCCTAAATAATAAATATAATACGTAGAATAGTATAGCATAAAATACATTTTTTATAAAAGATAATATACAATTAGAAATTTAAAATTAAAAATATCCA
The DNA here is from genome assembly GCF_000807255.1 of Clostridium pasteurianum DSM 525 = ATCC 6013. NCBI lineage: Bacteria > Bacillati > Bacillota > Clostridia > Eubacteriales > Clostridiaceae > Clostridium > Clostridium pasteurianum. The sequence goes on along the minus strand of NZ_CP009268.1, from coordinate 1,676,588 downwards.
TTCTTGTTTTATTACTTAAACAATATTTAATTTGATAACAGAAAAAAGCACTATACAGACCTTTTAAATACAATAGCTGTACAATGCTTTTTAATTCTCAATTATCTATCTATATTCCTATTTATGTTTCTTAGTTTTTTCCTGTCTATTTTTTTCATAGTCACTTTGTGATTCTAAAGTATTTTCATTATTATCTGTATTATTGGCTGAGTTTCTTCTCTTTGACATATAAAACACCTCTTTCAGAAATATATGTTTTCCTGAAAATTTTATATTATACCAATTAAATTTCGTAAATCACAACTTTTTCTTGAAAAACTTATATACAAATACCATCAATACCAATATCACTAAAACTACAGTTATAAAAACAAAATACCTCTTTATATATGTATGAAATCTACTCCACCCACTGCCCAGAAACTTTCCTAGGGTTATAAAAGTGAAACTCCATAGAAAAGCACCGGCATATGCACTAACAGAAAATTTTTTTAAAGATATTTTAGTGATACCTGCAAAGTAACCAGTTAAATGTCTCACACCTGGTATAAAGTAAGATATAACTAAAATACCACAACCATACTTTTCAAACCACTTTGATACCTTTTCAAAACTTTCAGGTTTTATATGTAAATATCTACCGAATTTGTTCAAAAAATCAATACCAAGAGTTCTACCTATAAAATAAGAAATAGTTATCCCTATAATAGTACCTAAAGCCGCTAGAATTACACTTATAGTCCAATTAAGAGTTCCTATATAAACAAGGTATCCACAATAACTCATAAGGGTTTCACCTGGAAGCGGCAATGCTATAAGTTCCAGCATTAACGAAATAAATAGTACAGAATACCCATACTCATCCAATAACAGCTTTATAAATTGCAAAATGTTTCCTCCAATTATATTTATACTTTTATTACAATTAATTTATATATAGTGAAACCAGTTTCAAACTAAAACTAGTTTATCCAACTTGAAATATAAATTTAAATTTTTTTAAACAGGTTATTCAAGCTATCTATGCTTATCAATATTTAGTTGCTAAATTGGATATCTATAATATAAATTAATCTTAATTAATTCTTAATATTTAATTTAGTCAATTTTATAATTTTTATATAATAATAAATAAATATAAGCCAAGTACATTCTTTATTATACCATCAACTATAGATTATAATAATTATTTATTCTACAATAAATACTTTTATATTTGACTTATTGTATTACTGTTTTCTATAATATACAAGACAATCTGATTATTTATTTAAATCTACTTAAAATAAATACATTAATTGTATATATATTAAAATTGAGGGAGGAATTTAATTAATGATTGAAATTATTAATCTCAATAAAAGCTATAATAAAACTACAAAAGCTGTGGATAATTTGAATTTAACCATCAATGATGGAGAGATATTTGGATTTCTGGGTCATAATGGAGCTGGAAAAACTACCACTTTAAAGATGATTACAGGAATATTGAATAAGGATTCTGGCTATATTGGCATAAATGGAATAGACATAACACAGAATCCACTGGAGGCAAAAAAACAATTTGGATATGTACCTGATAATCCCGATATATTTTTAAGACTTAAAGGCATAGAATATTTAAACTTTATGGCAGATATATATGACGTAGACAGCAATCTTAGAAAAGAACGAATACAAAGCCTCACTGAAAGATTTGATATGTCCACTGCTCTTGGCGACAAAATACAGAGTTATTCTCATGGTATGAGGCAAAAAATAATAATAATGGGAGTACTTATACACAGTCCTTCTACATGGATTTTAGATGAACCTATGACAGGCCTTGATCCTAAATCATCATTTACTTTAAAACAAATGATGAGAGAGCATGCTGATAGCGGAAAAACAGTGTTCTTTTCAACTCATGTACTGGAGGTAGCTGAAAAACTTTGTGATAGAGTGGGAATAATAAATAAGGGTAAACTTTTATTTTGTGGGACTTTAAAGGAAATGAGAGAACATTTTAAAACTAATGAATCCTTAGAAAAAATGTTTTTGGAGATGACTGAACATGAGTAAATTACTAATTCTAACTAAAATTTTATTAAAAAATAATGATAATCCCTTTGAATCCGGTTTTAGCAACAAGAAAAAATTAGGTATGATAGTGTTAATAATATTATGTTTTCTTCCAATAACTTTTGGTTTTGCAGCTTCTACTATTGCATCTTATGACATGCTTGCAAAACTAAATCTTCAAGGTATGCTTTTAGCGTCTACCATGACCCTTTCCTGTATAACTATGATAGTATTTGGTTTTTTCTATATTATGAGTGTTTTCTATTTCAGCAAGGATATTGACACTTTGCTGCCGATGCCCTTAAGACCCTATGAAATAATTGGAGCCAAGCTCATCATAATAATATTATTTGAATATCTAGTAGAATTGATTATACTGCTGCCTACTCTTGTAGGTTTCTGTTATAAAGCAGGAAATCCTATTTTTATTATTTATGGAATAATAATATTTTTAACACTGCCTATTATCCCCATTGTAGTTTGCGGCTTAATAAGTATGGTTATAATGACCTTTACAGATTTAGTTAAAGATAAGGATAGATTTAAATTTTTATCCGGTATGCTAGGTATAGTTATGGCAATAGTTATAAATATACTCATACGAAAAATCAGCGGTCCTGAGGCCTTAATTTCTTCTCTTAGAGATAACAGTGATGCTATAAATAATGCTTCAAAGGCCTTTCCTTCAGCTAGATTTGCAGCCTTTAGCCTTTTGAATTCATCAAATATTTCTGGATTATTAAATTTAATTATATTTTTAATAATCTCTATCATAGTTATTGTCATATTTTTCGCAGCTGCTGAAGCTCTGTACTTTAAGGGTGCTATTGGAATATCTGAGAGCACTTCAAAGGGCAAAAAATTATCTCATAGAGAATTAAATAAATCCTCAGTTAAAAACTCAAAGTTAAAGTCCTATATGATAAAAGAGTTAAAATTATTATTTAGAACTCCTGCTTATCTTCAAAATTGTGTACTTGGAGGTGTAATTTTTCCACCAGTTATGCTTTTAATAATACTATTCAGCAATGGAGGTATGTCTAAGAGCTTTAATTTTCAGATGAATACTATGTTTTTTACTATTGCCACTGGAATAATACTAGTTACTACCAGTTTCAATATGATATGTGCTACAGCTATATCTAGGGAAGGAGAATCCTTCTTTGTAATGAGATACATTCCTGTTCCCTATAGAGATCAAATTATTGCCAAAGTATTGATTGGTATTATGGTAAGTATTACAGCTGTTGTTATAATGTTAATTACTGGTGCTATAGTATTTAAAATAAGCTCTTTAATGCTGATAATGTTATTTATTATATCTGTAATAGGAACAATTTTTTATTCATTTTTAGGAATTTTTATTGATTTAAAATTTCCTAAACTGGATTGGGATAATGAAGCAAAAGCAGTAAAACAAAATTTTAATGGTATAATTGTAACCCTTGCTTTATTATTTATATCTGCATTTACGTCTCTTATATGTATATTTTTAAATATAAACTTAATTATAAGTTTTTTCATATTGCTCATTGTATACTCCATTTTAGCTTTATTAGCTTACAAATTATCTATTACTAAAGGTATAAGCTTTTTAAAATAATTTATTGCTGTAATATATAAGTGATATTAGAAATACAAATAAATTCCGATATCACTTATATTTTTCAGACTTCAGAAAACATTTACAAAAATATTTTTTAATATGTTATAATGTTATCATAAGACAATAATTTACCCAATATTATATAAGTTTATATGATTATCCTAAGATATTTGTCAATTTAACCTATAATATATTTAAAGGGATGTGAGGTAATATGAAAATTACAAATGTTGAAACTTTAAATAAAAAATTAGAAGATATGAGAGTTGCTCAAAAAAAATATGCCTCTTATACTCAGGAGCAGGTAGATAAAATTTTTAAAGCAGTATCCTTAGCTGCTAATGATTCCAGAATTAAGTTGGCAGAATTGGCAGTAGAAGAGACTGGCATGGGAATTCTAGAGGATAAAGTTATAAAAAATCATCTAGCCTGCGAATATGTTTATAATAAATATAAGGATGAAAAAACTTGTGGTGTCCTTGAAGAAGACTTAAGTTTTGGAATACAGAAAATTGCAGAGCCTTTAGGTATTGTAGCAGCAATTATTCCTACAACTAATCCCACTTCAACAACTATATTTAAAGCGCTTATATGTTTAAAGACAAGAAATGTAGTAATTTTTTCTCCCCATCCACGAGCAAAAAACTGCACTATCGAAACAGCAAAACTTATACTGGATGCAGCAGTAAAAGCCGGCGCACCTGAAAACATAATAGGCTGGATAGATACACCCTCTATTGAATTATCAAAACTGGTAATGGAAAATTCAGACACCATTTTAGCAACTGGTGGTCCTGGAATGGTAAAAGCCGCTTATTCTTCGGGCAAACCAGCTATAGGTGTAGGAGCAGGAAATACTCCCGTTATAATTGATGAAACTGCTGATATTAAAACTGCAGTAAGTTCTATACTCCTTTCAAAAACCTTTGATAATGGAGTGGTATGTTCTTCAGAACAAGCTATTATTGCGATAGAAAAAATATATACTAAAGTAAAAAAAGAACTTTTATATAGAGGTGCTTACCTATTAAATAAAAAAGAAACTGAAAAATTAAGATCCATAATGTTTGTAAACCATTCTTTAAATTCTGATATTGTAGGGCAATCTGCTTTTAAAATATCTGAATTGGCAGGCTTTAAAGTTCCTGAAGCAACAAAAGTATTAATAGGTGAAGTAGAAAAAATAGATGTACATGATCCTTTTGGTCATGAAAAAATTTCACCTATACTAGGCTTGTATAAAGCAGCTGATTTTGAGGATGCCCTTGTTAAAGCCAGTGAAATATTAGAAAAATGCGGAGGCATTGGACATACCTCCGTACTATATACGGATGAATTTATTTCAAAACATAGAATACAAAAATTTGGAGCTGTAATGAAAACTTCAAGAGCTCTTATAAACACCCCCTCATCTCACGGTGCTGTAGGTGATGTATATAACTTTAAAATAGAACCTTCTTTCACTTTAGGCTGTGGTTCTTGGGGAGGAAATTCCGTTACTGACAATGTGGGCATAAAAAACCTACTAAATATAAAAAGTGTTGCCTTAAGGAGAGAAAATATGCTTTGGTTTAGAGTGCCTCAAAAAATCTATTTTAAATACGGATGTTTACCTTCTGCCCTTCAGGATTTAAAATACATGAATAAAAAGAAAGCTTTTATAGTAACAGACAAAGTCTTGTATAAATTAGGATTTTTAAAAAGCACTCTAAAAGTATTAGAGGAATTATCTATAGAATATAAAATATTCTACGATGTTGAACCGGATCCAACTTTGGCTACAGCAGTAAAAGGTTCTAAGGAAATGATTAATTTTCAGCCAGATACTATAATAGCTTTAGGTGGTGGATCACCAATGGATGCAGCCAAAATCATGTGGCTTTTATATGAACATCCTGAATCAGATTTTAAAAATCTATCTATGACATTTATGGATATAAGAAAGAGGATTTATAACTTTCCGACTCTTAGGGAAAAAGCTAATTTTATAGCAATACCTACCTCTGCAGGTACAGGTTCTGAAGTAACTCCTTTTGCTGTAATCACAGAGGAGAAGACAGGTATAAAATACCCTTTAGCAGATTATGAATTAACCCCAGATATAGCTATAATCGATGTAGAATTAATGATGAATATGCCAAAAGGACTTACTGCTGCTTCTGGTGTGGATGCCTTAACTCATGCTTTAGAAGCTTATGTTTCAGTACTTGCTACAGAATATACTAATGGATTAGCTCTAGAAGCAATAAAATTAATATTTGAATATCTGCCTCTAGCCTATGAAGAGGGTTCTCTAAACATAAAAGCAAGAGAAAAAATGGCCCATGCTTCTACTATGGCCGGTATGGCTTTTGCTAATGCATTTTTAGGAGTGTGTCATTCTATAGCTCACAAACTTGGTTCTGCTTATAATATTCCTCATGGTGTTTCCAATGCATTGATGATAACAGAGGTAATTAAATTTAATGCTACAGATAATCCAGTTAAGCAGACCGCCTTTCCACAATATGAATACCCTGATGCAAGGCTTAGATATGCAAAAATTGCAGATTACCTAAAGTTAGGCGGCAATAATGAATCTGAAAAGATACAATTATTAATTTCTGCCATTAATGATTTAAAAAATAAAATAAATATTCCAAAAAATATTAAAGAAACTGGAGTTTCAAAGGAAAGTTTCTACATGAATGTAGATAGTCTGTCAAAACAGGCTTTTGATGATCAGTGTACTGGATCAAATCCAAGGTATCCACTGATAAGTGAAATTAAACAGATGCTTATAAATGCTTATGAATAAGGGGATGTTAATTTACATCCCCCCAATATATCTTCTTATCATGTTAAGATTTATGAAATAAATTTATTTTATTTTTTTACATAAAATAAATATTTAGTTATGATAAACTATATATAGGTTTTTCATCAAAAACTTTACATCTCTTTATATCAGCTTCATATATGTGTATATTTTTCAACTTCTCTTTGGCTTCATTTCTCAGTTTATTCCAAGATTTAGGAATATGTTCTCCTGCAGAAAAATCTATCATATTTATATCCCCTATTTCACTTTTAACTTGTTCCATAGAAGGGCAATCTTCAAAAAGCTTAGGTGCAAAAGCTATACATGCATCTAAAATAGAATTATTATCAGCTCTATCTATAGGAATTATAGACGTTATATTTCCCATTCTATTTATTTTTTCTTCATCATATTTTGCTTCATACCATCTTTTTTCGCCTTCACCTTGTAAAATTTCCACATATATATCTTCTAGTCCATCTTTACTTTCTTGACCTATTAAAATTATTTTAGAATACGCAGACATAATTATAACCTCCTTGGTATTTGTCCTTTATAAAATAGTTTGTACAACATTAATATTTTTATTTTTATATATTTCATTAAATTCATGAAATATTCTCCTTTAATATACATCTTTACATTACATAAGTACTATTCTGTTTGAGCATATTATATTTGAAAGGAGTGTTGTATATGCCTACAGGTAAAACAAAACAAAATATAATTAATAAGAAAAGCAATTCTTATGATATTCCTGATGTGTCTAAATTAGATAAAAAAGTTAAAAATATTAGTATAAAAGAATTAAATGCAATACTAAAGGGAGAATATATGGCAATTGATTCTTATGAAAAATATATAAAAAACATAACGGATGCTGATACAAAAGCTGAGTTTCAAAAAATACAAAAAGAGCATAAAAGACATGCTATAAAACTAGCAGAACGAATTCAAATTTTAGGAGGAATTCCCGTCTCCAGTGTTGGTGTAAAGGGAAAAGTTGTAGAGACTATGTCTAACATTAAAGATATGGGCCGAAAAAGCACTGCAGATTATATAAGGAAAGCACAGCATGGAGAGGATACAGGCATAAAAATGACTTCTAAAATAATTAAAGGAGATTTAGATAAAGATAGTTTAAGTTTAATAAATTCTATGTTAAAAGAAGATGAAAATCATGTTAATATTCTTTCTGAAATGATGTCACCAGCAACTAATAATATAAAATAAGTATTCTATTGTTCCCTCTTAACTTAAATAAAGGGTTGTTTCATATTTTATCTGTATATTATGAAACAATCTTTTATTTATTATGTAATTTCTACTCTAATATTCTCATGGAAAAGAAATATATTATTTAATAAAATCTTTAAATTCACAACTAGCAACTTTAGCAAGATCTTCAGTTAAAATTTCAATTTGTGTACCTATTTTACCACCGCTAACAATAATTTTTTCTATATCCAAAGCACTTGTATTTACAAAAGTTTTATAATGTTTCTTCATACCTATAGGAGAACACCCTCCTCTTATGTATCCTGTTAATTTCATTATATCTTTTACTGCTACCATTTTAACATTTTTCTCGCCTGCTGCTGCTGCTGCCTTTTTTAAATCTATTTCATCTTCAACAGGCGTTACAAAAATATATATATCGCCACTGTTACCTTGAAGCACCAAAGTTTTATAAACAAACTTTGGATTTTCTCCAAGCTTTTTAGTTACTGAAATCCCATCTATTTTTCCATCAGAACTATCGTAAGTAATGATATCATAGTTTATTTTTTCCCTGTCTAAGATACGCATTGCATTTGTTTTTACATGTGACATAACTATCTCCTTATTCTTATTTTTAAATACTATAAAAAATATTACATCCTAAAATAATAATAAATCTATAGAGATAAAAGTAACCCTTTTATAATTATAACATATTTTATAATTATAGTTTATGTCTGTATAAATCTATTTACTAATAAAATATACATATTATCTTTTGTTAATATGTTTAGGAGGTTAATCTTATGGGTCATAAACATAATAAATTTTATCATTTTAGTAATCCTCAAAAATATAATTCTAAGCACCATAAGTATAGAAATGATACATCAAATACTTTGGGGGTTACTTCTCAGAATATAAGTACAGAAAATTATAAAATACGTGAATACTTAAATATTCCAGTTTTAAGCGGTAATTTTAATGCTGAAGTTTTAAAATACATCAATGGCAATATTAAAAATGATATTCTAGAATTTAAAAGTCAAATGGAAGCAGCAGCAGATGAAAATGCAAAAGCTATGCAGTCAGCGGGGAAACCAGTAATTCCTTTTCAAATCTCTAATAACTATATATTAACTTATAATAAAAATAATTTATTAAGTATTTCTCTGATTTATCAACAATATATAAATGGCAGGAACAGCTATATAAGAACTTCTTATAACTATAATTTAGAAAATGCACGATCTATGCCTTTAGGAGACTTATTTAAACCTGATTCTAATTATATATCAGTGTTAAACAATAAAGTAAAATCAATATTACAGGCAAATCCTCAAGATTATTATCCTAATACAGCTAGTAATTTTAAAGGGATAGCCAAAGATCAACCCTATTATTTAGACAATAATAATTTAGTATTATTTTTCGGATTCCATGAAATTGCTCCAACGGCTTCCGGAGTGCCTCTGATAAAGATTCCTTTTTCAGAATTAACAGATATACTAAATCCACAGCTGTTAAGAAGTATTTGATATTTTTTACTAATCCTTTAAAATCAGTAATTAATTTCAATGGATAGTCGTTTGCCATACACCATATAAGTTTAGATTAATTATCCTTGAATGTATCGTTATATAATACTTTTAAACATAACGTAGAGTCATAACAAACATCCACTGGATAATTAATTCTTATAATCTATTTTCATGAATATCACAGTATATCTCTATGGCTTCACTTAAAAATTCCGCTAATCCATCCTTTTTATGATTTATTTTTTCCCTAAAAGACTTGTCTTCTATATATAATCTTCCTAAAGCTCTAAACATAATTAAATCACATTTATAAAAACTATCACTATAGTATTTTCTCAGCTCTTCAACTAATGCTTGAACACTTACACTACCCGGATCTCTATCCATCAAAACAATCATATCCTCATATATATAATTTAATCTTTCTTTAAGATTTTGCCAGTCCTGTTTAGTATATTTGGATACATTTTTATATATTTCTTTATATATATTATTTTTATATATTTTCTCCACCTCTTTACCATGTTCTTTTTTATAAGCTTCTATATATAGCTTATCAAATAATGTAAACACCTCATCACCTTTCATAATATTACCCCCACCATATATAAATATCTATTAACTGTAATAAATATAAGTATCTATATTATCTCTAGAAGCTCATCTAATAATTTTATAGTAAAATCACTGGATATATTAATTGTTTTATTCCATCTCTTTATTATTACAGATGTAATACCCATCTTTTTTGCACTTATAACATCTTCATCTGAATTTCCCACAAATATTATATCTTTCTTTGAAATTTCACAATAAGATAATGCCTTATTTATTATAGTATCACTAGGTTTATAGGATTTAACATCACTGGATATTATAAATGCATCAAAGTAATCATATATATTTAAAGCCTTCAATTCCTTAATTAATATGTCAGAATCAGAATTGCTTAATACAATTAATTTTACCCCAGCTTTTTTTAGTATATCTAGAACTCGTATAACATCATCATAAAGATAAGATTGATTAGTATATAATTCTTCATAGTAAGTTTGTGCCAAATCACTCAAATCTTCTATGTTTAATTTTAATGAAGCCTCTTTTAGTGATATTTTAAGCATCTCTTTAACACTTAAGAATTTCTCTTCCAGCGCATTATAATACATGTTATCATAGTTTTCACTTATTACTTCAGCAATTCTATCCCTTTGTAAACTTTTATATTTTTCAGCTATATATGAAAATAAATTAGGAGCGCCTACTAAAGTACCACCTATATCAAAAAATACTATTTTATTTGAATTTTTTATAGTTTTCATATTGCATCCTCTCCATATCGAAGTCTGTTCATTATACTATAATATGCATAAATTAATCTCTTCATATATATATTTAATCATATACATACTATTATTAGCAATAGGTTAAATTTTTCATCATATTTTAATATTATATAATAATATTTATAAAAAAATAATCAGCAATTTTTAATTTAATAAAAGAACTCCGCTGATTATTTATAATATACCTAATTATTAAAATTTACTCTTATATTAACTATCTCACCTTTTGTTCCAATCCTTATAGGCGGTCCCCAAGCTCCATAACCGGAAGACACTATTAAATTAAAATCACCTTTCTTCAGATACCCATAGTCTTTTTCATATACAAGTCCTGTAATAAAATTATTTGGCAAAAATTGACCTTTATGAGTATGTCCTGAAAGTTGCAAATCCACCTTTTCCTTTTTCGCCGCTTTTAAATCTATAGGTTGGTGATTCAATACTATAATAGGAAGTGATTTATCAATATCTTTTAATAATTCCTCTAGTGACTTTATCTTCTCTTTTGTTTTATAGAAACTAACTGGATCATTTCTCCCAACTACATAAAAACTATTATCAATTTTAAGCACTCTGTCTTCTAATACTTTTACATTTCCTCTTTTTAAGTATGAAAGTGTTTCTGGCAAATTTGCACCAATATATTCATGATTGCCAGTAATTGCATATATTCCATATTTAGACTTTATATTTTTAGAAGCTTCTCCAAGGCACTTTTTCATTTTACTATTGGTATTTTCATCTACCATATCACCACAGAAAAATACTATGTCTGGTCTTAAACGATTTATAGATTTCACCATATTGGCAATCCCCTTCTCTTTTACAGTGATTCCTGCATGGACATCGGAAACCATAACAATATTCAGTAAATTAATTTTCCCAGCATTTTTATTTATATTAACATTATAATCAGTAATCACTGGATGCGTTGCTTTCCATACTCCAATAAAAATAAGTATAAAAATTATTACAAAAATTAATATTCCATTGCCATATATTCTACTTATAAAATTTATAAATTCTCCTTTTAAGCCTATTTTCTCACAGATAAATTTTATAAGATCAGTAATTGGAAATAATATCATCAAATAAAAAAATGCAGCAAGATAAACAGTACCAATAGATGTAAATATCGATGTCAATAGATTATTTATTGATAAAAAAATCCTACATAAAATACTTAAGACAAATGAAATTGAAATAAGCCAGTATATAATCCAATATATCATTATTCCATACCCATTATTTCTATATGGTAATATACTTAATCCTTTTATTCCAATATAATAGCAAGCCATTGCATATAAAAACAAAGAAAACAATATACATAAGGTTATTTCCATTAATCTAAATAATTTCATTTACACACCTTCTAAAATTAATTCTTATTGTAATTATATAAAATAATTCATATAGTAATGCATTATTGAAATATAAATTTATTATTTAATATAAGTTTTACTTTGAATATTATATCAAAATAAATAGCGATGTTTTAAAATAACATTATTTTAAAACATCGCCCTATTAGCTATTAAGTTTTTTCAGAATTAAGTATTAAAAATTAACATCCTGGACAAACAGTACAAGGACTTTCTGGAACTTTAAGAGCTTTTAACTCTAAACCTTCTCCATTATTCTCTTCATTTGATAAAATTGTAAAGCCTTCAAATTCTTCCAATGCGTCTTTATCAATAATGAAAGTAATATCTTTTACTTGCTCTTCAACATCATTTTCACCTTTTACTCCATAATCCAAGTTAAAAGTCAATCCATTACAATTTCTTCCAACGTAAGTTATTCTTAAATTAAAATTTTGTACATTGGTATTTACTAAAAAGCCTTTAAATTCCTCATAAGCCTGATCACTAACTTTCATAAAACTCATATCATGCACCTCCAAATAAATATAATTAACCAGTAAATATAGCCTCAATTAAAATATTATAATTAAGCAACAACCTGTTTATCTATATGACAATCATAATAGCATATTTTTAACTATTTATCAATTACATTTTAAAATTTTATTTAAATTAAAATTAATAGATTACTAGTAACATATATTAATTAAATTTTATATAATGAATTATATGTTAATCATTTTACTGGGAGGAAGTACTTTGGAAAATTTAAATTCTGAAATTTCTTCAGATTATAATATAGAACAAAGCTCTAGAGAAATTCAACAAAACTCTTATATAAGATTTTTTAATGCTTCTGCTAATTCTCCTGCCGTAGACATTTATGTTAACAATAATTTACTTGTACAAAATCTACCTTATGGCGAATTTTCACTTTATTTCCCCTTATCATCAGGAAATTATAATATTAAAATTTATAATACTGGAGAAACTGAAAATCCCCTTGTAGATGCTTACCTATATGTAGCTCCAAACACTATTTCTAATTTAGCTATTGTTGGTAATAATCCAAATCTAAGTTTATATACTATTCCAGAGCCTGTAACTGCACAAAACTTTGGAAGGCCCTGTATTAGATTTGTTAATCTTTCCCCCGACAGTCCTGCCCTTGATTTAAATCTATCTACTGGGACAAAAGTTTTTAACAATATTACTTATAGAAAAATTACCGATTATGCATGTTTACCCTCTGGAACATATACCTTTACTATAAATGCTACAGGTTCAAATAATGTTATATTAACTATTCCAAATGCAAATCTTCTGCCCAATACTTACTATACCATTTATATATTGGGATCAACAGGGGTTTCCATCCCTTTAAAAGCAGTAGTTACTGCAGAACAAAGATAATAAAGAGGAGATTTTTAATCCATCTCCTCTTCATCTTAGTGCTTTAATAAAAAATACTTCATCTAAAGCAATATATAATCTATTCATTAATTTATTTATTCTACCACCACAGCTGTACCAGAAGCTGTTACCATAAGCATATTTCCGCCTTGGCCTAATACTTCATAATCAATATCCACACCAATAACTGCATTAGCTCCAATAGCCGCCGCTCTATTTTCAAGTTCTCTTAAAGCTTCTTCTCTTGCCTGTATAAGTTCACCTTCATAGGACTTAGATCGTCCTCCGAAAAAATTTGTAAGACCTGCTGCTATATCTTTAATTACATCAACACCAGATATTACTTCACCAAAAATAATACCTTTATAGTCAATAACTTTTTTACCTTCTATATTATTAGTAGTTGTTACAATCATAACTATCAACCTCCTTGTACATAAATAATTTTTATATCAAGCTACTCAGGATATTAATTATTATCAGCATTTAACTATGAATTTGGATATCTATATTAATATTTTTGAGTGGCATGTATAAATTAAATATTATCAAAATTATAATATAAAATAACTAAACATACCATACCTAATGTTTCACTTTTTTTACACACTATCATAAAATATAATGTAATCCATTTTATAAAGAAGGCTATAAAATTTATGAATTCTAAATTAAAAAATACAAATTATTCAAGAGAAAATGCTGTAAATTATGCTTTAAAATATGCTAATACACCAAATTCTCAATATAAATATTTTCCTGTTAACTACGATAATGGCGGTGATTGTACAAATTTTACTTCTCAATGCCTGTTTGCTGGAGGTGCACCAATGGTTTTCACAGGTAAAAACATATGGTGGTGTAACAGTGCTGGTTGTTCTGTTTCCTGGTCTACAGCTCATTCTCTCTATTGGTATCTAAAAATCAATACCGATAATAATCTTTATGGAATTAAAGGGAAAGAAGCAACTTCTACTTCCGATTTAGAAATAGGTGATTTAATATTCTACAGAAATAAAAATAATAGAATAACTCATTCTGCAATTATAACATCTTTTATGGATAATATTCCCTTGATATCACAGCATACCCCTGAATTGTTAAACATACCTTATATAAAGCTTTGGGCTAGTAAAACTTATTTTATGAAAATATTTTTATAACTATATATAAACTAAAAATACAAAAGATAAAACTTATTTATATTATATATTTTATTTTTTATCCAATATAACTATAATAAAAGTAGCAATTGGTCCAAGTAATAAAGATATGAGAAACCATATAAGTCCTGATCTGTTTTTCCCTTGAGCTAATCCTGCATTTATTAATGCTAATGTTCCCCATCCTATATAATATTCCTTATTCATGTTTATGTTCATTTCACTTCCCTCCATACATTATCCTTAAATTCTTCTTAAAAAACTCAATGTTATATTTTATGGAATTTTTCAGTACCTATACATTTATTATTTAGCATCTGATGATATAGCAGTAAGTTTTACTCTTAAAGCTCTTTCCAAAGCTCCCACTAATATTACTGTTATAATTCCGTCCACAAAGTGATGTGCTACTGTTCCTATACCTACTACATATAATGCATTAACTGCTGTAAATCCAAAGGGAATTACTATTATTGCTTCAAGAATGGCATGAATTGGCGCCGTTATTGCTATAACTTTTTTAAAGGATACCCCCCTTCTTATCAGCAGTGCTCCAGCCAATCCCACAAAAGTATGGGTAAAAGCTCTTGCAGCAATTACTGCCGGTGAAGTAATTAAAAAGCCCAGGGCTGAACCAATACCAACAATTACTGCTACTTCAGGAGCAATTAACATTGCTAAGAACATTGGAACATGAGAAAATAATGTAGCTGAAAAAGGCGGTATTTGAATTCTTAGAAATGAACCAAAAACTATAGGAATTATTATTGCAAATGCAGTCAGTAGTCCTGCAAGAGTTAATTTTTTAACATTGTTTTTCATAAATTACCTCCCATAAGTTACTGTATATACAGCAGTATATATGAAATATTCATAATTGTAAATAAGAATAATGATTTAAATCATAATAAATAGAAAAGCCGAAACAAGAATCATGTATTCAACTTTCAGCTAATAAAAGTTGTTTCGCACTTTTCTCCTAATTTAAAAATAAAATATATTATCCACATCACTCTCATCAAAAATTACATACTTTTCTTCTTTTTCAATTTTACTTTCTGATTGATATTTTAATATGTCTATATTAAATTTTTCTATATGGAAATTTTGCTTTACAGAAAAAACACCTTCCTGTTTTAATTTATTTCTTATTTCCTTTTCAGCAGCCTTATCAATACATCTATTTAGGAAAGGTGGAATCCATTTCTTTTTATTGAATTTTAAATAATCAAATTTTATTACTTCAATTATATTGCTATTTTCCTCGCCTAATTCTTCATAATTATATTCTAAAAATACCTTATAATAATCTGAAGAGGATATATTTCTATCAAAATATCCCTTTTTCTTAAAAAAGTTGCCTAATGAATAATAAAAATCAAAAGAATTTTCAAATTTATGTACAAAATATTTTAATATATTTTCAAATTTTCCAGAATTATAGTATTTGTCTACCATAGCTTCTACTCTCTTAAGTTTCAATATCTCTTCGTAGCTTAAATTATCTGTCTTAAGTATCTCATAGGGAGCGTAAGGCGAATACACCATTCCCCATTTTTCTGCTTCAAACCTCATAGCAGAACCTTTTAAAAGTTTTAAGAATCCCAACTGAATTTCTTCTGGTTTGATAGAATACAAATCATTAAAGGATTTTTTAAACCTTTCATAGCTTTCCCCTGGAAGTCCTGCAATTAAATCCAAATGCTGCTTTATATTTTTATTTTTCTTAAGCTTTAGGACTTTATCTTTTATATCGTTAAATTTGATATTTCTATTTATGTTTTTTAATATATCATCATTAGTAGTTTGAACACCTATCTCAAGTTGTATTCTACCTTTAGGAGCAGTTCTCAAAAGTTCTATTTCTTCATCTTTTAATATATCTGCAGATATTTCAAAATGGAAAGTTGCATTTGTTTCAGATTCAATTAAAAATTTCCATATTTCCATAGAAAACTTGTGATTACAATTAAAAGTTCTATCCACAAATTTTATAAGTCTAACCCTTTTATTCATAAAAAACTTTAATTCTCTTTTAACTCTCTCTACACTTAAAAATCTTACACCTTCATTAGTAGAAGATAGACAGTACTTACAATTAAAAGGACAACCTCTTGAACTTTCATAATAAACTATTTTGTTTTCTAGATTGTCTTTATCTCTATAGGGAAATACTACTTTTTCAAAGTTCATCTGCAGTCTTTTTCCTCCATAGATTACTCTGTCTTCACTCTTTTGGTACAATCCTTTAATGTTTAATTCATTACAATTTTTATTTTCTATTTTCCACTGTACAAATTCCCTAAATACCTCTTCCCCTTCTCCCTCTATAAGATAATCTCCTGGATTGTTAAGTAAAAAATACTCTGAATCATAGGATACTTCCGGTCCACCATATAATATTTCTATACTTTCATCCAATGTTTTTATAAGCTTTGCAAGTTTTCTTATATATTCTATATTCCATATATAACAGGAAAATGCTACAATATCAGGCTTTTGCTCCATTATGTTTTCAAATACCTTTTCCAACCTATCATTTATGGAAAACTCCTTTATTTTACATTGATAATTTATATCTCTAGTATATTCCTTTAAATATCTCACGGCTAAATTACTATGAATATATTTAGAATTAATTGCTGTTAATAATATCTCCAATTAAAAAACTCCCTTTCTTCTGCGCCTTTATATAGTATATATTATCGGAGCATTTTAAATCAATTATATCAAAATAATTTTGTAAAAGCCTTCTGGTATTTTCACAAGAAGCATCTATTACCGGATTAAAAGCATTAACAGTTATCTTTTTACATTTTTTACTAGGTACAAATACTCTAAGCTTAATTAAAAAAGTTTTAAATCTAGGCTTATCTACATCCCATAAATATAATATCCCGTCTTTTTTTATATAATCAGATATTTCTTTAAAAAATTTCAGCTTTGATTTCTTAGTTTTAAATTCCATTAAAGAAAAAAACATTACACAGCTGTCAAAATAATTTTTTTCTATTCTGTTTTTCTCTGACATTCCATTTATATAATCGATGGTCATATTGTCATCAGTATTTTTACAAAGGTCATATACAATTCCATTGTTTTCAAAGCCTATATCCAATACATTACCTATAAATACCTCTTTTTCTAAATTAATAAATATCTCTTTAGCCATTAAAATCACATCCTTTAAAACTTTAGATATCTATTAATAAATTCTACAAAAAAAAAATAATTCCTCCATTTAATGGAAGAACTATTTAGTAAAAACCACATTTACAACAAATCTAAATTTAAAAGTTAATATTTATACCATAACTACCACTCCGTAATAATACCAAGACACTCTGTAAAAGTGATTCACACAAAATTACTATCTGTTTTTAACCTGACTAACTTGGCGTAAGTCTCCCTCGTACTCTGTGAAAGTGGAAGCTCAACGCCAAGTAAGCCATGCATTCGCAGTTCTAAAATTCAGATGGGATAAAAGAATCCCCACCTGAATTAAGAACTTGCTTCAAATTCATGGAGCTTAATTACATTGTTTACACACAATTCATAATAAAAATCTATCATAAATCCAGCTGTGGTTTTTTCAGCTTCTACTATGATGACATTAGTTAAATTTCTATATCTTTTTTCCACATCATAGGTATTATTAAACACTGTGTAAGCATCATTTGACATTAATGCATTGGATTTAATATATTTATCTAATGATCCATATCTTATGCTCTCCTCTGCTGCATTAAAATTGTATCCACTTACTACTTTCTTCAAAATCCACATTTCAAAAGCTCTATGGCTGTTCAAGAGATTATTATTTACATGCTGAGGCACTGTTGTATCTTGAATAAGATGACATGCTGCTCCAAAGTAAAACATGGCTTTTGACTTATCTCCAGCTTTAGCATAATTTAATGCCATAGTATAATATTTTTTACATTCTGCTAGTGCATTTGAAAATCCATACAAACCCTTTCCCTCTGAAAAATGATAAAAATGATTTGTACTTTTAAAATCTTGATCTGCCCACATTACTCCCTGATTTAATTCATTAATATATTTTAAGAAGAATCTATAAATTTCTTCCTTACCCTCATGTTTAATAATTTCAATTGCCTTTATATTTATATATTTATGAACTGTGCAATAAGTCTTTATCAATAACTTTTTTATAGGATTTACAGTAGCCATAACACCTCTGACCGCTTTTCCATAATTTCTTTCTATTGCTCTCGCCATATTTATTCCCCTATTTTTATTTATTTTTTATTTTACCTTTTTTAACACTATTTAATCTTAACATTATTAATATTCCCACTATACCCATTAATACTATTATTATTAAAATATATATAGTATAATTGTATAAAATTTTTCTCTGTAAAGGTACTTTATTAACTGCAGATATTAAATACCCTTCTTTTGAGTCCAATATATCAAGTCCATCTTTAGTAAATTTCATGCTGGTTATATAAGAACTTTTTGAAAATCCTATAAGTTTAGTACATATATTGTTTTTATTAATAAAATATATTAAATTGTCTTTATTATCATAAAAGTATATATCATTTTTTTCATTAAGTTCTCCTTTTGAATCTAAAGCAATTGTCCCTAAAGAAGAAAGTGATTTGTGCTGATATAAAGGCGCCGGTGGATTTGTAGTTGGATGTTTATCCAATATAAAATTAATTTTTTTATTATTTAAACCTTTGAACTTTGGAGAATCAACGGGATCTCCACCACTATAATCCGGCCATCCATACCATTTTCCCTTTTCTATTGAATATATATAGTCAGAATCTCCTTTTACAGGTCTTAGTCCCCTATCTTCCATTCCGCCTACAGCTGCAATTAGATTACCCTCACTATTAAAATCCATTCCAGTTACATTTCGTATACCATAAGCATAAGTCTCAGAAGCTTTTGTTTTTAAGTTATATATTATAATAGACGCATTACCTGGAAAATGTTCAGGAACAATTTGGCCTTTGAAACTGGTAGTATTATTTGAAGAAAAAGCTCCTGTTTTATTAACCCCAAAATTTTGTCCTTTAAGCGTTATAGCCTTTGGAGTTATATCATGATAAAAAGGATTATCATGAATCCACTTATTATCATCACCTACTACTCCTGAATTGGTAGCAGCACCTATAGATGCATACAGATAATCATTATATATTTTTATTTTTATGTCTCTATAATCACCCAAATTGGGCAAATTGTCAATCAATTCTTTTTGAATTTTATTCTGTAAATTATAATAATATATATTATTTCCTGAAATATAATAAAGATTCCCTTTATAGTATTCCATGTTTTTTATATCTAAATTTTTGTCTTTAATTATATTATAGCTTTTACCATTATTATTTACAAATTGAATTCTATTATTAAAAGCTATGTAAAAATTACTATCATTGTCTTCAGCAAAATCTCTAGCAAATGTTAATCCCTTTAATCTTACTACAGCTTGTTTTCCTTCTTCATTTATATTTATTTTATAGCTTCTATAAAACTTATTAGCTAGTACACTTACAAAAAAGGCTATAAAAATAATTATTATCACACTACCTAATACTCTCCTCATACTCTCCTCCTAAATAAAAAAATCCTATTATCTAATTTATATTAATCAGATAATAGGATATGCATCAAATTCTATTTAGATGTTAAAAGAATATGTTCCTTCTCAACTTCACTGAGCGCGTTAAATATATTAACTACGGTTTTATCTTTAACCTCATGCTTATATTTATCATAATAACTTACCGCATGTTTTTCTCTTATTTCTGCTGCTTCTAAAAGAGCTTTATCTGTATCATATTTATACTTATCATAATCTATTTCCGTTAATTTAGGAAAATTATTAAATCCACCTATTCTAAAATGGATTTTTGCGTGAAACATTTCAATTTTACTTAAAGCACTAAAAATTTCTTTCACTTCATTGCTTCTGGCCATTTCAGAAGCTTTCTTGTAAAAATCTCCATTAAATATTTCTAACTTTACAGCGTGGTCTATAATCTTCAATGTATTTTCATCTAATAAACTGCTGTCAACAGTGTAAGTTTGTCCATCATTACTTAAATAAATTTCACTTACTCCGCAAAAAGGACAATATATTATTTTATCCCCTGTATTTTTTTCAAGAAAAGCTGAATTGTTAATATAGAAATTTTTTTCATTGATATTCATACCACAGACCATACATTTTATTTGTTCCATATCCATTTCATTGACAAAATCTCATAAAACTCTATAAGATTAATTACCGGTTCATATCATCCCATTTTGTAATAAAAATTCTTATGCACTACTCTGTTACATATACTGTTACATATAATAATCTAAGGATTTAAAATCCATTATAACGTACCTTACATACTCGTAAATGTTTAATAGTATTCAATTAACCGGGTGTCAACTTTCTCCTTTCTTAATACTTATCAAATATATTTTTTATTCTCAATATAGTACTAACAATCCCATACACAGTGTCCTATTATATGCTTATACACTTTTGCAGTATATGGAATTTATATTAGAGAAGATCACTAAAATCTAATTACTTGAAAGATATATACAAAATATCAAACTTCCAACAATAATTTTAAAAACCCATTATTATTTTATTATATTTAATGGCAGTGGGCAAGTAATATCATTATGTACTATATTAATATCCATATTTATTTATTAAACTTTCTATGTTATTGAATAATAGAGTATTATTTATATTTTTTTTATGTACTTTTAATGTATTTCTATCTACTAGAAATATTATATTGGTGTATTTTTTATCTTTTATTTTTTTTATTTCATTTCCATATATGTATTCTTCATCTTCATAAAAATTATAGAGAAAGACATTTTTAGAAAATATGTCTGCAGCTAAAATTTTTAATTTAATATTATCTTCTACCAATTTAATGCTACTATCGCTAAATGTAAATTTTTTCAATTCTTTTAGTCTTCCATCTATATGAGAACCTTTAAATAAAAAATACTTATCTTCTATATGCTTCCCATTTTCAGAAGTTATAAATAAATTATATCTATAGTCATCTCTATTTAAATCTGAATTAACTTTGGCATAATTTTTTAACTTTTCACATTCCTTCATAGCCAATCCTAATTTGAATTTTAGAATACCTTCTCTAAAAATAGATTTATTACTATTACTCTTTCTAGTTGCTGTATTTAACATTTACCCCCTCATCCTTTCAAACAAATAGTATTTTAAAATAAAGTATATTAGTTATTAGGTAGTAAAAACCCCCATGTAATAATTTATCAAATTTTGTATATAAATTCAATAGATTATTAACTTAAAATTAATGTAAAATTAATATTTAAATAATTTATTTTACATTATAGTATTATTTTAGTTCAAAGACTATTTTCCAGTGTTATAAGAATATTAAGTAAAATCTTCTCATAGTATTTTATATATCAATAATTTTGTGAGGTACATATATGCGATTTGATAATTTTTACAAAGATACTTTAATACTTACAATTTCAAATCTTGCCACTGGTATTTTGAGATTTGCATTTTCAATAATATTATCTAATAAATTGGGACCAGAAGGTTTAGGTTTATACTCCATAATAATGCCAGTATATGACCTTTTCTGCTGTGTGGTTTGCGGTGGTATGATTATCGCTGTATCAAGAAAGGCAGCAATATTTTCTGGAAACAAAGACTTTAAAAATGTAAACAAGCTTATACATATAGCCATTATTTTTGATTTGTTATGGTCTTTATTTATTGCAATATTAGTATTTTTTAATTCTAAATTTATATCTCTATTTCTAATAAAAGATATCAGAACTTTGTATTCTATAATTATAATATGCCCTGCTCTAGTTTTTGTAGCTCTATCTTCTGTATTTAAGGGGTATTTTTATGGAATATCTAAAGCTAAGATCCCAGCCTACATAGATATATTTGAAAAAGCTATAAGAATAGGTGTTGTCATAGGAATTTTAAACATACTGATGCTGAAAACTATGGTACAAACTATAAGTGCAGTATATGCAGCTTTAACCTTAGGTGAATTAATAAGTTTTTTAATGCTTTATGCAGCTTATATCATGTATAGGGGAAAATTTAAAACTACAAATACTCAACGTGAAGGTAATGGACAACTCCTCTTTGACGTATTAATCGTAGCTGTTCCCCTTTGCATAAATGGATTTCTAGGATCTATATTGAATACAGCCTCTACATTGGTACTTCCAAGGCGCCTTGTAACTGCGGGTATTGATTATGATACTGCCCTTTCCCTTATAGGTAAATTTACAGGCATGGCTCTTAACATAACTTTTTTTCCCATGGTAGTAATCACAGCTATGTCTACTGTACTTGTACCTGAAATATCACAAAACCTGAGTAAAAAAAATTTTTATGCTATGGAACAAAGAATAGTAGAGGTTTTAAAATTATCTTTCTATTTGGGAATAGCTACTATGATTATATGTCTCTGCATACCCAATAGTTTAGGAAAGCTGTTTTTTGGCAGAAGTGATTTAGGGGTATTTATTGTTACCAGTGCACTATGTCTGCCAATTACCTACGCTGCTGCCTCTACCTATTCTATATTAAGCGGCCTTGGCAAACAAACTACCATATTAATTAATTCTCTTCTGGTATCAGTAGAGGAACTAATATTACTATACACTTTAACTGCGGTGCCAAGCATAAATATTTACGGTTTTGCCATAACTCTGTTTGTTACTGGTGTAACTTCTTTTGTACTAAATATTTATTCCATAAACAAGATATGTCATATAGGTTTTTCTTCTACAAATATGTTAATAGATATTATGCTCAGCATATTGGTATTTTTAGTTCTTGGAATTATGAATCACCTTATATCAGATTATATCTTTGCATTAAAAAATATATTAATTATAATATTTGGATTTCTATTATACTTTTTTTTAACTCTAGTGGTAAAAGAAAAAATATCAAATTAAAATTAAAATATCCATATATACCTATTGGAAATCAATATATATTTTTAGTTTAACAATTATTTAAATATAAAATATTAAAGACAGTGTTACAAAAATATATTACATAGTAACACTGTCTTATTTTTATTCTATATTTGAAAATACTCTTTTTGGTATAATTTTTTTTATTTTGTTTGGCATAATATCAAGTTCTTCTTTGCTAATTCCCTTAATGAATACTATGGAATAAAAATATGCAATTACCCCTACAGCAATAGATATAAACAGTGCTATTGCATTATTTAAATATCCAACTATAATAAACTTTAATAGATAGATTAAAATATTGTATACTACATAGGTAACTGCTGCCATGAATATAGATGATACTAAAGGTTTAAATACATAAGATAAGAAATCTATTTTAAGCTTTAAAATCTTTTGCATATATATAATATTTAACACTATTGGAAGAATAAATCCTGCTATACTTCCTATAATTGCTCCATAAATGTTTATGCTAGGTACAGCTACTAGAATATAATTTACAATAAATTTTACAACTAATCCTAAAACTGAATAAAAAGTTACAACATATAATCTTCCCATACCCTGTAAAATACTTGTTTGAATTTGAACTAAAGCCATGAGTATTACTACTATGGAACCAAACATCATTATCTTATATCCATCACCTAAATGAAGTAATCTGTATATAGGATCACCTAATACTGAAAACCCAACTGCCGCCGGTATAGCTATAAGAAAATTTGTTTTAAAGGCAAAATTTATCTTATTTCCTATAAGTTTTTTATCCTTAAGAGCTACAGCCTTTGACACCGCTGGAAGTATTGCCATAGCTAGAGCCGATATTATAGTAATAGGCATATTGCTGAGAGTCATATATTTTCCATACATTCCATAAATACTTTGAGCATAATTTTTTAAAGCTCCTCCAGCTATAAGCCTGGCAGTAATATTATAACTATCTATAATGTTACCTGCATTTGTTATTCCAATGCATATGGTTATAGGTACACTATACTTTATAATTCTTCTTAGTACCTGATTATTTGTATGTTTTATAAACTTTTTACTTCCATCAAAATTTACAACTTTAATGTGTTTATTTTTTTCATAGGTAACTATTAAATACACAGTAGAAGCTAGTGCTCCTAAAGTAGTTCCAACTGTAGCTCCAACAACCCCAGCTTCAACTCCATATCCTATAAATATTGCAGCAAAAGAAAGTGAAAATACTGTATTTATTATCTGCTCCAATACCTGTGATATTGCAGTGGGTTTCATATTACTCCTACCCTGAAAATATCCTCTATAGGCAGAGGCTACAGAAGTAAAAAGTATAGCAGGACAAAGGGCAATTACAGAATATCTAGCTTCTCTATAGTTCATATACTCTGTAAGGGGTTTTGATATAGCAAACATGAATACTGCCATAATTATACCTATAGCAAACAACAAAAATCTTGATATCTTAAATGCCTTTATAGCACTTCTATAATTTCCAACAGCCATAAATTCAGATACAAGCTTTGATATAGCACTTGGAATTCCTGTATTTGTCAAAACATATATAAAAACATATATCTGATATGTAACCTGATAAATGGCATAGGGCCTATCTCCTCCAATTATTCTCAAAAGAAAAGGCATATAAATTATGGATAAAAGTTTTACTGCCATGGTAGCAGCAGATAAAATAGCAAATCCTTTACCAGTAGATTGTTCTTTCATAAAATTTACCTCTTTAAAACATTAAAACTTAAATACATCAGTCTTTATTTTTTTTAATATTGGTGGCAGTGATTCTGCAATAGTTTTATTTTCCATGTAATTTAATTTTTCTGGACAATTTTTAAATACGAGCTTATACGCATATAAAAATTGATAATTTAATCCATATTTATTGTTAAAGAAACTATTGAGCTTTTTATCCCCATATTTATTATCTCCAACTATAGGATGATTGAGATGACTTAAATGAGCTCTAAGCTGGTGACTTCTTCCTGTAATAAGCTCTATTTCTATTAATGAAAAGCTTCCACAGGTTTGAATAGTCTTTACCTCCATGGCTATTTTTTTTGTATTAGGTTTTTCACTATTGAATACTGTAGAAATATTTGAATCTTCATTTTTATATATATATCCTTCATACACAGCATCTTTAAGTTTTCCTTTAACTAAGGCCGTATAATACTTTTTTATTTTTCTCTCCCTTATCATTTCATTTAATGCCTTCAAGGCTTCAAAATTTTTTCCAAACAGTACTATACCAGAGGTATTTCTATCCAGCCTATTGCAGGGTGCTGGTGTAAATGTAACTTCTTTTTCAGGCTCATAGTCACCTTTGTCATATAAATAGGATAATACATAATCCGTAAGAGTAGGTTCTCCTGCTTCACTATTGGAATGCACCAAAACTCCAGGCCATTTTTCTAAAATAAGCATATTTTCGTCTTCATAGGTAACTTTAAAGTTATTATCTATTCTTATGAACTCTTTCTTTTTAGGCTTGGAATTAATATAATAAGTCTCTATTAAATCTCCCTCTACCAGAGAATACTTTTCTTTGGCCTTTTTACCATTTACCTTTATATCGCCTTTTCTAAAAGCCTTAAATATGGCACTCAAGGGTACATCTTTGAGCCACTTTCTTACAAATTTATCTATTCTCTGCCCTGCTTCATTTGGTCCTATAACAATTTTCATATTTTCCTCCACAACTAAAAATTATAATTTAGGTATATTTTATAGATATACCCAAATTATATTTAAGAATATACTATTCCAATTAAATCTCAAGTTACTGTGTTTTAATAAAACTACATTAACTTAATTATAAAAAAATTTATCCTATAAAATAAATAAATTCACTTAAAATTTCAATTATAGCTCCTTTAACATTTTAACTGCTGCAGTACACTGAATAGCTACACCAATTGGAATACAATCTTCATCTACATCAAATAAACTTCCATGAGCTGGATTTACTATTCCCCTTTCTTCATTTCTGCATCCAAGATAGTAAAAAGCCGAGGGCCTTTCCAAAGAAAAATATGCGAAGCTTTCAACACCCATACTAGGATTTTCAAGGATATTTACTTTTTCTTTTCCTAAAACCTCTTCTGCGCTGTTATTTACAACTTTTAGTATTTCATCATCATTATATAAGCAGGGATAACTTTCTTCTATTTCTATGTCACAACTGCCTCTCATAGATGATACTATTCCTTCAGTTATTTCCTTTAATCTCTTTTTAACATAAACTCTGTGTTCAGTTGTCATAGTTCTTATAATTCCACCTATTTCAGCTTCTTCTGGAATAATATTTTGTGCAGTACCACCATGGATGTATCCTACAGTTATAACCCCCGGAGATGTTGGTGGAAGCTCTCTGCTTATTATGGTCTGAAGAGCATTTACCACGTTGCAGGAAATCACCACAGGATCTATAGTAGTATTTGGCCGAGCACCATGACCGCCTTTGCCTTTTATCTTTATAGTAAAGGGATTTGATGCCGCATTAACTACACCTTTTTTTAATCCTATTTCTCCAACATTTATAGCCTCTTCTACATGAAGTCCAATAACAGCATCTACCTTTGGATTTTCAAGAACTCCTTCATGGATCATTATTTTAGCTCCTCCAGTGGTTTCCTCTGCAGGTTCAAAGAAAAGTTTTATATTACCATTAAGCTCACTTTTCATACTATTTAACAACTTTGCAACTCCCATAAGTATGGTAGTATGAACATCGTGGCCGCAAGCATGCATCTTTCCCTTTGTCTTTGAGGCATATTCACATTTTTTCTCATCCTGAAGTGGAAGTGCATCCATATCTCCACGAATACCTATAGTCTTCCCAGCTTTAGCACCCTTTATAATAGCACATATACCAGTCTTAGCTACAATTTTATATTCAATTCCTTCTGATTCAAGAAAATTCTTTATTTTTTCATTTGTTCTGAAAAGTTCATAATCCAGTTCCGGATGAGAATGAAAATCTCTCCTTAAAGCTATAAGTTGATCTTTTATTTTATTTGCTTCATTTAAAAAATTCATATTTTACCTCTTTTCTCACAGAAATTCTATTTCCATCTTATTTCTATTCTATCACCATCGTTTAGTTTATCATAAAAGCCTGCTTTATTTCCATTTAATAAGAGTACCAATTCTCCTTTTGACTTACTCAAATCAAATTCAACATAATTAAATATATCTACAAATACATAGGAAGATTTGCCCTTTAATATTATATTATTATCATTTGCAAAAACCTCTATGCTTTCCTCTGTAACTTTAGATATTTCTATAGGCTCATTATTAAAATTAATATTATCTTCTGACGGAACCACAGAAGACTCAAGAGCTATTTCTCTCTGTATACTATCATTTTTTTCTTCACTTACTTGTGTTGAGTATATGTTGTCTCCTTCACTTATTATATAGTCATCTCCAAGTTCTTTAGAAGTAATATAGAATTCTAAATCTAGATTCTTAAGCACAAATTTCTTATAGTCCAAAACAGTTCTTGGAAATACTGTCTTGATGTCATCACCTTCACTTATTATATGATCTATGCCAACTTCCTGATCATTGACAAAAAATAAAGGTTCCAGATTTTTAACTTTATCATTCAAGTAAAACCCTACAGAATCTAATTTTTTTATGTAATCTTTTATATAAGCTTTTGCATTATTACCATTTTGTGCAAATACTACTTCTATTCTGTCATTTTCCTTTATCTCTGATTCTAAACTAGCAATTATTCCATTGAGTTTTATTGCAGAACTTTTACCCATACTTCCAAAGGCTACACGTTTAGATCCATTTAAAGTAAATCTTATATTTTGTCCATTTTTAGCTATAAGTATTTTGGGATTTATACCTGCTTGAATAACCGCATCCATAACAGTATTGTTTTTTGAATTAAAAAGACTTACCACTGTATTATTTAAAAATACATCAATAAAATCTCCACCAAACTTTCTCATGGCCACTAATGCTATTCCCAAAACAGTGACACCTATACTTCCCAGTTCATTATTATTGCATACACAATCGATGACACTGTCTCTCCCCTTTATTGCAATTCTCTGAGGAGATATATTAAGATTTTTTACAATTAATTCTTTAAGAAGTGGGGTATGAGCCCCTCCACCAACTAAAAATACCGCATTAGTGGGTTTGCCTCCATTAAGTTCAATAATTTTTTTAGATATCTCCTCTGATAATTTATCTGCTACAGGTCTTATTATTTTAATTGCTTCATCATAGGTGATGACATTTTCAAATCCCAATACATCTATATATTTTACTTCTTTTTTTTCTACAATTTTCTTTTTTATATTTTCTGCAGTATTAAAATCTACAAGGCAAGTTTGTGCTATAGCCTCAGTTACTTCATCCCCAGCCATAGATACCATTCCATAAGCACTGATGGTTTCATTACTGCTTATAGCAATATCTGAGGTTCCTGCTCCTATATCTACCAAAGCCAGATTTAAAAGCCTCAGTTTTTTCGGTACTGCTGCCTCCATTGCAGCAATAGGCTCCAATGTGAGATTCAAAACAGACAACCCTATCCTCTTTGTAACAGCATAAAGACTTTCAACTACTGATCTTGGCAAAAAAGTGGCAATTATTTCTGCTGAAATCCTTTGACCTTTATGTGAAAGAAGATTGGATATAGAATATCCATTCAAATAATAATTTTTCACACTATAGCCTACACAATACAGCTTTCCATCAGTATTTTTACCAATTTCTTCTTCAGCAAGTTTTACGGCAGTCAATTCCAAACTCCTTATAAGTTCCTTATCTATTTCTCTGTCTTCATCAATTTCTATTTCTGAATTAACTAAAGTAGTTCTCAAAAACCTTCCTGCTGCGGCTATAGCTACTTTTTTTAGTTCAAAGCCCAAATCCTCTTCCAATTGGGTTTTTACTTCATTTACAGCATTAGCAGCTAAATTTATATCATGTATCTGACCGTCAACTACAGCTCTTTCTTCATGCTCTGTAAGTTTCTCAGCTATAATATGAAACTTTTTATCTTTAACAATTCCAACTGTACCAATAACAGTACGTGTTCCAATATCCAAAGAAAATAAAACATCTTCTGATTTAATATCTGTATAAAGCATATTTATACCTCTTAGCACTGTAATTTAAAGGCTCATATTCCATTCTGAATATGAGCCTAATAAAAATTATATAATACTATTACAAAATATTCAATAAAACTACTCTTTTAGCTTAATTTTTTCCTTTTCATCAATTACATAAGGAAGTTTACTAATAAGCTTATACACATATTTAGCCTTTGGACTCTCATCCCTAAATATATGTTTTTTTGACAGCTCATTATAATAGAGAAGTTCACACCAGATATCTAGAAAATCCTGTTTAGTTATAAATTCAGTATTCTCATTTTCTAGAATTATAAAACCACTTTTAAAACTTTTAATTATATTTAGATCTTTAACCTTACCCTGCTTTACTAATTTAAATACGTCTTCCCACATTTTTGTAAATGCAATCATATCATCCACTCCCTACATTTATACACTATTGTAAAGTATATCATACAGCAAATTTATGTCAAGGTTTACATTTTTATTCTATTCTTTTTCTATCCAAAACAAAGTAATCGCTATCTATGGATACAGCAGTCCCTATTTCCCACTTTCACAGAGTGTCAGGGAGTATTATGCTTGGTAGTCATCATATAAAACTAAATAATAAATGTTACTATTGAAAATCTAACTTATCTCCACATAGTAACATTTATCAACATATATTGTATGGAATATCATGATTGATACTTAGGTATTGTTTTAAATATAAATCCATTGTCTTTTAAATACTTTATAAACTGCGGCAAAGTATCTGCAGTAGATTTTTTAGTTGCAGCATCGTGCATTAATATTACTACATGATGTTGATTTCCAACAGTACTTACAAATCTGTTCATTAGATATTCAGGGGTTTCCATTCTAAAATGTTCTGCATCTCCATCTAAGGCATTCCAATCCACATAATGATATCCAGCAGATGCTATAGCTTCTCTAAAGCCTGGCTTATTTTTAACTGCAAAGGAACCTTCCGGAAACCTAATTAACCATTTATCATATCCATCTTCTCCTACAGCTTTATTTATGGCCTCTGAACATTGACTTAAATCCTGTAAATAAGCCTCTGGATTTTTATATATTATTGCAGGTTCATGAGTATAGCTATGCATACCAATGGTATGCCCTTCATCTTTTTCTCTTACTAGAAGTTCAGGATTTCTTTCTGCATTTTTACCTATTATAAAAAAAGTAGCTTTAATATTTTCTTTCTTCAATATATCTAGAATTACAGGTGTATTATTAGGAGATGGACCATCATCAAAAGTTAAATAGGCTACCTTTTGTCCATCATTTACATTTATCAAATCTCTAAGTTCATCTTTTCCTGGGGTCTTTGGTAATTTAGGTATACTTTCCTTTTTAGGTTTTTGAGTATGTTTAACTTCAGCTGCCTTATAGGGTTTATTGGAAGCTATGCTCTTTTTATTTGTCATTCCAATAAAATAAGAAGCACTAAATAATATTCCTGCTCCTACCATCAAAATTATTGAACGCTTAATTATGTTCTTTTTTCTCTGTCTCATAAGAAATCCCCTTAAATTTTTTAATTAGTTTAAATAATGTACTAGCTGCATATAACTATGCTGCGTATATTTACATAATAATACATATTTTTTAATTTTTCAATTATATTTATGTTAAATATACCATATTATTTATAAATTTTTTCTAAATTCCATTAAATAAAAAAATATCATTCCATTGAAAATTATATGATAAAAATAAAATAATATTATACATATATAAAAAAGAACTTCTCTCTTAATTAAAATAAAGAGAAAAGCTCTTTCATATATATTATCTAATCAAATAGTTTTTTTGCTTTAAAAAATTAATGCTATCTTTTTGCAGCTTTTTTAGTCTTAAAAAGTAAATACCTAAAGGAAATTATAGATATATATACATAAAATAGTATTTGAACAAAGAAAACATAAGTAATTCTTATACCAGCAGCAAATCCTATTAAATAACTTAAAATCATAGCTCCCATATTATTAAATATAGTTATAATAGATGAAGCTATGGGAGCATACTTTTTATCGACATTTTGTATAATATATCCCTGTAGTGCAGGATATATTAAAGCCATAGATATTCCAATAACAGCATACCCTACATAAGCTTGAATTCTATTTCTTCCAATTAAGATAACAATTATTCCTGCTATATCTACAAGAGGAGCTATTGCAAGTAATCTTAATCTGCCAACTTTGTCTAAAAATTTATCTCCTAAAGCCCTTCCTACAGTAAATAATATCCAAAAACTTAAGAGAATATTGGGTACTTCTTCTCTACTAATACCATAAAAATTCTCTAAAAATGTTCCTGTCCAATTCGTTGTTGATAACTCCGATCCAGCATAAAAAAACATAGCAATAGCAAGTAATAAAAATAATGGATTTTTTAATACCGTAAAGGTATCTTTTGTAATATCATCTTTACTCTTAGATACCACTATTCCTTTAACCTGAGTTATTAAAATAAAAAATATAAATGCTGATACTATATGTATTATATAAGTATAGTTAAAAAGTATCCCCTTACTAAGTATAAATCTGTCTATAGGCAAGATTAAAATTCCGCCCAATCCCACAAAGGCATTTGATAAACTGAATTTTTGATATTTTTCAGGAAGCAGTGAAAGCGTGGTAGTTAAAGACAGAGTACACATACCTATAGATAATCCTGATACAAAATATCCTATCAACAATACATAAAAATTTTTTGAAATTAAAAGTATTATACTTGATGCAATCATAAAAAAAAATCCCAAATATAATCCCTTTTTAACTCCTAAAACATTTATTATTTTTCCTCCAGCTATACTCATCATAAATGATGCTCCTAAGATTAATGGCGGCAATATTGCAATAATCTGTTCTGATACATTATACATATTTTTTATAGTAGTTATAAAAGGTGATACTGTATTAGAAAATAAAGCCAAAAAGAAAAAACCTATAAAAATAATTATCATATTTCTGAAATCTTTATTCATATCCTACTACCTCCAATTAAAAAGCAATTTAAAAAATTTAAATCGATGTAAGAAAGATATATAATTGATTATTATATCAATAGGTTAACCAACAATATTAAAAATATTTATTTATAATACAACAAAAGCTATATCCAGCTAATAAGTTTATCAACTAAATATAACTTTATGTAAAATCAAACATTTATATTTCTTATAAAATCAAGAATACTGGATAATAGACCTGCTTCATATAATATAAATGCTATAATTCCCACTATAAGTACTATTTTTAATATCTTTCCCACCACTTTCAAAATAACAACTATGGCTATTACTCCCACTATTAAATATAGAGGATTTATACTCATAAGCGTATTTATTATTATATCTGTCACCAATCATCAACTCCTACACTTTTAATATCTGAAATATACCACGTAAATAACATCTAGACAATGATTTTTAGATTTATAAGTAAAAATAAGATACATGCTTTCAAACATATATCTTATTTTTTTACTATATTCTTTTGTCCTCTGAAAGCATTTTAGCATTGAGATAATCTTCTATAACATCTTTAATTTCACTTCTGCTTAAATTGATTTCCTTCATAATTTCACTAACTAATTTTCCTTGACTAAATTTTTCAATTATATCAGATCTTGTTTCCTCTGATAAAGCATCTCCTACTTTTGCCACAATATCATCTCCTCTATTTTTTATTAAATTGTTAAATTAAAGAGGATTATATCACATTTTATTAAAATTAGTAAGCTTTTTATGATAATTTTTTATTATTTAATCCTACTTATAAGCCTATTATTTCCAATTATTACAGCATCAAATTTTCTCTTAATGCCTTTAGAAAATTCAATTTCTATAATTTCACTGTCTAAAGCTACAATTTTGCCTACTCCAAAGGACATATGCTTTACAGTATCTCCAACTTTATATGCCCCTCTGCAATCTCCATTAATATTTAGCTTACACTCTTCTATAAACCTGGAAGGCTTTTTAGCTTTCCCTCTTATATCTTTTGTAAACCCTATCCAGAGATTATCAATGGCCCTGGTTATCCCTACATAGAAAAGTCTTCTCTCTTCCTCTATATTATCTGGCAGACTATTTTTATGAGGTATATTTTCCTCACAACAGTTTATGACAAATACATTTTTAAATTCCATTCCCTTTACACCGTGGATAGTGCTAAGTATAACAGCATCCTTTGAAATATCTTTTTTATTTTTCTTTAACTCCTCAGATACTTCATCTACATGAGCTAAGAATCTAATTATAGCATTATACTCCTCTGCTGCCTTTTTAAATTCTTCTATTATCTCTTCCATGTCCTGAATACCAAGCTTGTATTTTTTAGCGTATTCTACAATATAGTCTCTATAGCCAATTTCATTTACTATGCATTGTATAGCTCCTGCCAGAGACATCTTATTGAGCTTTTGTATGTCTCTCTTTAATTTATCTATAGTTTTCATCTGATAAATAGGTATATCTTCTATGGATTTAAGCAATTCAAAGGAATCTTCTCTATATTTATGTTTTCTGACTATTTCCAAATTTGACTTTCCTATGTATCTAAAGGGTTTATTTATAATTCTCAAAAAAGCCTCTTTGTCAGTTTTATCAATACTTAATTTTAAATAGGATAATATATCTTTACATATAAAGTGTTGAAAAAAATTATATTCTCTATCTAAAAGCCTGAAAGGTATACTCTTTCTTATAAAACTATCTATTAAACTCCTGCTTTCCACATTGGTTCTGTATAAGACGGCAAACTCCTTAAACTCCAATTCATTTATATTTTTCATCTTTAAAATAATATCAGATATTTCTTCTGCCTGATAACTTTCATTCATATTGTTTAATATATTTATATTTCCCTTTTCGCTTTTATGGGATTGTATATTTTTTTCATTTCGCAACCTATTGTTTTTTATAAGATTTTTGGATATATCCACTATATTACACACACTTCTATAATTTATATTCAAATATATCTTTTTTCCATCACTAAAAATTTTGTGAAAATTCACCATACAGTCAGGTCTTGAACCTCTAAACCCATATATACATTGATCCTCATCCCCTACTGCGTATAAATTATTACCTTTATTTAAAAGTTTCAGCATTTCAATCTGAAGAGAATCGCAATCTTGAAATTCATCCACCAGCATATATTTAAACAAACTTCTATAACCCTCTAAAATTCTTGAATTATCCTTGAATAACTGAAGACACTTAAGCTGTAAATCATCAAAATCCATAACATTTTTTTCAAACTTATAGATTTCATAGGCATCATAACATTCTTTAAAAATGGATTTTTCAATAGATGGTATAAATTCTTCAATGGAATACATAGAGTTTTTATATCTAGATATATCATTTATTATTTCTCTAAGCTTATCCTCGCTTACTTCATCTATATATTGTTCAAGTACTTTTTTTACTACTCTGTAACTTTCATAGGCTTGTATAATATTTATTGAACTATAGTGTCTCTTCAAAATTTTATAAAAAAGCCCATGAAAAGTACCAAAGAAAGGTTCCTGAATATTATTAAAGAGTCTTTTATATCTTTCCTTCATATTTAATGCTGCTGCCTTTGTAAAAGTTATAATTATAATATTTTCAGGCTTAACCGATTTTTTTCTTATTAAATGTGCTGTTCTATTTATTATAACTGTAGTTTTCCCAGAACCCGGCGCAGCTACAATCAATACATTTCTATCTTTGGTATTTACTGCTTCTGTCTGATTTTTATCTAAAGAATAATTCATTTAAAATATTCCCCCAAACTAATGCTATATCATCATAATACTGTACTTCATTCTGCAAGATTTTCATGTGAATTTCCAATGTACAGGCTTTTATTCATTTTAAATTATAAAAGATAATGCTGTCCATTACTAATTCCTTAAATAAAAAGGTAAAGTATTGTATAAAAAATCATTAGGTATTACAATAAGTATAATTACATTTATTATACATTATATACATTTTTACATTTATTTAAAAAGATAGGAGTAGTTTTTTATGGAGCTTACTAAAAATTTTGATGTGCGTAATGAGAGAAATCTTACTATGCTTGTAGATTTTTACGAACTTACCATGGGTAATGGATATCTTAAAAATGGTGTAGGGGATAAAATTGCATATTTTGATATGTTTTTTAGAAGAATACCAGATGAAGGCGGATATTGTATTATGGCTGGGGTTATGCAGCTTATTGAATACCTATCCAGTCTTAAATTTACTGATAATGATATAGAATACTTAAAATCTAAAAAGAGTTTTTCTGATGAATTTTTAGACTATTTGAGAAACTTTAAATTTAGTTGTGATGTTTGGGCTATACCGGAAGGTAATCCAGTTTTCCCAAATGAACCATTAGTTACCGTAAGGGGACCTGCAATACAGGCTCAATTTGTAGAAACCATGATACTTTTAACTATTAATCATCAGACACTTATAGCTACAAAATCCAATAGAATATGCAGAGCTGCTGCTGGAAGACCTGTAATGGAATTTGGTTCAAGACGTGCTCAAGGTTATGACGGTGCTATATATGGTTCTCGTGCTGCTGTAATTGGCGGCTGCAGCGCTACTGCCTGTACCATATCTGAAGAAATGTTTGGAATCCCGGCTGTAGGAACTATGGCTCATTCCTGGGTTCAACTTTTTGATAGTGAATATGAGGCCTTTAAAGCTTGGGCCACTGCCTATCCAGAAGACTGTCTTCTATTAGTAGACACTTATAATGTATTAAAATCAGGACTTCCAAATGCCATAAGAGTTTTTAACGAATTTTTAAAACCTCAAGGTATAAGACCCATTGGAATAAGAATAGACAGCGGTGACATAACCTATCTCTCTAAAAAGTGCAGAGAAATATTAGATGCTGCGGGCTATGAAGATGCTAAAATAACTATTTCAAATTCTCTGGATGAACACATAATAACAGATGTACTGGTTCAGGGTGCCTGCATAGATAGTTTTGGCGTAGGAGAAAGATTAATAACGGCAAAATCAGAACCTGTCTTCGGTGGAGTATATAAATTATCAGCCATTGAAGAAAACAATATCATTAAACCCAAAATAAAAATAAGTGAAAATGAAGAGAAGATCACAAACCCTGGTTTTAAGAAAATATATAGAATATTTGATAAAACTACAGATAAGGCTATAGCTGACTTAATTACTCTTAATGAGGAAGTAATTGATGAAAATCTTACCCTTGAAATATTTGATCCAACTTACACCTGGAAAAAGAAAAAATTAAAGAATTATTATGTTAAAGATTTAATGGTTCAAATCTTTAAAAATGGGAAAGCTATTTATGAGAGCCCTAGTGTAAGTGAAATAAAGGAATTTGCTAAAACTGAAACTGATAAACTTTGGCCGGAGGTTTTAAGATTGGAAAATCCTCATACCTATTATGTAGATCTTTCAAAGAAGTTATGGGATTTAAAACAAAGTTTACTTCATTCTTATTCAGAAATATATGAAGAACAAGGAGAATAACATGAATGGTACCCCTAAAATTGAAATATCAGAGGAAGCTTATACAAATCTGCTTATGCTTTTATCTCAGCACAGAGAATATAATTGTGTAAAATTTTCCTATGTTAGTTCCTGCTGTAAAAATGCTAAAATTGACATAATTTTAGATGAAATTTCAAAAGAAGATTTCATAAAAAAATATAATGATATTTCTATTGTATATTCACAGGAGATAAAGGATAAAATCAAAAACATACATTTAAAATATGAAAATTTCACCTTTATGTTAAAATGTGAACCTTTTGATAAAAGCTTATCTTCCTGCTCTAAAAATGGGTGCAGCGGCTGTTCTGGTTGTTCTAAGGGATGCAGCCAATAATACAAAAAGTGTTTATATCAAAAGCAGTAAATATTCATTAAACTAGATAATGGGGCAATATTTACCAAGATTAGATTCTTAATATTTTAGTAAAATAGCTAAGGAGCCCTCTTACAATGGGTACATACCCATTGTAAGAGGGCTCCTTTTTAATATATTAGGAATTTAAAAATTTTTTGTATAAAAATATTGCCCGGCAGGGCTTGAAAAATCTAATGTTAGAAGTTTGAGGAAAATATTACAAGTAATATTTTGGAATAGGATTTTTGATATAATTATTAGCAAATTTAGTGATTGGTGATGATTATGCAAGGTGTTATAAAACAAATATTTGTGGATAATTGGGAAAAATTCAGTGAGATATATAAAGGGAAAATTAGAGCTAACATAAGTAGAGAAGTTGATAAGATGATTAATTGTAAATCCTTAGATAATGGATTTATTGAGTTTAAGTGTGAAAATTGTGGTCATATAAAAAGAGTTGGATTTAGCTGTAAAAGTAGATTTTGTACCTCATGTGGTAAGAAAAAATCTGAAGAATGGTCTGATGAAATGGTGGCAAGACTTATTAACTCAAAGCATAGACATATGGTATTTACAATTCCACAGGAACTTAGAATATATTTTGCTAGGGATAGAAAACTATTATCATTATTACCTAAATGTTCAGCAAAAGCAATTATGAGCTGGTTTAGAGATTTAAATAAAAAAGAATGTTTTACACCAGGAATAATCTCAGTAATTCATACTTTTGGAAGAGACTTAAAATGGAATCCACATGTTCACTTAATTGTCACCGAAGGTGGTGCTGGAGAAATTACAATTTGGAGGAATACAAAACATATAAATTATACAGCACTAAGGAAAAGATGGCAAAAAATATTGTTAGACGAAATAGGAATTAATCTTAAAAGTGGAAAAAAAGAATTTAAAAAATTAAAAAATAAGCTATATAAAAGGTTAGAGAATGGATTTTATGTATATGGAAAAGGTGAAATAAAAACAGCAAAGCAAGCAGGAAAGTATGTTGGAAGATATACAGCAAGACCAGCTATCGCTGAATCAAGAATAATAAAGTATGATGGTAAAAAAGTAACTTTTCGTTATGAAAGACATGAAGATGGTGAAGAAGTTGTAGAGGAAATAGATGTTATTGATTTTATAGGTAGAGTAATAAGACACATACCAGAAAAGAATTTTAAGATGATAAGATATTATGGAATATATGCTAAAAACACAAGACATAAAAATAAATTTTTTAAGTTGGTAAATGAAAAAGTTGCTGAGTTCAAAAGAAAAATTAATAATTGGCAAACAAGAATACTTCTTACATTTGGAGTGAATCCATTAAAATGTGAAAAGTGTGGAACACAGATGAAATTTCATGATATATACTATAAAAATGTAAGTGTAAGAGAAAAATTTAAAGAGAAAATAATAGGTGAAAACAAAATAAAAATTGAAGAGATAATGTACAATTATGGTGTGATTAAGGGAATAATTCGTGATAAAATAGAGCCATTATATGTATAAAGGAAGGTAGTTATTATGGCTAAAAAGAATAAAAAAATAAAAGATAAACAAAGGGCAAAATATAAAGCTAAATTGAAAGAAAATTTAATTGAAGAAGACGGAGTCTTATATATATGTACAGAATGTGGAGTGGAAGAATATATACCAAGGGATGTAGTTGAGATGTTTGATGAAATAGATGATGAAAATGTAATTGAACCTCCTACATTTAGTTGCGAGAAATGCGGAGCTATAATGAAACCAAGAAAATATGACGGAGTTCATGGTATAACTTATGAGTATTAAAATGCGGAGCATCAATATGCTTCGCAAAGGTTTTAGCTTTATAAAAATATTATGAAATAGATATGCTAAGAAATGGGTCTAATTAAAGGGCTTCGCCCAAAAGAAGTTGAGCGAAGCGAAATAACGCGGCTGTGGCCGCTTTTTTATTAGTTAAATATTATATAAATGATTTATATCTGATAAATTGTTTATTTTTTTAATTAAATTTATTTACTCGTATCTTAAGGCTTCAATAGGATCCAGTGCTGCTGCCTTTTTAGCAGGGTATATTCCAAAGAATATTCCCACAGCAGAGGAAAATAATATAGCAAGAATTACTACAACAGGTGATACCACTGGAGTAACATCCACCGCCATGCCAGCCAGTTCAGCTCCGCCTATTCCAATTATCATTCCAATTATCCCACCAATAATAGAAATTATAACAGATTCCGTTAAAAATTGTAACATTATATTCTTAGTAGTGGCTCCAATAGCCTTTCTTATACCAATTTCCCTGGTCCTCTCAGTTACAGATACAAGCATTATATTCATAACCCCTATACCTCCAACTAGTAGAGAAATGGCAGCAACAGCTCCTATAAAACTTGTGAATATACCCAATACCTTGTTTATTTCTTCCAGCTGCTGAAATAAATTAGTGGCAGTATATACATCCTT
The DNA here is from genome assembly GCF_000807255.1 of Clostridium pasteurianum DSM 525 = ATCC 6013. Taxonomy (NCBI): domain Bacteria; kingdom Bacillati; phylum Bacillota; class Clostridia; order Eubacteriales; family Clostridiaceae; genus Clostridium; species Clostridium pasteurianum. The sequence goes on along the minus strand of NZ_CP009268.1, from coordinate 1,636,590 downwards.
TCCACGATTATTATGTCTGCTTTCAAGAATACTTACTGCACTATCCCCAGCAGCCTCTGCATTGTCTTTAGCATCTGCCGATAAAACCATACTGCTTATTTTAAAATTATCAGCATAAGTAGTTTGAAGAAAACTTATAGGCACATCCACACTAATGGGCATATTATTAGGACCGCCCCCAAACATAGCTGAAGATGCCTTTATACCTATAATAGTAACCTTTTTACCTGCATTTCCAGGACCAATATTCATAGTCTTACCTACAGCATCCGAATATCCAAACATCTGTTTTGCTGCATTTTCATCAATTACAGCTACTGCTTTTCCTTCATTTTGTTCCATTTCATTATAATATCTGCCATAAACTATATCATAATTTTGAATATAAGCATAATCTACAGTAGCACCAGTTATATTTGCATTTTTAGACTTAGTATCAGTTACTGCAAATCCTCCAGCCTGAAATACAGGGCTTACATATCTTATAACATCCACATTGTTTTTTATCTGATCTGTATCCTTTAAGTTAATATAGTCACTCTGCTGAGCTTTGCTGGCATCTACACTTACAGTAACCGTAGTTGCTCCTATTTTATTGAATTCGTCTGTAACAGCACTCTGTCCTCCTTGACCAAGAGATACAATTGCTATTACAGAGGCTATTCCTATGATAATTCCCAGCATTGTGAGAAAAGATCTCATTTTATTTGCCTTAATGCTTTCAAGAGCTATTTTAAAACTCTCTAAAAAACTCATAATTTATATCCTCCTTTGCAGTAATACTCAATAGTATTAGCACTATTACAACCTTATCCTGTCCTTTACCTCTTCATCAGAAATTATTTCTCCGTCCTTAAATCTTACAATTCTCTTAGTATAAACAGCCACATCTGGTTCATGGGTTACCATAACCACAGTAGAACCTTCATCGTTTAAATCCTGAAATATCTTCATTATTTCAAAAGTTGATTTTGTATCTAAATTTCCTGTGGGTTCATCTGCCATAATAACATTGGGTCTATTAACTATAGCTCTTGCAATGGCAACCCTTTGCTTTTGACCTCCAGATATTTCATTAGGTCTGTGTTTAACTCTATCTCCAAGCCCTACCTTTTCCAAAGCTTCCAAGGATCTTTCTCTTCTTTCCTTTGCAGGAACACCTGCATATACCATAGGAAGGGCAACATTCTCCAATATAGTCAATCTGGGAAGTAAATTAAAAGCCTGAAATACAAACCCTATTTCTTTGTTTCTTACCGCTGCCAGCTCATTTCCACTTAGATTCGAAACATCTTTTCCATTTAATGTATATACTCCGCTGTCCATTTTATCAAGACAACCTAATATATTCATAAAAGTAGATTTTCCAGATCCAGAAGGTCCCATAATTGAAGTAAATTCTCCCTTTTCAATTTTTAAGTTGACACCCTTTAATGCAGTAAAATTTATATCTCCAGTTACATACTTCTTAACTATATCTGTAACTTCAATCATAGTTTACTTACCCCCTGTACTCTTTGAATCTTTTACCGCAGTACCATTTTGTATTGAAGCACTAGGATTAAGTATAACTTTATCACCAACTTTAACTCCGCTATTTATCTGTGCCTGAGTATCTGACTGTAAACCAAGTTGTACTTCTTTTTGAACTGCTTTATCATTTGAAACAATAAACACATAATTCTTTCCTGACTTATCTGTTTTGATACTTTCAGCAGGAACTCTTATAGCATCATTCACTTCACCGGTTAATATATTTACATCTGCATCAAATCCTTCCACAAGGCCATCCTGTGGAGCATCTATGTCTATATCTGCTGGAAGAGTTGTATTTTGACCTGTGGTAGATGTAGTTGTCTGTGCTGTTGGTGCTACAAAGGACACTTTACCCTTGTAATCTTTATTTGCAAAAGTCAAATCCACAGTTTGTCCAGCTTTAACTTCTGATGCACTGTATTTATCTAAATTCACCTGTGCTTTAAAATTGCTTTGGTCTGCAATAACTACCGCTGCTCCTGAGGATACACCACCTGCTGCCGATGTTCCCACAACCTGTGAACTTCCTTCCGTAGCATTAACCTCCACAACTACTCCATCGAAATCTGCTACATTCTTATCTACACTTTCATTGGCATTTTTGCTGGCTGTATCCAAATTCAATTGTGCCAAGGCAATTTGATTATCAGCCTGCTTTAATTTTTCGGTAAGATCTGTTATGGATTGTTTTGTGGTTTTTAATTGAGTTAATGTAGAGTTTAATTGCTGAAGTTTAGTTGAGCCTCCAGTTTTATCAAAATTAGGATCACTTTTTTGTTGATTTTTCAGTTCATTTATCTGATTTTCAGTGTCCTTTATGTCTTTGTTAGTATCAGCCAATTTTTGATTGTTACTGCTCTGTGTATCTAAAAGTTCTTGTTTTTGGCTTCTAGCATTTTCTAAGTTTAGCTGAGCCTGCTTTACTGCTGAAGAAGTATCCTGAACTTCATATGTAACTAATACATCCCCTTTTTTTACTTTATCTCCTACTTTTACATTAACAGTTTTAACTTTGGATTGCTGTGGTGCAAAATAACTCTTGGTGTTTTTAGATTTTATTGTGGCGGTTGTAGAAAGATAGGCATTTATGTTTCCCTTTGTAACTGTAGTAGTTCTAACGGTTGTGAAGCTGCCCTTATTTTTAGCAGACACTCTTAGTCCCACAATACCTACAATAACTGCCACTATTATAATACCAGTAATAATTTTCTTCTTCATATTAAATATCTCCCCCTGTATTTTTATCTTAATATTAAAATTGAGCAAATAACTTATTAAACAGTATTTCGATTAAGGATTATTCGCCCAATATAAATTAATATTATATTTTGTTTCTAAATTTTTTATAAAATAATTATTAAGTTTTTATAAATTATACTCTATTTAAACTTAAAATTAAATTTTTTTCTACTTTTATAACTATTTTCATCATTTAATTTCGAATAAGGAGATCTATTGGTTTTTATAATATATATTGCTGCTAGAATTATTATAACCACTATCATAGAAAATCCTATAATCTTTTTCTTTAAAGAGTTATCCTCTGCTCCAGCCTCTAGAGTTTCATATTTATAAGATACATTATAGGGACCAAAGGATCCATAACTTTCCTTTCCATTCTTATCTACAGCCTTATAGTGTATATACCATGTACCCTTTTTATCGAATTTCAATGGCGAAGAATACTTAATCCACTTTTCATTGTTATTTGTGCTCTTACTATTGGATAATACATAATAAATTTCTTTTAAATCCTTGTTATCACTACTAAGTTTTATTCCATTGGACTTTTCCTCTAAAATTATATTACCCTTGCTTAAACTGGCATCAATTACAACCTTATTTTCTTCCTTAGCTGCTTCTTGAACATTATTTTGCTGATTTACTGGTGCTGTATTCTGTTCAGCAGCATTTATTACTGCTTCATTTTGTGTAGTATCTCCATTACTTAATTTTGAGGTTGAAGTTGAAGTACTATTATTGTTGCTGTTTGTGCTAATACTGCTGTTGCTAATAGAACTACTGTTATTAGTTCTTCTCTTACTGGAGTAGTTACCTGTAGAACTGCCTGAACTAGATTTTACTGAAGAATTTGAAGCCGCTTCAGTATTGGCAGATGGAGTACTTTGCTGCTGAGATTGTTTTGGTATAGTTGGTTCTGCTGGAACCACCACTTCTGAAGGTGTTGATGGTTCCGTAGGTGTCGTTGGTTTTTCTGGCTCTGCTGGTTCTTCCACATTAGAACCACTATTATTTTTAGATTCATTTGAATTGTTTGCAGGTTCACTGTTATCAGATGGCTTAGTAACATTACCATTATCTGAATTATCCGATGTATTAGATGTGTCATTGTTTTTCTTCTCTTCAGTACTAGAAGAATTGGTATTAGAATTGCCTTCCGGAGCTAATAATGCTATATTTTTAGTATTCTCTATAGAAGTATTAGATATGAAATCATTTTTGAATTGTCCAAAAAAATTAAATTCATTAACTGATAAATTGATACCAATTAGAAAAATTAAAATGATTGGTATGAATTTTATTTTTTTCTTCATGTTTTATCCCCTTTATTCTAATATTTTATCTTAAGATTAATTCCAAATTATGTAGTTAATCATATTTTACATTCTTATATAATAAGTGTCAATTATGCTGAGTCATATAATTAAAACTATTATCATTTTCATATTAGTGGAAAAAGACGAAGGTCAAGGCAAAGTATAAAGTTCAAAGAACAAATATCAGATGAGGGAAAATTTCGTCCTTTAATCCCATTATGCACTAAAAAAAGAGATGTATCAAAATCAATAAATATATTGAATCTGATAACATCTCTTTTTTAATATTCTATCTTTCCCCTCTTACTAATCCGCTGGTGGTATGTTTTTTAATCTCATCATTATGAATTTCTTCTGGTTTAGAATGTTTCATCTGCTGCTTTCTGGTCTTCTTTTTTCCAACTTCATGAGACATAAAATCACTTCCTTTTTTAGATTTTTAATATATGAAATACTATAATATTTTTAACTGTTAAAAGTGATTTTATTCTTATACCTATTGATATAAATGTATTAAACAGAGTTATCTATTTTTTATTAATCTAAATTAACCTAATCACATCATACCTCTTCAGTTACTTACAGTATCTTAATACATAATCAGCAAAATCCCATTTTTCTAGAAATGTCTTAGCACTATTGTATCCGGAATTATACAATTCAATTGTCTTTTTCTTAGATAGATCAAAATCTGTACTATTTACTCCCGCCGTTGGAATGTTAATAGTTCTAACACTATTTTTATCTGCTACATAAACTTCCTCATCTCTGTCAAAAGCAGTATTTATAACATCCATTGAATAAGTGAGTAAATTACTTTTTCTCTGTACTACATTTTTTTCACAATCATTTACTAATCTAAAACCAAAAGTAGGCCATTTAGGTGCACCACCGCCATCATCATCAAATATCCATATAGGAAAATTGCTTATAAGTCCTCCATCTACAATATAATTTATTTTATTGTTATATTTTAACTTCACCGGTTTAAAAAAAAATGGAATACTTGAACTCATTCTTACTGCCAGTGCAATACTGAATTCATCTGGGTCTATACCATAATCCTTTAAATCATCTGGCAGAATTAAAATCCTCCTCTTGGTAACATCTGCTGCAATTATTTTTAATATAATTCCATCCTTTTTTAGATCCTTAAATTTAGTTTTCCCCTTTTCCCATAACCTTTGAAACATCCAATTTTCTATTACACTGCTGTCATATACTCCATAGTCATTTACTAATTGAAAAATATTTCCTACTACAGGAATTTCATTCAATATATTTTTTTTTAGCATTTTTACATAGTTCATATCCATCATAATTTCTTTTAATTCTTTTCCTGTGTATCCTGCTGCTAAAAGAGCAGCCACAATGGACCCTGCAGAAGTTCCAGCTAAATTATTCCACTGATAATGTTGTTCTTCAAGATAGTTTACAGCTCCTACAAAAGCTATACCCTTAACTCCTCCTCCTTGGAATACCGCATCAACCTTCATGCCGTAAAACCTCCCTATTATTGCTGAAATTTAGAACTTATTTTCTTTTCTATTAAAGATACTATTTCATACATTACATAGGCTAAAAATGCAAGAATTATTATGCTCATCATTACCATATCAAGCTGGGATATCTGTCCTCCATAAACTATTAAAAATCCAAGTCCCTGCTTAGCTACAAGAAATTCTCCCATTATAACTCCTACCCAGGAAAGTCCAACACTAATCTTAAGTGCAGAAACTATAGTAGGTATAGAAGCAGGTATTATAAGATTGGAAAGAATCTGACCCTTATTTGCTCCAAAGGTTTTTAAAAGCTTTATTTTATCCCCATCTACTTGTCTGAATCCATCTAAAATACTTATTATAGTGACTACAATAGATATTAAAAGGGCAATTACAACTATGGCCTTTATTCCATTGCCTACCCAGAATATTATAATTGGTGCTAAAGCTACTTTAGGCAGTGCATTAAGTACCACTAAATAGGGATCTAAAACTCTTGATACAAAATTAGACCACCACAAAAGTACTGCAATTACCGTCCCGAGTAAAGTTCCAATAGTAAATCCTAAAATTGTTTCCATACAAGTTATACCTATATGACTAAATAGAGTTCCTTCCTCATATATAGTAACTAGACTTTTAAAGGCTCTTGAAGGTGTACTTATAAGAAAAGGATCTATCCATTTTAAATCTCCCGCTGCTTCCCACAGAGCAAATATTCCAATTAATATTAATATTCTCGTAAAAAAAACCATAATGTTGTGTCTTTTCATGGCTTTTATATATTCTTTATGTTCTCTACTTTCCCGAATCATTTAAATCAAACTCCTTCCAAATACTATCAAAATAATATCTAAACTTAGGATGTTCTCTTCTGTTTAAAGGAGTCAGGGAGTCATCCTGAAAATCTATAGCAATATCTTTTTTTATTCTAGCAGGTCTGTTTGAAAGAACTATAACTCTTCCAGACATTGAAATGGCTTCTGAAATATCGTGGGTAACCATTATGGCAGTTTTATTTTCCTGCTTTATTATTTTAAAAATTTCATCACTGGCTTTAAGTCTGCTCTGATAATCTAGTGCAGAAAAAGGTTCATCCAGTAGTAGAACTTCTGGATCAAGAGCCAAAGTTCTTATTAGTGCCACTCTTTGCCTCATACCACCAGATAATTCACTGGGATGATAATTCTTAAAGTCCTCTAGACCATAATGAACTAATAAATCTTCAAGCTTATCTTTATTTTCTTTGGTAAGTTTGTGCTGCACTTTTAAGCCAATACATACATTGTCCCAAACTGTAAGCCACTCAAAAAGATGATCTCTTTGGAACATATAACCTATCTTTGTAGTCAATCCTTTAATCTCTTTGCCATCCATAAATATATGTCCTTTAGAGGGCTTTATAAGTCCGCATATTACATTCAAAAGAGTAGATTTACCACAGCCGGAAGGTCCTACAACACTTAAAAATTCACCTTTCTTAAGTTTAAAACTTATATCTTTTATAGCTTCTGTTTCACTTTTCATAGAATGATAATTTACAAATATATGTTGTATATCAATTTTATTCATATTACATCCCTCACAGCAATATCATGATATATTATTATATGAAAACCATGGGGGCAAAGTGATTGTTAAACGTAAAAATAAAAAGCAGCAGTTAACCTTATAAACTGCTGCTCTTACATATTATTTCTATGATAATTAGATATATAGATAGAGTTACTTATATATCTATCATTTTTAAACAGTTACTCCAAATCCGCTTTTATTGGCAACGGCTGTGTAATAATCAGCAAATAAACTTATACCTCCTGTATATCCAAAATAATTTTTATTTCCTATAATAACATCCCCATAAGGAGCTGATATTGGTATAAAGGGTATTTTTAAGTTCTGAGCCAATGCATCATCCCAGGAAGAACCCAAAAGAACAAATTTTTCTGGTGACTTCCTGTTTTTTAGTTCACTAAAGGCTATACCAGGATCACCTGTAAAGAATACATCAATTGTATGTTCAAATTCTACATTCTGAAAATACTCTTTTATTTTTTCCTGATATTCCTTTGGTACATCCTCAACTATATAAATTTTTTCAGGTATAAATCCCAGATCATTAATTAAAAATCTTGTTGTTGATAGTGCTGCAGAGGCACTGGAGACTATTACATATTTTTTTATAAGTGGTCTGCAGTGATAAATCCACCCGAGAGATCTATTAATGTAATAGTAATATCGATCTTCTTGTCTTTTTATATAATCCTCAACTACTTTTCTATCTAGGGAAACATAATCTGCCAATTCACGAAGAAACCTGCTGGTTTCCGTAGGTCCTATAGGAACTGCAGGATAATGGAAAAAAGGAGTATTAAAACGTCTTTTCAGTTCTTTTGCAATATCTAAATCCACCCATGGAGATAAAACCAAATTAAATTCTGCCTGAGGTATTTTTTTTAGGTTATCTATTCCCTTTTCATAACCATAAATTATATTTGCATTTAGTCCTATAGAATTGAACATATTTTCAATTTCCTCTAATATACCATTCCACATGGTATCGTAATAGGGAACTATTCCCCAAACATTTACCTGTCCCTTATCTATAGTTGATGAGGGCTCTAAATATTGATCTATTATAGATTTTAAAATTTCACTATGGCCATATAAATTATTTCCCTTAAAGCCCGGTATTTCTGCATGCAAAACAGGCACTCTGCTTTCAGAAAAATAACTTGCAACTTCCTCCATATCATCACCTATGATGGATGCTGTACATCCTCCTACAGCAATAATCATATCAGCTTTGTAGTTTTCCAAAGCACCTTGTATTATTTTTTTCAAACGCTGTTTGCCTCCAAATATTACATCAGATTCACCAAAATCTGTACAAGGTATAATACTCTCCTGATAAGAATAGGCATTTTGTCCACCATTACATCCTCCAAGTATTGATGCTGCCTGACTCTGGCAACCGGGTCCGCAATGTAAAACAGGCAAAACATTGTCAATGGCAAGAGCTGTATATATTCCACCGAGAGCACAGGCTGTTCTCTGCTGTTCTGAGCACATATCCATTTACTTCACCTCCATTAAATATGATTGTGGTTTACTGCTCTCAAATTTATTGGTAAAAGGTGATACATATCTTCTTCCCAGTTTTTTCACAAAATTATTATTTTCCAGTTCATTTACAACAGTTCTTCCAAAGGCCACTAGGCCATCATACCCAAACACCTCTAGTGATATTTTTGCTTCAATTGCTGGTATTCCCATTTTTACGCCCCATACACTGGCACCATGAGCTCTTGAAACAATAAAATCAGGTTCATTATTTTTAACCAGCAAGTATGTTTCAAACTGCTGAGCGTCATTCACACTTATTTCCATATCGTAATCAAACTCCTCTGCATCTTTTGCAGCTGCTACTAAATCATCAGATTGATTGTCAAGTTTAGGATCGTAATGATATGCTACTGTATGTAGTACCTTGACCCCGAGCTCTCTTAAAATTCTCGTATATTCAAAGGCATAACTTGCACCTAAGGCTACAAAGGCAGTTTTACCCTTTAATTTATTCTTTATATAATTCAATTCATTTTCATATTTTTCTCTATATTGTCTAATAACCTCTTTAGCAATATCTTCTTTTTTTACGAATTTTGCTATATCCATGTAAAATCGTTCAAATCCTATTCCTCCAAAGGGTAAATGTGACTGAAAATATTTAATTCCAAACAGCTGCTCAAGTGCACCTGCCAGATAACTTGACTGTGCACCGCATTGACCAAAAGATGCTATAGATTTTGAGGCTCTTTCATAATCTTCAATACTTGAATTTCCCGTTATATAAACTACTTTTAATCCAAGTTTTTCAATATAATAATCCATTCTCTCTCTGTCTATTCGAGTAAATGCAATATAATTTATAGTATTTTTCTTTTCTTTAGGCACTTTAATTATAGTATTGGCAACAGCATGACAGTATGCATCAAATCCCGATGCCCATATTTTAGATTTAATTCCTTCACTTGCTGCATATCCTACTACAATGCCAAGTTCCTCAGACATTTCCTGGACAACACTATTTACATCATCTCCTATAATACTTGAAGTACAGCTTGTTGAAACATATATTGCCTTTGGTTTATGTCTTCTATAGGCTTCTCTAATGGCATTCTTTAACTTTTTAATACCTCCAAAAATAGTATCACTTTCTTTCATATTACTGGAAACCACCACCAAATGCTTCTTTTCTCCAGATTTATTAAAATTAACACGATTTCTGTTAATACTAAAATTAATCATTCCAGAAGAACACCCTGCAGGGGCATGATCCACTACAACCACATCTTTAATTGCAGCTAATTGGTTCACTGCATGGGTATGACTGCAACTGCTGGCAGTGCTGAAACAGCGTTTTTTATTTGTAAGACAACCACTGCATCCCTGATTTATCAGATTTTTAAAAGTTCCATGATATCCTGTAATGGATCCCAGTCTCTGTTCCCTACTCTGCGATTCCGGTATATCTAAACGTAATGCCATTTTAATATCCTCCCATAATCCCAATATTTAATACTTTAAGGCTTTTATAATATGCAAAAAAGGCTTTATAGATAACATTTATAGTGTCATAAAAGTACCAATTTAATCAAACTGTTATGAACTGAAATAATTATCAGAACATTTATTTTATTAATTAGTATTTTCTTATAACATTACAAAGATTAAAATATAAAACCTCTAGATTTCTAGTCAGATGAAAAAATAAAACTGAGCTTATACTTAATAATATACTTGTTATGAAACAAATAACCTATTAAATATATTGTTTATATATGAAAACTTATTAATACAATTATATTTGTTTTGTATTTCTATGTCAATACACATTTTCCTACTTTAATTTTTATAATTCTTACTCCATTTAGCAAAATACTATAAAACAAATTTTTCTCTTTGATAATTTTATTTTATAGTATCTATCACGTTAACATTATAATTTTTTAAATTGCCTCCCATATTCTCAATAATACTTTTTGCCTGTTCTGCACCCCTGTTATCTGCATCAACTATTACCCTATAATTTATATCTGCCAGTTCTTCAAAGCTTCCCATGCCGCTTACCATTGGATTTGCTGCTTTTATGGCAGAAGTTGTTTCATCAGCGCTGTAATTTTCAGTATCCAGTATAAGTGTAGATAAGTTAACTCCATTTTTAGCCCCTGCTACTCTCGAAGAGTGATGCATATTAGTTACATAATGGCTATTTAAATCCACTACAGAATTTTCAAAACCTTCCCTTTTCAATACTTCTACAGCTTTATTTGCATTTTTTATTCCACTGAAAAATCCTTCAATTTTCATACTGTATCTCTCCTAACTATATTCACATAAACGATTTAAATATTAGAATTTCAATTATAGCTTTATACTAACTGAATAAATTAATTACTAAATAAATATATTGTTATTAGAATATTTTTTCTCCATAAAAGATTTTTATACTTTATAAATGAACAGATGAATGAAAATGTAATGATTAAGAAAATATTGATTAATTTACAAAAGTTTTTAACTATAAATAAAATTAATTATTAAAGACAGCGCATAATTAATTTGCATTTTTAATATAAATATGTTAATATTTACATATAGTATAATCAACCTAATTGATGGTAGTTACAAAACTACCTATTTTTTTATCTGTTATTAAAACTCATTGCATTTAACATAAATAATTTTTTTACGTACTACTTAACCTCTTTCACAGCCTTCGCAGCAAAATCTGTATTTACGAGTTTACTAAAAGCTGGTCTTTTCTTGATTAAACTACTGTTATAACCTTGGATTATATCCATTATGATTTTACTAAAAAACTTCCTAAGAATTCAAAAAACGCATCTTATAAATACGATAACTTCTCTATTCAAACTAAAATGGCGGAATAACTAAAATATACCTCATATTGCCAATGTAATTGATATTGCTGAAGTTAAGGACAATTCTATAGTAGTTACTATGGACATGCAAATACTATAGAAACAGTAGAGGCTAAATACCCTTATTTACTTACAGTTGAAAAAGATATAAACTAACCTAGACTTCCTTCCTATAAGAAAAAGCTTGAAACTAAGGATAAAGATATAAAGGTAATAAGTTTAAAGGATTTTGAAGATCAGAATGAAAATAGATATGGATTAAATGGTTCACCAACTCAGGTTGAAAGAATCTTTCCACCAGTACATGATATTAAGAGAGAAAAATTTGAAGGTACTGGAGAAGAAATAGGAAAACAAATTGCTGATAAACTTAAAGAATTAAAATTTATATAGAATAATATTTAGTTTTAAGATTTCATCTATGTGGAATTGTAGAATCTACATAGGAATATAGGAGGAAGATTATTATGGGTAAGTTGTTCGTTCATCAAGAAAAGTTAACAGATGAAATTATAAAAGATTTAGTTAAGATATGTCCTTTTGGAGCCATAGAAGAGAAAGACGGAAAAATTGAAATGAATGCAGGCTGTAAAATGTGTAAGCTCTGTGTTAGAAAAGGTCCAAAGGGAGTAGTAGAATTTATTGAAGAGAAAGTTGAAAGTATAGATAAAGGCCTTTGGAATGGAGTTGCGGTTTATGTTGACCATGTAGAGGGAAACATTCATCCTGTAACCTTTGAGTTAATAGGAAAAGCTAAGGAATTGGCGAAGAGAATAAGTCATCCTGTATATGCAGTATTTTTAGGCTATAATATTTCTGATAAGGCTGAAGAACTTTTACATTATGGTATTGATGAAGTATTTGTGTATGATGATGAAGCTCTTAAAGACTTTAGAATAGAACCCTATACTGCAGCAGCAGAAGACTTTATAAATAAAGTTAAGCCTTCAACTATATTAGTTGGTGCTACTACCATTGGAAGATCTTTAGCACCAAGAATAGCGGCTAGATTTAAAACTGGTCTTACATCAGACTGTACAATACTTGAAATGAAAGAAAATACTGATTTAGTTCAGATAAGACCTGCTTTTGGTGGAAACATAATGGCTCAGATAATAAATCCTAATCACAGACCGCAGATGGCTACTGTAAGATATAAAGTTATGAACGCACCAGAAAGCTATCTCATTATGCAGCATCTCAATATAACTATAGTAAGTCAGTAAATAAGATCTAGGAATATAATAAGTCCTAGGTTTTATTTTTTTATAAATATGATTGTAAATAGCTAAACTTTTATGTAAAACAAAATTACAGTACAAATAAAAAACTCATAGAAAAGTATAGACAACTTTTTACTTTCGCTTTTTATTTAATACCATTAGATTCATAATTCCAAGTAATAGTGCTAGCCCTTTTACTTTATATGGATATTGTGTTATATTATTATTAGAAATACTTTATAAGGTATTTCCAATAATAATATAACATTCGAGGCGATTCAAGGTGAAAAAATAATTAGTGAAAATGCAATTTAATTGCTCTCTAAGATCTAATAATCAATAAAACATATCTATATTTAAATTGAAATTAAACCTTTTTTTAAATTTATAAAAATACCTAATTTTTGAAGAGTATAAGTAATAATTAAATCCTTTAATAAAATATAGATTTTTAATTGATTTTAGAGTATGTATTAAATCTATTTTAAAAAGGATAATGGCATATCCTGAGTAGTATTTATGTTTTACATTTAAATACTAAATTCCAATTTAATTATTGAGAAATTGCCAAATATAGTTAAAAGTAAGAAGATGAATTTTTATGTTAAAAAGTGAAGTATCTAAACAAATTTCTATGCCACTAACTGCTCCAGCATTTCCAAGAGGTCCTTATAAGTTTCATAATCGTGAATATCTTAATATTGTATATCGTACAGATGCAAATGCTTTACGTAAAGTTGTGCCAGAACCTCTTGAATTAAATGAACCATTAGTTAGATTTGAAATGATGGCTATGCCTGATGTAAGTGGATTAGGATCTTATACCGAATGTGGACAGGTTATTCCTGTAAGTTTTAATGGTAAAAAAGGTGACTATTTGCATATGATGTATTTAGATAATCATCCAGCTATTGCTGTTGGAAGAGAACTTAGTTCTTATCCTAAGAAACTGGGTTATCCTAAATTGTTTGTTGATTCAGATACATTAGTCGGTACATTAGATTATGGAAAATTAAGAGTACTAACTGCCACTATGGGATATAAGCATCAATCTTTAGATATAAATGAAGCACGTAACCAAATTTGTAGTCCTAATTATATGTTAAAAATTATACCCAATTATGATGGAACTCCAAGAATTTGTGAGTTAGTATGTGCACAAATTACAGATATTACTATACACGAGGCATGGACTGGTCCTGCAAGATTACAATTGTTCGATCATGCTATGGCACCATTTAATGATTTGCCTGTAAAAGAAATAGTATCTAGTTCTCATATTCTTACAGATTTAACTCTTCCTGCGCCTGAAGTAGTATATGATTATCTAAAAAATAGTTAAAATATATTATTTTATAAAAAGTGCCACCAATATTTGGTGGCATTTTCTTATGGTCTTTTTAAATATTATATGATTAAAAATATGAATTATATAAAACAATTATTATTAATACCTCTTATTTTACAATACTACTTACAATATATTTATTAATATTAATTGTATAATTAACTTTTTACAATATTAACTTAAATATTCATAATTTCAACTTTGTCAGGAATAATTAAATTTGCTTCTGTTAAAGACTTAATTTCATTAATAGTTGTATCTTTATTAATTTCTTTTAGTAGCAAACCATCAGATGTTACTTCTATTACACAAAGTTCTGTAACAATTAAATTTACTTTACCTTCTGCAGTAAGTGGCAGAGTGCATTTTTTTAAAATTTTTGGTTTTCCTTTACGGGTATGCTGCATTGCTATAATTACTTTTTTAGCACCGGTTACTAAATCCATAGCTCCACCCATTCCTGCTATCATCTTTCCTGGAACAATCCAATTAGCTAGGCTACCATATTGATCTACTTGTAAAGCACCAAGCACAGTAACATCAACATGTCTACCTCTAATTAAAGCAAAGGATGTAGAGCTATCAAGGAAAGTTCCTTCAGGTAGTATAGTTACACATTGTCCACCTGCATTTATTATATTTGAGTCCTCATGGCCGTGGGTAGGCATTGATCCCATTCCAACCATTCCATTTTCTGATTGAAACGTAATTTCAAATTCTTTTGGAATGTAATTTGCAACTAAGGTTGGAAGCCCTATTCCTAGATTTACAAGTTGCCCATCTTTTAGTTCCTTGGCAACTCTTTTTGCTATAATTTCTTTTGCTAACTTTATATCTGTAATCAATTAAGCTACCCCCTTTACTATATAATCTACTAACACTCCTGGGGTCATTACATATTCTGTTTCTAATTGGTTACATTTCACTAATTTTTCAGCTTCAACTATTACTTTTTCAGCAGCCATTGCTATATAAGGATTGAAGTTTTTGGTAGTTCCCTTATAACAGGTATTCCCAAACTCATCTACTACACTTCCTTTTACTAGAGCTACATCTGCTTTTAATGGAAGCTCTAATAAATATTCTTTACCACTAATTGTTAGTTTTTGTTTTCCATCTTCTACAACTGTTCCTAGTCCAGTTTGAGTTAATACCCCACCTAAACCTGATCCACCTGCACGTATTCTTTCAATTAATGTTCCTTGAGGTGAAAGTTCTACATTCATCTCACCAGTAATTATTTTTCTTCCTGTTTCAGGATTGGTACCGATGTGAGAAGCAATAACTTTTTTTACTTGACTATTTACTATTAGTCTCCCTATACCTTTATCTGGGAAACTAGTATCATTACTTATAATCGTTAGATTTTTTACATTTAAATCAATTAACATATCAATTAATCCATCAGGTGTACCACAATCTAAAAAACCGCCAATCATAATAGTCATTCCATCCTTAAAAATAGACCTCAAATTCTCAAATTTAACTACTTTATTCATTTCATAATCCCTTCTTTTTATAGTTTGACTAAATTAAAAAATTTCAATATACAGATTAATATTAATAAGAAAAGCAGTTAAATTCTTTATTTAGTAGCTTTAATCATATAATATTAAAAGATCATGTGCACTATAATTAGTTGCCTATAAAGTATTTTACTACCAATAATTCTATATTCAACCTTTTAGCCTGATATATTAAATCATATTCAGTTAAACCGTTACCAAACAAAGTAATAAAAATATATCTCTACCATTTACCAAATAATACAGATATATACTATAAAATACTAATTTAAATATGTAAACTAAAATGTTACCAAAAATAATAAACATGTATTTCCATTATTTGATGAACTAATGAAAATACATGTTATAAATTACTAGTTTTAAAGATAAACTATATTTACATATTATTCGTTAATCAAAAACATTTATAAACATTTGTTTAATTTCACTTGTCAATGGGAATCTAGGATTGGCTCCTGTACATTGATCATCAAGTGCTAGCTCTGATATTTTGTCTAAAGTTGCATAAAAATTCTTTTCTGAAACTCCTGCATCCTTAATAGTTAAAGGTATATTCAATTTTTCTTTTAATTCATGAATAGCCTTAATTAAGAGTTCAACTTTCTCTTTATCTGTATTACCGCCTAATTTTAGATAATCTGCAATTCTTGCATATCTCCATATAGCATTAGGATATTTATATTGAGGAAATGGAGCCTGTTTTACTGGGTTATCTACCGCATTAAATTTAATAACCTCTTCAATTAATAATGCATTAGCAATTCCATGTGGTATATGATGTTCTGCCCCTAATTTATGTGCCATAGAATGACATACACCTAGGAAAGCATTAGCAAAAGCCATACCTGCCATAGTTGATGCATGGGCCATTTTTTCTCTCGCTTTTTCATTAGTAGTTCCTTCTAAATAAGCCTGAGGTAAATACTTAAATATTAACCTTATTGCTTCTAGTGCTAGTCCATTTGTATATTCTGAAGCAAGTACTGACGTATAAGCTTCTATACCATGAACTAATGCATCTATACCAGATGCTGCTGTTAATCCTTTAGGCATATTCATCATTAATTCAGCATCAATAATAGCCATATTTGGAGTTAATTCATAATCTGCCAATGGATATTTAACCCCAGTTTTCTCATCTGTTATTACAGCAAAAGGAGTAACTTCTGATCCTGTACCAGCTGAAGTTGCTACAGCTATCATCATAGCTTTTTGGCCAAGCTTTGGAAAATTATATATTCTTTTTCTTATATCCATAAATCTCATAGCTAAATCTTCAAATCTTACTTCAGGATGTTCATATAGTATCCACATTATTTTTGCAGCATCCATTGGAGAACCTCCACCAAGAGCTATTATAGCATCAGGCTTAAAACGCAGCATTTCCTCAGCACCTTTTCTAGCTGTAGCCAAGGTAGGGTCTGGTTCTACCTCATTAAATACCTTAAAAGCAACACCTATTTCTTCAAGAATCTTTATAATAGAATCAACATATCCTAGTTTATATAAAACTTTACCTGTTACTATAAAGACTCTTTTTTTATTTAAATCCTTTAATTCTCTTAATGCAAATTGAAGGCAACCAAATTTAAAATATATCTTTTGAGGAACCCTAAACCAAAGCATATTTTCTCTCCTTTCAGCTACTGTTTTAATATTTAAGAGATGTTTTGGACCAACATTTTCTGATACTGAATTTCCTCCCCACGAACCACAACCTAGTGTAAATGAAGGAGCTATCTTAAAATTATATAAATCACCACTTGCGCCTTGCGCTGTTGGTATATTAACAAAAGTTCTTACTGTTTTCATAGCGTTACTAAATTTATCTATCTTGTCCTTTGCTTTTGTCACATCTGCGTATATCCCTGAAGTATGTCCAAGTCCTCCTAAATTAACAAGGATTACAGCTTTATTTAATGCATCATCAAAATTTTCAGCATTATACATTGCAAGAATTGGAGACAATTTTTCATGAGCAAAGGGTTCTTCTTCTCCTAAAGAAGTAACTTCTCCAATAAGAACTCTTGTGGTCTTAGGCACACTTATTCCTGCCATTGAAGCTATTTTATATGCAGATTGACCTACTATATCAGGATTTATACTTCCATTTACAAAAATTATTTTTCTCATTTTATCTAATTCATTTTCCTTAATTATATAAGCGCCTCTTTCTTCAAATTCCTTTTTAACTTTATCATATATTGAATTTAAAACTATTACTGATTGCTCTGAGGCACATATAACTCCATTATCATAGGTTTTGGAAAGAATTATTGAACTTACTGCCATCTTTATATGTGCAGTTTCATCAATTATAACAGGAGTATTTCCTGGACCAACTCCAATTGCTGGTTTACCAGATGAGTAAGCAGATTTAACCATGGATGGCCCTCCTGTAGCCAGTGTTATATCTGATTTCTGCATCAAATATTGAGTTAATTCAATTGAAGGTTCATCTATCCATCCTATTATTCCTTCTGGTGCACCTGCTTTAACAGCTGCATCAAGTATTATTTTAGCTGCTTCTATTGTTGAATTTTTTGCTCTTGGATGTGGTGAAAATAATATACCATTTCTTGTCTTCAGAGCTATTAATGACTTGAATATCGTTGTAGATGTAGGATTTGTTGTAGGTATTATAGCAGCTATAACCCCTATTGGTTCTGCAATTTTAGTAATACCATAAGGTTCACTTTTTTCTATAACTCCACAGGTCTTTTCATCTTTGTACTCATTATAAATATATTCACCTGCAAAATGATTCTTTATAACTTTATCTTCTACAAGTCCCATACCAGTTTCTTCTACTGCTAGTTTTGCAAGTGGTATCCTCGCATCAATTGCTGCCATGGCGGCTTTTCTAAAGATCTCATCAACTTGTTCTTGAGAATAAGTTGAAAACTTTCTTTGAGCAGATCTAACTTTCTCTAACCCTATGTCCAACTCATCAGTTTTTGTAATTTTCATAAATATACACTTCTTTCTTAATATTTATTATATTCCAAAAACAATGTCTATAGATTAAGTATAGATATTATTTAATGAAAACCTATTCATAATAGTATTGCTAATTATTTAACATAAATATAGTTTAAAAAATTATTTTATAAGTAAAAATAACTTTTTAATATCATATATAATATTCTATATTATATATGATATTATATTTAGCGCAAATTATATACTACAAATTATATTTTTTTGATATTTAATACTTTAATGTTATTATATAACATTAAAGTATATATGTCAAAACTTTCACAATTATAAACATAAATATACCTCTAAGCTACTTAATATAAACATAAAAAGAAGACCATTTTTCTCTTCTCCATTTATTTCATCTACTAGTCTCATTTGTTTTGATATCATAAACAAAAATATACAATTACAATATCTAATATATTACAATTACATTTGTACCTTTTTCAAATATATCAGTTATGCCAAAAAATTTTATATCAAGATAATAGTCTTTGAATTAATCCGCTTTCTATTAGATACATCTTATAACTTTTCTGAAATCATAATAAAAACATCATGAAAATTTATTAACCCGTAACAAATTTCCATGATGCTTTTTGTTGTATAATAATTACTTAACCTCTTTCACAGCCTTCGCAGCAAAATCTGTATTTACGAGTTTACTAAAAGCTGGTCTTTTCTTGATTAAGCTACTGTTATAACCTTGGATTATATCCATAAGTCTGTTTATATCATCTTCCTTTATTACAGGATCAGTAGCATAGGCATTTACAGCTCTATAGTTCTTCACATTTTCCTGTATAAGTTTTACATCCGTTCCTGGGAAGAAGGATTTAATCTTTTCAGCCACTGCTGCATCACTATTACTATTTACCCATTTTTGTCCCTTGTAGATAGCATTAGTAAATTTTTGAATCACATCAGGATTTTTATCTATATAGGATTTTGTTGCGAAATAGCAGGTATAAGGTATAGCACCTGCTGCTGCTCCTATGGATGCTTCAATATATCCAGAATTACTCTTTTTTAAAATACTTGCTGTAGGTTCAAAAAGTGCTACATAGTCACCAGTACCAGCTTTAAAAGCTCCTGAAGTAGCAGTAAAGTCAATATTTGTTATTATTTTTACATCCTTTTTAGGATCTATTCCATGATTCTTAAGTACATATTCCAGTGCCATTTCTGGTACTCCGCCTGGTCTTCCTCCAATAATAGTTTTACCCTTTAAGGATTCCCATTTAAAATCCTTTTCTTCATTTCTTCCTACAAGAAAAGATCCATCCCTCTGAGTAAGCTGTGCAAAAACTACAGGATAATCTTCTTTATTTTGGTTTTGAATATAGATAGACTGCTCTGGTCCGCAAAAACCTATGTCTGCATTTTTACTTATTACCTGCTGCATAGTTTTATCTGCTCCCTGCCCAGTGCTAATATCCAGCTCTAACCCTTCTTCTTTAAAATACCCTTGATTTATAGCCGCATACATAGGTGCATAAAATACTGAACGGGTTACTTCATTAAGTTTTACTTTTTTAATAGAAGTTTTGCTGTCAGTACTGCTGCCGCAGCCTGTAAAAACACTTACAATTAAAATTACAGATAAAAGCATCGCAAAAGAATAAAATAACTTTTTCTTCATAGCTACCTCCTAAAGCATTACAAAAAAACAATGCTAAATTTTAAATTCATTGTTACATAATATGAATTTGAGGTAACTTTTGACACAAAAATTTTTATTGAAGCAAGTTCTTAATTCCGGTGGGGATTCTTTTACCCCATCTGAATTTTAGAACTGCAAATGCATGACTTACTTGGCGTCGAACTCCCACTTTAAGAAAAGTAGAGAGCCCAAATTTTAATTTGGTGCGAATCACTTTCACAGAGTGCAGGCAGAGAACCAAAATCTTCTTTTCGATTTTGTGTGAGGGCTGTACAGAGTGCGTGGAAGACTTACGCCAAGTTAGTTAGGTGAAAATTTAAATATATTGATTTTTAAATCTGGATCTTTGTCCCTCCCCACTTCTGTTTCCATTTCATCTATAAGTATTTCCGCAGTTATACTCACATAGGCACTTTTAACATGTCCCGCATATGCATTACATTCTATATCTGCAATAGTTGCATGGAGATGCACATAAATATCATCTTTATCTAAGCTTGTTATATTTCCTATCAAGGATGTAATTTCAAAGTCTCCTGAGAAATCTCTTAAATTATAAGCCTTCTTTTTTACATCAAAGACTCCCAGTTTCAGCTTATTGGCAGCACCAATTCCACTTATGAAAGCACATTTTATATTTTTTTCTTTGAAGAAACTTTTTAGAGTGGAAATAATTTCTTCTCCTTTGTCCAATCTCAATATCCATTTATTATTAACCTTTTTAAATTCCAAAATTTATCCCCCCATACCATCTAAATATATTTTTGTGAATTTCTATCTATTAAAAAGATATAGTATTAAAACTTCCATTCCATTTTTCTGTTTTGGACTTTATAATATTTTTCATAACATCTGCCATCTTTTCTGTAATAATTCCCTTGTTTAATACCTCATCTACCTTTTTACACTTTACTTCTATTATACTATCTTTAAGCTGTTTTTCAGTAATTCCATTTCTTTTAGCTAAATCAAAGGCATTTTTTCCCGAATCTTTAGATTTCTGTATATCTTCTTCTGCAAAACCTAAACGTTCTTTTAAAAAATCTTCTATGGAAATTCTAAACTGAACTAATTTTTCCATTACAACAGCATCATTTTTAGTACTAGTATAGCCTCTGGAGTCTTTTACTTCAGCATAAGCAGTGCTTACTGTATTTAACATAAAAAGTAAAAATAAAACTGTAATTAAACTTCTTTTAAACATAGTTATTCTCCTTTAAAATATATTCTATATTGGTATTATTAGAAAAATAACAATTATTTATACTTTTTAGCAATTTTAACATTAATTATATCTTCACAGTTCCTCCTACATCAATAATCTTTATTTTTTTATCATCTATAGCTTTAAGTGTCTTTTCTGTTTCCTCATCTTCATCCTGAGCTAAAATATAGGTTTTGTAGTGAATTGGTACCATTATTCCAGAATCCATCATTTTAAACATTTGGTAACTTTCCTTAGGTGTACAATGCATCTTTGTAAATTCATCAGGCTTATAACATCCTACAGGCATTATAGCTGCATTAAGTGTAAGTCCTTTATATATATCTGTAAAGGCCGTATCCCCAGCAAACAATACCTTTTTATCTCTATGCTGGATTATATAAGAATTACTATCACCAAAGCCAAGTCCAGGATATCTTCTTCCTACATGATTTGCCTCTACAGCTGTAATTGTTATAGCCTTATCTCTATATATCTGTCCAGCACTTAGAGTATGTATATTTTTAAAGCCTCTAAATCTAAGCATATTTTTTATGCCCTTTGGGACAATAATTGGAGTTTTTTTATTAAGCCTGCTTAAAACTTTGTAATTTAGGTGATCCATATGACCATGGCTTATAAGTATATAATCCAGACTGATATCAGTTAAATCTATAGATGGATTTACCAGTCTTTTTAAGTGGCCAAGATTTCCTTCCACAGGATCTGTTAAAAATACTTTTCCATACATATTTATAACAGTAGTGGCATGTCCTACCCAATGAATTGAATTTTCCACAATGGGATCAACCTTTGGAATTCTCTTAGGAACTCTATACACCTTTAAATTACGTTTATTGAGTTCATACATATAACCAAATATTTTAATAATTCTGGGCTTTTTCATAGTTATCAACTCCAAAATAAAAAGTAAAGGTACTTCATTCCCTTTACTTTTTATTTTAATATTATTTTTAATAATTTTCAAACTCAGGAAACCAGATTCCTATTTCCCTCTTTGCATTTTCACTATTATCAGATGCATGAACTAAATTTCTTGTAGTTCCATCAGCATAAATTCCCCTTATAGTGCCCATAGCTGCAATTTTAGGATCTTTATTACCATGAATATTTCTTACAATTGCTATTGCATCCGTTCCTTCTAATATCATGGCACAAAGCCTGCTCTCAGTTATATATTCAATTAATTCATTAAAATATTCTTTCCCCCTATGCTGACTATAGTGATCCTCTGCTAATTTTTTGCTAGCTTTTAGCATTTTTAAAGCAATTATGTTAAGATTTTTTCTCTCATAAAATCCTACAATTTCTCCTATTAATTTTCGCTTAACTCCATCTGGTTTTATTAACACCAAGGTTCTTTCCATAAAACACACCCTCCTACAATAAGATAAAATCTTATTTGTTGGAATTTTATTATACTGTCACAACTAAATTAATTTATAAATATTCTACCTTTTCATATTCTTCTTCAAAATCTAATACATATTCCTCATCCATATAATCATTGTAATGTAGTTTTCTGATTTTGTTGTTAGATTTTCCTGTAATTGATTTAAAAGGACATTCCCCATTTGTATCTTCTAAATTATAAAACGCACAATTTTCAAAACATTCAACATACTTATTGCTACTACTTAAAAAAGGACATTTCCCCATAATAACACTCTCCCCTAAAAAATGTTAATGATAATGTTTACATCTGTTTTTTTCTATTATATATTATTATAATAAAAAAATAAATAGTTTTTTCCAAATTTATACCAATTAACAAAAATTTAAAATATATATTATTTTTATAGATATTAATGAATTTTATATTGGTATAAAAAATATAACTATTAATATATTTGTATATCTATCAAAACTATATACTAAACACAGCCTATTTTTTAATATTAACTCTTTTAAATTACAGTATTTTAGACTATAATTTTTACATAGTAATTTTTTGTTTCATATTGACTTTTTAAGGAGGATTTTGTTTTGAAGAAGAAATTATTAGATTATGTAATAATTTTTGTAATTTGTTTTTTTATATCGCCAATTATACTTTATATTTTTTTGAATTCATCTTTTTTTAATAAATATAATCTTTATTTCGATACAATTGTATATGTTAAAATGTATTATAGACTAACTTTTAGTGGTTTATTCATACTGTCATTAATTCAACTTTTTAATTATTTGTTCAAAAAATTAATATCAAGAAGGCCCATAGTAAAAGCCAATCTTATATCCATTGAAAAA
Source organism: Clostridium pasteurianum DSM 525 = ATCC 6013 (assembly GCF_000807255.1). Lineage (NCBI taxonomy): Bacteria > Bacillati > Bacillota > Clostridia > Eubacteriales > Clostridiaceae > Clostridium > Clostridium pasteurianum. Next base: position 1,612,826 of record NZ_CP009268.1, on the reverse strand, counting down.
ATATGTACAATGCCTACAAATTTTACAATAATAAAAGATACTGAATGTATTGAAAATTATATCGTAAAATTTAAACATAATGACGAAATAATTGATATTACTATTTCAAAAAAGAACATAAAAAGTGATTTAACCTCTGATGAGAAACCCTATGTTGAGTATCAGTATATCGATTTAATAAACTTGTTTAATAAATTTCTAAACATAAAAGTCCATACGAAGAAATAAACTATTTTTTAAACACTAAACAATTTTACTATATAAAAATAATTATGTGAGAACTGATTTATCTTTATATATTTCTAATAAATTGTTATAGTGTTTTATTTTTTTACTTTTTAGGGAATACTATTTACAAATAAGAATTTGAGAGGAGTGTTATCATGTTTGTTACTAGTATTTCCTTTTCATATTTTTTTCTAGGTATAGCTTTAATTTCATTAGCATTCTGTATTTATTATAAAACCCTTATAGTAAAAACTTCTCCAGATAATAGATCTAGAGATAAAATAATTGGTAAAATGAAGGATCCTGTATCCTGGAGAAAAAAGAATAATATAATGGGAAGCACTTATATATTTTGGTGTTTAGCTTCTTTAGCTTTATTTATATATTTTAAATTCTTTTTTACAGCAGGTTTAATACCAATATATTATGTATTTATATATATTGGAGTTATGGCCATATCTATGTTTTCTATAAATCTAGCAGGAAAAAAATCAGTTTAAATTTATTCCATGATTAAATTTATATAACTTTAATCATAAAAGAAATTTTCATCTAGAATCTAATAATAATTATTCTTACAAAATATCTATTTTAGAGCAGCCTATAAAAGACTGCTCTTTTACATTTTATTATTTCAAGAAAAAGTGTTTAAAAATAAATGAACGAATAGTTTTTTTGTTGTTATGAATTTTATTAAATGATATACTTATTATGTCTTTTGGCTTTATTTAAAATTTATTTTAAATAAAGTATGTACTTAAAATACAAATTTAAGTTATTTTAATTTAACATATATTAAAATTTTTTATTTAAAATGGAGCGATGAATTTTGAAACGTAAAATTATTTCTTTAATATTAACTTTGTCAATCTCTCTTTCTATAAGTTCTACAGCCTTCGCCGTTGGAACCAGTGAACCTCCTAAGCTCTATGCTAAAACTGCCGTTGCAATAGATGCTGAAACCGGAGAAGTAATATATGAAAAAAATTTAGATGATAGAGTATATCCTGCAAGTACTACAAAACTTTTAACTGCTTTATTACTGGTGGAATCAAAAAAACCATCTGATTTACTTACATATACTTCCAGTGCAAAATCTCAACCTTCTGCATCTATAAATTTAGATAAAAAGCCTCTAAATGTAGGACAACAGATGACTGTAGATAATGCTATGAAAGGACTATTAGTATATTCTGCAAATGACATAGCTTATATGATTGCAGATAATATACTTGGAAAACTTGATTATAATGTCGGCGATACTAATAGAGAATTTTCAGCACTAATGAATAAAAAAATATCAGAACTTGGTCTTAAAAATACTCATTTTGTAACACCTAATGGGCTTCACGACCCTCAACATTACACCACTTCTTACGATATGAGTGTAATTGCCAAAGCTGCCTTTTCAAATAAATCTATATTAAATACTGTAAAACAAAAGGAGGCTACTATTACTACTGAAGACGGAATTAACATTCCTGTAGAAAATAGAAATAAGCTTATTTTAGATAAGGAAACTTCCCTTTACGATAAAACCTGTATTGGTGGTAAAACTGGTTACACTAAAGAAGCAGGAAAATGTCTAGTGGCACTTTTTGATAGGGATGGCAGAAAAATTATAGGTGTGGTTATGAATTCTGGATATGACAGTGAAGATACTTTAGTATTTAAAGATATGGAAAATCTAATTAATTACAGCTATACTATAAACTATACTAACCTATATTCAAATAATTCAACTTATAAAACAGAAACTCTCAGTTATAAGCCATTAGCATTTTTGGGTCCAGAAAAAACTATTAAAGTACCATTGGTATTAAAGGAAAATGCTAAATACTACAAAAATAATTTAAACGACAGAGAAAAGAAAGTAACAGCTGATGTTTCCTCCTTAGATCCATGGAAACTAAAAGAAGATACCTCTGTTGGAACACTTACATTAACAGAAAGAGGAGTGACAAAAAAATATAAGCTGTACCCTGGTGTTTCTACCAGTAGCTTAATAGGTGATAATAAACTACTCTATGGTGGTGTAACAGCTGTTATAGTTGCAGCCGTTGCTGTAATAATATTTATTATATATAAAATAATTAAATTTTTCTCAAACAGAGGACGAAGAAGATCTTACTATAGATAATTAATTTAAAATATTAAACCTTCACAAGAGGTTACTGCTAGTAATCAAAGCAGTAACCTCTTTATAATCTCACAAAATTTATAGTGTTATAATAAATATTTTATAATACATTTTACAAAATTTATACAAATTACGAAAATATATTATAAAAGCATTGACATTTTAAGGACAAAATGATAACGTTTACTTATAGGATTTAATAACAAAAAACATTTGAATTATTATTTTTAGGGGGAGATTGTTATGTTAATAATTAAAGCTGTTATAAGACCAGAGAAAGTAAATGAAGTATTATCAGAATTAAATGAAGCAGGATTTCCTGCTGTAACAAAATATGATGTAGTTGGAAGAGGTAAACAACAGGGAATTACTGCTGGATCTATTCATTACGATGAAATTCCTAAAGAAATGCTTATGGTTGGTGTAAATGATGAAGACAAAGATGATGTCCTTAGAATTATAATAAATAATGCAAAAACCGCTGAAAATGGAAATTTCGGTGATGGTAAAATATTTATATCCTCACTAGACGAAGTATATACTATAAGTACTGGCTTAAAAGGTCTATAAAATTTGTTACAAGGGGGATTTTAATTATGAAAGAAATTACTGCTATTGTTAGAATGAATATGGTAGGTTTAACCGCAGAAGCTCTAAAAGAAATTGGCTTTGCATCTTTTACTTGTAGAAAAGTACTTGGAAGAGGTAAAAAGAAAGTAGATTTTACCCCAACTAAATGGACTCCCGGCACAAATGATTATACACAACAGGAAATCTCAAATCAGCATAGACTAATCTCAAACAGAATGTTTACTATAGTAGTAAATGATGAAGATGTAGATGAAGTAGTTGAAACTATTATCAAAGTAAATCAGACAAAAAATCCCGGAGACGGCAAAATATTTGTAAGAAATATAGATGAAGTAATCAGAGTAAGAACTGGTGAAAAAGATGCTTTAGCTCTGTAATTTTCCTTAAATATAATATCAAAAATAAAGCTTAGTTGAACATAAAATAAATAATTAAAGTGCTGTTTCATATGTATGTGACAGCACTTTTTTCAGTGGAAAGCTGATAGTGGAGAGTTTAAAAAGTTCAAATATCAAATATGGGAAAGTGATGGAGATTTTTGTTCACTATATGGTGAAAGCTTTTCTCCTATTTTATATTACTAATCATATATTCCATTTCTATTTAAAATATTACATCTATTGAATTTATATAGTGATATTATAAAAATAAGAACTCCTGCTATAATATATAAGAATGCAAATTTTCCGCTAAGTTCCACTAAATAAGGTAATACCGTACTTCCACAGATATTAAAGGTTATATGTGCTATTATGGAACCTACTATACTTCCAGCTTTTACACATATAAAACCTAATAAAATTCCTAAAACCCCTGCATAAATACTCTGAAATAAGTTCATGTGGTAAATTCCAAAGAGAACACCCTGAATAATAATGGCAGCGGTTATATTAACCTTATTCTTTATCTCACCTAATACCATTCCTCTAAATAGTATTTCTTCAAAAATAGGTGCAAAGAGCAGCACTGCCAGTATTCCCAGTATAGAATTCATGGACATACTTATCATTTTAGAAGTTTCATTATAGGATGGAAAAAACTTTATCACATATTCTACAATTCCAGATAAAATCATGGAGAAGGATATACAGATTACTATTATTAACATAATATTCTTTATACCTATATTTTTAAAATTATATCTTTTAAATACATTATTTTCCTTATTTCTAAGTATGAAAAAATATATTATCAAAGATATAATCATGGATAAAATCATCATAAGTCCTGAATTTTTATATATATAGCTTTCCATTTCAGTATTGCTCAGACCTTTTAAAAGTGCATCTACCCCAAGTATTAAAAAAAATAGCAGTTGAAATCCATAATAAATTAAGAGATACAATAATATTTTTCCTGCGCTTTTTATGTAATTCATTTAATTTACCTGACCTTTCATTGATAATTTAATCTAATTATTTTCTAAAACAAATTTATAAATTTCAGTCCTTTATTGCTAAATTAAATATAAGTTTATATCCATTAATCTAACCCAGGTAATCTGATAAGACATTTCCTTCAACTTCGCTAAAACTTCCCTGATCTATTTTAAAGAATTGAGCATTTCTATCCTCTTCATAGATAAGTTTAACTAATTCTGAGTGACAAGTTAAAATAAATATCTGATTTTCCTCAGATAATTTTTTTAAAACTCCTATGACATTTTTAAGGTGATTGTTATCAAAATTCACTAGAGAATCATCAATTATCACAGGAAGATTTTCTTTAATCTCCTTTATTCTGCTGAGTCTCACAGATAAAAATAATTGTTCCTTTGTTCCTCTGCTTAAAATATCTGTAGTTTCATTTAATTTTCCATCTTCATTACAGGTTTTAAAATCATACTCTGTAAGATCATCTGGCGGTAATACTGAAACAATTTCTCCCTGGGTTATATTGGATAATATATCACTGGCACTTCCCAAAATAGTATCTTTTGCATTGTCTATAAAAGTTTTTTGAACCTTTTCAAGAATAAATGCTGCTGCATTATATATAGCATATTCCTCTGCTTTTACTTTTAATGCTCTTCTTCCACTATCTATTTTCTTTTGGGCCTTATATATGTCTTCACTGCTGTATAATTTTTTCATGAATTCTTTTATATTTAATCTCTCATCCTTTAAATTTTCCAATTTCAGCATTTCATTTTTAAATTTTTGATTATAGTCACTTATCTCTCTATCTATTTCTTCTCTGCTTATGTAATTTTCTATATATTTTTTAAAGGCTGCAAAGATGTCACTGCCATCAGTATTCTTTAGAGATTTTAATAAAATTTTCTTTACCTTTTCCAATTTTAGTGAATGAATTAATTGTCTTTTTAGATTTTCATATCTTTCCAAATTAATTTTATAATCATAGTAAATATTGAAATTCTCTATATTTTTATTAATTTCATTTAAAAAATCAGTAGAATTTTTTTCTGATATATCCAATTGAAATTTTTTCAATATATCCTCTTCCATAGCAGATTTCATAATTTTTATATTTTTAAAATCAGTATAATTGTTTCTAATATTATTTAACTTTTTAACGGATTCAAATATATATTCACTGCTGCTAATTATATGGCTTCCTACGCTTTCCCTTGAAAGTTTTATAGAATCTTTAAGATCACCTTCAAATATGAAAATAATATTCAGCATATTATTTAATTTAAGAAAAATTTCTTCTTTCAGTTTTTTTATATTTTCCAAAGTATATCCCAGATCTATTACTCTTTTTTTAATATCTCGTATGATTCTAAAATAATCCTTTATACTATCCAAAGGTATATTTTTATCTTCTATACCCAGCTTGTCTTTATATTCATCTAATATATGAGACAATTCATTTTTTCTCACATTAATTTTTTTCAACAACTCTTTATTTTTTTCAAGTTCCTGATGAATATTTTTTCTATCTCCGTCTATGGACTTTTCTCTATTTTTCTTTGAATTAAAATATATGCTATTAAAAATACTATGACATAAAGCTCCTCCTATTAAGCTGGCAATAATGCCTAAGATCTTATTGAAACTGTAGATAAACAAACCTAGAAAAATAAAAAATAAAGAAATTAAGGCACATATAACAAAATAATTATTTATTATAACAAATGCTGGTTTTGAATTTTCTTCAGTAATTAATTTTTTTCTATTGGATAATTCCTCTATCCTTGAATTTAATAATTCAATTTTATCCTTACATCTTTTTAATTCATCTATATTCTCACATAGATGTCCAAAGTGTATTTCCTCTGTATCTACTTTTAATATATATGCAAAATTATCTATCCAATGCTTATTTATATCAATAATATCTCTATTTATTTCTCTTTTTGAATTTCTATATTCATTAAAACTGAAATTATAATTTTTTATTTTTTCCTTTAAACCTGAAATAGATAGTTCCATTTCCTTCAATTTATCTCCATATAAATCAAAGTCTTCTTCTATTTTACCGCTATCTTGTAAATTCTGAGAAAAGTTAATTTTCAACCTATTGTATTCAGATTGTATTTTGACGTATTCATCCTTTATATTATTAAGTACCTCTAAAGATAAATGTTTATGTATAAAGTTTTCATATACATACCTGTGTTCTTCTGATCCCAAATTTACATCAATATTATTCAGCTCTCTATAGATTTCATAATTATTTTTTAATATATCCAGTATAAATATCTTGTCCTCTATACTATCTTTTACATTTTCAACTGTATGGATTTTTTGCTCCACAGCTTTTAATCTATCTTTAAACTCTTTAAATTCATCCAGTTGGTGTAAAGCTTTTTCCTTAATATTAAGACCCTCGCTTATAGAAATATAATCTTGCTTAAAGAGCTTTATCTTAGGATTGCCATTTTTACCTCCTATCTTTCCCCCCTCTTTTTTCATTTCAGCTATCAATTTAGGTATCTTGATTATTTCCTTAAGTCCAGCTCCCAAAAGCAATGACTGAATTTTTTCATTCTTTTTATCCACCTTTTGAAGCTCATCAAGACTTATCGTAAATATTTCTCTATAAGTAAGACTATCAATTTTACCATATAAATTTTTCTTATAGGATTTCTTTGAACTATATGCTGTAATCAGTGGATCAGAAAAGCCCTTTACTCTTATATTGTATTCCTCATTACCTTCAAGCATTTGAACTTCTCCCTCATATTCTATTCTACAATCTGGAATATCCAAAGATTTAGAAAAACCATAGGGAAAATATCTTAAGAATTTCATAAGTGTAGATTTACCTGCTCTGTTTTTTCCACCCAGCACTACAATCCCTGGAGAAATATTATCAATACTGGCATTGCTGTATATTCCAAAATCTTTTATATACAATTTTTTAATGTGCATTAACTATCCTCCATAAGCTTATAAATCACCAATTCTCTGGCTTTTCTAATTATTTCTTCAAAGTTATCCCTATTAAGCTGTATTTTCAGGTAATTTATGTTTTCATCGTCATAATTCTTTTCCCAAACCTGTCCAAAGACATTCATTATATCTTTCTTTAAATTATCTTCCTTCAATGCAGCATCACTTAATTCATAAATTTCCCTTATTACATTATTGCTGCTTCTCAGCTTTTCAATATCAAGTACTCTCTCCAGCCTTACATCAATGGAGTCAGTATATATAAAGGGATAATAGTTCATGAATCTGGAATTTAAACTTTCCTTTATTATATCCTCAACATTATCTTCTACTTCTTCAAATACACTCTTTATAGAACCTCTTCCCTTTATAATCCACCTAACTGCATAGCCTTTTATAATATTATTTAAATTAATATCTTTCTGAATCTGGCAGGGTATATAATCAATTTTATCTATTGACCTTTGTGCTCTCTCTTCAATGAAGCTTATAAGTTCTGATAGATTTTCAGGCTCCTTTTCTATATCTTCATTTATATCTATTTCTACTTTTTTCCATACTATTGAAGAAACAGGTAAAAAATTTATGGAAGCATTACTCTTCTCATCTACCTCAACTAACAGACAGCCTCCCATGCCTTCCTCTCCTATATCTCTTCCCTGAGGAACTCCTGAATAGGCTATTATTGGATTTGATTTATTTATTATCTTGCATTTATGTATATGCCCGAGAGCCCAGTAGTCAATTCCACTTTTAGATTTAAGATTTTCCAAAGTACAGGGAGCATAATTGGCATTATTGGAATTTAATTCAGTGTGAAGCATAGCTATATTAAATATGAAATCTTCAGGAGGATTATAAGAATTATATAATTTTCTGCTGTCAAATTTACTTCTATAGGAATTACCGTAAACACGAGCAATCACCTTAGAATCCCTATCTTTAATATAGAATTCACTGCATTTTTCACTGTCACAAATGAATACATTATCTGGGAGCTTAAATACTTCCCTTTTACCTACAAAGGGATCATGATTACCAGCTATAATATACACATTTATATCTTCTTCTAAAAGTCTTTTGCACTGGAAATTAAAGAAACTGTTAGCTCTAATTGATTTGCTATCCCTATCATACAAATCACCACTTATAAGTAAAAATTTCACTTTAAATTTCAAGGCATAATCTACTATTCTTTCAAAAGCATCATATACAGCATTTTTAAAAGGATCTGTATCTTCTATTTTTTCATCATATACATTAAGCATGCTCCCCAGATGAATATCTGCAGCATGAATAAATTTGAAGGAAAAATTCAAATTAATCCTACCTTTCTATGAGTATTTCTATTTGTGATTAATATCTCTACCTCTCATTCTATAGGCCTCTTCCAGCATTTCCACTTTAAAATCATTTTCATCCATATCAAGATCTACATTATTCATTATGCTGTTAATGGAAAATTGAGCTACTTTCTTAATAAGTTGTACTCTATATATATCCATAATTTCTTCTTCAATGTCCCCTTGGGATTTTACTAAATTCTCCTCCAGAATGTGTTTAACATAAATGTTCCTTTTTTTAAGGTCATGGGCTATTAAAATAGCTCTATGACAATTTACAGGATCTTTTTCCACGCACATCATTGCTATATTATAGCCTTTTTCAATGCCATGCATAAGCCTTTCTATTCCTCTCTTATAACTGTGATTTTTTCTTATGGATTCATAGGATATTTCACCTTTTTCATCAATACACTCTTCATTTCTTGCTCCCAATTCTTTTCCCATGTATATATAATATATTCCCTGCTTATTTAATATTTTTTTAATATTATCTCTATTGTAAACTGCTGCTCCTTCATAATTGCTATGGGGAATAGATCTTACATCCACTATGCAATTAATTTTATAATCTGACAGAAGTTTAATAAAATCCTCTAATTTTCTATTAGAATAACCTACGGTATAACATAAATTTCCCATATAAATAAAAGCCTAATTTTACCTTTCTCTAGCAGTATTAATTTTCACTATTTAAGTAATCTAAAATATTTTTCATAAATTCCGGAAGATTTCCTGGTATTTTTGCACTGATAATATTTCTGTCTACACAATTACCTTCTGAGGTATAATCACCTCCTGCATTTATTACATCATCTATTATGGAGTCTGTGCAGGTTAATTTATATCCTTGTATAACATTTGCAGATACCAGCACTGATGCACCATGACATATGCAGCCTATAGCTCTATTATTTTCTGCCATATCCTTTATAAGATTTTTTACGTATATATTTGTTCTCAATCTATCTGGTGCCCATCCACCAGGAACTATAATTCCGTCATAATCTAAAGGATTTATGGTATTGGCATTTTCATCTATATCAATGGTATAGCCATGTTTTCCCACATAACTATCTTTAAGTCCAGTACCTACAACTATAACCCTTATTCCCTCTTCTCTCAATCTCAATAACGGATATAAAAGTTCAATATCCTCAAATTCATCTTCCGCCAGTAATATAACGCTCTTATCGCTTATTTCCATTTTAACACTCCTCTTAGTACATTTAAACTTTTGCAATAAATTAATTCATAAATTATAGCAATTTTCTCTTATTATAGTTTATCCGTAACAAGTATTAAGTATCAAGAATTTTTTTAAATTTTTTTATTTTAAATTGTATAAAATATTTTAATGTGGGTATTATAAATATCGTAAAGAGGATTTAAAGTTATCGTGCAAAGAGTATATTATGATTTCCATTGTAGAGGTTGTAATATATTCGACTTAAGGCATCTGAAACAAATAATAAGTACAGATGCGACGAATATTTTCAATCCAACAAGGAAACAGGTTCCGATGATAGTAAACTATCAGAGGGTTCTGTTGATATAGTAGGATTCAAAATAGTCTAGCATACTGACTAAATTATTTTTTGAAGATGCCCAAGGTATATAAGTGGTTTGTAAATGCTGTTTATGTGCCGGCGGAAGATCGTTATAGGTGGTGTAAAGCTATTTATGTGCCGTAAGGTGTATATGTGGTTTGTAATTATGTATAACGGTCGAGCTGAGATTATATAGGTTGCCGAATTACTTTTTATGACCTTTAAATGGTAAAAAAAGTGTAAGGTTATATAAGGTCAAAAGATCTTATATAGTTTTGAAGGTATTTTATATAATCGAGCCAAGATTTATATGGGTTTCAAAATGCTCTTTAATAGTCGAAAGATTATTATAGGGTGTGTAGGGATGTATATAGGTTGTAACGAAGATAATTTTAGGTTCCATTACACTTATAGGGAAGAATTATTTCTATATACTTTATTGTATTAGAAATAATTCTTTTCTCCTTATAGATATTTAAAACATAAATTTATATTTTTAAATACAAACTTTAAAATATATTTATAATTAACAATATTTAACTATGTATTTAGAAATAAATTAAAATAATATTAGAAATTTTTCATTATCATACTACAAATGCCTGCATATAATATTAAGTGTAAAAATATGTGAAAGGTGATTTTATATGTTCTCTAATTCATACGAAAACTATTTTAGGCAAACAAATGCACCTATTTCCTATGTAAGAGCATTAAACGCTAGTCCTAATACTCCCGCTGTTGATATCTATTTAAATGATACTAAACTGGTAGAAAATTTATCCTATCAGGAATTTACGGAATACTTATCTGTTACCCCAGGAAATTACACCGTAAAGATATATCCTGCCGGCAGTACTGAAAACTTAATATTCAGTGAAAATGTAACTATTCCTCCAACTACTATTTCTACTACTTCTATAGTTGGAATAAATCCAGATATAAGCTTAGTAACTGCTGCAGAACCAAAGGGCCCTATGATACCAGGTAAGTTATTTCTCAGATTCGCTAATCTGTCTCCTAATTCACCTAATATGAATCTTACTCTTGCAAATGGAACAGTTTTATTTAGAAATGTTCCTTTTAAAGGAGTAACAGACTACGCCTCTCTAAACCCTGGAATTTATCATTTTCAATTGAGAGATGCCAGCACAAATAGAGTTCTATTGGATGCACCAAACATAAGACTTAGAGGAAATAGATTTTATAGTATATATTCAGTAGGTATTTTAGGAGGAAATCCACCACAGAGAATATTGGTACCACTGGACGGAAATTCATACTTAAATTTTTAAATGTATTGACACTATTTTTCTATTATATTATTATAAGTATAGCTAATAATGCCTTTCGTTCTCTAAGGATGAGAGGCTTTAAATTTTATTTGGGGAATAAGGCACATTCAAATAAATAACTAGTCAGTATGCTAGTTTATTTTTAATCCTGCTGCGTCAACAGAACCTTTAGATAGCTCACTATCTGCAGAACCTGTTTCCTTGTATGATTCAAAATATCCATCGCATCTGTGCTTATTATTTATTTTCATATGCCTAAATTTAAATTTCATAGGAGTGAGAAAAATGGCTGCAAAAGAAGTTAGAACCAGATTTGCACCAAGCCCAACCGGGTATATGCATATTGGTAATCTTAGAACTGCATTATACACTTATTTAATTGCCAAACATGAAGGTGGCAAATTTATACTTAGAATAGAGGATACAGATCAAGAACGTTTCGTGGAAGGTGCTGTAGATATTATATATAAAACCTTGGCATTTACCGGTCTTGTACATGATGAAGGTCCTGACATAGGAGGTCCTGTAGGTCCTTATGTACAAAGTGAAAGAAAAGATATATATTTAGAATATGCTAAAAAATTAGTTGAAAAAGGTGAAGCTTACTACTGTTTCTGTTCTAAAGAAAGATTAGATATATTAAAAGCCAATTCAGAGGCTTTAAAGAGACCTTTTAAATATGATAAACACTGTATGCATCTGTCAAAAGAAGAGATAGATAAAAAATTAGCTGAGGGTATTCCTTATGTTATAAGACAGAATAATCCTACTACTGGAACTACTACCTTTGATGATGTTATATATGGAAAAATCTCTGTAGATAATTCTGAACTTGATGACATGATTTTAATTAAATCAGATGGATATCCTACATACAATTTTGCAAATGTTGTAGATGATTATTTAATGGGCATAACTCACGTAGTAAGAGGAAATGAATACCTCTCATCTGCCCCTAAATATAACAGACTATACGAAGCTTTTGGCTGGGAAGTTCCTGTATACGTACATTGTCCTCCTATAATGAAGGATGTACACAGTAAACTTAGTAAGAGAAATGGTGATGCCTCCTTTGAAGACTTACTTAATAAAGGATATTTAAAAGATGCCATAGTAAACTATATAGCACTTCTTGGATGGAATCCTGAAGGAGAAAATGAAATATTTAATCTTGAAGAATTAGTAAAGATTTTTGATTATAAAACTATTAACAAGTCACCAGCAATATTTGACCCTGTAAAACTTAAATGGATGAATGGTGAGTACATAAGAAAGATGTCAAACGAAGAATTCCATAAACTTGCTCTTCCTTATTATGAAGGTGTTATAACTAAAGACAATCTGGACCTTGTTAAAATAAGTGAACTCCTTCAGACAAGAGTAGAAGTTATGAATGAAATACCTGAAATGATAGATTTCTTTAATGATCTTCCTGACTATGACATAGCAATTTATGCTCATAAAAAAATGAAAACAAATACAGAAAACTCTCTAGCAAGTCTCAATGAGTCCCTTCCTATCCTGGAAGCTTTGGGAGAATGGGATGTAGATACTATACATGATTCCATGATGCAGCTTGCTAAAGATATGGAAGTAAAAAATGGAATAGTACTTTGGCCTCTTAGAACTGCTCTTTCCGGTAAAAAATTCACCCCTGGCGGTGCCTTTGAAATAGCAGATATAATTGGAAAAGAAGAATCCATAAAGAGAATTAAAGTAGGTATAGAGAAGTTAAAGGCTGCTTTAGCTTAAAAATATCAATGAAAATAGTTTAGTGATAACATCAATTGTCACTAAACTATTTTTTATTTTACAGATTTTTATATTTAAATTTTTGCAACTTTCAACTATCCACTATACACTATCAACTCTCAACTAAAAAGGTATTTAGGCCTTTTTTACATTTACTCACATACTTTTCCAGGATTTAATATGTTTTCAGGATCAAAAGCACTCTTTATTCCCCTCATAACAGACATATATTCCTCACCATATTGTTTAAACATATACAATTTTTTCGCATATCCAATACCATGCTCTCCAGACACAAGTCCTTTAAGTTCAACAGCTTTGTCATACATATCCTTGAATACTTCAAGAAGTTTATTTTTCCAAAGGTCACTGGTCAGTTCATCTCTCAGTACGTAGACGTGTAAATTACCATCTCCAGCATGACCAAAACTTCTTATTCTTACATTAAATTTCTTCTGTAATTCATCTGTATAATTTATAAATTCTGCTACTTTATTTCTTGGCACTACTACGTCGCATTCATCCATTTCTGTAGTGGAGGCTTTAACGGCTTCAAGGAAAGCTCCCCTAGCTGACCATACTGCTTCTTTTCTCTCATCAGTATCCACTATAAATACATCCAAAGCTCCTTCTTCAAGACATATCTTTGCCACTTTATCATAAGCTTCCTCTATTTCTTCCTTGCTATTTCCATCGAAAGTTAAAAGCAGATAGGCATCAGAAGAATTGTCGGGGAATTTCTTGCCAAGGAACTTTTCTGCTGCAAGTATTACTTCTCTTTGCATAAATTCTATAGCTGTAGGTATTGCCTTTGATTTTATTATTTTAGGGACAGTTCCTATAGCTTTATTTAAATCAGGAAAGGGAACCAAAAGACTTATAGCCTTTTTAGGTAATGGCAAAAGTCTTAATACAGCCTTTGTTATTATACCCAGAGTTCCCTCTGATCCTACCATAAGATCCTTTAAACTATAACCGGAGCTGTTTTTAACCACTTTACCGCCGAATTCCAATACCTTACCATTAGGAAGTACAACTTCAAGACCTCTTACATAATCCCTTGTTACTCCATATTTAACTGCTCTCATACCCCCTGCATTTGTACTTATGTTTCCACCAATAGTAGCTGATTTTTCACCAGGATCTGGTGGATAGAAGAGATCATGTTCTTCTACAAATTTACCTATTTCCATTAAAAGTACGCCTGGCTCTACTGTAAGAGTAAGGTTTTCTTCATCCAATTCAAGTATCTTATTCATCCCGGATAGATTTATCATTATTCCACCTTTCAAAGGTACTGATGCTCCTACAAGCCCTGTGCCAGAACCTCTGGCTACCACTGGAATATCTTTTTCATAGGCATATTTCATTATCTTTGAAACTTCTTCTGTATTCAGAACATTTACAAGTATATCCGGCATATTGCTGACTCCGCCTAATTCATCATGGCTGAAATCCTCACTTATTTCATCCTTTGTAAAAAATCTATTGTCACCTACAATAGTTTTTAAGTATTTTATATCTTCTGAATCAATAGCTTTATAACTCATATTAGTTGGCCTCCTTATACATCTTTACATCCTTTATAAGTTCAGGAAGTATTTCATATAGATCCCCTACTATACCATAATTGGCAACATTGAATATAGGTGCATTAGGATCTTCATTTACTGCAAAGACATATTCTGAACCATCCATACCTGCAGTAAACTGCACTGCACCAGATATTCCAAAAGTAATAATTAATTTTGGTTTTACAGTTCTTCCACTTAAACCTATCTGCCTTTTAGCATCTCCCCATCCAGCTTCTATAAGTGGTCTTGTAAATGCAACTCTTGCTCCAATAATTTCTGCCAACTCATTTATCTTCTCAATGTCTTTTTCTGATTTAATTCCCCTTCCAATGGCAATTATAGCATCAGCATCAGATATGTTATCTTCAACTTCCTTTTGTTTTACTTCTATTACCTTAATACCTGAATTAAACTTTTCTTTATCTATCTTACAGGCATTTATTTTTCCGCTTATACTCTCACTTCTCTCCGGTGCATTCATAACCTTATATCTTACGGTAGCCATTTGAGGTCTATGATTTGGATTAATTATCTGAGCCATTATATTTCCACCAAAAGCAGGTCTTATCTGAACTAAATCAGTATTTTCTTTCATCTCAAGTATTGTACAGTCTGCTGTAAGACCAGTTTTAAATCTTGCTGCTATTCTTGGTGCCAGAGATCTTCCGATAGTAGTTGCCCCTACTAATATAGTAGATGGTTTTATTTTATTTATAAAATCTTCCGCTGCTGCTGTATAGGGTTCTATTCTAAAGTCTTTAAGCTCTTCATAATCGTAAACAAACACTTCATCTACACCATAGTGTAAAAGCTCCTCTGCCTTATCTAAAATATTATAGCCTACAAATAGTGCATACACAGGATGCTTTATCTTCTCTGCCAATTCCTTAGCTTTTCCTATAAGTTCAAAAGTAACAGGATGAATATCTCCTTCTACATGGTCCACGTAGACAGCTACACCTTTCCATAGACTTTTATCTATAGCTTCAACTTTTTCTTCTACAAACTCAACTACACCTTTTGGCCCTTTTCTAACACAGAGCTTACACATTTTACAACCTGCATTCATTTCAATTTTACCATTATTCTCTTCTATAGCTCCAAAAGGACATATTTTAATTAAATCCTTTACAATTTCAGGTGTTAATTTTTCCTGATGTACAAATAATTTTCCCATAATAATCCCCTTCCTTAAAATTTTTTAAGTTATACAAATTTCAACTCTTTGAGCTTATCAGCAATTTGCCTTGCAACTTCATCTCCACTGCCTTCAAACTTTTCTCTCTTAATATCATGTACTGGTGGAAAGATTCTTTCAACCTGAGTTGGTGAACCATTCAATCCATATCTTTTTTCATTTTGATCTTCAAAATCCTTTAAACTTATTGTCTTTATCTCTCTGTCTTTAGTCTCTATTCCCTTTTTATAGGAAGGAAGTCTAGGTTGATTAATGTCCTTTTCAAGAGTTAAAAGACAAGGATAACTTACTTCTATCTTCTCAATAGTATTTGGCATGTCCATAGCAACTACTATTGATTTGTCTTTTATTTCTATTATATCGATTACATTGGCAATGTGAGGTATGCCAAGATATTCAGCCATTTCAGGTCCAACCTGTGCTGTATCCCCATCTGTAGTCTGCTTACCACATAGTATAATATCATAAGGTGCCATTTTTCTTACTCCCTGAGATATGGTATAAGCAGTAGCCAAAACATCTGCTCCAGCAAATTTTCTATCAGAAACAAGAGACCCTTCATCTGCTCCCATCATATAAGCTTCTCTTATTACATCCATAGCCTGAGGCGGACCCATGCTTATTACTTTTACCTTTCCACCTTTTTCTTCTTTCATAGTAAGAGCAGCTTCCAAAGCATATAAATCATAAGGATTCATCTTTGTATCTGCTCCATCTCTTTTTAATACTCCAGTTACCGGGTCAACTTCTACCTTAGATGTACCTGGAACCTGTTTAATACAAACTAAAATGTCCATTACATTCCCTCCACTACATATTTTATTGGTAATATGGTATTACCACCATTGATAATTTTTTGGAAGAACGACTTTGTTCTTCCATATCTATATAATAGCACATGTTTTTTTCTAATTCCATAATAGATATTTATTTAACAAAGTTTTTATGTGCTTATAACTGAAATTCAATTATGACTACTTAGATAATATCTATAAACCAATTTTAAAATATATGGAGAAAAATTTACATTAATGAAACTTATATTCAAATAATTAAAATATCTAAATAAAAACTAAGAATAAATATTATCCATCAATATGAGGTGCCTTTTTATACACTCCAAATGCTCTCTCATGGCTGTAACTGCAGCCTCTGAATCTCTATTCACCAATGCCTGCAATATATTTCGATGCTGTATTACAAGCTCTTCTCTCTGTTCTGCTTCATTAACTATCACCATTCTGGCATTGACTATAAAAGCATCCATCAATGAAGAAACGGATCTTAATATGTTGTTTATCAAAAAGTTTCCAGAACATTCAGCTATCTTATAATGAAAATTCTTATCTGCAATGCTCCTGTCCACTTCATCATTGGAATTTTCAAGTTTATCTATATATTCCTGTAAAACTTCTATGTCCTTATCTGTTATATTCTTTGCAGCTAAAGAAGCTGTCTCTGTTTCAATCATAACTCTTACCTGATGTATTTCCAAAGTACTGCTTTTTTGAAGCATAAACATAACTGATAGAGGCTCAAAAAGACTGTTTTCAAAATTATCTCTTATAAAATTTCCTTCCCCTTGTCTGCTTTCAACCAATCCTATAATCTCAAGGGCTCTTAGAGCTTCTCTTATAGAAGTTCTACTTATTCCCAATTTATCTACAAGTTCCCTCTCTGAGGGCAGTTTATCCCCTTTTTTTAATATTCCCTTAGATATCATATTCTTTATCTGTATAATGACTTGTTCATAAACCTTTGTATTCTTTATGGGTCTAAACATGGCATCCTGATTTCAGAAAATATACATAGAAATACCTATGTTAATATTTTAAATTCCATCAGGATTTTCACCTTCCTTTCACTTTTAATATAGCATTTTATTCTATTAAAAACACCTTGTCCTAAGTATTTTAACATTAACTCTTTTATTAAAACATAGCCATATAGTAATTTACAATATATTCTCCCAAAAATATAGTTAGAAGGCTTGACACTGCTATAAAAGGACCGAAGGGTATATAATCTTTCCTATTCTTAATTTTTGACAAAATTAGACCTATTCCAACGATTCCTCCTATTATAAAGGATAAAAAAAGCATTACTATGGAAAGTTTAAAGCCTAAAAATAAACCACAGACAAGGCATATTTCTGCATCTCCCCAGCCCATGCCTCTAGTTATAAGAATAATAACTGCAATAAACCCTCCAGCAGCTATGCCTCCTATTATAAATTCTCCAATACCCAGGTTAAAAAAATAGCTAGCTATAATAAAACCTATTCCGAATATAACTCCAGTAATTGTGGTACTAAAATATACATCTGTAGTATCCAAATCAATCATTCCAATTACAATAAGCAGTGAAGCTAAAACAATATATTTTACTGTAAGAAACATCAATCCATATTTTAAATAAATAAGATAAAATATAGCTGCAGTTATAAGCTCTACAGCTGGATATCTCAGAGATATCTTTTCCCCGCAATATCTGCATTTTCCTTTTAAAAAAATATAGCTTATTACAGGTATGAGATCATAACCTTTAATTTTATTATTGCAATTGGTACAATGAGAGCCTGGAAAGACTATAGATTCTCCTCTAGGTATTCTATAAATACATACATTAAAAAAACTTCCAAGAAGTAATCCTAAAATAACGATATATATTCCCATAACAATGTTCATGCTTTTAATCTTCCTTATCTTATATAATCAGCTTTAATCTTACAAAAAATATAACACAAAATAATAACAAATACTTAATGAAATTACACCTTCAGCCTCTATTAAAAACTATATTTTTTATTAAAAATTTTTAAAATTATTAAAAAATATGCTTTAAATCCAAAATTTAGTTATATATTTAACATGTAAAATTCTTCTATGGCGTAGGTATTTTTAACTAAATAAAATCTTTCTTTATAGATTATTATACCATATTATAGTAAAAGATTTTATATATTATTGAGATAAGCAATTATTTTATTATAAAATTATTCGTCAGTATTAATGCTTATAGTTGAAGCTTTTCCATCAAACTTTTCTATGGAAAAATCCCCTGCTGCTACCATACTTAATTTTTCTACTGTTGTAGGTTCACTTACACCTTTAAGGCAATCTGGTATCTTATCACTATCAAGCATATTTTCCTCAATCAATTTATCTATACCGTCTTTATAAGTAATTTTTCCTGAATCATCACCAATTTGATCCTCACCGGAAGTTTTATCAGAATTGTAAGCTTCTATGGTGTTCATTATAGTTTTGGCGCTGGTTTGAATATTGGATTTTTGTGCCTTTTCTCTATAGCCTAACACATTAGGCACGAGAATTGCCCCCATAATGGCCAGAATTGCAATAACAGCTATTACCTCTATGAGGGTAAAGCCTTTCTTTTTATTTTTAGATTTGATACTTTTGCCTAGTAATAACCTTAATTTAAATTTATTTATCTTCATCTCTTTTCTCCTCCATAATTTTATATCTTGATTATGGACAGAAAATTAAGATATATACCTATTTTGGTGAATAAATTTTATATTTTCTAAAAAACAAAACCACTACAAACACAATTCCAAATACTAGAATTATATATGTAGTGATTTTATAATAAAATTTTACTTATTGTATATTTATACCCTAACTAAAACTTTTCCTTTTTATTTTGCCCCAGCTGTTTTTAAACTTCTTAAATCTCAGAATTGCCTCTACTCTAAAAAATGTTGTCATCTGTCTGTACCCAAAGTTTTCTAATATTCCATACCATGAAAGTCTAAGTAATTGTTTAATAGATTTATATTTACTAAAAGTATAATCTTCAAGTAAAATTGCACCTATAGACAGTATTATTCCATAAAGTATGGATGAAATTAAAAATAATATGAAATATCTAAGGTTAAGTAAACCAAAAATATAGGCCAGTGGAATAAAAATATATCCCAAAACTTCAATTATAGGTCCCAGCATCTCAAAGACCCAAAAATATGGAATTCCAAACATACCTATAACACCATATTTAGGATTTAATAATAATTTTTTGTGACGTAAGAGACTATCCATTAATCCTATTTGCCATCGTCTCCTCTGACCTTTTAAATCTTTTATTTTTTCTGGTGCCTGTGTCCAACAGACAGGATCGGGTATAAACTTAATTTTATATTTAAATTTATTTTCTCTTAAATATCCGTGCATTTTAACTACTAATTCCATATCTTCTCCAATAGTATTACCTGTATATCCACCAGCTTGTACAGCAATATCTTTCTTAAAGGCTCCAAATGCTCCTGATATAATTAATAGACATCCAAGAGCATCCCACCCCATTCTTCCACTAAGAAATCCTCTTAAATATTCAACAACTTGAAACATTGCCAATTTATCACTTGGCAATCCAATACTCTTTATTCTTCCATTTTTAATTTCACTGCCATTGGCAATTCTTACAATCCCACCAACTGCAACTGTTGATTTATCTTCAATAAAGGGCATAATCACTCTCACTAAAGAATCACTTTCAAGTATGGAATCTGCATCTATAGATGTAAATACAGGATATTTTGATACATTTATCCCCGCATTAAGAGAATCTGCTTTACCGCCATTTTCCTTATCAATTAAAGTGAATCCTGGAACATCTAGATTTTTATATATGCCTCTTATTTTATTTGTTTTAACTAAATATCTCACTGGCTGATCTATTTTAGTTAAATTATAGGTTTCAATTATCTTTTTTAAGGTATCATCTTTCGAACCATCGTTAATTACAACAACTTCAAACAGAGGATAATTTAATTTCAGTAAAGATTTTATATTATCCACTATAGTATCTTCCTCATTATAGGCAGGAACTAATACAGAAACTGGTATCATATTATCAGAAGTAATGTATTTTTTATAATCTGAGTAATTCATTTTCTTTATATAATCATACAAACTAAATGCAGACAATATAAGCTGTACAAAATATATACTGTTAATGCATAATACATAATATAATATTATGTAATTAAAATTTGTAATTATCTCTCTAACCAGCATCATTATACTCATATTCCAGCTCCTTATCTCTCATTGCTATATATTTCTTTATTTCAGCAGCCAATTGTCTCTTTTTATCGTCCTCTGAATTTTCATATAAATATAATTTGTCATTAGGTGAATTTTCCATGGCAGATATAACTATATCCTTGGCGAACCTATCTTCTCCTTTGAAAATATAAGAAATTGTATCTATTCCTTCTTTATTATTTAATATTGATATAGCTGCATTATACCTTACATACCACTGTGAATCAGAAAGGGATTTTGCAAGAGGAATCAATATTTTACTATTTTTAAAATTATTCAACACCTTTGCAGCTATTGCTCTTACCTCCCAAGCACTGTCTTCTAAAAGTTTTATGATATCATCTAAATAATTTACATCAGCTATATTACCAATAGCTTTTACTGCTGCAATTCTTCTTTCCTTATCTTCACTGAACAAGTATTTTGCTATAGTATCACTCAAAGACTTATCTTTACAATTTCCTGCGGATTTTATAAATACGCAGGCACTGAAGTTATTATCTGAATCTATCATTCTTTTATATATTTTATTTTTATCTCCTTCAAAACTATCAACTATCTCTATTAAGCTTCTTTCACTTAAATCCACTGACGCATCAATATTTTCAAAGACTTTTATGAAGGCCTCTTCTTCTCCTATTTTTGAAAGAGCCAACAAAATGTTATACTTAACATCATTATTTTTAATATGAATTTCTTTTAATAATGGTTCAAGGGCATACTTACTTCTAAATTGTCCAAGCTTTTTAGAAGCAAGGGCTTTTTGATGAAGATTTCTGTTTTTAAAATTATCTATCTCATACTGTACAATTCCAATATATTCACATAGCTCCGTAATTTTTTTACAAAAATCACCTTTAAAGTTCTCAAGAGAATGCAATAATCTTCTTTCAATTATTGCTCTTTTATATTTATTTTCACACTGACTTTTAATGTATTCCAATATATCAAAATCAATATCCTGTCCATTTATAATCTTATCTAAAGTAGAATCAATATAAGGTGTGACTTTTATATCATACTTTTCAATTCTTTTATTCTTATAAATTTTCGAAGTTTTTTCATATAGTATATAAATATACAAGAAAAATATTATTAGAGAAAAAAACATTATTGAAAAATATACGTATTTCTCCATATTTCCTCCTTAGCCTAATTACTACCAATTGATTTAAAAATTTCTTTAAGAATATAATAAGAGGGTTTCAATCTCTCATGGTAAGTTGGCATATCCCATTCTTCCCAATTGTAAAATTCCATATTGCTATTTTCAATGACAGTATTATTTTTAGTTAAAATACCACCTATATAAAGTCCTTGTATCTTCATAGGCTTTATTTCTTTTATTCTATAAAAATCATCCATAATCATTTTTGTGGAAGGATCCATAACATTTAAAAGCTGCCAGGGTATTCTGATTTCTATTGTATTATTATTTATAGAATAATCAGTGAGAGAATTATAGTTTTTGTGCTCTGGGTTAGCATCTCCCAGAGTAAATTTTCCCGTTTCATATTTTTGCAGTGGAAGTAATTTTTTGTCTTCTGGCAAATACAAGGGTCTATTCAAACATAAATATATAGGATTAAATATACCGCTATCCTTTTTTTCATAATTCATATTCCTATCAATCATATTTAGCTTATTGGCATAGGTGTAATAAAACACATCATAATAGGAATCTGTAACTATTTTTGAACCCTTCTCTTTATCTAACACAATCACCATATCTGCATTTCTTTTAAAGTCTAAATTATACTGATTATATTTAAAATTTCCAGAGTTTGGAGTTATGTCAATAGGCAAAAATAATTTATCTTTTTCAAAATCAAAATCCTTTATATCAGCTCTAACATATAGATATTTTTCATCACTTTTCACATAGAGTTTCATATTGCTATCTGCTACTAAAGATTTATCATTTTTCCAATCTGATATATCTCCATCCACATAGCATATACTCTTATCTTTTCCGGGATCAAAGGCTAAAAGTCCAAACTCCTGCTCATTTGTCTGTGAATTTGACCAATAAGGTCTTCTATCCGGAATATCTAAATCCATAGTATTCCAGGTCCTTTTAAACCATTCATCCTGCCATGTAAAAACCAATCCTCCTGTATAACCCTCATCAAAAATATTCTGAAGCATTGATGCATCCATCTCCCCCTGTTGTTTTTCATCTATATGCCCCTGATTAAATCCCGTATGAATATTTTCATGAGTTATTCCTCTTGAGGCAGGTACACCAAATTCTGCTACCAGAACTGGTACTGTATGTTCTTTTATCAAGTCCTTTAAATAAGCTCTGTACGTATTTACTCTTCCATCCTTATCTTTATAATCAGCATATTTCTGCTGATAATTCATAAAATCAGGATAGTATGGATATATATGATAAGATGCAAATAGTCCAGGTTTAAAGGAATTTCGTTTCTTTATGTGTTCTGTATTTACTTCCACCATATCTTCCTCTTCTAAAGGCTCATTAGTGTGTTTTAACGTATCTGTAGTAACCCAATTGGTAAAGCTTAAAGGTCTCTGCATTCCATATTTTTTAGTTTCATAACTAACAGCATAGTCCCCCATTTCTCCTAAAAAGGCTTCAAAAGGTGAAGCATTTTCTGTATACAGATATTTGCCATTAAAGCTATTGATATTTTCATTAATCTTATTTGTATTCTGTACAAAATGTGGATTCCATTCAATGCCCAAAATCCATCCAATTACATAAGGAGATACATCTTTAGTATAGGTTCCACTGGCATAACCCTTTCTGCTAGAGAGTTTGGCATTACCATGTATTACATCGATAACATCTTTAATATCCTTTCTAAATCCACTTTTAATTACATTATTCTGTGCATTTTGATACTTTGATATATCATCTTCATTGATCCAAACACCTTGGAACACATATAAGGGCTTAAATGCATTTTTATTATATTCATACAGAGCATCATAAAACTCAGGTTTAGGTATGGTATATATTCTTATTGCGTCAGCATTCATATCTGCTATTTGCTTAAACCATCTAATATATTCCTCTTTAGTTATTGCCAAATCTCCTGGAAAAGCACCAGGCTTTGCAGCGCCAATATTTACCCCCTTGATAAAGGATTTTTGCCATCTTCCATAGCTGTATATATAGAAAGACTTATCATCCACTTCTGAAATATAAGATACTCCACCGTCTCTATATAAAGAAGCTCTATTTCGAATTAAGAACATATATTTAAAAGTTAAAATAAATGACAAAACAATAATAATTGAAAATATCATAAACTTCTTCAACGATTTGCTCCTGCCCCTTTCCGCTTGCCTTCTATCTAAAGATTCATAATTATCCTTTAGCACTACAAATCCTATTTAAAGATATTAAAATAAAATGTAAAAAAATATTAATCAATAGTGTAATATATCTACAAGTAATACATCTTACTATATATTATGCTATTTTTATATAGTAGATTACTACATAATATGTAAACTTAGGCCAATAAAGTTATAAAGTCAGAAAATATAATAAAGTAAAAATTTATTCATACCTTGATTTTTTCAAGCACAAATAGATGTTCAAAAAATAAAAAAGATAGCTATTTCTAACTATCCATTAAATCTATATATTAAATTGTAATCCACATATTTTTCTTAATAATTTTATATCAGCTTTTATTATATTATAATACTAATTTATTGCTCTAATCTGCTCTATAACCTTTTCGTGATCCTCTACTTTTTCAGTTGATTTTGTAATCTTACCCTGCATATCTGCCAGTATATATGTTGCTTTTTCTTGCTCTGCTCTTGTTACTTTCACATTTTCCTCTAAAGACCTGAAAAGTAAATACATTTCGTCTTGTCTTTTTTGCATACTTTCTTGTCCTGTTTCCATGCTCTCCTGTCTTGTTTCCATACTATCAAATCTTTTTTCCATGCTATCAAGTTTTTTTAATACCAATTCAAACATCTGTTTTGTTTCTTTATCCAAAATCATCACCACCTAATAGAATATTTTTTATTATAGCATATGGGATTGATGAATTCAATTTTACAGATGTGGTAAATTTTTCATGTTGGGAGTGATTTATATTGTATCTTATATTTATTTTTATCAGTAAATCTCTTATTGATCTCAATTTATTAATTACATTTAGTACTATAAATATATTTACTACTTATTGATATAACTGAGATTATAGATTTATTATAATATATATATTATAATTTAATTAAGATGACAAATAACATAATATTAACTTATTTACTTTAAATATAAATACAATTTTATCATAAGGAGCTGATTTAATTGAAAAGAAAACATAAAGGCTCTTCTTTAGTACTAGCTTTAGGAATTTCACTTTCATTACTAATATTAATAATGGCTGTTTCTACAACATTATCTGCAGAAACTAAAACATCTGTAAATCAGCAGAAGAAAATTCAAGCTTATTATATTGCAAGAGGTGGTGCTGAAGCTGCTGCAGAGTGGATAAAACAGCAAAGTAATTTATCATTTCCTATAGAATCCAATAATAATTCTTTTGAAAATGGCAGCTTTGATATTGATATACATAAGGATGAAATTGATTCTAATAAAATTATAATAAAATCAACAGGGAAAGTTAATAATGGTATTAATTCTGATATAACTGATACAGCAACTATGCTATTAAATGCACATATAGATAATGGTAATGATATTTCTGATATAACAGCAGCTGTTTGGGGAATAAATAGTGTCAGTATAGCTAGTAGTACTATTGTTGGTGATGTTGGTACAAGTTCTAATATAAATCCTATAACACTTAATTGGGATTTTAATATAAATGGTACAATTCGCTCTTATATTCCAATAATTAATAATACAAACAAAAGTGTAAATGTATCAAATCTAACTTCTACTTACAATTTTCCTACACCAAATTTTTCTTTGTATCCATATCCTGAAATAAACACTTTAAACAAAAAAGCTGATATCACTACAAATTGGGAAAACACAAATCCTGAAATTTATAATAATGAATACTATGATAATATTACAGTAACTAGTCCATATAATCTTAAAATTAATGCACCTAGCGGTACTAATACTATAATAAGGATCAAAAATCTAAATGTAAATTGGGGCAATTTACTAATTAATGGTTCTGGAGATGTAAGTCTTTTTGTAGATAATATAACTAATTTAAATGGATTAATAAATAATTCTGGATTGTCAAAGCAACTTAAATTATATTGTTATAATAGAAATCTACCTTTAAGAATTAATCAGAATTCTTCTATAAATGCATCTCTTTATATAGGAAATTCGCCTATAGATATTGCAGGTAGTGTAACCATAAATGGAGATATTATTTCTACAACTAGTGATAATATTAACCTATACGGCAATGCTAATATTTATGGAATATTGTATGCACCTAATGCAACTATCACCTTATATGGAAGTGGAAAAGTTAAAAACGGTGCTATTATAGGGAATAATATTATTATAAACAGTAGTGGAGCAGGTGTTGAATTTCCAAAGAATACATCTAAAGCTAATTTTCTAGATAAACTACCATATACTCCATCAACCACTGTAACATACAAAAAAACTTGGAAATAGCTAATTAATCTAAGGAGGTTTCAAATAATGAATTTTCATCTAAACAAAAAAGGCTTTACCTTAGTAGAACAAATCGCAGCTATAGCCATAATTTCTATTGTATTGGTTGCATTCACTCCAATGTTTGTAAGTTATTATAAAAATACACACTTAAATGGAACCAGAACTACAAACACTTTTGAATTGAAAGAAGAAATGGATAAGGTTATACAAAATCCTGATTATCGCCCTGAAAATTCTAATATAAATGTAAATATATCACCATATTCTACTACCTTTAGTAGTATTCCTAATAGTAGTTTTAGTGGTAGAAAAATAACTATTACTGATACATTAAACAACATAACAATATCAACTTTTGTTCCAGATGGTACTCCTGAAAATTAATTATACAAGGAGGAGATTAAAATATTTAAATTGAAAAATAAAGGCTTTAGTTTAATAGAGTTAATAGCAGTTATTCCTATAATACTTATAGTATTAACCTTGGTTTTCGCTATTAATAATTTCAGCAATAAAATTTTTAATAAATCTGTTAATCAAAGTTATAGCCAACAAAATACACGAATTGCTGCAGACTATATAACAAGAGAATTGAGAAATGCAACTAATGTAAGTGCAACTAAGAATATATCAGGTACCTATTATGCTATAACTGTAAAAGATAATAATTTAATTGAACAAACTATATCAAATAACACCATAACTTCTGAAAAAATTATTATAAACCAATTATCAAGCATGAATGTTGAGGAATTGAATAAAGCTTCTGACAATTCAGCTCCATCAGTGCTAAAGATAAAAGTCACCGATAACTCTAACAATCAAAATTATGAACTGACCTTTACTTGTCTCTTAAATAATATCCATAACGAAATTCAAGAGGATCAAAATTGGGGAAATATAATATATTATTACTCTGATCAACAATAAAAATAAGCCTGTTTAGAAATCTAATATCTTTAACAGGCTTATTTTTTATTTAAACGGATTATCCTTACCATAATCCCCCTTATTAAAATCATACTCTGCTTTATTCTTATCAGATGCTGTAACATAAAAATAATTCAATGTAATAGTTGCCGTAATTCCATTACCATCTTGGGAACCTAAATTAATGGTATTTATTATAGAAATTCTCTCATCTTTTTCTATAGAAGAAATAAATTTTATTATTCCATCATATTCTCCATTAACACTTAAATTCACTGGTATACTCAAAAGACTTCCTGGTTTTGCATTAACAGTATTATTGTTCTGTGAATTATTACTATTACTTGAACTGCTGGTAGTGTTAGAACTCTGACTATAAGTAGTAGGCTGAGACAAACTCACATTACTTATATTCACCTTATTAGCATCTGCAATGGATTTCAATCTATATGCAATTTCAGGGTTTTTTTCAAAATTAGGCAGTGCAATGGAATTCTTATTATTCTTCTCCTTTAAATCATCTAATTGCCTAATAAGCTTTTGGTTTGAAGCCTTCATTTCATTTATATTTTGCAGCTGTGTATTATAAGCAGTCACTGCTGATTTTTCCGCCTTTATATTGTCAATTACAGAGGAAAGGAAAAAATTATAATATAAATATATAACAGCTAAAATTCCAATTATCACTATCAAATATTTTTCCCTCTTACTCAAATTATTCATTTAATCACCGCCTATCAATTAATAACTATAGTAAACTCATAACTTAAAATTCCACCTTCACCACCTGAAGAAGTTATGCTGTTTATTCTTGAATTCTTATAGTTATCTGAAAGCTGTAAGTTGGCAGCAAATTCACTTATGGAATTATAATTATTGGTAGTCCCATTTATAGTGATAATTTTATTATTATAGTTTAATGTTGTAATTGTTAAATCCTTAGGTACAAGTTTTTGTATACCGCTGATTTTATCACTAATCAAAACCTTTACCTTTTCTATACTATTTATCTTCTCTGTATAGGTCTTATAACTATTTATTTCACTGAGTAAATTTCCTTGTTCTTTATTGATATTATTGTTGGCATCTATTGTCAATTTCAACTGATCTTTTTCTGCTATATAATGATTTAGAACAAGTTTTGGAATATAAAGCACAATGAATATTATAAATACAGCAATAATTCCATAAAAGGCTGCCTTGTATATGGAAATCTCCTTATCCCTTTTCTTCTTAAGCTCATAGGGAATTAAATTAAGTTCTCTCATAATTACTCCTTTCTAAGCAAAAGTCCCAAAGTACTTGCAAATGTTTTAAAATCCTTATCTCCAGGGAATTTTATATTCAAATTTAACATTTCAGGTGAATCTACAAGGGAAGTTTTAATGGAAAAATAATTATTAGTAAACTTGTCCATACCTTTCAACTTACATCCGCTGCCTATTAAAAAAATTTCATCAATAGCCTTTTTTGTATTATTGGCAGTGTAGAACTGTATTACCTTTGCAAAGGTGGAATAGACATTCTCCACTAAAGTCTCTATTCTCTTTTCCGTTTCATCTTCATCTTTTAAATTATTTATATCATATTTTTCTTCTATATAATTAAAAGCCTCTTCTATATCAATGCCATTTTTTCTACATATTTCCTTGGCAATATTATTCAATCCAAAGGGTACTGCTCTCTCAATAAAAAATTTACCACTTTCCAATATGATTATACTGGTAGTTTCATAGCCCATATCAATAACTGCCATACTTTCTATTTCCTTAGAAGTGATGCCTAGATTTCTAAAGGCTCTTACAATGCAATTTGACAGTACATCTACAGAAACTAATTTCATATTTAATGAATTAGAAAGCTCCACCAATTGATCTATTTTATCCCTAGGTGCAGCTACAGCTAAAAGCTTATATGTTTTTTTATCCTCTAATACTATGGTATCTACCTTTTCAAAATCAATATAATGGTTTTCTCCTTCATCTCTTAGATATTGATTCATTTCCCAATCTACTGACTTCTTTATCTCTTTATCCTTCATTATTGGAGTTTCAATCTGCCTTATAACAATATCCTGACCATTTATGGCAAAGGAAATTTTCTTTACATTTATATTATTCTTATTTATAAATTTTCTCAACGCTAAAGCTACGATCTCCAACTCTATAACTTTCCCGTTAACAATACTTTCTTCTGGAGTCTTTATGCTTTCACAGAATTTAATATTTGATTTGTTCCCTACTATTATCTTTATAATGCTGTCACCAATGTTTACAGCCATTATATCTTTTGAAAACATAATATCACCCTTTTTTATAACTAACTTTATTAGCATATTAATTATATTAAAAAATACTAATTCTCATTTTATAAACCACTCGGAGATTAGTATCTCCGAGCTTTTTATATTGACTACTTTAAATTTGTTAATTTTTAGTATTACTCTGTATATATTCTCTCAATGCCGCATATGATTTAGCTGGTGCTTTTGTAGAATCAGATCCTTGTGGAGTTATAGTATCAAAATCATTTGGCCAAGTTTGTATATAATCTGACATTAATTTATTTTTCTGAGTATCAGCACTTAAATCAACCTTATCATCTATTGATGTAGTTGGATTATCAGCATTGTACGCTTCAATAGCATTTGCCAAAGTCTTTGCATTAGCCAAATGTTTAGCATCATTAGCACTAGTCGTATAATTAGCCACCCTAGGCACAATAATAGCTGCCAATATAGCAAGTATTGCAATTACCGCAATAAGTTCTACCAATGTAAAACCTTTCTTTTTCTTCTTTAATAATGATTTCTTTGTTCTGTTTACTTCTATGTTGTTTGAATTTAATGCTAATGCATTTCTCATAAAAATCGCCTCCTAAAATATTTTTTATTTTATATATACAAAATATATAAGTTTAGTTTGATAATAAAAATCACCTTATCCCATAGCATTGTAGATATTGAATATAGGTAATATTACGGATATTATTATAAAACCAACCACCACCGAAAGAACTATTATTATAAGCGGCTCTACCATTACAGCAATCTGTGCTGTAGCAGAGTCTACTTCTCCGTCATAGAATTCGGCAGTCTTGTCCAAAACGTAGTCAAGAGTTCCAGATTCTTCTCCTATTTTAATCATCTGAGATAACATAAGAGGGAATACATTACTGGTTTTTAAGCTTTCTCCCAGGCTTTCACCTTTTTTTATGTCCTCTTCCAGTGCATCCAGTACATTTTTTATTACCACATTGCCTACAACTTCTTTACTTATGGCAATACTGTCTATCACTGAAAGACCGCTGGTTACAAGTATTCCAAAGGTCCTGGCAAATCTGGCTGTAACTATCTTCTGATAGATGCTTCCAAACATGGGTACTTTCATTTTAAATGTATCCAGTGCCTTGGTTCCATTTTCAGTCTTTATTGCCCTGTTTACTAGAACTATAATTGCTATAATAATTAGAACAATTATTATATAATAATGCTGAAGTATACTGCTGATACCCATTACTATTCTTGTTGGCAAGGGTAATTCCTTAACTCCCAGGCTGTCAAGCATTACCACAAATCTTGGAAGTACAAAGGTCACCAGCATTGCTATTACCAAAACTGCAAATACACTTACTATAATGGGATAGGTTACAGCACTTTTTATTTTCTGCCTTAGCCTGTACTCCTTATCATAGTAACCTGCCATTCTGTTCATTATACTGTCCAGGGTTCCACTGGCTTCTCCTACAGCAATCATACTTATAAACATCTTTGGAAAGTCCTTATGTTTACCCATGGATTCCGAGAGACTATTTCCCTTTTGAATTTCTTCAAAAACCTCTGATAGTATTCTCTTCAGCTTCCTATTTTCCGATTGCTCTTTTAGTATTTCTATAGCTTTTAGTATAGTGATACCAGCTTCCAGCACCACTGCAAACTGTCTGGCAAATATGGATATATCCTTCATTGGAATTCTTTGATATTCAGATAAATTTACATTGAAACCTTCCTTGTATTCCACAATTTTTATGGGATAGTGGTCTTTACGTCTTAGTATTTCAACTATTGTCTCTTCATCTGGTGCATCAATTTTCCCCTTTACTATGTTTCCCCTAAGTGTCTTTGCCTCATATTGAAATGTAGGCATTAACTATCCACCCCCTTTTTGTGAATAGATTTTTGTTTACTCTTTTAAATAGGCTATTCTAGCTAATTCTTCTGTGGTGGTTATACCCTTTTGAACTAGATCTATACAGGAATTTCTCAAGGTTTTCATGCCCTTTTTTATGCACAAATCCCTAAGTTCATCGGTATTTTTATTGTTCATAATATACTCTCGATGTTCTCTTTCTATTTCCATTATTTCATAGACGCCTGTCCTTCCCAGATATCCTGAACCGCCGCAGTAGTCACAGCCCTTTCCCCTATTTAACTTTAAAGGTTTGTTTACATCCACATTTAAGAGTTTCTTTTCATATTCTGTAGCCTCATATTCTTCATTGCAATGAGAACAGACTTTTCTTACAAGTCTTTGAGATACTATTCCCGCCACTGCCGATGCTACTAGATAAGGTTCTATTCCCATATCCATAAGTCTTATAACAGAAGAAGGAGCATCATTGGTGTGTATGGTACTTAAAACAAGATGTCCTGTTATAGCTGCCCTTATGGCAATTTCTGCAGTTTCGTTGTCTCTTATTTCTCCAATCATTACAATATCCGGGTCTTGTCTTAATATAGATCTTAAACCTGATGCAAAGGTGAGTCCCGCCTTTGCATTTACATTAACCTGATTTATTCCTTCCATCATATACTCTACAGGATCTTCTACTGTAATTATATTTTTGGTATCTGAATTCAAATCATTGAGCATAGAATATAAAGTAGTAGATTTTCCGCTTCCCGTAGGACCGCTTACAAGAATTATTCCGTAGGGAACTTTTAACATACTGTCAATCTGCTCCAGTTCCAAAGCATTTAATCCCAATTTTTCCTTGCCAATTATAAAGTTTTCTCTGCTTAGAATTCTTATAACTGCCTTTTCTCCAAATATAGTTGGAATAGTTGAAACTCTAAGGTCTATTTTACTGCCCTCAAATTCAGTAACTATTCTTCCGTCCTGAGGCACTCTTCTTTCAGCTATATTAAGATTTGCAAGTATCTTTATTCTAGCTATTAAGGCTCCAAGAGTTTCCTTTGGGGATTTTAATACTTCCTTAAGTTCTCCGTCAATCCTATATCTTATTCTCACATATTTTTCAAAGGGTTCTATGTGAATATCACTGGCCCCTGCCTTGGAGGCATTCTTTATAATGGAATCAATAAGTCTTACTACTGGTGCATTTTTAACATCCTCTTCTATGTCCTCTGATACCTGCTGGGTAGAAGCAGCCATGTGTTCTTTTGTAAGATCCTCTGCAGCCTTTTGAATATACTGACCAGAATAGTATTTATCTATGGCTTTCAGTATCTCATCTTTCCCTGCAAGTAAAGGTTCCACTTCATAACCAGAGGCAATTTTAACATCGTCCAGTGCAAACATATTCAAAGGATCAGCCATAGCCACATGAATTGTATTGTCTTTTATCTTGATTGGAATTAAGATATATTTATTTGCCAAACTTTCCGGTACAGCTTGTATAGCTTCTTTATCTACAGTAGTCATTTCCATATATACTCTAGGGATACCATTTTGTATTTCAAGAATATCTATAACATCATCCTGACTTAAAAGTTTCTCCTCAATTAAAAGTTCTCCAATTCGCTTTCCAGTTGCTCTCTGCTTCTTTAACACTTCTTGAAGCTGCTCCTGTGTAATTTTGCCTGAATCCACTAATAAATCGCCGATTCTTTTCCTGTTAAATGCTGCCATATATATGCACCTTCATTTTTTAGAGTATACTTTTCAGTTTACCTTTCATAACTAAATTCTTAATTAAATTTTTTAGTTTTAATATGTGAAATATATCTGTGAATACATGCTACAATTCAGTGTAAATAATTTCACCAAGCTCAAATTATAATATCTACGCTTAAAATTAGACAATATTCTACAAATATATTTATAATATACAACCTTTATAATCCAATTATAGCATAATATATTTTGTAATTCTATTTAATAATATAAAATTAACATATACTGTTCATATTTTTCATTTTAGAATTAAAAACTATATTTTTTAACTTTCAATCTTCATATGTAAAAACCCCTAAACATATTTCTTCCATTCCGTCATTATATAGAACAAACTAGTTACATCCTGTTCATTATACAAAAGTATATTTTCTTTCTTCTCCTCTGGCATTCTTGAGAAATATTCTCTATCCTTTACAATTTTACTTATGGTCTTAGCCAGATTAGAACCACTTATAACCGCACTTTCTCTCTCAATTTCAAATATCTTCTCTAGATTTTTAAGACCTATGCATTCTTTCTTTTCCTTCTCATATTGTTTTTGCAGGTCTATATGAATGAATTCTGAATCTATATCAAAATCTATGTTATTCTCTTTAAACAGATATCTTAAAACAGTAAAATCGTTATTGCCAGAAAATGTGACAATATATCTTTTTCCAAAATTATTTTTATATTTATTAAAATATTCTTTTACCATAGGTAGAATATTTTCAGCATCACATTTATTTTCTATCATGTATTGAGTTACAAATAAGGATTTTTCCCCTTCATCATAATAACAGCATCCAAAAACTCCTATGCATATGGGTTTTTTATATACATAGTGTTCCAAATCGAAAAATAGTGCATTTTTATATAACTCACTATTATTTTCGAAGCTCAATACTAAGGTTTTATTAATTTTTTCAATTCCTATGGTGTTGTTTCTTATAATCACAATATATCACTCTTTCTGAAGCAAAACTTTATAATCTCTTATTATTTCTATTATAATTATATATCAATATAGAACTAATACAAAATATATAACTAAAAAACTTTATAGATCAATAGATATTACCAATATAATAATTTACTTTAAAAATACAATAGTCAGGATCTTCATAGACTACAGACAGGTTTTCATAGGATTTTATCATATTATAAAAGGAGTAAGATTTGCCTATCAATATATATTTTATATCATATTTATTTATGAGATCCTGTGGATTATTTAAGTCTATACAAGTATGCATGAAATCATAAAAGGCATTAGTATCCTTATTAAAACTTGGAAGAAACAAGTCTGCTCTGCTGTCTACAAAGGTTGGTATGCCTCTAAAAATCAAATATTGACTATCGTTATAGTGACTTAAAAGATGACTGCTTTTTATTTCTGGATGTCTATTTATATATTCAACTGCGTGCACTGGGCAATCCGAATCATTTACACTGAATATTTTCATTCCATCTTTGAAAAAATCATAGCTATACATCACACTTGGTATAATGAACACAAGCTCCAATCCTATAATTATTACGTATTTTACAAGATTTCCTCTGAAAATTTTTATTTTCAGTCTGGTATACCTTACAAACTTATTTTTAAATACATAGCTTCTTATAAATTCATTTAGCGCTCTTTCTATATAAGGACATACTAATGGCAATGCCAGAATAGGCAAAAATGGGATTTGCCTTACTGAAGAAATAGCCAGTATTATAAAACTTCCAGAAAATAAAATATCCTTTAGCTTTACTCTTCCAAATATGTATACAAACACAATGAATATTATTATTGTAAGAGATACCTTTAAATCATATAACTGGGTAACTCTCCACTCATTTATATACCTTTTTTGAAGATCCATTTCATTCATGGACCTAATAGTATATAAATATATACCATATATATAGGGATTAACCAAAATACCTAAAAGTGCTGCTATAAAGTATTTATAATTTTTAAACAGAGTATAATAGGCAAATATAATTATATATATAGGATAAACACCTCCGTGAAAGTTTATCCCTAAAATAACCACCAAAAGAGCCGCTATATATTTATTTTTTTCCAGCAGTATACAGGTAACAATTATCAGCAGCATAGACACTATTATAGGTCTATAGGCTAAAGAAGTTTCACTTCCAAACATGACTATATAGGAACTCATGCAGATAAGTGCTATCCACCGGTTTTTACTCCTTATTCTCAAAAGCTTATATAAGGAAAAAACAATTAACACATTTATTATCCCCATAAATATAGCTGCAGATATAAATCCCTTAATGGAATATACTAAATAGGCAAGTATTCCAAACAGCCATTCATGGCTAGTCCACTCAAGATTTTTAGACATACCATACCACGAAAAAACATCATGATAGGGAATGGTTTTATTTTTCACTATGTATTCTCCCACTTTAATATGCCAAAATCCATCATTCATTACATTAAAGCTTATTCCATATATAAAGGCTATAAAAAGACATCCAAAGAAAAATAAATTGAATATATATTCCTTATAATCCTCTATAAAGTTCTTAAGTGCTGCAAAAGCTGATATTCTATTTATAATTTTCATAAATTACTTCCTCTCTTGTAGAACTTGCTATATAAAATAGAGTTAAATTGTTAAAGTGAATATTTATTATATAGACTATAACTAATTTTATTATATTTTATAAATTGAATTTAATATATAAATTTTATATAAACTTTTTTAATACAGGTATATTGTACCATATTTTTACATATGTGTATAACATATAAATATATTATTTATAGACCTACTACTTATCTGATGATATCTAATCTGTAATTAAATATTGCAAATCATAAACACATTTCAAAATTGATATTTTAAAGGTATCAATTTATACTAAATTTCTATATTACTTGTCATATTATTAATATTTATTCCTTATTGTGATATACTAATCATCAATTATGATATTCTAATAACAATATATTTACTAAATATTATAATTATATCCTTTTTTTTAATTAATTATTGTGTTAAAATAGTATATTGAAAACGATATATCAACAATCATATTGGCTAAAAGGGGTGGGAATGTTATTTATGATAAACAAATCTATATTGAATTTAAAAACTGAAAATAATTTAAAATATTTAAATCTATTATCGCAACAATATGGTACTATAAATGAGGCCTCTACTGAAATAATTAATTTACAGGCAATTTTAAATCTGCCTAAGGGTACTGAACATTTTCTTACAGATATACACGGAGAATACGAACCTTTTATTCATGTACTAAAAAATGCTTCTGGTGTAATTAAAAGAAAAATTGAGGATGTGTTTGGTAATACCCTGGCAGAAAAAGAGAAAAAAAGCCTTGCCACTCTTATATACTACCCTGAGCAGAAATTAGATATAGTTTTGAAGCAGGAAAAAAATATCAATGACTGGTATAAAATATCTCTGTACAGATTAATTGAAATATGCAGATACGTTTCCTCTAAATATACTCGTTCAAAAGTAAGGAAGGCCCTTCCAAAGGATTTTTCCTATATAATTGAAGAGCTTTTACACGAAGAACCAGACAGAGTTGATAAACATGAGTACTACGGTGAAATAATAAAAACCATAATAGATATTGACAGAGCCCGGGAATTTATAATTGCCCTGTCTAAATTGATACAGAGATTGGTTATAGATAGGCTTCACATAATTGGAGACATATTTGACAGAGGCCCTGGAGCAGATATAATTATGGATACTTTAGTTAACTATCATTCTGTAGATATCCAATGGGGAAATCACGATATACTATGGATGGGTGCAGCCTCTGGATCAAGGGTGTGTATCGCCAATGTAATAAGGATATGTACAAGATATGCCAATTTAGATACCATAGAAAATGGCTATGGAATAAATCTTCTTCCGCTTGCTACTTTTGCAATGGAATTTTACAAAGATGATCCTTGTAAAAATTTTCTTCCAAAGTTTGATGGTGAAACTACCTATACTTTAAAAGAAATTGAACTTACGTCTCAAATGCATAAGGCCATATCCATAATTCAATTTAAACTGGAGAAAGAAATTATATCAAGACATCCTGAATTCAATATGGACAACAGGCTGCTACTGGACAAGATAGACTATAGAGAAGGCTGTATTCACCTTGATGGAAAAGTCTATAAGCTAACGGATACAAATTTTCCAACTATAGATCCTAAAGATCCCTATAAACTCACTCCTGAGGAAAAAGATCTTATAGAAAAGCTTAGATTTTCCTTTTTAAGCAGTGAAAAATTAAACAAACATGTTCGTTTTTTATTTTCCAATGGAAGTTTGTATCTGAAATTTAATTCAAACCTTTTATATCATGGATGCATTCCCATGGACAAGAATGGAGATTTTAAAAAAGTTAAATTAGAGGGAAAAGAATACAGCGGTAAGGCTCTTTTAGATGTTTTGGAAATGATCACAAGAGAGGGCTTTTTCCATAGAGACGGCTCAAGACAAAAGCAATATGATACGGATATAATGTGGTATTTATGGTCAGGACCTTCATCTCCTCTTTTTGGTAAAGAGAAGATGGCAACCTTTGAAAGATACTTTGTTTCAGAAAAAGAGACTCATTATGAAAAAAAAGATCCCTATTATGAATTTAGGGATAATGAAGATATATGCAACAAAATACTTTTAGAATTTGGACTTAACCCCAATGAATCCCATATAATCAATGGACATGTACCTGTAGAAAAAAAGAATGGTGAAAGTCCAATAAAAGCTAATGGAAAATTGATGGTAATAGACGGAGGCTTTTCAAAGGCCTATCAATATAAAACAGGAATGGCCGGATACACTTTAATTTATAATTCTTTCGGCCTTCAATTAATATCTCATCAGCCCTTTGAATCCACAGAAAAAGCTATAAAGGAAGAAACTGATATACTATCCTCCTTAGTAGTTCTTGAACATTCTACTGCAAGAAAGAGAGTAGCAGATACAGACATAGGCATAGAGCTTCAAAAACAAATAGAAGATCTAAAAATGCTTCTATTTGCCTATAGAAAGGGAATTATAAAAGAAAGAAATAAACAAAACCTCTAGGAGTTTTTCTAGAGGTTTTGTTTGTATAATTTTTTTGATAACATATAAACTTAAATCACGATATATGCGTCTATGGAAAAAAGGACGAAGCTTTTCCCCATTTGATATTTGTTCTTTGAACTTTATACTTTGCCTTGAGCTTCGTCTCTTCCCACTAGTTCTAAACTTAATTTAAATACTTGTCCAAAATTATTTTTTAGTTAATTCCTTTTAGAAAATAATCCACTATATTCTCTAGGCTTATTAAACCTAAAGCCTTCTTGTCATTTATTACCGGCAAAGCTATTATATTATTTTTTCTAAGTCTTAAAGCCGCTTCTTCTACTTCTTCCTCTTCTTCTGCAGTTATTAAATTTGTAGTCATAACAGCACTTATAGGATAGCTGTCATAGTGACCTGGCTCCATTAAAAATCTAAATATATCTGCCTTTACCACTATACCTGAAATTTCCATGTTATTATTCATTACTGGAGTTCCATTTACTTTTTTATCCGTCATTAAATCCAATACTTTTTTTACAGTATCCTCCTCTTTAACATATAAAAACTCTTTGTTCATAATTTCTTTAACTTTCATATTAAACTAAACCCCCTACAGATTAATTTTTTATCTCAAAGATAATAAATGAATTATTAATATATTTACTAATAACTATTATTAATAATATCTAAAACATCCTCTTCCGAGCCATAATTACCCTTTATTAGACCATCTATAACTTTGGAAGCTGCTCTTTTAGAAATTCTATCAAGATGAGTGTCTATATTTATATTGTTCTTCTGCAATAAAAATTTAAGATATTTCAACTGCTTTTCTGTTATACTGTTATCTCTTACGATTTTTGTAGAATTATCGATATCAAATACTACTTTAAATATTTTAGGTAGATTTAGTACATCTTCATAATTATGAAGCATTATTATTTCTTGTAATCTTCCATCATTGGTCTTTAAATATTTATTATAGAGCTCTACACTTATTCCTCCATCTATTTGATCCAATCTATTTATGCCTATGTATTTTTCTACACTTTTTAAATTACACCTTTCAAGACCAAGCTGCTTATAATAGGGCCTTATAAGCCTATACAGGTCTATATGCTCTAAAGGTGCTGCAAAATCATCTATATGGTTTATTAACATTCTATTTTCTATAAAAGGTTCATCAAAAGCCTTTCCATTATATGAGCACCAGGCATTATATTTTTTAATATCTTTCTTAAAGGCTGAAAGAATATTTTTTTCCTCCTTAGGATTTTCAGCATAATACTGCTTTATATAAAAAGATTTTCTATCTAAAAACCACCCTAAGGATATAAGCATTATTACATCTTCATATTTATCAAAACCAGTAGTTTCAATGTCAAAATACGCTATTTTATCCATTTTGTATTTATTTAGTATATTTGAGTCAATATCTATTTTAGAGTTTTTTTCCTTTAAAAACATTATAATCCTCCAGAAAAATTTATGAATTTTATAAAATAATTATACAACATTTCATTATTAATTAAAACTATTACAAAAATAAGGCACTTTTTATGTATAAAATTACCATAAAAAGTGCAATAATAATATGTATATTGATTATTTTTTATTATTTTAATAAATTTTAGCTGATATATTTATAAAATACGAAACTTATTAAAAATTATTCAATTTTGTTTTGATAAATTATCAATATATTTGTTATAATATTATTGATTGTTAAATGTAGGAGTTGATTTAGATGAATTTTAATATTAGTGGTTTAGATGAACTTGATATTCAAATATTAGACATTTTAGTCAAGGACTCAAGAACACCATATCTTGAAATAGCAAGACAATGTCATGTAAGTGGAGGAACCATACATGTAAGAATGAAAAAAATGGAGGACCTGGGGATTATAAAAGGTACAAAGCTTATCATTGATAATTCCAAATTAGGTTATGATGTATGTTGCTTTATAGGAATATATCTTGATAAGGCAACTGCATATTTAAATGTACTAGAAGAATTGAAGAAAATTAACGAAATAGTAGAACTTCATTACACCACAGGAGAATATTCCATTTTCTCCAAAGTCATATGTAAAAGTATAAGTCATTTACAAGAATTGCTTATGACAAAAATACAAATTATAGATGGAGTTCAAAGAACAAGTACTTTTATATCACTGTCTCAGCCAATAGACAGAAATATACAATTTTAACAGTGCATATAATCCTGAATTAAGTTTTCTCTAAAAGTTATAATTTAATAAAAATTGTACATAATAAAATTATAAATTTCTATAAAGGAGATGTAACTTTATTATGAAAGGTTTAGATATCATTTCATTGGTACTAGTTATAATAGGAGCCATAAATTGGGGCTTAATAGGATTCTTCAGATTTGATTTAGTTGCCACTTTATTTGGTGATATGTCTACTTTTACAAGAATCATATATGCTCTAGTTGGTATAGCAGGATTATATGCAATATCTTTTCTAGGAAGGGATACTGATAGAAGTATAGATAGATAATACTCACAAATAAGGTTTCTGTCTTACAATACATATATATGTATTGTAAGACAGATTTTAAATACCTTATCATAAACATACTTATTAAAGTCTAACTTTTAATAGATATTATATATAGATTTAAAATTTATACTATTTTATATATAACCTTATTAAAGCATGGCTTTTATAGTTTCAAAAAGTTTTATTGCTGCATTTTTAGGCCCATCTTTTTCCTTCCCTTTAATTCCAAGACAAGTTCTTATTTGTCCAACTTTTATTCCAGATTTAAAGAACTTATCAAAATAACTAACAAGCAGCTTTTCTGTATCTTCCTGTTTTTGTACAGGACCAAAAGGATTAGCAAAATAAGTTTTAACAAGTCCTTTTTCTGAAGTAGTTCCCTTTGCCATTCTAGCTCCATTTCTAAATACTGGAAGTGCATCTTCAAGACTATTGAAGAATTCCAACTTTTCACCGTCATCATCATAGTTATTTGCATATAGGAATAAATCTATTGGATATCCTTTAGTTATATCATTATAAGTAGCTACAGGCATAACTAGTCTTGCATTTATTTTATCGGGATTCATAAATATACTTCTGTCTATTTCTCTAAAGGCATAACCAGGATCAAGATCATCCAATCTTACAAAAGCTCCTATCTCTGTACCATAACCTTTTGGTCTATTATCTCCATCCAATTTTACTACACCCATATCATCAAAGATAATAGTCATATCACTTATATAATCTTCACTAAGCTCTCTAAAAGCCTCAAGACTCTCTGATTTTCCAGCACCACTGTCTCCCATGATTATGACATTTGCTACCTTATCATCTTTAGTTACAATGTTCACCATAGCTCCATGAATTGGCAGATACCCTCTTTTAATCATTATTAAATTATGAAGTGTTAATGTCATTTTTTTCATGTATCCGAAATAATCAATAGCATCTCCGTAGCTTACAAAACCTACCATAACATCATTTTTCTTATCTTCGTAGAACACTGTTTTAATCTCATCACTATCATCTTTTCCGCCAAACACATATATTATATCTGGTCTAGAATTTTCATACTCTTCTCTAGAAGCCATTTCAAAGAGATTACATAGTGAAATACCGTGACTCATAAAATCTCTATGGAAATATACATAGGCTAAAAGTTCCCCTACCTTTGCAGGATAACAGAACCAATGATCTGAATTGATTTTGCAGCCTTCAATAGGGTTTTCAAAGCATTCATTGAATATTCCTGATCTGGTATTCTTTTTAGGATATATTATGAATGGAGGATCTACTAGAACTGAATCTATAAAAGGTACATTCTTTAAACAGGCATATTCTTCTGGAATATCCCATTTTACATAGTTCATTATTAATCCTACATTTCCTCCAGCAGGAAGCTGTCTGTAAACCTTCGGCTTAGCTCCTATTACATTTTCTTCAATTCTTCTATAAGTAACTAATATGAGTTTTGAAAATTGAGTGTTAGCATCAATAAAATTTACACTTTCAAATCCATAGTTTATTCTAGTATTTTGAACAATTGTATATCTTTCTAACCTTCTCCAAAAACCGTATAACCCTTCTATAAAACTTATAATTATATTTTTATCTTTCAAAAGTACTGTATATTCACTATTTAATTTCAATATAGATTCTCTGTCCATAACAATTAGTAATTTAAAGACACTTACTATATTATCTACTAATTTTTCTTTTTCAATTTCACCAGTACTTTTCCTTATGTATTTATAAACATTAGAATTTCTTTTTTCAATACTGCTTAGGTATGACTTTAAAACCCTTTTAAATCCGTTACTTGTTAACAACTGTTCATGAGTAGCACAGTATTTTGAAGTAAAATTCACCATGGCTTTATCATTGCTAAGTGAAAAATCTTTACGCATAAAATCTCCCCCTTTTAAATTTAACGCAAGATGGAATAGTTATTTCTTTCATTTTTCCAACCGTCAGCTCTAATTATAACATAAAAATGAAATTTTTGCACTATAGAAATTGCATTTTATTTTTTTGCATTTATTGGCTTTTTATTTTAACATATAATAATTTTATGTAAGTATTATTTATTATATGTTAATTATTCCCCTATAGGCATAAATAAAAAAACACAAAAAGAGCTTAAAACTATAAATATAGTTCTAAACTCTCCCTTTACTACAAAAATAAACTTAATAAAATCATAAAACTTCATTAAGTTTATTTTGTTATTATTTCATATATTTCTTTATACCTTTATTCAAAGTATTTTTATAGTCTATAAATTCATATATGTCTTCACTGAACAACTGACTGAATTTCTTTAGCTGTTCAATATTCAAATCCTCTATAGGCATATTATTATCTTCGCAGTAAATTACAATTTCGCCTATGACTCTATGTGCATCTCTAAAGGCCATGCCCTTATTAACCAAATAGTCTGCTGCTTCTGTAGCATTTAAAAATCCACGTTTTACAGCCTTCAACATAGACCCCTCTTTTATCTTCACAGTTGAAAGCATACCATTCATAACCTTAATACAGCTTAACACTGTATCCAGTGCATCAAAGAATCCCTCTTTATCTTCCTGCATATCTTTATTATATGCCAGTGGAAGTCCTTTCATTGTAGTCAATATTGATACTAAATCGCCATAAACCCTGCCGGATTTACCCCTTATAAGCTCTGCAGCATCAGGATTTTTCTTTTGAGGCATAATACTACTTCCTGTAGAGAATTCATCACTCAATTGAATAAAATCAAATTCTTTTGTGCTCCACATTATTATTTCTTCACTTAATCTGCTTAAATGCATCATAACCATTGAAAAATCAGAAGTAAGTTCTATAATATAATCTCTGTCACTAACACCATCAAGAAAATTATTTACTACTCCTTTAAAGCCAAGCTCCTTAGCCGTAAACTCTCTATCTGTGCTATAGGTAGTTCCTGCCAATGCACAGCAGCCCAGTGGGCTTTCATCCAATATATCTATGGCATTTTCAATTCTCTTTTTATCTCTTGAAAACATGTTGAAGTAGGCCATCATATGATGTTTAAAAGTAACTACCTGTGCTCTTTGCATATGGGTATATCCAGGCATTATATAATTATTTTTCTCTGCCAAAATCTTTATAGTTTCTAAAAGATCTTTTAGATTTTCCACAACTTCTTTGGCCTTTTTCTTTGAATATAAACGCATATCTAAGGCAACTTGATCGTTTCTACTTCTAGCAGTGTGCATCTTTTTACCTGCATCACCTATTCTCTCAATTAAATTTACCTCCATAAAACTATGTATGTCTTCATAGTCTCCTTCAATTTTAAGACTTCCGCTTTCTATATCCTTTAAAATTGAATCTAAACCGGAGATAATTTTATTTCCGTCTTCTTCAGAAATAATATCACATTTAACCAGCATTTTTACGTGTGCAATGCTGCCGATTATATCTTCATAGTATAAAGTTTTATCAAAGC
Organism: Clostridium pasteurianum DSM 525 = ATCC 6013; assembly: GCF_000807255.1. NCBI lineage: Bacteria > Bacillati > Bacillota > Clostridia > Eubacteriales > Clostridiaceae > Clostridium > Clostridium pasteurianum. The sequence continues at coordinate 1,568,230 of NZ_CP009268.1, read as the reverse complement.
TGAGAGAACTATTAAAGTCCTCCATCAGCTCACTTTCAGCATTTTTAAATCTTCCGCCCCAGAGTTTCATAATTATTTACCTTCCTTTAATTCCTTCATAGCCTTTATCTTGCAAGGTAAGCTGAATAATTTTATGAAACCTTCTGCATCTTTATGATCATATAATTCACTAGCTCCAAAGGAAGATATACCTTCATCATAAAGAGCGTAAGGTGTATCTGTTCCAGCTACCATAATATTTCCCTTATATAACTTAAGTTTAACAGTTCCAGTTACATGTTCCTGAGTTTTATCGATAAATGCATCAAGAGCATCTTTTAAATCTGTAAACCAAAGTCCATCATAAACAAGTTCTGCATATTTTTGTGCTATAAGTTGCTTATAATGATAAGTGTTTTTCTGTACTGTTAAATATTCAAGTTCATTGTGAGCTGCATATAGTATAGTTCCACCTGGAGTTTCATATACTCCTCTTGATTTCATTCCCACAAGTCTGTTTTCTATTAAGTCTACAACACCTATACCATTTTCTCCCCCTAATTTATTTAAAAGCTCCATCATTTCAACTGGTGGAAGTTCTTTTCCATCAATTTTTTTAGGTATTCCCTGTTCAAAATAAATACTTACATAAGTGGATTCATCTTTAGCTTTTTCTGGTGGTGTTGTCATTACATACATATCTCTTTTGTGTTCATTTCTTGGGTCTTCTAAATCTCCGCCTTCATGGCTTGCATGCCATATGTTTCTATCCATTGAATAGATTTTTTCCTTTGTAACAGGAACCTCTACTCCCATTTTTGCTGCATAATCTATAGCATCTTCTCTTGATTTTATATCCCACATTCTCCAAGGAGCTATAATTTTAATGTAAGGATCTAAAGCAGCAATACTTGTTTCAAATCTTACCTGATCATTTCCCTTTCCTGTACAGCCATGACATATATACTTAGCGCCTTCTTTATGTGCTATTTCTACAAGTTTTTTTGCTATTAATGGTCTTGCAAAAGATGTTCCTAAAAGATATTTTCCTTCATATACTGCTCCAGATTTTACTGCTTTAAACAGATAATCTGTTACGAATTCTTCCTGAACATTTTCTACATATATTTTAAAAGCACCAGAAGCTACAGCTTTTACTCTTACAGCCTCCATGTCTTCATTTTGCCCTACATCTACACATACTGCAATTACATCTAAATCGTAATTTTCCTTAAGCCATGGAATTATTATAGAAGTATCCAATCCTCCTGAATAGGCTAAAACAACTTTATCTTTCATAATGAAATCATCCTTTCGCATTATATAAAAATATATAATTTTTCTCATTTTTACATTATATATTATGATTAATAGATTTTCTTAAAATACAATGTATTTTTATAATCACAATATATAATTCAGTTAATCTCTTCACACTTTACAAGTGATATTATATATCCTTTTTTATAATTATGCAATATTTTTCTATAAATATGCAATGTTTTTTATAATTATACTCTTATTTTTTAATCTGTACCCTTAAAAGCATTGATAATATTAACTTTAGCTATAATGAACTTATGCATATATACAAGATTAATGAATAATAGAACCTTCAAAAGAGTATTTAAATAATACAAAAGAGTAGTGCCCATTCACTACTCTTTTTTAGGAATCCTATAAATTCTTGATTATTTCATCTGCAAAATCACTAGTGCTGACGCTTCCACCTAAATCAGAAGTTAATTTGTTTCCTTCCTGAAGTACTTTTTCTACCGCTGCATCTATTCTACTAGCTGCATCCATTTCTCCAATATGTTTTAACATCATAACCCCTGATAGTATAGTAGCTAAAGGATTGGCAAGTCCTTTTCCTGCTATATCTGGTGCTGAACCGTGTACTGACTCAAATACAGCTATATCTTCACCAATATTTGCTCCTGGTACTACTCCAAGACCCCCTACAAGCCCTGCACCCATATCAGAAATTATATCTCCATAAAGATTTGGAAGAACTAAAACGTCGTATCTCTCAGGATTCTGTACCAGCTTCATACTCATGGCATCTACAATTACATCCTCAAATTCTACATCCTTATAACTTTCTGATACCTTTCTTGCAGATTCTAAAAACAATCCATCTGAAAATTTCATTATATTAGCCTTATGAACTGCTGTAACCTTTTTTCTTCCTTCATTTTTAGCCAGTTCAAAAGCAAATTTAGCTATTCTTTCACTAGCTGGTCTTGTAATTAATTTTATACTTTCTGCTGCATAATCACCTATTTTATGCTCAATACCAGCATATAAATCTTCTGTGTTTTCACGAATAATCACAAAATCCACATCTGTATATCTGGATTTTATACCAGGATAAGTCTTAACTGGTCTAACGTTAGCATATAGATTAAACTTTTGTCTTAAGGCTACATTAACACTTCTAAAACCCTTGCCTACAGGCGTAGTTATTGGTCCTTTAAGAGCAATTTTATTTTTACTGATGCTTTCAAGTACATAGTCTGGAAGAGGTGTATTATATTCTTCCATAACTTTTTCTCCAGCTTCAACTATATCCCAATTTATTTTTACCCCAGAAGCTTCGATAACACGTCTTGCCGCATCAGTAACCTCTGGCCCTATTCCATCTCCAGGTATAAGTGTTATTTGATATTCTTTACTCATTTGCACAGCCTCATTTCTATAATCTATTCTTTATTATTAAGTATATATTCAATATCTATGATTAATTTATATTTCCTATTTATTATATCCTACACAGCTGCCTTCTACATACATAAGTTCTGGAAAAGTTCGCTTTACTACTAGTTCAAGTTCCTTATTACTTATAGCAGTACTTCTTCCATTTTCATATTGAGAATCTACCCATTCCTTAAGCTCTGCTACTCTTTCATCTCTTTTACTTATTTTATCGCTACCGCTTAATTTGAAATAAGTATTTATCCAAGCTGTAATTCCTGCAAGACCAGAATATTCATTAACTGCTACTACTACTGGTCTATCAAGTATTTTATTAGTATCAAATATATTATATATTTCTTCATCTTTTAGTATTCCATCCGCATGGATACCTGCTCTTGTAACATTAAAATCACTTCCAACAAAAGGTGTTCTTACAGGTATATCATAACCCATAGTTGAGCAAAAATAATTTGCTACTTCTGTAATTACATGAAGATTCATATTTTTAGTATTACCTTTAATCTGACCATATTCCATAACCATGGCTTCTAGTGGGCAATTTCCTGTTCTCTCGCCAATTCCAAGTAACGTAGTATTTACACTGGAACAACCATAAAGCCAAGCTGTAGAAGAACCAGATACTACATTATAAAAGTCATTATGTCCATGCCATTCTAAAGCTGAAGATGGGACATTACAATATTTCTTAAGTCCGCTTATTATCTTCTGTATACTTCTAGGAACCGCTGTACATGCATAGGATATTCCCATTCCAAGAGTATCACAAGCTCTTATTTTTACCTGTATTCCAGATTGTCTTGATAAATCCATAAGCTTATTTACAAATGGAACCACAAATCCAAAGAAATCCGCTCTTGTTATATCCTCTAAATGTATTCTTGGAACAATTCCATATTCTAATGCTTTTTCCACTACAGAAACATATTTATTAAAAGCTCCTTGTCTATTTAATTTAAGCTTTTTAAAAATATGATAATCAGAACAGGACATAAGCATACCAGTTTCCTTTACGCCTAATTCTTTTACCCTTGCAAGTTCATCCTTATTAGCTCTAATCCAAGTGGTGATTTCCGGAAACTTATATCCTAAAGCCATACATTCTTCAAGAGCTTTTATATCTCTATTAGTATAAGTAAAAAATTCTGTTTGTCTTATTATTCCCGAGTTATTATCAAGTTCATGTAAGTAGTTAAAAAGTCTTACTATTTGTTCTACTTTAAATGGAGTCATAGACTGTTGACCATCTCTAAAAGTTGTATCCGTAATCCAAATATCCTCTGGCAAATCCATTTCAACTGCTTTTCCATCAAATTTTACCTTTGGTATTTCTGAATATGGAAATAAATCTCTATATAAATTAGGTTCTTCCACTTCTTTTATATGGAAATCAATACTGTTATCATTTTTATTAAAATTAGATTCAAAACCTTTCACACTATCACTCCTCATTTATTGTAAAATTGCAAGTAAAGACACTCCTCAATTCACTTAAGTAATAACAGTAATTTGTCTATACAAATTATATTTTAATAATTATTTTACTACTTTTACTGAATTTTGTGAAGCTTTATGAATAAATATTATAAAAATATAATCTTTTTTAATATTTACTAAAATATTTTACCACAGTTTTTTTATAATTGTAACCCTAAATATTTCATTATTTGCAGATATGGACCTTAAATATTTCATATGTTATATCTATAATATTAATTCTTAAGAATATTGTTCCTTAAATTTTATCCTAATAGTTAAATACTGAATACTTATACATAAGATTTTTTTCCTTCGATTTTAGCAAATTAGCTTTGAATAATGAAACTTAAAATTCATTTGTTGCAATTATGAATTTCATAAAAATTAATGAATTTTATAAAAACATCACTATATTTAACAATGTGCTAAATATAGTGATGTTTTTTTATTACTATTTTATATTTATAATTATAAAAAAATCTTTGCTGCAAAATTTAATTCATAGATTAATGTATAATTTAATCATATTTTTCTTCTAAAATATTTAATTCTGCTTGTATTTTTTCTCTTACTATTTCCGCTAAATTAACTTTCTCTTCTTTAGTCAATTCTTTCACATTTATAGGTTTTAATATAGACATACTTACTTTTGCAGATTTTAACTGTCCCTTACTCTCTTCAAAAACCTTAAATGTATTATCTAAAACTACTGGTACTATAGGTACTGTAGATTTAGTAGCCATTTTCATACTTCCCTTTTTAAATTCACCTAAATTGTGACTTTTACTTCTAGTTCCTTCTGGAAAAATCACCATGCTATAGCCATTTTCTAAATTATCTATTCCATGATTAATGGCTCTTAAAGATTCTCTTATGTCCTCCCTGTCTATAAACACACAATGCATGGCTTTCATCCAAGTACCTACTATATGAAGCTTAAGTATCTCCTTTTTCGCCATAAATCCCATCTGCTTATCTAACTTTGCCATGAGTATTAGAAAATCTGCATTACTTTGATGATTTGATACCACTAAACAATTACCCTCTGGTAAATTTTCCATTCCCTTTACACTGACACTTATACCTATAACTTTTAATATATGAGCAGCCCAACCATTTACTACTTTATATAAGGCTGTATCATATTTCTCACGAGACTTTATCCTCTTTAGGACAAAAAAATATAACCTTAAAAATATGGTTAAAAACATTAGTACTAAAATATAGATGTATTTGAAAAAAAACATAATGATCTTTACCTCTTCTCTTATTGTATATGCACTATATCTAAAAAACATAAGAGCATTATCTTATAAATTTATCAGATAAAAATTTGTACTGTGTAGTTTAATTATACTAATTTGTCGTATATTTTTCAAGTAAACTATAATTTAACTTTCTTAACTTACACTTAAACTTCAATTTATACTATATTTGTAAAACAATCTTTACAATTATTTTATATTATTAAATATTTAATTAAAATTATTGAAATATAATGCAAAAATACTGCTGTATTATTGATTATTATTTACCATATTGTTAATACTTAATAATAACTTTTTATTCTAATTTAAAATTTTTATTAAATAATATATAAATGTCATTTAGGAGAACTAACTAATGAACTTAAAAGTAAAAAAAATTATATCTATAATTATTTTATTTATTTATATAATTTTACTTAGCAGCTGTAATTTCCCACTAGACTCCATTACAAGTAAACTATCCGTCTCTCCTTCCATAGTAAAAATAAATTCTAATCCTAATATATTGACCGTCCACTATATTAACGTAGGGCAAGGAGATAGTGAATTAATTCAAATCAATGACAAAAATATTCTTATTGATGCTGGTCCAAAATTTTCTGAAGATAAAGTAGTATCTTATTTAAAGACACAGGGAATAACTAAAATAGATTACCTCATAGGAACTCATCCTCATGAAGATCATATTGGAGGTATGGAAGCCGTAATTGAGAATTTTAAAATAGGTAAATTTATAGGTCCAAAAATATATAATCCTCCTACAGATTCCATATTTAAAGATCTTATAACTACGTTAAAAAGTAAAAATATGAAAATCACTGTTTTGGAGCCAGGATCTTATATAAATTTAGGTGAAAATATAAACTTTCAAATATTATCTCCTTCAAAAACTTACTATGAAAATTTAAATAATTATTCCATAGTATCAAAAATAACCTATAAAAATTCAAAATTCATATTTACTGGAGATACAGAAGAAGATGATGAAAAAAAGATTCTAAATGCTGGTTTTGATATCTCCTGTGATGTACTAAAAATAGCTCATCATGGTAGTAAAACTTCTTCTAGTGAGGATTTTCTAAAAGAAGCTTCTCCTAAAATAGCAGTTATAAGCTGTGGAAAAAATAACGATTATGGTCACCCCAATAAAACCATCTTAGATAGACTCAAAAGTATTAATTGTAAAATATATAGAACAGACCTAAATGGAGATATAGTAATTACAAGTGATGGGAATAATATAAGAAAATTAGAATAATTTATAGTTATTTAGCTAATAATAGGAGAAAAGGACGAAGCTTTTCCTCATTTGATATTTGTTCTTTGAACTTTATACTTTGTCTTGACCTTCGTCTTTTCCCACTATTACAATATTATTTTTTTCTTCTTAATAATAGATATAATCCTATTATAATAAATAACACTGGTGCTATATATGACCTTAATACGTAAAGTATTTGGAAATTAACAAATATCTTGTTTATTATAGCTAAAATTCCTACTATTATTAATGCCCAAGCTATAATCTTAAAAAATCCATTATCATTATCTTTTCCTAATCCAAATCCAATATTGCTATTAGTAAATATACTTTCATCCTTTAATATCTCTCCTCTATCAAATTTATGTGCTAATTGATATGTGTTAAAGAAGGTATACAACCAAAAGGGAATAAAAAATACTGGTATGATAAAACTAATTCCTACATAACTTAGTATTGTGGGAATTAAAAAAAACAATACCATAGTCTCTAAACCCTTTTTTAACATTCCAAAATACATATATCCTGCTCCAGGAATAAGCGATACTACAAAAGTAATAAAACCACTTCTTTTTTCCATTAAAACCACTCTCCTATAATGTTTTTTACTGAATCAAATTTATAATTATATTCATATTGAAAGATTAAAGCTTGTGACTTAACTTTTCCTTGAAAATCTACAATTTTATTATCAATATTAGTTGTGGCTATTGTTGCCATAATAATTCCACTTAAAATAAAACTTAATGCAGCTATGCGATTTTTATAAAAGAAATTATATCCTATAGGTTTATTTACTCTATCTTCATCTTTTAATTTACTCATTAAATTATCATTATAATTCTGTGAAATATTAAATTGCCTTGCGGATTTTTTTATGAGATCATCTAAATAATCTGGCTTTTGCTGCATACTGTATCCCCTCCTTTTAGAATCTTATTCTTTAGTTTTTGTTTTCCTCTATATATTCTTCCTTCTACAGCTTTTTGAGTTATATTTAATATATTTCCTATTTCCTTTTGATTAAGACCTACATAATAAAATAACACCACAGGAATTTTTATGTCTTTAGGCAGTTCATCTATACATTGCCTAATAAAAATTTTTTCATCTAATTCATCCTCTTTGCCTTTATCCCTAAATACTCCTCTTAACATATCTTTCATACTTCTCTTTTTTTTAAAATCCAAACATTTTCTCACTGCTATTTTATATATATAAGTAGAAATTGAGCAATCACCTCTGAAATCATTTATACTCTTATAAAAACTTATAAATACTTCTTGAGATAAATCTTCAGCTTCATGACTGTCTTCTGTGTAGGAATAGCAGAGAGCTATAATTCTTTTCTTGTACATATCCACTAATCTTATGAAACAATCTTCGTCTCCTGCTCTTATTCCATTAATTACATCATCCTCATTTTCACTCAAAATTTATCACTCCTGACTATTAACTTTTATAGAACCCATATTTAAATTAACTTTAATTTTATTACTTCCATTCCCTATAGTTTTTATCAAATTTCCTCTATTTATAATTTCTTCATTGAAGCTACATTGTCCTATATTACAGATTAAATTTGCATCAGTATTTTTATCCCAAGTATTTATATTAATATTTTTAAATGGATTATTATCAATTATAATTGAATCAAATGGATTATTATATTTCTGATATATTAGACTAGTTATAAAAAATAATAATATCATAAATATTATTCCTACATTAAAGCCTACCTTTTTTGCACTATTTATTTCTCTAAAATTTACCAATACCTCCATTCCTAATAATATAAATACTGCTGGCCAAAATATAAATAATTTCTTTGCCATATCATTATTTATATTTGTAAATGCCAACCAAATCCCATAATATATCAGGCTTAATGCTAGTGTCAATGTCCCCGTTTTTTTCATAGTCTTACCCCCCATATAGCTTTGTTTGCTCTTATTCATATATATTGACGATATAAGTCACTAAAATCCCATAAGACTTTTTTAAAATTTTTAATATTTTATATAAGGCTATATTTAGATAACTTTCAAAACAATTTATTAAATATAAAAAAACGCTAACTACATCTGTAATTAGCGTTATTGTATTCAAAAAATAAAATGGCTCCGCGAAAAGGATTCGAACCTTCAACCTATCGGTTAACAGCCGAGTGCTCCACCGTTGAGCTATCGCGGATCATTGTGACCCAGCGTCGACCTACTCTTCCACAGGGCTTCCCCTGCAGTACCATCAGCACATTAGAGCTTAACCTGCCTGTTCGGAATGGGAAGGAGTGTTACCTCTAAGTCATAGACACTGGATATATTAAGTTGAGAGTTATTGATGAAATTCCTATGGAATTCCTTTAATTTAATCTTTTAAAACTCCTTAGGAGTTTTTTCCTAAATTCTTAACTCTTAATTTTTAACTAAAAAATTGTACTCTCAAAATTGCATAGTAACTGGTAAAGTAATTTTATTTCTTCATTTTATTTTGGTCAAGCCCTCGACCTATTAGTATCAGTCAGCTGAATACATTACTGCACTTACACCTCTGACCTATCAACCTGATGTTCTTTCAGGGGTCTTACTAGCTTACGCTATGGGAAATCTTATCTTGAGGTGGGCTTCACGCTTAGATGCTTTCAGCGTTTATCCCTTCCCGACATAGCTACCCAGCTGTGCCACTGGCGTGACAACTGGTGCACCAGAGGTCAGTCCATCCCGGTCCTCTCGTACTAAGGACAGCTCCTCTCAAATTTCCTACGCCCGCGACGGATAGGGACCGAACTGTCTCACGACGTTCTGAACCCAGCTCGCGTGCCGCTTTAATGGGCGAACAGCCCAACCCTTGGGACCTACTTCAGCCCCAGGATGCGACGAGCCGACATCGAGGTGCCAAACCTCCCCGTCGATGTGGACTCTTGGGGGAGATCAGCCTGTTATCCCCGAGGTAGCTTTTATCCGTTGAGCGATGGCCCTCCCACGAGGAACCACCGGATCACTAAGCCCGACTTTCGTCCCTGCTCCACTTGTTTGTGTCGCAGTCAGGCTCCCTTTTGCCTTTGCACTCTTCGCGCGATTTCCAACCGCGCTGAGGGAACCTTTGGGCGCCTCCGTTACTTTTTAGGAGGCGACCGCCCCAGTCAAACTGCCCATCTAGCAATGTCCCGTGACCAGCTTCATGGCCTCCGGTTAGAATTCCAGTACTGTCAGGGTGGTATCCCAAGGTCGACTCCTCAGCAGCTGACGCCACTGTATCCCAGTCTCCCACCTATCCTGTACAGACAATACCGAAACTCAATGCTAAACTACAGTAAAGCTCTACGGGGTCTTTCCGTCCAATCGCGGGTAGCAAGCATCTTCACTTGCACTACAATTTCGCCGGATTCGTTGTTGAGACAGTGCCCAAATCATTACGCCATTCGTGCGGGTCGGAACTTACCCGACAAGGAATTTCGCTACCTTAGGACCGTTATAGTTACGGCCGCCGTTTACTGGGGCTTAAGTTCACCGCTTCGATTACTCTTACGGATCCCCTTAACCTTCCAGCACCGGGCAGGCGTCAGCCCCTATACATCAGCTTTCGCTTTAGCAGAGACCTGTGTTTTTGCTAAACAGTTGCTTGGGCCTATCCTCTGCGGCCTGCTAAAAGCAGGCACCCCTTCTCCCGAAGTTACGGGGTCAATTTGCCGAGTTCCTTAACAACGATTCTTCCGATGGTCTTAGGATTCTCTCCTCACCTACCTGTGTCGGTTTGCGGTACGGGCACCTTTTTCCTTGATAGAGGCTTTTCTTGGCAGTGTGAAATCAGATACTTCGCTAAAAATTAGCTCCCCATAACACCTTGACTAATCAGGCGGATTTGCCAGCCTGCACGTCTTAGTGCTTAGACGCACATCCAATAGTGCGCACATCTTATCCTTCTGCGTCACCCCATCTCTCATAACGGAGAAAGGTGGTATCGGAATATCAACCGATTATCCATCACCTACGCCTTTCGGCCTCGGCTTAGGACCCGACTAACCCTGAGCGGACGAGCCTTCCTCAGGAAACCTTAGGTTTTCGACCACTAAGATTCTCACTTAGTTCTCGCTACTTATGCCAGCATACTCACTCCTGCACTGTCCACCGCTCCTTACGGTACGACTTCAACCGGTGCAGGAAGCTCCTCTACCGCTCTTACGAGCCCATAGCTTCGGTGGTAAGTTTTAGCCCCGGACATTTTCGGCGCAGGATCTCTTGACTAGTGAGCTATTACGCACTCTTTAAATGAGTGGCTGCTTCTGAGCCAACATCCTAGTTGTCTTAGAAATCCCACATCCTTTACCACTTAACTTACACTTTGGGACCTTAGCTGATGATCTGGGCTGTTTCCCTTTTGACTACGGATCTTATCATTCGCAGTCTGACTGCCGAAATAAAAGTATATGGCATTCGGAGTTTGATAGAGTTCAGTAACTGTTGTCAGCCCCTACCTCATTCAGTGCTCTACCTCCATAACTCAATTAATCGACGCTAGCCCTAAAGCTATTTCGAGGAGAACCAGCTATCTCCGAGTTCGATTGGAATTTCTCCGCTATCCACAGCTCATCCCATGGTTTTTCAACACCAATGTGGTTCGGTCCTCCACGGAATTTTACTTCCGCTTCAACCTGGCCATGGATAGGTCACCCGGTTTCGGGTCTACAGCATGCAACTAGTCGCCCTGTTAAGACTTGGTTTCCCTTCGGCTGCGCACCATAAGTGCTTAACCTTGCTGCATACCGTAACTCGCTGGCTCGTTCTACAAAAAGCACGTCGTCACACATAAAAAGTGCTACGACCGGTTGTAGGCACACGGTTTCAGGTTCTATTTCACTCCCCTTCCGGGGTTCTTTTCACCTTTCCCTCACGGTACTGCTTCACTATCGGTCACTAGTTAGTATTTAGCCTTGGGAGGTGGTCCTCCCAGCTTCCCACAAGGTTTCACGTGTCTCGTGGTACTCTGGATTAGATCTTGCAATTTTCTCTTTTAACCTACAGGACTATTACCTTCTGCGGTAGAGCTTTCCAGAACTCTTCGGTTAAGATATTATGCAGTGATGATCTATCCACAACCCCAGGAACAAAGTCCCTGGTTTGGGCTGATTCCTTTTCGCTCGCCGCTACTAAGAAAATCGATATTTCTTTCTCTTCCTCCGGGTACTTAGATGTTTCAGTTCCCCGGGTATGTCTCCATATACCTATGAATTCAGTATACAGTACATGTCTGCTCGACATGTGGGTTGCCCCATTCGGAAATCTCCGGATCACAGGCTATTTGCGCCTACCCGAAGCTTATCGCAGCTTGTCACGTCCTTCTTCGACTTCTAGTGCCAAGGCATTCACCATGCGCCCTTTGTAGCTTGACCTTGTTACTCTTTTAGGCGTTAGCCCTTTTAGAGTTTAGTCTTTATTTGTTTAATTTCAATCTTTCGATTAAAACCATATTATACAAAGGATTATTTTTTACTTTACTTTGTTTCTCTATGCAATTTTCAAAGTACATTTTAAGAGAATTGATCTCTCAAAATTAAACAGAGACAAGAGTAAGAAACCAATGTATACAACAGTTATCCTGCTGCAATTACTCCTTAGAAAGGAGGTGATCCAGCCGCAGGTTCTCCTACGGCTACCTTGTTACGACTTCACCCCAATCACTAATCCCACCTTCGGCCGCTGGCCCCATAAAGGTTACCTCACGGACTTCGGGTGTTACCAGCTCTCATGGTGTGACGGGCGGTGTGTACAAGGCCCGGGAACGTATTCACCGCGACATTCTGATTCGCGATTACTAGCAACTCCAACTTCATGCAGGCGAATTTCAGCCTGCAATCCGAACTGGGATGAGTTTTCAAGTTTAGCTCCACCTCACGGTATTGCATCTCGTTGTTCTCACCATTGTAGCACGTGTGTAGCCCTAGACATAAGGGGCATGATGATTTGACGTCATCCCCGCCTTCCTCCCGGTTAACCCGGGCAGTCTCACTAGAGTGCTCAACTTAATGGTAGCAACTAATGATAAGGGTTGCGCTCGTTGCGGGACTTAACCCAACATCTCACGACACGAGCTGACGACAACCATGCACCACCTGTCTTCCTGCCCCGAAGGGCTTCACGTATCTCTACGCTATTCAGGAGATGTCAAGTCTAGGTAAGGTTCTTCGCGTTGCTTCGAATTAAACCACATGCTCCGCTGCTTGTGCGGGCCCCCGTCAATTCCTTTGAGTTTTAATCTTGCGACCGTACTTCCCAGGCGGAGTACTTATTGTGTTAACTGCGGCACAGAAGGAGTCGATACCTCCTACACCTAGTACTCATCGTTTACGGCGTGGACTACCAGGGTATCTAATCCTGTTTGCTCCCCACGCTTTCATGCCTCAGCGTCAGTTACAGTCCAGAAAGCCGCCTTCGCCACTGATGTTCTTCCTAATCTCTACGCATTTCACCGCTACACTAGGAATTCCGCTTTCCTCTCCTGCACTCTAGATACCCAGTTTGAAATGCAGTCCCCAGGTTGAGCCCGGGGCTTTCACATCTCACTTAAGTATCCGCCTACACATCCTTTACGCCCAGTAAATCCGGACAACGCTTGCCACCTACGTATTACCGCGGCTGCTGGCACGTAGTTAGCCGTGGCTTCCTCCTTTGGTACCGTCATTATCGTCCCAAAAGACAGAGCTTTACAATCCGAAGACCGTCATCACTCACGCGGCGTTGCTGCATCAGGCTTTCGCCCATTGTGCAATATTCCCCACTGCTGCCTCCCGTAGGAGTCTGGACCGTGTCTCAGTTCCAATGTGGCCGATCACCCTCTCAGGTCGGCTACGCATCGTCGCCTTGGTGAGCCGTTACCTCTCCAACTAGCTAATGCGCCGCGGGTCCATCTCAAAGCGGATTACTCCTTTAATTAAAGCTCCATGTGAAGCTTTAATATTATGCGGTATTAATCTCCCTTTCGGGAGGCTATTCCCCTCTTTGAGGCAGGTTACCCACGTGTTACTCACCCGTCCGCCGCTAGAAACCCGAAGGTTTCTCGCTCGACTTGCATGTGTTAAGCACGCCGCCAGCGTTCGTCCTGAGCCAGGATCAAACTCTCAATTTATAAGTTTGATGTTAGCTCATCGCTTCTCTTCTCAATGAAGAGTTTGTTACTCTCAATTTTAATTTCTTAAAATCTAAAGAATTGCTGGTTTACTTACTATTCTTATACTCTGTTTAATTTTCAAAGATCAATCACTGTCATTTGACAGCTTTTATAGTTTATCATTTCTTTTATTACTTGTCAACAACTTTTTTTATTTAAAGTTATTGTTTTTTTACTTTTGTTCAAGCAACATTGACTATCTTATCATCATTATTTAATATTGTCAACAATTTATTTCAATATTAAAATTTAATTTTCATATTGACTATATTATAACTTGAAACGACAAAGACTATTTTACCAAAATTAAAATATTTTATAAATATACTATTGTCTTTTAAATATAAATAAATTTAAATAGCTTTAAATTTATTTATTTTACTTAATATTTCATATATTGATACGCTTGGCTAATTGTATATATAACTGAATATAATTTTTATGGTAATAACTTAAATTTATATATTGTATTTTTTGCAAATAAACTTACTAGCTTCTGTATCATATCCATTTTCCATATATTTTTCTAGAGTTTCATGCATTTCTATATAAAATCCTTTTTCATTACTTATCATATTATTTTCATATAATTTCTTCACTGGATCATCTTTAAAAATAATATTCCATTCCCTTTCATTTAAAATGCCTTTGTATATATCTTTTTCTTCTTTTTCAACTCTTTGCATATATTCACCATCATAAAATACTATTATTTCTCCATTTACTATGATAATTTTTTCTACTCTGCAGGATACAGGAGTATTTAAGGTGTTAGATACTATTATAACTAATAATTCCTTAGAGTCTTTTACAAGTTTCACACATTGAATTCTTCCCATTCCAATATCATTTTTTACCCATTTACCTTCATATATAAGTTTTTCAATTTTATACTCTATATCCATACTTGTAGTATTTTTAACTTCATTATTAATGTTCATTCTATCTCTCCTATAAAAAGTATATAAAAGTATATAAAAGTATTATTTCATTATTTCAAAAATATATTCTTTGAAAAGTATAAAAACCTGTGAATTTATTTTCACAGGTTAGTTCAATTATATAATTTAACCTGACTAACTTGGCGTAAGTCTCCCACGCACTCTGTACAGCGATTCATACCAAATACAAAATAAATTTTGTTTTGTCTGCTTTTCTTCAAGTGGGAGTTCAACGCCAAGTAAGCCATGCATTTGCAGTTCTAAAATTCAGATGGGGTAAAAGAATCCCCACCTGAATTAAGAACTTGCTTCAATAAGTCTATCTCTCTATAAAATGAATTATTTCTTTTTCAACTTTTTCCACATCTGGTACATAAGATTTTAAAATTTTAAGTTTACCTTTAATTTTATAGCTTCCCATATAGGCAGGGATAAGTATACTCTCTCCACAGGTTATTGTCTCCTCTCCCTCATTAAAATATATTTTACCTTCACCTTCAACACAGGTAAAGATATAAAATCTTTTTCTATCACTTTCCTCTTTAAGTTCACATTTAATTTCATAGAGTTCTAAAGAAAACTTATCGCAAAGAGAATAGAAAATTTTATTATAATTCTCATTTTCTACTTTCAATCCTCTGCTTTTTTCTCCTGTGAGAGTAAAATTAATTACATCCATAGCCTTATCAATATGCAATTCTCTTCCTCTATTATAATCATACACCCTGTAAGTAGTATCACTATTTTGCTGAATTTCAGCTATTATTACCCCCTGACCTATGGCATGAACCAGCCCACTTTTAACAAAATAGACCTCCCCTTTTTTTACATTTACTTTATTTAGGTATTTATCAAAATCTCCATTGCTTATGGCACTTTTAAACTGTTCTTGGGTACAATCTTTAGTTCCTACTACTAAATTAGCTCCCTCAAAAGCTTCTACTACATACCAAATTTCTGTTTTGCCAAGTTCACCCTCAACTCTTCTAGCATATTTATCATCCGGATGAACTTGTACAGATAATTTATCTTTGGCATTTATTAATTTAATTAAAAGTGGAAATTTATTTTTATCTATTTTATCTCCTAATATTTTTTCTCCCTCTAACTCTATTAATTTCCCCAAAGTTAAATTTTTATATTTTCCATTGGATACTATACTCATTCCATGCTCATGACAAGCTATATCCCAGCTTTCCCCTATATTACCCTCTGGCAAATTGTCTCTAAATTTTTTCAGATCTCTTCCACCCCAAATTTTTTCATAGTACAAATTTTCAAATTTTAATGGATACATAGTGACCTCCTAAAATAATCTAATATTAACTTCTGTTGCACAAATAGTAAAAATTCCATAAACTTTTCTAAAATTAATAATATTAATTACATATTACCTCTAAACATGCAAATTTTCAACGTAGTTGTACTAAAGCAATTCTTACATTCTCCCTTTGATCATCTTTAATTTGTAAAGCTAATTGAATTGTGATACTATAAGCAATGATAATTATTAATTGCTGTTTACTAATCAAATTTTATGAAATAATTATAAATAGATTTCTAAGTTTAATATGAAATTTTTTTCAATCTTAAACTTAGAAATCGTTATCCAGAGACGTATCAACTGTTACTTCCCACATTGATATAATATGGGAATTCTATCAATGAAAGTCATTGGACAAATATATTATAGAATTTTATTTTATGGAGGTGTTTAAAATTAAAATTAATTCATTCTTTAGTATTATAATTTCAAAACTAATTATTAAATTATCTAAAAAGTTATTTAAAGGTGGTACAAATTTTCCCGGGAAAATTGCTTTAAAACTAGACAAAGACATTTTAAAAACAATTACAAAAAACTATAACGTAATACTAATAACAGGTACTAACGGAAAAACTACTACAACTAATATGATTTATAATATGATAAGAAAAAGTAATAAAAAAGTAATTACCAATAATACAGGAGCTAATTTAAAATCCGGTATAACCTCTTGTTTTATAGATAATTTTAGTTTTACAAAATTTAAGGAAAACAGCTATGCTGTCATAGAAGTAGATGAAGCCAATGTAAAACTTATAACCGAATACGTTATTCCAGAAATTATAATAGTTACAAATTTATTTAGAGATCAGCTTGATAGATATGGTGAGGTTTATACTACTTTAAATAAAATAATGGATGGAATAAAAAAAGTTCCTGAAGCTGATTTAGTATTAAATGGTGATGAATCATTGCTAGGTGATTTGAATATTCCAAATAAAATAATTTATTATGGATTTAATTCATCTTTAAATAACAATAAAAAAGTAGACATAAATGCTGATGCTAAATTCTGCAAAAAGTGTAAACATGCCTATTCTTATGAATTTATTACATATAACCATCTTGGGAAATTTTATTGTGACAATTGTGGATACAAAAGACCAGAGCTTCAATATCACGTAGATGAAATAAAGGAACTCTCTTCTTCGGGCTCCCTTGTATCTATAAATGATTCAGATTACTATATAAATCAACCAGGTATTTATAATATATATAATGGACTCTGTTCACTTTCTACAGCTAAACTTCTTGAAATTGAAAACTCAGTAATAGCTGATTGTCTTGAAAATATTGAAAGCAGTTTTGGAAGACAGGAATCTATAAATATTAATGGAAAAGAATTAAAAATAATATTAGTAAAGAATCCAGCTGGCTATGACCAGGCATTAAATACAGTCTCTTTAGACAATAGAGCTATAAATATTTGTATGCTTTTAAATGATAATTATGCAGATGGTCGTGATGTATCATGGATTTGGGATGTAAATTTTGAAATTCTAAAAGAACTAAATATTAAAAATACTATAGTGGGCGGAACCAGATTATATGATATAGCAGTCCGTTTAAAGGTTTCAGGTATTGATGATAATAGGTTTATTATAGGCGAAAGTAACGAAAAAATATTAAAAACTATAGAGAAATGTGAAGGCGATATAGTATATGTACTAGCTACTTATACAGCCATGATCGATTTTAGAAAATTCCTCAATAATAAGGGCATAATTAAAAAATTGTGGTAATGAATTTTAGAACTGCAAATGCATGGCTTACTTGGGCGTCGAACTCCCACTTGAATAAGTGTGAGTCTTAAGCCAAGTTAGTCAAGTGAAAATAAATATTATATGGTGGTGAAATTCTATGGAATTAAATATTTGTCATTTGTATCCTGATTTATTAAATGTATATGGCGATATAGGAAATATATTGATCCTAAAATATAGAGCTGAACAAAGAAATATACAGGTAAATGTATTTAATATATCTTTAAAAGATGATTTTAATCCTGAGGATTACGATATAGTTTTCTTTGGAGGCGGTCAGGATTATGAACAATCTATAGTATCCAGTGACTTGATTAATACAAAAAAGGAAGGTATATCTAAATACATAAACAGTGGCAAGGTATTTTTATCTATTTGCGGCGGCTATCAACTACTTGGTAAATATTATACTACTCCAGAAGGTGACAAATTAGATGGCCTTGGCATTCTTGATATATATACAGATGGTGGTAATACTAGGTTTATAGGTAATACAGTAATAAAGAATGAGGATACTGGTGAAATATATGTAGGTTTTGAAAATCATTCCGGAAGAACATATATAAATGATTTAAAACCTCTTGGAAAAGTTATAAAGGGTTATGGTAATAATGGTTCTGACGGATATGAAGGTTGTATATATAAAAACACCTATGGAACATATTTCCACGGTTCTCTCTTATCCAAAAATCCAGAGCTTGCAGATAGATTAATAAAAACTGCCTTAGGCCTAAAATATGGAGAAGTTTCCCTTGAACCTATAAATAATGATTTGGAATTGGAAGCAAAAGAATTTATTATAAAAAGAGAGACAGGTAATTCAAATAATTCTTAGTTGACAGTGGAGATTTAAAAAAGCTCAAAAATAAAGTTCAAAGAACAGATTTAGTTATTTGTTCTTTGAACTTTATACTTTGATTCTTATTTCCTCTTCTTTATCTATGAAAACCAATACTCACTTATTCAATTACTATATTATCTCCTCTAGCATCTACCTTTACTGTAGTTCCATCATAAATTTGTCCTGCAATAATTTTTCTTGCTATTTCCGTTTCCAGAGTATTCTCAATATATCTCTTTAAAGGTCTAGCTCCATATACAGGATCATATCCTTCTCTTGCCATAAGTTTTTCTGCTTCATCTGTAATGTGAAGTTTAATATTCTTCTCATTAAGTCTCTTTCTTATGTCCTCGATAAATATATCTATAATTTTTGTTATTTCACTAGTTGTCAGAGGTTTAAACATTATTATATCATCTAATCTGTTGAGGAACTCTGGTTTAAACCTTGCCTTCATCTCATCCATTACATATTTTCTTATATTTTCATCTATACCGCTTTCACTGGTATTTGATAGAAGATGACTGCTGCCTATATTTGATGTCATGATTATAATACAATTCTTAAAATCTACAGTTTTACCCTTATTATCTGTAAGCCTTCCATCATCTAATATCTGTAAAAATATATTGAATACATCATCATGGGCTTTTTCTATCTCATCAAACAAAATAACACTATATGGTTTCCTTCTCACTGCTTCTGTCAGCTGTCCACCTTCTTCATAACCTACATATCCAGGAGGTGCTCCTATTAATCTTGATACAGAATATTTTTCCATGTACTCTGACATATCTATTCTTATTATATTTTCCTCTGTATCGAATAGAGTTCTTGAAAGAGTCTTTGCCAGCTCTGTTTTACCTACTCCCGTTGGTCCAAGGAATATAAAGGATCCTATAGGTCTCTTTATATCTTTAAGTCCAGCTCTTGCTCTTATTACAGCATTAGACACTGACTTTATTGCTTCATCTTGACCTATTACCCTCTTTCTCAACTCATCTTCCAGCTTTAAAAGTTTCTGCCTCTCTCCTTCTACAAGTCTTGAAACAGGTATTCCCGTCCATTTTGATATAATTTGTGATATTTCTTCTTCTGTAACTTCTTCTTTTAAGAGTGCATTTTCTGTCTTTTCTTTAATCAGCTGTTCCTTTTCATTTATCTCTTTTTCAAGCTGTGGTACCATTCCATATTTTAATTCAGCTGCTCTATTCAAATCGTATTCTCTTTCAGCCTTTTCTATTTGACCTCTTACTTCATCAAGCTTGGTTTTTAATTCTTTAACTTCTGTTATCTGACCCTTTTCTTTTTCATACTTTGAGGTCATTTCCTTATCTTTTTCTTTAAGATTGCTTAATTCTTCTTCTAAAGACTTAAGTCTTTCTTCTGTAGCTCTATCCTTCTCCTTTGACAGTGCTTCTTTTTCAATTTCCAATTGGAATATTTTTCTCTTTAACATATCCATTTCTGTGGGCATACTATCTATTTCCGTTCTTATCATAGCCCCTGCTTCATCTATAAGATCAATTGCCTTATCTGGCAAATACCTATCTGTAATATATCTGTCTGAGAGCTTTGCTGCAGCTATAATAGCTGAATCATGTATTCTCACTCCGTGATGTATCTCAAACCTTTCCTTCAATCCTCTAAGGATGGAAATAGAATCTTCCACCGTAGGCTCTTCAACTATAACTGGTTGAAATCTTCTTTCCAAAGCTTTATCTTTTTCTATATATTTTCTATATTCATCAAAAGTAGTAGCACCAATACAATGAAGTTCTCCTCTTGCAAGAAGTGGTTTTATAAGATTTCCAGCATCCATTGCCCCCTCTGTCTTTCCCGCTCCTACTATAGTGTGTATTTCATCTATGAATAATATTATCTTCCCTTCACTATTTTGAACTTCCTTTAATACTGCTTTAAGTCTCTCTTCAAATTCACCTCTATATTTTGCACCAGCAATAAGAGCACCCATATCCAATGAAAAAATAATCTTATTTTTTAATCCATCTGGTATGTCTCCTCTTACAATTCTCTCTGCTAGTCCTTCTACTATAGCAGTCTTTCCAACCCCGGGTTCTCCAATTAAAACCGGATTATTTTTTGTTCTTCTGGAAAGTATTCTTACGACTCTTCTTATTTCTTCATCTCTGCCTATAACAGGATCTAGTTTATGCTTTTTTGCATCCTCAACTAAATTTCTGCCATATTTTGAAAGAGCATCATAGGTTCCCTCAGGGTCTTCTGTATCAACTCTCTGATTTCCCCTTATTTCAGCTAAAGTTTTTAAAAATTCCTTCTTATCTATATTATTTCTTTTTAATATATTAACTACAATATCGTTTTTATCCAGCTCCATCAATGCAATCATAACATGTTCTGAACTTATATACGAATCCTTAAAATCCTTAGATATCTTTTCAGCTTTTATAAAAATCTCTTCAAATCTTCTACTTGCATAAACAGAAGAACTCTGTGCTGATTCTCCTAAAACTTTAGGCATTCTGTCCAATTCATTTTCTATATCCTTTTTAAGGGTTTCAATATCTACCCCCATTTTACTAAAAATGTTTGGAATAAGGCCATCCTCTTGAGAAACTAAAGCCATAAAAAGGTGGATGGAGTCAATAGTCTGATGATTAAATCTTACAGCTACAAGTTGTGAATCATTTATAGCTTGCTTAACCTTTGTTGTTAACCTTTCTATATTCATAGTTTTCATCTCCTTAGTAAAAATTTAAAATAAATAGATCATCTAAAGATGTCTAAAATTAATATATTCTATATAATATATTATACTACTTTTTATAAAAATTATGGTTATATATTTATAATAAAAGACCACCTTAATTAAAAAGATGGTCTTTATTATAATAATTAAATTTTATAATTATATGTATTAAAATAAACTATATTTTTTTATCCATATTTAAAGCTAAATTAAAGTATTTTAATGATTCAGAAGTATTCTTCATTTCAAAATATAAAACACCCATTTCCATGTACCTATCTTTAATTGTGTTTTTATCTCCTATCTTCATAAGTATGTCCAAAGATAGGTTCATATACATTTCACTCATTTCAATATTGTTTTCTATATGCATTATAAGAGCTTTAAAGTAATAGGATTTTTCAATAAATACATCTTCATGTAAATCTATTGAATAGTTTAATATTTTGTCACATAATTCCTTAGCCTGTGAAATTTTATTTATTTGGATTAAAGTTTTAATCACATCTAGGATAAAATGTACAAAATCCCGATTAACCTCTTCAGGATATAATGATATGGCTTCATTTATATAATCATAGGCATTTTCATCCATATTAGTTTTAAGCATAGCACAACCATAGTTATAAATAAATTTAGCTTTAAGTTCTCTATTATTTTCAACTAGCTTATAAGACTCTTTTTCAAACTCTCTAAATTTTCCATTATTCATCCCAATGGATAGCCTGCCTAATAAATTAAAAATTTTAGCTTTATAACAACTATCATTAATAAACTTTATTATGTCTATAATCTTATTTAAAATTTCATAGGCATTTTCATATTGTCCCATCATAAAAATACAGTTAGCCTCTTCATAAATGGCACTAATAAGGAAATTATAATCTTTGCTTTCATTTTTCATCAAAGTTTTTCTTACATTATTGTAATAACTTGCAGCCTGAAAGTATTCATTTCCAGCGTAAAAATATTTTCCAATATCCATGTAATATATAAGCTTATTTTTTTCACTGTCAGAATTTCTACATAATTTATAATACCTAGCTGTATTATCTTGACAAGACTTAATATCTTTAATTTCTAAATAATAACTAAAGAGTATATGCATGAATTCAAAAGCTATATCATAGTATTTATATTCTTCTGCATAATCTAAATTATATTTTAATATTTCTGCCTGACTAGTCTTATTATAATTGACTTTAACTTCATTCAAATTAAATTTTAACTGTTCTCTTACATCTTTTTTCAAATATTCAATATCCATACCAAGCTTGTTAGATATTAATTCAAGAATCCAATCTTCTGGCTTTATTTTCCCATTTTCTATACAGCTCATTTTGGAAACGGATATTTTTTCCTCACATATGTCTTTTAGGGTATATCCTTTATATATTCTAGTTCTTTTAATTTTTTCTCCAATAGATAGTATCTCCATGCAGCACACCCTATCTCTAATTTATAAATATTTTATTATTCCCAGTTTTTTAAAGTTTTCTACCCCATGATGTAAATACGTAGCAGCTTTTGTATCCTCATTATTATCTATGTAAAACTTTCCTGTAATAATAGAAATTTCTCCAGCTTGTTCTACTAAATTCATATTTTCTGCGTAGTGCAAAGCCATAAGAAGAGTTTCTTCTGCTTCTTTCATATTTTTCTCTAAAACATCCACCCTATACTTTAATAAATAATACTTTATAATATTGCTATGATTATTATCAGAAATCTTACTTAATATTTCCTGAAGAGTTTTTTTAGAATTCTCTAAATCTTTCAACTTTATGTAATTTTCACATATATTTGATAATGTTTCAATAACAGCATCTTCGTTGTCAGCTCTCATTTCTTTAGCTTTATTGAGATGAATAAAGGATTCTTCAATATTTTCAAATTCATAGAATAGCTTTCCCAAATCATTTTCAATATCACCTATGTATTCTTTCTCATCATTTTCTCTAAATATTTCAAGAGATTTTTTAGAGTATTTTATAGCATTATTTAAATCTTCCTTCTTTATATATTCTTTAGAAAGCAGAAGAAGTGTTTTTGCATATTGTTTCTTATTATTAATTTCTTCAAACTTTTCTTTGGCAAGATAGCTGTAATTTATAGACTTATCCATGTCATCTAACCTAAAATATATTAATGCTGTAAAATAATAAATTTGTCCTAATAAAAAATCATCTCCTATATTATTATCTTGAAATACTTTTTCTGCCTGTTGAAAATAACTGCAGGAAGAATGATAAGCATTTAAACTTAAAGTTATTTTCCCCAACTTTAAATAGGTTTTAACAACTTCTTCCTGATGATTAAGTTTTATAAATATAGCATTCGCAGCTAAAAAATACTGTTGTGCTAAACCCATCTCTTCCTTAGACATGCCTATTATTGCGCGAAGATATAAATTTCTTGCCTTTCTATAATCCAGATTATACTTTTCTGCATAATACATAGCATTTTCAAGAAATTGTTCTCCCAATTGAAATTCATTATTTAAAATATGTGCCTCTGCAATATTTTCATAATATACACAAACTTTTTCTGCCTGAGTTTCTTCTGACTCCATTAAATATTCTACAGAAGTATTTAATGCCAATGCTAAATATTCTAACAAATCCATACTGGGATTGGATTTTCCAGATTCCACAAGACTTATTTGTCCTGGAGTAATTCTATCTCCAGCTAAGTCCTTTAAGGTCATATTAAGATTTTTTCTTCTTATTTTAATCTTTTCACCTAAAGACAATATCTCCATATGTTATCTTCCTTTGCTTATACATATATTTGCAAATTTTAAATATATTAAAATCTTTTTAACTATTTATACTTAATTATTTTATATTATATCATAATTCGTTTAATATTTACAAAATAAATCACAGTAATACCTTAAATATTTTATAAAAAAATAATCGGAGTGTACACTCCGATTTAATTAGTCTATCCAATGCTTTATATTATGAAAAATATCTCCAGCAGCATTATTAATCATACGTCTTGATTTTCTAATTTTCTTTTTAGTATTCCTATTTAAATCTGGTGCAATGAGCATTCCTGCTGCTGCTCCAATTAATGCTCCTGTCGTTATTCCCTTTATAAATCTTCCACGCATATATATACACCCCTTTATTAAATAATATTAATATTCTAAGTCTATATTATGCAATTTTTAAAATATTACTCAAATAAAGTATAGGCTATAATAAATTAATTTAATCTGCTATCCAGTAAATATGTAATAAATTTTATTTTTTGTGAATCTGTTAAATTAGTTATAAATTTCAAGGTATTTCCTTTGTCAGATTTATACTTATTAATGATACTATCAAATTTAATCCCTTCATTTTCTTGAACTTTATTTATGCATTTACTATCAATAATTTCTATATTCTCCTTTGCTTTAGGTGCTATAATCAGTATTTCATTTTTTATATCTTCACTCTTTACTTTTAATTTGTTATCAATGAGCCACTTTTCCACAACCTTATCGGATTTAATATTAACTTTCTCCTTACATTTTTCATCTGCAAGCTCATTATAAAAATCTCCCGTATGACTATCCACTTTTACAAATATCACCTCGATACCTTTATTTATTAATTCATTTATTTTTTTATGATAAGCTATAGAAGATTCCTCTCTTCTCTCCCAAAAACCTGTAGCATGATGGCAAATACCAGCATAATCATGAAATATTACAACTTTATTTTCTCCATTTTTTAAAGCATACTCAACGGATTTTATAGTGGCTTCTAATTCTCCAGCTATCTGTCTTATATTTTTTTGAGAATTATCCTTTGATTTTCCACTTTCTATATATTCTATTACATTATTTCTCACTGCAACCAAACCATAAGCATATCTTTCAGTTTCTCTATTATAGCTTCCATCTACATAAATATGCAAACAATCCTCAGGATAGAAGTCTACTCCTTTTTTCAGCAGCTTACTTCCTTCATTTAAGTAATTTTTTGCACTATCTCTATCTTCAAAACTTTTATATACGGCACCCTTAACACCTTTAACATATTTAAGGCACTCTGACCAGGTATTCACTATTCTATTTTCAATTTTTCTATTTTCCTGAAAATCATATCCTTCTTTTATAGCATAAACTTTTTTACCCATTAAACATATATCTCCCAATTTTCTTTTGATATTAATATTTTCTTGCTTTATGTATATTATAAATTAGGTAACATAAGTTGTAAATATTCATATTATAATTACAAATAGAATGGATAAGGAGGCTTGTTAATTGGAAGAATTGGAAATACCCGAATTTCTTTCATCTGAATTTATTCAGCACGCAGCTTCTAATGCAGATATAATGAAATTAGTATTGGATAATGAAAACGATGGTTTAGTAGTTAAAGATGGTCATTTTAAAGTGAATGATATTTCTAAGCTTTCAAAACTGAAATTAGTATTATGTGATGTAAAAATTGAAATAAATAATTCAGAATGTATGGAAAATAAATATGGAATTACTGATACTACTTCACAACAATGTAATAAATCCAGTGAATATAGCTGTACAGAAAGCAATCATCATAGTAATCATAACAGTAATAAGTACAAAAGTTCAGATAAAAAGCCAAAATTATTATTTGATATAGATGGAAAAGGTACCAATAAAAATATATATATCGGCAAGCAAGGCAAAACTCCATTTAATCAAATTGGAAAAATAAAAGAATTATTAAAACAAATAAAAAAATCAAAAATGGAAATAGAAAATTTAGAAAAAGAATTATATAAAAAAAACAAAACATTAAAAATCTCTGAAAAATTGTTAAGACATGAACAAAAAAAGGCAATTGCTATTCAATCAAAAATTGAAGTAATTTCCGCAATCTTAAATCATTCTCATAGAACATTTGAAAATAAATTAATAAACTCATATAAAAGAGAAATTACAACTTTGAAAAGTGATCTTAATATCAAAAATAAACAAATAAAAAAAATTCAAAAATCTCTAAATGAGAATGAAGAAACCGTAGAATCATTAAAAAAATTAATCAATAAAAAAAATCACAAACTCTTTGAAAATTTATTTAACTATAATATTTAATACATTGAAGATAGAATAATTATTATCACTAATATGATAAAAAAAACATATATTATAGAGAAATAAAAAGAAAAGAGGGATATAAGAATGGCAAATATAGAGATTCCCGAATTACTAACACCTGAAATTATTGACTCAATAGCTTCTAATGCTGAAGCATTGAAATCAGCATTGGCTTCTAAAACAGAAGAGGAAAAAGTTTCTTTATCACATTCAAAGAATTGCAAAAAATGCTGTTGCCCTGATTCTTTGAAATTCAATTTCTTCTTGTGCCATGTAATAATTATTAATAAAAATGCAGATTGTAAAAAAACAGATAAATGTGATGAATCTGATAATGAAGATTTGTAATCATTAATGATATACAGACTGATATTATTGATAGTTTTATCAATAATATCAGTCTCTTTAAATTTATTATATCTAAAAATTGTTTTTCCTTATTTTATTGTAATAATCTATCACATGTCTTTCATATTCTTCTTCCATAATAGGAGATTTCAATATAAAATCTGCTGTAGATTTGCTCATAGCTATCGGAATATCATATAGAACTGAAATTCTAAGAAGAGCTTTTACATCTGGGTCATGAGGTTGCGATGTCAATGGATCCCAGAAAAAAATCATAAAATCTATGTTACCCTCAACTATATTTGCTCCAATCTGCTGATCTCCTCCCATGGGGCCACTTTTAAAACCATTTACCTGTAAACCAGTCCTTTCAGTAATAAGTTTTGCAGTAGTACCGGTACCACATAGAAAATGTTTACATAAGACATCTTTATTTTCCTCAGCCCAGCTTATTAAAGCCTCTTTTCTATTGTCGTGAGCAACAAGTGCAATTTTCTTTTGTTTTTCTAATTTATCTATACTCATATTAATCCCCCTCGATGTAATCTTTTTTATAAAATTATATCATATATTATAGCATCTTCAAAGAAATAAGTAGTTAGTACTTGGAGAAAAGGACGAAACAATCCTTTTCTCAGTTGAAAGTGGATAGTGGAAAGTGGAGAGTTTAAAAAAGTTCAAATATCAAAGTCCAAAAAACAAATAAGGTGATTTTGTCTTTTACAACAAAATTCACAATTAGTTAAGAGTTAAAAATTAAGAATTAAGAGTTACTGATGCTTTTTCTTCGCTGTACTGCGAAAAAAGCTTTAGAACTAATAATTTAACATTTTAAATGGCAATATAGGTTTTTAGACCGGTAGGTCGGCTGTGCTAACTAACTTAGGTAATAAAATTTTTCAAAATATAACTAAACATTCGTTAATTCTGTTGACCTGTCCGTAGGACCATGTTATTAATAAAATACCCCTTAACAAGAGCTATATACAATATAAGTTTAGATGAATTACATGAAGAAGTTGCAGCTGTTATCTTCACCTTGTTAGAAATGAAGTATTACAGCTCTTAGCTTTCAAATAACTATCTAAACATCGATATTTTCTATACTTAATATGATTGAAAAATCGAGTCTAGTAGCCACCAAATAAATATTTTTAACTATACAAAATTGTAGGTATTAATCCTATAGTCCTTCGGACTATAAAAACAACTATCTAAATGCTAATACTCAGTCAACGTAGATTCATCATATTAATGTAATATCACTGCTAAACCACCGGGCTAACCGCCCAAAAACCTTTTATAAACCAATCTCCTTTTTTAAGTTTGTATTTATTAATTCTAAATTTTTCTGTAGTGTAACGGAAGAAAAATATCCATCACTCTCAACTTTCAACTCTTAACTCTTAACTTAATAGGTAACTTTACTCCTATCACTTTTCTAAATCTGATATTTGTTCTTTGAACTTTGCACTTTGACGTTTGTTTCGTCCTTTCCCACTATTATGATTTAATCACTGACAACCACTGATACTCCATCAGGAATAACTACGACTTCAGCCTTTTCTCCCTTTATATTATAAGCCATCTTTAAAGCCTCCTCAAAAGTCTTAGCATGTTTCATATGCATATTTTCAATCATAGATGGATCACACAAATCAGTAACCATAATTACAGTATAATCATTTAAAATTCTTGCCAATATTTGAATTTCCCATTGATCTGGTATAGTTTTATTTCTTGGTACATTTAGTATTCTTTCAAGAAGCTCTCTAGGATTTTTTGCATTAGAAACATTATCATAAAAAGACTTACCACCATGACCATCATTGCAGGCTGCTATCATAATAATAACTCCGCCTTTTCTGCAAGTAGTTTCGGCAGCAGTCATTCCCTTTACTGCTTGATATATATTTTGGTCTAATGGATATCCTCCATTACTGGTGATTGCAATATCTGCCTCTATCTTTTTTACACTGGAAAGCTCCATAACAAATTTACAGCCCTCTTCATGAGCCAGTCTTCTATCTCCAGCAAAAGCATTTATGATTTTCTTATCTGCGTCTATAACTACATTTAAAATAAATGCTAATTTTGCCTTTTCAGCAGCGTAGAGCATATCTCTATGAATAGGATTATCCTCTATAATTCCAGTTCTGGCCTGGTTACTATTGATAAACTCTGAACAGTGATTGGCCATTATAGTTTCTGCTGATGCTATTCCGGGTAAAATGCTTTTTCTGCCACCAGAAAAACCAGCAAAAAAATGAGGCTCAATAAAACCTTCTGATATCAATAATTCTGTATTAATAGCTAATTTATTTAAAATAAGCTGTCCACCAGAAGGTAATACACCTACATTGGTTAAATCATTTTTATCTGTAGATACATGATTTATAATCTTTTCTTTTTCAACTATTTCTCTTCCAAATTTATTTATCATTTCTTCTCTAGTTGTGGGTCTATGAAATCCTGTAGCAATAAGTATAGTTATATCTATACTTGGATTTACTTTTCTAATTCTATTAAGTAAAATTGGCATAGTTATATTACTTGGAACGGGCCTTGTATGATCACTAGTTATAATAACCATATTATTTTTATTCTTTACTAAATCTTCTAGTCTTTCGCTTCCTATTGGATTATCAAGTGCTCTGTTTACTATATACTCCTGTGATTCATTAACTTTATAATTGTGTGCTTTAGATATCAATATACCTTTTAAGTTTTTATTATCTATGTTTATCTTTAGGGTTTTTGTTGAATAGGGAATTTTAATCATTTTTATTACCTCCGAAAATTTAATCGATATATTTTATAAAAGCCATAATAACGATTACATATATAATAAAATTATATCACATAATTAAAAAAATTGAATTAATAATATAAAAATTACCAATTCAATCTTAAAATTTTCTTAATCTCATTTTCCTTTTCAATTATATCTTCAAAGTCCCCAGTATATATTTTCTCACCAGTAAGTTCTTGTATTACTTTAACAAACTTTAAAAAATCACAATTTCCTGCCCTTTCCCCCATACCTGTAATCGTACAATCGGCAAATTTTGCTCCTGCTTTAAAGGCAGCAAAAGAATTTGATATTGCCATTCCAAAATCATTATGTACATGTATTTCTATATCTATAGGAACCTTATCTCTTATTTTTTTTATTTGACTATAAAGTTCTTTAGGTTCCATAATTCCCACTGTATCTGCATATCTTACTCTTTTAACTCCCAAAGCAAAAATCATTTCACATAGCTGAATTAAAAAATTCAAATCAGCCCTTGAAGAATCTTCTAAGCCTACAGTTACTTCACAATCTTTTTCCAAGGCATAGATAACTGTTCTCTTTAGATTTTCCGCAACCCATTTTCTATCTTTTTCCAACTTAGTTTTTATTTGAAGATCCGATACCGGGGAAGATATATGAACTATATCTACTCCACATTCTATAGAAGTGTCAATATCCTTAGTACTCATTCTGTTCCAAGCGGCTATTTTACTAGGAAGCCCTAAGGCGGCTATTTTTGATACGCTTATCTTCTCATCACCCCCCATGGCAGGTATACCGGCTTCTATTTGGTGTACTCCCATCTCACTTATAATTTTAGCTATTTCTACTTTATCTTGCACACTTAAAGCTATACCTGCTTTTTGTTCCCCATCTCTTAAAGTAGTATCAACTATATTAATACCCATACAATATCATCACCTTTGATAACTTTTATTATATTCTTTGTACATTTCTATTATCTCATTGTCTAAAACATTCCTTTTTTCTTGAATACTCTTTTCTCTTATATCTTGTAAAAATAAATTCATATCTATATTATTACAATTTAAATTAAGCTCTTTAAATTTTACTACTAAAGCTGCTTTTCCAGAATGTTTTCCAATATATAATTTTCTATTTGTACCTATAAGTTCTGGATTAAAAGGTTCATAGTTCTTAGGATTTTTAGCAATACCATCTGCATGTATTCCCGATTCATACTTAAAAATATCTTCTCCCAATATAGGTTTCATTGAATATACTCTCTCACTGGTTATTTTTTCATATATTCTAGTAAGTTTACTTATCAATTTCAAATCACCACGTATCTCAATATTTCTTATGGACTTAAGCGCTATTATAACTTCTTCCATAGCAGCATAATCATTGCTATTAAATTCAGTGGTAATAATATCACTACCATTTAAAAAAGCATTTATAATTATTGCTGTAGCCATATAATATTTATTGCTGGCACAGAAATCTACAAGTACATTAAATTTAGATTTTAGATCTTTTATTCTGAAGTCTTCATCAATAAAATCCAGCTTGCTTAAATTATTTATCCTTAAGCATACTATATTGAAAATACAAAATATTTTATTGTCTTCACTTAAATACAACTCATCCAAATCTTCTATATCTATTTCTAAGATTATGTTATGTTCTTTTAAATTTTTCTGAATTTTTTCATCTTCTAATAAAAACCTATATATAGTTTTATAGTTTAAAATTATATATTTAAAATTATAATTATTTAAATAATTATAATCTTCAATATTTTCAATTCTGTATATATAATCTAAATTTAAGGGAAATTTTTTTATCTTGTCCATAGAATCTCTATTGATTTCAAATAGATCTATACCTGTTTCGTGTAATAATTTCAAGAAATATGCTATGTCATCATTATTGAAATTTTGAAATTTTTTTACCAAATTCGGTATAGTTCTATCTATAATATTTTTTTTGACACCATCCATTACAACAGCCATATATAAACACCTTCTCGCTAATCATCATCCCTAATACTAAGTCTAACTAATAATAACAATACAAAAGTCATTATATACAAAATCGTAGCAAAAGCAGTAGCCATTTTAATATCATCCTGCATATAAGTATAGATTTGAAGTGGTATGGTTCTTGTTTTTCCTATAATGTTTCCTGCAAACATCAAAGTGGCTCCAAACTCTCCAAGAGATCTTATCCAAGCCAAAATAAGTCCAGACACGATTGACTTTTTAAGCATTGGAATCATAATTTTAATTATTGTTTCAATTTTTCCTGCCCCTAGCACATAACTCACTTCAAAAAGTTCAATAGGTACTGATTTAACAGAATCTCTAAGAACTCTTACATAAAGAGCAGAAGATACAAAAAATTGTGCAATTATTACAGCTGTAGAGGTAAATATAACATTTATCCCATGATTAGATAAAAAATTACCCACTACACCATTTTTACCAAAAGCTAGTAGCAAAGCAATACCAGCTACTGCTGGAGGCAAAACTACAGGAATTTCTACAAATATATCTAATATTTTAGATAAAACTTTATTTCTAACAAAATTGATACAAAAAGCTGTTGGAGTTCCTATGATAAAAGTAAATATAAGTGCTATAAGTGAAGTTACAAAGCTTAAAATTATAGTCTTTATATTATCTTGATCATAAAGGGTTTGAATAATGTGAGAACCACCTGAATACCGAATCATTGAAATTATTGGAAATATAAGCATTACAAAATATATAGCCGTTAGAGCTAAAAATAAAGGAGCTAATATTTTTTCAAGAAAAGAAAACCTGCTCTCTCCATCTCCATAGGAAGAAAGTTTTTTTGAACTCTCTAATATTTTTTTATTATTTTCCATGTATTATATTACCTCCTGTTAAATACATAAAAAAATATTTAGAATTAAGTTGTTTAATATAAAATACTATAACTTATATAAAACAATATAATATTCTATATATTCTTATATAATTTTATAATTTATTGTATCAATAAATATTAGTTCATACATTATTATAGGCACAGAATGATATATAAAAAAATATAATTATTATCAACTACGACATTATACCATATTTTATACAGTTATACTATAGCAGTTATTTATAAAAAATTAAGGAAATAACAAATCAAATATATTAAACTTTGACTTATTATCTCCTTAATTACAGATTTCAGATGTACTAAACTATTTTACTGAAAAGCCATATTGCTTTAAGATATCTTTTCCTTTACCAGTAGTAACATAATCAACAAACTGCTGAGCTGTATCCTTATTTTTTGAGTCACTTACTACAGCTATAGGATAATCCACTTGTAATTTTGAAAACTCTTCGTCAGTTATAACTTGTAATTTTTCCTGATTATTTGCATCTGTCTTGTAAACAACACCTGCATCTGCATCTCCAAGATTTACTTTACTTACGACATCTTTTACATTCAATTCCTGACTCTTAATGTTTTTTATTATTTTATCATAAGTAGCCTGATCTATTGTGTTATCAGCTTTAGCAGCATCTAAAGCCTTGTAAAAGTAGTTTCCTGCTGGAAGAGATTTATCTCCAACCACAAGTTTTAGACCATCTTGACCAAGATCTTTTAAAGAATTTATAGTTGCTTTACTATCTTTATTTTTTACTATAACTATCTGATTCTGCGCAAAAATAACATCTTTATCAACCTTTTTAGCATCTGATAGAGTTTTCATATTTTTTGTATCAGCTGATGCAAATACATCTGCAGAAACCCCTTGATTGATAGAAGCCACTAGCTGCTGACTGCCTGCAAAATTAAATTCTACATCGATATTTTTGTCATTCTTGATCTGCTTACCTATTTCAGTATAGCTTTCTTTTAAGCTGGCTGCTGCAAATACTGTAAGCTTTTTAGCTGGTTCCTGTTTGGTTGCAGTATTATTATTTGTGTCATTCTTACTAGCATTACTGCCACAAGCTGCACTAAATACTGAAATCATCAAAATACTAACAACTAATACTATGACCTTGAATTTTTTAAATAGTGATTTTTCCATCCTTAACTTCTTCTCCTCCTTGAGCTGCCATTTCTTCTACAGCACGCTTTATTCCTCTATTAATAGAATCATACATTTGGATAAGTTTTATTCCTTCTGATTCTAAAGTCTTAACGGGTTCTATTCCTGCTCTTAAGGCAAGCACTGCATCACAGTCATGAATAGTTTTTACTATTTTCATAATCTTATTCTCATGTTCTCCGCAATCATCAGTTCCAGTACAATACTGATCCACATCTCTGCTCTCTAAAAATTTAATATCTCCACCTTCATAAGCATAAATTTGAAATTCTTTAGCTTGACCAAAATGCTGATCTATATCTACACCTGATTTAGAAGCTATAGCAAATCTATATTTTGACATTCTAGTTGAATTTTCCTCTGGAACTTCAACTTTATCTTGATATGCATCAACTATTGAACTGCTGCATCCTGATTTACAATCTCCTGCTGGAGCTATATCTGAAAAATCTGCTGAGCAATCATTTCCAAGAGTACCTATAGCATCAGCTCTGCACTGTTTACAATGATACATCTGCTTCATATCTATTTCACAAGCTTTTCTCATATCGTTCAGCTCTTTAGTAGTAGTTTCCGGCATATTTTCAAAAGCAGTTCCTTCCACTGGTATTAATTTCATTATATTAGTCATAAATGCTCCACATTCTTTAGCCTTTTTAACTACTTCAGGAATATGAGTATCATTTACCCCTTTGATCATTACAATATTTACCTTACAGACAACTCCCTTTGAAGATAGATATTTAAGTCCTGAAAGCTGATTATGCATAAGTATGTCAGCAGCTTCTTCTCCAGTATATTTTTTACCAATATAATTAACTTCTCTATATATCTTAGCTCCTATTTTCTTGTCTACAGAATTCATAGTTACCGTAACGTGAGATACTCCTAACTCTATTAACTGATTAGCGAAAAATGGAAGCATCAATCCATTAGTTGATATACAAAAAGTTATATTAGGATCTTCTTTCTTTATGAGCTCTATAGATTTCTTAACCACATCAAAATTAGCTAATGCATCTCCAGGTCCTGCTATTCCTAATACAGTTAGATTCTTAAATTTAGCCTTAACTGCTTTAAATTTTGCTAAAGCCCCCTCCGGACTAAGAACTTGACTTGTAACTCCTGGTCTGCTTTCATTAGTACAATCATATTTTCTATTACAATAGTTACAGCTTATATTACAACTTGGTGCTACTGGTATGTGCATTCTAGCAAACTTATGTGCATTATCACCATAACAGGGATGAGTACAAGATTTTTTTGCATTTAATTCTTTTTTACTAAGAACTTTTTCTTCTACTAAGGGTTCCTCAATTGTTACATTTGTCTTATTTGCTATTTCCATATTATCTTCTCCTTCTTTTTTAGGAATGAAGAACCTATCATAAGAATCTTTCCTAAAGGTATCTTCTTTATCTTCAAGAATAGTATTTGCAATAGAATCTATAAAAAAGGCTGATCCATTATATCCTGTAAATATCAATCTCTGTGCTCCAATTCTATCATGCACCGGGAAACCTATTCTAACTATTTTTACACCAAGTCTGCCAGCCATTCTTCTTCCATCTGAATTTCCAATCATTACATTTATATTAAAATCTTTTGCATAGGACTCTATAGTTTCAAAATCAGTATCATCTAAAATTACTGGTTTTTCTACTTGCCTTGCAAGTTCTTTTTCTAATTTTGCTTTTAATTCTTTATTTTTTGACCCAGTTGCTATAAGCTTTACTAGGACACCATTTTCTGCACAAGTCTTAGTAATAGCTAATACAAGCTCTGGTTCACCATAAATAACAGCTCTAGCTTCTGCATTATATTTATGGCTATCTATCATAGCATCCAAATATCTTCCTCTTTGTAGCTTAATTTTATCTGGCATAGATTTGCCAGTTATTTTCGAAATTATTGACATAAATTCATCAGTGCTTCTAAGTCCCATAGGAATATTACATTTATAAAGCGGCACTCCAAATTCTTCTTTTAAATATGTTCCAGGAGAATAATCATATGGAACTGTCATGCCCATTTCTATAGTAGCTAATGCACTTCCCATCTTTTCAATATCTTCTATTTTAGTACCACCTGCTGGTAGTCTTGTATATTGATCATTATGAGATGAATCCAAAGTATTGGATACATCCGGTAAAATAGTATATTCTACCCCAAAAGTTTCTAATATTTCTTTTATATTTCTTACATCTCCAGGATTTAAATTGGCACAAATAATATTTATTTTATTTAATTTCACATCATTTTCTGGTTTTTTACAAATCTGTTCTACAATACTTCTTAAAGCTCTAAAATATCCTTCTGCCTGAGTACCACCATATCCAGGAGTTGATGTGGTCATTATTTTTATATTTTCATAAACTTCGTTGCCTTTTTCTTCTTCTCTAAACTCATGTAAAATTCTCTGTATATCTTCACCTATAGTTTCAGCAAGACAAGTTGTCATTATTCCTATAGTTTTAGGATTGTACATTTCAATCATATTCTTTAAACCTAATTTCAAGTTTTTAGTTCCACCATATACAGTACCATTTTCAGTCAGTGAAGATGATGCTATATCAATAGGCTCATTATAATGAGTTGCCATATGTCTTCTAATATATGTGCTACACCCCTGAGATCCATGTAAAATTACCATATTCCCTTCTATACCTTTGAATGCCATAACGCCACCCATAGGCATACACATCTTACATGGGTTAACATTTAAATTCACAAAATTTCGACTATTCAATATATTCACCTCCACTTATATTCTAAACATAATCCCATACTGGACTGTTTATTGTCAAGTCAATTTCTTTAGCAAAATTCAAAGAACCTACATAACCACTTAATGCATGTTTTCTCTCATGGTTATGGTCACAGAAAGCTATACCCAATTTATAAGCTAAGGGTCTTTCCTTTACACCACCTACCAGTATATCTGCTCCCTGTTCCAAAATAAACTTTTCTAGTTCATAAGGATTTGCATCATCTAATATTACTGTTCCTTCAGTAGTAATACTCTCTATAATTTCATAATCATCTTTTTTACCAGTTTGAGTTCCTACCATTACTGTTTCCATTCCTAAATTTCTAAATTGCTTTATAAGTGATATTGCCTTAAAGGCACCACCAACAAATATAGCAGCTTTTTTGCCTTTTAATCTATCTCTATAATAATCCAGTTCATTTTCTATTTTACTTTCTTCCTCTAAAACGAACTGTTTTGCTTTCTTAACTTTCTCTTCATTTCCTAAAATATCTGCAATTTTAAGTAATGAATTCTTTGTATCTTCAACTCCATAAAAACTTACCTTGATATAAGGTATTCCAAATTTCTTTTCCATCATCTTTGCCAGATACATCATAGATCCAGCACATTGAACTATATTAAGCTTAGCTTTTGGCGCATTCATTATTTCATCATAACTGCTATCTCCAGTTAATTTAGCTACCACATCTATACCAAACTTTTTCAAATAATTAGTTACAATCCATATTTCTCCTGCTAAATTAAAATCGCCTAAGAAATTTATTCCATCAATTTTTTCATCAGTAGTCTTATCTCCCATAAGCTTCATTAATGCATCACAAGCTGCTTTATATCCAGTAGACTTGCTTCCTGCAAATCCAGGAGATTTAACCGGTATAACTCTTATACCATATTTCTCTTCTGCCGCTTTACATACAGCATCAGTATCATCACCTATAACTCCTACTATACAAGTTGAGTAAACAAAAATTACTTTAGGGTGTTTCTCTGCTACTATTTCATCAATAGCTGCTGATAACTTCTTTTCTCCACCAAATATAACATCTTTTTCTCTTAAATCTGTAGAAAAACTATTTCTATATATCTCTTCACCACTGCTGAGACTTCCTCTTATGTCCCAAGTATAACTAGCACATCCAATAGGTCCATGAACTAAATGATAGGCATCTGTTATTGGATTAAGAACAACTCTAGCTCCACAATAAACACAGGCTCTTTGGCTTACGGATCCAGATACACTGGCTGTATCACACTTGAAATCCCCACCACATCCACCGTCTTCACTTTTTTTGTTATAATAAATGGATTCTTCTCTTTGTTCTATTACCTTTAAATTTTTCTTTTGGACTACAGGTTTATAATCAATATTTTCTTTTTCCTCTTTTTTATCTACTAACTCTAAACACTCATCAATAATAGAATCATCATAACAAAATTCTTTTTTCCTATTCTCCATAATACTGTACCTCCAAAATCTTAATTTATAACATTACCCTATAAAATCACCTATATTAAAATTTGATTCAGGATAACTATAGTATCATCCTGAATCCATGGGGCATTTATCAATATATAATATTGTCAATTCCATATAGAATGACTATATAGAATTGACACCAAAATACTTATATATAACTATAAGATAAATTATCTTACTACTTCAAAATCTTCTTCTGTACATTCTCTTTCAATCTTGTCAAGGATAACATTAGTTATTTCTTCAACTAGACGTATTGCACCTTTGTATCCAACCTTTGGATTATAGTAATGTCCATATCTGTCCATTATAGGGAATCCGAATCTAACAAAAGGAATGTTTTCTTCTCTTGCAATGAATTTTCCATAAGTGTTTGATATTAATAAATCAACACCTTCATTTTTTATCCATTGGTGTACATCGAAGAAATCGCCTTCAACTTTAACTTTGCTTCCTTCTATACCAGCTTCTGCAAGCATAGCATCGATTTCTTTTTGGAATTTCATACCAGGAGTACCAGTAACCACATACTTTGGTATAGCACCTAATTCTATTATGAATTTGCTTAGAGCAATAATTTCATCAGGATCTCCAAGTAATGCAACTTTTTTACCTTGAAGATACTGCTGTGCATCTATCATCAAGTCAATTAATTGACCTCTTTCTTCTTCAATTGAAGCAGGTACTTCTTTACCAGTTGCTTCAGATAAAGCCATTATGAATTCATCTGTAGCTGAAACACCGATAGGAGTTCTTAATGTTTTAAATGGAACTTTGCATTTCTTTTCTAAAGTTTTTGCACCTAGATCAGAAGCATAACTTCCAAGAGAAAGAGTAAGATCTGAATTTCCTGTGTCCTTTAAATCTTCAATCTTTGTTCCACCTTCTGGATACATTTTGTATTCGCCTGTAGT
Organism: Clostridium pasteurianum DSM 525 = ATCC 6013; assembly: GCF_000807255.1. Classification (NCBI taxonomy): domain Bacteria; kingdom Bacillati; phylum Bacillota; class Clostridia; order Eubacteriales; family Clostridiaceae; genus Clostridium; species Clostridium pasteurianum. The sequence continues at coordinate 1,529,318 of NZ_CP009268.1, read as the reverse complement.
AGGACCATCTAAAACCCCACTAGTATCAGGGAACATTATATAAGGAATATCCATAGCTTCAAATAATCTCTTTATTTCTCTCATATCAGCTGGACCAACAAATCCAGGGATTACATTTATTTTTCCATTTTTTGCACCTGTATTTTCAGATAAATAGTTGACAATACCCTGTACCATATTAGCAAATCCAGTAACATGTGAACCAACATAACTTGGTGTATTTGTATGGATAACTAATTTACCTTCTGGTATGCTGCCTGCATCTTCCATTTGGCTGATATAAGTAGGCAAATCATCACCTAATGTTTCTGATAAACAAGTTGTGTGAACAGCTATTATATCAGGATTGTATAATGAAAATATATTTTTAACAGCTGTCTTTATGTTAGAACCACCACCGAATACGCTGGCACCTTCAGTAAAGGAACTTGTTGAAGCCATTGCTGGCTCTTTGAAGTGTCTTGAAAGTACTGTTCTGTGGTAAGAACAACAACCTTGTGAACCATGACTATGAGGGAGACAGTTATGAATACCTAATGCAGCATACATAGCTCCTACTGGTTGACAAGTTTTAGCTGGGTTAATTCTTAAAGCTTTTCTTTCTACTATTTCTTTTGGTGTTGCATCTAACATTACGCTTCCCCTCCTACAACTACTTTACTTTCTGATGAAGCTTTTTTCCAAGGTGGTGTTATCATCTTCCATGCTGGTGTATAGATACCATTAACAAGTTCATGACCAAAGTTAACTACACCTCTGAAACCTGCATATGGTCCATTATAGTCATATGAATGAAGTTGTTTTGACAATACTCCGCCTTTTTGGATAACGAATTTTTCTTTTATTCCAGCAAAGAACATATCTGGTTTTAACTTTTCTAGTACTACTTCCATGTCATGGTGATTCATATCATCAATCAATATAGTACCATCATGCATTTCTTTCATCATTCCACCATAAGAAGATAATGGAACGCCTGCTTTTTTAAGTTCTTCTACTTTATCTTCTGGAATTACAACACGGTATTTCTGTTCATCCGGAGTAACAGTTATTTCAGGAATGTTTTTGCTGTCCGCATCAATTTTGATAGTTGGTATAACTTCTCTTCCTTCATAATCGTCACGGTGAGCAAATTCGAATCCAGCTACTAAACTGTCTACACCAAAGCTCTTAAGCATGTTCATGTATGTGTGAGATCTTGATCCTCCAACATATAGACAAGCAGTTTTTCCTTGAAGTTTTTCTTTGAAATAGTCTAAATCATCTTGAATCGCAGCTATTTCTTCTGCTATAACTTCTTCAGTTCTCTTAGTAAGTTCTGGATCATCAAAACATTTAGCCATATCTCTAAGTGTTTCAACTATTCCATCAACACCTATGAAGTTACATTTAATCCATGGAATACCATATTTAGTTTCCATCATTTCAGCAATATAATTGATAGATCTGTGACATTGAACTAGGTTTAAGTCTGCTTTGTCAGCATTTTGTACTTTTTCATAAGTAGCATCACCAGTTAAAGTTGCATTTACATGGTAACCTATTTTTTCAAGTACTCTATCCATTTCCCAAGCATCTCCACCAATGTTGTACTCTCCTAGGACATTTATTGAATATTTCTTTTGTTCCTTGTTACCTTTTCCTATGATATCAGTCATAACAGTGTTGTTTGCTATATGGTGACCTGCAGATTGAGATACACCTTTATAACCTTCACAGCTAAAAGCATGAACTGGAATTCCAATTTCTTTGCTTGCTGTTGCAGCAACTGCTAGTATATCATCACCGATAAGACCAACTGGACATGTTGCATAAACACCTATAGCTGCTGGATGGAACATTTCATATGCTTCATGTATAGCATCTTTTAATTTATTAACTCCACCAAAAACTATGTCACTTTCCTGCATATCAGTAGAGAATACATATTCATTAAAATTTAATCCAGTACCGTTTTCTGGTTTAGACTTAAATCTTCTTCCACCCCATGTATAGAATGAACATCCTATAGGTCCGTGTGTGATGTGAACCATATCCTTTATTGGTCCCATAACAACACCTTTACATCCTGCATAAGCACAACCTCTAGCTGTGATTATTCCTGGCACTGTTCTTGTGTTAGCAACTATTTCAGGATTTGGTGTTTCTTCAGTTTTTATAACTATATGACCACTTCTAGTCTTTTTAGTTTTAGGTATATATTTTTCTAAAATCTCGTCTTTTAAATTTTCGCTCACGAAATTCACCCCTCATCAAAATTAAATACTTTTATTAAATCTTATAGATCCATTAAACCATATTGCATTAATATTTCTTCAAGTCTTTCTTGAGTCATTGGCTTTGGTATAACGAATAATTCATTTGCATCTACTTTTCTAGCTAATTCTCTGTATTCTTCAGCCTGTTCACAAGTAGGATCATATTCAATAACAGTTTGCTTATTGATTTCTGCTTTTGTAACCATTGGGCTTCTTGGTACGAAATGTATTAATTGACTTCCTAGTTCTTTAGCAAAAGCATCAAGTAATTCATATTCATTTGCAACTTTTCTACTGTTACAGATGATACCACCAAGTCTAACTCCACCGCTCTTAGCATATTTTTGGATACCTTTTGATATGTTATTAGCAGCATATAGTGCCATCATTTCTCCACTTGCTACTATATATATTTCCTGAGCTTTTCCTTCTCTGATTGGCATTGCGAATCCACCACAAACAACGTCTCCAAGTACATCGTAGAATACATAGTCTAAATCGTCTGTATAAGCTCCTAATTGTTCAAGCATGTTTATTGAAGTGATTATTCCTCTTCCTGCACATCCTACTCCTGGTTCTGGACCACCGGATTCAACACATCTAATTCCGCCATATCCTTCTTTTAATATGGAATCTAATTCAACGTCTTCTCCTTCTTCTCTTAATGTATCAAGAACTGATTTCTGTGCAAGACCTCCAAGTAATAATCTTGTTGAATCTGCCTTAGGATCACAACCTACTACCATTATAGTCTTACCCATTGCATGAAGACCTGATGTTAAGTTTTGTGTTGTAGTTGATTTTCCTATTCCACCTTTTCCATAAATAGCTACCTGTCTCATTAAACATTCCTCCTAAAAATTAAAAGTAATTTACGTTTTGCTATGTTGTTTTTTTAGCTTAATGAAAATATATCACAATAATTTAATTAATACAATAGAAAATTTGATAATTTCATAAAGTTTTTTTGTATTTTTTATCAAAAGCTTAATGAAAACGATATTTCAGATAAATTTTATCAAAGTATTTATGGATACAGGCATTAATATATTGATAATTTAGCAATGTATTAATATTAATTATAAAAAATCACAAAGTATTTATTAATAAATTCATATATAGCTTATATTTAAAAATTAAATAGAATAAAGGATAACTTTTAAGCTATCCTTTATTCTATAGTAAAATTTCATGTATAAAAGTTTCCAAATTATTTATTTTTAAAATTATAGTTTTACATTTAATACTATCTTAATCAATAAGACCATGTTCCATTAATATTTGTTCTAATCTTTCTTGAGTCATTGGCTTTGGTATAACGAACATGTCATTTTCCTCTACTTTTCTAGCTAGTTCTCTGTACTCATTAGCTTGTTCACAAGTAGGATCATATTCTATAACTGTTTTCTTATTTATTTCAGCCTTTGTTACTGATGGACTTCTTGGTACGAAGTGTATTAATTGACTTCCTAATTCTTTTGCGAAAGCATCAAGTAATTCATATTCATTTGCAACTTTTCTACTGTTACAGATGATACCACCAAGTCTAACTCCACCGCTCTTAGCATATTTTTGGATACCTTTTGATATGTTATTAGCAGCATATAGTGCCATCATTTCTCCACTTGCTACTATATATATTTCCTGAGCTTTTCCTTCTCTGATTGGCATTGCAAATCCACCACAAACAACGTCTCCAAGTACATCGTAGAATACAAAATCCAAATCGTCTGTATAAGCTCCAAGTTGTTCAAGCATATTTATTGAAGTGATTATTCCTCTTCCTGCACACCCTACTCCTGGTTCTGGGCCACCGGATTCGACGCATCTGATTCCAGCATATCCAGTTTTTAATATCGAATCTAATTCAACGTCTTCTCCCTCTTCTCTCAAGGTATCAAGAACTGTCTTTTGAGCAAGTCCTCCTAACAATAATCTTGTTGAATCTGCCTTAGGATCACAACCAACTACCATTATTTTATTTCCTCTTTCAACTAAACCTGCTGTAAGGTTTTGTGTTGTAGTTGATTTTCCTATTCCACCTTTTCCGTAAATAGCCAACTGTCTCATTTAATATTCCTCCTTAAATTACGTCCCTTTGATGTCTAACATGGAATGATTATTTTCCACATCTCTATGCTTTATACTTCGTTTTTCATTATATTCCTTAATTTAGTACTTGTCAACAAATATACCATATTTACTATTAAATTATTAATTTTTATTTATATAACATATCAATATATCAAATTTTCTCCATTTATGATACACCATTAATTTTTTATAGATTATTCAGTTCTATATGATATAATGTTTATAATCGTAAAGTCTTACAAAGCTGAAATATTGTATATGATAAAAATTCAATATAAATAAAGATATATAATTTATTTATAGCTTATTGTAGTTTATTCATAATATATTTATAATTATTTATATGATATTATTTATCTATAATGTGTATAATAAATATTACTTACAATATGAATAATATTAAAGTTTTAAGCATTATACTAATTAACTATTACTAATGTTAAAAAATATAAATCAATCATGGAAGGAAATGTGGTATATGGATATGGATACAGCTCTCACTCCTCAAGAGGTTGCGGATATATTAAAAATTTCAAAAAGTACCGTATATGATTTAATTAAGAAAAAAGAAATAAACTCTTACAGAGTAGGTAAAAAAGTTCGAGTTGACTTAAAGGATGTAGAAGCCTACAAAAATAAAACCAAAAATATAAAATCTAATATTTTTGTTCCTAGTAATTCAGTAGTTATTAATTCTTCATCTTTATATGATGGAATGACACCAAAGGAAGAGGTGTTAGAGGATAGCTTTGTTATATCTGGTCAAGATACAATTTTAGATATTTTATGCCGTTATCTCGATTCCTACCCTCATGGTTCTATGCGAGTTTTGAGATCCTATGAAGGCAGTTATAATGGTATATATGAATTATATTGTGGAAAAGTTCAAATAGCTACAGCACATATTTGGGATGGAAAAACTGGTGAATATAATGTTCCTTATATTGAAAGAATGCTCCCTGGGACATCTGCAGTTATAGTCCGTTTTGTTGGAAGAATGCAGGGATTCTATGTTGCAAAGGGGAATCCAAAGGGAATAAAAGATTGGAATGATCTTTCAAGATCTGACATAGTTATTGTAAATAGAGAGAAAGGTAGTGGAACTCGAATTTTATTGGATGAACATTTACGCCTAATGAATATTTTAGGCAAAGATATAAAAGGTTACAATAAGGAATGTACCTCTCATTTAGCAACTGCCAGTGTGATTGCCCGCGGTAATGCCGACCTAGGTATAGGAAATGAAAAAGCATGTTCTCAAGTACAAGGTGTTGACTTTATACCTATACAACAAGAAAAATATGATTTAGTCATAAAAAAGGAAGATATAAATCATCCTACTACAAGAGCTATTTTAGATATTCTGAATTCAGAGGAATTTAAAATTGAAATTTCAGGCATAGGCGGATATGATGTCAGTGAAATGGGAAAAGTTGTAGCAGAAACATAACAGGACAATTGAAAAATTGTCCTGTTATTATATTTTTAATCTGATAGGAGTCTTTCTATTATATTACCTTTTTTCAAATGAACTTCCACAATTTCTTCCACATCATTCACAGTAACTCCGCTATACCAAATACCCTCTGGATATATAACCATATTAGGTCCTTTATTAGTTATGCCATTTCTAAAACATCCACAACTTGACACTAATACTTCATCTGCCATACCATATTTAGCTATTAATTTATCAAATTTTGAAATTATATCTTCAGCACCTTTTTTATAGCACACTCCCTGTTGAACTTTATTACATTTAGTACCATTGCAAATTAGAATATGATATTTAATTTTTCTTCTCATTGCAAAATACTCCCATCCTTTAAAATGCATATACTTTATAATTAATCGAACTCACTATTACCAGGCTTTTTTACCTTTTAATAGTAAATACAAAAATAACGGAGCTCCTATAATGGAAGTTAGTATTCCAAGAGGAATCTCCATTTGGAACATATTACGTGCAAAATTATCCACTAATAATAAAAAACTGCTTCCTACAATAATAGATACAGGTAAAAGTACTTTATAATTGGGTCCAACTATTAAACGTGCAATATGAGGAATTATAAGACCAATCCATGAAATCATCCCTGCAATAGCTACGGAGGCTGCAGTAAGCATAGTAGCACAGATAATAGTAACTATTCTCATCTTCTTAGTATCCACTCCTAAAGATTTAGCTTCCTCATCTCCAAAAGATAGTATGTTTATTTTCCATCTTATTGCCATAATAGGAATAATGCCTATCGAAAAAGGTATAAGAAACATTAAAATGTCGCTATTACTAATAGATGACAAACCGCCCATAAGCCAAAAAGTAATGGCTGGAAGCTTATTATCCGGATCTGCTACGTACTTAGTAATTGATATAATTGCTGAAAATATATTTGAAACTACTACACCTGTTAACACCAAAAGTACAATTGATCCTTTATCTTTTCCGATAATGTTACTAATAGCATATGTAAGTATTACCGCTATAACTCCCATTATAAACGCCATTGCTTGTACAGCTATGCTGTTAAAAGATAATAGTAGTCCTATAACCGCACCCATTCCTGCTCCAGAGGAAGCTCCTAAAATATCTGGTGAAACCATAGGATTTTTGAATAAACCCTGATAAGCAGCTCCAGATACTGATAAAGCAGTTCCTATCAATACTGCAGCAAAAATTCTTGGAACACGTATTTGAAATAATACCATTTCCTCAGTTTTAGACCAAGTAACAGGCAGGTTAAATAGTTTTCCTATTACAATATTAAATAATTGAGATAAGGGTATCCCATATCTGCCAATAGTAAAAGACAATAAAAAAATAGATAAAGATATTATACTTAATATAATTATAATAAGATTTTTATTTTTTGTTGTTTTACTTTCTGTACTGGCAATAGATATTAATTCTTTTTCTACTTTAACACTATTATTTACAATTTTCATAAAATCACCTTTCCAGTTTAAATCTATTTTGTACGTTAAATCTATATATAATTATAGTAATTTACATGTTAACAGTTTTAATATATTATGTATAAATAGCTTAAGATAACTATTATAAATGTACATTTATAATAACAAAAAAGCTTTAATTTAAATTAAAGGCTGCAATTTTCAATTCGCAGCAAAGACATAAATATACATTAGTTGACAATTAGACAACTATGTGATACTGTATTGTTGGTTTAAGTTATAATTTTAATATATTTTATTTAATATATTGCTCACACTGCAGCATGAGCAATATTTTTTTTCATAAACATTATACATATCCTTCTAAATCAATTTCTTTAGATCTGTATGCTCTTTCCCAATCATTTGCTATTACTTCTAAAACATTCAACATTCCATCATATCCAAAATAAGCTTTATCCACATAAACATCCATATTTGTAGGTGTTAATACATCAAATGCAATTTTAACCCCAACTTCTTCTGCCATATATTTTTCCCAGGCAGATCCAAGCACTGCATCTACTCCTGAGTTTTTCAAAGTTTCCTTTATTTGATATCCATCAATACCAAAAGCTACTTTACTTGATAATCCAAGATCCTTTAACTCCTGATCCAATAATTTTCTTCCCTCTGGAGTATCAGATCTAATCAATATTATCTCTGGAATCATCTCTAATTCTTCAAATACCATTCTAACTAAAGCAATTCCCATTGTAGCATCAGCGGATAATGCTATTCTACAGTTATGATAACGAGGAATCATCATAAGAGCTCTTCTACGAAGAATTGTCATTACTTTTTCCTCACCTTTTTTTATTATTTCTTCAACTTTCTCACTAACACTAAAATATTCTCCGAGTCTGCGTAACCATTTAGAAGTATTTTTAAGTCCTACTGGTAAAGGTATATCATCTAGTATCAGAGGTACTCCATGAGTTTCTCTCATTTCTTCTGCAAACTGATATCCTACATCGTGACTTAAAATAATGTTAGCTGATGCCATACCTGCCTTTTCCAAATCATCAATAGATATATCCTTTGCCAATACAGTTTGAACTTTAATACCTAAAGTATTTAAAATATCCTTTACCCAATCTAAATCTGCCCACCAAGTAGGATTTATATTACCTTGAGGTGCAATAATATTTACACTTTTTTCAATTTTAACATCTGACTTCTTGATAAAAGGTAATAATGAATTAAAGCCCAAATCTAATCCATCATAGCTATTTCCACGAAATCCACCAGCCATAATTGGTATAAGCTTGGCATTAACTTCTGATTCCATATCTCTACAGATTCCTTCCAAATCCTCTCCTATAATATCTGCTGCACAGGTTCCAATTACGAATATAACCTTATTTCCAAAAGTCTGGTCTGCTTCTTTGATTAACCTTTTTAGCTTATCAGAAGCTCCCATTATAACATCTGATTCAAAAAGACGAGTACATCCTATCTTTCTTCTTGTAAAATCAACTTCATGCGTATCATAAGCTGCATTAACTGTTGCTGCACATCCTTGAGGTGAGTGAATCACTATACTTGCGTCTTTTATTCCTGCAATGACACCTGCAACTCCCTCTAAAGCACAACTTACAATCGGATCTTTACTATGGTTACATTGTTCAAAGGTTAATTCATCATACATTGTCCTCTCCTCCTTTTATGAGCATATACAGTACAATCAGGTAAATCCTGACTTAATTTAGGGGTTAAAGCCTGCCCGGAAGCCAAGCCAGCCTCTTCTTTTGGAAATACCATTTCCTTAAACACAGAACTTCTAGGTCTAAAAGAATACTTTAATGCAGTGTTTATACACTTAGCTACTTTTAATGCTCCTCTATATCCAAATCTTGGTCTGTTTAATATAGCATTTAAATCCACTAAAGGAATGTTTGGAAAACTTAAGGATGAACCAAAATATACTACAGATTTTGGATCAATTCCTCCAAGAAAATCTAACAACTCATCTTCGGTCTGCTTCATGGATTCGTATTTACCAAAGGCAAGAGTACCTTTTGTTATTAATATTTCAGGGTCTAAACCAGTTTCCAATAGATAATCTATACTAGTTTGTCTTGCTTCAGTACTCCAGGGATGGAAATTAAATATTATTGGTCTCATTCCAAAATCACTTTTTAACATGTGTGCAATAGATAGTGATTTTACAGCATCATGACCTTCTACAATTGCAATTTTGTCTTTTAATACTTTTTTACTTTCTTCAAATTCTTCTTTTATAGCTTCATATTCTCTTTCCATTAAAGCTTTAGCTGACTCTTCCATTTTTAGGTACTTTGCTGCTCCCATAATCCATTTTTCTGTAGCCGCAATACCATAAGGAAGTATTGTAGAATTAATAGGTGTACCATACTCTTCTTCCATTGACTTACCAATAGCATAACCAATATCAAGACATAGTCCACAGTTAACAGCTACACTAGGAGCTTTTTTTATCTCTTCCAATGTGCAATTTCCAGCAATAACAGAATTTATTTTTGCACCCATTCCCTTTATGAGTCTAACAAGTTCCTTTACATCAGTATCTACTTCTGTTCTTTCAGCACCCATTTTTCCGCCTACAATATTAACAGTATCAAGCATAGCAGCTTTACTCTCCTCAGTAGGTTTATCCATAAGTTTAACTATTTGCTTAAATACTAAATCAAATCCACTTCTATATTCCCCTGAAAAGCCTTCACAATGTATAGACATTAACTTTGCATTTAATTCAGGCTCCATATTATCCATAATTTCATCTACATTATCACCTATGATACCTGTGGCACAACTAGTTGCAACAAATATAACATCTGGTTTATATTTTTTATCTACTTCCTTAAGTGCACCTATTAATTCTTTTTCTCCACCATAGATTACATTTTTTTCTCCTATGTTGGTACTTATAATAGGTTCATAAGCAGCTCCACTATTACGGCAATTTGTGAGTTTATAGGCTTGTTTTACCCCATAGGCACATCCACTAGGTCCATGAGTAAGTATAACAGCATTTTTGATACCGCTTAAAATCTTAGTTGCAGTCCAAAATTTACAAGCTCTTGTATGACTTCCCTGCAAACTTGTTTTAATTTTACCCTCTTTAGCAAGCTGGTATAATTCACTGAGTGTTCCATGAAATTCTATATTTTCTGCTGTAATAGCCATAACATATACCTCCTTAAAAATTTTATTTTTAATTTTTTACCATACAATTATAAAATTTATATGTATAGCCAAGTTTCTGTTTAAAAACTTGGCTATACAAAAGTTTTAACTTATTAACTTATAGACTATCTTATGATCATGGACTACCAAACGTTTAGTATCCATTCTTTGTTGTGTTTATACTCCATATCTGTAAATAAAGTATTTGCAATAGTTTCTGCAAGGAATTCTGCACCCTTATAACCTACTAAAGGATGTTTCCAAAGTCCTGCTCTGTCGAAAGTAGGGAAACCCACTCTAACCATAGGAATATTATTATCTACAGCAATATATCTTCCTTTTGAATGTCCCATGATTAAATCTAATTTAAGACCTTCATTCTTTATTCTTTTCTCTAATTCCCACAAATCAGAATTGCAAACAACTTCTATATCACAATTAGCTCTTTTTTCTAACTCAGTAATTCTAGGATCTTTAGCGTACTTCTTGTTATCATCACCTAAAAGAAGTAATACAGGTTCTAACTCACATTCTATACAGAAATCTGCAAGACCCATTACTAAATCAGGATCTCCATATATAGCAACTTTCTTATTTGCAAAGAACATATGAGCAAGATCAGCCATCGCATCTATGGCTCTTCCACGTTCAGCAACTAGTGATTCAGGTACTTCTTTACCAGTAAGCTTACTTATGTTTTCAATGAACTTATCAGTATTTGCTATTCCAACAGGCATTGCATCAAGTACTGCAGGGACCTCAAATTCTTCTTCTAAGAATGTAGCAGCACTTCCACCTTCATATTTGCAAACAGCTATAGATCCTAAAGAATTAGCACTATCAGCTATATCTTCTATAGTTGTATTACCATAAGCAAGAGCAGATTTATCAGGCATAATTGGAGCATCGAAAGTTTCTACATCCATTAATATATTGCCTTCAACATCCATTTGAGCTAATATACCCTTTATTTCTGTTACATCTCCCGGATTTATCCATCCAGTAAATATATTTAATTTATTATTAGGTTTAGTTTTCTTAGCAAGCTCAGTTACAAATGATAGAACACCTACATCATAACCACTAACCTGACTTCCAGTATAACTAGGAGTATGCATTGGAATTAACTTAACTTCACAATCTGGATGTTTCTTTTTCCAAGCCATTTTTATTTTTCTTATAGTACCTTCAATATCATCACCTATAGTTTCCGTGGAACAAGTAGTAATTATAGGTAAAACTTTTAAATCAGGATATCTATTTATAAGTGTTTCTACACCATCTTCGATTCTCTGAACTCCACCAAAAACTGCTGCATCTTCATGTAGTGAAGAAGAAGCAATATCAAAATTTTCTTTATAGTGCTGAGCAAACATAAGTCTTACGAAAGTACAACAACCTTGTCCTCCATGAACTAATGCTATACAATCTTTAACTCCTATACTTGCATATTGAGCCCCACAAGGCTGGCAGTTGAAAATAGGATTTATTACACCTGTACGTTCTCTTTTTACTATTGAAACAGACATTTTATCACCTCTCGAATATTTTAGAAAAATTTAGCCTTTTTAGATATATAAGCTGCATAGTAGATCACATAAGCTATGTATATCCGCAGCTTAGGCATATGAAAATAAATAATAAGTCAAAGATGCGGCGGATATTTTGAATCATACAAGGAAACAGGTTCCGCAGATAGTGATGAGCTATCTAAGAGTTCTGTTGACGCAGTAGGATTCAAAATATACCAGCATACTGACTAGTTATTTATTTGAATGTGCCTTATATAGAATTTAATTTAATAGAATGGGACTCTCAATTCCTCATTTCTACATTTTGTTATTGAAACATCAACAAGTTTTGCTTTAACTCCGTCTAACAATTCATCTTTTTCACTTGCACTCATATCTTTTAAATAAGAGAATTTTTCTAACAATTGATCTGAAAGAATTTTTGCATCTGCATAATGACCCTTATCTTTAGGTTCTAAGTCTTTAACAGCTATTTTTTCTCCCGCAAATAATTTAGGGAGCATTCCAAAAACTCCATTTATATTTTCTGTTCTATCCCATTCTCTTGAATGAAATTGCCATAAGCATCTTTCCATAATAAATTCAAGTATTTCATCAACTTTCTTTTCCATAAGACTATACCCCCTGTGTAATAGCTTCTTTAGCTGATTCTCTGATATCTTTTCCAGCTAAGCCCCAAAGTGGAGAATTTATAGCATTATACATATCTCTAGCCATGTTTACAGATCCTTCAAATCCCATGTATGGTCCATTATGATATCCATGTCCATTTATATAAGGTATGTGCAATTTTTTAACCATTTCACCAACTCTAGGTCCTGTAAGAACAACATCAGGCTTAACCATATCTAATACTTCAAAGAATTCCAATTCATTTCCATCATCAATATAGATAGTACCTTTTCTTCCTCTTGAAATAACTTTTTCAAAGTCTTCCTGATGACCAAACTTAGATGACATAGCAACAACTTCCATACCTAGATCATCTTCTAAAGCTTTAGTCCAGTGCCATAATCTAGGACCACCAGTCCAGATGCAAAGCTTTTTACCAGCTAATCTTTCTTTGTACCACTTCATCTTTGCACCCCATTTAGCATCTTCTTCTGCAATTACTTGCTCAGCTTTATCTTCTATACCAAAGTATGTACCCAATTTCCTTAACCCTTCTTTTGCATAGTCATAACCCCAAGTATCAACATCAAGTCTTGGAATTCCATACTTTTTCTTAAGCTCATTAGCTATATATCCTGCAGATCTAGCACAGTTTGTAAGATTTAATTTAGCTCTATGCATACCTCTTAACGCATCATAAGTTCCATTTCCTGTAAAGTGAGCTATTACCTGTATTCCCATTCTCTCTAAGTAGTCATTCATAACGAATGTATCACCTTGGATATTATAGTCACCAATGATATTAACAGTATATTCACTCTTTATTTCAGGTTCATAAGTTCCTACTTTTTCCTTCATCCAATCTATATTGAATACATGATGTCCCATAGATTGACTTACACCTGCAAATCCTGGACACTGTACAGCGAATAAATCTACATCTTCACGTTCTTCTTCAACTTCTTTAATAACTGACTTTATATCATCACCTATTAACGCAGTAGCACATGTTACATAAACCATCATTCTCTTTACTTCTGGGAATGCGTCAAAAGCTTCATTTATAGCTTGTTTTAATTTTTTCATTCCACCGAAAACAACATTTCCCTCTTTCATATCTGTGGACCAGCCATATTTTAATTGGAAGTTGTTGTTGTCACTTGGATATCTTTTTGTATGCCAAGTATTATAAGTACAACCTATAGGTCCGTGAACTAATTGAATAGTATCTTTAAGAACACCACCGATAACTAGTTTAGCACCACAATAACTACAGCCTCTTTCTGACAAAGTTCCTGGTATAGTAGTAACATTAGATGCAGGTAGATACTGAGTTAAGTCTTCTCCGTCCTCTTTTATATAAACGTGTCTTTCTCTTTCCGGTATAGTTTCATCACATTTAAACAATTTTAATGGCATCTTCATACCTCCATTTTCATTTTTAATAATATTTATGAATTAATTATTTTTATTCTATATATCTCTAATCTAATATTGGTTAAATTATATAAATATACTTTATTTAATATACTGCTAATATTTATAACAAATAAATCCTATAGATCCATTAAACCATATTCCATTAATATTTCTTCAAGTCTGTCTTGAGTCATTGGCTTTGGTATAACGAACATTTGATTTTCATCTATCTTTCTAGCTAATTCTCTGTATTCATCAGCTTGTTCACATTCAGGATCGAAGTCTATAACAGTCTTCTTGTTGATTTCTGCTTTTGTAACCATCGGGCTTCTTGGTACGAAATGTATTAATTGACTTCCTAGTTCTTTTGCGAAAGCATCAAGTAATTCATATTCATTTGCAACTTTTCTACTGTTACAGATGATACCACCAAGTCTAACTCCACCGCTCTTAGCATATTTTTGGATACCTTTTGATATGTTATTAGCAGCATATAGTGCCATCATTTCTCCACTTGCTACTATATATATTTCCTGAGCTTTTCCTTCTCTGATTGGCATTGCGAATCCACCACAAACAACGTCTCCAAGTACATCGTAGAATACATAGTCTAAATCGTCTGTATAAGCTCCTAATTGTTCAAGCATGTTTATTGAAGTGATTATTCCTCTTCCTGCACATCCTACTCCTGGTTCTGGACCACCGGATTCAACGCATCTGATTTTTCCAAATCCATCTTTTAATATAGAGTCTAATTCTACATCTTCTCCTTCTTCTCTTAATGTATCAAGAACTGATTTCTGTGCAAGACCTCCAAGTAATAGTCTTGTTGAATCAGCTTTAGGGTCACAACCAACTACCATTACTTGTTTTCCTCTAGTTGCAAGACCTGCTGTAAGATTTTGTGTTGTAGTTGATTTACCTATTCCACCTTTTCCATAAATAGCTACCTGTCTCATTCAATCATTCCTCCTAAATTTGTTTGGCACATTTTATTACTCTCTGGAAAGTTTAGTTCCAATTTAGTAATTTCTGTGCTCTTTTGTTTGATTATATTTTAATTTTTAATACATGTCAATAATTTTTAAGCTTTTTTTATTAATTTATTTATATTTTCTTCAAAAAAATATTAAAATATAAATTGTTAACATTTACATGGTATATTAATATTATAATACATTTAAAATTTTAAAATTATAAATATACATTTTAATATAATATGATACAAATACCCTTAGATTATGTTTAAATTTAATTTTATATTTATATAGAATATATAGTGATACTCATTAAAGATAATATTTATTAAAAATATTTTGTGATTTTTAACAACAAAAAATCAAGCACAATAATAAATGCTTGACCATAGATACACAATTGAAGATATAAATCCATATTTTTTCAAATATAGTATATAGCAAATTTAAAATTATCAATATTTAATCATATATATGATATGCGCTGATTAATCGTTTACAATATGGTTTGTAAAAAAATTTCCTTCCTTATTATATATATAAGTTCTATACAATTATGTTTCTTAACGTTATATGATGTTGTGTTGCATCAAGCAAGCATATATACCATGTTATATATATTTACAATTCCCTATGTTTATTTATATAGAAATTACTAGTTTATTATACTGTTAAATCACATTTTAAAATATATTATTTAATTGCTTCTAAGTTATAAACTAAAATACACTTTATTCAATATAATTAACTTCACTTTTATAGTTTTATATTGACTAATGTAACGTTATGTTATATAATAAATTTAAATTAAGTTATAATTATTTATAACACTTTATATTTATTTAAGTTTTAAAAACTTCATTTAATAAACTTATTATGCAATTTTGCATTAATAAATAGATTATTAATCTCAATCATTCCTATAACTTAAGAGTAAAAGTATATTTTGTAATATTACTTTTACTCTCTTTTTTACATTTAATACAAAATATATATTACATTCTACGCATTGTATTTTTTAATTGATATTAGGAATATCATCTCTAATGTTTTATCAATGTCATTGTATTTTGAATTATTTTATATTACAATTATCTTAATATTTATGATTTTTTAATTATTTTTATTACTAATCACAATAAGTTGGTTATAATTTAAACTTCACAATATTTACAAACCCAATTAAATATTAACTAAATCACTTCGAATATGCAACTAAAAGGTTTAAATTTTTTAGTTAATTTAGTTAATACCTTATGAAAGGAGCACTAATATGTTACAAGATACAGCATTAACTCCTCAGGAAGTAGCTGATATATTAAAAATAGCCAAAAATACAGTGTACGAACTAATAAAAAGAGGAGAATTAAACGGCTATAAAGTTGGAAAAAAACTTAGAATTGATTTTAAAGATGTTGAAGCATATAAAAATAGATCAAAAAATCCTCAATTGACTCAATCTAATAACATTAATGATAATTTTTCAGATAATAATAATCCATTATCCTTTGAAACTCTTTCTCCACCTCTATATGAACCGACTTCGGTCAGAGATTTCGTAATTTGCGGTCAAGATGTACTATTGGATATTTTATCTCGTTATTTAGAATACAACCTTCACGGTTCACGTATTCTAAGATCCTATACAGGCTGCTATAACAGTTTATTCGCTCTATATCTTGGAAAGATCCAAGTTTCAACTGTTCACCTTTGGGATGGAGATTCCGGAGAATACAATATACCTTTTGTCAGAAGGATGCTCCCCGGCATACCCACAATAATAGTACATTTAGCCTGCAGAATGCAAGGATTTTATGTAGCAAAAGGAAATCCAAAAGATATAAAAAGCTGGGAAGATCTAAAAAGATCCGATATTTCCATTATCAATAGAGAAAGAGGTTGCGGAACTAGAATTCTTCTGGATGAGCACATTCGCTTATTGGGAATCGACCCTTATTCTATAGATGGATATTCAAGAGAATGTTTTTCACACCTTGCGGTAGCCAGCACCGTAGCCAGAGGTGGAGCGGATCTTGCTATAGGAAGTGAAAAAATGGGACTTCAAGTAAAAAATATTGATTTCATCCCACTGCAAAAGGAAAGGTATGAATTAGTTATAAAAAAAGAAGATATGAACAAACCTTTTTTTAAAGTTCTTATGGATATCATAAATTCCAATAACTTCAAGATGGAGTTAGAAGGTTTAGGTGGATATGATCTTTCAGAAACCGGAAAGATAGTGACAGAATTATAAAGTATATATCATATTATCATAAAATTTCAATTAATATTGTTAATAACGCTACTAATATGTTATAATATTATTAACTTAAAAATTAAATTGATTAAATAAAATCAATTTAAAAAATTATAAATAAATCTTACTAAATGTTAATTTCATATTTTCATTTAGTTTTGATAAAAATTTATTAACAATTAAAAGGAGAGTTCTTATGGTAAACCCAAAACACCACATATTCGTTTGTACTAGTTGTAGACTTAATGGAAAGCAGCAAGGTTTTTGTTACTCCAAAAATTCCGTTGAAATTGTAGAAACATTCATGGAAGAGTTAGACAGCAGAGATTTATCTAGTGAAGTAATGGTAAATAATACAGGTTGCTTTGGTATATGCAGTCAAGGCCCTATAGTTGTTGTATATCCCGAAGGAGTCTGGTATGGTAATGTAACTGCTGATGATGTTGAAGAGATTGTAGAGTCTCATATCGAAAACGGAGAAGTTGTTAAAAGACTTCAAATTTAGTAGATACATATAATAAATAATAAAAACACTATGTGGATTAAACACATAGTGTTTTTATTATTTTCTTTCTATCTATTAACTAAAGTTTTTTCATCATTAAATTGATTGTATACTTTAACTTCAAATTCCCCTTCAGTCAACTTTTTAACTTCAAACTTCATACCTAAAGTCATCAATTCATTTTCAATCCACTTGGGAATATGATTACAAACAATCTTTAATTCCCTGAAAGGTTTATTTTTAAGAAAAGGCTGCAATATTTTTTTTGAACTGATACCAGGATTATTATTTTGTACTCTTTCAAGATTTATAAAATACTCTCCTTGTTTTTCCAAAGCTATAGGTTCTATTACTGTATCCTGTGCTTTCCTTCTCTTAGCTTCTTTTTCTTTACTTTCTATAATCATTTCCATTAATTCATCTAAAAATTCTTCTGGATTTCCATCAGCTTCTGCAATAACAAAACCCGATTTTTTTAAAACACTATAGGGAATTCCATCTACCCTTTTTCCTAAAAAAATACTGCAATCCCCCAAATCCTCCGTAATCATTAACATTTTCTCACGGACAGCCCCCATTCCATTAGATGTACTCAGATTAAAAATAGTTTTGCTTTTAACTCTCCAACCTTCTTCTTTTTTTTCATATATAACTATCATTCCAGAATCATATACACTACCTGTATTTCCATCTTTTCCTACTAGCACAGCTACTTCATTAAACATAATTACCATCTCCTAAATTTTTATAATATTCTCTATAAATTTTTATAAAATATTTATAAAAAATTCATTAGCACTATCAAATAATTGATAATATTATTACATTAAATTTTTCATATATTCTATAACAAAAATTAAATCAAGCAAACATATCAATACAATTTAATATAAATTATATTATAACACCATTTATATTGCAATATATTATTTGTTTATTTATTAAATTATATTTATTTTTATTGCTAATTTATCAATAAAAAGAAGTTTTTTTATTGACTTTACATATGCAAAAGCATATAATCATACATAACATTATATAACTTATCATTTTTTATAAATTATTGTACATTTTATATTAAATTGAATTATTTTGTTTAAAAAACAATATTAGAAAGGAGAAAAAATGAATAAATATATTGATGATAAGTTAAATACCAGTTAATGCATCAATTTATTGTACCTGAACTAATTTTAAACTTCTATTAAAATTATACATATATCTTGGAATTATATAACTTAAGAAGTTCTATGAAAGGATGATTTAAATGGCAAAAAAATTTATTAGTATTATATTAATTATATCTTTATTAACTATTTTACTAACAGCTTGTAAAAGCGGTAACTCAGAAAATTCTGCAAAAGCAGAATCTGAAAAACCCAAAACTATTACCGACTCAGCAGGAAAGCAAGTTGAAATACCATCTAAAATAGATAATATTGCCGAATTATGGGGAGCACATATTGAAGTTTTACAAACTCTTGGAGTTGGTGATAAAATTATATCCACTACATTTACTCCTCAATCAAGACCTTGGTTATTTAAAGTAATTCCAACTTTAGATAAAGCTGTTTTCAGTGTGTTAACAAGTTTAAATGTAGAAGAATTGGTAAGTAAGAAACCCGATATAGTATTCATTCCCTCTGGCGATCCTAATGTGGACAAACTTACTAAAATGGGTCTGCCAGTAGTACAGCTTTCCTTTACAGATTTTGAATCCATGAAGAAATGTTTTACATTAACAGGTGACATCTTGGGAGGAGATGCTGTAGAAAAAGCTAAGAATTATAATTCCTATTTAGATAGCAAATTAAATATGCTTAAAGCTGTTACAACAAAAATACCTGAAGATCAAAAACCTAAAGTTCTGCATCTTTCTAGTGCTGATCCCTTTAAAGCAGATGGCAATAGCACAATCATAAATGATTGGATCGAAGTTGCCGGTGGTATAAATGTAGCAAAAGATATTAAAGGCAACAGACAAACTGTTTCTATGGAACAAATTCTTAAATGGAATCCAGATATTATTATTGTAAGCGAAAATATTAAATCTATAGATAAAATTACAAAGGATGAAAGACTAAAAGATGTTACCGCTGTAAAAAATGGTAAAGTATTCTTAAATCCAGATGGAGCCTTTCTATGGAATAGATACGGTACAGAAGAAACACTTCAAGTTCAATGGGCTGCAAAAACTATACAACCTGATAAATTTAAAAATATAGATATGGTAAAAGAAACAACAAATTTCTATAAACAATTTCTTAAATATAATCTTACTGATGAAGATGCACAAAGGATTTTAAATGCACAACCGCCTGCTAAATAACAAAAACAGTCGGATTTTAAATCCGACTGTTTTTGTTATTTAATCTTTTTTATTTACACTCATTACAAACTTTATGGCTTATGATTACTTCAAAGATGTCATCACCTGTTTTACTTGCATCCATCTTCATATTTAAACTTTCCAATTCATTTTGAAACCAAGGCGGTATATGGCTGCATAAAACTTTAAGATCATAAAAAGTTTTATTATTCAAAAATGGAAGCAGTACTTTTTTTGAACTGATACTAGGATTCTCTTCTTGCAGCTTTTTTAAATCCATAAAATAGCTTCCTGGTTTACTCAGTTCTACAGGTTCTAAATTTAATATGTTCTTTCTTTTAGCTTCTTCTTCTTCCTTTTTCTTCTTTTTCTCTTCAAAAATCTCTAAGAATTCATCTAAAAATTCACTAGGTTTCCCTTCCGCTTCTGCTATAGTGAATCCCGATTTTTTCAATACAGTATAGGGAATTCCTTCCACTCTCTTTCCAATGAAAACTTTGCAATCTTCTAAACTCTGTATAAGTTCCTCTACCCTTCTATGCATAGCTGGTATTCCCTGTTCTGTATTCATGTTAAAGATAACTTCATTTACTACCTTCCATTCATCTTCTTTCATATACACCATTACAATACCAGATTCGTATATAGAGGTAGTTTCATTATCTTTACCTACTAAAACACCTATTTTAGTATTCATTTATCCATCTCCTATCGTTATAATTTTTATGTCTTGTTAAAAAACAATAAAACATAAAAATTACGAAATTCATAATTTTTATGTTTTATTATATCATCTTTTTTAATATTTGTAATTAAAAATCACAAATTAATATAATTTATATTGTAATTCCTCAATAGTTGTAATAAAGATCACTTAAACTACTATATAAGATCTATATAAATTAGCTATTAATATAGTCTATTATAAACCTATTAATTTTTATTTAAGTACACTTTTTACTTCCCTTACAAATTCCTCAACATTTTTAATTGCTTCATCTTTATCCTTTGATTCATCTACCTTTTTTACAATAGCACTCCCAATTATAATTCCATCACAGTAGCCTTTTAGTTCCTTTGCCATTTTTGAGCTGGAAATACCAAACCCTAAAGCCTTAGGTATCTCTGCATATTGAGATACAATACTCATATATTCATCCAAGTTTGTCTTTATTTCATTTCTAACGCCTGTAACCCCATTAGTAGAAACACAATATATAAATCCACTGGCATTTTTAACTATGTTTTTTATTCTTTCCTTAGAAGTTGGAGCTATTAAAGGAATAAGACAAACATTGTAGTTATCGCTTATAGCTAAAATATCTTTTCTTTCTTCTATAGGTAAATCTGGTATTATAACTCCATCTATTCCAGATTCGCTGCACTCTTTTATAAACTTTTCAATACCATATTTAAATACTGAATTATAATATACTAAATATACTAGAGGCACTTCAGTCTTTAAACGTATTGTCTTTACTGTATCCATTATTTTAGCAATAGTTGTCCTATTTGCAAGAGATCTTTGAGAAGAGGCCTGTATTGTAGGTCCATCTGCTATTGGATCAGAGTATGGTACACCTAATTCAATAATATCTGCTCCCGCTTTTTCCATAGCATATACTAAATCAATAGTTGTATTCAAATCCGGATCACCAGCAGTTACAAAGGGAATCATTGCCTTTTCATTTTTTTCTTTTAATTCCTGAAATTTAGCTTCAATTCTATTCATTATAGTTCAACCCCCATTACCTTAGCTATAGTATTGATATCTTTATCTCCTCTACCAGATACATTGACAATCATTACCTTATCTTTATCAAGTGTAGGTGCAAGCTTCATAGCATAAGCTAATGCATGAGAGCTTTCTAATGCTGGAATTATCCCTTCTATCTTAGATACTTCCATAAAAGCATCTACAGCTTCTTTATCATTTGCTGATACATATTTTGCTCTTCCTATATCATTAAAATATGCATGTTCTGGTCCTACACCAGGATAATCAAGTCCAGCTGAAATTGAATAAGCAGGAAGTATTTGACCATCTTCATCTTGAAGTACATAAGTCATCATTCCGTGGATAACGCCAACAGAACCTTTTGTTATACTTGCTGCATGCTCTTCTGTATCAATTCCCTTTCCTGCCGCTTCTACACCTATAAGCTTAACTTCTTTATCTTCTGCAAATGGATAGAATATTCCCATAGCATTACTTCCGCCACCAATACATGCAACAATGTAATCTGGCAGTCTTCCTTCTTTTTCTAGTATCTGCTCTTTAGCTTCATCTCCAATAACCCTTTGAAAATCTCTTACCATAGTTGGATATGGATGTGGTCCCATAACTGTTCCTATAACATAAAAAGTATCTTCTATGTTAGTAACCCAATTTCTAAAAGCTTCATTTACTGCATCCTTAAGAGTTGCTGTACCGGAAGTAACTGAAGTAACCTTTGCTCCCAGTATTTTCATTTTAAACACATTAAGTGCCTGTCTTTCAATATCTTCTTGACCCATAAATATTTCACATTCCATTCCAAACATAGCAGCTATAGTAGCTGTTGCAACACCATGCTGTCCTGCTCCTGTTTCAGCAATAATTCTCTTTTTGCCCATTCTCTTTGCAAGCAGTACCTGCCCCAAAGCATTATTTATTTTGTGAGCTCCTGTATGATTAAGATCTTCTCTTTTAAGATAAATTTTAGCTCCACCTAATTTTTTAGTTAAGTTTTCAGCATAGTAAAGGGGGGATTGTCTTCCTACATAATCCTTTAAATAGTATTTAAATTCCTTTATGAAATTTTCATCCTTCTTTGCCTTATCATATTCCTCTTCTACTTCTATAATTGCATTCATTATAGTTTCTGGTGCGTATTGACCTCCAAATTTTCCAAATCTTCCTATCATTTAATATTCCTCACTTTCTCTATAAATGTTTTTATTTTATTAAAATCCTTTACTCCCTCTGTTTCTACGCCACTAGATACATCAACAGCAAAGGGCTTCACTATATCCACTGCCTCACATACATTATTAGGATTTAATCCACCGGCCAATATAAGATTTTTATTAATATTTAGCTTAGAGATAACCCGCCAATCAAAACTAATGCCAGTTCCTCCCTGCACACCTTTAACACTGCTGTCTAACAATACTGCTTCAATGTTATATTTGTTTAATTTATCTAAGTCCTTTTGGCATTCCTTTAGATTGTAAAAATCATTACTGTTTTCATGATTAATTTTATGAGCATCCAGTAAATCACCATTTTTCTCCTGTGTAGCAGTTTTAGGCTGAGTTAAATCCACTTTTATAGATACGGACTTCCAAAGCTCAAATTCTTTTAGAGAAGAAAAGTATTCTTCATCTTCCTTGCCATGAAATTGAAGCACATCTAGTTTTAGATTTTCAGCTATCTCTTTTACTTTTTTGATATCTTCATCCACAAAAACCCCTACGGTTTTTATATTTTTATTTAATTTGCCAATAAGTTCTTTAGCCTTTTCCATAGTAACTTGTCTCTTACTTTTAGCAAATACAAAACCTACGTAGTCTGGAAGAAGTTCATTCACATATTCTATATCCTCTAATCTTTTAAGCCCACATATTTTTATCTTAGTCATAAAAGCCCCCATTTCTATATTACCAGTTCGCAATTTGGAAAAAATTACATCCTTAGTGAATTATTTTCCCTTAGCCTTAAGTATAAAATCTTGAACAGCCTGGATATCCTCTATATTTCTCATAAAGGTTTCACCAATAAGTACTGCATTTACTCCAATGGATTTTAAATACAATATATCCTCTGGAGTTTTAATTCCACTCTCAGAAACGATAGTTATTTCCTTGGGAATATATTTCATAAACTTTTCAGTAGTTTTTAAATCTACTGTAAAATCTCTCAAATCTCTATTGTTAATTCCTATAATTTCTCCTTCAGCCTCTAAAGCTATTTCCAACTCTTCTATGCTGTGAACCTCTATAAGGCAATTAAGTCCAAGCTCCTTAGCTATCTTATAAAAGCTTTTTAATTTTTTACCAAGTACTGCAACTATAAGAAGTACGGCATCTGCCCCTATTTTTTTTGCCTGAAATATCTGATACTCGTCTACTATAAAATCCTTACGAAGTACAGGCTTTGAGGTAACCCCTTTAACCTGTGCTATATATTCATCGCTGCCCATAAAAAATTTCTTTTCTGTAAGTACAGATATAGCATCTATACTTATCTGTTCATAGACCTTTGCTATAGCTACAGGATCAAAGTCCGGCTTTATTATTCCCTTAGAAGGAGATGCTTTTTTTATTTCTGATATTATATTAATTCCAGGTTTATTTAGCGCAGCTTTAAAATCTCTAGTAACTATGTCTTGGATTTTATTTTCAAATTCCTTAAGAGGCATTTCTCTTTTCTCTTCTTCTATCTGTTTTATTTTGTAAGCAACAATATCATCTAAAATCATATTCTTACACCTCTTTACTGTACTCTACAAGTTCATTTAATTTTTCATAAGCTTTACCCGAATCGATAATATCTTCAGTGAGTTTTATACCTTGTTCCAGGGTTTCTGCAATTTTTCCTACATACAGTGCTGCAGCAGTATTTAAAACTACTATATCTCTTTTAGGTCCTCTTTTTCCTTTTAATATATCTATTATTATACCAGCATTCTCTTTAGCTGAAGACCCCTTAATATCTTCCACCTTTGCTAATGGTATACCAAGCTTTTCAGGTTCAATTTCATAATCTATGACTTTACCTTCTCTGATCTCACTTACATAAGTAGTTGTAGTAGTTGTAATTTCATCTAATCCGTCTCCGCCATGGACTACCATAGCCTTTTCACTACCTAATTTTAAAAGTACCTCTGCAAGAGTATGAGTTAATTCTTTACTATAAACGCCCAATACCTGACCTTTTACAAAGGCTGGATTTGTAAGTGGTCCCAGTATATTAAACACAGTTCGTATTCCAAGTTCTTTTCTTACAGGTCCCACATTCTTCATGGCTGAATGATATTTCTGAGCAAATAAAAATGCCATTCCCTTTTCATCAATTAATTTTTTTGCCTTTTCAGGTTCTATGTCTATGTTAATACCCAATTCCTGAAGCACATCTGCACTGCCGCTGCTGCTGGAAACTGCTCTATTACCGTGCTTAGCCACCTTAACTCCTGCTGCTGCTGCAATTATTGCCACTGCTGTGGATATATTAAAGGTTTTGCTTCCATCTCCACCAGTTCCGCAGGTGTCTATAACATATTCAGACTCTAATTTAACAATAGAAGCATTATCTCTCATAGCTCTTGCAGATCCAGTTATTTCTTCAACAGTTTCTCCCTTCATTCTAAGCCCTACTAAAAATGCCCCTATTTGTGATGGAAGTGCTTCCCCCTTCATGATTTCATTTACAGAAGAATAAGCTTCCTCCTCATTTAAATTCTCTTTATTACTTATCTTCTTTATTGCTTCCTTTAACATTACATATCCCCTCCACAAAATTCTTAATCATAATTTTCCCTTGTTCTGTAATTATTGATTCTGGATGAAATTGCAATCCATATATATCATATTTATTGTGTTTAAGCGCCATAACAACTCCGTCATCCAAACTCTCTGCTGTAATGGTCAGCTCTTTTGGAAAAGTATTCTTATCAACTACCAATGAATGATAACGCATAACCTTAAGTGGATTATTTATTCCCTTAAACATTCCTTCACCATTGTGTTTTATATCAGAAGTTTTACCATGCTTTATGTTTTCTGCTCTAACTATATTTCCTCCATAAGCATAACCTATGGCTTGATGCCCAAGACAAATACCTAAAATCGGTATTTTACCGCCATACTTTTTTATTACATCTACACAAATCCCTGCCTTTTCCGGAGTACCAGGTCCAGGTGAAAGTATTATTCCCTCTAAATCCATATTCTCTATATCTTCAACTTTAATTTTATCATTTCTTACAACCTTAATTTCGCACCCTTTAGGTGCTAATATTTCTCCGATATATTGATATAAATTATAAGTAAAGGAATCATAATTATCTATTATAAGTATCATCTTAAATCACCTCTTTCATTGCCATAGCTTTGTTAAGAGTTTCTCTGTATTCTGTTTTAGGATCGGAATCATATACTATACCTGCTCCAGATTGAACATAGGCATAATCATCTTTAAATACTATAGTCCTAATAGCTATACAGGTATCCATATTTCCATTGTGAGAAAAATATCCTACAGCTCCTGCATATATTCCCCTTCTCACATTTTCAAGTTCATCTATTATTTCCATAGCCCTTACCTTTGGTGCCCCTGATACTGTTCCCACAGGAAGGCAGGAACTTAAAGCATCAAAACAATTCAATTCCTTTTTCAATTCACCAGAAACCATGGAAACTATGTGCATAACGTGGGAATAGAGATCTATTTCCATAAATCTATCTACATTTACTGTTCCAAATTCACTTATCCTTCCAATATCATTTCTGCCCAAATCCACAAGCATTAAATGCTCTGCTTTTTCTTTCTCATCTTCTAAAAGTTCCTTTTTAAGTTTCTCGTCTTCTTCTGATGACTTACCTCTTGGTCTTGTTCCAGCTATAGGATTTGTTATAACCCTATTATCCTTTACGGAAACCAAACTTTCTGGAGAAGATCCTGCTATCTGAAAATCTTCAAAATCTATATAGAAAAGATAAGGTGATGGATTTTTAGATCTCAATCTTCTATATACATCAAATGGTTCAGAAGAATTTTTAAATTTTAACCTTTGGGATGGAACCACTTGAAATATGTCTCCTGCTTTTATATATTCCTTTGCTCTTTCTACAATTTCACAATATTCTTCTTCTGTAACATTAGATTCAAATTCTTTATTTAAATTAGCTTCCTTAAGAGGATGCAGTACGTTACCACTAATTATGCTTTGCTTTATATTATCAAGAGTTTCTGTTATTTTATTGTAGTCAGAATTATCCTCTGGAAATACATTGTATACAATATTTATATTGTGTTTAAAATGATCGTAACATATAAAAATTTTATAGAACATCAAGTTTGCCTCAGGAACCTTTAATTCATCTATATTATTATCTGGAAGTTTTTCATACTGTCTTACAACATCATAGCCCACGTAACCTATTGCCCCTCCTGTAAAGGGAATATTAAAAACTTCTGAATTATAATCTATATTTACATACTGTTTTACATAATCCAGCACTTTTCCATAAACAGTTTTAGTACCATTATCTCCAGATATTATAATTTCATCTTTATAACTCTTAATTGTCATATAAGGATCTGCGCCCATAAAAGAGTATCTCCCTATTTCTTTCTCAGAATAAACACTTTCAAGAAGAAATTTTTTTCTTCCCTGTAAATTATAATATAGAGTTATTGGAGTCAGTTCATCTCCATTAACTTGAAGACTAATTGGAAATGTTTTATGCAGCTTTCTTTGGTCATAAAATTCCTTTTCAGTTAAATTGAACATAAATTTCACGTCTCCTTTAAATAATAAGGCATGTGAAAATAAATAGTAAGTCAAAGATGCAACGAATATTTTGAATCCTGCAAGGAAACAGGTTCCGAAGATAGTGAGCTATCTGAGGGTTCTGTTGACGCAGTAGGATTCAAAATAAGCTAGCATACTGACTAGTTATTTATTTGAATATGCCTAAAATTAAAAAAGGTCACTTCGTCCTGAATATGGGACGAAGTGACCGTGGTGCCACCCATTTTAATTTTATATTATAAGTGCAAGATTCGAATTATACATTATCAATACGCCTAAGACATGCTATTGCTATCCTTCACTCATGAATGGAGTATGCTGCAACAATTAGTCATGGGAAAATACGATAATGTAAATAAAAAACACCTCATCCTTTTTAAGGACGAAGTGTTAAACTTCGCTATGCCACCTAATTACAAAACTTTTCTTTAACAGATACAGAAATAAAATTTCGATATCCTGTCTCTTTAACGGTAGACTACCGGCTATTGCTACTAAAATTTCACATTGCATCTCACAGATCCATTCAATACAAGCTACAATATTTGGCTCTCACCATTCCAAACTCGCTTTAATTAAACTCTCGTATTTACTACTTCTGATCATAGATTGTTTATAAAAAATAACTTTAATATTATTAAACAACATTTTTTCATAATTGTCAATGTATTGCTTAAATTAAATTTTAACTCCAAGTAATTTAAACAATTTATCCGCATTTTCTTTAGCTCTGTTGATGTGCTGCTCTGATAACTGCTTTTTAACATCAATATCTTTTATACCTTTATCTAAATCCTTTAAGGCTGACTTTAATGTATCTCGTAATCTAGGTATATTTTCAATTATTTTTTTTACTATATACACATACTCATCATCATAAAGCCTATAACACTTAAATTCTCCAGAAGTAAGTCTTCCATCTGAAAGAATATATATAAACCTGTCTTTCATTTCTCCAGATAGTGCTATTTCTATCTTATGCTTATACAATCTAAATCTTTCTCCATTGTCATCTATGAGTACAGGAAATATAGTTGAAAATAAAAAGGTAAGCTCTGCTGTAGAATTATCTAAAAGTCCTACTCCTGAAAAATCTCTAGCATTTAATCTAATTTCAATATCTTTTGAAAAAATTTCTTCTTTTATAGAAGTTGCTATTTTTTCACGCAGTTCTTCTTCTTTTCCCTTTGAAATATATTTTGTTATTGAATTTACTAAATTTTCAATATAACTTTTGTTTTGTTTATTATTTACAGTCATACTAATCGCCTCTTTTATCAATCCTATACTTAAAAGTATATATAATATTTTCCTCAATTGCAAATATACTTTAATATCTGTTATATAATATATGATGTAAATATATCTAATAGTATTATATTATTATTTTTTAATTATATTGATTAATTAACAATATAAATTCATAATTATTTTAAGTTTAATTTAATAGATTTTGATGATAACTTCCTAATTTATTTAAAATTTATCTTATTTAACACTTGATGAAAAAGATATTATTTATTATGATTATTATATAATAATTAATATTATCAAGAATTTATAAAGACATATATTAATATTATAATTTATATAATAATGGACAATTTAAAGTAATAAAATAAAATTGAAGCTTTAAAATTAGTATAGAGTTTTAGGAGGTGCATCAATGTTTGAAAATATATCAAATGGTAAAAACTACAAAAGCTTGTTTAATGGAGAATGGATTGAAAGCAAAAACAAAAATACAATAGAACTAAAATCACCCGTAGATGAATCTATAATTGGCAGCATCCAAGCTCTTTCAAAAGAAGAGGTAGATGAAGTACTTGAAATTTCTAGAGAAGCTCAAATAAAGTGGGGAGAAACTCCAATAAGTGAACGTGCAGAAATACTTTATAAAGCTGCTGATATTTTAGAGGAAAATGTAGAAGAAATCGCTAAAATAATGCAGCTGGAAATTGCCAAAGATTCTAAATCAGCAATTTCAGAAGTTAAAAGAACTGTGGACTTTATAAGATTTACAGCTAGTGAAGGAAAACATATTGAAGGTGAAACAATAGGCGGAGATAACTTTCCTGGTTTTAATAAAAGTAAACTATCTTTTGTTACGAGAGTTCCATTAGGGGTTGTTCTATCAATATCTCCTTTTAATTATCCTGTTAATCTATCTGCTTCCAAAATAGCTCCGGCACTTGTAGCCGGAAACAGCGTAGTGTTAAAACCACCTACTCAAGGTGCAATAAGTGCATTATATTTGGCAGAGGTCTTTAATAAAGCAGGTATTCCTAAAGGAGTATTAAATACCGTTACTGGCAGAGGTTCTGAAATTGGTGATTATCTTGTCACTCACAAAAATGTAAACTTTATAAATTTTACCGGCAGTACAGAAGTAGGTAAGCATATTGCTAAAGAGGCAAATATGATACCAATGATGATGGAACTTGGGGGAAAAGATGCCGCTATAGTTCTTGAAGATGCTGATCTAGAATTAGCCGCTAAAAATATAGTTTCTGGTGCGTACAGCTATTCAGGTCAAAGGTGTACAGCAGTTAAGAGGGTTTTAGTTTTAGATACTGTAGCAGATAAATTAGTATCTCTTTTAGAGGAAAAAGTAAAGAAATTAAAAGTAGGAAACCCAAAGGATGAAGTAGATATAACTCCTTTAATTGACTCAAAAGCCGCAGATTTTGTTCAAGGCTTAATTGATGACGCTATTGATAAGGGTGCTAAACTGCTAGTTGGAAATAAACGAGAAGGAAATTTAATATATCCAACTCTTTTTGATAATGTTACTACAGATATGAGACTTGCTTGGGAAGAACCTTTTGGGCCTGTACTTCCTATAATACGTATAAAAAATATAGAAGAAGCCATAGACATTGCAAATAAATCTGAGTACGGTCTTCAATCTTCTGTATTTACCCAAAATATTGATGACGCTTTTTATATCGCTAAAAAGCTTGAAGTTGGTACAGTACAAATCAATAATAAAACTGAAAGAGGTCCTGATCATTTTCCTTTCCTCGGAGTTAAATCTTCTGGTATGGGAACTCAGGGTATACGTTACAGTATTGAAGCTATGAGCAGGCCTAAAGCCATTGTATTGAATCTTCTAAAGTAATATATCTTATAAATAACAATATAATATTTTAATTCATTCGCATTATTTCAAAAGAGCTGTTTACAATGGATAAATAAACATTGTAAACAGCTCTTAAATTTTCTTATATTTTTACACAGTCATGAAATTCCCCATCTTTATATATAAATCCCTCTTTAATTCCCCTTAAAATGCTATTAACTTTTACATGAGCAATTCCATTATAAAACTCCCCTACTTCATCAAATCTAGGCTTTATTACTATTTCACCTAATTTATTTATATATCCCCATTTAGTTCTCATAAGAGATTTTATCTTTACTGCTGCCAATCCATCATGAAAATCTCTTGCAAAGTCATACATAGGACTTATGATTATTTGCCCTTCTTCATTTATATATCCCCACTTATCATTTATATTTATTCTAGCAATATTATCATTAAAAGATCCTATATAATCAAAATAAGGTTTTATAATAGTTATTCTATACTCTTTATCCATATATCCATATTTGCCTTTACTATCTATAAATCTCATAAGTCTATTATTTATAAGCCCTAATTTTTTTCCGGTAGAATCTACATAAGTATAATTTCCATTTATCTTCATTAATGCAATTCCATTAATGAAATCAAATTTTTCATTGATTATATAGTCATCTTCCTGACTAGAATCATAAGCAATAACATCTACTACCGTATGACACTCTTCCATTGCAGTATTATCTGTACCTTTCTCTGAATTATTAAATCTAATTTCTGTTTCGCCTTTAAAGTTTATTAACTTTATTGTTTCCACTTCTAAACAGTTATTATCATTTCTAAATACCACATAGACCTTGTACCTGTCCCCAGCTTCATAGAGTTCTTTTGAAAATCTTCTATCTGCTTCAATATAGGTATTTTTTATATTTGATATATATTCTTTTATCCAACTTTCCCATTCTATAATTAAAGGAAGAATTTCTTCATTTGAATTATATCTATCTATATCTAAAACAGCTTCACCTGCTGATAACAAGCTTAAACATTTTATTTGATTTGTATATTCTTCTGTAGTATCAAAAAATAAATTATTAAAAATGACAGTATGTACACTAATTTTATTTTCCTTCCATAATAAAAATATTTGCTGAATATCTACAAATATTTGTCCATTTATATAATTCAATTTTCCATAAATGGTACATGAACTATTTTCCCTATAAAATTCCTCTACTTCTTCTCTATCTATAACTATATAAAATAAATTTGAATCTGGAAATTTTACTTCTTTAAAAGTATCAATGTTCACCTGTATTTTAAAGGCACCTGTGTTTATATCATAGTTGTTCCTATCTATTATTACTTTTCCCAAAGGCATATCTTTTATGTTTATTATTCTATCTTTAAAATCACTTTCCGTTTCAAAGGACCTTTTTATAAAGCTTATAGGATAAACTTTTAATTCCATATCCTCTACACATATAGTTATACTTTCAGTGTTAACATAAACTTTTTCACCTTTTACTATTAAACTGGCTCTTACGGTATATCTATCATTTAAATTTTCTATATACTCAATTTTTTTATCTTGAAGAATAAAATATAAGTAGTCATAATCAATTTTTGCTATAGACTTCCATTTATAAAATTCTACATTCATAAAACAAATACCACATTGAGCATCGTAACTATCAATCAATATTTCTGCTTTCCCTATATTAACTGATTTCAAACTTTCAATACGTTCTTTAAATTCTTCATAAGTTTCGAAGGAGTCTCTTGTCAAACTGTCATCCGTTATATTAATAATAGAACCATTATAATTAAACAAATTACCACTTCCTTCATAATATATTATATTTAAATGCAGTTTTTCAACTTAAATTTATCCATTTATATTATTATATTCCATTTTCTGTATAATTATCAAGTACTATATTTAATTTTAAAAAATTTATATAAATTAATAATAATATTTATATAAATTAATCTAATAAATCTTTATTCATATTACTTATTCAAAAATTTAATTATATGATTGTAATATAAGTATAGCTATGATAATATATCAAGGGAGTCCTTAATAGAAAAACACTTGTTTTTTATACAAAGACATATAAATTAAAAATTGCATTTTAAATAATCATTAAAATTTTTCTATAAGAATTGTTATTTTAATAATTATTTAAATTAGTTGGAGGGGTATTTATTAAAAGCTTATGAAAAATAAATATTTGTTAGTAAATACAAAAGTACTCCCTGATGTATTTGAAAAAGTAATGGAAGTTAAGGATCTTATAAATCTAAAAAAAGCTCGAGATATAAGTGAAGCAGTAAAAATTGTAGGTATTAGCAGAAGCACTTATTATAAATATAAAGACTGTGTTTTTCCAGTTTCTGAAACTGCTAAAAGTACCAAAGTAGCCATATATTTACTCCTTGGTCATAAAACTGGTACTCTCTCAAGAATACTTGATAAAATGGCAGAAAATCATGCCAATATTCTTACAATAAATCAAGATATACCTATTAATAATGCTGCTAATGTAAGTATCACCTTTGATATCTATAATCTTAAAATAAAATTGGAACAATTATTAGAAGATATAAAAAACACTGAAAATGTTATTAAAGCTGATTTAATTGCAATGGAATAGGAGATGAAAGTATGCTTAAAGTTAAAGTGCCTGCTAGTACCGCTAATATGGGACCTGGTTTTGATTCTTTTGGTATGGCATTGAACTTATATAATGAATTTCAAATTAAAGAAACAGACAAAGATATAATATTTTTGGAAAATGGAGAGCCCTCTTCAATTCCTTTGAATGAAAACCTGATATATAATAGTATGATTAAGGCTTTTCAAAAACATAAATATAAATTTAAAGGACTTTACATAAATGTAACAAAGGCTGATGTGCCTCTTTCAAGAGGTCTTGGAAGCAGTGCTACCTGTATCGCTGCTGGTATTAAAGCAGCTAATCATATTATGGGTAACATTATGCCAAAACAGGAAATTTTAAATTTAGCTACAGAAATAGAAGGCCATCCTGACAATGTAGTTGCTGCCTTAGAAGGTGGTTTTGATGTTTCCCTAGTGGAAAATAACCAGGTATTATATTCTAAAATAACACCACCAGAAGAACTTGTATTTGCCGCATTAATACCAAACTTTAAAATGAGTACTTTAAGTGGCAGAAAGGTTTTGCCTGACAAATATGACAGAAAAGATTGTGTATTTAATATTTCTAGAGCAGCTCTTTTGATTTCCGTATTTTATAATAAAGATTTTGAAAAACTAAGAACATGTTTTCAAGATAAAATACATCAACCCTATAGAGGCGAATCAATCAAAAATTTAAATTCAATTTTTGAAACTGCTAAAAGATTTGGATCATTAGGCGAATTTATCAGTGGATCAGGCTCTACTTTGATGACAGTAATTCATAAAGACAATATTGATTTCTTAGAAAATATGAAAAACTACTTGAAAACTATGGAAGTTTCTTGGGAAATAAAACTTTTAAAACCAGACTGCAATGGTACTGAAATAACAGTATGCCAATAATCAATAAAAATAAAGTAAAAAGGGGAAAATCATAATTATGAATAAAATAAAAATAGCTTTATTGGGTCTAGGAAATGTAGGTAAAGGTGTTTGGGAAATATTTAAGAATAATACTGATGAAATAATACGTCGTTCTGCTTCTGAACTGGAAATCAGCAAAATATTGGTTAAAGATGTAAATAAGGATAGAGGCATTGATGTTCCTAAAGAAATATTAACTGAGAACATTGATGATATATTAAATGATGACAGTATACAGATTATAGTTGAATTAATGGGTGGTGTTGATCCTGCTTCAGATTATGTAGTTAGGGCTATTAAAAACAAAAAACACGTAGTAACTGCCAATAAGCAAATGATAGCAACTCAAGGTAAAGAATTATTGGATCTTGCAAAAAAAGAAGGTGTACTTTTATACTACGAAGGTAGTGTTGCAGGCGGTATCCCTATATTAAAAGGAATTGAAGAAAGTCTTACTGCAAATAAAATTGAAGAAATTGTAGGAATAATAAATGGAACTACCAATTATATTCTTACTAAAATGTCTCTTGAAAATATGGACTTTGAAACAGCTCTTAAAGAGGCTCAAGAAAAAGGATATGCTGAAGCTGACCCTACTTCTGACATAGAATCTTATGACGCTGTATATAAACTTGCAATTTTAACTTCTTTGTCTTTTGGAATAAATGTAAATGTAAATGATATTTACAGAGAAGGAATTTCAAAAATAACTTCTCATGATATTCAAAATGCAAAGGAATTTGGATATACAATTAAACTTTTAGCCATTGCAAAAGAGAAAAATGATTCTCTTGAACTGAGAGTTCATCCTACAATGATTCCTTTAACTCATCCATTGTCAAACGTAAATGACTCCTTTAATGCTATACTTATAAAGGGAAATGCCGTAGGAGACTTAATGTTCTATGGAAGAGGTGCTGGTTCTCTTCCAACAGGTAGTGCTGTGGCTGGTGATATAATATCAATTGTGAGAAATGATATGACTTTACGTTCAATTGCTCTAGCTGATAATCCAGATTTACAGAAAAGAGTACTTTCTAGAGAAGAATTTACTTCAAGATATTATTTAAGACTCAAAGTAAAAGATGTCAGCGGCGTTTTAGGTCAAATTTCCAATATATTAGGTAAAAATGATGTAAGTATATCCTCCTTTATTCAAAAGGGACAAAAGGATGAAAATAATCTTGTATCTATAGTTTTTATCACTCATGATACATTAGAAGGAAATATCATGAAATCTATTGAAGAATTAAAAACTCTTGATGTAGTAGATAAAATTAAAAATTTAATAAGAGTTGAAAAATTCATCTAAAATTTCAATATAAAAAAGTAATTCATTAATAATAAAATAATACTTTTAGATAAAAGACATTAAAAAGAAATATTGAGGAGGAAATACCTTGGATAATTTAATATACAAAAGTACACGAGGACAAGGTGAAGCCGTTAGCGCCTCACAGGCTATAATAAGAGGAATTGCGGAAGATGGAGGTCTTTTTGTACCTAATTACATTCCAAAAATAGATTTTAATGCAAAAGATTTTTCAAAGTTTGATTATAAAGAATTAGCTTATATTGTAATGAGCAAATTTTTTACTGATTTTACTGAAGAAGAGCTTAAAAATTGTATAGATAAAGCCTATGATGATAAATTTGATACTAACGAAATTGTACCAGTAAAAAAAATTGGCAATGATTTTTTCTTAGAACTTCATCATGGTCCTACTCTAGCTTTTAAAGATGTAGCATTATCTATTCTTCCACACCTTTTAAAAACTGCTGTAAAGAAACAAGGTATAAACAAAGAAATCTTAATTCTTACAGCAACTTCTGGAGATACAGGTAAAGCTGCCCTTGAAGGTTTTAACAATATAGATGGTATAAAAATAATAGTATTCTATCCTGAGGTGGGTGTAAGTATAGTTCAGCAACTTCAAATGACAACTCACAATGGAAACAATACTTTCGTTGTAGCTATAAAAGGTAACTTTGATGATGCTCAAAAAGCTGTAAAAGAAATTTTCACCGATGAAAAGATGAGATCTCAATTAAATGAAAAGGGATTTATGTTTTCTTCTGCAAATTCCATTAATATAGGAAGACTTATTCCTCAAGTGGTCTACTATTTCTCCGCTTATTTAAATTTATATAAAAAAGGTGAAATAGCTGAAGGAGAAAAGATAAACGTAGTAGTTCCTACAGGTAACTTTGGAGATATACTTGCAGGATACTTTGCTAAATCTATGGGACTTCCTATTGATAAATTAATATGTGCCTCAAATAAGAATAAAGTTTTAACTGATTTTATAAATACAGGTAGATACGATAGGAACAGAGATTTTTATGTTACTAATTCTCCTTCAATGGATATATTAGTTTCAAGTAATCTAGAGAGATTATTATATTTTGTAAGTGGAGAAAATCCAGAAAAAGTAAAATCCCTAATGGAATCTCTATCAACTAAAGGTGAATATTCTATAGATGAGGATATGAAAAATAAGCTTCAGGACTTCTATGCAGGCTATGCTTCTGAAGAAGAAACTTGCTATGTGATTACTGATCTTTACAGAGATTATAAAGAAGCAATAGATACTCATACTGCTGTTGCCTACTCAGTATATAAAAAATATGAAGAGGATACTAAGGATGCTACAAAAACAGTAATATTATCTACTGCAAGTCCTTTTAAATTCCCTAAGTCTGTTATGAGTTCCATAGATAAAAAATATGATGGCGTAAATGAATTCGAACTAATAAAGGAACTTAGTAAAATAGGAAATTATCCTATCCCAGCAGGAATTAAGGATATTGATACTAGACCACAAATCCACAACACTGTTTGTGATAAAAAAGACATTAAAAATGTTGTATTGAACTTTTTGAAAATAAAGTAATAATACTGTAATGGGGTTTATTACCATACTGAAAATACGTTAACATTTATCTAGTTAACGTATTTTTTATATTTTTAAAAGTTTAAAGGATATGTTATAAAATACCAAAGAATTTTTAGCAGAATATTATAAAAAAATAACATTTTATGGTTTATTCTTCCGAAGATGTCTTTTCTAATTTTTCATAAATAAATTCTACTATTATTTCATCTAATTCTTGACTTAACTTTAATATTTCTTCATAATCGGCCTCTTCTAAAATTAACAAATGCAATTTTTCTCTTAATATAGAAATTTTATCTTTCAGCATATTTAACACTCCAATTTTAATCTATTTTTATATAAGTTCTTCAATAATTCTCCTATAAAATACTAATATTCACCAAAATAAAACTTTATATATACAATTTTACAACAAATATATGCTATTAGCAAATATTTTTTCATTACTATCAGCCCGTTTATATAACTAATATTTATGTATAAAGTTATTTTAAGGAGTGATCTAAATTGAATAACAAATCAAACTATATAAATGCTGAAAAAATTGGATATAGATTACGTATAGAACGAGAAAAACTTAAAATAACAAGAGAAAAGTTTGCAGAATTAGTAGATCTTTCTCCCCTTTATATTGGACAACTTGAACGTGGTGAAAGACAAATGAGTATTAATGCTTTAGCAAATATATCAAGAACTTTACATATATCCACAGACTATCTGTTATTTGGTAAAACTATGGATAACACTAATGGTCTTTTTAAAGAAAATCTTAATGATTACATTACAAATAGCAATAATTCTAAAAAAATATGTAATAAAAATTTAATAGATTTACTTGGTAAATGTGATGAGATCCAGTTAGAACTTATAGAGAATATTCTAAGATTAATTATGCCCCATTTAAAATAAAATGACTATATTTTATTAATTTTCCTATACATTTATATTATGTTATAATAAAACTACAACAAAATGTAAATTGGAGGGGATTTAGATGAAAGTATATAAAACTGCTTTTAAATTTTGCACTTTTTTCATTGTTTCAGTAATCTTATTAACCAGTTGCAGTAAAGCAGCTAATAATACTAATAACTCAAATATAAATAATACTACTAAAAACAGCAGTGAAAATAAAGTGAATACAAATAATATCACAACATCTGATAATAATGCTAGTAATAATATCTCAAATAAATATACTATAAAAAACTATTATCCTTTTAAGAAAGATTTAAGATTAAGTTATGAAGGAACTGGAAATGAATTTGCCTCTAAAGAAGTTTATGTAGATTTTATAAAAAGCAACAAAATTCAGCTTAGAAACATAAATGCCGGAACTACTCTAGGACAAGTTCTTCAATATGAAAATGGACAGCTTACACTAGTATATTCCAGAGGTGAATTCTATTATAGAGATGATCTAACTTCTTTACAAAGTAATACTAAGGAAATTCTTCTAAAAGAACCTTTACAAAAAGGTACTAGCTGGTCTCTCCCTGATGGAAGAAAAAGATCCATAACAAGTACTGATGCCTCTGTAGATACTCCTTCTGGTAAATATAAAGCTTTAGAAGTTACTACCTCTGGAAATAACTCTACTACTAAAGACTATTATGCACTTAATACTGGTCTTGTAAAAACTGTATTTACTTCTGAAGGTTCTACAGTTACTACATCTTTAAAAGGTATTATTAATGATTCCGCTGTAACCCAAACTATAAAATTTTATTATCCAAAGATGACAGATACAGATGTAGCAATTATGTCTAAAAAAAGTACAGTAAATTTGAAAACTAATGATGATATAAAAAATATCTTTCAAACTAATTTTAGAAAAACTTCAATAACTGATGCTAAGCCTTTAATGAGCAATAACACTAAAATAAACAAACTATATTTGAATGATTCTGAAAAAGTTGTATACGTAGATTTTTCAAAGGAATTTATTACTAAAATGAATGCTGGAAGTTCTATGGAAAGTGGAATACTAACTAGTGTTGTAAACACTTTGGGTGATTATTTCAATGTAAATGAAGTAAGACTTACTGTAGATGGTAAAGAATATGCTTCTGGCCATATTGCAATGAAAAAGGGTGAAAATTTTAAAGTGAACTATAACGAAGTTACAGAGGTTAAATAATTGATAATTTTACATTAAAATATTTTAATGTAAAATAAAAAGGCCGTATATTAAAACCAATAGTATACGACCTTTTTTCTATAACTACTTTTTATATCTTTATGTGTTAATACAAACTTTTATTAAGTTCTATGCAATTTTAAACTGAGATACATACTTCTTTAGCTTATCTGAACTTTCTTTGGCATTATCCATAAATTTTTCCACTGTATCTGCATTTTCAGATACTTTAATTGACTTTTCAGCAATATTAGTAATACCCTCTGCCCCCTCATTAGTTGCTATAGTTACTTGATTTATAGCTTTTGATACATTTTCTATGGACATATATAAAGCCTCTGTTGAATTGCTTACTTCTGTTATAATATTATCTATATGATCTGAATCAGCACTATACTTCTCTCCACTATCAACGAACATTTTATAATCATTTACAATTTGATTATCCACAAACTCTAATAATTCCTTAGAACTGTTTACCAAATTATCAACACAATCCAATACTGTAGTTGTAACTTTTTGTATTTCAATAACTGTAGTTTTTGAATTTTCCGCCAGATGTCTTATTTCTTCTGCTACCACCGCAAAACCTTTTCCAGATTCCCCTACTCTTGCTGCCTCTATAGCCGCATTTAGAGCTAACAGATTTGTTTGATCAGAAATTGAAAGTATAGCTTCTGATAATTCCTTAATTTTTTCAATAGATTTTGACCTTTCAATGGCAATCTTTAATTTATTTTCATTGGCAGAGTACACATCATTAGTATTTTTAGCAGATTCACTGAATACAGTACTTAATTCACTGGATTTTTTATTTATTTCCTTTGCTGATTCATGGCCTTCTTTAGACTTCTGTGCTACAAGTGCTACAGAGCTTTCTATTTCCTGTGAAGTTGCATTCATTTCTTCCATAGATGCAGCGGTCTGCTGCATTCCTGCTGACAATTGCTGTGTAGTTGCAGAAACATCTTCTATACTCTCATTTAAATTTTTAATACTATTTTGTGATAAATTTAAAACTCTATCTATACTAGCAGATTCTTTAGTTATAATCTCAATTATTCCTCTCATATCCTGGGTCAATTTTAAAGAGGCCCTGGCCATGTCCCCAATTTCATCCTTTAATATAAGATATTTTTTAGATATTTCCTTACTAAAATCTCCTTTTGACATATTAGTCAAATTTTCTTTCACTGCATTGATAGCTTTGACTATTGTATCGCCAAATAGATAAGAAACCCCTATGCCTATTATAAGCATGATCATTATAATACTAGTAACAAAAATCATTATTGAAATTATTTCATTATTAGCTGTAGTTTTATTAGAACCCATAAACCACATACCTATTATTTTACCCTTTGCATCAACTATTGGTTTATAATAAGTTATAGAGTCTTGTCCAACAACTTTTGCCTCTCCAATATACTCTTGACCATCATTTAAAACTTTATCAATAACTTCATCTGCTGCTCTTGTACCTGTAGCTCTCTTTCCATTACTATCTAAAACATTTGTAGAAATTCTAGTATCATTCATAAATATAGTAACATAAAAACCTGTAGTATTTTTTATGCCGTCTAATACATTAAAATTATCATTTATTAAGGTATTTCCCTTATATAGTTTGTTATCTTTTATGTACCAATCTCCTGTGTACTTCGAATCTAAATAGGAATATCCAAGTTCTGCACTTGATTTAATATCTTTAGTATAATTGTTATAAATAATAGTATTAATCTTACTATAAACAACTAAAGCTATTATTGATGAAAATAATAACAGTATTACTGAAAAAGTAATTATTATTTTCTTTTTCACACTCATAAAATCGCTCCTTCCATATTATATAATTTTATTCTTTGAAATTCTACAAGCATATGTAAAAAATCTTATGATACATACGGTCACATACAATATATGTAATTTATATGGTAATGTTTTTAATTATACTGTATTTATTTAAAATTATCAATAAAAATTATTAATTAATAATTAATAATCCGACAAAAAAATGTTTCTCAAAATACTCATTTGAGAAACTATAAACTCATATTAATATTCATTATCTTTTTTAACCTGACTAACTTGGCGTAAGTCTCCAACGCACTCTGTGAAAGTGATTCACACCAAATTAAAATTTGGGTTCTCTACTTTTTTCTTCAAGTGGGAGTTCAACGCCAAGTAAGCCATGCATTCGCAGTTCTAAAATTCAGATGAGGTAAAAGAATCCCCACCTGAATTAAGAACTTGCTTCAATTGATTTATATTGATATCTGTTACAATTCCCTTATTACTCCAATGCTTTTTGCAACCACAATAATCTAAAATTACACATTGAGGAACTAGATTAAACCTTCTTGCCTTCCATCCACCACTCATTAAATTAAGAACACAGGCAACTCCAACAATTCCTATCTCACCATAAGAAATCTTTTTTTCCTTAAATACTGAAGAACCGTGGGGGATTATCAATACTTCAAATCCATATTTTTTCCCCATCTTAGAAAGCTTATTAACTTTACAATTTTCAATACAATCTTTACAAGTATATCCATCCTCTGTATATTGTGCTTTACAATTTTTTTCGTTATTATATCTCATACATACAGGTAGAAGTAGTTTTTTTATCTTAGTTTTCAAAAAATCTGTTCT
This sequence comes from Clostridium pasteurianum DSM 525 = ATCC 6013, assembly GCF_000807255.1. Taxonomy (NCBI): domain Bacteria; kingdom Bacillati; phylum Bacillota; class Clostridia; order Eubacteriales; family Clostridiaceae; genus Clostridium; species Clostridium pasteurianum. The sequence continues at coordinate 1,487,329 of NZ_CP009268.1, read as the reverse complement.
AAAAGATCTGTTCATTATTTCTGCACCTGTCATATTTAGATGATATTCTATCCTTTGTCTTCCACATAGAATAACATCTTCTTTGAATTTATGCTTAGGATATTCATCCTTAAGAAATGTTTCTACATTTACTGTGTACTTTCCAATTAAATTTTCACTTCTTATATTAAACCATAATGCATAAGAATTTATATTAAAAAAAGTCTGTTCCAATTTTTCTTCAGACAAAGCAAAGAAATATTTTTTTAAAATATCAAATCTCTGTACTTCCTCTTCAAATTCTCCTGAAGCGGATAACCACTTTAAAAACTTTTCAAAAGTCTTTAGAGATGGTTTTATGTTTGATTTGTAATTATTATTTGGAAACAAAAATACAGTAGCAAGTATTCCTCTTATGAAATCCGCTCCACCTTTAACTTTTCCTCCATGTTTCCTAAAGTCTACAAGTTTTTTCATTATATTTTTAGGTAATTCAGACAATTCAGCTGCATCATCACTATATAACTTCCAAAGAGTACCTAATGTTAAAATTTCCAGTAGGTATTCTTCATCACTTCTTAGAGTTTCCATATCTTTTAAACTAATATAATTCTTTAGATCTATTATTATGGAATCTATGATTGATCTTCCATTTAATATAACTTCCTCTGCAAATTCAGCTATATCTTTGTAATAATTATCAGAATTTATTTGGTCTGCATTAAGGGAATAAGTAACAATATCCTTCATAACTAATACCCTAATTCTTTTCCTACAATTATTACTTTTATTCTTCCTTTAGCACCTTGTCTTTTTATCAATGTATATTCATTGCAAATTCTCTCTTCGCTGCTGCAATCCATACAATATCCAACCTTTGCACAGGGAGTTTTTCTATTTAATCTCTTTGCATTAGCTGGAGCTGCATACTCTCTATTCCTCTGAATTGCTTCATCTACATCTTTAACTATTTTATTTTTACCCACAATTATAATAACTTTATCTGGTCCATAAAGCATTGCTGCTACCCTATTGCCGTTACCGTCTACATTATAAAGTTCTCCATTTTCGGTTATAGCATTACTGCTTACAATGTAAGTATCTGTTAAAAGACTCTTTTTAAATATATCTAATACTTCTTTACGAGTTAATCCTTCTGCATATCTGTCTAAAAAATTAAAGTCTCCATTTCTTAAAAAATCAATAGCCCCAATTTGAAAAAGTGTCTCTGAACCTCCAACAGCCACACTTTCACCCTTATTTATAAGGCTTTTAAGTATATCCAAAGCTTCTTTTTCATCTTTAGCATAGTACCCTTCCATATTATTTTTTTCTAATTTTTCAATAGTTCTATTAATTCTTTGTTCCATTAACCATATAGTATTTTCATCCATAATCTTTATAAGTACTACCATAATTCCAGCAGTACTTTTCCCCCTTTTCTTTTTATTTGATAAACAACATACCTATCTATCATCTATTCTTTTATATTTTAACATATAATTATTTATGTGATTAGGTAAAAATATAAATTTAACCTGACTAACTTGGCGTAAGTCTCCCCCTTTTTCAAGTAGGAGTTCAACGCCAAGTAAGCCATGCATTTGCAGTTCTAAGGGTAAAAGAATCCCCACCTGAATTAAGAACTTGCTTCAATTTTTCTATATACTAAATTAAGTGAGATTTAAAAATCTCACTTAATAAAATACTAATTAATATGCTCTTCCCCAATACACCATGTGTTTTGCCTTTTTACCACAGCATACACAAGTATCTGAAAGTTCTTCCTGCTCAAAAGGAATACACCTTGAAGTAGCTCCTGTATCTTCCTTTATCTTATCTTCGCAGTCTTTATCACCACACCACATAGCTTTAACAAAACCAGTTTTATTTTCAACTATATCATTGAACTCTTCCATAGTAGTTGCTATGTTGGTTTTTTCTTCCCTTGCCTTTGTAGCTGCTTCCAGCATTGATTTGTGTATATCTTCTAAAAGTTCTGGTATCTTTGTTTCAAGTTCATCCATTGGTACAAATATTTTTTCTCTAGTATCACGTCTTACTAGTACCACCTGATTTTTCTCCATATCCTTAGGTCCAACTTCCAGTCTTACTGGAATACCCTTCATTTCATATTCACTGAATTTCCATCCTGGTGTCTTATCACTTATATCCATTTTAACTCTGGCTACCTTAGCTATTCTATCCTTTAATTCAGTTGCCTTCTCAATAACACCTTCCTTATGCTGTGCTATTGGCACTATTACAACTTGAGTTGGTGCTATTCTTGGAGGCATTTTTAACCCTTCATCATCCCCATGTACCATGATAATTGCTCCAATTATACGTGTAGTCATACCCCAGGAGGTCTGATTTACATACTCAAGCTTTTCATTCTTATCTGCGAACTGTATTCCAAAGGCCTTTGCAAAATTTTGACCAAAGAAATGGGAAGTTCCTGACTGAAGTGCCTTACCATCATGCATCAAGGATTCAATAGTATAGGTAGCTTCTGCTCCTGCAAACTTTTCCTTTTCAGTTTTTCTTCCCTTAACTACTGGTATAGCAAGCATATTTTCACAGAAATCCGCATAGATATTAAGCATTTGTATGGTTTCTGCCTCTGCCTCTTCCTTTGTAGCATGTATGGTATGGCCCTCCTGCCATAAAAATTCTGTAGTCCTTAGGAAAGGTCTCGTAGTCTTTTCCCATCTTACTACAGAACACCACTGATTATATAACTTTGGCAGATCTTTATAGGATTGAACTATCTTAGCATAGTGCTCACAGAACAATGTTTCTGAAGTTGGACGAACACATAATTTTTCTGTAAGCTCATCATTTCCACCCTTTGTAACCCAAGCTACTTCTGGTGCAAATCCCTCTACATGGTCTTTTTCCTTTTGAAGAAGACTTTCTGGAATAAGAAGTGGCATATATACATTTTCATGGCCTTTTTCTTTAAACTTTCCATCTAAATATTTCTGTATATTTTCCCAAATGGCATAAGCATAAGGCCTGAGGATAACACATCCCTTAACACTGGAATAGTCTACAAGTTCTGCTTTTTTAACGATATCTGTATACCACTGTGCAAAATCCTCATCCATAGAAGTGATTTGCTCAACTCTTTTATTATTGTTTTTCTTTGACATAAAGTTTTCTCCTCCTAATTATAAATTATTATGTAATATTTCTAATAAAATTATCAATAAAAATAAAAAAGTCCCAAATCCCCAAAGGGACCGAGACTATATCGGCGGTACCACCCTAATTAATAAATTAATTAACACTACTCACTCTTATCTTTAACGGAATTTAACCGCTACAGCCTACTTTAAGGAATGTTGAAATTCATATACCTTATTTCAGTGCAGAACTCAGAGGCAGGTTCAAAGGGGCTCCTTAAGGAATTTTTCAGCTAGCATTCCCTCTCTTTTAAAGAACTTATATTTCTACTATTCCTCTTCTTTGTATTTAATCATAGTATTGAACTACCTCAAATAATAGAATATAAAATTTACTTTGTCAATAGTGATAATAAAGTTTATTTAAAGGTTACTATATTTACTTCATTTTTATCCATGAAAGTAAATTCATTTTTAGTGGTTTGATTTTTTCCAGTGAAATATAATATACTTTTACTATCTGGACTCCATTGTACTTCATTATATATGTTTCCTAAAGTATTTATATTTTCAGCTAGTAATTTTCTATCTGTAAGATTATTTCCATTGATTTTGGCAGCATATAGATTCCATTGATCCTTATTATTTTTAATTACTATATTCTTATATATAATCTTAGATTTATCTGGTGATATCCAAAATGGTAACGCATATTTACTTTCTTTTGAGTTAACATGATTTATTAAATTATAAAATTTTCTTGTATCTACATCATAAACATACAGACCCTCGCTATTATTTAATATGCCATCAAATATTATTTTTTTACCATTATCTAAAATACCATAAATATCAAAAGATAGTCCATTCATAATCAAATTACCTTTTCTAATTGTTCCTATAAGAGGTAATTCAATGGAATTACCTGCACTAATATTAACATATGGGAAAAGCAACACTTCATCTATTTTCTCAGTTTCACTATTTACTTTGAATATACCCTGCCTTCTATTATTTAAATCATTATCTTTATACTGCTCTCCTATAAAATATATATCCTTTCCATCTCTACTATAAAAGTTTTGTAACGAACCCATATTAACATATTTTTTATCTATCTTTATTTCTTTATTTTTATTGTTTTTAATATCATATAAATTTATATTACTATTTTGTTGTCTAATTAAATAATTTCCATCTTCGGACCAATTGCTACTCCATGAAGTTTTCCAATCTTCTTTAAAATTATCATATTCTATATTCTTATTGGCATTTATATCATATAAGTTGTATTTATTATCTTTAGCATATCTTAATTTATTAATATTAGATACTACAGCTTCTGTTACATTTTTAGTTTCTATGTTTAAAGGGTATTTTTCAAAGGTTGTTAGATTAAGTTTGTAAACACTTCCTTGAAAGTCATCCATAGCTTCATTACTTTCCTTATCTGTCATTTTACTTAAAGCTTTAGTATATTTCTTATAAAACTTATCTCTATCCATACCAATTCCCACAATAGCTTCATTAGAATTTATAAAACCAAAGTTTTCAGAAAAACCTTGTACATTGCCATAAGTTTTCTTACTAACTATTTCTAAAGGTTTATCATCTGTCAAAGATAACGCTGAGCTATCATTCCATACCACCTCAGGTTTTTGAGAGATACTTTGTCCATGTGCAGTAATAAGTTTGTCTAGTCCTAGGCATCCTACTATAATAAATACTGGAATACCTATAATTATTAATATATTTTTAGCCTTTCGCTTCATTGTTAATCCTCCATTCATTACGTTATAATCAAAATTCATTAGTTAAAGAATAACCAATAATTATATCCATCACTTAACTAAGTTATTGCCAACTTGTAAAAACAGAGGAATTTTTATCTTAACTTTTGTTCCCTTATTAATTTCACTTTCTATATTTATATTGCCATCATATTTATCCACTATAGCTTTAACTATGGCTAATCCAAGACCACTGTTTCCACGCTCTCTACAAATCTTTTTATTCACTCTATAGAAAGGATTAAATATTTTGGATAGACTTTCTTTTGAAATTCCTATACCACTATCTTCTACCGTAATAACACAATTTCCCTTATCTCTATATAACTTAACCTTTATAATAGATTTTACATTAGCATATTTTATGGAGTTATCTATTATATTTATGAGCATTCTTGATATTTCATCTTTATTTGCAAATACATTAATATCCTCAACAATACATCTTTCAAAGGTAATTTCATACTTTTTAGCTTTAACTGTTACGTGTCAAATTATTTAATCCTTAAAAAGTCAAATTATTTCAGCCTAAAATTAGTAATAATGTGGTAAAAAATCAGTTTAAATAATCTTACTAATGGCAAATTAAGTCTCAAAAATCAAATTAAATAACCCTTTCTCCACAATATCCACAATGTATAAAATTCTAAAATTGGTCAATAAATATAGGCATAGAAAAACACTGCTCAGAATAAGCAGTGTAAAAAATTTTAAATTGTAAGATCAATTTCACTCTGAGATTTATAAACTGTATCTGAATTAATAGAAGTAAGTCTTTCATTAGCACCAGAGATAAGGCACATTCTCGTTAGAGAATTTAGTGGTCTTATAGCTCCATTAGTGCTTGAATAAATGAGTTCAAAAGCATCATCAGTAAAAATTGGTTCTGAACAGCCTGCGGCTTTTAGCATAGAAGTTATGTAGGGCTTACATTCATCATGCGTTAGCCCTTTTAAGCAATAATTCATTATGATTCGTTGACGTAGTGCTTCATGGACCTGCCTGCTGAGTTGAAGTAAAAAATTAGGTTGACCTGAAAGAATTAACATAGCATAATTCTTTGAGTCCATATGAAAATTAAATATTATTCTTAAATCATCAAGAATGGAATTGCTTAAAAATTGACATTCATCAATTATAATAACTGGAATTACATTTTTACTGTGGCTATAAGTGTATATAGACTCTTGTATTTGCTTAAACATAGTTACTTTTTTCTGAGCATGAATTATTCCAAGACCATCGCATAATGCTCTATAGAAGTCCATAACAGTTAAAGTGGAAATAGGAATGTATACGCACTTATATAAATTTGGATTTAGTGAATCTACAAAATTGCGGAGCAAGAAAGACTTACCAACTCCAGGCTCTCCAGTAATAACGCCAATCCCTAAAACAGATTTTAAAAATTCTAATCTATTCATTGCTTTAGAGAAATCCTCAGATTTAAAACTGTATTTTAAGTCAAGATTTTTATCAAAAGGATCAAAAGTTAAGCCATAAAAAGCTTTATACATAATATCAACCTCCGGTTAGTTAGCTTCAAAGGCAGAAAAATCAACAGAATTAGTATTGTTAGTTCTTCTGATTTTTGAATTATCAATTTTTTTAACAGGGAAAATAGTATCTTCAAGTTTACCATCCTGTGAAAAAATATAAGCTTTATCAATAGATGATGGATCATAGCGTATATTTATTTTGTCACCAACATATTTTAGTGGTACTTCAAATATTTTTGTACCTATAGATACTGTGGAGTCATTTTTTACAGTACGGAGTACTTTATATAAAAATAAATAGTCTAGTTCAGTTTTAGAATCAATAAATCTTATATTTTCAACATTAGACATGTACTTATCAATTGGTTTCTCTTAAGCCCCGAAATAATCTTGGACAATTGCCTATACATTTAATATAATGTAGAAAGTGATTGGAGGAAAGTTATGAAAGGCAAAAGTTATACAAAAGAATTAAAAGAAGAAATATTGAGAGAAGTAAAGGATGTAGGAAATGTTTCTTTAGTATCAAGAAGACATGGTATATCAAAATCAACCATATTTACTTGGATAAAGAAATCTGAGAATAAGGATGAGATTAAGGTTAAGCCAGGAAGAAAGGCTTTAGTTGAGGGACAAAAAGAGTTTGAAAGTGAAATTACAGAAGTAACAAAAGAGAATGATCATCTTAAAAAGATTTTAGGTGAAAAAGATTTAGAAATAGCTATCCTTAAAGATTTAATAAAAAAAGCAAACCCTCAATTAAAGATAAAGTAGCAATAGCTAAAAAATATATACATCAAGGATATAACGCAGTTTTTGTGCTTAAAACAGTTAGGCTTCTTAGATCAACATATTACTATAATTTAAGTGTTGAAGGCAAACAAAAATCAAAACCTAAAGGCGGTAAGCCTAGAGGATACAGCCTAAATAAAAAGAATCAAAAGGTATGTGATGACCTTATTAAAGAGTTTATTATTGAGTCAATTGATGGTGATGCCATTAATTATGGTTATAGAAAAATAACTTATCATCTGCGAAAATATTATAATCTTATAATTAATCCTAAGAAGGTTTACAGGCTTTGCAAGGAGCTTGGCATACTTAAAGATCAAAGAGTTATCAAACCTAAAGTGAAAAAAACTATTGCAGCTAACAGAATTATAACAGGTTCCAATCAGCTTTGGGAAATGGATATAAAGTATGGTTATATTCATGGTCAAGATAAATTCTTCTACTTGTTAAACCTAATTGATATTTTTGATAGAAGTATTATTGATTATCACATGGGATTTCACTGTGAAGCTAAAGATGCGTCAGCATTATTAAGAAAATGTTTAATAAGAAGAAATCTATTTGAGGAAGGAGTTAACAAGCCTGTAATAAGAACAGATAACGGACCACAGTTTGTAAGTTATAAATTTAGTGAATGCTGTGAGGAAATCAAGGTAGAACACGAGAGAATACCAGTAAAAACACCAAATAAAAATGCTCATATAGAATCATTTCACCGAATACTTGAGGATGAATGTTTTAAAAATAATGAATTTGAAACTTATGCACAAGCCTATGAGGCAGTAAACGATTTTATGGTTCGATATAATGACAGAAGAATACATTCAAGCTTAGGTTTTATGTCACCAAATGAATTTTATACCCTTCATTTTAGAGAAAATCTAACTGGTATTGAAATAAGGGTCTAATTCTAAGAAAATCAAAGAATTTATTATGTTTTGTCCAAAATGAAGGGGTTAATCCGGTTTTTTGTTTATTGAGGAATGTATAGTGTTGTTATAACTGTTAACATAACCCGACAGGGATTCATTTAAAAGATCTATAGATTTAAAATCATTCCAATTAATTGAATTCATCCATTGTTTTTGCATAGTTTGGAACCATCTTTCAATTTTGCCCTTAGATTGAGGGGAATATGGTCTTGCAAAACTTAAAATACTACCAAGAGCTGCACAAATCAAATGAAATTGCTCACTTTTATATATCTTTCCATTATCAACGAAAACTTTTTTAGGAATTCCCTTTGATGCTACCGCATCTTTAAATACAGACATAAGAGATAAAAGATCATCTTTAAAAAATGCTTTGCATCCTACAATGACTCTACTGGAATCATCTAAAAAAGCTATAATATAAGTCTTGAATTTTTTATCTTCTATAGTAAGGTAAGGACCTACAGATACGTCAGATTGCCAGCATTCATTGGAAAACTCAAATTCAAAGGCTCTTCTATCATCAGGTACAAGCTTTTTAGAACCTATCTTAGCCTTATTTATAAATCTAGTTACTGTTGACAGGGAAATACTAGTTTCACTTTCAAAACCTTTAGCTATAACTTCATGATATATGTACTTGGCAGTTTTTTTAGGTGAATTTAATTTACTGTTTATAATAAATTCTTTGGTTTCATTTGAAATTTTTCTGGAAGTACCTTTATCAGCTCTTGATTTTGGATATAAGCCATCAATACCATATTTCCTATATTGAACTAGCCATCCTTTGATTGTTGCAGGAGAATACTCTTTTTTCTTGCCGTTAGGCAGTGTATAAGACTTTGCTGCAATTTCTGCTAAATAATCTTTTACAGAAGTCTGAGTAAATGTATTGGTTATAATGGGTGCAATCAGAGAATAACGAAATAATGCTATCTTTTGATTAAATTCTTTTAATATCATTGATTATCAACCTCCTATTTTTATTAATAATTATGACTTAAAATCGATATTTAAACCGTTAAAGGTTGTGTGGAATTATACAAAAATTTTAGATAGAACAAGAGAAATGAGGACAAGATTGATATAAAAAGACATTAAAAAAGTGTGAAGTATTTAATTTGATAAAAAAGATAGATCTAATTTGTACCTATTAAATTATCATTTACAAAAGAAATACTTAGGCATGTGTAAAAAATAATCCAAGTTAAAATCGTGCCTTAAACGGCAAAAGATAATAATTTTTTTTATGATATCAATAGGTAATTTGCTATTTATGTTAGAATTATAGAATTTATACTGTGCAAAAAATAAACGAATACTCGATAATGAGCTTACTAGCCTATTTTTCCAAAATGATAGATCTGTTGTATTAAGAGATGAGTAGTTAATATTAAGAGATTTTATAAGAGTTAATATTTTACTAAAGGAATAACCTAGTTTTAGCATCATAATAATAGAAGTTAGAATAACTTCATAAGCATATTGCCTATAAGGAATAATAAAACTGGGTATAAGAGAATAGGTTTTACCACAGGATTGACATTTACAACGCAGGATGACTATCTTGTATGCACCTTTAAGGGTAATTAAGTTTCTATAATAAAATCCATGTCTGTACAGCTTACCTTCAAATCCACATGCTTCGCATCCATATTTACTTGGAAATTGATTAAACTTACAAAGTTTATTGTATTTTTTTATTCCGTAAGGCATTTTTACTATATTTATCATTATTATTTCTTCTCATAATTAAAAAATTTTCTCCTTACTAATTATCGTCAGATTAAATAATCTTATTCTTTTTGAGTCAGATTATTTAATCTGACCTATAAATTAAGTCTATAATAATTTGACTTTTTTGAATGTTTTTTAGCTTAAGTAAAATGCCTAATAACATTTAACAGCTAAATCATCACATATACCATTTACAATAGAGAACATATATAAGTTTTCTCTATTATCTATATTTACTTTGGATTCTATTTTTGACATATCAAGTACATCTATAATCATATTGTGAAGCTTTTCTGATTCTCTTTTTATCTTAGATGCAGCTTTTTTTAAAATAACCTCATTACTAGCTCCTTCATCTAAAATCATTTGAGAATATCCATTTATTATAGTTAATGGAGTCTTCATTTCATGAGTAACGTTGTCAAAGAAATTCTTTTTATGCCCCTGAAGTTTAATTAAATCATCCCTATCCTTTTTTATAGTAGCTATTTGTTCACTTATCTTTTCTTTCATTTTATTAAAGCTTTCCTCTAATTCCCCTATTTCATCCTTTGATTTTACTGATATAGTAATATCAAACTTGCCTTCAGCTATTTCTTTGGTAAGCTTACTTAACTTCACAATTGGTTTAGTGATTTTAGAAGCCAATAGTATTGCAAATAAAGTTACTATTAAAAATATTCCACCCATAAACATTTTTATTTTTGTTAATAATTCATTACTTGTTTCAAATAATTCCGTATTATCTTTTACATATCTTATAATTCCAAGTCTCTCATTATTTGCATAAAGAGTTTGAGAAAATACCACTAAGTATTTACTATTAATTTTTATAATCTTATAGGCAGACTTGTCTTGTTCAGCCATTTTTAAATCTGCATGATCATCTGATAATTTTTTAGTTTCTTGTGAAAATATATATCCATTAGCATCTTCGCTATCAAAGATAAAATCCCCACTATTACTATATAAAATCACTCTATTATTAATCTTAGAAGCCAGTCCATTACCTATACTTTCCCTGTTAACATGAAAACCATTCTGGCTTATATCCATATTATTTATAAGCATAAATTGTCTTATAAATATATTTAAATCTCTTTGTGAGTTGAGTAATTCATTACTTATAACTTTCTTATTATTCTGTATTATTATCTTATCCATAAAATAATTCATCGCATTAAAACTTAAGCAGAAAATCAAAAGAATTCCTATGGAAAATTTATATTTTATAGTAAATTTCATATATAATACCCCTATTTTATAGCATTTTATATCCTACTCCAAATACCGTTTCTATTATAGGCTTATCTCCTTTCACCTGAAGCTTTTTTCTAATTCGCTGTATATGTACATCAACAGTTCTACTATCCCCTTCAAATTCAAAACCCCAAACCTTTTCCAAAAGTCTTTCTCTTGTTAAAACTATTTTTCTATTTAAAGATAGCATTAAAAGAAGTTCATATTCTTTTGGCTTAAGTTTTATTACATTTTCACCTTTTATAACTTCTCTGCTATCCACATAAATTTTTATGCTATTGGGCAGCTGTATTACATTTGCAGTTCTTTGTTTTTTTAAACTGTCTATTCTCTTAAGACATACTTTTACCCGTGCAATAACTTCTCTTACATCAAAAGGCTTTGTAACATAATCATCTGCACCTAATTCTAAACCCAAAAGCTTGTCTACTATATCATTTTTAGCCGTAAGCATAATAATAGGAATATTATATTTTAAAGATATATCCTTGCATACATCATAACCACTTGTATCTGGCAGCATTAGATCTAGTATTATAAGATCTATATCTTCACTATTTACTAATCTAATTCCCTCTTTCCCCTCTTCTGCTTCTCTTACTTTAAAATTTTCTTTTTCAAGATAGTGTCTTAATATATCTCTTATGTCTTCTTCATCTTCAATAATTAGTATTGTTTTATCCATAATAATCATCCTTGTATAATTTACATAATATATAATCTTAATTATATACAAAGTTATTGCCAAGTTGTAGACAATTGTTATTTTATTATGACTAACTTATTAATTTGTATTTCAATATAAAATCTTGATATTATTTTTATAGATGATTAGCATTATTTATAGTAAATGATTTTTATTCCCATTTATCATTGACAATTTATTAAATCAATGATAAAATATACATGTAATTGATAATGATTTTCATTTAGAGGAGTTGTTAATATGAGTTTATTTGATTTAAAGCCTGGTGAAAAGGGAATTATAAAAAATATATCTGGAGACAAAAGACTAGCAAAAAGATTATTTGCTTTAGGTTTTATCGAAGGAACAGAAGTAAGGATGAAAACCTCTGCACCCTTTGGCGACCCCCTGGTTATCAATGTTAGAGGCTTTAATATTGCCATCAGGAAAAATGACGCAAAAAATATTTTTTTAGGAGATGCTTAACATGCTTACTGCTGCTCTTGTTGGTAATCCTAATGTAGGTAAAACTACTCTATTTAACTTTCTTACAGGCTCAAATCAGTATGTAGGTAATTGGGCTGGTGTAACTGTAGAAAAGAAAGAGGGTTTTTTAAATAAATCTGTTAAAATAGTTGATTTACCTGGTATATACGCTATGGATACCTATTCTAATGAAGAAAAGGTTTCAAAAAACTTTTTATTAAATGACGATGTTGATGTAATTGTAAATATAGTTGATGCCTCCAATTTAGATAGAAATCTATATCTTACAATGCAGTTAAAACAGTTTAAAAAGCCTATAATATTAGTTTTAAATATGATCGACGTAGCTCTAAAAAAAGGGGTTACAATAGATTATAAAAGTTTATCAAAAGAACTTAATGTAACTGTAATTCCTATAGTTGCATCAAAGCATAAAGATATTGATAAAATAGTAGATTCATTAAATAATACTACTTTTTCAACAGCAATTGATGAGAAAGATTATAATTTTAAATCTGAAAAGGAAACCTATAGCTATATAGAATCAATACTTAATAAATGTACAGACCAGTCAAAGGAAATTAATAAGTCCACTACAGAAAGAATTGACAATATACTTTTAAATAAAATTTTAGCTTACCCAATTTTTATAGGAATTATATGTTTAATTTTTAAAATAACTTTTTCTTGGGTGGGACAACCGCTTCAAGATTTACTTGATGGTTTAGTAAATGATTCTTTAATTCCACTGCTTCATTCAGCACTAGCTTCTTCCAGCCCTTGGTTTAGTTCATTAATAGTTGATGGCATAGTTGGAGGAGTTGGTTCTGTTATAGTATTTCTTCCAATAATACTTACATTATTCTTCTGTGTATCAATTTTAGAAGACAGTGGTTATATGGCTAGAACTGCCTTCTTAATGGATAACATAATGCGAAAGATGGGTTTATCAGGCAAAGCTTTTATACCTGTAGTTATTAGTTTTGGATGCAGTGTTCCAGCTATAATGGCTTCACGAACTCTAGAAAGCGAAAAAGACAGAAAACTTACTGCATTATTAGTACCCCTTATGTCTTGCAATGCTAGATTACCTATTTATGCACTACTAGCTGCTGCCTTTTTTCCAAAACACCAAGGTTTAGTAATAGGTTCTCTATACTTATTAGGAATTTTTATAGCTTTTATAATTGGTTTACTATTTAAAAGTACCATATTTAAAAAAGATGAAGAACCTTTAATAATAGAACTTCCTGAATATAAACTTCCTGAATTAAAAAGCCTTTTAATTCATACTTGGGATAAAGGTAAAGGTTTTGTAAAAAAGGCTGGTACAATAATTTTCTCCATATCAGTTTTAATATGGCTTCTATCAAATTTCGGCTTTACAGGTATGGTAAATATTGAATCAAGCTTTCTTGCAGGTATAGGTCATATATTAGTGCCAATATTTAAACCTTTAGGATTTGGAACCTGGCAAAATTCCGTTGCCTTGTTGACTGGATTAGGTGCAAAAGAAGTAGTAGTAAGCACTTTAGGTGTATTATATGGAGCAAATTTATCAGAACTACTTCCTAAACTGTTTACGCCAGTTACTGCCTATGCATTTTTGGTTTTCGTGCTATTATATCCACCTTGTATTTCTGCTTTGGGAACTATGAAAAAAGAATATGGCAGTAAAATGACTGTATTTACCATAGTATACCAAATATTATTAGCCTGGATAGTCTCATTTACTATTTATAGAATAGGTCTTTTAATCATATAATATAAATATAAACTTTAAGTATCTAATTGTTTAAACTCTTTAAACTTATTGGTAATTTAAATTAGAAGGTGATTTTGTGCAAAATATAGTAGAAATACTTATAGCCCTTATTATAGTAGCATCCGCAATATTTTTATTTATTAAAAATATTAAGAAAAAATCCTCTGGTGGCTGTGATTGTGGCCACTGCTCACAAAGTATTTCTTGTAATACTAAAAACAAAAATATTAAGAAATGAATTTTAATATAGAAATAAACTAGGAGTAAAAATTACTCCTAGTTTATTTCTATACCATAATAACTTAAAGGTAATATACCAGTTCATCTTGATAATTATAATGTTTAATACTACTATGTAACGTATGGAATTCACATTATACAGTACTAACCTCCGAGTTCAACATATTAATCATTTCAATTGGTTCAACTTTTTGCTTTAACAGCCTTACAACATTCTCTCTTGTCTTATCATAGCTCTCAAAAACTTTAAGAGCTTTTTCTCTATCATGATAAACTTTCCAGTATCCGCAGAGTATACATTGTTTTCCGTTACAATCTATAAAAGCTTCTACATCTTTTACAGGTATACCCAAAAATATTCCAACTTCATGAGGGCAAGCCATATATTGATACCTATATTTTAATAATTGTAAGCACATATCTAAAGACATTAAATTTGAATACCCAAATTTCAGTAAAAAATTCATATTATTTTCATGGAACAAGATCTGTGACAACAGTTTCTCATTATAAAACAGCAATATAATAAGATTTTCTTTTCGCATAATTTCAAATACCTTTAAATTTATGTTATCTATATATTCATCCCCATATTTATACCATAGATCATACATACCCTTATTTTGATTTGATATAGTAATTATAGAAGATGGTTTATATCCGGCTATCGTAGGAGATATTGCGTAGGTTATTAAATTCATCATATAATCTTTTTCTCTGGTATAATCAATAAAATCAATAAAATTTTCAATTCTCCTTGCCATCTTCTAACAATCCTCTCTTTTTTATTTATATTTTTCTAAATCTATTGTTTCCATTTCTAATTTTTTTATTTATATTTTTCTAAACTAATTCTCTACCAAGATTTTTACAATCTTCTGCTGAATCTCCTTCTGGTGCCTCTTGTACAATTAACCCATCATTTACTACATTAGCACCTAAATTATCCATTTCTGATACCCAATTTCTCATCCATTCACCGTCTCCCCAGCCATAAGAACCAAATAAAGCTACTTTTTTGCCTGTGACAATAGAAGATACTGAATCTAAGAAGGGCTGCATTTCTGATTCTTCAACAACTTCTGATCCCATTGAAGGTGATCCAAAGGCCACAACATCTGCTTCTTTTACATCATCTTCTTTAGCATCTGAAACATTTAAAAGTTTAACCTCTGCTCCTTTTTCCTGTGCTCCTTCTGCAATTAATTTTGCCATAGCTTCAGTATTACCAGTTCCGCTCCAATAAATGATATTTACTTTACTCATATAAATCACCTCACCATATAGTTGATAATGAAATTCATTATCAACTATATGATACCTTTATTTAATTTGGCTGTCAATACCATTTTTCATTATTCTTTATAGATAAAACTATATTTTTTATCAATTTAAACATCTATTTTTTACAGAATTAAAATAATATTCTTTCAATTCTGTAATTTTATTATATTAAATATAATCATAAAATATTACAAAATAAATGAAAAACATATAATTCCAATCGGAATTATATGTTTTTCATTTATTTAATAACAATATACAAAAATCAAACTAAGTATAATTAATGTTATTTAAGTATCATAGTTCCTATACCTTCATGAGAAAATATCTCAAGTAAAAGCGAATGATGTACTCTTCCATCAATTATATGAGTCCTTTTAACCCCGCCTTTAACTGCTTCAATACAGCAATTAATCTTAGGAATCATCCCTCCAGATATAACTTTATCCTCAATTAATTGAGATATATTTTGGGTCTTAAGTTCCGAAACAAGCGAAGTTTCATCCATTGGATTCATTAATACTCCTGGCACATCTGTAATTAAAATAAATTTTTCTGCCTTTAACTTACTGCTTATTTTAGCCGCTGCCAAATCTGCATTTACATTATATGGTCTACCATCTTCCTGACCCAAAGCTACTGTAGATATAACAGGTATATAGCCTCCATCTAAGCAATGCTGTATGATAGAATCATTTACATCCACAATTTCCCCTACATATCCAATATCTACTCCATCTTGAAGTTCTACTTTCTTTGCCTTTAAAAGATTGGCATCAATCCCGCATAACCCCACTGCCTTGCCTTTATTTTTATCTATTAATGATACTATGTCCTTATTTACCTTTCCCGCCAGTACCGATTGTACTATTTCTATAGTTTCTTCATCTGTAACTCTAAGTCCATTTACGAATTCACTTTTCTTACCTATCTTAGATAGATACTCATTTATTTCAGGACCTCCGCCATGTACAACCACTACCTTAATTCCAACACAATTTAAGAGAACTATATCCCTTATAACTGAATTTTTTAAATCTTCATTTATCATTGCATTTCCACCATATTTTATTACAACAGTCTTTCCACTGTACTTTTGAATATAAGGTAATGCCTGACTCAAAATATTTGCATTGTGTATGTTAATATCATTAATTCCACTAAACACTTAAAACCCCCCTGTTTTTCTTTTAAAATGTCTTAAATAAAATATTTTATATTTTCATTAAACGATTGTTAATTGATCAATCTATGATTAAAAATAATTTCAATTTCTATTACAACAACTATATATTATAAACTTAATAATCAATTATGAAAATGGTAAAATTAAATTTATTTCAAAAAGTTTGGAAGCACATTTATAACTGGGACTTCATAGGGATGGACTTTCTTTATTACTGTTAAAACCTCTTTCAATATCTCACTTTTACAAGAAAACTCAATTTTACATTCTATTTCTCTAGATACCTTATAAGCTTCTCCTTTAAAAGGATCTGCTCCACTTAACGGTCTCCAGTATCCTGTAACTCTAGAAACAGCCATACAATTATCATAATTACCGCCTATAGTAAGTGCACCTATACTATTTAAGCATTCTCTTAGCTCTTCCACATATTCTTCTGGTATAAAGGTTTCTATTTTAAAAAATTCAAATTCCATAATTATCTCCTTACTCCCACAGTTTCCAAATCTCTGGCATGTAACCTACAGTTGCTTCCTTTCCATTACGTACTATAGGAGTTTTATATAATTTAGCATTATTTAAAAGCAGTTCCTCTTTAACAGCATTATTTCTTATATGTTCAACATTTAAATTTTTATATTCTTTGGCTTTACTATTAATTAAATCATTGATATCTACAGATCTGCTTACGCTTTCAAGCTCTCTTTTACTTAAAGCTTTTTCGTTTAAATCTATGAATTGAAATTTTATTTTTCTCTCTTTAAAATATCTTTCAGCTTTCTTAGTATCAAAACATTTTTTCACACCGAAAATTTGAATATTCATTACATATTGCTCCTTATATTAATAATATTTACTGTCTAAATACGTGCTTCTTCTATTCTAAGAAATAGAAAATTATTTAGTACAAAACTCTACAAAAGTCTGAGCTGCAATAGATAGTGGTATTTTTTTATTTGAAACAATACCTATAGTTCTTTCAGGTATAGGTACTTTAACGGGGATTTCTACTAATTCTCCAGATTGAAGCTCCTTTTCAATGAAATTTTTTATTACAACAGTTATTCCCAATCCTATTTTAGCAAATTCAATTAAAAAATCCATACTGCTTATCTCAATTTCTGGCTTTACAATTATATTATTATCAAAAAAATATTTATCAATGTACTTACGGGTTATGTTCCCTGGCTCTAGCAGCATTAAATTATATTTTTCAAGTATTTCATGGAGATTACTGATATGCTTTTCTTTAATATAATCCCTTCCAGCTACAAAAATGTCCTGTATGATATCTAATTCTATAAAGTTATAATTACTACAGTCAAAAGGATAGCTTATAATTCCAAAATCAATTTCTCCTTCATCCACTAATTTTAAAGTATCAAAAGTAGTTTTATTTATGATTTTAATCTGTATATCAGGATACTTATTTATAAATTCTTTAAGTCTAGGTATCAAAAAATATTGACAAAGGGTAGTACTTACTCCTAATTTTATAATACCCTGTTCCCTTTTTTTAAGTTTTGATAATATCTTTTCTCCTATCTGTATTTCTTCCATTGCTTTTTCTATATAAGTAAAAAATATATTTCCCTCTGCAGTTAATTTTACCCCTCTGGAATTTCTTGAAAACAGTGTGATTCCAGCAATATTTTCAAGTTTTTTTATGGCTTTACTTACAGCAGGCTGACTTATGTAGAGTATTTCTGCAGCCTGAGAAATATTCTTACAACAGGCTACAGTATAAAAAATTTTATAAAGTTCCAAGTCCATATTCATTATAGATAACTCCTAGTTATAATAAATTAAATTAATATATAATTTAATTATATATTAATTTAATTTATTTGGGCAATAAAATTTAAAAATACTATCAATCTATGTAAAATAAATTGATAGTAACTTATACCATAAATTATAATTTTTCTATTTTAACCTGACTAACTTGGTGTAAGTCTCCCACGCACTCTGTACAGCGATTCACACCAAATACAAAATAAATTTTGTTTTGTCTGCTTGCACTCTGTGAAAGCGATTCACACAAAATCAAAAAAAAGATTTTGGTTCTCTGCTTTTCTTCAAGTGGGAGTTCAACGCCAAGTAAGCCATGCATTTGCAGTTCTAAAATTCAGATGGGGTAAAAGAATCCCCACCTGAATTAAGAACTTGCCTCAATGATGCCTATGTCTTCGTCTATGAGCTTCCTCATTCCTAGAAACTGACTTTAAATATATATAGAACAGATGTTTAAAATCCGGTCTTGTAGCAGAATCCAGTAAAAAAGCAGATCTTCTTGCTCCCATAAATCTCTCTTCATTTAAAGCTTCAATTATTTCATCAGCTGTTCTTATTCCTATTCCATGGCCATAATATTTACCATTCCCTAAATCAATTACATTTTCCCCCTGCCATTCTGGAGTCAATGGATTCACATCAGGATTTTTAAAATATCTGCAATCTCCTGGTAAAAAATCTGATATGTCATCACTGATATCAAGTCCAAGATTTCTATCAATATAATGCCAGTTCATTAGATATATATTTGAGAAAACAGTATCAAAAAGTCTTGCTCCAAAAGAATCCAAAACTGCTTTATAATACACAATTACCATAGCTGTGGCACACTCAGTAGCATATTTACCACTGTTTTTATAAATATCATTTATGGCACTAGCGGAACTTACTCCGTTTCTCAATAGGAATCCACCTTGACGCGTTCTTTCCCAATATTCAGAATTTGCTCTTGATTTACGGAAAACAGCAAAATCAAAATTGCTTTTATCAAGATCTATAGCTGCATTTACAATATTTTTTCTCAGATTTAATTCAAATTTGAGTTCATCCAATGAATCATATTCATGAACCTCTTCACCGGATGCCATTTTCTTTAAAGTATATGCTTCTGTGCTATTGTCTTTATATTGATTTATTATGGTACCTATATCAAATTTATCTCCATTGATCTTAATCATTGTACTCCTCCTATCTTAGCAATCTTTATTTGATCCTCTAAAGAATAGTGGAGCCATACATCCCATAGATATATATTCTTTTGATGTATTCTAATTGAAAAATTTGAAAGCAATATTTTTGTATCATAATCTAATTTCTTAAAGCCATTTAACAGTTGATTTTCTTCTCTTGATGGAATACCTAGAGTCCTTCCAGTTTCACAACATATATTTTTACATAAATATTTTCCTTCTAAAACTACCTTGTAAGGACTAGGATTGGTTTTTTGTTGAAAACTCTCTCCTGTATATTCTAAAAATGAACCGTTCTCCTTCATCCAATTTAGAAAAGTTGTATACTTCTTTTCTTTAGTGATACTCTTATCTACTTCTGGTATAAAATTTAATAATCTTGCTGCTATCTTCACATCTTCTGGTATGGAAGACAATAGTTTTTCTCCAATGAGTATTAAACTTTGTGGATCTTCTATTTGAAAAAATGCCCATACCAAATCATGTACCAAAGCTCCCTTTTTATATCTATCAAAAATCATATCTACCAGTATATTAAGTATAGTTTTATCCTTATACATCTTTGTTAGAAGTATTGCAGAAATATCTAATACTCTATCATAATCGTCATCCATACCATCATCTTTAAAGCCTGTTTCAATGATCCACTTTAGAACATTGTGAATCATCTGTACATAATCAAAGGATAATTTTTCAGAAGCTAGATTATCCCTTTTATCTGTCAATATCTCTTTTACTATTAATAATGCTATCTTATTCTTTTTAGTTAGGACATCTTCCAAATTATTTCTTTGTATCTCATCTCTAAGAACAAACAAAGTAGGAAATTGAAGATCTTTGTCATTTATAAAGTCTTTAGCCCCTTTTAAATCCTTTGCAGTTAATTGCTTAAAAAAATCTCTTAAATCTTCTATTCCCCTATCGCTTCTAACTTTATCTAGAAAACTTACGGGATCTAGATTTAAATCATACATAGATATTCAATATCTCCCTTAATATTACTATCCATACATATTTATTATTTTAAATGTAATTTATACTAATTTAATAGTAAAAACTAAAAGTTAATTACATTATTTTAGTATGTAATTAACTTTCATACTAGGAGAAAAGGACGAAACAATCCTTTTCTCAGTTGAAAGTGGATAGTGGAAAGTGGAGAGTTTAAAAAAGTTCAAATATCAAAGTCCAAAAAACAAATAAGGTGATTTTGTCTTTTACAACAAAATTCACAATTAGTTAAGAGTTAAAAATTAAGAATTAAGAGTTACTGATGCTTTTTCTTCGCTGTACTGCGAAAAAAGCTTTAGAACTAATAATTTAACATTTTAAATGGCAATATAGGTTTTTAGACCGGTAGGTCGGCTGTGCCAACTAACTTAGGTAATAAAATTTTTCAAAATATAACTAAACATTCGTTAATTCTGTTGACCTGTCCGTAGGACCATGTTATTAATAAAATACCCCTTAACAAGAGCTATATACAATATAAGTTTAGATGAATTACATGAAGAAGTTGCAGCTGTTATCTTCACCTTGTTAGAAATGAAGTATTACAGCTCTTAGCTTTCAAATAACTATCTAAACATCGATATTTTCTATACTTAATATGATTGAAAAATCGAGTCTAGTAGCCACCAAATAAATATTTTTAACTATACAAAATTGTAGGTATTAATCCTATAGTCCTTCGGACTATAAAAACAACTATCTAAATGCTAATACTCAGTCAACGTAGATTCATCATATTAATGTAATATCACTGCTAAACCACCGGGCTAACCGCCCAAAAACCTTTTATAAACCAATCTCCTTTTTTAAGTTTGTATTTATTAATTCTAAATTTTTCTGTAGTGTAACGGAAGAAAAATATCCATCACTCTCAACTTTCAACTCTTAACTCTTAACTTAATAGGTAACTTTACTCCTATCACTTTTCTAAATCTGATATTTGTTCTTTGAACTTTGCACTTTGACGTTTGCTTCGTCCTTTCCCACTAGTAAGAAAATTAATCAATTGATTATTTGAAACAATTACTAGTATAATCCAAGTATCCTAGCTATAGATGTAGTAATAAAACATACCACTATGGCAATCCCCGTAGGCATAGCTGCAGCAAACAACGTCCATTTAATGCTTCCAGTTTCTTTTCTTATAGTCAATAGTGTAGTAGCACAAGGCCAATGTAGCAGAGAAAAAAGCAATACATTTAAAGCTGTAAGATAGGTCCATCCGTGAGAAAGAAGTATATCTCTAAGTGAATCAATACTTTGAAAATCCACCATGGTTCCTGTAGAAAGATATGCCATAATAAGTATAGGAATTACTATTTCATTTGCTGGTATTCCAAGTACAAAGGCCATGAGTATATAACCATCAAGTCCTATAAATCTTGCAAAAGGGTCTATAAAGGTCACTACATGATCTAAAACACTTAAATTTCCTATATATACATTAGCTAAAATCCAAGTTATTACTCCTGCTGGAGCAGCTATAAGTACAGCCCTTGCCAGCACAAATATGGTTCTGTCTATAATTGAAGTATATATTACTCTTCCTATTTGCGGCATCCTATAAGGTGGAAGTTCTAATGTAAAACTTGATGGGTACCCTTTTAGTACAGTTTTAGACAACAAACGTGAAATAAATAAAGTCATTATTACTCCAAGGACAACTATTCCTGTAACCGCTAATGCAGGAAGTATACTTAAGCCACCGCCTCCCTTTGCAATGAGAAAAACTGATGAAATGGCAATAATCGTTGGAAATCTTCCATTACAAGGAATAAAGTTATTTGTAAGTATAGCTATAAGTCTTTCTCTTGGGGATTCAATAATCCTGCAGCCTATAACACCGGCAGAATTACATCCAAGTCCCATACACATACTAAGACATTGTTTTCCATGGGCACAAGCTTTTTTAAATAGATGATCAAGATTTAATGCTACTCTTGGTAAATACCCTAAATCTTCTAAAATAGTAAACAAAGGAAAGAATATTGCCATAGGCGGCAGCATTACAGAAATTACCCAAGCCATAGTCTTATATAGTCCAAGAATCAATACCCCATGAAGCCACTTAGGG
Source organism: Clostridium pasteurianum DSM 525 = ATCC 6013 (assembly GCF_000807255.1). Lineage (NCBI taxonomy): Bacteria > Bacillati > Bacillota > Clostridia > Eubacteriales > Clostridiaceae > Clostridium > Clostridium pasteurianum. Next base: position 1,464,497 of record NZ_CP009268.1, on the reverse strand, counting down.
GCATTAAGCTGTGTAAATAAAAGCGTCAATTTATCTTCAATGGCAAATAATCCCCTTGCCAGCATATCTGAAGGTACATTGGCACCAGCTATAGTTAACCACAATACCGATGCAAGTATTGCTATCATAAGCGGTATACCAAAAATTCTTGAAGTAATATACTTATCTATTACTCTATCTCTGTTAATTATTTTATTTTCATGAACACATTCATTTTTTATTTCTTCTGCACTTTTATATATTGTATAAGTAATATCATCTCTAATATCCTTCTTATCATATTTACCTTTTACTTCTTCCACTGTCTTCAATATAATATCTGCATCTTCCTTTTTAAGTTTGTTAATTATTGTCTTTCTAATGCCTTCATCCCCATCTATGAGTCTTAAAGAAAGCCATCTAGTATTTAAATTTTTTATTTTTTCCTCTATTACAGAGCTAAGTTTCTGTATCATTTTTTCTATATATTCCTGATAAATTATCTTTTTAGGTGTGGGCTGCAACTCACCTGAAGTAACTTTAGCTATAGTTTCTTTTAATTCTTCTATTCCAACACCGCTTCTGGCAGCAGTAAGTACTACTGGAATTCCCAGTTTATCTTCTATTTTTTTACCATCAACAGTTATTTTCTTTCGTTTCGCTTCATCAATAAGATTGATACACAAAATAACTTTATCTGTAAGTTCCATAACCTGATATACTAGATTTAAATTTCTTTCAAGACAAGTAGCATCAGTAACAACAATTGTAGCATTGGAATTTCCAAAACAAATAAAATCTCTGGCAACTTCTTCTTCTACAGAAGAAGAAAATAGAGAATAAGTCCCTGGCAAATCCACAAGTATATATTCCCTATCTTTTACTTTAAATTCTCCTCTTGCATTTGTTACTGTCTTTCCAGGCCAGTTACCTGTATGCTGCCTTAATCCCGTCAAAGCATTAAAAACTGTACTCTTACCCGTATTAGGGTTTCCTGCCAATGCAAAAATCTGTTGATCTTCTCTTTTATCCACTTCATACATTTCTGTTAAAACTTCCAGTCCTGTTGAATGACAAGTAAGACCCATTTCAAACCTCCAAATTATTGATAAGTACTATTTTATTAAAATGTCTTTAAGAAACTTCTATAAGACATGCTTCTTCTTTTCTAAGTGCAATCATAGCCCCTCTAATATCATATACAGTAGGATCCCCTGATGGTCCTCTATGAACAACTTCCACTAAAGCACCTTTTGTAAGACCTAATGCCAGCATTCTTTCCCTTAATAATCCTTTTGAATCAATACTGTGTACTGTTACAAATTCTCCAATATCAGTATTACTTAGTTTTCTCATAAATTTTTCACCCCTTTGTAAATCTTCATAGTTAGTTAAACTTAATAGAGTTTCCTTAAACTAACTTTTATCTAATAATAGATTATGCCGATAAATAATTAAGTGTTCATAATTTTTTCACAGTAAAATGCTTGAAACTATTATTTTCAAAGCTATAAAACTAAAAAAGCTGTCTGACAATGCATACACATTGTCAGACAGCTTTCCTAATAACTAATAACCATGCTTTTTCAATCAAGAAGCTTTTTCCAGGTTTCAGCACCTACAATTCCATCTACAACCAACCCATGATTCTTCTGCCACTTTTCAACATTACTTTTAGTTTCATTTCCAAAAATACCATCCACTGTACCGCCAGCTCTCCACTGTATATATCTAGTTGCGTATATATAACTGAAATAATTAATTCCAACAGTAGGTCTTGCATATATTTCCTCTATAGCTTGTACTGTCATTGGACCCCATATGCCATCTTGTAAAAGTCCCATGGCACCTTGAAATTCTTTTATAGCAGCGCTAGTTTTAGAACCATTGCTTCCATCAACATCTAATCCTTTTTTTAAGACCTTATTTAATTGCATTTGTATTATCTTAACTCTATTATTTTCATTTACCGTTAACTGGTTACTGGAATTCTCATTATTCATCAATATATTCCTGCTGAATATATTGATATCTGCATTTCCCTGAATGCCATTTACCCTGCCATTCCAGCTATATTGGATACCAGCATATCCATTAGTATTAGAGGGTCTTGTATTAGGCTCTGCAATCCATATTCTATTTTTGGAGATGCTGCTTCTATCTGCTATATTATGATTAGAATAAAACAAAAGACTTTCATTTTGATTCATAAATATTTTTATAAAATTAAAGTCAGGATTACTTTCTTCATAGTCTAATACAGGCCTCAAATCCTGATGATATTTACTTATGGTGTTAATAAAGTGATTATATTCTCTAGTGGGATCATTTCTTCGTGCAAAATGATAAAATCCCACCTTTAATCCTACATCTTTGGCATTTCTATAATGACTGTCCATAAGTGGATTTACATAGGTTAAGCCTTCTGTAGCTTTTATATAAACGACCTCAACTCCGTCTGCTTTAATAGCATTCCAGTCTGTTATAATAGTTCCGCTGTAAATATCTATTCCCTTCATATAACTCATCCTTTCCAAGGATTTCATATACATTTATATGATACTTTATTATATTCAGAACTATATAAATTTGTCTATTTTTTATTATAATTTAATAAAATTTACTAATTTTATATTCCTATATGAGTTTTAAATTCATAATTGCAGATACAATAAATCAGTACTACTAATATTATATAATTAAATTACATTTTGACAAATACACAATATTTTCCTTAATTCAAATATATCAAATCACTTCCCAAGGATTTTTCTTACCTTCCATAAATAAAATACAACTTAAAATAGAATTTTCTACCATATCACTTACAGCCTGATCAGTGTAAAAGGCAGTATGAGGTGTTACAATCACATTAGGATAGGATTTTAAAATAGCTAATTGTCTATTATCTAATATCTCACATTTCAGATCATTGTAATAGAGATTTGTTTCATGTTCAATTACATCTAAAGATGCACCACCGATTTTTTTCTGTTCAATACCATCAATTAAATCTTCAGTATTTATAAGAGAACCACGGGCTGTATTAATTATGAATACTCCCTTTTTCATATTACCTATAGAATTTTTATTAATTAGATGATAATTATCTTCTGTAGCAGGCACATGCATTGTAATTATATCACTATCTTTGAAAAGCTCATCCAAAGCAACATATTCTGCATACTGCTTTATTTTTTCATTTTCATACAAATCATAGGCTATTATTTTACAATCAAACCCACTAAGGCGTTTAATAACCGTTTGACCAATCCTGCCTGTACCTATAACTCCTACAGTTAGATTATGTAGTTCTTTTCCCTGAATGCCCTTTAAACTATAATCCTGTACACTACTGTATTCCATTATAGCTTTCATTTTTCGTGTTGCCATAAGCACCATCATAAGGGTATAATCTGCTACACTGCTTGGTGAATAAGTTACATTACCTACATGAATCCCCAGCTTCTTAGACTCTTTAATATCAATATGATCATATCCAATTGTTCTAGTGGATATAAATTTTACACCAATCTGATAAAACTTTTTCAATAATTCACTAGAAATTTCAGTAGTTATAATACTTATACATTGGAATCCTTTTGCCAAATCTGCAGTCTCCATAGTAGGCTCTTCTTCACATAGTTCAACCTCTACTTTATATTTCTTACTAAATTCTTTAAAATATTGAGTTTCATCTGATCTATGACTGTATGCTAAAATCTTCATTATTTTTAACTCCTTTATTATGTTTTTAACTTAATAGGTAAGATATACAATTTTTTAATTAAACTTTATTTAAGATACAAGGCTTTTAAAGGTTTTACTTTAAAGCCTAAATTTATATATGAAAATTCTATATTTATAATTATATTCTCTTAAATATAATTATAGTATAATTCTCATTTTTTTCAATTTTATTAGGAAATTACTGTCGTATTATTTTGTTTATAACAAAAATAGACTATCTCAGCAATGCATATATCTGCACTGTGAGACAGCTTTTTAGTTATTATACTTGTTGTAAATATCTATTAAATTTTAATTTTTTATAGTTAGATCAGTCATTTTTGATTGTAATGAATATTTATTTTTTTGAGACAACCTCTTTTATTTATTTAATATTTCATCAATTCGTGTTAATTCATCAGAAGTTAATTTTTTATTTTCTAACATTCTTACATTTTATATTTCTCCTCATTTCTTGTTTCATTTACCTTATCCGGATAGAAAAGCTTTTCATATATATACTATTTTAAAGTAATTATTTTATAATTTAAATGGAAATTTATTAGAATTATATGGTTAAATGTTATATTACTATATATGATTTATTTATAGTATCATTATGCATATGTAATGTAATTTATTCTACACATTACATATCATAATATCCATAACATTAAGAAGCCTTGCTTTCACTAAACATTTTAATAAATAAAGATGCATACAAAATAAATGAGAGAATAAGGAAGAATCCTATTACTACCATAAAGAAATCTATAACCATTAAGGGTAGTGTAGGCACAGCAATTAATACAAACATAATGCTATAAAAAACTGCTGTAGAGACCTTTCCAAACCATTTGGCACCATCTAGCTTTTTATTTCTCTTCAAAAGCATTAATCCACAGAAAAACATAAATAATTCCTTTATCAATAAAATAATTGTTAGAATAACCATACCCTTAAATTGAAACATAAGTACTAAGACAACAGCTGCCTGTGTCAATTTATCTGCAACTGGATCTATTAACTTACCAAGCTCAGTTATCATATGATATTTTCTTGCAATAAATCCATCTGCAAAATCCGTAATGCCTGAAATTAATATAATTAGGGCAGAAAAATAGTAATCTTTAGGATCTGATGAATGTATATAAGTGAATATAAATACTGGTATTAAAGCTAATCTAATATAACATAAGACATTAGGAATATTAAAGATATCTTTTAATTTTATTTTCATTAAATATCTCCCCCTGAGCTTGATTCTTCATTAGTTATTAATATATAATTTTAAAATATTCCTGAAAACCCAGCTATTAGAACTACAATAGCAAATATTATTCTATACACTGCAAATATTCTCATAGGTCTCTTCTTTAAATATGCAATAAATTTGTCAATTACTATTAATGCTACTATAAAAGAAACCACAAATCCAACTGCAAGCGCCACTGTTTCCTGTGATGTTAATGTAAATAATCCTCCAATTTTTATAATTTTTAAAATACTCATTCCAACCATAACCGGTATTGCTAAAAAAAATGAAAATTCAGCTGCAGCAACAGTAGAAAGACCAGATATCCATCCCCCTATAATAGTAGATGCAGAACGAGACATTCCTGGAATTATTGCTAAACATTGAAATACTCCAATTATAAATGCCTGTTTTATAGTTACATTTAATTCTTTTCCCTTTGAAGTATTATTTCTAAATTTATTTTCTGCTAATATCATAAGTATAGCTCCTACAAACAAAGTTATAGCTACAGGAATTGGTGCAAATAAATACTTTTCTGCTAAATCATCAAATAATACTCCTAAGATTCCACCTGGTATACATGCAATAAATATCATAAACCAAAACTTAAAACCTGACTTTTCATAACCTACTTTTTTAGGAGAAAAGTTTACTAAAGTATCCTTTATCCTTTTCCAATAAAGTATAATTACAGCTAATATAGCTCCTAATTGTATTACATATGTATACATATCTACATAACTAGTGCTTGTCCCACCAAATCCTATTAGGTTTTGAAAAATCACCAAATGTCCTGTAGATGACACTGGCAAAAACTCCGTTACTCCCTCTACAATACCTAATATTACAGATTTAAATATTAGTAATATTCCTTCCATTTAATCACCTTTTCTTACTTTATTTTATATATGTTACAATAGATTATATTAAAAATGAAATTATATATTTCATTAAAATAAATAATCTCAGTTGCAACCTATATAATTATATCATATTGATTTTTTATAATCAGCTTATATATTGTTTTAAAAGCTAATATTTTCAAATAGTATTTTTTATATACAATCAGAAGAAGCACTTGAAATTCTCCTGATTGTTACCTATATTCATTAATAAACTAAATATAAAGTATCTTCATTACTATATAAAATCATAATACTTTTACCCAAATATTCATATCCTCAAAGCTGCCGCATATATGACAATGGTTTACAAGCCTCCCGCTATACTCATAATCATGTTTAGAAAAAACAATATTCATACCTGTAGAAATAGATCTTGCCATACTATAGAGTACTTTATATTCTTTATGCTTTAATTCTTTTTCCAGTTCAAAAATTAATCTTCCCACTAATCCTTTACCTCTATGTAACTTATCCGTGGCACAATCAGTCATTTCAACATTTAAATTAATGGGATCCATATCTGCCGATGCAGCACTTACAATCCTATTTTCATAAATTGCTACTTTAAAAAAAACATCATTATCCATTACAAATTTAATATAATCAGAATTATTCATAGGTGATGGATAAGTTTCAAATACACTATCATAAAGTTTAGCCAACTGCTCTGCATCTTCTTTACCTGCATTTCTTATTAAATATTTGTTGTATTTATCATATTTATAATTTTCATCTGAATATTCCCTTGATATTATTAAAACTTCTTCTTCTTCTGGAATAACTATACTCATTTTTCTCTTATCTGTAACGAATTTAGATAAAAAATATCCTGGTTTACCCTTTAAAAAATTGTAAACTTTTGCTTCCATTATAAATCCTTCATCTTTGAACTCCTTAATTCTTTCTTTAGGTGCAACGTAAAATATTTTTCCTACTTTATTCTCATCTGAAAGTATCATTAATTCCTTTAATAATCTTTTAACATCACCTTCAAAGTTTACAATTTTAATCTTTTGATTAAATTCATCTAGCTTAATCTTTGCACTTCCTCCATCAAATTGGATTTTTTTAATTTTAGGTACTTCTAAAAGCATATAATCACCCCTATTTACTTTAATACCTTAAATATTTGCAGTTTTTACTTTATTTATTCTTTTATAGGATAGCAAGTAACTATAATAATTTTTTCACTTTGGAGTTAGATAATTATTGCGATCATTTCAAGTTTTGTTGATAGTATTAATCCTTTAATGAAATGCAGAAAATAAAGAGTGTAAAATTTTATTTTACGCCTTTTATTTTTACAATATTTTCATATTTTTCCGTTAAAGGTATTCTAAACCCATAAGCCTTAATCTCATAGGTTCTATTAATTCTGAGTCCCCCATATATATCTTCAGAGTCAAATTTAAATTCCAATAAACTGTTAGTATTTTTAAATACCCTGGTATCTCCATTTTCCATTTGAGTATAAATTAAATATATCTTTTTATCATCAACTGTTTTTATCTGTTTATTGGCAATAGTTACTATATAAGTACTTCTAAAAAAGTGAGGAAAAAATAGAATTGTATTTAACATGATAATTATGCAAATTCCTAATATTATAAGTTTAAATTTAGATATCCTAAAATTAGGAATTTTACTCCTGCGAGCTAATCTATACCTATTATTAAATCTGTACCTATAAAATTTATTTTTTATCATAGACTCTCCTTAAATACTAAAACTACTCTAATTTATTTTTATTCTTTTTTTATTAAAATTAGTATTGAAGGAGATATTTTTTATTAAATTCCACTTATCTTATTAGTATTATTCAACAAAAAACACCAGTATTTAACTGGCGTAAAAAATAAGTTTACTAATAAGAAGGGAAGTTTATTCTAACACAATCATATTAACATATGATTGTTAAATAACATCTTAATTATTGTAAATATTATTTAATCTAATTTATATTATCCAATATATTTTTAAATTTATAGAGTAGTATTGAATCAAGAAATCATTTACACTATAATAGTATTGTATTTTGCAATTAATAAACTCTTCAAGAAAGTATGTATTAATTTATACATACTTTTTTTACAGATATAACACATACCTTTTAAAATAATCTCTGTTAAGGGTTCTTTTTTATTTATGGCTTTTATTATTATTTAATTTTTCCATATAAACATAATATATAACTGCAGAATCTATTTTAAGATTACTAGCAATTCTACTAACTTCTTTAGGTATCAATGACAATTCATTAATCAATTTATATATTTTTTCTGTTAGCATATCCTTTAATTTTAAGTAAATCATATGCTTAGTATTCTCATCCAAACTATTTACTTTTTTAATTAAATCTTCTTTGCTAATTTTGCTTCCACTTGCTATTATAGCTATTTTTATATCTTGTTTGTTAATCATGTAAGCCATCTCCTTTCTACATAATTTTACCATAAATAAAAGTAATATCCTTTAATTTTTGTTCATCAAATTTCTACAACAATATTTTACATTATCTTATATTTGAACAAGCATTTTAATTGATGTGGGTTTGTAAAAAAGTTTGATCAAAATATACTTTAGAAATAGCTTAAAACCGTTAATTTGAAAATTAATTTTTGAAACAAAGTTTAATCAAAAGTATCATTTTAATAAGCAATTTATGACAAGTTTTTGTAATAAAGTTTGAGCAAAACTCATATTTATTACGAAGTTAAGCCATTTACAAGGAGTTTAATCCTTAATTCTGATTAAACTTTATTACAAATGATCAATCTTTGTTCCAAACGATTAAACTTTATTTTAAACTTACAATTGATACTATTTCTAAAACTTTAGCATGTTTAATAGTTGCTGACCCATTATTCTCTTATTCTTGCATAGAGAAAGAATAAGAGATAATATTAATATATGGAAGTTTAATTTGAACATTGGGTAAAATATAAAAAAAATAAGAAAGGAGCTAACCACTATGGATAATGCCGCAAAAAATAAAACCTATACTTACACGGACTATATGAAATACCCTGAAGGTGAAAGAATAGAAATTATAGACGGCCACATATACAATATGGCTGCTGCTCCATCAAGAATCCACCAGAAAATCATATCACAATTATTAATTGAAATAGGAAATTATATCAAAACTAATAAAGGAGATTGTGAGGTATATCCTGCTCCCTTTGATGTAATATTAAAAAATGATGATGAAGAATTGTCTAATAGCAAAAATATTGTTCAGCCTGATATATCAGTGATATGTGATAAAAACAAGCTAACAGATAAGGGCTGTACTGGTTCTCCTGACATGATTATAGAAGTGGTGTCACCATTCAACCCATCTAATGATTATGTAAGGAAATTGAGCCTGTATGAGGAATTTAAAGTACGTGAATACTGGATAATAAACCCTATGAAGGAAACTATATTTGCTTACACTCTTGATGAAAACAATAAATATGCAGCTCCTGACAGCTATACATTCAAAGATAAAATAAAAGTAAACATATATGATAATTTAGAAATTGATTTTAATAGCTTGAATTTGTAGTTACTAAACAAATATTTATAATATCACACTTAGAGAGAAAGAATATTCAGTACTAATGAGTATTTTGAAATATTAAATGATTTATATGATTACATGGTGGCAAAATTAAAAGCCTCACAAACTTAGTATTTGTAAGGCTTTAGTGGTGCACCCAGGGGGAGTCGAACCCTCGACCTTCAGATTCGAAGTCTGCAACTCTATCCAACTGAGCTATGGGTGCATAAAATAAAAATAAAACTCAAACTTAAAAACAAGAGTTTAAAGTAAGAGCTTTTTTAATCAAATAGTTTTATTTGGAGCGGGTGAAGGGAATCGAACCCTCGTAACCAGCTTGGAAGGCTGGCACTCTACCATTGAGTTACACCCGCTTGGTGGTCGGGGTGACAGGGATTGAACCTGCGACCTCATGGTCCCAAACCACGCGCGCTCCCATCTGCGCCACACCCCGATATTTAAAATTAAATTGGTGCGTCTTCAGGGACTCGAACCCTGGGCACCCTGATTAAGAGTCAGGTGCTCTACCAACTGAGCTAAAAACGCATTTTATTTATCAAGCAAAAATTCAATATGATTAATTCATGTCCAAACTTCATACAAAAACTTAATTATGGAGCGGAAGACGAGATTCGAACTCGCGACGTTCACCTTGGCAAGGTGACGCTCTACCACTGAGCCACTCCCGCTTATGATAAACTTCACTAGAATCTAAAATCAATCATAGTTATTAACAATGTATACCAACTAAAATTGGTGCAGGTGAAGGGAGTCGAACCCCCATGCCGTAGGCGCTAGATCCTAAGTCTAGTGCGTCTGCCAATTCCGCCACACCTGCATCATTGGTGGCTTACCGGGGAATCGAACCCCGGACAACATGATTAAAAGTCATGTGCTCTACCAACTGAGCTAGTAAACCATATTTAATTAAATTGGCTGGGATGGCAGGATTCGAACCTACGAATGCAGCAGTCAAAGTGCTGTGTCTTACCGCTTGACGACATCCCAAGATTATGGGGTGAATAAAGGGACTCGAACCCTTGACAACCAGTACCACAAACTGGCGCTCTACCAACTGAACTATATTCACCATATGGTGCGTCTTAAGGGATTCGAACCCCTGGCCCACGCCTTAGAAGGGCGTTGCTCTATCCAGCTGAGCTAAAGACGCATCTTTTGGAGCGGGTGAAGGGAATCGAACCCTCGTAACCAGCTTGGAAGGCTGGCACTCTACCATTGAGTTACACCCGCATATATTGGAGCGGAAGACGAGATTCGAACTCGCGACGTTCACCTTGGCAAGGTGACGCTCTACCACTGAGCCACTCCCGCTTACAAACTAATAAGATTACTTAAATCATAAATCCAAATAATTTTCTAACTAAATACTTAATAATTTAAATTATTGTGTAATAAATAAACTTCTTCATAATATAATTATTAATATATACCAACTAAAATTGGTGCAGGTGAAGGGAGTCGAACCCCCATGCCGTAGGCGCTAGATCCTAAGTCTAGTGCGTCTGCCAATTCCGCCACACCTGCATCATTGGTGGCTTACCGGGGAATCGAACCCCGGACAACATGATTAAAAGTCATGTGCTCTACCAACTGAGCTAGTAAACCATATTTAATTAAATTGGCTGGGATGGCAGGATTCGAACCTACGAATGCAGCAGTCAAAGTGCTGTGTCTTACCGCTTGACGACATCCCAAGATTATGGGGTGAATAAAGGGACTCGAACCCTTGACAACCAGTACCACAAACTGGCGCTCTACCAACTGAACTATATTCACCATATGGTGCGCCTTCAGGGACTCGAACCCTGGGCACCCTGATTAAGAGTCAGGTGCTCTACCAACTGAGCTAAAAGCGCATTTTCTTTTTAATGGTGCGTCTTAAGGGATTCGAACCCCTGGCCCACGCCTTAGAAGGGCGTTGCTCTATCCAGCTGAGCTAAAGACGCATCTTTTGGAGCGGGTGAAGGGAATCGAACCCTCGTAACCAGCTTGGAAGGCTGGCACTCTACCATTGAGTTACACCCGCTTGGTGGTCGGGGTGACAGGGATTGAACCTGCGACCTCATGGTCCCAAACCACGCGCGCTCCCATCTGCGCCACACCCCGATAAGCTAATGTATTTTAGTAAATTTATCATGTCACCGCTTGACGACAAAAATTATTCTACACTAAGATGAAGTATTCGTCAAGAGTTTTTTCATTTTTTTTTATAAGTTTTTTATATTATACTTTATATTTCCATCAACAATCTCTATAAATGCTATGCTATTCTTGCCATTTCTCGGCATGGAAACACTTCCAGGATTAATAAACAATATACCATCCTCTTCAGCAGATATAGCTATATGAGTATGCCCGAATAAGACGATATCTGCTCCTGTTTCCAAGGCCTTATATTTAAGATTCATTAAACTGCTTTTTACATTATACCTATGTCCATGTGTCAAAAAAAACTTTTTCCCTTCTATTATTTCAATTTTTTCACTAGGTACATCAGTATAGTCACAATTACCGCTTACATTTATTATTTTGCCTTTGTAATACTGTTTTATTTCCCCTACATCCTCTACATTATCTCCTAAATGCATTATAATATCACAATCTTTTGTATACTTACAGGCCTCTTTTATATATCCATTTATTCTATGTGTATCGCTTAATACTCCTATTAACATAAAGAACTCCTTTTATAACTGATTTTTTAATTTATATTTTCACCTGACTAACTTGGCGTAAGTCTCCCACGCACTCTGTACAGCCCTCACACAAAATCAAAAAAAGATTTTGGTTCTCTGCTTTTCTTCAAGTGGGAGTTCGACGCCAAGTAAACCATGCATTTGTAGTTCTAAAATTCAGATGGCGTAAAAGAATACCCACCTGAATTAAGAACTTGCTTCAACTGATTTAATGCTCTTCCTCTATGACTTATACTATTTTTTTCGCTGCTAGTCATTTCGGCAAAAGTTTTTTTTATTTCAGGTATGTAAAACAATGGATCATATCCAAATCCATCTTTTCCCCTCCTATCTTCAAGTATAATCCCCTCTACCTGCTCCTGTACCTTAATTTCTTCATAATTATCCATGATAAGTACTAAGGCACATACAAATCTTGCCTTTCTATCTCCTTTACCTTTTCCCTTTAACATACTAATTAATTTTTCATTGTTCTTTTCATCATTTCCATGTTCTCCTGAAAATCTTGCGGATAATACTCCAGGAGCTCCATTTAAAGCATCTACCATGAGCCCTGAATCATCCGCAAGTACCATATAACCTTTAGTAATATTATATATTTCTTTAGCTTTTTTATAGGCATTTTCCATAAAAGTGCTGCCATCTTCTACTACATCAATATCTATCTGGAGATCTTTTAATGAAAATACTTCTAATTGAAAGTTCTTAAGAATTTCTTTTATTTCTTTTATTTTACCTTGATTATTGCTTGCAACTATAAGTTTATTCATATTTTATATTTCCCCTCCTGTTCCAATCCAAAGTGCATCGTTTTTTAAACTTCGTTTTTGTATTTGAATCATTTTCTTTACACCAATTTCAGCTAAATCAATTAATTCATTCATATCTTTTCTTGAAAAGGGATTCTGCTCTCCAGTCCCCTGTATCTCCACGAACTGTCCATCATCAGTCATTATGATATTCATATCTACCTGAGCATTGGAATCTTCTTCATAACACAAATCTAAAAGTTTTTCATTGTTTACTATTCCAACACTTACAGCACTTAAATATTTTCTTATAGGATAAATCTTAAAATCCTTTTTTTTATGTAATTTATTAATCGCTTCTACTATAGCTATAAAAGCCCCTGTAATAGCTGTAGTTCTAGTACCTCCATCTGCCTGAATAACATCACAATCAACCCAAAGTGTCTTTTCTCCAAGAGCCTTAAGATCCACCACAGACCTTAAAGTTCGCCCTATAAGCCTCTGTATCTCCACAGTTCTTCCATCTATTTTCCCCTTAGTTATATCTCTCATTTTACGAATTTGAGTTGCCCTTGGCAGCATACTGTACTCACAGGTAATCCATCCTTCTCCTTTACCTCTTAAAAACAAAGGTACCTTTTCCTCAATAGAAACATTACATATAACCTTAGTATCTCCTACCTCAATATATACTGATCCATCAGCATATTTAGTATAGTTTCTTACTATATTAACTGGTCTTATTTGATCAAATTTCCTTCCGTCAAAACGCATAAAAACCTCCACAATATCAGTTGTCAATTAATCTGTTATTTCATTATTTTAAATAATTCATCACTATCTGGAGGATCAACTTCTTCCTCTTTTCCATCTTTTATAATGATATTTTTATCCTCAGTAATATTGCCAATTATTACAGATTCTATGTTGTTTTTCTTCAATAAATCCACCAATTTATTTCCATCTTTACAAGTTACAAGCATACTTCCTGAAGATATAAATCTTAAAGGATCTATATTAAATTTCTTGCACACTTTTCTGGTTACTTCACTTATAGGCATAAAATCATAACAAATTTTAAAGCCACAATTACTGGCTTTAGACACTTCCCAAAGTGCTCCTAAAACTCCACCTTCTGTTATGTCATGCATACTGTTGACTCCAGCTCTTCCGCAAATTCTTCCCTCATCTACTACACTTATACTTTCTATATAACCTCTAGCCTCTTTTATTTCTTCCTCTGTAAGTATATTTATTAATTCATCTTCTTTATGACTTACAGCTATAAAAGTACCTTCCATTCCAAGTTTTTTAGTGATAATTATATCATCTCCAGGCTTTGCATCAGCTGTAGATACAGAAGAATTTTTCCTTCCCTTTCCTAAAACTGTACAGGATACTATCATTCTATTTACAGCACTAGTTACTTCTGTATGTCCCCCTAGTATCTCTAAATTTAGTTTTTTGCACTCTTCACTTATTTCCTCCATAACATTCTTTATATCTATAAGTGTTGAACTTTCTGGAGCCATTATAGTTACAAGTATTCCTAGAGGTTCAACTCCAGCAGAAGCAATATCATTACAATTAATGTGTACTGCAAGTTTCCCAAGTCCCTTTTCCGCTCCAGTTATGGGATCTGTAGATACTACACATTCAAAGTCTCCAAATTCTATAACACTGCAATCTTCACCAATGCCCCCTCTAATTCTTACGTCTTCTCTCTTTATTCCTCTATTGTTATCGATTATCTTCTGCAATTCATAAGAATCCAGCTTTCCAACCTTCATAAAAATCTTCCTTTCTAAAAAAATATACACAATCATAATCAGTATTTCATATAATGCTATATAGGATTACTTTTAGGCGGTGTTTATTTTGAGATATATAGGACCATTTTTAAAAATTAATTCTTTAAATAAAGAAAATATAAAAAATCAATTGTTTCACCTTGCTAAAGAAAGTGAAAAAATAATTGTGTTTTATTCTAAATTTGGTATCTCAACTTATACTAAAGAATTTAGGCACAAAATTATTCCCAATAATGATATTAGCACATTTAATTCATTTTCTCCACTTTTATGTGTATATAAAAAAGGAGATTGTGAACTGGAATTTTCCGATAACAAAGCAAGATGGATGGAAGACAAATTTAAGAGAGAAATACCCATATCCAGCAATGCCTTTATGACATTATCTATACTTGAATTATCTAAATATTATAGAGGCCTTGAAACTATTCATTCAGATAAATCGAATTTAGGCTCTATATACACAGAGCTTGGAAGAAAACAATTGGAATTCTATGCAACCAATCTTAGAAATTTTGAGGGTGTTTTTGTAGATAAAAAAGATATATCTGATTCATCTGATTCTGAATTAAAACTTGAAGAAAAGTCTTCTAAATTCAATTTTTCAGATCAAGCATTATTAATGTCTGCTTTTTACAGCTGTTCTCAGCTTTCTAATGATAAAGATTCCATCCAATTTAAGAATTTTTCATTAGATATATTAAATATGCTTGAGGGATACAAAGGGGATATATATAATTTATCTTCAGAAGAAATTTTAAAGGTTTGTTTAGCTTTAAATGTATTTTATGATTACTCTCGTAATAAAAGTTCTCTAGCTCTTCTTCTGGATTTATATGATTATGTATTAGAAAAACTAGAATCTAAAGCAGAGGATGAGGAAGAAACTCCAGACATAAATATACAATGTCTATGCTGTATAAACTCATCACTTATATATAAACATACCGGATTTTTTAATTACAAAAAGAATGTTAGAGAAATTTTGGAAAGGCTTAAGCAAACATATAATTCTGAAAATCATATATTTGTAAAAGATAAAGATAAAAAGGAAACAAACTATAGTTCTGAAGAAATACTATTGTATGTTGTAAGTACATTAGTATCTTCTGCTGAGGATGAAAATGATAATATTATTTCTAACATATTTAAACGTCAAATTATTGAATCTGGAATTATTAACAGCTGGCCTGATGTTCCTAGTTTAGGCAATCCTGAAAGATATAAAAATTTTTCTCTTAATTCCGAAGATTTGTTGAATGAACAGAACTTTAAAATGCCTACTATACCAACACCGGAAACCTCAGAAACAGCCCCTGTATTTTTAAAATCTATAACTTATAATAAAAAAAAGAATACCTTTACTAAATCTAAAAATAGCTTTTACAGTAATCAAAACATGTTTTTATTCTTTTTATTTATATATCTTTTTAAACCTACTTATAAAATAGCTTCAGTTAGATCATCTAAAGAAGAATCCATTAAATATAGTTCTAAAACATCTTCTAAAAATTCTAATAAACAATATGTTAAATTTAATGAAAATAACAATTCTCATCATAACAAAAACAATAAAAATAAGCATACTAAGAACAACAATATGCCAAAGGAAAATAATTCTAATTTAAAAACTTCTTAGTATAATCTTTTGAGTATCCTATTTTCATAACATAGATATCTCTAATAAAACTAATAAAAAATTTAGACAATATTCACTTATTATATAAAAGAGGCTACGCTGTATTGCATAAAAATGCAGTGTAACGCAGCTCTTTTATTACTTATTAATCTATTTTTCCTGAAGCTTTTCTATTAACACATTCCCAAATTCATTTAAATTTAAGCTCTGTACAGAGGTTTTAGAACATGCTATAGTATTTTTAGAATATAGAGGAATTACAGGTATTCTATTTTTTAATTCCTCTATACATTTATTATATACCTCATATTTTTTATTTAAGTCTTCAGCAACATTTCCAGTATATATTAGATCATCATAGGCAATATCTTTAAATCCATATATATTATAAGGAGAATTAGACTTCCATATTTCTAGAAAGGACATAATATTATTATAATTTATATTGTAATCACCTAAATACATATCATAATTATTATTCTTTATAACTTCATTTATATCCTTTAAGCTATAACCTTTAAGTTGAAATTTCACATTACCTATTGCTCCCGTATCACTGTTACTTCCTTCATTAGATATAGTATAATTTATCATCTTAATAATATTCTCGCATACTTTTTTATTGGTATCATTATCCACATATACAAATCTTATTACATTATTTTTATTATAATTGCTCTCTTTAAAATATTTTAAGGCTTCACTTTTATTGTAATTATCAACTTTACTGTTATCTATTGGTGAAGAGTTCATTTCTCTAGGTAAATATGATGTCAAAGCTTCCCCATAATCCCCTACTACATTATCTATTAATTCATTTCTATCCATAGATAACTGCACGGCTTTTCTAAAATTATAATTTGAAACTGCAGTATTGCTATTAAAATTAAAAAATAATCCTTTAACCGAAAGCTTTGGAAAAATAGCAGCTTCTCCTTTAGATTTTAATCTATCTACCTCTGTTGAAGGTGGATTCAAGAATATATCCAAATTGTTATAAGTTTCAAAATCAGCCAAGGAATATGCACTTCCATTTTTATTTGTAGTCAGTACAATCTGATTACTTTTAACGTCACTCTTAAATACATAATTCTTATTTTTATTTAAAAGTATATTACCATTGCCTTCTATATTTTTAATGAAAAAGGCTCCTGAATACTTTATATATTTATAATTCTTTTTCCAATTTATAATATTACTATCAATTTTTCTAAGACCATACATAGGCTGAGTTAATAATTGTAAAAAATGTGGACTTGGATAGTTCAATCTTATTTGAAGTATATTATCTTTCGGTGCCGTAATGGCAACTGCTGAAAAGTCCTTATTATGATCTATAAAATCCGAAACTCCATAAATACATTTGAGCTCATACCTGTATACACTATCATAATCCTGTGACAATATATCTTTAAAAAAATCTACAAAGTCCTGAGCTGTAATAGGGCTGCCATCATTCCATTTTATATTATCTTTTAATGCAAAGGTATATACAAGTCCATCCTTTGAAATATCACAGCTTTTTGCTAGTGCATAACCTATACCATCCTTGCTATTTTCCTTTTCATATACTAATCCTTGAAATAACACTCTCTCAATATCTCTAACTCTTAAAACATCCATATCTGTCTTGCTTAAATCCTCTGGCAAACTTCCTATATCGTACATTAAATATCTATTATTTTGATTAATTGTATTTATATCCTCTTTTTTTTCTACACATCCAGAAAATATTATTGAAATTATGATGATAATCAAAATTATACTTAAATATCTCTTTAAAATTTTCATACACACGTACCCTTATAAACATATTTTTAATTGATTTAATAGCACATTTGAAGCAAGCTCTTAATTCAGGTGAAATTCATAACTAAAACATATCATATTAATGATTATTAACATTTATTGCCTATAGTAAACAATTTTTTAGATGAATTATCCAGGAACCTGTAGCTGCTATTCCCACCTTATAGAAAAGCAGACAAAAATAGTCCTGAAAATTTTTATAAATCTTATTCTCAGGACTTTTTAGTATATTATATTAAATTTTATTATTTTTTAACTAATATTTTTTTATCTCTTCATTTATAAGTTTATTTACAATTTGAGGATTTGCCTTCCCTTTAGTTTCTTTCATAACAAGACCTACAAGAAATCCTAAAACTCTCTTTCTTCCATTTTTATAATCCTCTATAGTTTTACCATTATTATCTAATACGCTTTTAACTACTTTAAAAATCTCATCTTCATTACTATTTTGAATCAATCCCTTTTCCTCAATAATAACTTTAGGATTTTTACCTGTATTAAACATGTCAACTATAATTTTTTTACCTATAGCGTTAGATATAGTTCCCCCATTTATAAGTTTTATAAGCTCAGCTAATTGCTTTGGAGTAAATTTCAAATTTTCTACCCATACAGCATTTTCCTTCATTATTTTGGATATATCACCCATAAGCCAATTTGATGAAGCTTTTGCATCTTCACTTAATACAGCAGTTTCTTCAAAGAATTCTGCCATAGACATTGTAAGGGTAAGAACCTTGGCATCATATTTAGGAATTTTAAACTCATTAACAAATCTTACTTCTTTCTCATAAGGAAGCTCAGGTATTGTCTCTCTGATTTCTTCTATCCATTTATCATCTATATTTAATGTAACAAGATCTCCTTCTGGAAAATATCTATAATCATTGGCAAATTCTTTACTTCTCATTATAGTAGTTATATTGTTATTATCATCCCATCTTCTTGTGTCCTGAGTAAGCTTCTCTCCCTTTTCTAGGGCAACTATCTGCCTTTCAGTTTCATAGTTTAATGCCTTTTCTAATGCTTTAAAGGAGTTCATATTCTTTATTTCTGTCCTAACACCAAATTTATCTGATCCCTTTTCCATAACAGATATATTGGCATCACATCTTAAAGATCCTTCTTCCATTTTACAATCAGAAACCCCTATACATGAAAGTATACTCTTTAGTTTTTCAAGATATTGAACTGCTTCTTTTGGACTTCTAAGATCTGGTTTAGATACTATTTCAGCTAGAGGTACCCCCGCTCTGTTAAAATCAACTAAAGTACCTACGCCAGTATGTAAAAGCTTACCTGCATCTTCTTCTATGTGTATTCTCTCTATTCCTATTTTTTTAATGCTTTCATCTTCCAATTCAATTTCAATATATCCCTCTGTACAAAGTGGTAATTCATCTTGAGTTATCTGATAATTTTTAGGACAATCAGGATAAAAATAATTTTTTCTATCCATTCTTCCATATTTTGTTATGGAGCAATTTAAAGCAAGACCTGCTTTAATCCCATACTCCACTACTTTCTTATTTAAATGTGGAAGTGCACCAGGAAGTCCCAAACATACAGGACAAACATGGGTATTAGGCTGTCCTCCAAATTCTGTTGTACATCCACAATATATTTTAGTTTTTGTTGAAAGTTCCGTATGAACTTCAAGCCCTATTACAACTTCATATTCCATTTTATTCACCTTCCTTATTCAACTAAAGCCTTTTTCTCATTCCACTGTGCAGATGCTTCATAGCTATAGGCAAAATTAAATAAAACATCTTCTCTGAAATAATTTCCTATAAATTGCAATCCTACTGGCAAATCATTTACAAATCCGCAAGGCACAGATATAGCTGGAAGTCCTGCTATATTTACTGGAACTGTATAAACATCTGACAGATACATGGAAACTACATCTTTAGTCTTTTCTCCAAATCTGAATGCAGTTGTGGGTGATGTAGGCGAAACTAATACATCAAATTCCTTAAATGTTTTTTCAAATTCCTGCTTTATAAGATTTCTAACCTTTAAAGCTTTTTTATAGTAAGCATCATAATAACCTGCTGATAGTGCATATGTACCTAACATTATTCTTCTTTTAACTTCTTTACCAAAACCTTCACTTCTTGATTTAGAATATATATCTACAGCATCTTGTGCCTCTTTGGATCTATGACCAAATCTTATACCATCAAATCTAGCTAAATTTGATGAAGCTTCTGCAGAGGATATTATATAATAAGCTGCCAGTGCATATTCTGTCAATGGAAGTGAACATCTTTTAACTTCAGCACCATTGTCCTCTAAAACTTTTATTGCTTCTTCTATGCTCTTTCTTACATTGTCATCAAGTCCATCACCAAAATATTCTTCAGGTATGCCTATCTTCTTTCCCTTTATATCTTTTACCAGACTTTTTTTATAATTCTGTACAGCTATATTAACTGTAGTAAAATCTCTGTTATCCACTCCTGCAATATTCTGAGTTAAAAGTGCACAGTCTTCTACATCTCTTCCTATAGTTCCAACCTGATCCAAAGTTGATCCAAAAGCTACCACGCCATATCTTGATATTCTTCCATAAGTAGGCTTAAGTCCAACCACTCCACAAAAGGAAGAAGGCTGTCTCACTGAACCACCGGTTTCAGTACCCAAGGATATAGGTGCTTCAAAAGCTGCAACAGAGGCTGCCGATGCTCCTGAGGAACCACCTGGAACAAATTCATTATTCCAAGGATTTACCACTTTCTTATATCCACTGTTTTCATTTGAAGATCCCATGGCAAACTCATCCATATTGAGTTTCCCAAGTATTATTCCATTTGCTTCCTTTATCTTTTGTGTAACTGTAGAATCATACGGAGATATATACCCTTCTAATATTTTTGATGCACAGGTATTTTGCATACCCTTTACACTTATATTATCCTTTACAGCTACTGGAACTCCTCCTAATCCATCAAGTACTTCTCCCTTTGCAATTCTCTCATCCAGCTTTTTAGCTTCACTTAATGCCTCTTCTTCTGCCTTGTATAAATACGCTCCTATTTTATCATCAGTCTCGTCTATTCTATTTAAAAAGGAATTAGTTACTTCCTCCACCTTGACTTCTTTATTTTTTATTAAATCTTTTAACTCATGGGCCTTAAGTTTATGTAATTCCATATTTTTACCTCCATTATTATCTTTAAGCTACATCTAAAAATAATACAATAATTAAACACCATACTATTCTATTATCTTAGGAACCATTATATATTCTTCTAATTTTTGAGGCGCATTATTTAAAACTTCTTTAAGTTCCATTGAAGCTTCTATTTCATCTTCTCTAAATTTATTCTCAATATAATAAGGATTAACAATTATATCTGTGTTTTCTGTATCTAATTCATTTAACTTCTCTACATACTCTAAAACTTTATTTAGGTCTTTTATTAATTCTTCTTTTTCTTCTTCATTAAAACTAAGTCTTGCAAGTTCTGCAACATATTCTACATCTTTTTTTGAAACTGACATGGTACCCCTCTCTTTCTTAAAGCTTTAATTACTTTTTATACAATGACTAATATCTTTAAGCTGAAGCAGCCAGATACTCTGTAATTTAATGTTTCCATTTATCTTACCATATTACCAAATTAAATTATACAATATATTATTGTATAATCTCAAATATTTTAAACAAAATTATTAATAACAAATAAGGTTACCTTACAGGTAACCCTTAATTTCAAAACTGATAAATTTATTATTTTAGGTAAAATTATCTTAAAACTTGTAACTATTATATACTAGAAAGTTTAAAAATTCAAATTATTTTTTCTAAGAAAATAAAAAAGCCTACACAGGCTGTAATTAAAATCTATTTACAACTAAATGTATTCGGCATAAAATAAATTTTAACCTGACTTACGCCAAGTAAGCCATGCATTTGCAGTTCTAAAATTCAGATGGGGTAAAAGAATCTTCACCTGAATTAAGAACTTGCTTCAATTACAGCTTATGTAGAATAAATTTTTACATATTTAAAATACTCCTATGTACATAAAATATACAGCTCCCATTGCAATAAGTGTACAAGAAACTGAATATAGAAGATTTTGTGTTCTCTCTTTCTTGTCAATAAACATTCTAATTGCCCAAATTATCATTGTCAATGCCATGCATAGCTGAAATGTACTATAGGAATCAAAATAGCTTATCTGGCGAACAAATAAATATGTTGTAAGTAATGTAAAGGTTAAAGTAAGCATTGTTAATAAAACAAACACCCAACCAATAAGGTTTATTGCTTTCTTCATTTTATTTCCTCCTATTTTACTATCACCATAATATTAATTGATTTTTTTATTATTGTAAATGTTTTTTTATCAATATACAGTTACTAATTATTTAATAATTTGTAAAAACTTTCTTCAGTTATTATTTCAACCTTTAATTCTAATGCCTTATCATATTTAGATCCTGGATTTTTACCTGCCAATACAAAATCCGTTTTTTTACTGACGCTGCCAGATACCTTCGCTCCTAAGGATTCTATTTTTTCCTTTATTTCACTTCTGCTGAAATTTTCTAAAGTACCTGTTACCACTACCGTTTTACCCAAAAATGGGTTATCTTTAACTGTATCTTCTTCATAATAAGGCGTTACTCCAACTGAAATCAGTTCTTGTATTGTATTTATTATTTTATCCTCATTAAAAAATTCTAAAACACTTTTAGCAACTATTTCTCCTATATCCTGTATGGAAATTAATTCCTCATAGGTACAACTCATTACTTCTTCCAGAGTTTTAAATTTTTTGACTATATCTTTTGCAGTTTTTTTACCTACATTTGCTATACCAAGGGCATATATGAAAGATGACAATTCGCAATTTTTACTTTTTTCTATAGCTTTTACAAGCTTTTCTGCCTTTTTCTCCGCAAACTTATCTAAGTCCAAAAGATCTTCCTTTTTTATTCTATACAGATCTGTTATAGATTTTATATCTCTTTTTTCAAATAACTGTTCTGCAGTTTTTTCATTAAAGCCTTCTATATTCATAGCTTCTCTGCTGGCAAAATGTACTATACTTTTTACCAGCTGGGGCTTACAGGATAATGTATTTTCACAGAAATAATGTACGCCATCTTGTACAAGCTCACTGCCACAATAAGGACACATTTTTGGAGGCATTATCTCCTGCTGATCATCACGTTCTGACGCTACTCCCATTATTTCTGGAATAACATCATTGGATCTCCTTACAAAAACATTACTTCCTATTTTTATACCCTTTCTCTGTATGTCGTCCATATTATTAAGAGTGGCTCTTTTTACTGTAGCTCCTGCAAGCTCTACTGGTTGAAGTATAGCTGTAGGAGTCACTCTTCCACTTCTTCCCACATTCCATTCTACAGAAAGAAGTTTAGTAGTAGCTTCTTCAGCTTCAAACTTGAAAGCTATTGCCCATTTTGGAAATTTAACTGTATATCCCATCAATTCTCTGGTTCTCATATCATCTATAACAATAACTGCACCATCTATATCATAGCTTAAAGTTTCTCTTAAATTCCTCACAATCTCTATTTCTCTCTTTACTTCTTCCAAATTAGAACATTCTCCCATGTATTCATCTACAGGAAATTTTTTTTCAATTAGAAAATTTAGCATTTCTTTATAGCTTTTAAAAGGTTCACCTTCATTATAGCCCACATCATAAAAGAAGGCAGAAAGTCTTCTTCTAGCTGTCTCTTTTACATTTAAATTTCTTAGAGCACCAGCAGCTCCATTTCTAAGATTTTTAAGAGGAGCTGCTGCTGATTTATTATATTCATTAAAAGCTTCCTTAGTCATTATGGCTTCACCATGAACTTCAATTAAAGCATTATTTTTAATTTTCAGTGGAATAGATTTTATGGTTTTTACCTGTTGGGTTACATCTTCTCCTATTTCACCAGTTCCCCTTGTAGCAGCCTTTACTAGAATGCCATTGTTATCATAAGTACAATTTACAGTTAATCCATCAAACTTTTTAGTTACAATATATTTTATAGGAGGCAACTTCTCCTCATTTAAATTATTATAATTGTTGATAAACTTTACATTCCTATTATGCCATTCTTCCAGCGCATTAAAGGATTGAGCTTTATCAAGGCTCCAGAGTCTCGCTATATGTGTATATTTTTGGAACTCCGGCAATACCACATCCCCTACTCTCAGGGTTGGTGAATAAGGATAAACTGTACCGGTTTCCTTCTCCAAAGTTAGAAGTTCATCATATTTCATATCATATTCTCTATCAGAAACACTAGGATTATCCTTTGTATAATATTCATAGGAATACTTATTTAATTCTTCTATAAGATCTTCCATTCTCTTTAATTTATCCTTCATATCTAAAAATTACTCCATTCATGTTATTTAGCAGAAAAAAATAAGTATAATCTGCAAAAGCTATATTACAATAAAATATATGCTTAATTTAAAGAAATCTTGTTAATTTTTTATATTATTTGTAAAGGTGCTAAGTCCAATCTTAGATTTTTTATCCCCATATTTTTAAAAGCTATAGTTAAATTTACGTTTCCATCTTTCTTGCTGACGGCTACAATGGTTCCTTCTCCAAATTTAGAATGTTTTACTTTTCTGCCTGCTGTAGCTTCATCTTCACTAAGTACTTTTATCTCTTTCTTTTCTGAAATTCCATTAGATTTCAATATACTTTCAGTATATTGTGTAGAAAATCCCTTGTCAAACACTCTATTTTTTGGTGGTATATCCTTGTTAAAGGAAAATCTGCTGTTATCATTTTTGTTTAAATTATTACTTCCTAAAAACTTGTTAAAGGCATTTCCTTTTCTTACATCTATATTCACATATTCCTTTAATTCTTTTGGAATTTCTGCTATAAAATCAGATTCAGCATAGCCAACAGTCCTTCCAAAAATTTTTCTCGTCTGTGCTGAAGTCATATATAATTCTTCCTTGGCTCTTGTAATACCTACATAGGCTAGTCTTCTTGATTCTTCCATTTCAGTAAAGTCTGACAAAGATGCTGCTCCAGGGAAAATACCATTTTCCATTCCCACCATAAACACTACTGGAAATTCTAGTCCTTTAGCACTGTGAACCGTCATCATCACAACAGAGTCTGATTCTTCATCATAATTATCCACATCTGCAACTAAAGCTGTCTTTTCCAGAAAAGCCGAAAGAGACTTATCCTCTGAGTTATTTTCAAAATCCACAGCAGCAGAAACCAATTCTTGAAGATTCTCTATTCTTGTTTCATCTTGCAAATCATTGGATTTCTTCAATTCCTGCAGATATCCTGTTTGTCCAAGAAGTTCTTCAATTAACGTAGAAACTTTTATCTCATCTTTTCTTATAACAAAGCTATTTATTATACTTATAAATTTATTTATAGAAGAGACATTTCGTGCAGTAAGTCCTGGTATATTTTGTATATCTAATAGACAACTATAAAGGCATTCTTCAATTTCATTGGCAAACTTTTCAATTTTGTCTACAGTAGTAGCTCCTATACCTCTTTTAGGTACATTTATAATTCTCTTTAAACTTATATTATCTAGTGGATTGGATATAAGCTTAAGATAAGCCATTATATCTTTAATTTCTTTTCTATCATAGAATTTTAATCCACCAATTATTCTATAGGGAATATGCCTTTTCATAAATATGTCTTCAAATAATCTTGATTGAGCATTAGTTCTATAGAGTACAGCAAAGTCCTTATAGGTTCTATCTCCTGAATCCATAGCCTTTTTTATCTCGTTAGCCACAAATTCCACTTCTTCCATATCCGAGTAACTTCTATACAGTTTTATCTTACTTCCATCTTCATTTCTGGTTCTAAGTAGTTTAAAATGCTCATGAGGATTGTTTTTAATGACCCCATTGGCTGCTTTTAGTATATTTGCCTTTGATCTATAGTTTTCTTCCAGTTTTATTACTTTAGCATCCCTATAGTCCTTTTCAAAGTCAAGTATATTTCTTATATCTGCTCCTCTCCATCCGTATATGCATTGATCATCATCTCCCACCACGCATATATTCTTATGTTCTTTTGCTAGTAGTCTTGCCAATTCATACTGAGCTTTATTTGTATCTTGATATTCATCTATCATTATGTATCTAAATTTTCTCTGGTAAAATTGCAGTACGTCTTCTTGTTTCTTAAATAATTCAACAGTTTTAAATATTAAATCATCAAAGTCTAAAGCATTGTTTTCTTTAAGTTTCTTCTGATACAAAAGATAAACCTCTGCAATCCTATTTAATTTAAAGTTATTCTCATTCTTTCTTTTGTATTCTTGTGCAGATACTAAATTGTCCTTCTGAGCTCCTATTTTAGATATTATTTCTTTATCAGTTATATCCTTATCGTTGATACCAACTTCTTTTATGCATTGATTTATTAAAGTTTTTTGATCTGCACTATCATATATTGTAAAATTTTTATTGTATCCAATTTTATCTATTTCTCTTCTAAGTATTCTCACACAGGTGGAATGAAATGTTGATACCCACATATTATCAGCTTCACTGCCCACAAGAGCGCGGACTCTTTCCTTCATTTCCTGAGCCGCCTTATTAGTAAAAGTTATAGCTAATATTTGTGATGGATAGACATTCAAATTTTCAATCATATTAGCAATTCTATAAGTAAGAACTCTAGTTTTACCTGATCCTGCTCCTGCTAATACCAGTACAGGTCCATCTACTGCTGTTGCCGCCTCATATTGTTCTTTATTTAATAGTTTTTTTAAATCCATTTTGCTTCCTCCCGTTTCTAATACTCATAATAAATTTATTTATTATAAAGCACTTAACTCCTAAAAGATCTCATATAATTGTAAATTATTGAGAATATTTAATTGACTATTATTTATTATATCATTTAGAATATGTATTTAAACATTCAATTCATATAAATATGAAACCTATTAATCAAGAAAGGTATACACCTTTCCAACACAAAGAAAAGGTCCACTGCATACTTCTTCAGCAAACCCCTTTACTATGTAAAATTACTCTTCACCTTTATCATTATTGCCCTGCTTTTCTGATTCTATTATTCCTAGTTTTTTTAGTACTAATGCATATCCATCACTACCATAATTAAGACATCTGTTAACCCGGCTTATAGTAGCAGTACTGGCTCCTGTAGCTTCCCCTATATTTGTATAGGTTTGCTTTTGTACCAGCCTTTTAGCAACCTGAAGCCTTTGCTCAATAGCTTTAACTTCATTGATTGTACATATGTCTTCAAAAAATCTGTAACAATCTTCTCTTGTTTCCAAACTTAAAATAGCATCACAAAGGAAATTCATATTTTCACTTTCAAGTTTTGATTCATACTTTGTCATTTAATTCACCTCTCCAGAAAGACATTAAATAAATCAAATTTCTTTTAAAATTTTTCACCTGACTAACTTAGCGTAAGTCTCCCTCGCACTCTATACAGCGATTCACACAAAATCAAAAACAAGATTTTGGTTCTCTGCTTGCACGCTGCGAAAGCGACCAAATACAAAATAAATTTTGTTTTGTCTGCTTTTCTTCAAGTGGAAGTTCAACGCCAAGTAAGTCATGCATTTGCAGTTCTAAAATTCAGATGGGGTAAAAGAATCCCCACCTGAATTAAGAACTTGCTTCAATTCTCCTTCAGTTAGTTCTCTATAGTCTCCTTCTTTTATACTTTCATCTAAATGAATTCTACCAAAACTAACTCTCTTTAAATATACAACTTTTTTATTTCTTGCTAAAAACATTCGTTTAACCTGATGAAATTTTCCTTCCTGAATAGTTACCATAACTCTAGAGCCATTGGAATCTACATTAAGTATATCAAGTTTTGCAGGCATGCACTTATATCCATCATCTATCTCTATTCCATCTTCAAAAGCCCTTATATCCTCTTCGTCAACAACTTTATCAATTTCTGCATAGTATACCTTATTCACATGCCACTTAGGTGAAATCATTTTATGATTTAAATCACCATCATTGGTTAAAATAAGGAGTCCTACAGTATCCTTATCAAGTCTTCCTACAGGAAAAGGATTAAATGAAGCATGATATTCTTCAAGAAGATCTATCACAGTCTCATCATAATTGTCAAAAGTAGCAGAAACTACTCCAGCAGGCTTATTCATCATTAAGTAAATATGCTTTTTATATATCAGAGTCTCTCCCTTAACAGTTATATTATTTTCTTTTACATCTACTTGTATATTAGATGATTTTACTTTTTTTCCGTCTACTTCTATGAGACCACTTTTAATTAACTTTTTCACATCTTTTCTAGAACCATATCCAGAATTAGCCAATATCTTATCTAATCTTTCCATTATAAAAATTCACGTCCTAAGCATTTTTGTAATATTGCGAAACCTTAGCTACATAATTCTGAGTTTCACTTGGGAGTTTATTTATATTTTCTCCACTTTTTTGTACCGCCCCAGGACCTGCATTATAGGCCGCAAGTGCCATTTTATAATTTCCAAAAGTATCTAACATTTGTTTTAGATATTTTGTACCTCCATCTACATTCTCACCTACATCATAGGCATTTTCAACTCCCAGTTCCCGTGCAGTACCAGGCATAAGCTGCATAAGTCCCATAGCTCCTGCATTTGATGTAGAACTTGGATTAAAAGATGATTCTTGTTTTATAACTGCTAATATAAGTTTTTTATCAACTCCATATTTTTTAGAAGCTCTATCCACTGCTTCATCTATAGTTAAATTATTATTACTCACATCTTTCTTCACATCTTCACTTATAATGCTGTTATAGGGAATTGATGATATATTTGAATTATCCAATTTTGTACCAGCACCATAGCCTAGTTTACTCAAATCACTATCACCTAAAAAATTCAATTTATTGATATCAATTTTTCCGGTATTATCTTTAGTTGAATCCAGCATACTTTGCATAAGTATATCAAACATACTCTGCTGAGTACTATCTTCGCCATCTATAGAATTGCTCTGAGCTATGCTTTTAAGCATTTGATTCATAAGTTCATATTGTAACATACCAGTAATATCATTTGTTTGCATACTACCACCCTCAAAATTAATTTGTACTATAACTATTATCTAAGTAGTTCACTATCATCTATATAGAATATATAAATCTTCATACAATTAACAGTTTATTTAATAAAATAACTAGCCTGTATGCTAGTTATTTATTTTAACATTTTTAATTACTCTTCCATTATACTAATAATATTATTATTTTTCTACATCAAATCCTAATATAGCATAATCTTCATAAGAAGATTTATTAAGCTGACTTTTACTTAAAACCAATAGCTTATAATTTCCTTCCATAAATGGCATAAAAGTATAAAAATTTTTTCTACTATATTTTTGTACCAAACTCCATTCTCCCTGTTCCATTAAATAGAATTCATAGGCTACTTCCTCCCCACCTTCACTGCTTACATTAAAAGTAACTCCTTCATTAATTTTTGGATGAAGCTTGTCGCACTCTATTGTAGTATTAGTTACAGGTAGACTATCATGTATTATAATCTTTATAGATTTTTTACAATCAAATTTTCTATCGCTTTTTCTATTTTTAGCAAATATATCAATATTATAAATTCCTGCACATTTAGGATTTAATGTATACTGAGATACTTGTTCATAATTTGTTTCTTCTACTTTACGATTATTAATTCTCAGTACATATTTATTCAAAATATCTCTGGTATTTTCCGCTATAACTGTAATTTCTATCTTATTGCCAACCATATAATAATCATTGGCAGGTATCAGTATATAGTCTATATTGGCAGGTATATAATCAAAGGCTTCTACATAGACAATATAAGAACAATCATATTCCTTCTCTGAAAATTTATCCTTTACCCTTACCTCTATTTCATACACTCCTGACTTTTCTGGAGTGTAGTTTACCCAATTACAGTGGCCATATTCTATCCTTTCAAGTTCTTTATCTCCACTTCTTACAATAAAAGCATATTTAAGTTCTATTCCTCCTTCTGCTATAACCTCTATATTTATTGTATCTCCAATGAGCATTTTAGTCTTTTTGTCAGTGATTACTTCCTTAATAGTTACAGGATCTCTGCGTTCTTCATCTATTAAAAATTCAATTTCAGCCTTATCTTCATAATTTTCTTCAAAGGAAGCATCTTTTACAAATAAAGTTATTTTGTACTCACCTGCTACTTTAGGTTTCCAACTAAAGTTATTATTTCTTATGTATCCTGTATCCTGATTAAAATTACCATTTATTGTAAATCTATACAAAAGCTCTTTGCCTCCTTCAGCTAAAACTTTGAAGTTTATTTCCTGGCCTACTGTTTGAGGAGATATCACATCACAAGTGAAATTTTTAATTATTACAGGTTTATATTTTTTTATTTTATATAAAATTAAGGCTCTATCATCATATTCCTTTGGTGAATACATATCTTTAACCAGACATAGAAGCTTGAATTCTCCATAATCTTTTTCTATGTAACTTACTACTCTCTTTGTAGAATAATTCTGTATACACTCTGCCTTTCCCTCTGAATTTATTTTTACAAATTTATATAATATCAATCTACTGTCATCATGTTCAACATCCACTTGAAATATCATTTCATTATCCATAAAAAGCTCTTCTGTAAGACATCTAAAATCCTTAATATGTATGTCTTTTATAGGCAGCACATTAAACTCAACACTTTTCATATCATCAAATTTTTCCTTTGAATCTATAAGCTTGCAATTAACTACAATTTCCTGTCTTCCTATCTTTGTAACAGTCCAAGTTATCATGTTTTCTGCACTATAATCTTTTAAAAGACGCCATTTTCCATTTTCAACAATAGAATATCTAAATAAAATTCCCGTTCTTACGGTTTCAACCTTAGCTGTTATTTTCTCTCCCACTGTTAACTCTCTTCTGTCCAAAGTTACAGATTTTATAATATTTTTTTCAACTTCTCCAATGACATAATCAGCTTTTCCTAAATAACTAAAAGGTTTTTTTTCATTTTCTACCTTTGCTTGAACTATAATAGTATATATACCATCTTCTGCTGGTTTCCAAATAGCGCTAGTATCTCTGGAAAATTCTTTCAAGGTTGTCCATTTGCCGTTTAAACCTATACAATATTTATATAATAAATTTTCTTCTATTTTGTTTTTTATGGAAATGATTATCTCACTATTTACTTTTTGAGGGCTTTCATTACTAAAATTAATTTCAAGTTCATTCATATATCTTCATCCCCTGTTTTAAGAATATCCTTTTTACATTATACTATGATTCCATTATTTGTAACAAGGTTTTTATTTACATTTTTCTAATTATCTAATATTATAAATTAATAATATAAATAAATTTATTAATTTATTTTTATAAATTTTATGGAGGGCTAAGATGAATATTATTAGTGCATCCGTCAAAGGTTTTAAAGAACTGGAAATAATAATTGACAATTCTACTGGAATTAACTTATCAAAGTTCAGTATAAAAAATAGAGCTGAATTTTTAGATATAAAAACACGCTATATTGATAATAATACTATAACCATAATATTATTAGAAGAAATAGATATAAAAAGTGAATGTTTTTTAATCTATGACAACATCACTAAGGGTTGCAGCTATTTTAAGTTATTCTCCTCAGAAGAATTTAATGGACGATTTTTTACATTAGAGGAACTTGGTCTTATATATAAAAAAAACTTTTCAGATTTTAGAGTATGGTCACCAGTTGCAACCTCAATAAATTTGTTAATTTACAAAAATGGAGATCCTTCTATAGATGAAACTCCAAGAGAATTCCCTATGATAGAAAGTAAAGGACTTTGGTCTGTAACTGTAAATGAAGACTTAAAAAACTGTTTTTATACTTACAGAGTAAATGTATACGGAAATATCAATGAAACTGTCGATCCCTATGCAAAATTAGTAGGCATTAATGGTTATAGAGGCTATATAATGGATATTAAAGAAACAGACCCACAGGATTTTGAAAAAGATATTTCTCCAGATAATTTATCTAATTATACTGATGCAATTGTATATGAAATTAATATTAGGGATATAAGTATAAATCCTAACAGCGGTATTCCAAATAAAGGTAAATTTTTAGGTCTTGCTGAAGAAAATTGCAAAACCTTAAATAATCAGCCTACAGGTATAGATTATTTAAAATCTCTTGGTATAACTCATATACAAATAATGCCTATATTTGACTTTTCCTATATTAGTATAGATGAAACTAATCCTATTGGATACAACTGGGGATATGATCCAGAAAATTATAATGTGCCGGAAGGTCTTTATTCTACAGATCCATATGACTCAGTGTGCAGAATTAAAGAATTAAAAAAAATGATTTATTCTATTCATAAAAATGGAATATCCATTAATATGGACATAGTATATAATCATATATTCGACTACAAAAATAATTGTTTTCAAAAAATATTTCCCGGCTATTATTTTAGATATAATGATGATAACACCCTTTCTGATGGAAGCGGCTGCGGCAATGATACTGCTTCTGAAAATCTGATGATGAAAAAATTTATAATTGATTCAGTATTATACTGGTGCAGTGAATACCATATAGATGGCTTTAGAATAGATCTCATGGGTATACATGATACTGATACAATAAATATTCTTCGTCACAAATTAGATACCTTCAAAAGAAAGATAATGCTCTATGGGGAAGGTTGGAATCTGAAAACAGCATTGGATAGCAGTAAAAGAGCAGCTATATCCAACGCTCTGCATCTTCCACAAATAGGATTTTTCAACGATATAATAAGAGATACTTTAAAAGGAAGTACTTTTGATAAAAATGCTAAAGGCTTTATCAGTGGAGAAAAAAATCTAGAAAATTCTATACGTTTGTGTGTTACAGGATGCACAAAATACTCTGAAACTTTAAATGGAATTTTCTATTCTCCCGTTCAATCAATAAATTACGTATCTTGCCATGACAATAATACACTTTGGGATAAACTGCAATTTACCAATAGAAATGAATCCGATGAAATAAGAGCATATAGGGTAAAATTAGCTTTAGGAATTATTCTTACCAGTCAAGGAATTCCCTTTATACACTCTGGCTGTGAGTTTTTAAGAACAAAAGAAGGCATTGAAAACAGCTACAATTCACCGGATTATATAAATTGGATTGATTGGAACAGAAGAGATAAATATATGTATATGGTAAATTATATTAAAAATCTAATAATCTTAAGAAAAAATCACCCAGCTTTTAGGATGACTTCTTTGACAGATATAAAAAATAATTTAGAATTTTTAGAGGATCTACCTAAAAATACAGTGGCTTTTATTCTAAAGAATAATGCAAATAATGATACATGGAAAAATATCTTAGTAATATATAATGCAAATAATGATTCTGCTGAAATAAAATTACCAAAATATAGCTACTGGAACCTAGTAGTAGATAGGCATACTATCAATGAAAAAACCATTCATACCTATAATATAAATGATTCTTATCATATTGACGGTATAAGTATAAATATACTTTACAATAATTTGTAATGAATTCATAGTTTTATAGTTATTAAAATAATTAATTCAGATTTATTAATAGCTGTTTAAGTTTACTTAATAAAAGCCTTCAAGGTCTTACTTTTTCGCAATTATCATTAATATTATTTACCTTCAAATTATAATATTCTTATACCCTTAAGACCTTGTGGCTATTCACCTTTTTGGGAATTTATAATCTTTATAAGACTATTATATAATCTCTCATCATCTTCAATATTTCTTTTCTTATGATTTAAAGTCCTCCCTCCTCCTCTCCTTATTTTCTGCCCCAAATGCCTTTCAAATAAAAGTCTTTCAATATTATCATTGCTGTATATTCTTCCTTTAGG
This sequence comes from Clostridium pasteurianum DSM 525 = ATCC 6013, assembly GCF_000807255.1. NCBI lineage: Bacteria > Bacillati > Bacillota > Clostridia > Eubacteriales > Clostridiaceae > Clostridium > Clostridium pasteurianum. The sequence continues at coordinate 1,430,444 of NZ_CP009268.1, read as the reverse complement.
ACTTATAGCATAGGCACCTTTACCAAGCACCATTGCTGCCACCCCAAAATCCTGAGTTATAACTATATCCTCTTTTTTAGCTTCATTTACAATTTTCATGTCTACACTTTGAAAACCACTGTCTACATAAATAATTTTACTATAATTACTTTTTAAAATATGATTTATATCACAATACATAAAAACATCTATATAATTTTCTATTGCTGCTTTTTCTATTATATTTCTCCCAGGGCAAGCATCTGCATCTACTATTATTCTCAAATTAAAAAATCCTTTCATATTCATAATTTATTGCAGATATCTGATGTATAATTAAATGTTATAACTTGAAAATAAATTTTAAAGTTTATATATTAAAATTTATTTTCAAAAATTAGATATCTATAATTTGAAATAAGCGTTCTTTATATATAAGCAAAATTTTAAATTATATATATAAATAAATCAAGTCCATGAATTTTTTTCAATTTTTTTATTGATTATATATATAAATTCTACAAATATTATTTTTATATCAATAACAAATTATAGTTTAATACCATAATTTATTAATAAAATATGCAATTCTATTGATAAATTAATTTAATATAACGATTTAAAATATTTTTTTAAAATTTATTGTTAAAAATTTGACAAGTACAAAAGACTGTTATATAATAGAACCATAAGATTAGTACACAAATTAATGATAATTTCTTTAAGTTGATAGGAGGAATATAAAAATGGAAAAAGTTTTGAATGTAAAAAATATTATTGGTGGTCAATTTACCTGTGAGGACGCTATTTTATTAAAGAGTAAAATTTCTAATAACAATGATGCTGTAGTGCTTGATTTTACTGGTATTGATGAGGTGCCTACAACTTTTTTCTACAATCTATTTTCTGATTTATTATACACTGAAGATAGGAATAAATCCTTTCAACACATTAAAGTTAAAAATTTATCAGATATATACAATTACAATAGAGTTGTTCAAGGAACAGCTATTATGTAATTATTATATATACTTTCCCTTTCCTTATATTACAGCTAAAAGCTGAACCCTTTTAGCTGTATTTATTTTTTTGAATTATCTACTATAATCCAGACAAAATATCTATCAAATAAGATAACTGTTATATATAACTTAATGTTCTCATTATTGGGAAAATCCTAAATAAACATTAAAGTACAAAGAGAAAATAGGAGAAAAGTTTCGTTCTTTTCTCCTATTTTCTCTTCTTTTAAAACTAAATTACAACTTAAAGTTTTCCTTATAATAATTGCAATATTCACTTATAGGACAAATTTCACATTGTGGCTTTCTAGCTTTACATATTTTTCTTCCATGCCATATTAAATAATGATGAGCATTACTCCACATATTTTTAGGAATAACCTTTCTAAGTTCTTGTTCTACTTCAAGAGGATTATCTCCTGATGCAAATCCTATTCTTTTAGATACCCTGAAGACATGAGTATCTACTGCTATAGCAGGTATATTAAAGGCATTTGACATTACTACATTGGCAGTTTTTCTTCCAACCCCGGGTAATTTAGTAAGCTCTTCCATAGTCTTTGGAACCTGACTATTATAATTAAATAATAATTCCCTTGATGTAGCTAAAATATTCTTACTTTTATTTTTATAGAATCCACAGGGTTTAATTATTTCTTGAAGTTCTGTATCTGTTAATTCCACCATTTTTTCTGGAGTATTATATTTACTAAATAATTTTTCAGTTACTATATTAACTCTTACATCTGTACATTGAGCTGATAAAATTGTAGCAATTAGCAGTTCATAAGCACTATTAAAATTTAGTGCACATTTTGCTTCATTATAAACTTTACTTAAAATTTTAAGAGTATTATCAATATCTTTTTTATTCAACTTATTACCACCTCTAGTTTGATAGTGTTAGTTTACACATTTTTTACTTGTATACTCCCCTATATTCTTCTGGTAAAAGTTCTGCAATCTTTCTCATAGCCTCATCAGTAGCCCTTTCTTCATATTCTTTTCTATCTTCTCCTGCATTTCTTTTAACCATTTCAAACGGTTTACCTATTTTTATATACACCTTTGCCTTGTGAAGAGTTTCTCTATTCATATCTGCATCCTTACCTATTGGCAAAAGTTTTTCAGAACCATATATTCCTATGGGAACAAGTCTGGCTTTACTGAGCTTTACAATCAAATTAAGCCCCTTTCTAGCTTTTATCATAGCTCCCACTCGACTTCTTGTTCCTTCAGGAAACATAACTATATTTTCACCACTTTTAATCAATTTTATTATATTAGATATACCTGCTTTATCTGCGGTATTAGGTACTATAGGTGTATTTTTAACAGCTATTGTACCTAAATATGTTAAAGCATCCTTCTGTAATTTTACTCCCGCTACAAAAGTAGGATCCCATTTCTTCATAACTTTCCATAAAACTATTCCATCAGAATTACTGAGATGATTTCCTATAAATAAAAAAGGACCTTCTTCTCCATCTAAATTTTCCATCCCTGATATACTTATATCAGCGTACTTGTCCATAATTCCTGATAGAAATTTAACGGCAAAAATTCTAAGAACACTTGTAGGAAGAAGTTCTAATAGTTTCAATATTTTAGGAGAAATAATCAATCAAACCACACCTTTCAAATCAATAAAAATATATAATTCCAGATTTTAAGCTATAGATTCCATATGAAATAAATTTTATCCCCTGAATAGTTATTATAACTATAGAATACAGAATAAAATTTATTCATAAATTATTACAGCTTACATTTAAAATTGAAAATAAACTAACAAATATGCTAATTATTTTCAGATACTTTATTATATTATAATTTATTAAAATTTAAAAGTCTATTAAAGTATTCTCTTACATAAGGCGAAACTATTTCCAAATTATGCATTTTATTTTCATTCTTCTTCATAATAAAATTTATAAGTGCATTTCTTTGAATTATATTTTTACCTCTCCAGCCACAGGAAGTTATTTTATATTTTTCTCTAAAAATTTTATTATCTATACTTATAAGTTCATATAGATTTACATTATTCATAAATTCCAAAGGTTTAAAATCATCTATTTCTGAGTATTTTACTTCATAATTAAAAGGGCATACCAATTGACAGGTATCACAGCCAAATAGTCTTCCATTAAACTTTTCAAACCACTTATCCTCTATGTCTTTTTTTTGTGTTATATAAGATAAACATATATTAGGATTATTAAAATATTTATTTATAGATTTCGTAGGGCATGCTTTTATACATCTTTCACATTCGCCACATTGATTTTTACAGGGTTCATCTGGCTCTATAGACAAATTTGTTATAATTTCTCCTAAGAATATATAAGATCCATATTTTTTATTGATGAGCATGTTATTTTTACCTATAAATCCTATTCCGCTTTTACAGGCAATATATCTTTCTGGAAGAGCATTACTATCCACAAAATATTTTGCTTTTCCTCCTATTTTTATTATAAATTCACATACCTTTTCAAGATAATTGGACACAACTTTATGATAATCTTTTCCTCTTGTATATAAAGAAAAATACATTTCCTCATCTTTGTGTAAATAAAAGCTATAGGGAAAAGCTATAGATATAATAGTTTTCCCTTCTTCCATATAGTAATTGGGATTTATTCTCTTATTTATATCTTTTTCTTCAAATTCATTTTCCACTCCTTCATTTTTTCTTTTATTAAGATATCTTTCTAGTTCATAAAAATTCTCACATCTACAAAAACCCACTTCTGAAATACCTAATTCTTTGCAGAAATTTATTATATGAGTTTTATTATCCATGTTCTTTTCTCCATTTATTTTAAATATAATAATTAATTTTTATATAAAAAAACTGCTTTCACAAAAGCAGTTTTTACTATAATTATTCATTGCAGGGCTGCATCTTCAGTAAATGCAGCCGACAATAATGACTTTTTAGCTAATTTATCTAAACTTAACCGGGATATACCCCCCCGTTAATTAAAAAATCTATTTATATTATCCATAATTTTATAACTAAATTATACATTTTGTCAATTAATTAAGATAGAGAAGATATTTTAATAATAATTAATGATTTAAAAATAATGACTATAAATAAACTATTTCATATAATCCTTCATATCAATTATATTTTTTTCTCCAATCCTGGGAGGAATTATCCTTGCAGGTACCCCAACTGCTGTGCAATTATCAGGAATATCCGTTAAAACTACTGCATTAGCTCCTATTTTAACATTATCTCCAATCTTTACAGGCCCAAGCACCTTAGCTCCACTGCCTATAAGCACATTATTTCCAACTGTAGGATGTCTCTTACCTTTATGCTTACCAGTTCCGCCTAGAGTAACTCCGTGATATAATACTACATTATCTCCAACTTCTGCGGTTTCACCAATTACAACTCCCATTCCATGATCTATAAAAAGTCCTTTTCCGATTTTTGCACCAGGATGTATTTCTATTCCTGTAAAAAATCTTGCTAATTGTGAAATTAATCTTGCTAAAAAAAACATTTTTGATTTATAAAAGAAATGAGCTATTCTACTCCATAATACAGCGTGTACACAAGGATAAAGTAAAAATACTTCAATCCTATTTCTAGCAGCAGGGTCGTTTTCCATTATTTTGTCTAAATCATATTTTAGTTTATTAAACATTAATTTCTCACCTCAATAAATATATAAAATTTATTTGATTAATAGTTACTATAGTGCTCTATTCTTATAGACACGTTAACAACCACAAGATTTTAGATAATTTATCTAACCTTGGTGGCAAAATAACAACTTCAACAAGAGTAGATTCATTCATATATTTTTTTATATAAAATAAAAAACTCCCCCTCATTATAGAGACGAAGTTGATAGCCGATATCCACTCTAAAAGCTACATATTCAAGCACAGACATGCTCTAAAGCTATAACGGGCTTCCCCGTTGCCTTTTACTATAATTCAAAGACACTATTCCAAAGGGCACTTCTTTTAAATTTCCTTTAAGAACCTTTTCAGCTTCCAGTTCTCTCTCTAAAAATTCTATTTAAAATACTTTCCTTCTTCAACATATTTCCAAGTGTTTGAGTATGTTTTCATATATTATTATATTCTAAAAAAATTTTTTGTCAACTATATTTTAACAAATAATTTTTTAAATTCTATCAATATATCTATTGAATTATTATATATTTTATTAATAGTACAAGCAAGCATATTGATATAAAAAATAATTTTTTAATACACTATCAAAGTAAAAAATATCTATATATGTTTTAATATTAATATGTATAAATATCTTTTGCAGACAATTATAATATATTTAAATATAATTTAAAAAGTTATCTTCAATACATTAATTGTTTTCATGCACTGAAGATAACTTATTCTTAATCTATTATTGTCACAATAAACTAAGTAATATTAATCTGATATATTAACTGCAAAATCTATGTTCTCCGATGATTTTAATTAGTGGTCTGGACCATATCCACGCACTAGTGGCTTTAGCTGGATTGAAATAGTATACTGCACCGCCAGAAGGATCCCAGCCATTTAATGCATCTCTGGCAGCATTAATAGAAGTTTGCTCTAATTCAGCATCAATTTGACCATCTACTGTTGCTGTAAATGCACGAGGCTCGTATATTACTCCAGCTACAGTGGAAGGAAATCTTGAATCTCTCACTCTATTGAGAACTACAGCACCAACAGCCACTTGACCTTCATAAGGTTCTCCCCTTGCTTCACCATTAATAAGTCTTGCTAAAAGCATCAAATCTTCACTATTACTGGAATACTGGGCATTATTAGATTGTGATGGATTATTTATACCCAAAGCTGCTAAAGTGCTATCTCCTGCAACCCCATCTGCTGTCAATCCATTTTTACTTTGAAAATTTTTTACTGCTAAGTAGGTTTGATATCCGAATTTTCCATCTACACTTCCCTTATAATATCCCCAATTTTTTAATTTTGTTTGAATTTGAGTTACCACACTTCCCTTTGATCCATATTTATATGCAATAGCACTAATTGCATTGCTATAAGGTGAAAAGATAATAGAAGTGCCAAAGTATGTAACTAATAATACAGCTATTAAAGTAAATGTTATTTTTTTATTTTTTATAGCATTCATATCAAGACCGTTGTCAAAACATTATAAAACTCTATAAATTTCTTTAAATTACTGTTCAAGGTATTCTAGCTTTGCTTTACATAATTACACTATAAAGGAACAATATAAAGTATCTATAGATATTATTATACGTTTTGAAACAGTTCACCTCCCTTTTTATAATAAGAACTAATTCTATTTTTTACTGAACTATCAAAAAAAATACTTTTATTTTACAGGAAATTTTTTAATTTATATTTATTCTATAAATCAAACATAAAATTATTGCATATTTATATTTATCTTATATTATGTTAATATTATTAATTGATTCATATTAACAAATTAGGAGAAAAATCAATGAAAAAAAACAACAAATTTTTACCTGTATGTAAAAATGATTTAATAGAAAGAAAAATAGATCAGCTTGATTTTATAATAATAACGGGAGATGCTTATGTAGATCATCCTTCTTTTGGCAGTGCAATAATTGGCAGAGTTCTTGAAAGTGAAGGTTTTTCTGTGGGAATAATAGCACAGCCCGATTGGAAGAATACAAAAGATTTTATGAAATTAGGAAAGCCTAAATATGCTTTTTTTATAAACTCTGGAAATATAGATTCTATGGTAAATCACTATACCGCTGCAAAGAAAAAAAGACATGATGACTTTTACTCTCCTGGTGGCAAATCAGGCTATAGACCTGATAGAGCTCTCATAGTATACTGTAATAGAGCTCGTGAAGCCTATAAAGATGTACCCATAGTTATAGGTGGAATTGAAGCAAGCCTTAGAAGATTTGCTCACTATGATTATTGGGACGATAAAGTTAGAAGAAGTATACTTATTGATTCTAATGCTGATTTATTAGCTTATGGTATGGGGGAGAAAATTACAATTCAAATAGCAAATTTGTGTAAATATGGAATGAATATAAAGGACATGGCAGATATAAGGGGTACTGAATATATAACTTCAGATATAAGTAATCTAAGGGACTATGTTGAAACACCTTCCTATGAAGAAGTTTCTTCAAACAAAAATGCTTATGCTGAAGCCTTCAAACTTCAATCTATGGAACAAGATGCCTTTAGAGGTAAGACTATTATTCAAAAACATGGTGACAGATATGTAGTACAAAATCCCCCTCAATATCCTCTGTCAGAAGAAGAGATGGATGTGGTGTATAATCTTCCCTATACAAGAACTTATCATCCATCCTATGAAGATAAAGGCGGTATACCAGCTCTTAAAGAGGTTAAATTTTCAATTACAAGCCATAGAGGCTGTTATGGAGGTTGTTCCTTTTGTGCACTTACCTTTCATCAAGGCAGAACCATTCAGCACAGAAGTCAAAATTCCATTATTGATGAAGCCAAGGCAATGACTGATTTTGATGATTTTAAAGGTTATATTCATGATGTAGGAGGTCCCACAGCTAACTTCAGACATGTATCTTGTAAAGATCAATTGGAAAGAGGAGTATGTAAGACAAAACAGTGTCTTTTCCCAAATCCCTGCAAGAATCTTAAAATAGATCATACTGAATATCTAAGTCTTCTAAGAAAGCTAAGATCACTGCCAAAAATAAAAAAGGTATTTATACGCTCTGGAATAAGATATGACTATCTTATTCACGATAAAAACACAAAATTTTTTGAAGAACTTTGCAAATATCATATAAGTGGTCAATTAAAAGTGGCACCTGAACACATAAGTGATAAAGTACTAAGGAAAATGGGCAAACCCACAAGAGAAGTCTACGATAGCTTTGTAAAAAAATACCATGATATAAATAATCGTCTAGGTACAAAACAATATCTTGTACCATACCTTATGTCAAGTCATCCTGGAAGTGATTTAAAGGCAGCCATAGAATTAGCTTTATATATAAAAAAGATGAACTACATTCCAGAACAGGTACAGGATTTTTACCCTACACCAGGAAGTCTTTCCACCACTATGTACTACACTGGAATAGATCCTTTTACAAATGAAAAAGTATATGTTCCTAAGACCCAACAGGAAAAAAATATGCAAAGAGCACTACTCCAATTTGCTAAACCTGAAAATTATAAAATTGTAAAAGAAGCATTGATAAAAGCTCATAGAGAGGATTTAATAGGCGGCGGCGCTAATTGTCTTATACCAGCTTCTCCAAGAGTAAAATTTAATAGATCATCCTCTAAATCTGAAAACAGGACTTCTAAATCCTCAAGTATTAGATCAAAAAATTCTTTTAATGCTAAACATAAGCACAGTAAAAAATTGAACAAAAATAATTCAAAAAATCATAAGTCCAGAAATAGATGAAGATAATTTAAATAACTGCAGTTAATATACTTTTAGCGAGATATTAACTGCAGTTATTTTCTTATTGCGTTCATATAGGTAATGATTTGACGCAAATATTAACAATATGGTTACTAATTTCTCAGGAAACTCTAAGTAATCTTTAAACCTTTATTAATAAAAGTATTGTATAGTTATACCTGTAGTAAATTTTAATGATAGGAGACAGTAAAATAAATAGAAACCAAAATATTATTGAATACCCTCTATCTATTTATTTGAAGTCCCAAATAGAAATAAGGAGTTGACACCATGAAAAGAATACCTAAAATACAAATATTCAGAGTCTTTATTCAGATTATATTTTTATTTTTACTCCCAGGTCTCTTTGCTTTAACCTTTAGTCAATTAGGTCAAATATATTCAATGATAATTAATGGCAAATTCAATTTTGTTGAAATTTTCCCTAATCTAGCAGGATTTTTAACAATTTTTATTCTGACCCTAATACTAAGTAGATTTTTCTGTGGTTGGATTTGTGCTTTCGGAGCCTTTAATGATTTCATATATATTATAGTGAATAAAGTATTTAAAACAAATTTCAAGATTAATAAAAATATAGATAATATATTAAAATACTTAAAATATGCAGTTTTACTATTTATAATAATTTTCATATGGACAATTGGCAGCAAGTCCTTCGACACTTTTAGTCCTTGGAATGCCTTTGCACAGATAAGCGATCTTCCTCAAGTTATATTAAATTATCCAGTTGGACTCATTATACTGATATTAATAGCTTTAGGTGCTGTATTTATCGAAAGATTTTTCTGTAGGTATCTCTGTCCTTTAGGTGCCATATTTTCAATAATATCCAAGCTTAGTATATTTAAAATAAACAAGCCTTCCGACAAATGCGGTAAATGCAGAGCATGTACAAATAACTGTTCCATGGGAATAGAACTTTATAAGCTGCAAAAAGTTAGGGGTGGAGAATGCATAAATTGTTTAAGATGCATAGAAAAATGTCCTAGAAATAATACTAAGACTACTATCTGTGATGAAAATATCAATCCAGCATTAGCCAGTTCCATTGCCATAGTTGCTTTTACAGGTCTCTACTCTGCCAACAATGTGGCGGGAAAAGTTGTAAGTAGGAATTTACCAGTATCTGTATCCTCTAACACCAGCAGCTCTATGCCAAAAGTAAAATATACAGATGGAACATATAGTGGCACTGGTACTGGATTTAGAGGAGGCTCAACTGAAATTTCAGTTACAGTAAAAAGTGGAAAAATCGCTAATATTGAAACTGTATCCAATGGGGATACACCAGACTATTACGAAAGAGCATATAGTACAATACAAAGCGAAATAATTTCCGCTCAATCTACTGAAGTAGATGTGGTTTCTGGTGCTACCTACAGCAGTAATGGAATTATTTCTGCTGTAAAAAATGCACTGAACAATGCAACAGCAGACAATTCATCACAAAGTAATACTGCTTCATCATCAGATAATAATTCTTCTTTAGACAATACTGCATCATCTGAAAATAGTACTATAACAAATAATGATAAATCCACCAATATTAGTTCAACAACGGGTACTGCCAGCACAGATTCTAATACTGAAAATACTACAACTGCTGAAAGTAAATATAGAGATGGTACTTATACTGGGACTGGCACTGGTTTTAGAGGAGGTACAACCGAGATTTCAGTTATAGTAAAGAATGGTAAAATTACAGATATTAAAACTGTATCCGATGAAGACACGCCAGACTATTATGAGGGAGCTTACAATTCAATACAAAATGAAATCATTTCATCTCAATCTGCCCAGGTAGATGTGGTTTCTGGGGCTACCTACAGCAGTAATGGAATTATTTCTGCCGTTGAAGATGCATTAAGTAAAGCTAAATCATAGTTATTCCCCAAGTAAGCCATACATTTGAAGTTCTAAAATTCAGATGGGATAAAAGAATTCCCACCTGAATTAAGAACTTGCTTCAATTTTAAGATATTCTTTTTAGATATATAGAAAATATAGTTCCCACTCCAACCTCACTACTTACCGCAATTTTCCCATGATGATCATCTATTATAGATTTAACTATTGAAAGACCTAATCCGTATCCTCCATATTTACGCGATCTATGAGCCTCGCTGCGGAAAAACCTGTCAAATATCTTATGAATATTTTCTTTAGATATACCAATTCCATTATCTTTAATTTTTAAAATCATAAAATTATTATCATAATCCGTACTTATACTTATTGCACCATTGTGTCCATCTGTATAGTTTATGGCATTTTGCACCAAGTTATATACTACCTGTTTAATTTGATCTCTATTGGCATAAACTAAAATGCTTTCTTTTAATTTTAACTCTATTCTCCTCCCTCTAGAAAGTATCTTCAGCTGAGGATACATTTCATTTATAATATCATTAATATCTTCTCTTTTCATTTCTACCCTTATGTGCCTATCTAGTCTGGTCAGTAATAATAGATCATTAACCAGTTTATTAAGTCTCTCACTCTCAATTAAAATACTATTCAATGCTAAATCCAGCTGCTGCTCATTTTTTGCTGCTCCTCTAAGCAGAACCTCTACAAAACCGTGAATAGAAGTAAGAGGAGTCCTCAGTTCATGAGAAGCATCAGAAATAAACTGCCTCATCTTTTCTTTGATATACTGTTCTTCTTTAAAAGACAACTCAATCTTCTCCAACATAGTATTAAATGCACTGGACAATTTATTTATTTCTAACTGTCCATTATTTATAGGTAAACGAGTATTTAAATGTCCTACACTAATGTCCTCTATAGTATTAGTCATGTTGTAAAGTGGTTTTAAAGTGTATTTAAATACTGTTAAAGTAAACATTCCTCCTATAATTAATACTATAATAGATATTGTTAGATAAATATAAAATTGTTTATAAAGTATATCCTGTATAGGCTTTGCTGAAATATTTAACTGTATAAGCCCTGAAGGTGAATGCAAATCTCCAATTTTACGAAAGGCTACTATTTGTAAATTCTTATTCTCGTCTTTAAATAATTTATAACCTTCTAGATTCCCTCTTTGTTTAAATAATTTTGTATAGTAATCTTGTGATAATTTTAAAATAGGATTTTTGGAAAAACTATCTATATTTTCTGATTTAATGATATCATTAGACTTTCGATTATTTGGCCCTTTGCTCATACTTGTTATAATATTACCATTTATATCAATAATTGCTCCACTCATATTTGAATCAACGGTTTCATCTAAAAGATCATTTGATTCTTCTATTACTTCCTCCGTACTTTGTATTTTCTGTAATTTGTGTTCATCAAGATTATGAAATCTGGCATCTAAAACCTGCTCTTTACCTCCATACAAATATTCCTTCATAGTTATATATTGAAGTATCCCGATTATAATCAAAAGCAGTATTAATATTAAAAAAAAACGAGACAACAATTGATATTTTAGACTATTAATTTTCAATATATTCTTTAATTTTTTCATCTATATTGTCATCCTATATCCTACACCCCGCACGGTGAAAATTATTTTGTGTTCTTTATCTCCAAGCTTATCTCTTAGGTATCTTATATATACCTCTACTATATTTTCTTCACCATTAAAATCATTACACCAAACATTTTCAATTATTGAAGCTTTACTCAGTACTAGTCCATTATTAATCAATAGATATTTCAGTAAATTATACTCTGTTACAGAAAGTTTTAATGTTTTATCCCTAAAAGAAATTTCATGAGCACCATTATCTATTAAAAAATCTCCTATAGGAATCAAACTATTTAACTCTGGGAATATATTCCGAAGCCTTGCATTGATTCTTGCCAATAATTCTTTAAAACTAAAGGGTTTTATCATGTAATCATCTGCTCCTGAATTCAATCCTTTCACTCTAGCATCTATTTCATCCTTAGCAGTAAGCATAATAATTGATGTTTTCATAAGTTTTTTTATTTCATCACATACCTCATAGCCATCCATTCCAGGCATCATAATATCCAGTATTATTATTTCAGGTTTCAATTTTCTCGCTAAAGCCATAGCCCCTATACCGTCAGAAGCTGTATATACATTATATCCTTCAGCTTCAAGCCCCATTTTTATAAATGAAGTTATACTATCCTCATCATCTACAACAAGAATATTTATCTTATTTTTATTTATCATATTCATGATATTTATCTCCCTTTTGTTTATGTATTCTCTAATTTTATTTTTTCTTTACTTTACTTAAACAATAATTTAAAGTAATTATCCACATAAATTCTCCCCACAAATATTGAGGCATAATTTCAATACCAATATAGGGAAGTATCACTGATGTAACAGTACTTAATGAAGAACATACTGCCAATATTATTCCAGTCCTATTTGTATTAGAACTATTTATAATGTCAATATAGAACATAAGTAACACTATATTTAAAGCAAAATAAACTATTCCTATATATAAAAAGTTATTTTGTAAATTCATACTATAACCTAATGCAGCATCTTTTATAATGCCTATAGATACTGAAACCTTTGAAAACAACAAAAAATACATTATTAAAAATGTAAAAGAACCTATTGTAATATGTAGGAATTTTATATTGTCTTTCCTAGATAAAATATATAATATTATAATTCCACTTATTGGTATACATGCTAAATATACAAAATAAATAGATTTCATTATGTACATATAACCAATATTATTATTTATGTACATTATAAATAAAGATACATATCTTAGGAATAACAAAATTAGAATAGTAAAGCTGAGAATCCTAATTCTTTTAGGGCACCTTAAGCACAGATTTATCCCAGATAAAACAGATAATAAAACAAGTAATAATAAAATTAAATATATATACACTATCATTTACTTTCTCCCAAAACTTATTATTACTTATTAATATTAGTAAAAAATTATATTTATTCTTCCATTCCCAAAATTTTTAGTCCATGCTTTATACAAGTAATTCTAAGAGGAAAATCTGGCCCTTTTTCTCCATCTATATCTGTAGTTATGTCTTCATGGCATTCAATCTCTAGTTTATCTGTTTTAAAATAAATTATAGAACTGTTGTTTAAATGGTCACCTTTGAGCATATTTATAAATAAGCCAAAAAAATCTACAGGATTAATAGCTTTAATTATAATTACATCTAAAAGTCCGTCATCTACTTGAGCTTTATAGGCAAAATTCAGATTTCCCGCAGTTTGTCCATTAAATATAAACATTAAATATATATCTCCATCAAAATAACTCTTTTCAGATCTTACTTTAACTTTTAATTTTCTAAAATTGGGCAATTGCTCTATACCCTTAATATAATAGGCCAATTTTCCCATAGTATTTTTTAAATTAACATCAGTTTTCTGAGATATATCTGTAAATAAACCCATACTAGCTACATTTAAAAAATACTTATCATTTATTTTTCCCAAATCAATTTTTTTAACTTCTGTGCTCAATATCTGTTTGCATGCCTTTTCAATATTACTTGGCATACCAATAAACTTTGCAAAATCATTAGCTGTTCCCACTGGTAAAATAGCTATTGGAATATCTAATCCTCTATTTTTCATACAGTTAACCACTGTATCTACAGTGCCATCACCGCCAGCTATAAGTATGTATTTATAATTATCATCTATATCCTCAAAAGCTCTATCTATGTTAAATTCCATGCTTATTCTATAGGGTATTATTGTATATCCCTTTTTCTGGTGTATTTTTATAACCTTATCTATATTATTTAAAATAGAATTTTCCCCTGAATAAGGATTATAAATAAATTTTACTTTATTCATGCTAAAAATCTCCTATCAACAAATTTTATAATATATATTTCCATTACTAACAATTATAGATAAACAATATGAAAACTTAATTTACACATTAATAAAATACAATATTTTAAACGCTTTTATTTATAAAAATTAATCATTGAAGTTGTTTATCTATATTTAAAACCAGTTGTTAATTAAAGTTTTTAAGGTAGGTACTCAGCAATTTATTCTATACTAAGGCATATTCAAATAAATAACTAGTCAGTATGCTAGCCTATTTTGAATCCTACTACGTCAGCAGAACCCTCAGATAGCCCACTATCCTCGGAACCTACTTCCTTGTTAGATTCAAAATATTCGTCGCATCTTTGACTTACTATTTATTTTCACATGCCTAATTACATTCTTTATATATTATAATATAAAATTATTAATTATATACTAACGATTGGTTATTTTCTCTATTTTCAATTAAGTTATCCCTATTCATCTTCCCCATGGAAATACAAAAATTTCACATAATAAAATTAAGTAAGTAACAAGTCATATAGTATTTTGACTTGTTACTTACTTTTATGGTAATTATAATATTTAAATTTCAGGTGTACAAGGTTCAGAAACTTCACACAACACCTTTTCTGATATATTCTGCATTGTAGGATTAGTTGCTATGTCTCCAAGGGCAATTATACCAACTAAATTGTCATTTTCTACTACAGGAAGTCGTCTTACCTGTCTTTCACACATTATTCTTGCTGCTTCATTTGCTTCCATATCAGGTTGTATAATTACAGGATTAGATGACATAACTTCCTTAACTGTTTGTACTTTTGCGTTTTCTCCGTTAGCTACGGATCTAAGCGTTATATCCCTATCAGTAATAATTCCAACTACTTTTTCACCTCTGCACACAGGAATGGACCCTATATTATGCTCTCTCATTAACTGGGCTGCCCTTTCAATAGTATCTTCAACATTCAAACTGGCTACACTTTCCGTCATTATTTTACTAACTTTCATAATAAAAAACACCTCCTGATTGTATTTTAACCAAGAGTAGTTTTTATATAATCTTTAATTGATTTTTATTTTTTTGTATCTTCTGTATATATAGGAAGATGTAACAGCAACTGCCATTATTATAGCAATAGGCAGCAGCATTTTAATGGAAAAAGGTCTATTTAAATGTTTTCCCATAAATGAATAGGACAGCATCTCTGGTATTATACCAAGCATAGTCCCTAAAATAAAGTCTGTATACTTCATTTTAGTAAGCCCTGCTGCATAACTAAGAGGATCATAGGGAAATACAAAAGACAAACGCATAAGAAGCATTATTAAGAACCCATGTTTTTCTATTCCACTATCAAGTTTAAAAGCCTTACCTCTAAGTATTTTATCAACAAAGGGTTTTCCCAGAATATGTGCAAGCCAAAAAGCTAATGAAGCAGAAAAAAAACATCCTGTCATACTCAATAAAAAGGCATACATGGGACCAAACACATTTCCTGCCAATATAGACAACAAAGAAGTTGGAATCACTAATACAACAGGTTTAATTGAATATATTACAACAAAAATAACTGCTGCAAAACTTCCATAACTCAATATATAGTTTTTTAGATGCACTATAGATATATGTCTTTTTAAATTTACTAAATCAATGTATTTAAATATGTATCCAAATTTAAAAAACATATAAAAAATAATAAGTGCAAGACAAATAATAAGAACATATTTAATTCTATTATAATGAGCTCTTCTCATATTTTTCTCATCTCCAATATACTATATATAATAACATTGTAATAAATTCATTTCTAGTATTTACAAAAACTATACTTCCTAACATGTAAAATTATTAATAAACTATTAACTATTTCAAATAAATGAGTTATAATATATTGTATTATTATTTATACTTAATAACTTCCAATTAATATGTTATAATTACTAAGTTATATGCAAACTCATTATGCAATTATAAAAACATAGGAGTGATTTTTAAAATGGCTAAAAATTCTGTACCAAATTTTTTCACACTGAGTAATTTGGCTTGCGGGGTATTATCTCTTTTGATGACATTTGAGGCTTCATCACAAAATTTAAATGCTTATAAATGGGCTTGTCTTTTTATTATATTTGCAGCACTTATAGATAGGTATGATGGTAGAGTTGCTAGATATTTAAATGTATCAAGTGAACTGGGAAAAGAACTTGACTCTTTAGCTGACTTGGTTTCTTTTGGTGTTGCTCCCTCAATATTAATTTTTAATCTATATGATTTTGCAAGATTGGGTCTTATTGGTTATGTATTAGTTTTATTAATGCCAATTGCAGGAGCCTACAGACTAGCAAGATACAATACCACTAGCTTTGATGGAAACTTTATGGGAATACCAATAACTGCAGCTGGAATCATTATTGCATTTTATTCTCTTATTTTGATCTTATTAAATGCAATTCCAAATCTCTTAGTAACTATTTTTCTAATACTTATGCTGTCATATTTAATGGTAAGCAAATTAAAAATTAAAAAGGTTTAAAAAAACAGACTCCATAAATTACTTATGGAGTTCTTTTAATTTGAGGATTTAAGCTCTTCCTCAATTTCCGTACGAATACTGTCTATATTTATGCTTTTTTTCAATACTTCACTTTTAAGTTTGCAATAATTAATATAATCCTTATTAGTATCTTCCATATTGTCCAATATTTTATCAATAACCTCCCCTAATTTATCAACTCTCTTAATGGCATTTTTCACATCATTCTTGGTAGACAATGCTATCTGATTAAGTTCCCCAACTCCACCAATCAAAAGTCTATAAGAATTTACAAGTCGTCCTAGTAAATCTGCAAGATTACTTACATCAGAATAATATTTTTCTATGACTTTTCGTTTTGACAAAATTAAATCCACCTTTAAGATAAATATCACTAGTATTATATGCTCTATGCTGTTATTTTATACTATTTTTAAGTTTTAAACCTGTTTTGGTTACAGCTAATCCTCCCATTGCTGTTTCTCTCAATTCACAAGGCATCTGTTTCCCTATTGTATACATAGCCGCCACACAGTCATCAAAAGGTATTTTACTTTCTACTCCGCTGAGTACTAAATCTGCCGTGGACAGTGCACTGACGGTGCCGCCTATATTTCTCTTTGCACAGGGTATTTCTACAAGTCCTGCAATGGGATCACATACAAGTCCCAATATATTTTTTATAACTATAGCTGCTGCATCTAAAGCTTGTTTAGGAGTTCCTCCAAGCATCTCCACTACTGCAGCAGAAGCCATAGCTGCAGCAGAACCGCACTCAGCTTGACATCCTCCTTCTGCTCCTGCTAAAGTGGCATTTTTAGCTATTATTATTCCTACTCCTGCGGCTGTTAACAATGCTTTTATTAAATCTTCATCTGTCTTATCATACTTTTCTCCAGTGCTTATTATAACTGCTGGTAAAATTCCACAGGAACCTGCTGTAGGTGCCGCTACAATTTTTCCCATGGCTGCATTTACTTCTGAAGATGAAAGAGCTCTTGCCATGGCTTTTACAAGAAATTCTCCGCATATAGTATTTTTACTTTTAGCATATTTATATACTTTTACAGCATCCCTGCCAATTAATCCACTTACAGAAGTAACTTCATGAGTCAGTCCATATTCTGCTGAAGCTCTCATTACTTTTAAATTTCTGTTCATCTTATCCAATATGACTTTCTCTGTTTTGTTATTTTCTTCCATTTCCTGTAAGAGTACATATTTATATATAGGCATATTTTCTTTACTGCAAATATCCATAAGTTCTTTTCCAGTATTTACAAACATCTATTTTCCCTCCGTAAGTGGATTTATACATCTTATACTCTCTATATTCCCTAGATTTTTTATTAATGGTAATAAACCATCTGGTATAATCTCATCAGTCTCAAATATCATAGCTGCAGTAAGTCCTCTGCTTTTTCTATATACCTTAAGAAAGGCTATATTTATTCCCGCCTGTGATATAACTGTACTTACCTTAGATATCATTCCTGGAACATCTTTGTGCTTTATTATAAGTGTTGGATAATCCCCATTGAATTCTACTTTTTGATCATCTATTTCACTTATTTTAATACTTCCGCCTCCTATAGAAGATCCCTTCACTGTAACTTCACTTCCATCTCTTCTTATAATTATGAACTTAACGGTATTGGGATGTTCTATACCTAGATTCGCTTCTATAAAATCAAATTTAATATCCCTTTCTTCTGCGATTTCAAAGGAATTTTTAAGGCGTTCATCCCAGGGATTCATTCCAAGTATACCAGCCATTAATGCCTTATCCGTTCCATGACCTTTATAGGTTTTGGCAAAGGATCCATGAAGCAAAAACTTAACTTTAACTATATCTTTTTCTCCAGCTATTATAGCTGCAATTTTTCCAAGTCTTGCCGCCCCCGCTGTATGGGAACTGGAAGGACCTATCATTATTGGACCTATTATATCAAAACAGCTAAATTCTTTCATAATATTTCACCTGCTTTTTTATCTATAATTTATTTTCACCTGACTAACTTGGCGTAAGTCTCCCAGTTCTTCAAGTGGGAGTTCGACGCCAAGTAAGCCATGCATTTGCAGTTCTAAAATTCAGGTGGGGTAAAAGAATCCCCACCTGAATTAAGAACTTGCTTCAAATACCTATATACAAACATAATAAATTACATTTAGCCATAAAACAACAATTATTAATTATAAAAATATATTTTGTATTAAATTTTATAAATATGCAAACATTATAGATTGAATAGAACTTATATAACAAAAATCGTATTATTATTTAAAAGATTTAAGCAGCAAGGAGGATATCGTTAGTTCGTAAGAATATATACAAATATAATCACAAGAGGAAGTGATTATATTTGTATAAGAATCATAAACCAAAGGAATTTGCAGAGTTGTTAAATGTGTCAGTTTTAACTCTACAAAGATGGGATAATGCAGGTTTTAGAATACCAACAAATAGAAGATATTACACTTATGAGCAATATAGAGAATTTAAATGGATAACATCCTCTGAAAAAAGAATAGTTATATACACAAGGGTTTCAACTTCTAATCAAAAAGATGATTTG
Source organism: Clostridium pasteurianum DSM 525 = ATCC 6013 (assembly GCF_000807255.1). Lineage (NCBI taxonomy): Bacteria > Bacillati > Bacillota > Clostridia > Eubacteriales > Clostridiaceae > Clostridium > Clostridium pasteurianum. Next base: position 1,411,092 of record NZ_CP009268.1, on the reverse strand, counting down.
AAAAATCAAGTTGAGTTTCTTAAACAGTATTATTGTAGATGAAATAATAGAAATTTCCATACTTCATGTTTTTAGTTGTAGAATTTATGGTTTAAGAAAATATAAGAAAAAGATAAAGGAAGATGAAGAAGTTGAAAAAAGCATACAAAATAGAGATTAAACCAACTAATGAACAAAAACAAAAAATTCATCAAACTATTGGTGTAAGCAGGTTTATATATAATTTTTACATTGCTCGTAATAAAGAAGTTTATGAAAAAGAAGAGAAGTTTGTTAGTGGCATAGACTTTTCTAAATGGCTTAACAATGAGTATGTCCCTAATAATCAAGACAAAGTTTGGATTAAAGAAGTATCTTCCAAAGCTACAAAACAAGCTATTATGAATGGTGAGAAAGCCTTTAAAAAGTTTTTTAAGGGCCAAAGCAGATTTCCTAAATTCAAGAAGAAGAAAAAACAAGACGTAAAATCGTACTTTCCTAAAAACAATAAAACAGATTGGACAATTGAAAGACATAGAGTTAAAGTGCCAACATTAGGATGGGTTAGATTTAAAGAATTTGGTTATATCCCAGTAAATTCAATGGTTAAAAGTGGTACAATAAGTCAAAAATCAGATAGGTATTATGTTTCAATATTAGTTGAAGAAGAAATTAAAGTAAATGATAAAGCATTTTCTAAAGGTATAGGTATTGATGTTGGACTTAGAGATTTTGCTATATGCAGTAATGGTGTAACTAAGAAAAATATTAATAAGACAAAAAAAGTTAAAAGATTAGAAAAGAAGTTAAAACGTGAACAAAGAAAGCTTTCAAGAAAATATGAAAGTTTAAAATTAAGAAATAAAAAAGAGAAAGGAGAAGCTGCTCGTCAAAATATCCAAAAGCAAGTAGTTAAGGTACAAAAACTTCATCAAAAACTTGGAAATATAAGAACCGACTATGTGAATAAGACGGTAAATGAGATAGTAAAGCAAAAACCAAGCTTTATAACAATTGAAGATTTAAATATTAAAGGAATGATGAAGAACAGACATTTAGCTAAAGCTGTATCACAACAAAAATTCTATGAATTTAGAACTAATCTTATTTCTAAAGCTAAACATAATGATATTGAAATAAGATTAGCCGATAGATTTTATGCAAGTAGTAAAATTTGTAGTTGTTGTGGATATACTAAAAAGGATTTAAAACTATCTGATAGGATATATAAATGTGATAATTGTAACACTTCAATAGATAGAGATTTAAATGCTTCAATAAATTTAGCTAATGCTAAAAAATATAAGATAGCTTAATTAAACAAGCACTTATATGTGTACCCAAGGCTATTTGGGGAATTAACGACTGTGGAGTGCTATACAAACTGTAGTAGCCTCGGCAAGGCAGAGTACATCGAAGCAGTAAAAATCTCAATATGGATACGTTTGACCATATTTTGAGTAGCAGAGATTTTATGTTTATTCTTATGATAAGAACCACTATATTGTATATTTTATTGGTTATAGTAATGAGATTAATGGGGAAAAGACAAATTGGTCAATTGCAGCCCTTTGAGCTTGCAATAACTATAATAATTTCTGATTTAGCTTCACTTCCAATGCAGGATACAAGAATACCCATTATCCATGGAATTATACCTATAGTAACCTTATTATTTATAGAAATAATTGTTTCTATATTGCAATTAAAAAGTCAAAATGCCCGTTTAGTAATATCAGGTAAGCCCAGTATACTTATTAACAAGGGTAAAGTAGATATAAATGAACTGAGGAGTCAACGATTAAATATGAATGATTTACTGGAAGAAGTGCGACTTAAAGGATATTATAATCTTCAAGACATAGAATTTGCCATACTGGAAACCAGCGGGCAGCTGTCTATAATACCTAAAACAGAACTTTCAAATGCTACTAAAGAAGATGTTAATATTAAATGTAAGCAGGATACTATTCCAGTAACTTTAATATTGGATGGTGTGGTCAATAAGAAAAATCTAAAAATTATAAATAGGGACGAAAAATGGCTCATGTCCACCCTCAGAAGTAAAAATATAAATTCATCTAAAGATGTATTTATTGCTCTTGTAGATTCACAAGGAAAATTTTATACACAACTTTATAAATAAAAAACTTATATTAAACAAGGAGATAATCTAATGAAAAATATTGTAATAACCTTTATTCTATTTATATCCATGATATTTGTCTGCTTTATTTCCTTAAATTACTTAAATAAAACTTCTTATAATATGTATTCATCTAATAATTCAGTTAAAAAGTATATATATAATAATAATTGGGAAAAAGCAGATAAATTATCTAATAAACTATCTAAAGATTGGCACATGTATGCTGATAATTTCTCTCTATTTGTAAATCACACTTTAATTGATGATATAAGTATAGAAGAGCATAAACTAGAAGAATATATAAAATGTAAAAATAAAGAGGAAGCCTTAGCATCTGCTAATACTATACAATTTTTAATAGAAAGGATTAGGAAATTAGAGAAATTTAACATACAAAATGTATTTTAATGAAAATTATTATGCTTAAACTATGGAAAATAATCTTCATTTGAATTATAATAAGTTTAGGGGAATGTCCCACTGGGACTCAAATCGTCCCCATTTAAGTTTGAAAGGTGGAATTTTAAGATGGCATTAGTTACTACTAAGGAAATGTTTAAAAAAGCTTATGAAGGTAATTACGCAATAGGTGCTTTTAACATCAATAATATGGAAATAATACAAGGTGTTGTTAACGCTGCAAAAGCTAAAAAATCACCAGTTATATTACAAGTATCCTCAGGTGCTTTAAAATATGCTGGTCCAAAATATTTAAAAGCAATGGTTGACGCTGCTATAGCTGATACAGGAATCGATCTTGCTCTTCACTTAGATCACGGTCCAGATTTTGAAACAGTTAAATTAGCTATTGAAACAGGTTTCACTTCTGTTATGTTCGATGGTTCACACTATGAATATGAAGAAAATGTAGCTAAAACTAAAGAAGTAGTTGATTATGCTCACGCTCACGGTGTTGTAGTTGAAGCTGAACTTGGAGTACTTGCTGGAGTTGAAGATGACGTTAAAAGTGACGTTCATGTATACACTGAACCAGATCAAGCAGTTGATTTCGTAAACAGAACTGGAGTTGATTCATTAGCAATAGCTATTGGAACAAGTCATGGTGCATTTAAATTTGCTGGAGAAGCTAAATTAAGATTTGACATATTAGAAGAAATCCAAGGTAAATTACCAGGATTCCCAATAGTTCTTCACGGAGCTTCAGCTGTTGATCCTGCTGCTGTTGAAACTTGTAACAAATATGGCGGAAACATAGCTGGTGCAAAGGGAATACCTACTGACATGTTAAGAAAAGCTTCATCTATGGCTGTATGTAAAATCAACATGGATACAGACCTAAGACTTGCTTTCACAGCTGGTATAAGAAAAGTATTCGGAGATACTCCAAAAGAATTCGATCCAAGAAAATACTGTGGAGCTGGAAGAGAAGCAATCCAAGCTACAGTAGAAGCTAAAATTACAGATGTTTTAGGTTCAGAAAACACTCTATAATTTAAAATAAAAAAATGTCTCACAATGTGTATAGCCATACATTGTGAGACATTTTTTTATATCTCTTTCACAGCCTCTTCAATCCTATCAAGGGCCTGCTCTAATAATTTCCTTGGGCAAGCAAAATTAAGTCTTACAAAACCTTCCTCACCAAAGTCTTTTCCATCTGTAAATACAATTTTAGCTTTATCGTAAAAATATTGAAATGGATTTTCTATTCCAAGGGGCCTAAAATCAATCCAAACAAGATAAGTTCCCTCTGAATGATTATAAATCACCTTTGGAAATCTTTTAGCAAATTCACCTTCCAAATAATCACGATTATTCTTTAAATAACCCAATAATTCTCTCTTCCACTCCTCTGACTCTCCATAAGCAGCTCTGCAAACTTCGTAGTTCAATGGTCCAGGATGTGGCATTGCATAGCCTGCTGCCTCAAAAGCCTTTTTAAGCTTTCTATTTGGAATAATGGCAAAAGCAATAGGAATTCCCGGCAAATTATAAGTCTTCCCAGGACTCATAAGGGTAATTGAACGCTCAAGGGCAATATCTCCTGTAGTTACCGTAGGTATATGAGCTCTGTCAAAAACCAATTCACAATGGATTTCATCCGATACCAAAATCAAATCATGCTTATGGCAGAATTCAGCTACTTTAAACAGCTCTTCCCTAGTATATATTCTTCCTACAGGATTATGAGGATTACAAAGTAAAAATACCCTTGTTTCAGGAGTAATTCGCTTTTCCAAATCTTCAAAGTCAATTTCATAACCTCTGCTCCCAAGCTTTAAAGGAGAATCAATTCTACGTCTTCCAGCTTTTATAGGTGCAGAAAGCAGCATAGAATAATTTGGAGTATTGGTTATTACATCTCCACCCCCCATAGCACTTGCTACTCTAAGGGCAGGCACTACTCCAGGCAGCCAAGTTATCCAGGATTTCTTTAACTGAAATCCATAAGTTCTATAAAACCATTTAAAAATAGCATCATAAACTTCCTCACCAGGCTTTGTATATCCAAAGAACCCATTAGCTACTCTTTTTCCCAAAGCTTCAATAACAGCAGGTGGAGATTTAAAATCCATATCTGCTATAAAAAGCGGAATATAATCTTCAGGAACTGTATCCCATTTAATACTGTTAGTACCTCTTCTATTTACCATAGAATCAAAATCAAAATTCATATTATCACCCCTTTTTTTCAGTTGAAAGTTGATAGTGAAAAGTGGAAAGTTAAAAATTAAGAATTAAGAATTAGGGATTCTTTACTTCTCTATATAATTCTTAATATGCTTAATAACCATGTTTATAGTTCCATCGCCATTTCTAACAATTTCAAATCTGGAACTGTCATCATAGGTTTCCTCATTTATATAAATATCAATATCCTTATCCAGCTTAAGCCTTACTCTCTTTAACTTATTCTCTACCCATTGTTTGTCTACTTCTATCTGATCATTTACTCCCTGATCTTTTATATATTGAACAAAATTTTCAGCTGCATCCCTGCTTTCTCCAAAGACATCCTTTGAAAATTCATTAATATCAATTTTATCTTCCTGCTTGAGCTTTCTTTTCAATGAGGATCTTACAACTTCGGCGGTTTCTGCATTATCTTTTAAATTATCTCTTGTCCACTTTTCAGCATTTTTAATAAAATTACGAGTAATATCTCTTTCATTTTCAATTATAGAACAACCCAAAAAATTACTTATAAAATAATTTGAACCATAATCCTCTCCCTCTTTACTCTTGCTTTGCTTGTCTATAACCATTAAATCAAATTTATTTTCCTCAGAAATAAGCTTTATAAAGGCACATTTTTGCAGTCTCTGTCCCCCTGAAGGAAGACCTATAAATTGAGGTACTATACTTATACCTATTTTATCTTCTAAAAAATCTACATTATGGGTATAATTTTTGATATAATCCATTTTTAAAATTGCCAGCATAGGTCCAAATTCCGTGGAAATAGATACTACAATTAAATCACAAGAAGGTATATTACCATTAGACTTCATCAATATAAAAAGCTGTTTTGAAATTTCCTTTGATATGGCTATAAAATCTCCCTGACCACTTAGATATTCCTGAGAAAGTTCCTTGACAATATTTCTATCTTTGTTAAACACTGCATATTTTAATTCCTCATCCTTAAGAGATTTCTGTATATGTTTCAATATATATTCATAAGTTTCATCTGAAAGTTCCAGTATATATTCATTATATACTGGTTCCTCCGCATTATTATCCAGAATGTGAATAATAGCTTCATTCAGATTTACCTCACTAACGTACTCCAAACTTTTTACCTCCAAATATTTTAAGTTAAAATTTTATTTAAGTATGAATAACAATTATTATAGTTCTTGAACAAATATAGTTCTCAGTATCTTACTTTAGACACCAAGAACTAATTATACTTTATTAAAGGAATTTTTATCAAGTAAAACAATCATTTTTATTTTCATTTTAAATTATTGCATTTAATGCTTATTTAACAGCCTACTTATTTACTTTTCTAGGATTAAGTAAATAACACAAATCCACAAATTCTTTATCTGGTACAAAATTTATCTTTAACTTTCCTTTATTACAGGCAACATATATGCTGTATACAGCACCCTTATTGTGATTAACATAAAAATTAAGTTCTTTCTCGTAACTAAAATTACCATTCTTTATAATATCACTATCTGCCTTTGCCATAATTTCAATATCATTTATGTTAAAATTAGCTACTGATTTTCTATTACTCCTGTCAGTTATTTTATCAATATCTATTTCTCCATTAGTAAAACTATATTCGTATTCAGTATATAGTTTTTTCTTGGCTAAAAAAATTCCGGATCCAATGATAAGGAATACAATAAAAGCAAAGACCTTTGCTATAGCAAAGAAAAGCAAAGCTATAATACAAAAACCATATACCAAAACATTAATAAAATTATAAAATTTGCTATCTTTTCGTCCCACAAATTGTTCATAAAAATTGTCCATATTTTTCTGTCCCCCCCTAATATTTGAATATATTTTAATTATAACATATTAGACTTTTAATCTGAACTTATAATAATCACGGCTTTTTTAATAATCAATGAACAGATCAAACTTCTTTACTATTAATATATATAATTATGTTTTTAATTGTATATTTTAATTATTATATATTTAGCATACCTTCTTATTTATATAACTACACTATGTTATAATATCTATAAATATTATTTAGCATAATTAATTGTTTAAAACTAAAGAGGTGAATTTCTTGAAGGAAATAGAAACTAAAATAACTCATATAAATATATCTGAAATAAGATCTAAATTAAAGAATATAAATGCTGAAAAAGTAAAACTAGAAAACCAAATAAATAACTTGTATGATTTTCCAGATAATAGACTTTTAAAAAATAAAGGCTATGCCCGAATAAGAATTGTAGAAGATCTACTAAAAAGTGAAACTCGTTATTATATGACTACAAAGAAACTTATAAGTCAGGAAAAATATAAAGTAATGGAAGAAAATGAAGTAATAATAAGCGATGCTGCTGCAGGCAGTAATATATTTTTATCTCTTGGACTTATACTTAAAAGCAGCATAAAAAAATCCCGAGAAAGCTACAGATATAAAAATACTCTCATTGAAATAGATATAAACGATAAATCTTTTTGTCCTTTCCCCTATATTGAAATAGAAACTGATAATGAAAAGGAATTGGAAGAAGTGGTGAATCTTTTGGGATACAGTATGGAAGATACTACTTCAAAAACCATATACCAATTAATTAAAGAATATTCAAAATAATATAATGTTAATATTTAATTATAGATATTAATGTATATAATTATAAATGAATTTTAAACTTATATTTTAAGTTATATCTCTATATATTATTAACTTTCAATTGAAAATTTTATTAAAAAGGAGTGCTAAAACTTCATAATGTTTGGATATGTATTGCCTTTAAAAGGCGAACTTAAAGTAAAAGACTATGAAAAATTTAAAGCCTATTATTGTGGTCTCTGCCTTTCAATAAAAAAGAACTATGGAACCATTCCAAGATTGGCAGTAAACTACGATATGACTTTTGTAGCAATACTTTTAGATGCTTTGGAAAGTGAACCCTGCAAAATTCATTCAGGGAATTGCATAGCTCATCCTCTGCAAAAGAAAAATTTTATAATTAATAATTCCGCTTTGGATTATGCCAGTTTTTTAAATGTAGCTTTAGCATATTTTAAACTTACAGATGATGTTAAAGATGATAAATCAAAAGTCAGTAGTTTATCTGCATTTTTTCTAAAGAATTACTTCAAAAAATTCCCAAAGAAACTTAAAGTACACAGTAATTTTATAAGAGAAAAATTAAATGAATTATATAAATTGGAAGACTCTCAATCAAAAGTAAGTATAGATGAACTTTCACATCCCTTTGCCGAACTTACTGCCTTTGTGCTAAGCTCTTACCCTAAGCTCAAGGAGCATAAGGATATTCTCTATACTCTTGGATACAATCTAGGCAAATGGATATACATAATAGATGCCTTTGATGATTTGGAAGAAGACATGAAAAAAGGTAAATTTAATGCTGTAGCTTCCATTTTTAATACTAATAATCTTCCTTTTAAAGAATTTAAGATTTTTATTAAGGATAGAATAGACTTTATATTAGTTACCTGTGCAAGAAGCTGCTTTGAATGTCTTAATAAATTACCTCTTAAGACAAACAAAGATATACTTTATAATATATTACAACTTGGTCTTCTTGAAAAAATGGATAGAGTATTTATTTTAGAATGAACCATATTAGAAAATTGATAAGCAGTTTTTTATTGGAAAGTTGATAGTAATCAATTAAATAAAAAGTTCAAATATCAAAGTTTAAAGAACAAATTTATTTAAAAGTTAAAAATATACACAACTTACATAGTATTTTTACAATTAATTTGTTAAAATTAATTATAGTGTGTTTAAAACATTATTACTAAGGTTTATTAATTCTTCATTGAATCTAGATAAATTTAATGTGTAATTTATCCGATGACTACCATCCGTAATACTCCCAGTGCACTCTGTACAGTGATTCACACCAAATTAAAATTTGGGTTCTCTACTTTTCTATAAAGTGGGAGATAACGGTTGCTACGTCCCTGGATAATGATTTACCCTAAAGGACAACGATTTCTAAGTATCACAAAGCGATACTAAGAACTCTGTTAGTAAGTTTTAGCTGTCGTAACAAAAAAACTCCACCTGAAACAAAGAACTCTGTTTATATAATTAATACTTAACAAGAAACGCGAGGAGGAAACAATACATGAGAAATCCCTATGAAGTACTGGAAATAAAGGAAGGTGCTTCTGAAGCAGAAATAAAAAAAGCTTACAGAGAATTGGCAAAAAAATATCATCCTGACCAGTATGGCAATAACCCTTTAAAGGATCTTGCCGAAGAAAAAATGAGAGAAATAAATGAAGCCTATGATTATCTTTTAAAGAACAGTAATTCCAGTAAAAGAAATAGCAGTTATAACAATAGCAATACAAGTGGTAATCAAAACTACAATCAAGATTATAATTCACAGTATTCAGGTACTAATGCTGACTTATATAATTCTGTAAGAGTAGATATAAACAACGGTAATTTATCTTCTGCAGAGCAAAAATTGGCTGGTGTAAAAATCAGAGATGCAGAATGGAATTTTCTTATGGGAAGTGTGTGCATGAGAAAAGGATGGTATGACAACGCCCAATCCTATATAACTATGGCTTATAACCTTAATCCTCAGAACCCGGAATATAGAGATGCTTTTCAAGCTCTAAATCAAAGAAATAATACCTATAGAGATCCTTATTTCAATAGAGGTGGAAATGACCGAGATGACTGCTGCAAAATCTGCGTAAGTATATGGTGTGCTGATCAGCTTTGCGACTGCATGGGCGGAGGCTGTTAGGAACTTTAAATAGTTATCAAATGCTTAGACAAAGTTATACATTAAAGGAAAAATATTAAAAAGATATGGAATTAAATCTTGTAAATTATTATGGAGATTTAATAATGTATATATGTTTTAAAAGTTGGGAGAAATAAAAAATATAATAAAGATAGAAAGGAGTGCATGGTTAAGTTTGTCCAATTTTTCTTAACCAGGTTATTTTATGGCAAAAACAAGAACCAGTAATATAACCAAAGGAGGATTATATACAGCACTATCTCTGCTGTTTATATATCTCTCCAACATATTACCTACAAATAAATTCTTTATTCTTGTAATAGTTTCCTGCATAATTCCAATTTCCATAATAACTACAAATTTCAGAAACAGTATAACTATTTATGCGGCCACATCACTATTATCCCTTTTGCTGCTTGGAATAAAATTAAATGTATTGTCCTATATAATATTCTTTGGAAGTTATGGTTTCATAAAATACTATATAGAAAAAGTAAACAAACTGCCCTTAGAAATATTATTAAAACTTATATTTGCAAATCTATGTGGTGCGGTTATCTATCTTATATACAAACTTATATTTGTAGTAGACATAATAGCTGCAATAAAATTTCCAGTTGCTGTTTTAATAATTGCTATGGAGGTTGTTTTCCTGCTTTATGACTATGCTCTCACTCTGTTTATTTCCTATGTGAATAAAAACTATTTAAAAAGACTTAAATAAAAAATCAAGTGGGAAGTTCGACGTCAAGTTAGCCATGCATTTGCAGTTCTAAAATTCAGATGGGGTAAAAAAATCCCCACCTGAATTAAGAACTTGCTTCAATGACCTAGCAGATACCAGACACTTCTCACCATTTATCATATGAGCAACTTTTTTCTTTGCATCAATCTCCTCTATATTGTCCCTGTTAACTATATAGGATCTGTGACACCTAAAGAATCTCTCATCCAATTCCTTCTCAATATCCTTCATTTTAGCATAAAATTCAATCTGTCTACCTACAGCATGAAGTAATATCTTATGTATAGTTCTGGAGGTTTCAAAGAATAATATCTTCCTAAATTCCACATTTATAATCCTATCATTAATCTTTATATTAAAATTCTTCTGAAGTTTATTTATTGTACCTGAATATTTTGTATTGGCATCAATTATACATTTTTTTATGCTATCTTTTAAATTTTCATAATTGTCCTTTACTATATAATCCATAGCCTCTACTTTATATTTAAAGGTCAGTGGAGCCATTTCCCCATGGGTAGTTATAAATACAATAAAACCTCTAGGATCATATTCTCTTATTTTAGCAGCCAGCTCAATACCATTTATAGAATGACTTAAATCTATGTCCAAAAAATATAATCCAGATATATCATTTTTACTTAAATAATCAATAATATCCTCTGGATTTTTAGCTGCTAAAGCTACTTCCATATCAAAATTTCTAATTACTATAAAATCTTCAATTATTTCAGTAAATCTACTTCTCTGTATATCATCATCTTCACATATGAATATTTTAAGCATTTACAACACCTGCACTTTCCATAGTCTTTCCAATTTCAAGCTGCTGCTTAAATTCTCCATTTTGTATTGCTGTATCAACATACACATTTTCATATTTATTAGTTATATCCTTTAATATATTAAGTCCCAATCCTCTATTATTCCCTTTAGTTGAAAAACCTTTTTGGTAAATTCTATGTATATGTGGTATTATCTCTGCACAACTGTTACTTATAACTATGAGTACAGAAGTTTTTGTATTTATAATTGCTAGCTTTATGAATGGCTTGTCACTTTTTTCAGCAGCCTCTATTGCATTGTCAAGTAGAATTCCAAGGCATCTGCTAATATTTATAATATCTATATTTATGTAATCTATGGGTTCTGTGATTTCAATAAATGTGTCAATACTTAATTCCTGAGCCATAATTAATTTTGAAGATAATATACCTTTTATCTCTGGAATTTTTATATTTTTTAAAACTCCTAATTTAAAATTATTAGCCTCCATTTTTCTTCCCAAAGGAACAATATTTTCATTAAAATGCTTTTTAAGACCTTCCATATCATTACTCTCCATATAACCCAGCATAGAAGATAAAATATTAGCATAATCGTGCTTAAATTTTCTCATATCTGTATATAGTTTTTCTAAATTATTGGTATACTCATGTAAATTATTGTATAACCCCTGCTTATTCTTTAATTCTAATTCTTTTCTTATACTTGTGAATAATATGTACATTATCACTAATAGCATTATAAAATATACAGAAAACATTAATGCATTTATTCTAATAATGTCACTTTCAAAACCCAACTTATCTTCTAAAATTATATTAGCATACATTATTATAAGGGTAAGTATTGAACTTATAATAATGAGAAAAGAAAATTTGCCTTTAATCTTCAGATTGGATATTTTCATTTTTTTATTTATTATACTGCCTAAAAATTTACTTGTGATAAATACCAAAATTAATTCTAATATATACAAACTCCAATATGATTTAATGTCATTGCTCATAGCATACATATCAGTATTAAAAAAATAAACAATAATGCTAGTAAGTACATAATCTGAAATTACAACAATTATTATCGAAAATATAGGTAATACAGTACTTTTCACTATATTTATATTATTCTTATAAAGTATTAGCATTGGAATAGCTAGTACTGGTATCAACGCTATAAATTGTCCTAAGTGTACTACTAAAATTGATGAAATTACTTCTGTTATACCTATCATTAATAAAATTTGTTTTGTTTTAAATTTGTATAAGTTTAAATTCATCATTCCTACATAAACAAGAAAAATTGTACCAATCATCTTAATATATAATTGCATATTTTACAAAATACTCCTTAATTTCTTTTTTTAAAATTATAACACATTATGACAAAATAATCTAATATTAAAATTATAAATAAAAAATAAAAGTGAAACAAACTACATTTAGTCTATTTCACAAATCTCATTATCCTAGTATAAAATTTTTCTTGTTACTATTGCTTCAATTTAAATTTTGTTAAATATTTTTCATGTAACTGTTCAGGCATTAACATTAATTTATTTTCGTGATAATATTGGATTAATGAAAAACAACTCTTCTCTTTATCATAAATTTTTGATATTATAGAACATGTCTTGAAAAACTAATGATAGAGGTGATTACACGTAGTGAGCTAAGGTAAAATTATTGAGATTTATAATAAAGGTATATCTGAAGTTATAGGTGTTATTAAAGAGTTATCAAATGAAATTAAAACACTTAATTCTCAAGTAGAAACACTTTCTAAAGATAACAAAACTCTAAACGAGCGTGTAAAGTCATTAGAAAGTCAAGTCAATAAAAATAGTAATTCGCATGACAAAGGTAAAACAAAAAGTTTCTGGTACATTTAGAAGTTCCTCTGGATCAAAATTCTTTGCAAGAATTCGTGGCTATATATCTACTGTGCGTAAGCACTCTAAGAATACTATTGAATGTTTAGAATCTGCTTTTACAGGTAAGCCTATTGATCCTACTTTAACTTAAACCTTTTAGTAAGGGGTATTTTTTTAGATACCCCTTTTTTGTGTATCAAAATTCAGACTATGCTGTAAGCATAGCTGAATAGTTACTTTTTCATAAATTTTATTATTATTTTACTTATTTTCTTGCATTTTCCTTTAATATTTCAATTGGAATATTGGGTTCATATATACCTAGAATAAAACATTTTTCACAAGTTTTATCACTTATTTTTATAGAAACTTCTCCTATAACATCAGCAAATTTTTCAGTAAAATCAGAAATTTTAGCTTTCATATTTCTCATAATTTTTCCAACTCCTTTTTAGTATTCTATATGTTACTGGCAATATACTTATTACTTCAAAGGCCACAGTAAAAACGCTTAAAGTCTTTATTTCTTTGCTAGACATTACTAAAACTATTATCATTAATAAAATACAATTTAAAACTGAATTTTTCTTAAGTTTATTTCTTAATTTCTTTCCTAACAAAGGATGTTTTTCAGTATCAGATGGCGCATATTTGAAAAAGAGAAAACTCATTATTACAAATGCTATAAAAACTATATAATTATTTAATTTTATAAAAGAACTTAAATAAGCTCCAAAAACAAACATTGTAAGAGACATTATGGTACATACAACACTATTTTTAGCATGAAGTCCAAAAGCATTTCTTCTCATAACTGCAAAAATTATTATCATAAATGCTGTTTGTTTTATTAGATTAAAATATATTGATGCTGACATTATTATTATCAACTTAGATATATTGATTAGTAGTATTTCTATACCTAGTTTCATTTTCTGAAGTTCTAAACCTTCTTTATTTAAATTTCTATTTAATTTCAAGACAATACTTTCTGATAACATTTCTATAAAATTCATTTTATCAGCTCTCTGTTTTTTATTATTTTGAATTTTCTTTACAATAATTTTTCGTTTATTTCCTTTATTTTTTTCTTTAATTCCTTTGAATTTTCAAAGGAATTTTCCAGTTCAACTATCTTTCCATCCTTTAAAAGAAGAATTTTATCTCCTATTTCCTGAGCTATATCAAGCATATGAGTTGATATGACAATTGCTCTATTCTTTTTTACATATTCTCTAACAATATCTATCACTATTTCCGATGAAATATAGTCTAGAGCAGTAAAAGGTTCATCCATTAAAATATATTTATAATTCAGTAAAAATGCTGTAATTAATACCAGCTTATGTTTCATTCCTAGGGAATAGCTGAATATTTTATTGTTAATTTTATCCTCCATTTTTAACTTATATAGCAAATACTCATAATATTCCTTATTAAAACTTCTACTTTTAAAATTCATTATAAGACTTATATATTCTTTTCCTGTTAAATAATAATAAAATTTCATTTCATCATGAATAAACAATATATCATCATTACAAACTATTTTCTTTAGATTGCATTTAACTTCACCATTCAAACATTTAAATAGAGTAGTTTTACCTGATCCATTTTCTCCAAGCAAGCAATATACCTTTCCCTCTTCAATTGTAAAATTTATATTATCCAAAACATTTTTAACATTATCATAGGAATAATTTAACCCTCTAATTTTCAGCACTTTCCCACCACTTTCTGAATATAATCAATCCCAGTACCTCTGTGTAATATAAAATAATATTGAAGAGAATAAAAATTATATTATAGACATTTTTTAGTATAATTGTATTGTCAGGATTCATAGTAAATATTAATATAGCTGTATTAAACACTATAACTATGAACAAAATAATTAATTTAAATTCTTTCAATTTTTCTTTCATGAGAATAAATTTTATGGTAAATATAGATAAAAATTTTGCAAAAAATGTTATTGGAAGTATAATATAAATCATCTCAATGAAAAATCTTATGCTTATATTTCTGAAAAACAATATTGTCATTCCTATAAGTAAAGGAGCAATTGATATTGAAAATAAATAATTGCTTTTTCCAATTATTATATATTTAATATTTACTTTTATAGAAAATTGTTTTAAAGAAGACAACTCATCTTTTACTTTTATATTCTGGTAACTAATTAATATATATATAAGAGTAATCGGAATAATTTGAAAAAGTATAATTAAATTTATTATTGGAATAGAATTAATAAAATTATATATATTAGTTTGATCTTCTAAATAAATGTAACACATAAATCCAAAAGCTAGTCCCTGTACTATAAACCCAATAATTTTTAGCATGGATTTTCTTCTGTGAAATTCAATTAAATCCTTTATTAGTATTTTATTTTTCAAATATCTGCTGCTAATCAACCTATTTCCAACTTCACTTTCACATTTGTCCTCTGCTTGTACATCATAAAAAAATATATATAAATTCTTATTTATAAAATTACACATGGATATGTATAAAATCATCAATATCACACATAAAATTACTGCCAAAATCAACATATGAATAAAACTTATTTTAAAATTTATAGCAGCCATACCTTGTTTTACAACTATAGATAACATTAGAAATGTCATATACGATGCAATAAATATAAAAGCTGACAATAGAATAATTGAAATGAACAAGTATAAAATTTTTATAGAAATAGAGCTTTTAGCTCTAAAGCTTATATAATTTATTCCAAATATTAAAATTCCATTCAAGAAATAATAACTTGCTATTATTAATATAAAAAGTATTGTCATCCCTATTAGATTTTCATGTATCATAAAAATAGGCATTATAAAAGGTACTACAAAACAAATTAAAATCTTTATTATAAATAAATCTATTCTTGCCTTTATATAGTTGAATCTTTCTCTTTTTAAAAATATTATTATGGAATCCTTTTTATTTCCTGTATAATAATTTTATGAATAATCAAATTTATTAAATAAATTAAAATAACATTTACACAAATAATTAAAGTAATAAATTTATTAAATTGCATATTACTTTTTAATACTTTAGACAGATTATAAACTCCACAAAAAACTCCTAGGCATAGGAAAATTTTTATTATTACGTTAAGTATTGTATTCGAAAAAATACTGCTTTCTTTTAAATCATTAATTATTATTTTTATGAGCATCTTTGTCCTTTTTAACTCCATTACATCTACTCTCTCTTAATATATTTTTTTATTGTTTTATAAATCATATCTCCTATTACAAAACAAACTGCAAAGATTAAAATATCTATTATTGAATTCACTTCATTGATTGATGGATTTATAAAAATAATAATTATGTATAGAACAAGTCCTATAGCTATTGAAATAACATTATCGATGATAATGTGCTTTTTTGTGGAAATTTTTGTGTTTTTCTTTTTAATATACGTGCTTTTTTCTTGAAAAACTCTTTTACTCTCTAAAATATTCTTATTCTTTCTATATTCCTCAAACTCAATATATGCACTATTCCGAGCCTCTTTTATTGTCCTCATAACTTTTACTTTTTTTCCTTCTATCAAGTCTTCAGGTAACAACCTAAAATCAATTATTCTTGTAATTATACTGTTAATTTTATGTCTTATAAGAAATTTATGCTGAGATTTTAGAGTTTCATGATTATGTATTAACCAATAAAGAAATCTATTAAATTCCTCTGGCTGCGGCTTATGGTGTACTATGTTATATTCAATTAAACTAAGCATACAAGTTAATACATCATAGTTATATTGACCTGCCATTAATCTTATGTTTACAAAGTCAACTATCTTTTCTCTATAGAAATCATTAACTGCATAATTTATTGATAAATCATTTTGCATAAATAAGAAAATATGTTCAGAATTTTTATTTAAAATTATTATCTTTTCTATATCTCCTAAAGGAAAAATACATCCTATAATTGATAATATATTTATAAGCACTATAATAAATCCAACATCAATAGTAGTATTATTGAGCATTAAAAATGTACCTATTATTGCAAATAGTCCATTAAATATACAACCACCTAATAAAAAACTTTTAAATTCTTTCTTCAGTTTTATAAAATCTTCTTCTGATTTTACAGAGGCTTGTAGATCGATCCCTGTGGCTCCCCCAAATAAAAATGCTGTTATTTTAATTTTAAATTTTAATTTCCCCTTATCTTTTAATATAAAAAATGGCCCTGCACAGAAAAACTTCAGATCATATTTATATATTCTCGCTATAACTAAATGCCCCAATTCATGTATGAAGATAGACATATATAAAATAATTATAATTTTTAATACAATATGTAAAAAATTCAAATCATCTTTGTGCTGGTTATATATTTGTATCTTAAGAAGCTCAAAGCTTCCAAAAGCACAGATACTGACAAATAATATAAAAATCATTATATTAAATATTCTTTTGACTTTTTTATCCTCAATTAATGTGTACTCTCTTATCTGTTCCATCTTATGATAGTCCTCTCATTTCAAGTATTTATCTGCATATTCCATATATAATATCATATTTCATGTACTTTTTGTTAATATTGTAATAAACTATTGTTTTTTTGTCATAAACCTTCATATATTATTAATTTAAAACAAAAATATAGATCAGAATTCTTTGCAATTCTGATCTTTAAATTAATTTTCATCAGTTATTATATCTTAAATTTTTGTGTTGCCTCATTAAGTTTTTGTGCAAGTTCAGCCTGGTCTTGTGAGGTTTTAAAAACTTGTTCTATACTCTCCGTTACTTCCACTATGCTATCTTTTATAGTATCTGCATTTTCAGAGGATTTTTGAGCGGCTCCTGCCATACCTTGTACTGCTGTACTAACTTGATCTACAGTAGCATTTATTTCTTCTGTCATAGCAGCTATTTCTTCCGTCATAGAACTCACAAAATTTGCTTCATCATAATATTGGTTCCCCATATTTTCAAAATCCTCCAAATCCGCATTAATATTTTCGTTTATAAATCTTAGTACTTCATTGCTGTTAATTGAAAGATTTTTAAAAGCCTTTTGAACTTTTAAAATAGTATCTTGAATTTCTGTCACTAATTCCGCTGACTGTTCAGCAAGCTTCCTAACCTCTTCTGCAACTACTGCAAAGCCTTTGCCCTGTTCACCCGCCCTGGCAGCTTCAATAGCAGCATTAAGAGCCAGCAGATTTATCTGTTTAGAAACATCTGCAATTGCATTTGACATAACCTTTATATTCTCTACTACCTTTCCATCCTCTATGGATTTTAAAATCTTATTTCTTTTTTCATCATATAAATCCCTTATCTGTTTTATAGAATTTTCTACTTTAGTCTTTACACTTTTAGCATTTTCTTTAGATTCATTGGCATTATTACTTCCTTCCATTGATCTCTCCATCAATTGATTAATACTTGCATCTACCTCCTGTACTGAAGCACTAATTTCTTCAGAAGAAGCACTGGTTTCCTGTAATTGAACTGTTATGTGTTTTGTAGATGAATCTATATTTTTAAAATTTGAATTTAATTCTTCTACCATAGAGAAAAGTTTTTCACTGGCAGTATTCATATACTGAGAATTCTGTATAATATTTTTAATTAGACTATTAACATTTTTTTGTGCAGTATTAAGAGCAATTGCAGTTTGAGAAAACTCATCCTTGCCAGATACTGCTATGAATATTGAAAAATCAAAATCAGCAAGCCTCTCTGCAAAAGCTTTTATTTTTAACAAAGGCTTCGTTATTTCTCTAGTAAGAATCAACCCTAAAATTAATGAGAGAACAACTCCTCCTATAATACATATGAGAATACTAGTATTTGAATTAGTATAAACCGACATATTATTTTCATTAGTTAATTTTGCTCCCATAGAATTAGTAGCTACAAGATTATCTATAGTTTGAAACATTGTCTCCCACTTGTTTACGGAATTTTCATATTCTTTTATTGCTCCATCGAAATCATTATTGTCAACCAATTGTAAAATTTTCTTTTTGTCTTCTCTATACTGTTGTAATTGACTTTTATATGTATCCCATAATTTTTTATCCGAATCTTTCATGGGTATTTTTTCAATATTAGCTATATGTATATTGTTTGTACTGACATTAGTATTAATCTCCTGCTTTAATGCAAAATTTTTTACAGGATTTTTTAGATAAACCAATTGTATTATATCACTTTTATCCCTTATTAAATTTTTCTGCATATCTGTAAGCATATAAATATTCTGCAGACTATTTTTGTACATATCTTGTGAATTTGCATTAACCTTCTTTAATGAACTCATTCCAATTACTCCCACTACAGCAATTAATACTGTTATAATAAGAAAAGCGCATACCATTTTTACTCTTACTTTTATTTTCCCTAGTATTTTCATTTGTACATCATCCCTTTTAAAAATTTTTAGATATTTTAATTTATATATTATTTTAACTTTTTCTAAAATTTTATTATTTTTTACAAAATACCAAATAAAAACAAGTATTTTGTACCACTTATTATAACATAGAATACATAGTAAACCAACTTGTAATTAATAAATTAAATAATTCGTATAAAATTTGTAATTTTCAAAAATAATATTAAAATTAAGTTTATAATATTAGCTATTTATTAACTAAAACATATTCAATAAAAAAATCTGTGTAAACTCCACTGAAGAAAATTCACACAGATTTTTTAGGATAGTTTTATTTTAGCCACAAAAAACTACAGCGTTATTTATATAATCTATTCTATAAATAGTACTGTAGTTTTATATTTAAATACTATAATCTCAATTCATCTAAAACTTTTATATTCCACTCCCATTAAAAAAGTCATTAAAACCATTATATTTATTTTTATTAACCTGCTCTTGTGCCTTTTTATAAGCTCTGCTGTAAAGTTCCTGCATAGCAGAAATTTCTTTTTCACTTAAGTTTTCATAAAAAACTTTAGGGCAAATAGCAAAGGCCTCATCATTTTTAAAATTTCCAGCGTTATCATTGAGAATGTTTAGAAACCTATCTCCTATATCCATTTTAAATACCTCCATTTATTTAAATCTCTAAAATTGAAGCAAGTTCTTAATTCAGGTGGGGATTCTTTTACCCCATCTGAATTTTAGAACTGCAAATGCATGGCTTACTTGGCGTAGAACTCCAACTTGAAGAAAAGCAGACAAAACAAAATTTATTTTGTATTTGGTCGCTTTCACAGAGTGCAAGCAGAGAACTAAAATCTTGTTTTCGATTTTGTGTGAGGGCTGTACAGAGTGCGTGAGAGACTTACGCCAAGTTAGTCAGGTGAAATCAATTATAGCAAAAACTACTTTTCCTATAAGAAAAGTAGTTTTTGCTATAAAAAAATTTATGTTTATACTAAATTTCTCATCTTTCAAAATATTACACACCTGTAGGAATTAACACCGATACATTTAAATTAATGCCGGTTGTCGGGCTTCAAAGGGCCAGTCCCTCCACCACTCTTGATAAGAGTACTCTGTATTAAATTTTCAAAATATTTCAGAAATAAATTATTTTTATTATATTAACATTATATCTGTGTAATGTCAATAGTCAATCTGATTTTTATTTATCTTATATTTAGTAAAATACTCCTTATTCTATTTGCATATAATTTATCTAAATCCTTAACTCCTATGTTGAAATATTTACTGTCCACTGTCTTTTGTGCACCAGTTTTAACTAATATTTCATCTAATTCTTTTAAAGCTAAATATATATCCTTATCATCTTTTGCTGAAACCGTTCCTAAAAAACCTGCATTAATTTTAGTATCATCCTTGAGAACAATATCATAATAGAATTCACCTCTATGTTGTATAAAGGGAATATTTTCCTGCATGAAACTATTTATTCTAAAATTTTCATAAGATTTATATTGACATTTATAAAAAAAATGATAGAATATTAATTGTTGCTGATGCCCTATAGCCAAATTGGTAAGGCACCTGATTCTGGTTCAGGCATTGTGTGGGTTCGAGTCCTGCTAGGGCAGCCAAAGAAAAGCTAAGATTTTTATCTTAGCTTTTTTATTTTAATTTATTGACAATAAATACTTTATAACTTATAATATAGTGGCATAATTACATTATTATATTTTGCCTTGAACAAGAATAGTAATATTGAACTCATCTAAAGAGAGCTGTTGATTGCTGCAAAACAGTGATGATTATATATGAACTCGCTTGGGAGCATTACTACTAAAAAGTAGTACGGTTAATCCGTTATATTATAAAGTGAGGTTCTTACCTAAGTAGAGTGGTACCACGGAGTTTAACCTTCGTCTCTTTTTTGAGATGGAGGTTTTTTATTTGGACTTTAATCAATAGTTCTTACTTAGTTGATATTTACTTTTGTACTTACACCACTTTTAAACTAATTATCTTTGCATACCTATATAATCTCTATCTTTTAAAATTTAGAGTATTATAGCTAGAAAGCACAGGATAAATTACATATTAAAATTACGAGGAGGTTATTTAATTGGGAAACTACAATACTAAAATTGATGAAAAATGGCAAAAAATATGGCAAGATAAAAAACTTTATAAATTTGATGAATCAAATATGGATAAAAAATTATATGCACTTGAAATGTTTTCATATCCTTCTGGTGCAAAGCTTCATGCTGGTCACTGGTTTAATTATGGTCCGGTAGACTCTTGGGCAAGATTTAAAAGAATGCAGGGTTTCAATGTGTTTCAGCCTATGGGATTTGACGCCTTTGGTCTTCCTGCAGAAAACTATGCTATAAAAACAGGTATTCATCCAAAAGATTCTACTCTTAAAAATATAGAAACTATGGAAAAGCAGCTTAAAGCTATGGGTGCAATGTTCAATTGGGACCACGAAGTAGTTACCTGTTTTCCTGACTATTATAAATGGACTCAATGGCTATTTTTAAAACTTTATGAAAAAGGATTAGCTTACAGAAAAAAAGCTCCTGTTAACTGGTGCCCTAGCTGTAATACAGTACTTGCAAATGAACAGGTAGTAGATGGCGGCTGTGAAAGATGCGGCAGTGAAGTAATAAAGAAAGATTTGACACAATGGTTTTTAAAAATTACTGATTACTCGGAAGAGCTTTTACAAAAACTTGAGGATTTGGATTGGCCTGAAAAGACAAAAGCTATGCAAAGACATTGGATAGGTAAATCCAAAGGTGCAGAAGCTACTTTTAAAGTAGACAACAGCGATATAACCTTTGACGTATTCACTACAAGAGTTGATACATTACTAGGAGTTACCTATGTAGTTCTGGCTCCTGAAAGCCCTCTAACAGATAAAGTAACCACAGAGGAATACAAATCTGCTGTAGAAGAGTACAAAATTCAATCCTCAAAGCAAACAGATATAGAAAGACAATCTTTAACAAGAGAAAAAACCGGTGTATTCACTGGTGCCTATGCCACAAATCCAGCAAACGGCAAAAAAGTACCAATCTGGGTAGCCGACTATGTACTTGCAACTTATGGAACAGGTGCAGTTATGGCAGTACCAGCTCATGATGAGAGAGATTTTGCCTTTGCAACAAAATATAATCTTCCAATAATAAGAGTAATTGAAGGTGGAGACAGCCTTCCTTATACTGAATACGGCAAACTTGTTAATAGTAGTGAATTTGACGGTCTATCTGGTAATAAAGCCAAAGAAGCTATAGTAAAATTATTATCTTCCAAAAATCTAGGGCACTGGAAAGTCAACTACAGACTTCGTGATTGGCTTGTTTCAAGACAAAGATATTGGGGTGCTCCTATCCCTATAGTTTATTGTGAAAAATGTGGTACTGTAGCTGTGCCAGAAGAGCAGCTGCCTGTAGAACTTCCTTATGATGTTGAGTTTGCTCCAGATGGTAAATCTCCCCTTGCTAAAAGTGATGAATTTGTAAATACAACTTGCCCTCATTGTGGCGGGCCAGCAAAACGAGAAGTTGATACTTTAGATACCTTCGTATGTTCATCTTGGTATTATTTAAGATATGCAGACAATAAAAACAGTGACAAAGCCTTTGATCCTGAAATAATAAACAAAATGCTTCCTGTAGATAAATATGTTGGAGGTCCTGAACACGCCTGCATGCATCTTTTATATGCAAGATTTATAACAAAAGCATTAAGAGATATGGGATACTTAAACTTTGATGAACCTTTTCTTTCCTTAAGACACCAGGGATTGATCCTTGGACCAGATGGACAAAAGATGAGTAAATCCAAGGGAAATACAATATCACCAGATGATTATATAAGCGAATATGGTGCAGATGTATTTAGATTATATCTTATGTTTGGTTTTGACTATACAGAAGGTGGAGCTTGGAGCGATGATGGTATAAAGGCTATTTCTAAATTTGTAGACAGAGTGGAAAGAATTCTGTCTCAGTGCACTGAATCTTCAGATAACAGTAAGAATACTATAGATAAAGCTGAAAAAGAACTTAACTATGTAAGAAATTTTTCCATTAAAGGTATAAGCGAAGATGCTGAAAAGTTCCAGTTTAACACCTGCATAGCAAAAATAATGGAATTTACAAATGCACTTTCAAAATATATAAATGAAGATAAAAAGAATCCAGAATTCTTAAAGGAATGCGTTGATGATTTCATAAGACTTCTATCTCCTTTTGCTCCTCATTTTGCTGAAGAGATGTGGGCTAATTGTGGAAATAATTTTTCAGTTTTCAATGAATCCTGGCCAAAATTTGATCCAAAGGCATTAATCAAAGATGAAATGGAAATAGCTATACAAGTAAATGGTAAGATTAAAGCCAGAACAAATATAGCTTCTAATTTAAAAGAAGATGAAATTAAAGAACTTGCTTTAAATGATGATAACATTAAAGCTGCTGTTGAAGGTAAAAAGGTTGTTAAAGTAATTGTAATTAAAGGACACCTTGTTAATATAGTTGTAAAATAAAATATATTAAATAAGATATTACATATACAGTATATAATAATTTATTAGTGTATATGTAATATCTTTATATATACCAAAAATTTCATATCTAAAATTTTTATAATTATAACTTATAAATTTAAATTATTGTTGATATTTATCAATTTTTCCAGGGCTATCAATAAATACTCTTGGCTCTATTTTCATATTGGCATGTTTTATAACCTCTCCTCCTATAGGAATTTTATCACCATATTTATTTTCAAGTTCCTGACCAATCATAAAGATATCCAAATCTCTCTTCTTATACTTGTTAAATATATTTGTACAGGCATTAATTAAATTGGCTTCTGCACCTTTTCTAATCTGCTCTAATTCTTCATCCGTTAAGTCCATATACTTTTGAAATTCTACAATTCTTGCCTTTACATTTATCTTCTTTGTAACATCTACAGTGTTACCCCGTAAATTTACATCTGTATCGGTTTTGCTATTTTCTATAGATAAAGATATATATTTACTGCTGTCTCTAGGATCTGCCACTTCCATGGATCCTTGTTGTATTACATCAACGAGGAAATTATATGCCTGACCCTCTGAACTTGGAAGCATTTCAACTAATTTATCATTTTCCATTATGGCTCCACCATTAATTACCAATGAAGGATTAGGTTGATCATTATCTATCTTCAGCACTGTCAGCACATCTGTCCTGCTTGGAGATACCCTTCTTGATAAATATCTATTGAGAGAAGATTGTACTGCTCTTGGGCTGCTTCTCACATTAATTATTAAATCCCATATAAATAATCCTATAAATTGTTCTCCTTCAAAATTTCCCTTTGCAAGTCTTTCTACATCTCCATCATAAACAAGCATGTAGGGTTTTATTATAGCTTGGGTATCTCTTCTAAATATATCAAAATAACTTTCTATTCCCTGTGCTGCAGCTCTCTTTGTATATATTATAGCTTTGTTTTGGGTGTAGTTTATTTGATAGCTGGAAGCTAAGTTTACATCATTTAATGCTTCATAGGCAGTTTTTCCTGTTCCCTTTAGAACAATTCTCTGACCTGTTTCTGCGGCTTTTGAAGCAGCTCTTATAGATTTAAAAATTTCTAGGTATATAACCGGATTATTATCTTTATCTATATCAAATATTACAGAGGTTACAAAAACTACATTATTTATATCTACATAACTAAAACATCCATTTAAAAATATGGAAGATGCTAAAAATAAACACATTAATATTTTCTTCATTTCTTACCACCCTCATTTGTAAAATCTTTAGATATAGAATCTAAGTCATCTCTTAAAACTATATCTCCAAAATTGAATTTTTTGATGGTACCCATTGGAAATATATACTTAAAGCCACAGCTTTTAAGACCAGCTAATTCAGATATCATTAAAATTATTCCTACAAAATATCCTGGTAATCCAACTATACTGGAAAACAATATTAGTAAAATTGACCAAAAAGTTACTGGACCATAAATTTTAGGCGTTAAAAATAGAGCAATAGAGGTTAATGCTACAATAATTATAGTGGTTTCAGATGCAAAGCCGGCACTTACAGCTGATTGTCCTAAAATCAATGCACCAACTATACTCATTGCCTGACCTACCGGCTGAGGTAACCTTACTCCAGCCTCTCTTAATATCTGAAAGAAAAATATCATTAGAATAACTTCTATTACCATTGGAAATGGTACCCCAGCCCTTGATATAGAAAGTCTAAATACGAATACAGAAGGTATCAGAGAAAAGTGATGGGTAGTCAGTGCAACATACAATCCTGGTAAAAGTACAGAAATAAAATAGGAAATCCATCTTAAAATTCTCAAAGCATTTGACATATATTTATTTAAATAATAGTCATCTGGCATTTGAAAATTTTCATAAAAGAAATAAGGTGCTGTAATTACAAAAGGAGTCCCATCAACAATTATAGCTACTCTTCCTTCAAACAGTTTGGAGGCCACTATATCTGGCTTTTCCGTATAACCTATGGTATCATATAGTGTTTTCTTTTCTTTTAATTTTTCCTCTACATAATTTGTATCCAGTAGAAATTCTGTATCTATACTCTTTAATTCTTTTCTTATATGAGATACTAATTTATCATTAGCTACACCCTTAATATAAGATAATACCACAATGGTATCTGATTTTTTTCCTATATACATACTCTCAAATTTTAAATCAGAATTTCTAACTTTTCTTCTTATAAGTGAAATATTGTCTACAAAAGCCTCCGTAAAACCTTCTCTAGGTCCCTTTATTACACTTTCTGTAATTGGTATTCCTACAGATCTCCTATTCCAGCTCTTGGCCTCACAAAATATTAATCCCTCATAAAAATCAGAAATTACAACCACATCTCCTGATAGTATATGGATAAGTACATCATGACTAGTATCTATATCTCCTATAGAATTGGCAAACAGAATATTCTTCTTTACATCCTCTGCAGTTTCAATAATATCCTTTTCCCTTACAATAGGTTCAATTATATATTGACTAATAAACTTAGCATCCGACAAGTTATCAATAAATATTATAGATATACAGCCTTTTTTACATTTTAGTTTTCTAAATTTTACATCTACATTACCCTTAAGTTTTTCCTTTACAAATGTCATATAATCTTCATTCATATTATCACCTGCCTCATTTTTTTCTAATCATTGCATAATATTCATTAAATATGAAATACTACTACTATGTTAAAGAGATTTCAATAATAGTATGGATTTTTCTAAATACTTTATGCAAAAGAGGTAATGTTATGGATAAATTTAATGGTACCCATTTATTCTTCGTCTTAAGTGGAATGGCTATAGTTTCTATGAAGACTTATCCACGTCTATATACAGAAATAGGTGGAAGGGATTCTTGGATAGCTGTTATATGTTCAGGAATACTCTTAATGTTATTTGCCTATATGATTATAAGTATAACTGAAAAAAATAATAACTATAATATGAAAGATATATATTGTACTGCTATGGGAAAAACTCTAGGGAATATTCTTATCTGGTGCTTTATAATAACTTTATTTCTTACTTTAGTGGAATGTAGCTCTGTTGAATCTAACTCAATGCATGTAAACATGTTAGCCAACACACCACCTTGGTTTTTCACTATATTTTTTGCAATTCCAGCCATCTATACATTCAGCAGAGGAAAGAACGCAATAGTAATTGTATCAATAATAGGCATGACCTTTGTAAGTATTTCAGGAACAAATTTGGCTATACTTACATCAAAATATAAAAATTTTAATTTTTTACTGCCTATCATGGAAAAAGGAGTGACCCCAAACTTCATTATGGCAATAGTAAAAAGTTTGGGATTTTTCAGCTTTTTTTCTATGATACTGCCATTTTTAACTGAAATCAAAAATAAAAATACACTGAAAAAAAGTATTTTCATAGCTCTATTATTTATTATTCAAATGGAAGTAGTTTCTACCATGGGTATTATAAGCACTTTTGGAGCATTAAGAGGAAATATAATATATTATCCAAAACTAATTCAGACTCAACTTATAAATTACTGGGGATTTCTTGAAAGTGGAGAATTGTATGTATTACTGCAAGTAATTGCTGGTTGGTATATAAAATATGTATTAACTCTTTTCTCCATGAAACTAATATTGAAGAAATTAAATATTGATAACAGATTTTATATTTATTGTGTAACTTTATTGGTTTTAATATCATCATTTTTCTTATCTAAAGATATTAAATTACTTTTTAAATCACTAAACATATTTATATATATAGCACTTGCTAATTTTATTATTATACCAACTATAGTATACATAACATTTCACATAAGAAACAAAAAAACTTTAGAAAAAATAAACCCAATGTAATTTTTCCATATACATGAATTTTTGTCCAATAAAAAAACACAGCATACTTGACTTATGCTGTGTTTTCCATATATTCAAATAAATAACTACGAATTTTTCTAATACTTCCTAAACTCATAAATGGATTTTTCTATAGAATCTAATAAATTACTTAGTTCAAATTCGTCTCCCTCTTCAAGAAGTTTATTTAATCGGCTTTTATAATAAGATACCTCAGATAATTTATTCATGGAAGACAATACAAGAATATTATTTACAATATCTGAAATTAAATTTGACTTAACTTCGAATAATTTTTGAGCATCTTTTATTTCATCTTTTATTTCAAGCATCTGTCCATCTAACTGAAATGCAGCATCTGCAGCATTTTTCAACTTGTTTCTTATCTCTATAGGTATATCATGCTTATATTTATAATTTAAAGAATGTTCTATAGTTGCCCAGAAATTCATTGCCAAAGTCCTTATCTGTATTTCTGCTAGTATTTCTTTTTTACCCTCTGCTAAATTAATAGGATATTTTATAATCATATGATAACTTCTATATCCACTTTCCTTTACATTATCTATATAATCTTTTTCATTTATTACAAGCATATCTTGCCTTTGTCTGATTAATTCTGCCACTCTTTCAATATCATCTACAAACTGACACATTATTCTTATTCCAGCTATATCTTCCATAAAGCTGTCTATTTCATCCAAAGTTAAATTTAATTTTTTGGCCTTTTCAAGAATACTTGAAATTTCCTTTACTCTTCCAGTAACAAACTCAATTGGGGAATACTCATTCTTTTTTCTATATTCTTTTCTTATATTTCTAATTTTTACTTTTAATTCATCTACCGCCTGACTATAGGGAATTAAAAATGTCTTCCATTTAATCATCATAGCCATAAAATCATCCTTTTCAATAAAAATTTGTTTAACAATTAATTGCCCTTTAGACTATAATAAAAAATAACAATCCAACTACTCCAATTAATTTATTTAGTATAGTTCTATTAAATACTTTAATATACGGAATTTTATCTCCAATAAGTTATTATAATATTATATGTTATATTTTTCAATTACATAAAATTTCTTTTATATATACTATTTAGACATATTTCACCAAAATCAAACAAATAAAATAAATTATTTTAAACTTTTTTATGTAATCACCTCATTTTTTTGATATAATAAAAATTAGTTATTTTACAGATTGGGGGGTAGCTTTATGGATAATAATATATTTTCAGATTTAGATGATCTAGGATTTAAAGATATTGACAAATTAAATATATACGAAAAAGAGGGCCAAAAGATTAAAAAAACAGCTGAAGATAATAATAAAATTTCTCATGCTGACCTCTTATATGACAGAACCATTACCTGCCCTGTATGCGGAAGTACTTTTAAGGCTAGATCTATTAAAACATCCTCCTATAGAATAATAAAAAAAGATAGTGATTTTTTTATAAACTACAATATAATTAATCCATACTTTTATGATGTATGGATTTGTAATGACTGTGGATATGCTTCTATGAAAACCGATTTTAATAAAATAAAAAACTCTCAAAAAGATATGGTAAAGAACAAAATCAGTACAAAATGGAAGGGGAAAATTTATCCCGCTGTATATGATGTAAATATAGCTATAGAAAGATATAAGCTCTCTCTTTTAAATTATACCATCATAGAATCCCCATCCAGTAAAAAGGCTATGAATTGTTTAAAATTATCTTGGATGTATAGAATACTTTCACAAAGTGAAAATGAAAATCTATTTATGAAGTACTCTCTTTTAGGTTTTAAGAAAGCCTACAATAATGAGGATTTTCCTATATATAGCATGGACAAATTTACTACCATGTATTTAATTGGAGAACTAAGCAGACGTATAGGTGATTCTGATGAAGCACTACTTTGGCTCGGAAATGTTATAACAAATCCGAAGGCCAATCAGAAAATTAAAGATAAAGCAAGAGATCAAAAGGATTTAATAACTCTCAGTAAAGAAAGTATAGAAGTTTCCTCTAATTCTAGCCTTGACAAAAATATAGAAATTAAAAAGCCAAAGAAAAAAGGCAAAGGTTTTTTTTCAAAATTCTTTTAAAATTACTCCAATAAAAATCATTCTAAAATTTTTATTGGAGTAAAATTTATATAATCACAGGATGTAATTATATATTCTAAATTATTTTTATTGATCTTATCTTTTATTCTTTGAAGCGAACTACCATGCAAATGTCCATAAATAACTTTTTCCACTGGATATTCTTCCAGTAAATTTGTCATATCATTTTCCTCCTCTTTCTCGGAAAAAGGAGGAAAATGAACCATTACTATTATTTTATTAAATCCATTTTTAACAGCAGTCTCTAAAGATAATCTTAACCTTATAAGTTCTCTCCTATATATTTTTTCATCATGCTCGGTAAAATTTTCAGATTTAGGATTATTCCATCCTCTAGTTCCACAAATAGCATAATCTCTATAGGTATAAAAATTATTTTGTATAAAATTCATATCTTCATAAAGTTCATTTAACTTAGTTATGGAAGTCCAAAAATAATCATGATTTCCTTTAATAAATATTTTTGTTCCAGGAAGACTATGAATCCATTCCAAGTCTTTTATCCCCTCTTCCATATGCATAGACCAAGATATATCTCCTGCAATGAGTACTGTATCTTTTTCTGAAATAATATTTATCCAATTATTTTTTATTTTTTCATCATGCCTATACCAATTATCACCAAATATATCCATTGGCTTATCTCCACTCAATGCCAAATGGAGATCTGATATAGCGTATAAAGCCATTAATTTCCCCCCTTTATAAAACATACAACTATAAAATAAATCATAAAATATTAACAGTATCCTTTTAGATGTTATTTCTTATTAGATTCTTTATTTATATTATCATCTATATCAATAACATAATTTATTACCTCTGCAACTACCTCATACAGCTCTTCTGGTATACTGCTGCCTATATCTACATTTAATAATAAATCTGCTAACTCCTTATTATACACTATAGGGACTTTATTTTCATCAGCTTTTTCTATAATTTTATCTGCCAAAGCCCCAACACCTGCAGCTGTAACTATTGGAGCTTCATATCCTGTATCATATTTTAATGCTGCTGCTTTTTTTCTTTTATAAGACATTTATACCTACCTCCAATAGATTAATTATCTTATACCCTCTTATCTAAATTATAAATATATTCATTATTAAAAAAGCTTCTGCTGTTTAATATATTAACTTCATTTTCTTTAGGCTTTACATAAACATTTACTGCATATCCCATTTGTTCTATTTTATTTAGCAGCCTATTTTTAGATACTTCCAAAATTCTAGTCCATTTTTCTTCTGATTTTATATCTATATTTAAATTTTTATTGTTTACAGTTATAAAAGCATCTATTGTTCCCATATTAACAGTTTTAACAGAAGCTATGAATTTAACATCTTTTGAATCCACTTTCTTTCCGCTCTTTCTGTCATCTTTAAGAATAAGTTTAAAATTATACTCACTATTTTTAAAATTCAAAGGTATATCAAGATAATAATATGCTTGTGATATATCATTGAATACTTTTATATCATTTATACTCTTACCTAATGTACTTAATATTTTATCCAAACTTTCTTTATTAAGATTATCACTAGAAATCATATTCCTAATAATATTTTTCATTTCATCAATTTTAGAATTTATTTCACTAATTATTACTTTATTTAAATTATTTTCTGATAATTTATTATCTATTTCTTTATGGTCAACTGAACTATTTAAAGATTTAGTAAGTATATTCTCTCCTGCTTGTCTTTTCAATGAATTTGTACTGTCATCAAAAATATTGGGATTATATATTTCCTCTTTTATATTTTCCAATAATTTATAAACTTCAGAATTCTGTTTAAAAATTTTATTAAAACTTTCTATGTTATCTCCATCAACACCTATTCCATTTTCCATAAAGAAAGCAATTTCTTCCTGACTTATATTCTTTAATTGTGTAAAAAGCTTTTCTAATAATTTTTTTACCTCCTTTCCCCTGACACTATTTACATCTATATTATTATTTTTCATGTAATGTAATATAAATTCATCCGCTTTATCCGGATTTTCAATTATACTGTCTTTAAATTTCATTAAGGATTTTACATTTAAGATATTCTCTTTAGTAAGTGGGATATTATGGTCCATCAAAGATTTTAATATATTATAATCTTCCTTAGTATAGGTATTATTTATATAATTTTTTAAAATACCCTCTTGAGAATTTATTACATTTTCACTATTACCTTTATCTGAAGAAAACATCTTTATTTTTATTTTACCATCTTCATATCCATCTACTATAAATTTATTGAGAACATTGGTATTGTAATTTATGCTGCTAACAAGCTTTGCGCTAAATTTCCATCCATTAGTTAATTTCAATACAACTTCATTCTTGCCTACATTTTCATCTACTATTCTAGCAGAAAATATTTCACCTATCTCAAAACTTAATTTACGAACTAATTTCCCAGTACCATATTGCATAGGATTATTAATATTTGATATTCCAGCCATATAATCCCCCCTTTTATAAGAGTAATTCTTATAGTTAGACAAGGTTTTTATTAAATCTTATACTATATATATTATCGTTAATTTACTATATTTTTTCAGTAAAGTCATGTAAATTCAATTTTTTAATATAAATTTATTATTTATTTTAAAGTTCATTACATAAAAATAATAAATTTTCTTTAAACTAATACTTAGCTAAAAAATACTGTACCAAATTCAGCTGGTACAGTATTTCTACTTATTCAATAACTATTTTATAGAATTTTTTCTTTCCCCTCTTTAAAAGTATACTTCCATCCTTAAAATCACTTTCACTGATAATCACATTTACATCCGTTACCTTCTCATCATTCAATACAATTCCACCCTGTTGTATAAGTCTTCTGCCCTCTGACTTTGAAGGTATTATCTTTGTATAAGCTAGTGCATCTAAAAGTGATCCTTCAAGCATTTCTCTAGTCATAGCTACTGTTGGTACATTGCTCATATCCTTACCGCCAGAGAAAAGAGCTTCAGCTGCTTTTTCTGCCTTTTTAGCTTCTTCTTCTCCATGTACAAGCTTTGTAACCTCAAAAGCCAATATTTTTTTTGCTTCATTTATGGCAGCATCTTTTAAACTTGCAAGCCTTTTAACTTCATCAATTGGAAGGAAGGTTAAAAGTGAAAGACATTTTTCTACATCTGAATCAGCTACATTTCTCCAATATTGATAGAAATCATAAGGAGTAGTCTTTTCGGGGTCCAGCCATATAGCTCCACTTTCAGTCTTACCCATTTTCTTACCTTCACTATTTGTAAGAAGAGTAGCTGTCATAGCGTAGGCAGGTTTCCCTTCCTTTCTCCTTATGAGTTCTACACCAGAAATCATGTTGGACCATTGGTCATCACCGCCAAGTTCCATAACGCAGTTGTATTTTTTATTAAGCTGCAGGAAGTCATATCCCTGCATAAGCATATAGTTAAACTCCAAAAAAGTAAGTCCTTTTTCCAGTCTTTGCTTATAACATTCCGCTGTAAGCATCCTATTTACAGAAAAATGCACTCCTACTTCTCTTAAAAAGTTTATATAATTTAGATCCATTAACCAATCAGCATTATTTGCTAAGATAGCCTTATTATCAGTAAAATCTATAAATCTGCTAACCTGTGCCTTTATACATTCTACATTGTGGTCTATATCCTCTTTTGTAAGCATCTTTCTCATATCTGTTTTTCCTGAAGGATCACCAATCATGGCAGTTCCCCCACCCATAAGTACTATAGGTCTGTGTCCTGCCCTTTGCATATGCGACATAAGCATAAGTGCAAGAAAATGACCTATATGTAAACTATCTGCTGTTGGATCAATACCTATGTAAAAAGTTATTTTTTCCTTTTCAAGAAGTTCTTTTATTTCCTCTTCATGTGTAAACTGTTTTATAAATCCACGTTCTATTAAAGTATCTACTACACTTGACAATTAAATCACTCCATAAAGCTAAATTTTTACCTATTTTATTAGTATATATGTAAATTTAACAATTATCAATAATAACCTCATATAAACTTATTTTTAAAATAAAATTTTATTGAATTTAGACAGTGATAACCCTATTTCTGCCTAAATTTTTGGCTTCATAAAGCATGGCATCTGCTACACTTAATACTTTTTGCACTGTATCTCCATTTTGAGGATAATAACTTATTCCAAAACTGGCAGATATGGATTTTCTATTACCATCATATTCAACAACATTTCCACAAATTTTCTTTCTTATTTCTTCTATTCTGTTAAAAACAAGCTGATGATTATAGGCTTTATTTATATAAATTACTATTTCTTCTCCACCATATCTTGCAACACAATCATTTTCTTCCAAGCCGTCTTTTAATATTTCACCTATAGAAATAAGTGCCTTATCCCCAAATTGATGTCCATAAGTGTCATTAAATTTTTTAAAATTGTCTATATCCATCATGACAATTGCAAATTCTTCTCTTGAATTTTCTAAAACCTTCTTCTCTAAAAATTCGAAAAAGTATCTTCTATTATATATACCCATAAGTGGATCTTTAATAGAAGCCTCCTTAATCTGATTATATAAAAAGTTATTTTCGAGAGCTATGGCTATTTGATTTGCAATAGATGATATAAATGTTATATGATCGTGACTAAAAAAATTCAAGAGCGTATGTTCTACTATTATATATCCTCTAAACTCATTTCTAAGATATATAGGTACACCTATTATAGAATGTATATTTACCTTTGTATCACATCCAAGTAGCATTGGATCTTTACAGTTCAATACAAAAGGCTGCTCATTATTGAGGTTCTTGAAAAATTCATCTTCCTCAAAATTTAATTTATTACTTTTAATATTTGTAGCCTTTACTATTAAATGATTTGTGTTTTTATCTATAAGACAGATAGAAGAATATGTAACTCCTAATATTCCAATAATCATATCATTAATCATAGTTATAAGATTGTCAGCACTTATGTTAGAATTAATATACTTACTTATCTCTATGATATTTGTCAATGAGTCTAACTTTTTCTCCAGTTGAGTATTTTTCTCATTCATCATTTGAATAGTGCTTTCAGCAAAATTTTGATAAGTTTCAAACTCCTCTTTAAGCTTTAAAAATTCTGATTGAATATCATCTTTTCTATCCATAAATCTACACTTTCCCTTTTATATGATATATATTTAACCATACTAATTATATTTCAAAATATGAAAAAAATAAATGCTAATATTGATTGTTAAAATAAATAAGCCAATAATATTGAATTTTACACTTCATATGATATAATAATCCTTAGAGTATACTTACTCATAATCAAGTAGGTTAATTATCAAGGTGATTTCAACTCCTCTTTTTTATCATAGGAGAAAGTTAATTATCAAGATACATTATTCCTATGATATTTTCAAGGAGGGTTTTTTATAATGGCCGATAAGACAATCGTATG
This sequence comes from Clostridium pasteurianum DSM 525 = ATCC 6013, assembly GCF_000807255.1. NCBI lineage: Bacteria > Bacillati > Bacillota > Clostridia > Eubacteriales > Clostridiaceae > Clostridium > Clostridium pasteurianum. Next base: position 1,375,802 of record NZ_CP009268.1, on the reverse strand, counting down.
CAAAGACTGTGGAAAGGAATTCATCTTTAGTGAAGGTGAACAAGCATTCTACAAAGAAAAAGGATTTGAAAATGATCCAGTTAGATGTCCTGAATGCAGAAAAGCTAGAAAAGCTAACAGAAATAATTTCCATAGAGATTAATAATAAAAGAGAGGTGTTTAACCTCTCTTTTATTATTCTATTTATTTATAATCTTTTTAATATTACTTCTTCTAAGCATTTCACTTATTGGTACCGCTATAAGTATTCCAACTATAACCTGTGCAATATCCCCTGGCATATGAGTAGATTGTATAATTATTGCCTGATTTAAGGGAACATTAGTATAAAAATGCTGTACAAATATCCCAGCAATAAAATAGCCTATATTCATCCATATTCCAGCAACTATAAATGCAAAAATATTGTTTACTATATTTTCACCCTTGTAATTTCCTCTGTAGGCAATCACTGCTGCGATATATGCCATAATGCCTTTTATAAAAAAAGTATAGGGTGCCCATATTGAATATGGAGATAGTAAATCAAATAAACTCATTCCTATAGCAGCTGCTAAAGCAGCTTTCTTTTTTCCAAGGAGTACTGCTGCAAGAAATACCATACTATCTCCTAAATGAACAACACCTTTATAACCAATTCCAACAGGTACATTAATCATAGCTGTGGCTACATATACTATTGCTGCCATAAAAGCTACCTGCACCATATCGATAGTACGAACCTTGTGTTTTGTTTGCTTAAGTTCCATTTCAATTCCTCCAAATATTAATAATTATAATTTCAAGACTTGCTTTTATATTAATATCAATTATAAATAAAATATATATTAATGCAAATGTACCCATACAATCATGTTGTGTATTTTATGATTATCTTTTCTCCTATAAGCAAAAATAAGTATCAATAAGGAAAAAATTAGAGATCAATATTTAGTTTAGTAATATATTAAAATGAATATTAACTGTTATTTTGGACATAATATAATAGGAATTTCACTACTACGCTGATTATTTGTGAGTTTTATTAATTAAAATATAATTAAGGCACATTCAAATAAATAACTAGTCAGTAGCTAGCCTATTTTGAATCCTACTACGTCAACAGAATCCTCAGATAGCTCACTATCCTGGTCACCTGTTTCCTTGTACGATTCAAAATATCCCTCGCATCTTTGACTTTCTATTTATTTTCATATGCCTAAGTTAGATTAATTTGGAGGAAATATATGAAATTTCTACGTTGGATAGTAAGTCTTTTTTTATTATTATTCATGACAAGTATAATATTTAAAGCTGGAAGTAATTTTATAAATTTAGTTTTAATTCTTTCTGGCCTTTTATTGGCGTTAGATCTATTTCTTCAAAGGAGAAGATCTATGTAAAACATTTTAAAATTATAAAAGAACTCTATCCCACACTTTTTAGAATAGAGTTCTATATCTAAAATCATCAATACCTTTTATAGTCCTAAGCAAATATGTACTGTAATTTTTTAAGCAACTATAATTTTTATATTTGTAATAATTAAACTTTTCTACATCCTCTAATATTATCCCCAAAAAGTTTCCACTATGAGCACCTAATATGCCAATTCCCTCAACTTTATCCATTATACTGAGAATGTCTTCTAAAAAATCGTATTTGAGCCTATGCTGATTTCTGATTATACTTTCCGTAGCACACCAGGCTAATTTTCTTAAATTTTTACTTCTTACTCCATCAATTAAATGTGGAATAAGATCTGATATATCTTTGTGTTCAGGAAGTTTTCTTCTATTAAATTCTACGGTATTAATTCTGGTTTTACCTTCAAATATCAATAGATGAAATTCAAGATACTCACCTATAGTTTTATTAAACGCCCCATTTTTATAGTCAAATAAGGTCATCTTATCAAATATTATACTATCTGTAGGTTCTATTTTTAAACATTCATCCATAAGCTCTTTTTCATCGAAATTTCTCCTGAAAAGTTTAGTTAATGCATTGTAAAGTGCGCATAAATCTGCAGTACTGCTGGCAAATCCTTTCCCTATGGGAATATAGGAATTTATATATATCTTAAGGGTACTTCCAAAGGATTCATAACCCCATCTTTTTAATATATTAAACATAAATTTATAAGTCTTAGAATTTCTGTAATAATTATTTATATTGCTGTTTTCAAATACTTTAACTTTAGTATATAAATTAATAGGACAGGATGTTAATACATCTATACCTTGGACATTGCCTTGTACTATTTCCCCTGCACTTCCTGGATAACAAGCTGAAGCTTCCATTTGTCCTCTCCTCTATAATTGTTCTAAATTAATTATACTATCATAATTATAAAAAAGCGACAAAATAACTTTTACTTAAATCTACAGTATGATAAATTATGGTAAAAAATTCATTGCAATATATAGCTAAAAAGCTGTATCACAATGAAAGCATACATATACATTCATTGTGACACAGCCACTCTTAATCTTATACCATTAATCCTATTACATTTACCTTTTTAAAATCTTTTTTTAAATCATTAATTTTTTCTTGATTTACAGCTGCGATAATACAGGTAGAAGGTCCTGCAGATTTATTTACGTCTACTAAAATATTATCTTTAAAATTCAATTTATGTCCATTATTTTTTGCAAGTTCTTTTGCCTCATAGGCGATTCCCTTGGAACCTACAGGTACTATTTCATAGACATCTTTGTGCTTTAAAAGTCTATATATAGTACTATAATCTACAATACTATTATCTTTAACAAAATCTATTTCAGCTCCAACCTTTGGAATACCAATACTTATTAGTGCCGCTTCACCTGCAGCGGAATTCACTTTCACTTCATCTTTAGAAACCATTCCTATAGCGGTTATTCCAATACCCGTAGAAATAGTCTTAAAATTTTCTTCAGTACTTCCCGTAAGCACTACAGAATCTATTTCTGCCATTTTTAATTCTTCTTTTATTCCCTTGATTACCTCTATACCTGTATTATTCATTTCATTACACACTGCATTGGTAATAGTAACAATTTCAGCTCCAGCACAGATCACTTCCATAATGGCAACCCTGACAGCAAACCTAGCCACATAAACTGTTGGAACTTTAAAAGTATCTCCTTCCTTCATTCCTATACCTCCACAGCTATCACAGGCTACAACCATAGTATACTCTTTATCTATATCAATCAAAGTCAAATCTCTAATCTTTTTTATTTCCATGACTTTTCATTCCTAGATAAAAATTTATATAATATGTATGCTATTAAAATATTAAAAAAGGCAGCTAAACATAATATAGGAATCATAGCAACCATGGCTTTTCCCATAATCGGTAAAAGTATTAGAATTGATATAGGTCCATTTATCAATATTCCAACAATTGAAGCTATAACTATACTTAAATATTTGTTTATCTTACAGAGATTATTATATATTATTCCAAATAAAAACATAGTCACTGCCATATCTGCCATAACAATGAGATGCACAGGAAGGCTGTAAGGAAAGCCACTGGTAGCAGCTGTTAAAAAATGGCCTAAAGCTCCTATGATAGCTCCATATACCGGTCCCAAAATTAAAGCCCCTAAAAATCCAGCCATGGAATCAAAAGCTATACTACCCATTATCTTTATATTGGCACCTAAAAAACTTATGGCAATAAAAAGTGCCATTATGACTAATTTTTTTGTCTTCATAAATTTACCTTCTTTCTACAACTATCCTCGTGGATAATACATAATTATAAGTACTCCAATAAGTGCAATAAATCCTCCAATTAAATCGAATTTGTCTGGGACAACTTTATCTATTTTCCACCCCCAAAGAATTGAAAGAACTATAAATATTCCACCATAGGCTGCATATACTCGTCCAAAACTAGAGTTTGGCGGCTGAAAAGTAGGAACTACTCCATATATTAGCAAGCTCAAGGCTCCTGCTAAACCATACCATATGCTTTTACCATCTCTAAGCCATAACCATACAAGATATCCTCCTCCTATTTCAAATATCCCAGCTAATACAAAGTAAAATATTGATTTGAGTATGCCCATGAGTAACACCTTCTTTCTTATATTAATGATAATTTATCAACTATAAAATCAACCGCTTCTTTTTCACTGCTAAAACTGTTCTGTGCCTTTATATTATGCCTTTCAATTACAAAAGCCTTTATTCCCATATCTACAGCGGCTTTCAGCTTTTCTCCTGTTCCCCCCTGAACTCCGCTATCTTTGAGAATCATTGCTTTTACATCATATTCTCTTATAAAACCGCAGTTAAGTTCATAGCCTATAGGGCCCTTTATAGCTATTATATTTTCTGTAGATACTCCCAGTTTAAAACATTTTTCCATGACTTTAGTGGAAGGCAGAACTCTATGTATTATTCTATTTTCTAATTTCATGTCTATAAATTTTTCAATGTTATTACTGCCTGTAGTATTTAAAATAGTTCCATTTATATGTGAAATTTTTTTCTTAAGTCCATTATAATTTCTAAGTGTAATTATATTATTATTTTCCTTAAAATTATCAAGAACAGATTTTCTTTCATATCTCATATAAGTTATGCCCAGTTTTTTACATGCTTTTATGGCATTTTCAGTGATTACTACAGCATAGGGATGAGATGCATCAAGCAAAAGTTTTACTCTATTTTTCTGTAAAATTTCTATAAGTTCCGTAAGTTCAAGAGGTCTAGTATTTATAGCCCTAAATTTAAATTTCTTTAATAACTCACCACCATAATCCGTAGCGGTACTTACAAAAATATCATCTGTATATTTATTGAGTTGTGAAAGTATATTTTTCCCTTCTGCAGTTCCAAGTATGAGTCCTATCATAGTTTATAGCCTCTTGGAGTTATAAATACTCCATTCTTTACAAAGCTTTGACTATTTCCAATCAAAACAACTGACAGCATATCAACATTACTGTCATCAAAGGAATCTAAAGTAAATATTTCATATTCCTGCCCTTCTCTTAGTGCATTTTTAACTACTGCCACTGGTGTATTGCCATTTCTATATTTTTTTATTGTTTCTATATTTTCTTTAAGATAATGAGGTCTGCCTTTGCTCTTTGGATTATAGAGAGTTATAACAAAATCTGCCTGTGCAGCAGCCTCAACCCTCTTCTTTATAAGTTCATAAGGTGTCATTAAATCACTAAGACTTATATTGCAGCTGTCATGCATAATTGGAGCACCTAAAATAGATGCAGCAGCTGAGGAAGCTGTAACTCCAGGGACTATTTCTACCTGTTCATTTTCTATCAGTTCCAAGACAAGCCCTGCCATGCCATAAATACCTGCATCTCCTGTACTAATGATAGATACTATCTTGTCCTTTGACAGTCTTAAAGCTTCCCTGCACCTTTCTTCTTCCTTCATCATTCCCGTAGAGAATACTTCTTTATTCTCAATCAGGGGAGCTATAAAATCAATATATTTTGTATATCCTACTATAACTTCACTTTCCTCTATAACTTGTCTTGCCCTTACAGTCATGTGCTGAAGTCCTCCAGGTCCTATACCCACTACATACAATTTTCCCATTAAAACTTCTCCTTTCAGATATTAAATTGAAGCAAGTTCTTAATTCAGGTGGGGATTTTTTTACCCCATCTGAATTTTAGAACTGCAATGCCTGGCTTACTTGGCGTAGAGCTTCCACTTGAAGAAAAGTAGAGAGCCCAAATTTTAATTTGGTGTCAGGACTGTACAGAGTGCGTGGGAGACTTACGCCAAGTTAGTCAGGTTGAAATGAAATTTCCCTTATATTTTTTAACTATAGATGTCAAATTAAAATGTAATTTCAAATTTTCCCCATGCATAAAGTCATTCCAGAAAGACTTATTTTTTCTGTAAAAATGTCAGCTCCGCTAAGCTCTACACAGGGTTCACAGACTGCTCTTATACCTATGCTTTTCTCCACAAAATCACTGCCCTTATATTGATGTTGTATTTCTCTTATATCATCTTTTGTAAAAATTTTTAATTCTGATTTCAAAAATTGATTTAATTCTAAAATAGCTCTTTCATTCTTTTTTATCTCCACAGTAGCTACATATTTTACTGCTCTTCTATCTATGTTTAATTCCTCTAAGCTTTCACAGACTTGCTTTATCATTATTTCAGGGAGATAATTTTTTTTACACCCTACACCAAGTACAACATCTTTTCTTATAAGCTTTAACTGCTTGAGTTCAGTGCAGGGATATTCTTTTAAACTAGATACATTGGATTTATTAGTTACATATACAATGCCCTTGAGCTTTTCTAATAAGCTGTAATTCTGTACTAATATTTTCTCAAATTCACAACACTTCTGAATATCTGCTAGATTAACATATGCTTCTGGCACAGAAATTCTATTTTTCTCATCTATAAAAGCTACTTTCTCACCATCCACCAGTAAAGCAGATATATTTTTAGCATCTTTTAAATTATCTATTATAAGATTATTTTCCGTTGCAATAATATCTGGTGCCTTAATTTTCAACATATCTGTAGCGGTAGTTATTACGGGAATTGCATCTATTATATTGGCAAGTTTTAGAGAAAGATAGTTAGCACCTCCCAGATGACCACTGAGAAGACTTATAACATGCTTTCCCAGTACATCTATAACTATCACAGCAGGATCTTTGTCTTTAGACTTTATGTATGGAGCAATAGCTCTTACGGCAATTCCTGTAGAAGATAAAAATACTAGAGCCTGATATTTTTGCATAAGTTCTTCAGTAATAGACTTAACATTAAACTCTGCAATTTTATTCTTAGAATATATATCTATATCAATATTATCAGCTATAGTACTAGCTATATTATCACCTTTCTCATTTAGACTTACTACTGCTATCCTCATCTATACCCTCTCTAAACATGTGGGTAAAGCTTTTATCATAAAGCTTACTTTTTTCATATTCACAATCTATAAAATCTCCCACTAGTATCTGTGCACATTTAGTTATATTTGCTTTTTTTACCTTCTCAGAAATATCATCTAAAGTACCAATAATAGTCCTTTCATCTTCCCAAGTGGCTCTTTCTACTATTGCAACTGCTACATTTCTGCCGTAGCCCTTTTTTAGTTTTTCTACTACTTTATCAATCATACTAACAGATAAAAAAATTGCCATAGAAGCTCCTATCTTTGCTAATTTTTCAAGGTCTTCTCCCTCTGGTACCGGCGTTCTGCCTTCTATTCTTGTAAGTATTACCGTTTGACTAACCTTTGGAAGAGTAAATTCCCTTTTAATTGCCGCAGCGGCTGCAGTAAATGAACTTACTCCAGGAACAACTTCATAACTTATATTAAACTCATCCAATATATCCATTTGCTCTTTTATAGCTCCATATATAGCCGGATCTCCTGTATGAAGTCTTACTATAATTTTATTTTCAGCACTGCCTTCTTTAATAACTTCAATTACCTCATCCAAATTCATAGATGCAGAATTATAAATTTTTACATCTTCTTTACAAAAATTCATATGCTCCTTACTTACTAGGGACCCTGCATAAATAACTATATCAGCTTTAGCTAAAGTATCTCGTCCCTTCACTGTTATAAGATCCACATCTCCCGGACCTGCTCCTATAAAATAAACCATATATTCACTTCCTCTAAAGTATTTTAGTATCTTTATGCATTTGATTAGCCATAACTAGTTTTAATTATAGCTAATTAAAAGTTATTTAACTGCATTATATCACTATAAGAATCTATACTCACACATAAACTTTATATTCTATCTATTTTCTATTTGCTATAATAAGAGACATATATTCTCTATTGTTTAATATGTCCTCTCTTCTCCTTAAAATTTCCTGACCTTCCCTGCCAGCTCTTTTTATGTATACATAGTTAAAATCTTTTTCTTCCAGAACATTTAGTATTTCTTCTTCCATTTTATATACTTTCATTATAACCACGTATTTTTCCTCTTTAATAGTATTTACTTTATCTCCTGGAACTATAAGAAGTGATTCATTACCAATTACCAAGGGTTCCTTTGCAAGACTGGCACAGGCACAAAAGGAAGTTATTCCAGGTACTGTTTCTGTTTCGTAGCCCCTCTCCTCTATATATTTTAAAAGATATATGTAAGTACTATATACAAAAGGATCCCCAATGGTTAGAAAAGCTACATCGCTGCCTTCTTTAAGCTTTTCCTCTATAGCCTTAAAAGCCTCATATATTTTTTCTTCCTGATCCTTACCTCCCATTGGAAAGTATTTTACTATTATCTCAGCATCTTTATCTATATAATCCTCTGCTATTTCAAGGGCTATACTTCTCCCTCCTGCCATACCGCTGGGTACCACTACCACAGGGCAGTTTTTCATCCTCCTAACTGCTTTAAGAGTAAGCAGTTCCTTGTCTCCTGGTCCAACCCCTATACCGTATAGTTTAGCCATATTTTTACCTCCTGTATTTTTATAATATTATTTAATTTATCTATGGAGAAAAGTGCGAAACACTTTTCTCAGTTGAAAGTTGATAGTAGAAAGTGGAGAGTTAAAAGAGTTCAGATATCAAAGTTCAAAGAACAGATTTATTTAATTAAGAGTTAAGAATTAAGAGTATTTGATATTTGTTCTTTGAACTTTATACTTTGCTTCTTAGTTAGTCCTTTTCCCCTAATAAGAATTTATTATATTACCTAAATTAAATCTAATATTTCTTTACCGCTGTTAATATGAAGATAGGATTATTTGCCACCAGCATACAGCTCTTTCCCTTACCTCTATTCACTGATACTTGAATTAAATCTACATCATATTCAAGATTTTTAAGTGTATGCATAGCCCTATATACATTATCAATAGTAATAAAATTCAGCACCATATTTTTTTGCAGTTTCAGCTTTTCTCCATACCTTTTTATTATACTCTCTATATCTCCACCACTGCCTCCAATAAATACCGCATCAAATTTTTCATTTATATTATTTTCTACCTCTAAAGCTTCTCCTTCTACAATACTAATATTATGAGCATTAAATTTCTCTTTATTTTTCTCTATTAAGTCTATTGCTTCAATATCTTTTTCAATAGCTGTAATATGGCCTTCATAACATACTTTACTCATCTGCACAGATACTGAACCAGTTCCAGCACCTACATCAAGCACCTTAAAATCCTTTTCCAAATTGAGCTTAGATATACTTAGTATTCGTATTTCTTCCTTCGTCATAGGAGCTTTACCCCTTATAAATTCTTCATCCCTTATGTATTTCATTTTCTATTACCACCACCGCTAAATCATAAAATTCTATATGCATAAATTCTTCTGGTTTTCCAATTAGAATTTTCTCATCACTGTAAGACAAGTTTTCTCCTACATAAACTTTAACTAAGAGACTTTCCTTAAATAAGCTTTTACAAATTTCCTTTGGAGAATTCACCTTATCCGTAAGCCATATGGAAATTTTATTTTTTTTAACCTTCTCTATAAAATCTTCTTCTCTGCCATGAAGACTTCCAAGGTAAGCTCCTTGCCAAGATTTATTAAGTTTCGCCATAAGATACTGAAAGGAACTTACACCTGGTATTGTAACTAAATCACCTTTGTAATTCCTATTTATGTAATCTGAAATTCCATAGAAACAGGGGTCTCCAGAAGCCACAATAGAAATACTCTTATCCGCATCATTATTTATTATATCCAGTATTTCTTTTAAATTTTTTACTACAACCTTATTTTCACCTTTAATAAAAGCAATACTCTCCATTGCTCTTTTAAAGCCTATAATAATATCTGAATTTTCTAAAACATCTATAGTTTTAACTAGCATATATTCTCTACTGCCTGGTCCAAGACCAACTATGTAAATCATATTTTAATCCTCACAATATTAAACATATTAAGTTGATTTGCTTTAAAGTATTCTTTCTAATTATTGGTCATATAAATCCTCCTACTAAGTTACTAAAACAAATTTGTATTCATCATATTTATTTTTACATCTTAGGAGAAAAGGACGAAGCTTTTCCACATTTGATATTTGTTCTTTGAACTTTATACTTTGCCTTGACCTTCGTCCTTTCCCACTACTACGCATTAATGTCACCTCTACTATCATAGATCACTCCCCTTCTCATAGAAAACATAATTAACTCTGTCTCTAATTGATTATAGGAAAACTGCTGAATTCTCTGCTTTATCTTCTCTCCTATTCTTTCATAAAGCTGCTGATAATTATCTCCTAAAAGATTAACTGCCCCTTCTGTGGTCTTCTGCTCATATACTTTTTGTACAATTTTCCTACTCTCCCCCATAAGTGCCAGTTCAAGGGCTATTACTTCAAGTCTTACATCACAAATTCTGCTATGTGTATTAAAACAGCCTGCTGCCACTTTGCAAATTTTCCCTATGTGACCTATAATCGTAATTTTTTTTATTCCCTTTTCAACGCAGCTATTTAATGCAAAGCCCACATAATTGGACATGGATACTATTTTTTTAGGGTCAATTCCTAGCTCTCTAGCTTTGTCCTCTCCCATATTTCCAAAAACTAAAACTAGTTCCTTATAACCCAATGCAGCTTTTTGGTTTATCTCCAGCTTTATAGATTCCTTTAGTGCTTCTTCAGACATAGGCACTACTATTCCCGTTGTACCTAGTATGGAAATGCCGCCTTCTATATTAAGCCTTGGATTAAAGGTCTTTTTAGCTATTTCTTCTCCCTTTGGTACAAATATAGTTATTTCTATTCCTTTATCCTTAGGTAAGACCTCTCTTACCTCTCTTTCTATCATATTTCTTGGCACTGGATTTATGGCTGGTTCGCCTTTTTTTACATATAATCCTTCACCTTTAACTACACCTACGCCTTTCCCAGCTTTTAAAGTATAACCATTACTCTTCTTCTCCGCTCTAGCCCATATTTCCAGTCCATGAGTTACATCCGGGTCATCTCCAGCATCTTTTACAATGCAGCACTCTACATAATTTTCACCTTTAATAACTTTCTCCACTTCTAATAAAAGCTCTATTCCCTTAGGGGTATCTATTCTTATTTCATCTAATTCCTTACCATAATAAAGCATGATAGCCGCCGCCTTAGCTGCAGCGGCTGCACAGGATCCTGTAGTATAGCCACATCTAAGCTTTTTTCCATCACAATTTATATATAAATCAAGCATTATTTATCTTCCTTTTAACTTCTTTCTATAAGCATATACATAAGAGAATTTACAATAGCAGCGGCTACTGAACTTCCACCTTTTCTTCCTCTTATAGTTATCATTGGTAAATCAAGCTTTTCTATTTCAATTTTCGAATCAGCAGCCCCTACAAAACCTATAGGTGCTCCCACTATAAATCTAGCATCAGCCTTTCCTTCAACTATAAGCTCTTTAAGTCTATACAAAGCCGTTGGTGCATTACCAAATACAAAGAACTGTACTCCTTCCTCCACAGCTTTTTCTACTGCTGCCATTGAACGAGTAACCTTTCTCTCCTTAGCCTCCTCAGCTACATCCTCTCTAGATACAAAACACTCTACTTTGCAGTTTAGCTCCTTAATTGCCTTCTTATTTATTCCTGATAGTGCCATATTTGTGTCAGTATAAATAGTGACACCTTCTTTTAATAATTCTAAGGCACTATTAATGGCATTTTCTCTTATATACATTAAATCCTTATATTCAAAATCAGCTGTAGTATGTATAACTCTTTTTACTATACTCAATTCTCTTTGGGAAAAATTATGCTCACCCATTTCTTCCCCTATTATTTCAAAGCTTCTCTTCTCTATATCCATAGGCATTTTTATATAATCCATAAACATTTTTAGTGAGTCACAATAAATATCAAAACTCACTAAGTCCTCACTTCCCTTCCTATTACAATCTCTTCCAAGGACGTTTGTGTCCGAGCCACCCCTGACTTTCCCAATATTCTTTATCTACAGCATTAATAGTAAATCTTTTTTGAACAAGTCTCATAATATAAAATAGTTTTTTTACTTTTAGGCTAGGTTTTATATTACCAAATCTTGATAAAATTTTGGCAGCTATTCTTTCCACATCTCTATTTATCTCTATCTTTTTCTTTTCACTTACACCTTCCCAATTTATAGCTGCAACAGCTTTGCCATAGGTAAATATTTTACCTACTCCCCAAAAGTTCATACTATCTTTAATATCTTTATTAGTAGATTTCATTCCGCCGCCAGCTGCTGTGGATATAATTAAAGCCATTTTTGAAAACATGGTTTTATTAGGACGATGTACCATCCATTGAAATCCAAAATGATCAAGAAAAGCTTTCATTTGACCGCTTGCATGAAACACATATACAGGACTTGTGAGAATCATTAAGTCTGCTTTTTCCATTGCTTCTTTTATGGGATTTATTCTGCTATAATGAGGACATAATTTTTCGCTTACAGTAAAACATTTTGCACATCCTACACAAAAATAGGGCATATCCTTTGGAAGAAAAAATTCTACAACTTCTTCTGGCTTAGATCTTAATTTTTCCAAAAATAATTGAGAGATATTATAAGTGCTGCCTCTATGCTCTGTGCCGTAAATCACCACAATTTTCATAAAATTGTCCTCCTAAAAATATGGTTAGTATAGAAATTTCAGCTATAAAATATACTTGAATTATAGCATATTTTTCAATGGAATTGAGTTATCTTCCCGTCATCTCTATTTAAATATTATTATATTGAAAATGGCTTAGATGATATTAAATATTTAAACATTTCTAGATTTCCAAAGAAATGTACATGAGCATAATTTGCCAAAGTATTGCCTTTTACATAACCACAATTCCATTTTTTTATGGAATCATCATAGTTAGCTTTATCAAACTCATATATATACCTTTTCTCTAAACTCACCTTGGATTTATGAAATTCATGGCAATTAAAACTTATCCCCACTGGCAATATGGAATTTTCATTAATTACCTTTGCCTGTGCATAGCCAAAATTCTGCAGCTTGTTAGTCATCTGAGATTCACCTTTAAAAAATCCTACTGTCTCTTTCCCATCTATTGCTTCCGTAAGATACATAAGTCCGCCGCACTCTGCATAACATCTTAAACCAGCATTTAATTCATCTCTTATACTTTTCAGCATAGTTTTATTTCTGCTTAGTTTATCTATGAATATCTCAGGATATCCTCCCCCTATGTATAAAAAATCTACGTCTTGTGGAATTTGTCTATCCTTGATGGGACTGAAAAACTGTACTTGTCCTGCTTCCTCAAGAAGTTCGATATTTTCCTTATAATAGAAACAAAAAGCTTTATCATAAGCTACTGCTGATTTTAATCCCATATTTTTTACGTGAAGATTATCAATATATTTATTACAATCTATATGAGAGTCTTCAAAACATTTCAGCAGTAAATCAATATCTATATACTTCTCCATTAATGCTGCACATAGTTCAACCTTTTCATTTAAATCTTCAATTTCGCTGCTTTGTATAAGCCCTAGATGCCTGCTTTTTAAAGAAAGTCTTTCATCACTTGGAACATATCCAAACACTTTAATATTGCAGTGTTTTTCCACAGCTGCTTTTAATAAATTATAGTAGCTTTCCTTTATATTATTAAATATTATTCCTGCTATTTTTACATTTTCAAAGTTCATCAATCCCTTTATCTCTGCACATAAAGTGGCTGCTTTAGCCTTTGGAGACAATACTAAAATCACAGGTAAATTAAGCAGTTTTGCCACATGAGCAGTGGAATATTTTGTACTTATACCCTTGCCATCATAAAGTCCCATAACCCCTTCTACTACTCCATAGTCACCACTGCCTCTGGAAAAACTAGCTTTAACTCCATCTTCTCCCATAAGGTACAAATCAAGATTTCTTGCTGGAACTTTTGTAATGTATTCATGAAAATCAGGATCTATATAATCCGGCCCTACCTTATAACTCTGCGGTTTGATCCCTCTATTTTTAAGTACTTTTAACAATCCCATAGTTATGGTGGTTTTGCCTCCAGTACTACCATTGGAGGATATAATAATATTTTTCATATAATTAATACTCTATCCCTTCTCTAGCAGGAACTCCTTTTTCAAAATAATGCTTTATTTCTCTCATTTCCGTAACCAAATCTGCCTTATTTACTATTTCTTCTGGTACATTTCTTCCCGTTAGTACGAGTTCCATATTATCTGGTTTAGCCTCTATAAGCTGTAAAACTTGTTCCTTTGAAACAAGTTCATTTGATATGGCTCCCATAATTTCATCCATAATTAGAACGTCACATTTATTATTTTCTAAAGCATCTAAGCAAAATCTATAGGCGGCTTGTATTTCCTTCTTTAATTCTGCTTTTTCGCTGTCATTTAAAGTCCAAAAAAACCCTCTTTTCTTTTCAAATCTAAAAATCCGAAAATCAGGTTCAAGCTTTTTTATGCTTTCAAGTTCTCCAGTGAAACCAGATTTTAAAAATTGTACCAGAAATACATTGTATCCATCTCCAGCTGCTCTCACACCTAGCCCTACAGCAGCAGTAGTTTTACCCTTGCCATTACCAGTGTATACTTGAATGTATCCTCTAGTTAGTTTACCCATAAAATACCTCTTTTCTTATATTTAATATGTCAATTATACCTTTCCACTTAACTATTTTCTCATAATAAATACTTTAATATATAATTAAATATTGCTAATTATAAATGTATTTTAAAGACTTTATTTTAAAATCATAAATTTATAATTAAACGTTTTAAAAACTATAAGCATTCTAAGAACTAACATCTCTTAGCACTTTAATTAATCTCTTATTAGAATTCCTATCCTTTACAGCAAATCTTACATAGCTATTGTCTAACCCTCTGAAATCACCTGCTTTTCTGATAATTATTCCATTTCCAAGGCAATATTTATATAATTTCTCTTCATCTATATTCTTTAGCTTGCAAAGCACAAAATTTGAAAAACTTTTAAAAGTTTTCTCTATGCAGCGAATCTCATTAAGTCCACTTATAAAAAATTTTCTCTCTTCCTCTATCCACTGAAGGGATCTTTTAATATACTCTTCATCTGCAAGTGAATACTTAACTGCTAATTCTGCAAAACAGTTTATATTCCAAGGATTTTGCTTCTTTCTTATATTGTTTAATAGTTCTTCATTACTGCTTATACCATAGCCAAACCTAACCCCCGGCATGGCAAAGAATTTAGTAATAGCTCTTATAATAAAGATAGATCTATTACCTTCTATTTTATCTATGAAGCTGTTTTTTATACTGCCTGTGAATTCTATAAAGGCTTCATCTATAATTATTATTTTACCTTTAGCTTCACAAATTTCTATAATAGTCTGAAATTTAGCCTTATCTATGATGTTACCATTAGGATTATTAGGATTGCCTATTATAAGCGCTTCAACGGCATCGAGCTTATTCTCAATATCTTCATAGTCAAAATTCATATTATCTTGTAACTTGGAATACTCTATGTGGCATCTCCACTTCTTAGCATTTATTTCATATTCCACAAAAGAAGGCACTACTATCAATATACTCTTAAAATTACTTATAACTAAATCTATAATTTCTGCTGCACCATTACCCATAACAAAATTTTTCTTTAAAATACCAGTATAATTTGAAAGACTTTTAAGAACTTCTCTATATTTAATATCAGGGTATCTGGTTACATTGTTTAATGCTTCATCTATGTTATTTTTAAACCCTTTTGGCACTCCAAGAGGATTTATGTTAGAGCTGAAATCCAGAAGTTCTTTTCCTTTAAAAATACCGTCTGTATATATGTCTCCGCCGTGAATCATAGATTAAGTCCTCCTTTACTTTCAACTATACAATTATTGATTATTGTTTCCCCTAGATAATATAATATTAATACTCAACCTTCTCCAAACTCATCAATTAACCAAGGTGAATTTTCATCTTTTCTAATAACTGTAAACCACCAAAGTTTCTTTCCACTATTCTGTGAACTAATCCTATCATTTTTATATTTAACTTCATATTCAACTCTATAAACTATTACAATTTATTAAGTATAAAAATAGATTCTTACTAATCAAATAAACTACAATAATATATACAATCACCAACAGTATTTCTGCCCCATACATGAGCCTGATAACTTCTTTTATATGTCTTTTATCTAAATCTTGCTTTCCATCCCCTAAGGTAGGCTTGTAGACAAGTTCTCCAAAATAGCTATTAGTTCCACCCAGCTGCACCTTCATTGCACCTGCAGCTGCAGCCTCGGGATATGCACAATTTGGACTCTTATGATTTTTCCTATCCCTAATCATTATTTTGAAACTCTCTAAAATATTTCCCTTCACCAAAGGAGAAATCAGTGCTATAAGTACACCTGTAATTCTGGCAGGTATTAAATTGAATAGATCATCTATCTTTGCTGGGAAAAAACCTATATAGTAATATCTCTTATTTTTGTACCCAAGCATAGAATCCATGGTATTAACAGCTTTATACAACATGGCTAAAGGTACTCCTCCTATCATGGCAAATATAAGCGGTGCTATGACTCCATCAGAAGTATTTTCAGCCACAGTTTCTACATCTGCCCTTATTATTTCTTCCTCTGAAAGTTCTTTTGTGTCTCTTCCTACAATATGGGAAAGCTTTATTCTGGCATCCTCTATATCATTATTTTCAAGAGAAGTATATACCTTCATTGCCGCTATATTCAAACTCTTCGCTGCTAGTGTAGTCCAGATTATAAGTATGTTGAGTATGTGATATACTACTGCAAAGGGCTTTACAATTTCTAATAAACAAAAGGGAATAATAAAACTAATAAATCCTGTAATTATCACAATTACGGCACCTGATAATCTTAACCTACTATCACTCTCCGCTAATTTTCTTGCCTTATTCTCCAAAAAACTTATTAATTTTCCAATGTATATTATAGGATGGGGCAGCCACCTAGGATCTCCTAATATAAAGTCTAAAATTACTGCTAAAAGTATATCTAGAGCTATATATATCATCTTTTCAATCCCATAATCTTATATATACTATCCATATCCAGAGCTCTTCTGACTATGTCTGCTAATCTATCCAATTCTCTTTCTCTGAGCTTTTCATATTCCTTGGATTTTTTAAGAGCAATACCTTTTTTACTTCTTAGCAGATTCACTATGTACTCTCTAAAGTAAATACTGTCAAATATTCCATGAATATAGGTACCCATAATATTTCCTCTTTTATTGATTGCTCCATCACTATAATTTACTTTAAGTCCATTTTTATCTACTATATTGAAAAGCGGCTTTGAGTTTTCTCCGTATTTGCATATGCCCATATGAATCTCATAACCATAGACAAATTTATCTCTGCTGATGATTTTTTCAACTTCTTTTGCTTTAACATTCTCATAATTTACTATATATTTATTAATATCATGAAGCAAATTCTCTGAAGATATAATTGCCTTTACCCTTGTTGTAACTTTTTCTTCTTCAAAAACAGTATCCATATCTAATAACTTCATTCCCTCGGTGTGCAGATTATCTGTTTCTACTCCATAGGGATCTTTAACAGAGTTACCTAACATCTGATATCCACCGCATATACCTATGACAATTCCAGTTTCACTATATTTCTTTATCTTTAATTCCAATCCATTTTCGCGAAGTTTTAATAAATCCTCTATGGTATTCTTGCTTCCAGGTATAATTATCATATCCGGATTGCCAAATTCTTCTGCACTAGTTATAAATCTTACAGATACATCTTCTTCAGCTTTAAGTGCATCAAGATCTGTAAAATTAGATATATGAGGCAATTTAATAACTGCTATATCTATAGACTCATGAGTTTTCTTTTCAAATTCTACTGCCCCATCCTCATCTTCCAGCTGTAAATTAAAATGAGGAACTACTCCCATAGAAGGTATTTTTATTATGCTCTGTAGCATATCAAGCCCTGGTTTTAGTATATCTATGTCTCCTCTGAATTTATTTATAATAGTTCCTTTAACTCTTTTTTTCTCTTCTTCTTTTAATAAAAGCATAGTACCTGCAATTGAGGCAAACACTCCTCCTTTATCGATATCTCCCACAAGTATTACCGAAGCATCTACCAGTTCTGCCATTCCCATATTTACTATATCTCTATCCCTTAGATTTATCTCAGCGGGGCTTCCTGCCCCTTCCATAACTACTATATCAAATTCCTGTTCCAGCTTTTCAAATTGTTTTCTTAACATATCTCTAAACACAGGTTTCATATTGTGATATTCCATAGCCGTATAGTTTCCATATACCTTTCCATTGACTATAACTTGAGATTTTTTATCTGAGGTTGGTTTAAGCAGTATGGGGTTCATATATACCTCTGGTTCCATGCCGCAGGCATAGGCCTGAAGCACCTGTGCTCTTCCCATTTCCTTTCCATCTAAAGTTATATAGGAATTTAAAGACATATTCTGAGACTTATAAGGCACCACTCTGTACCCATCCTGCTTAAAAATTCTGCATAAAGCCGTTACAAGAATACTTTTACCTACAGAAGAAGCTGTACCCTGTATCATTAACTTTGCCATCTTTTAATTCCCCTTTTTTGTTACTCCTATGTTTTTATATCTATCTGTAATGGCATCTTCCACATGCTTTACAAATATCTCTCTGAATAGGGGATTTTCTCCCAATCCATGCATATATAAATTAACCTTGAATCCCTCTTTTTCTAGAACTTTCTTCCAGGAATCTTCCTCCTCTGAAGCCATATCATTATTACAATGATCTCCAGCTACCACCATAAGAGGCATTAATGTAACTTCCTCTACACCATCTGTTTTTAGTGTATTCACTATATTATCTAAAGAAGGATAGCCTTCTACAGTTCCAACATATACATTATTTATCTGATGATCTCTAAAAACCATCTGAAGGCAAGCATAGCAGGAATTCGCAGGATGAGTGGTTCCATGTCCCATGAACACTGTAACCCCTTCCTTTGGAAGCTGACACTTCAATGCCTCTACCACTACAGAATAATCATCATAAAGCTCACTACCGTCTCCTTTAAAATATAGTATTGGTCTTCCAAGTTCAATTTTATCAAATATATCCTTTTGTCTATAACTTTCCACTACATTACATACATAATCATATTCTACTCCAGGAATTATGTGAAGAGACTGAACTATGACTTCCTTAT
Organism: Clostridium pasteurianum DSM 525 = ATCC 6013; assembly: GCF_000807255.1. Classification (NCBI taxonomy): domain Bacteria; kingdom Bacillati; phylum Bacillota; class Clostridia; order Eubacteriales; family Clostridiaceae; genus Clostridium; species Clostridium pasteurianum. The sequence continues at coordinate 1,356,651 of NZ_CP009268.1, read as the reverse complement.
AGCCTTCTTCTGCTATCTTGCTCAAAGCTTCTTCTGGAGTATCTACAATATAGCCATCTCTTTTTTTAAGCGATTTTATTATCATATGTGAAGTAAACGCTCTCTTTATATCGTAGTCTTTAAATCCATCCTCTATACATTTTTCAATGCTTTCTATAGTTAATTTTCTGGTTTTTTCATAGGTAGTTCCAAAACTTACCACAAGTATTACCTTATCCCTTTTTTTCTGCAAGGACCTCTCTCCTTTTCAAATCTTGTTTTTAAGTAATTTTTTCTTTATCAATAACCCTTTTGAACCTTGCAAAACGGCTTTTAAAACTACTGACCTCTAAGCCAGCGGCAGGCATCCAGTGCAAAGTAGGTAATTATTATGTCTGCTCCAGCTCTCTTTAAAGATATTAACACTTCTAAAGCAGTAGCCTTTTCATCTATAACACCCAGTTTTCCAGCAGCCTTAATCATGGCATATTCACCACTGACACTGTAAGCTGCCACAGGATAATTGTACTTATCTCTGGCCCATCTTATTATATCAAGGTAAGACATAGCAGGCTTTACCATTATTATATCTGCTCCTTCATTTATATCATCCTCAATTTCCAGCATAGCTTCTCTTATATTGGCAGGGTCCATCTGATAACCCTTTCTGTCACCAAATTGAGGAGCTGAATCAGCAGCTTCTCTAAAAGGTCCAAAAAAGGCAGAAGCATATTTTGCACTGTAGGCCATTATGGATACATGTTTATATCCATTTTCATCTAAAATATTTCTTATAGCTTCTACTCTCCCATCCATCATGTCTGAAGGTGCTACCATATCTGCACCTGCCTTAGCATGGGATAGAGCAATTTTTGCTATATATTTTATGGTTTCATCATTGTCTACTCTCTTATTCTTTAGTATTCCACAATGACCATGACTTGTATATTCACACATACATACGTCTGTAATTAGCAGTAAATCAGGGGCAAGTTCTTTAATTTCTCTTAATGCCTTTTGAACTATTCCATCTTCTTCAAAAGCAGAGGTTCCAACTTCATCCTTATGATCCGGAAGTCCAAATACCATTATTCCCTTTACTCCAGCTTTTTCTACCTGAGCAACTAATTCATGAAGTCTGTCTATTGACCAATGATAATTATCCGGCATGGATTCTATTTCCCTTTTTATATTTTCTCCTTCAGTTACAAATATAGGATAAATAAAGTCATTAGGAGTTAATACTGTTTCTCTTACTAATCCTCTTATAGTTGAATTTTCTCTAAGTCTTCTATGTCTTCTAAACATATCAATCCCGTTAGGCATTTTTAAGCTAAATAACAAAATACCTTATAACGGTTTTCACCATCCCTTCTCTATTAAACTTAATTATATTTAATTTCTTTCAATGTGAATTACTCATCTTAAGTCCTTCTTTAAGAATGTTTATCCGATAACAGCCACACATTCTTGAATAATTCATCTAAATTTTTTACTTTCATTGTGTTAAAAGATCAAATATTACAATTAATATTTTAAATAATTATATTATACCAGTAAATGGCTTTATTTATTTTAATTTATTATTTCTAAAAGTTCTTTTTTATTTCTTGGAATTTTAACAGAAGCTTCTAATTTTCCACTAGCAAGCATATTTTCATATACTTCTAAAATTAATGGTTTCTGAAGATAACAACTTTCCAATAATTTATCATCAGAAAAAATTTCATAGGGACTACCTTCTTTCTCTACTTTTCCATCCTTCATAACAAATATATAATCTGCCCAGGAATAGGCTAGTTCTACATCATGAGTAGAAATAATAACTGTCATTCCATCTCTATTTATATTATCAAATATATCTACAAGTTCTAAAGAATGTTTAGGATCAAGACTTGAAGTTGGTTCATCAAATACTATCACTTCTGGTTCCATTACCAATATATCTGCAATAGAAACCCTCTTCTTCTGTCCATAACTCAAAAAATGTACAGCTTTATCCTTATAAGAATATACATCTGTATCTTTAAGGGCTTTGTCTACTCTTCTTATAACTTCTTCTTTAGTCAGCTTTAGATTCATGGCTCCAAAAGATACCTCCTGATACACACTGGCAGAAAATATTTGATTTTCGGGATCCTGAAATACGATACCTATAGATTTTCTAATATTATTTAATTCTCTCTGATTGTATTTAATTTCTTTTCCCTTAAATATTACATTTCCCTCACTTGGTTTTAATACTCCATTTAAATTTAAAAACAAAGTAGATTTTCCCGAGCCATTAACTCCGATAAAAGCTATTTTCTTACCCTTTTTTATTTTTAGATTTACATTTTTTAATGCTTTTGTTCCATCTGAATATTCAAAACTTAAATTTCTTGTTTCAATTATATATTCAGCCATTAAGCAAAATCCTCCAATCAATTTTTTCTATATAAATATGTGCATACTGCCACTTAAGTAGATATCATACTATAGAATAATTAGCTTATAAAATTATTCATCTAAATTTATTGCATTACTAATAGCTTTAAATTTAAATGAATTAATCTTTAAGTTGATAAAAATTATAAAATAACTCCAACTACAATTAGAATTAATTCCAAAATTACAATCAAAACTATATTTTTATGTGAAATTTTATAATCATATTCAATTAAGTTTATTTCCCCATCATAACATCTTGCTTCCATACTGGTATACATATCTTGTGAACGCTTATAAGAACTCACAAATAGAGAAGTAATTAATGTACCAATAGACTTATATCCTATTTTAATATTTGAATATCCCAGTCTGCAGTTTTGAGATATAAAAATCATATTTGCCCTATCCATTAATATAAAAATAAATCTGTACATGAGACCCATGAGCTCTACAAATAGTTTAGGTATTTTACATCTTCTAAGCACTATTAAAATTTCAAACAGTGGAGTAGTCAATGTAAGAAAATATAAGCATGAAACAGAAGCTAATGCTTTAAAAAATATATTTCCTGCTGTTATCAAACTTTTTTCCGTAACTCCCAATTTAAAGCCCAATACTATAAAACTTAATATAACAGCATTATTGTTGTTGAGCACATTTATTGCTATTGTTAAAATCCCCATAATCAAAAAGGATACCGGCAGCAGTATTAATTTAAAATATATATTTAATGGTATTTTTCCTTTTACTACTATAAAAAAGGTCATAGTAGTGAATATTATAACTGATATGACTATTTTATTTAAAGCTATACAAAGAATCATTGTAATAATGGAAAATATAAACTTCTCCATAGGATTAGTCTTTCTAAGATCAGAAGTATAGGCTAATTTATCTATGGAAATCATGATTTTTTACTCTCATTTTTTCTACTGATTTTTCCCTTTTGATATCCAAAATAATATCCTATAACACCAGCTCCAAGAGCTGCCTGTGAGGAAAATAGAAGACTTTCTATTTCTCCACTTGGCGGTTCCCAGATAGATGAAAACCATGGCTTATAATTTTTATCTATGTTGGTAATTTCAGCTTCAGCTTTATCATCTGAGCCTCCAAATTCAGCTCCCTTCACAAATATCAGCGGAACTACCGCTATAAGTATTACAATCACACCTAATATTAAATTTTTTTTCAGTAAACTCATATGACTCTTTTTTACTTCCACAATTATTTCTCCTTTCCAGGTAAGATAACTTTTAGTTGTTTCAGATCATCTAAATTATAATTAGTAAGAAGATTGAAAACTATAACTGTAAGTATTCCTTCACTTATGGCAAGGGGAATTTGTGTTATGGCGAATATACCCATAAATTTCACTGCTGATACCATAAATCCACCTGTTGCATCAGGAAAAGCCATTGCAAGTTCAATAGAAGTAGTAACATAAGTCATTAAATCTCCAAGCATTGCTGCAGTAAATACAGCAATAGAAGTAGATACATTTTTCTTTACTAAAAGTTTGTAAACAACATAAGATACTATAGGTCCTACAATTGCCATAGAAAAAGTATTGGCACCTAAAGTAGTAAGCCCTCCATGAGCTAAAAGCAATGCTTGGAAAATAAGTACTATGAGACCTACAACACTCATAATAGTAGGTCCAAATAAAATTGCACCAAGTCCTACCCCTGTAGGATGAGAACAACTGCCGGTAACAGAAGGTATCTTTAAGGCAGATAAGACAAAAGCAAAGGCCCCTACCATAGCCAGCAGTAGTTTCATTCTTGGATTTAATTGTATTTTTTCCTTTATAGAAAAAAATCCCACCACCACAAAGGGTATACATATAACTCCCCAGGCAATAGCCCATTTAGGCGGAAGAAATCCCTCCATAATATGCATAGCATATACATTCTTAGGAATAAATATAAGCATCAGCAATACAGCTAATAAAATCTGCTTTCTTTTAGACATAATAAACTCTCACTTTCTAATAATTAAGATTTAACTTTTCACCTGACTAACTTGGCGTAAGTCTCCCCCTTCTTCAAGTGAGAGTTCAACGCCAAGTAAGCCATGCATTTGCAGTTCTAAATTTCAGATGGGATAGAAGAATTCCCACCTGAATTAAGAACTTGCTTCAAAACAGATATTTTATACACTATATGGAACTAAATATTCCATTAAATACAAAAAAATAAATCCTTTCAACATAAGTGTTAAAAGAATTTCTTACATGCTTAATTATTATAAAATTAACAAGAGCACTTTCATATTAACACCTCCCTATCGCTCGTAGAGACCATGGCGAAAAATACAGGCAGGTATCCTGACTAAAGATTCATCATTTAAATACACCTTCCCAGTTTCCCAGTGGTTTATATGGAGATAAATAAAGTACTAATAAAATTTGTACAACTATTTATTCTCTATATATTGTATTTAAACTCTTCTATTACAGTGGCGGGACCGTTCAGGATTTTAACCTGATTCCCTTTTAATTAATTACAAAATAATTAAACCTGTATCTTATTATTAAATTTTCAATTGATACAAATAAAATTTGACTTCATTACATTTACTTGTATACTTTTAATAAAATAGCTATTTACTTAAGTTTACGATTATAATTAAATTATGTCAATATAAAATTATTTAAACAAAATATATTTGGAAATTCTCTATATATTAAGAAAATATATACTATTAATTCCATATTAATTTTATGTAAAATTTATGTTATAATTTATGTCATAATTTAATTTGATGGAGGATTTTATGGAATTTATAAAAAATTTATATACAAAGGCCGTAATATCGAAATTTATAGACTTTTTAAATGAATATTACACTTTAATTATTGGCAGTATATTATTTATAATTGTAATACCTATTTATTTCAGCAACTATAGTATTAATTATAAAATAGTTGCTTCACTGTATTGGTTTGCAGCCATTACTGCTTTTCGTGATGCTAGAAAGGATGTAAAATGGCTTTCTTTCTTAATATTATGTGTGCCATTTTTTATTTTCTTAATTTACATTAATACTCATGGTTATGAAATCTGGGGCAAAATTTTAAAATGGCAGATTGCCAGAGGTATAGTAATAGATTTAAATCCAATATTCAGCAAGATACCTTTTAATAATTCATCTTTTGCAAGAATTTATAAAAATGAAACTCTCACTTGGTTTATGAGATTAGTTTATAACAATGGTTTCGTAATGACTGCCATAATTCCAATACTTAGATCTGGTATAGCAAAAGACTTTAAAAAAATGTGTAAATACCTCTGTTCTGCACACGTATTTCAAATATTTTTAATAAGTCCTTTCTATTTGATGTTTCACCTTCAAGAAGTATGGTTCGTACTAGGTCATCCTGATGGACTAGCTCGTAATTTTACTAAAATCCAAGCAGCAGGATGGACTATAAATTGTTTTCCATCTATGCATACCTCAATCTCCTTTGCCATGTTTCTGCTTGTGCTAAGGGAAAAGGACAAGATATTTAAATGGGTTTGGGGATTTTTCTGCCTTAGTGTAATATATTCTACAATGTATTTAGAAATACACTGGTTTATTGATGTAATTGCAGGGCTTCTTTTAGCCTATGGTACTGTAAAATTAGTAGATTTCTTATTTTCAAAATTAGAAATACCATTAAAAAAATATTTTAGCAGATTTTATTATAAAAGCAATTTTAAAAATGACAACTTAGTAGTAAAAGAAAATGATACTGTAAATATGTAAAAATATAAAAGTCTATCAAATCTTTAGTTAATGATTTGATAGACTTTTTTAGTTGAAAGCTGATAATAGTATACAACAAACCTTATTTCATAATTTCTCAATAGTATCCACTAAAACCAAATAAATACATCAACTATGATTTAGAAATATCTGATAATACCAATCCCTTATTGTGTTCCAGCACCCAACCGATGGACCACTCACTCTGGAATAGCAAAAGATTTCTATCATTTAGGTCTTTGACAAACTTTGAATCTGAAGTTATAACTAAACTTTTAGGATCTACATCCTCATTTTCTATCCATCTTATGCTCTTAAAGCCCAATCTATCCATCTTTATATCTACATTGTATTCATTTTTAAGTCTATACTCCAACACTTCAAATTGAAGTACACCTACTACTCCAACAATAAGCTCTTCTACACCAATATTCACTTCTTTGAATACCTGTATAGCACCTTCTTGAGAAATTTGAGTTATTCCCTTTATAAATTGTTTTCTTTTCATGGTATCTACAGTTCTTACTCTGGCAAAATGTTCTGGTGCAAAAGTTGGTATACCTTCAAATTTAAATTTATCTGTACTTTCACACAGAGTATCTCCTATGTTAAATATACCTGGATCAAATACTCCTATAATATCTCCGGCATAGGCCTTATCAATTATTTCCCTGTCCTGTGCAAGAAATTGCTGTGGCTGAGTTAATCTTACTTTATTTCCCTTTTGAACATGAAAGACTTCCATGCCTTTTTTAAATTCTCCAGAACATATTCTCATAAAAGCAATTCTATCTCTATGTGCTTTATTCATATTTGCCTGAATTTTAAATATAAAAGCCGAAAAATCCTTTCTGAAAACATCTATTTCACCTTGATCAGAATTTCTAGCCAAAGGTGGCGGTGTTAATTTTAAAAATGACTCCAAGAAAGGCTTAACTCCAAAGTTTGTAAGGGCGCTTCCGAAAAATACAGGAGTTAATTCACCCTTTCTTAATTTTTCAATATCAAACTCATCTCCAGCTATATCCAAAAGTTCAATATCTTCAATTAATTTATCATGAAGATCATCACCAAGCAAATCCCTAAAAACACTGTCATCTACATTTCCTTCTATGGTTTCTACTTCCGTTTGACCATGATTTCCACCATCAAAAACCTGTATAACCTTGTTATCTCTTTCATAGACTCCTTTAAAATTCTTTCCTGAACCTATAGGCCAATTTACAGGATAGGTTTTTATACCAAGTTCATCTTCCAATTGCTGCATTAATTCAAAAGGATCTTTACTTTCTCTATCCATTTTATTTATAAAGGTAAATATAGGTATACCTCTAAGACTGCAGACATTAAACAGCTTTCTTGTCTGAGCTTCTATACCTTTAGCGGCGTCTACTACCATTACTGCACTATCTGCCGCCATTAAAGTTCTATAAGTATCTTCACTAAAGTCTTGGTGTCCTGGTGTATCCAATATATTTATACAATAGCCCTCATAATTAAACTGCATTACAGAAGATGTTACAGAAATACCTCTTTGCTTTTCTATTTCCATCCAATCTGATACTGCATGTTTTGAAGCCTTTCTAGCTTTAACAGAACCTGCCATTCTTATAGCTCCACCATATAAAAGAAGCTTCTCTGTAAGTGTTGTCTTACCCGCATCTGGGTGAGATATTATAGCAAAGGTTCTTCTTTTTTCTATTTCATTTATAAAATCAGCCAATTAACTTCAAGTTACTTAAAATTTATAAAATCCATGAAAAAATTCTATTATTTTCTCATGATAATTTTAAGATCTTACAATGTTACCTATTTTAAGTAACTCTTCCCTCCTTTAGTTCCTTCATATTGTTGTAGTACTTAACGCTGTAACCTGCGTTATTTGTTAATTTTAATATTTAAAAGGTCTGCGAAACCACAGACCTAAAAAAAGCTAAACCCCTTTAATTATATCATCTATATAAAATTTTTCAACAAATACGCAGATTTAAACTACTTTATTAAAGGATATAATTTTTCATCCTCACTATTTAATCTGTTTTTTAATAATTTAAATATGTCATTTGTCTCTACAACAAATTTATCTATAGAGGCTTTAAACTTGTTTTCTGTATTGAATTTATCTTTATATTTTTGAAACCTTTCACTTATGTTTCCCATATCATTTATATATTTCTTGGCCAAATTTTTCATATTTGTATCTCCATTCTTTATAAGATAGGGATATAAAAATTTATCTTCTGACTGCAGATGTACTTTTAATTTTCCTGAAAGTAGATTTATAGATTTAGTTATATATTTTATATTCTTATTAAAATCTTTTTCTTTTATATAATTCTCTATTTTATTCATTTCATCAACTATACCTAAATGCTGTCTTTCTAAATTATTAATATAAAACATATTATAACCTCATTTCCAAATCAAAATACTTTACATTATTGAACATATGTAGTATTTTAATCTTATTATTATATGTTTTTATAATATATTATTATTGATAAATATTCAGTGATGTTAATCACTTTAAAATTTATAATATTACTTATATAAACAGAGTTATTAATATTAGTACTTTCGACTTAGAAATCATTATCCTTTAGAATAACAGATCTCATCCCCCATTTTGATATAATATAAGAGTATTATGGCTGATAGTCATTGGATAAAAATTATAAATAACAGGAGGACAATTATGTACAAGCTTATAGCACTGGATATGGATGGAACATTATTAAAAGACAATAAAACAATATCAAAAGAAAATTTTGATGCTCTAAAAAAAGCTCGTGAAAATAATATAAAAATAGTATTAGCCACAGGCAGACCAATCAAAGGAATTGAGAAATATCTTAAGGAACTTGATCTAATAGGTGAAGATGAGTATGCCGTTACTTTTAATGGTGCCATGGTTAAAACTACTAAAGGAGATCACATAGTTGCACAAACAGTTATGACCTTAGAAGATTTAGATTATCTTTATAAACTCAGCAAAAAATTAGAGGTAAATATACATGCTCATACCAATGAGGAATGTATTACCCCAAAGCCAAGTAAATACAGCATACTAGAAGCTGATCTCAATTCAATTCCATTAACCCAAGTGGATTTTGATAATATTGATAAAAACACAATAATAGTTAAAATAATGTTTATTGATGAACCAGAAATTCTAGATAGAGTGATACAAGCTTTACCAAAGGATTTATATGAAAAATATACTATACTTAGAAGTACTCCTTATTTTCTAGAATTTTTAAATAAAGAATCCAATAAAGGCACTGGAGTAAAATTACTAAGTGAAAAACTTGGAATAAAAAGAGAAGAAATTATATGTGCAGGTGATGCAGACAACGACAAGCACATGATTGAATATGCCGGATTAGGTGTTGCTATGGCCAATGCCGACGATGATGTAAAGAAAATAGCTAATTTTGTTACTAAATCCAATGAAGATAACGGTATAGCCTATGTAATAAATAAATTCGTATTCGATAAATAACTTAATGAAAAAGGTCAAAAGACCTTTTTTTTGTTTAAATTATATTGATTTTTAGAAGGATTTTTAAATAAAATGTAGAAAACATCAATTATATTAATAAATACATCTCTGTATTTATTGGAGAGGAGTGTGATTTTATGTGTGGATATATAACTTCAAACATTAGTAAAATTACTAACAAAAAGATTCAAACCACAAAATCAACAATTAAAGATATAAAAACAGTTTATGAATGTTATAACCTATTACCTCAACCTATTCTAATAACTAAAAAAGATATTATCATTTATGCAAACTCTGAAATTTATAGTATATTAGGTATTAAACATAGTAAATCTGTTATAGGTAAATCAATTTTCAAATTAATATACTTTATTGATAGCTCCGATGAGGACAAGTATATGAAAGAATTAAAAGAATATTGTAAAAATAGATTTAATTGCAAAATAAAATGTAACAACAATGGCTTTTTAAATATATATTTAAACGTAAACATAACAACTATTGATTCAGTAATTTATAATTTTATTACAATAGAAAATAAATCAAAAATACAACCTCCCTCAACGGAAACTGATGTGGGTAAAGAATTATATAAAAAATTAATAAATATTTCTCCAGATGCAATTTGCCTTCATGATGGAGATAATTTTTGTTTTTCTACTGATGCATTAGTAAATATGTTAAAATATAATAATCAGTTAGATATTATAGGGAAAAACATATTTGATATATTACCTTCTGAATATCATTATTCCTTTGCTCATAAAATGGAACAAGTTACAAGTTCAGATGAAATACTTCCAGAATCACAATATAAATTTATAACAAAGGAAAATAATTTAATTGACGTGGAATGTAAATCTGCAAGACTTTTTTACAATGGTAAATATTTAATTATAACTTCTATAAGAGACATAACAGAGAAAAACAAACTTAAAGAACTAAATTTAAAGGCAGAGGAAAATAAAAAATTATTGGAAAAGGCCATCGAATACGATCGATTGAAAACTGAATTTTTTTCCAATATATCTCACGAACTTAGAACACCTTTAAATATTCTTTTAAGTTCTCTGCAGGTATTAAATTTATACTTAAATAAGAAACCTTGTGATATAAAATCTTCTCAAAAATACACTAATATTATGAAACAAAACTGTTTTAGATTATTAAGGCTGATAAATAATCTTTTAGATATAACTAAAATAGATTCTGGTTTTTATCAATTAAACCTCTATAATCATGATATTGTAAGTATAGTAGAAGATATAACTCTTTCTGTTGCAGATTACTTAAAAGATAAAAAAATCAATATAATTTTTGATACTGATATTGAAGAGAAAATAATTGCCTGCGATGAAGAAAAAATAGAAAGAATAATACTAAATCTTCTTTCTAATTCTATAAAATTTACAGATGCTAATGGAACTATAAACATAAATATTTATGATGGCAAAGATTCCATAAAAATATGTGTAAAAGATGATGGTATAGGCATACCTAAAGAAAAGCTGGATACTATTTTTAATAGATTTATTCAAGTAGACAAATCACTTACAAGAAATAATAAAGGTACCGGTATAGGTTTAGCTCTAGTTAAATCCCTAGTAGAACTGCATAATGGAAAAATCTACGTACAAAGTGAATATGGAAAAGGAACCGAATTTACAATTTTACTACCTAATACTATAAAAAACAATTGCAATTTATATGACTCAAGCCAAAAAAATTGTCCTCAAAACGGCAAAATAGAAAAAATGGATATAGAATTTTCAGATATCTATTTTTAATATTTTTTATATATTTAAATATAATTTAATTTTATATATTTATATAAAATAAATCTTAACATTATTAAAGCTTATAAAATATCTCTATTCTATTTAATATAAAAACCTTAGCATATATATATCAATTCGATAAATACTAAGGTTTTTTTAAGATATTTCTATATTTAATTTTAATGCAAATCAATTTTTATTTAGATACAGGTATAAAACCAATCTTCTTCTGAGTTTTTCTTAGAGTCTTATTGGCTATGTAACTTGCCTTGTTGGCTCCAGCTTTATAGATTGATTCAAGATAAGTTTTATCATTTAAAATATTTTGAACTTTATCTTGAATAGGTTTGAGTTCATTTACAATAGCTTCTGCTACATCCTCCTTAAATTTAGCATAACCTTGACCTTCATATTTCTTTTCTATAGATTCTATACTTTTACCTGTCAATGTATTTAATATAGTCATAAGATTTTTAACTCCTGGCTGATTATCACTATACTTTACTATCCCTATACTATCAGTAACAGCTCTTGAAATTTTCTTTCTTATAATTTCAGGAGGGTCCATAATTAAAATAAAACTATTAGGGTTGTCAGAGGACTTAGACATCTTTTTTTCTGGTTCTTGAAGACTCATTATCTTTGCACCTTTTTTCGGTATATAAGGTTCTGGAATCTTAAATGTGGGACTATAAGTGTTATTAAATCTTTCTGCCAAATCTCTTGTCAATTCTAAATGCTGTTTTTGATCTATCCCTACAGGTACAAGATCTGTCTGATATAATAATATATCTGCTGCCATTAACACTGGGTAATTTAAAAGCCCTGCTGAAACACTAGTACCATACTTACTGGATTTATCTTTGAACTGAGTCATTCTATTAAGTTCGCCTACATAACTGTAGCAATTTAAAAGCCAAGCTAATTCAGTATGTTGAGGTACATGGGATTGAATAAAAATTGTACTTTTCTCAGAATCTATTCCAGCTGCTATGTAAATTGCCATAACTTCCAGTGTTCTTCTTCTTAAATCCTTTGGTTCCTGTCTTACAGTTATAGCATGGAGATCTACTACACAAAAATAGCATTCATATTCATGCTGAAGCTTAACCCAATTTTTTAAAGCTCCTAAATAATTTCCTAAAGTTAATTCTCCTGAAGGCTGAATTCCACTAAATATAACTTTTTTATTTTGTTGTAAATTTTCTACCATAAATTTTCACCTCATATTGGTTGCTAAAAGTTCTCAAGTCGTATTTTATAAAACAACTAATAACTAGATCTTAATATTTAATTCGTTATTTATTTTTAAATGCATGAAATTTTTTACATGATTATTATTATACTCTAAAATTCATTTATATTAAATAAAAAATCCTAAATAAAGCAAAAACTCTACCTCATTTAGGATAATATTATATACTATTAATATTTAATCTATTTTTTCCATAGACCGTGAATATTACAATATTCTCTTACTGATACTATAGCTTCATCGATTTTAAAGGTTGCTTCTGGTTTATCTCCTGGTTTTAGATACTTTCTATATAGTTTATTTTCAGTAATTACTTCAATCCATTGAATATAATGAGTATCAATCATTGGATGTTCAACTTCTCCAACTTTTACAAACACCTCTTCACCCTTTTGCTCAACTACAGGAACATGTTTTTCCAGTGCTGCGTCCTGAGTATTTTCAGTAATTAACTCCATAGGTTTTCCACAACAGACTAAAGTTCCACCTGCTTTGCTAACAACCTCTACGATATTTCCACATATAGGACATTTGTATACTTGTTTTAATTCAGTCATTTTATATCCCTCCCATGATTATTATAAATAAGTAAATTCAATATTATTATTTAGTTAATACTAAACATTATTATTAACTAACATTTATTTCAATTATAACATTAATGCTGTAATTAATAAATTGTTTTCAATAAATTTTACATAAAAATTCTAAGATTAATTTAAGTTTTTAAGAGCATACTACCTTATAAAGACTTTTCACAAAAGTTTTTAAAGGAGGTTTTATTATGTCAAAAAAAATACCTTATTTGCCAAGAGAAAGAGGATATTTAGATGCAGAACCCAAAGAAATAAGAGCTTATTCAGAAAGGGATTATACAAATCTTCCTGATCCTGTAACAGATCCCATAGTTACAAATAATATTTCTAATGTGGAATTTGATTACACCTATGATCCTATAGCTGATGACTTAGATTAAATTTTACTATAATTAATCAGACTATAATGTATTACAACAATATGTCACATTATCTATACAAATAATATTTAGTAAGTAAGCAGTCATTTTTATATGGCTACTTACTTATTATTTTGTTAAATATTATAATTTAATTTCCACCTTATGTGTCCCCTCTTCCATAAATGGAATTATTCCATCTTGTACTGCTTCTCCATTTACAGTTATGGACCTATTATCCTCAGATCTCTCAATTTTTATATTGTAAACACAATTTTTATGTCTATAATTTATTTCATACTCTTTCCATTCTCTTGGAACACAAGGATTTATTCTAAATCCTTTTCCTTCAACCAGTGATAATCCTAAAATTCCTTCTATACCAACTCTATACATCCATCCGGCAGTACCTGTGTACCAAGTCCATCCACCTCTTCCTGTATGAGGTTCTCCAGCATATACATCTGCAGCCATAACATAAGGTTCTACCTTATATATTTCACTTTCTTCCTTAGTTTTAGAATGATTAATTGGATTTATCATATTAAACAGCTTCCAAGCCTTATCTGTTTCACCAAGTTTGGCCATAGCTAGTATTACCCAGGTTGCTGCATGAGTATACTGTCCTCCATTTTCTCTTACACCAGGTACATATCCTTTTATATAACCTGGTTCTAGTTTTGAATTATTAAAAGGCGGAGTCAATAATAAAATCATTCTTTCATTTTCTTTAACTAAATATTTTTCCAGTGATTCCATAGCCATTTTTGCTCTATCAGGACTGGCTGCTCTTGAAATAACTGCCCAAGATTGAGATAATGAGTCAATTTTACATTCATCATTTTCAGAAGATCCCAGTGGTGTTCCATCGTCAAAATATGCTCTTCTATACCAATTTCCATCCCAAGCATTTTTTTCCATATTTTCCTTTACAAAATCACTTAATTCAGAATATCTTTGACTTCTATATTCATCCTGTTTATTTTTGCATATAATCTTAAAATCTCTTAAAATACTGTATACAAACCATCCAAGCCAAACACTTTCTCCTTTCCCTTGATTTCCAACAGTACTCATGCCATCATTCCAATCACCACTGCCCATAAGAGGTATATTGTGAATACCAAATTTGAGTCCCTTTTCCAAAGCCTTTATACAATGTTCATATATAGTTCCTCGCTGTTCAGACTTTTTAGATATGCTATATCTTTCATCTTCTCCTTCTTTTAAAGGTTCATCTTGAAGATATTCTACGGACTCCTCTAATATACTGTAATCTCCTGTATTTTTTATATAATCACTAGTCACATAAGGAAGCCATAGTAAATCGTCAGAGAATCTAGTTCTTATACCACTATCTACTACAGGATGCCACCAATGCTGTACATCTCCCTCAAGAAATTGTCTTGAGGCACTTATAATAATCTGCTTTCTTGTCATTTCAGGTTTTAAGAAACTTAAAGGCATAACATCCTGAAGCTGATCTCTAAACCCGTAAGCACCTCCAGATTGATAAAATGCAGTTCTAGACCATAATCTACAAGAAATAGCCTGATACATAAGCCAGCCATTAAGCATTATATTCATAGTTTTATCAGGAGTTTTAACAGTGATTTTAGTTAGCATATCCTTCCAGTAAGCTTTTGCATGATGAAATTCTCTAATTACATTATCATATATTGAATACTGCTTAACTATTTCTTTTACTTTTTCCAGACTTTCATCTTCTCCGAATATAATCCATACATTTTTTTCTTCTCCGGGCTCTAAAATTATTTTAGAGTTTTGAGCCATACAAGGATCGAGACCTGCTCCTACATTATTGGAAAGAGAGACCTTTTTAAGTGCTTCAGGTAAATTCAAACTTTCTCCTCTTCCAATAAATTCTTTTCTGTTTCCTGTAAAACTCTCTTCTCCTCCTCCAATAATTTTCAAATATGCATAATAACCTCCAAAATTTTGGCTGTATGGATTTCTAGCATATATGAAGTTATTATCTTTATCAATATCAGTAAATATGTGTATTCCTGTATGGCTAGGGACAACTCCCAGTACAATTTGGCTATAATAAGTTACTGATAGTTTTCTCTTAATATCAGATATATTTTTAAGTCCAATATTAATTATTTTAAAACTTTTCTCAATGGATGCGAACATTGTCATCTTTCCGTATATACCATTGACTGTGTGTTTAAAATTAGAATATCCAAAACCATGTTCTATAATATATTTTCCTGAATCTCGTATAGGTTTCGGAGATATACTCCATGCCTTCCCATCTTCTTCATCTCTTATATATATTGCTTCTCCTAATTTATCAGTAATATAATCATTAGACCAAGGTGTTATTTTATTTTCTCTACTGTTTTTAAACCAGGTATAAGCACTGCCGGATTCAGAAACATGAAAACCAAACTTATCATTAGATATAACATTTATCCAAGGTGCAGGAGTATTCTTATAATTATCCAAAGTTATGATATATTCATTTGTATCTTCATCGAATCCTCCATAACCATTGTCATAAATGAGTTTTCTATCAGGATAATTAAATTCTGATAAGTTGTAATTTAAATCCTTCACATGAATATATTTCGAGTTTTCCTCCAGTTTTATACTGCTCTTTATCTGACTTACTAAAAGTCCTTTATTAGAATCTATAACTAACCTGCTTATTCCAATTAAAAACTTTATATCTTCCTCACTCATAGTTGAATTATTGTATAAAAAAACTCCTGCAGGTTTATTTTGTTTATCACGAGAATGATTTGATTCAATTGCATCCTCCAAAGAGCTTTCCAATTGCTGCAAATACGAATTAGCTTTCATATTTATTATTACAAAATCAACTTTCAAACCCTTCATTGACCAGTATTCATGTGCATTTAACATCTGTTTTACCAAATCTACATCTGATTCATTCCTTACAATTAGTAAAACTATAGGTAAATCCCCGGATATACCATATGCCCATAGTGCACTTTGTGATTTAGAAACTTCTTTAATATAGTACTCTCTTTCCCTCACCATGGTATTTATGAATAAAATCTTTGAAGCCATAAGCTGATATAAATTTGCCTGATTTGGTTTAATGCCAAGATAATTTAATTCAAACTGACTTTGACTAAAAGAAAGTTCAAAAACTCTATCTATATTCTGCAATTGTCTATATTTCACAGCCATATTCAGTGCATCTTCTCTAGAATCACTAATAGAATTTACAAAAACTATAGTACAAGAAGTATGTGGCTTTATCTTTATTACTTTTTTAATACTTATTATAGGATCCAGTATATTTCCCACTGTATTCAGAAACTCCTTATTATCATTTATACTTATAGGATTTGTAAGATTTCTCCCTCTGCCTAAAAAGTTTAATCTGCTGGTTTCATATTGAATGTTGTCATTATCCCTTTCACCATCTATATAAATAGTCTGCATTAACCAAGGTTTATCTTGATTTTTAGCTCTAGGTCTTCTATTGGCTAAGATACACATAGGATCTTCTACAAATTCTGTTCTTATAAATAAATTGCTAAAAGCAGGATGTACTTCATCTGCATTTCGTGGAGCTAAAGTTATTTCTGAATAACTTATCAATTCTATAACCTTTTCGTTATTTCCATTATTTTTCAATGTAATTCTTCTTATTTCAGCATTATCTTCATTAGAAACAGCTATTTCAGTGCGAGTTTCTACATCCCCATCGCTTCTTTTAAACTCTACTTTATCTAAAGCAAAAATTGTCTCATAAGAATCACCTCGGGTTTTACTAGGCTCATAAGCTGCACTCCAAACTTTATTATCTGTAATATCTTTTATATAGAAAAACAATCCACTGTCATCGGTAGTTACATCTTCATTCCACCTATAAAGCATCATATCATTTTTCTTACTATATCCACTTCCACTATTTGATATCATCATGGAATAAACTCCATTTGATAATATATGAGTTTCAGGTATTTCGGTTTTGGGATTACTATAGGTCCTGACAATGAAATTACTTCTATCATTTTTCTTATTCTCTACAAATTCAAACACCTGATTTCTATCATAAACCACTCTCTTAGGCACTCTTTCCTGTAATAATAATTCTGTAGCCTTAACTCTTGGAAGAGCATGAAATCTCTTTTGGAGAACAAAACTATTTATTATATTATCTAACGCCATAAGACTCATGCCCTCATGATGTACCATGAAACACCTTATAATAGATTTTTTTGTTCCCTCCGGTAATCTATTTTTTGTATAGTCTACAGCCTCGTAAAAACCATATTTGCCTTCCATACCTTCTGATATAAGTCTCTTTATATTACTCAAAGCACTGCTTATATCTTGCTGCATAGCCAAAACTGTTGAATATGGAGATATTACCAATTCATCTGCTAATCCTCTCTTCAATCCTATACCAGGTACACCAAAAGCTTTATATTGATAATTAGAAGCTATGTCAAATTTATAAAAAGCTGATTCCGATATTCCCCAACAAGATAACTTTCTCTTTTTAATATACTTTTTCTGTCCTTCTACTACACTTTTATAGGTTTCCTTTAGGAGAGTATCATCATAATTTTTCATTATAAGCAAAGGCATAAAGTACTCAAACATAGTTCCACTCCAAGATACAAGACCTTTTCCTTTACCCATAAAAGTCATAGATCTTCCAAGCTTAAACCAATGGATTTGATCTATATCTCCTTTGGCTATTGCTACAAAACTGGCTTGCCTTGATTCCGAAGCCAATAGATCATAATAGCAGTTTGAAATAATATTTGTTTCCATATCATAACCAATAGAAAATAACTGCCTTTTTTCATCAAATAATATTTTAAAATCAGTTTCTTCTGCCATATTATTTAATCTTGTTCTGATATTTTCCACCCTGTTAATAAAATTTTGTATTTCAAATTTACTATTTTTAAGAATATTAATGAGCTTATCTATCCAATTCATGTCATTTCCAAAAGTATCGTCACTTACAGTAAAATTGCTCATTATATTATCTATTTCTTTTGGAATATCCTTAAAGGCTATCTTAGTTGATAAATTTTTTATTGATATAGCTTTATCATTTATCATTTCATCTCTTTTTGAAACTATATCTGTCCATGGGAAAATTTTGTCTATTTCATATAAATATTGTTCTATTTGATGTTTTGCTTTAGAATTCCAATATAAAGGTATTTTTTTATTATTCTTCTCAAATCTTTCACAATCACTTAAAATATCATATAAAATCTTTTTCCATGAAACCACTTCTATATTTGGATTTTCTAATTCAGCTATGACATTATTGTAGTGATTTTTAACTGAAAATGAATTCTCTATTTCCTCATTTGAAAGCCTCAAAATATCACAAAGTCCCCTTGTGTATCTTCTGCCAATTAAAGGTTGATTTATATATTCTTCTAATGCCTTTGATGTTAACCACAAATATCCAACTAAATTTCCGCTATCTACAGTAGAAATATATCTAGGATGCAATGGTAATTTTGACCTTGTGTCATACCAATTATAAAAATGCCCTTTGTATTTTTCCAATGATTCCATATTGGTAAGTATTTTATCCAATCTGTCTAAAAGTTCCTCTAAGGTTATATATCCTAAATCATACCCCACTAGATTAGATGTAATCCCCATTCCCATATTAGTGGGTGAGGTCCTGTGAGCTACTCCCTTTAAAGGATCCTCCTGGTAATTATCTGGAGCCAGCCAATTTTCCTCATCATTTACAAAGTCCTCAAAATAAGCAAAAGTTTTTCTACCTATTCTTCTTAGTAAATTCCTTTCTTCATCGGAAAGCTTCATACTAAATCTCTTTCTATACTTGCTAATAAGACAAGCTATAATAGGACTTATAAACCAAAGGACACAAGATGGAATGAGAACATACCCTACAGGATTATGTACTCTATAGGCCATAACCGCTATGACTGCCGCTATACCACTTGCCATCCACATACTAGATAAATATCCTGTAAATTTTTTATTTATATTTGATTCTATATAAGCTGCAGTCTGCCATTCCAATAATTTTTTTCTACTTATAGCAATCCTATATAAAGTTCTAAAAATTGCATCTAGAGATAAATATGCATTATAAGGAAGAAAAGTAAATATTAAAAATATTTGTTCAATAACATTCTTATTGCTGCTCATCTTTCCAGATATACTTATACCTCTCATAGGTGAAACTACAATTTCTGATACATCAAAAAGCCAAGGACATATTAATGATATAAAAATTAAGCTCATCCATTTATCAACACCATCAGGAACAATTGTAAGAGAAAATAGTAATAAAATAATAATTGATGGTGCTAAAATACTTCTTCTTAAATTATCTATCATTTTCCATCGTGATATAGCACTTAATGAAGAACTTTTAAAAATATATGGCAGCAGTTGCCAATCACCTCGTATCCACCTATGCAGTCTTTTACTAGCTGAGTTAAAATAAGCTGGATATCCATCCATAAATTCAACGTCAGTTACCAAAGCACATCTTGCATATTCTCCCTCTAACAAATCATGACTCAGCACTGAATTTTCCTTTATATTCCCTGTAATCGTATTTTGGAATATATCTACCTCATAAATCCCTTTACCTGTATATATTCCTTCTAAAAACAAGTCCTGATAGATATCCGAAACAGCCATACTATAAGTATCTATGCCAGTTTCTCCAGAGAATATCTTTGAATAAAAAGTTCTATTAGCACTTACTGTATCTATACTTATTCTAGGTTGCATAATGCCATAGCCTCTTTTAATTTCCTTGTTATCATCAATAACAGCTTTATTTAAAATATGAGTCATCGCCCCTATTAATTTTTTTGCTGTATCTCTTGGCAGTTGAGTATCTGAATCCAGTGTTATAACATATTTTACATCCTGAAGCTCCATTACAGAACCACTTGTAACATTATAACTTGTTTCACGGTTTCCTCTTAAGAGTTCATTAAACTCCATAAGTTTTCCACGTTTTCTCTCCCAACCAAGCCAAAGTCCTTGGTTTTTATTGTACATTCTAGATCTGTTAAAAAAATAAAAAATATCCTTTTTTCTTTTATACTTATCATTGAGAATTTTTGCATCCTTTAATCCAGCTTCATTGATCTTATTATCTTCTTCTTCATTTTCAGTACTACTATCTTTAAAATCTCCCAATAGAGCAAAATAAAGATTATCCTCTTCATTTGCCAAATAGTACACTTCAAGCTTATTCATAAGATTATGAACAGTTTCTTCATTGTTTAGTATTGCTGGTATAACTACAATTGACTTACAATCCCCTGGTATTCCCTCTGTAAGATCTATTTTAGGTACAAATTTGGGTGTAGTAAGATGATTTATACTCCAATTTAAAATAGAATTTATAATCTCGCT
Source organism: Clostridium pasteurianum DSM 525 = ATCC 6013 (assembly GCF_000807255.1). NCBI lineage: Bacteria > Bacillati > Bacillota > Clostridia > Eubacteriales > Clostridiaceae > Clostridium > Clostridium pasteurianum. The sequence continues at coordinate 1,335,604 of NZ_CP009268.1, read as the reverse complement.
GCAAGGTATTACTATAGCTATTCCAGATACTATATACTTCCACAAAATAAAATTAGTATCATCTGCTAAGCTTCTAGCTATTATAAAAGCAACTAATCCAGCAGTACCAGCTAAATTTAATAATATGTACCAAAAAGCTTTATGCTTTTTTAAAAATGATACTGAAGACCTGTGTTTTATTTTTTTATTAATACAATTTACTCCATCATCTATTATGTAATAACCTACATGCTTTTCATATTCCTTCTCTTCTCCTCTATCTTCAGCATCCATTGCACATCGAACACATAATTTAGCTAAATAGGATTCAGGTAAATTCATCTTTTTAGCCATTTTTTCTAAATTGTGTCTATAATAATCTCTAGACTGAAAATCCATTTTTGAATAGATGCCACTAGGATCCTGTCTCAATATTTCTTCCATATAACTTAATTTTTCAAAAGATTGACTCCAATTTAAAGCCTCTACTTCTCTTATAGAATTAATACAATTTCCCATGGAAAGTTGAAATCTAATTTCCCTTTGATGCTCAACTATTACTATCTTTTCACTATTGCTTTCAATAGCTGCTAAATTATTTTCTATCCAATCATATATACTTTTATCTTCTATTCCATTATCTCTTAAGTCTTTTAAAAGTCTTCCTGCAAAATGTATTGTAAATTTGATTTTTTCCGAAGTTATGTTATTTAATTTTTCCTCTAATACTCCATTATTAACTGCATTTATTAGTTCATCTGATATTTTATCAGCTCTTGTTTTTTCTCTCTGAACAGTTACTATTTTGTTTGTAATGCTGCCTATGTTATGAAGCAATGCTATTCTAAGCATATTTGGAAGAGCCCATAACTCAGCATTAGTAAGCACAGTCTGTTTTTGATAGCTTTCTATAAAAGACACTATAGTGTTTTCATCAATTTTCCCATCAGCATGGGATACTATTTCCATTGCAATATGATATATTCTTGGATATCCTTTAAACAATCCTTTATTTATAGCAGGTAAGCTTTTATAGCAATATTCTGGTAAATTATGTTTTATATCCTTATATTCCTTTTCTATTAAATAAAGATTATCCATCAGCCATTCTGCTGCAGGTACAATATCTTTATTGCGTCTAATATCTCCATCTATATACTCATATCCCTTAATTATATCTCTATAATCTTTATCAATACTTTTCATTATCTTTCTCTTACCATTTGTAGTTTTTGCTCTCCCATGATAATCTGACACATAAGCAGCATGACTATTTACATCATCTCCTTTTAAATTAATTGGAGGCAATTGTTCTAAATAATCATACCTATGTCTTATTTCAAAAGCAACTACTATAAATATTGATAAAATTAAAATTACAATACTGACTTGCATGTATATATAAGGCATAAATGACCGTCCTTTCTTTAAAATGTTAATTTTTTATGTAAATTATTTTTTTAAATTTCATATTAAGTTCTAAAGTTTTATATTATTTATGATGCTTAATTTATTATTCCCATATTTTTAAAAATTTAATCAAATAATTAGAATTAATAGAAAAAAAGTCAGAAGGTATGATTAGTACCTGCTGACTTTTTTACTTGAAGATTTAACCTTAACTTTATTCATAAAAAATAATGATCTTATGATGTTAAAACTATTACTAATCATCGCCAAAAACAAACTCCCTAATAGCCTCTGCCACCCCATCTTCATCATTAGTTAAAGCTATTTTATTTGCACATTCTTTAACTTTATCTGGAGCATTTCCCATAGCAATACCAAGCCCTGCATATTCTATCATATCCATGTCATTATAATTATCTCCCATAGCAAGTATTTCTTCTTGTTTTATATTAAACTTTCTTCTAAGGACATCAATGGCAGAGGTCTTTGAAGCTTCCTTAGGCATAATCTCAAGATAGGTTGGTTTTGAAGGATATATGTTTAAATCATAATCTCCTATCTTTTCTTTTAATGAATTTATCCTACCAGCCTCTGACATACATAAAATCTTATTAGGACCTGTCCTTTCTTTCTTCCAAAGCTTAATAAGCTCACTAAAATCAACAATATTTGGAGTAATGTTTGTTATATCACTCTCCTGTTTAGCCCAGTAGTCCATGCCTTCTATATACCATTCATCATCCTTATACAAGCTCATGTGAACCTTTTCACACTGAACCAACTTATATAATTTTTCTAAGTCATAAACAGATATAATCTTTTTCGACAAAACATCTCTGCTTTCATCTAAAATCAAAGCTCCGCTATAACATATAATAGACTGTTTTATCTGCAACTCTTCCTGTAAAAACAATATCCCCTTAGGCATTCTTGCAGACACTAATATTACTGGAATTTTTTTATCATTTGAAACAGTTTTAATTACTTCTTTAGTTATCTTTGAAATCTGGTGTCTGGAATTTAAAAGTGTTCCATCGATATCAAGACATATCATTTTAATCTTACTCATTAATACAACCTCCTGCTAATTTATAATTTGGAAGAAAAATCTCCATCACTTTCAATTGTCAACTATGCACTTATTAAGTCAATTTACTACCATCACTTTCCCCATTTGATATTTGTTCTTTGAAAACTTTACACTTTAATTTTACTTCGTCTCTTCCCACTATTCAGCAATAATCAGCTGAATATTTTCTTTCTGAATAATATCCATAAAATTCTTAGGTGGTTTATCATCTGTAATTATAATATCTATCTGATTCCAATTTACTCCTTTATAATAACTAGAGTTCTTAAACTTTTTACAATCTGTAAGTATAATGACTTTATCAGATTTTTTTATAGCTGACTGCTTAATAAAAGCATCTTCCTCATCATCATAGTATATTCCATCTTCGCTCACAGACGCTGCCCCTATAAACGCTGTATCAAACCTCATACCTTTAATTAGATCTTCACATCCTGGTTTATAAAAGAATCTATTCTTATTATTAAGTAATCCTCCAACAGAATTTACATAAATATCTTTTTTTTCTGAAAGTATTTCAATATTATCTAGTGAATGGGTTACTATAGTAACTCTCTTATTTAAATATTCTGCTAAAAAGCTGATGGTTGTAGAAACATCAAAAAAATAATGTTCTTTTTCATTGATAAATTCCAAAGCCTTTTTTGCAATATACTTTTTTTCCTTTGAATAATATTTAAGTCTTTCTCTATAGGCCTCAATAGTATTTCTAAGCACTGGAAGAGTAATCCCTCCATGAGTACGAATTGCAGTTCCCTGCTCTATAAGTTTTATAATATCTCGTCTTGCAGTATCCCTTGAAACATTAAACATTGTACAAATATCATGAATAGACATTGTATTGTTCTCTTTTAAATAATGAAGTATTTTCAAAAGTCTTTCTTCTTGATACATTCAACCAATCCTATCTTTTAATTTTCAAACTATTTTACATTAATTGAAGTAAGTTCTTAATTCATGTGGGGATTCTTTTACCCCATCTGAATTTTAGAACTGCAAATGCACGGCTTACTTGGCGTCGAACTCCACTTGAAGAAAAGCAGAGAACCAAAATCTTCTTTTCGATTTTGTGTGAATCGCTTTCACAGAGTGCAAGCAGAGAACCAAAATCTTCTTTTCCATTTTGTGTGAATCGCTTTCGCAGAGTGCAAGCAGACAAAACAAAATTTATTTTGTATTTGGTGTGAATAGCTGTACAAAGTGCAAGCAGAGAGCCCAAATTTTAATTTGGTGTGAATCACTTGCACAGAGTGATTCGGAGACTTACGCCAAGTTAGTCAGGTTAAATTATAATTAAACTGTGGGGATCAATATTAATGTTTTGAGATACTATTATATCTACAAAAGAATTACTAGCTATTGGATCAACTATAATAATATCTATATTCTTTAAATCCAATCCTTTATAGTAAGAAATATTTTCATACTTTTCATGTTCTGCCAATAAAATAACTGTTTTGGACTTTTTAGCAGCCTCTCTTTTAATAACAGCATCTTCTTCATCGTCATAGTATATTCCATCTCTAGTTATAGCTGTAGCACCTAAAAAAGCTACATCAAATTCTATTCCTTTAAAATAATCTTCCTTATCATTTTTATAAAAAAATCTATTCTTTCTATTAAAATTTTCTCCAATAGAATACAATGAAACTTTCTCTTTATCTGAAAGAATATATAGATTATCTAAAGAATGTGTATATACCGTAATCTCCTTATCTACAGCCTTAGCTAGGAATTGAATACTTGTAGACACATCAAAGAAATAGGTTTTTCCATCTTTAATAAACATTGAAGCTTTTTCAACCATTTTCTTTTTTTCCTCAGAGTGCATACTAAGTCTCTCTTCATAAGAATGATTACAGTGTCTATAATATTCCATCTGATTATCTTTCACCATGTAATCCCCCCTAATTCCATTATAAGTATTTATAAGTATTTTTTCAACATTTTTAAGTAATTAATTTTTAAATTTTTATATGATAAAATACCTACAACTACTAAAAGTTTTCATTAATAAAAAAGAGACCTTACTATGCTGTAAAAAAACATTGTAAAAGATCTCTTAATTTTTAAATAATTCTATTAAATTTTATTTGCTTAACTTTGCTAACTTCTTTTGATATTTAAAAACCATATTGCTTATGAAATTTCTTGGAAGCATTACTAGAATTTTATTTGCAAGTCCAGGAATAATTAATTTCTTATTATTCTTTAATCCCTTATAAGCTATTCTTGCCACTTTATCCGGCATCATAGCTATGGATGAATTTTTTCTTCCTGCACTTTTTGCAAAATTTGTTCTAGTAGCTCCTGGACATAGAGTTGATACTGTTATATTATAAGGTTTTAATTCCCTATAAATAGCCTCAGAAAATGATAATACATAAGCTTTCGTAGCATAATAAACTGCTATAAAAGGACCTGGAGCAAAGGAACCAGTAGATGCCACATTTAAAATCTTACCATAACCTCTCTCTATCATTTTTTTAGAAAAAAGCTTTGTAATTTCAGTTAAAGTGACTATATTAAGCTGCAACATTTCTATATCTTTTTCCATTTTCATATGATGAAACAACCCTACGGCACCTATTCCCGCATTATTTACAAGAATATCCACTTGTAAATTTCTATCAATCACCTCATGAAACAACTCCTGTGCAGCACCTGTCTTTGATAAATCCTGTGCTATTACATGCACTTTTATTTTGTATTTATTCGTTAATTCTTTTGCCAATTTTTTCATTTTTTCAACACTTCTTGAAACTAGTACAATATTGTATGTATGGGAGGCAAATACCTTAGCCAGCTCAAAGCCTATACCACTGGAAGCTCCCGTTATTAACACTGTGTCTGAGGTTTTCATAGTATTACTCCCTTATTATTATAGCAATAGAAGCTCATTTCTTAATACATCCTCATAAGACTCTCTTCTGCAAATAAGTCTTGCATGGCCATCCTTCACCAGCACTACAGCTGCCTTTGGTATTTTATTATAATTATTAGCCATAGAATAACCATAAGCTCCAGTATTAGTAACAATCAATATATCTCCACTTTCAACCTTAGCTATATCCACGTCCGTTAAAAGTATATCTCCAGATTCACAACATTTTCCTGCAACTGTTACCTTTTCATTGGTTCCATTATTTAATTTATTTGCTATAGCACATTCATATTCTGCCTGATACAGTGAAGGTCTTATATTATCTGTCATTCCACCATCTACAGAAATATATTTTCTGATTTCGGGAATATCTTTAATGGAACCTACGGTGTATAAAGTAGTCCCAGCATTCCCTATAATAGATCTGCCTGGTTCTATTATTAATGTTGGTAAAGTTATATCTATTTCTTTTGCTTTACTTTCTGCCCTCTTTAATATAGCACTACAGAACTCCTCAGCTTCTCTTGGTTTATCTGCTTCTGTGTAGTATATACCAAAGCCTCCTCCAAGATCCAGCTCTTCTATTTCATAATTAAGTTCGTCTTTAATAGTTTTTATTATATCAAGCATTATATCTACTTCTTCTTCGTAAGGCTTTATCTCAAATATCTGAGATCCTATGTGACAATGAAGTCCCATCAATTTTATATTTGGAAGAGATATGGCTTTTTTAACTGCATTTATTGTTTCGCTGTTTAACAGAGTAAATCCAAATTTTGAATCTACCTGTCCTGTTTTTATATAATCATGAGTATGTGCTTCAATTCCTGGAGTTATTCGAAGTAGTATTTTCTGAATTTTGTCATCTTCTTTAGCTATTTCATTTATTTTTTCCAGTTCATAAAAATTGTCCACAACGAATCTTCCAACATTAAAATTTATACCCATTTTAATCTCATCTATAGTCTTATTGTTACCATGGAACAATACTTTTTCCATAGGGAAACCAGCTTTATGGGCAGTATAAAGTTCTCCTCCAGATACTACATCTAGGTTAAGCCCTTCTTCATCTATTATCTGGCACATTGCAGTTGGCAAGAAAGCTTTTCCTGCATAGGCAACTTTATTTTTTCCCTCTTTAACATTAAAATTTTCACAATAATCTCTACAATTTTTTCTAACTAACTCTTCATCTATAACATAAAGAGGAGTTCCAAATTCCTTACATAAATTTGTAGTGCTAATTCCTCCTATATATAATTCATTTTCCTTTGCTTCCATAGTACCAAACAGCTTCATCAAATTTCACCTCTAAATTTTTTAGTTAAAATATCTCACAAAATTATTATAAATATAATTAAAAAATATATACTCTTTTTGGCAAATACTTACTTTTATCTATAATAAAAGTATAATTAATATAATTAATTATACTAGATTACACGCCATAAGCAATACTTTATAAAAAACTATTAATTTTATTCTTTTTTGAATATTTTTAATCTTAATAATTCAAAAATCACCTCTTCTAAAATTTGTTATATCATAGAAATTAAATTAATATATCTATAAGAAACCATCTATTGATGCCTAAAATTCTTTATAACTAAATCCACTGCTTTCTGTTTGTCGCTTTGTTTAATAGCACAAGTTATCCTTATCTGAGAAGTAGTTATCATTTTTACTTCTATACCATTGTCACTAAATAATTTAAACATTCTAGCTGCAACTCCAGAGGTAGATTTCATTCCTATGCCTACCACTGAAAACTTATCTATATCTTTATCTACATATACATTTTCCCTTTCAGCAAAATCATCAATTATATTAAGACACGTTTCTATATTTTCCTTTGGAATGGTAAAAGATACATTAACCCTTCCATCTATAGGTGCTGTCTGACTTATCATGTCTACATTAATTTTTTTACTGGCTAAAGCTTCAAAAAGATTTGATATGATATTTATGTCACTATATATGTCTTTAATAGTAACCGCCACATCTTCATCACTGGTGGCAATGCCTGTTATAGGTTTACTCTCCATATTCATAGTATTTACCTCCTTAATAACTGTTCCTTTTACATCACTAAAGCTCAGTCTTACATGTATGGGAATTTTATATTTTTGTGCAAGTTCTATGGCTCTTAAATGCAGAAGCTGAGCCCCAAGGCTGGTAAGCTCAATCACTTCCTCATAATCAATTTCTTCTAACTTTCTAGCATATTTATACTCTCTAGGATCTATATCATATATACCATCTGCATAAGTGTATATTTCACAAATTGCATTTAATTTTACGGCTATAGCCACTGCAGTAGTGTCCGATCCCCCTCTTCCAAGAGTTGTTATATCTCCAAGCCAATTAATTCCTTGAAATCCAGCTATTATTACAACTTTGTCCTTTCTGAGACTCCTATTTATTGCCCTATCATCTAAATCCGCAATGAGAGAATTACCATAATCCCCTACAGTTCTCATTCCAATCTGATAGGCAGTATAACTTACGGCATCGCATCCCATTTCCTTTATAGTCATAGCCAGCAGTGAAGCCGAAGCCATTTCTCCTGTAGATAATAATACGTCCAATTCTCTTTTATCTGGCTCATCCGAAATTTTCTTCGCCAGATTTATAAGTCTATCTGTGGTATTATTCATTGCCGAAACTACCACTACAACTTTATTTCCCTCTTCTTTCTTATTAACAACAGCTTCTGCCACCTTCTTCATCTTATCTATAGTGGATAAAGAACTGCCACTATATTTCTGTACAATTACCGGCATGCCGTTACCTCCTATTTTTATTAAACATTATTACATTTCTTAAAAATCAATAATCCTGTAAAATACAAAAACGACAAAGGAATACCTTTGCCGCCTTATATCATTATAAACATCTTAATTATAGCATATAACCTTAAGCATTTCAATATTATTTCCATATAGCCTCAGGTCAAAAGCATAAATCAATCTCTTTCTAAAATTCTTTTTCATGAGTTTTTTTAAAAATTGAATATAACCATTACTTATCTTTCCAGTCTTCAAAAAATACTCCTGAATATTTAATAGGCATATATTCAGAAAAGAATTGTTTTAAATCTGCTTCTGGATCAACATCTTTAAATTGTTCTGGCCATAATTGCTTTGCAATATACTCAATCATTGCAAAGTCAAAAGGATACTTAGCATAGTTAAAATGAAATCCGTATAATCTGCCATTTTTGATAGCTGAAAGATCGCTCCAACCAGGTCGTTTTGTATATTCTTCTAGATGCTTTTTAGATTGTTCTTCAGTGATAAAATAACCAAATCTCATAATGTTGGAAGTTGGGTTCCAATTTGCTCCACCTATCATAATCATATCAGGATTTGAATTTAAAACTACTTCAGGATTTAGAGCATCCATTCCATGTCCTTCTCCTATATTTACAGCTCCTAATCTTTTAAGTAAAGCTCCAAGTCCGCCAGAAGTATCTCCTCTAGTAGCTCCAATTTCCTGAGGCGTTACATTCCCTAATTCAAAATAAACAGATGGTTTTTTTGAATTCTCTTTTATAGCTTTACTAGTAATTTTTAATACATTATCAATTTTATTTCTTGAATATTTCACCATTTTATCCGTCTTTTCTTTGTACCCTAACATATCACCTAACATAGACATACTATCAAGCATACTATATAATGAATCATTTTTAGGATTGGAGTCATCCGAATCAATAAAAACTACAGGCAATCCAACCTCAATCAATTTTTTAACACTACTCTTTTGTATAAAAGCATAATCTACAATAATAACGTCCGGATCAAGATCTAACAGTTTCTCACTGCTTACTGAATCATCATATACACTTCCACATTCCACCATTTTACCCATATCAAAAGTTTGTGAAAATTTATTGTACAAATCTATATCATTAGTTTTTAAATCTTGTCCTAAAGATATTACTTTCTTATCAAAATCTTTACCTAATATAGCACCCAACATGTTTGTTTCCATATATCTTAGCGTAACAATTTTCTTAATATTAGTTGATAATGTTACTTTCCTTCCTGCCATATCCGTATATATTTTTGTTTTAGCTGTAGTTGCAGCTGTAGCATTCACTGCTTCATTCTTTGCTGAAGTTGTACCACACCCCGAAATTGATACTAAAACAATGACAACCAGCAATAAACTTAAAACCACTTTCTTAATTCTCATTTTGATTCCTCCTATGTATATTAAATTTTAATTTTGGGATACTATTTCATATTTTTCTGCGTCATCTGCAATATTAACAAACTCAATAACCTGCTTACCTTGCTTATTTACATATATTTCACTATCAATTTTATATATTTCTCTTATCATTTCTTTTGTTAAGACTTCCTCAGGGGTTCCACTAGAATAAACGTTACCATCTTTCATAACAACAATATTGTCAGCATATCTTGAAGCTAGATTTATATCATGCATTACAATTATTACAATCATTTTCTTCTCATGTGCTAACTTTGATACTATATTAAGCAGCGAGAATTGACGATGTATATCCAGATTATTTAACGGCTCGTCCAATATTAAAATTTCTGGCTCTTTAATTATTGATTGAGCTAATAACACCATTTGGAGCTGACCGCCGCTTAATTCATTAATTTTACTTTTAGCTAAGTGCTGCAATTCAAAAGTATCTAAAATGTCATTAACCTTCTGTTCCTGATTTTTACTAATCTTAAGAGTTAGTGTGTTCATAAGACCCAAAAGCACTGCCTCAAAAACAGTAATTGAAGCATCATTTTGGGATGTTTGCGGCAAATAGCCTATTTTTTCTTTAATAAATTCTTTTTTCCTTTTAAGACTTTCACCATCATAATACATTTCACCATCACACTTATATATATTTACAATACATTTAATGAGTGTAGACTTTCCTGAACCATTGGGGCCTATGATTGCAGTTATATTATTTTTAAAAGTCAAACTAATATTATTTAATGAAAATTTAGAAGAATGTTTATAATTAATTTTATGTATTTTAAAATTCATTTTCTTATCACCTATCTTCTCTTAAAATAAGTATCAATAAAAATGGAATACCGATAATTGAAGTAATTATTCCTAATGGAATCTGCACTCCAGCTATAGCAACCTTGCTTAGTACTGATGAAACTGATAACATAAACGCTCCAGTCAACATAGATGCTGGAATAAAAAATCTTTGTTCTTCACCTACTAAAGACTTTGCTATATATGGTGCAACTAGTCCAATAAAACCTATAGTTCCAGCAAAGCAAACTGCAATGGATGTTATCAATGAAGACAATATCAAAATCTTTGTTCTTAACTTTTCTACATTAATTCCTAATGCTGTTGCAGTATTTTCTCCCATACATAATGATGTTAGTTTCCATGATTCTCTAAAGAGAATTGGTGTCACTATTACAAGTACTACAAAAACTATTGTATCTTGCTGCCATGAAGCTCCTAAGATAGATCCCTGTGACCAATTATTTATACCCCTTAAAATTTCATCAGGTACAAAATATGTAAGTATAGAATTTAATGCAGTAAACATAAAACTTATTGCAATACCAGCTAAAATTATGGTTCCCCTATCCTTTTTTATCTTTCCAATAGTATAAATGAAAAATGATGATATTAATGAAAAAGCAAAAGCAAATATAGGGGTAGCATAGTTACTCATGGATTTTGGTAAAAATGCATATCCAAAAATCAAAGATAATGATGCTCCAAAAGATGCTGCTGCTGATATTCCCAGTGTATATGGACTAGCGAGACTATTATTAAGTATAGTCTGCATTTCCATACCTGCAACAGCTAATCCAGCACCACTTAATAGTGCCATAATTGCTATTGGTAATCTAATTACTCTAACAATTATATTTACTTTTTTACTTAATGACTCAGGATTTGTTAATGAAGCAATTACATCGAAAATATTTAACATTGCTGGTCCAGTTGACAGATCAATTATAAAGCTACTTAATACAAGCAATAGTAAAATCGTCAAAGCTATTACTTTTCGCATAATAACTAACCTATAATTTTGAGACTTTTCCATGATAATTTTTTTAGAGTTTATATTTTTATCCATAGTTCCTCCCTTTTAAACTGATTTTCATTTAATAACTACCATCCATAATGCTGCTATCTTCTATTTCATAAAAACTTTTAGTGACCTCCATGGACAATGATGTTAGTATTTTATCAATAAAATTTCTACTACCCGTTATTCCCTATGGATAATTGACAGATATCCACGGAGTGCCAAATTTTCCCTCCAGCATTTCTCCAACAGACTCAAACCCAGATAACACAACATTTAGCATAGGCGGTGATATTTTCATAATATTCCGATAATTTTCACAAAGAAAAATTGCATTTTAAAATTTCATTACATTTTCCACTATTGCCTCCATTTCACCCTTCATATTAATACCATTAATAATAAAACTATATAAAATTATGTAAAATGTATTATTACGGTATATATATCATTGTGTAAAACTATACAAAATATGTTATAACTCATTATAATGAAATTTTATAACTATTACAATATTTTTTTGATATTTTATCAATAAATTATACAATTTTCTTAAAAATTATTTATTTTTGTTAGAAATTATTATTTGTTTATAAATTACAAAACTATTATCTATTTATCATATTTTAATAAAACCATATTTTATTATGAATATTGACATAAAATTTATTATTGGATACAATTAAATTAATTTTTAGAATTTATCAATAAATAATATTTATTATATTATTGGGAGGAATAAATTATGGAAAAATTAAGTACCAAATATGGTATTATTGAGGGCATATCTTCCCTAGATTATTATGGGAACGGTAATCCAAGAGATTGTATTATAACCAAAACAGTAAATGAGTTAAAAACTTCCTATGGAATCCTTATTCCACAATATGAAAGTGGCAGTGAAAGACGCAAACATGTAAAATCTCTTTCTTTTTATGATGATGGAAATCTACAAAGTATATATTTACAAAATCAAACTAAAATAAATACACCTGTAGGAACTTTACCTGCAGAATTAATTACATTCTATAAGAGCGGAAAAATCAAGCGAATTTTCCCTCTAAACGGACAGATTACAGCTTATTGGTCAGAACAAGATGAATATAATCTTGCAGAAGATATTTCTTTAGATCTATCTGTCGGAAAAATTGAAAAGAAAATTATATCTATAAATTTCTATGAAAATGGAGTAGTAAAAAGCGTTACCTTTTGGCCTACTAATCCTGTAGAAATAGATTCACCTATTGGAAAAGTTATGTCCCGTATAGGTTTTGCCTTTTATAACAGCGGCAAATTAAAATCCTTTGAACCATTAAGACCAACTAAAATAAAAACTCCAATAGGTGAAATAAATGCCTATGATGTAGATGCATTAGGTATTCACGCTGATTTAAATTCTGTAAATTTCTTTGAAGATGGAAATATAAAATCACTAACAACCTCTTCTGACAGCGTAGAAATAACTACAAATACTGGTGAAAAGAAAATATATAAACCAGGTCTAAAAATCAGTGTAATCAACGATGAAGTCAAAGATATAGTCCCACTAACTATAAATTTTGACAATGATAAAGTTTATTTTAATGGGGATATTAACAATAGCTATTCATTAAAAGCTTGTTCTTTTAATGTAAAATATATCCCCCTTCAAGTTAAGTCACCTTGTGCAGGCTGTTCCAGTGACTCCAGCTGTGATGGAGAATGCTGCTAATTTTGTATTCCCTTGAAGCAAGTTCTTAATTCAGGTTGGGATTCTTTTACCTCATCTGAATTTTAGAACTGCAAATGCATGGCTTACTTGGCGTTGGGCTCCCACTTGAAGAAGCTGGAGACTTACGCCAAGTTAGTCAGGTTAAAATTAATCTTGCTCTAATCAAATAAAATTTAATCATCACATAACTAATGGCTGTTATCTTTAAATTCATAGAGATAACAGCCACAGTTTTTGTATAATTTATTTAGACAACTCTTATATTTCAAGCAATTAGTCTCATTTTAAAGCGAAGCTGCAATTATAGACTTTGAAATAACCTGTGCCATATTATATACAGTATTTAATCTAGTATTTTGAAGTACCATAAACTCCTTATCATCAATCACATTTACCACCCCAATTATACTTAAATCACCTACCGCCTGCAATTTCTTATTTAATGCAACTCCTGGAACTATAGGACTATCTTTAACTATAATTTTACCCACATCTTTAGCATTTCCAAGACAAGCATCTATGACAATTATATAGGGGTTATCATAAATTAATTTTATATTTTTTATACTTTTAGACAAATTTTTAGCATGTATTGGATTTTCCAAAGTTCCATAAACATTGTCAATTCCCTTTAAAAAAGTGCCCACCAAAGGTCCAAGACTGTCACCCGTACTTCTATCTGTTCCAATACACAATATTACTATATTATTTTTATCTACTATTCTTTTATCAATTTCTTCACTTATCCTTTTATGAGCATCTTTCTCCCCGTAATAAATTTCCATATGCATATCCCCCATATTTTAGATATTCTCTATTCCTTAATTTATGAATTTTCGTTGTAAAATTCTTTTAAGGATCTTTTAACATAAATATGATCCTGAACACCACATAGCTCTCTTATAGAATGCATAGCCAAAAGTGGAGTTCCCATATCCACTGTTCTTATTCCAACATGAGTAGAGGATATTGGTCCTATTGTACTCCCACCTAATTCGTCAGATCTGTTGACAAATTTTTGTACAGGTACCTTTGCTTTTTTACATATAGCTTCATAGACTGAAATAGTATTGCTGTCAGAAGTATATTTTTGATTTGCACTTATTTTTATAACTGGCCCTTTGTTAATAATAGGTCTATTAGTAGGATCACTTTTTTCTCCTCTATTAGGATGAACAGCATGAGCAGCATCCGCTGAAATCATAAAGCTCTTGTAAAGCGCTCTGAAATAATCTTCCCTGTCTCCGCCAAAAGATATGACAATTCTCTCAAGAGTTCCTGCAAGAAATTCTGAATCAGCTCCCTGTTTCGTAGAGCTTCCAATTTCTTCATTATCAAAGCAAGCTAGAACATTAGTAGCATCTGTAATGTCAGCCTCTGTAAAAGCTGCAAGACTTGCATGAATCATTTCTAAATCATCTAATCTGCTGCTTGAAATAAATTCATTATTAAGTCCTATTATATTTCCTTTATTGTATTCATATAAAAAAAGATCAAAATCCAATATTTCCTCTGGTTCTATATTAAACTCCCTTGCTATAGTTTTAACCAAAAGATTATCCTTTTCTAAAGTATCATTTATAAGTCCTAATAAAGGAAGTACATCCAATTGTCTATTTAATTCTACCCCTTTATTAATTGACCTATTCATATGTATAGCTAAATTTGGAATAATCATTATAGGCCTTTTTATATTTACCAATGCTGCTTCTGGATAAAGTATGCCCTTACCTTTTACAGTAATTCTTCCAGCCACAGAAAGTGGTCTATCTAACCAAGTATTTAAAATAGGTCCTCCATATACCTCTGTATTTAATTTTATATAACTTTTTTCTACAGCCATTTCAGGAGATGGTTTAATTCTAAAACTTGGAGAATCTGTATGTGCTCCAATAATTTTAAATCCTTTTTTTGCTATAATTCCATTTCCAATATTAAAAGCTATAATAGCAGAATCATTTCTAATGACAAAATATTTTTCCCCCTTTTGTAATTCCCATCTTTCACCTTCATTAAGTTCAGTAAATCCCTTTTTAATAAGTATTTTTTTAATATTTTTTACTGTATGAAAAGAAGAAGGACTTTCATATATAAAATCTATAAGATCTTTAGCTAATTCTATTTCAGTATTCATATCTATAAAACCTCCAAGTTTGTATTGTTTAGACATATAAAGTATATCAAAAAATAGCTTTATTTTTCCATAATACCTGAAAAATAAATTGCATAAACTATAATTAATGTTTTTTACTTTATAATAGTGGAAAAAGACGAAACAAGCATCAAAGTGTAAAGTTGAAAGAACAAATATCAAATGGGGGAAAGCTTAGTCCTTTTTCCTATATTCAATTAAGAGATTAAGAGTATAATTACTATACTATTTAATCAAAATACCGTATAATAGAAGTTAAAATATTAAATACTTTTAGTAAATAATTGCTAAAAGATTTTATTTAAGGAGTGTTTTAAATGACTGGAAAATTTATAGTATCGCGTTTTATAAAAGACTACGATAATATAAATGACAAAAATGTAAGAGAAAAATATGGATTTTTAAGTGGGATAATAGGAATAATAATTAATTTAATATTATTTACAATTCAAATAGTACTAGGTTTAATTACTAACAGTATAGCTATAATTGCAAATGCCATTAATAATCTTACAGATGTAACCTCTTCTTTGGTAACTCTAATTAGTTTTAAAATGGCAAACAAACCTGCAGATAAAGAACATCCTTTCGGACATGGGAGAATAGAATATATTTCTGCTTTTATAGTTTCATTTTTAATACTAATGGTAGGTTTTGAATTTGTTAAAAGTTCCTTCGAAAGGATAATGCATCCAGAGCCTCTAAAATTCAGCATAATTACATTAATAATCATGCTGATCGCTATTCCTCTAAAACTTTGGTTAAGTCATTTTAATAAAGGTCTAGGTAAATTAATAAATTCTTCTACTATTAGTGCCACTGGTACCGATTCTTTAAATGATGCTATAATACTTATAGGCTTGGTATTCTCTATATTAATATCATATTTTCTCAACATATCAATAGACGGCTATGTTGGAATGATAATAGCCATATTTATATTACTGTCTGGTATTTCATTTTTAAAAGAAACTCTTAATCCATTGCTTGGTGAAGCCCCAGATCCAACTTTGATAAAAAAGCTTAAAAACGGCATATTAAGTTACGATAATATTTTAGGCGTACATGATATAATAATACACAATTATGGACCTGAGAAAATAATGGCATCACTTCATGCGGAAGTTCCCTGTAATATATCCATTATGAAAATTCACGATATAATTGATACCGCTGAAAAAGAACTTTCTGAAAAACTGGATATCTTTATAGTTATACATATGGATCCCATATGTAATAATTCTGCAGAAATAATCTCAACTAAAAATACAGTTACAGAACTATTAAAAAATTTCCCTATTATAAAATCAATTCATGATTTTCGAATAATCGGTGATGGCAAGTGTAGGAAGATATTATTTGATGCAGTTGTAAGTTTTGATGATAAAATATCTGAGAGGGAAAAAGAAAATCTAAAAAAAAGTGTAATTGAGTCTATTAAAAAAGCTTATCCATGTTATGATGCTATTATAACTATTGATCAAGACTATACTCAATAATGTCTCATAATAGTGGGAAAAGACGAAACAAACATCAAAGTATAAAGTTCAAAGAACAAATATCAGATTTAGAAAAGTGATAGTAGTAAATTCACCTAATAAGTGGATAGTTGACAGTAGAAAGTGAATAGTGGTGGGAGATAATCTTGTATAACGATTTCTAAGTATAGAAAATATCGATATTTAGATTCCTAGAAACTATACTTTAATGGCATATTAATGTTTAGACAATTATTTGAAAGCTAAGGGCTGCAGCTGTTATCTCCAACAAGATGGTGGTAGCAGTTGCAGCTTCCTCATATAATTCATCTAAAATAGCTCCAGTTTGGCCAGATTTATTAACAACAGGGTCTTGTTGGCAGGTTAACAAAATTGATGGATATAGTAATTATAGCTTGAAAATTTTATATTTTTAAGTTAGTTATCATAACCGACCTACTGGTCTAAAAACCCATATTGCCATTTAAAAAAGCTGTACCTGTTAATGAGCTGAAACATACGCTTATCACTACACTAACATAAGATTTACTTTGTCCTTTAATCCTGTTCTGTTAAAATTATTGGTCCATCTTCTGTTATTGCAAGTGTGTGTTCATATTGAGCAGAAAGGCTGCCATCAGCAGTACGTGCTGTCCATCCATTGCTGTCTTCTACAGTTTCATAAGTTCCTATATTTATCATAGGCTCTATTGTTATTACCATTCCCTCTCTAAGTTTTATCCCTCTTCCAGGCCTTCCATAGTGAGGTACAGCTATATCATCATGCATCTTTTTACCTATACCATGTCCTGTATAATCTCTTACTACAGAATATCCAAGGGATTCAGCATAAGTTTGTATTTCATAACCTATATCACCTATGTGATTTCCAGGAACAGCTTTTTTTATTCCTCTATAAAGACATTCTTTTGTAACTTTCATAAGATTTTCTGCTTCTTTTGATATTTTTCCTATAGCATAAGACCATGCAGAATCAGCTAGCCATCCATTTAAATTTACCACCATGTCTATAGTTACAATATCACCTTCTTTTAAAGGTTTCTTAGTCGGAAATCCATGGCAGATTTCATCATTTACTGAAGCACATGTAGCATAAGGATATCCCATATAACCTTTTTCTTCTGGAGTTGCATTGTACTTTTTTAAAAATTTTTCCACAAAAGCGTCTATTTCCATGGTAGTTATACCAGGCTTTATCATTTTTTTAATTTCTTTATGACATGCTGCCAGTATTTTACCTGCTTCTCTCATATATTCTATTTCTTGTTTTGTTTTTATTTCTATCACTATTTACCCCTTCTATTCTTAGCCTTAATTTTTTTATTATTATACTAATTATTTTACCTTAAATCAATTTATTATTTACAATTATATTATATTGACAATAAAAATTATTGATTATATGTAAATTAAAATTTATCATATAAAATTCTATAATTAATATAAATAACTTTTGATTAATTACTCCTAATTATACCATAAGCTATTAACTTATCAATCCGTATAACTATTAATATATTGTATAAAATATATATTGTTAATTAAAATTAAATGCAAAAATGATTTAATCATGGAATACAATCTTATGGATTGTTAGCATTATATTGAGAATAAAAAATAAAGCTGATAAATATTAAGAAAGGAGAGAGTTGACATCTCGTAAATTGAAGCAAGTTGTTAATTCAAGTGGGGATTCTTTTATCTCATCTGAATTTTAGAACTGCAAATGCATGGCTTACTTGGCCGAACTCTCACTTTCACAGCGTGCAAGCAGATAAAACAAAATTTATTTTGTATTTGGTATGAATCGCTGTACAGAGTGCAAGTAGAGAGCCCAAATTTTAATTTGGTGCGAGGACTGTACAGAGTGCAAGCAGAGAACCAAAATCTTTTTTTTGATTTTGTGTGAGAGCTGTACAGAGTGCGTGGAAGTCTTATGCCAAGTTAGTCATGTTAAAAACTATTAAGTATTTACGAGTATATAGGGAATAAATCTTATAAATCTATAAGATTTTGTCAACCACATATAAAATGGCAAATTTTAATTCACTAAACAGTTCAAAAGCTAATCAAAAGAGTGTAGAAGATCATAATGAAAATGCAGAAACAGCCATGGAAGGACAAATTAAAGAAGTAAAGCAGTTTTCAATGGATAAATATAATGTAAATGGTCAAACTCAGAGAGGTTATAATAGACATAAGGATGATAGACAATAATTTTAGGCATGAAAAAATTTAGGCGGGGGTATCCTGCCTAAATTTAAAAACTATAAAATATAATTATGTGTAATTAAAGCAACCATCTATACTTAATAATTTTCTATAACTAACTATACTTTATCGAGTTTTAAATTCAAAAATTCTCTTTCTAATTCATAAATATCTTGGTATTCTTTCTCTATTCCAAGTAGTCTTTTTAAAAATTTTAATTCATCAAAGGATAGCTGTAACTCCTCATACCAGGGTCTTGACTTTCTGTTGTTCTTTGTAAAAGATGAGTAATATAAATGAATTAATAAATGACCCAAATATAAAAAATCATCATAAATACTGTATTTTTTATTATCAATAAATCGTGCTAATCCAAAATCTATAAGATAAACATTTTCTTCATCAATAATTACATTTGGTATTCTTATATCTCTGTGAACAATATTTCTTTTCTGCAAGTATTTTATTATATCTATCAATTTAATCCCTATATTATAAATTTCAGAACTAGCAAATTTATGACCATACCCAAAAATCATATCCTCAATTGTCTTTCCATTTTTATATTCTAATATATAAGCATATATATTGTCTCTTTTTATAGTATGAATTAATTTAGGAACAGCAGGATTATCAATAGAAGAAAGTATCTGTTCTTCAAACATAACCTTTTCACCACTTTTTTTAAGGGATTTAGGTTTTATTTCTTTTAAAATATATAATTTATTATTTATCTCAACCAAGTAGCATTTACCAAAACGGCCTTCCCCTATTAAGCTTATAATTTTGTACCCATCAAGTAAATAACCTGATGGGTATTGTTTTTTAAAAAAACGTGAAATCATGACCAGGAACTTCTATACTTTTTTCTACGATAATTTCTATCATGATAATTATCTCTATAAGAATCATCTGAATAGTGATTATAATGTCTTCTCCTATCTGAATCATGATAACGATTATCGTATCTTCTTCCTGAATGAGAACCTGAGCCAACCATATTTAGTATACGATCAAAGAATCCCTGTCTCTTATAGTAGCCGCTGCCACGATGACTGCTATCTCCTCTTCCAAATAGTCTTGAAAAAAAACCCATAGTATCATCCTCCTATTCTTTTAATTTACAGAATGTAATAATTGTTGTAAAAGTAACTTATAAATTATAATTAATCTTTTATTGGTATAGCAATATTATCATATTTAAATTAGTTAAAAAATTTATATATAAAACTAGAGTTTAATTCCATTATATTTTTAATTATTAACAAATTGTAGAATAATAACCTTTACCATTGTATAATATCATATAATTGTGAACATATCAAATTTTCTAACTATTTAATGTGTTTTACTTTTTAATTTATTGAAACCACAATTAAGAAATACTATACCAATTAATCTAACTTAATGAATATTTTTATATTCTAAATGAGTTTAAATAAATTATCTATACAACACTATAATGTTATTTCCATTGTTAAAAATTAAATATTAAAAGCACTAATTACCAGATAAATTCATAATATAGTGTTGTAATAATTTATGTAAAAATTATTACAACATCTAAATTATTTAAATTATCTTTTTAGAAGGAAAAAGTTCTTCTTAAAAATCTTACTATCTCAGAAAATACCACAACAGAGAAAGTATATGCTATAACTTTTAACCACATTACAATAGACAATGGTGCTGTTCTAAAGACTTCTCCACCAAATTGAGTTATTATTATCTGCAATACAAAAGTCAAGCCTATCATCAATATCATAGTTTTATTTTTGAAAATATTTTTAAATATACTATCGTTCTCTAATTCTCTTGAGTTAAAAGCATTAAACAACTGGAACATTACAAAACTTGTAAAGACTATGCTGCTTTGCTGCTCTGTAGTTCCACCTAAAACATTGTTGTTTATGAGAAGCATCATCATAATTACTATGAATATACCATTTACTATTATACGTGAAAGCATAGTTTTAGTTATTATACTGGCATCTCTTTTAACTGGCTTCTTCTCCATAAGGTGGCTTCTTAAAGCTTCAAGTCCTAGTGATAATGCTGGCGGACCGTCCATTATAAGATTTACCCATAACAATTGTATAGTAGTAAAAGGAAGATCTTTCCCAATTATTTCACAGATAATTACTGTAAGTACGGCAATTAAATTTACTGTTAACTGGAACTGTATGAATCTTTGGAAGTTTTCATATATTCCTCTTCCCCACTCTACAGCTTCTACAATAGTTGAAAAAGAATCATCCAAAAGAATAATATCACTGGCTTCCTTTGAAACTTCTGTACCAGTTATACCCATAGCAATTCCTACATCCGCATTTTTTAAAGCTGGAGCATCATTGATACCATCTCCAGTAACGGCTACTACATTACCAGTCTTTTTCAAAAGATTTACTATTCTCATTTTAGTAAGAGGCTTACTTCTTGCAATTACAACAATTCTATGCAGTATTTTCAAAAGCTCATCATCGGACATTTCATCAATTTCCTGCGCTTCAATAACTATACTGTCTTCCTTAATCATATTTAATTGCTGTGCAATGGATTTAGCTGTTACAATATTATCTCCCGTTAACATCTTTATATCTATACCAGATTTCTTACATTTATCTATTGCATCATATACATCATCACGAAGAGGGTCTGCTATGGAAACAAATCCATCAAAAATCATCCCTTGCTCAAGATCACCTTGTATCTCATTCCATTCTCCACTTACTTCTTTCACATCCCTATGAGAGAATCCAAGAATCCTTTTTGCCTGCTTTTGCAGTTTTACAATTTCATCATTTACTTTTGATTTTATATCTTCAGTAAAATCTACTATTTTATCATTGATTATTATCTTATCACATAATGATATAACTTTCTCTGGACTACCTTTTGTATATACATTATATGATGTATTTCCCTTAACTACAGTAGTCATGGACTTCTTTTCTGAGCTGAACGGATACTGATACACCACATCAGCAGAATTTCTTATATCCGTATAATCCACTGCCACTTCATCGTCATCACCAGAAATATAATCACGACATTTTGCTTCACAAATAGTTCCTTTAGAAGAATAATTAGTACACTTCGCTGGTTCTCTTGAACAGTCTGTTTCTCCATAGGCCTTTAGCAGCGCACATTCTGTAGGATTACCTATAAATTTTACACTACCTTCTTGTACATTAATATCCGCTGTACTATTTATAGTAAAATTTTCAATCATAAATCTACTCTTTAAATCAGAAGGTTTTAATAGTTCACCATTATTCCATATATCTATAACTGTCATTTGATTTTTAGTAAGGGTTCCTGTCTTGTCAGAACAAATAACATTTATTCCTCCTATAGTTTCACAGGCCACCAGTTTTCTTACAAGAGCATTACTTTTTGCCATTTTAATTATGTTTAAAGCTAGTGTTATGGCAACTACTGTTGGTAATCCTTCTGGTACAGCTGCTACTATAAGAGCTATACTTGTCATAAATGCATTCTGTACTGTATCAAAAGATAATGTATTACTAGTATAGATTTTAAACAACTCATAGGTAAATATTACAACAGCTGAAATCATTCCTAAAACGCTTATGGACTTAGCAAGTTTATCTAGCTTTTCCTGAAGAGGTGTAGATTTAGTTTCAGTGCTTTTAAGTTCCGTGGCAATATTTCCCATTTCAGTTTTATCACCTATAGAAGTAACAACTATAGTTCCCTGACCATAGGTTACAAAAGTACCTGAAAATATCATATTTTTACGTTCTGATAAACTGGTTTTAGGATCTGTAATATTAATATCAGGATTTTTATCTACAGGAATACTTTCACCTGTAAGCATAGATTCATCAACTTTTAACTGTAAACTCTCAATCAATCTACCATCTGCTGGGACCTTATCTCCTGTATCAATTTTAATGATATCCCCTACTACCACATCTGTTTTTGATATATATTGGATATCTCCATTTCTTACTACTTTAACTTTTATATCATCATTTATATTATTTAAGGTGTCAAAAGCTTTTTGTGATCTTCCCTCCATAACAATATTAATTCCTACAGAAAGAGCTATAGCAACCAATATACCTATACTTTCAGTGAATTCAGCATGAAGCCCCTGAAAATACTTATATGAATTCATACCAATAGTTATAAAAGCCGCAACAAGAAGAATAAATACCATTGGTTCTTTAAGAGCTTCTAGTATCTTTCTTATAAGAGATACTTTTTCAGATGGTGAAAATTGATTTTTACCATGCTTTTTTTCACTTTCTAGTACTTGGTTATCATCTAACCCCCTAGAAGGATCCACTTTAAATCCATCTAGAATTTCCTTGATTGATTTTTGAAAAATCTCCATTTTTCCCCCTCCATCAAATATTAATAAATTTTTATTTATGATTTTTGTATTAAATATAACTTATTATTACTTTTTTCAAATTTAGAATTTATATACCTCCTGACATAATCTTTTGTAAAATTTTAAAAATATATCAGCCCTATTTAAATGTATTTGAAATTTAAATAGGCTAATAAAAAAAGACTTTTAACACAACCAGACACCTATAGTGCGTTGTGTTAAAAGTCTTACATTGACAAACGTCATGATAAAGCCAGGCTATAGAAACCAGGATGTTGACTTTATCTCCCTTACGGGTAGTTACTCCCCTTTAACAATTTCATTAACTAATTTATACTATTTTTTAATATGTTTAAAATTATAATAGCAAAATTATAAATTGTCAATATATAATATGAATTTTTATATTATATTGTAAAAAATACCTTATAATAAACAGAATTTTTCATTGTATCTTCGTTTGAATTTTATTATCTACTTCCACATCTTTATTATGAATAACACTTATTAATACACCCACAATAATTAGCCCTGCACCAATAACAAAGTTTATATTAATACTTTCTCCTAAAAACAACCACCCCAAGAAAACTGACATCATTGGTTGTATAGGATAAAATAGAGAACAGGAGCCTGCTTCTATCATGGACAAACTTTTATTCCATGTAAAATGAGCCAGAGCAGTACAGACTACACCTATATATATTAAAGAAATTACCACTGTCCAATCAATCTGAATATTAGGAGTTATTACAAATTCTCCAATTGAAAAAGGCAAAGTACTTATTGCTGCAATAATAATTCCATAAGTAGTGATTTGGATAGGATCATATTTTTGAGTAACTCTTCTAACTATAACAGATACAATAGACCAGGATATAACTGCAAATAATGAAATTAAAATCCCAATTAATTCTCCACTTTCATTTGAGCCACCAATAATAGTATGTACTCCTACAACGGCTAAAATAATGCAAATCACCTTTTTTAAAGTTAGCTTTTCCTTAAGTATAATTGCCGCAAATAGCATAATAGCAATGGGATTAACTGAATTAACCAAAGAGGCAAGAGAGGCATTAGAAAATTTTACACCTATTAGTTGTGCTACTGTGGCTATAAAATAGCCTACAAATCCTATTAAAAAAATATATTTATAATCCTGTTTTTCAATTTTCTTAGGTTTCATTTTTTTCATTATAAAAAATAGTATTATTCCTGCAATTATATATCGCACAGAGGAAATCATAAACACTGGAACTTTTCCCATTACAAATTTACCAACTACATAAAGACTACCCCAGGCACAAAAGGTTATAATTAGATATAAATAAGCCAATTTTTTATTTTTCATTTTATTCTTTAGTGAGAAACTATTATAATTACTCACTAAAATTAGCCACCTTTCCTTTAAATTATATTCTAATAATAGTTTATTAATACTATTTTATCACATAATTACAATAGCTTAGAATAGATGATATAAAATTAAAATATTAGTTTATACAATAACGCACCTACAATACCTCCACAAATAGGAGCTGCTACAGGAATCAATGCATATTTCCAATCTGAGCTTCCCTTGTCCTTTATGGGTAAAATATAATGTGCTATACGGGGGCCCAGATCTCTTACTGGATTAATAGCATAACCTGTCGTTCCACCTAATGTAAGACCAATTGCCCAAATAATACCTCCAACCACTATGGGAGACAAACCATTGATCATTTTAGTATTTCCTACACCTAATATAGCAAATACTAGTATGAAAGTACCAATAAATTCACAGATAAAATTTGAATATATATCCCTAATGGCCGGTTGTGTGCAAAATACAGCAAGTTTTGCCTCTTTATCCTCAGTAGCATTAAAATGGGGCCTATAATATATCCATACAATAATAGCACCAAGAAAAGCACCTATTAACTGAGCAGCTATATAGATACCTACATTACTCCATGGAAAACTTCCTATAAATGCCATTCCAATGGTTACTGCAGGATTGAAATGTGCTCCACTAATATTGCCAAATATAAAAACAGGTATGGTAACTGCTAATGCCCATCCTGTTGAAATAACCATCCATCCAGAGTTTTCTGCCTTTGTCTTTTTTAAAACCACATTGGCAACAACTCCATCACCTAAAATGATTAGAATCATTGTTCCCAGCATTTCACTTACAAATCCTTCCATATACTTCTTCCCTTCATGGTTTTTTATAAATAAACAATCCGTGTTTCAATCGTTTACAAATAATACTACTAGCTAAATAAATATTCCTATAAATTTTAAGATATATGTGCTTGATTAATGTGCAATCACATATATCTTAAAATTGTTTATTATTAATTTAATTATAATATTTCTTTAAACATTCTAACTACTTTATAACCTCTGAAATCTCTGTGAATATTACACCCAATCCATATGCCCCTGCATCTGGATATCCAATACTTCTGTCTCCGACTGTTCCTGCACGACCCATACGTGCTACAATTTTTTCTGTGTTCTTAGCACCTTCAACTGCTGCTTCTGCTGATAATTTAAAAGCTTCTTTAAAGTCAGCATTTAATTTTGCACAATCTGTCCAAGCATCGGCACAAGGCACTAAGGCATCTACTAATGTTTTATCTCCTACTACAGCCCCTCTTCCAAAAGAACGCTCTCCTGTAGCTTGAACTCCTTTAACTGCTGCTTGCATCATTTCTGCAAATTCAGAAATAGTGAGCTCTGTCTTTGCTCCTACTTGTCTTCCTGCAGCTCTAAAAGCCGATCCCCATATTGGTCCTGAAGCTCCGCCGCAATGCTCCATTATTACTAATGAACATGCATTTAAGAAAGCTCCAATATTTTTATATTGTTCTAAAAGAATCTGTTTCCATTCTCTTTTTAATTGCTTAAATCCTTTAGCTACACTCATTCCAAAGTCTCCATCTCCAGCATGAGAATCTAATTCACAAAATGGTATTTCATTTTTGATAATGACTTCACTCATCTTATCCACAATGTAAATTATATTATTTAAGTTTATTTTTTCATTATTAATGCGTGAAAATTTTTCATCAGTTTCTATTCCAAAAGAGACTTCCTTTTCTATATCCTTATTCTCTTCTAAACTTACATATTCACCCACTCCTGCAGGACCTGAAACCTTAAAGGCAGGAGTATCACTTTCTTTTGATAATAATGTCTTAAGTTCTTCATCCAATTTCATTATAGATACAGAAGCTCCTTGCATATCTATACTTGTCATATAGTTTCCAACGAAAATTCTAGATATTTTAATATTTTTCTTTACAAGCTCTGCTGTAACAGAATTATTAAACAAATATAACTCCTGTAGTGGAGTTCCTCCAAATCCATTAATTAATACTGCAACTTCTTCAGTATTTTTATCATCAATTTTTATATCCTCTAAAATAGAATCTACAATTCTCTCAGACAATTCATCTGCTATAGCTATTTTTTCTCTTTTAATTCCAGGCTCTCCATGAATTCCAACACCAAATTCCATTTCATCTTCTGCTATTTGAAAAGTAGGAGTACCTTTAGCTGGTACAGTACAAGAGGAAAATGCAAATCCTAAACTTCTAACATTTGAAACAGCTTTTTCAGCAACTTTCTTAACTTCTTCTAGAGATAGTCCCGATTCTGCTGCTGCACCTGCTATTTTATGCACTAAAACAGTTCCAGCAACTCCACGCCTTCCAACAGTATATAAACTGTCTTTAACTGCGATATCATCATCTACCTTGACATAATCAACTTTAATTCCATCTTCGCTTGCAAGATACGCTGCATTTTTAAAATTCATCATATCTCCACTATAATTTTTTATAATAAGCAGAGTTCCCTTTTTGCTGGCAGTAGCTCTTATTGCCTGATAGACTTGAATTTGAGAAGGTGAAGCAAATACATCTCCACACACTGCTGCATCTAACATTCCCCTTCCTATAAAGCCCGCGTGAGCTGGTTCATGACCACTTCCTCCTCCGCTTATTAAACTTACTTTTTCTTGATTTATATTTTTCTTTTTCATTATTTTATATTTTCTTATGAACTCTAGCTCCGGATGTGCAATGGCTATGCCATTACACATCTCCATTACTACAGTTTCTGGTTTATTTATTATCTTTTTCATTATTTACACATCCTCTTCTTTTCCTTATAATCTCTACCTATTTTATCTGCTGTTATAATTGCTGCTGCTACTGCTTCAACAGTTATTGGGAATGGCATAGAATAAATTGATTCTTCTTCAATACATGATTTTTTAGAAACTTCTATAAGTTCCTCTTCTGTAATACTATCTACCCCAATATCTGATAGGCAAACAGGTAATCCTACTTCCAAACAAAAATCTAACACTTCATTTAACTCTTCTGTAGGTGCATTTTCCAGTATTAACTGTATAATTGTACCAAAGGCAACCTTTTCACCATGAAAATATTTATGAGTTCCTTCCAGTATAGTTAATCCATCATGAATTGCATGAGCTGCAGCTAGGCCACCACTTTCAAAACCAATACCAGATAGAAGAATATTTGTTTCTATTATATTTTCTAATGCTGGTGTAACTAAATTACAATCTGAAGCAGCTTTTGCCTTAGCTCCATCTTTAATAAGAGTTTCATAACATAATTTTGCAAGTGCTAATGCAGTATTAGTTCCTTTTGCCTCACCACAGCTTCCTTCCCTATATCCGCAAGGTAAACCTGCATTTACTTTAGAATAAGAATTTGAAGTTGCTCTTGCTTCAAAATATGTTGATAATGCATCTCCCATTCCTGAAACCAAGAAACGAGTTGGTGCCTTTGCAACTACTGTAGTATCTATTAAAATTACACTTGGACTTTGTTTAAAGTAAGCATAGTCATCAAAAGCCCCTTCTGGTGTATAAAGTACAGCAGAATGACTTGTTGGTGCATCTGTAGCAGCTATAGTTGGAACTATAATTAAAGCCTCTCCTTCTGCAACACATTTAGAAGTATCAATGGCCTTACCTCCACCAAGGCCAATTGTACAAGCACATTTGTTTTCCTTGGAAACCTCTTGTAATCTAGCTACTTCTTGTCTAGAACATTCTCCTTTAAATCCACTTTCTACAAAAGTAATTCCAAATTTTTCAGCAGTTTTATCTAATTTATCTTTAACACGTGACACATCATCTTTATGGGCTATTAATAAAGCTGATTCTCCAAAAGTTTTAACAAAATATCCTAAATTTAAAATTTCATCTTCACCTTGTACATATTTAGTTGGACAAATAAATGCTTTTCTCATATTACTTTCCCCTTCTCTTATAAAATTTTTTTTATTTTTAACTTATTTTCATTATAATATCGTTTACATAAAAAATCATTGGACTACCATGACATAAAAATACAATCTAAAACCGTAATTTTTTGTCATGAAATCGATTTATTGTATTTTTTTATTGTATTTATTCTAATAAATGAATAAAACCTATCTCCACCTGTAAAAATGAATTAAATTAACTATTTAAAAATTAAAAACTTATGGTTAAAGAATTTTAGACGTCAAATTTCACAGAATAAATAAAATTTCCGTTCTTATCATAATCAAAAATATAAAAAAGCTGCTTAAAAATGAATCAATTCACTTTCAAGTAGCTTTAAATTTCTAATGATTATTCTTTCTTACAATACTTCATATACAAAAATGGCGTTACACCTTCATATTTTTTAAATATTTTTATAAAATATCCTGACTCACTGAATCCAAGCTCATCACTAATTTCATTAACTTGCATATCCGTTTCTTCAAGCAAACTCTTTGCCCATTCAATTTTTAATTTAGATACATAGTTTGAAAAATTTTCTCCAGTTTCTTTTTTAAATAATCTACTGAAATAACTTGGACTAATATGACAAATCTTAGCCATTTTCTCTAGTTTAACGTTTTCACTCTTATGATCATAAATGTACTCTATTGCCGGTTTTAGAATGTCAGTGACTTTAATATCTTGCCTATCACTGGAAATCTTATCTTCAACATAAGCATTTATCATAGTATTCGACATTTCCTTTTTTACATTTTCAATATTTTTCATTGTATAACCCGTCAATATATTTGAATCTATTCCTGTATGATTTTTTATAGTCTTTTTATATATATCCAAAATTAAATTTTTTTCTAATGCTTCTTCTACTAAATAGTTACACATTGCAAATAACATATTTGCAATTTTCTTTACTTGGTAATAAGATAAAACAGGTAATTCATCATAATAAGTTTTAAAATCATCTAAAGCTTTTTCAGCTATAGAATTTTTAGACAAAACTGCTATTTTCTCTAGCACATCTTCAACATTATTATCTGACAATTTTACTTGACCTGCCATAACTGCTCCAATATATTTACCATCAATCATTATGGGAATAGCTATATCTATTATATTGTAATGACATAAATATATATATGGTTCATTTAAACGAACTGCCTCAATACCACCTCTTGAATCACATTTTTGACAATACTTCACAAGATTGGGATTGCTTCTTACCTCTTTGCAAAATCTATTACAACCACTATGCTTAGTAACTGGATTTCCTTTGTAATCGACGATTATTATTGCTACCCTTGTAACTTCCGCAAGTGAATCCTGTAAATTGTCCCATTTTTTTAAATCTATAAGTTTATTTAAATTAAAATTATCTTGTGACAATTGCTTACTACTCCTTCCCTATATTCATATTTATATCTATACCTTATTTTATCATATTGTAAGTATCTATAGATGATAAAATTTTTATTAGCCTCATGGGCTTTTCTTCATTATTATGAATCATATGTAAAAAACAAATTTATTCTATAACTAATCACTGTAAAACTCCAACTAAGTAAGATATTTATAAGATTTAAAAAGATATTCCACAATGCATGGATATACATTATGAAACATCACTATATTTTTTTAACCTGACTAACTTGGCGTAAATCTCCCACGCACTCTGTACAGTCCTCACACCAAATTAAAATTTGGGCTCTCTACTTGCACGCTGTGAAAGCGATTCACACAAAATCAAAAACAAGATTTTGGTTCTCTGCTTTTCTTCAAGTGGGAGTTCGATGCAAAGTAAGCCATGCCTTTGCAGTTCTAAAATTCAGATGGAGTAAAAAAATCCCCATCTGAATTAAGAACTTGCTTCAATTGAGTCAACTACTAAATAATTTTCACTACAGTGCCAACAGGTACTAAATTGCTAAGTTCAATTACATCCTTATTGTACATACGTATACATCCATGAGAAACAGGACCTCCTATAGAGCCAGGTCTATTTGTTCCATGGATGCCAATCCCACGAGCACTGAGTCCCATCCATCTTGCACCATAGGGGCCTCCAGGGTTATTTTGTTTGTTTATTATCTTAAAAGTTCCTGCTGGAGTTGGAGTAGATCCTTTACCAACTGCAACTGGATAAATTTTATAAAATTTATTGTCTTTATATAAAATTAAACTTCGTGCATTTCTATTTATTGTAATTGTATATGTTGCTCTATAATATCCTTCACTATACCTAACTGGATAAAAAAACATCTTTTATCTCCTAAAAATTACTATATAAATCATTATATTAATATATATATTGGTAAGTGAATATTATTCTGATTTTACATAAGTTTTAAACTTTTCTGTATTATTTTCATTTATTATAAATATTCTTGCACCTCTTTTAAAATTTTTGTTTCCATAACCTCCATTGCCAGTGCATCTTCCATAACCTAGTGCAATATCTTTAATCGTTGCCAAATAATCGTTAGCATGATCATGACCTACAAACACTCCTTTAACATCTCCCATTTCTAGCAGTGAAGAAAATAACCCTTTATCAGAGTTTTGAGGACATTCTAACTCATTTCTATTTCCTGCAACTTTTCCATTTTTCCATGCTTCATAATGCTGCTGCAGTGGAATATGAAAAAACATAAGTGATGGAATTCTATAACCATATTCTTTCTTCAATTTATTTGACATTTCTCTATACCAATTTATCTGCTGCTTTTTTATATATCCATATCCTCCCAAACAGTAATAACCAGAATCAATCATATAAATATTAAATATGGGCTTTATATTTCTAGAATCTTTTATGAGAATATTATAATCTCCTGCTCTTCCCGCTACCGTTGAATAATCTTGACTTAAATTATATTCATAAGACATATATATTTTCATCTGCCCTTTTCTGCTTACCTTTGAAAATTCATTATCGTGATTTCCCAGTACCACTGCCCAAGGAATTTTTCTGTCTTCCATAGGTTTTGCAATATCATCAATAGCTTTTTTAACACTATTTTTAGACCAGCAATATTTACCTTCTATATTATCTCCTGTTAAAATCACAAAGTCTGGTTTTTCAGTATTTAATATATCTTCCATAAATCTTATATTTTTTTCATTTTTTAAATATGTTTCATGTATATCTGTAAATTGTATAATTTTAAAAGTTCCATTTGAATTGAATTTAAGATTGATTTTTTGCACTTTCCCTCTATAATCGGTTTGAAATATAATCATTATCATTAAACTGCTCAAGAATACCTTCAGTAATATTTTATTATGAATTATATATTTGAATATATTTATACTATATTCTTTTTCTTTAGATCTTTTAATTTTCATATCTTCCGCCACACCTATTAAATATTATTTAAAATATATTTTCAATATTAGGTTTTCCTCTGCAGTATTTATTATTCTTTAGTTTATAAGTATTACAATCATCTATAATATCCACCTAATTGTTATATGTAATTTAATATAAAACAAATAATTCGGCAGTTAATTTTATGATTAATCACATATGTATACTTTCTAATATAAGATAAGTATAATAATTATTATGAATAATCCAAATTAATTAACTGCCGAATCATAGATTAAAATTCAGATTTTATTGTTGTTTATATTGAGGCTCTTCTTCTTCAATATGCTTTAATCTTCCATTTAATAATTGTAATGCATCTTCAAAAGTTTTAGATAATTGCTGAAAATCTTTTTTAGCAGCTTGATTATCTGTATCTAATGCAAAAGTCTTCATTGTTGCTGCTGCTGTTTCAATACCAGCTATAGCTTGCTGCATTTTTGTTCCTACTGTCATAACACTCACCTCCCTTCAATATTTTATATAAAGCCCTAAAAATTATACCTGTTTAATTGTTCCAAAATTCAAATAAACTTTTCAAATTTATATAGATAAAGCTATATTAACAATATGACCACATATAATTTTACTTTTTGAAAACTAAAAATAATTATAAATATTCGCTGTTTTGCTAGTATTAACCTTTAGTTTTAAATATTAATGATGCCAAAAATCCAAAAATTATAGCAGAAGAAATGCCAGCACTGGTAATTTCAAATATTCCAGTGAGCACCCCTATAATCCCATATTCTTTATATTCCATCAAAGCACCTTTAACCAATGAATTTCCAAAACTGGATATAGGTATGGATGCACCTGCACCTGCAAATTTTACTATAGGGTCATATAATCCAAAACCTCCAAGTATAGCTCCTATTACTACAAATGTAGTCATAGTATGTGCAGGGGTAAGCTTAAACACATCCATCATTATTTGCCCTATAACACATATAGCTCCACCTATAATAAATGCCCAAATAAAAATACCCAATCTATTAACACCTCACTTTATATATAAAAGGGAATTTCTATATTTCTATGGATACTGCATGTGCAATACAAGGTATGCTTTCCTTTTGTTGATAGGAAAGAGGAGATAACAGTGCCCCAGTTGCTACAATAAGTACCTTCTTTAATTCTCCTTTTTTCATTCTCTTTAAAATATGACCATAAGTAACAGAAGCTGAACATCCGCAGCCACTTGCTCCAGCTATTACAGGCTGATCTTCTCTATAAATCAGCATTCCACAATCAGTAAATATACTTTGTGGAATTTTTAAATTGTGTTTAGCTAATAGATCACTGGCAATTCTATGACCAACTTTACCCAAATCTCCTGTAGCAATAAGATCATAATAAGATGGTTCTATATTCATATCTCTAAAATGTGCTTCTATTGTATCTACAGCTGCTGGAGCCATAGCAGATCCCATATTATAGGGATCAGTAATTCCCATATCTACAACTCTTCCCACAGTAGCACAGTTTATTCTTGGGCCTTCTCCTTCCCTGGCTAGTAAACAAGCCCCTGCAGCTGTTACTGTCCATTGAGCAGTTGGAGGTTTTTGTGCTCCATATTCTGTAGGATATCTAAATTGTTTTTCCACAGTAACATTGTGACTAGAAGCACCTGTTACAACATAATTTGCTGATTTACTGTCGACTAATAAGGAAGATAGTGCAAGACCTTCCATAGAACTGGAGCAAGCACCAAAGACACCAAGAAAGGGCATTCCAAGTGTACGTGCAGCAAAGCTGCTGGATATGATTTGATTCATTAAATCTCCACTTATAAAGAATTGTACATCTTCTTTTTCCATATTTCCTTTAGTAATTGCAGTTTCACAGGCTTCTTCTAGTAATTTCTTTTCTGCTTTTTCACAGCTGTCCTGTCCTAACCATATATCTTCATGTAGTATATCGAAATCATCAGCTAATGCTCCTTTACCTTCAAAGGGTCCTCCAACAGCAGCTGAAGACAATATTACTGGTTTAGAATCAAAAACCCATGTTTGATGTCCTTTAAGCATTTACATCCCACCTAACCATATAACAGTTATTTTTACTAATGCAACTAGAAAAGCCGAAAACACACCAAAGGCAATTACTGATCCAGAAAGTTTAAACATGTTTCCTCCTACACCAAGTACATAACCTTCTGTTCTATGTTCAATAGCAGCAGAAGCAATAGTATTTGCGAAACCTGTGATAGGTACTGCAGTTCCAGCACCAGCCCATTGTGCAAGATGATCATAAATTCCTAAACCTGTAAAAAGAGCAGAAGCTATTATCAAAATAGCAGCCGTAGGATTTCCTGCAGTTTTTTCAGTAAAATTAAAATAGGTTATAAAAAACCATTGAAGTCCCTGGCCTATTGTACATATGATACCTCCCACAATAAAAGCTCTTAAACAATTTTTCACTACAGGTCTTTTAGGCTCTCTTTCAGAAGCAAAATCCTGATATTCTTGTTCTATAGGAGTTAATTTTTTCTTTTTCTTATTAGACATACTATTACCACCTTCTTTTACCGCAGCAAATACGGCTCTAATTCATCCATCATTTTTTTAATTTTATCAGCATTATGTGAATACATCTTTTTTATTTGAGGATTATTTGTTTCCAAAGAAAAAGTAAATAAATCTGCCTGAACCTTTGAAATACTTGCATACAGTAATTCTTTAACCTGAGACTGCTGAATTTGTATACTATCATCAAAAGTATCTATAAAAATGTCTCCAGAAGAATCTACCTGAGCAATAAATACATTATCTAAAGATACTCCAAAATTTGATAGTTGAGCCTTTAACCATTCTCTGGTTAATCCTCTGTTCTTTAAAGATTCATCTAGGATATTACCATCTAATACTACAGTTTCCGGTTCATCTGCCGGTGCAACTTTTCTTTGAAGATCATGAGAAGTTATGGGTTGCTTTTCAGATTTTAATAATACATTTACTTCTCCTGTTGACTCCATTACTGCGAACTCAACATCGGCTAAATTGAATGCATTTTTAGATCTTAATTCTCTGAGTAATTCTTCACCTGTATATCTAACACCCATGAGATTATCTTCCATAACCTTTCCATCTTTCATCAATATAGTTTCTCTTCCATTTATAAAATCATGTATAAACTTACTTTTTATTGACAAGTAATCAATAGCCAAGGAAAGTAAAAACCAAACTGCCAAAGCTAAAATTCCAAATACTATATTGCCTATTAATCCCAAAGAAATAGCAGCAGAAATAATGGCAATTATCATATAAGTTACAAATTTAAATGGAGTCATTTTTGCCAAGTTTACTTTTCCAATAATTCTTACTATTACTAAATTTAAAAAAAATAAAATCATAGTTCTAAATACTACTATAATCCAATTCTGCATAATCTCTTCCCTTCCAACTATAATTAGTTATATTAATTGCAGATAGCAATTTTTATATTATCCGTAATTAACTAATTTCCTTTGTATTGAGGTTCCTCAAACTCTAGTCTTTTTATCCTATTTTCTATACTCTTTATAACTGATTCTGTAGTCTTTAAAGCTTCTTTATAAACTTTTATCTCTTCTTTATTTTTACTTTGAACAGAATAAATTCTTAAAGTGCTTTCAATTCCTTTTAATCCAGCTAAAGTTTGCTTTACTTTGCTTCCTACTGTCATAATAATCAACTCCTTGAACATGTTACTAAATCTATTATTATCAAAAATTCACAAAAATATTACGATTTTTATCTTTAATATACTTTTAATTAGAAATGATTCTATTACATATCTAAAGCCCGATAAATATTTAATTATATAATAAAAAAGCGGCCACAGCCGCGTTATTTCGCTTCGCTCAACTTCTTTTGGGCGAAGCCCTTTAATTAGACCCATTTCTTAGCATATCTATTTCATAATATTTTTATAAAGCTAAAACCTTTGCGAAGCATATTGATGCTCCGCATTTTAATACTCATAAGTTATACCATGAACTCCGTCATATTTTCTTGGTCTCATTATAGCTCCGCATTTCTCGCAACTAAATGTAGACCAGCTAGTAAAAGTCAATAAAAATTAAAAAAATAATTTATGAGTAAAAATTTGCATAGCAAATAATCCATTGAAAAAGCACGAACAATGGAATTAATTGTAAGATGATTAGTCTTTAAGTTTTTAGCCGTTAGGCTGCTGTAGTAGAACCATTATTAAGATACATTTTAATATGTATTTTAGGATCACGTATTTCATACTCTTTTTGGTTCCTTAGGACGGAGAATATGTAATTAACAAGTTTATGCATTATTGCCACTAAAGCAACCTTTTTGCTTTTACCATTTAGGTTTTCTTTATAGTAGGTAAGTAAAACTTTGTTTATAGGTTCACCGCTTCTACTGGTTCGTATGGATGCTAATGCCACAGCATATAAGGCTCTTCTGCCTATTCTGGTACCACGTTTAGACATAGTATTTTTATTACTGTTAAACTTACCAGATTGATTGACAGATGGGTCAATACCAAAGTAAGCAACTAAATGTTTAGCTTTTACAAAACCTTTAATATTGCCTATTTCACTCATTATTGTGATGGCAGTTAATTCACCAATACCTGGTATTGAGTAAATCAATTGAACATTTTTCTTAAATTGCTCTGAAATCCTATTGCTTTTCATCAATGAATGAATTTCATTTAATAAATTGTTAAGCTGATTTTCTAAAGTTTCTATTACAGAAATTGTGTTCATGATTTTTACAAACAGGCTAGGCGATTTAAGACCAATGTAAATAGCTTCTTCAGCAGCATCAATTAGCTTTTTATAGATTTTTTCACTATATGTTAGTCCTTTTCTTGAATGACTGCGAATAAGATCTATTAACTCATTTTTATCAGCATTTAAGATAGCTTTAGGACTTGAATATTCTTTTAAAATTGCTATTGATGTTTTGCAAGTAATGTTTGAAAAAACAGAGCTATAGCTAGGAAAAATAATTTTTAAGTCGGTAGAAAGCTTTTTCTTAAAAGTAGATTTACTATCAGTAAACTTATAGTAATCTCTACAGAGAGCTTTTAAGGTATAAATTTCAATATCAAATGCAGAAGTATATTTAACATTTTGAAATTTGCCTATTTTAGCAATGGTTAATGCATCTTTTTTATCATTTTTCACTTTTCTTATGTCTCCATTCTTGTTACAATTAGTAATGAGTGGATTTAAGATACATGTTTCAAATGTATCCCTAAGAAAGTGGAAAAGAGTAAGATGGTATACACCAGTAGATTCCATGAAAATTGCCGTTTTCATGTTAAACTCTTCTTCCGCTTTTTTTATTTGATCTACTAGGTAATCAAAACCATTTCTATTGTGCTTAATTTTAAAAGGCTTTCTATAAACTTCACCGTCAGGTGCTAGTATAGCAACTACTGAAAAGTCTGCTGATACATCGATTCCAACTATTGGTCTATAAAAAAATTTACTCATAAAATAATATCTCCTTTGCTTTGTGAGATAGAATAGATATTCCATTTCTATCAGTAATTCTATAACCTTGTTTGTGACACGGGTAATTCCCAAAGGGAAACCCAACCAGCTAAACATAGAACTCTCACTGATGGAATGATACGCTAATTTTCGGGTATCAATGACTCGTTAGAGTTACTTCCCAGGAGGAATACATCTATCTTCTATTCAGGAGATATTATACATCAATATTTACTAGTATGGATTCCCACTTGGGAAAAATAGAAAACTAAGTTAGATGAGATTAGTACACCCTATCGGGTAGAAAATCTTCGAATAAATTAAAAGAAATGAGTTGTAATGTTCGTTAGAATTCAAGATAGTTTTCTATTGAATGTTATGACTACATTATACAAGGAGGTTCAATTACATTTTCATCATCTATTTCATCAAACATCTCAACTACATCCCTTGGTATATATTCTTCCACTCCACATTCTGTACATATATATAAGACTCCGTCTTCTTCAATTAAATTTTCTTTCAATTTAGCTTTATATTTTGCCCTTTGTTTATCTTTTATTTTTTTATTCTTTTTAGCCATAATAACTACCTTCCTTTATACATATAATGGCTCTATTTTATCACGAATTATCCCCTTAATCACACCATAATTGTACATTATCTCTTCAATTTTTCTTTTGTTTTCACCTATTATTTTCTCTTTAAATTTTTCTCTTACACTTACATTTTTATAGTATATATCATGAAATTTCATCTGTATTCCACACTTTTCACATTTTAATGGATTCACTCCAAATGTAAGAAGTATTCTTGTTTGCCAATTATTAATTTTTCTTTTGAACTCAGCAACTTTTTCATTTACCAACTTAAAAAATTTATTTTTATGTCTTGTGTTTTTAGCATATATTCCATAATATCTTATCATCTTAAAATTCTTTTCTGGTATGTGTCTTATTACTCTACCTATAAAATCAATAACATCTATTTCCTCTACAACTTCTTCACCATCTTCATGTCTTTCATAACGAAAAGTTACTTTTTTACCATCATACTTTATTATTCTTGATTCAGCGATAGCTGGTCTTGCTGTATATCTTCCAACATACTTTCCTGCTTGCTTTGCTGTTTTTATTTCACCTTTTCCATATACATAAAATCCATTCTCTAACCTTTTATATAGCTTATTTTTTAATTTTTTAAATTCTTTTTTTCCACTTTTAAGATTAATTCCTATTTCGTCTAACAATATTTTTTGCCATCTTTTCCTTAGTGCTGTATAATTTATATGTTTTGTATTCCTCCAAATTGTAATTTCTCCAGCACCACCTTCGGTGACAATTAAGTGGACATGTGGATTCCATTTTAAGTCTCTTCCAAAAGTATGAATTACTGAGATTATTCCTGGTGTAAAACATTCTTTTTTATTTAAATCTCTAAACCAGCTCATAATTGCTTTTGCTGAACATTTAGGTAATAATGATAATAGTTTTCTATCCCTAGCAAAATATATTCTAAGTTCCTGTGGAATTGTAAATACCATATGTCTATGCTTTGAGTTAATAAGTCTTGCCACCATTTCATCAGACCATTCTTCAGATTTTTTCTTACCACATGAGGTACAAAATCTACTTTTACAGCTAAATCCAACTCTTTTTATATGACCACAATTTTCACACTTAAACTCAATAAATCCATTATCTAAGGATTTACAATTAATCATCTTATCAACTTCTCTACTTATGTTAGCTCTAATTTTCCCTTTATATATCTCACTGAATTTTTCCCAATTATCCACAAATATTTGTTTTATAACACCTTGCATAATCATCACCAATCACTAAATTTGCTAATAATTATATCAAAAATCCTATTCCAAAATATTACTTGTAATATTTTCCTCAAACTTCTAACATTAGATTTTTCAAGCCCTGCCGGGCAATATTTTTATACAAAAAATTTTTAAATTCCTAATATAAAATAAAATCAGCAATTAGCCTTCATAAGCTAATTGCTGATCAATTTATTAATATTTATTTTGTTCTATTATTCAATTATTATTGACTATTATAGTATTATCCCATGGTTACTAAAAATTTATCTACATAATTACAAGAAAATTCTTTTAATGATAGATTATTATAACCAATAAAATCTATTTCATTTACTTTAGCGGCCTCATAATCATTTATTGAATCTCCTATTAATACTACTTTTGACATATCATATTTATTATTTTTTAAGATATTCTTAACTATCTCGTTTTTATGAGTTGGAGAACCATAAATCTCAATAAAATAATCGCTTATACCCAATTCTTTGCATAGATAATTTAATTCCTTATTTTCCGAACCAGAGGCAATATACATCTTTTTTGTACCTTTATTGCTTTTTATAAAATCTACAGAATCTTTAATAATATACTGTGGATTAATTAATTCTCTTTTCATTATTTCTGTAAACTTTTCTGCATATTTATTTATCAACTCTTCCTCTATATTCAATTTTAATATTTCTTCGTAAAAATATTTAATTTTATGGAATCTAGATAAGCCACCATTTTTTCTATTATATCTAACAAGCTCTTCCACTGCCTCATTGTCAAATTCAGAAAAGATATTTCTAAATCCACTATCTCTTACTGACATGGAATCCACTATAACACCGTCAAAATCAAATATAATTACTTCATATTTATCAAAATTAATCATTTTGTCCCCCTGTTCTAAAAATTCAAAATTTATTATCTATTTACAATACTTTTATCCTTGAATAACTTTATTCAAAAGTTCATAATTGTAGTCCATATATTTTTGTGACATATACTGACTGTATAATCTTTCTATATAATTTTTGTCAAATTTGTGTTTCTTTTCTTCAAATATATTTTTTATTATATTCTCCATATCCTTTGCTGTAAGATCCTCTTTATTTGCCAAATAGGTAGAATAATTTGGGTGACAATTATAAATTGCAGATATATAATGAGCTGGTGAATACCCCCAATAATTTTCTTTATGAATTACATTTAAAGAAGTATCTATTATATCCAGTAAAGGCTGTATTTCATATTTTTTATCACAATTTCTTATTAGGTGATTGGCAAATAATTCTGTATTTAAATTTCCTGCTCCTCTTCCCATTCCAAGTACAGATGAATCGATTATCAAATCTCTGTTTTCAATAGTCTGAACTAAAGTTATAGCGTTTGAAAAGGCAAGTTGAAGATTGTTGTGAGCATGAAGACCTAATTTTACATTACTGTTTAAATTATTATCTACTAAAGAAGCCAATCTTAGAATGTCATGATTTTGCATGGAACCAAAACTATCCACTATATAAAAAGCATATATATCCAGTTTATTGAACTCATTTATAACTTCTAAAAGTTCTTCTTCTGTATAAGATAAAGCCACCATGGGCTGAACAAATACTTTAAATCCCTTATTTATTATCTTTTCAGCTTCTAATAAAGCTTTTCTCCAATCCTCTTTACGGAAAGCCAGTCTTATACCAAATATATTTGGATTATATTCTATATTATCTATGTTGAAATCTCCTAAATTCATCATTACAAGATAATTAGCACTATAATCAGTTATTATATTATCGATGCACTCAACATTGCTGAACATAGTAGTATCTCTGCACTTATCACTTTTTTCACTTATATAACCCAATTCTATAAATTCAATTTTAGCTTGTATTAAAGAATCAATGAGATTTGAAGCTGTATGGTCTGAAAATGACCAATTATTTACATAACCTCCGTCTCTAAGTGTGCAGTCCAAAATATTTATATTTCTCATTAAAATCACCTCTTATAAAATTTATTCTAATACCCATGAAAATTTATATATAGTATTTGATTTAATAGTTATCATAAGTTAATAAATTCAAAATTATTGTAGAATTTTTATTAAAGATTTATTATAATTTGTAAGGTACAACTTTCATATATTGTCAAGTTGTATGTTTATTATATTATATTATAACGCAAAATACAATATAAATTTTTAAATATTCAGTAAATTAAATAAAATTATTTATTTTCATATGCCTAAAACCACCAACTAGCTTGTGTACTAACTAATTGGTGGTTAAGCAACTCTATATCTTAATATATTTATTTTTTAACTGATAAGTACAATTAAAATAAGAGTTATTAATAGAAAAATCTAGCCTCTAGTATATCTAGTCAGCTGATTATATATTATATAATTACCATATTTATATTTTTTATACCTTTTAATTTTAGTATTTTTCTTTTAAAATTCATATTAATTATATCTATAACACTCATTTTAATGTCCATCTCCTTAATCATATTTTTTAATTAATCCTATTTTTAAAAACTTTAATTTGAATAACAGATAAGGAATAATTTATATAATTATTATTTTTACTTTTATATTTATATAGTATTATATAAATATAAATTTGTAAATAATTATTATTTAATAATTATTATTGATTTTTAAATATAATAAAAAGCACCATAAATTATTTATGGTACTTTTCTATTATTATTTACATGTAAAATGTAAAGTACAATTTTAGTTAGATAAATATTAATTATATATTCATAAATTCAACTAATATATTATGGCAATTTATTACCCGCTGCTCTGTATATTTCATACCATTCCTGTCTTGAAATTTCTACTCCAGAAGCCTTACATATATCTTTAAGACGCTGCATATTCATTGTACCAACTATAGGCTGCATCTTAGCAGGATGTCTTAAAAGCCACGCAATAGCTATTGCTGTATTAGATACCCCTTTAGCTTCTGCCAATTCATCTATTTTTTTATTTAGTTCTGGGAACTTATCATTGTCAAGAAATACCCCTTCAAAAAATCCATACTGAAAAGGAGACCAAGGCTGAATTGTTATATCATTTAAACGACAATAATCTAAAATACTTCCATCACGATCATTCGAAGAATCTATTTTCATATTTACATTAATCCCTGCATCAATCATACCCGTATGCATAATGCTTAGTTGAAGCTGATTAATGATGATTTCCTGATTCACATATTTTTTAAGTAGTTCTATCTGATAGGGATTTTGATTACTTACTCCAAAATACTTGACCTTTCCACTACTATGTAGTATATCAAAAGCTTCTGCAACCTCTTCCGGCTCTACAAGTGCATCAGGGCGATGCAATAGTAAAACATCCAAATAATCTGTTTTCAATCTTTTTAAACTTCCATCTACTGCATTTAAAATATGTTCTTTTGAAAAATCAAAATACCCTTTTCTAATGCCACATTTTGATTGTATTATAAATTTTTCTCTTACGCTGGGTTTCATATCAACTGCTTGTGCAAAGAGCTCTTCACATTTTCCATCACTATATTTATCCGCATGATCAAAAAAGTTAATTCCTTCTTCCAAAGCTGTATTTATAAGCTTAGAAGCATCACTTACACTAAGTTCAGTAAGTCTCATACATCCTAGAGAGACTTCAGAAGCCCCTGTAATTTTTCCATTCCCAATATTAATCTTTTTCATAACTACACCCCTTTTTTATGCAACCTTCAATTGAAGCAAGTTCTAAAATTCAGGTGTGGATTCTTTTACCCCATCTGAATTTTAGAACTGCAAATACATGGCTTACTTGGCGTCTAACTCCCACTTGAAGAAAAGTAGAGAGCCAAAATTTTAATTTGGTGCGAGGACTGTACAGCGTGCAAGCAGAGAACCAAAATCTTTTTTTGATTTTGTGTGAGGGCTGTACAGAGTGCGTTGGAGACTTACGCCAAGTTAGTCAGGTTAAAACCTTTACTGTAAATATTTTAACTCTAAGATGATGTAAATGTCTACATTGTTTTGTTAATTTTCTTTTAATAAATAATATTATATACAAGAAATAATTATATAAATGTTCTTAAAATTCGAAAAGTATAAATAATTATTTTGAATATCATAAAAGCTATATCACAATTTATAGATATAAAATAATACCCTGTAGAGCAGATAAATATTTTCTTATCTTACAGGGTATATTTTATTTATTAAAAAATATTCTTTAATGATTAACATGTACCAGCCAAAATTTTATTTTTTTATCACTCCAGCCTAAATCCCAAGGTACATTATTTCTATCTGCATTATGACAGGTTACCAGTGAATAGCCTTTTGAATCCACTCCTGTTACTACAGATATATGTGTTATATCTCCCTTTTTTTCATAGGCTACAAAATCACC
Organism: Clostridium pasteurianum DSM 525 = ATCC 6013; assembly: GCF_000807255.1. Taxonomy (NCBI): domain Bacteria; kingdom Bacillati; phylum Bacillota; class Clostridia; order Eubacteriales; family Clostridiaceae; genus Clostridium; species Clostridium pasteurianum. The sequence continues at coordinate 1,291,908 of NZ_CP009268.1, read as the reverse complement.
TGGCAATAATTTATAAGAAGCTTTATATACTTTTTCATAACTTCCATGAGCTATTACAGAAGCTCTGCCACTGCCGACCCAATAATTTTTAAATTTATCTGCATTGAGCCATGGACCTGTAGCACCTTTTCCATCATAATTCCATGCTCCATTTTTTTTGAATTTAGCACCTTCAAATAGTATTTGTGATGCAAAGTTAGCACAATTTCCTCCTTGTGGATTATAATCTCTATATTTTTTATTATATTTAAATCCATACTTTTCTTCACTAGCTGCACCGCAATATTTATTAGCATATTCAATAGCATTTTTTCGTCTTTCCTCTATATTAGATAGATCTCTGGTTTCCTGGGAAATTATATACTGCTTTATATCATCTGCCTTTATATTGTCTAAATTTAGAGAATCTCCAAAGGGATCTTTATACCATTCTTTAGTAATTATCCACTGTCCATCCCTATTTTCAAGTTTTAAGGTATGATAAGTTCCTATACGTGATGTATTAATAACATCTTCTTCATTTTCATAAGAATATTTATATTCTGTAGAACATATTAAATTAGCAGAATATTTGCCATCACCGCCTCTAATTCTTCTGACAATGACCTTAGGCTTTATCTCTTTAAATTTTACCCCTTGCTTTTCTGCCCAATTGTGAATATATTTTGACTTTTTAACCTCATATTCATAAGCCCAGGTTCCATATTTAGTATTCATATCATATATAGATTGTATATATTCTAGATCCTTATCTATTAGTGCTTTATTTCTCTTGTTAAAAATTTCTTCTATAGCTTTTGTAACTTCTGCTTTTTCATCTTCCTCTAACTCCTCTATCACCGTTGCTCTAGCTAAATTAGAGGGTAAGAGTACCAAGCAAAGTAATAATATTAAAAGCTTTGATATACACTTCATAAGCTCTACTCCTTTTTCTCACTTTATACCTTAGGCATATTCAAATAAATAACTAGTCAGTATGCTAGCCTATTTTGAATCCTACTGCGTCGGCAGAACCCTCAGATAGCTCACTATCCTCGGAACCTGCTTCCTTGTATGATTCAAAATATTCGTCGCATCTTTGACTTATTATTTATTTTCACATGCCTTACTGAATTGAAATTTGCCTATTATAGTGTTTTTAGTATTACCAATAAATCATAATTTTTTTCTGTAAATTTAAACCAGAACTATTTTAGAGCATTTTCAATTTTTTCAATAGAATTTTTAATATTTTCTTCTTCTAAAGGCACACCAGCATACCAAGGTTTATCACTTTCTTGTTTATCCCCAAAATATTTAGCTTTTAGTATGATTTCAGGTCTGTACTCAAAGTGAAGTATATCAAAGTGACCCCATTTTCCACCCCAGACAAAATTATTCTTTTCAAATACCTCTACTACATCTTTTGAATAGGATAAAAGTCTTGTTTCTCCCTGTTCTCTAGTAGCCCATTTCCAGTAATCCCTTCTATCACTAGCCAAATCTATAGCTGTTCCAAAGGCATGAGGACTTAATCTTCCAGTTCCAGCAATTATTCTATAATTGAAAGTACCACTGCAAGGAGACAAAAATCCTGAAATTTTTCTATTTTCTTTAGCTCTTTCTGAAAGTTCCTTAAAGGCATTTCCTAAGGATTCTCCGGCGTTATTATTTTTATTAAATTGAAAAGATCCATAATTTGTATGCACCATCATAAGATTTTTTTCTATTTTTCCCCTTGAATTCCCATATACCTCTCCTGTAAGTGCATATACTCTTGAACGCCCTGGATCAAAATTTGTGTCCATTAGCTTTGTTACCGTTCCTAAGGGATAAATCTGCTCCAGCATATCTTGTAAATCTGGATTGTTTAATTTTTCTTCATGATTTTTTTCTCTCTTATCATCATAAATAATTTTTTTACCCGATTTCATTACAATACATACATTCTCATTTTCATCTTTAGCAATATTGTCTACGTACTCAGGATAAGACATCATTAACACTAAAAGATCCTGTTTCATAGTTCTGTTATAATTATCATCCTCTGAAATTTTATTTAAAGCTTTAGTATTACAGCCCATACTGAAAACAACCAAAATTGTTATTAAAATTATAATTATCTTTTTCATAGAATTCACCTTTCAAATATATTAAAAAATGTTTTATATATATTTTGGGCATTACTTACAAGAGTATGTGAAACAAATTTTAACATATATTTTTTGATGCAGCATTGAGCATAAAAGCACTATTAAAATCACTGGTGTGATTTTAATAGTGCTTTTATGAATTTTATTGTTTAAAAGTAAATCAAAATAATTATTTATATGATTTAAACTAATTGTTTAAATCTAATATAGAGATTTAAGATATGAATATAATGATAATGTATTATGCACTCTTTTGAAATATCTTTAATAAACGTAAATAGTGATTTGCTTCACGTAAAGTATGATCACCTAACAAAGGTATTATTATTGATCTAATTTTACATTCTACTAGTCCTTGTGTACCTTGTGCTTTAAATTTACTTATTTCTGTAGTGGCTTTAAGACTGTCATCTGTAACTTTTGAAATTGGTATTGTCTTATCCATAGCTGCTTTTGCCTCTTTTGTCAATTCATCAAACTCGTTTCCAAAGTTATTTGCAGTATTTATGAGCTGCTCCTCAGTTGGATCAAGAAGTCCACGAATAAATTTTGAATGTTCAGCCATAATTCTATTCCAGAATGTTTCTTGCTCATAAGCCTCTTGTTCCAAATTGATTTCTTCACGATTCTGCAATCTTTGAACTATGGAAAAATAAAACTTTGCTTCTCTCATAATATGGTCTATAAGCAGCGGATAATTAACTGTAAATATCCTACAGGATATAACGTCTGATAATATCCTAGCCTTAAACTGTATCAACGCTCTGATTAACTCCTGAGATCTTTCATTAAGTATATATACTCTTCTCTCCAGCACAGGATTATCTACAGCTAAGCTGTCACCCCTTAATCCCTTTTCTGCTTGTGTCAAACCAGTGGCAATATTTATGCCTGTAAAATAGGATGAAGCCATTTCAGCTTTTAATGTAAAAGGAGTTATTACTTCACCAGATTGTAAAACACTAGGACTAACGACACCATTAGAAAGTGATATAACATCTGCTAAAAATCTGTCAAAGGCCCTTCTAAAGTCATCTGCTTCATCTATAAATCTTGAATTCTTCGGTGTAAAACCTGCTTCCAAAAAAAATGAATGTTCTTTCATAATTCTTCCGAAAAAAAGATGCAGTTCAAGAGATTGTCGTATAAAATTAATACTTGATAACATAATTTACCTCTCTTAATATAATATCATTAACTGCTAATTAATATATTAATTAAATTTATAAAATGTTACCAATTATTTATTATCTATAATGTATAGTGATACTCAATTGATTTTTTACAACTGCATCTTTAATAATTACTTTATATTTATAACTTATATTCAAAGTATATTTGCATCTTTTTTGTTTGGCCATTCTCCTCTATGCTTAAGAGTATTAAATGCAGGTCCTTCCACATTGCTGCCATCATAGCTGAACCTTGAACCATGACAAGGACAATCCCAGGTTTTTTCCGCTTCATTCCATACTAACTCACAGCCTAAATGGGTACAGGTTATATCAACCATATGCAAATTACCCTTTTCATCCCGATAGGCTCCAACTCTTTCACCATCAACAGTAATTATTTTATCCTCTCCAATATTAATTTCTGCATCTTTAGGTGCTGGAGCAATTTTACCCTTTATAAGTTCTCCTGCCACATCCACATTTTCACATACTAACTTAGCACCTGAAGCAGCTATATCAAATCTAGATGGATTATATACAGGTGACCATGGACTTTCTCCCTTGGTAATCAAATCCATCAATATGTGTGCGGCGGCTGTACTATTTGTCATTCCCCACTTTCCAAAACCTGTAGCTACAAATATATTTGAAGTATTAGATGCACAATAGCCTACATAGGGAACATCATCTACAGTCATACAATCCTGTGTAGACCATCTATATAGTACTTCCTGTAAATCAAAAGATTTCCTTGCAAAATCACCTAAATTTTTATAATGTATATTAGTTTTACTCTCGCTGCCTGTTTTATGCTTTCCTCCGCCTACCAGAACAATTTCACCATCTCCATACTTTTGAGAGCGAAGAGAATGCACTGGATCCTCAGCTGTTATGAACATGCCTTCTGGAAATTTTTCTTTAATCTTAACGCCAAGTACATAGGATTTTTCTGCATATAGCCTTGCAAAATACATAGATCTTCCATCATAGCAGGGAAAATGAGAAGCTATAATAACTTTATTAGCAGTTACCCTTTTTCCACTTTCTGTTATCACCGTGCATTTTTCTCCATCTTTAATATCCACAACCTTAGTATTTTCAAAAATTTCACTTCCATCACCCGGTATTTCTTTAGCTATTGAAAGCAAGTATTTTAAAGGATGAAATTGAGCCTGATTATCAAATTTAATAGCAGCCCTTATATTAAAAGGAAGTGGGATATGGTCTTCATAGGATGCCTTTATTCCAAGACTTGAAGCCGCTTCCACCTCTTTTTCAATTTTTTCTATGTACTCTTCAGATTGAGTATATACATAGGCAGGACGCCAGCAAAAATCACAATCAATATTTTTTTCCTTTACAAGATCTGCAATAAAATGAATAGCTGATTCATTAGCTTCTGCATATTGCCTTGCTTTTTCTTCTCCAAATTTGGATATTATTTTATCATAAATCAAATTATGCTGTGAAGTTATTTTAGCAGTTGTATGCCCTGTAGTTCCATGCGCAATTTTGTCAGCTTCCAATACAGCTACCTTTAAGCCTTTATTTTTTAAGAGGAATGCTGAAGTTATTCCAACTAATCCTCCACCAACTATAGCAACATCAATCTTTGTATCCTCTTTTAAAGCAGGATACTCTCTTCTCTCTGTAGATGTAATCCAATATGGCTCATGAATACTAGAAAAAACATCTGAATTATACGATTCTATACCTTCCATTTGTATCCTCCACATTTAAAATTTTTCACTATATTGTCTGCTTAAATGTGATAGTTTATACTTCATAATTTCCATACTTATTATATAAATGTTTATCCTTGAAAACAGTTTTACTAAGCTATAAATACTTCTTACCCAATTCAATATAAAAGCACTATGAAAATCACTTATATGAATTTCATAGTGCTTCTATATAATAACTAATGAATAATATAATCACCTCAGTGAAAGTCTTTCTATCCTTAATTTATTACTTTTCTTAGTATGAAAAATTAATCATTAAAGTTGTTTATCTATAACAAAAATTTTACTTTAGTACATTGCATTTACTACTGCAAGTTCATGAAGGGCTCTTGTAGCCATTACATACATAAATTTATCTTTTTCGGTGTATTTTCCATCTTCTACAATTATAACCGCATCAAACTCAAGACCTTTGGCAAGATAGGAAGGAATTACAACTGTTCCACCCTGATAGATCATGTCCTCCCTATCTATAATCTTTAGAGAATTATTTTTACTCAAAAACTTTCCGTATCTATCGGTACTATTCAGATCCCTGCAAACTACAGCTATACTGTCAAATTCTTTTTTTGTGTAGTCTTTAACTGTATTATCTAAAGTCTCAATAAATTCTTCTTCTGATTTTGGATTAAGTATTTTAACAACTTCTCCATTTCTTACTAGTGGAACTATTGCATCTTCTCCTAAGAATTTATTTGCATACTCCATTATTTCCTTTGTAGATCTATAACTTTTATTAAGCTTAAAATGCTCTGTCTCTGTATTTTTTATTAAGTCATCAAGTTCATTAAAAGGCACTTCTCCTTCTAAAGGTATAAGTCTTTGGTTACCGTCTCCAACTATAGTCATACCATTACAGCCAGTTAATTCCCTTATAACTTTAAAGGCAAGCTTACTGTAGTCCTGAGCTTCATCTATAACTACATGTTTTATTTCCCGGTTAATAGTTAAACCTTCAAATTTTATGGATAGATAAAGAAGAGCAGTTAAATCATCTATAGTATAAGGTTTTTCACTAATTTCTTTTCTATACAATTCTTCTATAGAAGGTTCTCCAAGCCAAGTTAGTCCCTTTTTTACATCTATAAGAAGTTTTATAGTTTCCCTTATTTTTAGTTTTCTCTTGTAGTCCAGCGAAGTACCTTGAAGCTTTAACTCATCTTCACTCAATTTACTTATAGTTTCTCTATAATCCTGTTGTATCTTTCTTATTATATTGTCTCTTTCATCCTTAAGTTTTGAGAAAATTATCCTCTTAAGCTTTTTTACTCTTCTAAATAAAGGCATATTATTGTAGTATTTTGTATACATTTCTTCAATTTCTGATTTTTTAACTACAACTTTATTATTATAAATTACATCTTTAAATTGATAATTATTTTTTTCTACCTGTTCAATTAGCTTATGCAAATCCTCTATAAATTTATCACTATTTTTATAGGCAACACTTTCAATAAACTTATTATCACCTTTTAGAATTCTCTCCATATATTCCTTAGTGGTCATAATATCACGCTGTCTTATATCTAGAAGTTCTGTAGCAAAATCTCTATAAGTTTTTTGATTGACACCTACTTCACCAAGGCTTGGCAGTACAGAGGATATATATTCCATAAATATAGGATTTGGTCCTAAAATAAGAACTTTATTCTGTAGTATATCTCTATGATTATATAGAAGATAGGCTACTCTATGAAGAGCTATAGTAGTTTTACCACTGCCTGCTACTCCATTTACCACTACTATTTTATTTCTTGGCTGCCTTATTATATTATCCTGCTCCTGCTGTATGGACATTACAATATCCTTAAGCTTTTCTCCTGCATTTTTACTTAACACCAGCTGCAGTATATCATCCTTTACATCCATAGAGGAGTCAAATAAACCTATAAGCTTTTTCTTCTTAATTATATATTGCCTCTTTTTAATTATATCTGCCTCTACATTACCTAAAGGAGCAGTATATGTATTTTTACCAAGACTGCTGGTATAAAACAAGGCAGAAACAGGAGCTCTCCAGTCTACAATAAGTGGTTCATAGGCATCTTCTGGAGTAACTCCAAATCGTCCTATATATATCCTTTGGTCTTCATCCTCTTCTTTAAAATCAACTCTTCCAAAGTAAGGTGATAATTCCATTATTATAAGTTCTTTCAATCTCCTATCTATAGTTTTAAAAGCTTCTTCTTTTACAAATCTTTCATGATCAAAATATTCTATTATCTTATCTTCATCATCTTCAAATTCTTCTACATTCTTCTTTCTGCTGTCCAATATATATTTAGTTATATCTTTTCTCTTTTGTATATAGCTGAGTATTTCTCTATTTATTATATCTATCACTCCAGCAAGCTTTATCCTTTCCTCCTGGAGCTCCATTTCTTCATCTCTATTTAAATATTCTGTTCCTTCCAACTCGCACTCTCCTTTACAAGTTTCATAAATTCATCACCCATAAGTGTTTCTTTTTCAAGAAGTATGCCAGATATATTTCTAAGAAGTTCTATATTTTCTTTTAATAAATTTCTAGCCTTATTATGTGCTTCTTTTATAATGCTTAAAGTTTCTGTATCAATCAATGTAGATGTTTCAGCACTACAATTTTGCACTGGTCTTCCGTCTAAATATCTGTTTTCCACTGATTCTAGGGCCATCATATCAAACTTTTCCGTCATTCCATATATGGTTATCATGTTTCTAGCCATTTTAGTTGCTCTTTCAATGTCATTTGCAGCCCCAGTAGATATAGAATTAAACTCAACTTCTTCTGCCGATCTTCCTGCCAGCATGACAGTTATTTCATCCATCATTTCTTCTTTAGTCACTAAGTATTTCTCTTCCTCTGGCAGCTGCATGGTATATCCTAAAGCTCCCATAGTTCTTGGAACAATAGTAATTTTGTGTACTGGATCAGTATGCTTTAACAACGCCGCTGCCAAAGCATGACCTACTTCATGAAAGGCAACTTGTTTCTTTTCCTTGTCAGATAGAATTCTATCCTTTTTCTCCTTACCTGCTATTATAACCTCAACTGCCTCTTCTAAATCATTTTGTGCTATTTCTTTTCTTCTATTTTTAACAGCTAAAAGTGCAGCTTCATTAACTATATTGGCAAGATCTGCTCCCACTGCTCCTGGAGTTGCCTTTGCTATTGCTTCCATGTCAACTTCTTTAGAAATTTTTACATCTTTAGAATGTACTTTCAATATAGATTCCCTTCCCTTTAAATCAGGTCTATCTACAATTACTCGTCTGTCAAATCTTCCTGGCCTTAAAAGAGCCTTATCCAAAACCTCTGGTCTATTAGTAGCAGCTAAAATAACCACACCCTTTGAAGAGTCAAATCCATCCATTTCAGCCAAAAGCTGATTCAAAGTCTGTTCTCTCTCGTCATTTCCTCCACCTATGGCATTATCCCTGCTTTTACCTATGGCATCAACTTCATCTATAAAAACTATGCAGGGTGCCTTTTCCTGAGCCTGTTGAAATAAATCTCTTACTCTTGCTGCTCCCATACCTACAAACATTTCAACAAAATTTGAACCGGACATGGAGAAAAATGGCACTTTAGCTTCTCCTGCTACAGCCTTTGCCAAAAGTGTTTTACCAGTTCCCGGCGGTCCAACAAGCAATGCTCCCTTTGGAAGCTTTGCTCCTATTTCAGAATATTTTTCCGGATAATGAAGAAAGTCAACTATTTCAATTAAAGACTCTTTAGCTTCTTCTTGCCCAGCTACATCCTCAAAAGTTACTCCTGTTTCACTTTCTGCATAGAGCTTAGCATTATTCTTACCAAAAGACATAACCCCGCTGCCAAGTTTTTTATCCAATCTTCCAAATAAAAACCTGCCTACTGCTAAAAATATTATTACTGGAATAACCCAATTAATAATAAAATTTTTTATGGGATCATCCGTACCAGAAGGTGCTGTTATCTGTGCACCGGAATCTCTAAGTTCTTGTTTTAAATCAGGATCATCAATTCTTCCTGTATAGAGTATCTTTTTATTTATTCCACTATTTTCAGTAGGAATTATAGTTATTCTAGTAGGAGTAACCTGAACTTCAGATACTTTTTTTTGTGCTAGTAGATCCAAAAACTTGTTATAGGTTATCTGTTCTGTTTTTATACTTACCATTAAATAATTTAATATAAGTACTAAGATAATAGCTCCTATAGAATAATAGGCCGCATATTTAAATTTTTTATCTTTAAAGTTATTAAACATATTTAGACTTTCCTCCATTTCTTAATATTAAGTTTAACATTAAATGTCCATTTTTTCTATTATGGCTTTTAATATTTTTAATAATTCAATATATACTCTATTTTATAGTTATTCAATAGATTATTATAATATAATGTAACAAAATTTTATAGTTCTATTGATATATAAATTTATTTATGAGAAAATAAAATTGTATTCAATTTACGAGAGTATTCTTTTAAATTGGATGTTGTGATTAGCATGATTTTCTGATTGCAAAGTAATTCTGAGCAAAAGGAAGGATATAAAATTATTAACTTAGCCTTCCCATTTTTTGAGAGGGCTTTTTTATTTTATTAGTTTTTGTTTATCAACAAAGCATCTTAAAATTAGTGCCAATCTAACAAATCTTATATTTTGTATTAAAAATAGACTCGAGGTGAACTTTTTGGATAAAAGATTAGGCGTCATTGGAATTATAGTTGAAAACATAGAAAATGCACATATTGTTAATGAAATTCTCCATAATTTTAGTGATGTTATAGTGGGCCGTATGGGAATACCCTATAAGGAAAAACGTGTATCTGTTATTTCCATAATAGTGGATGGCTCTATGGATAGTATAAGTGCCATGACTGGAAAACTTGGAAATATAAATGGTGTAAGTGTCAAATCTGCAATATCCAGAAAATAAAAACTCAAAAAACTTAGCAATAATATAAAGATTATAGGAGGATAATTATATGAGTGCTGTAGAAACTGAAAAGGCGGATTTTATACAGGATAAAGTTATACGAGAACACCTAACCAAAGGAACTGAACTGGCTAAAGATAGAAATTATATTGAAAGCCTCATATCCAAAGCTTCTGAAGGCCACGGATTAAGCATCGATGAAGTCTCTGCCCTTTTACATGTAGAAGATGATGATCTTTTGGATAAAATATACCAGGCTTCAATAAAAATTAAACAAGAAATTTATGGTAATAGAATAGTAATGTTTGCACCATTATATGTAAGCAGCTATTGTGTAAATGGATGCAAATATTGCGGTTATAAATGTACAAATAAAGAAACCAGAAAAAAACTTTCAAAAGAAGAGCTTATGAGAGAAGTAGAACTTATTGAAGATCTTGGCCACAAGAGAATAGTAATTGAAGCTGGTGAAGATCCTGTTAACTGTCCTATCGATTATATAACTGATTGCATGAAAACCATATACAGCGTGAAAAAAGGAAATGGTTCTATAAGAAGAATTAATGTAAACATAGCAGCCACTACTGTAGAAAATTATAAAAAATTAAAAGAAGCAGGCATTGGTACTTACACTCTATTTCAGGAAACCTATCATAGAGAAACTTATGCAAAACTTCATCCTACAGGTCCAAAGCATGACTATGATTATCATACTACAGCTATGGATAGAGCTATAGAAGCTGGTATTGATGATGTGGGTATTGGTGTCTTATATGGTCTCTATGACTATAAATATGAAACTATAGGCATATTCCTTCATTCGAAACACTTAGAAGAAAAATTTAATGGAGTAGGTCCTCATACAATATCTGTTCCAAGGTTAAGACCGGCAGAAGGAGTAAACTATGAAAATTTCCCATACTTGGTTTCAGACCATGATTTTAAAAAGCTCGTTGCCATAATAAGATTGGCTGTGCCTTATACTGGAATGATTCTTTCCACAAGAGAGGAGCCTAATTTCAGAGAAGAAGTTATAGCTGTAGGTATTTCTCAAATAAGTGCTGGTTCTTGTACAGATGTAGGCGGCTATGAAGATGAATATGGTGAAGCTCCTACTCCAGCAGCTTCTCAGTTTGTAGTAAGTGATCATAGAACTCCTATTGAAATATTAAAACTTTTATGCAATAACGGCTATATTCCAAGTTATTGTACTGCCTGTTACAGACAAGGCAGAACTGGTGAAAGATTTATGAGCCTTGCAAAGACTGGTAATATTCACAACTGCTGCCTTCCAAATGCTATTATGACTTTTAAGGAATTTTTACTGGATTATGCCGATGATGAATTAAAGAAAATTGGTGAAAAAACCATAGAAAAGAATCTTCAGGATATAACCTCTGAAAAGGCTAAAGAAGAAACCATAAAAAGATTAAAGAGAATAGAAGCTGGAGAAAGAGATCTTTATTTTTAAAATAAGATTTAGTTATGAAGTTAAAATATATAAAGACAGGAATATAGTTTTTAGGCTATATGCTCTGTCTTTATATAAAAATTTAAATATATTGGCGAATTAAAATATACTTATTAATCTGGACTTAAGCTTCAATGTACAAGATTTTGTTTTAAATATCTTAACAATAAATTTTTTTTAATTAGCTACCAATATTTTAATAGTCAAAATGCTGTGCTATTTTTCTGTAACATGGAACTTCAATTCCATTTTTTTCGGCGATTCTCACTATATCAAATATGAGTTCATCTTTTTCACTTTGTCTGCCTCTTTTTATGTCCTTCTGCATAGAAGCTGTTATATTTGGATCAAGCCCATCTAAAATCTTCAGATTTTCTTCTACTAAATCCCATGTTAATTTAATATTTAAAATCTTAGCAATTTGCTCCAATTCTTTAAGAAGATCTATAAACATATCCCTATATTTTTTCTCCTTTTGGATTTTACCTACATTAATATCAAAATAGGCACCAATAGATGCAAGAGGGGAAGTAAAGGAAAACTTTTTAAAAGTATCCTTCTTTATGTTATCTGATACAATGGCATCGATTTGACATTCTTTTAGATCTTTTTCTATTTTCCTTAATAACTTTATATCTGATTCTCCGCTCTCCATAGGTCCAAATACAACTCTAAAGAGCATCTCTCCTTGAGTAATTTCCCCTGGTGCAGATACATATCCACTTACATAAATACAGCCATCTAATACATTTACCTTTGGTAAAGCCTTTTTTAGCTTTTGGCCTGCAGTTAATGTATTCAAAATTGGAATTACTACAGTTTTATCTTTAGAGGCCTTTTTCACTATTGGAATTATTTCATCTATGGAGTATCCTTTGACGCATACAAATATCACATCAAACGTTCCAATATCATCGCTGCCATTTGAACATTTAACATCTTTTAAATTTATTTTACCCTTTCGTGAAGAATGAATTATAAGACCATTTTGCTCCATGGCCTTTAAATGAGCACCTCTGGCAATAAATGTAACATCCTTTCCACAACTTGACATATATCCTCCAAGACACCCGCCAGTTCCCCCTGTTCCTACTATTAAGTACTTCATAGCCTATTCACTCCTTCTATATATAATCATCATAAATAGAGTAGTAAGTATACTTATTTTCGATACTTTCAACTCTCTATCCTAATAGCAACCTTTATCTCCCACTTTCACAGCGTAGAAGGGAGTATTAAGGTTGATAGTCATAAGATAAAATCTTAATTTAAGTATACACCTGTACAATATATTTCTCTATATAGATTATTTACTATAGTAAATCAACTTTAAGAGTAATCTCATTTATTAATTATTGTAATAATAAAAACTGCCTTACAACACAAAATATGCATTGCAAAGCAGTTTTATATATTGGAATATATTAAACTCTACAAATTAACAGTTTTATTTTATTCAGCAAAAGCCTCTAATGCCTGCAGAAAATCCTCCACTAAATCATCAGCATTTTCAATTCCTACAGATATTCTTAAAAGACCATAAGTTATGCCCATTTTAAGCCTCTCTTCTTCAGGTATATCATAATGGGAGGACATAACAGGATGAGAAATGGTAGTACGATATCCTCCTAAAGTCATGGCATAATGGGCCAAGTTCAATTTTCTCATAAATTTATTGATCTTTTCTTTGTTATCTGGAAGTACAAAGCTTAACATACCTCCGTATGTATCCTTAAACAAATTCTTTGCCAATTCATGCTGTGGATGACTTTCAAGACTTGGATGATTTACTTTTAATACATAAGGTGATTCTTCCAGTGCCTTTGCAAGCTTTGCAGCATTGGACATTTGTTTTTCAACACGAAGGGACATTGTACGCATTCCTCTTTGTACAAGCCATGAAGTAAAGGCATCTGCTGAAGTTCCAAGCAGCACTTGAAGATTATATGCCTTTTGAATTAAATCTGCTCTCCCAGTAAGAGCACCGCATACAGCATCACTATGACCATTTGCAAATTTGGTTAAACTATTAACAGTAAGATCTGCTCCATGCTCTATTGGCCTGAATGCCACTGGTGTCATAAATGTATTATCAACTATTAATACAGCATCATTGGCATGAGCAATATCTGCTACAGCATCAATATCCACTACTGTAATCATTGGATTGGATACTGTTTCCGTATACAATATTTTTGTATTTTCTTTTACCGCAGCTTTTACCTGATCCAAGTCCGTAAAATCTACATAAGTAACGTCAACTCCATATCCAGAAAGCACCTTACTGAATATATCAATAGTTTCCCCATAAAGGGTCTGATCTGAAAGAATATGATCTCCCTGCTTTACTATTGATAAAACTGCTGTAGATATAGCTGCCATACCTGAACTGCATATAATAGAATTTTCTCCCTTTTCAAGATAAGTCATTAGCTCAATTAATGTACTTCTATTTGGATTTCTATTTCTATTGTAGCAAAATCCTTTTACATCATATCTTGCCTGCAAATCATCAAGATCTTCTACATTAAATGCGGTTGTCAAATAAATTGGGGCAGTTTCAGGATTAGCGGCAAGTTCACGAATATATGCTCCCTGTTTTAATAATTCTGTCTCAAATGAAAATTCCTTTTCGCTTTCTTTAAACATGTAATATCTCCCTTCAAAGCTATACTTAAACTCTATATAAATATATGGATATATGTCCTTTTGACTATACATCTTCAATATAATATTAGCTATTTAAACTATCTAAGTAACTTCTCTAATTTATTAATATTAAAAACTACAATACTTTACTCAAAAATTCTTTTGTTCTGTCCATTTTAGGATTATTGAATAACTCATCTGGTGAACTTTCTTCAACTATATATCCACCATCCATAAATAAAATCTTATCTCCCACTTCTCTTGCAAATCCCATTTCATGGGTAACAACAACCATAGTCATTCCATCTTTAGCCAGCTGTTTCATAACATCCAGCACTTCACCAACCATCTCTGGATCTAATGCTGAAGTAGGTTCATCAAAAAGCATTATCTTAGGTTCCATAGCAAGAGCCCTTGCTATAGCTATTCTCTGTTTTTGTCCTCCTGATAGGGAATCAGGATATGCCTTTGCTTTTTCCTCAAGTCCTACCTTTTTTAGTAGTTCAATTGACTTATCATAGGCCTTTTCCCTCGAAATTTTTTTCACTTTTACAGGTGACAGCATAATATTTTCAATTACAGTTAAATGAGGAAATAAATTAAACTGCTGAAACACCATTCCAACTTCTTCCCTTATTTTATTAATGTTTGTCTTCTTATCCGTAATATCAACATTTTCAATGTATATATTACCATCTGTTATAGTTTCCAAAAGATTAATACATCTCAAAAATGTAGATTTTCCAGCTCCTGAAGGTCCAATAACAACTACTACTTCCTTCTGATTTATCTTAACGTTAATATCCCTTAAAATATGATTATCTCCAAAGGATTTTTTCAGATGCTCAACTCTAATCATTTTTTGTACATCCTCCTTTCAAGGCAGCCTAAAATATGTCCCATAGAAACAGTAAGTATAAGATAAATAAGCGCCGAGGTTAAATACGGCTCCCAAACACGATAATACTGTGCATTCATGGCTTGAGCCCAATACATAAGTTCTGGAGTAGCAATAGTGGATGCCAGTGAAGAATCCTTTATAAGACTTATAAATTCATTACCAAGGGGAGGTAATATTCTCTTAATGGCCTGAGGAAGAATTACATGTCTCATAGCCTGAACGTGAGTCATTCCAAGGGATCTTGCAGCCTCCATCTGGCCTTTATTTATTGATTGTATACCAGCTCTAAAAGTTTCCCCTATATATGCACCTGCATTTAATGACAGTGCCACTATAGCTGCAACGATTCCATTTGCCTCACCCAGTATTGCTGGAATAACACCAAAGTGAATAACTAAAAGTTGTACCAATAACGGTGTTCCCCTAAAGAAGCCTACATAACAGGCAAAAGGAAGAGCCACCCACTTATTTCTTATCATCTTGCCAAGACCCATTATTAAACCTATTATTGTACCAAAGAAAACTCCTGCGATTGATAGACCAATTGTCAGCAAAGTTCCCGTTAGAAAGAAGTTAGCGTATTCTTTTATGATATCAAATCGAAAATCCAATGAAGATTCCTCCTTTAGACCTGAATTTTATATAATGATAAATTTTAGGTCTTTTTTCATTGCACATGCCTTTTAATATTACTTTTCCTGTGCTTTTAATTCATTAATGTCTGGATCTACCTTAAACCATTTTTGATATATCTTAGTGTAAGTTCCATTGCTATATAATTTATCTAATGCCTTATCAAAATCTGCTTTTATTTTACTGCCTTTTGGATAAATAATACCAAAGTATTCAGGTGCAAATGAATCTTTATCTTGAATTATCTTCAAATCTTGATTTGAATTATTTTTAAGGAATTCCTTATTGCTTGTATCATCACCCACTACAGCATCAGCATCACCATGCATAAGTTCCATATAGGATAAACCGCTTTTCAATTTTTTAATATTAGGATTATCTTTTCCAATAAGTTTTTCTACAGCTTCTTGACCAGTTGATCCATTTTGAACAGCTATAGTTTTGTCCTTTAAATCTGCTCCTGACTTAACAGTGCTTGTATTTTTAACTACAATACTCTGTCTTGATATAAAATATGGAACTGAAAAATCATAAGTTTGTTTTCTTGCATCAGTAATTGTAACTCCAGATATACCCAAGTCAGCTTTATTACCTTTTATCTGATTAAACATTGCATCCCATCCGGAATTTTTAATATCATATTTATAACCTGCTTCATCTGCTAATGCTTTAATTAAATCAATATCAAAACCAACTAATTGTCCTTTATCTAAGTATTCAAATGGATTCCAGTTTGCATAAGTTAGTATAGTAAGTTTTTTCTTTTCGCTTGTATTGCTTTCACTAGCTGAACTCTTTCCACAGGATGAAAGTAACAGTATAATAACTAAAAGTATAGAAAAAAGAGATAGTTTTCTTTTCATTTCATTAACACTCGCTTTCCAATTTTATATTTTTTTTGATTAGTTTTTAATAATAGTCAATAATAAGCGCTTATTTATTATTAAAATTTTATAAATACGTCTTTAAATTTGTTTATATAATAAACTCTATACTTATTATAGAGTCAACCTGTTTTTTTTAATTTATCAAAAAAATCAGTTAAATTTTTTTAATTTAGAAAATTATACAATTAAAATTTCCTCAATTTCGTTATGCACTTTTGATCTTGTCAAACAGCTACATCATCATTTTTTGAAATTTTAGCTTGAGATAAAAGCATTCCAATAAGCATTAATGCACAACCTAAAATACCTTTAACACCTAAATGTTCCTTTAAAATTATAAATCCTCCAATGGTCCCAAAAAATGCTTCCATACTGAGAATTATAGCTGCATGTGATGGTTCCGCATGCTTTTGTGCCACAATTTGCAGTGTATAAGCAATACCAACAGAACAAATACCACCATATATAATAGGTATTGATGCTTGTAAAATTCCGTTTATTGTTATATTTTCAAAGGATATTGCTGTTATTAAGCTTAGAATTGAGCAGGTTGAAAATTGAAAAAAAGCTAGTTTTAATGTATCAACCCTTTGAGAAAGGTAATCTATTACTAAAATATGAATTGCAAAGAAAAAGGCACATAATAGTTCAAGAAAATCACTATAGGATATTGACAATTTTTCCGTTACACACAAGAAATATAATCCCATAATGGCAATGATGGCTCCAGCCCACGAATTAATACCTATGTATTGTTTTAAAAAAATCCCCATAATAGGTACAAACACTATATATAAACCTGTTACAAAAGCTGCCTTTCCAGCAGTAGTACCTAAAAGTCCTACTTGCTGCAGTGATGCAGCTATAAAAAGAAGAATTCCTGCTAAAACACCTGCTGTAAAGACATGCTTTAAATCCCCTTTTTTATTCTTTAAAGTATTTTTGTTATTATAAAAAAGTATTAGCGGAATAAGTGAAATGCTTCCTAATGCAAATCTCACAGCATTAAAGGTAAAGGCTCCTATATATTTCATTCCTACCCTCTGAGCTACAAAGGCAAATCCCCATATAGCTGCTGCAAGTAAAAGTAATAAATTAGCTTTAACTACCTGTTTTTTCATTCTTTTCTCCTTAAATAAATAATTGAGGAAATTACACAATTATAATTTCCTCAATTATAATTTTTAATTGTTTGCTTTATTAAAAAGTATAAGAAATTTAATCAATTTTCAAATATACTGCCTAAAATTCAAGGATTTTAATCATTTTTTTGTCTCTTTGTTCCTCTTCTTTCAATGCACTTTCTTCTGTATATTGGTAAAAACCCTGTCCATTGGATATTCCATTGTAATCTTTTTCAGCCATTTCATTTAATAATTTACATACTTCTGTTTCTTTACTTAAGACTGGAAACAGATACTTAGCTACATTATTGAATACTTCAATTCCGCCTAAATCCACAATTTTAAAGGGACCAGAACAAGCATATCTTATTCCATTACCATATTTCAAAGTATTATCTATATCTTCTGGAGTAGCTACATCATTTTCTACAAGATAGGCTGCCTCTCTTAGTAGTGCAAACTGTAATCTATTAGATAAAAATCCTTTTATATCCTTTTTAAGCACAACGGGTTTTTTATTGATGCTTTTCATTAGAGTTAACAGTGAATCAACTACCAATTCAGCGGTGTTATTGCTCTTTACAATCTCCACTAAAGGTATAATATGAGGTGGATTTAACCAATGGGTTCCACAAAATCTCTGAGGATTAGATATGTTTTCTGCTAGATCATTAATAGAAATTGCTGAAGTATTAGTGGCAACTATAGAATCTTCAGGTATTATATCTGAAATTTTTCTAAAGAAATCAACTTTGATTTCAAATACCTCTGGTATTGCTTCAATTATTAAATCAGCCTCTTTAAAAGCAGTTTCTAAGTCAGTAGTATAAATTATGCTTTTCTGAACTTCCTGTGAAAGTTTATCAGCTATAATATTGTTTTCAATCAGTGTATTTTGGCAGTTAGCTATAATCTCTTTTGCCCTTTGAAAATCCTGTTCTCTATTACTATATATGGTGGTTTCATATCCATATTGTGGAAATATTTGTGCTATGGAAGCACCCATAAGTCCCGCACCTGCTATAACAATTTTTTTAAATGTCTTTTCTTTCACACTATCACCTCTTTTTATAGATAATTTTCATCTTTTATTACACATCTGCATATACTTTGTTCTAGAATTTCAAGCCCTGCCCGAAGCTGTTCATCAGTCATCACAAGAGGTGCTAAAAATCGTACAACATTTCCATAAGTCCCTGCATTTTCAATTAAAAGGCCATGCCTTGCAGTATCTTGTATCAAATTTGAAACAAGTTCTGTATTAGGTGCTTTAGATTCTTTATCCTTTACAAATTCGATGCCTATCATTCCGCCCATACCACGTACATCACCTACAACTTCGTACTTATCTACCCATTTATTGAAAACTTCTCTGCATTTTTCACCTATTATTCTGGAACGTTCACATAGTCCATCCCTTTCTATAATTTCAATTACCTTTAGGGCTGCAGCACAGGAAACTGCATTTCCTCCAAAAGTTCCTCCAATTACACCCCTTGGAACAGCATCAAATATTTCACTTCTAGCTGTAACTGCACTTAAAGGCATTCCTCCAGCAATAGATTTTGCAGAAGTTATAATGTCAGGTAAAAATCCTGCTTCTTCCCAATAATTGCAGGCAAACATCTTCCCAGTTCTACCAAAGCCAGACTGAACTTCATCTGCTATTAATAATATGCCTTTTTCATCACATATTTCTCTTACTGCTTTTACCCATTCAATAGGTGCTGGTATAAATCCACCTTCCCCTTGTAAAGGTTCCAGTACAACAGCTGCCACAAATTCAGCTGGTGAAGATTCTTCAAACACTCTTCTTAATTTTGAAATATAATAATCTATGGCTTCACTATCACTCATATCGCTTGGTTTTCTATACATGTAAGGATATTCTGCACGATATACTCCATCAGGAAATGGTCCCATGCCAAAGGAATAAGCTTTTTTTGATGTCATGGCCATAGTCAGCATAGTTCTACCATGAAAAGCACCAGAAAAAACTATTATATTTGGTCTCTTTGTGTATGCTTTAGCTATTTTTACTGCATTTTCATCTGCCTCTGCGCCGCTATTTACAAACATTGTCTTCTTCTCTTTACCCTTTATCGGCACAATTTCATTCATTTTTTCTGCAAGTTTAACATAGCCTTCATGAGTTACTACATTAAACATACCATGAAGATACTTTTCACTTTGCTTCTGAATTGCTTCCACCACTTCTGGATGAGCATGTCCTACATTTAACACACCAACTCCACCTATCCAATCAAGGAATTTGTTGCCATCTACATCTTCTATAATTGCCCCCTGTGCTTTATTCATTACACAAGGATAGCCACAATGAATAGCATCTGGTGTAGCAATTCCACGTCTCTCTATTATCTCTTCTCCTTTAGGCCCTGGTAAATTTTCAGTTATTATTTTTGGTAATTCTCTATTTAACATTACTTATCCCTACCTTCTTATAATATTTTTGTGCTTTACTGCGAAATCTCTCCAATTTTTCTCCAGTATCTCCTGGATATCCCCTGTAATAAAAATCCGCCAAGCGAAGGATATATTCCCTGCAGGGGTTAAGTTCAGCTACTCTCATCAACTGTCCAAGTTTAAAACTATAGGCTTCCTTAATTTCTCTTATATATGGAAAATGAGAAAATTCACCTTTAAACATATAAAATAAAGCAAAAATAGCATCTTCGTAAAAACCATCATAAGCCTTACGAAGATATTGCCTTGCCTTCTCTTTATTTACTGCATAGCCAACTTTTCCATCTCTATATATAAGACCTAACTCGTACATGGCAGCTGCACTTTCATTTTCAATCTTTCTAAAATATGAAACTGCTTTTTTGTGATCTGATTCCACACCATAACCATAGTTATAGCACATACCAAGCCTGTAAATACTTTCTGTCTGTACATGCTTCTTATCTTCATTTATTACTTTTTTAAAAAGCTCATTTTCAATCTCATAATCAGAATAAATTCCCAAATTATTTCTCATACAATAGGCTAGTTTATACATAGCAGGAATATAAAACTCTTCTGCAGATTTTTTATACCATACTACAGCTTCAATATAATCCTTTAGATTATATTGATATTCTCCATAATAATACTTTTCTTCCTTTGTAATAGGCTCCTTACTCATCCAATATAAGGTCTCTTTCAGTTCCTTTTCATGTTCCCTATCTGTATAAGTGCTCAAAGAAATTCCTCCAATCCTTATATATAATTATTTCTATATGAATCCTTTTGCTGCACAAGGTCCGGAGCTACACATGCCGCATCCCTGCTGTAAATCATGGATGTTCTTTCCATCTAAATAGGCATTACATCGAAATCTATCAAAACCATCTGTAGATAAGGCTCCGGAGGGACATTTCTCAACACATACCTTACATTTTCCCGTTTTATAATAAAGACAATAAGAACTTTTATCATCTCGCTTAGTTGGCTCAATCTCCTCATTTATTATTAAGCTGTTTAAGCGTCCTGCTGTACCACTCTTGGTTATTAAAAGTCTATTCAATCCAAAAGTTCCAATTCCAGCAATAACTGCAGAAGACTTATGTGCCCATTTGGCATTTAATTGTATAGGGTCATAGTTATTAGTAGGAGGTTCTGTGGCAACGGAAATTCCTCTGTTGGTCAATTCATTTTTTAATATATCACTGATTCTGCCAAGTAGTATATTTGTACTTGTATAATTATCTGACCACTCCTGAACTATATTTTTCTGCCCTTGAATCTTTTTAATAATTTCCAGAGAAAATGGAATAAAGTATACAATTATTGTTTTTGCATCAGCCATTATATCTTTTGGATGCAGCTGCTTATTACCTATAATTTGACTTAATTGACTATACAAAGGATCTTCAGCACTGGCAAAACCCAAAATGGGTTCACGAAATCGAAAATTTTCTTTATGATTTTTAACTTCATCTTTAACAATTTTTTCAACAACTTCTGATAACTCCATTGATGAATCCTCCTCTAATCAACATATATTTCTAATCTTCTCATAATCAAAAGTAAAAATTCAAATATATATTGGTTATAAATATCTATATATTTATAGCTGCTCCCCCTGAAAGGCTCAGGGCTCAGCAGCTAGTTATAGAATAAAAATCTAAATTATTGGAATACCTCTAAAGCATAATTAAAGTCTGAAATTAAATCTTCTATATCCTCAATCCCCACAGAAATTCTCATAAGTCCATAGGAAATCCCCATTTTGTCTAGATCTTCCTTAGGCACATGATGATGAGAAGAATGTAATGGATGTGAAAGTGTAGTACGAATTCCTCCAAGTGTTGGTGCATAATGAGCTAGAGAAAGTCTATCCATAAATTCATTGATTTTCTGCCTGTCATCTGGCATTTCAAAGCTTAGCATGCCTGTCATGGTCTCTTTATTCTTGAACAATTTTTTAGCAAGTTCTGCCTGTGGATTGCTATCAAGAGATGGGTGATTTACTTTTAAAACAGCTGGATGATCCTCTAAGGATTTTGCAAGTAATGCAGCATTTTTCATCTGTTTTCTTACACGTAAATCCATTGTATGGATACCTCTATAAACTGTCCATGCACTAAAAGGACATCCAGAAGTTCCAGTAAGCATTCGTATAGTATGAATTTTATCAAATATTTCTTTATCATTAACTGTAATTGATCCAGCCAATGCATCGCTATGTCCATTTATAAATTTAGTCAAGCTGTTAATTACTATATCTGCTCCCAAAGTCATAGGCTTGATTGCAATTGGAGTTGTAAAGGTATTATCAACCATCAGCATTGCACCATTTGCATGAGCAATCTTTCCCAATTCCTCAATATCAGAAAGACGATCTGTAGGATTGCTTGCAACTTCTGTATATATCATTTTAGTATTTGGCTTTATTGCTGATTTTACTGCTTCTAAATTTGTAAAATCTACATAATCAACTGATACACCATAATTTACAAGCAATAAATTAATTGCATCAAAAGTTTCTCCATAGATATTTTCATTAGCAATAAAATGATCTCCTGGTTTTAATACTGAAAAATAGGTTGTTGTAATAGCACCCATTCCAGAAGAAAAGATAAGGCTATATTTACCTTTTTCAAGAAATGAAATTGCTTCTGCTAAAGAATTTCTATTAGGATTACGGGTACGAACATAAGTATATCCTTTTTCATCATAAGTATTTTGTACATTTTCTAAATTTCCCATAGTAAAAGCTGTAGTTAAAAATATAGGAGCAGACTCTGGTGTAAGGTCACAGCCATTTATCTTTTCCCCTTCATATAAAAGTTCTGTAGCTTCACTAAATTTAATATTTCTCTTTTTCATATTATTGCCTCCATAACATATAATAAAAATACTCTGAGTATTATTTTTAATTATTTTTATATATAAACAAAATATATAAATTCAACTTAAGCTGATTATATAGTCTATATTTATTACAGAGTCAATAATTTTTATGGGATGTTTTTATCTTTTTTATAATTTTATTCACTTTTTTTTATTAATGTTTGTATTTCATAAGGACACTCATGATATTCTGACAAATTGTCTTCATGCTCATTTGCTATAACATAGGTTGGTTTTTTATGATCTTTAAAATAAGCTGCTACCATAGACGGATTCCAGTCATCTGTACAAATTTTTCCGCGAAAACATAAATATTCACCTGCTGGCAGTTCCATAAACCAATCTGCTTCCTTTGTTGGTTTTTCTTTAAGGTAAATAAAATATTTTTGAGGAACAAATTTCTTTTTAATTAAATTATCAAAATCTGCAATGTAGCCATATTGCCTTCTATATTTTAAATCCTGTTTATTCTTAAGTCCTGCAAGCCTTGTTTCTACTGTTTCTACTGTATCATCTTCAAAATGATTTACATACATAATATATCTTGTGTCAAATTTAAGTACATAGGGAATATTATCAAAATGATATTCATTAAGATGTTCAAAATAACCTATATACCATTTTATATCCTCATAAGTTTCTCTAAGCTTGTTCAATTCTTCTGCAATTCTTTTCTCCTGTAATTCAAGATAAGATAACATTTTATCTGGTTTACCATCATCTAAAATTTCTTCTATTTCAGACAGTGAAAGACCTAATGATCTTAAATATTTAATTCTATCTATGTAGTGAAATTGTTTAAAAGAATAGTAACGATAACCTGTATAATCATCAATATATTGTGGTTTTAATAATTGTAAATTAGAATAGTTTCTAAGAGTTTGAACAGAAATGCCCATAAGTTTTGCTGTCTCACCAATTGAATATAATTCTTTCATATATACCTCCCAATATTATTGTAATATACAAAAATTAGTATGTATGTATTATATAAGGTATTAAATACATATATATTTAATGTAATTTTAATTTAATTATAATTTACCAACAAAATATAACACGATTTGATATCATCTGTCAATTACACATGATTTTATTATTATTTGTGATAATATTAATATATCATTATAGATATCCAAATTCATAATTAAATGTAGATACTCATAAATAGCCTGAGTAACTTGATATAAAAAATCTAAATTTATATTTCAAGTTATATATCTATAATGTAAAAATCTCCCGAAAATTGACAGGAGATTTTTGTAATGTGTTTATTATAAAATTTTATTAATCCTTATCAAAATCCTTTATCTTATCTTTCTTAACCATAATTTCATATTCATACTTAGTAAAAATCCCCCCATTATCATCTTTATAAGAAGCTGCGAAGACAGTTACTGTATTTTCATTTCCCAGAATATTTTTAAAAATATTCATAGATTCTTTCGATATGGACTTATTAGCTTGCTTTAATATATTTTCCTTTTCTTCTTTAGTATAATTATCCTTTATCTTAACTCCATCAGTAACATCTATATTATCCGATAATGTATCAGAGTTATCTATAGGTTCCGTCTGAAAAATATATTCCATTTTATCATCTTCATTAGTTCCCTTGCCTAGATAATATCCATCTACCTCATGTAATTTATAAGTTCCCACGTAAGATCTGCTCACCAATTTATCTCCACAGGCTGTAAATAATAATGAAAGTGATACTATTATTACAACAGCTAAATTTTTTATCTTTTTCATATCTATACCACCTTAAATAAAAAGAGAAAATTTACTATACGCCTTACCATAAATTTCATATTTAAATACTATATTTCCCTTAAATAGCTATTATTCAACTAGTATTCATTAAATAAACAACATTAATTACAATATCTACAAAGGTTTAGTCAATATAGAGAGGCATATATACACAATTTTCTTTAGTTATAAAATCACCTAGTCTGCAATAGACTCCCATAAACTCATTTTTACTATAGAAACATCCCAGTATAGGAAATAAATTCACTTTTTTCTGATTATAAGTTGAATTAGAGATGTATCTTAAAGGCCTTATATTTATCCTCTCCTGAAATATATAATTTTCCATATTTTCCAAATAAAAATCAGACAACTCGCAACTTCTGTATATGCCATTACCTTCTCTTTCAAGCAAAGGCTTACAAATGTAATCTACAGTTTTCATGGATCTATAACTTAAATCTGTATAAGGTATATATTTTAATATTATATTTTTTTCATTATCCATAAAGAAATCTGTCTTTATCATTTCATATATAACAGCAAATAATGCTTTGCTTTGTGCTATCATAGTAGCAGGCTGATTTATACAATTTCTATTATTTATCCATTTTCCAACTTCCTGAAGATTAAATTTATCAAACCAATTTAGAGGAAAGTACCTATAAATCATATCTATGTTTTCATTGAAATAATACAATTTATCTTTTTCAACTCTTAAATTATATATATTACCTTTTAATACTTTCGCATTATATTTACCAGCAATATTTTTTACCATATTAAAAATAATGTCTATATTATAATAATCCTCATAATAACAAGTGCTAAATACTCCTATAGTCTTTGGAGAATATTTTACTATGTACCTTTCTATGTTTCTAGGCAAAATATTATAAAAGTTCTCATTGGGATTTTCTACATCTCGTTTATACCTTTTTATAAGATAGTCATTCACTATGGATGCTTCATATAAACCTGCAGGAGTTTCATTATTAAGCTCCATTAACTTTAAATTATTATCTATATCCAAAGCCCAGTCCATTCTTCCTAAAATACTCAAATAATTAAAGTCCTTTTTAGAATATATACTTTTATCCATATTTTCTATACCTAAAATTTGGTCAAACCATCCTTTATTTTCATAGATAAATTCAGAGACTTTATTAAATATTTTCAAAATTTCTTCTGAGGCATACTTCAATTCTAAAAACTTATCTTTGCTCAAATGGAGCTCATCTAAAGCTATATACTCTCTTGCATTATTGTAAGCTCCTAAAAATCCAGACTTAACCAGTTCCAAATTTATAGTTTTGTACTCTTTATTCTTGTCTTTTATGTATTTATTATGTTTAATCTCCAAAGCATTATCCTTTATTCCAATGGGTGTAACAAAGGTAGTGCTGTTTTCTGTAATATAATCATAATTCCATCTTGAACAAATTCCCGTAACTTCATTGCAGCATAAATATACACCAAAATTACAGAAAGCATCTACATTGTATGGATATCCTCCTTTTATCTCAATGATGTTGTCCCTTCGTATGTTCCTAAATTCCTGTAAAATATAATGTTCTGTATTGTTTTCAATACTTTTTATTATATCTTCCCATTCCTCATGAGAGTATAACTTTCCTATAAATACCTCTTCACTATAACGCCCTAGTACAGGTTTTATTACGTATTTATCTTTATTTTCTCTGGCTTTACTTATAATTTCCCTAGATAATACTTCTGTATAGGGTATACACTCTTCTACTATATTTGCAGTATTCCTATCCAGCCTTTCTTCTTTTAGTAATTTATGAAAATAAGCAAAGATACTTTTACTTTGAAGAATTATCATTCTAGGATCATTTATTATAAGTACTTTATTTTCCTCATATAATTTTAATACAGTTTCTATATTATTAACTTCATATAGATTTTCAGCAGGAAATTGCCTCAATATAATGTGAATAGGCTTTTCAAAACAATATACTTTATCATCTCTTACATATATATTATTGCTTCCACCTAAAATTACATTTATATTACTATCTTCAAGCCATTCTCTGTACAGCATTGACAAATGTACTTCCTCGTAATGACAGGGATCTGCTAATATTAAAATATTGATTTTTTTATTACCATAGTATTTATCCACAATTAATTTAAATTTATATTTGAAATTTTCCACAAACTTCTTATTTACATTATTATCACAGTTAAAATATTCACCTATTGCAAGCTCTCTTTGAGCACAAGGTTTGTCGTAATTACCTTCACTGAAAAATACTTTATTATTATCCTCAATGAAACAATCGTATCTCACCCAAAAAACCTCAGAAACTTCTCCTGATAAATTTAAAATTTTATCCTTAAGAGGAAAGTCAGGAAGCATATCCTTATAATCCTCATATTTATTGTCTATATTATTCAATATATCTAAAGACAATTTGTGTATTCTCTCTGTAAAAAATTTAATTTTTCTATACTCTTCTCCTGAAAGATAAAAAGGATAAGGGGAATAAATATCCCCCTTTCGTCTGCAATGTATAGAATAATAATCAAAAAGTAATTTATCTACTACATTATTGTATTTCATTTTTTAAACAGCCCTCCTGTTTAGCCTGTAGCACTGCCTCCATGAACTCCACTATAATGGGAACTGCTGGTACTGCCGTCAATGGAGGTAACTCCTCCTTTAGTTCCTTTAATACTAGTACTTGAATTTGTGTAGGGACTATTTACTTCAGTACTAGAATTAGTCCAGCTGTGCCATCCAAAAAAATCCACATTTGACTTCACACCATTATTTACAGTATATCCTCTAAAAAAAGAATTGGGATAGTATGTAAATGGAGCACTGTAACCAGATTGCTGCTGCTCTGCTTCTTCCTTATCCTTATCCGTTATACCATTTTGACATCCATATAGGGGACTGGCAACCAACATGGAAACTACCAAACCTAATGCTATTTTCTTTTTGTCCATAACAAATTTAACTCCTATCCTCTTAATAGACTAAGATTTTGTGATTGAATCAACATATTTAATATCTACATTTATATTGTTGAATTTAAGATAATTCAAATATGCTGCTATATCCTCTTTAATCTTATGGGGACATATATACGAAACAGTTTTTATATCTAAAAATTTTATCATTTCAACTTCTGGTAAATCTTCTTCTGTAACCTCATATTGATTATTGTATTCATTTATATTTTTTATCTCAACATTTTTGTAGCGATTATAATCTAATACAATCATATACTTATCAGCAACTTTTAAATTTACATCCTTAAATAAAGTAAGTTTTTCCAGTATAGGCTTACTTTTCACTATTCCAAAATCATGACATACCATATTAAAATCAGGTATTATAGTATACTCACCTCTATATTTATATGCATAATTCAGCCCTTTTTCAGCTGATATATCCATTATAATTAAATCTTCTTTTATCAACTCCAGTTTTAAGGAAGATGATTTCTGTTTTATTTCTAGATTTAAATTTTGCATGTTTATTGCTGAAACAAAGGGAAGTGATTTAACAAAACATGACATTATACCTGCATTTAAATAAAATTTTTTATATAAATCATAATAATATTGTTTAATAATTCTATCTATCAATATCTGCTTCCCCCATAAGCTTCAACCACAAAAGAGAAGCATTTATCCACATTAATACGATGAATAATATTATTCTCGTCCTTTAGGTCTATAAAATTACCATCTATTTTTTCTAAAGTTACTCCTTCTAATATCACTTCAGCTTTTTCATTATTATAATCTTTAATATTAGTATAAATATATACTTTTACTTTAGAATATAAGTATTGTTCTAATCCATTCATTAGGTCCACCTCTATATTACAATTTATTAATGGCTGCACAGCACATACCATTCTGAATTCATTGTTTAACATTACTTGCATTGCAAACCATAATATTACAGTGCACTTCATTATACCATAACATTATTTTTGATTGCATAAACACAATATAAGATTAAAGATTAAAAATCCTCCAAACACTAGTAGAGGATTTTTATAGTATGTTTATTATAAAATTTTAACCCTATAAAATAATACTTGCACAACTGTTATTTTGAAGTTTCTTTTTCTTCTTTATCATCCTTAGAAACTTTCTTTGACAGAAAATCCAAAATATTCACTCCCGTTAGAGCTTCAACGGTTTCTGGGAGCTGAGATACAATATCATTCACATATCCAGTAACTTTTGCTGCTCCCTTACCATTTCCTTCTCTACTTCCATTATCCACAATTACAATTTTTTCTGTTTTTGATAGTGGTTCAGCTACTGCTTTTGCAATTTCAGGCAGTTTTTCTATTATCATTTGAGTCATAGCAGCATCATTGTACAATTTAAAAGCTTCTGCTTTTTTCATCATAGCTTCCGCCTCTGCTTTACCTTTTTCTCTTATTATATCAACCTCTGCCATACCTTGAAGTCTTAAGGCCTCTGATTTTGCTTTACCTTCCAGTTCAATGGATTTTGCTCTTGCTTCTGCATCTGCAATTTCTTTATATCTTACTGCATCAGCCGTTTGAAGCTGACTATACTTATCTGCTTCTGCCTGTTTCTTCACAGTAGCTTCTAATTCTCTTTCTTTTCTAAGTGCTTCTTTTTCAGCTAATTCTATTTCTCTATCTTTTTTGGTAAGCTCTACCTGAAGTGCTGCTTCTGCCAATTCTCTTTCTTTCTGTTTCTTAGTTATTTCAACTTGTACTTGTGTTTCTGTAACTTCTTTCTTTGCCTTATTGGCTTCTATTTCATAGGACAAATCAGATGCAGCTTTTGCTTTTTCCTGTTCACTTCTATAGGATTGTACTTTTAATTCCTTTTCTTTAGAGGATTCAGCAATTTGAGTTTCAGATAAAATTTTTGCAGCTTCCCCTAATCTATTTGCCTCAGCAGTTCTTATCTTTGTTTCCTTTGCAGCTTCTGCCTCTGCAATAAGTGCATCTCTCTTAACAGCGGCTATTCTTGGCTTACCAAGAGCTTCTAAATATCCATTTCTATCGGATATTTCTTTAATAGTCAATACCTTAAGTTCCAATCCCATTTGTGAGAGATCAATAGCCGCAACTTCCTGAACATGGGAAGCAAACTTTTCTCTGTCCTTGTAAATTTCCTCTATAGTCATCTTTGAAACAATTTCTCTAAGTTTACCTTCAAGAACATTTTTAGTGGTGTGTTCAATAACCTGAAGTGTATGTTGAAGTCCATTGGAAGTGTTAAATTGTTCTGCTGCGGATAAAATAGAATCTGTATCTGATTTTACCTTTACTACGGCAACTCCATCAGCCATTATTCCAACACCTTGTCCAGTTAATGCCCCGTCAATCCTTACTTCAATCTCCATATTTTCAAGAGAAATCTTATCTGTTCTTTCAAGAAGAGGTATTACAAATCCACCACCTCCGGTGATTACTCTCTTTTTCATACCTGTTACTACTAAAGCTTTGTCCTGAGGTACTCTTTTCCACATGGAAAAAACACCTGCTATTAATAATATAATTACAACTACAATTATGCCTGGAACAATCAATATACTGAAATCCATATCTTCCCTCCCACTCGTATTAATTATATAATACCTATTGCCTTTAACATACCATATATGAGCATATTTCTCAATAACTTTTCCAAATATGATTTATTTATACATTTCACCTGACTAACTTGGCGTAAGTTTCCCAGTTCGACGCCAAGTAAGCCATGCATTTGCAGTTCTAAAATTCAGATGGGGTAAAAGAATCCCTACCTGAATTAAGAACTTGCTTCAAACAAATAAAATACATTATATTTACTAAGAACCTTTTTTATAATCACTATTTAAGGGTTCTACATAAAATACATTGTTTTTTATTTCATAGATAAGTACTTCTTGTCCTTGTTTTATCTCTTCTTTTCCCACATGCTGTGCTGGTGCATTATATTTACTGCCGTTAACAACATAAGCTATGGTACCGAATCCATTCTTCAGTATTGGGGATATAACCGTCGCTGTCATACCGATAAGTTTCTCCTGATAAACTGCACTTGTATTTTGAGCTCTATACAGAGGAATTACTATAAATCTATATAATAACCACGAAACTATAAGCCCTAAAATTATTGCTATTATAAGTATGACTATCCAATTAAATTTATAATGAGTTCCAATAATACCTATTCCTCCAAATACAGTAATAAAGGAAACTATAGTTATAGGTTTTAATGGAAGTATAAAAGGACTGCTGCCATCTAAAGATGTATCAATATGTGCATCCAATCCAGCGTCAATAATACCTAAAAGACCTCCAAATAAAAAGGTAACCACTGTATAAATAACTCCCACAAAAAATATAATTGTGTATACTCGTTCCATAGGATTCCCCCTAAATTTCTTGTTTAGCATTACCTACATTACAGACCATAATATTACAGTATACTTAATTATATCATAATACTATTTTATATTGTATTGATATATTACAAAGCTGTAATTGATTATTAATCAATTTTCCATCTAACAGTGTAATTATATATACATTATAATTGAAAAAGTATTTTTAATATTGTAAAACTTTTAAACAAAAATAATAGGCTATTTAATACACCTATTGTATTAAATAACCTATTGTCAATATACTATATTTAAATTATTGTGACGCTTAGAATATATTTATCCTAATAGAATATATATTTTTCAAATAAAAATAGGATTTTCATTCACAAATTATATTAAGTAAAGCATACTACTAATTTTCATTTCTTATAAGTTCATGTATTACATAAGTAGCATCCATAAATTTAGCAATGGATTGTTCTCTGTTTAATCTATTTATTATTATTGCTAAAAGCTCTGACATATCAACTGGTCTAAACCATTCAGTTTTCTCAAGTTCAGGTGATATATAAGTCAAATTTGTAGAGTAAACTCTAGTTATTATATTATCATCATAATATTTTTGGAACTTTTCCAATCCTTCTGTAAAGAAGGCAAAAGTAGTAGCAACATAAACATTTTTAGCTTTCTTCAATTTTAATTCCTTTGCTATATCAAGTACAGATTCTCCTGAGGCAATCATATCATCAACTATTAAAACATCTTGATTTTCAACATCTCTGCCCATATATTCATGTTTAACTATAGGATTTTTACCATTTACGATTGTGGAATGATCTCTTCTCTTATAGAATAATCCAACATCCACACCAAGAACACTTGAATAATATATAGCTCTATCCATAGCGCCTGTATCAGGACTTATAACAAGCATATCTTTTTTAGGTATTTTTATACCCTTTTCTTCTTTAATAATAGTTTTAAGAATATCATATGTAGGGTATAAATTTTCAAAGGACAATAGTGGAATTGCATTTTGAACATTGGGGTCATGAGCATCGAAAGTCAATATCTCCTGCACTCCTAAACGTTCTAATTCCTGAAGAGCTAGTGCACAGTCTAAAGACTCTCTTCCCTTTCTTCTATGCTGTCTTGATTCGTAAAGTAGGGGCATTATAACAGTTATTCTTTTAGCCTTTCCCCTTATAGCAGATACAGTTCTCTTAATATCTTGAAAGTGCTCATCTGGTCCCTTGTGATTTTCTATACCAAACATGTTATATGTACAACTGTGGTTTCCTATATCGCAAAGTATATAAATATCTTTCCCTCTAACTGATTCTGAAAGTTTTACTTTACCTTCACCATTAGAAAAACGTATTTCATCTACAGGTAACAAAAAATTATCATCTACATTTCGTCTTTGTTGAATGTGTTCATTAATTTTTACTCCCAATTCTCTAAAACTCTCTAAAACAATTAGACCCAATTCTCCATTATTATGGGTGAAAACTTGATTGTTGCTCATTCTTCTCCTCCATACATCATTTTAAATTCATACAATAATAATAAATTTTTATACATTTTTCGAGTATTTACTTAATTAATTTTAGATATAGAAGGCGCTTATGTCAATGGTAATTTCATGATTATAAGGTTTCTGCTTGAAATTTATGTATTAAAAATAAGTTTTCACCTGACTAACTTGGCGTAAATCTCCAAAGCACTCTGTACAGCCCTCACACAAAATCAAAAAGAAGATTTTGGTTCTCTGCTTTTCTTCAGTTGGAATTCCAACGCCAAGTAAGCCATACATTTGCAGTTCTTAATTCAGATGGGGTAAAAGAATCCACACTGAATTAAGAACTTGCTTCAATGTAAGTTATGTATAAAATTCACTATAATGGAGATGGTCTTACTATATTTTTATTAAAATCATCAGCATTTTCTTTTTTAACATCAATATTAATTTCTCCAATTAGATTATTGTCTATATAAACACTTAATTTCCAAGTGCCTTCTGCTGAAAGCTTTATATTTAACTGCTCTACTGCAGTAGAAGTAGTATTTTCTCTAGCAGATGGCTCTGGGGCATGTCCTTCTTTTTTTATCTTAAATCCGTCAACAATATCTATAACATTTCCCTGACTATTTGAAGCAGTTATTTTTAAATTTTTGTTTAATATATTGTCTTCATCTCCCCAAAGGTAAAGATTTGTATAGCTAAAATTATTTGCATAATAATTATCCTCTGTAAAGCCAAATTTTCCTCTAACTCCAATTAATTTTATTATATTCATGTTATCTTTTTTAACATAAAAATAGAATTTATCATCATCATTAATGTTGGAGACATCTATATTTTTTTTAACTTTGATTTCATTTATATCTATAGCTGTTATGAATTTATCTCTCTTAGAATAATTTTTTTCATTTATATATTTAACAAAGAAAATACCGCTTAAAGCTATTAGAACTACTGACAATAGTATAAAACATAGTTTTATCTTGCTTTTCAAAATATTATTCATCTCCATTAGTTAAATATTTTCAATACTTTCTCATGTAAAAAGGGTTGGATTAAAGGATATGTTAAATTCTCCGGTATATTATCAAATAGTTTTATTTCATTTATCTCAAAATCAGGTAACTTATCTAATGTTTCTATTTCTGCATAAAATAGCTGTCCAAAAGATTCAGTGTAATCCTTAGCTCCATCTCTATCTACAGAATAAATACATATTGGAGTTATATTAAACTTTTTTGCTCCTGTTTCTTCAAATAATTCTCTTGAAGCTGTAGAATCTATAGTTTCATTTTTTTCTCTATGTCCACCAGGGATTTCCCAAGTATTTCTCTTTTTGTGTTTTACATAAATCCATTTTCCATTATATTTGGCCATTATCACAGCAAATAATAATTTACTATCTTCTATTGTATTCAATCTATAAAAGTTTACTTTTATCATATGATTTAGATACTCCCTTATTTAATTTATAATATAAGAAATTTATGCTTTAACCATCATGAACATTCCTGCACCATCACATTGGCAAGGTCTTTCTTCAAAGCCAAATTTACTATAGAATGGTTCTTTTCCCGTTGAACTAATAAGTTCAACACTTACTTTATATCCTTTAGGTAACTGTTGTTTTATAAATGAAATCATATGATTCATTAATGCTTTTCCTAATCCATTCCCTTGATAATCAGGTAGAATTACAAAATCTTTTACATAATAACTCATAGCACTGTCACCAAGGAGTCTTGCCATACCTACAAGATTATCTTCTTTATAAATAGCAAATGTACAAAGCGAATTTTTTAGTGCAGTTTGAGTTTGTTCTTTACTTGGTGAGTCCCACCCAACAGAATTAAAAAGCATATTAAACTGATTTGCTGTTAAAATATTCTCTCTGATTATTGTCATCTAAATTCCTCCACTAAGTTACTAAAACAATTTTTTTATTCATCATATTTTACTATTGAAAAATAAAATCAATATGAGTGAGTATGTTATACTGACAAATATGTGTAAGCTTATAATATACATAAATAGTATAATAGATTTTATAGATTATCAACTAATATTTAGTATAACATTGAAAATATATCCATTATACCTATTTTATCTGTAAAATTTTAACCTGACTAACTTGGCGTAAGTCTTCCACGCACTCTGTACAGTCCTCGCACCAAATTAAAATTGGGGCTCTCTGCTTGCACTCTGTACAGCCCTCACACAAAATCAAAAAAAAGATTTTGCTTCTCTGCTTTTCTTCAATTGGGAGTTCCACGTCAAGTGATCCATGCATTTGCAGTTCTAAAATTCAGATAGGGTAAAAGAATCCCCACCTGAATTAAGAACTTGCTTCAATTTATATCTATAGTTCCATTTATATTTTTCAGTGCTCCCACTGTTAATTCACGTACCATGCACCATTCTGCTTTCTTTGAGCGGTCATTGATATGAAATATATAAAATTCATAGGTTGGTCTAAAACCAATTTTGTGATAAAAATCTGGATTCCCACAAAGGAAAACAGCAGAATACCCCATTTTTAGGGCTATTTTGAATGCTTCTTCCATCATTGCACATGCAATACCTTGACGAAAAAAATCTGGGTGCACAGATATGGGAGATAAAAGTAATTCAGTGATTTTTCTATCCAATAAAGTAATAATTGTTTTATACAAAACAACTTGTCCAATCAGTTTTCCATCATGATTTTCTACAACCAAAGAAAGTTCAGGAATAAATGAATCTTTTTTGCGAATCTCATTCAAATAGTCTGGCTCCGTACCATCAGCATGAGAAGATGTTGCAAAGGATTTTTTTACAAGCTCATAAACTTCTAAATAATCATCTGGTTTTTCTTGTCGTATTTTCATAACAATCCCCCCTGTTATCTGAATAATTTTATATCAAATATTTTACTAGCATAAATTAGATATGAAAGTGTTTATTTCTTCTTACCAATAATTGAAATTAAATTCATGTATCTTCCCCCATCTGCTTTAAGCATAGCTCTATCACCAATTGCAAATTCATTTTCACATGCTAACCAATCATTCCAGGGTTCTTTAAATCCTATCATTTCTTTTATTGAACAAATATCTATATTTTCCGATTGTTCAAATATCTTTTTCCACCAATTGCAAGAATTCCATGTAGCTAAGGCTTCTTCTGGCCAATAGGGCTTCATTTCCTCCGGTACTTCACCAATAATCTCCTTTTTCATCCCTGGTATTCCAATTGCAATAGTTCCACCTTTTTTAATAAGAGGTGCTAGATAACTATCAAAATATTGATTATTACTTCCAAAATAATGATATGCATCAACACTAATCACTGCATCAAAATACTCATCTGCAAAAGGTAATTTAGTAGCATCTGAATGTATTGGAATTATTGAATTTTCTAATTCCAATTTTTTGAATCGATTATAATTGTCGGTTGCTGATATCCATAAATCAGCAGCAAAAACTTGAACTCCAAATTCCTTTGCTAAGAATATAGATGTTAAGCCCCTTCCACAGCCTAAGTCTAAAACTCTCATATCACTTTTTAGATTAACTTCATTCATTAATTCTTCTAAAATCTTTATAGAATTTGGTCCCATCATATTTTCTCTTATAAATTTAGTATCATATTTTTTACTTTTTAAATATTTCACTATTCTTTCCCTCCATATCAATCAATCTTACTTAGTTGAAGTTTGTACTCCAACTAAGTTTAGATGAATTACCCATGAACCTGTCGCTGTTATCTCCACCTTCTTATATAATGGTGGAGTGTTACAGCAGCTAGTTATCGGATAAATATTTTTAATAGCTGCCTTACAGAAGAAAAGAAAAGTAGGTATAGCAAAACCATACCTACTGATAATCCGTATAGGGTCAGTCTGATATCTTCTGCAAGGCATTTTAGGCACACAAAACAGAAGCAATTTTTGCTTTGTATATACCTATAAAAAATAAATGCTCATTACAGAATCACTATCAAACAGACACCACCTTTTCTAACAATTTAACATAATTATAGATGTATTAACAACGATTGTCAATGAAATTTGACATTATAAAGTAAAATTTAACTTTTTACTCCATTATCAAATAAGTCTATAGTTCTGATATTTACTCCTTGTATATCAGAACTATGACTATCGCCAAGCTTATTTAATAAATGGCTTATTGTCATTGTTTAAGAAATATAAGATTTATATTTCAACTTGAATATCTATATTTGTATGTTTATCATCATTCCGTTACCTTCTTTTTCATTGGGACGAATTCTAAATCCTAGCTTTTGGTAGAATCCTTCTTTACCTTTTGCTGCCATTAACCCGACTGTAACCCTTGAATTTGGTATACTATTATTTTTAATATAATCAAGTAACTTTTCAATAATCAACTTTCCAATTCCTTTTCTTTGAAACTCTGGCTTGACACAAACATCTTGTATATAAAATATCCTTGCACCATCTCCAACCAATCTACCCATTCCAATAACTTCTTCTTCTATATTTACAGAAATAGAATATATACTATTTTTAATAGCCTTCTCACTTTGCCTAATATTTTGTCTTCCAAAGCCTACCGCTTCCTCTAAATTACAAAATTGTTCCGCAGTTAATTTGTTTTCTAATAATACAATATTACCCATTCTATTATTTAAGCCTCCTTGAAAAGTATTGATTACCCTTATAGCTTAATGAAATTAATTCTATTTCTTGCGAATTTTAGGAAGAATGTAAATTATTTTTTATATTATAATCTATTTAAGAAAACTGCAATTCCATCTTCTTCATTGCTTGATGTTATATAATTTGCAGCATCTTTTACCTTTGCGACTGCATTTCCCATTGCTACTCCTATACCACTTTCTTTTATTAGTTCAATATCATTAATATCATCACCAAAAAACATTACTCTATCAATACTTGTACTGAGTTTATTAAGAATATATCTTAATGCATTTAATTTATTTACTCCATGAGCCATAATCTGCCCCAATTTCCCATTATCAGTTATAATTAGATTGCAATCTAAAGGTATTTTCAATCTAAAAGCATCAATATTATGTATATTG
Organism: Clostridium pasteurianum DSM 525 = ATCC 6013; assembly: GCF_000807255.1. NCBI lineage: Bacteria > Bacillati > Bacillota > Clostridia > Eubacteriales > Clostridiaceae > Clostridium > Clostridium pasteurianum. The sequence goes on along the minus strand of NZ_CP009268.1, from coordinate 1,254,238 downwards.
CTCATATCTATTAGAATTTTCGCAGGAGATTTCAACTGAAAAATATTTAAATTAATGGTTTCAAACTCAGTAGTTCCAAAAATACTATTATTTTTAAAATTAGTGTACAATTTATTATTAATTTCAAAGCCTATCTTACATTCGCTATAATCCTGTAATATTAAATCTTTGATATTTTTGGCCGAAGCTAAAGATATATTTTCGCTATATATCCTTTTATTATTATGGTAAATTTCTGCTCCATTATAAAATATCATGAATTCTCGTTGTAATTCCACTGGAAGTTTTATTGGTTCCAATCTGGGAGGTCTTGCTGTAACAATAACTATTTGCCTACCTAACTTTTCATGCTTTTTCAAAGTTCTTATTGTTTCTTCTGAAACTGTTTTATCATTTTTTAATAGCGTTCCATCTAAATCAAGAGCAATTACATCAAACATTAGTTATTTTCCTTTCTAATTCTTATTTAACAAGAGATTCTATATCATCCTCTTCCGTTGATTTCCTTATAATCATTTTACTCCCCCCAAAATAGTCTTATTAATATTAATATTTTCTTTAAGAATTTTGTGAGCTATTCAAAATACTTATTTCCAACATTCTTATTTAATAATCCATTAACTCTTGGCCATTTTCCCGTTTCACTAATTGCAGAGGAATTTATGATTCCAATATGACACATAAAATGACGATATTGCCCTAACACTAAGGCTAATCTGTTATATTCACATTTTTCAGGTTTTTCATATAACATATTATCTGTTAATCCGCTCAAATATTTATTAATCTTGATTTTTATGCCCTCAAAATATTCAATCAATTCTTCCTTAGTGAGACTTGTATCACTCTTAATATCAAGAGAATTTAGATTTTCCTTGTGAAAAGCAGGTTCATCATATATTCCCGGATTAATAAACCATTGATCAAGAGAATGAAGTGTATGATACAAGTGCTTCCAAATAGGCATTTCACAGATAATGGCATTTAAGTTACAGGTGTGTAATGTTATCGTCATATTAGAAAACATAATATCAGTTTGTTCAATAATGGTGTTAACTAATGCTCTTTTCATTTTTATCCTCCTATTTATTTCATTTTAATTTACTGTTTTACTATTGCATTCTTTTAAAAAGTTACAAATTAATTTTACTTTTTACACAGTAATAATCCATGATTACTCATTCCCAAAATACTTTTTTCTCTGCAACTATTTAAACTATAATGAAGCCATGTAGAATATTCCTCATCATTCATATTGTCTACAAAATCTTTTAAGAGTGGACTTAACCCATCAGTTCCCACATGATCAATGATTTCAGTATTAAATTTTTTAACAAATGATTCCATTTCCATTGGAGTTGTAAAAAAAGTATCTGTCCAAAAGCACTCTTTTTCTCCTTCTTTAATTACTCCTTTATTCAAAACTTTCTCAATAAAGTTATATGTAAGAAATTTTTTATCTCTTGTCATAATTGAATTCAATACAAAATGTTTGTTTATGTATGCAATTGCTAATATACCACCCTTTTTTAATACTCTTAAAGATTCCTTAATGCACTTTTCCCTTATCAACATTGGAAGCATCTTCTTTATAAATTCGAATAACATGTATAATTGGTACATTGTTTTCTCTACAGGTATTCAATATTTTAGCTATATTGGGTAAGACATCATATGCGGCAACTGCTCCAGGTAAACTAAAATCATTTTGAGTATCAATAGTTATAATCGCTGCTTTTTTCAGATTAGGTCTTATATATTTATCCATTATCCAACCTCCATTATAATTATGTGTACTTTAATTTTTTAAGCGTTAAATAGTTCTCAATAATTTACTATATCAATAATTTCTTTAAAATCTTCTATATAATAATCTGCAAATTTCTTTATTGCATTATGTTCTTTTTCTTCCTTTTTTAATAAGTATCCTGTTAATATAGTTTTTATTCCTAATTCTTTTGCACCTTTTAGTTCATCAGAACCACCATCTCCAACAAAAATACATTTTTGTGGAATAGCATTCATCCTTTTTAATGCAATATGGTATATTTCAGCTTGTGGTTTTAAATATCCTACTTTATATGAAAATATCGTATCATCAAACAAATTATTTAGAGGAGACTCTTTCCAATGCATTACATCAATTATGTCTGCATTACTAATCAAACATATCTTTTTCCCATTTTTCTTTAAATCTATAAGAACATTAAGAATTATAAAGTCTATATCTATTAAAGATTTTTTAAATCTCTCTTCTCTTAATTTTAAAATTTCTTGTTTTTCATTTTCGCTAACTTCTCTTTTCATTTTTTTGACAATACTTTCAATTATCTTCTGAGGATTTTTTTCCTTTCCAATTGCTCTATGTAAGTATAATTCATTATCTTCTGCATATTTTTCCCATTCCTTTTGTGTTATCTTTAATACATCATTTTCATTTCTAAAATCACTATATCTGGGTGTTATCAATGTGTGGAACAAGTCAAAGAATACAACATCTACATCATTTTTCATATTAACCTCGCTTTAAAAAATCATCTAATTTATATTTACCATAATTTTTATCATCTATTGAAACATAATCAATAACTACTACCCCATTAGGTTTTAATACTCTGTATATTTCATTTACATTTTTACGAGAATCCTCTAATGTGCCATGGCCTGTTGTCCATAAGCATAAAATGCCATCAAATAAATTATTATCAAAAGATATATTTCTCATATCATGTTGTTTAAATTCAATATTGTTCAAATTCAATTTTTCAGCCTTTGATTTAGTTATTTCTAATCCTGTTTCAGAAATATCTGTAGCATATACTTTGAAACCTTGATTGGCAAGATATATTGAATGTCTTCCTGTACCACATCCTAAATCCATTACACTCTTGCAATTGTTTTTCTTAAAAATATCCATAGCTACTTTTACAGTTGGCAGTACATCAGATTGAACTTCTCCCTGTTCTTTATATATTTTATCCCATTGCTGTTCCCACTTAATCTCCATTATTCTCACCCTTTTTATTCACATTTCTCACTGTAATTATAAATATTGTCTCCACTATAACAAAGTAATTTTACATTAATTTGAGAGATAAATTTTCAAAATAAATTTGATTGTGATAAATAAGTCCTATTTTACATTATGATATATTCATAGTCATCCATGTAATTTCATCTAATTTATCATTTTGAATACTGTCCTCAATAAATCCCATTTTTTTATAGAATTCAATTCCATTTCTACTGCTTGGCACATGCAAAAATTTTACTTTACTATCTCTTACAAGCTTCAATATATATTTAAAAAGGATTTCGCCTACGCCCTTATTTTGATTTTCAGGTTTTACAAAAAAATTTGATATATAATATTTAGGATAAGTATTATCCCCAAAATTAGCTAATGCACCTGTAGCGATAACTTTTCCATTATCCTCAACTACAAAAATTTGCTTCCATTTCATTTGCTTTTCCCAATCTTCAAAAGTATTGTGCTTTTTAAATCTGTCCAATACATCTTTTGAATGTACCCCTATCATTACCTCATCATAGTTTCTATTAATAATATCTATAACTTTATTAATATCACCTTTTACCATTTTTCTTGTATGCATTTTTCAATACCCCCATAGATTTGCAATATAAGAATATTATTAATCAAATTTATTCAATACCTTCTATTTCTGATTTTAATCTATTAAAATATTCTTTCATAAATTCAATCCTTTTTTGTCCAATTTCTTTTGCTTTTGCTGTGTAGAGTTTACTAGGAATTTTTTTAAACTTTATTTCATATTCAATAAAAGGTGTATGTTTTGAAACATCTTTTAATCTTCCATTTTCAACAGTATTATTTTCTAAATAATTATCAAGTGATTTTTCCCAATTTAATCTTTGACCAAATTGTCCTGCTAACATAAAAGTACGTGCAATGCCACTGGCGCCGATAACATCGAGTTTATCTGAATCAAAAAGTATTTTTGCTTCTATTGTTTTAGGTATATTACCAGTTCTAAATCTATGAGCTACAATACAATGCTTTATCTTCTCAATTTTGTCATTTTCATATTCTAATTTTCTTAATATACCTTCAGCAATTTTACTACCTAGAACAGCATGATCAATTTCGCCAGTTCTATCATTGCTTTCTTCTACTCTTGCGATATCATGCAATAAAGCAGCTGGAATTGAAGCAAGTTCTTAATTCAGGAGGGGATTCTTTTACCCCATCTGAATTTTAGAACTGCAAATGCATGGCTTACTTGGCGTCGGACTCCCACTTGAAGAAAAGCAGAGAACCAAAATCTTTTTTTTGATTTTGTGTGAATCGCTTTCACAGAGTGCAAGTAGAGAACCCAAATTTTAATTTGGTATGAATCGCTGTACAGAGTGCGTGAGAAACTTACGCCAAGTTAGTCAGGTGAAAATTTCTGAGTCTACATCTTTCTCATATTTTGAAATTAATAAACATAAATTATATGTTATTAGGCATTTTACTTAAGCTAAAAAACATTCAAAAAAGTCAAATTATTATAGACTTAATTTATAGGTCAAATTAAATAATCTGACTCAAAAAGAATAAGATTATTTAATCTGACAATAATTAGTAAGGAGAAAATTTTTTAATTATGAGAAGAAATAATAATGATAAATATAGTAAAAATGCCTTACGGCATAAAAAAATACAATAAACTTTGTAAGTTTAATCAATTTCCAAATAAATATGGATGCGAAGCATGTGGATTTGAAGGTAAGCTGTACAGACATGGATTTTATTATAGAAACTTAATTACCCTTAAAGGTGCATACAAGATAGTCATCCTGCGTTGTAAATGTCAATCCTGTGGTAAAACCTATTCTCTTATACCCAGCTTTATTATTCCTTATAGGCAATATGCTTATGAAGTTATTCTAACTTCCATTATTATGATGCTAAAACTAGGTTATTCCTTTAGTAAAATATTAACTCTTATAAAATCTCTTAATATTAACTACTCATCTCTTAATACAACAGATCTATCATTTTGGAAAAATAGGCTAGCAAGCTCATTATCGAGTATTCGTTTATTTTTTGCACAGTATAAATTCTATAATTCTAATATAAATAGCAAATTACCTATTGATATCATAAAAAAAATTATTATCTTTTGCCGTTTAAGGCACGATTTTAACTTGGATTATTTTTTACACATGCCTAAGTATTTCTTTTGTAAATGATAATTTAATAGGTACAAATTAGATTTGTCTTTTTTATCAAATTAAATACTTCACACTTTTTTAATGTCTTTTTATATCAATCTTGTCCTCATTTCTCTTGTTTTATCTAAAATTTTTGTATAATTCCACACAACCTTTAACGGTTTAAATATCGATTTTAAGTCATAATTATTAATAAAAATAGGAGGTTGATAATCAATGATATTAAAAGAATTTAATCAAAAGATAGCATTATTTCGTTATTCTCTGATTGCACCCATTATAACCAATACATTTACCCAGGCTTCTGTAAAAGATTATTTAGCAGAAATCGCAGCAAAGTCTTATACACTGCCTAACGGCAAGAAAAAAGAGTACTCTCCTGCAACAATCAAAGGATGGCTAGTTCAATATAGGAAATATGGTATTGATGGTTTATATCCAAAATCAAGAGCTGATAAAGGTACTTCCAGAAAAATTTCAAATGAAACCAAAGAATTTATTATAAACAGTAAATTAAATTCACCGAAAAAAACTGCCAAGTACATATATCATGAAGTTATAGCTAAAGGTTTTGAAAGTGAAACTAGTATTTCTCTGTCAACAGTAACTAGATTTATAAATAAGGCTAAGATAGGTTCTAAAAAGCTTGTACCTGATGATAGAAGAGCCTTTGAATTTGAGTTTTCCAATGAATGCTGGCAATCTGACGTATCTGTAGGTCCTTACCTTACTATAGAAGATAAAAAATTCAAGACTTATATTATAGCTTTTTTAGATGATTCCAGTAGAGTCATTGTAGGATGCAAAGCATTTTTTAAAGATGATCTTTTATCTCTTATGTCTGTATTTAAAGATGCGGTAGCATCAAAGGGAATTCCTAAAAAAGTTTTCGTTGATAATGGAAAGATATATAAAAGTGAGCAATTTCATTTGATTTGTGCAGCTCTTGGTAGTATTTTAAGTTTTGCAAGACCATATTCCCCTCAATCTAAGGGCAAAATTGAAAGATGGTTCCAAACTATGCAAAAACAATGGATGAATTCAATTAATTGGAATGATTTTAAATCTATAGACCTTTTAAATGAATCCCTGTCGGGTTATGTTAACAGTTATAACAACACTATACATTCCTCAATAAACAAAAAACCAATTGATAAGTACATGTCTAATGCTGAAAATATAAGATTTATTGATTCTAAAACTGAACTAGACTATTTATTTTTATATAAAGTACTCCGTACTGTAAAAAATGACTCCACAGTATCTATAGGTACAAAAATATTTGAAGTACCACTAAAATATGTTGGTGACAAAATAAATATACGCTATGATCCATCATCTATTGATAAAGCTTATATTTTTTCACAGGATGGTAAACTTGAAGATACTATTTTCCCTGTTAAAAAAATTGATAATTCAAAAATCAGAAGAACTAACAATACTAATTCTGTTGATTTTTCTGCCTTTGAAGCTAACTAACCGGAGGTTGATATTATGTATAAAGCTTTTTATGGCTTAACTTTTGATCCTTTTGATAAAAATCTTGACTTAAAATACAGTTTTAAATCTGAGGATTTCTCTAAAGCAATGAATAGATTAGAATTTTTAAAATCTGTTTTAGGGATTGGCGTTATTACTGGAGAGCCTGGAGTTGGTAAGTCTTTCTTGCTCCGCAATTTTGTAGATTCACTAAATCCAAATTTATATAAGTGCGTATACATTCCTATTTCCACTTTAACTGTTATGGACTTCTATAGAGCATTATGCGATGGTCTTGGAATAATTCATGCTCAGAAAAAAGTAACTATGTTTAAGCAAATACAAGAGTCTATATACACTTATAGCCACAGTAAAAATGTAATTCCAGTTATTATAATTGATGAATGTCAATTTTTAAGCAATTCCATTCTTGATGATTTAAGAATAATATTTAATTTTCATATGGACTCAAAGAATTATGCTATGTTAATTCTTTCAGGTCAACCTAATTTTTTACTTCAACTCAGCAGGCAGGTCCATGAAGCACTACGTCAACGAATCATAATGAATTATTGCTTAAAAGGGCTAACGCATGATGAATGTAAGCCCTACATAACTTCTATGCTAAAAGCCGCAGGCTGTTCAGAACCAATTTTTACTGATGATGCTTTTGAACTCATTTATTCAAGCACTAATGGAGCTATAAGACCACTAAATTCTCTAACGAGAATGTGCCTTATCTCTGGTGCTAATGAAAGACTTACTTCTATTAATTCAGATACAGTTTATAAATCTCAGAGTGAAATTGATCTTACAATTTAAAATTTTTTACACTGCTTATTCTGAGCAGTGTTTTTCTATGCCTATATTTATTGACCAATTTTAGAATTTTATACATTGTGGATATTGTGGAGAAAGGGTTATTTAATTTGATTTTTGAGACTTAATTTGCCATTAGTAAGATTATTTAAACTGATTTTTTACCACATTATTACTAATTTTAGGCTGAAATAATTTGACTTTTTAAGGATTAAATAATTTGACACGTAACAATTATAGACTCTAAATACATGGTCTAAATTATGGGCCGAACAAGTCAATTTATTTTTAACAACTTCTATAATTTTTTTGTGCTTTTCATCTATATTCATAAGTTCCGCTCCTCCTACTTACAAATCATATTCCCCACTGAATACTATGCCATTATTTTTTTCATATGATGATTTATGTTTCTCAGCTTCATTTAAAAAATCTTGATTACTAAAATTTTTATAGTAATATTCTTTCATCAGCTCCAAATCATTCTTATATTTTTCAACTTGCATAGCAATAACTCGCATAAATAACAATCTATCTAAATGAAACTACAAATGCAAATTCTACATCAATTGCATCCTTTTTATAAAAATTATAGTCCAAGAGTGCAATGCTTCTCCATATTTCAAAGGGGCCAATCACTACACCCAGATCCCCATATATATCCTTTCTCTTTTCAGGCATTGTATTTGCAAGTAGCTGATAATCTTCATTACAGATGACTAAATCAATATCTTTTCCTGATTTACGCATTCCGTAATATTCCATTGCCATTCCACCAATTAGTATCGGCTTCTTTGTAAATGTTAGATTATATTGTTTTAGTTTATCATCAAGCAAATCAATTATTTCACTCATAGAGTAGCTCCTCCCTGTACTATATAAATTATTAATATTTCCCAATACCTCATAATTGTCTATCAAATAAATTTTATTGAAGCAAGTTCTTAATTCAGGTGGGGATTCTTTTACCACATCTTAATTTTAGAACTGCAAATGCACGGCTTGCTTGGCGTAAGTCTCCCACTTTCACAGAGTGCGTGGGAGACTTACGCCAAGTTAGTCAGGTTAAATTTTTAAAATCATATCATTTTCTATGTCTCTAAATCCAAGCTTTACATATAATGATTTTCCTGCTTCAGAGGCATGAAGTCTAATAACTGTATATCCCTGTTCCTTTGATATTACTATCATCCTCTGAATGAGATTTGTTGCCAACCCTCTTTTTCGATAAGCTGGCACAGTATATATAGACGTAAGGTAAGCAATTTTTCCTGATGGATTACCGAAGGAAGGAGGTAATCGGAAAAAGCATAATCCACTTGTGGCAACTATTTTTTCTTCGGCAATTGCTATCCAAGAAATATAACGATCTGTTTTGATATTTTGTTGAAAATAACTTTTTATCTCATTAAAAATCATTTCCTTATTTTCATTTTTGAGAGAATATCCCTCATCAATAAGTTGTCTAATTCTTAATTTCACAAGAGATTCTGTATCAGCCTCTGTTGCTTTCCTTATAATCATTTTACTTCACTCCATTAAACATCAAATTTATTCAATACCCTCTACTTCTGATTTTAATCTATTAAAATATTCTTCCATAAATTCAATTCTCCTTTGTGCAATTTCTTTTGCTTTTACTGTATAGAGTTTATTAGGAATTTTTTCACTTTTCATAAAACACTAAAGTTAATTTATCATTTACTAATTGTGTTTTTCCAATTTTTTTATAGCCTAATTTTTCATATAAATAACAATTACTTTTTTCTTGTAAAATAGTTTCAAGTTTCCATCTGCTTGCGTTTTTATAGATAAATTCAATAGTTTTTAAGGTCTTCTGTGCTATTCCTTTATTTTGATATTCTGGCAACACAAATATTGGACTAACTCTATAGACATTATCTTTCAATGAGACAATTCTAATGGCTCCAACAATCTTATCTGCTAAATTTATATAATAGTAATCTGTATAAGGTTGATTTAGCCTTTCTATTATTTTATCAATACTTTCATTGGCAGGATTAGTTTCAAAGTCTTGATATTTTTTTAATAATGGAATAAATGCTTTCACTTGCATTTTGTGTATATTTTCAGCATCCTTTAAATTTGCCTTTGTAAGTGTAATATCCATTGCTATCCTCCTATAAATTCTACCAATCCTTTGCATTCCTCAATGCATCCTTAACTGCAATTATCAATTCATTACTGGACTTGGTTGCTCCTGATACTGCATCTACTTCTGCCAATTGTTTTTTTACAATTTCATCTGCTATACTGTTACCTGCCTTTTTTAGATATTCTGAATTTTCATCATTAATTTTTAAATCAAGCTTTTCTATTTTATTATTCTTTACAGTTACTTCAACTACGGGATTCCCTTCCTTATCTTTCCCCACATATTTTCCGTCCTTAAAAGGAGGTATAATCTGATCTTTTGATGGATATGTACTCACAGCCCCCAAGGTTTCTGCCTTTGATATACCATTGTACACTGCATTAATTATTCCATTACTTGCATAGGTTGCCCCAGTTACTGCATCTACCATTGTAGATTGACTTTTAATTATTTTATTGGTAACATTTGTCCATGCTTTATCAAATTCAGGTATTTCATCCTGAGATATTAAATCTAATTTATCTATTTTTCCTTTTTTAATTATTACATTGACATTTACAAATTTATTTGTGGTATATTCAATTCCTTTACCATTATAAGTTCCATCTTTATAAGTTGCCTTTAGCAGTGCATTCTTAACTGCTGCTTTAACTCCATTACTTGTAGTAGTAGCACCAGATACTGTATCTACATCAGTACTCTGGGCTGATATTATTTTGTCACTTATTGGTATAGCAGCTTGTTTTACATATTCTATTCCATCTTCGTAACTTATAATATTTATGTCAGTAACCTTATTATCTTTAACTGTTACATCTAGAATAAAATTATCTTTATAACCCGCTGATGTACCTGTGTATCTTCCATCTTTATATAGATTTTTTATAGACTCAGCTTTTAGTTTTTGAGAATTAATGCTGCTATTTGATTTTGCTTCTTCACCTTTAAATATAATTGTACTATTTGATCTAAGAGCTATTTTACCCTGGGATTTTATAAACTTACTTCCAAGTAATAAAAGTACAATTACTAAAGAAATAACTATAGCATAAAAATAACTTTTAAATTTTAATCTTTTCAATAGAGATACACTCCTTTACAGTTTATATTTAGCTATAGAATATATATAATATAAAAACAACTGGATATCTGTTGATAATCAATAGATATCCAGCCTCCAGTTTTCTGGTAAACCAGTAATATGTCTTAAATCGTTTTATAGTATTTAAATATAATTAATATGGTAATATTATTACATTCTTACAGTATTGTCAATATACTCTCATCAACTATCAGCTGTAATTATATTAAAATTTTCAACGAATTATTTCTCGGATACAAAGACAGTCTCACTAATTCTATTCAGTTTTTTCATAGTTACATAGTAAGCAATCATTAAAGGTACACAAGAACCAATCCAGGCCAGTGGATTAGCAAGACAAACACCAAAAAATTCTAAATTTTTTGATAAAATAATAGCAGCAAACATTCTCATCACAAGCTCCATAATGCCTGCTATTGTTGGTACAAAACTCTGTCCTAAGCCTTGAAGACTATACCTATAAACAAATAACATTGCCAGCAGAAAATAAGTGACGCCATTGACGTTTAAATATGTCTGTGCAAGAGAAACCACTTCATTCTGACCATTCCCTACAAATAACTTGATCAGCCATGATCCAGCTAAAATATTTGTTGCTCCAACAATAATACTGATAGTTATAGACATCATATTGCATTTTCTTATACCAATACGAATTCTATCAATATTATTGGCTCCATAGTTTTGTGCTACATAAGTTCCCATAGTAATTCCAAAACATAACATTGGCTGAACGGCAACAGCATCAATCTTTTGTGCTGCTGTATATGCAGCCACAGGCAAAGCACCTAAATCATTAAGAGCAAATTGAATAATAATAGCACCTATAGCGATAATAGAAGCCTGAAATCCCATAGGAAGACCTATTCTTAAATGTTCTAACAGCACCTCTTTTGTTATGTGCCAATCCTCTTTATGCAGCTTTAAAATTGGTACCTTTTTAGCAATATAAACGATACATAATACAGCGGATACTCCCTGAGATATTGTAGTAGCAAAAGCTGCTCCAGAAACCCCTAGAGAAAAATGTAAAATTAATACAAAGTCTAATACTATGTTTAAAATAGAAGTAATAATCAAAATTATTAAGGGTGTACGGCTATCACCTAATGCCCTTATAACATTAGAAAATAAGTTAAACATCATAGCTGTTATAATACCCCAATAAATTATAATAATAAAATCATAGGCTTCTTTTATAATTTCTTTTGGGGTATTCATTATATTTAAAATTGGTCGTGCTAATACAACACTTATAATTGTTAGCACTACTGTGATTAAGAGGCTTAGTATAATACTTGCTACATAACTTTGCCTAACTCCCTGTTCATCCTTAGCTCCAAAACGCTGAGCAGTAATTATAGAAAATCCTGCAGTAAGTCCCTGAGCAAATCCTATAATTAGAAACATAATACTTGCCGTACACCCTACCGCTGCCAGAGCATTTATTCCAAGTATACGTCCAACAATCAAAGTATCTGCTATACTGTAAAACTGTTGAAAAAGATTCCCAATAATCAATGGAATTGTAAAAAGAATAATGATTTTAGCTGGATTCCCAGTGGTTATATCTCTTGTCATAAAAAATTACCTTCCTTATACAAAAAATTCTTGCATTATAAAACATATGATTGATGATACCTATACAAAACTAAATTATGTATTGGCACACAAATCATATATTAATACTTAAAGCGGACTTTAAGTCAATAGCTTTTTTGAATTTTTGTAACCATTTACAATTCCATAGATATTTTTCTTATATTTAGTGTATTGACAATTTTCTTTTCACAAAGTAAGCTTTATATGAATCTACTTCATAGTATCTTTATTTTAGGAGATGAATCCAATGAATTACAGTATTTCAGAAGCCGCTAAAAAATTTGATTTAGAAACACATACACTTCGTTATTATGAAAAAGAAGGTATTATATCTCCACATAAAACAGAACGTGGAATTCGTTACTTTACAGACTCGGATTTAGAAGAACTTGGAATGGTATGTTGTCTAAGAAGTACTGGTATGCCTATAAAAGACATAAAAAAATACTTTGATCTCTGTTCAAAAGGAGATACAACATTAGAAAATCGTATGAAAATATTTACTTCTCATAGAGAACATATTCTGCAGGAAATTGAAGAACTTCAAAAACACCTTTTAAAAATTGAGGAAAAAATAAAGTGGTATAGCGGATATATAAAATGCAAAGAATATAAGGCATATTCAAATAAATAACTAGTCAGTATGCTAGTCTATTTTTAATCCTACTACGTCAACGGAACCCTCAGATAGCTCACTATCCTCGGAACCCGTTTCCTTGTAGGATTAAAAATATCCGTTGCATCTTTGACTTACTATTTATTTTCATATGCCTAAATAGATTCTGTACCTATGATAGACAAATTTATTTTAACTTTACATATTGTATAAAATTTTGAATAAAAATATAACCACCAATTAGCTTTATATACAAACTAATTGGTGATTACGCAATGCCTAATTCATTTGAATTCTTTGATTCTAGATCAACACTTTTATTTAGCAGCTTCTAATTCACTTTCAATTACCCATTGATGATTTTTAACCTCTTTACTACCATCTGTAGGTTTATAATCTACCATATATACTGGACCTTCAACTACTTGAACAATTTTCGCTTTTACACCTTTTCCTCCCATACTGCTCATGTGGCCATTTTTTAATGTAACTTCATCACCTACAACATAAGTTTTATTTTCACTATCCTCTAATTCCTCTTTTATTACCCATTTATGATCTTTTACTTCTTTACCACCGTCAGAAGGAGTATAATCCACAGCATAAACTGTTGTATCATATACACCAGAAACAGTTCCCTCTGCTCCTTTCATTCCCTCCATATGATCAGTAGTTATAGTTATATTTGTTCCAAGAGGATACTTAGGATTTTCGGCTTTTTTAAGATCCTCTACAGAAGTCATAGATTCTCCATGTCCTGAAGAATTATTAGTACTACTTTTAGTTGAACTGCAGGCACTTACTACAGCAATCATCATTAGTGACATGATTACTATTATTATTTTCTTCAAAGATATCATCCTTTCTTTTATAGTTATACCATAACTAGTATCTGTAACAAACTATCTTTTAAAATAAGTTAACATTACTAGCTGGCTAAATAAGTATTCAGAATTATAGAGAGTATAATATACTCTCAAAAGTAAAATCCATTTGTATACTTATTATTAAATAATAGTAATTATACAAAAAACTTATGTAGATATTATGAAGATTTCTAAATTTTTATCCGATGACCATCATCCGTAGTGGGAGATAACGGCTGTTACATCCCTAGATAACGAGTTCTAAGTATCTAAAATACAGATACTTAGAACTCCGTTTACAATACTATATAAATAAGAGGATATCTTACATACCCTTTAGGCATTATAAGATATCCTCTATTCATCAGCAATAGCAATTAATCTACTGACAATATTCTTTAAAGCAAGTTCTTAATTCAGGTGGGGATTCTTTTACCCCATCTGAATTTTAGAACTGCAAATGCATGGCTTACTTGGCGTCCAGCTCCCACTTGAAGAAAAGCAGAGAACCAAAATCTTTTTTTGATTTTGTGTGAATCGCTTTCACAGAGTGCAAGCAGACAAAACAAAATTTATTTTGTATTTGGTATGAATCGCTTTACAGAGTGCGTGGGAGACTTACGCCAAGTTAGTCAGGTTAAAGTATAAAAATCAAAACATTTTAATTCTTGTCCTTATAATCTTCATCATACTTATCATGAAAATGATATGGACAGGTTGATACTACAATATTTTCATTGTGGAGAATTGTCTCTCTAAGCAGGAAACTTGTATGGTTGTGAAGTAATCCTCCCCACCACTCTTTAACTATAAATTGAGATAACAATAACGTAATTTTCTCATCTTCTCCTGCTGACTTTGCTATAAGATCAATATATTTAAGCAACGGAGTAAGTATAGCCCTGTAAGGAGAATATCTAGTAACTAAGAGTATATCCGTATCAAGTTGTTTCCATTTATTCTGTAATGCTTTTAATTCATCTTCATTAGTATAAATACTCAGTGCTATTACATTAGGAGTAAGACTTCTTGCATATTGAAGAGCATTTAGTGTAGCTTTATTCAGACTTTGTAATGGTACTACAACAATATGGTTATATTCCTTACCTATATCAGCACTGCCCAATTCATCACAAGATGTACTTAAATGATCTGCTACGCTTTTATAATGTTTTCCTATTGCAAGCATTATAAATACAAGAATAGGTATAATTACAATAACTATCCATGCACCTTGAGTAAACTTTTCATATATTATTATCATTGCAGTTATTACAGAAACAAAAGCTCCGAATCCATTAATAGCTGCACGTTTTTTCCAACCTCTTTCTTTTTTGTTTTTCCAATGTATTACCATTCCAGTCTGTGCTAATGTAAAGGATAGAAAAACTCCTACGGCATACAAAGGTACTAAGTGATGAGTATTTGCATTAAAAATAACAACCAGTATACAGGCAACAAAAGATAAAGCTATTATACCATTTGAAAAGCTTAGTCTTTTACCCCTTACCGTAAATTGTCTTGGTGCAAAACGATTCTTTGCAATTACATACATGAGCATTGGGAATCCTGTAAATGCTGTATTGCAAGCCATTAAGAGTATAATCGCTGTAGTAATTTGAACCACATAAAACATAAATGTTCTACCAAAAACACCAAATGCAATTTGTGATACTACTGTTGGACTACCAGTTGAAACTGGATAAGCATGATAAAATCTTGCTAATATTGAAGTACCACCAAATATAAGAAAAATTAAAGCTGTCAATAAAATCATAACCAATGTTGCATTTTTTTGACTTGGCTCTTTAAAGTTTGGCACAGAATTACTTACAGCTTCAAGACCTGTTAAAGCTGAACATCCTGATGAAAATGCCTTTAAAACAAGATATAAACTTATATCACCCATTGCCTTTACTTGTACATTTAACATAGGAGTTGGTGCTCCATACAGGGAATATCTTATTAATCCATATACGATCATAAACAGCATACTAATTATGAATAAATAAGTAGGTATACTGAATATTTTAGATGATTCACCAACTCCCCTTAAATTAAGTATAGTAAGTACTATAATAAGAATCACTACCAGCTCTACTTCATGACTCTGAAGACTTGGAAATGCAGATACTATAGCTGCCATTCCTGCACTGGCACTAACAGCCACTGTAAGTACATAGTCAATAAGCAGTGAAGCTGCTGCTACTAGTCCCGGTTTGATTCCAAGATTTTCCTTTGCCACTACATAGGCTCCTCCACCATGAGGATAAGCTTTTATAATTTGCAGATACGAAATTGTAAGTATAAAAAGCAATCCTATAATCATAAGAGAAATCCATCCCAGCCATTGATAGGATGCCAAACCTATTGCTACTATTAGTACTCCTAAAATTTCTTCTGCTGCATAAGCCACAGAGGAGACTGCATCGCTGGCCATTACTGCAAGTCCAAAGGGCACATTGTATTTTTCATTACCACGCTGTTCATTGGCCAAGGGCTTACCGATTAATAAATCCAAAAATTTATTTAACATGGTCTTAACCTCCACTAACTTTAAATATAAAGTTTATTATATGTATTAAAAATTAATGTATACTTATATAAAATACGCCTATTAAGTAAATTTTTCAAGTATTACTTTAACTTAAATTTATAATGTAAAACTCATAAAAAATTCCCTATAAAAAATAAGTGTTTTCATTACTGATAAATCCATCATTTATTCAAAACTCTATGTTTATATAGTCTATAAGAAAAATTTATCCAGTAAAGGAAGTTGTTTTGAAATAATTATAATTGTATACGAATTAAATTTTATTATTTATCATAATCAGTACTATTTATAAACATTTTTTTAAAATATGGCAATTAGCTTTACAAATATTATAAATTTGTGTATAATTCATATTCGCAGATATAATTTACATATTGTTAATAATCATGGTTAAAAATTATCAATTTAAATTTAAACTTTCATTTTAAAATAAATATGAAATTACTTAGGAGTTGTAATAAGATGAACAATAAAAATACTGCTATGGATAATGTATTAGATGAAAACAATCAAAAGAAAGAATCAAAAAAAGATATGGCTTATAAAGTGGCCGCTGGAATTGCCAACGCCATATTAGTAATGCTTGGAATAGGACTTCTTAGATTTTAATGACTATTTTAGTACTAAAATATACGAAGAAGATGTCTTTCAATGGATATACACACATTGAAAGACATCTTCTTCATTTTTATAATCTCAATATAGAATAAATTTTCTTATTTTACTTAAACTACCTCTGAATCATTGTCACTAAATTGACTATTATAAAGATCTGCATAGAAACCATTTTTAGCAATAAGTTCTTCATGATTTCCCTGCTCTATAATACTTCCATTATTCATAACAAGTATCAAATCTGCATCACGTATTGTAGATAATCTATGGGCAATAACAAAACTTGTTCTGCCCTTCATAAGATTTTCCATAGCTTTTTGTATATGCACTTCTGTTCTCGTATCAACACTACTTGTAGCTTCATCTAAAATAAGAATTCTTGGATCAGCAAGTATAGCTCTTGCTATGGTTAAAAGCTGTTTCTGTCCTTGAGATATATTAGTTCCCTCTTCATTTAGTACTGTATCATAACCTTCTGGAAGAGTTCTTATAAAGTGATCCGCATTAGCTGCTTTCGATGCCTGAATAACTTCTTCCTCTGTGCATCCTTCCTTACCATAGGCAATATTGTCTCTTATAGTCCCATTGAATAGCCAAGTATCTTGAAGTACCATTCCAAACATTCCACGTAAATTTTCCCGGGTCATATCCCTAGTATCTACCCCATCAATAGTTATCTTTCCAGCATTTATTTCATAAAAACGCATAAGGAGATTTACAAGAGTGGTTTTACCCGCTCCAGTTGGTCCAACTATAGCCACTGTCTGCCCTGGTTTTGCTGTAACATTCATATCCTCTATAAGGGTAACACCTTCTTTATAACCAAAGTCTACATGTTCAAATCTAACTTCACCCTTAGGCATTTCTATAACCTTAGGCTCTGCTGCTTCAGCCACTTCATCTACCTCATCTAATAATTCAAATACACGTTCTGCTGATGCAATAGTTGATTGTACTATATTTACTATATTGGCAGTTTGGACTATTGGCATTGTAAACTGTCTTGTATATTGTATGAAAGCCTGAATATCTCCAATTTCAATTTTCTTTTTGGCTACATATATACCACCTACAACACAGACTACTACATATCCTACATTATTTATAAAATTCATTATAGGCATTACTACACCAGATATAAACTGTGCCTTCCAGCCTACGTCATATAATCTTTTATTTATTTTATCAAATTTTTCTATAGAGTCTTTTTCTTTTCCAAAAGCTTTAACGATTTTATGTCCGGTATACATCTCTTCTACATGTCCATTTAATTCACCAATTTCTTTCTGCTGTCCTGCAAAATACTGCTGAGATTTTTTTGCAAGTCCACTGGTCGCAATACCACATAGCGGCAATGTCACAACAGCTACAAGAGTAAGCACAGGACTAATGGTAAGCATCATTATTAATACACCAATAATAGTAACAACAGAGGTAATAAGCTGAGTTAAACTCTGCTGAAGAGTTGTAGATATATTATCCATATCATTGGTTACACGGCTTAATATTTCTCCATTAGTACGTGAATCATAAAATTTAATTGGCAGCTTATTGAGCTTATCACTTAAATCCTGACGCATTTTGTATACAACATTTTGACCTATACCTGCCATAATATATTGCTGAACAAAGGAAAATAGAGAACTTATAACATATAATCCTATAAGTAATAATATTATTTTCTCAATGTAAGGAAAATCTATTTTTCCTCCAGTTTTTTCTATAACTTCAGCTATTCCAGCTTTAACCGCTGCAAGACCCTTTAAAACCTCTGGAGTGGCAGTAGCCTGATTACCCGCCAGCTTTTCAAGGCCCGCCTGTTGAGCTGTTAATTTTGCCAAAGCTAATTTACCATAGATACCTTCAAATAATTTTGTAGTTGCATTTCCCAATATTTTAGGACTTACTATGTTAAAAATAGTACTTAATATGGCAAATACAAATACTATTATAAATTTTACAGTATGAGGTTTAAAATATGTTAAAAGTCTTTTGAAAGTTCCTTTAACATCTTTTGCTTTTTGAACTGGAGCTCCAAATCCAGCCATAGGGCCTCCCTTTGCTGTCCCATCATCTGCTTTTTTTCTATTTTCACTCATGCTAATTCCTCCTCTGACAACTGTGAATACACAATTTCACGGTATACATCACAGGTATTTAGAAGTTCTTTATGATTGCCAATGCCGCTAATCTTTCCTTCATCTAAAACTATAATTCTATCTGCATCCATTACTGTGCTAACTCTTTGAGCTATAATAATAACTGTAGATTCTTTGGTTTCATTTTTAAGAGCTGCTCTAAGTCTTGCATCAGTCTTAAAGTCCAGTGCTGAAAAACTATCATCAAATACATATATTTCCGGTCTTCTCACTAGTGCTCTGGCAATAGAAAGACGCTGCTTTTGACCCCCTGACACATTATTTCCACCTTGAGATATAACAGAATTAAATCCATCCTTCATATTTGATATAAATTCTGTTGCCTGGGCAATATCCGCTGCCTTTGAAATTTCCTCTTCTGTAGCATCATCTTTACCATATCTTATATTATCATTTATGCTGCCTGTAAATAATACAGCCTTTTGAGGTACAAAGCCTATTTTTGACCTCAAAGTTTCCTGAGACATATCTCTAACATCTACTCCATCTACTAGTATGCTTCCCTCTGTAACATCATAAAAACGAGGTATAAGATTCACCAAAGTAGATTTACCAGAACCAGTTCCCCCTATAATTGCAGTAATTTCTCCAGGTTTTGCACTAAAGGATATATTACTTATAGCTGGCTGCTCTGCACCAAAATAATTAAAGGTTACATCTTTAAATTCTATATATCCTCTCTTATCCCCCTGAACATTACTTACATTTTCTTTGTCCACAATTTCTGGTTCCATTCCAAGAACTTCATTTATTCTTACAGCAGAAGCCTGTGCACGTGGAATCATAACAAACATTATTGCCATCATAAGGAAGGAAAACATTATCTGCATAGCATATTGTATAAATGCCATCATATCTCCCACCTGCATGTGTCCACTGTCAATTCTAAGTCCACCAAACCATACTACTGCAATTTGTGTAGCACTTAGAGAGAACATCATAACCGGCATCATTCCTGCCATTAGCCTATTAACTTTAAGTCCAACGTCTCTTATTTCCATATTGGCCTTTTTAAACTTTTTCTTTTCGCTATTTATTCTGTTGAAAGCACGAATTACTCTTATTCCAGTTAATCCTTCTCTGGCAACAAGATTTAATTTATCAAGTTTTTCCTGCATAACTCTAAAATAAGGTAATCCTTTAAGTAAAAATACACCTATAAAAATCAGCAGAAGTGGTATTACCACTGCAAATATAATAGAAAGTTCTGCATCCTTATGAATGGCCATGATAATTCCACCTATACACATAAGTGGTGCACTAATCATCATACGCATTATCATTACAAGTACTTGTTGAACCTGAACAATATCATTAGTAGTTCTAGTTATCATGGAAGCTGTTCCAACCTTATCAAATTCATGAAGAGAAAATTTTTCTGCTTTTTTAAACAATATATCTCTAAGATTTCTTCCCAAAGCTACTGCAACTTTCGACCCTATAAAGTTAGCTACAACAACACAGACTGCATCTCCTAATGCTACTAATATCATAATCCTGCCTATATGAATAATATAATTTGTGTCATTTTTTACTATACCCTCATTAACTATATCAGACATCAGAGTTGGTAAATATAATTCTGCCAGAGACTGAATGAAAAATAGTAATATTACTACAATCACTGATACAGCAAAGGGCTTTAGGTGTTTAAATAGTTTTAGCATATATTCATCTCCTTTTAGTCATTTTCTCTATTTTTTTTGCTGAAATAATTATAAGTTTCTAATAAAAGTTCAGCTAACTGATTACTTTTTTCCTCACCTAAATAATTCACCAGTCCGCTAATAGAATCTCTCAATTCTTTGGAGGCCTTTTTTAAAAGTTTTTCACCTTTTTCTGTCAAGTTAATTCTAACGGCACGTCTATCTTTTTTATCTATATTTCTATCTACCAAGCCCTTAGCTTCAAGACTATTAATCTGCTGAGTAACAGTTGGTGAAGCTACATTGAGTTTATTGCTTAGTTCAGATGTTTTAATACCTTCTTTATATTCTTCTATATGATTTCTTATGTAAAATAAAACCATTATCTCACTATGAGTTAAACCACAATCATTGCTTTTATGTTTATTAAGCTTTCTAAACTCATTTAAGCATCTGATGATTTTTTGTGCTGTCAGGTTTATATCCTTGTCCATTTTTACACCTCCTTTTTATTAGGTAGCCTAATTATTTATTAGCCTACCTAATTATATTCCTTGAAATATTTAAAGTCAATTATTTTTAAAAATTATTAACATATATATTTTATCCGATAATTATCCTCCGTAATAAACAAAATTTAAAACCAAAAAATGCCCCACAACATGCATATGTATACATTGTGAGACATTTTTAACTCTTTTCCATTGAAGCAAGTTCTTAATTCAGGTAGGGATTCTTTTACTCCATCTGAATTTTAGAACTGCAAATGCATGGCTTACTTGGCGTCGAACTCCCACTTTCACAGCGTGCAAGAAGAGAACCAAAATATTCTTTTTGATTTTGTGTGAGAGCTGTACAGAGTGCATAGGAGACTTACGCCAAGTTAGTCAGGTGAAAGATAATAATTAATAAAATTTATTTCCAACTTATATCTACTTCTTTTCTTGGTACTGTTCTTAAATATTTTACATCAGGATATCCTAGTATCATACAGGTTACAATTTCCTTTCTTCTCTTAACTCCAAGGAAATCTACAATATCTTTATTCTCCTGTGCTGCCCTTACAAAGAATCCACTAAAAAAGGTCCCAAGACCTAGTGCATCTGCCATAAGTTCCATATTTGAAGATGCAAGAGCTCCATCTACTTGTGAATTAGCCGTAACAACTATTATAACAGGAGCATTAAAAAATATCTTATCATTTTTAGGATTCTTTTTGTATTCCTCATACATTTCTATCCACATTTTTCCGTATCTCCTGTAAATTCTTGTTTCTGGAGTTCTATTATTAAGCACATATTCTCCCATATTTTTTAAGGTTTCAAATGTTAAATTTTTAAGTTTCTCCAGTTCTTCTTTTACCACTATATAAGATACATCCTGCATATTGCTGCCTGTTTGGGTAAACCTTCCAGATTCTATAATTTTTATTATCTTTTCTTCCTCCACTTCTTTATTTTTAAATTGTCTTACTGTTCTTCTGAATTTTATAAAATTTAAAAGCGTATCTGGATTTATAGAAAAATTTTCCTTGTTATAATCTTTTACATCTTCCATATTGTATTCATCTGTCGAAACTGCATCTTTAGGACATACCGCAATGCAATGTCCACACTTAATACAGACCTTATTGTTAATTTTTGCTTTACCTTCTACAATCTCTATATCCATGGGAAAACAATCTTTAACACATTGTCCACAACCTATACATTTTTCAGTGTCTACTTTCATCATAATAAAATACTCCTTTACTGTTTAATAACATATGTATATTTTGATATGTTTTATACTTATAAATAAATAATTAATCCAATACATACAGATTTATAAATTGTTACAAAAAAATAATTTTTTATATTTACATTTATATATTTTACAAAACAATTATACTATATAAATCAAGAAAATATTGAAACTAAACATTTAATTTTTATAAGAATCCCTATAAATTTCGTTTACAGCTGTACCTCCTAACAAATTATCAGAATATACTATATTAATCAGAGGTGAGCTGCAATGTCATATTTTGATTCATTAACCCCTAAAGAATTTGTTATTCTAACAAACTTAGTTGCTTTTATACTTACAGAAGGTAGATCAGCAGATGATAATACTGTTCTTGGAACTTTTATCACTAATGTTGGAGCCTCAATGCTTGCTATTGCAACACAGCAAGAAAATATTAAAGACGCGAAAGATATACGAAGACCAGAATTATAATTTTTATTCTTTCAATAATATTTTAAAATACTGATATTAGTATATTGTAGTTTTATATAAAAAAGGCTATCTTATTTATTTTACTTCAATAAACAAGATAGTCCTAAGTAATATTTTTAATAATAAATTTCATTATCAATAGAAAAACACATTTATTTTCCTATTGTATAAAACAATAACTTCTAATAATTTAAGGTTGCATCATGAGCATCTCTAAGTGCATCATTTACTGCCCCAATTATTCCCTTGCTTGAATAAGTAGCTCCTGATACTACATCTACATTGACATTGTTTGTTTCAACAATTTTTTCTGGTATAGTTGTCCATGCTTTGTTAAACCAATCTTTATCATCCATATTTGAAATCATATCTACTTTTAATATTTTATTGTCCTTTACTTCAACCTTTACTTTCATAGGTCCTCTAAAACCTTCTGCTTCACCTTCATAGCTTCCATCTTTATAGGGTGCCTCTGCTGGGGCTGAAAGTGCAAGTTTTGAATTCCTCAAGGCATCTTTAACTGCATTGATTATTCCATTTGTGGACCTTGTTGCTCCAGATACTGCATCTACATCCGCTGATTGTTTTTCTATCATTTCATTTGGTATAATAGACCATACTTTTTCAAAATAAGATGGTGTTTCAGAATTATTTCCTAGCTCAATCTTTAATATCTTATTGTCTTTCACTGTTATATTAACAGTAATATCTCCAGCATATCCTTTTCCCTTTCCTGTATATACTCCATCTCTAAATGGTGCTGCTACATCTTCTTTACTTGGATAAGTACTTGTTTCTCCTACAGTTGTATCTGTTGCAAGGGCTGCCTTAACGGCATTCATTATTCCATTACTGGATCTTGTGGCTCCTGATACTGCATCTACTGCAACTGATTGAGTTTCAATTATTTTACTAGGTATAGTTGGCCATACCTTTTCAAAATATTCTGGTGTTTCAGCCTGAGATATTATATCAATATTACTCATTTTTCCGTCTTTTACTGTTACCTTAAGATTTATGCGATCTGTTCTGTTATAGCCTCTTCCAACTCCAGTAAAAGTTCCATCCTTATAAACTGCCTTTTCAAGAGCTTTGTTTACTGCATCTTTTATTCCATTACTTGTCTCAACTGCACCAGATACTACATCTACATCTGTAGATTGAGCTGCTATTATTCTTTCAGTCATTGGTGTCATAGCTTTTTTCATGTATTCTATGCCATCTTTATAAGTTATAAGGTTTATATCTGTAATTTTATTATCTTTTACTGTTACATCCACAGTAAGATCCTTTTTAAGTCCTTTTCCTACTCCTGTATATCTTCCATCCTTATATAAAGGTGCTGCTGTAGTAATAGGCTTTTCATTTCCAGGTTTCTCAGTATCGTTATTATTGTCTGATGAATTAGTTGGGGTTGTACTTCCACCTGTACCATCAAGTTTTGTATCCTTCAATGCATTTGCTACTGCATTCATTATACCTTTACTTGTATAAGTTGCTCCTGATACTACATCCACATCTGTAGACTGTTTTGATATTATTGCCTTTGGCACTGAATCAAATGGTTTTTCATAGAAGCCCTCGGACTCATTGTGCGCTGTTATTTTTATATCTGAAATCTTATTATCTTTTATCGTTACTGATACTGTAAGTCCTGGCTGGAATCCGTCTGCTGTTCCTGTATAAACTCCATCCTTATATTTAGTTCCCGCTGGTGTTGTTGGTGCAGCAGGTTGTTGTGGAGTAGGATTAGATGGTGTTGGAGTAACCGAATTTGGTATAACTGGCTTTGGCGTACTGTCATCTAATCTTGCATTCTTTAATGCATCATTAACAGCCGCTATTATACCTTCACTTGATCTTGTCGCTCCTGATACTGTATCTACATCAGTAGCCTGTTTGCTTATTATTTCCTTTGGTACTATAGAAAATGCTTTTTCATAAAATCCTGGTGTTTCATTGTGGGAAATTATTTTTATATCTGATATTTTTCTATCTTTTACTGTAACAGATACCTTAAGATTAGGCATAAAGCCCTTGCCAGTTCCTGTATAAACTCCATCTTTGTATAGTCCTTTACCAGTGTATACAGGCAATTTAGATACTATACTTGAAACATCAACATTGCTATTTAAAGTTGTATTTGTATCTTCTGTTGTAGAGGTATTATCCTCTGGTAATTCACCACTGATTAGTGCCTTTTCAAGTGCATTCTTAACCGCTGCCATTATACCTCTGCTGGAGAAAGTTGCTCCTGATACCACATCTACATCTGTAGATTGTGCTGCTATTATTTCTTTTGGTACTGTACTAAAAGCTTTTTCATAGAAACCTGGTGTTTCATTATGAGATATTATTTTTATGTCGGAAATTTTTCCGTCTTTTATAGTTACAGATACTGTAAGTCCCGAAGCATAACCCTTTGCTACTCCTGTATATGTACCATCTTTAAATTTTGCATTCTTGTCCATAGATACATCTGCACTGATGTTTTCAGCTTCTGTGGAAGCACTATCACTTTTCTGACTATCTACAACTTGATTTTTAGTCTTATCTTTTCTCGCTTTATTAAGAGCGTCGTTAACTGCCTGCTTTATACCATTACTGGATCTTGTCGCTCCTGATACTACATCTACATTTGTAGATTGTGACGCTATTATTTCCTTTGGAACTATGTCAAAAGCTTGTTCATAATATCCCTTAGTTTCTTCATGGCATATTATTTTTATGTCAGAAATTTTGCCTTTTGCTATTTTAACCTGTACTTTCAGGTTAGGTCTGTAACCATTTCCCACTCCAGTATATACACCATCACTAAAGACAGCCTCGTCAACTTTTGACATCTCAGCTGCACTAACTGATCCTATCTTGGCTTCTGGCTTTACAAATTTACTTCCCCAAAATATAAATCCAAAAACTAAAATAGCTGCTGCTGTAGAAGAATACCATTGCATATTTAACTTTTTAAACATAACAACCTTAGGATTACTCCTATAACATGCATCTACACATTTTAAACATGATATACATTCTCCGCTCTCTACAGCCTCTACCTGCGATAAATTTATGCCCATTGGACAGTTGCTTGTACACAATTGACATTTACCACATTTTTCACTGGGCTTACTTATATTAATAATTTTAAACTTAGAAAGGATAGCTTGTATAGCTCCTAAAGGACATAAATATCTGCAGAAAAATCTCTCAATAAATATTGCTCCAACAGTAATTAAAGCCAAAAATATAAAAGCTATAGGCATTTCAGATGCCATAGTTTTAATTTGAAATAATTGTGCAAAAGCATCCCATGGATTTATACTCTTTTCCGGTACTCGGTTCATGGACCATATAAAAATTATAATTTCCAATAAAATTATGTACTTTATGTATTTTAATTTTTCATCTACAGAAGGTGGTATTTTTACTTTTTTCTTAAATATCTTTGATGAAGTTAAGTATAAAAGATCATTAAAAGTTCCAAAAGCACACAACCACCCACAAAAAAATCTCCCTATTAATATAGATAGAACTACTACCCCTGTAAAGGCCGCTAAAAAAGTAAAAGAATTTGCAATACTGAAATTTTCTCTAGCTAGTCCTAAATATATACTTTTAAAACCGGTAAAAGCTAGAGTAAATAATCCTGAGAAAAAGTATAAAAATACAAGTTGAATTATAAATCTAGCTATTTTCAATATAGAGATTTTTTTCTTTAATACTGATAATTTTTTATTCAAGATCTACTCCCCCTTATAACATAGAACAATTATAAATATACAAAACAGCCCCCTTCCTTATGATAATGAATATCATTATCACTATTTATAAATAATATGTGAAAACTATTAATATGTCAATATATTCATTAAAATAATTTGGTTTTTAATACATTTTTTTATTTAAAATTATAATTATATTATAAAACCCATTATACTTATAAGATGTGGTGATATTTTATTGTTGTTTAAATTCATGTGCTAAATAATATGTACTATTTTTGTCATAAAAAGCAGCTGAATATCTATTAGTATTTAATAGGCATTCAGCCGCTAATTTTTCTAATAAGCTAATAATAATTTTTAGTAGGAAATTAAAAATTCTGTTCCTTCAAATAAAATAAAGTCTTTCTGTAATCCTTCTGTCACATAGATTTTTTTGTCTTTTGTAACAAATATGGCTTCCATGTCTTTAATGCTATTGATTAATTCCATTCCCTCCTGAAGACCTAATATAAAAATAGCAGTGGACAATGCATCTGCCCCAATGGATTTTTCTGATACAATTGTAGTACTCATTAATCCAGAATCTGCAGGATAACCTGTTCTAGGATCTAAAATATGATGATACTTTATATTGTCTTTCTCAAAGTATCTCACGTAATCTCCTGAAGTTACAATTGTCTTATCTACAGCGTTTACAACTCCTAAACACTGCCCTCTTTCATGTAACGGATTTTGTATACCTATCTTCCAAGGGGAACCATCTGGCTTGTTTCCTAATACCATTACATTTCCTCCAAGATTAATAAAAGCAGACTCTATTCCCTGCTGCTTGTATATTTCTATAGCTCTATCTGCTGTATATCCTTTTGCTATAGCACCTAAATCTACACTTTCTCCAGCCTTTTCAAGCTTTACCGTACCAAGCCCATTATCAATTGTAATATCTGTGTATCCAGTGAGACTTAATGCCTCATTAATTTCTTCCTCTGATGGTACTTTAGCATGATCCGTAAATATACCCCACAGCTTAGCTACAGGTCCTATAGTAATATCAAAAGTTCCTTTGCATATTTCTGAGAAATATTTAGCTCTGTTAAGTACATATAGTGATTCACAGCCAAGTTCTACTGCCTGCTTCCCTGCTGCTCTGTTTAATCTGCTTATTTCACTGGATTCAAGAAAAAAGCTCATAAGAGACTCTAGTCTCTTCATTTCCTCCTCCACTTTTATTGCAGCTATTTCTGATTTCTCTCCATAAATCCTTTGACTTATAACAGTCCCCATGCAAAAGGTTTCTAATTCGTAAAATTCACTCATATAATTCTCCCTTTAGTTTAGTTATATTTAAAATATAAAATTATTATTTACTTCTACCATCATAGATATCTATGTAAAGTTTTCTTTTCTAAACACCGATAAACACATTCATTTGAAATTAACATTCAATTGCATTTTATCATACATTATTTAAATAATCTATTCAATTATTAACTGATATTTGTTCTTTGAACTCTGAACTTTGATTTTTGTTTCATCCTATCCCACAAATCAAAACCAAATAACTTGATTATAAGTACAATTTCCACATATAAGCTTATCCCATAATAAAATGATAGAGTACTATATGCCATAATAAAGCAGTCACAAAAACTGCAGTCAATCCTATATGAATGAATCTCCATGCTTTTCTACTTGCTGGTGAAATTTTTTTAAACCATTTTATAGCTATACCTGATATACAGAGTAAAATCATTGAGAAAAAACATATAAAACCTGCAGATAATTGAATAAAAACTATATTTTTTCCTACATGAAAAATAGCTATTATAGTTCCAATAATACCTAAATAGCAGTGTAAATTAAGAACTTGTCTTAATTTAATCTTAATTTTAAAACCACTAATAACAAATCTTTTCAATATAAAATAACAAAAGCAAACAAAAAATAGAATGGCTGCAATCCATCCTAGCTTGTCAGTATACATTTCCACTCAAAAACACCTCTATTTATTTTTAGTAGTTAACTCATCTAAACTCAGAAAAATTTGTACTTGCAATCTAAGTTTTGGATGAGCTATCTGAATACTTCTCTTTTACATACAAATTTATTGCCATAAGGCAGGATTCCTTTATTTATTAGCTTCGATGCTTACATAATTCCTCAGTTTTTTATTGCAAGGCATTATCAATAGCCTTTAATATCACCTTACTGCTATTTGTTGCGCCTGAAACTGTATCTACTTGTAAAGATTGAGCCGCAATTACTCTCTCAGGAATTACTTCTGCTTTTTCTCCTCTTACATTTTTATGATTAACTATTTTTATATCTGTAATTTTATGATCATCTACTGTTACCTTTACTTCTGCCCCAACTTCTAGGGCATCAAAAGAACCTGAATAAGTACCATTTGCTACTTTAGATAAATCAATTTTTCTTATATTTATTTGCTTTATTATATTTTTATAATTCTGTATATATATTAGATACTTTACTCCAAAAACTAAAACTGCAACCACACATAAACCAATAATAGAAATAACTATATTTTTAACATTAACCATAACCCACCCCTAAATTAAATTTATATAATTATAATTGTTAAATAATCACTATCTCTACCATGATTTTATAATAAATATTTCATAAAAACAATCAAATTAACAAATATTTTACATATAAACTTCAACTTATTTATCACCGATTTTGGGATTAATAAAAGTATAAAATACTAAAAATTACACACAATAGTACTGGAGCATTGTACCAATTGAAGCAAGTGTAAGGATATACTTTACTAAATTTAACAACATTTTTTAAGGGTAATGTTCTAAAAAATATTGATAAAAAGGGTGTTTAAAAAATGCAAATAACTTTATCACAAAAAGAAAGAACTTTATTAGAAGATCAAAAATCTCATGAACAAATATGCATAGAAAAATATACCAACTATGCCAATAAAGCTACTGATCCACAATTAAAGGAGATATTTAACGCCAATAAGCAGCAAGAACAGACACATTTGGATAGTATTAATCAGCTATTAAGCGGTACTGTACCTCAAATGAATCAGCAGCAGAATCAAAATACTGCGCAACAAAACTCTGCACAAAGCACACCAACTTCAAATACTCCAACAACAGCTACTGATTTAAATGATGCTGATATGTGCTCCGATATACTTATGACAGAAAAATACGTATCAGGAAGTTATGATACTGCAATTTTTGAATGCAAAGATACAGAAGTACGTGATGCATTAAATCACATACAAAAAGAAGAACAAAAACATGGAGAAGCTGTATTTAAATATATGCAAAGCAAGGGAATGTACAATATTAAATAATTGATATAATTCTCTTACAATCAATCTGTCTAAATTTATAAGCTGATACTCAGTATATAAAAATATTATATACTACACAACTCTTTATATTATAAACTGTAAATAAAAATTTAGAAACTACCTAAGAACTAACATATTAATTCTTAGGTAGTTTTATATAAAACTTTATGACTATTATTTTATATTGCCAATTTTATTCATCATGCCCAGACACTTTCCAGTCCCCATAACAACACATTCAAGCGGAGATTCTGCAATATGTACCTCTATATGTATTTCCTTGAATATAAGTTTATCCAGATTTTTCAAAAGAGCTCCACCACCAGAAAGTACTATACCGTTGTCCATTATATCTGCTGCAAGCTCTGGTTCAGTTTTTTCAAGAGTAGTCTTAATAGCATCGATCATTAAAGCCACCTTATCTTTCAAAGCATTTCTTATTCCAGTTTCCGTGATAGTAACAATTTTGGGGAGCCCCGTGGTTAAGTCCCTTCCCTTTACTATAATCTTCTTTTCTTCTTCATTGTCATCTTTATAAGCAGAACCAATTTTTATTTTAATGTCTTCAGCTGTTCTTTCTCCTATCATTAAATTAAATTCTTTTCTCACATATTTAATTATTTTTTCATCCAATGCATCTCCTGCAACTCTCAAAGTTTTACTTGTAACAATCCCTCCAAGAGAAACTACAGCTACCTCTGTGGTGCCTCCTCCTATATCCACAATCATTCTTCCAACAGGTTCATCCACAGGCAATCCTGCTCCTATAGCAGCAACCACAGGGCCCTCAATCAACATAACTTTACGTGCTCCTGCTTGAATTATAGTCTCATTTATTGCTCTCTTTTCAACTTCAGTAATCCCTGAAGGATGGCAAATTACAATTCTAGAACTTATAAAATTACCTTTACCAATAACTTTCTCAATGAACTTTTTCAACATTTGTTGTGCCAAATCAAAGTCACCTATCACACCATTCTTTAATGGTTTTACAGTTATAATACCTTTAGGAGTCCTACCTATCATTTCTTTGGCCTCTAAACCTACAGCTAAGACTTTTTTATTCATAACATCTACACTTACCACTGAAGGTTCTCTTAATAATATACCTTTTTCTTTCATATACAATAGGGTATTGGATGTGCCTAAATCTATTCCTATATCTTTAGACATTACAAAAAATTTCATAAAAGTTTCCCCTTTCAAATTTTACAACATGTCTTTATTCAAACATTTGAAAATTTATCCGATAACAGTCTCTCATTTCCAAATAATCCCTCCACACTTAGTAAGAACAAAATCTCCTATTTATTTAAGTAAAATTCATTAATATTTTTTATAAAGTCATTTTCTAGATAAAGTTCACTTGGCACTAGTATATATTTCATTAGCAGATTTTTCAATATGAAAATAATTCCTCAGAATTAATTATATTACTTAAAAGTACTAATTTTGTATTTTAACTACAATTATACTCTAAATAGCTGATTCTAACATATTGCACAATGATCAAATGAAAGGTAAATTTATAAAAAAATAAACTTAGTGAAATTTATCTTTCCACTAAGTTTATTTTTATTATATTTCTTTATTTGGAATTTTTATAAATCTCAGTTCTTGTTTAAATTTTATAAGACCTACAATACTTCCAAATTCAACTCCATTATCTCCTGAAAAAGTAGGAACACCTTTATCGTAATAGATATCATCAAACTCAGTTATTTCATACTTTTTATATTGGTAATCCTTAAATTTTTCAATTGCATGTTCCCTATCTTCCTCATGGACAAAATAATATTGTATTTTTCCTCCTATAGAATTCTTCTCATTTACCTCTAAAACATACAGTACTTTTATATCATGCTTATCTAAGTAATCTGTTAAACTTTTTAATTTCTCTTTATAAATTTGTTCCAGTTCCTTTTCCATTTTTATCATCCTCCTGTTTACATTAAAACTTATCCATTGAAGTAAGTTCTTAATTCAGGTGGGGATTCTTTTACCCCATCTGAATTTTAGAACTACGAATGCATGGCTTACTTGGCGTTGAACTCTTACTTGAAGAAGTGGGAGACTTACGACAAGTTAGTCAGGTTAAATTATATAATCTTATAATACACTAATATTTAATTTATTACACCTTATTTTTCACATTTACAGCTATATTAAAAAATATATTTATTTTTGTAGATAAATATATTTTCTTGACATAAATATATTATAAATTTAATATATAAATCAGCAGATAAAAAGGAGGAAATGTTTTGTGTAAAAAAAATAAAATCAGAATAATTCTATGTTTTATAATATATGAAATTGCCTTTATTTTAATAACTTCACCTTTCTATATTTATAGA
This sequence comes from Clostridium pasteurianum DSM 525 = ATCC 6013, assembly GCF_000807255.1. NCBI lineage: Bacteria > Bacillati > Bacillota > Clostridia > Eubacteriales > Clostridiaceae > Clostridium > Clostridium pasteurianum. Next base: position 1,221,820 of record NZ_CP009268.1, on the reverse strand, counting down.
GGACCTTTTAACACTCTAAAAAAAATCACAGTTGCTACCATAATGGCTACAAGGCATCAATATTTTGTCACTTCATTTTTATCTCAAGATGAAATTAACAATATACTAAATAGCAGTGATACAAACAATACCCAAAACCAATCCATTGACGTTATGCAAACTGTAAAAAATCAAGATAATAAAATTGCTTGTTATGGAGTTAGTTCTGACTCTGGAAGATACACAGGATACTTACTTTCAATACCTTCTAAATATAAAATAAAAGTGGCTTGGACCAAAAATTTAGGCAAAGAGGGTCAACGAACCAGTGAGATGGCAAAAGATCATAATGCTCTAGCTGCAATAAATGGAGGAGCTTTTACAGATAATAAATCTGAAACTTATGGCGGATCAGCTGCCCTTCCAGGTGGTTTTGTAATATCCAATGGTAACCTGATATATCCCTATAGTAATGCTGACTTAAATAAAAAAGAAAGTGTAACTGCTTTTACAAAATCCGGTAAACTTATTGTTGGTAACCATAGTATAAATGATTTAAAAAATATGAATGTTTCAGAAGCGGTTTGTTTCATACCACCTGCTTTAGTTGTGAATGGTAAGGGACAGATATCTGACGGTATGTCTACAGGTCTTAATCCTCGTACTGCAGTAGGACAAACTGCTGACGGCACAGTTTTATTTTTAGTATTAGATGGAAGAAAAAACCTTATTAATGCAGGAGCCAGTCTAAAAGATGTTCAAGATTTAATGTTAAAATATGGTGCTGTCAATGCAACAAGTCTTGATGGAGGCTTTTCTTCCACTATGTACTATAATGGCAAAGTAATAAATGACACTCGCAGCTGGAATGGTGAAAGATATGTTGCCACTTCCTTATATGTAGAACCTTAGAGGAGATTAGTAACATGAAAATAATAAAAAGCATAATTATCTGGAGTATAATTGCTGTAATACTTCAAAGTGCAGTTTTTTTTACTGCGGATAAATATTATAAAAACTCTTTAATGAATACAAAAACCACAGAAGTAAAAATTGAAGACAAAAGTACTAATACTAAAAATATAGATATTAATATACCATCATCTGCAACTAAAGTGGAGTCTTCCTTTGATGGTGAATATTTATCCTATTATGAAAATAATATATTAAATGTAATTAATACAAGTAATGGTAAAAAAGAGATAGTGCCTGCTGAAAAAAACAATAGACAAATATATAGCAAATGGCTTCCCGATATAAATATAATAATTTTATGTGAAAAGTCTATTGAAAATCCTACAGAGGTAAGTATCTACACCTATAATGCGGAAAATAATAGTAAAAAAAGTCCAACAGATTCTGCTAATGTAAATATAAAATTTCATTTAAGCAGTTCCAAAGATAAAATATCTGATATAGAATTTTCTACAGCTATGAACACTTTTTATATTAAAACTTTAAAAACTAATTGAAACAGCGATATATTTTTCAATGATGTAAATGGCAATATGAATCATTTAATTACATCTACAGAGATTGGTACTATAAAAGCTTTCAAAAATATTCCAGGTCTTATATATGAGAACTTAAGTGATAATGTTATAACCTTTACTAATAATAAAAAAAGTATAGATAATGAAAATTATTGCATACTCAGTACAGATGATAATGAAAATATATATATAGGTGTCCTTAAAGATAGTACAGTGACTAAAATACTATATGGCTCTAGAGAAGCTGATATCTCAAAATGGTATTCAATAGATATTGAAACTCCTGTTAATAAAGATAATATTATAATGAGTAAAGAAAATTTATATATAAAATATCCTGAAAATTCCTATATACTTAATAAACAAAATAATAAGAAAACTATTTATAAAGGCAATTTCCTCGCTATAACCAGTAGTGAAGTATTATCTTTGGAAAATGGCAAGCTTCAAAGAACAAAACTGAACTAAAGTATCTGTATCATAGTGAATATCCGTGCATTGTGATACAGATATTTTACTATTCTTATGCTAAGAATACATAATATATAAATCAATCCTTTCTGTATAATATAGTTATAGATTGTAAAATTATTTTTATTTGTTATTGTTTATTATTTATAGCTATTATTAAAATTATATTATGTTTATAATTTATATTTTTATTATCTAATAATTAGTATTGATAATTTAAGCTAGTGTTAATTCACTGTCATATATTAATTTATAAAACAAATATTGTATTTTAAGAACACTTTTTTCATATAATAATTATACATTTTAAATTATTGTATTGTATTTAATCGGAAAAAAGCATTATAATTGTTATATTGACAATAAAAATTATATTTTAGAAAGGAAATCAAAACCTTATGAGTGAAAATTCTTCACTAACACCACAAGAAGTGGCAGATATTTTAAAAATTGCAAAAACCACTGTATATGAACTTATAAAGCGGGGAGAGCTCAATGCCTATAGAATTGGCAGAAGAGTAAGAGTAGAGCTAAGTGATGTAGAAGATTATAAAAATAGATCAAAAAATCTGAATAATCCTAAGAATAAAATTTCTAATACAAATAATAACACTGGAAATAACATCACAAAAAACATCATTACAGATAATAATTACAATAACAATATTGCAAGCTTATATAATTTAAATGAATTTCAGGAAATAAAAACAAATTACAATCCGCAATCCAGAACAAATACTTTGTTAATTGCCGGTGAAGATATAATTTTAGATACACTATCTCGTTATCTTTCAAAACATCCTAAAGGTTCACGTACTGCACTTTCCTGTGTAAGCAGCTATAGGAGTCTGGTAAATCTCTATGAAGGTGAAGCACAAATTGCCGCCTGTCATCTTTGGGATTCTGAAACAGATGAATACAATATATCCTACGTTAAAAAATTTCTTCCTGGTATTTCCGCCATAATAGTACATCTGGTATCTCGTGTTCAAGGATTTTATGTGCAAAAAGGTAACCCTAAAAAAATTACTGGCTGGGAAGATTTAAAACGAAAGGATATAACCTTTGCCAATAGAGAAAATGGTGCCGGTACAAGGGTACTTCTAGATCAGCACCTAAAACTACTTGGACTTTCCAGTAAAGATTTAAGAGGTTACAATGAAAAATATTTAACCCATGTAGCTGTAGCAAGTATTGTTTCCAGTGGTAAAGCTGACTTTGGTCTTGGAATAGAAAAAACAGCTTATCAAATACCAGATATAGAATTTATACCTTTGCAAAAAGAAAGGTATGAACTCATTCTAAAAAAAGAGTATTTACACAGTATACCTTTTGATGCATTAATAGATATACTTCATTCAGAAAATTTTAAGATGGAATTACAAGGTATTAAAGGGTACAATTTAAGTGAAATTGGAAAGATAACTGAAGTTTAGATCAATTATATTCTTTCAATAATTTTTCCCATATCACTTGTATCATATCCGCCTATATGTTCAAATTCATTCTTAAATGTATCTGAACGAATTATTTTCAATAGAGTTTCCATTTCAGCGGTGTGAAGATCTTCTTTTCTTATAACTAGGTCGTATCTTTCCTTCTGGAGTGGAATAAATTCTATATTATCCACCTGTCTTGCTATTTTTTCACTACCTACTGCTACATCTGCCTTACCACTGCTAACTGCACTGGCAACTGCCAGATGTGACTGAGTTTCATTACCATATCCTCTAATAAAACTTCCATATATCCCAAGAAGTTTTAAATTTTCATCAAGCAATACTCTTGAACCAGCACCCCGTTCTCTGTTAATCATAGTAATATCATCTCTTCCAAAATCCTTCCAATCATAAATACCCTTTGGATTGCCTTTTTGAACATACAATCCTTGAATTCGCCAAGTCAAATGAATGATAACAGTTGGAATTCCAGGAATAAGCCTCTTAACATAGGGAATATTATATGTACCAGTATCAATGTCCAGCAAATGCGCCGATGCTACATTCACCTTATTCTTATAAAGAGATATCAAGCTGTCATAGCTTCCTATATAAGCTCTTAATGCAGGAATACCATGAAGCCTCATATAATTAGAAAGCACATCTAGTATTAAATCCTGCCCACATATAATAAAACCCTCATTTTTCTTATTACTACCCATAAGATTAAAATCTTCACTAGCAGAAGCTGCTGCAATAGGCTGATTATTTCGTGAACGAGCAATATACTCTTTTACGTCTTTTTCCATAAAGCGCACTTTTCTACCTACTTTATAAGAATTTATTTCTCCCTTTTTTATCAAATCGTATATTTTACTTTTACTAACATGAAGCATATCTGCAACTTCCTGAGTAGATAAAGCATTTCTCTCTTCCATGTAAACCTGATTTCTAAATATTAGACAAACATACGTATCTAATATTTTCATTCTATCAACTAATAGAATGGTAGTATCACAGAATTCAACTACTAAGGTTAATACTGACCTATTAAAATTCCACAATGCCTTTATAATTTAACGATTTCCAATATCCTTATAAAGTTCAGTAGAATTGCTAGTGTTACTCAGCCCCTAAAATATATCTATCCACACAAGGCTTTCCTACTAGGTGTTCTTGTGGAAAATTCAATCTATTTTAAAGTTAATACTAACTTACTAATTTTTTTCTGTTTACTATCCAAAAATCAGGATTTTTCACCTCATCTTTCTTTTTAATATTTTTATCTGCCATTGACCACTTTTTCCATTCATTATAGTAATTAAATTTATCTTTATATTTTAAATCTACATATTTTTTATATTGATTATATGCACGAAATAATATAATATTATACTTAAAAACTTATTTATGTATATTAATATGTCATTTCATATTATATCACACATTTTTATTCACTACAAGTGTGAATCTATATGAATTTATATATAAAAAATTAAATAGGAGGAGCAAATGATGAACATTTTTTATCTATTTCTAACATTGTTTATTGGAAGTATTTTTGGACTTGCTGCAGTTAAAATTAAAATTCCAGGTGGCCTTCTGGCCGGTGCTATTGTAGGAGCTGCTATACTGAACATTTTTTTTGGAACTACATATGTACCTAACGAGACTAAATTATTTGTACAAATAGTTGCTGGAGCATTTATTGGATGTATTATGGAGAAAAGTGATGTAAAAAGAATTCCTATAATAGCTAAGCCTGCTGCTATTATGCTGATTAGTTTTCTTATACTAAATCTTTCGGCAGGTTTACTTATATACTTGGTAAGTCCCTTAGATCTTTTAACTTCACTTATGTCTGTTGTTCCCGGAGGCATCAGCGATACACCAATTATAGCAGCCGCTATGGGAGCTGATGCACCAAAGGTAGCTGTACTGCAAATAGTAAGACAAGTGTTAGGGATAGGTGTATTCCCTTCATTAATACTTGCCTATGATAGAAGTAAAAAGTCTACTGAAAAGTATAAAAAAAGAGAAGCTAATACTGAAAAACGTAAAAAATCTAAAACAAAATCTTGGCAATCTTTTGCTTGCACCTTCATAGTTGCTGCAATAGCAGGAATACTTGGTAGTATGACAAAGATTCCATCTGCTTCCTTTTCATTTCCCATTATTGCAGTACTTATTCTAAAACTAGTTTTTGATTTTGCTTACATACCACGCTGGGCAAAAAAATGTGCTCAAGTTCTAAGCGGCTGTTATCTTGGAAGTAATATAGTATTGCAGGATTTACTAGAGCTGAGATATCTTTTTATTCCACTGCTAATCATTATTATTGCCTATATGATAAACTGCTTCTTTACAGGCATAATAATCAGAAAAACCTGTGGATTTACAAGAAAAGAGTCCATGCTCATAACAACTCCTGCTGGTGCTTCTGATATGGCACTGATTTCCTCTGATATGGGTGTTGAAAATACAGATGTGATAATAATGCAAGTACTGCGGGCAGTTATTGTAATGACTTTCTTTCCACAGATTATACATATTGTAGTATATTTTATTGGTAAATAACAATTAAGCATAATACAAATAGATTTAGGAGGAAATACTTATGGGAACTAAAATAGCAATTAATGGATTTGGTCGTATAGGACGTCTTACATTTAGGCAGATATTCGATTCACATGAATTGGAAGTAACTGCAATCAATGATATAACTGATACAGATATGCTCTCTTATCTATTAAAATATGATACAACACAAGGTACATATCGTTATGCAAATTGCATTGAAGCCGGCAGTAACTACATAACGGTTAATAAAAAGAAAATAAACGTCTATAACGAAACTGATGCTGTAAACCTTCCATGGAAACAGCTTGGTATAGATGTTGTAATTGATTGTTCAGGTGCATACCTTTCAAAGGAAAAGGCACAGAGACACATAAAGGCAGGTGCCAAGATAGTACTGCTTTCAGCTCCTGCAGGGTCTGACATTCCTACCGTGGTGTACGGTGTAAACCACAACATCTTATTACCAGTGAGCAATATAATATCAGCCGCATCCTGTTCCACAAATGCACTTGCTCCTGTTGTGAAGACCTTGAATGCTTATGCACCTATTCAAAGTGGCATTATGACTGTAGTTCATGGCTTTACAGGCACTCAAATGTTGGTGGACGGACCACAAAGAAGAGGCAATTACAGACGTTCACGTGCGGCATCCTCAAACATTGTACCCACAACAGCAGAAGCTGCAAAGGCAGTGGGTATTGTAATCCCTGATTTAAGAGGCAAACTTATGGGCTCTGCAGTAAGAGTACCTGTACCCATAGGTTGTTACATAACCTTTACTGCAGTTGTATGTGGAAAGGATATTTCAGCAGACAATATTAATAAGACCATGAAAGGTGCATCATCAGAATTTTTCGGATATACTGAAGAAGAATATGTATCCTCTGATATTATTGGAAATACTTATGCCTCCATATTTGATGCCACCCAAACTCTGGTGATCCAAAGCCACCCAGATGAATATCAGGTTAGAGTATCAGCCTGGTTTGATAACGAAAACTCTTTTGTAAGCCAGATGGTGAGGATACTTAAGTATGCAGTTAGTCTAAAATCAGCCAATTAATCTTATAATTATTACCAAAAATGCGCAAGCAGTGGAATGTTATTTTATCCACTGCTTCTTGTTATATAAATAATTAACCTTCTCCATAGTCTTCTACAAAATATAAAAATCCAATTTTTTTAACTTTATAATTGGATATTACATCTCCTGTTACCCTGTCATATATGTGATAGCCAACCATAGTGTAAATCATAGAATTTCCTCTATGAAGAACATCCTTGTCCATATTATATTGGCCTTTATTAACCTGTATAGTTCCTTTAAATGCTCCAATTGGATATCCATTTATAAATATATGTGCCCTAATAGACATTGAAGGAGTGGTATGACTTATTATAAACCCTCCAATAATTATTAAAAAAAATGATACTATTATAATAGCTGTTCTGGAAAATTTCATTTTTTCTCCTTAATAATTTATACTTTATAGATGTTATTAAAACAGATTATCGTTGATAATTTATACAATTTAATTCATAAGAATTCTTATCATTTTATCTTTATTATTAATAAAACTTTTCATTATCTGATAATTCTCTGTGTATTCATATTTAACTTCATTTATTGTATCTTTTATTTCATATATAACAGCATCCGGATATGCCATTATAATTGGAGAATGAGTTACAATAATAAACTGAGATTTTTTATTTACCAGTTCATGAATTCTTGCTAACATGGACATCTGCCTTGATGGAGACAGTGCCGCTTCAGGCTCATCTAAAATATATAGTCCATTTCCAGAGAATCTATTCATGAACAATGAAAAAAAAGATTCTCCATGGGATTGCTTGTGTAATGACTTTCCACCATAATAATTCACAAGTCCTGGAATATCTCTATCAAGTTCATCAACATTGGTTGCAAGATTATAAAAACTTTCTGCTCTTAAAAAAAATCCATCCTTAGGCTTTCTTACTCCTTTTATTAATTTTATATAATTATGTAACTCTGAATGAGTATCCATAGATGAAAAGTTAAAGTTAATTGTTCCACCTTCAGGATTAAAACCATAGGCAACCGCAATTGATTCTAAAATTGTAGATTTACCTGAACCATTTTCTCCTACTATATAAGTAATCTTTGGATGGAATTTAAGACTATATAAATTTTTTATTGCATATAAACAATAAGGATACTTATCAAAGGATTCTATATCTTTTCTTTTCAGTTCCATGCTTCTCAAGTATTGGTTACATTCCAATAAATCCATAGACATACCTCCATATTGGTGACATTATGAAATTATCATCCAGTATTTTTTTCTTTCTCCTAGGCAATTTATCACATCCCGCAAACTTACATTTCACTATTATCTTTAATTATGTTCATCCTTTTTTTACTACCAATCCTGAAAATTGTAGTTAATAAATTACACTAGAAAGCTTAGTACTATTTTCTTTTGCACTAAATTTATTATTTTAATACATTTAAGTTAAATTAGAAGCTGAAATAAATGCTCTTCTTAAAAATTCTTCTGCTGACATATTTCTGTATTTCTCGTGTGTTCCTTGCTCAATTTCAAGAGAAATAGCTCCACTATAATGTGTATTATCAATTTGATTCTTAATTTTCTTCCATTCAATATTTCCATCATAAGGCAGCATATGTAAATCCTCTATTTCGTCATTGTCATGTAAATGCAGTGCAAACAGCTTATCTCCTTAATCCTTTAAAAAATCTCTTTCTGGAGTAAAACAATTATTATGTCCACTATCATAACAAAATCCGAGTTTAGGTGAGGATATTTCTTCAAAAATATAATCAATATATTCTGGCTTTCTTAAGTTTTCAAGTGCAATATTAACATTTAAGTTTTCAACTGTATCTACAATTCTCTTTATACGATTTAATCCAGTTTTACAAATTGAAGGAGGGTTGTCCCCTCTAGTTAAATGCATAACAACTGTTGGTATTTGAAAGTTATCACACTGTCTGATACTATTAATGATCATCTTTTCATAATGATCACCATTTATATTATCAATCCATAAATCATTTATACCACTAAAAGGCAAATGTATGTTCTCTATAAATAGATCATTTTTTAATACTAATTCCGGTTGCTTTTCTTTTGCTCCATCTGTATCAATATTTTCATCACTCCACCATAGAAGTACTCCATCAAAACCTGCTTGTTTAATTAATTTAAACCTTTCATTCATATTAATTAGATATCCGAACCATGAAAATATGCATGTTTTTCTCATCCTATTCACTCCTAGTCAATAAATGTTATATTCCACATAGTTATTATGGTAACATAAGATATTGATTATAAAAGCTATAAATATAATTTAATAATCTGTTACTGTTATGTCAAGCTTCCCAGTAATTCACTCAATATCATAAAACGTTTTTTTAATCTATTGTGATCTTTAATATTTTACTGTAAATGCTCTATATTATTAGATATAGTTATCTTCCAACCATCTACCGTATATTCAATTGCATGTATACCTGTAGTTGTCAATTTACATAATGGACTACATTTATTAGTCCATTTAATACTCTTTACAATATGATAAATAATATTTATTACTCCACCATGTGTAACAAGCATTACATTGGGACCAATTTCACCATTAAGGATCCTATTACAGAGTTTATTGTATGACTCTTTAATCCTGTTATAAAATTCTACAGGACTCTCTCCTCCAGGATATTGTTCATCCATTCTCAATGTATTGAAAAAAAGGTTAGGATATTTCTGAAGTGCTTCACTATTCAGCATACCGGATAATATACCATTATTATTTTCTCTCCACTTTGAAGAGAATTTTGCAGATATATTAAGTTTTTTCTCTATCTCTTGTGTTGTTTCAACAGCATGTCTTAAATCACTGCTAATCAATGTATCAATTTTATATTTTTCCTTATTTTTATATAATAACTTGGATTGATTTATTCCCTCTTCTACTAATCCCAAATCACTCCAGCCACCACGATAATTATCATTGTCTTTACCATGTCTTATCAAATATATAATCATATTCCAACCTCTTACGCTAGTTTGATATTTACTAATAGTATTTCTTCATTTACTATTTTACAAAATAACCATTCTTTTTTCTATACGGGTAGGCTTCTAATCTTTGATTTAATTTAATTCATTAGAAAAATCCGAATCAAACCTCAGTGTCATTTTAATAATGTAAAAATTATACAATTATATTTTCCAAATAATTTCGAGCTTGCCTCATAGATTGCACAGCTATGTTTGGATTGTTCCTATCAATATGGTATATTACATTCTAAAGTAATTGCATGAAGATTATCTAAATAAAGATTATTAAAAAAGCCTTTAAAATTCAGGTCACCTTCTCCAATGTATAAATGTGTTTTACCATACTTGAAATCACTTAAATGTATACTTTTCACGCAATCTTTCAATATATCGGCAGCTTGTACTATATCAATTCCAGCTTCAGCGTAATGTGTAGTATCAATATTTACAAATATCTCATTTTCTTTGGAAAAATCAATCATATCTGTAGGATTAATTAGTGCTACCTGATAACCATCAAAACAGGACATATTTTCAATACAAATTAGAGCTTTGCCTTTAAGTTCTTGTAAATCTGCTCCTGCTTTTTCCTTGTACTTTTCCCACCAACCTATATCATCAGTCTTTTTGTGTGGTGTATGGAATACAACGCAAGGAATATCATCTACTCCATACTCTAAATACTCGTATGTATCAAATGAAATCATAGAATCATTGTCGCTATAAACAACTCCACCAATATCATGAAGTGAGCTTATTTTAAGGCCACTTTCTTTAATCATTTTCAATACTTCTCGTGGTTTTAAATTCTTTAGATGCTGCCCAGCTTCCCAGTTATCTCCACCCTTCCAGTAAATATCAAGTTCAATATACTCAAATCCAGCCTTTTTAATAATTTCAAGAGTTTCTTTGAATGGCACATGATAAAATGTTGCTGTAGCAATAGATAAATTCATTTATTCACTTCCTTTAAATATAATTTTCTTATTGTTAAATAGTTTTTAATTCAATTTAATAATTATTAAAAGTTGAATCGCACTTATTTACCATTATTACATTAGTATAATAGTCATACTTAATTCAAACTAATAGATATTATAAATTACTGCAACTACAGAGTTTTGATTATTTTCTTCGTATTAAAATACCTTTCGGATTAACCCCTTGGTTTTGGACAAAACCTAATAAATTCTTCGATTTTCTTAGAATTAGACCCTTATTTCAATGCCAGTTAGATTCTCTCCAAAATGAAGGGTATAAAATTCATTTGGTGACATAAAACCTAAGCTTGAATGCATTCTCCTATTGTTATATCTTATCATGAATTCGTTTACTGACTCATATGCGTCTGCATAAGTTTGAAATTCATTAATTTTTAAACATTCATCCTCAAGGATTCGATGAAATGATTCTACATGAGCATTTTTATTTGGTGTTTTTACTGGTATTCTCTCATGTTCCACTTTAACTTTCTCACAGCACTCACTGAATTTATAGCTTACAAACTGAGGTCCGTTATCTGTTCTTATTACAGGTTTCTTAGCTCCATCTTCAAATAGATTTCTTCTCATTAAACATTTTCTTAATAATGCTGCCGCATCTTTAGCTTCACAGTGATATCCCATGTGGTAGTCAATAATACTTCTATCAAAAATATCAATTAGATTTAGCAGATAGAAAAATTTATCTTGACCTTGAATATAACCATATTTTATATCCATTTCCCAAAGCTGATTTGAACCTGTTACAATTCTGTTAGCTGCAATGGTTCTCTTTACTTTAGGTTTAATAACTCTTTGTTCTTTAAGTACATTGAGCTCCTTGCAAAGCCTATAAACTTTCTTAGGATTAATTATAAGATTGTAATATTTTCTTAGATGATAAGTTATTTTTCTATATCCATAATTAATGGCATCACCATCAATTGACTCTATAATAAACTCTTTAATAAGCTCATCACATATCTTTTTATTCTCTTTATTTAGGCTATATCCCCTAGGCTTACCGCCCTTAGATTTAGCTTTTTCTTTACCTTCAGCACTTAAGTTATAGTAATAAGTTGACCTAGAAATCTTAACTGTTTTCAGTACAAAAACTGCATTATATCCTTGAGTTATATATTTTTTAGCTATTTCTACTTTATCTTTAATTGAGGGTTTGCTTTTTTTATTAAATCTTCAAGAATTGCTATTTTTAAATCTTTTTCTCCTAATAACTTTTTAGAATTCCTTAAAGGTTTTACAAAGAAAGATTGGTCATATTTAACAAAAAAGGTAATTTAATTTTAACAGACAAAAAATTCATTCTTATTGAAAAAAATTTTAAAAATGTAGAAAAAAGAAGACTGAAACAAGGTATTGAAAAAGTAGCTACAAAATGCTAAAAAGCTTGGATATAAAAAAGATATCTGAACTAACTGAATTAACTACTGAAAATGAATTATTATTTAATTAAAATATTGATTTACCCTTTTCTTTTATTTTTGCAAATATTTTTTATTATATTTGTTAAAAATATAGCTGTTAAGTTTCTATATTTTTATGGAGGAGTGATAAAAAAATGAACAGAAACAAAAAGACTAAAAATGTAAAGCAAAATAAAGCCCTAAACAATATTACTGAAAAAACTATGGATACAGATGCTGCAAAAACAGCTTTTCATAATAGTTCTCCTGCTAAAAACAAGTAGTTATTTTTAACTAAAAGTATACTATTGAAAACTTAAAAAGATGTTTCACAATGTATAAACATACACTGTGAAACATCTCTTAAAATAATGAATCCTATAGATCCATTAAACCATATTCCATTAATATTTCTTCAAGTCTTTCTTGAGTCATTGGCTTTGGTATAACGAATAATTCATTTGCATCTACTTTTCTAGCTAATTCTCTGTATTCTTCAGCCTGTTCACAAGTAGGATCAAATTCAATAACAGTTTGCTTGTTGATTTCTGCCTTTGTAACCATTGGGCTTCTTGGTACGAAATGTATTAACTGACTTCCAAGTTCTTTAGCGAAAGCATCAAGCAATTCATATTCATTTGCAACTTTTCTACTGTTACAGATGATACCACCAAGTCTAACTCCACCACTCTTAGCATATTTTTGGATACCTTTTGATATGTTATTAGCAGCATATAGTGCCATCATTTCTCCACTTGCTACTATGTATATTTCCTGAGCTTTTCCTTCTCTGATTGGCATTGCGAATCCACCACAAACAACGTCTCCAAGTACATCGTAGAATACATAGTCTAAATCGTCTGTATAAGCTCCTAATTGTTCAAGCATATTTATTGAAGTGATTATTCCTCTTCCTGCACATCCAACTCCTGGTTCTGGACCGCCGGATTCAACACATCTGATTCCGCCATAACCTTCTTTTAATATGGAATCTAACTCAACATCTTCTCCTTCTTCTCTTAATGTATCAAGAACGGATTTTTGAGCTAATCCTCCTAATAACAATCTTGTTGAATCTGCTTTAGGATCACATCCTACTACCATTATAGTCTTACCCATTGCATGTAAACCTGATGTTAGGTTTTGTGTTGTAGTTGATTTACCTATTCCACCTTTTCCATAAATAGCTACCTGTCTCATTAAACATTCCTCCTATAAATTAAAAATAAATTAAATTTAAAACTTTACTATGAAATTAATATTTATTTAAATGCTATGTAAATTTGCGTTAATATGAGTATATTATTTTTTAGCAATAAAATCAATATATTTTTTAATTTTCTTTTTAATTATATATTAAATTATTAATGAAATGTAATTTACCTTATTATTTTATCAAATATAAATACGTTTACATTTGATAAAATAAAGATAAATTATTTCTAGAAAATTTTAAATATATTTTTTATATAGACACAAATATAAGTCATTTTTTATAACTAACTTATATCTATGCCTACATAAAAATGTTACCATAATATTTGAATTTTTAACTAGAATATATATCAGAGAATTCCATATTTATCATGTCCAAATTATCGCTTAAATGATTATTATTTTTATAATTATTTTTTAGTATTTTTGAAGGTAATTCCACTTTAAATTTACTTCCCTTGCCAAGCTTACTTTCTACACTTATTTTACCACTATGCATTTCTATAATTGATTTAGCAATATAAAGTCCCATACCGCTGCCCTCTGTATTTCTTGTAAAGGATTTATCAATCTGATTAAATTTATGAAATATAACATCATAATAATTTTTATCAATGCCCATTCCATTATCAGCTACAGATATTTCCACAGTTTTATTTTTATTTACTAATTCCACGTAGATTTCACTCTTGTTATGGGAAAATTTTATAGCATTGGAAATCAAATTTAAAATAGCTCGCGCTAATTCATAGGAATCACAGGCAATAATTTTTTCTTCAACATTTGTATTAAAAACTATGTTTACTCCTTTAAATTTTATATATTTGACTGAATATTTAACTATTTCCTTAATCAGATTTACTATATTTTCATTACATAAGTTTAATTTAAAATTCCCAGCTTCTATCTTAGCTAAGTCCACTATATTATTCACAAATCTTGATAATCTGTAGCAATTTTGCTTTACAGTATACAAATTATTTATTATTTTATTTTTATTTTCATTTAAATTATCCTTATTCAAATATAACTGAAATAATTGAATTGCACTAAATATTACATTCAATGGAGTTCTCAATTCATGAGATATGTTAGCAAAAACTTCCTGCTGTATTCTAAGGCTCTTTTCTACTTTATTGTTTGTTCTAATTTCCTCCGTTACATCCACAGCTATTTGAATAATTTCCAATACCTTTCCATCAATATCGATTAGTGGATAATGTACCATATTCATAAATGTTTCTTCTCCTGATACTACAAATCTTTTACGAATACCAAATTTATCTTTATTTTCTAAGATATTTTTAATATGACTTAAAAGACATTTTTCATCAAAGTTATCATATATATTAGCACATCTTATACCTTTAAGTTTCTCTAAATTTTCTATTTCAGGTTTTAATCTTTTTAATAAAATATATCCCTTATGATTTAAAGTTTTAATTTTAAAATCTGGATAAGATAGTCTAATTACAGGTAAATCAAGATTATTTATCATGGTATTAAAAAAATCATATTGAGTTTGTATTAATTTAATATTTTGTTCCTTTATAATTTTTTCCCGTAACACTTTTTCTGTTATATTTGAGCAGGTTTGAATTATATATTTAACTTTACCTTTAATAGTTATTGGAATCATATTAAAATTCCAATAGCTCTCTTCACTATTGAAAGTGTGTCTAGATTCCTTAATCATTTGAGCTTTACCTGTATCTATTGCTTTTTTTAAAACTTTACTTATATCACTTACTTTATTCTCAATCTCTTTTATATTTTTTCCTATATAATTTTCTTTTTTACTATGGGATAATCTAAAAAAACTTGAAAATCCTTCACTACATTGAAGCATAATTAAATTTTCACTTTCCCATATTGCAAATTCTCCCTGATCTTTTGTCCAAATTTTTTCCATAAAGGATACTTTATCTTCAATGAAAAAGCAATTCTTTTCGTCAAAATAATATTTTTTTCTTTCATCCTTTTCTAATAGACTGAATGAAATATTTACTTTTTTAACTTTGTCTAATTTTGTAACAAAATAATAACTATATTCCTCATTTAAATTTTGATTATAATTAAAACTACTTATTCTAAGAAGATCAATAATTTGCTCAATAGATTTCCCTAATAATTCTTCTTTAGAATATCCTGTAATGTCCATAAAATCATCATTAACTTCCACTGCAATATCATCTTTTGTATACAAAAATGCTTTCTTAGATTTTTTTAAAGTATATTTCATATCCATCCCTCTGTTTTCAAATTAAATAACCTATATTATCCCCATTGTAAATGTAAAATAATTTTGCTTTATATTTTTATAATTAATCTTACGCAGTAAGAATTTGTGTTCTCGCTAATTTTAGGTAAGTTATCCGATACACTGACTATTATCTAAATTTATTCATGTAGTTTTGCAGAAATTAATTATTGTACAATTACATAATTTCAATATTATATATAATTATACTATATTCTACAAATAACATTAGATAAAACGAATTCATTTTTTTGACATATTTTGCAATATACTTAAAACATAAAAACCCTTAATTATGTAATCTAATATTTATTTATATTGAACAATTTTAAGTATTCATCTAGTATTTTTCTCATTTTTATAGTAATATGTATGTGATTAGCCATAATTTTCTAATATCTTTATAGCTTTTTATATAATATGATCTTTAAAATATTCAACTAATTTTTTATCCTACGTGTATTACTTTATTATTAATCTAATTTATCCCTTGTAAATTAGATTATATAAGAGATTCTTATCTTGTATTAACGCTATGCTGCATAAGATAATTGAAGTTATGTATTCACTAATGATTAAATAAAATCAAATTGAAGCAAGTTCTTAATTCAGGTAGGGATTCTTTTACCCCATCTGAATTTTAGAACTGCAAATGCATGGCTTACTTGGCTTTGAGCTTCCACTTGAAGAAAAGCAGAGAACCAAAATCTTCTTTTCGATTTTGTGTGAGGGCTGTACAGAGTGCAAGTAGAGAGCCCAAATTTTAATTTGGTGCGAGGACTGTACAGAGTGCGTTGGAGACTTACGCCAAGTTAGTCATGTTAAAAATTATTTATAATGAAGGGAAGAGATATATGCTAGAAGTATCAAAATTAAGTAAAAACTATGGTAAAACACAAGCAGTAAAAAATGTCAATTTCACAGTAAATGCCGGTGAAGTAGCAGTACTGGCAGGTCCTAATGGTGCTGGTAAATCTACAATCATAAAATCTATCGCAGGTCTTTTAAAATATGAAGGTAAAATAGAAATTTGCGGCTACGATAATAAAAGTATTAAAGGCAAAAGTGCCTTGGGATATATACCTGAACTACCTTCTCTATTTCCTCTATTAACTATAAGCGAACATCTCACACTTATGGCTCACGCTTTTAATATAAAAAATCATGAGAAAAGAGCAGAAGAACTTCTTAAACTATTTGATCTTTGGGATAAAAAAGATAAGTATGGCAGTGATTTATCAAAGGGAATGCAGCAAAAAGCCAGTATCTGCTGTGCATTAATTACTGAACCAAAGGTTCTTCTTGTGGACGAGCCTATGCTTGGTCTTGATCCAAAGGCTATAAGAAATATGAAAGAACTATTGATTAAATTAAAAAATGAAGGAGTTGCAATAGTAGTAAGCACACATCTTCTTGATTCTGTTCAAGAACTTTGGGATAGAATCCTAATAATGAAAAATGGTGAATTTGTGTTGTCTAAAGCAAGAAGTGAATTCAATAATGAATTTAAATCCCTGGAAGAAATATTCTTCGAGTTTACGGAGGAATAGAATATGAAAGCCTTAATCTATTTATTAAAAACCAGTATCATAAATTATCTAAAGAGAATTAAAGAAAAACCACAGAGATCTATTGGAATAATTTTTACATTGATTTGGGTTGGAGTTTTACTTTTACCAAGAAAAAATTCTTCTGAAAATGATATTTCTTTAACAATTTGTGTAAGTATATTTGTAATTTTAACTTTAGTAACTTTTCTATTTTCACTATATAGTGGTACAAAAAAGGTAAAATCAAAATTTAGTATGAGTGATGTAAATCTTATATTTGTATCACCAATAAAACCGCAGACTATAATGCTTTACGGTATAGTAAAAAAAATAGCATTGGAATTTTTCACATCAATCTATATACTGCTTCAGATTACAAATGTTATAAAAAATTTAAAAATAACACCAATGGCACAAATTCTATTTTTTATATCCTATATTATCTTTCAATTAATTTTATGTAATTGTTTAAAATTATTTGTATTTGCCCTATGCAGTAAATATAAAAAAGTGGGTTTTATTATACGCAGCTTTATAAAGTCCTTTATATTGGTATTAGCAGCTCTGATTACTTTTATAGTAGTAAAAGGTGATATAAAAAGCTTTGCAGTAAAGTTTGGAGAAACTTTAACTTATAATTCATTGTTTAAATATATACCACTCTTTGGATGGATGAGAGAAATAGCTCTTCAGACTATCACTGGAGTTAAGTCTTCATACTTTGTATATATAATCTTAATCACAGCTTTAAGTTTACTCTTAATTTATATAACCTATTCTATGAAACTTGACTTTTATGAAGACATGCTAAGTTCGGCAGAATTCAATGAAGATATTAAGAATGTAAAAAACAGTAAAATATCTTCAAATAATAATAAAAAGGGATTTATACTGAGACCCTTTAAATTTAAAAATTCAGAATTAAATCTTAAAGAAAAATATGGAGCAAAAGTTTTACTATTTAAACATATGGATGAGTACTCAAAGAGAAGTTTTATATTTTTTGTAAATACCTATTCACTTATACTTTTATCAATTTCAATAGTTCTAGGTATTTTCGCTAAAAGTATGGACATAAAGATTATATTCATCATTGCTTCAGGTTTATTACTTTTTACTTCTGGATTTGGTGGTAAAATATATAATGAAATATACAATTATTTTATATTTCTTTTACCTGATAGCCCCCAAAAGAAGTTATTTTATGGTATAGCTTCTTCTCTGATAAAAATATTTTCTGATGCTGTAATACTGTTTGTACCTTTTGGAATACTGGGAAGAAAATCAATATTGGAAATATTACTTTGTATAATATGCTATATAGTTTGGGGAGGCATGCTCTCTTACAGCGGACTTTTGACCTTCAGAATTGCCCATGCCTTAGGTTTCACTGGACAATTTGCTACTGCCATACTATTTATGATTTTTCAATTACTACTAGCTATTCCAATGGTATTAATAATACTTATATTTACATTTTTACTTAAAGATTTTGCTGGATATGCTATATACTTTGCATTCTTATTATATGGAGTTGCTGCAGCAGCACTGATTTCCCTGGGCTGTATTGGTATATTTGATCACATGGAATTGGAATAAACTCACTATATATTTCTAAAAAAGCAAATAAAATTTAATAACTAATTATTAAGGAGAGCTGAATTTTAACTCTCCTTTTCTCTATGAAATAAAAGCCTCTGCCAATTTACTGAAACAATATAAATAGTCCTTTACTGCTGAATAATTTAGTAAAATTTAACCAAGCATAAAATTTTAACTAGTCAGTATGATTAATTGACAAAATATTTTCTAAAAGCTATAATTACCAAGGTTGTTTACAATTCATATAATAAAACAACTAGATATACTCCAGAAAGAAGGTATAATTATGGAAAATGTTTATGCTGTTAAAGGTAATATTATATTTACCCCTGATTTAGGTAAATACAGTATATTTGAAAATAGCTATATTATTATAGAAAATAAATCTGTTAAAGGCGTATATGAAAAGCTTCCTGAAAAGTTTAAAGATATAATTGTAAAAGACTATGGAAATTCTCTTATAATTCCAGGTTTTGTAGACTTACATCTTCATGCTCCACAATTTGCAAATTTAGGACTTGGACTAGATAAGGAATTAATGCCTTGGCTTGAAACTTATACCTTCCCTGAAGAAAAAAAGTATTCAGATTTAGTTTATGCTAAGAAGGTATATTCAAGTCTTATTAAGGAATTATGGAAATTTGGAACTACTCGATCTGTAATCTTTGCAACCCTCCATAAAGAATCCTCAAAAATGCTTATGGATATGTTTAATATATCAGGACTTTCAGCTTATGTAGGCAAAGTCAATATGGACAGGAACTCTCCGAATTTCTTAATTGAAACTACAGAAAACTCCTTAAAGGACACAGAGGAAATTCTAATAGAATACTCAAATAAATACGATTTAGTAAAGCCAATAATTACTCCAAGATTTGTACCTACTTGTACTGAAGAATTAATGTATGGTCTTGGAAAGCTTGCAGAAAAGTATAATACTAAAATACAATCACATCTATGTGAAAATAAAGACGAAATTGCCTTTGTAAAAGAACTTCATCCAAGAAGTAAAAACTATGCTAGAGTATATTATGAAACAGGACTTTTAAGACAATTTTCTACTTGCATGGCTCACTGTGTACATTTAAAGGAAGATGAAATTGCCTTAATGGCTAAAAAAAAGATTTTTGCCGTACATTGTGCTAATTCAAACAATAATCTATCCAGTGGTATAGCTCCCATAAGGAAGCTCATAGATAGAGGTATCCCCGTAGCCCTTGGAAGTGATATTTCCGGCGGACATAGTCTATCCATGATAAATACTATGGTATCTACAGCTCAAGTATCCAATTTAAACTATGCTGTGAAAAATAGAGCTGAAAAACCGTTAAACACTGCTGAAATATTCTATCTTGCTACAAAAGGCGGAGGCAAATTCTTTGGAAAAGTTGGAAGCTTTGAAGAAGGCTATGAATTTGATGCTTTAATAATTGACGATAGTACTCTTCCTATAGTAAAAGAATTAACTCTAGAAGAAAGACTTCAGAAATTCATCTACACTGGTGATGACAGAAATATAAAGATCAGGTATGTAGCGGGGAAGGAAGTTAGTGAACCTACATTTTAAGAAAAGGTCAAAATACCTTTTCTTAGATGTATTTATTTTTATCATTTTTTCTCCATTTGATATTTGTTTTTTGAACTTTATACTTTGCTTTGACCTTCGTCTTTTCTCACTAAAACTAATCAATCTTTATGAAACTATATATCAACTACTTATACTGAATTTTTCCAGAGGATATAGCCTTAACTGGACATACATTTGCACATAAATGACATCCTACACACTTATCCTCCATAAGTATTGGTCTGCGCAAATCACTTTCCCATTTTATTGCCTGATGTCCTCCATCATAACAGGAGATATAACATCTACCGCAGCCTACACAGGTATTTTCATCAAAAGAAGGATATAAAATAAAGTTTCTGTCAAGTTCTTCTGCTGGCACTATGTTTTCAAGAGCAAGTCCTACCATATCCTGAAGCTTATCAAACCCCTTATCTTCCATGTAATAAGATAATCCACTTATTAAATCTTCAATTATTCTGTATCCATACTGCATTACCGCAGTAGTAACTTGAAGATTTGTTGAACCAAGTAATATGAATTCAGCAGCATCTTCCCAGGTCTCTATTCCCCCCATGCCACTTATAGGTACTCCTTTAAGAGTTTCATTTTTTGCTAGATCATGTATAAATCTTAAGGCTATAGGCTTTACTGCTTTACCAGAATAACCAGATACAGAGGATTTGCCATTGACTATTGGGTAAGATAAAAAGCTATCTAAATCTATTTTAGTAATACTTTTAATAGTATTTATTGCTGCAAGACCTGTTGCTCCACCTTCCATAGCCGCAATAGCTGGAATCTCCATATTTCCTATATTAGGTGTCATCTTGGCAAGTATAGGTAAATTACTTCCCTTTCTTGTTGCCTCACAATATCTTTTAACTAATTCTGGATTTTGTCCTACATCTGATCCCATGGCATCACTTGCCATCTGAGGACAGGAAAAATTACACTCTATTATATCTGCTCCTATTTCAGTAACCAGCTTTGCAAGTTCTGTCCATTCCTGTTCATTCTGTCCCATTATAGAAGCTACTAAAATTTTATTGGGATACTTCTCCTTAAGCTGTCTCATCCATTCTAAATTTTCCTCTAAAGAATGTTCTGAGATCTGCTCTAAATTTTTAAAACCTATAAAAGGTGTTCCCTCTTTACCTATAGTATCAAATCTAGGTGAAACTTCCTTTGATACATAAAATCCAATAGTTTTAAAGACAACTCCTCCCCAACCCATTTCCAGAGCCTTTGCACACATTTCAAAATTATTTCCTACCACTGATGAGGAAAGAAAAAAAGGATTTTCACACTTTACACCACAAAATTCTATTGATAAATCTTTCATATTAGATATCCTCCTTATTTCCATTTTTACCTTCTGTTAAAAATTCATGTACCATATTTATCTGAATAGGCCTGTCTATCTTTCCTCGTATGCAACTTCTTTGACAAAACCTGACCTTATTACAAGCTTCACCACATTTTCCCGATACTTCACTAATTCTCTTTACTGATTCTGCAGATCCTCTAAAATTTTGAAACCTGACAGATCTAATATTCTTAGCTGGATCAAATTCAGCAGGACATGCCTTGCTGCAAGGCGCATCATAACACAAAAGACATCTTGCTGTTTCTTCTATAATCATAGTTTTTGTAACTTTCTTTTTAATCATAAATAAATCTCTCCATTTTCTATTTAATTTTAATTATTAAATATTTGTAATTGTAAATGTATATTAAAACTTATAATTTAAATCACATATCTATAATATATTCTCAATACTTATAATATTGAGAATATTCAATCAACAAAGTAATGACTTATTCTATCACAATAAATTACTACAATCTCATATTAATCTGACAATTAAATTTCATTACAGCAACTTAACTCCATTATTCTCATAAAAGCATAACCATTCTACTATATCTATTTATTCATCCAAAATACCCAATACATATTTCTTACACACATCCCCCTAACCACATTTCTCTCCTAAATACTTGGAACATTCAACTTTCATAACTAGATTTAAAATAAGTCTCATTGGTATGGCACATGTACGTTGAAGATATCTTCGAATGAATAATTAGAAAATCTTATCTTGCCGGCTTCAAAATTCGTTAGGAACCCTTTACTGTTTGAGCTTAAAGTGTTTAGAATTTTGAAGTCAATCACTTGAAGCACCCTAACTTTCATTGTAAGATTTTAAAATAGGTCTCATAATGGTATATTTGCATTGTGAATAACATTGAAGCGAATACTAGAAAATCTTAGTTTTGCGTGTTTGAAACACGTTAAGTGACTTTTACTGTCTGACCGAAGGGAGTTTAAAAGTCATAGTGTTTTAAACTAAGCAAAACTTTAGATTTTCTTTTGAAGCTGAACGTTATTATAAATGCAAATATACCATTAGCTTTGAGACTTATTTTAAAACATACATCAAAGTTCTATCCTCTCACTTCAAGTGACTCTACTTCCTTCTACGTTTTAGCATCTTGCCCCAGCCAGGTTCTCCTAAAAACTCTCCATCCTTAAACACAACACGGCCTCTTGAAAGAGTCATAACGGGATAACCCTTAAGCTCAGTACCCTCCCAGATAGTATGATCCACATCTGAATGCATATTATCCTTTGAAACTACAAAATCCTTATTTGGATCATATATTACTATATCTGCATCACTACCTGGCACTATAGTTCCCTTGGCAGGTGCACAGCCAAATATCTTGGCTGGATTACTTGAGCAAAGTTCTACAACCTTGTTAAAAGAAATTTTTCCCTTATTGGCTTCACTTAGCATATATGGATACATGTTCTCTATACCCATACATCCATTAGGGATTTTTGTAAAATCATCCTTTCCCCAATCCTTCTCATAACTTTGGAAGGGACAATGATCTGTAGCTATAGTTGCAATATCACCAGTTTTTATACCTTCCCATAGTGCATCCTGGCTTTCCTGGCCTTTCATTGGAGGTGAACATACAAAATTTCTTCCATCTTCTCTTTTGTACACATCACTAGTAAAATGAAGATATTGAGGGCAGGTCTCTGCATAGATTTCATAGCCTTCATCTCTAGCCTTTTTAACTTCTTCCATTCCTTCTTTGTTGGCAAGGTGAACTATATAAAGTGGAGCATTTAATGATTTTGCCCAATGAATAGCTCTCTTATCAGCCTCTGCTTCTACAAATTCAGGACGGCTTAAGTAATGATACCAAGCTGAAGTTTTTCCCTCTTTTAAAAATTGTTCTGTTCTCAAATCTATTAAATCTGGATTTTCTGCATGAACACTTATAAGAGCTCCTGTTTCCTTGGACTTTTTCAGTATCTTGCAGAGTACTCCATCATCTACCATAAGTCCTTCTTTTTTATAGACCATAAATACCTTGAAGCTAGGTATACCATAATCTACTGCTGTTTGGAATTCTTCAAGCACTTTTGGTGTTAAATCTGTAATTGCCACATGGAAAGCATAATCTACACAAGCTTGAGGTTCACAAATCTTATTTCTTCTCTGTGCGGTTTCAATAATTCCCTCACCTTTAGTCTGAAGAGCAAAGTCAAATACTGTAGTAACTCCCCCGCAGGCAGCAGCTCTTGTTCCTGCTTCATAATCATCTGAAGAAACTGTGCCGCCAAAAGGCATTGCCAAATGAGTATGGGCATCTATGGCACCAGGTAAAACTAATCTGCCCTCTGCATCAATTACTTTTGCATTACCTGGATCTATATTTACAGCTATAGTCTGAATTTTTCCATCTTTAATGGATATGTCACCTCTAAAAGTATCCGTAGCAGTTACTATTGTTCCATTCTTAATTACTGTATCCATAATTATCTTTAGTAAGAAACTGTATTACAAGTACAAAATCTCACTAAAGTCCACCTCCTTCTACATTTCCCTAATTTTATTGAATATATCTGTTTAAAATAATTTGTATCTTTAATAAAAATCTTAAACCATTAACATTAACAATTTCAAAATTAAATCTGCTAATATTAATGGTTTATAGATAATGCCTATGAAAGCTTAAAACAATAAATTTATAACTAATTGAAATGTAAACTTCCATTGGATAAGATTCATTCATATAATTTACATCCCAATTTAAAGGATTAATTTAATATAATCTCATTTTACATATCAATATTATATACACCTTTTTTATACAGCTGGAGTTTCTTCTGTTTCTGCACTCTCAGAATCTGCAGATTTATCTCTAGGATTCATAATTAGGTAAACTATAAAGGATACTCCAAAGCCAGCAAACCATGAATAATCAACTATTCCTGCCAAGGCTGGTACTACTTTACCTATAAGAGCTACAATAACTCCAATAACTAAGGCTATAATTGCACTTTTATTAAAACCATTTGAATAAGTATAAATTCCATTTTCCATGAAAAGATCTTTTATATTGAGTTTTTTATTTTTAGAAATCCAGTAATCACAAATTATAATTGCTGCAATTGGTCCTAGTATTCCTGAATAAGTTCCAAGCCAATTGAATATATACCCACTAGGGTCAGATAAAAGTCTCCAAGGCATAATAACTATACCTAAAATACCTGTAATAAGTCCTCCAGTTTTAAAATCGATACGTGTTGGCATCATGTTTGAAAAATCATTGGCTGGTGAAACAATGTTTGCTGCTATATTAACCGATAATGATGCAATAACTATTCCAGCAAAACCTATGAAAAGTACTATAGGATTTGTAAATTTTGAAACTATATCAACAGGATCCCACATTGCTTTTCCAAATATTATAACTGTCGCTGAAGTTACTATAATTCCCATAGCTGAGAATATTGTCATAGTTGGTGGTAATCCAATAGCCTGACCTATCATTTGTTCCCTTTGACTTCTTGCGAATCTAGTAAAATCAGGTATATTAAGTGATAAAGTTGCCCAGAACCCAATCATACCAGTTAGTGAAGGAATAAATACCTTGATAAATTCTCCTGTAGTTTTGAATTTGCTTGGCTCATTAAACAATGGTCCAAAACCTTTTGCAGTGTAAACTGCCCATATTACAAGAACAAGTGCAAGTATTAATACCACTGGAGCAGCCCAATTTTCAAATTTTCTAACTACATCCATACCTTTGTATATAATATATATCTGTAATCCCCAGAATATCATAAATGTTATGGCATTAGGCAGTGCTAATCCTAGTATGCTA
The DNA here is from genome assembly GCF_000807255.1 of Clostridium pasteurianum DSM 525 = ATCC 6013. NCBI lineage: Bacteria > Bacillati > Bacillota > Clostridia > Eubacteriales > Clostridiaceae > Clostridium > Clostridium pasteurianum. The sequence continues at coordinate 1,195,997 of NZ_CP009268.1, read as the reverse complement.
AAACTTCCACCCATAGTTTTCCATCCTGGTATTATAGATGAAAATAATACATTTAGCGCACTTCCACCTATATAAGTATTTATACCAAACCATCCACAAGCAACTATAGCCCTCAGCACCGCCGGTATATTAGCACCCTTTGTTCCAAAAGAGGCTCTCGCTAAAACAGGAAAGGAAATTCCATATTTAGCACCCGGATGAGCATTTAATAGCATTGGTATTAAAACAATTATATTTCCAAGGGTAATAGTTATAAGAGCCTGTATCCAATTCATTCCTAGTGCAATAAGTCCGCCAGCCATCATGTAAGTAGGTATACAATGTGCCATACTTATCCATAATGCTGTATAATTATAAGTATTCCAATTTCTCTCCTTAATAGATGTAGGGGCAAGGTCTTTATTATACAATTTACTTTGGCTTACGTCTTCTTTTAATTCGTACATTTCTTCTTTCATAATAAGCTTCACTCCTCTTTAGGCACATTCAAGTAAATAATAAGTAAGTATGCTAGTATATTTTGCATTTTACTAAATTAATAAAACCATATAGCTGACTATATTGATGAACAATTTTATTTTTAGATTGAAACAAGTTCTTAATTCAGGTGGGGATTCTTTTAGCCCATCTCAATTTTAGAACTGCAAATGCATGGCTTACTTGGCGTCGAACTTCCACTTGAAGAAGCGAAGAGACTTACGCCAAGTTAGTCAGGTTAAAAATATACTCAGCAGCTTTGACTTAATACTTATTTTTATATTGCCTTAATTTAGTTTTTTAAAATTTTTTATCTTTACTAAGTTTAAATGAATTTAAAAAGATTATCAATATGTTAATATTATTTACTTTTAACTTTGAAAATATCAATTTATATACTGAATTGAGAAAAACTTTTATCAATATATATTGAAGCAAGTTCTTAATTTAAGTGAAAATATATTTCTATTTCTTATCTATATCCAATACCGTTTGAAGTAATACATTAGCTCCTTTTAGACAATTCTCCACAGGAGTCTTTTCTATTTCACAATGACTGTGTCCGCCGATACTTGGAACAAATATCATAGTTACAGGCAGCATATCGGCTACAAACTGAGCATCATGTCCAGGACCACTGTACATTCTCATATTGGAGTAGCCATAAGTCTCTGCATTTTTTTCAACAAAATCCACAAATTCTTTATTAAAGCTGACAGTTTTACGTGACCACAATTCTTTGTAGCTAACTTTACATTTTGCAAGTTCAGAAGGAATATTCTTAATAATTTCAACAACTTGTTTTATCACTTCAGGATCCTGATGTCTTGCATCCAAGGTAAACTTCACATCATCTGGTATAATTGTATGCACATTTGGTGAACAGATAATTCTACCAGTAGTATAAACTAATTTTTCATCCAACTTATCAAGTTCTCTATGAAGATATTGAATAGCCTCGGAAGCTGCTAAAAGGGCATCTTGTCTCATTTTCTGAGGAACAGTTCCAGCATGACCAGCCTGACCTATAAATTCAAATTCATAATTGACCATTCCCACAACGCCTTCTACAACTCCAATATCCACCTTTTCAGCTTCAAGCACTGGTCCCTGTTCAATATGCAGTTCTAGGAAAGCTTTGTAATCCTTGGGATTCATTCTATTCTTCTCGTCACCCTTATATCCACTGGCATCCAGTGCCTCACCAAAGGTTACACCTTCCATATCCTTTGACGCCAGCATCTTCGCCTTATCAAATTTACCAGTAATAACTCCTGATGACATCATAGCAGGGTCGAAACGAGCACCTTCCTCATTGGTCCAGATCATAACTGTAATTGGATGACGATGTGGAATATTCTCTTTAACTATAGTTTCTGCTACTTCCATTCCTGTAAGTACTCCTAGAATACCATCGTAGTTTCCACCTTGTACTACTGAATCACAATGTGACCCCATTGCAATATGCGGAAGATCTTCTGATCCTTTAAAGGTAGCATAAATATTTCCCATATCATCTGTTACAATCTCTGCTCCTAGTGCCTTCATCCTCTTGCAGAATTCTTCTCTTGCCTGAAAGTCTGCTTCTGATAAAGCCAATCTTGTTATACCACCTTTTCCAGTATCACCAAATTTACTAAATGTAACAATTTTATCTTCCATTCTTTTTATGTCACAACTAACATTTTCCATCTTAATTTACACCCCTTTTAAATTGTCTCTAAAAGCATAATTATATCAAAACTTCTTCACCTAAGCTAATATATTCAAATCTTTGTAATTTTCTATCATATATATAGTCTTTACATTATTTTTCTTTAAATACCGTTATCATTATACCAGTTTTAAAATAATCCTCCTTGATGTGATATTTACTATTAAAAGTGCTTTGAACGAGCACTAGTAAAACTTAGTTTTTAAATTAAGCGAAACTTAGATTTTCTTTCGCAGTGAAGGCACTAATAATCGTAAATATCACATCCTAACTTAGAACATTATTTTAAAACTCCCCTTATTAATGAGTTAAAGTATCTGCATAATCAAGAACTTCATCCAGTATTGCCATAGCTTCCTTAATTTCATTTTCTTTTATTATAAGCGGTGGTGCAACTAATATGCAGCTTTCATGAGAATAAGTTGAAAAACCTTTTTCTTTTAGCATTCCAACAAGTTTTGACATTACTTTTTCCGGATCCTTTCCATAAGGTACCATAGGTTCTCTTGTTTCTTTATTTCTAACAAGTTCTACTGCTGAGAACAATCCTATATATCTTACATCCCCTACAGAAGCATGTTTTGCTTTCAATTTTTCAAGTTCTGCTCCAAGTACTTTTCCCATTTCTCTTGAATTTTCAATAAGCTTTTCTTCTTTATATACATCTATAGTAGCGCAGCCGGCAGCACAGCCAATTGGATGAGCACTATAAGTTAGACCACACATAAGTACATTATCATCAAAATGCTTTGCAATTTCTTTGCTGACAATAACTCCGCCTAGAGGTACATATCCGCAGGTTACACCCTTTGCAAAAGTAATAATATCAGGCTTTACATTCCAGTTGTTGCAGGCAAACCATTCACCAGTTCTGCCCCATCCAGCCATAACTTCATCACAGATCATAATTATATTAAACTCATCACACAAAGCTCTAACCCCTTCAAGGTATCCCTTTGGAGGTATTATGACTCCATTACTTCCTGTTACAGTTTCCAATACTATTGCAGCTACAGTGTCAGCACCTTCATAAGTAATCTGTTCTCTAAGCTTATTTACATAATACTTTGATGCCTCTTCTTCACTTTTAAATTCTATTTTTTCCTGATATACATAAGGATCAAAGAATTTTACAAATCCAGGTATTCCAGGTTCACAGGTATATCTTCTAGGCTCCCCTGTAAGATTTGCTGCACCAAATGTTGAACCATGATAAGAACGATAACGTGAGAATATTTTATACTTTCCAGTAACCATTCTAGCCATCTTTATGGCATTTTCGTTAGAATCTGCTCCTCCTAATGTAAAAAATACTTTTCCCATATTGTCTGGTGCAATTTCTATCACCTTTTTAGCAAGTTCAGATCTTACATCTATAGCATTTCCAGGACCTGTAAAAGCTAATTTTTCTGCCTGGTCCTTTATAGCTTCTATTACTTTTTTATTTCCATAACCTATATTTAAATTTACAAGCTGTGATGACATATCATAATATCTTTTCCCCTTTTCATCCCAAAAGTAAATTCCCTCTGCCTTTGTAATTACCATAGGATTTAATTTAGATTGAGCACTCCAGGAATGCAAATTATATTGTTTATCATACTTCTTTATTTCATCCACTTTTAGCGTAGTTTCTTCTCTTTTTATTGTCTGTTCCATAATGAATTCCTCCTAAATATCAATTAATAAATACTTTTATAAATTTCTATCAAATCTTCTAAACTGGCTTTTCTTGGGTTAACCAGTGCACTACCGCTTTTAATAGCATCCTTTGCAAGATCCTCTATAATTTCTTCTTTAACCCCTACATCTCTTAACTTTGTAGGAAGTCCCGTTTCAGCATATAAATCTTTCACAGCCTTTACTGCCAAGTTACTTGCATCTCTTAAAGACAGTCCTTCTGTATTCTCTCCCATAGCCTCTGCAATATCTTTGAATTTTTCAGGACAAGCAGCTCTGTTGTATTCCATAACTCTTGGAAGAAGTATGGCATTTGCCAGTCCATGAGGCACCCCGAAGTATGCTCCAAGTGGTCTTGACATAGCATGAACTAATGCTACTGAAGCATTACTAAAAGCAAATCCTGCCTGCATTTGTGCAAATAACATATTACTTCTTGCCTCTATATTTTCCCCATTCTGTACTGCTTTAGCTAAATTTTTACTTATTATACTTATGGCAGAAACAGCTTGTACATTTGTAGCTGGCTGAGCCTTTTTTGATATGTAAGCTTCTATAGCATGGGTTAATGCATCCATTCCTGTAGCAGCGGTTACATCACTTGGTACCATTAATGTCAATTCACCATCTAAAATTGCAACCTCTGGCACTAATGCTTCTCCACCTATGAGCATTTTAATTTTTCTCTTAGTATCAGTTATTACTATAAATCTACTTACCTCACTTCCCGTTCCCGCAGTAGTTGGTACTGCTATAACTGGTACTCCATGAACCTGAGGTTCTTTATTTTCATAATCCACAATATTTCCAGGATTCTTTATCATAATGCCTATAGCCTTTGCTGCATCAAGAGGGCTTCCACCTCCAAGGGCTATAATTACATTTACATCCTCTTCTTTTGCTATTTTAGTTCCTAAATCCACTGTGTCCACACTTGGATCAGATTCTACTTTATCAAAGACTATATACTGTAAATTTTCTGACTTTAAACTATCTATAATTTTATCTAATGCACCAGTTTTCTTAGATGAACTTCTTCCTGTAATAATCATTACCTTGCTGCCGTACTTTTTAGTTTCTATACCAACTTGTTCTACAGAACCTTCTCCGTATATTATTTTCTTTGGTGATTGAAATACTGAGCTTATCATTGTTATGCCTCCAAATTGTAATTTATTGATATTTTATCAATTAACATATATTAATTTTAATAATTCAATAATTATCATGTAAATAATCTAACATATTTAAAATATTTTTTATATGTCCACTATACACAAATATATAAGCTCTCAGTTGTCTATGAAATATAGTTTAAAAATTTACCAATCTTTATAGCTTCCATAAATTCAAAGAGTATATTTATATCTTTTAAGTCACATTCAAGTATTTCTTCAATTCTATTCATTCTATATTTCATTGTATTTCTATGTATAAAAAGTTTTTCAGCTGCCTTCCCCAAATTAGCACCTTCTGATATGTAAGTTTCCAAAGTTTTTAACATATTACTTTCATTTTTATTGTCGTATTCAATTAGCTTCCCCAGCATTTCATAATAAATCTGTTTCATCTCTCTCTTATTATTGGTTTCAAAGAATATTCTATATATACCTAATTTTTTATATGTCCTTACAGTATTTTTTTCACCAAAAATTCTTATCATATTTAAAGCTTTTTGTGCTTGATCAACGCTTATGTGAAAATCTCTTAATTTATTGGTACTACTACCTATGCCTACACTTACAGTTAATTCTTTCATTTTTTCACTGACGGTTTTCACAATTTCATTGGCACTATCTAGATATCTGTCTTCATAAATATCCTTCTCATCCATTGGAAACATAATTATAATAGAATCTCTATGCATTACATTAAGAACTTTTTTACCTTTTTTATTCATTATAGATAATATAATAACTTCTACATTCTGTTTTATTTCCATAATATTTTCTTCACTTTTTACGCCCGTGCTGTCAGTAAGTTTTTCAAAGTTATCAATATCAACTATAATTGCACAATAATTTTTACTGGAATCATAACCATAAACAGAGGCTCTATTTAAAACTTTATCTGTAAAAATAGATTCTCCAAAAATAATTTCCTTCATAAAGCTATTCATAGAATCCCGTTCTATTTTATTCATAAAAATAGCTCTAGATATACTCTGAGTTACATCTATAAGCTTTACCTCAAAAGGTAATTCAAATATGGGAAAGTCAAATTTGTCTGCCAATTCTTTAACTTCCTCTGGAGTCTCTGTAATATAAGGCCCAGTATTTATCACAAGTCCTGACAGATTCTTGTCTATTAAGTCTTTTACAAATTTAGCCAAAGTATTTACATCATCTTTTATGACTACTCCCGTAATAAAAACTAATTCTCCACCTTTTAACCATTCCGAACCCTGTGGACTCTCTACTACATGAATCCATCTTATCACTCTATTTATGCCGCCTTTTCCAGCTACTAATTTCATTTCTTCAAGATGTTTTAATTTTAAAATAGTACTACATGTAATAAGCATATTTTACCTCCTTTTATTTTTCATATGATAACAATTTCCAATTTATAATTCCATATTATATTATTATATATTAATATCTACATTAATGAATATATCATACCTAAATAAATTCCCATTGACAATTATAGCGTATACTACTATATTATATAGTAGTATACGCTATAATTGGAGGTGAAAACTTTGTCATCAATTGATTTAATCATACTTGGATATCTACTTCATGGTGAAAAAAGTGCTTATGAAATGGTAAAGGAATTTGAAACTTGGAATTTAAGTTACTGGGTTAAAATAAGTAATGCTTCTATCTATAAAAAGATTATTAAACTTTCCAAGGATGGCTATCTTGATTCAAAAAACATTAAGGAAGGGGAAATGCCGGAAAAAACTGTATATTATATTAATGAAAAAGGTCATAATTATTTTCATGAACTTATGGAAAAATATTCTACAAACTTTTCTAATATATATTTTGATTTCAGCGGTTTTATTGTAAATTTAAATAATGTTGATGAAAACAAACGTCATAATCTACTTAAAAATTTCAATGCTGTATTAAAGTCAAAAAGTGAGTATATGAATGGCCCACATAAAGAAGAACATAAATATCTGGAGGAACATAACAAAAACGCCCTTGATCTCATAGAACTTTATGAAGATTTATATAATCTTTTAAATAAATGGTCTTCTAAATTATTAAAAAAACATTAATCTCTTTAATTTTTTCAATAAATTTCTGTAGAACAATAATATAAATACTTTAAAAATAACATTTCAATTCAATATATTAAATAATTAGGAGGTTCCTTATGAACAAAAAAAATAATGCCAATACCACTATTGCTTTTATTGCCATAGTATTAGGTTTTTTTATGGCTCTTTTAGATACTACTATAGTTAATATAACTTTACCTAATATGACAGAATACTTTAATACTACTGTAGAAAATATATCCTGGGTAGTAAATGGATACAATATAGCCTTTGCAGTGCTAATAATAACTGCTTCAAGACTTGCAGATCAATTTGGAAGAAAAAAGATATTTATAATGGGAATTATAGCTTTTACACTTTCTTCTCTTCTGTCTGGATTATCTAAATCGCCTGAAATGCTTATTTTTTTCAGAGTCATACAAGGATTATCTGCCGCTCTAGTGGTACCAGTAACCATCCCCTTGGCTCTTAATATATTTCCTCCGAAAAAACATGGAATGGTTATGGGGATGTGGGGAGCCTTTGCAGGTCTTGCAGCAGCCAGCGGTCCTTCCCTTGGAGGTATAATTACTCAATTTTTAAGCTGGAGATTTATATTTTTTATAAATATTCCCATCGGAATAATCTCAGTACTTTTAACTATTAAATACATTGGAGAATCTTATGATTCTTCTGCAGATAGACGTATAGATCTATTAGGAATACTTGCCATATCTATAGCTGTGTTTTCTCTTACCCTAGCTCTTATAGAGGCAAATGATAAGGGTTGGACTTCAACTTTTATAATATCACTTCTTATAATATCATTAATTTCATTTATACTATTTATAATAGCTGAATTAAAGGTAAAGAGCCCTATGCTTCCTCTAAGCCTTTTCAGGATAGCGCCTTTTACATGTGGAGCTATTGCACTATTTTTATTGGGACTTGGCATGATGGCTGGTGCTTTCTTCTTGGCATTTTTCCTGACACAAGTTAAGGGTTTAAGTGAATTGTCATCAGGACTTATAATATCCACTATGGCACTAGCTTCCATATTAAGCTCTAGTATCAGCGGACCTTTAACTCAAAAACTTGGGGGAAGAATATTTGGTACAGTGGGGCTTGCTCTTTTAGCACTTTCCAGCTATCTTTACAGTACTCTTACTCAATATTCTACTAATTTAGATATAATATTAAGACTAGTAGTAGCAGGTCTTGGTATGGGTCTTGCCATGTCTTCTATAATGGGATCTATGATAAGAAATGTACCTAAGGATAAGGTTGGAATGACCTCTGGTGTTAACAATATGACTAGAACTCTTGGTACTGTACTTGGTGTTGCCGTTCTATTGACATTATTCAATAGCAGCATGACTTCTGAAATGTCAAAAGCTAAAGATGATGCTATTAATATAATTAAAGCAGACACTATTTTTAATAATGAAGCTAAAACTGCTATGATAGGTTCTCTTAATTCATCAAAAACGACCTCCACTAACAGTAATAAGCCCAACATAGATGATATAATAAAAGAAATAAATTTTAAAGAAAATGAAACCCTAAAAACTGTCCCTCAAGCTATGCAGGATAAAGTTAAACAGGGCTTTGAAATTCAAAAGAAAGAGACAAAAATAATTTTTACACACATAGAAACAAAATTTACTGATCACACAGTAGCTGCCTTTAGTTCCACTTTCAAATATGGATTCTTTATATTAATACCTGGAATATTCTTTGCCTTCTTTAGTGATAAAAAGGTAGATAAAAATTTAGCTTATAAAGAAAAAGAAGCCTCTTTAGGATAAATCTTATACATTAAATTAAATATCAGACTAAAAAAATATCAATACAACCTGAATATAAATGCTAATAATTTAGCCTTTATATTCAGGTTGTATTGACATAACTTTATTTCCATTTTTAATCTCCACATTAAATAGATTAATATACAATATACATTAATCTATTTAATATAATTGGTGATTATATATTGTAATTTATATAAAAAATGACCAATAAAAATAATATGATTATCAGTTAAAAAGTAATTCAATAAAACTATCCCAAAAATTAAGTTAAGAAAGAAAGGTGTACTTATTTAAAAATATTTTTAAGGGTATATACTTTTATTGGTCACAGTTTAAACTTAATAAAATTTTGTTCTATCGGAATATTGCTCCGCTGATGATAAGCTTTTGAATTTCATTTGTTCCTTCATAAATTTGAGTTATTTTAGCATCTCTCATCATTCTTTCCACATTGTATTCTCTCATATATCCATTTCCACCAAGCATCTGTACAGCTTCTACAGTCACATGCATAGCTGCATCTGTACATGCAAGTTTTGCTTTAGCAGCAGATAACCCATAAGGCCTCTTATTTTGTTTATCTAAAGCAGCCTTATATAGAATATATTTGGCCTGCTCTATTTCAAGTTCTAGTTCTGCCATTTTAAAAGCCAAATATTGATTTTTAAATAGTGGTTTACCAAATTGTACTCTTTCAGTCATATACTTTTTAGCTACATTAAAAGCACCTTCAGCTATCCCAAGGCCTTGAGCTGCAACACCTATTCTTCCTCCATCAAGAGTACTAAGTGCCATTCCTAACCCCTTTCCTTCCTGCCCAACCAGATTTTCAACTGGAACTTTACAATCTTCAAAAACTAATTCTGAAACCTGAGCAGCTCTTATACCACATTTATTTTCAATTTTTCCTATAGAAAAGCCTGAAAAATCCTTTTCTACAATAAATGCAGAGAGTCCCTTAGCACCTTTACTTCTATCTGTAGAGGCAATTACGAAAAATGTTTCTGATAGAGGACCATTGGTGATAAAACATTTTGATCCATTTAATATATAATAATCTCCCTGCTTTACGGCGGTAGTCTGTACTCCTGAAGCATCAGAACCTGCATTTGGCTCTGTAAGTCCAAAAGAGCCAAATTTTTTCCCGCTAAGTACATCTGGAAGATATTTCTTCTTTTGTTCTTCAGAAGCATTATTAAATATACCCCCTGAACAGAGGGAGGTACTTACTGAATAGGAAATACCCACTGATCCATCTATTTTTGATATTTCTTCTACTGCTAATACATAGGATAAATAATCTCCTCCAAATCCACCATATTCTTTAGGATATGGCATTCCTATAAGCCCTAGTTCTCCCATCTTTTTATAAGTATCTACTTGGAATTTACTATTTTCATCATTTTCTATAACTCTAGGTTTAAGTTCATTTTCAGCAAAATCTCTTGCAGTTTTTTGTATCAATTGCTGTTGTTCTGTTAAATCAAAATTCATATTATATTCCTCCAAAAATTATATTTATTTTTAGTTATTATTTTTTAATCCCATAGGTTTATCATAAAAAATACGTTCATCCATAAGTTTTGGCTGTCCCTCCATTTTAGGAACAAATTCCATCAATTCAAGTATATCTTTCTTAAGATTCACTCCTGGCGCTATTTCAGTTAGATATAATCCATCTTCTTTTAGCTCAAATACTGCTCTCTCAGTTATATACATGACCTTCTGTTTTGTCTTTTGAGCATATCTCCCACTAAAGGTTATTTGCTCTACTTCCTTTAAGAACTTTATAAGCTTTCCTTCTTGCAGAATCTCAAGCTTTCCATCTCCAGTTGATACTTTAAGTCCTGAAGTAGTAAAGGTTCCACAGAATATTACCTGCTTTGCATTCTGTGATATATTTATAAATCCGCCACAGCCTACTATACGCGGTCCAAATTTGCTCACATTCAAATTACCACTTTGGTCTACCTGTGCTAAACCTAAAAAGGCAATATCAACTCCGCCGCCGTCATAAAAATCAAATTGATAAGGCTGGTCCAGTATTGCCTCTGGATTAATAGAAGCTCCAAATTTGCCGCCGCCTTCTGGTACTCCGCCTACTGGTCCTGCTTCTACCGTTAAAGTCATATACTTTCCAATTCCCTCTTCATTTGCCACCATGGATATAACTTCTGGTATGCCTATTCCAAGATTTACTACCGTGTTGGGTTTTAATTCCAAGGCAGCTCTCCTTGCAATTATCTTTCTTATATTTAATGGAGCTTTCTCGATACTTGTAATTGGTACTCTTATTTCCCCTGTTAAGGCTGGATTATAATCAGATCCGAAGGACTGTTCATGTTCCCTAGCATTTGAAACTACCACTATATCCACATAAATTCCCGGTATCTTAACAAGACGTGGATCAAGTGTTCCAGATGCCACAACCTTTTCTACCTGAACTACTACAATTCCTCCACTATTTTTACAAGCCTGGGCCATGGAAGTAGCTTCTAAACTAGCCACTTCCCTTTCCAAGGTTATATTTCCATTCTCATCTGCAAAACTTCCCCTTATAAAACACACATCTATTGGTAACGACTTATATAGAAGTCTTTCTTCACCCTCTACATTTATAAGCTTTACTACATCCTCTTTACTTATATCATTTAACTTTCCGCCCTCAATTCTAGGGTCTACAAAAGTATTTAATCCCACATGAGTTATGGTACCTATTCTTTTTCCTGCTATATCTCTAAATAATTCAGAAATGGTTCCCTGAGGTAAGTTATAAGCTTCTATTTTATTTTCTATAGCCAGCTTCCCTAGTTTTGGGGCTAAATTCCAGTGCCCTCCAATAACTCTCTTTGTCATTCCCTCATGTGCAAAATGATCTGCTCCCTTTCCAGTACAATCCCCCTGAGCTGCTGCATACAACAAAGTTAGATTTTTGGGATGTCCTGTTTCATTAAATCGCTTTTCCAAATAACCTGTAAGAGATTCCGGGCAACAACTTCCTACAAATCCACCAGTTGCAACAACATCTCCATCTTTAACCATCTCGGCAACTTCACAAGGTTTTAAAAAACTTACTGCCATTGAGATCATCCCCTTACAATTCTTAATTTGAAGCAAGTTCTTAATTCAGGTGGAGATTCTTTTACACCATCTGAATTTTAGAACTGCAAATGCATGGCTTACTTGGCGTTGAACTCCCACTTTCACAGAGTGCAAGCAGACAAAACAAAATTTATTTTGTATTTGGTACGAATCGCTGTACAGAGTGCAAGCAGAGAACCAAAATCTTTTTTTGATTTTGTGTGAGGGCTGTACAGAGTGCGAGGGATACTTACGCCAAGTTAGTCAGGTTAAAGTCCTTTGAAGTCTGCTTTTCTTTTTTCTAAAAATGCTTTCATACCTTCCTTTTGATCTTCCGTTGAAAAACACAGACCAAATGAATTTGCTTCATATTTAAGTCCTGCTTCCAAATCTACATCTAATCCATTATTTATACATGCTTTTGCTAATTTAACACCCCATGGAGATTTAGTCATTACCTTTTCAGCAAACTCCTGTGATTTTACTAATAATTCCTCAGGTTCATAGACTTTATTAGCAAGTCCTATACGATAAGCTTCATCGGCAGTAATCATATCTGTAGAAAATATCAATTCTTTTGCTATTCCCTTTCCAACCAATTTTGGAAGCCGTTGAGTTCCTCCGAAACTTGGCAATATTCCTAAATTAACTTCTGGTTGACCAAATTTAGCTTTTTTTGAAGCAAACCTTACATCACAAGCCATTGCAAGCTCACATCCTCCTCCAAGAGCAAAACCGTTAACTGCTGCTACTACTAATTTAGGTAGATTTTCTATTTGTGAAAATACATTTTGGGCAAGTCTTGAAAAATTTGTTGCCTCTATTGAATTTAGAGTACTCATTTCAGCTATATCTGCACCAGCTACAAAAGCTTTTGATCCCGAACCTGTTATTATTACAGCTTTTATTCCATCGTTTACAGATATGTCATTTATTACTGTACCAAGTTCTTTTAATGTTTCACTATTTAATGCATTAAGAGCTTTAGGTCTGTTAATTGTAACTTTTTCTATTCCATCTTCTTCTTCAAAGATAATATTTCCCATGATAAACTTCCTCCTCTAAACTATAAATAACTCTTATTTAAAATCCTTTAACATTAACAATATAATCGTTTTCATAAATTTTAACGAGCAATTCCTATTTTTGAGAACAGTACATATATGCAAAGCATTGCTATTATTAAGAATACAGAATATACTTTTCTATATTTCCATGGAGTTAAATCTACCTGTTTAGAATCTACCTGTACATAATCTGTCTCTCTAGGTTTTATTTTGCCTACAATTAACATAACTGCTACATTAACAAAGAACAATACACTTAATACATATAAGAAATTTACTTTTGAGAAGAAAATTATATAAAGTGCATATATTATAACGTGTATAATGGTAGCTACTCTCGTTGCAGTTGCTGAAACTCTCTTTGTACAAAAGGCTATTATTACTATAGCTATAATAGGTATATTGTAGAATCCAAACATCTGCTGCAGAAACAAATACAGACCTGATGGTGCTTTAGATACAAAAGGAGCTACTATAACAGATATTATAACTATTGCCAGTGCTAGCATTTTTCCTACCCAAACTACTTGTTTATCAGTAGCTTTAGGATTTATTGACGGCTTATATAAATCCATAGTAAATAGTGTAACTGAACTGTTTACTGCTCCATTGAAAGCACTCATTATAGCTCCAAATAGAATTGCTGCAAATAATCCAGCTAAAGGTTTAGGTAAAACACTTATAACTAATGCTGGATAAGCAAGGTCATTTTTAAGAACTGAATTTCCTAGTAAGCTAAAAGCAATTACGCCAGGTAAAACAAGAAAAAATGGTCCTATTAATTTAAAGGTAGCTGCAAATAAAGCACCCTTTTGACTCTCAATAAGATTTTTACCCCCTAAAGTTCTTTGAACTATGGCTTGATTTGTGCAAAAGTAAAATAAATTATTAAATAATAATCCAAAGAATATTGTTGGCCAAGGAACTGCAGAAGCACTACCACCTATGCCATTAAGTTTTTCTGGATGCATTGTAATTAAGTTATGAATTCCACCTGTAAAACTTCCATGTCCTAATGCTATAAGTGCTAAAATTGGTATTAATAGTCCGCCAGCTAAAAGTCCTACTGCATTTAATGTGTCAGACACTGCAATAGCTTTCATGCCTCCAAATACAACATATCCAAGACCTATAATACCTATAAAAACAGCGGTAATGGCAACTGCAGTCATTTGACTTACGCCAAGCATACCTGAAATATTAAAGATTTGATCTAGTACTAATGCTCCTGAATAGAGAACAGTAGGAAGATAAGTTGCTGCATACCCTAATAAGAACAATATGGATATCATTTGACGTGTTTTTCTATCATATCTTTCTTCAAGAAAATCCGGTATAGTGGTTATACCACTTTTTAAATAACGAGGTAAAAATATCAGTGCGAGGGCTATTAAAGCAATAGGAGCGGTCTCTTCAAAAGCCATAACTGCCATGGTACTTCCAAAACTGGTTCCGTTTTGACCTACTATCTGCTCAGTAGAGAGATTTGAAAGTATAATGGATCCCGCTATAAACACACCCGTTAAACTTCTTCCACCAAGATAGTATCCATCCGCACTTTCAAGATTAGTACTTCTTGTTTTCATGAATGCATACACCCCTACTAAACCCGTATACAGTAAAAAACTTATTATCGGCAATAAACTCATACTTTACGCCTCCTTCAATTTATATTAAAACTATGTTATATATTCTTTTTATAAGACATACTGATACTTCATAGGAAGTCAGTATGTCCTTTTAAATGAGGTTATAAATAATTATATATGAGCTTTTTCTTTTATATAATTTCTTCCTATCCTAGCATATTCAAGAGGATTAGCTATGGCCGGGTCTTGTTCTGCTTCAATCAGTAACCAGCCCTCATAGTCACTATCCTCTAATACTTTAAATATTGGTTCAAAATCTATGGCTCCATCTCCAGGTACGGTAAATGCACCAAGCCTTACTCCCTTTAAAAAACTTAATTTTTCTCTTTTAACTTTTTTAACAATTTCTGGTCTTACATCCTTTAGATGTACATGTTTAATTCTATTAATATATTTTTTTAATACAGCTATTGGATCTTCACCAGAATATACTAAATGACCTGTATCAAATAGCAAGTATACTAAATTTTCATCGGTAATACTCATAAGTTTATCAATTTCTTCTGTAGTTTGAACTCCTGTGCCCATATGGTGATGATAAACTATTTTCATCCCTTTATCTGCTGCAAGTTTACCAAGTTTATTAAGTCCATCTCCAAGAAGTTTCCATTCTTCTTCATTAAATTTATACTTGCCATCAAATATTGGGGTTTCCATTTGACCCTGAATACTATGCCCCTGTTCTGACACTACTATTACTTTAGCACCCATAGCATTTAAAAAATCTCTATGTGCTACAAATGCTTTCTCAGTTTCTTCATATGGTTTTGTAGTTAAAAATGAACTAAACCAAGCACTTGCTATTTGAAGTCCTCTAAGTTCTAAAGCTCTAGTTAAAACCTTTACATCCTTAGGATACTTATTTCCTATTTCAGTACCTTTAAATCCAGCCAAAGCCATTTCACTTACAGCCTGTTCAAAGGTATTTTGCTTACCTAAATCTGGCATATCATCATTTGTCCAGCCTATTGGACATATACCTACTTTTACTTTTTCGTTATTAAACATAGTAATTCCCCCCGAATCAAATTATTATTTTAATATTCTATTTCTGATATTTTAACAGGTCTGTTTGCCTTTAAAGATTTTGTGGCAGCCTCACCTATTAATACGGCTTTTAAACCGTCATCAGCATTTACAGGAACCTCTGTATCATTTACAATAGCATCAATAAATTCACTTATTTCTTGTGCATAAGCCTGCATATATCTTTCTAAGAAGAAGAATAATGGTTTTTCGCCAGTCACTCCATCTTTAGTTGATATCACAGCTGAAGAATTACTATCATTTTCTACAGATACCTGTCCTAGTGATCCGAATACTTCTGCTCTTTGATCATAACCGTAGGCAGCTTTTCTCGAGTTATCAATTACTGCCAGTGCTCCACTTTTCATTTTTAAAGTTACAATAGCTGTATCAATATCCCCGGCTTTTCCTATGGCATTGTCAATAAGTACATTTCCTGAAGCATAAACTTCCACTACTTCACTGTCTAAAAGATACCTTACCATATCAAAATCATGTATTGTCATGTCAAGGAATATGCCTCCTGAAACTTTAACATAATCTATTGATGGAGGTTCAGGGTCTCTTGAAGTTATTTTAAGTATATGAGGTTCTCCTATCTTACCTTTAGCAACTGCTGATCTCACTGCTTTAAAGTTATGATCAAATCTCCTATTAAATCCAACTTGATATTTAACTTTTGATTTTTTAAGTTCATCTATGACTTCCTTAATTCTTGACAAATCATGGTCAATAGGCTTTTCACAGAATACATTTTTTCCAGCCCTTATAGCTTCTATAGATATCTTTGAATGAGTATCAGTGGATGAACATATTAATACCGCATCTATTTCGTCATCTTCAAGTATTTTCTTATAATCTTTATAGGTATTCGGAATTCCCATATCCTTAGCCCATTCTTCTGTAGCTTCATTTAAAAATACATCTGCAATTGCCTTTACTTCTGCATTTTTTACATACTTTGTAATACTTTCTCCATGAACTTTTCCTATTCTTCCTGCACCTATAATTCCAATTTTCAACATAACAACATCCCCCATTCTAATAATTATAAATTTTATTTTTTTAATACTTAAACAAATTTAATACTGTCTTGCTTTTGAAAGGTTTTCTTTCATTGAGTCATATGCCTTTTGTATTGATTCTTTATTAGATACCTCAGCAACACCTACATGCCACCAAGATTCATAACCATTAGTCATTGTTTTTGGTAATATCTTTATATCAATAAGAGTAGATGCAGTTTGATTTTTAGCATCAGCTAACGCTTCTCTCAATTCTTTTATATTTTTAACACTATAGGTTTTAACACCATATCCTTCTGCTGATTTAGCAAAATCTATAGGTATATATTCCCCGTCTAAATGGCCGGTTTCCTCATTTCTTCTTCTAAATTCTGTCCCAAAACTTCCCATTCCATTACTCATTTGGAGGTTGTTAATACAGCCAAATCCACAATTATCAAATAACAGTACGTTTATTTTTTTATGTTCCTGAACAGAACTTATAAGTTCTGAGTGAAGCATCATATAACTGCCATCACCAGTCATAGCATAAACTTCCTTATCTGGCTCAGCCAATTTTACTCCCAAGGCTCCAGATACTTCATAACCCATACAGGAATATCCATATTCCATATGATAACTGTATTTTTCATTGGAACGCCACAGTCTTTGAAGATCTCCTGGAAGGCTTCCAGATGCACCCACTATGACATAATCCTTTTGAAGAAATTTATTTATTTCTCCAATTACTGTAGTCTGAGGCATTGCTTCATTATATAAATCATAAAGTTCTTTAGCACTATCATCATTATGTCCTGCAACTTCTGGTTTAAAATCCTTATCATTAAATTCAATAGCATAGAGTCTTTTTACTTCTTGTTCCCACCTATCTTTAGCCTCTTCTATTTCAGAGGTGTATCCACTTTTATATCCTTTTAAATGAAGATTTTCGTATAGTGCCTTCAAAGAAACTTTAGCATCACCCACAATCTTTACTGCATCCATTTTTTCTGCATTATATCTTGATGCGTTTATTGTTAAAAATTCAACTTCACTATTTCTAAACTGACCTTTTGATCCTGAAGTAAAGTCTGTAAATCTGGTACCTACTCCTATTATAAGATCTGCATCACTGGCAATGAGATTGGCGGCTAGATTTCCAGTAACTCCAACTCCTCCAAGATTCAATAAAAATGTACTTTCCAATGCACTTTTTCCTGCCTGAGTTTCACATATAGGTATGTTGAATTCCTGTGCAAATTTCTTTAATTCTTCTCCAGCTTCTGAATACTTTGCACCACCGCCGCAGATAATAAGAGGCTTTTTCTTTTTTAGAATAAGTTCAACGGCATCATTTATTTCCTCTTTTGTGCCACATCTTCTCTCTATTCTGTGAACCCTTTTTTGGAAAAAATATTCCGGGAAATCATAAGCTTCTCCCTGTACATCCTGAGGAAGAGCTATACAAACAGCTCCCGTATCCCCTTCATTAGTGAGCACTCTCATGGCATTTAGCATAGCACTCATAAGCTGTTCTGGTCTTACCACTCTGTCCCAATATTTACACACCGGTTTAAAAGCGTCATTAGTGGTTACTGCTGCACTATAAGTTTGCTCTATTTGCTGAAGTACAGGATCTGGCTGCCTTGTAGAAAAGGTATCTCCTGGAAGAAGCAATACTGGTATGTTATTAGCTGTGGCAGTAGCTGCTGCTGTTATCATATTTGCTGCTCCAGGTCCTACTGAAGAAGTGCAGGCATATATTTTTTTCCTTCTGCTTTGTTTTGCAAAAGCTATTGCTGCCTGAGCCATTCCCTGTTCATTTCTTCCTTGATGCACCTTTAAATTTCCTGGATTTTCCTCAAGAGCCTGACCAAGTCCAAGTACATTACCATGACCAAATATGGCGAAAACTCCTTCTACAAAAAAACTCTCTTTTCCATCAACACTAATATATTGGCTGTTCAAAAATTTAACTAAGGCTTGTGCTGTTGTCAATTTTACAGTACTCATAATTCTATCCTCCTAACTTTGTTAATGATCTATCTTATTAATTATTTTTCTGGCCATATTTTTACATCTTTCTCCCAAAGCCATTTATGTTCTGGTACATCTATTCTATCTACCCAAGGATTATTTTCAAGGTGTCTTATCATCCAGCAATAGTACATAGCATATCCTGGGGCAGAACTTTGTGGATGCACAAGTCCCCCTGGTATAGTTGCAAAACTATTATCTGATATTTTATAGGCATCATCTCCAATAAGGCATAATCCAAGTCCCTGTGGTTTATTAAACTTATAATAATAAACTTCTGGCTGTGGATGATGATGTGGAGGATAACTGGACCATTTACCTGGATAAGTTATAACTTCTCCCATTACCATGTTGGAATAAGGAGCATTTTTGTAATCAAATACTGTTCTTACCACTCTTCTGGCAGTACCATTCCAAGTTCCTTCTCCAAATATGTCACTTTGACAATCTTCTGGTGCATAAAATTTTGCAGTAAAACTTTCCTTATTACCAGTACACTGAATAATGAGTTCACTTTCTTCTTCTGCTTCTATAGTAACCTTTGTAGCCTTTGGTACATGAAGACACCAAGGATCTTCATCAAATACAGATTTTCTCTGCATTATTTCACTATTATTTAACCAAGTTATTTTAACCTTTCCAGTTAAAATAAGCACCGCTATCTCTTTATTTTTCTCATTATACTCTTTATGTTCACCCTGTTTTAATTTATCAATAGAAATATCCATAAGCATTTCTTTATTTTCGCCATTAATTTTACATAAAACGTTTTCACCATAATTTATCCCATCTAAATTATGAACCATTTTCATTACCTCCATAAATCTTAAGTTAGATCTAATAGTAACTATAAAGTGTACTTTTTATTTAATTGTTATAGTCTAGCTACCATTTGACCATATTTTTCCTTACTATCTTTTATAAATTTTTTTATATCTTCAGATTTAGGCATAGCATCTGAACAGCTGTGGCTTGCAACTAACATTGCTGCTGAAGCACTTCCAAATTCAAGAGCATCTATTACATCCCAGCCTTCTAATATTCCATATATAAAAGCAGAACCATAAGCATCTCCACCACCAAAAGATTTCAGTAGCTTAACGGGGAAAGGTTTTATATTAAAACTATTGCCGTCTTCTGTATAAGCTGTAGAGCCTTCTTTTCCATGTTTAATAACCACAATTTTATTTCCATAGCCAAGCCATCTATCTGCAGTTTCTCTATCAGTACTGCTGTCCACCATTAAACTCTCCATAAGATCAAATTCTTCTCTAGAGCCTATAATTAAATCACTATTCTTACCAACTATTGAATAATATATAGCTATCTCATCTTTATTCTTCCAATTATAAGCTCTATAATCTACATCAAAAATCACTACAGTGTTGTTCTTTTTAGCATAGGTCATAGCTTTTAATACAGCTTCTCTTGAGGGACTTTCTGCAAGGGCAGTTCCTGAAATTATAATTGACTTAGCACTTTTTATATACTCTTCATCTATTTCGCTAACATTTAAATTTAAATCAGCTACTCCAGTTCTATACATTAATATGCTGCTCTCCGTAGGGCTTAAAATTTCAGTAAAGGTAAGTCCCAGTGATTCTCCTTCTTTCCCTCTGCAAATCTGAGAAACATCAATTCCTTCATTTTTAAAATAATCTACAACAAAATCTCCAAATCTATCATCTGAAACCTTACCTATAAAACCAACTTTTTTACCAAGTCTTGCAAGTCCTACTGCAGTATTAGCAGGCGACCCCCCTACATATTTTTTAAAAGTAGTACTTTCAGCTAAAGTTCTGTTTATATCTACAGGATTAAAATCTATAGCCACTCTTCCTATAGGTATAACATCTAATTTTCTGCTGTTATCAAATTCGATATATTTCATAACTACACCCCCATTACATTTTATCATTGCTTCCAAATATTTCAATATGATTTTTTACATTATTGTAGGCTCCTTCAATTTCTGTATCATGCAATTCAAAATAGTTTACTTTTTTATTTAATTCATAAAGTCTTCTTACATTTTCCTCTACAGAATTAAAGGTTGCTGTAGCTACGTTTATTTTTCTTATGCCAAGAGTTATAGTCTTCTTAAAATCTTCTGCACTTATACCTGATCCACCATGAAGTACCAATGGCACATCTATAGCCCTGTTTACATTATCCAGTACCTGAAAGTTTAATTTAGGTTCTCCTACATATACTCCATGGGCATTCCCTATAGCTACTGCCAGTGCATCCACCTTAGTTTCTTCATAAAATTTTTTAGCTTCCTTTTCATCAGTATAAGCTACAGCAATATTTTCTGTATTATCCTCACTGCCTCCAACTCTTCCTATTTCTGCTTCTACAGATGCTCCATATTTATTTGCCTCTTTCACCACTTGCTGTGTAATACTTATATTACCTTCAATATTATTTTTAGAACCATCTATCATTACGGAAGTAAATCCAATTTTTAAAGCTTCTTCTATCTTCTCCAAAGTAATGCCATGATCAAAATGTACTGCTACGGGAACTTTTGCATTTTTAGCTGCTTCTATCATAAGAGGACCTATTAAATGCAATGGAGAATGATTTAGCCTAACCTCTGCAATCTGTAATATAGCTGGAGACTTTAATTCCTCTGCAGCTTTTATAGCTCCAATTATCATTTCCATATTTGCTATACTAAAAGCACCTACTGCATATCTGCCTTCTTTTGCTCGAAGTAATAATTCTCTTAATCTTACTAATGCCATATATCTCACCTGCCTCTTTTATTTTTGATATCGTTTTCAAATTCTTTTCTATTATACTACTTATGTCTAATTCAATAATAAGATATTGATAATACAAATATTTTATAGAGATACTTTAAAAAACATAAATTTATATTTAAACTTAGATATATTTATTTTAAATAACAGAATAGTTATTTCCATAAAGCTTTATATATGTCTTTTATATCCTCACTGCTTGGAATTCTCATAGTATTTTGTGGACTTCCACTAGCTAAGGCATCTTCCGTCATCTTATCTAAATTTTTGAAGAAGAGGCCTTTGTTTACTCCAAATTCTTCCAAGGTTTGTATATCAAGACTCTTACAAAGTTTCTCCACTTCACCTACAAAAACTTTTCCTGCCTGGATATAACTCATCCCCTCTTTATAACCCCCTATCTCACTAGCTAAATCACAAAATTTTTCTGGAGCACCTAAAAGTGCAAATTTTAAACATTCACTGAGCAGCATGGCATTAGACAATCCATGGGGTACATGATAAAGTGCTCCTATGGGTCTACTCATTCCATGTACTATTGTTACAGAAGCATTATTAAAAGCTATTCCAGCTTCTAAAGCTGCTATAGATAATTCCGTCCTTGCTGTCATGTCATCTCCATTTTTATAGGCTCTCAATAAATTTTTAAATATACGCTTTACTGCTGAAAGTGCAAAAATATTTGACATGGGCTGAGCTTTTCTTGAAGTATAAGACTCTATAGCATGAGTTAATGCATCAATACCTGTTGCCGCTGTTACTTTAGGTGGTGCTGTTGAAGTAAATACCGGATCTACAATTGCTATAGTTGACATTAGATTAGGTCCTTTTAGAAGCATTTTAATATTTTTTTCTGTATCCGCTATTATTGTAAACTGAGTTGCTTCAGAACCAGTTCCTGCAGTAGTTGGAATGGTAACTAATGGTGGTGGATCATTGGGTATCACCTTACCCAAATAATCAGTTATTTTTCCTGTATTCGTTATCATAGCACCTATAGCTTTCATAGTGTCAATAGGACTTCCTCCACCAACAGCTATTAAAAAATTACAATTATCATTTTTATAAATTTCAATTCCTTCACTAACCATTTTATCCGTTGGTTCACTATTTACCTTACTATAAATTTCGTAATTAACTGAAATTGAATCTAATAAATCTGTTAATCTTTTTACACTGCCAAGTTTCACCATCATATCATCTGTAACAATTAATGCTTTTTTACCAAGTTTTTTTATATTGTCTGAGGCAAGATTTAATGCATCTTTACCTGTAAATATATATTTAGGTATTACAAACAAATTAGCCATGAATTACCCCCCTTTATTTTTAAATCTTTATATTTTATTATGTCATGGTTATATTATATATATATGAAACCAATATTGTCAATACTTTCTCAAAATTTTATATATTTTTGAGTATGTTATGATTTTTATTAGTTATCAACTATTATTTATCAGTTTTATTATCACTTTATGGTTATATTATAATAACCTACTTTCCCTATTGTCAATATATTTTTGAATTTTTTACATATTTTTAAGTTCTTTAATACTTCTTATATAATGTATTAATATAAATTATAAAATATACTTATAAATTTATATTTAAGTAAAGAATTATAAAGCATATACAATAATTATTATTTAATATAGCTATAACCTCACACATTTATGAGTATATTCTGATTATATTTATATATTTTTATTAAATATATATCATTTTTAGATAATGTCATAATATAATATTATCATTATATGTAAAATTATTAGTTAACTATATACAATATATAAATTGTCTTTATAATAAAAATGCTTATTAATTTTAATACTTTTATATAATATTTAAAGTCATACGTGTAGTAAACGTTTTAATGAGTGAATTTACACTTTTCATCTGTATTAAAATTTTATAATTATTTATTAAATAGTTATAATTTTTAGATACTTTCTGACCTTATATATTATAATATTTATTTTTTTTATAATTTTATATATAATATTATTAATGAATAGTAAATAGTTTAGATACTTACTATAAGGAAAGGACCTTTGATAATATGAAATCTAATAGAATTAAAAATTTAGAAGAATATATATTAAAACATGAATCTGTTTCTCTAGATCATCTTTGTGAAGTATTTAGTATATCAAAAAATACTTTACGTCGTGATATAAATGAGCTTGCAAAAAAGGGAACTATAAAAAAAGTTTATGGTGGCGTTGAAGCAAGTGAAACTTCTAAGAAAAATCTTAATAATTTAATATCTTTTGAGGAAAGAAATATTAAAAATAATAATGAGAAAATAAGAATTGCCAAATTTGCTGCTTCTTTTGTAGAAGATGGAGATATAATTTTTATAGATTCCGGAACTACTACTCTTCACATAATTGAATTTCTTAAAGATAGAAAAGATGTAACTATACTTACAAATAATATAAATGCTATTGTAAATGCCTTACCATCTCCCAATTTAAATGTAATATGCCTTGGAGGAAATCTTATAAGAAAAACAAATTCCTTTGAAGGAATACACAACTTTACTACCTTTAAAGATTATAACATAAATAAAGCCTTTATGGCTGCAACAGGAGTCTCCATATTAAACGGTGCTACAAATTCTTCCCCTTTAGAATATGAAATAAAAAAAAGTATAGTTAATAAAAGTGATGAAGTATATCTGTTAGTTAATTCATCTAAATTTAACGTTTCAGCTCTTATGACTTATTGTTCCTTAAAAGAAATAGATCATTTTATAACAGATTCAGAGCCTCCAAAAGAATATGTGGAATATTTTAATGAAAATAATATAAAATTCACTGTAGCAGAATAATCTTTAGAAATAATTGCATTAATAATATATTTTATATAAATAAAAGAATTTTTAAATGTAAATGTTTATACAAACGTTACCTTAAAAAAAATTCTTTAAATACTACATTTTTTTGTATTTGATTATATGTTATTTAAGTATTATAAATAATATATAGATAGATAAACTAAATTGATAGGTAAATTTATTTATCTATAACAATTATAAATTTTAATGGGGGTAAAAATTATGTTTAAAAATATAATTAATAAATTAAAATTATGGAAATATGAAAGAGATGGAGAATTTTATATTAAAATAACTGGAAAACAATCTGAATATTATAATAATTTGATAAAAGAATTAAAAGCTAATATGTATAAAGCTAATTCTGGTAAAGTTGCTTAATATAATTAATGTTAATATCCTCTCTGCTTTAATTTAAAATAAATGATAAAAATTTTAATTTTAATTATAAAGACAGTAATGTCTTTTTTTGTATAATGAAACATTACTGATTTCACCATAACTAATCTCAGCCTAATTTCTTGCAATAGTTATGTAATATAATTAATATTTAGACATATATCCTATCTACATCACTTTATATTTTTTTGTACGTATAAAACTGACAATGAACAATATAAAGGGTAATGCTACAAATAAGGGCGTGGATAAATTATATGGAAAATATTTTACAGCAACTTCTATATGTTCTGATATATTGGGTGACATTATAATTCCCCAACATAGTGATATAATTGATACTGGTAAAATAAATATTATGCTGTTTTTAACAGGAGTTATCTGCTGAATGCCCCTAACAGCTGCAAACATATATAAAGACATTCTGAAAAACACATTAGTTAATAAATACAGTACTCCTATAGCATCTAGATTAGTGATAAATTGCCCCACACTTATTTGCTGAATTAAAGTATATAGAGGATAAAGACTATTTTTAAATATACTGCTGCCTAAAGCAGCTACTGCCAATACATCAAATATTGTAAGAAAAAATCCAAAGGTAAAAATCCCCATTAGTGTAGTCTTTAAAATTTTCTTTGGCTTTTCCACTAAAGGCCAAATCATAGCAAGCTCTATACCTTCACTAAAAGAAAGAATACCTGTTGGCCACACTCCCTTTGCAATTGTATGCCATCCCTCTCCTGCAATAGGCATTAATCTACTAAAATCCATAATTTTAGAACCATAGAGAAAAATCATTTCTATTATAACTAAGCTTACAAGAAGATAAAAGGCTATTTGTGCCACTCTTGCAATAACTTCTATACCCGAATATACAGAATATATTATTAAAAGCATAAATATACTTAAAAATACTAAACTAGAAGTCTTAGGTAATATGGTAATAGATATGAGAAACTTTAAATCTCCTACTTCTCGAGATATTTGATACACTATTAACACAATATACATCCACGAAATAATTGAACCTATACATTTTCCAAAATACTTGGGCCACCATTGTATTAAACTTAATCCAGGATTCATGTGCATTATTGATACATATAATAAAACAAGTAAAGCCCCTACACAAGTAGATATTAATGATGAAATCCAAGCATCTCTTCCTGCCACTGCTCCAAATCCAAATACAATATTAGTACCTGTCTGAAAAAAAACTGTCAATATGTAAAGTTGGTAATTAGAAATACGTTCCATAAACAATCCCTTCATTTCAGTAATTTTGTTATCAATTATTAATTTTCTATTTTCAAAATGTCAACTCTGCATTTTTTATTTAAATTACTAATGGTTATGACTTTTTTCTTTAATCCAAGTAATAATAGCTAGAACAATGCTTACTACAATGATAAATACAATTAATGCAAAAGGATATTTTTTTAAGACATGAATCTGCCAGGGGAATAAAAATTCTTTCATTTTTGTATCTCCATTCTTAATACTTACCAAATTTATTTTTCATTTTCAATATAGGGATAAAAAACCTACAGTATTTTATTTCATGATTACATCCCTTTGGCAATATATGTGGTTCACATTAGACAGCACTAACTCCTAACCTTATTCAGAATCGGGAATAAATCTTTTACCTTGAAGTCCCACGTTAGGTATTTCAACATTACATATAACTTTTACTTTTAACTTTGTGAACTCCTCATCCCACCTGCAACTATAATAATCATTCCACTGTTTAGGATATTTTCTATATACAGCTGTGCCAAATCCCAATACATCAGATTTTAAATCCTTCTGTAATTTTAAAAGAGCTACATTAATTGTTTCATTAAACTTTTGCTCCAATTTTTGTTGAAGTAAAGCCACTTCAGCAGCATCACTTAAATCTAACCCTGAGGAATTTTCATCCACATAGCCTTTGGCTTTGATTTTGGCTTCTATCTCTAATTGATCGCCTCTAATTATTGGAGTAATTTTAGTCTCTGAATTTATTATTTTCATACCTATTACCCCACCTTTTTTATCTTTAACATGGGCTATCATTCCAGGTTCAACCTCATTTCTAAGTACTAATGCTCCTCTGGCCTCTCTTTCATCTAAGCATCCAACCATTTTATATTTATGCATCACAGCAGCTCCATCTATACCTGAACTTTTAACGGTATTATTATCACTTACGTCTAAAGGCATAAGTGAAATTTTGGGTAATATAGCCTCCTGACCTTCTTCAGTAACCATATTTATCAACTCTCTAAAATCGATCTTAAACTCACTTCCAGTTTCCTGCTGTTTAACGAACTTTTCAACAATATCTCTTTCCAATTCTGATTGCATACTTAAAACTTTAACTGCTGGACTTTGTGTGACAAACACATAAAGTCCTAAATGAGATTCTGAGTTCCTGGAAATAAAGTCCATAACATTTAATATGCCATCTTTTGCAAGATTTTCTCCTATAAAAACAGCTCCCATTTGAGAGAAAAATAGTCTTCTGGATAATTTCTTTTCAATCTTTCTATAAGCATCCATTATGCCATAGCCTTTTTCCGATACTAAAGTAGTTGACTCTTGTCTAGGAGAACCTCCAGATAATAATCCACCAAAATTTGCAGCTCTAGTAACCGGAATAAGCACTGAAAGCATAATTTCATCATTTTCCGTTGTATCTAGTGCCATACCAGATATAATCGCTATATCAGATACTTCGGTACTATCAAACTTACAGCCAGTATTTGTTAACTGTATAATTATAATAATTATCAATAAAAATCTTTTCTTTTTCATAAAATCCCTTCTCCCTTCTTATAGTTAATTCTAATTATTGTATTTGGAAGAATTGGATCTTGAATTTTTCTTCATACGTTTGGAATTTTTATTTTCTACAAAATCCGGTCTAAAAGTCATAGTCCACCAAGGTGATCTTACAAAGGAATCTTTCAAATCACGTAATTTTAAAGGAGCTATTGGAGATAAAAATGGAATTCCAAAAGAACGAAGTTTTGCCATATGAATCAATGTAAAAAAAGTTCCAATAAATATTCCATATAGCCCTAAGACTGAAGCAAGAAACAGCATAGGAAATCTAAGTATACGAACACTTGCTACCAAACTCTGCCTAGGTATAACAAAAGTTGAAATTCCAGTAACAGTAACTACAACAACTGTTGAAGCTGACACAATACCGGCCTGTATAGCCGCCTGACCTATAGCTAAGCCTCCAACAATACTCACCGTCTGACCTGCTATTCTTGGAAGTCGGGTACTTGCTTCCTGAAGTCCCTCAAAAAAAATCTGCATAATAAAGAGTTCAACAAAGGATGGAAAAGGAACACCTTCCCTTGAAGCTGCAATGGTAAGCAGCAGTGGCCTTGGTATCATACCCTGATGAAAGGATACAAGTGCAATATAGAAACCTGGTAAAAATATACTCATAAATAAAAATATATAACGCATGATACTAAGAAGAGAAGATAAAATATATCTGTCATAATAATCTTCAGTAGCTTTCATGGTATCAATAAAAGTTCCTGGAGCCAATAATGCCATAGGCGTACCATCTACTATAATGCCCACATGTCCTTCACTAAGATTTGATGCAAATCTGTCAGGCCTTTCTGTAACTCCAAATTGAGAAAAAATAGAGAAACGATCATCTTCAATTATCTCTTCAATCATTGCACTGCCATGCATTACATCTACATCTATTTCGGATATTCTCTTTTTCACTTCTTGAATCAAAGTATCTTTGGCAACTCCCTCTATATAAAGTATTGAAACACTTGTTTTTGACAAACGTCCGTAACTTGAAGTATCTACTTTTAACTTAGGAGTTTTAAGTCTTCTTCTCACTAATATTATATTAGTACTTAAATTCTCAGTAAATCCTTCTCTTGGTCCCCTTACTATTGCTTCAACTCTCGGTTCTTCTACACTTCTTTTATCAAACTTTTTTAAATCAATAATTAGGGGATGTTTTTCTCCATCTATTAACAATGCACAGTTTCCTGAAACCACATTATCTACTGTATCCTGAATATTATTACTTGTATTTACACTTGATACTGTAATTATCTGACTTTGTATGAAGTTTGCCATTTCACTTATAAAGATATTTCTATCCCTTATAAGTTCACCTCTATAATTTATCAAGGGCTGTAATACATTTGTATCAATTGAATTAGTATCTACAAATCCATCTATAAAAATCAGTACAGCTTTTCTAATATTACCGAATTGAAATTCCCTATATATTATATCTGTAGAACCGCCAAGAATCTCCTTCAATTGCTGAAGATCACTGTCTATGTTCCCACTGAAATTTTGATTTTGTGAATATTTATTATCCGAGGAAATATTATTATTAACATTTTGGGATGATGCTGTGGATTTATCATAAAACTCGTCTATATTTGTTCCCATTTCATTTCCCTCCATGTATAAAACACATTATTCTTTATCATTTAATGTAATATAAATCTTCAGACTTAGTTTTCCTTATATGTTCATTTTTATTCTATAATAGTTCAATAAAAATTATTGAACTGTAATAAGGAAAGTATTATAAAAGCTGATAAGCAGGAGCTTGAATTTCAGTTAGATAATTTTTAGAATTTTTTTCGTACTACGGTCCCTTATGATAAATAGCTCTTGTAGGTCCATTCATTTCATATTTATTAGCTGCCATCCATACACCAAGTGCATGGTATGTTGAACCCATTTCATCAAAAGGTCCTTTATGAAAAATAACTGCTGACTTTGTCAGCAGCCTTAGGACATCTAAATAGAAAAGCTTTTTCTTAGCATAAAGATTCAAATCATTATTTGAAATTTTTGCAGCCACAGGGTTTATTACCGAGATTTGGATTTCTATAATTATTGCCGTTTCCACTGTATTGACTGTCATTGATAGGACCATCGTATTGATTGTTGACATATCTGTCATTCCGATTGTCGTCGTATCTGTCATCCTGATTACTATCATATCCATCATCTTGATTGCCATCATATCCATCGTCTCGATTGTCACCGTATCCATCATCTCGATTGTCATCATATCCATCATCTCGATTGTCATCATATCCATCATCTCGATTGTCATCATATCCATCATCTCGATTGTCATCATATCCATCATCTCGATTGTCATCATATCCATCATCTCGATTGTCACCATATCCATTATCTCGATTGTCACCGTATCCATTATCTCGATTGTCATCATATCTATTACCGTTATATCTATCATTTTGATAGCGTCGATTACAGTCATGATGGTTGTCATTGTGTCCATCTTGGTGCTTATTATTATCATCACATGAATCATGACGATTGTTACAACGACATGGATCATTTTTACAATGATCTTTTTTGCAAATTCTGCGTGGACGATTATCACAGTTTTGGCCAGTAACCTCATTGCGAGTTCTAATGCACTTTGGACTTTCAGTTTGAGATAACATAACCAAACCAAACTCCAATTCATTGACAATACTAGTCGTAGCCGGTCCGGTAACCTCCAACTGCAATGTAGGGGCAAGCGTACCTCCAAAGTGTGCAAATTGGAATTCAGATGGAAGAAGTCCAACATCCTGAATAGGAATACCCTGCAGGTTAAAGTTATCTATAAAGCTTATAACGGACAAATCAGGAAGAACAAACCAAGAATAAGCTTGGAAAGGCTCTTGCGGCGGGTTAGCTATGACAAGACCACTTTGATTCAGCGGAATATAGTTACCTCGAAGCGAACTTGCTACAAATCCATATAAACCATCCGGTCCTGGTCCTGTTTTTAATCCTGGAGCAAATGTGAACTCATGACTGTCCGTAAATAATAGGTAACGTCCGTTATGCACTATTAGATGAGGACGTTCTGTCTGTTGGTTTGTACAAGTTGCCTCAAGCAATGCAGGAAGAAGTGTCCATTCGGTAAAATCTCTGTTTCGAAGAAGTGCAATTCCAATATTACCGGTAAATGCTCTAGCTTCCGGAGGAACACCTGGACCACAATCAATGTCCTCCACGGTACCTGCAACATTACCTTCAAATAGCAAGTATTCACAACCAGTTGCCGGATCTTTAAAGAAATACGGATCACGGAAAGCGTAAATAATACCGCCAGCACCTTGGGATTGTTCCAAAGTCTGATACAAAACACCATCTGGTTCAAGGATAATTTGATGAGGTGACCAGTTGTCAAAAATAACTCCATTCAAATCGGAGAAAACTTCACCTGTAGTATAGGCAAGACGCTGCTCGAAGGTTATTGTATTTTCTCCCCTTCTTCCTACCGCTGTATAAAAGAAGTGAATTCTGTCATCCTCCACAAATGCGGAACCTGCCCACTCACGAGTACCTAAAGATGCACCCTCTGGGAATACAGCTCCTCCCTCAATCCAGTCAAGGCCATTTCTCGAATAGAAGTAATCTATTCTAGCAACGTCATGACGCTTTCCTGGCAATACGCTTCGTGGAGCAGTCAATGCAAAAATAACTCTCCATCCACCAGGAAGAACTGCTATAGAGCCGTCTCTTGTAGTCAAAGGCCACGTATCCCAAATCCATACGTCAGGAGAAGTTCGAACAAACGGGTCAGGAATTTCAATAACTGGGGCCGTATTGTTTGGTGTAAGTCTGATTAATTCTGCTTGTTCACGTGTCCAACTGGATGGAGTGGCATTCACATGCTCACGTAAGCAGCGTCTGTAATCTTTGCAAGGATCGTAGCAACAAAAATCTTCAATGTTTTTTTCACTAAAATTACGGAATGAAGTTATCTGTTGGCCTGCTCCCACAGCACTTGGGAAGTTTCGGTTAGGTCCTCCACCTACAATAATGGATTCCTGCTTTCCTTCTCCATTAGGACCTTGAACAGGGAAGCTTTGACGACAAGCTCTTGATTTAGCATAATTTCTATTGTTACCCTTGTTATCTCTTCTGCCACCTCTATTTGAAGAATTTTGATAATAAGACATTTATTGAACCCCTTCCAATTTTTATTTTGGACTTCTTGAAGCCCTCTAACATACTATGAAGGAAGTATATAATTGGTGTACAATAAATAGTCTGGGAATTTGAATTATTTTTTATCTATCTATTATAAAAAAATAGTTTATTTTACAAAGTTGGTCCACAAATGTGATATTGGCATCACTATTACAAGCGCAGGTAACATATTTGCAATTGGAAAGGCCTTTATACCACTTATGCGAAAACCTGTTGCAAGCATTATAATGCCGCCACAAGCAGTAAAATCTGCAACCATTGCTGGTGTAGTCATTGGCAGTATAAGTGCTGCACTTAAAAACAAACCTATCAATATAATAAACTGCGGAATGCAAATAGTTAAAACTATGTATCCAAGAGCTGTTGCAAAAATTGCTGCTGTGAAAAAATCAAGGAAGGATTTTGCTATTAATACCGAATGATCGCCAGTCATGCCTTCATTTAATGCACCAAAGATACCTGTCCCACTGGCACAAAATAAAACCACTATACCAACAAACTTTTCCATAAATTCTTTTTGATTATCTATATTTCCCTTACTAGAAAATATTCTTTCAACTGGTTTACGCACACGTTCTGCACACCACTCAATTCCCTTTTCAAGCTTAATTAGTTCACCTATGGCACTTCCAAGAATTAAGGCTAATATTACTGCAGGCATTGTATGCATTTTCATTATCAAATTTATTCCCATGGCCATTGATGCTGCTCCAAAAGTAAGGGGTAATGCTTTGCGTACTCGTTCTGGAATTTTATCTCCTAAAAATGCTCCAATTAGGCCTCCCAAAAGTACTGAAAGGGCATTAATTATAACTCCAATCGGCATTAATTTTTCCTCCAATCTATTTGTTTATCATAAGTATAACTGCATCGATATTTAGAACTACATTGCAAAAAATTTATTTATTATTATACTGGTATAATTATACTACACTTTAGAAAAACATAAAAAATTATATCAAATATCTATTTTAAAATATGGAAAAGCAGAGCGAATCGCCCTGCTCTATTTATTAACTTCATTTCCACACAAATAATCCATATTGAGAATTCACCTAAACTTGCTGTTACATTTCAATTACTATCCTACTTTTATTTCTTCTACTACCTCTTTAGCTTCTTTATTTTTATTCTCCTGCTTCAATGCAAAAATCAACACTAATCCTGCACAAGCTAAAATAGCAGCACCTAGAAATGCAGCATCCATTCCAGTTACCATAGCATTAAGGGGATTTTTAGAAGCACTATTTTTAGCTGCATTTGTCATTACAGTTATTAGGACAGCTGTACCAATTGAAGCAGCCACCTGACGGAAAGTATTATTTACAGCTGTAGCATGTGCTATTAGGTTACTTGGCAGAGCATTAATACCAGCAGTTATAAGCGGCATCATTACCATTGATATTCCAGCCATACGTATTGCATATACAATTATAATAAAAGTCAGTGATGTATTTAAATCTAAAAAGGCAAAGAAAAAAGTAGTGACAGTTAAAATTAAAAATCCTATAATCCCTATAAGTTTTGCACCAATCTTATCAAATATTACTCCAGTTATAGGTGACATAGCTCCCATTACAATAGCTCCCGGAAGAAGCATTAATCCAGAATGGAAAGCTGTTATATTACGCAAATTTTGTGTGTACATAGGCAATATGGTTTCTAATCCCATCATTGATGCAAATGAAATCATACCCAAAATAGTTGTTATAGTAAAAGTTCTGTTTTTAAATACTCTTAATTCAAGCAACGGACGCTCCTGCTTAAGCTGTCTAAGTACAAATAACAACATACTTATTAATCCAACTAAAATGGCTGCAATTACCCATTTATCAGACCAACCATTTGAACCAGCAGTACTGAAACCATATAATATTCCTCCAAAGCCTAAAGAAGATAATATAACTGATAAAATATCTAATTTAATTTTCCTTTGTTCAGTTACATTTTTAAGTATAAATATTGCTATAATTACATCGATTATAGCAATAGGCAAAATGATGTAAAATAAATAATGCCAAGAAAACCTATCTACAATCCATCCGCTTAAAGTAGGTCCTATAGCTGGTGCAAAAGCAATTACAAGCCCCATCATCCCCATAGCTGTCCCACGTTTTTCCTTTGGAAATATAACAAGAAATACAGTCTGCATAAGCGGCATAATACCTCCAGCACCAACAGCTTGCAATATACGTGCAATCAATAAAACTGAAAAATTTGGTGCTAAAGCTGCTACTAAAGTTCCTATAACAAAAATGCCCATAAATGACATAAATAATGTTCTGGTTGAATATTTTTCAATAAGAAAAGCTGTTACAGGAATAAATATACCATTTACCAGCATAAATGCTGTAGTGAGCCACTGAACTTTATCTGCTGTAATATTGAAACTTCTCATAATATGAGGTAAAGCCGTCACAAGTAAAGTCTGATTTAAAATTGTAACAAATGCTCCAATAATAAATACAATAACAATGGCATTACGATTAGTTACCTTTAAAGATGTTGTATTATCCATTAAAATTCTCCTTTATAATAATGTTCTTAATTTAATAACTATTGGTTTAAGACTATCCAACTGATTTAAGTATCCAAGCAAAGCATCTATCAGATAATTAGCTTTTGTCTCTTTTAAAATTTCTTCATTAAGATGGTAAAAGGCTGATAATAATTCACTTTTTTGGTTATCATTCCTTGAAATATTTTTCAATATACTCTCCATATCTGATAAACATTTTTCAATCAATCCTTCTCTTGAAATATTTTCACTCTCTGAATAATTAAATTTAATATTCATGTTCTCTTTGTTTAATAGAGCTGGTCTATTTTTCTTATCATTAATAATAATATCTAAAATTTTCTTTACTTCATCGACAATTTCTATAGAAGTTATTATAGCGGTACCATCTATTATTAATTGAGTAAAAGAACCTATAATACCAAGCAGCATAAAAGTTAAATCCAGTACAATATTTTCAATATCTTCTCCATAATATTGAAGTAAAATATTTTTATTCAGATTAATAAGTTTAAATCTAACAAATTCTATATGCTCCTTTATATCTTTACATTCATTAGAAGTTGAAGTAAACATAAGCATTTTAGAGAGTTCTTTGTTTTCTTTATAGGATTCAATTTCATATAGAATTTTTGCCCTGAACTTTTCTTCATCACTTATATTATTTTTTAAATCTATGCTAGAAGCTTGATAAATCATTTTATGGAGATTGTATTTAATGAGCTCTCTTAATAATTCATTTTTTGATACAAATAGTTTATAAATAGATGCCTTTGATATATTTCCAGCTTCAGCTATAGACTGCATAGATACATTGTTATATCCATATTGTGAAAAACGCTCCTTTGCTATTAAGAGAATCTTTATCCTTTTATCCATAGTACTCTCCTTTGTACAAAACCCTTTGGTTTTTTTAAAACCCATAAGTTTACCATATTATTATAAATCATATTTACTAATAATATCAATAGAATTTTTTATTTTTTAAAAACAAATATAAATTTTTTATAACTTGATACTTAATACAATTTATCTTAAAATTAATCCATAATTTTTTAAAGCTCTTATTTAATTATGCCTTTATTTTAAGACAATATTTAGTATTTGCAAACAATCTATTATCTGTACTGAAAGAGTATATTTCATCATCAATGAGCAATAAAATATTGTGAAACAATCTATAGAAAAAATTATCATAATTTTGTAATATTAAATATTATAAATAATATATACATTTATTTTTAACAGGTAAGGAATGATGAAATGAGTTCAGAAATACATTTTTGTGCAATATGTGGAAGTAGTTATGCAGTAGAGGATCATCATATAATGTTTAAAAGTGAAATAAAGCATTTAGAAAAATGTCCCTATAATCATATTTATCTATGTCCAAAACATCATAGAGATCCCAAAGAAGGGGTCCATTTTAATGCAGAGTTAGATAAAAAATTAAAAGAGAATTTTTTAAAATATTAAGATGGTGAGATATACTTGGTTTACTTATTACTTTTACGATATATTTTATTTTTTTCACTATACTTATAAAAATATCTATGTCCATTATTTTTTTGTATTCCTTCACTTTTACCCAATACTAAAAATCCATTATCATCTAAAGAATTATAAAAATTCTTTAAAACTTTTTCCTGTAGGCTATCATTAAAATAGATAAAAACATTCCTACACAGTATTAAGTTGAACTCATTTAGCCTTCCCTCACTTAATAAACTGTGCTGAAAAAACAATATATTTTTTTTCAAATTCTCTTTGATCTTAATATAGCTCTTATTGATATCAAAGTATTCAATAAAATTTTTCTCACCCTCAGCTTTTCTATAATTACTTATAGCTTTCTCTAAATTAGAAATAGAATATAGACCATTTCTTGCTTCTTCAATAACATAGGGATTGATATCTGTAGCATAAATTTGAGTTTTACTAAGCATATTTGCCTCTTTTAGTATTATAGCTAATGAATATACTTCTTTACCTATTGAACAGCCTGCACACCATATCTTAACATGACTATAGGAATTTAAATAGGGTAGTATTTTATTTTTAATCATGCTAAATACTTCATGATCTCTAAAGAATTCTGTAGTATTTATAGAAAGATCTAAAAACAAGTCATGAAAAATTTCTTGATTATTCAGTACTTGTTCTCTAAATGTATTAAAATCACTTATTCTGCCTCTAATCATAGATATATTTATTCTTCGCATAATACTGTCTATTTGATATTCTGTATAATCATAGCCATAAGCCTTGTTTATATTTCGTAAAAAGTCATAAACTTCTTCCTTGCTTGGCTTTTCTTTTTCACAGGATAAATTATAATCAGTTTTTTTAAAAGCTAAAGTTTCAGTTATATAACTACACTTTATCCCCAAACATTGTAAATATGAGAACAAATATCGTTTTAAAACAAAGATATTGCACTTATTATCTTCTTGTAAAATGGTAATTCTTTCTATAATATTTTTAGGAATTACATTAGCACCTAAAAAAGTTATGTGAAATTTTTTATTTTCTAATGTACTTATAACATCTTCTAACTCATCTATTTCATTATTATTTTCCAATTCTCCAATTACTGTTATGTATATTTTATTATTGTTACAATTAGTTCTAATAGTCAAATTTTCCTCCATAATTTATCAATCTTTGCTAATCCAAGCTTTTATTAATGTTATTAGCACATCATAATCAATAGGCTTGGAAATATAGTCATTTGCACCAGCAGCTATGCATTTTTCCTTGTCACCTTTTAGTGACTTTGCTGTTATGGCTATGATAGGTATATTTTTGAATTTGCTTGAACTTCGTATTTTTTTAATGGCTTCATATCCATTCATAATCGGCATCATTATGTCCATTAAAATTAAATCTGCAGACTGGCTTTCAAGTTCTCTTAGAGCTTCTTCTCCATTGTCAGCTTCAACAATTTCTGCACCAAAATCTTCTAATGCAGCTGCAAGTACAAATATATTACGCGGGTCATCATCTACAATGAGTATTTTTTTATTATCTAAATTTAGTGCCGTATTCTTATTAATTTTAGAGGTCATAATACTTCTATAATCTTCTTCATTATTAACTTTATGAAGTATTAAAGTCAGTTCATCTAGCAATCTTTCATCTGAGTTTGCAGTTTTAACAATTATTCTGTCCGTATATAATTTTATCTCTTTTTCCTGTTCAGGCGATATATCCATACCCGTATAGATAATAACAGGAACATATGTATTTTTTAATTTCAATAGTTCATTAATTTCTTTTAGCAAATCAATTCCATCTATATCAGGAAGTCCTAAATCCAATAAAATACCACTAATTTTATATTCTTCTATAAGTTTTAGTGCCTTTGCTCCACTGTCGGATACTAATGTGGCAAAACCTATACCTTCAGATATAGATTTTATTGACTGGATTAATTGCTTATCATCTTCCACTATAAGCAGCTTTTTCGTCTTTGTATTTTTTATTTGTTCTTCAATTATTTCTTCTTTATTTTTATCCTCTAGACTTGTAGTAACAGCTGCTTCCAATTTTGTGGAGGTCTCTTCTGAAAGTGTCAAAGGCAAATATAAATAAAAGGTGCTTCCCATCTCAGGTTCACTGGTTACTTTTATTTTACCCTTCATAAGTTCACAAAGTCTGCTGCTTATGGATAATCCAAGACCTGTTCCCCCATATTTTCTTGAGATAGAGCCATCCCCTTGATGAAATTCTTCGAAAATTATATCTAATTTTTCTTTAGATATACCTATTCCTGTATCAGATACAGAAAATATTAGATTATTCTCATCTCTATTATCCCGCACTATTTTTAGCTTTACAGTTCCCCTATCTGTAAATTTAAAAGCATTAGACAAAAAATTTCTAACTATTTGAGAAATTTTGTCTCTATCACCATAAAAATTGTTTTTAAATTGATCTTCCAATATAAACTGAATATTTTTCTCCTTGGCTGTTACCTCAAAAATATCTTTAAGTTCTTTTATAAGCTCTTCTGTATTGAAATAATCATAATTAAGATCTATTTTACCAGCTTCAATTTTTGATAGATCCAAAATATTATTTATTAAACGAAGAAGATGCTGTCCTGAGTTATATATAACTTTAAACTTTTCCTGTGTAGAATTTTCAAACTTCTCTTTTCCATTTCTAATTAAAAGATTAGATAATAATATAATTGAATTAAGAGGAGTCCTAAGTTCATGAGAAATATTCGCCAAAAATTGAGACTTATATTTATTTGCATTTTCTAAATCTTTAGTACGCATTAAAATCTCTTCTTTAGATTTTTCTAATTCCTCATTTTTCATGCTTAGAATTCTCGACTGCTCCTCTATTTGAAGTTGATGTTCCTCAAGCTGAGTATTAGTTTGCTGCAATTCCTCACTTTGCTGCTGAAGTATTTGCTGCTGTTCTTCCAGTTGTGAATTAGTTTGTTGAAGTTCTTCAGATTGAATCTGGAGCTGCCTTTGTTTTTCTTCCAATTCTACATTTGCATTTTTAAGTTCTCTTGATATTTTGTGAGCTTCTCTTTCTGACTTTTCACTCATTTCCAAAAGCTGTTTAATTCTTTCATTTTGAAGAGCAGAATGAAGATTCGCAGCAATAACGTTACATACTTCTTCTAAAAAATTCTTTTTTAAATCATCAAAATATTCAAAAGAAGACAATTCAATAACCCCATAGAGTTCATCTTCATGAATCAATGGGAAAGCATATACATTAAGAGGTGGCCCAAAGGTAGTTGATGTACAAACTGCCGCTTCTGACTCTTTAACTTTTTTTAAATGTATAGGTTTCCTCTCTAAAGCTACTTGCCCTATAATTCCTTCTCCAACTTCATATACATTAGACAGCCTGTCTCTTTCTGTGAAAGCAAAGGAAGACTTTAAAATAAGTTTATTATCTGAATCTTTATATATATAAAAAGTTCCATTTCCAGCATCTAAATGTCTGGACAAAAAATTAATAATATTCTGTGTTAATTCTTTTACAGAAAGGCTGCCAGTCATTTCATCCTTTAAAGCATTCTGGGTATTATTGATCCATAATTTAGTTTTTAACTTATGTATCAATAAATTATAATTTTTAGCCATTTCTGATATCTCATCATTTTGGTCCATTTCATATTCTTCAAAAGTCCCAGAATGTGAAATGTTAATCATATGGTCTTTCAAGCTGTTAATAGGAACTAAAATGCTTTTAATTATCAATATAAATAGTGCTAATAGTACACTTGTTAAAATTGCCAAAGTTAAGAATAAAGTTATCTTTTCAGAAGACTGCAGTGCATTTGATTGTTGAACTAAATTTCTTTGATCTATTAAAGAATTAGCATATATATTATCAAGATCCAGCTCAAGCTCGCTTACAAAATCTGAATGTATTCCCTTGGATATATTTATCGCATCCTGTTTCTTCCCTTCTTGAACATATTTTATAATTTTATCTCTCTGAGGCTTAGCCCATTTAGAAAGAACATTATTAGCATCTTGCAAATTTCTTTTAGTATCAGAATCATCAGAGTTTTCTCCTATAGTATCCAAATTTTTTTGAAGGTCATTTTCATATTGGCTAACTTTATTTATACCTTCTTGAATTTCATTACTATCTGATGCTAAAATAACATCATTTATGGCACTGTTAATTTTAACCAAATTTACTTTTGCATTTACGGTAGCATCGGAAACTTTTGATGATTGATTATAAAGCTTATTAGTTACTTTCACTAGATTATTAAATTCAATCAAAGCAAAAATACCGAATCCAATAAATGTCACAATACAAACAAAAAACAATATTAGAAATCTTTGCTTTATACTATAGTTTTTAAATATATTCATAAACTCCTCCTAAAAGTATATGTACTAAAGTTTTATTTATTTTTCCATTTAGCTATGTATCTATCTACATTTTCCGGAGTAACCAATTCATTTTTGATACTTATTGTCTTTTCTACATTTTCACCTTTAGCTGCTTTGATTGCAGTGTCTATGCTAGCTTTGCTTAGTTTTTCTGCATCCTGAAACACTGTAACAGCTAGTTTCCCACTTTTTACATATTGAAGTGAATCAGGAGTAGCGTCTATACCACCTACAGTTATCTTTCCCAGTTTACCTGCTGCTTCTATAGTATTTAATGCCCCTATGGCCATTTCATCGTTATTAACAGCTACACTATCAATCTTCTTGCCAGATTCAATCCAATTTTCCATTAATACCGTACCTCTAGCTCTATCCCATTCAGCTGACTGCTCTGCAACAATTTCCATATCAGGATATTTTGATATTACTTCATGGTAAGTTTCAGTCCTCACTCTCTGGGCTCTGTCCTCCCTTGGTCCCATCATGATTGCAACATTACCCTTATAATTCATCCTCTTTGCAAGATATTCCATCTCTAGTGTAGCCGCTTGTTTTGAATCTGGAGCTATATAACTTACTGCATCACTTTGATTTTCAAAGGGAGTCATAAGGCTTATAATTGGAATATTAGCAGCTTTAGCTTTATCAGTTATAGGCTTTGATGCATCTATATAAACAGGAGCAACAATTATTACATCTACCCTCTGTGATATAAAGTTTTCAACCTGTGACAACTGTGTATTGGAATTTTTCTTTGCATCAGCAAATATCACTTCAATATCCTTTAAAGATTTAGAGTAATTTTTCATTTCATCCAGTAAATAAGATGCATACTTATCATTAGCATTAGCTATAGCAACACCTATTCTAATCTTATTGCCGTCTTTTGCTGTATCTACTCCTATATTTATACATCCGCTAGATAGGCATACTGTCATAATAGCAAGTATTATTAATAAAAATTTTTTCATTAATTTTATCTCCTCTGTATAGTTTTGTCTAAAGTAATACGGCAGCTATGTATATTCTTACTATTAATATAAATTTTCAATAAATCAAAAATATATATCAGAAAATTCTACATCAATTTTTTTAATTATAGTACTGTTGCTATTTATAGCTCGGTTTTGTTCAGTTTCTTCAATATTTACTTCTATGATAGGAATTTTAATGGTAAATTCACTGCCCTTTTGATATTCACTCTTAACCTGTATACTTCCACCGTGCATTTCCACTAAAGATTTCACAAGACTAAGACCTATTCCACTACCCTCGCAGTTTCTTGTAAGAAGGTCGTCCACTTGTTTGAATCTTTGAAATATCACTTGCTGTTTATCCTGTGGAATTCCTATACCGGAATCTTTTACACTAATTTCAACAAAGTTATTTAAAACTTTTACATTGACAAATATATTTCCACCCTTAGGGGTAAATTTTATTGAATTAGATAAAAGATTAAGTATAATCCGCTCAATTGCATCTAAATCACAGGACAAATATAATTCTTCAACATCAGTATCAAATACTACTTGTATATTTTTTGAGGCGGCATAATTTACAACTGAAAGTACAACTGATTCTACTACTTCAACAATATTACAGGTTGAAAATTTAAGAGTAAAATTACCGGAATCCATTTTTGTAATATCTAATAAATTGTTAACCAGCCTTACAAGCCTATAACAATTTTGAATTTGAGTTTTTATATTTGATTCCATCTTTTCCT
Organism: Clostridium pasteurianum DSM 525 = ATCC 6013; assembly: GCF_000807255.1. NCBI lineage: Bacteria > Bacillati > Bacillota > Clostridia > Eubacteriales > Clostridiaceae > Clostridium > Clostridium pasteurianum. Next base: position 1,154,082 of record NZ_CP009268.1, on the reverse strand, counting down.
TATTTAAAACCTTATCATTTTCTATATAATATTTTATCATCTGAGATGATCCAAGGAGAATATTTAAAGGAGTCCTAAATTCATGAGATATATTTGCAAAAAAAATATTTTTAGCTTCATTGGCTGCCTCGGCCATTTCCTTTGCTCTTGTTAATTCTTTTGCTTGTTCCTGCAATATTATGTTTGTTTTTCTCTCCCTTTCAATTAGTTTTAAATATACATTTATTCTATTTATAAGTAAAAAATCATCAATGGGCTTGGTTAAATAATCTACGGCTCCTATTTCAAAACCCTTCTTCTTAAACTCTTCACTAATATAAGCACCCGTTAAAAATACAATTGGAATGTGTTCTGTTTTTTTTCTTCCCTTTATAATCTGTGCCAATTCAAACCCATCCATCTCTCTCTTCATATGTACATCTAAAATAATTAAATCTACAGAATTTTTTATAAGTTCCTGCAGGGCTTTTTTTGGAGTATCTGCAATTAACACATTGGCATCAATATATTCTTTTATAAGCGTTTTCAAAGTAAATAAATTATTTTGATTATCATCAACCACTAAAATTGTATACAAATTAGTTGTATCCATTCCATAAATCCCTTCCTTATACATCATAAGCTTTAATTTAAAATTAATAATAAAAGATTCCCTATTTTTTACTTTACTTATGAATTATAGCATAAAATTCTATGATTATACAGGCTTTTATACAGTTTTCTATAACATAATCATTTCATGGTATATATACATATATTTTTTACATAAGTTGCAATTTCATCGTAATTTTTTGCTTTTAAGTTAACTATTTTTGCTGCTTTATGTTGTAAACTATGAAAATTCTCAATACATTAATTTCTTCATTTATATAAATATTTATTGATTTTATAAACATAATAATAACAGTTGCTCATTACAAACTGATATATTCTGTAATGAAGTTACATGGAAAAATATCAGTTTAACATTTTATTAACAAATTATTAACTAAACATTTACATCATTACATAACTAATTAAAATTAACTTTAAAAACCACTTTTAATGGTATTCTACTTAAAAATGTATATTATGACACCCTATAAACTTATAAATTAGCACTTGAAATCATTAATAACTAATAATAATAAGCAATAATAAATATAAACCATAACTTGAATTAGCAGAATATTTTTGTATAATAATAACTATAAAGAACAAAACTAAAAAAAAGTAAAAAGCAAGTGGACTAAAATATAATAAAAATTAGGAGGAGTTAATTATGAGTATAAGTGCAAGAAATCAATTAAAGGGAAAAGTTGTAGGTTTAAAGAAAGGTGTCGTAACTGCTGAAGTAGTTCTTGAAATTGCTGGAGGAAATAAAATCACTTCAATTATATCTCTTGATTCAGTTGAAGAACTTGGTGTTAAAGAAGGTGCAGAATTAACTGCTGTTGTTAAATCAACTGATGTCATGATTTTAGCTTAATTATCACAGTATGAGTTGAATACTTTCTGTAAATATCTTTTTAATCTCATAAAAATTTAGTTTGTATAAAAAATAGTCCCTATGATATGATAATCACTATTACAGGGGACTATTTTCGTTAACAATTTCATTTAGTATTATTTTTCATTTTGATAATCATATATTAACTTAGATATATGTGCAATTACTTCATTTGTATTAGAAACTCCCTCTGTATATATGGATATTATATAGGGTTTATTTGTATATACTATTCCTACATCATTTACATAATTGCCATAGTTACCAACTTTATGTGCAACTATATTAGTATTTATATACTTATCCAGTCTATCATGAAAGTCTGTTTTTTTCATTATATCTATTATATGCAAATAATAAGAATTACTATCTTCGTTTTCATATAATTTTCTTAATATGCTTGTTTCCTGAGATGCTGTGATATAATTACCTGAATGATTTGTAGCAGTTCCTAATTTTTTATCTACTAAATTTCTAAAATTCTCATAGCCTATTCTTCTCATGATCATATTAGTAGCTATATTATCTGAATGAATTATAGAATAATCGGATAGAGTAGCTGTAACATAAGATTTGTTAGATAGATTTGTATCTTGAAGAATTCCTGTTCCCTCTTCATAGTCTGCCTGTGTATAAGTCAGCTGTTCGCTTTGAGATGCTTGTCCATTTGCAAACATATCTGCCAATATCATATTCAATTGTACTTTCACAGTACTTGCTGCTAAAAATGTCTTATCAGAATTTATATTTATAGATTCTCCGGATGTTACATCATAGTAACTTAGGCCTATATTATTAATATTATTTCCCAAATATTTTTTTATTTCATTCTCTAATTTCTCTTTTTTTGCCTTTAGCTGAGCTTCCTTAGCAGCTTGAAGTTCCTTTTCTTTTATCTCAAGCTGCTCTTCCTGTGTGCTTTCACTATTACTTGAATTATTGTCTTCAACTTTATTTTCTGATTGATTATTTTTTGACTTATCAGTAGCTGCATTAATTTCAACTGTATTAGTTTTTTCATAATCAGAATTGGCTAAAACCTGTTGTGGTATTACAATTGCCAGTATTATGAGTAAAAAACCACCTAGTTTTACAAACTTCATTTTATACCTCCACACATAAGCTATGATTTTATTAAATACAAAAGCAGTCGTTAAATTCACGTATTCATATTACTTTTATTTAAATAAAGTGCTTTGTAAAATTAATCATATTATTCTTTTGTAAATCTTAATATTTATAAATTTCATAACTATAATAATTATCACTTCATTATTTACAGTATAATTTCAATTTGCCTTAAAAATATCAAGATAATATGTGAAAAATATGTGAAAATATATTTATATTTTATATGATGCTCCTATCTTGGTAAATCATATCTAAAATCGGATATATTCTTGAATAAAGATCTCTAAATATCTAAGTCAAGGATACTTAAAAACCTATTTAGCTACTATACTATATCCAAACTTACTTTTCTAGTTGGTGCTGGAAAAGCTTTATCCAGTTCAAATAATTCATTTTCTGATAATACAATAGAAGCAGCTTCTGCATTTTTCAGTACATGCTCTACCTTGGCAGCCTTTGGAATGGCAATTATATCTTTTGATCTAAGACACCAAGCTAGTATTATCTGCAGAGGTTTTACATTATGAGCTTTAGCTATCCTATTTACTGATGAATTCTTTAGCAGTTGTGTTCTAAGTGATCCCCCCTGAGCAACAGGGCAATAAGCCATAATAGGCATTTTATGTATTCTTTGCCATGGCAATAAATCGAATTCAATTCCTCTGGAGCCTAAGTGATATAAAACCTGATTGGTAACGCAATTACTGCCATCCTCACACTCCCATAACTCTTTCATATCTTCTGTATCAAAATTTGAAACTCCCCATCTGAGTATTTTTCCTTGTTTTTTCAGTTTCTCCATACCCGTTATAGTTTCTTCTAAAGGTACATTTCCTCTCCAATGCAGTAAATACAAATCCAAATGATCTGTTCCAAGCCTTTTCAGACTATTTTCACAGGATTTAAATATATTGTTAAGTCCTGAATTATGAGGATAAACCTTGGATACCAAAAATATACTGTCCCTTATTCCCTTTATAGCTTCTCCTACTAAAGCTTCAGATCTTCCACTGCCATACATTTCTGCAGTATCTATAAGTGTCATTCCAAGTTCTATGCCTAGTCTTAGCGCAGCTATTTCTCTTTCTCTGTCATTTAATTTTTCACCTAAGTACCAGGTTCCTTGACCTATGACTGGAACCTTGGTCTTATCTGGCAATTCTACTAAAAGCTTTCTGTTTACATCTGCTATTTGCTCTATTTTATTTTTATCTATTTCAATCATAATTTTACAGTTCGATATTCAAAACTTACGTCTCAAATATATACTAAACCCAATTCGTAAAATACTACTAACTACTATATACCCGATAAATATATTACCATAGCTATTCATTCCCAAAGACGTAAACACAGTATATGCTAACAAACTACAAATCATCATCACATCCAGCGTAATACTGGATGATTTAGCAGCTATAAACTGATTTCTTTCATCAAAGGCCGCATTATTTATCCGCTGTAAAGCCTTACATTTTTCTCATTGCTCTGCACTTTAAATGTTATCAGAGAAAATAGTATTCCAACGCCTAGCATAGCAAAACCAAGTATATTCATTCGATGAAAAATCGCACAATTATTCTGAAATATAACTCCTAATATTAAAAATATTATTCCCAATAAAGCCATCATACTATAAAAAAAAGCCTTCTAAAATTACTATTCATATATTACTCTCCCTCATAATGGAAGAGGGAGAACCTCAATCATCTTGAGCTTCTCCTTTATTATTATTTATACATATTTTTTCTAAATACATGATTATATAACTGCTGACTTAATATGTTGATGTTCTAACTATAATACTATATCTTTTTTACTAATAATAACTACAATAAGCAATGAAAATATTAGAATATATATACAAGCTGTTATAGGAAAAGTTAAAATATTATGAGCACTTGATTTACCAATAAACTGATATGCATACATCCCTCCTGAAAATGTAAAATACATTATATTTTTTATACTCATATCCAGTATAACCATAATAAAATTAATTCCAATTCCTAACCCTATTACAGCTCCACTATTATTAATAAATAATGCAATGAAACTTATAACTGTAGAAAATGACAACAAAGGTAATATGATAATAGCATAACATTTCACATTATAAATAAAATTATTTATAATTTCTCCTTTATCCCCTAATCCAAATACAATTGTACCTACAATGTAACTTGCAATAAAACTTATAACCATAAATATTAATGCATATAAGGCTATAAATAAAAGTTTGCCAATTATGAAATCACTCTTTTTTATAGGTGTCATTAGAGCAAATTTCATAGTTCCATGAGTGTAATCTTCTGTAAGTGTTTCTGCTATAACTAGAACCATAAAGATTGGTACTATAGGTTTCATTACCATTCCAGAGAGAGTTTGAACTAAAAAGTTTTTTGCATTTATGCTGCTGTCATTAGCTCCAATAGTAGCCATAATAACTATACTTACAATTAAAATAGCTAGATATGTATTGATATGCAGCATAAGACACTCATTAATACAGATGGTATAACAAGATAAAAGAAAAATTTATTTATGAAAGTTAAAAATGTCATGATAAAAGCCCACCCTTATACCTAAAGGAAACATAACATTCTTCTCCATTTACCATAATAATTTTATTGTTTTTTATATCAATTTCTTCGATCTTATCTTTATTAACAATATATGATTTATGACACCTGTAAAAGTTTGAAGTAAGCTTTTTCTGTATATCCTTCAAATTTCCATAGAATTCAAATTGTCTATTTTCCTCATGGACCCTTATTCTATGCGCTACGCCAGTAGTTTCAATAAATAAAATATCACAGAGTTTAATATTTATTATTCTAGTATCTTCCTTTATGGAGATATATCCTTCTTTATGATTTCCTTTGTAGTAAGTATTGTAAGCCTTTAAAAGACAACTTTCTATCCTTTGTTTAAAATCATAATCTTCTTTAATCACGTAATCCATGGCTTCTACTTTATATTTAAATGCTAAATAACTCATTTCTAAATGTGTAGTAGTAAATATTATAAAGCCTAAGGAATCTAATTCTCTAATTTGTTCTCCTAGCCTTATACCATTCATATTATTCTTCAAATCTACATCCAAAAAATAAATTCCTGTAATATGTTTTTTTTCTATATAATTTATTACTTCCCAGGTTCTCCTGTACAAAGAGCTGCATCTAAATCCAGTTTTTCTCTCAAAATAGTATTTTCAACAAGTTGTTTCAGTTTAGTCCTGTGGACTGAGTTATCCTCACAGATTATTACTTTAAGCATATTGTTTCTCCTCAATTATGATTATGATTTTATTATACCATAACATAAGTTAAGTTAAATTATGTCCATAATTCTAATCAAAATAAAATAAATCTTCAAATTTTTTATCCAATGCAACACATAAAACAAGAGCAAGTTTTGCCGTTGGACAAAATTGACCTGTTTCTATTAATCCAAAAAGTCTTTCAAATTCTTTACTTTTAAATTATAATCCTTAATCCATGTTTTGTAAGCTTGACTATCTAAAAAATCAACCATTTTATTTATTTCCTGGGTTTCGTTGAAATATTCTAATGCTAAATAGTATTCTTCTCTATCATTCTCAAATAGAACAATTGGCGGAAGATTATTACCTATAAGCAGATAGTTAAGCAGCATTCTCCCTACTCTCCCATTGCCATCTGCAAAAGGATGTATGGTCTCAAACCAACAATGGAAATAACTAACTACTTTTAAAACATTATTATCATTTATCTGTATATCATTAATTTCTTGAATTAATGACTTTAAATTTTCTTCTACCTCTAATGGACTAACACCTACATCATGTAATCCAACTATGTAATCACCTTTTTTAAATTGTCCCGGTTTTTCACCTTTCTTTAACAAATTTTCTGTGAAACAATCTTTCATTAAAACATAGTGAAAATTTTTAATTAAGTCAATGGAAAGTTTTGAGCTATTTTCTTCACCTAATTTTATAATATTTCCGCAAAGTTTTTTATGGTTTTCAATCTCTTTAATTGTCTTCTTATTTCCTGTGAAATCTGTAACTTTCTCTCCTCTAAAAACAGTTTCAACGTCCCTAAGTCTTGTTTCATTGTTTTCTATCTTATTTGAAGAATATGTAAATTTCAAAAAGAATCTATTTAATAAATCCTTAGTTTTCCCTTTTCTCCACACCTTCACTGCCTCATCATACAACATCTTCTAGCCTCCTATTTAACTATTATTAGTTAAAATATAATATAGATTATATCACATATTTTAACCTACCTTCTTATAATAAATTACTTTTTCTGAGATAATTGTATTATAGATTTTTAAAATTTGATTTATAAATCATACAGGTGTATATCATCTATTTTTAGATTAATTATAAAAAAATGTGACTATTCTCCATTCCCGTTCGTGTTATGTATGAGAGGAGGTTTTATTTTATGCACAAACTACTACAGCAGACAGACAATAATTTTTCAGAGAAGTACAGTTTTTACGGTAATATGCTTTTTAGAATTTGTATGGTTTATCTTGGTAATAAAGAAGATGCAGAAAAAGCTATGCAAGAAACCTTTTTAAAACTTATGTATAAAAGTCCACAATTTGCTGATGATGAACATGAGAAAGCTTGGCTCATCAGAATAAGCACCAATATATGTAAGGATATGCTGCGAAGTGTTTGGCACAAACGGGTTGTAAAAATGGAAGATATTTAAATTTATCACCAGGGTTCTTCAGATATTCATATTATTAGAAACGTACATGGATTTATGTAAATCAAATCTGTGTGCGTTCTTTATATATATCTAGTAATAATTAGAAACAAATTTCTATCTACCATACATTTTTCGCACAATTACCCTTGTCTCATAATAAGGCGTACCAGCTCCTACTTTTGAAACCAATGGTCTTGTAAGCTCATTTACATTACGTTTAGCCTGACCCCAGCCGCCTCTTGGTATGACTACTAAATCTCTTCTCTGAGTTTTATCAAATTTAGCAATACATTCTATAGATCCAAACTGATTTTCCACAATACATTTGTCTCCATCTTTTAATCCAAGTTTTATTCCTTCCTCTTGGTTTATCTTCATAGGCAGCAGTTCTTTCTGTTCACTTAAGGTCACCTCAGAACACAGCCACTCTCTTGAAGCAATTGACATTAATTGATATGGATAGTCCTGATCCCTGCCCTTTGGCAGTTCAAATTCTTTCATAAGCTGAAACTTACCTGTAGGTGTAGGAAATTTTTTATCTTCATAGGGAACCTTTGGAGCTTCTGGATTATTAGTTCCCCCCTGGAATATTTCTTCTAAGGATATTCCCCTTTCTATAGTTGGCTTCATAATAATTTTCAGCCATTGATCTAAAGGCTTCACATATTCATTTGCAAAATCAAAACGCTTGCCAAGCTCCATAAAAATATGAAAATCTGATTTACATTCACCAACAGGTGATATTGCTTGGTTTAATGGTCCAATAAAATCATGACCATAAGCTGCTACTATGTCCTTTTCTTCCAAAAATGTAGTAACCGGCAGAAAAATATCAGCTAAAATTCCCGTATCATCTAAAAAATGTCCTGCCACTACTAAAAATGGAATTTGTGAAAGAGCTTTTTTTACAGCATTAGCATCAGGCAGCATTGAAACTGGATTTCCTGCAGTTATCATCGCTATTTCTATTTTAGGATCAGCTTTATTAAGTTCCTCTCCTAAGAGTTGCATATAAAATTTTCTTCTCTTTGGCTGAAGCTGATCTCCCCATATGTTCCAATCATAGGGTGCATATTCCTCAAAGCCCTGACTTACTCCTCCTCCAGATACTCCTATAGAACCTGCGGCTGCCCCCAGTGCATCAATTGCTCTCAGGGTTGTGTGGGCATATTCCCACCTATGTAATCCCCAACCAAGTACAAAAGCAGTTGGTTTCATATGCTTTATCACCTCTGCTGCCTCTAAAATCTGCTCCACAGGAACATCGCATAGTTCAGAATATTCATCTACGGTATGTGAATATACAATCTTCTTGTACTCTTCATAATTTATACAGTGTTCCTTCAAAAACTCCTTATCTTCCGCTCCCTCATCATGAAGAATTCTCGATAGTGCCAAAGCTAAATAGGAATCACTCCCCGCCTTTGGTTTGATGTGCATAGAACACAATGGAGCTGTTTCCGTGTTAACAGGATCAATTAATATTACTCTGCCTCCCCGCTTTTTTATATTTGTCATCCTTGACAATAGATTAATTCCCGTAGCCGCTGGATTTCTTCCCCACAAAATCATGGAATTACTATTGCCATAATCTCTTGGATCATGGGATATCCTATTCCCAAAATCCAAATCTTGAGAACCTTGGCCTGTCCCACCACAAATAGTTCCCTTTGTAATTGTAGTATTGCCTAATAAGTTAAAAAATCTTCTATTTACTAATTTAAGAGCTGTTCTGGCACCAAACCCCTGATAATAAAGTATGGATTCTGGCGTTTTCACTTTGCATATTTTTTTCATTTTATCAGCAATTTCATCTAAAGCTTCTTCCCAGGAGATACGCTTAAATTTCCCATTTACTTTTTTTAATGGATGCAGCACTCTCTCTTTATTATAAACCCTCTCCAGATAATGACTGCATTTTATACAGCTTCTTCCCTCATTAATAGGATGTTCTTTATTTCCAGTTAATTTTACTACTCTATTATTTTCAACTACAGCCAGCAATCCACAGGTATTTGGACAATCTCTTGTACAGGTTGTTTTAATTATCTTTTGTTTCATTTACATCAACCTTTCAAATTCAGTATATCCACTATAAATTATATTATAAATTATATTTTTATTCTCCTTTAGTACTGTTTTATAGCGTTATGAAAAGTTATACCCAATTATGAACTATTTTTATTGAAGCAAGTTCTTAATTCAGGTGAGGATTCTTTTATCCCATCTGAATTTTAGAATTGCAAATGCATGGCTTACTTGGCGTTGGGCTCCCACTTGAAAAAGTTGGAGACTTACGCCAAGTTAGTTAGGTTAAAATCCAGCTGATTATTATAATGAAAATAACTACTGCAATTGCTCTAACAATCCACCTTTTAAGCCTACCTGCTTTAAAAATATTTTCTGATTGCTGTTTACATTCATTCATAATCTTCTCTGGTATTAGTTTTATTGAAAGTGCAATACCAAGGGGAAATATAATAATGTCATCAATATATCCTGCAATAGGTATGAAATCAGCTATTAGGTCAATAGGGCTTAAAGTATAGACTAATGCTAATATTGAAATGAGTTTTGCATAAAAAGGTACATCTGGCCGTTTATAGGCTAAATATAATGCTGTAATGTCTTTTTTTATTTTCCATGTTCTTTTTAAAGCTGTCGTACCACCTATATTATATCTTTTTTTTAATTTATTTTTCATAGTACACCTCAAAAATTAACTAATTTTATTATATTGAAATTTAAAATAAAATTATGAAACATTACTCTCTCATGAAATTATACCATAAATTTATTTAACAACTTAACTTTATAATAATGAATTACATGGAATAATGTATTATAATTTCTACCTTTATTAAATTTTGGGCGAAAATCTATTTGATAAATATACAGATGTTTTTATTTTAATTAAGAGCAATTTCTTTTTATTTTTTTATCATAATTATACTATAGGTTATAGATACAATTAATACTATTATCATCAAATGTGGATTTTTACTTAAAATCTTTATAACTTTGTATATATTATTTCTGGAAACCGACATTATTAAAAATATTATGGATAATTGTATTATCAAATATATTATTCCAATAGTTTTCATTAACGGCCCGGCCATTAAAGCTCCCCCTTTTACATAATACTTAATATGCCTATACATAAAAATTTAATATCTTTATGTATAGAATAATATGAAAGTTCTTCCTTTTATATTTTTATATCTTAATATTAATTATTTACGATTATACATCAGTATAGTATAAAATAAAAATTATAGCTTATATTTATTTATAATTATTTTTATTGGTTTTTAATTGTTTTAATCATAATTTTACAGTTAAAATTATTCATTTAAAAGATATTTTTAGTTAAAACATAATTAAATAAACTACATATCTGTGTTTTATTTAGCTATACAAAAATATGTTAATATTTTTTTAACATTAAAAAAGGGGATAATTCACAATACATATACGTATATTGTGAATTATCCCCTTTTAAAGTTATTAATACTATTATTAAATTTAGAGAATCTTTCTAAGCAATCTTCTTAGCTCTATTTATGCTTTCAAAATATTCTTGTCCCTTTATGGAATTATATTTTCCTTCCCATTTTGATATAGCTACTGCTGCCAGAGAATTGCCTAATACATTCACTACAGTTCTAGCCATATCAAGAATACGATCGATTCCAGCTATAAATGCAACTCCTTCTATTGGAATACCTGCAGAACCCAATGTTGCAAGCAAAACTACAAAAGAAGCCCCTGGAACTCCTGCCATTCCCTTTGAAGCTATAAGCAGTACAATAATTAAATTGATTTGCTGAGGAAGTGACATATGAATTCCGTATATTTGTGCAATAAATAGTGCTGTTATGGATTGGTATAAAGTGGATCCATCTAGATTAAAAGAATATCCTGTAGGAATAACAAAAGCACTAATTGCCTTTGAACATCCGAACTTTTCCATCTTATCCATTATCTTTGGCAAAACTGCTTCTGAACTTGCTGTAGTATAGGCAAGAATTATTTCATCTTTTAGTATTCTAATCATCTTAAAGATGCTTGTCCCTGCTATTTTTGCCACAATTCCAAGTACAACTAGTATAAAGAATATCATTGTACCATAAGTAGTTATAACCAATTTCACCAATGGTATCAAAGATGCAAGTCCAAATTTAGATATTGTAACTCCAATGAGAGCAAATACACCAAAAGGTGCTGTTTTCATTACTTGATTAGTTACCCAAAACATAGCATCTGAAATACCTTGACAGAGGTTTAATACAGGTTTTCCCTTTTCTCCGATAGCAGCTACACCTAATCCAAACATAACTGAAAAGAATATAATTGGCAACAGATTTCCCGTAGAAAGTGCTTCGAAGAAATTACTTGGAACAATATTTACAAAAGTATCCGCAATACTATGGTGAGTTGTTTGAGCCGTATTAACATAGCTCTTTATGCTTACCTTTGAAAGTTCATGAATATTTACACCACTTCCTGGATGAAATATATTTGCAACCATAACTCCTAAAATAATAGCAATAGTAGTTATTAGTTCAAAATATATAATAGTCTTTCCACCAAGTCTGCCTAGTTTTTTAATATCTCCTACACCGGCAACTCCAACTACCAATGATGAAAAAACAATAGGTATAACTATCATCTTTATAAGGTTAAGAAATATAGTTCCTATAGGCTGCAGATAAGTTTCTACTCTCGGATTTCCATAAAAAATAGCTCCTACTGCAATACCCAGTACTAATCCAATAAGAATTTGTACTGCTAAACTAAATTTAAGCTTTTTCATTTTATTCACCTTTCTCGTATGTATTATATTCATTATTTAAAATATTTTTTTCTATTATTTATTAGACCGCTTTTTATTGTATAATGTGCACTACAAAATCCTACAAAAAATAACATTTTAATATAATAAATTAATAAAAAACATCTAATAAATTTTAATAATTATAAGTATTATATAAATTTATTTCACATATAAGAATTTATTTACATTAAATTAATTCTTATAATATGCCTGCTTTAGTCATAAATATTGACATTCCTTTTTCAATATAATTTTACTTACCATTTACTCTCTTCAGTGATTTTTTTCAACTTTGTAATAAACTTTACAATATTAATTATATAGATCCACAAAGACTAGAAATTGTTTTTATGAGAATTACAACAAAACCTGCATTTATCAAAAATATATTCAAGTTTTATTGCAATTTTATATTGTTTTATTTATTATAAATATATTAAATCCTATGATCAAGGAGTGACCTGTAGTTGAAAAAAAATTTTTACATATTTGTTATATTTGTATTATTGATCCCTTTAGCAGGTGAATTTAAATTTTTTCCCTTTCACGATAGCTTTCGTGTAAGTATTGGTACACCTATTTTCTTCTTCTTTTTGTTATGGACTCGAAAGATGCCTGTAATTCTGCCTACTGTAGTAGTTGGTGCTATGGTAGTTATTTTCAGACTATTTTTAGACTTTAATTCAGGCATCAATTTTGAATTTATATCTTCGTTTAGAATAATCTTTCCCTCATTCTTCTATTATTTTACTTACTCTATTTTATTTTATCTGCTAAAAGTAAAAAATTATCAGCATCGATTATCTATACTAATATTCTTAGCTACCTTCATAGAAATATGTTCAAACATTATAGAACTTATATTAAGATATTTTATTCTAGGCAATAATATAAATACAGTAATCATAAGTCAAATAATACTATTAGCCCTCATCAGAAGTGTTTTTGTACTTGGAATTTTCAGTATGCTTAAACTTCATGAAGCAGAACTAGAAGTAGAACATAAGCAAAGACAAAACAGTCATATTATATCACTGATATCTAATTTATATGAGGAATCTGTTGCACTGAAAAAATCTCTTCAAGATGCAGAAAATATAACGAGAAACTGTTATAATTTATACAGGGATATGCAAAGTGAAGATTTCAAATTGAGTAAAAAAGAACTATCAAAAAAAATATTAGTTATTGCCGGTGAAGTCCATGATATAAAAAAAGATAATCAAAGAATATACTCTGGTATATCGAAAATGATTTCCACTGAAAACCCTGCGGATTATATGACTATATCTGAAATAGGAGATATTATTATAAATGGGAACAGAAAATATGCCTATTCATTAGATAAGAGCATAAATTTTAATATTGATATAAAAGATGATATACCCATGCTTCATGTTTATACCACTCTTTCTCTTATTAACAATTTAGTATCAAATTCTGTAGAAGCAATTAAAGCTCATGGAATTATAAACATCACTGTTTCTAAAAATAAAGATTATATAGAATTTAAGGTACAGGATAATGCCGGTGGCATTCCAAAGAAAAAATTAGATTTAATTTTTAAACCAGGTTACACTACAAAATACGATGAATATGGCAATTCATCTACCGGTATGGGACTTCCCTATGTAAAAAATCTGGTAAAAAATCTGGGGGGATCTATAGAAATAGAAAGTAGCACAGAAATAAGAAGTACATCTTTTATGTTAAAGCTGCCCCTTGAGAGTTTAGTGAAGAAAGGATGATATAATGAATTTTTTTATTGTTGATGACGATGAGGCTATTCGTTCCATGATATCAGAAATTATCGAAGATTACGATCTTGGAAATGTAGTAGGTCAAGCTGAAGATGGAGCCCTCATAGATATTGGAATGCTTAATTTTAAAAAAGTAGATATCCTCATTATAGATCTGCTTATGCCCATTAAAGACGGAATACATACTGTAAAAGATTTTGGAAAGCCTCTAGCTTTTAAAATTATAATGCTTTCACAGGTAGAAGATAAAAAAATAATTGGTGAAGCTTATAATCTAGGTATAGAATACTATATAACAAAACCAATCAACCGATTGGAAGTAATAAAAGTTATAGAAAAAGTTATATCAAATATAAAACTTGAAAAATCTATAAGTGACATACAGAAAACTCTTAGTCTTCTAGGCCTCAATAAATCTAGATCTTCTGAAGAAAAACCTGTATTTAAAAATACTATCTTGGAATCTGCAGAATTTATATTAACTGATCTTGGCATGATCACAGAAAGCGGCAGCAAAGATATTCTTGACATGCTTCAATACATAATTGAATTAGACAAAAATAATTCTAACGAATATGAGTTTCCTTCATTAAAAAATCTATTTATAAACATATCAAAAAAAAGACTGGGAAAGTCTCATAAAGAAATAGATTTGAAGAAGGAAATCAAAGCTTCTGAACAGAGGGTACGCCGAGCCATATTGCAGGGACTAACCCACATTGCCTCTTTAGGTCTTACGGATTATTCCAATCCCAAATTTGAAGATTATGCTTCCAAATTTTTTGACTTTACAGAGGTTAGAAAGAAGATGATGGAACTGGAAAACGAAATACTCAACTCTCACATTCGAATAAATACGAAAAAATTTATAAAAGTACTTTATATGGAATCGAAAAAAAACCTATAGATCATTTATAGCTATACTTTGAAAAACCAAATATGGCACATAAGCTTAAGCTTATGTGCCAATAGGATTTTTATACTATGAATGTTAATTGCTCTCTACTTAATAGGTTAGAGAACTTTACACAGTAAGGTTAAAGGTTAAATACTATAAAACTATTTTATACGGTTTTCATAGTCTTCAACCATTTTCTTAACCATTTGACCACCAACAGAACCATTCTGTCTTGAAGTAAGGTCCCCATTATAGCCATTAGTTAATGGAGTTCCAACTTCCTTAGCAGCTTCCAATTTAAACTGGTTTAAAGCTTCTTTTGCTTCTGGAACTACAAGTCTATTACTACTTCTGCTTGCCATATATATCTCTCCTTTCCTTAGTAGTTGTTAGTATATTGTGTAATTTAGATAATACTATACAGGTACTTATAGTCTAATATGGAATTTAAAACAAAAGCATCTTAATATTAGTAAAATTTCTTCAAAGCATAGATTTTATTATATTTATAAAAATCTATGTTTTAAAGTCATAATTTACAAATATAATTAATATATTAAAAATGACGTTTCTTTTAATAAGATTAATTAATAAAAATCTGAAATTAGAAGGATTTTAAATTTTCATGTAGAATATTATATATGTAAAGGTTTTTACAATGTATCTGCGTTCTATAAAATATTTGTTGTAAGGAGTGTGTTGTGATGAAAAAATTGTTTATAAAACCTGTGCAAGGAAAAGAGTATCAATCCATTGAGGAAACGAGGAAACTTTTAGGAGTAATAGATAAATCTGATGAACACTATATTATTAATGGAATTATGAACATACTTCATAAGATGAATGAAACTTTTTATATAATAACAAAGAAAAAAGAACACTATGTATATGGTTATGCCAGTGATAATATTGGGGTAAAAATAATTTTCAATAATTATGATAATTCTGATACTGAGAAAAAACTTTTCAATTCCAATGTAGAAATGTCTTTATATCCTGCTTCAGATGATGGAAGCGATTTAATAATTTCTTTAGAATCCAATAATCCTGAAGGTATAAGCAAATTAGAGGAATTTAGAAACTTTTGCCTTCAAAAATTCTTCATTTATGAAGATTAATATATCTTCAAATAATTTTTAAAATATATTAAATTTAAATCTCTAACAAGTAAAAGTCAATTCATAGTCTATGAAAATTAAAAGGAGCTGTCTTACAATGTATATCTTATACACTGAAAGGCAGCTTTTAACTTTTATAAATTACAATTATAGTATAATTTTTGTGAAATATGCCTGTTAATGTTATACTATATATAATCATATTAATTAATTTACAATGTTATTTTTTATATTTTATTCTGAATACAGGAATAAAATATAAAATTAAACAAAAACTAATTTAATCTATTGAAAATTATGCATAAATATATTATGATGTAATCAATATTAATTATTATTTAATATATAATATTCTCATATGATTAAGGAGTGATATAATGAAGGCACTAGAAGTAAAAAAAAATATATATTGGGTAGGAGCATTGGACCCAGGTCTTAGAATATTTGATATTATAATGTATACACCCTTTGGAACAACTTACAATTCTTATGTAGTAAAAGGTAAAAATAAAACAGTAGTATTTGAAACCGTTAAAGAAAAATTTTTTGATCAATACCTAGAAAGATTACAATCTTTAAATATTGATATAACAAGCATAGATTATATTGTAGTGGACCATACAGAACCAGATCATGTAGGCTCTGTAGCAAAACTTCTTGATATATCTAAGGATGCAAAAGTAGTAGGTTCTTCTACTGCTATAAAATTTTTAAAGGGTATTGTAAATCATGATTTTGATTATATAGAAGTTAAAGATGGATCTACTCTCGATCTTGGAGATAAAACCCTTCAATTCATTTCAGCGCCTCTTCTCCATTGGCCTGATTCCATATATACTTATATTCCGGAAGACAATATGCTTATAACCTGTGATTCTTTTGGATGTCATTACTGCTCTGAAGAAATGTTTGATGATAAAATAGAGAATTACAATGATTATCTTGAAGCATTAAAATACTATTTTGATGGCATTATGGGACCTTTTAAACCTTACGTACTTAGAGCCTTAGAAAAAATCAAAGATCTTCCTATAGATACAATAGGTACAGGTCATGGACCAATTCTAAGAAAACATCATAAAGAAGTAATTGATATGTATAAAAAGTGGGCTTCTGAAAATATTTTAGATCCCAAAAGTATTGTTATTGCCTATGTTTCTGCTTATGGATATACAAAATCCTTAGCTGAAAAAATACGTGAAGGCATACAATCCATCGGTGATTACAATGTGGAATTACTGGATGTAATATATCATAAACAGGATGAAGTAATCAACAAATTAAATACTGCAGCTGGCATTCTGTTTGGTTCCCCTACTATTAACAGCGATGCTCTGAAACCAATTTTAGATCTTCTCAATATATTAAATCCTATAATCCATGGCGGAAAACCTGCTGCTGCTTTTGGTTCTTATGGTTGGAGCGGTGAAGCAGTCCCAAATATAGAAAGAAGACTTAAAGAATTAAGATTGGATGTAATAACTCCAGGACTAAAGGTAAATTTCAAGCCCTCTGAAGAAGATTTTATTTCTGCCTATAAGTTTGGTGAAAGTTTTGGTGAGAAAATTAAAGAACATCTTAATAAAAGTGCAAAAACTAAAAAGAAAAGCAGTACAAAGAAGTGGAAATGTCTTGTGTGCGGTGTAATATTCGACGGAAGTAAACCACCAGAAATCTGCCCAGTATGCGGTGCAGGTCAAGATCAATTTATTGAGGTAAAATCAGAAAATGTAACCTTTGCTTCAGATAACAGGGAAAAATTTCTTATTATAGGCAATGGTGCTGCTGGTTTCTATGCTGCTGAAGCTATAAGAAACAGAAATAAAGTCTCTGAAATTGAAATAATATCCTCTGAAAAATACAGAACCTACTATAGACCAGAACTTTCAGATTATTTAAGTGAAGATCTTCCAGACAATAAACTCTATGTAGCTCCAGAAAGCTGGTACACTGAAAACAATGTGACTCTTACTTTAGATAAAACTGTAAAAGAAATAAAGCCAGAAGATAAAAAGATTATTTTACAGGATGGCAGCGAAAAATCCTATGATAAACTAATACTTGCAAATGGAAGCAGAAACTTTGTACCTCCTTCTGTAGAAGGTACTGATAAAAAGGGTGTTTATACTCTAAAATCTCTGGATGATGCTTCAGAAATCAAAGAAAAACTCTCCAAAGTAAAAAATGCCGTAGTTGTGGGCGGAGGACTTCTTGGACTTGAAGCGGCCTGGGAAATGAAAAAACATGGCATAAAAGTATCTGTAATAGAATGTATCTCCAGACTCTTGCCTAAGCAACTGGACGAATCTGGTGGTAAAGTATTTAAAGACATTGCGGATAAATCAGGTATAGATATAATACTTGAGGAATGTGCCGTTAAAATACAGGGGGATAAAGAGGTTACTGGGGTTGAATTAAAAAGCGGAAAGATTATAGCCGCAGATTTAGTTCTCTTCTCTGTAGGAATAGTTCCAAATAAAGAGATTGCTGAAAATGCCGGTATTGATGTTAAAAGAGGGATCATCGTAAATGAAAGAATGGAGACAAATAAAAAAGATATTTATGCCTGCGGTGATGCAGCAGAATTTAATGGAATAGTTTATGGCAACTGGAATGCTGCTGTAGAAATGGGAAAAACAGCTGGAGGCAATGCTGCTGGCGATGAAGTTAAATTTGAAGACTTTGTTTCTTCTGTAATATTTAATGCATTAAATACTTCTGTACTTTCTCTTGGAGAAATTTCACCAAAAGACGGTAAGAAAATAGAGGTTTCAGATGATAACAGCGGCAAAATTAAGACTTTATTCTTTAAAAAAGATGTCTTCGTAGGCGGCTACCTTATAGGTGATACTACAGAAGGGGCTAAACTTATACTTGCTATGGAAGATGGTAAAACTCTTAATGAAGCTTTTTCTGAGGGACTTATAGTTTAACCTGACGCACCTATTTTGCCATTGCCCTAGAATAACTTTCAACGAAATATCTATCTCAAAAGAATAAATATTCATTAGATTCTATATCTATTTATTAAAACTGAATATTTAATAGTAAAATAACTAAAAAGCTGTGCCACAATGCATGTATACATTGTAGTACAGCCTTTTATATATAATATTATTATAATCATAATCTTATAGGTAAAATTAAATAATTTGCTCATAATCTACTGATATCAATCTCTTCTTCAATGAAAATAAAAACTTATTTTTTCTTATTAAGCATTATATCAAGAATCATGTTATTAGTTTCCTGCATAGCTATAGAACCAATATTGCAGGCATTTCTTATAGTATTATCTGCCTCAGATTCCACAATTCCCTCTTTATCTGTAATACTTATATCTTCCATAGCCAGCATTGCTCCTGTAATAGCTGCAAAAACACAGGTGGATATTTTTAGTGCACAACTATTTTTTGCACCATCACATACCATTCCTGTTATGTTTCCATAAACATTTTGAATAGCCTGTTTTATATGTTTTTCATTACCGCCTAGTAAAAATGTTATAGCAGCTGAAACAGATGCTCCTGCTAAAACAGCTCCACATAGTGCAGACAATCTTCCAAGATAACTGTGCATATATATGGACATTAAATTGCTCATAGTAAGAGCTCTTGTTATAGTTTCCTCATCTTTTTCAAGCTCATATCCCATTGAAATTATTGGTATAGAAAGTAATATCCCCTGATTTCCGCTTCCACAACTGCTTAGTACAGATAATGAGCATCCATCCATTCTAGCATCTGATGCAGCAGCTGTTCTAAGTATGGTATCTATCATTATATCCTTTTTAAGCAAATTATAATTTATATATTTCTTAAGTACTTTTCCTACCTTATGTCCATAATCATTTTCAAGACCTTCTTTGCTTATATTTTCATTAAGCCTAGCATTTTCTCTTATAAATTTTATTTTCTCATAGGGTACATTTAATATAAAATCATATATTTCTTCAATAGATAATATTTCTTTATCCTTTAAATAATCTTCAGAGTCATTTTTACCATCAGCTTTTTTAAATAAAACCTCTCCATTTAGCTCTATAAAAGTAATATTTAAGTGACTTTTTTCTATAATAACTCTTGAATAATTTTCTTTATTTCTAAGTAGAACTTCTATGTATATGTAAATTATGTTTTCTTTTAATTTAACCTGTACCTTATTATTATTTACCATATTTTTTGCTTTGAGAACTTGATCTTCAGTTAAATCCTTTAATACCTCAAGCTTATAGGATGATTTTCCACCTATACATCCTACAGCAGCGGCTATAGGAATACCAACCATGCCTGTACCAGGGACTCCCACTCCCATAGCATTTTTTAAAATACTATTACTTGCATATACTTCTATACTTTCAGGTTCTTCTCCTAAAATTTCACTGGCTTTTGAGGAAGCATAGGCTATTGCTATTGGCTCAGTGCATCCCATAGCTGGCACTGCTTCTCTTTTGATTATATCTATATATTCATCCCATTTTGTATTATACATGGACTTTTCCTTTCTATTTATTCAAATTTTCACCTGACTAACTTGGCGTAAGTCTCCCCCGCACTCTGTACAGCTCTCACACAAAATCAAAAACAAGATTTTGGTTCTCTGATTGCACTCTGTGAAAGCGATTCGCACCAAATTAAAATTTGGGCTCTCTGCTTTTCTTCAAGTGGGAGTTCAACGCCAAGTAAGCCATGCATTCGCAGTTCTAAAATTCAGATGGGGTAAAAGAATCCCCATCTGAATTAAGGACTTGCTTCAATCTAATCTTCAGCTAAAACAAATGCCTTCTATATATTTTTTATTAATTCTTTAAATATATTAAGCATCACATGAGAATTACTGCTCATCATTTCAGGATGCCATTGAATTCCAACTACGAATTCTTCACCTTCTTTTTCTATGGCTTCAACAGTTCCATCTTCTGCCCTTGCAGTAACTCTAAATCCTCCTGCTATTTTATTTAAAGTCTGATGATGAAAACTATTTGTAATTATCTTTGACCCCAATATATGGCTTAATCTGCTACCTTCTAAAATTTCTACCGTATGTCCTGCAGTAGATGGACTGGTCTCTTGAAAATGTTTTATGTAACAATTTTTATCATAAGATAAATCCTGGTTTAGGGTACCTCCAAAAACTGCATTAATAAGCTGTATCCCCCTGCATATTCCAAGTACAGGCTTATTTCTTTTACAAGCTTCTCTTAATAACCATAAATCAAATTTATCTCTCTCTGACAATATGGCCCCTAGCTTCTGTTTGGGCTCTTCTCCATAAATTAACGGATTTATATCCTGACCCCCAGATAGAATTAAAGCATCTACATTTGAAATTTGTTCTTTTGCCAAATCTTCATCACTTACAATTGGAATTATATAAGGTAATCCTCCTGCCATAGCTACAGATTTTACATAATCATTATTGACATAGGATCTCTTATACCCTGGAAACATTCCGCCCTTGTCAATTATAAAATTCCCTGATATACCTATAATAGGTTTCCTGCTCATCTTATTTCCTCCTATTATTTTAAGTTATTATTTTAATCGTATATTTGTTTTACAACAACCTTTTTCTAAATTTTATGCATATATGTTAGTAATAAAGCAATCTTTATGCCAATATATTTGCAAACTATTACTAAGTAAAATTAATAACTTAAATTTAGGTATATACAATATTTCACTAAAATCTATTAGAATTTAGGAATAAATAAATTTCTGATTTGCACATAATTATAAGTTTAGCGAGATATATAGGCTATCCATGCATCCCATTAATTATCCTATTTAATATTTTTTCACCCTTTTTACTAATCTTACTTCCACCTCTTCCAAGTTTTGAATCAATAATATTCATATCATTCATAAGCTTTAATGAATACCTGACTTGAGCCTCAGTAAAATTCAAATTTTCCTTTTTAAGTTCTTCAATTATATTACTTCTTCCCGCAGAAATATTTTCAGCATTAAGTTTTTTTATAGATTTCAATATATAAAAATATTTATCATATCCTAATTTTTTATCTAGAATATCTATCTCTTTTGAAAAATCATCACTATTATTAATTATGTAAAAAGGTAGTGACTTTTCTGTTACCTCTTTACCTGAACTCATTAGGTTGATATAAGAGGATATATTCATAAGTTCTCTTATATTTCCAGGCCAATTATACTCTTCAATTATTTTTTTAGCCTCAATAGAAAATTCATATTTATTCTTGAGAAAATGTTTTAGCAGCAGCATCACATCTTCTTTTCTCTCTCTCAAAGGTGGAATCAAAATTGGTAATACATTTATTCTATAATAGAGGTCTTCTCTAAAATCTCCCCCTTCAATTAAATTGTGCAAATTTTTATTTGTAGCAGCAACAACTCTTATATCTATATCAATTACCTTGTCTGAACCAATTCTCATAACCTGTTTTTCCTGAAGAATTCTGAGAAGTCTTGTTTGCAAATGCAGAGGCATATCTCCTATTTCATCTAAAAATATAGTTCCATTATTAGCAGCTTCAAATAAACCTTTTTTCCCTTCCTTGAGTGCTCCTGTAAAAGCCCCTCTGTCATAGCCAAAGAGTTCGCTTTCAAGTAAATTTTCCGGCATAGCCGCACAATTTACAGCAATAAAAGGTTGATTCTTTCTTTTCGATTCATTGTGAATAGATTGAGCCAGCAGTTCTTTTCCAGTACCACTTTCTCCAGTTATGAGCACTGTTAAATCCGAGTCAGCTATTTTCTTTGCTATTCTTATGCATTCTTTCATATTGGAAGACTGCGTAAGAATATCCTTAAAGCTATATCTTGCTATCTGACCACGTTCTCTTAGCTTACTGCTTAAATTCTGCTCCAGTTTTTTTATCTCAGTTATTTCTCTGATATTTATAAGTATACCGTTTTCCATTCCAAGATAATTGATTATTCTCTTGTTTATATTTAAATATCTATTTCCAAATCTAAATACTTCATCCTTTAATGTCTTCTTCTGAAGCACTATCTTAAAATCATCTCTAAATACATCATAGATATTTTTATTTAATATTCCTTCCATCATGTCAAACATTTTTAAAGCACTGTTATTACAAACAGTTATCTTTCCATCTTTATTAGCTAAAACAATTCCCTCACTCAACTGATTTAAAACAGTTTTCATCTCAAGATTTTTGCTGTATAATTCTCTGTACTGCTCTTTTATTCCGCTCGCTATGTTTATTATGGTATCAGAATATTTTATTAGTCTGTTCTGAATTATATCATTGTCTATTTCAAGTCTATTTATTATCTTCATAAAAGTTAAAAAATCTATACATCTATCACCAATATCTACTATTTTTTCTATATATTCAGGAACTTTATTTATTTCTCCTGGTGTAATCGCAACCTTTATATTAGGATATTCTCTCTTATCATAATAGGGTATAAAATTTAAATGGTTTATACCTATTTCATATAACAGAGATATAGTTTGTAAAGTAGTCTCTTTATTATCATTTACAACTAGAACATCCATGCCTTCAGGTATGGAAAATATTTTATATACATCTTTTTCTCTTATAGTTCTTTGAACCACCATTATTCTACTTATCTCTTTTACATAATTTCTTATATTTATAATCCTTTCTTCTATCATAACAAGTACTAAATCGTCTTCTATAACAAATCCTTCCTTCATTTCTGACAGATAATAATTATTTATATTCACAAAACCTTTAAAGATTTCTTCTAAATTATCTTTTAAAAAAAGTGCTAATTTTGAATTACTATCAGTAATAACTGCAATATTTTTCACTTACTTCACCTGCTTTAATAGTTTTCAAACGTAAAATGAACTTAACTTCTCTAATTATGCATTATATATTATATTTAGGCATATTCAAATAAATAACTAGTCAATATGCTAGCCTATTTTGAATCCTACTGCGTCAACAGAACCCTCAGATAGCTCACTATCATCAGAACCTGTTTCCTTGTATGATTGAAGCAAGTTCTTAATTCAGGTGGGAATTCTCTTACCCCATCTGAATTTTAGAACTGCAAATGCATGGCTTACTTGGCGTCGAACTCCCACTTGAAGAACTGGGAGACTTACGCCAAGTTAGTCAGGTGAAAAATATTCGTCGCATCTTTGACTTACTATTTATTTTCACATGCCTTATTCTAAAACACAAATTTAATATCCCCATTAAAAATAGGATTTAGTATGGAAATTCATTTTATTTCCAATACTAAATCCTTTATTATATATCTTTTATAACATATTTAATTACTCCACATGAGCACTTCTAAAGAACATCCATCCAAGTGGTGAGATATTTACACCTTTAACATTTGACTTCTGCATATATGGTATTGACATATAGTATACAGGTATTACAGGCATATCACTTAGCACTATATTTTCAGCATCATGAAGATACTCTGATCTCTTTTGTTTGTCATTCTCTTTTTGCGCCTTCTTTACAAGTTCATCGTATTTAGGGTTAGAATATTTAGCCCAGTTATTTGGTGAATCTGAAGCAAATATATCAAGCATTGAACCTGGATCAAAGAAATCTGAGAGCCATCCAAGATTAGCCATTTCATAATTACCTTGTTTTAATTGTGCTACAAATACCTTTGATTCTATTGGTTTAAGAGTTATATTTATACCTAGGTTCTGCTTCCACATATTCTGTAGAGCTTCTACATAGGATTGATCCACTGGACTTCCTGCTGAATAGCTATATTCAACTGTTGGAAATCCCTTTCCATCTGGGTATCCTGCTTCTGCTAAAGCCTTTTTAGCTTTCTCTACATCAGGCTTACTCTGTATGAATTTCCCTCCATTTGTTCTAAAATCTTTAGTTCCAACAGTATCAGGTGTTGTTGGCGGAATATACGCATCTGCAGCTTTTTGACCACCCTTTAATACTGTGTTAACTAGAGCATTTCTATCTAATGCTAAAGACAAAGCTTCTCTAACCTTTGGATTGTCAAATGGCTTTTTAGTCTCATTAAGAATTATAAATTTTGTTCCTATTTCCATTTTAGCTGCAGCTTGTTTTGATGATAAAAGTGTTGGCAGTTGTGAAGCTGGAACCAATGTGTGTACTAAATCTAATTTTCCAGACTTATATGCTGCTAAAGCAGTATTTTCATTACTTATCATAGTAAGTTTTAGTTTCTGGAGTTTAACATTTTTTGCATCCCAGTAATTTGGATTTTTTTCAAGCTGTATATAGTCATTATGTTTCCATTCTGTTACTTTAAATGGACCATCTACTACAAGATTCTTTACGTCAGTTGACCATCCACTAGGATTGCTTTCAACAATACTTTTCTTTACTGGAAGCATCAAGTGCCATGAAAGTATATCTAAGAAATATGGCACAGAATAGTCTAAGTCAATTTCAAGAGTATTTTTATCAATTGCTTTTATTCCTACATCTTCTGACTTAGCTTTTCCCTTATTAAAAGCTTCACCATTTTTTATGCTGTATCCATAATATGCATAAGAAGAACCTGTCTTAGGATCTAGAACTCTTAATATACCATATCTAAAGTCCTCTGCTGTAAGCTCGGAACCATCTGACCATTTTAATCCATCCCTTAAATGGAATATGTATTTAAGTCCATTGTTCTCAATATCCCAACTCTTTGCAAGACCTGGTTCAGTTTTATTGTTGTCACCTATTCTTGTTAGTCCTTCAAAAATATTATATATTATTGAAGAACCTCTTGCCTCATAGTTTACTGCTGGATCAATTGATTTTGGTTCTGCCCCTAAATTTGCAGTTATTGTTTGGGCTTTTGTATCACCACTTGATTTCTGTTTACTTGATCCACATCCTGCAAGTAAAGATGTAGCCATTACTGCAGCCAAAAGTAATACCATTGTCTTTTTCATTAAACTTCCCTTCATGTTGATCATCCCTTTCAATTTTATCTATTAATAATTATATTTTATTAATTAAATGGCATGCAACTCTATGGTTGTTACCACAATCTTTAAGCTCTGGAGCTATTTCACTACAGACTTTTTCAGCATACTTACATCTTGTATGAAATTTACATCCTGTAGGAGGATTAATTGGACTTGGTACTTCACCCTCAAGCATTATTCTCTTTCTCTCTTTTGCCTTTCTAGGATCTGGCAGCGGAATAGCTGACAAAAGTGTTTGAGTATATGGATGAACTGGATTTTTATATAATTCATCACTTCCTGCTGTCTCTACAATATTTCCAAGATACATAACTCCAATATTGTCACTTATATGTTTAACCATAGAAAGATCATGTGCTATAAACAAATAAGTAAGATTAAGTGTATTTTTTAAGTCCTCCAAGGTATTTATAATCTGAGCCTGTATGGAAACATCCAATGCAGAAATCGGCTCATCACATATAATAAATTCTGGTTCTACTGCAAGTGCTCTTGCTATTCCTACTCTTTGTCTTTGACCTCCGGACAATTCATGGGGATATCTGTTCCCATGCTCTGAGTTGAATCCAACTATATTTAAAAGTTCTTTAACTTTTTCTTTTCTTTCCTCTTTTGTATAGAGATTGTGTACATCCAGCGGAGTCCTTATAATCTCTGAAATTGTCATACGTGGATTTAAAGAAGCATAAGGATCCTGAAATATCATTTGCATACATTTTCTAATTGGCTTTATTTCCTTTTGAGATAGTTTTGCAATATCCTGGCCTCTAAATATTATGTTTCCAGCTGTTGGATCATATATCCTTGCAATAGTCCTGCCTGTAGTAGTTTTTCCACATCCGCTTTCACCTACAAGTCCAAGGGTTTCTCCTTTTTTTATTTTTAAATTTACATTGTCTACAGCCTTTACAACCTGCTGTTTTCCACCAAAGAACCCCACTTTTTTGGTGAAGTACTTATTAAGATTTTTTACCTCTAGCATCGTTTCCATCACATCACCCCTTCCTCATATCTTTATTCATCAACCAGCAGCTGTTTTGGTGATTTTCATTTACACAAACAGTTTCTGGTTTTTTAACAAGACATATCTTCATCGCATGTGGACATCTAGGACTAAATGGGCACCCTTTTGGTGGATTTAACAAATTAGGTGGCTGTCCATCAATTGGAATAAGCCTCTTTTTAATAATTTCATCTGGATTTGGCACTGAATTCAGCAGTCCCTTTGTATATGGATGCTTTGGATTATAAAAAATATCTTCTACTGGACCACGCTCCATTATACTTCCTGAATACATAACAATTATATTATCCGCTAAATCCGCAACTACTCCCAAATCATGGGTAATTAGTATTATTGATGTATTAAAATCTTTTTGAAACTTCTTCATAAGTTCCATTATCTGAGCTTGAATTGTTACATCAAGTGCTGTAGTGGGTTCATCTGCAATTATTAATTCAGGATTACAGGCAAGTGCCATAGCTATAATAACTCTTTGTCTCATGCCACCTGAAAATTCATGTGGAAAACAGTTCATCCTCTTCTCTGCATCAGGTATTCCTACAAGAGTGAGCATTTCTACTGCCTTTTTATTAGCTTCACTTTTAGAAAGTTTTAAATGTTTCATTATTGGTTCCCTTAACTGATAACCAATTTTAAAAACTGGATTTAATGAGGTCATTGGATCCTGAAATATCATTCCTATTTTAGAACCTCTAATAGTACTCATATATTTATTATCTTTATCTACAATATTTTCTCCGTCTAAAATGATCTCTCCATTAATTATCTTGCCTGTACCTCCAAGCAATTTAAGTATTGATAAGACTGTAATACTTTTACCACTGCCGGATTCTCCCACAATTCCAAGTACCTCTCCCTTTTTAAGCTTGAAAGATACACCATTTACTGCCTTTACTTCTCCTGCTGGTGTGAAAAAAGATGTTTTTAAATTATTTACTTCAATAATATTTTTCATATGAACTACCTACCTTTTAAGTCTTGGATCCAATGCATCTCTTAATCCATCTCCAAGAAAATTAAATGCTAAAATAGTTATTGTTATAGCAGCCGCTGGGAAAAACAACTGATAAGGATAAACTTCAAGTGAGCTTATTGCCTGATTTGTAAGGACTCCCCAGCTAGCCATAGGTGCTGAAACTCCAAGTCCCACAAAACTCAAAAAAGCTTCATTAAAAATAGCCCCGGGTATAGATAATGTTAAAGTTACGATTATTGGTCCCATAGCATTTGGTATTAGTTCTCTAAGCAAAATTCTCTTTTTTGAAGCTCCAATAACTTGTGCTGCTAAAACAAACTCCTCATGCTTTAGCTTAAGTATTTCTCCTCTTACTATACGAGCCATTCCAACCCAATAGGATATTCCTAGAGTTAAAAATATACTTTTAAGTCCCGGCCCAATTATTACCATAAGAAGTATTACATATATCATGCTTGGTATACTATAGAGAATATCTACTATTCTCATCATTATAATATCAGCCTTGCCTCCTAAAAGTCCGCTAATCCCACCATAAAGCACACCAATGGTAAGACTTATGAAACTTGCAACAAATCCTATACTTAGAGATATTCTAGCTCCGTACATAGTTCTTACAAAAAGATCTCTGCCAAGATTATCAGTTCCAAAAATATGCTGTGCACTAGGCCACTGATTTGCCTGACTTAAATCTTGAAAATCATAAGTATACTTGCAGAAAATCGGAGAAAATATAGCAAAAAGTAAAATAACTATAATTATTATAAGACCAGTTAGGGCCATCTTATCTTTTCTGATTCTATTCCAAGCATCATGCCAGTAGCTGACACTAGGTTTAAAAAATTCATTATTTCTTTTTTCTTCTTCCGTTGCTGGAGAGTACATTTCCTCTTCATTATAGAAACTATCCATATATTCTCCTCCTCTATTCCAAATTTATTCTTGAATCCAATGCAGCATATAGTATGTCTACTATTAGATTAAAGGTTATAAGTAAAAAACTATAAAATATTGTTACTCCAACAATAGTGGTGTAATCACGATCTTGAATGCTTGTTACAAAATATGTACCAATGCCGGGTATTGAAAATACTTGTTCCACTACAAAGCTCCCTGTAAGTATACCTGCTACAAGAGGTCCCATATAAGTAAGAACTGGCATCAACGCATTTCTAAGGGCGTGTACAAATATAACTTTATTTTCCAGCATTCCCTTTGCTCTAGCTGTTCTTATATAATCTTGCTGTATTACCTCAAGCATGCTTGATCTTACTATCCTTGAAATATAAGCCATTGGGAATCCTGCTAACGTTACTGCTGCAGGTATCATATCTGTAAAGGATGAAGTTACACCTACAGAAATAACTTTAAGCTTTAGAACTAAAATATAAATAAGTATTGTAGCTATTACGAAATTAGGTATTGTTACACCAACAATAGAAAATACAGATGTAATCTTATCCCATATTGTTCCTCTTTTAATTGCTGCTAATACCCCCAGTGGAATTCCTGCTGCAAGAGCAATCAGTATTGCCAATGCTCCTATTTTTGCTGAGATAGGGAAACTTTCAGCTATTATGTCATTTACCGTTCTCCCCTCATACTTTAGTGATGGTCCCAAATTAAGTCTTACTGCATCTGATACATAATCAATATATTGTTTATACAATGGATCATTAAGTTTATATTTTTCCATAACCGTCTGCATTACTTCCGGCGGTATATTTTTTTCCTCTGTAAATGGACCACCAGGTATAGCTCTAATTAAGAAAAACGTAATACTCATTACTACAAATAAAGTTAAAGCACTTGCAGCAATTCTTTTAATAATATATTTACCCACATTTAAACCTCCTTAATATCTTCTTTTATTTCACCTGAATTAAGAACTTGCTTCAATTCAAATATTTTAATCAACAAATTTTATAATACAACAATTAATGGCCTTTTATGAATTGTATAAAAAATAAAACTAATGTTTTATTCAGCAACTTTTATGCCAAGTTTTTAACAAAATTAATTATTTTTTATTTTATTTTAAATTATACATAACAGATTATAAATTTCAACAACTATAAAAGCCCATAAACTAAGCTTCCATTTACTATTCTTATATTTATACTATGTTTTAAAATGACTTAATTAATTATTAATTTAAAGTCTATTAAGTATAAATATTAATAAAAATATTATAATAAAGCTATTTTTTTTTATTTTTAATAGGATTAATAGGTTAAATAGTCCGCCTAATTTTTATCCAATTTTAAAAAACTGAATATAAAAATAACCTATATAAAATTTCATTTAAGAAACTTCATATAGGTTATTTAAAAATATTTGTTTTTAATACATTTAACTATTTTAATGCACATAGTTCTTTTAATATCACAGCTATCTCATAATTCAACTTTGTTTTTGTAATCTAACTTTCATCTTAACAGTATATGATAATCTATAAAAACACAGTTCTCTGTGATTCCTTTCTCCTAGAAAACATTCAATTTAACTTTTCCTTATTTTCCCCTACCCGCTAAATAAAATCTTCTCTTTATTGCTGATATTATTAAAAATATTATTGACATTTTTTACACCTCCTTTTAAATCACTGTAAAACTTTATACAATCCTGTTGTAAATTAATCATTGGTTTCAACTCCCTTATAATACAACTATAACAGCAGTTAATCTTTATATTTATTTACATTGTAATATAAAACTACAATCTATAATGAATTAATTGTGTCATTGTTAACTTAAATCACTCAAAGAATCAAACAAATATATTTTTATTTTTTCTGTTTTGTAAATTATATAAAATTGACTTGAAACATTGAAATTCACACTTTTCTACAGCTATATAATTGTTATAAAAAAGCCTAGAAACGATAAGATCTTAAATGTTATTCTAATGAAGAAAATCCTAGCGATATTTTGTTATATAAATATTATTATTCAATTATTTGCATATTGTGAATTTTCAGTTTATTTTCTTTATCTTCATATTATCAAATAATGTGTGCTTTGTCAATACGTTTACTTATAATTACTTTGGATTTTAAGTAAAATTTTAACTGTATTATAATTTTTAAAAGAATAGACTTGTACAATAGAAATATATATTGATATATGCTAAAATAATTATTAACCTATAGTAAATTAGAAGAATGGAGTAATTTATGCCAATATTTAAATTTATTAACCCCAAAAATTTCTTGTTATTTTTATCCTCCATTATAATTTTTATTATGATATATTCATCTTTCTCCGTAAAGGTAACCAATATAAATATATCAATTATTATTTTTGTAATAGCATTAAACATATTCACTACATTTTTGTCTATTAAGATAAACAGATACAGTAATAAAGCCTTTTTCCTTATATTAATATTGATATCAGCATCCATTTACTTTTTGTGGAATATCTATGCACTTACAAATCCTGTTAGTGACTACAGAATTCTTCTAGAGGGAGCAGATAAAATATCAAAAGGAATATTTTTCAAGGAAAGCTTTGATAAATCCAGTTATTTTTATTTCTATAATTATCAGATTGGATATACAGTATATCTGGCTGCTTTTATAAAGCTCCTTGGCTACAAACTTCTATATATAAAAATAGCAGAAGCCCTTTGTATGATAGCAACATCTATAACTATTTATAAACTTGTAGAAATTATATCTAATAAAGATGCAGCAGCTATTGCTTCAATTCTATACGCTATGTATATTCCAAATATTATGGGATCATCAGTTATAAACAATCAACATATAAGCACTCTACTATTATGTCTGTCTTTATATTTTATGATGAAATCAACCACAAAAGCTTTACTATTTGCTGGTATTCTATTAGGATTCACTCAAATATTAAGACCTATTGCAGCTATAATAATCATGGGGTTCTCCATAGTTTACATTCATAGGATGTTAAAAGAAAAAAGCTATTATAAATACTTTAAGAAATATATAATTTTTCTCATTGCTTTTATAATTATAGTAAAGGGCTTTGACATAGCTGTAATAAAAAGTGATATTTCTCCCTCTCCTATTAGTAAAAGTAATGCAAAATATTTTAAGTTTGTATTAGGATTAAAAGGCAGTGGCGTATACAATATTCCAACGGAAAACGCCAGAAAAACCCAAGTTTATTTTGATTTAAAAACTCTAAATTTTGACTATAATAGATATAATGAAGAGTGTATTGAAACGATAAAGAACTCTCTAGTAAATTATAAAACTACCGTACCTTTTTTGATAAATAAAATGTATCATTTTATGGGATATACAGATAATCAATATAATTTTGCCATTACCAAAGATAAAATAAATAATTATATTTTTACTCTGATTAAAGCAGGAAATGTACAATATATATTTTTGCTTATATGTGCCTTAATTTCACTTATACTAAAATTCAGAAATGAAAATAAAGACATAGACCTATTCTCTCTTTTGGTCCTAGGATTTATATTAATTCATATTTTAATTGAGACTCAGCCCAGATACAGATATGAAATATATGTCTTTATACATATGCTTACAGGTGAATTTATAGCCGCTGTAACTTCAAAATATTCATTGTCTTACTCCAATTTTTATAAGTCAAACTCTTTTTAAATAAAAAAACATAATAGACATTAAGACCAAGGTTATTATACCACAAGACAAAAAGCTCATATTAGCTCCTAAATATTGGCCTACTGTACCTGCAAATAGATTTCCAATGGGCGTAGTTCCAACAAGTACCAGACTATAAACACTTACTGCTCTTCCCCTATATTCATCACTGGAATTTATTTGTATTGTGGAATTCACTGATGCCATAAAAATTATATTGAAAAAACCATAGGCTGTTAATATTAATATAGAAATATAATATGTGTGAATAAAACCTTGGATTATCAAACACATTGATAAAATTAAAGCACTAGTGAATATTACATTTGATCTTCTTTTTTTATTTGAAGCAAATTTTACAGATCCAATTAATGCACCTATACCAGAAGCAGTTAGAAGAGTACTGTAAACCCCAGCAGATTTATGCAAAACTTCTTTTACATAAACAGGTATAATCACCTCATTGTTAAATGCAAAGGTCCCAACAATAAGCATTAATATTACTGATGTAAGTATTACCTTTTGTGACTTAATATATTTTAATCCATCTATAATATCTTTAATTATATTACAATTTTGTTTTCTTATATTTACCTGATAAGATTTAATACTCATTAATCCTATCATAACTGCTATAAAGCTGAAACCATTAATTGCAAAACAAAAAACAGGGCCCAATTTAAGCAATATAATTCCGGAAATTGCTGGTCCCAGTATTCTTGCTATATTCACAATAGTGGAATTCATCCCTATGGCACTTATTAAATCCTCTTTACCTACCAATTCTATAAAAAATGATTGCCTCGTTGGCATATCAAAGGTCTGAACAATGCCATAAATACCTGCTAATATTAAAACATGCCAATATTTAATATGTCCTGATAATATTAATATTGCAAACACAAAAGCCTGCAGCATCTGTAAAAACTGTGTTATTAGTAACAATTTTTTCTTTGGAAATCTATCCACAAAAACTCCTGCAAAGAGAGAAAATAAAAGCATGGGGGTAAACTGAAAAACTCCTAAAATTCCAAGCAGAAATGCTGATTTAGTAATACTATAAAAAACCCACTGCTGAGCTGTTCTCTGTATCCAAGTTCCCATAAGTGACACACATTGTCCTGCTAAAAAATATCTAAAATACTTATACTTTAAAGCTGGAAAATTTTCAATTAACTTATTGGACAATTTTTTAATTGGCAGCTTTCCTCCCAGCAATTCTGCTCCCCGTAACCCATTCACTTAAAATTCCTCCTAACAACACTATCAACTGCAAAATATCTCACATGAACAATATCAGCAAATCTAATAAACTACTAGCCCTGAATAAGTTTCCACTTCCAAACAAAAAAGGCTTAATATTCATGATAAATAAATATCAAGAAATATTAAGCCTCTTATTTATTAAGTGAGCTTTAAAAATAATTTACTAAACCTAAATCCCAAAATTAAAATTATTATTTTATAATATACATTTACCTTTTATTATATTAGCATAATTTATCAATGTCAATATTGTCTAATGAATGAATGAATTGCTGTTTAACTGAAGTTCAGCTAAATTTAAATATATTATATAGAGATTTGCAATCCTCATGTATTATGAAGCTGAAAAAATCCACTAGAATCTATAATGATTTTTAAAATACAATCTTCAAGATTCTAATGGATTTAATATTCTTTTCATTTTAATATACATAATTTTTCTATAATCTCACAGTTGTCATTTTTTTATTGTATCTATTTAGTTTCTATTTTAAATCATCCACTAAATAAAATCTTTTTCTTATTGATGATATAATCAAAAATAGTATGAACATTTTTACGTATACCTCCTTCCAAAATACTGTAAACTTTCATACAATCATCCTCTGAGTCAGTCATAATTTTCACCCCCTTTTATTTGCATATTCATTTCAATATATATATCCAACTTGCAATATAAATTTTTCAGATAATGCTATTCATGTTTATTAATATCTAATTAGGAAATTGGATATCTGTAATCACATTAATATATAATTAGAATAAAAATTTGTTATTAATTTAAATTCCTTTAAAATATATAGTGAAACTACATCTAAGCTTAAAATTAATAGATACAAATATAGTATTATCAAGGCTTATAAATTTTTTAGTTTTAGTTTGAAACTAGTTTCACTATATATAAATGTAATTTTATCTTCTAATAATGATTTAATATACTATTATATATATCTTCAACTAAGGCTAAGGCACCATTGTAACCTGCATAAGTCTTATTTAGTACAATACTGTTAAGTATAGGTATTGACAAATCTAAACCATAGCCTCCTAATTCAGAAACTATATCTTTATCCCAAAAGCTTCCTATAATTAGCGGCTTATGATTATTATGATCATAATTTCTTATGCCCTTATGAATTTTCCTGCCGTTGGTTTCAAATATTACTTCTGCAGAAATAGTTTTTGAGGAATTTTCAAGTTCCCTTTTTATAAAGTCTTCATATTCCTTAGGCGTATTTTCAGTTATATACTGCTGACCTGGTACAAGTCCAAGCTCCTTTATTAAAAATTTATTGATACCTAGAGCATAAAAGGAATCAGTAATAGTGAAAAATTTATGAATTAAATCATACCGGAATTCTACAAAAAAATCTGCAGATCTCTGTAAATAGTAATAATAAATTCTTTCTTTATCTCTTATGAACTCTTCTGCCTTATTTCTATCCAGATCTCCAAATTCCACTACTTTCCTCAAAAATTCTGTAGTTTGTTTAGCACCTATAGGAAATATGGGATGATATAAATATGGAGTTCCATATTTATCTTTTAACAGTTTTGCCGTTTTGAGTCCTACCCAGGGAGATAATACAATATTAAATTCAGCGTTAGGAATAGTTTTCCACTCTTCTACTCCCCCAGCTTCTGGTCCAAATAATATATTGACTCTAAGTCCTATTCCCTCTAACAATCGTTTAATTTCTGATAGATTTCCAGCCCAGAAAGGATCCTGATAGGGTACTACCGACCATACATTGACTAAACCTTTTTCAACTTTTGGCTGTACATCACCTACAAATTGATTTATAATTGCCTGAGTTACAAGCTCATGACCTAAGTAATTATTCCCTTTAAATCCTCCCGTTTCAGCATATACTATAGGTACTCCATTTTTCTGATATTCAGAAACTACTTGTCCCACATCATCTCCTATAATATCAGAAGTACAGCCTGTTAATACTACGAATAAATCTCCTTTTAAAATCTTAAGGGTACCATCTATTACTTCCCTTAGCCTATCTTCTCCTCCAAATACTACTTCTCTTTCTGAACTGTTTGTACAAGGTATGGTACTTCCCCCTGCATAGCCTGTTCCCTGATATCCAGAGTTAAAGCTTACAGCACTAAAGACTTTTTCACTGCAGCCTGGTCCTGAATTTAGAATTGGTATTGCTTTATCTATAGCTAAAACAGTCTGCTGTGCTCCTATAGCACATACATATCTTGGTTGTTCAATTATACCTGACACTTATTTTTCCCCCTTGAAAATTTATATTTTCACATGATGTTTTTCAAATAATTTATTCAGCAACCTTTTCTCTTTGTAATTCCTCTGTCTTTTTACCTTTAGTTCCAAGAAAAGAATATGGATTTTGATTCATCCACCAATCTGTATATGGAAGTTCTGAATGCTCCGCAATATTTTTTACAAATTCATCATTTTCCAGTAAATCTACTACCCTTTCTCCAAAATTAATTAATCCCTGATAACCAAAGCTTAAATTTTCATTGGCCCAAAGTAGTGTTGGTATCCCAAGTCTTATGCCCCATATGGCCATTCCTGGATGTCTTGTTACACATATATCAGGTCTTATTTTATTCATAGCATTTACAAATTCAAAGGACTGTTTATTGGATACATCATAATTAGGTATGTCTCCATAATTTTCAACCACAAAATTCAAAGTATCCGCATCGATATCTCCATTATCATAAACAGGATCATGATGATAAACGCAGGCTCCAATTACTTTTACATTTAATTCATTAAGTAATGTAGAAATTATGTGACCATAGGCAGCTCCTGCAGTGACATATCCCGTTTTCCCTTTTAATCTATTTCTTAACTCCTCAAGCTTAGGTGCTATTCTCTCCTTTTCTGATTTTATTAGCTCCTCTACCTCCTGTTCTTTCCCTATTATTTTTCCAATTTCTCTAAACCAAGCATCAGTACCTGTTATCCCATAAGGCTGGGAAGCTTTCACTTCAGGAATCCCATATTCCTGTTGTAATCCTGCTGCAAGATAAGTTCCAAGAGTGGAACATATTTGTGCTGTAGCTGCTGCTTCTGACAGTTTCGATAATTGCTCTACAGTTGAAAATGGAGCTATATAGTTTGGCTCTAAACCTATTTTTCGGAGTAAATATGAAAACTCATCACTTCCCCAAAAGCTTATTATATTGATGACATTCTTTTTCTTTTCCACTGGAGGTTTTACAATTTTTCTTAAAATGCCGTGGAAAGCAGCATCAAAGCCTGTAGTCCATACTCTGGACTTAAAGCCCTCACAGGAAATATACACTATTGGTATACCTATCTCTTTTTCTGCCTTGTCCGCTATGGCTTCAACATCATCTCCTATAATGCCTGAGGCGCAGGAAGTAGTTATAAATATTGCCTTTGGATTAAACTCCTGAAAGACCTCTTTTATAGTCTTTCGAAGTTTAGCTCCTCCACCATAAATAGTATCTTTCTCTTCCAAATTTGAACTTACTGCATTTATATTTTTTACAGTGAGATTTCTTTGTTTCTGTCCAACCTTGTTTACAAAACCAAACATAGAAAATTCTCCTGAACACCCTATAGGACCATGCTGTATTACTACTGCGTCCTGTATCATGGAAAGCTGACATAAAGCTTTACCTACACTGCAGCCAGCCCATTGACTGAAACTTCGATTTTCCTCTTTAAGTTTTCCGCATCTAGCTGTTTTAACTAAACCCTCTGCTGTTCCGCAAAAGCCCGTAATAGATCCAAGTCTTTTTTCTCTTATCGCTACCTCAGGTACTTCTAAATTAATTTTCATATTAATCCTCCCAACAATTTCAAATTATCTCCCAATAAAAGCTGCTGATTGCATTCCAAAGCAATCTTTTCCAAATATATTATATTAAGTAAATTTAATCCTTTTATTAAGATCTGAGTAAATTTAGATATACTATGTGAACTAAGTAGTTTTATATATAAAAATAAACTAGAAATTCAAATCCTTAAATTTAAGAATTTAAATCTCTAGTTTATCTAGTCGACTTATCTATAAACAGAATTCTTAGCATCATATGGAATTTCTTTATGATTCCTAATATTTAGAAGTCGTTATCCAGGGACGTAGCCACTCTTTACTCCCACTTGAAGAAAAGCAGAGAACCAAAATCTTTTTTTGATTTTGTGTGAATCGCTTTTGCTGTGTGCTACGAGAGTATTAGAGTGTATAGTCATAGGATAAATACATTTTTTCATAATCAGTATCTATTCTTCATAATAGACAATTCTAAAATATGCTATTTTACCTAGGATCAATCTCTGCACTACGCACTGGCACTTACTGTTGTGGTATAAATTTTTTCAAGAAGAGTAAGAGCTCCTCTGTACCCAACATAGGACTTTGATATAACCACCTCATAGGAAGCTGGAAAGCCTATTTCCACTATATGCCCTCTCAGCTCTTTTACCAGATCTCTCTCCCAGGTAGTACCAAAAATAATAGGCGGCTTATTTCCAAAATCCGTTTTCCTTATTTTTTCATGAATAATATAGCTATCCTCTTCAAACTCCACATCTACAGACACATCCTCTGCTATATTTTTATATTCTTCCACGATAAGTCTTCTGTATTTTTCAGGTGGATTATCTGTAATGATCTGTCTTGCAGGTATTACTCCCAACTGATTAACTAAAAATTTTGTTATTGCCAGGTTATAGTTACTATCTCCTATAACTGCAAATTTTGCTGGAAGTCCCCAAAAATACTCTGCATAAAAATCAGAAAATCCTTCCAAATAGTTATAGTATTCTTTTCTCTCCTGTTCAATAAATCTCTCCGCCTTCTCTTTATCGATCCCTGCGAAATCCACTACCTTTCTAAGAAAACTACTGGTTTCCTTAGCTCCTATGGGAATTACAGGAATATGCAGATAAGGCTGACCATACTTTTCTTTTAAGTGCTCTGCTGTCTGAAGCCCTAGCCAAGGAGACAGCACCAAATTGAATTGTGCTTTTTTTATGTTTTTCCACTCTGAAACCCCATCACTTTTATTTCCGAACAAAATATTGACCTTTAATCCTACACCCTCTAAAATTCTCTTTATTTCCGTAAGATCACCCTTCCAAAAGGTATTATGATAAGGAAGCAGTGACCATACATTTACAAGACCCATTTCTTTAGGTCCATCATAATCACCTACATACTGATCAATAATGGCCTTGGTAACAAGTTCATGACCAGTGAAATTATTACCTTTAAAACCTCCCGTTTCCGCATATACGATAGGAAGTCCTTTCTTTTGGAATTCTCCTACCACAGCTCCTACATCATCCCCCACTGTATCCGGAATACATCCTGTCATCACCACAAATAAATCTGCCTTTAAGACTTTAAAAGTGCCTTCAATTAATTCTTTTAACCTGTTTTCTCCCCCAAATACAACTTCTTTTTCATTTATGTTGCTGCTTGGAATAACGGCACCGCCCCCATAACCGCCACCTTGAAACCCATTGTTAAAGGATATGGCAGTAACCTGTTTTTGAGCACATCCCGGACCGCAATGGGTAATGGGAATTACTCTTGGAATGGCAAAAACACTGTGTATAGCTCCTAAGGCACAACCATATCTAATCTGTTCTATAGAATTTGTCTTCTTTAATTTTTCACATTCTCCCAAATCTCTTTTCCCATAATTTGCTTCTGAAATAGACATTATGCTAACTCCTTTTATGTTAAATAACTCTGACTTAAGTTTTTATTTACACTAAGCTTATATAAACTAATGATCATGCTACCGAATTTAATAAAACTAAATTTCATATATTTTACTTTGCAAGCACATAGGGATCCTTTTGGCTGAGCCACCAATCTGTATAAGGCAATTCTACATTTTCAGATAGATCCTGATGGAATTTCTTACGGGCCAGTATCTCAAGAATAGTCTCTCCCAAATTTATAATTCCCTGATAGCCTACTGCATGATGACCATCTCCAAGAGGTGCTGCTGGAATTCCCATTCTTGAAGCTAAAGGTGCAAGCCCATTATGTCTTATGATGATAAAATCAGGATTTATATTTTTAAGAAGTCCATAAAATTGATACTGCTGACCATTACTTACACTAAACTGCGAAACATC
This sequence comes from Clostridium pasteurianum DSM 525 = ATCC 6013, assembly GCF_000807255.1. Classification (NCBI taxonomy): domain Bacteria; kingdom Bacillati; phylum Bacillota; class Clostridia; order Eubacteriales; family Clostridiaceae; genus Clostridium; species Clostridium pasteurianum. The sequence continues at coordinate 1,114,211 of NZ_CP009268.1, read as the reverse complement.
CCCATAGTTCTCCACTAAAAATTTTAGAGAATCCTTTTTATCCGCATCTTCACCATCAAATATTGGTTCATGGTGAAAGGTAAGAGATCCATCTATATCTACACCAAGATCCCGTAGCACTGCAATAATACCGTGAGCATAAGAAGATCCCGTAGCTACATAGCCGACTTTACCCTTAAGTAGTTTTCTAAGTTCCTGCAGTCTTTTTTCTATCCTCTTATGTTCCTTTTCTATATAAGCTTCTGCCTTTTCCTCTCTATGGGTAACTTTTCCCAGTTCTCTTATCCAAGCATCTGTAGCAAGAATCCCATAGGGCTGAGGAGCTTTAACATCTACAACTCCAAACTGTTTTTCTAGAGCAGCAGATAGATAGGAAGATAGTGTATAACAAAAGGAAACACTGGCAGCAGCTTCTGACATCTGCTCTAAATCCTCTACGCTGGCTAAATCCACCACATAATTAACCCTAAGTCCCAGTTCTCCAAGCATAGGTGTAAATATATCTTCACCCCAAAGGTCAATTACATTAACCAAATCTTCCTGCCTCTTAGGATTTTTACGGGCTACCTGCCTTATAATTCCATGGTAGGCTGCATCAAAACCTGTAGTCCAGTGTTTTGATCTGAATCCTTCACAGTAGGTAGGAATTACAGGTATTTTAAATTCCTGCTGCAATTTATTTGTTACACTTTCTATGTCCTCTCCAATAACTCCTGCAGCACAAGAGGTACCCACAAAAATAACTTTAGGATTGTGCCTGTTAAAGGCATCCCTTATAGACTGTTCTAACTTTTTTAATCCTCCAAAAACCACATCACTTTCATCCATATTTGTATTGATTATCCTGACATTTTCTACAGGCAATCCTCTTATGGCAAGACCATTACGATATAGTGAATTGGATAATACCTGACCTGCACCACATCCTACCGGAGAATGCTGAATAAAAACCGCATCTCTTACATTACTATGCTGACATGATACCATTTCTTCGCTGCACTTGGACCCTTGAGTAAAAGGTCCTCTGGGTTCGCAAAGTCTTTTCCCTCCATTATCCTTGCAGCCGCCGCAGGTATATTCAGAATCTCTTAAAATTTCTGATGCCTTGCCGGTTTTCCATGAAATGATGGTTCCAAGCCTCTCCTCACGAGTCTGCACCAAGGAATTATCTAAGTTTATCTTCTTCATTAAAAATCCCTCCCTTTGAAGCAAGCTCTTAATTCAGGTGGGGATTCTTTTACCCAATCTGAATTTTAGAACTGCAAATGCATGGCTTACTTGGCGTCGAACTCTCACTTGAAGAAAAGCAGAGAACCAAAATCTTCTTTTCGATTTTGTGTGAATCGCTTTCACAGAGTGCAAGCAGAGAACCAAAATCTTCTTTTCGATTTTGTGTGAATCGCTTTCACAGAGTGCAAGCAGAGAACCAAAATCTTCTTTTGGATTTTGTGTGAATCGCTGTACAGAGTGCGTGGAAAACTTACGCCAAATTAGTCATGTGAAAATAAAAAACACCAGCTACCTATTCCCCTATAAAATAACTTAGGAAACAAGTCTCTAGTGTTACTAGTCAACCTTAAATATTGATTTTATTGTTAATAAAAATGATATCAAGGTAATCATATTTTGTCAATAGGTATAGTATAAAATATATTTAAGCAGCGAGGCAAATTTTTTCACCTGAATTAAGAACTTGCTTCAATATTACGTAAATTTCATTGTATAAATCAAAGCCATGAAATATAATAAAAGAAATACTTATGTTAACCCAAAATATCTAAAAGAAAGGTCTCCCTATGAAATATGAAATTTTAATTATAGATGATGATATTGATTTGTGTATACTATTAAAAAAATATTTGAAACTAGAAGGATACACAGTTACCCTTTGTCACGATGGAAAAAGCGGATTAGATAAATTAGAGTATAATAATTATCACCTCATTATTCTAGATGTAATGCTGCCTCAAATAAATGGCTTTGAAGTTTTGACAAATATCCGTCAAAAAAATAATGTTCCAGTTTTAATGCTTACGGCAAAAGATTCCGAAGTAGATAAAGTTTCCGGTTTAAGATTAGGTGCAGATGATTATCTAACAAAACCATTCTTACAAAGTGAATTTGTTGCAAGAGTCCAGTCATTAATAAGACGCTACACTATTTTTAATCATCCTAATGATTTAGAGCAGCAATCCTTGAGTTTTAAAGGAATCATTATTAATCCAGTCCAGCGGAATGTAAAATTAAATGGTAATGACATCCAGTTAACTGCTAAGGAGTTTGATCTGCTATATTATTTAGCTTCTCATCAAGGACAGGTATTTACAAAAAAACAAATATATAATCATGTATGGCAAGATGAATATGCTTTTGACGATAACAATATAATGTCTTTAATTAGTAAATTAAGAAAGAAAATAGAGAATAAAAAATTTCATCTTATCTATATTCAAACTATACATGGCGTTGGTTATCGTTTTAACCAGGAGGTATAGAATGCTAAATGTACTAATTATTTTCTGTATCCTATTAAGTACTATAGTGATTATCCTTTTCTTTCATATAAGAAATACCAAAAGTCAAATAAAAAACATCTCAAAAATACTTGATGATATTTTAAAGGGAAATCTTGATAGACGCTTATTTGCTAATCAAAACGACATTATCAGTGATATATGTTACAAAATAAACGAGATTGTCATTGAAAGTAAGAATCAATTAATTCAGCAAAATAAATCTGAAAAATCCTATAAAGAACTGGTAACCAGTCTTTCACATGACATTCGCACTCCCCTTGCTTCTCTTGTAGGTTATCTTGATGCTATAGACAATAATTTGGTTACTGGCAAAGAAAAAGACAGCTATATTCAAACAGCCAAAAATAAAGCCTTTAGCCTAAATGAATATATTCAAACATTATTTGAATGGCTAAAACTGGAGTCTGGAGAGTGGATCTATACTTTTGATAAAGTTGATATTTGCGAAAAAACTAGAACATTAATCGCTGAATGGATTTCCCCCTTTGAACAGGCTCAGATTAATTATCATGTTGATATTCCAGCCCATTCAATTATTGTTAATCTGGATATTGCCGCATATGAAAGAATTATAGATAATCTTATTGCTAATGTTATAAATCACAGTCAGGCGACTGACATCAATATATCTATTTTACAAATTGATGATATAGTTGAAATTAACCTTATGGATAATGGTATAGGCATTTCTGAGAAAGATAGGCCTTATATCTTTACCAGACTATATAAATGTGATTCTTCTAGAGGTATTAGAGGAAATGGCTTAGGCTTAGCTATTGTTCAAGAGTTAATCAATGCACATAAAGGAACAATTATTTTAAATAGTAAAATAAATAAAGAAACAATATTTACAATCCACCTCCCCCGTATTTAGCGTGGGGAGTTTTTTCAAGAAAAAGATAAGAATCCCGCAAGGTTTTGGCAAGATTTATAGGTTATTATCAATATATAAACAGGATTCCAAGTTTCAGGTAAACTCTTCTCCATCTGAAACTTAGAACTCTTTATCCATGAACGTAGCAGGCGCTATCTCCTACTTTGATAGAAGTTGGGAGTAATACGGATGGTAGGGTAAACAAAAAAGGAGTGGTATAGTGATTCTCACAACTAATAATTTAACAAAAAAATATAATGATCAAACTGCTGTGAATAAGGTGAACCTTAACGTAAAAAAAGGCAGAATATATGGTCTGATTGGAAGAAATGGTGCAGGAAAGACAAGCATAATGAAAATGATTTTAGGATTAACTTCAATTACCTCTGGTGAAATAAAAATTTTTGGTGATACCTTACAAGGAAATCAAAAAACCATATATCCTCGAATAGGTTCAATTATCGAAACACCTGGTTTTTATTCCAACTTAACAGGAGCTGAAAATCTACAAGTCTTTGCAAGGTTAAGAGGAGAAATTAATTCTCATTCAATTGAACAAGCATTAGGTGTGGTTGGATTACCTTATAATGACAAGAAAACTTTTTCTTCATATTCTCTAGGTATGAAACAGCGTTTAGGAATCGCCAATGCTATATTAAATGACCCGGAATTATTAATACTTGATGAACCAACAAATGGATTAGATCCCATCGGAATATCAGAAATACGAATATTCTTAAAAAAACTATGTGAAGAACAGGGGAAAACAATTATAATCTCTAGTCATATTTTATCTGAAATTGCATTAATAGCTGATGATATAGGTATTATTCATAAGGGAGTATTAATAGAAGAATGTACAATAGAAGAATTTCATAAAAATACGGAACAGTATTTATCTATTCAAGTAATAAATATCCCTAAAGCTGTTCATGTTTTAGAGTCTAAATTGTGTATTCATAATTTTTCCGTAGAAGATAATAACTACCTTCGTATTTATGACTTAAATCATAAAATATCCACAATTAATGAAGTACTTGTAAAAGAAAAAATAGATATTACCCATTTAGAAGTTTGTACAGATAATTTAGAAGATTATTTTAAAAAGATAACTGGGGGTGAAGGCATTGCTTAATATTTTAGCTAATGAAAAAATGAAATTAAAAAGAAATAAACTAGTTATTACATGTACATTAATAGGAATCCTTCTCCCCTTAGTAATGATTTGGTCAGATATACGGAACAGTAATTCATTGCTAGAAGAATTTACTATTATGCAATGGCTCAGTCGCTTAATACTTCCCATTCAATTAATAGTTTATCCAGTTCTAAGTGGTTTTGTTATTACTTTTTTAATTCAAAAAGAGTATATGGAGCGAACAATTATTAATACATTAACGGCTCCTGCAAACAGAAATAAGTTTTTGTTAGGAAAATTTATTGTTTGGGTCATATGGTTTGTATTCATAACAGTGTTGTTTTTATTGATAACTTATGGTGGAATTTCATTGCTGTATGGCAATTCTCAATTACAAGTATTTCTCCCTGAAATTACTAAAACTTGTTTGAAAGCAGGTGTATTAAATCTATTGTCAATGACTCCAATTCTAGCTATTTGTATCTTCCAAAGAAATGCGTTTTATCCCAGTTTATTATTTAGCTGTATAGTAGCAGGCATTGATTTGGCAGGGTTATATTGGTCAGAAAATATTCGACGATTAATACCTTGGTCCGCAGTCAGCTCAATAAGTATACTTAATGATTCTAGTTCAATAGCATATTTATCTATATTCTGCTGCTCTTTATTGGGACTGGTAATAAGTCTATACTCATTTAATCATCAAGATTTGTGAGGAATTATCCAATATCAATTAAAATACAAACCTCCAAGCTCTAAAAAGAACTATTGGAGGTTTGCATTTCTATCATAGCTTTTTGACCTCTTAATATAAAAGCACTATTAATTTGATCAAACTTTTTGTTTTCACTTAGCATTTTTTGAATATCACTATCTTTTTCAAGAAATTGTTTTTCTTCTAGAATGGAAGCATTAAGCCACTCCATATCTTTATCTGAAACAGTTCCATAATCATTTATTATATACCAGGAACCATTTTTATTTACTAAAGATGCAATTTCTATATCTGGCCTAGGATTTTTTATTCCCTTAAAATATGTGTTAAAGGAACATATTATCACTGCATAATTTCCCTGTTTCTTTACATTAAATAATTTTATTACTTCCATTTTGTCCACTTTAAATGCATTTAGTTTCTTTTTAACAGACCCAGTTTCAGATATCACTGGGTTTACAAAGTATTCACTTAGAAATTCTGCATCTTTACTAATTTCACTTCTATAATAACTTTTTACAGTTTCTTCTGGAGTACTTCTATTTGTATTATTTGTTACTTTTGTATTTTGCGCTTTTGTATCCTTTGTTTTAACTTGTAAATTGCTATTACATCCAGTAAATAACAATGATGCTAAAATTACAATGAATATCTTCTTTAAAATAGTTCCTTTCAATTTGTTTACCTTCTATCTTTAAACTTAAAAAATCCAGCAATATATTTACTGTTTTCTAAATCTTTTTAGTCTAATTATTTAACCAACAAATTGAATTCTACATCAAAAAATCACCTATGTAAATAACTTAAAATAAATATTTTCAGGAAATAATTTCAATAAAAATCATTTACAATTTTTTAATAATACTGAATTTATTTCACCACCTAAAATAATGACAGCTGCAGTAATAAGCAGCCACAGCATCAGCACTATTACAGCTCCAATACTTCCATAAAGCTTTGAATAATTTCCAAAATTGTTTATGTAAAAGGAAAAACATAGGGAAGATATTATCCATCCAAAAGCAGCAAATAATGCACCAGGGATTACATCCCTTAAACTGTGATTTTTACAGGGAGCAAATTTATATATAATAGCAAATATACTTACCATAATTATAATACCAAGTATATACTTCATAAAGCTCCATATAATCTTAAATTTATCTGGAAGACCAAACCAATTAATTAAAAAATTACTGTTGGTCTCTCCAAAAATTAATAGAAATACAGAAAACATAACCACTATGGCCATAGCAAAAGTAAAAGCTATAGATATAAGCTGTACTTTTACTATACTTCTTGACTCTCTTTCATTATAAGCTTTATTTAATCCCTTTATTACAGCATTAAAACCTGAGGAAGCAGACCAAATAGTCAATATAAGACTTATAGATAAAAGTCCTCCTTTTTTACTGTTTATCACCTCTGAAATAGTCCTGTCTATTAAAAGATAGGCATCTCCAGGGATTATAACCTTTAAATTATTCATTATATCACTAGTCTTTATGTCACTATAACCTACTATTGTCATCAAAAATATTAAAAATGGAAAAAAAGCAAATAGGAGACTATAGGCAAGTTGAGAAGATAAAGCCAGTATATCGTCTTCCCATGCCTTTTTAATCATATTTATAATTCCACATTTAAGTTTGTTAATGCTAATGAACATTTACAGCAAGTTCTCCTCTCTATGAAATAACTAATTTAATTTTTTAATAGTTTTTTCAATAGAACAAATTACTATTCACTGTAAAACTATTAAACAAAAATTCAGCTTCACCTTAAGGTAAAGCTGAACAGCATTATACATGTTTATTTGAAATTAAGAGCCAACTACTGAGGAATATAATTTACTTTTTCATCCTCATATCTTTTTTTATTTATGAATTTATAGTAAACAAAATAATATAGTGTAATACCTATTACAGCACCTGTAAAATCTATCAATACATCTCTTACACTGGAAGTCCTGCCTGGTACATATATCTGATGAAACTCATCCAGCACAGCGTAAAATAGACAAATGAACATTATATATATTATAGTTCCTCTGCCTCTTAAATTGAATTGAAATAGCACAAATGAAATTATTATAGCTAGTACACAATATTCAAAAGCATGGGCATTTTTTCTTATAATAAGATTTAATTTCTCTTCTCTGGCGTTTTTAGGCAAACTATTATAATGGCGTTTTTCTTCACCCTCTAATTGATTGTATTGTGCTCTTATTTTATTTAAGATATTATAGCTTTTGACATTTGAAACATCTCCAGACTTTGTGGAATTATAAAATATAAATCCAAACCATAATAAACATATTATTAAAATTATTGCTTTTTTCATCGTCATTACCTCCTTATAAAAGTCTGTCTTAAAAATATAATAAATCTATTATACCTCAAAAGGAAATTTTTTGTATAATACACATGATATTTAATTAATTGTTCATAAGCTTAATTTGACATAAAACATCTAATTCATTTATAATTGAGCATACATAATTCTTAGGAGATGATGTACATGCTATTGCTGTATATAATAGTTTTCTTCTTAGCTCTAGGCCTATTATGGGCATTACTGGAAGCTCAAGCAATTAATATTACCAAGATAAAATTAAAAAGTACAAAATCCAATAATAAAATCAAGATAGTATTTATATCAGATCTGCACTATGGTGATTACTATTTTAAAGGTAGATTGAAAAATATAGTAAATAAGACAAATATGCTTCACCCAGACCTGGTAATACTAGGTGGTGATTACTTATTTGTAGAAGAGAATACAAAATTCAACAAAGATATTTTACACAAATTTTTAGATGAAATAAATAGAATAAAAGCTAAGCACGGCGTTATTGCAGTACTTGGCAATCATGAATACTACCTTAAAGAACACATGAAACCACTGCTAGAGGGTATGCAGAAAAACAATGTAAATATATTGATAAATAAAACTTATTCTATGGAATTTGAAAATACAAAAGTACTTTTCCATGGCTTAGATGATTTAAAAAGTGGACAACTTACCATTGACAATTTACAAATAAATGAAAAATATTTAAATATTACAATTTCTCATAATCCTGACTTTTTTGAAGAATATAATGTAAATTTTGATATAGGACTCAGCGGCCATACTCACGGAGGTCAGATAAATTTATTCGGTTTATATGCCCCTGTAACTGAATCTTCCTATGGACAAAAATTTATACAAACTATAAATAATAAAAATAATTCAGTAATAGTAACTTCAAAGGGACTTGGCTGTAGCAGAATTCCCATAAGATTTTTCGCAGCTCCAGAGATAGTTGAACTGAATATTGAACCTGAATAAATAAAGCTGTTTCACAATTCATGCATACATTGTGAAACAGCAGCTTTAAATTTTTTTCTATATTAACCGATCTAAGTTTAGAGCGACCACTAAAACATCTATTATTATTTTATTATTTCTATACTATCATCAGGTTTTATAACTCCACCTTTTAATACTCTTGTAAATATCCCCTCTGTTGGCATTATGCACTTTCCTACCTGCTGCTTTATGGCACAACCCTTATGGCATTCTTTGCCTATTTGAGTTACTTCCTGAATAGTATCACCTATTTTAAGTCTTGTACCTACAGGAAGCTTATAGAGATTTATACCTTCCGTAGTAATATTCTCAGCAAATTTTCCCGGTACCAACCCTGTAATCCCCATTGCTGTCATTTTATCTATACTTTCCTTAGCCAGAAGGCTTACCTGTCTGTGCCATTTTCCAGCATGAGCATCTCCCTTAAGACCATAGTCCTCTACAAAAACTCCTTCATCTATAGAAGTTTTTATAACACCTTTTTTATCACTAATGTTAATTGCTAAAACTTTAGCCATTCTCCAAAGCAACTCCTCTTAATATATGCTATATTGCTAATTATATTTATTATTACCTCTTAATCTTACATAAATTATACTATTAAAATAGTCTAGAATCGGCATATGGATTTACATATCATTAACCACCAATGTCCATCATATCTCTGCTTATATAATTTCCATCTTCAAGATTGTGTTCCTTAGGCTTATTTAAAATTACAGTTTCTATTATTTTTTTTATATTTTTTCCCTGCCTAAGGGGTGTTTTTAAATCTATCTCCTCATTAGAATGAAGACAAGGTTTTATTTTCCCATCTATGGTAAGTCTCATTCTATTGCAATTTTCACAAAATTTACAGGATATAGGATTAATAAGACCAACCTTTCCCTTTCCCTCTGGAAGTCTGTAATACTTAGCGGGAGAAGAAATATCTGAGGCTGAAACTTCTTGTAATTCTTCTACTTTTTTAAGAACTATATCATTAGAAATATAATTGTTAAGTGACCAATACCTGAGACTTCCTATAGGCATAAGTTCTATAAATCTTACATCTATATCTTCATATCTTGTTAAATTCACAAAACTTTCTATTTCATCCTCATTAAATCCCTTTATAAGCACCACATTAATTTTTATAGGGGTAAGTCCTGCCTTTTTAGCAGCTTCTATTCCCTTTAATACATCCTGAAGATCTCCCCTTCTGGTGATATCCCCATACTTTTTTCTATCTAAAGTGTCCATACTTATATTTACCCTTTTAAGTCCCGCTTTTTTTAAATCCTCAGCATACTTATAGAGCAGCGTAGCATTAGTAGTCATGGCAAAATCCTTAACTTTATCAAGCTTACCTATTCCCTCTATTAAATTAAGTATTCCCCTCTTTACCAAGGGCTCTCCACCAGTTATTCTTATTTTATCTGTACCTAGCTCTACAAAACTTTCAGCTATGCTCTGTATTTCTTCCAAAGTTAAAATCTCTTCATAGGGTATTTTTTTTATCCCCTTCTCAGGCATACAGTATTTACACCTTAAATTACATAAATCCGTAACTGATATTCTCAAATAATTTATCCTTCGTCCATATGAATCAAACATTTTACCCCACCAATCATAAAACACTTATTCTAAATTTAACCTGACTAACTTAGCGTAAGTCTCCCTCTTCCTAAAGTGGGAGTTCAACGCCAAGTAAGTCATGCATTCGCAGTTCTAAAATTCATTAAATATAATATATATTTGTAATACTAATTATAAGATTATATCATTTTTCGATATTTTTATCCATATTTTTGGGGTTGTATAGTTTTACTTGAAAATCTTTTAAATCTTCAGGGGTATTAAGATTAAAGAACATATTAAAATCTTTATTATATTTTTTAGCTGTATCTTCATCTATAAAATGAGTATTTATAATATTTATAAATGAGAACATAGATCTCTTGCCTTCTCTAAGGAGATCTTCTATCTTATAAAATACCTCTTTTGAATAAAAGGCATTAAAGGGCTGCATTCTACATCCAGCTTCAGTAACACAGGCATCTGCATCAGTTTTAATAAGTTCTTCTTTCATATATCTTATATATGGAATATTCACTTTTGGCATATCGCAGGCAATAAAATAGGCATATTTACTTTTACTTTCTTTAAGACCTATGTGTATTCCCGATAGAGGTCCCTGACTTTCTATTTCATCTGAAACAATTCTGCAGCTTTTATATAGGCTTTTATATTCTTTTGGCTTATTAGTCACAATTATTATGTCCTGAAATTCTTCTTTAATTTCATTTATAAGTATATCCATCAGTCTCTTTTCACCTATCTTTAAAAACTGCTTATCAAAGCCCATTCTAGAACTCTTTCCTCCAGCTAGAATCACTGCTGTTTTAAACCTGTCCATAATTTAACCTATCCTAGAAAGCCCTAAAGCAGCTGCTTCTCTTTTCTCTTTAATAGATTCTTCTATGTCTTCTCCACTAACCAATCTCAATGCCTCTGTTGGACATACTTCTACGCAGGCTGGCCCTTTATCTCTTTCTATACAGAGATCACATTTATTTGCAACTATTTTTTCCTTATGAATTATTTCTTTTCCATCTGTTTTCTTAAGCCCTGACTGAGTTATTGCCTTTCCTTCCCCGTCCTGCTGCACAATTAAATTTATAGCACCAAAAGGACAGGCAACCATACAGGATTTACAACCTATACAGGTATCTTGATTAATCAGAACAACTCCTTCCTTATTGGTTATGGAACCATTAGGACAGACACTGGCACAAGGTGAATTTTCACAGTGTCTGCACATTACAGGAGCTGTAACATCCCAAGTCTTTATAACTTTCAAACGAGGATTAAATTTTAATTCATCACTTTTTCTATTCAATATATTTTTTTCTGAATGAGCCATTGCACATCCAGCTTCACAGGTTTTACATCCTATACATTTCTTTGGATTTGCTATAACAAAACTATTCATAATAATTCTCTCCTCCCTTTGCCGATGAAAGTGACATAAGTTAGTCATCTATCAGATTGTTCACCGTATCTATATTACGTTGTTTCCTTTCTTTTACAGGATCAAATAATTTCAATGCCTTTTTAGAACATATTTCCACACAGGCCTTGGTATCTCTATTCCTGCACAAGTCACACTTATAGGCAACCTTTCGTACCTCTTCACTTTTTCTCTTAACTTCTATAGCCCCAAAAGGACAAGCCATTACACAGGCTTTACATCCGATGCATAATTCTTCCTCCACTACTAATACATGTTCCTTCTCTTTAATAGCTCCTACAGGACATGCATTGGCACAGGGTGCATCTTCACATTGTCTGCACTGCACTGGTACTGAAAACTTTTCATTTTTAACTACATGAATTCTGGTTATTATATCTCTTCTTTTCCCTTTTACAAAAATTGGTTTACTGGACTCTTCTCTATTGCTGTGTGCTTTAAAGCACGCTACTTCACAGGCCCTGCAGCCCACACATTTGCTGGCATCTCCTATAACAAAAGAATTAACTTCTCTACTCATAGCTTTGCCTACCTTTCCTGACAATCTATATAAAAATAACTTTATAAAATTTCTCATCTAATAAGAGTTTATTTTTTTATCACATTTTTTTCAATGAACTCTACAATTTCCCCTATATTATTGAGGTGAAGCTGTGGAAGTTTCAAATCCTTAAGAAGTTCATCCGTTATTACTGCTATAAAATTTGAAGTATCAAAACTGCTATCTCTATAGAGAAGCTTTGAGCTCCTCTCTTTTCTATGAATCTCTATTTGAGGATAATGATTACTTTTAAAACCTTCTACAATTATCAGATCCATATTTTCAAAATAATTTATAACATCTTCTATAGAATGATCTTCTTCTATATTTTTAACCATAGCCATTTTATTTTCAGAAGCAATTATCATAGTATCTGCTCCTGCTTTTGTAAACCTGTAGCTATCCTTACCTTCTCTATCCATTTCAAATTTTTTTACATCATATTTTAATACACCAACTTTATAGCCATTCTTTTTAAATATTGGAATAAGTCCTTCAATTAAAGTGGTTTTCCCCATATTTGATTTTGAAGCTACTATGGAGATTACTTTTTTACTTCCAGATAAAGTATCCATTGAGAATCTCCCCTGACTTTACATATTCCTTTCCTTCAGGTATTATTACAATTCCATTAGCCCTGCTTATGGGAACCAAACCGCTAGACCCTTGCCATTTTATCTTATGACCATAATATACTCCATTTACTTTTTGTATATTTACGTATATATATTTCTTTCTTCCTTTTTTACAAATATAATCATCAGATAAAATTACTGGAAAAATATCTACACTGGATTTTTTACCCATAAACTTCTTACCTGCTGGTACTATAAACTCCTGAAAAGTAGTTATTGCCGCCAGTGGATTCCCAGGAAGACTAAAAATCAATTTATCTTTGATAGTTGCAAAACTTATAGGTTTCCCAGGCTTTATTGCCACAGAATCAAATTTTATATCTGCCCCAAGTTCCACTAATATATCCTCTACAAAGTCATAGTCCCCCTTAGAAGCCCCTCCTGAAGTTACAACTATATCCGCTATTTCCATTGCCACCAAAATCTTTTGTTTTATAACTTCCTTGTTATCTTGTACTATTCCAAAGGATATAAATTCAAATCCCTCATTTTTCATAATTGCCTTTAGGAAGTATTCATTACTATTTCTTATTTTCCCAGTTTCAATTTTAGCTTCTATATTAACTAATTCATCTCCAGTTACTATAAGAGCAATTACTGGAGCTTTATAAACACTAATTTTATTATACCCAAGGGAAGCTAAAATCCCCACTTCCACAGGTCTTATAAGGGAACCACTAAAAATAGCAATATCCCCAGCTTTAACCTCTTCTCCCTTTTCGATTATATTTCTATAGGGTTTTACAGCTTCCTTTACAAAAACATGTTCTCCATCACTTTCTACATTTTCTATTTCTATAATGGTATCAGCACTTTCAGGTACAGGTGCTCCTGTCATTATTTTAACTGCTTCACCTGAGTGCAATACTTTTTCAAGTGACCCTCCAGCCTTAGCTGTACCTATAATATTAAACTCTATGGGCTTATCTACAGATGCTTCCAAGGTATCTTCACTTCTTAAAGCATAACCATCCATAGCAGCTTTATTAAAAGGAGGCAGACTATCCTTTGAATAAATATGTTCAGAAACTACTCTGTCTAAACTATCTAGTATATTTTTATCTTCGATGCCGCCTAAACATGTTTCATTTAAAATTATATCTAAAGCTTTTTCTGTACTAACCATATCACTTTTCTCCTTAATTAACTATCTTATTCCCATAGCTGCTTATAATCTTAAATTATTACATTAAATGACTCCCAATATTCTTTTAAATTTGTTTTACCTATTCTGCTTTCATCTGCTTCTTTAAACTACTATACCTTTCTTCTATCTCTTGCTCTGCCTTCTGTTGATCTTTGATTCTCTCCACTTTTACTGCACAATATTTAAACTCAGGTGTTTTTGAAATAGGATCAAGACTGTCAATAGTCAATTCATTACAAGCACCAACCCACCATTGATAAGTCATGTAAGTAGCACCTTTTTTTACTCTTTCAGCAACTGCTGCTCTGGTAATTATTTTGCCTCTTCTAGAACTTACAGTTACCAGTTCCTGATCCTTTATATTGAGTTCCTTTGCATCTTCCACACTTATTTCTATATATCCAGGTTCATCTGCCAACTTCTGAAGTGTACGACAATTTCCTGTCATAGTTCTTACTGAATAATGTCCTATTTCTCTTACAGTAGATAAAACCAAAGGATATTTTTCATCTGTTAATTCAAAAGGATGCCTCCACTCACAGGCAAACAGTTTCCCCCTGCCGTTTTCTGTCATGAATTTACCGTCATCGTATAGATAATCTGTCCCTGGATCTTCCTCCGAAGTACAAGGCCATGGCACTGCCCCTTGTTTTTCCATCTTTTCATAACTTGCTCCAGCAAATTTAGGACAAAGGCTCCTCATTTCATTCCAAATTTCCTCTGTATTATTGTAATGCATAGGATAGCCCATAGCAGTAGATATTTCACATATTATCTCCCAGTCATCCTTAGCCTCTCCCATAGGCTCTACAGCTTTTCTTATTCTCTGAAAAGATCTGTCTGCTGCACTATACACCCCATCATGTTCTCCCCAGGAAGTAGCTGGAAGAACTACATCTGCATGAAGAGCTGTTTTGTTCATGAATATATCCTGAACTATTACAAAGTCTATTTTATCCAGTGCTTCTCTAACTTCTGCTGCATTTGGATCACTTTGAGCAGGATCTTCACCAAAGATATAATAAGCCTTTATTTTATCCTCTTTAAGTACATGTTTTGGTACCTCTGTAAGAAAATATCCAACTCTATCTGATAACTTTACTCCCCAGGCCTTTTCAAATTTTTCACGGGCCTTTTCATCTGTAACAGACTGATAACCTGGAAATCTGTTAGGAAGTACTCCCATATCGCAAGTACCCTGTACATTATTTTGTCCACGCACAGGACCAATTCCCACATTAGGACGTCCAAGATTTCCCGTTAAAAGTGCCAGAGAAGCTAGTCCTTTTACTACATCTACTGCTTGAGAGAATTGACAGACTCCCATTCCATACAGAATTGTAGCCTTTTTAGCTTTAGCATAAATTCTCATAGCTTTTCTTATATATTCTGCACTTACCCCGGTTATCTTCTCTGCATATTCAGGAGTATATTTCTTTACTGCTTCTTTATATTCTTCAAAACCCTCTGTACAATTTTCTACAAATTTTTCATCATATAATTCTTCATTTATAAGTACATTACCAAGAGCATTAACCAGTGCCATATTAGTACCGCCTTTTAATTGAAGCCATAGATCTGATATTTTTACTGTTTCTATTTTTCTTGGATCCGCTACAATTATTTTTGCACCTTTTTCTCTTGCCTTAACTATTCTCCTTGCAACAATAGGATGAGTTTCAGATGGATTATATCCAAATACAAATACTACATCTGTATCTTCAATTTCAGGAATTGAATTGGACATAGCCGCTCCTCCTAATGAATAATCAAGCCCTGCTACTGAAGGTCCATGACATACCCTTGCACAATGATCTATATTATTAGTTCCTATAGCAGCTCTCATAAACTTCTGCATAATATAGTTTGGTTCATTTCCTGGACCTCTTGCAGAACCAGTTCCCATAATTGCATCTGGACCATATTGAGCTTTTATTTTCATAAGATTTTCTGCTGTAAATTTTATAGCCTCATCCCAAGAAACTTCCTCTAAAACTCCATTTTTTCTTATCATAGGTTTTTTTAACCTGGAAGTTAAAAGCTTAGGATCATTCAAAAAATCCCATCCATAATATCCCTTTAGACAAAGCTTTCCTTCATTGTTTCTTCCCTTTGCAGGTTCTGCCCTGACAACTTTTCCACCTTCCACCACCAAATATAAATTGCATCCGCTTCCACAATAAGGACATACTGTAAGAACTTTTTTTTCCATATTAACACTCCTTTGTATAAGACAAAACAAAAGACCAGTACAATGCATTTTAATCTTATACATCTGCACTGGTCTATTTAAAAGCTAAAATATTAACGATAAATATCTATCCTTTCAATGAAACCATTGAGTCTATTAACTTTATTGTTGTAACGCTCTATTACCCTTGCCAATAAAATCCATACATTCACTAAATCTCACTAATTATTCAATCACACCTATCATCAATATTACAATAAAATACCAATAAAAATACGATAAATCTATGTATATATTTTACTATCTTTAAATTTTATAGTCAAACTATAATAATCCTTATTTTTCACTTTTATGACATATAAAATAAAATATTTCAACTTAATATAATCATATACTACGTCATACTAAAAACTTAACTTTCTCCATTTCATATTTGTTCTTCGAACTTTATACTTTGCTTTCCCTTCATCTTTTCCCACAATTAAGTTTCACCTAAAAATAATTCTTTGACAAGAAGCTGTTAGTGAAGTATCATTTAAGAAATAATTGTGAAAAAGATTTGTATATAGAAAGTGAGGTGAAAACTCAGAATTATGGCAATAAGTACAGCAATCCTAACTATAAGCGATAAAGGCTCAAAGAATGAACGTAAAGATACTACTGGGCCTTCCATAGATAATACTCTGCCAAGGGATAAATATTCTATAGACTACTATAAAATAGTACCAGATGAACTGGATTTAATAAAAAAGGAGTTAATATATCTCTGTGACACTTTAAAAGTAAATCTCATATTGACAAATGGCGGTACAGGTTTTTCTAAAAGGGACGTTACTCCAGAAGCTACTTTAGCTGTCATAGAAAGGCAAGTACCTGGTATTCCTGAAGCCATGAGATCTCAATCTCTTAAAATAACTCCTAAAGCAATGCTTTCAAGAGCAGTAAGCGGTATACGAAAAAATACTCTTATAATAAATTTACCTGGAAGTCCTAAAGGAGCAGTAGAAAATCTAGAGGTAGTTTTACCAGCACTTCCCCACGGAATTGACATTTTAACAGGCAATGCCTCAGAATGCGGCAGAAAATAGAACTTTAAAATTTGAAATTTTAACCTGACTAACTTGGCGTAAGTCTCCCCCTTATTCAAGTGGGAGTTCAACGCCAAGTAAGCCATGCATTCGCAGTTCTAAAATTCAGATGGGGTAAAAGAATCCCCATCTGAATTAAGAACTTACTTCAATTATTTTATTTAATAGCTGTACTCATAGTGTATCGGTATGCTATGTACTATGAGCACAGCTCTGTAAGTATTCTATATATGTTAATTTTTTTATAAGATAAGCACTTTTCTTTTGTTTTTTTACTTCTTTCTTTATTACTGCAACATCTTTAGAGATTTCCGATGAACTTGAAAAATCATTAAAAATTCCATAGATACCTGCAATAGCTATGGAAGTCAACCCAAAGACATCAAAATCACCCTTTCTATCCAAAGCCATTAAATATCCATTACTCCTATCTTTTTCATTAAAAAAACTCAAAATTTCTTTGTCAAATATTTCAATAAATTTCTTACATATATCTACACAATTTTCATAAGAACTTTCAATAATACAGACAAAATCGTCTCCTCCTACATGTCCAACAAAACCGTTATAGGATATAGATGAGTCAATATGACTATGTAACAAACTTTAAGATGTGAGCTATCTCTTGAGGGTTTTTCAGGATAGCCAATGAGTTATCAGTAACTTTATATATTGTATTAGATAATATAAAAAAGCAATCTAAAAAGGACATTTCAAAAGATAGATGGTAGTAAATCCTTTAAAATATCCTTTTATATATATTATATAATCTCCCGACCCATGTCGAGTATGTTAGCAAAATGAGAATATGTGATAGAATCTCCTAGCCAAAACTAGGTATGTAAGCCGTACAAGAATTATAATATCACTAAATTTAAATATATGCAATAGTTTTTCTATAAATTTTTCTATAAATCCCATAGTTATTTTTATCACTTATACATCTATAGATAATTTTAGTTTCGGTTTTAAAATATTATTGAGGAAATCGTCTTCAAGGGTAGCCACATGCCTACCCAATCTAACCTTTGATATAACCTTAATCTGTTCACATAAAATGGTACCTGTAATTATATTTTTTTCACCAGGCACGAGAATATAATCATTTTTTCTAATTTCAATATGTGTTGCTATCTTTTTAGGTCTATTGGATATAGGAACAATTATTGTAGTGGGTCCTCTGTCATTTCCCGTATTATTTTGAACTATTATTGTAGGTCTTATTTTATTCTCTTCAGATCCAATATTTTTTCCTAGTTTACAGGTCCAAATCTCTCCACGCCTTGGCTTAATATTAAGGCTTGATTTCACATTGGCTAAAATACCCATTTTATCATTTGTCCACTGTGCATATTCATATAATTCTCTTATATTATATGCTCTTTTTCTCAAATCATGTATATCCTGGCTAATTAATATTTTTTCTTCATTTGCATCATTATATTCCTTTAACAGCTGCCTAATATGATCTTCTGTTTTTTTTATATATTTTTTTAGCTCACTGGTGCTCATATCATTAATTGCTGTATTGCCCACTTTATCGCCTCCCTATTGTTATTATTATATCATAAAATTAATATATTTACTTTTCTATGATAAAAAATATGGACAATAAATGATTATTCACTGAAAAATGCTTCAAACCAGCATATATATTATTATAACGGCAAGGGAGGTAAATACTATGCTTGATGAATTTGTAAAGCTCATAAATACCCTTGGATTCCCTATAACAGTTAGTCTATATCTTCTCTTTAAGATAAACGTACAAATTGTTTCCCTCACACAATCAATACAGGACTTAAAGAAAGAAATAGCTGCCGTTATAAAAAACCAAAACTGTGAATAAGGCCCTAGTAGGTCTTATTCCTTTTGTCTATATACAACATATCCTGCCAAAAGTATAAATATTTATTACTTTTATTTCAATTATCCTTACATATAAGTTTTTATTGCTAAATGTAATATAAAAAATGAGCTCATTTACAGAGTATCAATTTTTCTGCAAGACAGCTCATTCTTTTATATTAATTTTGTATATTTAAATTAATATTTATAAATATTTTAAGATACGTAAAGCAATTAAACACTTTAGCTTAAAAATCAAAATTATCAGGATCTGGTCCTACTCTAAGGTCTTGATTTAAACTATCTATTTTCTCTAATTCCTCTTTACTCAATTCAAAATCAAATATCTCAGAATTTTCTTTTATTCTTCCCTTGTTTGTAGATTTAGGAATAGTTACTACTTCATTCTGTAGATCCCATCTTAAAATAATTTGAGCAATAGATTTATTATGTGCATCTGCAATTTCCTTCAATACTTCATTGTCGAACAACTTACCTACCATCAGCGGAGACCATGCTTCCAATTGAATTCCTTTCTCCTTGCAAAATTTCTGAAGAGGTTTTTGTGTAAGCCTTGGATGATATTCCACTTGATTTACTGTTGGTGCAATTTCTGAATCTTTAAGTAAATCTTCTAAATGATGAATTTGAAAATTACTTACCCCTATAGCCTTTACTCGACCTTCTTTATATATAGTTTCAAGGGCTTTCCAAGCTTCTTTGTATTTTCCCTTTACAGGCCAGTGTATAAGATATAGATCTAAATAATCAAGTCCAAGCTTTTTAAGGCTCTCCTCATAAGCTTTAAGACCTGATTCATATCCCTGATCTGCATTCCAAAGCTTTGAAGTTATAAATAGGTCTTCTCTAGAGATTCCAGCTGCTTTTATTCCCTCTGCAATTCCCTTGCCCATAGTCTCTTCATTTCCATATATAGCAGCACCATCAATACTTCTATAGCCTTGAACTATAGCCTCTTTTACTGCATTAACTACCTCTGGGCCATTTTCCACCCTGAAAACTCCAAGACCGAGCCAAGGCATTTTCACTCCATTATTTAGAGTGGTTGTATCATTTATACTCTTTACCATAAATATTTCCTCCCAATTGTCAAATATAATTTGTTACATTCAGCACGTTAATATTGATTTTTATACTATGATTAATCTCTATAATACTCCAATATAGTATGCCCATAAGAAAAGTATAAATAAATACAATTTCTATAACAAGTAGGCACTTTTTTGTAAGTAGACTTACCGTTAGGTTAGTTTTGTATACTATTAAAGTTACTGGCTATCTATTAGAAATAAAACTCTTTAAATAAATATTTTACCTAAGAAATTAAATTCTAGAAATAATTTAATTTTCATATTATAATTATCTATGAATAATGTTACATATATTAAAATAATTTATTAACACATGTTATTAATCCTATTTTAATTATCTAAAGTTAATAACTTGTTTTTAATTATAAAAATTAGTGAGGGGTGAAAGTAAAACTGCATAATACATTATTTTTATAATTACTTGAGGAGGAATGAAAAATGGCCTATTGTTGTAAATGTGGCACTAAGCTAAATAACGAGGACTTATTTTGTCCTAATTGCGGTGAAAAAAATCCTGTTCTTTCACAGAAAGAAGAAAAAAATCATAAAAATTATACTGAGCTAAATAATTCAAATAGTACAATTACTTCAAATGTATCTAACTCAGTGAACTTTAAAGATGCTTTTAACGTAATCATAAATATGTTTTTAAGACCTGCCTCCACAGCAGAAAAATTTATAAATAATGCAGATAGAAGTATTGCAATTATAATAACTATATTTGTTTTAATTGTACAGGGGTTTTTAGGCATGTGGAAAGTAAGCCAAATAATTTCCAATATAAATAAACTTACCATAAATATAACTAACAGAATAATGGAATTTATAAGTTTACTTCAACCTGGAACTTCTTCTAATGCCTTAAGTTCTAACGACTTGGAATACTTTACAAGAGAAATAGAAAGAATCAGACCTTATGTAAAAATACCCTATGGGAAAGTTTTTATTCAGAACTGCACTTTAATTATATTAGCAGTATTAATTGTATTTATAATTTTATGTTTGGCAAATTCCATGTTCTCTAGAGGTAAAGTTGAAGTTTTTAAATTCTACAAAACAGCACTTATTATTACACTTCCAGCTTTATACTTTGAGTTTTTTTCAATTATGCTTTCCTATTTATCAATTAATTTAGGTTTAGCAATAGCTCTGTTAGGGCTTATAATTTCATTGGCATGTTTTTCAATAATTATAGGGACTGCTCTTTCCTTTACGAAAAACTTTTCAGTCTTTACAGCTTCAGCAGCAGCTATATTTACTGCAATTGCATTATCAGCTTGTCTAAAAAGTTTTATAGCTTCTGATGTAACTGATATAGCAGCTTCTATCATGAACGCCATAAAAAATTTCAATCTATGATTTCAAAAATATCAGCCAGAGTTCTAAGTATTATTATTTGTTTTAAACTTAGAACTCCTCATGTAAAAAAACTTTACTCTTTACCTTCTTTTTCATAATGTTTATAGAAGTTATAAGAGAATTTTTATAAGAATAAAATACAATAGGAACTTGGAGTGATTATGTATGAATTTTTGCACTAAATGTGGTACTAAATTAGAGGAAGGCAAACTGGTATGTCCCAATTGCAGCTATGATTTTCAATCAAAGGAATACAAAAATAATACTGTACCTATAGATAAAACTACAGTTGAAATTGAAAAAGATTATGATGAATATGAAAATTTTAATAAGACAAGCTTTATTCCTTCAAAAAAATTTAAGATAACTATAGCGGGACTTATAATATTGGCAATTATCATAGGTGTATACATTTTTATAGGTAAATCTGCTGCAGATCCCTATAAACTGGTATTGCGTTTTCAAAATGATATTGCATCCAATAATAAGTCTGATTTAAGTAAAATATTATATTGCAGCGATAGCAGATTAATCATTGATGATAAAACCAGTGATACTATACTTGCATACTTTAGGAATAATCCATCTTATTTGAACAACACCATCGGTAATTTAAATAATCAAATAAGTACTAATAATGTAAGATATGGAAATATGCTGTCTCAAAGTAATTTCAGTATAGTTAGCGCTGGAAATGCCCTACCTTTTTTTCCAAGATACAAAATATCTATAAAACCAACTTTTGTTAATATTAAAACCAGTATAAAGGATGTACAATTTTCTTTAAATAACAGTAAAATTGGTAAAAGTGATTCAGATAATTTTTCAAGAGAGTTCGGTCCCTTTGCCCCTGGAGAATATAAATTGTATGCAAGTTACAATGGTAAGTACACTTCTTTGAATAATACCTATAATGTGGATCTCATAAATTCAACTAGCGGCAGGGTTGACATAAATGCTCTTGAAGATCTTAACTATGTACGGATAAATGGTGATTATCCTGATGCAGAAATATTTGTAAACAATAGAAACAGTAATGTTAAAATCAGTGATGCCTCAAATTTTGGACCTGTAAGCAGTGACATGAAAATATATGCTGTAGCAAATAAAGATGGTAAAAAATTAAAAAGCAGTGAATATACAGTTTCCAGTGGTGATAAGACTATAAGCCTAAATTTCAGTTCTTCTGAATATGAACTGAGCAGCACAGAAGATCAGCTGAGAGACCTGATACATTGGTATACTAACTCCTTTTCAAATGCCGTTAATTATAACAACTTTTCAGAGGTACAGCCTTATATATACCCAGGAAGTGAATTATATAATGAACAGCAAAAATATATCCCAAGTACTTATAATAATGGAATAAAAGAATATATAATGTCCTATAATGTACTTTCTACTCAAATTTCAGATGATAACAATTCTGGTACCATAACTACAGAGGAAGTCTATGATATAACTAATGCTTCTGGCAAAACCTCTACAAAGACCTTTAGATATACTTACGGCTTCAAATATAATGAAAATACAGGTGGATATCAGCTTACAAGTATTATGGATAGTAAATAAATTTGGTTAATGTTTCAAAGTTGAAGTTTTTACTGAAATTTAAAATCAATATACCCTATGAAAAATTTACTTTCATAGGGTATATTGATTTTATTTTATTTTTCACCATATAAATAGTAAATTCAAAATATGCTATAATTCACAAAGAGGTGATTTTCATGAAATCAAATATCAATATATTAGTAAGTGAAGATGATACAGATATAAATGGACTATTATGCAGTATATTGACAAGAAAAGGTTATAATGTAAGGCCTACCTACTCTGGCTCTGAGGCTAAGATGTGTCTGGAACAATATGACTATGACATAGTACTGCTGGATTTAATGCTGCCAGGAGTCAGCGGTGAAGATTTGATATCAGAAATAAGGAAGCTAAAAATCATGCCTATTATAGTCATATCTGCAAAAGTGGCCCAGCAGGATAAGATAAATGTATTAAAGCTGGGTGCAGATGATTTTATAGGAAAGCCCTTTGATGTATATGAAGTGCTGGCAAGAGTTGAAGCTCAACTTAGAAGATACAAAGAATTTTCAAATTCCAATATAAAGGATAAAAAACTGAGATATAAAAATATTATTTTAGATACGGATGCAAAAGAAGTTTTTGTAAGGGATAAACCTATTATTTTAACTCTTACAGAATATAAAATACTTAATTTACTTATGAGTAATCCAAAAAAAGTGTTTACAAGAGCCAATCTATTTGAAGCTGCCCGTAACGATAAATTTATTGGTGATGATAATACAATAAATGTACATATAAGCAATCTTCGTACAAAACTTTCTCAAGCAGACAATAATACAAAATATATTCAAACAGTGTGGGGTATAGGTTTTAAGCTTCAGGAATAAATCTTAATGCTTTCTTAATATTTGATTTAATCCATCTTATAGATTGTATATGATAATAAATTGGAAAGATATAAGGAGGAAAGAAAATATGAAAAATATAGTATTAAGAACTCATAAACTCTGCAAAAAATATGGCGGTGAATTTGCTGTAAATAATGTCAGCATGACCATAAACAAAGGAGACATATATGGCTTTATAGGCAGAAATGGAGCGGGAAAGACCACATTGATCCGAATGATAACGGGTCTTATTCATAAAACTAGTGGCGAAATTGAACTTTTTGGCTGCTCAGGTATCTCTGCTTTGGATCAATCCAGAATAATGATGGGCTGCGTTATAGAAACCCCTACTTTTTACAATAATATGACTGCTAGAGAAAATCTTGAAGTATCAAGACTAGTTAGAAATATTCCCGGTAAGAAATGTATAGATGAGGTTTTAAATTTGGTGGGATTAAGAGATGTAAACAAAAAAAAGGTTAAAAACTTTTCCCTGGGAATGAAACAGCGCCTGGGTATTGCCAATGCACTTTTAGGAAATCCACGCTTTTTAATATTAGATGAACCCATAAACGGACTAGATCCAGTAAGCATGGTGGAAATAAGAGAACTTCTTAAAAAGATAAATAAGGAGAAAAATATAACCATGTTAATATCCAGTCACATATTAAGTGAACTTTCGGAACTAGCTACCTGCTATGGAATAATCAATAATGGCAAACTACTGGAAGAAATCACTTCAGAAGAACTAAATGAAAAGTGTAAAAGATATATAGAACTAAAAGTAAGTAACGCCAAGAAGGCAGTCGTGCTATTAGAAACTGAACTCAATATAAAAAACTATGTAGTACAGGAAAACAATATAATTAAAATATACAGCCATTTGGGCCAAATAGGAAATATCAATACACTCCTTTCTACTAACCAAGTAACTGTAGATAAAATTCTATCCAAAGGACAAAACCTTGAAGAGTACTTTTTGAACATCATAGGAGGTGAGGATAATGTGTAGAATGATTCATGCAGAGATATATAAGTTATTTAGAACTAGAACCTTTAAAGTATTATGTATAGTTGCTGTAATACTAGCCATTATTTCCATAGGTACATCTAAGATAATGTCCTCAGAAGATTTTTTTAGAAGTAGTTTAAAGGGAATGCCTAAAAATCAGCAGGATCAATATATAGAACAGCTTCAAAAAATTAACAACCCTTCTGATTCTAAAGTAGTAATTGGAAACATTGGTATGAGAAATCCTTCTAAAGATATATTTCACCCCACTGCACGCGAATTGTTTTATGGTTCCTTTGGTAGTGGAGTAATAGAAATCTTACTTTCAGTATTAATAGCTTCTATAGTAGCTGGTGAGTATTCTTCAGGTACTATAAAAAACATGCTGGCTTATGGTAAAAGGCGTGAATATTATTATATATCAAAATTAATTGCCATTTCTATAGGATTTGTTATAATACTAGGAATAATGGTTACTGTAACTACTGTTGGCAGTACAATCCTCTATGGTTGGGGAGTACCCTTTGATATAAATCAGGCACTACAACTGTTAAAAATCTTTATTGCGACATCAATAGTAGGCCTTGGAATAATATCTTTTATTATGCTATTGTCTACCCTCATAAAAAGCAATGGAATAACTATTATTCTAGGCGTAGTAATATTTTCTCTCTTGCCTACAATAATTTCATTCTTATATGGAAAATATACTTGGTTTGATAAGATATATGAATCTACTCTGCCTTACAATTGGGCCCTAGTAACCTCTGTTCATGCAGTAAATAGTGATATTTTAAAAGCTATAGCTGTAGGAATTATTACATTACTGTTAACATTATCAGCTGGTATATTTGTGCTTAAAAGTCAGGATATAAAATAGTTATAAAAACTGCACACTATTTTTTATCAAAAAGAGGTTTATGAGTATAGAAAAATCACATCCCAGAGGTGCAAAAATTGAAATTTTACATCCCCAGGTTATTCTTAAAGGAGGTCATTATTATGACTGAAAAAAGACCTATATTAAAATTAAAATATTCAATTACCGAAAAAATTATATTTATATTAACTGTAATAGTACTTATATTAAGCTTTGCATTTATTATAATATATTGGAAGTCAATGCCTTCTATAATACCAACACATTTTAATTTTTATGGTAAACCCGATGGCTGGGGAAGTAAAAAAAGTCTTTTAATTCTTCCAATTATAAATCTGATTATATTTATATTACTTGCAGTACTTAGTAAATTTCCTCACATTTATAATTATCCTGTAAACATTACTGAAAAAAATGCCAATTATCAATATACCAATGCAAGAAGATTAATGATTGTAATGAATCTAGAAATAGTATGTCTTTTTTTCTATATATCTTTAACAGAAGTATATTCTGGCTTAGGCAAAATTAATGGACCTGGTACTTTATTTTTACCTATATTTTTATTGATAATCTTTGGTACTACTGCATACTTCACAATTAAAATGTACAGGAATAAGCCTGTTATTAAATAATTTTTATCTATTAAATTGGGAAAACAGCACCCCAGGGGTGTAAAATTTAGGAGGTGAGCGAAATGTGGCTCTTAACTATATTGCTTATAGCAGTAATTTTAATTTTAACAACATCCTTCGTGAGATATAAAAAAGATGTTAGATACATTACCAGACAAATTATAAACAGTAATGGTGAATACCAAAACCTAAAAATGAATACTTTGAATAGGGATTTGGAACATTTGGTACTATCCATTAATAATCTATACGAAATAAACCAGCAAAATAATATTAAAATAAAGCATAGTGAAGAAGAGCTGCGATGCAGCATAGCAAATATGTGCCATGATCTCAGGACTCCTCTCACCTCTATAATGGGATATGTACAGCTTATAGATGAAAATCATCTTAATAAAGACAAGCGAGATAAATATATGGATATTGTGAAGAAAAGAACTACAAGACTGCAGAATTTAATTACTAATTTCTATGAACTATCAAGAATCGATGCTGGTGATTGTAAGTTTAATTTAAAGTCCATAAATTTAAAGGATATCCTATGTGAAACCATAGCACTGTCTTACAATGACTTTACCAAAAATAATATTGAACCTGCTATTAATATTGAAGAAGGTAATTACACTATAATATCCGATGAAAAAGCCGTAATGCGTATATTCTCAAATTTGATAAATAACATTATAAAACATGGAGAAAAAAATGTAACTATAACTTTAAAGCTTCAGGATAATTGTATATTAACGGAGTTTTCCAATAATGCTTCTAATCTAAAGATTGAAAATATTAATCACCTGTTTGACAGAACCTTTACAGCTGATATAACAAGAACCAATGAAAATACGGGACTTGGACTAAGCATTACTAAATCTCTTATAACACAACTTGGACATGAAATTACAGCAAATCTTTCCAATGAAACACTTAAAATTGTTATTGTTTGGAATAAGCTTTCTTCCAACTAATCATCCATAAATGCTGAAACACAACCAGGACTACAATACTATTTCACACAAAAAACTGTCTCACAATTTATACACATGCATGTATTGCGAGACAGTACTTTACTGTTAAAAGAGCTACTAAAATCTAATTTTTAATAATGAGATAAGTATCCCTTAACATTTTACCCTTATCTCTACACTGCTACTTAAACAGTTTTTCTCCTATTTCCATAAAGGTCTGGAATACCATGTAGGCTTTTATATCAATTTTTACATCTCTTTTAAGAAGTTCTTTTACTTCTTCCCTTGAAAGAAGTAGTACCTCTATATCCTCTTCTTCTTCAAGGTATGCATCGGAAATAGTACCAGTGCAGGTGCAGAACACCATAGCTGCAGATTCGTCTGTCATACCTGGAGATGCATATATTCTTGCTCTGGTTTTTTCATGATTTATGCTTATAAGCTTAAGTCCTGTTTCTTCTCTAAGCTCTCTTGCAGCAGATTCTTCAAATTTTTCTTCTCCATCTATAAGACCGGCTGGCAATTCGTATATGTAATCATTTAAAGGAACTCTAAACTGTTTTATGCATACTATTTTGTTTTCCTCTTCATGAAATGCAGCAATTATAGCAGCATCTGTTCTCTCTTCCTTGCCTTCAAAGCACTGAGCATTAAGAGTGGATATATCTTTTCTTGATGCTATGGACCAATTTCCTATCTTCCCATTTTTCTTTTCATATTCAGCATCATAAAGGCTTAAAAATTTTGTATTTGCTAAAATTGAAAGTTTTTTTATTCTATTTTTATTCATAATTTATTTTCGGTAAGATTATCAATGAATCTTACTTAGTTGGAGTTTGTACTCCAACTAAGTTTAGATGAATTATCCAGAAACGTGTCGCTGTTATCTCCACCCTATAGAAGGTGGAGTGTTACAGCAGCTAGTTACAGGATAGAATCTCACCAAAATTCTCCTTCCCTTTACTAATATATACTATCAATTAGTTGTTGAATTTTCCACTAAATTAGGATCAGAAATACTTCCAGATAAGTTTATTATACTATAAATACGAAAAAATGATAACATAATTTTACAACTGCCTGATTAAAGTCTATATTCAACATCAATTTAATCCAAATAACTAATGACTATAAATAATCTCACTTAGTTGGTATTTGCACTTCAGCTAAATTTAGATGAATTATTCAATAACTTGTCATTGTTATCAAATAAAAATTGGAATTTCAAAAACATTTTATCATATCTACTTATTTAAATATTCTGCAATCATTCTTGCAACATACTTTGATGTTCCCTTTGCTTCATCAAGTGTATTAGAAACAGCACCTATTTCTATCAAAATCGCATTATTACTCTTATCTTGATTAAATACACCGTTTGCATGATTGTAAGGTAATAATCCATCATTAATAACTAACTGCGGAAAATCCTTTTTAGCGGTATTCAATAAAGAATTTACTATAAGCATATTTTTATCAAAATGAGGATTATTTTTTGCCATAACAAACCAAAATTTACCTAAATTTTGTCCATTTATATTTTCAGTAACAAGATTTTTATTTTTAGTTGAATCTCTATGTATGTCAATTATCATTTTAAAGTCGCCATATTTATTTAAATATTTATCTAAAGTCTCTCTAGATCTTATATAACTGCTGTTATAAGCTGTAGCATTATGAATGGTCTTATCATGTATTACAGAAATACCATAATCATCTGAGAGGGTTTTAGCAAGTTCCGCCCCAACAGCACATACATTCTTTTCTGGATCGAAATTATCTTGTCCAAAAGATCCATAGCTTTCAGTGGTATGGGTATGATATATAAGTATTTGTGGATTTGAATTATCAAGAGTTTTTTTTAATTTTGGATTATATACCTGATAACCCCCATTGGGAACATTTTGTGCTGCATTATTATTTTGATTGCTGTCACCAGTATTTTTAGTTATATCACTATCTTTTAACTGAAAATCACTTACATTTATACTATTATCATTTAAATTATTATTGGCTACATAGTTATTACCCAATTTAAAATAAGATATTTCTCTTTTTAAAAATTCATCAGGTTTATTTAAATTAACTCCTATGTAGTTTAAAATTCCACTTTTTAAGGAAAAGGTACTTTCTGCCATATCCGATTCATCAAAGCTTGTAGTTTTTACTATGGGCATTGTATAATTCACCAGCTGCACATATAACATATTCCCTCTTCCACCACCAGTCAATGCATTTTGAATTTTTGACTGATTGAAAAAAGTAAAAAATACATATAAGGAGAATATAATTATAGTAATCCCTATAATCAGTGGTAAAGTACCTGCCTTCTTGTCCACCTTTTTATTAATCATTGGCATTCCGTTGCCAAACCCTTATAAAACTCTATAAAGCTTGTTTAATTCCCTATTCAACGTGTCCGATTTTGCCGAAGCTACTTTCGTTTGATATAACACTCCAAGGGCTTAAATTCCCATACAACGCATGGTACATATTAGCAGTATCGTTTAAGTGATTAAACTACTAATTCATATCTTGATAGATTAATACTTGCATTATAATCTCTATCTATAACGCAGCCACATTCTTCACAGATATATGTCCTTTCTGATAATGAAAGCTTTGGTTTTACATGACCACACTCACTACAAGTTTTACTTGATGGATACCATTTATCAGCTTCAACAAATTTAATTCCATTAAACTCACATTTATATCTAATTTGCCTTTTAAACTCATATAAACATTGTTGTGTAATAGCTTTTGATAAATGACGGTTTTTCATCATACCCTTGATATTAAGTGTTTCCATAACAACTCTTGATGGCTTGGTTTTCACTATCATGTTCGTTGCTTGGTGACTATGATTACTTCTTATATTTGCTAATTTTCTATGAAGTAATTTAATCTGCTTTTCGATTTTTATAATATTACTTGTTTTGACAAACTTACTCCCTTCTTTATTTTTTAGGTATTTGGAAGATACCCTACGTTGTAATCTACGTAGCCTTTTTTCAAGTTTCTTTACAGTTTTTGTTTTGTTAATGTTTTTGAACGTTATTCCGTTGGAGCATATAGCCAAATCTTTGATTCCTACATCAATA
The DNA here is from genome assembly GCF_000807255.1 of Clostridium pasteurianum DSM 525 = ATCC 6013. Lineage (NCBI taxonomy): Bacteria > Bacillati > Bacillota > Clostridia > Eubacteriales > Clostridiaceae > Clostridium > Clostridium pasteurianum. The sequence continues at coordinate 1,083,637 of NZ_CP009268.1, read as the reverse complement.
CCTATGCTCTCATTTGTCAATTCAACTATTGGTTGTTCTTTCTCAATACCTACGGATATAAACCAATACTTTCCATCAAAACTTACTCTTGGATTGCAATATTTACAATTCATAGGAATAGCATTTCTTTTGATGTTAACCCAACCGACTTTTTCAATTAATACTGTATTATCCTTAACTTTTAGCTTTATGTTATCGTTGTAAAATGACGGCTTTGACTTTCTTCGGCTCTTAAATCTTGGCTTATCAGCTAATTTCTTAAAGAATTTCTTGTAAGCTTCACAACCATCTTTTACAGCTTGTTTCGCAACATTGTTAGATACTCCACTCAGCCAATTAAGTTCTGTTTTCTTTAAGATAGTTAATTCTTTTCTTAAATCATTATCAGATATAAACTTTCCACCATTTTTATAATTTTCTTCTTGCCTTGCAAGTGTCCAATTATAAATAAATCTTGCAGTTCCAACTGATTGCCATAATTTCTGCTCCTGTTCTTTAGTTGGAAATAATATAACTTTATTCCCCAGTATCATTTTCCAACAACTCCTTAATCATCTTCCTTTAGCAATCATATAAGTTTTAACATTTTCAACTTGTCTTACTAAATCGTCCTTTTGTTTATTACTTGACACTCTACAATATTCAATTACTTTTTTAGTTTTAGTTTCAATGCCTTTAATACCTAAAAAATGATTAAGTTGCTCTTGTGAATAATATCTGTACCCAGTATATTCAACTCTAATAGGTTTTAATGTACCTGATTTATCCTCATTTCTTAATGTCTTTGTTGTTTTTCCAATAGCTTTGGCAAAATTCCCTATTTAATAATATTTCAAAAGGGATCACCTCCTAAAGCTATTGTAATATATATTATAAATAAAGCACACAGTTTTCTATAGTTTTGTTACTGTTCTTCACCCTCCTCCCATATAGAAATATATGAAAGGAAATATAATTATATAACTTTAATTATAATTGCAGCAAGACAAATCTAAAAAAATCTGAAAAAACTATATTCTAATGGAGCTCTTTCTACTAATCTAGGGTAATTATATTTTGGATAGCCTACCATAACAGATCCAGTTATTTTTTTACCTTCAGGTATATTAAATAATTTGAGCATTGGAGAATTGTCTTTAAGAGCAATCCTTTCAAATACACCTGCCCAGCATGAGCCTAATCCAAGAGTTGGTGCATATAGCTCCATATATGTCAGTGAAAAAATGGAGTTTTCTCTTCCTCTCGGAAAATCTGCATCTGCAATTGCAAGGACAAGACTAGGTGCTCCTCTTAAAATAGTATCTATTCCCTTTTCAGTATATGCTTTAATAAAGTCCTCAAATTTTCCACTCAAAATCTTATCATTTTTTAATTCCTCAGCAGTAACTTGAACAGCTTTATCAAGTATTTTTCTATCATCTATGATAATATAGGATACACCTTGTAAATTATGACCACTAGGCGCAAAATGGGCAATATTGACAAGATCTACTAACTTTTCTCTTGGAACTGAAATTTCTTTATAAGATCGTATTGAACGTCTTGAACGAAGAAAATTTTCTGCTTCTTCAGGACTTAATTTGGGAAACTTTTTTGAACTTTTTTGATTGGCTAAGGGTGTTTTTACATTATCCATAGCTTCTTTGGGACAGACAGCTACACAATGCCCGCAGGCAATACACTTTTCGGGGCAAATATCTTCTGGGCCATTTTCCCCAATTGTCAATACCTGAACGGGGCACTCCTTTGCACAAATTCCGCATTTGATACATTTCTCTTGATCTACAGTTATTAAATTCATTTTCTTATTCCTCCCATTAATCTCTTATAAAATTATTTTGCAGTTTTATGCACAATAACTGCTATAATTTGAGTTGCTATTCCAAAAATACAAACTCCATACCATCCAAAGTGTGAGTAGCTATAGGAGCCAAGAAAAGAACCCAATGCTCCTCCTAGAAAAAAACTTACCATATATACAGTATTAATTCTGTTACGCATTTCTTCATTTAAAGAATGAACTCGGGTTTGATTGGAAACATTACCGGATTGAACTCCAAAATCAAGTAATATAACTCCTAGAACCAATCCAAATACTTTAAATCCAAATAGAAGAAAGAATATATAAGAAATTATTACAACACCTATACATATTCCTGTAACAAATCTAGGGCCTTTCTTGTCAGCTAATCTTCCCACCAAGGGAGCAGCCAAAGCACCGCTGATTCCGACTAATCCAAATAATCCCGCTGCTTGAGATCCCATGTTGTAATGAGAACTTTCAAGTAAAAATATAAGTGATGTCCAAAATGCACTGAAAGCTGCAAACATCATAGCTCCATTAATAGAAACTTCTCTTAAAATAGCTTCACTTTTTATTAATTGTATCATTGATTTTAATAACTCAATATATCTAATATTAGAAACAGGTTTACGTACTGGTATTAATTTTCTTAAAGCTATCATAAGAATTATCATCATAATTGCTGCAATAACATATACTATTCTCCATCCTAAGTATCCGCCCAAAATACCGCTAAATGTACGTGATACTAATATACCAATTAATAAACCACTCATTACTGTGCCTATTATTCTACCTCTCTCTTTTGGATCTGATAACTGAGCAGCCAAAGGTATAATAAGCTGAGGAATAATTGACGTAAATCCAACTGCAAAAGAAGAAATTATCACCATAAATATATTATGCGAAAAGAACATACTTGTAAGAGAGAGTATTGAAAATAAAAGCATTGCAGTTATCAAATTTCTTCTTTCTCTTATGTCCCCAAGGGGTAATATAAATATCATCCCAACTGCATATCCTATTTGTGTAAGCATTGCTGCAAAGCCCACACTAGTTTCACTGACATTAAATGTGTTAGCTATATCTGCAAGAAGGGGCTGTATATAATATAAATTTGCTACAGTAAGCCCGCAAGCTATAGCCATAACCATAATCAATAATTTACTTAATACTGGTTTATTTTCTACAAAATCATTATTTAAGCTTTCCATAATAATTCACTCCCTTTTAACGAATAAAATTAGTAAATATTTTTGTTTCCATTTCAGGTTTCTTTACAATTCCTTCACCGTTTTCTATCAGCTTCATAAGCCATGCCATATTTTTACCCAGTATTCTCATTATTTGAATACCTTCTTCATCCTGCATTGCCTCCCCTGGTACTGTCCCGTTAATAACATTCCAATAATTTGAAGTTGGTATAAGCATTTCAGAATGATTAATGTAGTTATTTAACTGATCGAAGGTTGGAATCCCACCTGCACGTCTTACTGCTACTACTGCTGCACCAACTTTATGTCTTAACATACTATCATTGGCTTCTGCCACACGAAAAGCTCTATCTAAAAATGATTTCATTGCTCCAGCAATTGCTGAATAGTGAACTGGTGACCCTAAAATTATTCCATCAGCTTCCTTCATCTTTTCAATCCATTCATTAACTGGATCAGTAGTAATAACACATTTTCCATTTTTATTTTTTGTACAATTTTTACAAGCGATACATCCTCTAATAGCCTTATTGCCTACGTGAATTATTTCTGTCTCTATACCTTCCTTCTCAAGTTCATCAACAACTATTTTTATTCCATGATAAGTGTTTCCTGCTTTAGCAGGACTTCCATTAAAAGCTACAACCTTCATTTAAAACTCCTCCTCGTTAAAAATTTAAATTTTTCATAATTATAATAATTGCAGTTTTACATATAAATACTGAACGTTTAGTTTATACTTATATAATATACTAAACGTTCAGTATTGTAAAGTATATTTTTAAAATTTTTTAATGTATAATATACGTATAGTTTTTAAAATATATAAGGAGGTTTACAATGGAAAAAAAATTAGGTCGCCCTCGTAGTGAAAAAACAAAATCAGATATTCTTAATGCATCGTATGATTTATTAATAGAAAATGGATTTTCATCAATAACTGTCGAAAAGATTGCTGAAAAAGCTGGAGTCAGCAAAGCTACCATTTATAAATGGTGGCCAAATAAAGCTGCTGTTGTTATGGATGGTTTCTTAAATGCTACTAATGTAAAGCTTCCAATACCTGATACAGGGTCAACTATTGAGGATATGTTTATTCAGGTAAATAATTTTGTAAAATTTTTAATGAGCAAAAAGGGAAGTGTAATTGCTGAAATAATAGCTGAAGGACAGTTTGATCCAAAACTGGCTGATATATACCGTAAGGCGTATTTTAAGCCACGTCGAAATATTTCAAGAGAAATTTTAAAGCGAGGAATCTTAAGAGGGGAATTGAGAAAGGATTTGAATATAGAGTTGACTATGGATTTAATTTGGTCTCCAATATTCTATAGACTCCTTATAACTGGAGATACACTTGATGATATTTTCGTAAGAGGATTAATAAATTATGCATTTGAAGGAATCAAGCTAAATTCTTAGTTTTTATTAATATATCTTAATAAAAACTACTTTTAAGGCATGTGAAAATAAATAGTAAGCCAAAGATGCAACGAATATTTTTCACCTGACTAACTTGGCGTAAGTCTCCCAGTTCTTCAAGTGGGAGTTCGACGCCAAGTAAGCCATGCATTTGCAGTTCTAAAATTCAGATGGGATAAAAGAATCCCCACCTGAATTAAGAACTTACTTCAATCATACAAGGAAACAGGTCCTGATGATAGTGGGCTATCTGAGGGTTCTGTTGACGTAGTAGGATTCAAAATAGTCTATCATACTGACTAGAATATGTTTAACTAAAAAGGCATTTAAAACTAGAATTTTATTTCTAATTTTAAATGCCTTCATAATATGTTGTTTATCTCTTATTATAGTTAATTAAACATCCAGATAATAAAATATCAGTTTCATCCTTAGATAATCTATCAATTTTCAAAGTAATTTTTTCAACTTTGTCTCTCACTACATAGGCATCCATTTCTGATAATTTGTCAGAAAGTGCTTTTCTTATATTAGGTACAAATATGAAATCATCACATTCAAACTTAGGATCTTCCTCCATGATAAATGGAAGTATACCCCAGTTAATCAAATTAGAACGATATCTCTTTGTAGCATATTCTTTTGCAATATTTGCATAACCGCCTAAAACCTTTTGACAGCTGGCAGCCTGCTCACGGGCAGAACCGTCTCCTGGTTTTATAGCATATATAACGCTTCCTATACCAGTGTTTTCTAAGTTTATATCTGCAAAGTTTTCCTTAATTGTATTAAATACCTTCTCTAAATCTTTATTTTCTTCAAAAGCATCCTTGCCGTTAATCCTTGCTTCTTCTGACTTATGAATCTGCTTAGCTTTTCCCACATATTCAGGATCCTTACGGGATAACGTAAACTCTGCAAGTCTTAATGGATTTGAACGATATGCAGAAGTATCTCCTGATGGTATAAGTTCATCTGTAGTAGTTACAGGGTCCTTTATTACAGAGGCTACCTTTAAAACAAGATTATCTGCCAGGGCTGGAACCACAGGCCAATCCTTTATATTAGGTCCAAATCTAAGTTCTTTTTCAGCATCTGGCTTTTCAAAGCCGCCGTATACACGGTCATCATATATTTTCTTGTTGAAATAATATTTAGGTATATCATATTTAACATCTTCTATATCTGTAGCTGCTGTCAAGAAACCCTTGTTAACTGCTGTAGCTGCAATAGAACGTGCATCCATTAGTGCTACATAGGAAAGCTGACCTTCATTTGGTTTTGAACCTTCACGGTTAGGGAAATTTCTTGTAGTATGTCTTATGCTAAGTGAATTATTTGCCGGAGTATCTCCACCTCCAAAACATGGTCCGCAGAAAGCAGTTTTAAGTACTGCACCAGAATTCATCAATTTACCTGCTAATCCATTTTGTACAAGTTCATAGTAAACCGGCTGACTTGATGGATAAACGCTAAGGGCAAATTCATCATTTCCAATAGAGTGTCCATCTAATATGCTGGCAGCTTCACAGACATTTTCATAATTACCACCGGCACAGCCTGCTATACATCCCTGTTCTACATATAATTTATTATCAACAATCTTGTCTCTTAAAGAGAATTTTAAATTTTTATTTCCTACTTGTTTTTGTCCTTCTTGTTCCACTTTTGCAAGAATATCATCAAGGTTTGCATTAAGCTCTTCAATAGTATATATATTGCTTGGGTGGAAAGGCATTGCAATCATTGGTTTTATTTCTGATAAATCTACACATATCAGTCCATCATAATAAGTAACTTCTCCAGGATTTAACTCTCCATATTCATTTTCTCTGCCGTGCAGCGTCAAATAGTCTTTTACCTTGCTGTCAGTTTTCCATACAGAACTTAGACAAGTAGTTTCAGTAGTCATAACGTCTACTCCTAATCTGTATTCTACGGATAGATTATCTACACCAGGTCCTACAAATTCCATTACTTTATTCTTGACGAAACCATTCTTAAACACTTTACCAATTATTGCAAGAGCAACGTCCTGAGGTCCTACACCCTTTTGTGGTTTTCCTGTTAGATAAACACCTACAACCTGTGGCAATTGTACATCATAAGTTTTTGAAAGAAGCTGTTTTACAAGCTCTCCGCCGCCTTCTCCAATTGCCATAGTACCTAGTGCACCATAACGAGTGTGGCTGTCAGAACCTAAAATCATTTTACCGCAGCCAGCCATCATTTCACGCATATATTGATGGATTACCGCAAAGTGAGCAGGTACATATATTCCGCCATATTTTTTTGCAGCAGAAAGTCCAAATAAATGGTCATCTTCATTTATAGTACCGCCAACAGCACAAAGACTGTTATGACAGTTAGTAAGTACATAAGGTATTGGGAACTTTTCCAGGCCGCTAGCACGAGCTGTTTGTACTATTCCCACAAAGGTAATATCATGAGAAGCCAGTGCATCAAATTTAAGTTTTAAACTTTTCTCATCTCCAGATGTATTGTGTTTCTGCATAATTGAGTATGCAATTGTATTCTTTTTAGCATCCTCTAGAGAATATCTATTTCCAAATCTCTCTTTAAGTTTTGCATCAGATTCACTATTGTTAAAATAAATTTCATTTCCATTTACTAAATATACACCTTCATTGTATAAAGTAATCATTAGTATTCCTCCTAAAAATCTTTAATTTTCTAATATACTAGAATCATATCTCATAAATAATATAGAATTATTGTTTACTATTCTTCTGCTAATTTAGATATTATATTTATAATTATAGACTTTAAATATCTGTAATTATCTTATATATCTTTTATAAAAACTATCTTTATATATTCTAAAACCTTTAAAAGCTTTCTAAAAAACTTTTCTTTAAATATACATACATGTTTATTATATATCTTGAATTCCATAATGTACAATAGTATTATTTTATTAAAGGTCATAACTAGAAGTAATGGATGAAAGGATAATTTGCTATGGACGAAAAAGATTATGAAATAATTCTATCGCTATACGATTTAAAAAACATGACTAAAACTTCAAAAAAGTTATTTATAACTCAACCTGCCCTTACAAAGCGAATTAAAAAGATAGAAAAGAGCCTTGGAATACAACTGCTGATTCGTTCCAAGCAAGGAGTCATATTTACTCCAGAGGGTGAAAGCATAGTTCCCTATATAAGAACTATCACAAATACTTTAAAACAAATGCGTCAACACATAGATTCTAATCAAGGCACTATAGGAGGAAGTTTAAGCATTGGAGTATCTTTAAATTATTCCCACTATCGTCTGCCTGAAACTCTGAAAAATTATATGCAGTCCTTTCCAAATGTTGATGTGAGCATAATTACTGATCAGAGTAAGAACCTGTACAATATGCTGGAAAATGATAATATCTCCATTGCAGTTCTAAGGGGAGAATATAAATGGAATCAGGGATTAATACACTTATGTACAGAGCCAATGTGTCTGGTATGCAGCAATGAAAACTCAAAACGCCCTCTTGATTCCTATCCCTACATAGGCAGACACACAGACAGTATCCTTCATGGAAAAATTCAAACCTGGCTTTTGGAAAACGGCTTATCCACAGATAACACAAAAATTTGGATTGATAATATTGACACCTGTGTAGAAATGGCAAAGCATGGGCTTGGCTGGTCAATACTTCCTAAAATCTGTCTTGAAAATTTTCATGGCTACGTTAAAAATCTCTATTTTCAAGACGGTACTCCCTTTACCCGCAGTACTTATATTCTATATAAAGATCTTTACTATTCATTACCTCAGGTTAAGTTGTTTATAGAATATCTGTTGAATAATGAGAGAAATTATGAAAAATAGAAAGCTAAGCCTTCTATTTTTCATAGTTTTAGCTCTATTTACTCACCTGCTAATAGACTTTAAAATCTTCTTTATTCTAGCTGGAAGAAAATTTAATTCTTCCTCAGTGATCCCCTTGCTTAATATCATGGCATATAGATATGTAATTACACCCACTACAATTGCTACAGATACAGAAATTGCATTATTGATATATCCCTTATTAATAATACCTATTGCAAAATTTAAAATATTATATACTATGTAAGTTGCTAATCCCATAGCTGTGCATGAAACTATACATTTATAAATATAAGTTGTAATTTGAATTTTCAATTTTAAATTTACTTTTACATATATGGAGTTTAGAATTACCGGCACTATAAATCCTAATAAACTTCCAATAATGGCTCCATAAATATTTATACTTGGAATGGCTATCAAAATGTAATTAACAGTATATTTTATGATTATACCTAAAATAGAGTAAAATGTTACTATATATATCCTTCCAATTCCCTGCAAAATACTAATTTGGATTTGAAATAATGCCATAAATATTACAATACAAGATCCAACTAACATTATATTATAGCCATCATTATATTTAAGGAGAATATATATAGGTTTGCTTAGTACTGATAATCCTACTGCTGCAGGTATGGATATTATAAAACTTATTTTATAGGCAAAATTCATTCTATTTTCTGTTAATTTTTTATTATTAAGGGTAACGGTAACAGCTTTAGATACTGCTGGCAAAACCGTAACAGCTAATGCTGATATTATAGTAATAGGTACTGCTGTAAGTATATTAAACTTATTATATAATCCAAAAAGACTTTGAGCATGATTTTGACTAATGCCACCTGCTATAAGTCTGGATGTCATGTTATAAATATCTATAAGTGACCCAAAACTGGGAACTCCAATACAGAATGTTATAGGAATACTATATTTTATAATTCTTTTAAAAATTTGTCTATTTGTATGAATTATACGCTTGTGATTATTTTTAAAACTAAATTCATCTAAGTTTTTACTCTTTCTATAGGTTATTATTAAAAACAAAGAAGAAACCGCTGCCCCTAAGGTTGTACCAATAGTAGAACCCACACACCCGTATTCAATTCCATATCCTATGAGTAAAGCTGCAAATAAAAGTGAAAATACGGTATTTACTACCTGCTCTAAAACCTGCGATATAGCTGTAGGCTTCATATTACTTCTACCTTGAAAATACCCCCTATAAGCAGAACCTACAGATGTAAATATTATAGCAGGGCTTAGGGCAATTACGGAATATTTGGCCTCAGGATAATGCATAAATTTAGTAACTGGAGCTGCTAATAAAAACATTATTATCGCCATAATTATACCAATGATGAATACCATAAATCTAGATATCCTGAAAGTTTTTATAGCACTTCCGTAGTTTTCAACGACTATAAATTCAGATACAAGTTTTGATATAGCACTTGGTATTCCTGAATTTGTGATTACATATATGAATGTATAAATCATATATGTAACACTGTAAATTCCAAAGGATCTATTTCCTCCAAGTATTTTAAATATAAACGGGGAATAAATAAGTGATAAAAGTTTTACTATAATCATAGCAGTTGATAGTATGGCAAAGCCTTTACTTGTAGATTGTTGTTCTTTCATAAAATTAACCTTTCCAAAATATTTTAAGATGTATTTTTATATGTAAAATTGAAATTTTTATTATTAAGTTTCTTGTTCATTATAAAGGACTATACATTTACTAAACATAAATATATAGTCCCTATTATAACATTTATAGTTTTATTTGTGAATTTTAGGTTAATACAGTATTATTCTACTGCATCTAATATCTATTAAACAAACATTTTAATAACAATCTCTATATGTTTAAAAATTTAATACACATGTAAGATATTAGATATAATCTTGAAAGAAATTTGTAATAATATCTTGTTATATTATACATATAGAAAATATTAAGGAAGGATGATGATACTATGTTAGGCTTTAAATTCAAAAGAAAAATTGAAAAGAAAGCACCAATAAATTATTCAGAAATAAACATATTTGAACAAAATGAAGTTAATTGGTGGTGCCAGGAACTGAAATGCACAGAGGAAGAGTTGACATATGCAGTTAATAAAGTTGGTGTATATACCACTAACATAAAGAGATATCTTGGAGCCTATTGATATAATTTGTCTATGTAAATATTACATAAATCTATGTTTATAGGAATATTAAATATAGAGGTGATTTATGTGGATAAGAAGGTAAAAAACTTTATTGATGAAATAATAAAAATGCTGTTTTTAATATCCATATTGTCTGTTACATATGTCTATAGTTCTTTGATATCCTATACTTCTTTGGAAAGAATGACACGTCTAAAATTACTTATAGTTATGTTCACTTTTACAATAGTAATATCAACAAAAATTTTTATGGAATGTTTAAAAAAATCTAAGATAAATAAAATAACTGAATAATTGATAAAACACTCTATTGTTTAATATAAACTGCTCTCTATGAAATAAACAATAGAAATAATAAAATGGCCGAAGCCAGCGGCTAAAGTCCAAGATTCCATCGAGCTAAAGCCGTTTCAAATTTCTTTTATTGTCTAGGTATCCTATTTTCACAAGGTACTCCCGTTTGGCATTTACCACATCCATACCTTGGTTTATATTTTTCAACTGTTTTAGCCACAAAATTCGAGCATATAATATGATTTTTTCCTTTCTCTATGGATATTGCTTTGGCCGGGCAGTTTTTTACACAGGCACCACACATAGAACAGTATTCATAAACATCTTTATATTCTCTACTATTCTTAGTTAAATATAATTCAGTGACTATACTTCCAAACCTTCCAGCTATACCTTTTTTAGTTATTAGACCTTTAGATAGTCCGAAAGTCCCAAGACCACATACAAAAGCTACATGTCTCTCAGACCAATTACTTGTAAAAGACGCCTCTGGATGTGCAAATGTACTATCAAATTTCTCTTTAGCCCAAAATCTTTTATCTAGTGAAGGCACCATACTATTGTATCCTTCCTCTATTAAGGCATTCTTTAAATATTTACACAACTCAACCAAAAAAGCTTGGCCTTCAATACGTCCATGCAGCCATTCTTCTGAAGGCCATATTTTATCTCTTTTATTTGATATCCTTACTCTTTCAGTAAAAGGTAAAAAGAATGATATAACTGTTTTGGCCCCAGGTAACCATTGTTCAGGCAGTAAAAAATGCTCTCCTATTATCTCAGGCCTCTTCAATAATTGAAAATATTCATCATTTGCATCACCAAAAGCAAAAATAGGATCATCAAAGATTTTCATTCCCACAACATTTTTTGAAAGTGCAATTTCTTCGTTTATAATATTTTCTTCTGAATTTTGTACAAAATAACATGCCTTTTTTATTAGATCCTGCTTATTCATATTATTTACTCTCCAATCATATTCATTAATGATTTTTACTAATAATACCATAGAGTATATCATTAGTAAAACTGATAATTTTAATAATATCATTCGAAAAATCCGATTGATTGAATTGAAGCAAGTTCTTAATTCAGGTGGGAATTCTTTTACTCCATCTGAATTTTAGAACTGCAAATGCATGGCTTACTTGGCGTCAAACTCCCACTTTCACAGCGTGTAAGCAGAGAACCAAAATCTTTTTTTTATTTTGTGTGAGGGCTGTACAGAGTGCGTGGGAGACTTACGCCAAGTTAGTCAGGTGAAAATAAATTAAATTTACATTTGAAATTACATCCCATTTGTCTGTATTAATTTAATAAATTCTTTTAATGCTGAGGAAATCCATTTATCTTTGTGGCAAACTACCTGTATCATTATATTAACCTCTACAGCATCCCAAGAAAGTTCTATTAAATTGTTATTTTTTAATTCTTCAACAACTGCAAATCGCGGCAAAAATGCTACTCCAAATCCAAACATAACTAGCTGCTTGATTGTCTGTACATTGCTAGTATCCAAAATTAATTTTGATGTTATATTTTCCTCTTTTAAAGTTTTTTCAAAAATATTTCTACATATGCAGCCCTGTTGTGTAAGTATCATTGAGTGTTCAGATAAGTCTCTGGCAGAAACATTATATTTTGAGGCTAATGGGTGCGTAGGTGCAACAAACAATGCTGCTTGTTCACTTTGTTGAAATTTAACATCAAATTCAGTGGAATCTATTTTTATATCTAACAAAATTGCCACATCAATTTCATTTTCTCTCAATAGACATTTAAGTTCATGGGATGTAGCAATTTTTAAAGTAATTTCTACATCAGGATATAATTTATTATACTCTTTTAAAAGTTTAGGTAATTTTACAGCGCATACAGATTCAGTTACTCCTATGATAAGGGCCCCTTTAGGAATTTCTGAAAAAGATAATGAATTTTTTGCATTTTCCCAGATATTTAATAATTTTTCAGCATGTAAAAGCATTTCTTCCCCTTCATAAGTGAGAGTTATATTTTTACCAATTCTTTCAAATAAGTGTGTTCCCAATTCCCTCTCTAATAACTTAATATGAGCAGTAATTGATGACTGTGCATATCCAAGCTTATTAGCTGCTTTAGTAAAACTATTTAATCTTGCAACAGTTATAAAGGTTTTTAATTGTTTTGTATCCATATTATTCACCATCTTTCTTCTAATGGCTGATGCCGATAAATCATTTTAACCAGTACTCTGGTGCAGTCAGTCTTTCAGGCAGCTTTGTATGAGAATTGCCCTTAGCTGTATTTATCTGAGCTTGAGTAAGAAATATACTATTTGAGAGATTAGCTCCACTTAAATCAGCATCTCTAAGATCTGCTCCTATAAAGTCTGCTCCATTTAAATCTACTCCTCTAAGATTTGCTGCAATAAGACAGGCTCCTCTAAAGTCCGCACCTTTAAGATTCTTTTTTCTAAGATCTGCACCAAAATAATCCAACGGCTTAGATTTGTTTGAAGAAATATTTTTTCCATGGCAAGCTTTAGCACGTACCCTATCACTGGTATCTTTAAGCAGTATATTAACCTTTGTTCGGTGAGACTCCATATCCAGCGCTAATAGAGATTCAACGTCACTAAGGGTAATCCTTTCAGTATCCTTCAGTAGTGAACTTATCTCTGCTTTCAGTTGCTTGTCTCTTTGAAGAGCAAAGGTTTCTGTCAGATACCACATTATTTCATGAAGCTGCCTCATAATTAAAAATACATCAAACATCTGTTTTGCGGTTTTAGGATTTTTTCTCCAATCCTGTCCACCATATGTAACTTGAGAAACCTTCTGCCCTGCTCCAAAGCAGTGATAAGCAGTACATCCTTTAAGTCCCATCTTCTCAAGCTCTTTATGAACAGAACATTTAAAGTCAGATTGTAAGTTTATACAGGGTTTACCGGCCTCTTTATTGATAGGGAATCCCTCTGAAGCTGAAAAATAAAGTGCTGTACAACATAGTCCAAAACATTTCTCACAGTTAATTTTCAATTCTTCATTATAATTATCTTCATATGTATCCATCATATTATTTACCTCACATTACAAAAATATAGAAAGAAATCTTAGCATAAGGGGCATTTTTGTTCTAAATTTATACTGCTAATAGTCAAAACCACTTTTTCCTGTTTATCACCATAGCCAAGGCAATAGCACTTGTTGGGACCATAATCATTCCAAAAACAATCCAAAAGGCATTGCCATAATCGTGCAGCGGAATTCCTGAAACATTCATTGAAAATAAACCACCTACTAATGTCATTGGCAAAATTACCACCTGAATAATTGTAAAAACAGTCATTAAATTATTGCTTTTATTATTTGTAAGGGACGTAAAGGTGGAATCTATTGACTCAATAACTTCTTTATCGTTTTCAAGCATATCCCATATCTTTTCAGCTTTATCTGTAATATCATCAAAATAAATATCCATATTTTCTGGAAGATACTTTACAATTATCTTTTCCAATGAAAGAATTACCGGTCTTACAGGCTTAACTATTCTCCTGAAATTAATTATCTGCATTTTAGCTATAGATATATTTTTAAGCATAGCTTTGGAAGTATTTTTGAATATGTCAACATTGATTTTATTCAATAATATCCCTATTTTATCAAGCATGGGCATACAATAATCAAATAGACGTTTGATTATTTCATATAAAAGCAGTGCTGAGCCTTCACTCATATATTCTACCTTTGCTTCCTCTTTTGCATCACAAAGACTTGCAAATACCATAAGAGGTTTCAATTCTCCCTCGTGCAGTGTAATTAAATAATTAGGGCCTATAAATATATCTACTTCAGCCGGTTCAATTATTTCCAGCATTTTTTTATATCTTGGCATATGAAGCACAATAAAACAATACTCATCATAATCATCAATTTTTGATCTCTGATGTTCTGTCATGCAGTCTTCAAGTAACAATTCATGGAAATCAAATTTCTCTTTAAGCATATCCATATGAACATTAGTTGGTCTCTCAATGTCAATCCAAGTCAAGTTTTTATATTTAATTTCTCGAACTGTTGATGTATTTAAATTTATATTACTAACAATTTTTTTAGCTTCATGTTTTTTAAACATTTATTCTCCTTTCAGTGGTGAAAATGCCTGTAAAAAGAGTTTTAGCATCAGTATTTTTTTATGCTTAGCTTCCTTATTCATGACATCAACCAACCCTTATCTCCCACTCTTATGATAAAAACCAGAAAATAATGAATACCATATATTAAGTTTTACTCTATAAATTTTGTTCCCTTTATAGACAGTTTATATCCCAAATTCACTATAAAATTATGTATAATATTTGTCCTTGAAACAGAGAGTCTCTTTATAATTGATTTTATAGAATAAAATTCCTTTCTAAACCACATATATCCCTGAAATAATTCCTGTGAAGTCATATTTTTAGGTACAAAGGCAACTCTGGTCTTTCCGTTGTAGTATTTCCAATCTGTTGTTATCAGCCTGTCCTCTTTTTGAAACTGCTCATATAGCGGTGTTTTAGGTAAAGGTGTCAATATGCTTACAGTAACACCATCTATTCCTAAATTATTGCAGGCATCCAGTGTCTTTTTAAATATATCCTTTGTATCCGTATCAAATCCGAATATTATACCTGCCTGAATAGAAATATCATTTTTATGGATTAAATCAATTAAACTCTTATACCTTTTAACATTATTAATTCCCTTATTGACACTGTTAAGGCTGTCCTCTGAAAAGGACTCAAGCCCCACAAAAAAGTATTCACAGCCTGCCTGTTTAGCCAGTTTTAGAAGTTCTTTATCCTGACACCTCTCTAAGGTAACCTGTGCCGCCCATTTCTTATTATATTTAGCTAGTTCCATCATTAACCTTTTTGCATACTCTATGTCTCCAAAAAAATTATCATCCCAAAACACAAAATATTTTGCATTAATACTGTTTATATCTTTAATAACTTCATCAACAGGTCTCATTCTAAAGGAATCAGAATATATCTGTTTTAGATTACAATAGCTGCAATGATAGGGACATCCTCTTGTGGCAAAAACAGCTCCCCTTGTAAAATATCTTCCCTTAATAAGATCTCTTCTTGGTATGGGAATCCCATTTAAGGAAGGTATATCATCACATACATATGTATCTTTTGCCCTGCCCTCATAAAAATCCTCCAGAAATTTTGGCCAAGTATTCTCTGCCTCTCCAATTATAATATAATCACAATGTTTAGAAGCCTCCTTCGGCATCAATGTAGCATGAGGCCCTCCAAATACTACCTTTGCCCCATTCTTTCTAAATTTAGCTGCAATTTCATAACAATGAGAAGCATTAGAAGTATTCACTGTTATCGCAGCTAAATCATATTTCTTATAAAAGGGTACGTCCTCATTGTACTCATCTACAAGAGATATATTATATTTTGACGAATCCACAAAAGCCGCTAAATAGGGCATGGTAATCTGAATAAAATTATTAAACTGCTTTTTTCTAAAATCATTTATTTCTCTATTCTCTGGAGTTATCATAAGTATATTTTTTCTCATAAAAATTTTTCTCCTTAAAAATAAAATGTTGACTTAATATAGATTTCGTCCTTCTTTTATAGTTTTAAATTGGAGTGTAATTGGTGCTTTTCTTAAGTTTATAGTATCAATATTTTCTATATTAAGCAAAATCAATCACCTCCTGCTTTAATTTTTCTAAGACATTATTCTTATGCGTCTATATTTTTAACTATATTATTAATAAAAACTTCAAAGTCCTCTAAATTATTCTGATTTATTTCATATATCATTTCATCACTAACATTAAAATACATATGGGCAATTCTGTTTCTAAATTTATCTATAGAAAAATAAGTATCTACATATTTTTCTTCAATTCGTAATAAATTTGTGTTTAAACTATATTTTCAACTTTAAATTTTCCAATAATTATATTTTACTATTATTTATATGTTATCACAATTAATAAATTATAATTAAATATAATTTGTATATACTCTTGACCTTTATACCTGTAAAGGTTTTATAATATAGATATAATAAATGAAAGGTGGATATACTTATATGAAAATGGCTATTCTTGGAGCTGGCTCTATAGCAAAATCTATGGCAGTAACTATAAACAAAATGTATGAAGTAAAAGCTTGTATTAAGGCAATACAAGAGGGCAAATTAGAATGTGACGAAATGCCTCATTCAGAAACTATAAGAGTTATGAAGATTATGGATAGTCTTAGAAAAGAGTGGGGGATTGTTTATCCTTGTGAGTAATTCACGAATTTCAGGTTAGTAACATAATTTCACTACATTATCAAAGAAAAAGATACATTGATTGAAGCAGGTTCTTAATTCAGGTGGGATTCTTTTACCCCATCTGAATTTTAGAACTGCAAGTTAGCCAGGTGAAATATTATCTCTTAGCATTTTGATAGCTTGTTGGTAATCTGTTAGTCCAGCTAATACTTTCAAATCTGGATCATCCATAAGTGATTGAAATAACTTTTTTCTGATGATTTTCTGCCCTTTTGAATCTACTTCCAATTTGACATTTTTAAAAAAATTATTATTACAATAATCATATTCTGATGATAACAAACCCTCCACATAAGTTTTAAACCATTTAGCCCCAAGATTTAATTTATTTGTCTTAATATACAATGCACATGTATTATAGTCTCCTGAATGTAATCCAATTTTAAATTTATTTTCAATTTTACAAATAGCATCTAAATACAATAATGCCTGCTCATATTTATCTGTTTCTATAGATATTTTTGTCAATGTGGAAAGCATACCTATACTATTATTTAAGTAGTGTAGCAGCATCTTTTCACAAAGAATTTCAGCCTCTTTATTTTTCCCCTGTTTATGTAATACAAAAGGTAAAATTGACATTGGGTCAATAAAAGAATTTGTTAATTTTTTTAGAGCTTTTTCACTTTTCCCATAGTTTTCTAACATCATTTGAATACCTGCTATTGAAAATAGTGCTGAAGGTACATATTTACTGTCTTTACTTTCTACAACTTGTTCAAATAATTCTAATGAATACTCCATTTTTGACTTTACAAGTTCTTCAGAATCTTTCCTATTCTTATCTATCAGCATTGAATACATTGATATTAGTCCAGCAATTATTAATTTCAAATTCACACTATTGGGATATTCTTTAAGATACTCTTTACACTTTGCTTCCCCTTCATCATATCCAATTTGTAAAAATACTTCTGTTAATTGCCTCTTAATCTTATCTACATCTTTATCTGATAGTTTTGGATTAAAAGATAACAAGGTATCTACCGACACCTCTAATGCTCTTGCCAAAGATGGTAACAATCCAATATCAGGCATTGACTTTCCAGTCTCCCATTTACAAACTGCTCCCGCTGAGACTCCAATCATAGATGATAATTGATTCTGTGTAATATTTTTTTCTTTTCTCAATTGTAATATTGTATCTCCGATGTTTAACTTATCCATAACTTACCTCTCTTTAAATTCAATAAATGTTTATATATTATCCATTGTGAACCTATTTCTTGTAACAAACAATGGAGGTAAAATCACAATATAGTAAATAAAAGTTGAGTAAGATTCAATTTATCCGATAACTAGTCGCTGTAACACTTCACCCGTACTCTGTACAGCGATTCGCACCAAATACCTCTTAAGCCTCTCGTCGTGGCTATTATAAGAATATAAAAAGCACCCATGTTGAGATATTTTTACATACATTTAATACTTACTCAACAGAAAGATGCTAACATGAAATTCAATTAAAAATATTGGAGATGTAATGTTTATGGAGAGAATAAGTAACCAACTCTATGTAGTATCTCTTGACGGATTGTCTACACTAGATTTTGATTATATAAGTAATCTTCCCAATTTTAAAAAATTTATAGAGAATTCATCTTATTGTAAGAATGTATACAGTGTTTATCCAACTCTTACTTATCCTGCTCATACCACTATTGTTACGGGAAAATATCCTAAAAATCACGGAATAATAAATAATACTCTATTACAATTAAACAAGAAATCCCCAGATTGGTACTGGTATAGAAAAAATATAAAGTGTGAGACAATTTATGATCTAGCTGTAAAAAATGGGTTGATCGTTGCTGCACTACTGTGGCCAGTAACTGCAAAGTCCAAAATTCAGTATAATATGCCTGAAATCTTTGCAAACAGGTTCTGGGAAAATCAGATAATGGTTTCCTTATTTAACGGCACACCACTATTTCAATACCAAATTAATAAGAAATTTGGACATTTACGTGATGGAGTAAAGCAGCCTAATCTTGATAATTTTACTCATCAATCTTTTTTGTATACCATCAAAAATAAAAATTTAGATTTAACTTTAGTTCACTACACTGATTTAGACAGTACAAGACATATATATGGATTTAATTCCGATGAAGCAAAACTAGCCTTGGTAAGACATGATAAAAGACTTGGTGAAATTATTGAAACACTGAAAGAAAAGGGCATTTATGAGGAAAGTACCATTATACTTCTTGGAGATCACAGTAGTCTTGATGAAAACAAGATAGTAAATCTGAACATTCTCTTAGCAGAGAAAGGATATATACAGCTTGACAAAAATGGTAAAATATCTAGCTACACAGCAATAGTGAAAAATTGTGATGGTTCAGCCTATGTATACACAAAATCTGATGAAGGTGAAAATGAATCTTTAAAAAAAATACTTAAAGAATTTAATGAAAAATATCAATGCATTGAAGCAATTTACTCTGGGGAAGAAGCCTCTTATATGGGAGCTGATCCTAATTGCTATCTAATGCTTGAGGCTAGAAAAGGCTATTATTTTCAAGACGGACTAAAGGGGAATATTATTAAAGAAGTAACTTCCTATAATACAGAAGATGGAGTAGAGCACACCCTTTCTACTCATGGGTATTCACCCTTCAAAGATGATTATACTACAGTATTTATGGCATCTGGTATGGGAATAAAGTCTGGAAATATTATTGAAAAAATGAATCTCATAGATGAAGGTCCCACTATGGCAAGACTCCTAGGATTAACTCTTAAGGATGCAGACGGAGAAATTATATACGATTTCATTGATGAAAATAATGTTTCACATAGTACGTACGAAGACAAGGAGAGTTCTTATGAATAAATACAGCAAAGCTGAAAAGAGCTGGATTTTGTACGATTGTAACATATCAACTTACAGCATGATAATTATAACTACCATACTTCCAATATATTTCAGAATGATATTTGAAAATTCAGGTGGCACCAGTACTATGGCAACAGCTCACTGGGGATATGCAAATTCCATAGCAAGACTGATTATAGCCATTGCAGCTCCTATATTAGGCACCATAGCTGATTACAGAGGTTACAAAATGGGCTTTTTTAAAATATTTTGTATTGCAGGAATAATTTTTACAGCACTTATGGCTGGAGTACCTGATACTGCCTGGATTCCCTTACTTATAGTTTTCATACTAAGCTCCATAGGAAACTCTGGCAGCAATATATTTTATGATGCCTTTCTTGTGGATGTAACCCCTAGAAAACGAATGGATATGGTTTCTTCTATTGGTTTTGCAGCTGGATATCTTGGAAATATACTTGCCTTTGCAATATGTATGAGCATAGTTATACTGGCGAGTATGAAGATAATACCCATTTCTGTATTAACCGCCTGTAAAATATCCTTTATCATAACTGCTATATGGTGTGCATTATTTTCTCTTCCTATGATAAAAAATGTAAAACAAATTTATGGGATTGAAAAGGAACATAAAGTAGTGGTTAAAAGCTTTAATAGGCTATTTTATACAATTAAAAATATAAGACAGCATAAAAATCTGCTTATCTTTTTAATAGCTTATTTCTTTTTTATAGATGGAGTAAATACTATTATAACTATGGCTACTTCCTTTGGTGCAGATCTTGGTATAAGTGACACCACAATGCTCATAGTACTGCTGTTTACTATGGTAGTAGCATTTCCCTGTGCAATTATCTTTGGAAAACTTTCTGAGAAATTTGGAGCTAAAACCATGCTATATGCAGGAATAATAGTGTATTCAATTATATGTATTTATGCAAACTTTGTTCATAATGCTGCAGGTTTTTGGATTTTAGCTATGCTGGTAGCAACTTCTCAAGGTGGTATACAGGCACTAAGCAGATCCTATTTTGGAAAGCTTGTACCTAAAGAAAAGAATAATGAATTCTTTGGTTTCTATAATATTTTCGGAAGATTTGCAGCAATACTAGGTCCCTTTATAGTTGCATTGGGAACCCAGATTACAGGAAATACAAGTAAGGGAATCTTCAGCGTCTTAATTCTCTTTGTTATTGGAGGACTTATTTTAACTAGAGTTTCAGATAAATCTGTTGAAAACAGTGAAGAGTATTTTGATGACAAGATTGCCCTGGAAAAATAATATTTTAGTGAATAAATTTCTAAGACCTGTGATGAAGTGTTTAGTTGACATCACAGGTCTTCTTTTTAATTAATATTTTTGAATAGATAAAAGATCCTCTATTCTATCGTTCATGTATTTGTAGGAATCAAAAACCCCTTGATTATAAAATTCTTGAGCTAATTCTTCTATAACAAAATTTAAAATAAGACCTGCAGCTAAATCACCTATTTCTTCCTCTCTTTCATTGAGAAAGTAGTTTTTTATTGCAGAAATCATCTCTTCTCTTTTTTCATTTGTCAGTTTTATTTTATTTTTATCTTCATTTCTCATAGAGTATCTCCAATCAAATTATTTTAACCTGACTAACTTGGCGTAAGCCATACATTTGCAGTTCTAAAATACTATAAGGCATATGAAAATAAATAATAAGTCAAAGATGCGACGGATATTTTGAATCCAACAAGGAAACAGGTTCCGCAGATAGTGAGCTATCTAAGGGTTCTGTTGACGTAGTAGGATTCAAAATATACTAGTATACTGACTAGTTATTTATTTGAATGTGCCTAACTCTATTCATATTTAATGGATTCAATAATGTTGAGCTTAGAGGATTTAAAAGCTGGAACTATTGATGCTGCTACATTAATAATTATTCCACCTAAAAAAGCATAGACAAATAAAGTCCATAGATAATTTATTTCCAGTGGAAGATTCATAGCTTCAGTAACTTTAGGGACAATTTGGATCATTAATATACCTGCAAAAACTCCTACAGTTCCACCTACAATTCCTCCACTTAGAGATTCTATAAATATAACTTTAATAATTTGTGATTTACTCATACCTACAGATCTAAATATTGCAAGAGATCTTTTTCTCTCCATGAAACTGATAAGGAGATTATTCAGCACTCCAAATATTCCTATAACTAATGCCATTATTGAAAAGGCATTGAGAACATTAAACATTTGATCATTGCTCTTTTTATTTTCAGTTTGCATTTCTTCTTTTGTCATAAGAGACAGTCTCATATTTGCCAGTTTGTCTTTAATATTATTTAATACAGTCTGGGGATCTTTATTTGTCTTTGCATATATTGCAGAATAATATCTAATTCCCATATCATTCTTTAAATATTTTTCTCCTATAAGCGCATAGTTTCCATTGTACATTACTGAATTAAATGTTCCAATAATCTTATACTGCCTTTTGTTTTTTCCCATCTCAAAATTAATATAATCTCCAACCTTTAAATCTATTCTTGAAAGCAGTGAATCCGTCACCAATATATTTCTATCCTCATTCAGTTCTTTAAAAATCTCCCCTGGATTATCTCCCAATTTCTGATCATAAAATTGCAGATACTTGTTTGAAGAAACACCCTCTACAGAATCAATGGTTCTACTGGAATCCGCAAGCTTTACACTGGAGCTGTAAACTCCATAAGTATCACTGACTCCATCTACATTCTGTACAAGCCTCTCTGTATTTTTATCCAGCATATTTCCCCACATTTCAATATCCACATTAAATTTTGAGTAGGCATCTAAAACTTCTACTCCTACACTGTAACTTACCGTATTTATCATCAAAAGTGCAGATATTCCTATAGCTAAAAGTGAAATATTATTCAAAAGACTTTTGTTTTCTCTTAAATTTTTAGCTGCTAGTAACCCTTCATTTCCCAGTATAAATACATAAATCTTTTCAAAAATTTTAATAAATATATTAGCTATAAAAGGTACAAGTAACACCACGGAAGCAACTGCCAGTACCATGCATATTCCATCTATGTACAAGGCATAATTTTTAGGTACAATATTGGGAACTCCAAAAGAAATGCACAGTAATAAAATACCTAGAATTAGCTTCCAAAGTTTATTTTTACTGTTTTCGCCTTCAATTTCATTTAATACAATATCTTTAACTGGAAGTTTTGATACTCTGATTATAGGAAGTATTGCACTTATAAAGGAAATAAGGACTGCTAAAATAAAGGCTGCTAAAAGCTGTGAAATGGAAAAATTGATTTGTGCTGAATTTCCCTTCATCCAATCTGGTGTAGTAACCCAGGTCATTATATACAATATTCCTATTCCCATAAAGCAGCCTATTATTCCTCCAATTACTCCATAGCAAAGACTTTCTAAAATCAATATAAAATCCGTCATTTTCTTAGTTGCACCAATGCTCCTAAAGGTTCCTATAACAGGTAGTTTTTCCATAGCTATTACCTTGAAAGCAGTATAAGTAATAAATATACTCATAAAAAGCACTACAATAGTCATCATCATAAAGGGAGTGGTAAAACCGCTTGCCTGCTGCTTTAAATCTTCATCATTTATGGTTCTTTTCACTTCATAATCTCTATATATAGACTTTAAATCCTCAATTACCTCTTCCTTATTAACTGAGTCTTTGGATTTTATGTATATAGCAGATACCATACCTTTAGTATCCATTATGGAATTCAAAGTTTCCAAAGGAACTATGGCAGATATAGTTTGTCCATCATTAGAAAAAAATCCTGTCTGAGCAGCTATTCCCCATACAGTAAATTTATATTTTGAATCATTTATTTTAAGTTCAATAGAATCTCCAATCTTCTTATTGTATTTATCTGATGCAAATTTACTTATTATGATTTTTTTACCTGTAAACATCTTATCATCACTGCTGTCCATAAAAGAAACTGGATTCATCAATTGTAATTCATTAAAATTAAAGCCACGCAAATTAAAAGTCATGGTTTCATCATTATTAATTTTGTATATTCCCGATTCACTAGTTGAGCCAATGGCATAATCTATATTGGAACTTTCTTTCTGAATTTTATTCATGGAAAAATATTTAGAAGGAGATTTATCTCCTGAATGAATTATAATATTTGAATTGCCATAAGAGCTGCTTAATTTATTTATATAAATTTTTTCTATAGTACCAGATATAGCATTTGAAGCAAAAAATAATGCCGAGGATACGGCTATTGCGAACAAGATAAGGAAAGTCCTAAACTTCTTTTCTTTAATACTTTTTAAAGAAAATTTAAAAATAATATTCACCTATTTTCCCCCTACATTATAATATTTCATCAACAATTTCAATTCCATTGGCTTTCATTTCCCATAGTGAAATAACTTTCATTAAATCCCCATCATGAGTTTCGAAATCAAAGGTTTCAACCCCATTTATAGGCACAACTATCCTTCTACTTAGATTTTTTTCATTAAAATAAGTCTTAAGTGTAGTAACCAAATGACTGACACATATATCAGCTTCACAGCCTACTACTATGTAATTTTCTATAATATCTTCATTCTTTTCAAGCCATTTCTTAAAATCTGGTGCATGAAATCCATTTGTACTGTTTTTAGAAATCATAGCCACCTCTTTTCCAATTACCTCCTCTGTATTTAGTTCATCTATAAGTTCACTTTCTTCTGTACCTTTTATGCAATGTTTTGCATAAGTAGTAAGTTCAGCAGAATTTTCTTCATGTTCATCTAGAAAAAATATCTTTTTATATCCCCCACTTCTTTTGTTTAAATCTACAATAGCATCTATAATAGAAATAATTCTATGGGAAGAAAGCATACCCTTTTTTACAAAGCCTTTTACCATGTCAACCGTTACTATTGCTGTATTCTCCTTTGGAAAATCCTTTAAGTATACTATTTTCCCTTTAATTTCTTTTTCCATACTAAAAATTTTATTAATATCCATAAAAGTTCACCTTCTTTTATATTTTATAGTACAAAAAAATCCCTCTGTTAACAGAGTAAAGTTATATTATATATTTGTCAATAAAATAAAAATGTGGTCTTTTTGCTTATTTTATATTAACTCCTTAACACCTACATTAGGATTTCTATATCTTCTCCTGTTTTCAGTTTTCTTACCCCATTGAATGGCCTCACTAGGACAATATTGAATGCAGGCTGTACACTGCTCACAATTATGCTTCCAAAGAGGCTTGTTTAAATGGAATTCTATGTTATTAACCGGACAAATTTTTTCACAAAGTCTACATCCATTACAGCTATTTGTAACCCAGAATTTTTTATCTTTTACGGGAATCTCATCCATTATTCTATCTGTAATTTTAATAAGAGCCTTGTCTATTATTCTATCAATCATCAATTTACTTACTTCACACTTGGAATCTTTTCTTTGCTTTATTACATCTGATATTTTTTTAATCTTTATCTTTTCTCTTTGAAAAACCTTATTATCCTTTTTTGCTGCACTAGGATTATAGGCAAAAATATTGTTTGCTGGCATATGAATTAAAAAGCCAGCATTAAGTGTCCCCCCAAAATTTTGTAATATATGCTCTAATTTAATTAACACCCCAGCTGCTGCTCCACCATAAGTTGCTACTCCAAAAATATAGGTTCTTTCATTAACTTTTAGTTTTTTTACAATTTTCTCTACCATCAACGGAAGTCGTGCATAGTACACTGGGAATACTATTCCAAGTATTCCTGCATTCACTTTTATTTCTTTTTCATCTATGAGTGAAGATATTCTACATAAATTAATTTCTCCAAGCTCACTTCCTATATTCTTTGCTACTTGCAGGCTATTGCCTGTTCCCGAGAAATACAGTATAGTATTTTTTTCTATTATCATAATAATACCACCTCATTTTTATATTTACTTTCCATTTTATGAAAAAACAAACTATCATCTTTGAATAGATTTATTATTCTATGTATTACATATACGTAACTTTTTATTTATACTCTATCTTAAATTCATCAGTCTCATGTCCAAAAACTACATTTACAGATGGATACTCTTTAATAAATTCCCTTATCGTAAAAAAGCTTTTCCTTCCCTCTTCTATATCCGAAGAGAATTTTCCTGTCTCCACATTGAGTTCAAAACCTTTTTTTGTAATACAAACATCACCGGTAATCAAAATCTTCCTTTTTATTCCATTTACTAAATAGGAAGTATGTCCTTTTGTATGCCCCGGTGTAGAAACTGCCCAGAATGAACCATCTCCAAAAATATCAGCACATTTTCCTAACATAGGCATATCCTGTGCTGATGAAAAATCTATTTTTTGCAGATTTGTTTTATTTTCAAAGAAATTAGAATAAACCAATGGGAAAAAGCTTGTTTCACATTCACCATCACCATATATATAAGGTATTCCACTCGGCAACGAAGGAACACCTGCTGCATGTTCGTGAATATGAGTTAGAAAAACACCTTTTAAATTTATTCCTCTTTTTTTAAGTTGAACTTCAATCCCTTCTTCACTTTTTTCCTGAATATAGCGATTTTTAAAATAAACTTTCTTTAATAAACCTTTAAAATTTCCACCAACTTCATTTGAAAAAGAGCTGTCAAATCCCGTATCAATTAAATAGTCTCCATATTTTTCATGCCTCACTATATGTGCTAGTACCGGTACTACAGCTGTACCGTCTTTTAGCTTTGAGGCATTTTTATTTTTAAGATTTAACAATCCAGAAATTTTACTTATAATTTCCCCTGTGTTTAAAGTTTCTATTTCTATTGCTGTAGGATGCTTAGATGCAGCTTCCCAATTCATAAATTTTGATTTATTTATCTTATAATAGCTGACATTATTCATACTTTTCATATAATACTCCTCGTCTTATAGAATTAATCATTTTTATCTACTTGAAGAATCTCTTTTTGCATTTTTTTACTAAAAGAGCTTAATGCCAGTTCATAGGACATATCTATCATTTGCTTTAAAACATCATCCGGCACATCTCCCTCCAAATATACTGAGTTCCAGTGCTGTTTATTCATATAATATCCCGGGATAATATGTTCATATTCATTTCGTAGTGCTTGTCCTAATTCAGGCTTACATTTTAAAGTAATAATTGATTTTTTATATTTATCTCCACCCTGCATTGCAAACATTTTACCCCCTATAAGATATCTCACCGCTTCCCAATCTATTTTAAAATCTTTTTCAGCACATTTTTTAGATAGGCAATACTGATCGAGCCATTCATACTTCATATAATATCATCTCCATAGATATTTTTTATTTGATTTGTTATCCTATATTTAAAATTATTTTTAATGCACAAAATTACATAAACTTTAATTAGTCATGTAATCCAGCTAAGTATTGATTATCCTTAATTTTCTGTTTTAAAAAATCTTATAAAGACCTTTAATAATACCAATACTAAAAACTACCTGCCAATATAGGTTAAATTTTTGTAATTTATAATTAATATTTTTATGAAAAAAGCTTCTTTAAAATAGGAACTTTTCTTATTATATAACTAAAAGTGAAGGTAATTGGCAATACAATTAATGCTGCAATAATAAATTTGATTACTGGGTATAAATGAATATTCTTTATTAGTAAGGATATTACTATTAGTATTGGAGCATGAAAAACATATACACCAAAAGCATTTTGTGAAAGAAAATTTACAACTTTGCCTTGATAGTTAAACTTATCTCTAAATATTACAATCAGCCCCAAACACATTCCTGCACAAACTAACTGCTCCCAAAATGCATAAACTGCAGACTGCCAATAAAATCCACCAAGTATTACATATTCTTTACCATCTAATGGACCTGTGAATAGCATTATTAATATCCATAATAATAATCCTAATACTAAGCCTATTTTCAACCAAAAAACTCCAAATTTATAGGGTAAGTTTGAAAACCAATTATTTTTACATGCTAAAATCCCAATAATAAAAAGCACTACGTATTGAGAGAAAAAACATAACTGCATATTCATAATTGAAGTCCCAATTGGTGCAAATATCCTTACTACGAAATTAAAAGAGGATATAAGGATTATTGTAAGGATTATAGAAAAATGGCTAGGATATTTTTTATATTTTATTAACTTAACAGGTTGCTTATAAGCCTCCCTCACAAAATCATAAAATAAAGTAAAAATTAATAATGCAAAAGCAAACCATAAAGGACCAGTATTCCCTAAGAATCCAACAGGCTTAATATAATTAATATAGTATTGATTGAATGCTTGTACTGGTTTATGAAGAAAAACTCCCATAATGAAATATTCAATAAATGGATGAATAACAAAGATATAAATTATTACTGGTATGCCAAGTCTTACAAGTCTGTTTTTAATAAATTTACCTGCACCTTTTTTATCATAAGCTTTAGGAATAAAATAACCTGCTATTAAAAATAAAAAACCCATAAAATAAGCCTGAGAAAAAGTATTAAATATTGCAAATATAACTTTTGATACTGTATCAACTGATTTATTTTCAACATAATACCAACTACCAATTCCACTATATGTAACACTGGTATGAACTAAAACTACTATAATAATCATAATCAATCTTATGTTATCAATAAAAAATATTCTATTCTTAGGAACATTAGTTTTTGCAGTATTCATAAAGACCCTCCGTATATATTTTAAAAATTTATTTATTCTATCTAAACACTCATGTTTAATAAAATCTAGATATTCATTTTTACAGCTTTAAATTTAAATAAATTAGAACGTAAATTTAAACCTTGGAAACAAAAATATTGGAATTGTATAGGTTTTATTGGCAATTCCACCTTGTGTTAAACCTTTAAGATAAACTGCAAAATCTATTTTCCCATTAGCTAATGATTTTACTATAGTCTTACCTGGATTTTTGCCTGACTTAACTTCTATCCCATAAATTTGACCATTTTCTCTATTTCTATATATAAAATCCAACTCACCATCACCATAAACTCCAAACATAGGAATTGTAGGTATTTTATCTAAAAGGCAATTATAAACAAAAGTTTCACTTAATAATCCATTAGATTCTGACATCAATATATTTGTCTTTTCCATAACAAAATTTGCCATACCTACATCAGATAAAAAATATCTTTGACGCTTCTTTATATTTGTAAAATCAAAGTCGATTAACTTATCACAATCTTTAACGAATTTAGATGTATAAAACCATTGAAGTACTCTATTACAATTTTCTTTTGTAATATTACTTGAATACTTTTTTGTTATAATTTGCTGTAATTCTTCTGTATAACTGCTTTCTTTAACACCTTTTTTGCTTCTAGCCAAAATTTCTATTATTGCACTTATGCAGTCTTCAAATACTCTAGTTGTAAGTATATCCCCATCAAAATATCTAGAAGACTCCTCACAAAATATTCGTAATAATTTTTCAAACAAATCATTAATATTCTTTTTATGATTTGTTAAATATTCGCATACAATCTCTGGATATCCTCCAACTTCTAAGTAATCTTTATATTTATCATAAATTAATTGATAATCTTTTTTATCACTATTTCCGTACAAATCTAATGCTTTATATAGATGTGTTAAATTGAGAGCCTCCATAAATTCTGTAAATGACAATGGTTTTATTTCAAAAAAATCTACATCTCCCATAGGTGACCAAAATTCTTTTTGCATTACAACTCTTCCTAAATAACTTCCCGTCATAATGAAATGAGTCTTAAATTTTCTTGCAAACTGTCTTATCATATTATAAATTTTATAAGATTCCTGTATTTCATCTATTATAATTATACATTCTTCACTATCTCTAAAATTATTAGAAAATCTTTTAAACATTTCTTTTAGAGAATTAGTTTTTTCCCTGTCTAGTTTTCCTGATAATCGTTCTTGTTTTATCACATTATAAATTGTAAGTAAGTCTTCTCCTGCTTCTTCTAATAGATTAATATAAATTACATACTTATAATTTTCCCTTGAAAATTTTTTCACTAAATAAGTTTTCCCTACTTGCCTTGCACCTTCTATTAGCAACACTTTATTATTGTGATTATTTTTCCATTCTAATAATTTTTCATAAGCATCCCTTTTAAGATCTATTATTTTATCTCCCATTTCATCACTTCCTTACAATTTTAACCTGACTAACTTGGCGTAAGTCTCCCACGCACTCTGTGAAAGTGATTCGCACAAAATTAAAATTTGGGCTCTCTACTTGCACTCTGTGAAAGTGATTCACACAAAATCAAAAAAAGATTTTGGTTCTCTACTTTTCTTCAAGTGGGAGTTCGACGCCAAGTAAGCCATGCATTTGCAGTTCTAAAATTCAGATGGGGTAAAAGAATCCCCACCTGAATTAAGAACTTGCTTCAACTATAGTCTTAGTATATCTTAATTCTATTATTTAATCTGATAATAAAATGACTACTTCCAATATATCACAATATATTTTTTCAGTAAATTAAACTATTCATCTTTTTTATTTTATTATTTATCAATAATCTTCATTATTGTATCTACAGTTTCTGATATTGAATTATCAGTTGTATCAATTTTTACTGTATCCATATTTTCATATAATTTGAGCCGTTCAATACTTGTACTAATAGCAGAGTCCTCTCTCAAATTGAGCTGAACATCCTTTAATATTCTCTTTTTAAGGATTTCTTCCGAACAAATAAGTGTTATCTTTATAAGATCAAATTCTAAATCATTCAATCTTTGCAGTATAAGCTTAAAAATTTCTTCGGTATGTATAACCCAATTAAATATAACGTACTTGCAGGATGAATTAACAAGAAAATTTCTTAACATATAGGTTATATTATCTATAACCATAGCTTTATTCTCATCATTAACAATAAAAGGATTCATCCTCCAGCACCAATCACCATCAAGCCATACTGAATTATAGAGTTTCTTATTTAATTCTTTACAGGTTGCAGTTTTACCTACCCCCATAGTGCCATTGATTATTATAAGTTTTTTATTCATAATAAATCTCCTAATTGAAAATGTGTACTATTCCAAGTATTACTGCATTCACTTTTATTTCTTTTTCATGTATAGGTGAACCTATATTACATAAATCAACTTCTCCAAGCTCACCTTTTATATCCTTTGCCACCCAAAACTGTTTGCTGTTCCAGAAAAATATAATATAGTATTTTTTTCTATTTTCATATAAGACTCTTTCTATTAAAACAAAAAGCTTAACATTGTAATATTAATTTTATTTTACAAAACATTGTTAACCGTTAGACTTAGTATAGTATAAAAAATACCGTAAAATTCAATTTTGAATAATACGGTATTTTTTAATTATACTCTTTCCATAATATCAGCAGGTATGCCTATACGCCAATTTAATTCTTTATTTATCTTTCTTACAAAAGGTTTTATTACCTCATCTAAATAATTCTGCGAAGTCACCACATTTCCAACATCAAACCAAGTAGACCTTAGTATATATATTTTACCCTTTAATTCTGGTGTTATATCTTGGATTATTTCATCAATAGCAGATTGTAATTCCATCTCTGTAAATACTGAATTTTTAGCGTCTAAAATAGCTTGCTTAGAATTTTTAAGATATTTTTTAGCTGTTTCAATATCAATTTTCATGTTCCTACATCTCCCTATTTACTATATTACTGATATTTTATTATTATACTGATATAGAAATTATAACATATATTTTACTATATTCTAGTATTTAACATAAAAAACCAATACATTTTTATAGTATTATAAAAATGGTCTCTCAATTAAATTAATAAGTTATTTATCTATATTAAAAAACCGTTCCTGAAATTCTATAAGTGCCTCAATCTATTCTTTATTATATTTATTAGGATCTCTTGCAACTACTAATTTATTTTCATTATCATTTTTCATATATGTAATTAGTTAACCGTAGACTTCAATTACTCAAAATTATAATAAACTTTTCTTAATCTCAATTAAATAGGTTTTTCTTATAATAATGAAATATATGATTTGAACAAACATCATACTTCCCATCACCACAAATGCTGCTACAGTTATCTCTATTGCATAAGCATATTTTAATGCAGAAAGAGCAAAGAAGGAATGTACCACAGCAATTATATAAGGAAATAAAAATAATATACCTATCTCAATAGTTAATACCTTCTTTATTTCTTTATAGGTTAGTCCTATTTTATTTAACTGCTTATATTTCTTTTTATCCTCTAAAATATCCATGTAGCATTTGTTATATAAGAAGCTTCCCGTTGTTACAAAAAAGATAAGTCCTATAAATATTGTACTAAATAGAATTACTCCATAGGCTATTTTAGTACTTTCTAATATATGGGCTTTTAGCAAACTAATATTTTGAGTGCCTTTTGAATCAATTTCAAAGTTATTATAATAACTTTTACATATACTTAATGTATCCTTATAATTCTTTACATTAAATGCCCAAAAGTAAATCTTACCCCCTTTTATCTTTTCATATACATTATCTTTAATTACATATATATCCCCATATAAGGTGGGAATTACTCTTTTATCACTTTTCCCAATAACATCTAGTTTTATATTGTCTAAAATAATTTTTCTTCTTTCATATCCAACTAAAGGTGCCGCTACTACAGTCTCATTTTTATTAAAAATAATAGTATCTAAAGATAGTGTTGATGCTAATTGTTTATAAACATTTTCTTTAATTACAATGACTTCATCTTTATCACCCTCTGGGATGACAATCTTCATTTCGTCCCTGACCTTGGTATAATCGACTCCTTCCTTTTTCAGTGATGATTCTATAAAATCAGCTCTGGTCTTATTATTCTCTCTATTAGAACAGAAAAATGCTTGAGGAAAATCTCTATTTATATGTATCTCTTTATCCCGCCAATAAGCATATACAGCTCCTATTGATGTAAGGGCAACTGTTGAAGTTATTGTAATCAAGAAAAACATTCTTGTATTATTTTTTATTCTATATAGCAAATTTGATACCCATAGTAATGTAGTTTTCTTCATATATAAATTTCTATTTTTTTTAAGTAACTTTATTACAAATACGCTTAATTGAGAAAATAAAAAGTATGTTGCTGCAATGACCATTATTGTCACAGGTATTATCCTATAGGTTATTGTCTTCATACTTGCTGTGATTGATAGATAATATCCTATTGTCAATAATCCAATACAAATAATCACAAGAATAACAGAGGATTTTGGTTCAGGTCTAGGTTTTTTAGTTCCCTTAAGTAAACTTAAAACTTTATCTTCTTTAATGATAAATGAACATAATGCTGAATTTACTATTCCTATCATTACAAAAGCAATAAAGGTAATTAGCATTGCTTTGATCGGAAGATAAAATCCTAGTACATTATATCCTAACAACTTCCCACTAGCGGCTAAAAGTATTTTTGAAAAAACTACTCCTATTATTATACCTACTATTGCCGATACTGAACTAATTATTATGTTTTCAATGCTTATCATCCTCTGTATTTGTTTTTTTGATGAACCCAGTGTATAAAGTATTCCAAATTCCTTATACCTGCTTTTAAGAAAGACACTTACCGAATAGAACACAAAGAAACATAAAAATAAGTAGGCAATGACTGTTGTCATATTAAATGTATTTTTTAAGTACTGAGGTAATTTAAGTACCACAAAATCAGGATGAAATATAATCATGGTAAAAGAAAATAATAACGCTGCTGATATACTACTACTTAAAAAATAGGCAAAATATGCTTTTGCATTTCTATGCACATTTTTAGTGGCAAACTCTCTAAAATTCATTAGTTTCCCCTCCCAATAATGCAAGCACATCGATAATTTCCTGATAAAACTTTTGTCGGCTATCTCCTCTATAAATTTCATTATATATTGCACCATCTTTTATAAATAAAATTCTGCTGCAATAGCTTGCTGACAAGGGATCATGAGTTACCATCATTGTAGTTACTTTTTCCTGTTGGTTTATTTTTTTTAATAATTCCATTACAGTTTTAGCTGCTTTTGAATCCAAATTACCAGTAGGCTCATCTGCCAAAAGTAAAGTAGGACTGTGTATTAACGCTCTCGCAATAGCTGTCCTTTGAGCCTCTCCTCCTGATATTTCAAAAGTTCTCTTGTTTATCAGCTCCTCAATTCCAAGTATTTTTGATATTCTATTAAGTTCTTCATCCTGATATTTTACTGATATTCCGTCTAGTGTAAGTGGAAGTACAATATTTTCGCCAACTGTTAACGTATCTAACAAGTTGAAATCTTGAAATACAAATCCTAATTCTCTCCTTCTAAACAGGGCCAGATTATCTCCCTTGAGCTTCAAAGGATTTTTATCTTTTATTCTTATTTCTCCTGATGTTGGTTTGTCTACTGTTGAAACCATATTTAATAGAGTTGTCTTTCCACTTCCAGATGGTCCCATTATACCTACAAAGTCTCCTCCTTCTATGGTGAAACTTATATTATCTAAGGCACTGAATACTATTTTATTGCCATATACCTTACTTAAGTTTTTTACCTCTAAAATCTCCATCTTCTTAAGCTCCCCCTATTCTGTTAAAGTTATAATCTTAATTAATACTAATACCCCAAGTAAAATGCCTACTACTATTCTATATACTGCAAATATCTTCATTGGCTTCTTCTTCAGATAATCAACAAACTTTTTCATAACAATCAAAGCTACTAGAAAAGCCACAATAAATCCAGCTATTAATGCAATCCATAATGTAGGTGTCATTATAGAATAATCAAATTCAAATAAATCCTTTCCTGATGACCCTATCATAGCTGGAATAGCTATGAAAAATGAAAACTCTGCTGCTATTGGTGTTGATAATCCTGCAATCCATCCACCCATTATTGTAGAAGCACTTCTTGACATTCCTGGCCATACAGCAAGCAGTTGTAACAAACCAATTGTAATTACTTGTACAGGAGTTATACTGTCTATACTTTCTACTTTATGAGCCTTATTTATATATACCTTTTCGATTATAATTAACAATACTCCTCCAACTATAAAACCTACTATAACAGCTTCTGGTATAAATTTTGATTTTATTTTATCGTAAAACAATGCTCCTGTAATTCCCATTGGAATAGATGCTGCGATAACATTTATTCCAAATCTAAAACCAGTCTTTCCTTTTCTTCCCCTTGTAAATATAAACTTAAAGAACTCTACTATACTCTCTTTAATCTTCTTCCAATACAGAACAACTACTGCCATTATTGCACCAAGTTGAATTACAACTTCAAACATCTTAGCAAATTCTCCTCTAAAATCGATTGCCCATCCAACTAATATCATGTGTCCTGTAGAAGATACCGGAATAAATTCAGTTAATCCCTCTACTATAGCAATTATAATTGCTTTTAATATAAATGTTGAATCCATATCTTATTCCCCCTCATACAAATAAATTATTACTCTGTACATAGTTTATAATTATAATGTATAAGGTGCTATCTCTAAAGCTTACAGTAATGTGACATCTATGTAAGCTTTTATGGCACAAATAAAAATAGCAAATAAACAGTTGAACTATCTCATTTGCTATTCATTATATTTGTCTTTTAAACTTTATTGTAACCCTTGTTCCTTCATTAACAACAGATTCAATCTCTAATACATGTCCTAAATTTTTGCATATTTCTTTAGTTATATATAATCCCATCCCCGTAGCTTCTCCATATTTACGTCCATTTTCTCCAGTAAAAAATGGATCAAATACTCTTTTAATATCTTTGCTAGGGATTCCTATTCCTTCATCAATAACCTTTAATTTAATTTCTTTTTGATTTTCCAAGGCTTTTATAATTAATTCTTTTCCCTTACCCGTTGAATACTTTACACCATTAATAATAAGCTGCCCTAATATAAACTTTAACCACTTAACATCACTATAAACCTCAATGCTTTCATCTATCTCAACTCTGGGAATTATTTTATTTTTTATAAAAATCTTTTTTTCTTCATTTATTGCGTCCCGAACTAGCTTCTTTAAAAAAATCTTTTCTACTAAAAAATCTTTTTTGAAAGAATCTAGTCTTGCAAAATGCATTGCCATATTTAGGCCTTCCTTTAGCTTATTCACCTCTTCCTGCATATTCTCATACTTTTCTTCTCCTTCATACGCTTGAAGTTGTAGTTGTATTACAGAAAGAGGTGTCTTCATTTGATGTACCCATTGATTGATAAAAGTTAAATGCTCATTATGAATTTTGTTACATTTTTGTATTTCAGCTTCATATAAATTATGCTGCTTCTTTAATATTTCAGAAATATTTTGACTTAAATCCGAACTGCCCAGTTCCAAGAAAGTATCATTTAAAGAAGTAAATCCATTTCTTAGCAACCTATATAATTGTATATTTTGATAATACCTAAAAGCTAGAAAGCATACTAGAATAAATGTATTAAACAGCAGTATGTAAATAATTTCATCAAGTTCTATAAATCTCATAATATTAGAATACATAATTGTAAGAGTTAAACTTAATAAATATATACAAATATAACCTCTATTATATTTTAAAAATAATTTCATATTATTCCACACTACCAGGTTTTATTTAGTTTATAACCTGCTCCTCTTATAGTTTCTATACCTTCATCTATTCCTAAAATCTTTAACCTTTTTCTTATTCTGCTAATGTTTACACTCAAGGTATTTTCCTCTACAAACTCAATATCATCCCATATCTTTTCTAAAAGAAAATCTCTACTAACTACTTTGGGATACTTTTCCATAAGACATTCTAAAAGTATACTTTCCCTTTTAGTAATAATTAATTTTTTACTATTAAACTCTAATTCTAACCTTTCTGGATAGAACTTAAGACTATTAATTTCAACTATTCTTTCTTCTACCTTGGAAGCATAATCTCCAAAAGCTCTTCTTATATGACTTTTTATTTTTGCAATAACAACATCAAAATAAAATGGTTTGGTTATATAATCATCTGCTCCACTTTCTAAAGCCATCACCTGATCCATTCCGCTATCTCTTGCAGATATAAATATTATAGGAATTTTTGATTGTTGTCTTATCTTTCTGCACCAATAGAATCCATCAAATCTAGGTAAATTAACATCTAACAATACTAAATCCGGATTATACTCATTAAAGCCTTCCATTATATCTTCAAAGTCCTCTGTTGCTCTTGACTCAAAATCATATTTGTTTATATATTCTTGTAATAAAGTACTGATTGATAAATCATCTTCTACAATATATATTTTATATTTCATAATTAATTTCTCCTTTTATACATATTCCCCTCCATTGCAAACATTTTGCTCACGATAAGATATCTCACCGCTTCCCATTCTATTTTAAAATCTTTTTCAGCACGTTTCTTCAATAAACAATACTGGTCAAGCCATTCATACTTCATATAATCTAATCTTCACTTTTCATTAAATTTCTTTGTTCTTATTATTTTATAATTCCTTTTTCTTTTAAAATATTTCCATTTTTCTAAAAAAGCTTCTCTTCTATCTGAATACTCATTTTTCATAAAATCTAGATATTCATTTTTCCAAATTTTATCATCCTTCTATAGTTCACATCCAATTACTCTTGCTCCATGACATAAAAAATTTATAAATTAATATAGATTAAATTTAGTCATTTGTTATCCACTCCGACTTTAAAATTCCGTACTCATAGGTATCTGCCCATAAGGGTTCTCCATTAATATCTTTCTTAAAATATA
Organism: Clostridium pasteurianum DSM 525 = ATCC 6013; assembly: GCF_000807255.1. Lineage (NCBI taxonomy): Bacteria > Bacillati > Bacillota > Clostridia > Eubacteriales > Clostridiaceae > Clostridium > Clostridium pasteurianum. The sequence continues at coordinate 1,045,947 of NZ_CP009268.1, read as the reverse complement.
TATTTTTAAGAAGAGTTCCTTCACGCCTCATGCCAATTCTTTCTAATAATTTCCACGAATGTTCATTTAAAGGATTACACATTGCCACAATACGTCTTGCATCTAATTGTGAAAAAGCTTTATTTATCAATGCTTTTACACTTTCTGTTGCATAACCTTTTCCCCAATAATTTAGATTAAATACATATCCTATTTCCCATGTGCTAAAATCTCCTTTAGCTAAATACAAGTTCCCTATGAGTTTATCAACTTCTTTTAAACATACAGCATAAAAAAATTCACTTTTTGCTCTATTTATTGCTTCTTTTCTAGCTTCTGACTCAGTATAAACATTATAAGGCTCATATTTTACTACCGTCTCATTTGATAAATATTCATATATATCTTTCCAATCTGCTTCATTAAATTTTATAATAATTAATCTATCTGTAACTATATTATTCAATTTAACTTCCTCCATATTATATTAATTCATTTCGTATAAGCGCATACATAATGCAGTCATTAAATTTGCCCTTATGAATTAAATATTACTGAAACGAGTTCACTTTTCCCAAGTATTTAACTAACCTAAAATCTTATCAATAGCATAGAAATTTTTAATTATACTATAATTTCTATAGGCAAATTTATTGTATATATACAATCTCCAATCTCTGCATAGTACAAAAGATTTAATACCAAGATTTATTGCTCCATCACAATTTTTTATGCTATCATCAATGAATATAGCTTCTTCAGGTGAAACATCTAATTCTTCAAGGGCTGTTTTATACATTAATTCATCAGGTTTAGTTACACCCTTTATTGAAGATATAACAAAAGAGGAGAAATACTCTCTTAGATTAGCATTTATAAATACATTCTCCAGTGATGGCCAAGCATCTGACACCACTGCCAACTTATACTTTTTACTTAGTTTAGGTATAAGTTCAATACCATCTTTGAAAAATGCATACTTGTTATAATTATATACTAAATCTCTGGCAATAGATTTCACATACTCCTCCTTTAAATTTAATTGTGGTAAGCTCTTTGAAAATATATTATAATATTCAAAAAAATGTGCATATTCTTCCTCTTCATTTACAATTAAATTCTGCTTACTGATGTATTCACCCGCTTTACTAAGTGCTTTTCTCCTTTGTGAAGCTGATATGGAATTAAACTTTTTTCTATCCACATAATTAAAGAAATTAGGGGTTATAAACCAACTGCCCGTAACCGGTCCATTTAATACTCTGCCAGAATCTATTAGAATAGCTTTGATTTTTTTATTATTAAATGCTAACGATTTTTTTGACATAGAACTTCCCTTCTTTATTTGATTATTTAAAATCCTCTAATTCAAAAACTGCTTTTACTTTCACCTCATTTTCAACACTTATCTCACAATATCTATAATTTGTCCATTTTCTAATTTTGACTTTGTTATACTATTCAGATTTAGTCATCTTTAATCATTAAAAACATTCCTGCACCATCATATTCTGATGGTCTTAGCTCAAATCCAAACTTTTTGTAAAATCCTTCTTTATTCTTTGAGCTAATTAGTTCAACACTTACTTTCCAATCTTTTGGAGTTCTTTGTTTTATAAAAGACAACATATTTTTTAAGATTAAATTTCCGATGCCTTTATGCTGGTATTTAGGTAAAACTGCAACATCCTTTATATAATAAAATAAGCTGTCATCACCACAAAGTCTACCCATCGCTATTATATTGTTATTATCAAAAGCGCATACTGTATATAATGAATTTTCAATTGCCTTTTTTAATTGATTAACAGGCACATAACCCCAACCAACTGAATCTGATAAAATATTAAAATATTCTGCAGTTAAAACTCCTTCTTTAAGCTGTACCATAATCACCATCTCCTTTTATACAACTATTTTGTCACCTTAATCCGGGCCTTTTAATAATCACTTCTGTATAAGTATCATCGTCTAATAAAAAATAATTTTATTTTTAGTCATAGTATAATTTTCAAAGAGATATATTACCATAATAAATAAAATAGAAAATTCTTTTGGATAAGCTGATTTTTTCATTGCATATGTTATATCAAATTTTGATAATAGGTAATTAGAACGTTTTAAATGCCAAGGTGATGTAACTACTATTGCTGATAACCACTTTCTTTTTTTCATTATTGCAATGGAATTAATTATGTTTCCATAGGTATTTATTGATTTATCCTCTTTTATAAGCGAACTCTCAGGAACTCCCAATGATTCCGCAAGGTTAATCATTATATCTGCTTCTCTATATTTATTATGAACACTTCCACCAGAACAAATAATGTATTTTGCATACCCTTTATTAAATAGTTCAACAGCTTTAATAACTCTTTCACGCATTATTGGTGATGGTCTTCCATCTTTTGTTGCAGGATATCCTAAAATAATAATACTATCAAATTTATCTTGTTTTAATTCAATTAAAGGTTTTTTATAAAACAACAAAGGAAATAAATTGATAAATACCAACAATATAAAAAATAAAATTACTATAACAATTATTAACACTTTTCTATCCTTTCACTATCATAAAAATTTTCAAGAAAATTATTCATTAATCTTTTTATGTTCAACATATTCAACTATAGTACCATCTAAATGTTTTACAGTTATATTCATTCCTGTTGGAACCTCTTTTAAGTCTCTAATAATTACGGCATTATTTTTTAATAAGAATTCTCTGAATTCTTTAACAGAATCCACTAAAAAAGTCACCTTTGTATCCTTAAATGGTTTTAAAGCTTCATCAGTACCCCCTAAGATCAAAATATTTCCTATTTGTGCTAATTCTAGATTCATCTCAGTATACTTAAATCTTAAATTGCAATCTTGATTTAACAATTTTTTATAAAATTCTATAGCTGGATTTATATCATTTACATATAAACGAGTTAATATCTTTTTTACTTTCATTTGTTCATCTCTCCATAGCATTATATACAAATCTACTTTTCAAAAATATACAGATATACATTTTTAGCTTTAGTAAAGCTTTGAGCATTAAATCCTTTAGATAAAAGTGCTTTTCTTAAATACCACATCAAAGCACCATGACTTACTATTTATCATTAATATCTAAATATCTTATACATTAAATAGTATAGTACCTTTCACAAATTATCAAATAATAATTAGAATACTATATAAATATATCCATTATCTTTATATAATATAAAGATAACTTTTATAATAATAACTTTCTTATTTTTATATAATATTCTTATACTTAATTATTTCAATATACTTTCTTTAATCTTATTTAGCCTAAGTCTAAAAATTAGAACACAGCACAATACTATTAAACAACATCCACTAAAAAGCATTAATTTCATAATTGAACTATAGTTTAACAAAACACCAAATGTACCATAGGCAATGGGAAGTGAGACATTACCTACAAGTGTAGAAACACTAAATACTCTACCTGTCATATTATCTGGGGTATTTAATTGTATTAATAATTGCCAAAAAACTACAGCACAAGCTACGCTTCCTCCAATCAATATTAAAGCAATCATATATGGTATTATTGTTTTAATCATAATAAACTGTTCAATACCAATTCCTAAGAAACATATTCCTACAAACATTATTAGATTGATAAGATAGTATTCACTTATTGTATCGTTTTTCTTTCCTCTTATATATATTGAACCTAAAAGTAAACCTAAACCCAATATTGCTTGCATATAACCTAAATTTTGAACTCCATTACCATTAAGATTTTTGGCTAAGAAAGGCAAAAGAACCATTAGGCTGCCTAAAAAGAAATGAGCAATAGCAATAATAATTATTACCCTTAAAATTTGTTGCTTATTTTTTAGAAAAAGTATACCTTCTTTCATATCTATCCATATGTTATTCGTTTCATCACTAATCCTATAATTAGATTTTAAAATTATCATATTTTCTAGGATGGCAGATATAAAATATGAAATTCCATTAAGCAAAAAAACATAAGTTAGCCCAAACCAGCTAATAGCAACTGCTCCGAACATTGGTCCAAGAACGGTACAAATTCCATTTACCATTTGGCTCATTGAATTTGCTTCATTTAATCTTTCTTTATCTACTATTTGCGGAACAATTGATTGTATTGCAGGATCGAAAAAAGAAGTTATAAAAGAAATGGACGCTCCAATAACAAATACATGCCATACTTGAAGCAATTTAAATATAGATAAACATACTATTAAAATAACCAGTAACCCTCTAATTATATCTGTTATAATTATTACATATTTTCGATTCCATCTGTCTACTAATGCACCGGCAAAAAATCCAAATATCAATCCAGGTAATACTGATATTAATAAAAATAAGCCCATTACTTTAGGTGAATTGGTTTTTTGTAAAATCCACCACGCTAATGCTATAGCATAGAATTTATCCCCTAATTGTGATATAACTTTTCCAAGCCACAGCGATAAAAAATTCCTATTGATAAAAATTTTACTGTCCATTTTTTCACGACCTTTCTATTTCTCTATAGAAAACAATAAACTATAAAGCTATAGTCAGGTCAATATATATGTTATTACAATAATTTATTAATTTCTGTTTTTGCTTTGCTTCTGATACACTTAATTTCCTCCTCATCAATACCTAGAAATTCCAGAAAAATTTGATGTTCATGTGGAGACATTCTTTCAAATTCAACATGTAAATTATGAAGTGACTCTTCCTTTATGCCAGAAGATTTCAATATTGAAACAAGATTTTTTTTATTCATCATTAGCACTTTACTATTAAAGCTTTTACTTTTTAGAATTTTTACAATAATTTTCTGCTGTAGTCTCAATATATGCAATTCATTATTTAGTTGAATTAATCGCTTTTTTAGTATATTTTCCTCACTTTTTTTCTTTGAATTAAGTAATTCTTTAATTTCCTCTAAAGACACTCCTGCTTCTCTATATAAACAAATTTGGCCTAATCTCTCCTTATCTTCTTCTGAGTATATTCTATAATTTGATTTTGTTCTCTCTGAAGCCTTCAGTATCCCAATTGAATCATAATATAAAAGAGTACTTCGTGAAAGATTGTATTCTTTACATAATTTACCGATACTATACATTAAACCCCTCATTTCTTTTTCAATAAATTGTAAATTATCACATTATTATCTCTATATCAAAAAATCGCTCTATAAATATCCTTACTTCTTATTTTACTAGACTCATCTTCTTTTCAAATAAAACTATTTTAACTGAACCATCCATATATTCTTTTACAATATTGTATCCCATTTTCTTATAGAAATAATGATTCCTTTTCTTATTAGCAGGTGTTTCCAAAGTCCAAATAGCTGCACTAGGAAATTGTTTTTCAATAAACTTCATAGCTTCTTGTCCTATTCCTTTATTCTCATAGTCCGGTATTACACAAAGCCCTCCAAGATAGTAGGTGTCGTCATGGTTATCTTTAATAATAATGTCACCTACTATTTGATTATCACAAATTATTTTATAGGTTATTCTATTTAAAATAATATTTGTCATGCTTTCTTTAGAATGATTATATCCAGGACATTCACCATATTTAATATAGTCAGCATAGAAACTTTGATTTTGTATATTAATAAGTTCATCAACATCATATATATCTGCTCTTTTAAATTCTATATTCATTGTATAACTCCTTTATGCGATAAGAATAATTCATCCTCTCTGTTCATGCCAAATATTAACAAGCCCTCTAATAATATTTACTAAGTTAACAATAATCAATATAACAAGTCCTATGGTTCTTACTGTGTTATTATCTTCCCATAAGAAGATAATTGCAACCACAAATAGGATAATTGACACTATTAAAATTAAATTTTTTCTCACAATTTCCGCCCCTATTTATTTAATAAAACTGTATAGTTACCATGCTATATCTGACAAATTTGTATTTATTATATATAAATGATACCATATTATTAATTAAATAGTAAATTATAATGATTGAAGTTAAAAGTATAAATTACACATAATAGCAGTTATGTTAAATTGGAAAAATTACTTAATATGAATCTTTATGTTAAGTGTTATTCTTAATATCTATACATATAAAAAATATAAATAGCAGTTGAATTTTCATATATGAAGTAATATAATTTAGTTATTACTTCATATATGAAATAATGGTGATTTAATATGGATAAAGAATTAGAAAGACAAATATTTAAAAAAATTAAATACTTAAACAATTTAGCAGTAGATAAATTTTCATGTATTTTTAATGAATGTATCGCTACAGGTATTCAGTTTTGTGTATTGAGAAATATTACAGAAGGTATAACTATGACTGAATTAAGAAAATCAGTAGATTGTGTAGCAAGCAACATGACTACCTTAATAAAAAGAATGGAAAGAGATAATTTAGTTTATACGGAAAAAAATCCAGATGACAGAAGGGAGACAAAAGTATATTTAACTGAACATGGAGAAAAAACACTGGATTTAATGGAACCTGAATATAAATCTTTCTTATCAAAATTATATTCTAAATTAACTGATGAAGAAAAAAACACATTAAATCATCTGTTAACAAAATTAATTGATAAAAATAAATAAAAATTTTTTTAATATATTATTTCATATATGAAATAATATATTAATACAAGGGGTGAATAAATTTTGGAAGAAAAAATAAACATTAAACCTATAGTATTCGTATTATTTATGACTATTTTTATAATCGGTGCAGATACATTTATAATATCACCTTTAGTTCCTACAATTAGCAAATACTTTAATGTCAATAATTCTGAAGCAGGTCTTTTAGTCACTGCATATTCTATAGGCTATGCTATTTTTGCATTTATTTTTGGTCCTATATCTGATAAAATCGGAAGAAGATTTTTACTAATAGTTGGATTGATATGTTTTTCAGTATTTGGCATATTATGTGGTTTTGCAAATAATTTTAAAGTACTGTTTTTACTCCGTATACTATCAGGTATATCAGCATCTGCTGCAGCTCCACAAGTTTGGGCTTCAATAGGTGATTTAATTCCTTTTGAGAAGAGAGGAAGAGTTATGGGAATTGTTTCTGCTGCATTAGCTGTAAGTCAATTATTAGGGGTTCCTATTGGAGCTTTTATTGCAAGCGCTGGTGGATGGAAGTCATCATTTTTTGCACTTGGAATTACTTCAATCATTGTGGTATTATTATCTATTCTATATTTCCCTAAAACTAAGACCAAAACTATTAATGGTAGTGCAATGTCATCTCAACTTCTAACTTCTTTAAAAAGTGTACTATTAAATAAGCATGCACTTTCAGGTTTATTTGTTACATTATTTTTAATGTTTGGGAGTTTTGGTATGTATTCATTTCTTGGTGTATGGCTTTCAGATTCATTTAAGTTAACAGTAAATGCCATAGGAAGTGTTATTATTTTTGTTGGTATTGGTAATTTAATTGGTAATTTGACTGGTGGATTTTTAGCTGATGCTTTTGGTAAAAAGAAAGTTGCTATCGTGAGTATGTGTAGTTTAAGTATACTTTTAATAATACTTCCTTATACAAGTCATAATTTTATATTAGCCATGGGTTGTATTTTATTATGGTTTATAAGTGCAGGAATATCCTTATCTTCTTTAAATTCTTTACTAGTTGGACTTGTACCTTCTTTAAGAGGAACCATGATGTCTTTAAATAGTTCTTTTATGTATATAGGTACAACTATTGGAGTTGCTTTTAATGCTATTATTTTAAATGATCTTGGATTTCATAGTGTTGGATTATCAAGTGGAATTTCTGTATTAATTTCTGTAATATTGATTTCCATACTTGTTTCATTAAAAAAAGACAAAGTTTAACCTGTAAATTAAAAAATATAAATTGATATTTGAAAAAACTCTGCCCAAATTGGAAGATAGTAACTTTAAAATTTCAAACTCCTTATGAGTCAAATTTAATTGCTTTCCTTTTTTAGTAACAGAATATTTATATATATTAATTTCCAAGTCTTTTACAGAAATCACTTCATTTCTATTAATCTCCTGTTCTTTTACGTACTTTGTTACACGCCTTATATTGGCTTTAATTCTTGCTGAAAGTTCAATTAAAGAAAATGGTTTTGTTAAATAATCGTCTGCCCCAAGGCCTAAGCCAATTGCTTTATCTGTATCATTATCCTTGGCTGTTATAATAATAATAGGTGTAACATCATGCTCTCTTATTTTCCTCATAACATTGATGCCATTAATTTTTGGAATCATTAAATCTAAAAGAACCAAATCATAAGGATGTGCTCTAAATTCATCAATTGCCGATTCTCCATCGTAAACTTGTGTAACTTCATATACATCATTTGTTAAGTATTCAGTAACCATTTCGCTTATGTTTTTATCATCTTCTATTAATAATACTTTAGTCAAAATACCCTCATCCCTTTCGCTTCTTATGAATTTTTATAATAAACTTTGAATTTGATATTTTTCCATTGAGTTTTATAATTTCCTGTGATTTTTTTCTTATAACAATTCTTTATTGTTACAAAATTTATATTTATTCAAACTTAACCAAAAATTCCATAGTTTAATTTTATCATAGAGTTTTAATTATTGTATAAAATTAGAATTTGTTGAGTTGAACCATATCATAAAAATTTAAATCTACGGATAATTTGTGGTAATATAAGTATGATATTATAATTTACAATATCATGTAAAAGGAGGATTGAAAGCATATGCTTAATCCAATCGTTATTGTTGCATAGCAAAGGCTATTGCAACGAGCAGTTAAAACACAAAAATAAGATGCAAATGTAGCCTTTGCTATTCCTAATAGAAAGAAAACCTTTAGGAGGGCAAAAATGAGCTATAAGAAAGTAATTTATATACTCCCTGATGATTTGCTTGAACAGGTGCAGAAATATGTAGATGGTGAGTTTATATATATTCCCAGAAAATTAGGTAATAAAAAGGAATGGGGAACCAGGACCTCTACCCGCCAAGAATTATATAAACGAAATACAAAGATTTATGAAGAGTATTTGGCGGGTCATAGTTCACAAGATTTATCTAGAAAATATTTTTTATCCTTGAAAAGTATACAAAGGATAATAAGGAAACAAAAAAATAGTGTTTAACTTTCAAAATGAGCCAATGCAGTTTTGTTACTGTATTGGCTCATTTTCTTTTATTAACTGTCTTTAAGGTTTAGCTTTGTATGCTCGGATGCTACAATTTAAGTAGAAAAAATACTAGATTAGGAGTGAGTATGATGAAAAAAGTTTGTGACAATCCACCTGTTATCCTTCCTATTAAGTTCTAATAGGAAGGAGTAATTTTCATGCAGAAGTTAACCTGGGATATACAGTATCTATCCCCACCATCTGCAATTAAATATTGTAAGAAGTGTGGTAAAAAGACAGAGCACCTTTGCTCCGGGTTGTTCCGGATAAATGCACAACGTAAGTATTTAGATATATGGTTAATCTATAAATGTTCAGATTGCGATTCTACTTGGAATATGACTATCTACTCCCGTATCAATCCTAAAAGTATTACCCATGAAATATTAGATGGGTTCAATAGCAACAATAGAGAACTTTCCAAAATATATGCTATGAATACAGAGTTAATACGCAAGAATGGAGCTGAAGTTGGACTTCCAAAGTATAAAATACTAGGGGACAATATTAACTTCAACACTCCTATAGAATTGCATATAAAAAGCTCTTATCCATCTCGGCTTAAAGTATCTTCTTTGCTGCGGGAAAAAATGAATTTATCTCAAAATGCTTTTGAACAGATGATAACCAGCGGATCAATTCGAAGCACTAGCGGACTTGATTTAAAAAAATGCAGATTGCAAGCAGATGTTATATTGATTATTGATAAAGAATAGATAAAACATACAGTGCAGTGATACACATCAACTATTAAATCCTTATTAATATATAGTTTGATTTAAGATTATAAATCAGCAGGGCATATACATCTTTCCCTGCTGTACATATGATGGTTATATTTGAAAAATATACTATTAAAGAGTTTTTTACGTTTTCTAAAAACTTATCTGTATGCATCACTTGTGCAAAAACACCATTAAGCGAAGCCATAAACGTATTGTGTACCATTTGAGCGGTGATGGCAGCGCCATTCCAAAGCAAATCTTTCGTGTTACATGCATCCTCAAGCACCGTCACCAAAAATCCCAAATCATGTGCTGCCCTGACCGTTGTATCAATGCACATGTGGCTCATCATTCCGCAGATTACAATATGGAGGATATTATTCCGAAGCAGTTCCTCTGACAAACCAGTCTTCAAAAATGCATTGAGGGAATGTTTAACAAAAACTTTTTCGCCAGCTTGTGGTAAAACACTTTGGTGTATTTTCACTCCTATGCTATTTGGCAAAAAGAAAGTTGCCCCTTGTAATATACAACTCTGATAAAAGGATGCTTTAAATTTCTAACAATATACCTCTAAAATTTTCTTTTCCTTTTCATGAATTCTAACAGTTACTTCTTCTGTCTTTCCTGATACTCCCTTAACTTTTCTAAAGTCAAATATTAAGAGGTACCCCTCCTCTAATCCATACTGCTCTAAATATTCTCCCAGTTGTACAAGTCCCTTTTCATGATACTTATCTCCCCGCCATATTTTAAATTCCAGTATATATATCCTTTTTGTATAAGTTATAACTATATCAAACCTTTTCTCCTCTCCACCCTTTACTTCCTTAAATGCAAAGCCTATGCCATTTATTATAGGGCTTAAAAAAGCAAGAAATAGTAGTCTCCCATCTTCTTCTAAAAAAGCTTCTCTTTTTTCCGAGTGCTCATGCTTCATAAATTCCTGAAATTTTAATAATATTTTTCTTACATTTAAGCTGCTATCTGCATTTATAAATTGTGATTTTTCATTATAAAAGCTTAAATTTCTAGAAGTTTCTATTAAGGAACTCATGTAATCATATAGCAGCTGTTCATAAATTCTATTATTCATTTTAAGATTAAAATCTTCATTCCTAAATACTCCATATATAATTCCTAAATTTATAACTGGATTATTAATATTATAAGTTATTTTATTTCCATCTATAATCAGATTTTTTACCATCTCTTTTAACTTACTGTTATTCTCAATATTTTTAATAAGACTTTGAAAGTTTGTATTATCTTCCTTTAGAAGTTCCTTTACAGCCAGATCTAGATATTCATTTTCCCACACCTTATGATTCTTATCCATAATCTTTTCATCTATTATCTTACACAATTTACTCACAAGAAAGGGATATCCTGAGGTATAAAAATGAAGTCTTTCTGAGAAATACTTCCTATCTAAATTTACATTTTTATCTTTTATGTAATCATCTAACATGGTTTCTATTTCTTCTTTTGAAAAACTCATATCCACATCAAAATCTGAAGCTATATTCCAAGGACTATTATATTTATGTTCCTCATCTGGCCTTATCTTTAACTTTAAACTCTTTACATCGTGTACTCCTGCTAATATTACGCTGTGAAAGGTTTTATCTTTTCCGGAATTTCTAAGCAAATACTTATTTCTGAGCATTCCCAAAAAGCTTAAAAACAGCTGATTATTACTGCTTTTATCCACTTCATCTATCATCAGTATTACTTTTTTATTTACTTTCATAATAAATCTTGCTATAGCCTTTGATAAATCATTAAAACTATTAACTTTGCTCTTTTGCTTTTCCAAAAAATCAGCTAGATCTTCATGCTGTAAAAACAAACTGTCAGCTAATATCTGTAAAAATTCTTTTACAAATCTCTGTTCTTCTTCAAAAATTAAATCTCCTACCCCTTCAAAACTTGTAGATATAGTTAGGTATTCACTATTTTTATCAAGTATTCTTTCCAGCATATATAAGGTAGTTGTCTTTCCATACTGTCTTGGTCTATTTATTATAAAATACTCCTCATCTTCTACGAGTTTCATTATATTCTTCAATTTCTCCGATATATCTACCATATAATGTTTTTCTGGTATACATATACCTGTAACATTAAATCTCTTGCCCATTATTCTCTCACCCCGCTTATTGTATATATTTTACCACATTATATAAACCTTTAAACAGAAAAAAAGCCGCAAAATATGCAGGCTTTATTTTACTTTCCTCAATGAAATATAGTATTCAATTTATTATCTAGCACCAACTGTAATTGCATATACTACATTGGGTTTATCATCTATTAAAATAAAATATAAGTAACCATTAGTATTCAGTTTGTAAAAGAACTTATACTTTTTATTTTTCTTTAAATCTTGGAGCAACAAAATATATTTTTCTTTATCCGACTGTTTCTGTTCTAAATTTGTATCAGACACATATTTTATAAAATCATCTATATAATATTCACTTTGATGACCTGCATCAATCCATTCAATAGAATTTTTAAATTCTTCATAATCTTTATTGGAAAACTCTAACTTTGACAATACGGATGTACCTGATTCTGATAAAACACCATTATTTTTTTGTGGATTTGGAATTTTAATATTCCAGTTATTATTTATATAAAAAGAATAAGAAAAGGGATTTTCAATAGTTTTGTTAATTTTATTATTCTTATCAATTGCACTATTTGTTGAAAATTTAATAAAGATAGCTATTAGTAGTATTATTATAACTATTACCACAAATACTAATATGTTCTTTTTATTCATTAATTTTAATCACTCCTTGTATTCATTATATCCTAGTTTTTAAAATTATTAAATAAATTGCTTTAAATTTAAGCTATAAAATAAGTAATCTAACATTAATACTATTTCCTATTTTGTTAGATTTAGATTCATTTTCTTTTCAAATAAAACTATTTTAACTGAACCGTCCATATATTCTTTTACAATATTGTATCCCATTTTCTTATAGAAATAATGATTTCTTTTCTTATCTGCAGGTGTCTCCAAAGTCCAAATAGCTGCACTAGGAAATTGTCTTTCAATAAACTTCATAGATTCTTCTTTATTTGATATTTTATATATTTTTATCAACTTAACTTCTCTATTTCTCCCGCTTGAATATATGAAATATTTCTTTGAATTTTTTCATAGGACCAGTTCCACCATTTAATTTCCATCAATTTAGAAATTATCTTATCCTCATATCTTTTTCTTATCACTTTTGCAGGTGTACCTCCAACAATAGCATAGGGTGGTATGTCCTTGGTTACTACTGCCCTAGTACCTATAATTGCACCATCTCCTATCTTTACTCCTGACATAATTACGGCTTCATATCCTATCCATACATCATTCCCAATTTCAATATTACCTTTGTTGTCCCACGCATCTTTAGGATTCAATGTTTCATCCCATTCTTCACCGAAGATAGGAAATGTATAAGTAGATAGTGATTTCATTGAATGATTGCCACTATTCATAATAAACTTTGCTCTACATGCAATAGAACAAAACTTCCCAATTATTAACTTGTCATTATTTACAGGATAGTGATACAATACATTATTATTTTCAAATTCTCGCGGATCGTCATAAAAATCATTATATATTGTATAATCTCCAACTTCTATATTATCCTTTGTAATTACATTTTTAAGATACACTATCTGATGATCATTATTTCTTGGATATATTTTATTTAAATCTGGAATAGTCATATTTAAATCTCCTCTCTAAATTTCATCTAACTTTAACTATTCCATTATTACAATGCATCTTTTCATTAACCTCACCCCTTTTACTAAATAAGGATACATTTTAGTATTATAAGCCTTTTATAGGAAAATCTAATTCTCCTTCTGGCAATCCAAGAGAACGTCCATATTTTAAGACTTTATCCCATGTACTTTTATTTTCATAATCAAACTCAAATATTTTGTCTTTGAAAATAGCAACAATATTTGTATTTTCCCAGAAATGCATATACCAATCTCCAATAATATGTTTAGATAATTCTCCTATTTCTTCTTTTGATACATTAACTTCATACATATGCCATCTATCTTTAGGATTATTATGATTTGTTATATGTATCTTTTTTATATCCAATCCATTTAATATTCTATTATCATTAAGGCTTTCTTCTACAATAATGCCAATGTACTCCTTGTTCATTATTATCCTCCACTTTCTTTGCATCTTAAATTATCCAGATAAATTTCTGCTTGATTTTAAAAGTTAACTAGCAAATTCTTAATATGGCTTGCGAATACACATAGCAGTAAACCCATTGCTCTCTACTTCAAATCCAAATTTCTTATAGTAATCTTTCTTATTAGGACCAGCAACTAAAGTAGGATAAAAATTATATTCTCTAAGCATATTTAACAGTTCTTTTGTTATGGATGAACCAATACCTTTTTTGCTATAATCAGGATGAACAATCAGACTGCATATATATGCATGTCTTATACCGTCAGACAGTATTCTTACATAGCCAATTAATTCTTCCTTATCATTTCTTGCACATATATTTCCCCAGGAAGTTTCTATACATTTCTCTAATTTCTCAATGGGATACACATCCCAAGAATTTGTAGCAAGAAGCTCGTTTAGTTCATTACAATTCAATAATTCATTTCTTTTTATCTTAATGCTCATTCAAAATCTCCTTAAATACTATAAAAAATATTTGTTTGCTATGCTTTTATTCTCTAAGTGTTCAATTAAATTTCATTTTAGAACAATATAGGCTTATTATTCCACATTATTACGTTATAGGTAAATAATATACTATTTATAAGCTAAAATCAATTATGCTTATTAAACCTACATGCTTTATTGGTTGATTTTCATATAAAAATTATATACCTCCTATTTTCTCTTTTCCTTTAGAATATTTATCCGACAACTAGTAGCTGTAAAACTCCACATTTGTATACAGTGGAGATAATAGCGACGCATTTTTTGATAATTCATCTAAACTTAGTTGGAGTAAAGACTCCAACTAAAATAAAGGATATTTAACACTTAACGGTATATTATTATAAAAGTTATATAGACTTTGTAGCATATAACGACATAACTATTATAAAAGTTTTAGGATTAGGAACAATGAATCATAACATAAATAAATGAGATTTTCAAAGAAAGTTGATAAAGTACATATTTTAGTATATACTACTTATAAATAGATAGATTTCAAAGAAGAGAGGTAATTTTGTGAGTGTTTAGTATCTAAAATAGGTAACTTAATATTAATTCTAAAATTAAGGGTGAAATGCCTTTAATTGTTATGGAATTGATTACTATTTATAGATACAAGTCCACGAAACTACTTTGGGGGTTTATTACCCTTTATTAAGAGAGCAATTAAAGCTGTGGAATATCTCCATAGCTTTTTTATTTTACAATGAACATTATGGCTTGAAACTGAAATCTATCTAGGTTTCGTTGACTTGAATAAAGTTGAGGAAGGAATTTTAAAATGGATAATACAACATTAGAAAAACTACATTACTATGAATTAAAGGAAATAGTAAAAGGTTATTGTGTAAGCGGCTTAGGCAAAGCCTTATTAGATAAATTAGAACCAAGTACAAATATAAAAGTAGTAAGTAGAAGATTGGATGAGACCTCTGAAGGAAGAGCACTTTTAGATGCTTCTTATCATATACCTTTTGATGGAATATTTAATGTGATCCCGCTTATAGAAAAAATGGAAAAAGGTGCATCATTAGCTCCAGAGGATTTAAGCATGATAGAAAATTTTTTAAGAGGTTGCAGAAAGCTTAAATTATTTATGAAGGATAAGGAAGGTTATGCCCCTACTTTGAGTGCATATAGCTTAAATATAACAGATTTAAGTTATATAGAAGAGGAAATAAATATATCAATATCAGGAAATAGAATAGATTCAAGTGCTTCAAAGGAACTTAAAAAAATAAGAAAACATATTGACATATGTGAAGGTCAAATAAAGGGAAAACTTGAAAAATTCCTAAAAAATCCTACAAATAAAGATTATATACAAGAATTTTTTATAAGCCAAAGAAATGGAAAATATACCATACCTATAAAAGCTGCCTTTAAAAATCAAGTGCAAGGTGAAGTTATTGAAACCTCGCTAAAGGGTAGTACCGTATTTATAGAACCAAATGTAATAGCCAAATATACTTCTGAGCTAGCAACCCTAAAAATTGAAGAGGCTATGGAAGAATATAAAATATTAGCTACTTTAACGGAGATGTTATATGAAAGAATAAAAGAAATTAAAATGAATATTGATGTAATATCTGAGTATGATATGATTTGGGCAAAAGCAAGGTACAGTAGTGATATAGAAGGAATAAAGCCTAAACTAAATGAGTATGGTTATATAAAAATAATTAAAGGCAGCTATCCTTTAATTAAAAATGGAGTACCATTAGATTTCGAAATAGGAAAAGATTATAGATCACTAATAATCACGGGACCTAATGCCGGAGGAAAAACAATAGTATTAAAAACCTTAGGAATGTTAACTCTTGCAACTCAATCAGGATTTCATATAAAGGCTAAAGAAGGTACAGAAATATCTATATTTAACAATATATTTGTAGATATAGGAGATAATCAAAGTATCGAAAATGCCTTAAGTACTTTTTCATCTCATGTGAAAAATCTAGCATATATAATAAAAGAAAGTACTAAATCAACATTATTATTGTTTGATGAAATTGGTAGTGGAACAGAGCCAAATGAAGGTGCAGCTTTAGCCATATCTATTTTAGAGGAATTGTACCATAAGGGATGCATAACAGTATCAACAACACATTATGGAGAGATTAAAAACTTCTCCGAGCAACATCCAGACTTTGAAAATGCAGCTATGGAATTTAGAAAAGACACCTTAGAGCCATTATATAAGCTTAATATAGGAAAAACAGGAGATAGTAATGCTCTTTATATATCAAAGAAAATGGGAATTTCAGATAATATAATTGAAAGAGCTAGAAGATATATAGAAAATAAGGATTATAATTATGAGCTAGTAAGGGATAGCAAGGTTAATAAGAAAAAAGATATTGAAGAAGATAAAGGTGAAATATATGAGTTTGTTATAGGAGATAAGGTCCTTTGGGTGGATAAGAACGAAAGTGCCATTGTTTACAAAGAAAAGGATATATATAATAATATAACTATTTTATTTAACAAAGAATTTGTTAATGTAAATTACACGAGATTAAAATTAGAAATTAAGGCCTCAGAGCTATATCCAGAGGGATATGACTTAAATCAATTATTTGTTAACTTTAAAGAAAGAAAGCTTGAAAGGGATATAGAAAGAGGGTCCAAAAAGGCTTTAAAGAAACTTAAAAAAAATCATTTAAAATAAATAGCATATAATATAGATAGATGCACGCAGAAATTTACTTATACTCCTTAATACTTTAGATCATTTTTCTTATTACTATAGTGCTCTACAACTTGTTAAAGTAAATAAAATTATTAAAACTAAAGCTTTTATATTCATTTTACTTTGATATAATAGAATTATAAGAAATATTTAGTAATGCCAACTGGAAATACTAGAGGCTATTGATTTTGTGAAGGCAAAATCAATAGCCTCTTTTGCTTTAATAAAATAATTATAAAATCATAAGGCAATGGATCTATTTCCAAAATCAAAAACAATTTAGTTAAATAATTAGACCAGCTAGTAAAAGTCAATAAAAATTAAAAAAATAATTTATGAGTAAAAATTTGCATAGCAAATAATCCATTGAAAAAGCACGAACAATGGAATTAATTGTAAGATGATTAGTCTTTAAGTTTTTAGCCGTTAGGCTGCTGTAGTAGAACCATTATTAAGATACATTTTAATATGTATTTTAGGATCACGTATTTCATACTCTTTTTGGTTCCTTAGGACGGAGAATATGTAATTAACAAGTTTATGCATTATTGCCACTAAAGCAACCTTTTTGCTTTTACCATTTAGGTTTTCTTTATAGTAGGTAAGTAAAACTTTGTTTATAGGTTCACCGCTTCTACTGGTTCGTATGGATGCTAATGCCACAGCATATAAGGCTCTTCTGCCTATTCTGGTACCACGTTTAGACATAGTATTTTTATTACTGTTAAACTTACCAGATTGATTGACAGATGGGTCAATACCAAAGTAAGCAACTAAATGTTTAGCTTTTACAAAACCTTTAATATTGCCTATTTCACTCATTATTGTGATGGCAGTTAATTCACCAATACCTGGTATTGAGTAAATCAATTGAACATTTTTCTTAAATTGCTCTGAAATCCTATTGCTTTTCATCAATGAATGAATTTCATTTAATAAATTGTTAAGCTGATTTTCTAAAGTTTCTATTACAGAAATTGTGTTCATGATTTTTACAAACAGGCTAGGCGATTTAAGACCAATGTAAATAGCTTCTTCAGCAGCATCAATTAGCTTTTTATAGATTTTTTCACTATATGTTAGTCCTTTTCTTGAATGACTGCGAATAAGATCTATTAACTCATTTTTATCAGCATTTAAGATAGCTTTAGGACTTGAATATTCTTTTAAAATTGCTATTGATGTTTTGCAAGTAATGTTTGAAAAAACAGAGCTATAGCTAGGAAAAATAATTTTTAAGTCGGTAGAAAGCTTTTTCTTAAAAGTAGATTTACTATCAGTAAACTTATAGTAATCTCTACAGAGAGCTTTTAAGGTATAAATTTCAATATCAAATGCAGAAGTATATTTAACATTTTGAAATTTGCCTATTTTAGCAATGGTTAATGCATCTTTTTTATCATTTTTCACTTTTCTTATGTCTCCATTCTTGTTACAATTAGTAATGAGTGGATTTAAGATACATGTTTCAAATGTATCCCTAAGAAAGTGGAAAAGAGTAAGATGGTATACACCAGTAGATTCCATGAAAATTGCCGTTTTCATGTTAAACTCTTCTTCCGCTTTTTTTATTTGATCTACTAGGTAATCAAAACCATTTCTATTGTGCTTAATTTTAAAAGGCTTTCTATAAACTTCACCGTCAGGTGCTAGTATAGCAACTACTGAAAAGTCTGCTGATACATCGATTCCAACTATTGGTCTATAAAAAAATTTACTCATAAAATAATATCTCCTTTGCTTTGTGAGATAGAATAGATATTCCATTTCTATCAGTAATTCTATAACCTTGTTTGTGACACGGGTAATTCCCAAAGGGAAACCCAACCAGCTAAACATAGAACTCTCACTGATGGAATGATACGCTAATTTTCGGGTATCAATGACTCGTTAGAGTTACTTCCCAGGAGGAATACATCTATCTTCTATTCAGGAGATATTATACATCAATATTTACTAGTATGGATTCCCACTTGGGAAAAATAGAAAACTAAGTTAGATGAGATTAGTACACCCTATCGGGTAGAAAATCTTCGAATAAATTAAAAGAAATGAGTTGTAATGTTCGTTAGAATTCAAGATAGTTTTCTATTGAATGTTATGACTACATTATACAAGGAGGAAAATATATGTCTATTGAATTAAATGATGGTGAAAGAGAATTATTAAAGAAAGTAGAAGTCTGGCTTAAGGCACATAAGGAAGAACTAGTACAGGATATTGAAACATGGGTTCGTATACCAAGTGTAAGTATAGCAGATGAAAATACTAAAGGCGCACCTTTTGGAAAAGAATGTGCAAAGGTATTAGACCTTGCACTTAAACGCGGCAAGGAATTTGGATTCAATACTAGTAATCATGAGGGATATGCAGGTTCTATTGTTTATGGTGATTATGAAAAAAGCATTGGACTTATAGGTCATTTGGATGTAGTACCTGAAGGGGATAATTGGATATATTCTCCCTATAAACCTGTTAGGAAGGGAGATTTTTTAATAGGAAGAGGAGTTTCTGACAATAAAGGTGCCTCTGTGGCGGCTTTGTATGTTGCTAGAATATTTAAAGATTTAAATATTCCCATTGAGCATGGTATACATATTATCTATGGGTGTGCAGAGGAAACTGGTATGGCGGATTTGGTATATTATGTGCAGCACAAACAAGTTCCATTGGTCTCCCTGGTTTTAGATGGTAATTTTCCAGTATGCCATGGACAGAAAGGCGGATTTAATGGCAGATTATTTATACCAACAGGAAAATATCTTCATAATCTAAAGGGAGGAACCGCAGAAAATAATGTACCTGATTATGCAGAAATCTTTATTAAAGATATTTCATTGCCAGAGGTTTTGTCATCTTTGGATAGAGTTTCAAAGAGTATTTCAGATTACGTAAAAGCTGAGGAACAATCTGATGGCATTTTAGTATATGCTAAAGGACGCTCAGGACATGCAGCCAATCCTGAAGGTTCTCTTAATGCAATTTGTATTTTAGCTGCTGCACTTAAGGAAAGCGGTTTGTTTAAAGATGAAGACCAGAAAGCAGTAGATTTTCTATCTTCATTTTTAGCAGACTACAATGGAGTTGGAGCAGGCATTGGATTTGAGGATGAAGTATCTGGTAAACTTACACTAAATGGCGGAATTATAAGATCCTTTAAAAATGGATTAGAATTATTTATTGATATTAGATATCCTATTACATCAAATGAAGAAGATATAACCAAGGCTCTTAAGCTAAAAATTGAACCTTATGGGGTGCGTATATTAGATGTTAGAAACAGAAAGCCTTATTTCATTGAAAAAGATAATGCTAAGGTAAAGGTGTTGACAGATACTTATAATAGTTTACGTGAAGAACATAAAGAACCTTATGTTATGGGTGGAGGAACTTATTCCAGAGTATTACCGGAAGGCATTACTTTTGGACCTGGTTTTCCAGATATTAAAAAGCAAGGTATAGATTTTTTACCAGATGGCCACGGAGGTGCACATGGACCGGATGAGGCATTGCATATACCTTCATTGTTAGAGGCAATAAAAATTTATGTACTTTCAATAGTTAGGTTAGATACATTAATATAATATATTTAGTAATGCCAACTGGAAATACTAGAGGCTATTGATTTTATTAAAACAAAATTAATAGCCTCTTTTTTTCAATAACTATCTAATATAATAATCTTCAAAAGGTATATTGCATTTAGCCTCCGCTTCTGCAAAGGACTTTTTATTTAAAACTTCTATACGAGCCTGTGCCTGTGGAATAGCTTTTGTCAGTAAAAAATCCACTTGAAAATCCTTATATAGATTACCAATTAATACAGTATATAGCTCTTCCATGAAATCTTTTGTTTCAAATAATGATTCTATATCAATTCTTAAAATTCCTATTTTTTCTTTTCCTTTAGAGTATTTATAAGATGGACATATCTCAACTGTTCCTATAGCCCTGCTGTTCTGCTTATTTATGATGCTAAAACGTACAAAATCCTGAATATCATATGATTTAATCCAATACTCAACACATTTTTTGAATTTATCGAAGTCAGTATAGAAAAAATCATCACCACAATTATCACCATTGAAAAATTTTGCAGCCAAAGGATCTGAATAGCAAGAAAATAATTCTTCACTATCCCCTATGTTTAATTTTCTAAGAATAAGGCTGTTAGCCTCATATTTTGGACAATTTATAAAAGGATTTACATTTCCCATATATCTTCCTCCCCATACTTAATAAAAGCATTATATAATTTAATTCTAAAACACTATTTTTTATATTATGAATCAGACCTCTCCTCCAAACCCTTAGTCTTCAATAGAAGTAGATGGATTGTAACAGCACTGCCAATTACTGCAAACATAATGCTTGACCAAAGTTTGTGCATTGCAATGGCTGATATTATAAGCAGTACCCACAGCATTATAATTCCTCTTGCCTTTGCTGCAACCGTTACTCCACTACCGTTCTTGTAATTTTCAATATAAGGTCCAAAAAAAGCGATTTTTAACAAGCAATCTGTAAGTTTTTTCAGAACTTGCAGAAAAACACATGGCTGCAAGAATAACAAAAGGTGTAGTTGGAAGAATTGGCAAAAATATTCCTATAGAAGCAATAACAATCAAAATACATCCAACTGCAAAAATTACATATTTTTTCATTACCATCACCCCCTCAATATCATTTGTTTTTATGACTTCCTTCTAGATATGTTATAATAATACATTACCCTAAGTATCATTATTTTGAAAGCTTAAATTTAATCAAATTAATCTATAACTTTTATTTATAGGTATAGATTATACATATTCTAATTTATCTGTGTGATATTAAATTGTTATATAAATTCAGTTGTCCAATGAGATACTATCTGATAGAAAAATTTTTGAAGTTATATAATATACTTTAACATTTTTTTAACATTAATATGATAGGATGGCACACAATATATGATGAAATAGATTTCTAGTGCTTTTACTTCGATTTATAGAAAAAGTGTTTTTAAATAGAAAGGTGTGAATATTTTATGGTAAATATACTTGTAGTAGAAGATGATGTAAAATTGAATCAAATTGTATGTGCATATTTAAATAATAATGGTTACCGTGCAACAGGCTGCTTAAATCCTCGTGAAGCTTATGATTATATGTATAATAGTCTATATGATTTAATTATTTCAGATATTATGATGCCTGAAATAGATGGCTTTGAGTTTGCTGAAACTGTCAGAAATATTAATCAAAAAATACCAATTTTATTTATGACTGCTCGTGATGATATTGCATCAAAGCAAAAAGGTTTTCGTGCAGGAATAGATGATTATATGGTTAAACCAATAAATATGGATGAACTTTTAATGCGTGTAGGTGCACTGCTTCGGCGTGCAAATATTGCCAACGAAAGAAAACTTGTTGTAGGAAGTCTTATTATGAATGCTGATGAAATGACAGCAACCGTTAATGATGAGGAAATTCCTGTTACATTAAGAGAATTTAATATTCTTTATAAAATGTTATCCTATCCAAAACATACCTTTGCACGAGCACAGCTTATGGATGAGTTTTGGGGAGTTGAAAGTAATACCAGCCTTAGAGCTGTAGACGTATATATAACAAAGCTGCGGGATAAATTCTCCTGCTGCAAGGATTTTAAAATTGTAACAGTTCATGGTCTTGGTTATAAGGCGGTATTGTCATGATTAAAAAAAGACGTAAAAATAAAGAAAAAGATAACAGGGTTAATACAAAACATATCTCTGTCATGGGATTTATATGGACATATTTTATATTGTCAGTGTTAACTGCCGGTCAAGCTATGATATACAACTCCTATGTACGTCCGGAAAGCATACCATGGAATTATATTTTTGGAATCATGGGATATTGGGCAATAGTTGCCCTGATATTTTGTCTTGTAACTTCAAGGCAGCGTTACATTGCCTATGATAAGCCCATGAATATCCTAAGCCAAGCAGCAAAACAAGTTGCAGAGGGTGATTATTCTGTATGGATTCCACCCCTTCGCAAAGATGGAAAAAAAGATTATGTTGAGGTAATGTTTGAAGACTTTAACAAAATGGTAGAAGAATTGGGAAGTACAGAAATCCTCAAAAATGATTTTATTGCCAATGTTTCTCATGAAATAAAAACACCTCTTTCTGTTATACAAAGTTATGCCATGGCATTACAGAAGGAAGATTTGAGCTCTGAAGTAAGAAAGGAATATACAGATACTATCATAAATGCATCTGAAAAGCTTACTGCTCTAGTAACAAACATATTGAAACTTAATAAATTAGAAAATCAGGAAATAGGTATATCAGCTAAATCCTATGATTTGTGTAGACAACTCTGTGAATGTGCACTGTCTTTTGAAGATCTATGGGAAGAAAAAAATATTACATTTCATGCAGATATTGAAGATCGTGCAATCATTTGTGCAGATGAAAGTATGCTGGAAATTGTCTGGAACAATTTAATTTCAAATGCTATAAAGTTTACAGAGCCTGGAGGCACTGTTAAGTTAACGCAGACTTCAGATTCTGATACCATAACAGTAACTGTAGAGGACAGCGGCTGCGGTATGGATGAAGAAACAGTTAATCATATCTTTGATAAATTTTACCAAGGAGATACCTCCCACTCTCAGGAAGGTAATGGGCTTGGACTTGCTCTTTCTTTGAAAGTAATAGAGTTAATTGACGGCAAAATATCAGTGAAGAGCAGTCTTGGGCAGGGTACAATATTTACCGTTGAATTAAATGTAAATATTAGTTAATTAATATGTTATCACTAAGTGCACACTGCTCACTATGGAGAAAACAGCTAATGCTACAGAATACAGTGCAATTACTGGAATAATATTCAGTGCATTTATTTTAGTTTCAGGAATCGTAATAGTTATCAAAAAATACTCATATGAAAATATTAAGATAATTATATTTTCATTTATATAGCATTAAAAAAGCGGCCACAGCCGCGTTATTTCGCTTCGCTCAACTTCTTTTGGGCGAAGCCCTTTAATTAGACCCATTTCTTAGCATATCTATTTCATAATATTTTTATAAAGCTAAAACCTTTGCGAAGCATATTGATGCTCCGCATTTTAATACTCATAAGTTATACCATGAACTCCGTCATATTTTCTTGGTCTCATTATAGCTCCGCATTTCTCGCAACTAAATGTAGGAGGTTCAATTACATTTTCATCATCTATTTCATCAAACATCTCAACTACATCCCTTGGTATATATTCTTCAACTCCACATTCTGTACATATATATAAGACTCCGTCTTCTTCAATTAAATTTTCTTTCAATTTAGCTTTATATTTTGCCCTTTGTTTATCTTTTATTTTTTTATTCTTTTTAGCCATAATAACTACCTTCCTTTATACATATAATGGCTCTATTTTATCACGAATTATTCCCTTAATCACACCATAATTGTACATTATCTCTTCAATTTTTATTTTGTTTTCACCTATTATTTTCTCTTTAAATTTTTCTCTTACACTTACATTTTTATAGTATATATCATGAAATTTCATCTGTGTTCCACACTTTTCACATTTTAATGGATTCACTCCAAATGTAAGAAGTATTCTTGTTTGCCAATTATTAATTTTTCTTTTGAACTCAGCAACTTTTTCATTTACCAACTTAAAAAATTTATTTTTATGTCTTGTGTTTTTAGCATATATTCCATAATATCTTATCATCTTAAAATTCTTTTCTGGTATGTGTCTTATTACTCTACCTATAAAATCAATAACATCTATTTCCTCTACAACTTCTTCACCATCTTCATGTCTTTCATAACGAAAAGTTACTTTTTTACCATCATACTTTATTATTCTTGATTCAGCGATAGCTGGTCTTGCTGTATATCTTCCAACATACTTTCCTGCTTGCTTTGCTGTTTTTATTTCACCTTTTCCATATACATAAAATCCATTCTCTAACCTTTTATATAGCTTATTTTTTAATTTTTTAAATTCTTTTTTTCCACTTTTAAGATTAATTCCTATTTCGTCTAACAATATTTTTTGCCATCTTTTCCTTAGTGCTGTATAATTTATATGTTTTGTATTCCTCCAAATTGTAATTTCTCCAGCACCACCTTCGGTGACAATTAAGTGAACATGTGGATTCCATTTTAAGTCTCTTCCAAAAGTATGAATTACTGAGATTATTCCTGGTGTAAAACATTCTTTTTTATTTAAATCTCTAAACCAGCTCATAATTGCTTTTGCTGAACATTTAGGTAATAATGATAATAGTTTTCTATCCCTAGCAAAATATATTCTAAGTTCCTGTGGAATTGTAAATACCATATGTCTATGCTTTGAGTTAATAAGTCTTGCCACCATTTCATCAGACCATTCTTCAGATTTTTTCTTACCACATGAGGTACAAAATCTACTTTTACAGCTAAATCCAACTCTTTTTATATGACCACAATTTTCACACTTAAACTCAATAAATCCATTATCTAAGGATTTACAATTAATCATCTTATCAACTTCTCTACTTATGTTAGCTCTAATTTTCCCTTTATATATCTCACTGAATTTTTCCCAATTATCCACAAATATTTGTTTTATAACACCTTGCATAATCATCACCAATCACTAAATTTGCTAATAATTATATCAAAAATCCTATTCCAAAATATTACTTGTAATATTTTCCTCAAACTTCTAACATTAGATTTTTCAAGCCCTGCCGGGCAATATTTTTATACAAAAAATTTTTAAATTCCTAATATATAAAAAAGCAGTTTTAAATTCTAAATAGATATGAATTTAAAACTGCTTTTTCATTTTTATACCACTTAATGTACTTTCATATTTTTTAACATTAACATTTTACAAACAATTCTTTGACAACTCTCAAACATTTTTAAATCATAATGTATACATCAAAGGAAAGCAATCAGAATTTACTTAAAATATGTAAAAATTTTATATTTGAGAGGAAAATTTAATCATGGAAAAAGAAAACAAATTTATAGGCTATGAGTATAAAAATGTAACCGTAAAAAGTGATATAGAATCTCTATGGACAGATGGGTATAAAAATTTTGGATGGAACCTGGAAAAAAGCCGTCCCACCATTGTAAAACATGCTTGGGGACCAATTAGGGTTATGGTTTCTCCACTTGCTATTTTCCCAGGCAGTCATTTTTCAAAGATGGTGCGTGACCATGAATCAGAAACTAAGGTAGATTTAATTTTCAAACGTGATAAGGATATACAGAGAAAAGGAGATCTTAACCGTTTACAGCTTCAGTTTGAAAACAGTGCAAAAGAAATTGATCGTTTGGAAAAATCTAAAAGTACAACAGCCAAAATTGTGGCATATTCAATAGGAATTGTCGGAACAGTATTTATGGCAGGTTCAACCTTCAGCTATCTTGCAGGAATGCTTCAACTCTGTATAATTTTGGCAGTACCTGGATTTGCCGCATGGATTTTATCTTATTTTCTTTATAAAACAATTAAAATAAATAAAACAAAAAAATTAGCTTCACCCATAGAAAAACAGTATGACAATGTATATGAAATTTGTAAAGAAGCAAATGATTTAATTTAGTAATAAAAATTTTTAACCTGACTAACTTGCCGCAAGTCTCCCCCTTCTTCAAGTAGGAGTTCAACGCCAAGTAAGCCATGCATTTGCAGTTCTAAAATTAAGATGGGGTAAAAGAATCCCCACCTGAATTAAGAACTTGCTTCAAAGGAGGTGAAATAAGATGGGTAAAGTAATTGCAGTTATCATTATTGTAGTAGTTGCATTTGGTGTTTTTAAGTATTTTAAAAAAAATAATTAATAATCACATAAAAATCAATAGAGGCGGTCATAAATTAACCCTTATAAGGTTTATGCTGCTTCTTTAATTTCTAGAATTAATAAGTTTATTAAAGAAAGATTTTACCCCATTGGACTTGCTTGTATGAAAGGATGTAACTAGACATTGATTAATAAAGATTTATTTAAAATTATTGGAAGAAAAATAATAAAGCAAAGGATAATAAAAAAAGAAGCTAGACTCATGAAAACTACTCCTAAGCTTTTAAAAGAAGTCAGAAAAACAATACCTCTTGAAATAATAATTATTTTAGTAACCTTAATTGCATGTGTTAGTGCAGATTCTTACTTTTTCATAGCCTGTTCCATATATCTTTCTATCAATGTACTTATCAGAGCAATAATGTTATTAAGATTTACAGACAAAAAAGGAAAAGAAGTAACATGGATTTCAGAAAAGAAAATGTATGTCAGATGCCTATGTGGAAATTTTATTTTATCAATTGCATCACTTGGCATTTTGGGATGTGGAATATTAATGTTTTTTTTAGAAAGTCAAATGATTAACATATCTGTGGCAATCATCGTTGTATTTTTGGCAGGAATCAACCTGTTATTCATGTTACGCTATTATATGATTATAAAAAATTATACCGATATATTGATAAAATCATATCGTATTATGAATTACGCCTACGCCTTAATAAATTTTGCTCTTCTGGTAAGTGTTACGTTATCTATTTCTGATACCGAGAACATAGAACAATTGATTGGAATTACGGGGATTGTATTTGGTGGCGGTACACTAAGTTTAACCGGTTATATATTGTGGTATGTATTACTAACAAATGAAAAAAATAGAAACTTGTACTACCATATACGTAATAATAGAATGATTATTTTTACAAGACTATCACTGAAAAAAGATGTTGCTCTCGTACTTGGAAAAGTTATCTTAAGTTGTATAACTCTGTCGGGCTTTGTTTTTGTTAATGCTTTATATAGTGCAGGAATGGGAATTGCTAAATATGGTGCAATCAGAGCACAGGAGAAAGAACAAAAGAAACAGATTCAGAGTTACTTTGAAATAGGAGCATCAATTTTAGGAGCCAGTCTGTGTTATGTAGTTTATTCACTCAGTATGTTCTCCAAAGAAAAACCCATGCAATATAATATGAATATTACATTAATTATTGCCGTGTATACTTTTACGGAACTATTTCTTATTATCAAAGATTACATTAAAGCGCGGAAGACAAAAAATCTCATATCTGAAGAGATTAAGCTTATAGGTCTTTCCTCAACTTTGATTTGCTTAGTATTGACACAGGTGGCTATTATGTCGATTTCACATAAAGGTGATGCCACATTTTTTAATGGACTTTCAGGCATTGTCTTTGGAAGTATGTCGGCACTGATTGGCATTTATATGATGTTAAGGTCAAAATTCTTAAAACAAAAATTCTATGAAATACAAGATAAAAATAATTAGTCATTTTATAAGAATCTCATTAAAATCTGATATTTTTAAGACATATAAGATTTTTTATTAATATTTCTCAAACATTTCTTTGACAATTCTCAAACACTCACTTGCCATAATAATTACATCAACTAAAGATATTGATACGAAATATGAATTAATTTAATAAATTATTATATTGAAAAGAAATATAGTGTAGGAAATTAAATAGTATTTACAGTGTTTTATGTACTACTTTTATATAAGAATATAACTTAAATTACTATATAAATAGTTAGAATAATTAAAGTAATTATAGTAAAGCCTATGGTTAGAATAAATAGACCATAGGAGTGAAGATAGAAATATGGAAGTAGTAAAAGTAAGAACTGAAGATGATAAAGAGAGATATTATGTAGCTGATAAAGAGGGGTTGCCTGTAGAATCAATATTAAAGTTCATTAGGTTTAGGGATAATACAAACTATGCAAGAAATACTTTGCGAATGTACTGTCAACATTTGAAGCTATATTTTGAATATTTAGAACAAAGGGAATTGAATTTTCAAAAGGTAACTATTGATGACTTAGCATTATTTGTGAATTGGTTACAAAATCCTTATAAGAGTCTAAAGGTTATTCCCACAGATAAAATAGATTCAGCAAGAAGTCCAAGAACTATCAATGTAATAGTAAATACAGTTTTAGCGTTCTATGACTATATTTTAAGACATGAAGAATATAGCAACAATATTTCAGATAGGTTAAAGAAATTTTTATCTGCTCCAAGTAGAAATTTTAAAGGATTTTTATATGGAATAGCTCATGAACAGAAGAAAGTTACAAGCAATATATTAAGGATCAAAGTTCCAAAATCCAAACCTAAAACTTTAAAAAAAGATGAAATAGAAATGCTCGTTAGAGCTTGTAATAATCTAAGAGATAAGTTTTTATTATTACTACTCTATGAAACAGGTATGAGAATAGGCGAAGCCTTGAGTTTATGGATAGAAGATTTTGATGTAAGTGATATGATTATTGACATCAAAGACCGAGGTGAACTTGAGAATAATGCAGAGATTAAGACAGTATCAAGTCCTCGTAGAATTGATATTTCACAAAATTTAGCTGATATGTTTATGGAATATATAGCTGAATACCATACTGATGAAGTTGAAACTAATCATGTATTTATAAAAATAAGTGGTAAACATCAATATAAGTCAATGAACTACATTGATATAGATAATTTATTCAGAAAATTGGTAAAGAAAACTAATATATATGCTACGCCACATATGTTTAGACACAGTTCATTAACAGTACTTAGAATGGCAGGATGGCAACCTGAATTACTTAGAATAAGAGCTGGTCATAAAAATATCTATACTACTTTAAACACATATATACATCCTTCGGATAAAGAAATAATGGAAGAGTTCAATAAAACTCAATCTAACTTAAAATTAGATATTTATAATGAAGGAGATAAATAGTGTGAAAATACAAGAAATTAGAAGTAATCAACAGAATAAATATGGTGAAATAATTGAGTATTTGAAACAAGACAATGAATATTGGATAAATAATGACAAATGGGATTTAACTGAAAAATTCTTTGTAGGGAAGAAAATCTATGCTGTAAGATATATTGATTTTGATAAGTTTAAAAATCAATATATTAAAAATGAAATTAAATATTATATTACTTACAACTTTAAAAATAACCTGTTGAAGAATACTTATATTGTAAAGTTAGGAAATACATTTAAACATTTTTCTGTCTTTATAAATAAATACTATAAGTTTCTTGAAACTTTTAATTCTATTGATAAAGAATCTTTTAGTCTAAAATTTAACAATTATTTGTTGATTAATAATGTAATGACTTCACAAGAAATGAAAGGTTTACCTTCTATTCTAGATTTCATCAAAGATTTCTATGATGACAGAGAAGAAACTGAAAAAGATATATGGTATTCAAAAAATATTAATGGTGCTAAAATTCCTGCAAGTGGAGCTAATAATGGAGTAAATAATCAACTTAATTTTAGTACTATTCCTATTTATTATAGAGAAACTATAAAAAAATATTTCAAAACTATTATTACAAAAAAAGTTGGAATCATTGTTGTCAGATTTTAAATAATTTAAATTACTTTTTAAATAAGTTTTATTCTAATGGATATATTGATGGATTTATAGAACATTTATCAAGAAAAGATATAGAGAATTATTTATATTGGTTAGGTAATGATTATAGATACAAAAATCCAACTTATAGATGTAAATTTGTATCTTATATAAGAACATTTTTAGAATATATACAAATGGCTCAATATGATAAAGCTCCTAAAAAGGAAGTAGCATTTTTAATATTTCAAGGTGATATTCCTAAAAGAGAACTAAATAAGGATGAAGTTAAGAAAGCTAAATTTGTTCCAGAACCTATATTAAAACAATTAGATAATAATATTATGGCTTTAGATAGACCACAATACATACCTATTTATATTTTACTTAGGGAAACAGGATGGCGTGGCACTGATATATTGAATCTTAGATATAACAATTGTTTAGAGAAA
This sequence comes from Clostridium pasteurianum DSM 525 = ATCC 6013, assembly GCF_000807255.1. Classification (NCBI taxonomy): domain Bacteria; kingdom Bacillati; phylum Bacillota; class Clostridia; order Eubacteriales; family Clostridiaceae; genus Clostridium; species Clostridium pasteurianum. Next base: position 1,014,778 of record NZ_CP009268.1, on the reverse strand, counting down.
ATATGGAATAACAAAGAAGAAAATTACAATTATTATCTTTGTGGAGAAATAACAAAGACGGGTATAGCACTCCTTAAAATCCCGATTAGGGATAAGGTGGCTGAGATGGTTCAAAAATGTATTAATAAGGCCAAAGAATTGAGTACGGAAGAAAACAACTTTAAAAAATATTTATTTAATACTTATGAAGGTAAATTAAAAGGAAACCCATTGGCGAAACATTCTTTATTGCTTACAATTAAAAGACTTATTGAACAAAAAGATATTAGAGATGTTAATGGTGAATTATATCATTTTAGACTTCATTCATTAAGACATACAAGAGCTAAAGAATATGTAGAACAAGGTATGGGTATAAGTATTATACAACAAATATTAGGACATCAAAGCTTGCAAATGACAGTATATTATGCAACTGTAAGTGAAAATACTCTCTACGAGAAATGGAAGAATACTGAGGACTTAGAATTATTTAAGGTTGATACTAAAACCAATAAACTTGAAAAAATAGAGTTATCGTCAGACAAAGGCGAAAGCCTTATACGATATGAATATGTTAAAAAAAATTTAGATGCTGTTAGAGTTCCTTTCGGAATATGTTTTAAGCCTACTAAATCTCCATGTAGGCAGCAAATGAATCATTGTTTAAACTGTGGCAGCTTTTGTACTACTACTGAAAATATTCCTGAATATGAGGAAGAGATACAGAAGGTAAGAACTCAAATAGAAGTAAGTAATAGATGTCGTAGAGAATTATGGGCTGAAAAGAATGAGCATTATTTAGATATACTGGAGAAAACATTAGAAAAAGTTAGAGAACATAAATTAGTTCATAAGAATGGTAAATCAAGGGAGGATTTATAATGGCAGATAATACTAAAGGGTTGAAAGAATACGCAAAACAAAAAACAGAAGTGACTTTAGAAAAAGTTGATAAAGCCATTAGAGAACTTTCATTAAAAGGAGAAAAAATTAATTTTAATAGTGTGTCTAATTTAAGTGGAGTATCTAAAACTTTTATGTATAAAAATGAAGAAGTTAAACAAAGAATCGAAAAGCTTAGAGATAAACAAACTGAAAAAGTTATAAAACAAAAACTTAAATATGATAAGACCGATAAGTCAAAAGATATTATTATAATGGCTAAAGATAAAAAAATTAAAGAATTAGAATTTGAAAATAAGAAACTAAAACAACAATTGGAAATATTAAGAGGAAATTTATATGAAAAAGTATAGAGTACATTATTTACATATAGTCTATGTATAAATTGCCATGACAAGGGGCTTTAAATACCTTGTACACGAGATATATTAAGGAGATAACAATTATGGAAGAATCAAATAAAAATAATTTTGTAGGTTATGAGTACAGGGATGTTACTGTAGCACGTGATATGGAATCTATATGGGCAGACAGCTATGCTAATTTTGGCTGGTTACTGGAAGGAACATCATCATCTGATATACCGGGAATCAATACTGTTAATCTTAAGTTTAAGAGAAATCGTAAAATAAGAAATAAGATAGAGCTAACTAGGCTTCAGAGACAGTTTGAAAGTTGTGCAAGGCAAATTGAAAATCTTGAAAAGTCTAAAAACATCGGTGCCTCAGCATTTGCTTATGGCTTTGGTATCTTGGGAACAGCATTTATGGCACTTTCTGTGTTCAGTCATATAGGAGGTATGCTCCCTCTTTCTATCATCTTTGCAATTCCTGGATTCTTAGGGTGGATTCTCCCTTATTTCTGCTATGTAAAAATCAGAAATAAGAAAATAGAAAAGGTAACTCCGCTTATTGACGAGCAATACGATATTATTTATAACACTTGCGAAAAGGCAAACAGATTATTAGAAAAATAAATAAAATATAATATTTGGAGGAAATTATCATGAACTTAAAAAAGAAAGCAAGTGCTTTTTTACTTGAAAAAGCTATGGAATATGTATCAGGAAATCCTGTAGAAAAACTTCCAAAATTACTTAAATGGGCAGATGAATTTGACAAAGCTGATAATTGGAAAGTGCAGCGTAACCTATTCCATAGAATTATAGATGATCCACAAAATATATGGTATCAGTATATAATGGGATTGTACAATGATATAGATGCTGGAGTATTGCAGACAACCTTCCGAAATTTTCTCATCAATGCAGTTATGGTGGGATATCCAATGCAGAGAAAAATAGAAGAAAAATACGACTGTAATATACCCTGGGCAATTTTAATGGATCCTACTTCTGCCTGCAATTTACATTGTACCGGCTGTTGGGCTGCTGAATATGGCAATAAATTAAATATGACCTATGATGAGCTTGACAGCATTATCAATCAAGCTAATGAACTTGGAACTCACTTCTTCCTTTTTTCAGGAGGAGAACCTTTGGTTAGAAAGTCAGATATTATCAAATTGTGTGAGGCTCACCCGGATTGCCAGTTTACTTCTTTTACAAACGGTACTCTTATTGATGAGGCTTTTGCTGATGAAATGCTCAGGGTGAAAAATTTTATTCCTACCATCAGCGTAGAAGGTTTTGAGAAAGATACAGATTTCAGACGCGGTGACGGTATCTTTAAAAAAGTAGAAAGAGCTATGGCACTGTTAAAGGAAAAGAAACTTCCCTTCGGAATTTCATGCTGTTATACAAGCAAAAATGTAGACATGATTGGTTCAGAAGAATATTTTGATCAGATGATTGCATGGGGTGCCAAATTCTGCTGGTTCTTTACCTATATGCCAGTTGGAAAGGAAGCTGTTCCTGAGCTGATGGTAACTGCTTCACAGCGTGAATTCATGTATAATCAAATTCGTAAATTCAGACATACTAAGCCTATCTTCACATTGGACTTTTGGAATGATGGTGAATATTCAGGTGGATGCCTTGCAGGGGGAAGACGATATCTTCACATAAATGCAAATGGTGATATGGAACCTTGTGCATTTGTTCATTATTCAGATTCAAATATTAGAGAAAAGACACTGCTGCAGGCTTTACAGTCACCGCTATTTAAAGCCTACAGAAAGGGACAACCCTTTAATGATAACCATCTGCGTCCATGTCCTCTTCTTGATAATCCTGGTGCATTGTCAAATATAATTGAAACCTCTGGTGCTCACTCAACGGATTTTCAGAATCCGGAAGATGTACATGATTTGTCCGGCAAATGTTTCAATGTTGCAAAGAATTGGGCTCCTGTGGCTGATGAACTGTGGAACTGTTCTTGTTCCTGCGATTCCTGCAAAATATCTGGATAGTAAACAATTTATTATAAATGAAATCACTTTATTTTCAAAGAATAGAGGAGGAAATAGAATGAAAAAATTAGCTGCAGTGGCAATGGTTATTGTTACTGGAATTGCACTAGGTACATTTGTATATAAAAAAGTAAGTATAAACACCCAAGGTTAAACATCAATGAATCTTACTTAATTGGAGTACAAACTTTAACTAAGTAAGATTCATTGATAGTCTAACAATATAGCAACCTATTAACTTGTAAGTTTATCATAATAAAATTACTATATGTAATTATAAATTTCTAGAATAATATGGTATAATTTTTTATAATATAATTGCTTAAGTATCTTATCTAAAAACTTGCCTATAGCACTAAATACTAAGTAAATTTATATATTATTATAATAAAGGAGAAATTAAAGATGATAGTTAAAAACGTTACTTTTTACATAAAATCAGAGAATATAAAAGAATTTATTGAGGCCACTATAGAAAATAGAGATAATTCAAGAAAGGAAGAAGGCATTGTGCACTTTGATTTCCTTCAATGCAAAGATGAACCAAATAAATTTTTACTGTATGAAGGCTATAAATCTGAAGAGGCTATGGAAGATCATCTTGAAACAGAACACTTTAAAAAGTGGATAGATACCGTTGAAAAGTATTTTTCAAGTCCACGCGATAAGATTGTTTACATACCTTTTAATTAATGTTTATTACAATTATGTATAATCTACATCTAATATTAAAATAGTAGATTAAAACTTTATTTAATTGAAAAATTAAGTTTTAAAAATTAGGAGCACATTTTAATGTACACTATGATCTAAGGGAAGGTGAATTTATTTGATAAAGGAAATAGAAGCTAAATCAATGTTATCCACTAGTAAAGATCCTTCTCGTTGGTTTGGAGTTAAATACACTTTCAATAGCTACCGGGGCTGCCAGCATCAGTGTATATACTGCGATTCCAGAAGTGAGTGTTATGGTATTGAAAATTTTGATGACCTTATAGTAAAAATAAATTCAGCAGAGCTATTAAGGAAGGAGTTATCATCTAAAAGAAAAAAAGGTACGATAGGTACAGGTGCCATGGGGGACCCTTATACACCAGCAGAAAAGAAGTATGAACTTACCCGTAAAGCACTTAAAGTTATTTCAGATTATAATTACCCAGTTCACCTGATAACTAAAAGTAATTTAGTGCTAAGAGATATTGATATTCTCCAGGAAATAAACAAAATTTATGCTTCTGTGGCTATAACTATAACTACCACCAATGATGATCTGGCAAGAAAGGTAGAGCCTTTTGCTTCTCCAGCCACAGATAGACTAAAAGCCTTAGGAGTACTTTCAAAAGCTGGTATTGTTACAAGTATAACCATGATGCCTATTTTGCCCTTTATAGAAGATAATGAAGAAAATATTATTAATATTGTAAATAGAGCTGCCCATTATGGTGTTAATCATATTGTTCCCTGGCTAGGCATGTCCCTTAGAGACAGGCAAAGAGCCTATTATTACAGCAAACTGGATTCCATGTTTCCTGGTATACGTAAAAAATATGAAAAAAGCTTTGGCTATAAATATAGCTGTTCCGTGAACAATTATAAGAAGCTTTCTAATATTCTTCAGGAGGCTTGTAATAAATATAATATATCTTTGAAAATGCCCAGCTACGAGCATAAATTATCCTCAGTACAGTTAAATCTATTTGATAAGTTGTAGGTAACCTACACAGCTTTGTTTAAAGTCAAGTATTTTTTAATTATTGTTTATTTTAATTGAATTACATGAAAATAATACTATGATAATCTGTAGTTGTAAATGAAAATATGGAAAATTATTATATAACTATTTTTTATATCTCATACGTAAACAGAAGATGAAATAAGTATTTAAATTATATGTGGTAAGTTTATACATTATTAATAATAATCAGCAATAAACCTCCATAATCTTCTTTTCCCTTTCATTAACCTTAACGGTTACTTCTTCTGTCTTTCCTGATACTCCCTTAACTTTTCTAAAGTCAAATATTAAGAGGTACCCCTCCTCTAATCCATACTGCTCTAGATATTCCCCCAGTTGTACAAGTCCCTTTTCATGATATTTGTCTCCACGCCATATTTTAAGCTCCAGTATATACATCTTTTTTTGATAGGTTATAACTATATCAAACCTTTTTTCCTCTCCACCCTTTAATTCTTTAAAAGCAAAGCCTGTGCCATTTATTATGGGACTTAAAAAGGCAAGAAACAGTAGTCTCCCATCCTCTTCTAAAAAAGCTACTCTTTTTTCTGAGTGCTCATGCTTCATAAATTCCTGAAATTTCAATAGTATTTTTCTTACATTTAAGCTGCCATCTTTTTCTATAAAATTTAATCGATAGTTGTAATTGGACATTTCAGCATATTTATTTTTTCTTATGACCTTCATCATCATATGATTATAAAGAAGCTGTTCATAAATTCTGTTGTTTATTTTACAATTGCCATTTTGTTCTTTTAGAATACCATATATGGTTCCAAGATTTACTATTTCATCTGTCTTTATATAAGTTATACTTTCTCCTTCTAAGATTATTCTGCTGATAAAATCATATAATTCTTTATTATTTTCAATATTTTTAATGAGACTTTGAAAGTTTGTGTTGTCTTCCTTTAGAAGTTCTTTTACAGCCAAGTCTAGATATTCATTTTTCCACACCTTATGATTCTTATCCATAATCTTTTCATCTATTATCTTACACAATTTGCTCACGAGAAATGGATATCCTGAAGTATAAAAATAAAGCTTCTCCGAGAAATATTCCCTATCTAATTTTACATTTTTATCCTTTATGTAGTCATCTAACATGGTTTCTATTTCTTCTTTTGAAAAACTCATATCCACATCAAAATCTGAAGCTATATTCCAAGGACTATTATATTTATGTTCCTCATCTGGTCTTATCTTTAATTTCAAAGTCTTTACATCATGTACTCCTGCTAATATTACGCTGTGAAAGGTTTTATCTTTCCCGGAATTTCTAAGTAGATATTTGTTTCTCAGCATACCTAAAAAGCTTAAAAACAGCTGATTGTTACTGCTTTTATCTACTTCATCTATCATCAGTATTACTTTTTTATTTACTTTTATAATAAATCTTGCTATAGCCTTTGATAAATCATTGAAACTATTAACTTTGCTCTTTTGTTCTTCCAAAAAATCAGCTAAATCTTCATGCTGTAAAAACAAACTGTCAGCTAATATCTGTAAAAACTCTTTTACAAATCTTTGTTCTTCTTCAAAAATTAAATCTCCTACCCCTTCAAAACTTGTGGATATAATTAGGTATTCGCTATTTTTATCAAGTATTCTTTCCAGCATATATAAAGTAGTGGTCTTTCCATACTGCCTTGGTCTATTTATTATAAAATATTTTGCTTTTTCAATTAATTTAATTATCTTTTCTAATTTATCAGATGTATTCACCATATAATGCATCTCTGGTATACAGGTTCCTGTAACATTAAACTCTTTTTCCATTATTCTCTCACCCCGCTTAGGCACATTCAAATAAATAACTAGTCAGTATGCTAGTCTATTTTTAATCCTACTGCGTCAACAGAACCCTCTGATAGCTCACTATCTTCGGAACCTGTTTCCTTGTATGATTGAAGCAAGTTCTTAATTTAGGTGGGGATTCTTTTACCCCATCTAAATTTTAGAACTGCAAATGCATGGCTTACTTGGCGTTGAACTCCCACTTTCACAGAGTGCAAGCAGAGTTTTTAATTTTGTATGAGGGCTGTACAGAATGCTTGGGAGACTTACGCCAAGTTAGTCAGGTGAAAAATATCCGTCCCATCTTTGACTTCCTATTTATTTTCATATGCCTTATTGTATATATTTTACCACATTATATAAATCTTTAAACAGAAAAAAGAAATCGCAAAATATAGATTACTATTATTTTCTATAATTAGCAATCTACGATTAAAATATGATATGCTTTTATATATGTTATTTCTTGTAGACAAAATAATCTCCAAAGCAGCCTCAAAAATACTTTAGAGATTTTGCTGGCATTTGAAGATCATCACCATTACCTCAAAAATTGACATTTTCACTATCACGTAACCAATTATTCATAATCTTACTTGTGAACTAAAGGAAAAGGAACTTCAATATATACTATTGGATGATATATGCACTGACAATCTCTCCATAATAAGCAGTATGAAAATCCTTGTTTGCACCGTGAAATGAGCTATCAACATCCTGTGGGTAAAATATTTTCTTGTTTTCCTCTGTAACTTCACACTCATCTTGTTTTTGCTTATATACAACTCTACACTCAAGCGTTAAAGGAAGTTCCTTAATAGCAGGAACAGAAACATTATTAGGTGTTTCAAGTGTCAAATTAAGTTCTTTGATTTTATCAATTTCACGCCCGGATTTTGTCCCGCAAATCCCCAATATCTTTTTGTCAAAAGCACCATATGGTATATTTATTGTGAATTCAGGATTTTTTTCAAGTTGATGTTTTGTAAAGCGATTTTCTCTAACGAAAACTGTAAAAATGGGTTTTGACCATTCAATTCCTAGTGTCCCCCAAGAAATAGTCATAGAGTTTATTTTGTCATCTACTTTTGTAGTCAACAAAACACCTGTTTTCACCGCTTTCATAATCTCATTAGCATAATTAAAGACTTCAATTTCTTTTTTCATGGCATTATCCTCCTTGAAATTTCATTGTCTCTATGATATACTGATGTGCAATCAATAACAAGTATGTACTTTTTTGTTAGATACTATCTAAAAGGAGAGTGTAAATGAATAATCAAGTAAACATTAAACCTTTCTCTTATGCAATGTCTTTAATCGACGGTAAATGGAAAATGCATATATTATTCTGGCTGTGGAAGGTTAATACGCTCCGCTATGGAGAGTTAAAAAAAGTTTTAGGAAATATTACTCACAAAATGTTAAGCAACCAATTAAAGGAACTAACAAATGATGGACTAATCCTTCGAAAGGAATATCCTCAGATTCCACCAAAAGTAGAATATAGTTTGTCAAAAAAAGGCCTATCTCTAATGCCTGTGATGCAGGCTCTTTGTGAGTGGGGAAATAATCATATTGAAGATATATAGCTTTTATAAACATCCATGTTCTCTGTTTTTATTTAAAATTTAAATATCTTACCTTTATATCCCACTCCACTTATTGCCTGTATCTATCTTTTAATCTAATACATAACCATTCCACCATCTACATTTATAACCTGACCTGTAATGTAATTTGACATATTTGAAGCAAGAAATAAAACTGCATTTGCTACAGCCTCTGGACTACCATATGCTTTCATCGGAATTTGGGATAATATTTCCCGGCTTACTTTATCAGGAAGTTTTGATGTCATATCCGTTGAAATATATCCCGGTGCAATGGCATTTACAGTTATTCCACGGTCTGCTAGTTCCCTAGCAACGGTCTTAGTGAAACCAATAAGACCAGCTTTAGAAGCAGAATAATTTGCTTGTCCAGCATTTCCTGTTATTCCTACTACACTTGTTATATTAACTATAGTTCCTGATTTTTGTTTTAACATATGTTTAGATACAAATTTAGTAGAATTAAATGCTCCTGTAAGATTTATATTGATTACTTTATCCCAGTTCTCTTTTTTCATCATCATCATTATGCCGTCACTTGTAATCCCTGCATTGTTTACTAAAATATCTATCCTTTTAAATTTATTAATTATACACTTTACAACTTCTTTTGTGGATTCTTCTGAACTTACATCCTGTTGTAATCCCAATGTTTCAACATTATAAGCTGATGAAATTTCACTGGCAGCTTCTTCTGCTCTCTCTTTATTGGTACCAGTTACAACTATTTTCACCTTTTGTTCTGCTAACTTCTCTGCAATAGCTCTTCCAAGCCCACGAGTTCCCCCTGTTATTAATGCTATTTTATTATTTAAATCTAGATCAATCATATTTATTCTCCTTTTTATTTTCAATTTATAAAAATATTATGATATAAATATAATATTTACAACCTTCGCAAACCATTAAGTCTTATATCATCAAGCTCTTCCGCAGTTAATGCTTCTGCATCATACAATTTTAGGTATTCCTTTGATATATCGCTATCAAAAATAAGTATATCATCAGAATTAATAGTTACATCAACTCCAGAATGATAAAGTTTCCTAATAGGATGTGTTTTTAATTCTTTAACTCTACCAAGTTTAACATTACTTGTAGGTGTAATATTTAATCTAATATGATTGTTTATTAAAAATCGAATCACTTCTACTGAATTAATTGCAGTAATTCCATGCTGAACTTCATCCAATTCCAATAACTCAACTCCCTTTTTCACATCCTCAGCGGTTCCCCATTCTCCAATATGTGCTTTAAGTTTCAATCCTTCATTTTTGGCTTTCTTATAAATTGGAATAAAGTTTTCAATGGGTTGTGCAAATTCATCACCATACAGATCAATGGAATAAAAAACTCCACTTCCCCAAAAAGGTTCTAAACACCTTGATAAATAATTTATGGAACAATGTCTTGACAATCCTATTTGCAACCGCAATTCAACCTCTGGTGCTATCCTTTCATTAGCTTCTTGAAATACATAAATTAATTCTTCTATGTTATTGTCAAAAAATTCTCCTAACGCCCAAACATCTTCACCAATCTCAAGAATTTTAATTCCATCTTCTTTAGCCTGAACAAAAGTTGCATCAATCAGCAATTTTCTCATTTCTCTGGTATTGAATCTTTCACCAATATATTTGTTATTCCAATCATGCATATCTTGCATGGTAGATAAAACTCCTTTAAAAAAGGGTATTTCTATTCCTGTTTGAAGTTGAATGTACTCCCTACTTCCACCTAGTACAAAATGATTGTGCAGATCTGATTTGGGAATCATTTTTAATTTATCTATATGATGTTTCTTTAATGCTTCAATAAATTTATCTGAATAGAAATCCTTCATTCTTTCCTCCGATTGCCCCCTTTATATTAATTCAACTCTTACTTATCAAAGCGATAAGTTCCCCACCAATCTGGAATTAAATCTTTTAATCTAACAGTTTTTCTGGTTTCATAATCTATTAATATTTCTATTTCAGAACTGTCTTTATCTAACTGCATCATATATTCTCTACAGGCTCCGCAAGGTGAACCTACCCTTCCATCTTCTACAATAGCAACAACTTTATCAATTTTACTTTCTCCATGGGTTATCATATTTGCAATTGCATTACGTTCTGCACACATTCCAAGAGTTGACGCGCTATCAATACAAACCCCAACATATATATTTCCACTTTTCGTCAGAATTGCACTTGATACACCACCTGCTTCAATGAAAGGTGAAATTATTCTTGGTTTTTGAACTTCTCTTGCTTTTTCATATAATACTTTCCATATATCTTGTTCCATTTTTTTATCTCCTAATTTGTAAATTAATTAATTCCTTAAAAACATTACATAATAAATATACTAATGTTTATACTAAATTCCTGTATTTTCTATAATAGAAATAACTATTACTTTCCATGTTCGATTGCTTATGTCCAATTGGTGTCCTTTTTTGAAATAATTCAAAACCACATTTTTCTGCAAAGTGACATGAAGGAATATTTGAACAATCAATAGTTAAAATAAGATATTTTATATCTGATACTTTAAAGCATCAATCCACTTAAGCATTTACGGCTTCTTTTGTATATCCTTTTCTTTGGTATTTTTCTGACATAAAATAGGCTACTTCAACTTCATTCAATGTATCTTCAAGCCCCATACCTACCATTCCAAACATTTTATCTGTAGCAGGTAATGCAATTACATATCTTTTATTCTCATAAATATCTATTGAATTTTTTTGAGTTTGATGCCAGTCAATATATTCAAAATATGATTGAGGTGAATCACCGTTTTCTGCCCAATGAGGCATAAAGCGAAAAACATTTTTCTCTCTAACAATCCTATAAAGATTTTCTGCATCTTTTCTCTCAAAATCTCGAATTACTATATGATTTGTTTTTAATCTCATGTTTTTTCTATCCTCCAATGGTTATTTTAAATATTGTTATTGTACTATTTTTTATTTCTCAATATATGATTTTCTGTTCATTAATTTTAATCACCAAAGCTGTAATCTACCCTAAACATGATTTCACATAATCAACTGGCACATCCATTCTAATAGCAGTTTCTTCAATTGATAGACCACTCTTTAAGAATCTCCTGACAACCATAATCATATTTTCTCCCACTTCAATAATATGATTATCAGGATCATAGAATCGAACAACACGTTGTCCCCAAGAATGTTCTAATATAGTATGTACATAGTTAATACCTGCAATATCATTTATCTTTTGAATAAAAACATCAAAATCATCTTCTTCAAAATATAATTCTGCTACATTTCCTCCAAAAACAATTTCATTATCATTTTTGTGAATAAAAGTAGACCAAGTATCTTTTGTTTGTAATGCAATACCTCCTGTTAAAGTTACATTTGCACCAAAATCAAGAACAATTTCTAAACCAAGCACTTCATAGTAAAATCGCTTTGATTTTTCCAAATCTGAAACAACTATCAATGGATTTAAGAATTTCATTGTATGCCCCCTAACAAAGATTATATAAATTACAAGTAATGATTGCTTAATCATATTTTTCTGTTATTAATATATATTTTTAAAACATTGTGAACTACCTATTTATATTTATTCTACATATCCATATCCCAGTAACTTATGATTATCTACTGATACATACACAATCATATTATTTGGTATTGATCTACTTTTAGTTGGAATATCAATAAGATATACTTCTTTTCCAATATAAGATTTGTCATTAATATTTCCCATATTTTCTTTTAAAGTTATCTTAGAAAGCTTACTATTTTTCCAAGTTCCAAACACTCTATTTTTATCTTTTGAATTTAATTGATTAAATGCGATTTCTCTGACATCCTTCTCTTCCGCAGATTGTTTAATATTTTGCTTATTTATATTTACACTTACAGATTCTTTTTTTATTGATGAACTCGTAATCAATAATACTGTAAAAAAAAGTAACATAATAATAAAAAAATTTATTTTTTTCAACCTTATCTCCTTCATAAATCATAAATATAACTTTTATTTTCTTCTATCTTTCTATTTCTTAGTTTATTCCTAACAAAATCAACCTATTGATCCCTGCGGCATACCTGTCCCAGCTTCACCAACGTTTTTCAACTGCAATACGTGTATCTGATAAAAATCCTATTATTGCCACTATACTCATAAAACATTTTTCAAATATTGTACCTAAAAATTGTTGAACAACACTAATTAATCCAAAGGGTAATGTAACCACCAAAAATACCGTTAAACATATTGACCAAAATTTATTCATCTTTAAAGGAATTATTTTGCTGGCTATAAGTGAAATAATGATATTGAAGCAAGTTCTTAATTCAGGTGAGGATTCTTTTACCCCATCTGAATTTTAGAACTGCAAATGCATGGCTTACTTGGCGTTGAACTCCCACTTGAAGAAAAGTAGAGAGCCCAAATTTTAATTTGGTGTAAATCACTGTACAGAGTGCGTTGGAAACTTACGCCAAGTTAGTCAGGTGAAAAATAGTCATATAGATGCTTGATAAGGATGTCTGTCTTGCCAATTCAAATGATCCTGACCTTCCTCCATTAACCCATGTATAGGGCATTATCTGTGTAATAATCAAAATATGAATGATAATATTTATTACTCCTATAGTAACAGAACATATTCCTGCTTTTTTTATATGCACTTTTCTAATTTTATCAAGCATTTCTTATTCTCCTTCAAATCACTGATTTTTTTGCTCTTATAAATAAAATTTCAAGTTTTGTAGTTAATCTGTCATATATTTTATGCTGCTTACTTTTGAATTGTTCTGTTGGCATGGGTTCTAATAGTTTTTCTATAATAAATACTGAATCAATTACAGATTTATATCACTCAACTTTAAATTGGAATTTGCATTAATGAATTAATGACGTTATTCTTTTTTTCTCCCATTCTTATCAGTACCAAGTGCGATAAAACCTGTCACAACAGCCAGTGCGAACATAATATCATGATCGCCTAACGGATTTGTTATAATAGAATACACTAAAAATGTTGTACAAATTAACAATACAGCCAATATAATACCACGTAAAATTTTTTTATTTTTAGACATCTGTATAACCTTCCCTCCAAATTACTATTTATTAATGAATTTTCTTTAATATCCACGCCATATTTTGTCCTAAATTATGCATATTCTTAATTCCTTCTTCATCTCCATATATGTCGCCTACATCTTTTCCATAAACCATATTCCAATATGTAGATCCAGCTATAATAACCTCTTTGTTTAATAAAAAATGATTCATTGTATCTACTGCTGTCATACCTCCACCTCTACGGACAGCAGATACAGAAGCACCAACCTTATATTTAAGTAATCCTGGATTTGTTGCAACAACAACTCCAGCTCTTTCTAAAAATGCTTTCATATTTGCAGTTACATCTGCAGAATAGACTGGAGAGCCTAAAAGGATACCATCTGCTAATTTCATTTTTTCAAAACATTCATAAAACATGTCTTTCCTAAAGACACAGTTATTCTTTCCTTTACATGCAAAACACCCTTTACATGGTTCGATTATATTTCCAGAGAATTGAACTATTTCTGTTTCAATTTCTCCCTTTTCTAATTCCTCAAACAAAATCTTAATAATTAACGCTGTATTTCCATCTTTTCTTGAACTTCCGTTAATTCCTAAAACCTTCATCTCTCCACCTCATTAAATTACTATTTATATTATTTATTAACCTAAGACACTTTCGAAAAGTCCAAATTTTTTTAGGCAGGAAATATACTCTGCAACACAAAAATAATTCTGAATGTCCTTTTCATCCAAACCTTGAAAAATATATAATTCATCCCAAAGCAGACTACTACCTTCAACGCAGAAAAATCCTGTTTCTAACTCAACTCCAACAAAGATATTGTTTCCCCTAAAAACCTCATCCTGATTTTGATAAAGAAATTTTCCATTATCTTGATTTTCTACGATAAAAGTAACTGCTGTAGACTCTGCTCCAATAGGTAATTTTTCCGCATATGGTTCATTACAAAGTACATTATCAATTACTAATCGCTTTGCATTACCATCATGTAGTTCCTTCAGAAGATACTTATTCTTTAAATATTCTACAACTTCTTTGCCTGACTTCCGATTTGGAACTAATTTATATTTATATTCATTCCAAACTTCTTTCCACCTCTCAACCATTTCTGGCGTTGCTCCTTGCATTAACATATGTATCACCTCAACAAAATTACTATTTATATTATTCACCCTTAAATTATAATATAATTTTTATTTTCTTCTATCTTTCTATTTCCTTAAATCACTTATTTTTTTGCTCTTATAAATAAAAACTGAGGTTTTTTAGTTAATCTATCATATATTTTAGGCTGCTTACTTTTGAATTGTTCTGTTGGCATGGGTTCTAATAGCTTTTCTATAACAAATCCTGAGTCAATTACAGATGTGATAATCTTACTTAAAGGTCTTCTATAAAATTGTACTTTTACTTTTCCATTGTTAGTATTCCATTCATCATTCAGTAATTCTGTCAAAAAGTAATTTTCTTTATTAAATACTGTAAAATCCATAAATGGATGATGAATAGAAAAAATAAGTTGTCCATTCTTCTTTAATATTCTATTAAATTCACTCATTACTATATCCCAATTTTTAATATAATGAAGGGTCAATGATGATAAAACAATGTCTATAGATTCATCTTTAATAAAGTCTAATGGATTATTCAAATCAGCTCTTATAATTTGTGCTCTATTTCCAACTCTTTTCTTAGTCATTTCTATCATATTAGGACTGAAATCCACCGCTGTTACATTAGCCCCTTTTTCTAAAAACCATTCAGTATACCATCCCGCTGCACAGGCGGCATCTAATACATTCCTACCTTTAACTGATGGGAGTAATGATATGGTAGCAGGTCTTTCATAGTAGGCATTGAATGGTTTTGTATCTACATATTTAAAATAATATTCTGCCATTTCCTCATAAGAATTAAGTGAAATGGAATTTTCATTTAAAGATTTTTGCTGATTTGGTATATTACTCAAGATAATCCCCTCCTTGTTATTTTTAATTGAACCTAGGAGAAAAGTTCCAAACACTTTTTCAGTTGAAAGTTGATAGTGGAAAGTGGACAGTTAAAAAAAGTTCAAAGAACAAATTTAGTTAAGAGTTAGGAAAGCTTTTTTCTCCGCTGTGCTGCGAAACAAGCTTACAAACTAATAATTTAATATTGGGAAAATTTGCACCCCAGGGGTGTGATTTTTTCCAATTACGGGCTAATCTCCCAAAAACCTTTATGAGTCAATTTTTCTTTTTTAAGTTTACATTTCTCAATTCTAAATTTTTCTGTAGTGTAACGGAAGAAAAATCTCCATCACTATCCACTCCCAACTGTCAACTATCCACTTATTAGATGAATTCACTACTAGCACTTTTCTAAATCTGATATTTGTTCTTTGAACTTTACACTTTGAAGTTTGTTTCGTATTTTCTTTTATGCTACTATATGTTATTCTCTTAATTTCATCATTAAATATTCAGTTACTCCTTCTCTATACAAACTAGGTATAGAACCTACTTCACTGTATCCAATTCTTTCATATAGCCTCTTTGATTCTGGATTAAAATCTGCTACAACTAAAAATATTTTTGTATAGTCTTTAAAGCAAACATCCTCAAAGAATTTTAATAGTTTTTTTCCTATTCCATGTTTACGATTTTCTTTCTTTACCGCAATAATATGTAAATACGGTAATGAATGAAATATACCGTCTAATATATACCATATAAATCCCATACAACGGAGATTACTATCTAAGGCAATATATATTTCTTCTTTATTAAATCCTTCTTTTAATGCCTTTCGAGCACTTCCTTTTTCTGAGAAATATCTTCTTCCTAGTTCAGAATTTAATAATGCATCCTCACACTCATTTATATAATTCATGTTTCCCTTTATAATTGTTACTTCCATAGTACACCTCTAATCTGAAATGTCATTTATTACAAAGAAGTATCATGAAAAACAAGGTTCCATCCTTTTCTAAATATACATTTGATGTATTTTCATCTTCTTTGATACCAAATCCTAACACATCCCTATAAAATCTAACCATAGTTGCCATATCTTTTACGAAAATTCCAAAACCATCTAATTTCATACAAAATCATTCTCCTTTTTAAATTACTATTTGTCCACAGATTATAATAATAACCTTTACTTCTAATTTTTTTACTTGTTGCGTCTTATAAGAACAATATGAAGTAAAACAACTTCTGATTATGCTTATTTTTGGAATTGTTATTTTTGCTTCATTCCAAACGCAATCCATCGTCCGTCTATATCTTCTAACACAAATTCCAAATTATTATAATCTGTTTTATGGAGTGGGCGAATAATTTTAGCACCTTTACTTATAAACTCATTTTGTAACTCTTCTTGATTATCCGTGATAAAATAAGCGTCTTCCCCATAACCATAAAGTTCTCTATTCGGGAAGACTTTTTTATTATTTGCCTGAGTCAGTACTACTTCTGTACTGTCACGGTAAAGACATATATGGGGTTCTTTTGCGTCCAAATACTTAACAATTCTAAATCCCATAATTTCATTATAATACTTAGCAGTTTCTTCGATATTCGGCGTAGGAAATACTGCAATCAATGAGTAAAGATGTTTTTCCATAAATAAATTCCCTCCTTATTAACAGATCATTATATAAATAATGTCTAATTCTATTTTTTTACAATACTGAGTTGATTCACATGATAACTACATATTCAATTACACCTAACAGGATGTCTCAAAACAGTTTTTAATTTTTCTGGTTTTGTCTTTCTTGGGTCAGATATGTAAATTTCATGATGTCTTCTTATAGTCCCATCTGGCTGAACAGATGAAATATCATCTTTTAAGTTATTATCTTCAATATAGGATTCAATTTGTGCAATTGTTCTAGGTTCATCATCATAGGGACCAATATGCATCATTTGTACACATAACCCTTCATTATATATACTTAGTCTTGCTTTTGAGATATCTAAATGGCTTTTCTTTTTAGCAACTTCAGAGCATGCCCATTGAAATACTTTATCTGTAACAAACTCAGGCTGCCTAATCATTGATGTCCATATAAATTTGTCTTTATTAGATAAATCTATTTTACAATCATTCATCCACCATAATCCCTCAAGAGGAGGAACTACATATTCAAAATATCCTTCTGGTTTAAAATCTCCCATTTTACTCATTTTAATTGTAAACGAAAGAGCATATAAAAGTTCTAAAGCTGATTGATATTCTCCATCTATTTCATTAGGATTTCCTTTACCATCTACCATGATAAAGTTTATAGGGGGTACTTCTATAAGAGTTGGCTTATTTTTAGGCATATATAGATCTTTGAATTCCTTTTTATAGTCTAATTTATTTTCAGGCATAGATTTCCTCTCCTTTAGCTATTTTTATTTTATTTAATAAATCAATTTAATTTTCTATCGCTCTCTTAAAATAATGCCAGCACCATTGTACAGATACTAATTCCCAGCCCTGTTGCCCATATTCATTCATTAGTCTTGTGGTTCTTTCACCTAATCCCCATATAAATACACACTTGTATTCATATTTTTTCATAAAAATATCCTCCTGTATATATTGCATATTATTTTAAAACTCCAAATCTATTGAAAGGATATACTGTAATTTGAGCTTTTCCCTCTATATCTGAACTATCAATATATGGATTGTTCCAATACCTAGAGTCTAAAGAATTTGTTCTATTATCGCCTAAGAAAAAATAATGTCCTGCTGGTACTTTGTAGATACCTGATTTCCCCCCATTATCAACTATATAATGCTCGTCCAATTTATTTCCATTAACATAAACTAAACCTTCATCTGTAATTTCTACAGTATCATTGGGAAGCCCTATAAGTCTTTTCACTAATTCCTCTTTTAATTCCTTTGAGTGAAAAACTATTATATCTCCTCGTTTTAAATTACTTTTATTATGTATTCTGGTTACAAAGATTTGATCATTAACTTTAATTGTGGGATACATTGATGGAGTAGGGACCTTAATCTTAAATAATATTAATTTATTAACTACCATTGTAAGAACTATAGCTACTACTATACATATTAAATAGCTGATTATTTCCCTCTTTATTTTTAATTTCATTTATTTCCTCCAAAATTGTTTTCAATAGAAGTGTAATAATCATCTATCTTCTTCATTCTCTAATTTATTTAAAACTACATCTAACTTTCTATCTATCTCTTTATTTCTGCTAATAAAATTTCTAAAAGCTTTTATTGCCTTATATATAGCTATTATAATTGCAAATAATACCATGAAATTAAAAATGGTAATTATAATCGTAAAATAGTTCATTGCCATGTAACTTCTCCCCTCAGTCAATAATATTTTTATTGTAATACGCAACTAATCTAAATCATCAATAGTCCAAACTTCTTATATATAAATAGTATACTAGCCCTTATAAATTATCAACTAATAATTAGAATGTTATATAAATATATCCATTATATTTATTGTTACTATTTCTTAAAACATAAATATATCACTGATAATAGCAACTTTGTAAGCTTTATAACAGGCTTTTAAATTACTTCTTTCTTGATGATACAAGCAGCATCATTGGCCTGCGTAGTTCATCCAGCATTCCAGGAACAGTGTAAAGCAAATCTTCTGCTGGCTTTGGTTCAACAAGACCTGTTATTTCAAATCCAGCTTTTATGAGATCATTTAAGTAGGTTGTCAATGTTTTATGATACTTTATAACTTCCTCTCCCAAAAAAACAGCCTTACGGGTACCCTCGGTAAAATATTTATCAACTGGCCAATGCAGTGGATTACCTTGATTATCATAATACCAGTCCTGTGTTCCCTGTGCTGTAAAAACTGGATGTTCCACAGAAAACACAAAGTCACCGCCACTTGAAAGGCATTTGTTGATTCTGTTTAAAATATCCTGAAAAGATTCAATATAATGAAAAGCCAAAGAACTGATAACCATATCAAAAGAATTATCTGGAAAATTAATATCTTCAATTGGCATGCAGATATACTGGATATCTTCAGATTTTGTTTTGTTTTTTGCTTCCTTTAACATCTTTTGTGAAATATCAACTCCCACAACTGACTTTGCACCATTCTCTATGGCAAATCGGCAATGCCACCCAAAGCCGCATCCTAAATCTAAAACTCTTTTATCTTTAAACTCAGGCAGCATTTTTTTTAGTTCATGCCACTCCCCCGCACCTTCAAGACCTTTTTTTGAACGTTCCATATTGCTGTACTTATCAAAAAATATGCTATCATCATATTTATTCTGCTTCACTTTTAATTCCCCCATTTCAGCTATATTGCTTATCTATAATTGATTTAAAATGAATATAAAAAATTATTAGACTAGACTTAACCTTCTAAATAAAACATTCAAATAGTTCTTATAAATGAAAAGACTAAAACTATATTCTAATTTCAGAATATAGTTTTAGTCTCCAGTTGACTGGTAAACTAAGTCTAGATTGAAGCAAGTTCTTAATTCAGGTGGGGATTCTTTTATCCCATCTGAATTTTAGAACTGCAAATGCATGTCTTACTTGGCGTTGAACTCCTACTTGAAAAGTAGGAGTTCAACGCCAAGTTAATCAGGTTAAAAGTAACAAATAATTCATTACTTATTGCTATTAAATCAAATCCCATTTTTAGGGCACCATTGCAGTTAAATTATTTATAATTGGATTATAGATAAATAGTATACTATTTATAATGCTAATTCAACTTGAAAAATAGAAAATATACAATAACATCTATGAATTTGATACATCAGTGTTAATGCTCAATATAACAGGTAACATAAATCTTAAAACTACATAAACTATAAGAATAGAATAAAAATAATATAGGAGAAATACAATGACAAACTTTCAATCTTTTTACGGCATTGTTACTATGATTGAGGACTTTTTAATAGATCAAACTGCAGGAAAAGATGGATGTTATAAGTTAATATCTGTAGAGGATGGAAATGGTTCTTTGGTAAATTTCGTTGTAGAACCTTGCACTTACTTTGTAAATCAGGAAATAGTTACGGCTGGAGATATGGTAACTGGTTTTTATGATGCTGATGCTCCTGTTCCACTTATTTTTCCTCCACAATTTAGAGCAATTGTCATAGCTAAAGATAGCAACTTTGCAAATGTAAAAGTGGCTCATTTTAACAATGAGCTAGTTAGTAGTGACAATACATTAAAACTAAATATTGCCCCCTATACCCAGATATTGCTTAGAAATGGTCAGCCCTTTACCAAAAACCCAGCAAATCGAAATCTTATAGTTATTTATGGTCCCACTACTAGAAGTATCCCAGCTCAGACTACCCCCTATAAAATTATAGTTTTATGCTAAACACTATTTTTTAACCAATATAGGCGAGAGAACTTCTACTCTCACCTATATTAACTAATATCATTAAAGTATTTTAAATAAATCTTCAATATATGTAAATATGTTCGTAAATTTATCTACTTTTATCAAAGATAAAATATAAAACTTTGGGTTGCCCACTTTGCTCCACATACCTCTTCTATAAAACTTATTTTTGTAATTTTCTTATTTGCTTATTACAGCACCATATCATACTTGTTACAGAGCCTAAGATACCAGTACACAGAAACATAACAGCCATCCCGCTTCCATCTCCTGTTCCCACTATTCTTTGTAAAATCAAAGCAAATATAGTTGTACTTTTCATATAAGGTTCAAATACATAGTCAGCGAGTGCTCCCCCTAACAATGTCCCAATAGGTATTGTAAAATATTGAATAGAATTTCTTACTGCAAATATACGGCCCTGCATTTTGCTTGGCACAGAGTTGTACAAAATAACGTTTTGTGATGCAATTATAAATGGAATTGGTATACTTGCAGCTAAAGCAGCTATTGACCATAAATATACATTTTCACCTATTCCCATAAGAAAATCACCAAATATAAATGAAAATGCGGCAGAATAATAAAGCAGCTTTATTTTATTCTTTGATATTTGTATTAAATAAATAATAACGCCTCCAATAATACCTCCAAGCCCTATAATTCCACTTACAATTCCCAGAATTGCAGTATTTCCGCTGCTTCTTGTTAAAATCATTGGTGACAGAATATTTTCATAGGTTAATCTTGAGAAAAAGTTCATCAGTGCGATGCTAAGTATAATATATAGCAAGCCTTTATGCTGAAACAAAAATAAAAAACCATCCTTACAACCATTGAAAATATTTTTATTTTCTAATGTTTCTCTATTTATTTCAGACTCATGAATATTAATAAAAAAGAGTAATGTAATAAATCCTATAATAAAAGAAATCAGATCTATAAACAATACACCTTTTAGACCAAAAATTGAACTAATAGACGCTGCTAACATGGGAGTTACACCTGTAATGAGTGAATTTGAAAAAGAATTTAATCCACTAATTTTTTCATAATTTTGCTTTGGTACCAATATTCCAACTACTACAGCTAAAGTTGGTGATTGGAAGGCATTCATGGTACCTATAATTCCGTTTACAATGTAAATAGACCATATTTCTAATCTTCCTAGGACAAACAAAATCAACACAACTATACAACAAATACATGAAACTGAATCTGTCCAAAGCATAATTGATTTCTTTCTATGAGTATCAACAAATGTACCTACAAATGCACTTATAAGTATATAAGGCAGATAAGTAAAAAAGATTAAGAGAGATACAGTCATAGCTGATTTTGTTTGAGTATATGCCCAAATAATCAGCGCAAAGCTTGTCATAGAACTTCCCAGTTGTGAAATTGATTGGCTAATCCAAAATAATATATAATCCTTTAACTTTTTACTTTTCATAGGTTTTCTCCTTAGGCATATGAAAATAAATAGTAAGTCAAAGATGCGACGAATATTTTGAATCATACAAGGAAACAGGTTCTGATGATAGTGGGCTATCTGAGGGTTCTGTTGACGTAGTAGGATTCAAAATAGACTAGCATACTGACTAGTTATTTATTTGAATGTGCCTTAATAGTTATATTTTCAAACTATAGAGTACAAAACCTAATGAGGACGATTATTTATACTCTGTACAGGCATCGTCCATCTATTAGACCTTGTACAGAGAAATACATTTAAATTGATTATTAAACAGCATAACATGTATACCACTCCTATTAATACTTTTTTATGTAACAATTATATCTTCCATTAAGCAATATTTCTATATTTATTTTTATATACCTAAGCAATGTATAGTTCACGAAAACTTGTCTATGATATATAATAAATATATCATATCAATATTAAAAAGAGGTGAGTTCTATGCCATTACCACATGAAGATAGAAAATACAACTATTCAGATTATCTGAATTACCCAGAAAATGAAAGATGGGAGTTAATTGAAGGAGTTCCCTATATGCAAGCAGCACCTTCCTGGCAGCACCAAGCAATTATTTTTGAATTAGCCAGACAATTTGGAAATTACTTAATAGATAAATCCTGCAGAGCCTTTACAGCACCCTTTGACTTAATAATACCAGAAAATGGGGTTAAAGAAGATAAATCACAAAATGTGGTACAGCCAGATCTTTTAGTTATATGTAATAAAAGCGGATTAAAAGGTACAGGATACTTCGGCGTTCCAGAATTAATTATTGAAGTGTGTTCACCATCTACTATAAGAAATGATAAAGTTCTAAAATTTAATAAATATGAAAAAGCCGGAGTAAAGGAATATTGGATAATAGAACCTGAAGGTAAGTTCCTAAGTGTATTTATATTACAAGGAAATAAACGGTATGGCAGACCTGAAATATATACGGAAATTGATAAAATAAAAATAAGTATTTTTGAAGATCTTATAATAGATTTAAAATCGGTTTTTATTTAATCATACTCTGCATCCCCCTGTATACGTACTCACATGGCTGCAATTCACGTAAAGGCTTAATACAACTGTAATACAATAGTTTTACCATAAAGAATCGCCACCGTAATGACGATTCTCTCTTTTTATTATCTTATCCTGATTTTATTCCATAACTACCAGCCATAATAATTTTTGATAATTCTAAAAATACTTTTCCAATTCTTCTACACTATTTATATCAAATATATCTATAGCAATAACTTCTAAGGCATTATTAGAAAGATTTTTTATTTTTTCGATATGCCCTTCTGGTAATTTCTTGAATTCCTTTATCAATAACTTAAGAATTATTTCAGATTTTCCTTTTTCTATACCCTCTTTTATACCTTCTTCTTTACCTTTGTCATAAGGTTCTTTATAAAGTACAGATGCCATGTATATCTGCTCCTTATATAATTTTCCACAAATTTATATTTATACAGTCAGATCTAAGTTCAACCTATCTTACTCTATTTCCTTAGAAAAAATCTTTTTATCACATGTTCCTTTTGAGATATTTTTTGTTCTTTTATATCATTTACTTCAACATTTTCATCAATTGAAAGTGAAGGTGTCTTAGAATATACAACAATTTGAGTTGGATAAATACTTTCATGTCCAACTATTATATAACTTATTCCAATAGCTATAGCTGCATATATTCCAACCTGATTTCCGAAAAGCTCCATAGCAATTATAATGGAAGAAATAGGAACATTAGAACAAGATGCTAAAAATGTTACCATACCTATTGCAGAATAAAAAGCTATATTTGAATCTGTAATTTGAGCCCAAGCATTTCCAAAAGAAGCCCCAATGAAAAGCATAGGCGTAAGAATTCCACCACTTCCACCAGAACCTAATGTGAGAGCTGTTGCTAAAGATTTATTTACAAATAAAAAGTTACTAAAGTTTCCACCTGAAACAATTTCATTTATAGTTTTATCGCCTATTCCAAGTGCTTCAAAGGAATTAAAGATATGAATTATAATTATTATTAAAATGCCGCCTATAATTCCTCTTAATGGAGTATATATTTTAATCTTTTTAAATCCCTTTTCAGCATATTTGACTAATTTTATAAATATTATAGCTAAAAATCCAATTGCTATGCCAAAGACAAATACTTCCAAAAATGCAGTTATATTATTATTTGGTATATATTTTATATTAAAAATCAAAGGTTTATTTCCCATATACAGTCCAATATAATAACTTACAAAGGAAGATATAAGAGAAGGAAGAAGAGCTATGTAAGAAAGCTTCCCTATGTATAAAACTTCACAAGCAAATATTGCGGCACCAACTGGAGCATTAAATACAGAGACAAATCCAGCGCTTATTCCACATACCACAAGACGGCGCTTGTCCATTGCATTCATTTTTGTTATACTGCCTATAAAAGATGAAATTGCGCCACCTATTTGAGTTGCTGGCCCTTCAAGTCCCACTGAGCCACCGAAAATTATGGTTATAAATGTAGTTAATAATTTTACAGGTACTACAGCTATTTTCATGTTACCATTATTTTTATTTACGCTTTCAATAGCTTTTTCTGTACCATGACCTTTTGCATCAGGAGCAAACTTATGTATTATAAAGCTGCTTAAAAAAAGTGCTATGGGAAGAAATAAATAATAAAATTTAAACTTTGATGTAAAATCAACACCAATTACTATAATTTTTATAAATACGGTTGTAAAAGATCCTACTAATAATCCTATTAATATAGATAAGAAAGTCCATTTTAGTGCACTTGCAATGAAAATTGATTCATCCACTGAAAGTTTTTTTAAAGATCTCATAAAAAAATCACCTCTTAATTTTATCTTATATCATGCTTTGTGTTCTTTCAATGATAATAATCTTTTTACTTAAACAATACCTTCAAATTCCTCCTTATCCCAAGTCCATTTCACGAATAAAAAAGCTGTAAGGAAATTTACAGCTTTTTTCATTCTACTCTTCCATTCTGATAATTCTAAAAATACTTCTCCAGTTCTTCTGCACTATTTATATCAAATATATCTATAGCAATAACTTCTAAGGTATCATTAGGAAGATTTTTTATTTTTTCAATATATCCTTCTGGTAATTTCTTAAATTTCTTTATCAATAACTTAAGAATTATTTCAGATTTTCCTTTTTCTATACCCTCTTTTATGCCTTCTTTTATGCCTTCCTTTATACCTTCTTCTTTACCTTTCTCATAAGGTTCTTTATAAAGTACAGATGCCATATATATCTCCTCCTTTATATAATTTTCCACAAATTCACATTTATACAGTCGTTTACTTAATTCCACTGTCAGATAATAATAATCTTTATCTTCAAGTTCTTCTACAACCTTAAGACATTCTTTAATGTGCTCTTCATCACTTTCATTCTCATGCTGCATAAATACTCTTAGTGGATACAGTACCAGTCTATCATTATTTAACACTTCATATTTATCTATTTCATACACTTTTACCACTTTGTAACTGTATTCTAATACTTTTTCATCTTGAACAATCATTTCAATTTTATTGTTAATACTTTTTATTGTTTTTGGCTGTTTCAATATTATTAACACCTGATATATGGGTAAATTGTCATACCAGTTTATATTGCTGAGATATCTGAGCATTCTTTTATTCATTGCCCTGTTGCTTTTATAATTTGATTCAAATTCCATATGAAGTATGAATCTTTCATCATTCATTTCAACCTTTGCCACATAGTCTGCTCTCTTCATATCTGACATTGATAGTTCACTAAACTCTAAGTTCAATTCTTCTGCATTCTCTATTTCAGGCATTCCTATTGTAGCTAAATTTTTGGCATCTTTTTTCTCTAGAGCCTTTATTGTCTCATCAAATATATGTTTCCTTGTATTATCCTTAGATTCATTACTCATGTTTTTTCCTTCCACTTGTATAATTGATATAGCATCCTATTAACTATATTATATACAATTTTTATGGTAACTTCATCATTTTATATTAATTTTATTATCCTAGTAAAAAATAAAATAATACATTTGACTAGTGGTTCCAACTATCAATTCTACAGCAGAATTCCGCTACCGAGTTGTCGTCCATGATGGGCACACGAATAAAAAAGCTGTAAGAAAATTTACAGCTTTTTTATTCTACTATTCCACTCTTTTATAAATATACCTGTTATTAGGCATTTTACTTAAGCTAAAAAACATTCAAAAAAGTCAAATTATTATAGACTTAATTTATAGGTCAGATTAAATAATCTGACTCAAAAAGAATAAGATTATTTAATCTGACGATAATTAGTAAGGAGAAAATTTTTTAATTATGAGAAGAAATAATAATGATAAATATAGTAAAAATGCCTTACGGAATAAAAAAATACAATAAACTTTGTAAGTTTAATCAATTTCCAAGTAAATATGGATGCGAAGCATGTGGATTTGAAGGTAAGCTGTACAGACATGGATTTTATTATAGAAACTTAATTACCCTTAAAGGTGCATACAAGATAGTCATCCTGCGTTGTAAATGTCAATCCTGTGGTAAAACCTATTCTCTTATACCCAGTTTTATTATTCCTTATAGGCAATATGCTTATGAAGTTATTCTAACTTCTATTATTATGATGCTAAAACTAGGTTATTCCTTTAGTAAAATATTAACTCTTATAAAATCTCTTAATATTAACTACTCATCTCTTAATACAACAGATCTATCATTTTGGAAAAATAGGCTAGTAAGCTCATTATCGAGTATTCGTTTATTTTTTGCACAGTATAAATTCTATAATTCTAACATAAATAGCAAATTACCTATTGATATCATAAAAAAAATTATTATCTTTTGCCGTTTAAGGCACGATTTTAACTTGGATTATTTTTTACACATGCCTAAGTATTTCTTTTGTAAATGATAATTTAATAGGTACAAATTAGATCTATCTTTTTTATCAAATTAAATACTTCACACTTTTTTAATGTCTTTTTATATCAATCTTGTCCTCATTTCTCTTGTTCTATCTAAAATTTTTGTATAATTCCACACAACCTTTAACGGTTTAAATATCGATTTTAAGTCATAATTATTAATAAAAATAGGAGGTTGATAATCAATGATATTAAAAGAATTTAATCAAAAGATAGCATTATTTCGTTATTCTCTGATTGCACCCATTATAACCAATACATTTACTCAGGCTTCTGTAAAAGATTATTTAGCAGAAATTGCAGCAAAGTCTTATACACTGCCTAACGGCAAGAAAAAAGAGTATTCTCCTGCAACAATCAAAGGATGGCTAGTTCAATATAGGAAATATGGTATTGATGGCTTATATCCAAAATCAAGAGCTGATAAAGGTACTTCCAGAAAAATTTCAAATGAAACCAAAGAATTTATTATAAACAGTAAATTAAATTCACCTAAAAAAACTGCCAAGTACATATATCATGAAGTTATAGCTAAAGGTTTTGAAAGTGAAACTAGTATTTCCCTGTCAACAGTAACTAGATTTATAAATAAGGCTAAGATAGGTTCTAAAAAGCTTGTACCTGATGATAGAAGAGCCTTTGAATTTGAGTTTTCCAATGAATGCTGGCAATCTGACGTATCTGTAGGTCCTTACCTTACTATAGAAGATAAAAAATTCAAGACTTATATTATAGCTTTTTTAGATGATTCCAGTAGAGTCATTGTAGGATGCAAAGCATTTTTTAAAGATGATCTTTTATCTCTTATGTCTGTATTTAAAGATGCGGTAGCATCAAAGGGAATTCCTAAAAAAGTTTTCGTTGATAATGGAAAGATATATAAAAGTGAGCAATTTCATTTGATTTGTGCAGCTCTTGGTAGTATTTTAAGTTTTGCAAGACCATATTCCCCTCAATCTAAGGGCAAAATTGAAAGATGGTTCCAAACTATGCAAAAACAATGGATGAATTCAATTAATTGGAATGATTTTAAATCTATAGACCTTTTAAATGAATCCCTGTCGGGTTATGTTAACAGTTATAACAACACTATACATTCCTCAATAAACAAAAAACCAATTGATAAGTACATGTCTAATGTTGAAAATATAAGATTTATTGATTCTAAAACTGAACTAGACTATTTATTTTTATATAAAGTACTCCGTACTGTAAAAAATGACTCCACAGTATCTATAGGTACAAAAATATTTGAAGTACCACTAAAATATGTTGGTGACAAAATAAATATACGCTATGATGCATCATCTATTGATAAAGCTTATATTTTTTCACAGGATGGTAAACTTGAAGATACTATTTTCCCTGTTAAAAAAATTGATAATTCAAAAATCAGAAGAACTAACAATACTAATTCTGTTGATTTTTCTGCCTTTGAAGCTAACTAACCGGAGGTTGATATTATGTATAAAGCTTTTTATGGCTTAACTTTTGATCCTTTTGATAAAAATCTTGACTTAAAATACAGTTTTAAATCTGAGGATTTCTCTAAAGCAATGAATAGATTAGAATTTTTAAAATCTGTTTTAGGGATTGGCGTTATTACTGGAGAGCCTGGAGTTGGTAAGTCTTTCTTGCTCCGCAATTTTGTAGATTCACTAAATCCAAATTTATATAAGTGCGTATACATTCCTATTTCCACTTTAACTGTTATGGACTTCTATAGAGCATTATGCGATGGTCTTGGAATAATTCATGCTCAGAAAAAAGTAACTATGTTTAAGCAAATACAAGAGTCTATATACACTTATAGCCACAGTAAAAATGTAATTCCAGTTATTATAATTGATGAATGTCAATTTTTAAGCAATTCCATTCTTGATGATTTAAGAATAATATTTAATTTTCATATGGACTCAAAGAATTATGCTATGTTAATTCTTTCAGGTCAACCTAATTTTTTACTTCAACTCAGCAGGCAGGTCCATGAAGCACTACGTCAACGAATCATAATGAATTATTGCTTAAAAGGGCTAACGCATGATGAATGTAAGCCCTACATAACTTCTATGCTAAAAGCCGCAGGCTGTTCAGAACCAATTTTTACTGATGATGCTTTTGAACTCATTTATTCAAGCACTAATGGAGCTATAAGACCACTAAATTCTCTAACGAGAATGTGCCTTATCTCTGGTGCTAATGAAAGACTTACTTCTATTAATTCAGATACAGTTTATAAATCTCAGAGTGAAATTGATCTTACAATTTAAAATTTTTTACACTGCTTATTCTGAGCAGTGTTTTTCTATGCCTATATTTATTGACCAATTTTAGAATTTTATACATTGTGGATATTGTGGAGAAAGGGTTATTTAATTTGATTTTTGAGACTTAATTTGCCATTAGTAAGATTATTTAAACTGATTTTTTACCACATTATTACTAATTTTAGGCTGAAATAATTTGACTTTTTAAGGATTAAATAATTTGACGCGTAACAATATACCATCTGTTATATTTTTTATATATTCCATATTATTTTCTCTTATATAATTCCACCCCAGCCATTTAAATCTTCACCATATTCCTTATAAATATAATATATAGTTGAATCACTTAACTCTCCTAATGTTCCTCCAAGGATTATATTATTTTTGTAAATGGGATTTAATAAATCACCCCAAGTTCTAGGCATTGGAAGATCCCCCAATTTATTTTTATCTACAAGCATTACAGTAGGAGAAACAGCATACACAGTATATACAGCTTTAGGATCAACACAACCTGCATCTAAGAACTCTCTATTTATATTATTATCTGCAGTAGCTTTAAAGTACCCCCTATTTGCAAGATTACTTATAAATTCTTTTTTAAATTCATCCTTGAAATCATTGGCAGCCACTACATCCGGAAAATCATCTATATTTTTTGCTTCCCATATACTGCTAAAATCCAGTTTGCAGGCACATCCCGAGGGTACATAAGCTTTTGAATTTATATTCTTTTTATCTCTATGCTTAATTAATGCTTTTTCA
This sequence comes from Clostridium pasteurianum DSM 525 = ATCC 6013, assembly GCF_000807255.1. Lineage (NCBI taxonomy): Bacteria > Bacillati > Bacillota > Clostridia > Eubacteriales > Clostridiaceae > Clostridium > Clostridium pasteurianum. The sequence goes on along the minus strand of NZ_CP009268.1, from coordinate 984,464 downwards.
AGTTCTTCTTTAAATCCCTGCCTTACAGTACAGGCTATTATACCTAAAAAATTCAGATCGTTTAAATTACAATCATCATCCAATAAAATACTATTCTGAATTAGCCCCATAACATTCCCTAAAACTTCAACATATTTTGGTTAAATTATGATTCATAATTATACGTAGCACCAGATACCTAAAATATATATTATTTTATTTTTTCTCAATAGTGTTACGTGTATAGTAACAATATATAATTTGTAATTGAGAATGTTACATTATTCTCATTTTTCAGCTATAATACACATAGTTTTAGATTCTTCATCATAAAGCTTTCCTGATACATCTGAATATATTTCAAATTTTTCGAATCCCGCTTTTTTTAGTTCGTATATAATTGTATCCTTTGTATAACAATGATTCCATATTCTATAAACCTCTACATTTTCTTGTTTATCAATTACTACATATTGGTTCAACATTATTTTATTTTCATAAATATAATAAGACTCTATACAAAGATAAGTATCATCTTTCCAAAACCCACTTCCATCATTCAAATGCCACGTATTGCTTTCAGTCTTTCCTTCATAATTTTTAGGAGTAAACACATCAAATATAAACTTGGCACCCTTTTTCATAGCGTGGTATATCTTATCCAGCAATATTTCTCGCTGTTTATGTGAAAGTGCCGCAAAATCACAATAAATTAATGTAACTAAATGAAATTCATCTTCATAATCTATTTCAAGATAATTCTTACAAATATATTCTATATCAATATGTTTTTCCTCAGCTTTTTGTTTTGCATATTCTATTGATCTTCTTGAAAAATCTATACCAGTCACTAAATAGCCTCTTTCAGCTAATCTTTGTGTATAAAGTCCTGGCCCACAGCCCAAATCTAAAATCTTTTTATAACTTCCACATGGTGCTATTTTATTGATCCAATCTACAGAACTATCAATAAAATCATGTCTTCTACTTGCTGCTTCCAAGTTTGGATTTAAATGTGCCTTAATCATCCCCTTGGATATGTGCTCATCATCCCAAAATTTAGCACTACTTTCTTCATATAATTTTGGCCTTTTTAAATACTCAAATATTTTATTCAACATAACCCCATTCCCCTTCTCAATAAATATGTATTTTATAGAAAATAACATAATAATTTATGTAGCAATATGATTTCTGAAGCAAGTTCTTAATTCAGGTGGGGATTCTTTTACCCATCTGAATTTTAGAACTGCAAACGCATGGCTTGCTTGGCGTCGAACTCCAACTTGAAGAAAAGCAGACAAAACAAAATTTATTTTGTATTTGGTGTGAATCGCTGTACAGCGTGCAAGCATAGAACCAAAATCTTCTTTTTGATTTTGTGTGAGGACTGTACAGAGTGCGTTGGAGACTTACGCCAAGTTAGTCAGGTGAAAAATAAAAAGAGCCACAGATTATAACTCCATGGCTCTGATATAATTGAACACTACCGCCAAGAGAGCAGAATAAAGTCATAATTGATAACTAGGCATAACAAAAAAAGCTGTTATAATTAACAGTTTTTCTACCTATTCAATTAATGATTCTATCTTACATCTCCACGTTCAACTTATGTTATTCGATTTTTTAACATCAAGTGATCCGGATAGCATTCCACCCTTCAAAATCATATTACTATGTATAAATTTTATCAGAAGCATAATTATAATGTCAATATTATATCAATTTAAATATATTTAAATACTATTAGCTCCAATTATATACTTATTATTTCGATTACATTTATATTAGAATTTCTTTAAATCATCCTATAATAATAGCACTATCTAACTCAACACCCATAATCTTACCTAAAATTAGTTATGGCATATGTTACATATTCACTGTCAAAATGATAGCCTAATTTTTCAGCCAAAGATGCCGATTCTCTATTTGCAGCATCCCAGCTGGGATAAATATCTCTGTCCACACATTCAAGAATTAGTTTTGAAGCACATGCAAGTGCAAGACCTTTTCTACGATATTTCTCTTTTGTATCTATTTCAATTTCTATTCCATCATTATATACCGTATAAGAGGATGCACCACAAACAATATCAGTATTATGTGTTATAACAAAGCCAAGTCCCAATTTTTCATATTCATCATAACTTGAAAATTGAGAACATAAATCCTTTGACCATGGTTCACTTTTAACATTATTAAATATTTCTTCATCTATATTTTTTATTGTATATTCTTCCGAAAGTTTCTTAATATATGACTGTAATTTTTCCGTATTAAATATTTCAGATTCCTTTTTAAATGCATAACGCATAAATTTTTGGAAGTTGCCTTTATATTTCTGCTCAATCATAGTTCCCCATTTATCACTTCCAGGCACCATTAAAATATACGGTGTAGTATAATAATGAGGAATGTTTTTTACCAGATCTAAATTTGGAACGCCAGCGAAAAAGCAAAAATCACCTATTAGAATCTGTGCCGATTTTGGATTTTGAACATTATCAACCCAGCCCTTCCCCATATATCCCTGCAAACAGGACCATATCATGGTTTCGCTACATCTATCAAAAATCCGCTCAATCCTATACATATATTCTTCAGGTAAATAATGCATTAAGATTCCCTCCATATTCACAAAATATAAACATCTTTATTTTACAATATCTCACAATTATTACACTGCAAAAAATAACACAGCTCAACATTAATTGCCATAATCTTAGTAATCCTTATTTTCATATTAGCTTGCCTAATTTATTCAAATGATAAGTGTAGCCTTCAAAATCTGTTAATAATAATCTATCTCTTAAAATATTGATGGATGATTCTCCATTAGGTCTTACCCAAATATCTCTTCCACTGAAATTCCAAATCTTACTTCCTGATTTATCTACTTTAATGATATCAATTTCTCCGTTGACAATGTAACCATCATCAAATGGATATATTTCAATACCAGTTCCAAAATCTAATACTCTTATTTTCTTTTCTAATTTCTCATCAATTAAATCAAAGAAAACCACATAATTATCTATTAAAATAATTATAATATTATTTTCTAAAACTGCACAATTTTTAACGTTTCCATAGGCTCTTCCAATAATAGCAACGCTGTAATCAGCCGTTAAACTGTGGACAAAAATACAATAGACACAAACAAAATCATTTCTATTGTATTTTTCCATCTGAATAATATGATTATAAAATTTATTATCTGTGGAAAACAATGTATATTGAGTATCTTTAGTTATTTCAATCTGAAAATCTTTATTTGACAAAATCATTAAATCATCTTCTTTAATTTATTATTCCAATGTATGAAAATTTGTGAATTTAAAAAACTTTAATTATATTTATTATTTAAAGAATATCTGTTAAAATTTATGAAGCTGTCTTTTTATAGAAAGAATTCCCCATATGTTTATACCTATAGCCATAATGGTTAAATAAATTACAAATAGAAAATATGGCACAATATATTTATTAATATTTTCATCTTTCATATTAGTATCCTGACTCTAAAACTAATAACAAGCAATCTTTTCTTTACGATTATTTGCTATTTTAGAGTTATTTGCATATTTTGCAATGCATTCAGCATCACTATCTCTCCATTTTCTCAATTCAAATTGCATTTTTATTCTCCCTCCATCTATGTACATGTCTGTCATTTTCTTTAAGACATCTATATCTTTTACTTATTTAGAACCTCAAATGTATTAAAACCAGCATTATCTATCAACTTCAAATAGCTTTCTCATAATATTTATAATATCATTAGGAAGTTTTATACTTGCCCCATGACCACAACCTGGAATTGTTATCAAATTACTATCATAAGCACTTTTATGAATTAGCTGTGCTGATTTTTTTATAACACTATATTCCTTTTCTCCATATACAACAAGAATTTTACATTTATTATTTTTAAAACTCATAGGCAGAGTATATCTAGCATTATTAATAACCATATTAATTAAAGATTTCTTAGATATTTTTTTATTATCTCTATAATAATCTTCAAACATATCTTTAGGTATACATACTTTCTTTGCTTGCAGTTTTACAAACCATCTTCTTTTACTAAAAAAATAGGTGCTATTAATAAATAATCTCATAAATATTTCATAGAATTTTATAGGAATAACCATGGCACTTTCAATAATAGACTTTTCAGCAATATTATTTGATTGTGATAAAATTTCCACTGTTATCTGAGCTCCTAGGGATAATCCACAAATAGCAAGTACTTTCCCATTAAAATTATTATTAACATAATCTATAATTTTTGCTGCACAGTCTTTTATACTTTCAAAGTTTCTATCTGAACACTCTCCATTTCCATCAAGAATTGGAGTCACAATATAATATTTATTCTTAAATATTTCTATCTGAGGCTTCCACATCCAATAGGACAATTCCCCGCCATGAATTAATATTATTACTGGTTTATTTTTATCTCCAAAATGCTTAAATATCATAATAAATTACCTTTACCTCATTTATAAATTACTTCTAATTCTTAATAATTTGCTGTTCTATATAATTACTCTTTTTATGTAAAATAATAAGGGCTATTCTCTTCCAATCTATTGACCATCAGAGAATTGCGCCCTTTTATTAAATAAATTAATATCAATCTTTTTTATTTACTTTTTTACTATGTTTAGTTCCAGAATTATTTTCTTTCTTTTCCTTTTCCTGTTGACTTCCACAAGAAGGACAGTGTTTTTCACTCATATTATTACCTCCTTAAAATAATAAGAATTCAATTACAGTATTACCCCATTATTTTGTTCAATATGAATATTATAAATACTATGAAATTAATAGCAAAATTCTTCTACTTTCTAGAGATATTGTAACATATTGAAGCAAGTTCTTAATTCAGGTGGTGATTCTTTTACCCAATCCTGAATTTTAGAACTGCAAATGCATGGCTTACTTGGCGTTGAACTCCCACTTGAAGAAAAGCAAAGAACCAAAATCTTCTCTTCGATTTTATGTGAATCGCTGTACGGAGTGCGTGGGAGACTTACGCCAAGTTAGTCAGGTTAAATATAAAAGCCATAAAAATTCCTATAAGTATCCCAATATCTACAAATATATTCTTGTCTGTTTTCTTCTTTTTAATTAATGTAAGAATTTTTCCTGCCATGACAAAAGCAAATGCTGTATTTATAGATATTTTACTAAAAGTTGAACTAAAAGGAACGTCAGTAACAAAAACTATAGTTATTGGGATTAAAATGATTAATAAAGCCATTAAATATAACAGACTGCTAATATTGCCAGTCTTTATATATAATATTAAATCCAATTTATTCATTTTAATTTTATTTAACTCCTTTCCCAATTGTATATTAAATATCTATAAGAAGATAACAAATAATTTATATTGCTACTATATTCATTATTCAACTATAAATTTTATCGCATCCTCATAGCATTTAACTTTCCTCACTGTGAAATACTTCATAAATTCTTTTGTCCACATATCCATCTCTTCTTCTATTTCATTTACTTCGTTCATGATGAATACAACATTTTTACAATCTGTATTTGACATAGCTGGAAGCAATACAGAAAATCCCCATTCTGTATCTTCTTTTTCATCTTCAAATCCATTTCTTGCATCTACAACAAAATTACTATTCGGGTGTTTTCTAAGTAATTCCAAAGAAAAAGTTGTTGGATTTCTATAGTCATCATAACAGCAGTATTTTTTCCATGTAAGAAATACTATATTGTCTTCTGGCATATATTTCACATTACTAAATTCTGAATCAAATTCATTTTTCTCTATATCTATATTCATAATTTTTTCCTTTCTTATTTGGATTGATTTTTTATATTTAAATTATTAATTAGAAATTTTTACGTTTCTTTGTTTCAATATATAAATTATTATTAAAACAAGTAATGATATTATCAATATATGTAGAATTATATGATATAAATCTGGTATAAGTATATTATCAGATGCTGGAATAATATGATATGTATTTGCAAAGTACTCATTATATCCTTTTAATTTTATTTCCGTTGCCCCAAAGATTGTATAATTCCAATGTGAAGAATATTGAATTACAGCCCAAGCTGCAAGAAATATTGATAACACATATTTTCCTTGTTTTTCTTTTAATAAAAATAATATAGAGCAAGCTACAAAAATTATCCACCAAAAGGCATCAGCACTTAGTATACCGGGACTTTCAACTAAATGGAATTTTCCCAGGGAAAATCCTGTAATGTCTAGTGTAAACCAAAAAAGTAAAGCAATTAATAATATATTTATACTTTTCTTCATTAGATCCTCCATTTATATAAATAATTTTTTAGTATTAATCTCCATAATAAAATCTGTTCGTTCAAATCTTTTTAAAAACTTATTTTTTCAAATATACCTTTTTCTATATGCAATTCAATATCAATATCTGCTTTTCCGTAACCTACTACTTTTATACGATTGTCACCTTTTTTTATTGGCACAGTTAATGATGTTGTCCCATCTATAGTTGCCTTGTTTGTGTTTTCTACAAGATTAATAACTTTATTATCAGGGGATATTAAAACAATTTTTGCTTTTCCGTTTTTTACAGATAAGGTATACGGAACTTTCAAATCAATATCTTCATTACTTTCATATGTCCAAATAGTTCCACTTCCGCTTAATTTCAACTTTCCTTTATATACTCCCGATTCTATTGTTTCCTCACTTTCATCTAATGAAAAAGTATCAGCTTCACTTTTTATTCTATTATTATCATTATAAATGTTATTCACAGCACCATTGCCACAGCCAATAAATAAACTAACTATCATAATTATAATAGCAATAAATATTATCCTTTTTCTGAAAATCATCTCAACTCTCCTTTGTATTAAATTATAAAATCGCCTAACTACAATTTATATATTAATCCAAAAAAATTTATTATTATGGTTACTATAATTATCTAAAGTTCTTTCTATACTTCTAATATTGTTCAAGTTAATCACTCCTGCAAACACTTATTATATAATTTACTTAATAATAAAATTATTAATATCTTATGATTTCTACTTAATTCATATATAAAGTATATCATAATATTCTATACAATCCATTATTATACATAAAATATAGCCCATATACACCGTATGATCTAATCAAAATCTATCCTGAATTACAAAATTCAAATAATAAAAAAGCCCCTCTATACTAATCTCAGAAAGCCTTATTTTTATTGAATCTATAATCATTTAAACTCAAAACTAATTAATACTTTTATCTAAAATTATAAAAAATATGTTTAAAAATCATAATCCTATGTTATAATATAAATAGAAAAGCTGTTATGAGCTTATTGGATTTTAATTAATCAGGTTAAGTAAAAGGTGCTGTGCGAAAGCATCTTTTTACTTTTTTTGAGTATCTTCTATATCAATAGCCACTTCATTATTAACCAAAGTTTTAGCTTTAGTCTTTAATTTTAATGAGGCCTTGTCTTTTAAATAAGCAAGTATAGCAAATATGCCTACTACACCTAATACAAGAGCTACTAAAGTAACGCATACCATAGCAGTTATAGAAAGTTTATCACTCATTCAGCCACCTCCTCTGTTGTCAGTCCCATAACAGCTTTCCATTGTAAAAAGATAAATAATCTGGGAGGTGGCAACCTAAATACCATTTATCTCTTGAGTAAACAAGGGCGTTACCGCCCATGTTCCTCGACGGAACCGTACTTGCCCTATTAAGGCATACGGCTCTTCACATCATATTTTAATCATCTATAGAATAAGCTTACATTTGTTGTTGGTTCTAATAACGGAAAAGTTTTCAATAGTCCATTGTAAAATGCATCAAGTGTGTAACTTCTTCTTTGACTTCTTCTATTAAGCCATTTAAACATCAACCATTTGACCACATTCTGATAACTCTTCACACTTCGTGTATTATCGGTAACCCCATAATACTGGTAGTGTCCTCTAAGTTTTTGATTGATTTTCTTAATCAATTGACCTACTACAGGCATTATTCGATTATTCTTAATCCATTCCTTCATTGTCTTGATTTTACTTCGCAATTTCTTCTTACTAGTCTTAACCTTGCAACGAAAGAATTCTTTCTTATCATTTTCACTACAATAGAATGTAAATCCTAGAAAATCAAAAGTTTTGGGTTTACCTAACCCTCGATTTGCTCTATTTCGCCTGGAAAACCTCCCGAATTCCAATATCTTTGTTTTCTCCAAAGCCAATTCCAATCCAAATTTCTCAAATCTTTCTATTAGTCTTTGATAGAATTCTTCTGCTTCCCATTTGTTCTGAAAGCAACATACAAAATCGTCACAGTATCGAATTAAATATGCTTCACCATTACACTTTCGTTTGACCTTAACGTCAAACCAATTATCTAATACATAGTGTAAATATATATTTGCAAGTATCGGTGATGCTCCAGGAACTTTATCAGCCATTCATGGTTTACATTATTGAAGAATCCTTTTATGTCAGCTTCAACAATGTAATTCACCATGTTCTTCAGCTCTCCTGTCTGCAAGATTTCGTTTTACTTGAAGCTATGTTGTGCTAATCCCTTTCCTCCACCTACTTTCATAGGTTTCTACAGTAATATGAATTAGTCGGACTTCCTATAATGCTTTTGCTCATCTTACTAGTTCCCTCGCTTGATTTTGCATACTGATTTTTTTTTTCAGACATTATAGGATCTCAGCTGTTCTATTAACATACTTATCATCAAACTCGCCAAGCCCTCAGACCTCGGAAGAGTTTTACAAATCTCACCATAACGATTCATAAAATATTGTCTGCTACCACTAGAACAGTATCGACCTCTTCATTTAAATAATAATTTCGTGGCTCAATAGCTTCACTTTCGTTTCGGCTCGTTTGCTCCCCGCCCTACACTTAAACCTAATGTTACCATTTCGGCTCCAAGGAACTAGGTACAGGCTACTGGTTAAGTTCTACCTGGTAGGATTGCCCTACTATATGTTAATAGCTTACTAATGAAAACAGATTTAATTCCGTTATCAAGAGGAAACAACACACATTTGCGTGCTGTTTCACAGCTCGCACTCTGAATACATTATAGCATATTTAAGCAAGTTCTTAATTCAGATGGAGATTCTTTTACTCCATCTGAATTTTACAACTTTTTAACATATGGTTTAGCATAAATTCCCCTTATGCTCACTCTATTACTCTTTGCCTGCTTAATCCATCCTATATTACCAGCTAACTGAAATATAAATCTTGGCATTTTAGGAGAAGTATATATATTGTTTTTAATATCCAGACTATTATTTACTATATCTTTTTTAAGTTCCAATAGTGCATTAAAAGTATCTTCCTTTCCTTTACTCTTTAAAGGTATATTTTTAGATGGTCCCATAAATTCTCCTGCCCCTATTCCTATTCCAAATCTCCAAGTAAAACCAACTTTATGGCAAAAATTTCTCATTATGTCCAGGGCTATTCTATTTTGATATCCTTCGAAAAAACCACAATTAAATATAGCATATACTTTAGTAGAAATATCTTCTGAAGCTCTTGATTGTTTTATATATCTTTCTAATCCTATCATAAAGCTTAGTAAATGGGATGGTATGGAATCTACATATAGTGGAGCTGTAAAGATTATAATATCGCTTTCCATAAGTTTTGGATATATATCTTCATAGTAACCTCTACTGATAATAGTCTGTTCTATTTGTAAATTAGTGTCCTCTAATAACTTTAAAAATTCATCTATAAAATATTGAGAATTGTTATCTTTCTTAATTTTAGGACTACCGTTTATTATATAAACCTTACCCATTAAACTTCCCTCCCATATTTTCTATGTGTACAAATACAACCTTCATAATCGAATCTATCTCTTTTTCACTTCTGCAAATATATGTTTTTGCTTTCTTTTTCTGCAGATTCACAGCATTTGCATCAGCTAGTTGATTTAAAGTTTTTTCTTCCTCTATAGTTACATCTTCACCATATCCTAAAACTACAATTTCAGGATATTTATTATAGCGGGAAGAATGATGCATTTCTCCATTAACAATTTTTAAAAATGGAAGTATTGAGGGTATATGCCTATCTAGGATTCTTTTTATAGCGGGACTATAACAACCAAAAGCTATTTTTGAAACAATTATAAGTAAATCACAGTTTAAAATATCTCTACTGATATCTCTTCCAAGATCCTTTATTACACATAAACCTGGAGTCTTTAACCAACAGCTAAAACAGCCAATACAGGGTTTTAAGTCCTCTTCTTTCACAAGGTATGATTTAAAATCATTTTGTTTACTACTGAAAGCTTCAAATAATTTTTTATTTAAAATATCTCTCAATGGAATATCATTGTATTCATCACTTATCAATAGAATTTTCATAAAAACCTCCACTATAATTATGTTGACACTGCAAACTTTAGATAAATTATAAAATACAAAGTTTACGCTGTCAACATTTAGTGATATAATTTCTTATGATATAGTAAAAGCTATAGTTTTAAATAATTTATCTAAAACTAAATAAATATGAAAATTCTAAACAATTAAACATTATTGATAAAATAAAATTTGACTACACATTATTATACTCTAGGAGGACATACTATGGACAAAAAATCATATCATCATGGTGATTTAAAACAACAGCTTATAGAAAATGGATTATTACTTTTAAACCAAAAAGGACTTGAAGGCTTTTCTCTAAGAAAAGTTGCAAGTATGTGTGGAGTAAGTCACACTGCCCCCTATAAACATTTTAGGGATAAAGATGAACTTGTAAATGCAATAAATGAAGAAGTTTCAAAAAAGTTCTATTCAGCACTATCAGAAGTTGCCTCCTTGTACAAAAATGCCCCCAAACTACAGATTATTGAGATAGGAAAGGCCTATGTAAGATTTATGGTGGAAAATCCTGAGTATTTAAAATTTATGTTTTTGTCGGATAATCCCTACTCTATAAAAATTAAAGATAATATATTTTATGAGTGCAAAGAAAATAGCGCCTTTTCAGTTTTTATTCACAGCTCAAAAAAATATTTTGAAATAATAAACTTAGATAAAGATTTATACATAGATAAAATTTTAAGTATGTGGAGTTTAGTCCACGGAATGGCTATACTTATTTCTAAAAAAAGTATTGAGTACAGAGGGAACTATTTAAAACTTACTGAAAGAATTATAAGAAGCAGTTTAGAAATATAGTATACTTTTACATCGTATTAATTAATAATCTTGCTAATTGTGAATATTTGTAACTACATCAATTCTATTTTTTTCACCCCATTCCGACATAAGTGACAATATGGGAATTAAAGTTTCACCTTTTTCTGTTAAAGAATATTCTACTTTAGGTGGTATTTGATGATATTCTTTTCTATAAACTAATTTTTCAGCTTCCAATTCCTTTAGCTGCTGACTAAGCATTTTGTGGGTAATTGAAGGTATATGCCTTTTTATTTCACCATATCGCAGTATTTTATTTTGAAATAGTTTATATAATATAAGCCATTTCCATCTGCCTCCCACTACTGACAATGTATAAGATATTGGACATTTTCCTTCATCCGATGACCATTTTTTCATAATACTCTCCTTTTATATAGTATCTTACTATAAAGTGCATACTTACTTTTATTATAATAATTATATACAATTTAGAGTAAATAATCAAACTATAGAAAGAAGATGTATTTTAGTGAATATTTCATATTCAATATCACAAAAACGAAACATATATTTTTTAGCATTTATAGTTCCATTTCTCATAGGCCTTGGAGTAGATTTATATGTACCTTCCTTACCTATTATCACCAATTATTTTCATACCAGAACTAACTTGGTCCAATTTACTGTCAGCTTGTATTTACTAGGCTACGGAATTGGCCAGGTGATTCTTGGAATATTATCGGATAGCTTTGGCCGTAGGAAAATCTTACTTATAAGTGCATTATCCTTTATGTTGATAAGTTTTTCTTCAATTTTTTCACCTAATATATTTACACTGGAAGTACTTCGCCTATTACAGGGAATATGTGTTGCTGGATTAGCTGTGGTTACCAGAGCTATTTTAGTAGATGTTTTTTCTGGAATAGAACTGGCAAAGGCTACAAATTATTTTACACTCAGCTGGTCTTTAGGACCTATATTAGCTCCTTTTATTGGTGGGAATTTAGAGCATTACTTTGGATGGCAGGCTAATTTTTATCTTTTTACTCTGTATGGATTTTTTATTTTTGTTTATGCTTTTATTAATTTTCAGGAAACCAATTTAAACTTATTGGTTTTCAGTTTTCCAGAAAGTTATAACGGTCTGAAACATATTATTTCTCATTCCTTATTTATGCTTATTACAACAGTATCAGCTCTTGGTTATGGAATTATAGTTTTGTTTAATGTAGTGGGCCCTTATCTAATTGAAACAGTATTAAATTTTTCTGTAGTTCAATATGGAAATATTGCATTAATATTAGGATTTGCCTATTTTTTTGGGGCCGTATTAAATCGCTTTGCCATTAATTACTTTAATAGCACATCTCTTTTACTTTTTGGCTTAATCAGCTCTTTTATTGGAAGTATATTAATGATAATATTAGGTTTTATTTCAGTTATGAATTTATTCGTTGTTTTAATTCCCGTATTTCTAATTTTCTTTTTCATAGGCTTTATTGTTCCAAATGCCCTTGCTGAGACAATGCAGTTGTTTCCGAAGATTGCAGGAACTGCCAGTTCAGTTTTTGGAACTTTAACTGGAATTATTGTCTTTTTAGTAACCAGTTTTGGTACCAGTTTAAAGATATCTTCTCAAATTCCTCTATCCTTTACTTATCTGATATTAATAATTATATCAGTTATATTATTTTTAATATCAAGAAAATTTCATTCTAAATTATAAAAAACATCTCTAAAAATCATACTCCTATGTTGTAATAAAAACAAAAAGGATTTTCTTAGTGTATAATTTTTATAGGCAAAAGAGTTATCAAATACTGCAATAAATATAAAAGGAGATACGAAAGCATCCCCGATACATAAATTATACATTATAATGTTAATTGACTAGAAAAACACTAAGTTGGATAAATTATGTATCATATAAGTTTAAATGATAGGAGAATAACTTTCAAGGGACTTGAGAAAAAATATAAACATTCCAGAAGCACCCGGAGGGCTTGTGTATAGGCACTTAGGTACTATAGAACATAATATATGTGATGTACTGGCTCAACGAATGAAAGGCAGAAAAATGAGTTGGTCTGCTAGTGGAGCAGAAAGTATGGCTAAAATACAAGCAGAAAGATTTAGTAATAGGCTTTATAAGAGTTTAGATGAACCATGTACTAATGTTTTGATAGAAGAGAAATTTTGGAAAATAGAAGATATAGTTATATTATCTGCTGCCGAAGTGAATAAAAGTATAACTAAATCTAAAACTTATGCTGTACATAATGGTAGCATTCCATTTACAGGCTCCGCCATAACTAATGGAAGAAAAGCAATAAGAAAAATTTTTGAATAAGAAATTTGCCAATGTAAACTTGGCACAAGCAAGGATGTTATTGGCCTTGAATTTTTAAAAATTTCATCTCAACTTTTTACTCACAAACGTTTACATAACTATATTTTTATGTTATACTACACTCATAGTCAATAGATTTATAACTCATAATTTTACAATTAATCTACTATTTTGCAAACACACTGGATAAAACCACATTTTCAACTGAATCTAATTTTTCAATAACTTTCTGTTATTTTGTCTCAGCACCTAATAATCCCATTACGCTCTGTAAAAATGAAGGATGATTTTCTATAATTCTAAATTTGTACAAACATGAAATTCCAATTTCTAAAAATCTCTAGCCAAAATATTTAATAACAAATTCCCTGTTAAACTAATTAATTTAGGCTTGATGGTATTATTTTTAATTCTTAAGCCTAAAATAAGTAATTTATTGGAGGTGTGAATTCAATGGCTGTTATTAAATCAATAAGACAAACACTTGAACATATTGAAAACGGAAATTCAATTATGATAGGGGGATTCCTTGGAGTTGGAGCTCCTATAAGATTAATTGATGAAATTGCTGATAGTAATATAACTGATCTTACTATTATAAGTGCAGTAGCTTCTAATCCCTATGAGACTTTTGATATAGGTAAACTTACTAAAAAAAATAAAATAAAGAAATTTATCGGTGCTCATATAGGCACAGATCCTAATCTGGTAAAACAATATAATGAAGGCAAAGTAGAAGTTGAATTTAATCCTATGGGAACTTTGATTGAGAGAATAAGAGCAGCAGGCTCAGGCCTTGGAGGAATATTGACACCTACAGGTCTTGGCACAGAAATGGAGCAGGGCAGAGAAAAAATAATGGTAAATGGGAAACCATTTTTATTATATCCGCCATTAAAAGCAGATATAGCAATTGTGAAAGCTTATAGAGCTGATAAATTTGGAAATCTTCAATATAAAGGTGTTGCATTAAATTCAAATCCAATAATAGCAACTGCAGCCAATTTAGTTATTGCTGAGGTTGATGAAATAGTTGAAGTAGGTGAAATTAACCCTAATGATGTAGGCACTCCTGGAATTTTTGTGGACATTATCGTTAAAGGTAATGATTTACCTACCAGAAAGAAGGTCTATGAAGATTTATGGATAAATGCCCATAAACTTTAGAGGGAGGTGATACTTATGGATGCAAGAGAGATTATCGCAAGAAGAGTAGCCAAAGAATTTAAAGATGGTATGGTTATAAATTTAGGTTTTGGAATTCCTACTCTTTCTTCTAATTTTATACCAGAAGGGATAAATGTAATCTTACAGACGGAAAACGGCGGACTTCTATTTGGACCAAAGCCTGAAAGAGGCCATTCAGATCCCGATGTAGCAAATGCCGGCGGTGAACCTATTACCATGCTGCCTGGATCCTCTACCTTTGATTTAGCTGTATCCTTTGGAATAATTAGAGGCGGTCATGTAGATGCTACAGTTCTTGGAGCCTTAGAAGTAGATGAAAATGGTAATATAGCCAATTGGAAGATACCTGGAAAGTTTGTACCTGGTATGGGAGGAGGAATGGATTTATTAGTAGGAGCTAAAAGAGTAATTGTTGCAATGACCCATACGGATAAGAAGGGAAATCCAAAAATATTGAAGAATTGTACGCTGCCACTATCTGCCTCTGGTGTTGTGAATTTAATTATAACAGAGAAAGCCGTTATAGAGGTAACTCCTGAAGGTCTTTTATTAAAAGAAATATCTCCAAATGTTACATTGGAAGAAGTAATAAAATCCACAGAAGCAGAGTTAATTATTCCACAAAAATTACAAACCACACTAGTTTAAATGTTAACATATTATTCCCCTAATATGTTGATTATTCATAGATGCTTCCCCTGAGCAGAGAACTAAGCAATGCAGAAATTTTGCTCATCCCCTAAAAGCTTAGTTCTCTGCATTAACCTTTTGCAGCGGATTTAGTACTTTATTATAAATAAAAGTTGCTGCCACTAAAATTGTTAAGCCTAAAAGTATATTTATATATAGAAATTTCCAACTTGCAGCAGTAGAAATTATTAATATGGGATTTGCTCCAGCTGGCGGATGAAGTATATCCAGAAAAATCATTAAAAATATTGTAATCCCCACTGCAATAGAAATTACCAAATAGGAATTCCCGAAAAAATACAACATAAGTAGTCCTGTTAATGCACTAATAATGTGGCTTCCAATTAAATTTTTAGGTTTGGCTAAAGGGCTGTGCCTTAATCCAAATAATAAAACAGCACTTGCGCCAAAAGGTGCAATTAATATAGGATTATTTAGTATAATGCCCGCCATTGAAATAATAAAAATAGCCGAAGTCCCTGCCAAACCACTAACTAATGACTTTTTTAATTTATTTTTACTTAACTCCATTTTAAAACTAATACCTGCCCTTCTAAATAAAATTCATATTTATATGTAAAATTTACTGATAATTTATTGAATTCATCTTATATTTATATTAACATAAGATTATATATTAGTATAATTGAATTATTAGAATTTATAGTTCAAATTTATTGAAGTTTGGAGATTAACTATGGAACTTAGAAACCTAATAACCTTCTATAAAATTACAAAGGTAAAGAGTTTTATAAAAGCTGCAAAGGAACTTGGATATGCCCAATCTACTATTACGACTCAAATACAGCTTCTTGAACAGGAGCTTGGAGTAAAGCTCTTTGAAAGAGTTGGTAAGAACATGAATTTGACTTCCAACGGACTTGCTTTTCTTGAATATGCTGAAAAAATTATAAATCTTACTGAAGAAGCTAAAAAAGCAGTAAGTAACACAAATATACCTGAAGGCACTTTAAAGATTGGTGTGGTTGAATCCCTTTGCACAATAAAACTTCCAAAGATACTAAAAAACTATCATTTAAAATATCCTGAAGTAGAAATAATTATTAAAGTAGGCACTTGCCAGGATCTATACAATATGCTTAAAAATAATACAATTGACTTGGCTCTGGTTTTAGGTGAGCCCATTGAAGATTCAGATCTAAATTCATATATGTCCAGTAAGGAAGATATGCTGCTTTTAGCTTCTCCCTTAAATAGGTTGGCAAATAAAAAGAATCTAAGCATAAGAGATATTGCAAAAGAACCATTGATCCTTACAGAAAATGGCTGCAGTTATAGAAATGTATTTATTTCAATGTTCTATAAAGAAAATATTCAGCCCAAATTGTCCTTAGAAATAGGCAGTATAGAAACCATTAAAACCTTCGTTATGAGCAATCTTGGAATTACTTTTTTACCTGCCATGTCTGTAAACAATGAACTTCAGGGAAAAAAATTAGTGAAATTAGACTTGATTGATTATAAGTTTAATATAAGAACTCAACTGCTATATCATAAAAATAAATGGATATCCGCAGCTATGAAGGCTTTTATATCTGACCTATCACCAAAACAATGAGTGCTGTAAATAAAAGAATAAACTGTACTCTGTAATATATTCACAACAAAAGTCTGTGTAGATTACGAGGTACAGTTTACTTTTTAATAAAAAACAGATTATTATAATACTTTATCCTAAGATGGAATTTTATACATAATAGGTTTCTTTGGCATAACCTTGTCTATTTTTTCTGCTAGAACTTCTGATATCTCCATTAATGGAAGTCTTATTTCCTGAGATTTTATTAATCCAGCTTTGTATAGACAATATTTAATTGGTGCTGGATTAGGTTCTTCAAATAAAAGTGGAATAATATTAGCCACTTCTTTCCATATTTCAAAGGCTTTTAAGTGATTATTTTCTCTAACTCTTTTATAGACTTCAATATACTTCTCCGTATCCATATGAGCTGATGCCAGTATTCCACCATCTCCTCCCAGCATCAAAGTACTGTAGAAAAAGGCATCTTCCCCTGTAAGTATTGAAAAATCACTATCTTCAGGACGATTTAATAATAAATCAGTAGTCTGTTTAAAATCCCCACAGGCATCCTTTATACCCACTACATTTTTAAATTCTGCCAGTCTTCTGATTGTATCATTTTCAATATTTCTGCCAGTTCTGTAAGGTATATTGTAAAGTACTATATCAAGATCAGTGGATTGTGAAATTCTCCTGAAATGTTCATATATTCCCCTTTGATCTGGTCTATTATAATATGGACATACAGATAAAATCCCTTTAATATGGTACTTTTCAAACATTTTTATATCTTTTGCCATTTTTTCGGTATTATTACCACCAAAGCCTACGTATATAGGTAATTTTTTTTCATTGTATTCTACAGTTTTTTCTAACACAGATTCATATTCAGACTCGGATAGGGTAGGAGTTTCCCCTGTAGTTCCAAGAGGTATAAATCCAGCTATATCCATATTTGAATAATGCTCTATCATATTTTTATAGGATTCAAAATCAACTTGTCCATTTTGGAATGGAGTAATAATTGGTAATAAAACACCCTCAATTTTCATATTATACCTACTTTCCTCTTACCATGGCAAATTTAAAGTCACAAAAACTAACAGCAAAGGAACACCTTTGCTGTTAGTATTATAAATTCAATATTAACGCACGTGAACCTTGTAGCTCTCCACTATAAATAGTGACAGTTTTGCATATATTTTATACAAACCCAGAAAGTAGCCCTGCCAGACTTACTTCCTTCGGCTGTAACCCCTTTCTGCATCCTTCATCGCCTGCAAGCTATGGACACATACTAATAATCACAGCACCTCTACCCTAGGTAAGAATTCAATTTTTAATAATAGTATATCATATATTACTGAAAAATCAAGATATCATAGAAATTTATATTTCAAGTTGGATATCATAATAAAAATCATATTCACTCATTTCACAGAGTTTTATACTATTGATTATATAATATTGATGGTATTATAATATACATGAAGTAAAATATAACACCCTTGTTAATACCAATAAAAATAATGTTTTATAGGTTTTCCCAATAAAACTCAAATGACCTAAATACATTACATAAGGAGCTATTTAAAATTGATTAGTGAACAAGTAAATTCAGTTAAAAAACAAAAAATAAGGGCATACTTGCCTCATATTAAACCAGAATCCTTTTTTCTAGGAATACTTCTTGCCCTAGTTGGAGGTTTTCTAGATGCATATACCTATATTGGACGAGGAGGTATTTTCGCTAATGCTCAGACAGGTAATTTGGTCTTAGTTGCAGTAGAAGCTGTTAATAGAAATTACAAACTGGCTTTAATAAAATCCCTGCCTATTTTTGCATTTATAATAGGAGTACTGTTTTCAGAAACCCTTAATAAAAATTCTTCTAATTTTTTAACAAAAAACCACTATCGCACTATTTTAATTATTGAAATAATACTGCTTTTTATTGTAGGATTTATGCCCTATGGCAATTTAGATGTGGTAGTAACTACTGCTATTTCTTTTGTTGCTTCACTGCAATATTCTACCTTTAAAAAATTAGTGGATTCCCCCTATGCCTCTACCATGTGCACCGGTAACTTACGTTCTGCCTCACTGGCACTGCATACTGCTTTTACAAAAAAGGATCCTGCTGCATCAGTAAAATCCTTTCGTTATTTTACAATTGTAATATTCTTTATAATAGGAGCCTTTTTCGGTGGATTTGTAACTTCTCACTTAAAAGCTAAAGCAGTATGGGTCAGTATAATTTTACTGATATTTTGCCTTGTTTTTCTACACATAGAGAGGAATGATGCAGCTTCTAAAAGTTAGGAAAGTTTTCAATAAACTCATGGCCAGTATCCAATGATATTTACTCCGCTATCTCCCTTATAGTAGAAACTCCTGCAGTAAAAAAGGCTGCTGCAAATAGAAGCAGTATTCCTATATCAGGAAGAATTGAAATAAGACCTTTATTCTCTATAACTACATCTGTAAGGGCGGATACTGCCCAGCTTTGAGGGACAAAATAAGCTATACGCTTTAAAAAGTCAGGAAAATACTCAAGAGGCATATAGGAACCTCCTACCATACAACTTATCTGAACCACCATCTGACATACCATAGATGCATTACTGGCGGTTTTTACAATTCTGCACAGCAGTACTCCAAGACCAAGTACTACAAGTATAAGGGCTGTAAAAAATACAAATAATGAAAGGATAGAATTCCCCCAATTTACCTTAAACAATAGAGAAGTACTTCCAACCATAAGTATTACCTGAAGCCATCCTATTAATAAAAAAGCTACTACAAAAGAAGCCATTATGGCAAATTTACTATTAGGAGCAGTAAAACTTCTTTTTAAGGTTTTATCATCTCTTCTTGCTATTATTTCATTGACTATAAATAATACCGTAAACATCATAAAACTTACACAAAGATTAATGGTAATTTGATTTCCCAGGGGATTTTTATTATCCTTTACTACTGTTTTTGAGGAAGTCGTTACTTTATTTAGAGCTGTTTCCTTTGAAATTTCCATGGAGATATCCTTTGCTTCTGTAGTCTTTCCCTTTAAACTTGATGCTATTTCTTTTGAAATAATTCTTTCATTTATAAAATAATTTATCTTACTATCCGCAGTTAAGGTTACGTTTCCTATATTCAGCTTTAAAATACTTATATTAGGATCAGCTCCCTTTTCAATACTTTCAGAAAATTTTTCAGGTATTATTACTGCTTCAGAAGTAACATTATGGGAAACCCTATACTCTGCCTCTTCTTTACTGGTGGTATAAACACTAAAATTCCCAGAAGACTGAAATTCCTTTATGAGTTCTTGTCCAAGATTCCCTTTATCCTTATTCACGAAATCAATATAAATTTTATCACTACTACTAGTATTTTCACTTCCCCTATTAAAAAATGTAACTATGCACATAACCACCATAGGCATTAAAAGTGTAAGAAAAAGTACATTTTTGTTTGCTATCATTCTTTTTAAATTAAGTAAGGTCAATCTTAAAATCTGCATTGTGCTTTCCTCCTAATATTCATGTTTTATTTTTACAGCACCAAGTAAAATAACCATAGCCGATATAACTAACATTACAGCAATTATTTGAAATAGATAAGCAAAACTATCTCCCAGCATATTACTGGTATAAAGATTATTAATCCAATAATTAACAGTGAAATGAGATATTCTTCTCATGAATTCAGGATAATAGTCTGCCGGAGAAAAGCTTCCTGAAAATATTGACATTATAGCTGCCAGAAAACTAAACACTACAGATAGCACATTTACATTTCTAAACAGTACCATAAGCAAAGCTGTAATGGCTGATATGATAACTGCATGAGTTATCATTATAGGAATAAGATTTAAATAGTTGCCAAAATTTACTCCTATAAATAAAATTGAAACTGCTAAAAAGCAGATCATTTGAACTAAAGATATAGAAAAAACCGCCAAAAGCTTTCCAAAATAGAAGGATAACTTACTGGTAGCCGTTGAATATATACGGCTTACAGTGCCTTCTTCTCTTTCCTTTAATACAGTAATTGCCTGAGTTAATGCAATAAATAAGCTGAACATTATTAGCATATTGGGAGCAAACTGCTGTTTATAGTTCAAAAGCTTAGCCTTTGGGAGAGAAGTATAAGTAACATAAGTTTTACTTAAATTTGCTTCTATTAATGGTGTTATATCCTTAAACATCTTCTCAGTTGCGACTTCATCCTTTAAATTTTTCATAATTACACTATAAACACTTCTATTCATATTTAAATAAGAGCAGTATACCTTTACTATGTCATATACTATTTCACCTTTTACACCAGCAGAAGGTGACTGCAAAACCTGAATGGAAGCCTCTTTGTTATTACCAATATTGCTGGAGAAATCCTTTGGAATAACTATAGCCGCTGTATAGTTTCCTTTAATCAAATCACTATTTATATTATCTAAACTGGACAGATTATTTAAATTTACAATTTTACTGAGCTTATCTCCCCTTAGAATCTGCTCCAAGGGTTTTGATTCAGGACTTTTATCCATATCTATATACGCAACCTGAAATTTATCAATAGTTCTATCTGGATCTAATATCTTTTTATACATATTCCCATACATAAAAGAGAATATAAAAGGGGCAATGAGGAAAACAAAAATATACACCTTAATATTAACTAAAAATAATTTCAATGAATTCATAAATATACTTATAGTTTTCATGTTCATCCCCCTAATCCCTTAAATTTTTCCCAGTAAGATTTAAAAATACAGTTTCCAGATTTGGAACCTTTATATTTATATTTTGTATCTTGGCATCATTATGGATTAATATATCAATAATGTCCTGAATACCATTCTTCTCAGAGATCTTCATAACTACTGAAAGAACACCATTTTTGTAATTAACTCCACTTACAGCTCGAAGCTTATCTAATTTTAATCCAATATCATTAGTATAATTGGTAAGGCTTATTTCAATGTTCTCCTCATTTGAAACCATTCTCTTTATTTCCTCCTGAGTTCCACTGGCTATAACTTTTCCCTCATCCAGTATAACAAGGCTGCTGCACAGCATTTCAACTTCCTCCATATAATGACTTGTATACATTACTGTAGTACCATATTCCTCATTAAGACTTTTAGTAAATTCCAGAATATGATTTCTTGACTGAGGATCAATACCCACTGTAGGTTCATCCATTATAAGAAGCTTTGGATGGTGCATAAAAGCAGCAGCCATGTTGATTCTTCTTTTCATTCCTCCTGAGTAGCTCTTTATCTTACTTTTTGCTCTATCCTTTAATCCTGTAATCTCAAGAGCCTCTTCAATCCTTTCTCTTAAAAGATTGCCCTTTAATCCATATAGCGTCCCCCAGAACTTTAGGTTATCAATGGCATTTAAGTTTTCATAAAGAGCTATATCCTGAGGTACTATACCTATATTTTTTTTAGCTGCAATTGAATCCTTTGAAATAGAATGGCTATCTATAAATATATTGCCTTTGTCTGCCTTTACAAGACCGCATATCATAGAAATAATTGTAGACTTTCCTGCACCATTAGGTCCTAAAAGCCCAAAAGTCTCTCCTTCTCTTATAGAAAAACTCACATTATCTACTACTAATTTATCGTCATATCTTTTAGTTACATTTTTAAGTTCCAATATTGACATCATCAATCACCTCTTATGCTTATTATATAATCTGGATAAACTTTCAAGTAATGAGCTGAGTCATAAATTTAAAAAAATAAACCATGACTTAAGTCATGATTTTTATATATATTAGGCATATGAAAATAAGTAGACTACAATACTGACTAGTTATTTATTTGACGTAATGTTATTTTTAAAAGCAAATATTGCAATTTGAGTTCTATCCCTAAGACTGAGTTTTGATAAAATTTCTGTAATATAATTTTTTACAGTTCCCTCTGTTACAAAAAGCTTTTTAGAAATTTCTTTATTTGTCAGTCCCTCACTTATGCCCTTTATTACATCTATTTCTCTTGAAGTTAGAGAAAATTTACTCTTTATATCCTCTGCAGATATATTCCTCTCCCTTGATGTGTTTTCAATAACCCTTGAAGCCACTACAGGATTCATTATTACATTCCCAAGGTGAACCCCCTTTATGCTGTCTATTATAACCTCATGGGAGGTATCCTTTAAAAGATATCCGCTGGCACCAAATTTCATAGCATCAAAAATATATTCATCGTCATTAAAGGTAGTAAGGATCAAAACCTTTGTATCCGGAGAAACTTCTTTTATAAGCTTGGTACCATAAACTCCGTCCACCTTTGGCATCCTTATATCCATAAGAGCTACATCTACTTGATTATCCCTGCAAAAATTATACGCTTCTTCCCCGTCACCACAAAGACCTACAACTTTTATAGCAGGATCAGAACCTATTATTATATTTAAGCTGCTCCTTATAAGCTTTTCATCATCTGCTATAATTATCTTTATCTCCTCCATCACTATCCTCCTGTAATTTAGCTATGTTCTTATTTCTTGGAATACTTATATTTATTTCAAAGCCCTTATTTTCATGATTTATGTATGAAAATATACCACCTATAAAAACTATTCTCTTTTCCATGTTAGTTAGTCCAAAACCCTTTTTCATGTCCTTTTTACAGTTACCGTTATCTCTCATATGTACATATATTTCTTCTTCAGAAAAACTCATATTTATATTTATCTCAGTGGCTTGTCCATGTCTTAAGGAATTGCTGAAAGATTCCTGAAAAACTCTATATAAAACAAAGCTTTGATCTGAATTTAGATCATAATGAAGTTTATTGGATATATTAAATTTGATTTTAACCTTGGAATGTTTTTCAAAGTTTATCATAAGCTCTTTTAAAAGAAAAATACCACTGCTGTTGTCAAAAGCTAAAGGAGTTAATTCTCTTACAGCCCTTCTTACATCTTCAAGTCCATTTTTTGTATAGTCAACCATATCCTTTATCATATTCTCTGCTTCATCAGGATTTGATTTCCATAAATAAGGCACTGCCTGAAGCTGGATTATTAGTGTAGATAGCGTATGCCCAACGGTATCATGTATTTCTCTGGAAATCCTGTTTCTCTCTTTGAGAATAGTTATTTCTTCTACCGTAGAGGAGTAGCTTTCAAGCCTTCCATAGGCATCCTTAAGTCTGTCTTCCGATACCTTTATCTTATCATATAATTTCTGTGCCTCTATTTTTCTATCCCTTTGACTTTTTATATACCTTCCAAGAGAACTAAAGCCTGCAACTACCAAAGTATTAAAGATTACATTTATGTATACATACCTTTCTAGAGCTGAATAATCAGGCTTCAAACTTATTAAAAATACTGCAGCATATAAAATCAAACTTATCACTGCTGCTT
Source organism: Clostridium pasteurianum DSM 525 = ATCC 6013 (assembly GCF_000807255.1). Taxonomy (NCBI): domain Bacteria; kingdom Bacillati; phylum Bacillota; class Clostridia; order Eubacteriales; family Clostridiaceae; genus Clostridium; species Clostridium pasteurianum. The sequence continues at coordinate 960,125 of NZ_CP009268.1, read as the reverse complement.
CTATATTCTCCAGCATAATGGATGCATCTATTATAGATACAAAGAAATATATAAAGGTAAAGCCTCCAAAGCTGCTATATAATAAATATATTATAAGTATCTCAAATAATATGGATAATATAGTATAAATTCTGTATTTCATAAAAAAATACATTCTAAGCTGCGCATTTACAATATATATCAAAAGATATGCAACAAGCTTTAGCATATCTAAAGTCCCACTGGAATCAAGAGTTATCACTGATAAAGAAATGCAAAAAAATATAGAATATCTTATAAATAAAAACAGGTTGTCCTTTTCTTTTTTCATAGGTTTTACCTCAAATTTAAATTTTGTTCAGCTATATTCCCTATATTCCAGTAAACCTGCCGGCTGACACTGAAAGATTTGAAAGATCTAATTAATAATATAAAACTATACAGAAGATAATTTTTCAATTGCTTCATATTCATCTGAAATAAAAAATATATCTTTGCCTCTATTACTTTCATATATAAAATCTCTTAGTGCCTTGCTTGAATAACAAGAGAAATCCCCTATTACAGCAAACTTTAAATTATAATTTATAAACTTTTGCAATATTTCTCCAGCAATACATGTACTTAAATCGAAAAATTCCTCCTTTATAGCTTCTTTATTTAAAGCAATGCGGTCACATCCTGTTTTATATCTTACTGTTGACATAAAATCTAATGCAGACTGAACATCTGTTATTATAGGTTCAGTACTTTGCACAATTGCAATTGTGATATTATTTTTTTGTACAATTTTGGTATCCATGGTTTATTCACCCTTTCTTATATTAAACCTTCTACTTCATGTATTTCTGTTAATTTAAAAAATTGTGGTAATTCAGCTTTTCACGTCTAATATATTAACATAAGTCCAAAATTTTTTCTTTAATTCTAAGAGTGCTTCCAAGTCATTTAAAAACTGAAACAGCATAGCTCTATTTTCAAATTCATCTCTTGTCTTAGGAAGTTCCTGAGCCTTAAACATAACCACAATTTCATTTAATTCCTTTAAAAGTTCTTCTGCAGTATTATATTCTCCAAAATTTGATGCAATCTTTTCAGTAAAAGCTGCTACCACTTCGGTCTGCTCTAAGGTTAAGTAAAATTTCATAAAATGACTCCTCATATATTTTAATATTTCGTATTGTAAACTTCTCATTTCCATATAGTCAACATAATACTTAGCATCATTAATAATATAATTATTTAAATGTCTATATGCTCTATTTTTTCCTTGTTCTAATATTGATTCCAGCTCATTAAAGATCCTTTCTTCTTCAATATGCACTGACTGATTTCTTAAAGCCTCTGCCATATGAAATAAAATTATACGCATATGTTCTTCAATATTCCTTTGAGTTTCTTTGATCTCATTTTCTATTTTAGGCATATAAATATTTATAATTATTCCAATTCCTGCACCAACTGCCATAAGTAAAATTTCATTCCGTATCCAAAACATAGATGATGACTTTTGAGCTAATAAATGGGTAACTAAAACCGAGCTTACAACAATTCCATCGGTAATTTTCAGGAATACAGTAATGGGTATAAAAATAATTAAGTATATTCCAAATATAATAGGGCTGTATCCAAAGGTTAGAAACAATATGCTTGATATAAGCAAGGCTAAAACAGTAGATTCAATCCTCTGAAATGCCAGCTTTATAGATGTTTTCTTAGTATTTTGAATACTTAAAATAGTTATAATTCCAGCTGCTGCTGCATATTTTAACCCTAAGCCTTCAGCAATAAATATGGCAAGTGCTGAACCTATTGCTGTTTTCAATATTCTAAATCCAACAATTCTTTTCATATAATCATCCATCTTTCTTTTTATGTGTATATATTTAACTACCTACATTATAAAAAGTATACCATAATATTCTATATAATCTATTACTGCACATCAAAAAAGCCCTCTCTAAGAGTGCCTTTGTTATTTTTTATAAGTATTTACTATTATCAACATTCACTAATAAGGAATGTGAAAATAAATAGTAAGTCAAAGATGCGACGAATATTTTGAATCTAACAAGAAAGTAGGTTCCGAGGATAGTGGACTATCTGAGGGTTCTGCTGACGCAGTAAGATTCAAAATAGGCTAAGCATACTAACTTGTTATTTATTTGAATATGCCTAAGGTTAATATAAAGATTACTACTGAAATTATATACTTGAAAAGAAATTTATGAAATGTTAGTTAAAATAACATAATCAATTATATTTATTATTGACACAATATTATAAAAATGTTATCCTAAGTTTACTAATTTTTATCTTCAACGATATATATTAAATATCCTCAATTATATTATATATCATTTAAAAAACAATGTCAATATAATTTATAAAATCTTATTGAAGCAAGTTCTTAATTCAGGTGGGGATTCTTCTACCCCATCTGAATTTTAGAACTGCAAATGCATGGCTTACTTGGCGTTGAACTCTTACTTGAAGAAAAGCAGAGAACCAAAATCTTTTTTTTGATTTTGTGTGAATCGCTTTCACAGAGTGCAAGCAGAGAACCAAAATCTTTTTTTGATTTTGTGTGAATCGCTTTCGCAGAGTGCAAGCAGACAAAACAAAATTTATTTTGTATTTGGTGTGATTCGCTGTACAGAGTGCGTGGGAGACTTATGCCAAGTTAGTCAGGTTAAATTATTTCATTAATAAGGAGGAAATGAAAAATATGAATAACATTGAATTGAAATTGGAAAATGAATGGTTACAACAGGTTCTCAAAGAAATTGAAAAACAGCTTAATGAAAAAAGTAATTTTAAGAAAAAGTTTAGAGATGATGCCATTGAAACCCAAAGACAATTATGGAATGATATAGGTTCTGTTTCTATAACAAATGGACTGGATCAAATTGTAGATTTTATACAATTCATTAATACTATGAAAACACAAAAAAGAACCCATGAATTTACCAGAAAACTTGAAGAAAAATATAAGAAAATGCTTTTATCACCCTATTTTGGCAGAATTGATTTTCTTGAAAGTGGTGATGAAAAATCAGAAAAATATTATATTGGCATTTCCAATCTCATTAATGATAACTACGATTTCATGGTATATGACTGGAGATCACCTGTCTCCAGCATGTTTTATGACTATGAAATTGGAGACGCTGGCTATGAATGTCCCGAAGGAATCATTAACGGAAAAGTTACACTAAAAAGACAATACAAAATTTATAAAGATAAAATTGAATATATGTTTGATAGTAATCTTAAAATAGATGATGAAATACTTCAAAATATACTGAGTAAAAATACTGATAGTAAGATGAAAGCTATAGCAACCACCATTCAAAGAGAACAAAATAAAGTAATTCGTAATGAAGAGTACAAAAATTTAATTGTTCAGGGTCCTGCTGGAAGCGGAAAAACTTCTGTGGCTCTTCATAGAATTGCCTATTTATTATATAAGCATCGTGATAAGATAACACCTGAAAACATAATAATATTCTCTCCAAATGAAATTTTTAACGATTATATCTCTAATGTATTACCTGAACTAGGAGAAGATACTATGTACCAGACAACCTTTAATGAATATATGAATAACAGCTTATGCAATAACCTTATAAAAGAAACTTATTGCCAGATGATGGAGTATATTCTTGCATCTAAAAAGCATGATTATTATGAAACCAGGATAAACAGTATAAAGTTTAAATCTTCCTTAGAATTTATAAACATATTAAAGCAATATGTAGTTTATCTTGAAAAAAAGAACAGGAACTTTACAGATATAATTCTAAGAGATCATTTAATAATCTCTTCTAATGATATACAGGAGTTATTTTTTAAAGATTATTCCCAACTTCCACTAAAAAGGAGGCTGCATAAGATAAAAGAAAGAATTTTATTCCTCTTAGAGCCTTACAAAAAACGTATGATAGCGGAAGTGGCTAATGAACTCAGAAATTCAGGTGACTATGTAGATAAAATTGAAATTATGGAATTAAGCAAGACCTCTATAGACAATGAAATGAAAAGTGTATACCATGAAATTGATAAAATCACAGCGTTTGATTTGCTAAGTGCTTATAAAAAGCTTTTTGAGAACCTTGAGTTTTTCCTAAGGAAATCAAATACTGACTATGATGAAAAGATCATTGATGATATAAAAATCTATACTTTACAAAATATCAAAGCAGAAAAACTTAACTACGAAGACCAGCCCCCGCTTTTATATCTAAAAGGTGTACTTGAGGGACTTCCAAAAACTTTAGAAATAAAATATGTTATTATTGATGAGGCACAAGATTATACACCGCTTCAGTATGAAATCTTTCATCAGCTTTTTAATTCTGCCAATATAACCATGCTCGGTGATTTGAATCAATCTATTAACCCATTTATGAATGTAGGAAATTACAACAATATATCTAATATATTCCCTAAGGATAATACCTGTATAATAAATTTAACTAAAAGCTATAGATCCACTATGGAAATCACCAAGTTTTCAAGAAAACTTCTCAATAAAAACATTACTGATGAATATATAGAAAGAAGTGGAAATAAACCTTCAGTACTTGGCTTTTCAAATGAAGAAGCTATAAAAGAAAGACTTATTGATGATGTAAAAATATATAAGGAAAAAGGCTATAAATCTATAGGCATTATAACAAGAACTGTAAAGGAAGCGCAGGAAGTATACAGATTCTTAAAAGATAAAATTGAAATTAAAATAATAACCAAAGATGATGATGCATACGTAAGTGATAGTTTGATAATACCAGCTTATCTTGCTAAAGGATTAGAATTTGATGTAGCACTTATATATAATGCAGGAAATGAAAATTATAATTGTGAAGAAGAACGTCTTCTGCTTTACACTGCTTGCACCAGAGCACTTCATGTTCTATGCATATACTACTCAGGCCAAATTACACCCTTATTAGCAGAAAAGTAAATACACTCTACTTATAGGAGTTATTTCAATATTGTTGAAATAGAAACAAAAGTTTAATATAATATTGTTAATACACTAACAGGTGGGAGGACAGTCCATGGACAAAGAAGAACAGGTCATAATGAGTTTTAGAGAATTATTTAACAAAATGGCTTGGCTTAATAAGTTTAAAATGGAAGACAGTTTTAAGGGTTATAAGTCTTCTGAAGTACATTACATCGAATGCATTGGAAAAAATCCAGATTCCAACGTAACAAAACTAGCTGAGTCCCTTTATATGACTAGAGGCGCCACAAGCAAAATGACCAAGAAACTCATAAAAAAGGGGATCATTGAAAGCTATCAGAAGCCGGATAATAAGAAAGAAATCTATTTCAGGCTTACTGAACAAGGACAAGAAATCAACAAAATTCATGAGGCACTTCACAAAGAGTTTCAGGAAAGGGATAAAGCCGTATTTGAGCAGATAACTCAGGAACAATTTGACAGTATGCTCACCTTTATAGAAAAGTATAGTAGTCATTTGGATGCAGAAATAAAGAAGCTAGATATAGCTAGTAAGTCGGAATAAATTTGAATAATGAAACCACAGGCAGCTTAGCTCTATTGAGAACAGGCTGCATTTTTATTGTTATCATTTTGTTGACAAGGAAACAAAATGATGATAGGATAAATATGTTTCCAAGGAATCAAAACCATATCTTTTGAGAGGAGAATTTAAATGTTCAAATTTAGATTAAACAATAGACATAACATAGAACAAACCTTACATAAAAAGGCTTTAATATTCGGTCTTATGTCTGTGTTTCTTTGCGGCATAGGTTTTAGTATTATAACACCTGTGGTTCCATTCTTAGTGCAGCCTTATACAAGCAATCCAAGAGAACAAGCTATAGTTGTTACAATGCTGACGTCTGTTTATGCAGTCTGCGTGTTTTTTGCGGCCCCAGTGCTTGGAGCTTTGAGCGACAAATACGGCCGTCGTCCATTGCTCTTAGTATGCCTTTTTGGTTCTGCAATGGGGTACTTAGTTTTTGGTATAGGAGGAGCTCTATGGGTGCTATTTGCTGGACGCATAATAGAAGGTATAACAGGTGGGAGCATAAGCACCATCTTCGCATATTTTTCAGACATCATTCCTAGGGAACAGAGAACCAAATATTTTGGATGGATGAGTGCTGTTGTAGGTGTAGGCACCGTCATTGGCCCAACTCTAGGTGGATTACTTGCCAAGTTTGGTTATTCTGTCCCCATGTATTTTGGAGCAATAATAACTTTATTGAATGTTGTTTATGGATTCTTTTTTATGTCTGAGAGCCTTCACAAGAATAATAGACTGAAAGAGATTACCTTTGTAAGACTGAATCCATTTACACAGCTTGCCAGCATACTTTCCATGAAAAATTTAAAAAGGTTACTTGTCTCAGCGTTCCTACTTTGGATACCCAACGGATCTTTACAGGCAGTTTTTTCACAATTTACAATGGATACTTTCAGTTGGAAGCCTGCACTAATCGGACTTATGTTTTCAATTATGGGCTTCCAAGACATCATTTCACAAGGTTTCATAATGCCAAAGCTTTTGATAAAACTTAGTGATAAACAGATAGCAATTCTTGGAATGGTCTCGGAGATTATAGGTTACAGTCTTATTGCAGCATCGGCTTTGTTCTCATTCTATCCTCTTCTTATCGCTGGAATGTTTATATTTGCTTTTGGTGATTCCATCTTCTGGCCTTCATTCAATGGGATGCTCTCCAAGTCTGTGGATTCTAGTGAACAAGGAAGGATTCAAGGAGGCAGCCAATCTATTCAGGCTTTAGCAAGAATGATTGGGCCTATAATTGGAGGTGAAATATATGTATCACTTGGTCATGCTGCACCCGCCCTTATGGGTATGCTCCTTATATCAGCAGCAATACCAGTTTTGTATAAGAGTACTCATGTAAATATGTAAACTTCATACTTTATTTTAAAAAATATATCCCTTCATTTTAAATTACATATGTTTAAAATATGAAAATATCAGTCTCACTGTACCATACTTTTTATATGACAGTGAGATTTTAATGTTCTTATCATTTATATTCTTTTTCAGTATTTTTTTATGATGCTATCTGTTATTTTCTTGATTTCATCATTAAACATTCAGTTACTCCTAATTTATATAAATTAGGTATACATCCAACTTCAACATATCCAATTCTTTCATATAACATTTTGGATTCTGGATTAAAATCTGCTATAACTAAAAATAGTTTTGCATAATCTTTAAAGCAAACATCCTCAAAGAATTTCAATAGTTTTTTCCTACTCCATGCTTGCGATTTTCTTTCTTTACAGCAATAATGTGTAAATAAGGAAATGAATGAAATATATCATCTAATATATACCATATAAATCCCACTTAGATTCCTGTTTTTGTATTAACTTATAATTTATCATAGTAGATTAATGAAATTTTATAAAAATTTACCTAAAGCCATATTCTTTTAAAAATCTTTTTAAAGCATCTTCCCAACAAGGTAAATTATTGAATCCATTCTCCAATAATTTAGTCTTATCCATTCTGCTATTTGAAGGTCTTTCTGCTTTTGCCTCATATTCTTCACTAGATATTGGAATAATTTTGATTTTTTTATTTGTGCACACAAAAATTTCTTTTGCAAATTCATCCCACGAGCAAAAACCTTCATTTGAAATATTATATTTTCCATATTTATCTGTCTGAATCATATCAACCATGATTTTAGCAACATCCACAGTATATGTTGGAGAACCAATTTGATTAGAAACTACCTTTATTTCATTGTTAGTTTCAGAAAGATTCAGCATGGATTTAACAAAATTTTTCCCATTGATTCCAAATACCCATGAAATTCTAACTATAAAATATTTACTAAGTAAATTTTCAACTGCTAGCTCTCCTTGATATTTACTTTTTCCATACTGGCCAATTGGCTTTCTTTCATCATCTGGTTTCCATGGCTTTGTACCCTCACCACTAAAAACATAATCTGTACTTACATACAGTAGCTTTATATCATATTTCTTACAAACCAACGCAATATTCTTAGTTCCTTCTACATTAATCAAATTACATTTATCTATTTCAATTTCTGCTTTATCAACTGCAGTATAGCCAGCACAATGAATAATTGCATTAGGTCTCACATTTTCAATTGTCTGAAAGAGGTCATTTTTAACGGTTATATCACAATCTCTTGATCCAATACCAACTGCGTCTATATTTCTTTTTTTAAGTTCTTTTATAATATCATAACCTAACTGTCCTGTTGCACCTGTCACCAAAATTTTCATTTATCTTATATCCTTTCATATATTAACTATATGTACATATACTTTTAACCCAGTAATATAAATTCATAAATAATTAAATACTTGTCTATAATTTCCTTTCCATAAGATAAAATTTACCTTTTCACCAATTTGCCTCCCCTACCTTTATAATTTTAAGCGTCTCATTCATATAACTATCCCTCCATATTTATTTAGTGAACAATATTTTGTTTTTAAATATTATTCTAATTTTATTAAGTAAGACAAGTTTACAATTTCATTACTTCTCCATCACATAATTTATAAGAAAAACTCCTGCAAGCTCCACATTTTGCTCCTTCAAAACTTTATAACCTCTTTTTTCAAAAAAAGGCTTTGCTGTAATTGAAGCATGAACTGCGATTGTATCACCATTTGCTTGCTTCTCCAATTCATCACAAATTGCCGTTGCAACACCTCTGCCTTGAAAATCTTTGTGAACATAGAGTCGATCTAAATAATTTGTTTTATTAATATCTCCAAATCCAATAATCTTTTTTCCTTCAATTGCCACTATACTATAATTTTCCAAGAGTGATTTATTCCATTTATCTGAATCTAACTTTCCTGTTGCCCATGCATCTACTTGTTTCTGACTATAGTCTTTCAGGTTTACTGAATGTACAGTGCTATAAAATAACTCTGCTACCTCAGCAAAATCTATCTTTTCATATTTCCTAATCTCCATAATATATACTCCTGCACATTATTACTTTTAATAAAAATTTTTCCGGAATAATTACCAGTTACACATCAATAAACCATACATTATTAAAATAACGTTAATACTTACTCCATTTATATTCAATTTTATCTGATACTTGTTGCGCTATTGATTCATCAAACAGTTTACTTAATAAATATAATCCCACATCTATTCCAGAAGAAACTCCTGCTCCTGTGATTATTTTTCCATCTTGAACTACTTTTGATTCTTTAGCCATTACTCCCATCTCAGAAAGTTCATCAAAGGCAGTATGGTAAGTAGTAGCTTGTTTACCTTTCAAAAGTCCTGTAGAAGCAATTATCAATGAACCTGTACATACTGAAGATAAATATTTTAAATCTTTATACCTATCCCTTATAAAATTAAGAATTTTTATATTTTGCATAGCATTTTTTCTTCCCTGACCACCTGGTACTACTAATACATCTAGATGCGGACATTTATCAATAGTATAATTTGCAAAAAATCGTAAACCATTATATCCTTGAATTATTTGTTCTCCATCACTTATAAGCCAAACATTAGTACTTTCAGCATTTATTTTATTCACATACGATAAAACTTCAAAAGGTCCTATGAAATCCAGTTCTTCAATTTTATTAAAAATTAGTATTCCTACATTAACCATTAATTATTTACTCCTATCTACTTTGTTAAATTGAAGCAAGTTCTTAATTCAGGTGGAGATTCCTTTACCCCATCTGAATTTTAGAACTGCAAATGCATGTCTCTCTGAGCCTAGAAATTACAAATTAATACTTTTATACTCAACATATTCGATTACAGTACCATCTAAATGTTTTACAGTCAAATTCATTCCTGTTGGAACTTTCTTTAATTCTCTAACAATTACAGCTCCATTCTTCAATAAAAATTCTCTAAATTCTATAACAGAATCTACTAGGAAAGTTGCCTTTGTATCCTCAAATGGTTCTAAAGCTTCATTAGTACCACCTAAAATTAAAATATTACCTATTTGTGCTAATTCCAGATTCATTTCAGTATATTTAAAGCTTAAATCACAATCTTGATTTAATAGCTTTCTATAAAAATCTATGGCTGTATTTATATCATTTACATATAAACGAGTTAATATCTTTTTTATCTCCAATCATTATCATCTCCTTTATTTATTTGAATGTGCCTTATAAAATAAGAAGATTGTTATATCAATGTTTCTTTTATATTCTTTCAAACTCTATTTCCTTAGATAAAGTTTTTCTTACTGGACAATTTTTAAGCATATTGAATACAATCTGCTTAGCTTCATCTGAAATATCACCAATAATATCAACATGGTAAATAAACTTAGTCTTATTTTCATCACTTTTATCTAAATCTACTTTAACAATTACTTCTTCATACTCAATATTCTTTCGTTCTAATATCATTCTTGTTGTAATATTCAGGCATGAAGCAAATCCAGCACAAATCAAATCATGTGGTCTTAAATATTGTCCTTTTCCACCTTTATCTTCTGTTACATCTGAAAAGATATATTTATTTCCATTTGAAATCTCTGTACAATAATTTTCTTTCTTACTTTTAGAAACTATCATAATATTTATATTACCTCTCATTTATTAATTTTTATATATTGTTCTTGCATAATTTGAAGTATATCAAGTTTTATTATTAAAATAGCTATAATGATAAATCACAGTATTATAGTAAGAACTGATATGTTGTAATCTACAATTTTGACTTAAATTATACCATAATATTCTATATAATCCATTATTAAATACAAAATAAAGTAAGTATTTATTTTATAAATAAGCATTATTCAAGCTATAAAAATGTTCTGAATATTAATTAATACCCATCTAATTTTACCAAGCTCTTAAGCTGAAGGAACTATTTTAAGTAAACAAAATAGCTGTTTAAGATACATTCTTCATTAATCGCTAAAATTATTTAAATCAGCTGGTAAATTTTTTGTAGAATCCTTTATTTTCAATGGTTGAACCTTAACATAGGATGTATTAATTAATAAATAACATTCTTAAAGTACAAAACACCCTAAAATTCATCTTGAATAATACGGTGTTTGAATAAAATATTTTATTTTTATATTTACTACGTCTAAAAAGAAGCTTATGCAATAAAGATATTCAGAATCTCATTCTCACCATGAATAAATAATATAATATACAAGGTAATCCTATAGCAGATAGTATTGTGATTGCAGTATATACTTTTTTCTCATCTTGTAATATAAGCAATAAAAACTTATACCCTAAAATACCAATCAATCCACCCAAACAATTTAGAATTATATCATCGATGTCTGATGCTCCAATGCCTAAAATCCCCTGAATGATTTCAACAGATAAACTCACTATAAGTATAAACAACAGATTGGCTATTACCCTTTTATCATTTTTGAATAATGGCAAATATATACCAAAGGGAATAAAAATAACTATATTGCCAACCACATTACCAAAAGCAAATGTTTTTATATTCCTAGAGCTGCCAGATATATATTCCATTATACTGTGAAAAGGAATGAGATTAATTGACCTAAACTGGGAATGCGAAATTCTTGATAACAACAATATTTTAATTAACAAAAGTATGTAACAAATGGAAACACCATATAAAAAGACTGTTTTAATTCTCTCTCGTTTATTCATAATACCTCCATCTTTTATTTCATTACTACTTATTCCCTGAAGCTCAATCTATAAATAATCTTCAGTTCACACTTTTTTACCACTTCAACTTTAATATCGATAATTATATCATGTATAGCTAATTGATTCTAGGCAAATCATAAATGAAGGAAAATCTTTAAATAATTTTTTCACTGCATTATTCAATTTTCAAATTACAATTTTGTCTATCTACTTAGTTCCCTATAATCACTTTACGAAATAAAACCAGCAAATTATCGCTGGTCTTATTTCGTAATTTTTTTAAATTAATTCTTTATAAATAGTTCTTTATAAATAATTTTTCATAAATTATATAAAATTACACTTAAAAAATAAGGGTTAATTTTCTATAGATTCTATACTTAGTAACTATTTTAGTCTCTTTCAACTATTAATGCAGTTCCCTGTCCTCCACCTATGCACAATGTAGCTAGTCCTCTCTTTACATCTCTTTTCTGCATAGCATGCAATAATGTAGCTAAAATTCTTGCTCCAGAACCTCCTATAGGATGTCCTAATGCTGTTGCTCCTCCATTTACATTTACTTTATTCAAATCAATTTTTAAATCTCTTGTTACCGCTATACTTTGAGCTGCAAAAGCTTCATTGGCTTCAATTAGGTCTAATTCTTCAGCTTTTAAGTCTATTTTATCTAAAGCAGCTTTTGTAGCATAAAAAGCACCGTAACCCATTATCTTTGGGTCTAATCCAGATGATGCATAAGAAACAATCTTAGCTAGCGGCTTTATGCTTAATTCTTTTGCTTTCTCTGCACTCATTATAACTAATGCAGCTGCTCCATCATTTAGTCCAGATGCATTTCCCGCAGTAACCGTTCCATCTTTTTTAAAAGATGGCCTTAATTTTGATAATGACTCCACATTGCTTCCAAATCTTGGTTGTTCATCTGTATCAAATACAAATTCACCTTTTCTTGTTTTTACTGTTATAGGTACTATTTCATCTTTAAACTCTCCACTCTTTATAGCCTTTTCAGCTTTATTCTGGGATTTAACTGAAAATTCATCTTGCTCTTCTCTTGTTATTTCCCACTTTTCTGCTATGTTTTCAGCAGTTATTCCCATATGATAGTCATTAAAGGCGTCCCATAAACCATCCTTGATCATTTCGTCAATAAACTGTCCATTACCCATTTTATAACCAAATCCAGCATTATCAACTAAATAAGGCGCTCTTGACATATTCTCCATACCACCTGCTACAATTATATCTGCATCCCCAGCTTTGATTATTTGAGCTGCTAAGCTAACAGTTCTTAAGCCTGACCCACATACTTTATTAAGAGTAAAAGCTGGAATTTCTGTAGGCAATCCTGCTTTTATTGCTGCTTGTCTTGCTGGATTCTGACCTAACCCTGCCTGGAGAACATTCCCTAAAATAACTTCATTGATTTCCTCTGGTTTTATTCCTGCCCTTTTAACTGCTTCTTTTATTACTACAGCTCCTAAATCCACTGCCGGTATATCCTTAAGGCTTTTTCCAAAGGCTCCTATGGCTGTTCTGACTGCACTAACTATTACAGGTTCTTTCATTTTAATCTCCTCCTAATTTTTAATTCTATTTGATTAATAAATGTTTATAGATACCTATTTTAATTTATATTTCGCATTTTAAAATAGACTGGTTGGTTTTTTAATTTCATATGTTAGTTAAAAATTTAACATTGAATTGCATAATAATATTCTTATATATTGTTATGCAATTCAATTTCCAATAAATCTTTTAACATAAAATCAAATGCACTTTCATCTTTAGTTATTCTATAATAAACTATATGACCTTCATATAAAGCAAAAGCTTTTCGAGCTATACTATCCAATTCGTCTTCTGGTACCTTTGAAATTTTTAATGAATTTTTAAAAATCCCAATAAGTTCATTTGTTGAATATGCATACATTTTAGATAAATCCGCTTCTATAAATGCTATTTCTAGCCCTAATATAACTATTGGACATCCAAAGAATTTACCTAGTGATGTAAAATTTTTTAAATCTGATACTAATTTATTTATAAATATATCCCAATTATTATTTGATAACGGCTTAAGCCAATTCTGTACTATAATTTTATAATAATGTTTAGATACTTCAACTGCAAGATCTTTCTTACTAGAAAAGTGAAAATAAAAAGACCCTTTTGATACTCCAGCTTCAGTTAATATATCATTTATACCTGTATTTGAGTATCCATTTTGTAAAAATAATTTAGCAGCTATTTCTATTAAATATTTTTTTGCATTTTCACCCTTTGTTCCTTTAGCCAAAATATTCCCTCCATAAAAATTAATAATTATTATTAACTATGATTTAATAATAAACCGTTCGGTATGTTTTGTCAAGATCATTTTCATTTTTTATTTTCTAATCTGTATTCTTTTGTAATTATTTATCAATTTCTATAATATATTTCTGAGCATTATTATTTTTAATAAAAATTCTTCAATAACAATTCCCAGTCACAAGTATAAACTATACATTAAAACTAAGACTAAAACCATGTATCTATTACACCATAATATTCTATCCATTATTACATACAAAGTGCATATATAAAAAATCTCACTAACCATAACCTTTACATAGCAGTGAGATTTTAATGTTTTTTATCATTAATATTATTTTAGGAATATGAAAATAAATTAGTTATTTATTTCAATGTGACTTACATCATAAGTATATTTACCTTTTCCATATACACTTTCCCAATCTGATATAAATTGTTCTACGCTTGAGTCCGTTAATGGATGGCTTAACAGTTTATCCATTACTTCAGCATTTACTGTTACTGATTGTCCTCCAGCAAGTGCAACCTGATGTACCTGCTGTACATTTTTAAAAGATACTGCCAGCACCTTTGCAGAAATATTATGAGCTTTAAATAATTGAATTATTTGCACTACCACATCCACGCCATTTCCTGATATATTATCTATTCTGTTCACATATGGTGCAACAAACTGTGCACCTGCAATGGCTGCCATAAGAGCCTGTTCTGCTGTAAATATATCTGTAGCGGTTATATTTATTCCCTTTTTCTTTAAAATTTTTATTGCTTTTATTCCTTCAGGAATCACAGAAATTTTTATATAAATATTGCCACCGATGAGTTCTTTCAGATATTCAGCTTCCTTAACTATTTCTTCTGCCTTTTGACTTATAACCTGAACGTGAAGCATTTTATCCTCATCTATTTCATTTCTTATTTCTTTCAATATATCTATAAAATTTCTCTTCTCCTTTGAAATTATAGTTGGATTTGTAGTAACTCCACTCATTGGATATAAATCGAAAGCTTTCTTAATTTCTTGCAAGTTTAATGTACACTTCTGTAATATTTATAATATTATTGGTTTCTACGATCAGGCTTTAACCTTCAATTTACAGCCTATAATTTATTTATTGTATATTATTACTTTTTATTATTTTATATTTATGATATAAAATAACTTATATAAGGCACATTCAAATAAATAACTAGTCAGTATGCTAGTCTATTTTGAATCCTACTTCGTCAACAGAACCCTCAGATAGCCACTATCCTGGTCACCTGTTTCCTTGCATAATTAAAATATACGTCGCATCTTTGACTTTCTATTTATTTTCATATGTCTAAATTAACTTTTAGTAGAGTGGATAAAATTGTTTGCACAAGAAAGATATGATAAAATAATGGAAATCTTACATAAAGAAGGTAAATTGATAGCAAAAGATTTAAGTAATAAATCTAATGTTACAGAAGATTGTATAAGAAAAAACCTGAAACTATTAGAAAAAAATGGGTTCCTTCAAAGAACCTATGGCGGTGCTGTTCCATTAACAAAGTCTGCACCAAATGAAGCTATTGAACTACGAAGATCCATTAACATTCCCTCAAAACAAATTATAGCAAAAAAAGTAGTAGACATAATTAATGAAAATGAAACTATTTTTTTAGACATATCTTCCACAAACATACTGCTGGCAGAAGAACTTGCAAAGAGTAAGAAAAAACTTACGGTATTAACTAACATGGTGGACATTGTTTCAGTACTGGTCAAACCAGGAAACAATATCAATGTCATATGCACAGGAGGAGTACTAAATAAAGACCTGGATGGATTTACAGGATCAATGACTATTGAAATCATATGTAACTACAAACCAACTAAATGCTTTATAGGCAGCTGTGGAGTTAATATACTTGATTGGCACAATAATTACTGAAGCTGCTCCCCCTGAGGAAGTGCTAAACCTGCTGTGTAAAACTAATACGAAAATTATCTAGCAGGAGTTTAAATTCATTACTTATTATTTTCAGCATAAAATTTTAGGGCTTCCCCAATAAACTTAGATGTACCATCTCCATATCTTTTATCTGTTGCTTTAATGAATTCAGGCTTCGATAAATAAAACTCTGCCATATACCCCAAATGATTTTCTCCTTCATCTACTTTTAAAGCTTCATGTATTTTTCGGTTCTCATTATCTATTTCAGAAACAATTTGCTGAATCTCTTTTGAAGTAGGATCTTTACTTAAGTTAGATCTAAGCTTTTTATATAGAGTTTCTATTTTAGGCTCATAATCCCCCAAATAAATTTTTAAAGCTTTTCCAATAAATTTAGACGCACCATTCCCATATTTTTTATCAATTTCTTCTATCCACGATACACCACTTCCACCATATTTCTTATCTAATTTGTCTAGTCCTTTAGGAAATACTAAGTAAAATTCCACCATAGCATACCAATAATAGTCTCCCATATTAGTTTTAAAAGCTTCATAATCTTTTTTAGCTATATTAGTTATTTCACCAGCAATTTGTTGAATTTCCTGTGACGAAGGGTCTTTAGTTAAATCAGCTGTAAGTTTCTTATATAACTCTTTTAATTTGGGATGCTTATCATAAAGACAATCTTTTTTAAACTTGTCCATTTGTTCTGCCTTAGTTATTGCTAGGCTATTATTTAAATTTTTCTTCAAAGCTTCAGTAAATTTTTTTATACTTCCATAATGCTTTATAGCATCTTTAGCGATTTCAGCTTCCTTAGATTTACATTTTTCAATGAATTCATTATAGTTATCTACACTTCCCCAATTCTTAATTACTCTATCCTTATTTTCTTTTTTAAATTCTTCTAGTACGTTATAATATTCAGTCATATCAAATTCTTTAAAACTCATACTATTGACCCCTTTTAAAGTTTTATTTATAAGCTCTATCAAAGCATTTAATCTATCTCTTTTTAAAATGATCAGCTTCTTATGGTCTTCCAGTGCTTTCATTTTATCGAAACAAGGACTGGTTATGATTTCTTTAATTTCCTTTAGTGGTAAATCAAGTTCCTTAAAAAATAAAATCTGCTGTAAGGTTTCAAGAGCTTCATCATCATAAAGCCTGTAGCCTGCTTCCGTTAACTTAGTTGGTTTTAATAATCCAATTTTATGGTAATAATGCAGCATACGCACACTTATTCCAGTTAAATCTGAAACTTGTTTTACTGTTTTCATCATAACTTCACCTGCCACTTCGATTTTAGAGCTTTAATACCACCTAATATTCTGCCGGCATGAGTTTTGTTAGCATTATCAGCCTCTAACTTTATATTACACTATGACATAATGTTAGAGTCAACACTTTACTTTTTATTTAAAAAGATTTAATTCTAAAAATCATTAGTCTTATGTAATTCTTTCTATATAAAACAAAAAATAACAACTACTATTTCAGCAACGTCTTACAGGATTAAAAACTGTATTTATCTAAAAGCATTGTTATAGCTCCACTAATTAACCCTTAGTTAAATTTAAAATATTAATTTTTTATAATGTAATATGACTATAAATTGAAGCAAGTTCTTAATTCAGGTGAGGATTCTTTTACCCCCCATCTTGAATTAAGAACTGCAAATTCATAGCTTACTTGGCATCGAACTCACACTTGAGGAAGTGGGAAGACTTACGCCAAGTTAGTCAGGTTAAACTAGGTAGATAAAAGAATTTATACTTTTATAATTGAATACTACAGTGCTTTGATAAAATAAATCTATAATGTGATTTATTTGGAATGATAGATTATATGGAATGATATGGTATAATTTCATATATTAAAGGTAAATTAAATATTAAAATTTATATTGACTCTCACATGATGTTAAGTATTATTCTAAGGATGTCATTCGAATGGCAACAATTTATAGGAGTTGATTTTATGTTTAAGATTGGGGATTTTTCTAAATTTACTAAAGTATCTGTACGTATGCTGAGGTATTATGATGAAGTTGGACTATTTAAGCCTGCTCAAATTGATGACTTCACAGGTTATAGATACTATTCGGCAAAACAGATTTCAGATATTAGCCTAATAGTGTCATTGAGAGACATGGGGTTTAATATATCAGATATAGCAATATTTATGAAAGAAAAATCAAATGAGAATTTAGAACAATTTTTAAAGGTGAAGAGAGAAGAAATTACAAATAATATTAAAGCCGAGGAAATACGACTTAGAAAAATCAACTCTATAATCAAGAATATAAATAAGGAGAGAGTTAATATGAAGTATAATGTTACACTAAAATCACTACCTAGCTATAAGGTTATATCTTTAAGAGATACTATACCAGCTTACGATGCAGAAGGCACACTTTGGGCAAGATTAAACGAATACCTAATGTCAAAAAATATTTCTTGTACAGGTATTGCCTATGCCACTTATCATGATGATGGTTATAAAGAAGGTGAAGTTGACGTTGAGGTAGTAATGGTCATTGATAAGCTAATGAATGACGAGAATGGATTTGTATTTAAAGAAACTGAAGCTGTAGGAAATGCAGCTAGTATATTAGTTCCAGGAAATTATTCTAATATAGCAGGTGCATATACTTTTCTAGCTAATTGGATTGAGGAAAATGGATATAATATATCTGGAAATCCACGTCAAGTTGGTATAAAAGGACCATGGAATGAAAGAAATACAGAGGATTACTTAAGTGAAATACAGATACCAGTAAAAAAATAATTATAAATTTGTTGTACATGATGATTTTATTCAATAAATATTACTTGAGGAAGTGTATAATTAATTTATAAATTTAGTAAAGGTGGTAATTCTATGTCAAAGAAAATAGTACTGAATATCGAAAACCGTTGCTATAATAACAATGACTTTAGAAATGCTGTTATAAAACAATTGGAAGAAAAAGGCCATGTATGCCAGAGTATTGATTCCACAACATTATTAATTGATCATAAAAAATATTCTCTTAGTGAATGGAATCTTTCTACAGGTGCAGCCCCACTACAACAAGCAATACTGAAAGAATTAGAATCATAACTTTCCAATGATTAAATCAAATATTTTGCAAAACACCGCATTCATGCTGGAGGCCACTGAAAAACTAATAATATTGAACCGTTATCACGAAAGTGATGGCGGTTTTACTTTTTCTATCAATAAAAGATATTTCTTTAGGATTAATTTATCTAGGCAAAAAGGATTTTGAGTTGTTGTGTCGAATTAATATAATTAAGAAGGTATCCATATATTGATTGGAAAGGAGGAAGCATATGCTAAAGGGACAACAGAAATTTGTGATGAGTAAATATCAAGGCTTATATGACATGATTATTCCAAAAGATCACTTTCTAAGACAACTCAATGATTTGGTTGATTTTTCGTTCATCTACGATGAACTACTTAATAGTTACAGTATTGATATGGGTCGAGGAGCCAAGGATCCTGTTATGCTATTTAAGTACCATATATAAAAAACTATCTGATGAGGATGTAGTCGCACGAACACTTTATGACATGTCGTTTAAATATTTTTTGAATCTGTCACCAGCAGAAGTTGATTTGATTCATCCTAGTACATTAACCAAATTCAGAAAGCTACGCTTGAAAGACATGAGTTTACTTGACTTATTAATAAAGAAAACAGTGGAAATTGCAATTGATAAGGGAGTTTTAGTGAGCAAAACCCTTATAGTTGATGCCACACATACCAATGCAAGGTATAACCAGAAATCTGCACGAGAAGTATTATTGGAACGAGCAAAGTCCTTAAGAAAGGAAGTTTCTTCTGCAAATATGAATCAAGTTATTTTTCTGCTGCCTGTTATAATTATAGAAACTATCATAATATCAATGTTTTCAAGAGATTTAAACATTATCCTTACAGGAGATGATACAGCAAAAAGTTTAGGAATAGAAGTGGAAACAGTTAGAAAAACACTACTGATCACTTGCTCTATAATTACAGCAGCCTGTGTATCTGTAATATGTATAATTTCTTTTATTTTTCTAACTATATAATCAGTATTACTCCAATGAATATAGTGGCCAGAATTATGAAGTGTTTCTTGAAAACTATGATTTGACCAGCTTAACAACTCCTTTTGAGTTTTTGTCCAACTATCATTACTATCGGAAGATACTATAGTTAAAGGAATATTTTTAATATGCCCATTCTTTATAACTTCTTTAGCATTTTCATTTATATTTTTAATATACTGCAAATTATTTGTATTCCCTAAATATTTATAATACATAGCTATATCTATTTTCTTTATATCACTCGGCAGCCTATTATATCGTAAATTCTCACCAACAAAAGGAAGTTTAACACCTAAATTTTGAAATGCCCTTGCAATTCCTGTTACTCTTAAAACAGCACTAACACGATTTAATATATATGATTTTGATTCAGAATCATTTGCATAAAATTCTGGACTTCCTCCATCTAACAGAACAATTCCTTTAACTTCAGTAGGATATTTTTGTGCAAAATGAATTACTTCTAAAGAAGCCAACGAATGACCGACTAATATATAAGGTGGTGTTTGTCCTGATTTTTCAAGTAATTCATGTAACTCTTCTGATAATATATTAATAGTTCTAGGTATATCAGTTTTTTCACTCCATCCAAATCCAGCTCTATCGAAACTTACTGTTTTTGCATACGACTGCAATTCCATTTGTATTGTGTAAAAATCAGTAAATGAACTTGGTGTACCAGATCCTGGTATCAAAATAACAGTGTCTCTACCAATTCCTGTAGAATATATACTCATATTGTGCTTGTTAATATTAAATATTTCTCCTTTAGCTAATAATATATTTCTTTCTTTTTCGACCATTACCCATTGCCAAACAATCCCGAACAAAAGTATTATTATAATAATTAAAATTATATCTTGGGGTATTTTAAATTTTCTTTTATTTTTTTCTAGTACATTCATATGATTCTCCTCTAGTTTAATCATGGTATAGTTTATAACTAACTATGTAAGGATTATACCATACCGTCACATATTTTAAGTAATTTGATTTATATAAATATTTTAGATCTTAAAATTAAAAAGGAAAGGTAAAGTCAAATAGATTACTACTAAGATAATAATATGTATTAATTCAATAAGAATAATAAATAATAGCTCTCGCTTTTATTTTCTCCTTAAGTAAAGATGTAAATTGCTTTTTATTAAAAATATTACCATCGCCTTTTATTAAACACTCGCTTCTATACGTGGCAGATAATACCAAATTATATTGATTCAGAACTTAGTAGAAATAGGTGCAAAATTTCTACTAAAATCCATATATTATCATTTTACATAAATGTATTGAAATAAGATTTATATTTATTATATATTTAAGTTGTTGCTAGTTAAAAATCACCTCAGTTACATTTTATAATATTCACTTGACAATAGTAAATAATTTTTTGTACAATACTAACTATAAGTATATTACTAACAAAAATATAGTATAATTCCAAAAGCTTATTACTCAGAGCTAATGTAAATGATAACCAATTTTTAGAAGAGGTGATTTTTGTGGATTTTAATGAAGTTATAAAATCAAGAAGAAGTATTAGAAAATTTAAAACACAACCTATACCTGATAAATACATTCAGGAAATTATTGAAGCAGGTAGGCTTGCTCCATCTGTATCAAACATACAGTCTACCAGATATGTAATAATTAAAAGTTCCGAAGTAAAAGAAAAGCTAAATGAATACACTGTACCTTTTGTAAAAAATGCACCAGTTGTAATCGTATGCTGTGCATATAAAAAAGCATGGCTGGAACAAGAGGAAAAATTCTTAGAATTAAAAAATATGGGAGCATTCAAAGATTTCTATCAAGAAACAGAGCAACAAATAAATAACTTTGCAAAAGATGGTAAATTGGAAATAATGGCTAATCCAGAAATAAATAAATACTATACATGGCAGCATGCTGCAATTGCAATTGATCATATGACACTAAAAGCAGTTGATTTAGGGCTTGGAAGTTGTTGGGTTGGTTTTGTCGATCGTGAAAAGGTTAGAAAATTAATAAATCTTAATGAAGATTATGAAGTTATTGCACTATTACCAATTGGTTATCCAAGTTATAACCCGTTACCAAGACCTAGGCTATCTATTAATGATATATTATTGAAAGAATTATAAGTTATAATACTCAACTTTTCCATAAAAAACAAACTAGCAAGGGGCATAGGCACTATATAGCTTGAATAATTGTATGCTTTATATATATCCTATTTGCCCCTAGTGACACGTTCGTTGGTATTGAACTAACTTGTGCTATGAAAGATTACTCTATAATTACAAGAAAGTCATGCATTAAATCTCTGTATATATAGAATTAAGATCTTTTTTTAAAGATAATATTATTAAATAGAATAATTTAATCTTATTTTACTGTAACAGCATCAATATAATAAAAACCTAAAATTATAATTATAGAAATATTATTTTAAAAATCCAAATCTATTAAAAGGATACACTATAATTTGGGCCTTTCCTTCTATATCTGAACTATCAATATATGGATTATTCCAATATCTAGAGTCTCTTGAATTCATTCTATTATCACCTAAGAAAAAATAGTGTCCTTCAGGTACTTTATAAATTCCTGATTTTCCTCCATTATTAATTACATAAGGTTCGTCCAATTGTTTTCCATTAACATATACAATACCCTTATCCGTAATTTCTACAGTATCATTAGGGATGCCTATTAATCTTTTAACAAGCTCTTCTTTTAATTCTTTTGATTTAAAAACTACTATATCTCCTGTTTTTAAGTTGTCTTTATTATATATTCTAGTTACAAAAATTTGATCATTAATTTTAATTGTAGGGTACATTGATGCAGTGGGAACTTTAATTTTAAATAGTATTAATTTATTAACTAGAATTGCAAGAATTACAGCTGCCATTATACATAATGTATAACTTAATATTTCTTTAATTATTTTCATTTATTACCTCCCAAATAT
Organism: Clostridium pasteurianum DSM 525 = ATCC 6013; assembly: GCF_000807255.1. Classification (NCBI taxonomy): domain Bacteria; kingdom Bacillati; phylum Bacillota; class Clostridia; order Eubacteriales; family Clostridiaceae; genus Clostridium; species Clostridium pasteurianum. The sequence continues at coordinate 937,162 of NZ_CP009268.1, read as the reverse complement.
TATAAGCTGATAAACTATATAATATTTGTTTCCTATTCAGTATAAAATCTCTTAATTTTTGATAATTTATATTTTCATTAAAAAATCATCTAAAATAATTAACCAATAGTTAACATCACTAGAATGATATATTACCAATCAACCTTTTAATGTCTTTAAAAATTGTTCTTTTTCATCTTTATTTTTAAATAATTTAAACCAATCACATATTTCACATGCAAAATCAATAAAGGCAACTCCTTGAGCCGTTATTAAATTTTCGTTCACTACAACTCTTTCATTAACAAAATTTTCTCTTGGGAAAGGATCAAATTCTTCATATTGCTGTTTATAATTTTCTGTCCATTCAATCATAGAAGTTGTATACTTTCTACTTTGTAAAATATTAGCTTTAGCTAAAAAGTATGGTCCACCGCAAATAGCACCTAATAGTTTACCTTGTGAGTTAATATTTTCAATTAATTCAACCAATTCTGATTTAAGTTCCCCATTCCATCCACCAGGAATTATTAATCCATCTGCGATTTCTGCCAGAACATCCTTAACTAACATTTTTGGCTTATATTCTAGTCCAGATAAGCTTTTTATAATATGATTTTCATATGCAATAGTTACTATTTCTTTACCTAAGTCTGTCCCTAAAATATGAGTAATAAGAGTAATTTCAAAGTCAGCCATTCCATCATAAATAAATATAAATATCTTATTATTTTGTTTTATATCTTCACTTTTTACAAATGTATGACAAGAAGAACAGTAAAAATTATTAGTCTTGATTTTCACTATATTTCCATTAAAATCAGTTTGCTCATTTTCATTTACAATTACATCAAGTTCCTTAAGTGCTCCACACTTAGGACATATTTCATTAGCCATATTCTACACCTCTTTCAATTCTTTTATCTATATTTACAATATGCTAACCTATTCTAAAGTCCATTCATATATGTACTCTTGTCATTCACCTGCTTGATACCACTAATTATTTAGTAAATGATCCAATCTCAATTAAATTCCCCTCTGGATCAGCTATATAGCAAGTACGCTGTCCCCATGGCTCAGTTGTTGGCTCTAAAATAGGTATTGCTCCTTTTGAAATAACTTCTTTGAATTTCAAGTCAACTGCATCATAATTTTCAACACTTAATGCTATTTCATAATGTCCATTTATTGTATCTGTATATCCAAATGACCTATTTGTCATCTTTTCAAAATCTGTTCTTCTGTATAATAAAAATAAGGTTGTATCCTTTTCTAAATATACATTTGATGTGTTTTCATCTTCTTTAATCTCAAATCCTAATACATCTCTATAAAATCTAATCATAATGGCCATATCCTTTACAAAAATTCCAAAACCATCTAACTTCAAATTATAAACACCTCCATTTCTATTATTTAATATATTTAAAACTATAAACTACTAACTTCTAAATATAACTTCCTCCTTGCTGAACATAAATCTTGCGAATAAAATACAAATTACAACATATACCAGTATCCATCCCAATGTAATAAATATATGATTGTAATTATATATGCCGGCGATAAGTTCTTTTAGTACACACACTACATTTGCAAGAGGTATATTAAAATAGACTAAAGATATATTCTTCGCATCTAACATATAAGTTGCATAGGTAGGTACCAAAGCTATTACAATTAAAGGAGAAGTGTAAGTAGAAGCTTCTTTAAAAGATCTTGCATATATACTTATAGCCAGCTCTAATGCACCAAAGGCCATGGTTAAAAATACTATTAATATACCGATTATAACAAATGAAGACCCGTCAAGTTCCATACCAGATATTCCACTACTGCTTCCAAACGCAGCACTGCTTTGCTTTATTGCAATTAGAATACCTGCTATTGAAGCAATAGTTGCCATTAGCCCCACTACAGTTATGGCAAGAAATTTACCCCATAATAAAGACATTCTTCCCGCTCTTGTTGTAAGTAATGGCTCTAATGTACCTCTTTCTTTTTCACCGACTCCAAGATCAATTGCAGCTGACAGCGGACCGGTAACACTATATAGTACTAAAATTAGTGGCAAAAGCATTGATAATATTAGCTTAGATGTACCTTCATCTTCATTTACAACTGTAGTTTTATTTATTTTTATGGGGTTTAATACACTGGTATCAATATGTCTTTTTTGTAATCTTGCTGTTACTACTTCCTTAGAATAAGCATCAATAATTGAATTTATTATTGTATTAGCTGTTTCTGAATTAGTACTGGAATTATCATATGTAATATTTACAGAGCTTGTCCTTTCATCTCCTATACTTTCATTAAAATTTTCCGGTATCTCTACAGCTATATATATCTTTCCATTCTTAATATCAGAATTAAGATTATCAGATTGCTCCACTTTCACATTTTTTTGAGATTTAATAAAATTTCCCAAGGAACTGTTTCCCTTGTCAATTAAAGCAATTTTAAGATTGTTTTCAACTGTGTTTTTAGAACTTGATAATCCTTTACCTAGAACTCCAAAGATAATTGGAAAAATTATCAATGGTATGAGAACGCTTAAAAGTATTGTTTTTTTATCTCTAAACAGATCTATAATTTCCTTTTTAAAAACAGTTATTGTGGTATTATTCATTTCTATCACCTACCAGACTCATAAATATTTGTTCCATATCATCATTATTATACTTAGATTTTATTTCATCTATAGTTCCCTGCTCTAAAATTTTTCCTTTATGTATTATTATTATTCTGTCACATAATTTTTCTACTTCATCCATTGAGTGACTGGAAAATACAATAGCCTTATTTTCACCTTTACAATCTTCAATAAAATTATGAATCAGCTTAGATGCAGATATATCTAGACCTGCTGTTGGCTCATCCAAAAGAATAACATTGGGTTTATGTACTATGGAACGTGCAATAGCTACTTTTTGCTTCATACCACGTGAAAATTTCCCAACCCTTCTATCCATATATTCTTTCATCTGAAATTTATCACTAAGCATTTCAATACTTTTATCTGCTTCACTTTTCTCCATTCCATTCAGCTCTGCAAAATACCTTATATTTTCTCGTGCTGTAAGTCTGTCATAAAGTCCCACTTCCCCTCCAAAAAGTATTCCGATTTCATTTCTAACTTTACCAGGTTCCTTATTAATGTCAAAACCATTTACCTTTACAGTACCGTTGGTACATTTGATCATGGTAGATATTATTCTCAGTGTAGTTGTTTTACCAGCTCCATTTTCCCCTAATAATCCTACAATTTCTCCCTCCTTTATTTGAAAGTTCAGATTGTCCAGTGCCTTTGTTTTTTTGAAACTTTTTGATAAGTTAGTAACTTCTATCATTTTATCCCTCCATTAATCTTATTGAAGCAAGTTCTTAATTCAGGTGTGGATTTTTTTATCCGATCTGAATTTTAGAACTGCAAATGCATGGCTTACTTGGCGTGGAACTCATACTTGAAGAAAAGCAGAGAACCAAAATCTTGGATTTTATGTGAATCGCTTTCGCTGTGTGCAAGTAGAGAACCCAAATTTTAATTTGGTGCGAATCACTTTCACAGAGTGCGTGGAAAACTTACACCAAGTTAGTCAGGTTAAATAAAAGAATTTTTTCGTAACAGCTAAAATATTATTCCACCTACAATTATATTACTACAAAACTGCTGAATTTAGTTAAATATGTCATAAAACACTGTTTTTCAATCATAAAAAGAGATATAAAATGATTATTCACCCTTTATTTTATAAATATACTTTTCCTATTTACTTTCAGCTCACTTGATGTGAGCTGAATAATTAATTCTTCAATTGCGGATATACTTGCCATAACACAGATTATATATATTAACACATTTGTATTGGCATATGGAATTAACATTGGAAACATGAATAAAGCTACACCTGTGATTTTATTCCCATAAGTATGAATACTCGCAAAGGTTTTATATTTCTTAAAGGCCACACTCATAGATACCAATCTCACAACAGCAATTAAAATAATCCAAATAATAATTTCTACTGAAGGACTTACAATTGGGTAAAGTATAAATATTAATATACAATCCATTATCATATCAGCCATAGAATCGAGCCTTGCACCAAAGTTGCTGGCTCTTCCTGTTTTTCTGGCAATGTATCCATCAATAATATCACTTAATCCGCAAATAACATATACTGCATAAAAAGCTGTACTTAATGGCTTAAGAAAAATCAAAGTTAAAGAAAAAATAATTCTACTAAAGGATATAAAATTTGGTATTGATTTCATCTCATCACCGCCTAAATGTCAAAAGTATGTTTATTATTTTCGCCAATTAAAATATCTAGTTGGAAATATACATTTTTATATAAATTCAACTGTCTTTTTATGATATACATTAATAAAAGCTGCAATTGTAAATAAAATTAGACTCGATACTATTAATATAATTCCAAAAATATTTATAATATTATTAAGTCCATAATCCCCTTTTAAATTTTTACATATTGAATTAACACATTCATAATATGATGTTTAATAAACTATTTTTACTAAATTTAATGAAAGTAAAGTTACTGTTGAGCTGTTAATGATACTATTTCAAGTATAAAAAGTACTATTATCATAAAAATAATGAAATATAATATCAGTGTAATTTCCACTTCCACAATAATTTTAACGGTAATGTATTTATTATTCAACTACCTATTATTTAAATAAAAAAGCGGCCACAGCCGCGTTATTTCGCTTCGCTCAACTTCTTTTGGGCGAAGCCCTTTAATTAGACCCATTTCTTAGCATATCTATTTCATAATATTTTTATAAAGCTAAAACCTTTGCGAAGCATATTGATGCTCCGCATTTTAATACTCATAAGTTATACCATGAACTCCGTCATATTTTCTTGGTTTCATTATAGCTCCGCATTTCTCGCAACTAAATGTAGGAGGTTCAATTACATTTTCATCATCTATTTCATCAAACATCTCAACTACATCCCTTGGTATATATTCTTCCACTCCACATTCTGTACATATATATAAGACTCCGTCTTCTTCAATTAAATTTTCTTTCAATTTAGCTTTATATTTTGCCCTTTGTTTATCTTTTATTTTTTTATTCTTTTTAGCCATAATAACTACCTTCCTTTATACATATAATGGCTCTATTTTATCACGAATTATTCCCTTAATCACACCATAATTGTACATTATCTCTTCAATTTTTATTTTGTTTTCACCTATTATTTTCTCTTTAAATTTTTCTCTTACACTTACATTTTTATAGTATATATCATGAAATTTCATCTGTGTTCCACACTTTTCACATTTTAATGGATTCACTCCAAATGTAAGAAGTATTCTTGTTTGCCAATTATTAATTTTTCTTTTGAACTCAGCAACTTTTTCATTTACCAACTTAAAAAATTTATTTTTATGTCTTGTGTTTTTAGCATATATTCCATAATATCTTATCATCTTAAAATTCTTTTCTGGTATGTGTCTTATTACTCTACCTATAAAATCAATAACATCTATTTCCTCTACAACTTCTTCACCATCTTCATGTCTTTCATAACGAAAAGTTACTTTTTTACCATCATACTTTATTATTCTTGATTCAGCGATAGCTGGTCTTGCTGTATATCTTCCAACATACTTTCCTGCTTGCTTTGCTGTTTTTATTTCACCTTTTCCATATACATAAAATCCATTCTCTAACCTTTTATATAGCTTATTTTTTAATTTTTTAAATTCTTTTTTTCCACTTTTAAGATTAATTCCTATTTCGTCTAACAATATTTTTTGCCATCTTTTCCTTAGTGCTGTATAATTTATATGTTTTGTATTCCTCCAAATTGTAATTTCTCCAGCACCACCTTCGGTGACAATTAAGTGAACATGTGGATTCCATTTTAAGTCTCTTCCAAAAGTATGAATTACTGAGATTATTCCTGGTGTAAAACATTCTTTTTTATTTAAATCTCTAAACCAGCTCATAATTGCTTTTGCTGAACATTTAGGTAATAATGATAATAGTTTTCTATCCCTAGCAAAATATATTCTAAGTTCCTGTGGAATTGTAAATACCATATGTCTATGCTTTGAGTTAATAAGTCTTGCCACCATTTCATCAGACCATTCTTCAGATTTTTTCTTACCACATGAGGTACAAAATCTACTTTTACAGCTAAATCCAACTCTTTTTATATGACCACAATTTTCACACTTAAACTCAATAAATCCATTATCTAAGGATTTACAATTAATCATCTTATCAACTTCTCTACTTATGTTAGCTCTAATTTTCCCTTTATATATCTCACTGAATTTTTCCCAATTATCCACAAATATTTGTTTTATAACACCTTGCATAATCATCACCAATCACTAAATTTGCTAATAATTATATCAAAAATCCTATTCCAAAATATTACTTGTAATATTTTCCTCAAACTTCTAACATTAGATTTTTCAAGCCCTGCCGGGCAATATTTTTATACAAAAAATTTTTAAATTCCTAATATATAAAAAAGCACAGGCCGAGTACCTGTGCATTGAATATAAATTTTTATTTAATCTATTATTTTTTTATTGAAATCTCCAAAATGTTGGCAGTTGTATCAAGATTATCTCTATTTACTTTTATAAGTTCTGCAATCTTTGCAGTATCTTTACTCTTAACAGCATCCTGTAACTCATGATACTTACTATGAATATCTTCTGCATAGTCTTTTCCTTTTTTATCTGCTAAAGCCGGTACAATTTCCATGTGGAATTTTTCATGAAGCTGCTGCGCAAGTTTTTCAGCATCTGTAAAATCATTTTTCTTAACATCCTGTTCAATAGTAGCTAATCCAGTTAATTCATCAGTGAAAGCTTTATTAAGTGCATCCTTTGAAGATGTTTCAGAATTACTAGCTTGGTTGTGAGAAGTATTTTCAGAAGCATGATTAGTACTTTCAGAATTATGTTCAGTATTCTTAGCAGCTGCATGAGCAGTTTGTGTAGTGTTCTGAGCAGCTTGCTTTGAAGGGTTAGAACAACCCGCAAATAAATATATGGAAGTTAAAGAGGCTATTAGTACACCTATAATTTTTTTATTCATTGTATTCATGTCCTTTCATCTTTTAATCTTCTTATGTTAAAGTTAATAATAAAAATATAAAGGCTAAAATTATTTCCATAAAGCTTGAGAAAATAATTTTAGCCTCCAGTTTACTGGTTAACTAAGATAGAAAACATTAAAACCTATTATTTAAATTTGATTAATATGAATCATATTATTGAATATATATTATTACAATGATATAAGCTTGTCAAGAATAATTTATAAATTTCATGTAGTTATTATGTTGAATTTGTAAACAAAATATTAAATATAATTTCTAACATAAGTTATAAAAGAATAAAATAGCTTGATTGCTTTCTTTAGCCTTAACTTTATATTATTGTTTTAAGTTAATATAAATTATATATGTATACTGACTTATTATTTCAATGAAATATAATATAAAATAATATCAGTGTAACTCCCACTTCCAAGTAAAAATCCATTAGGAATAACACCAAGACGACTAAATCCTATTTTTTCATATAAATAAATTGCTGTTTTATTTGTACTTACCACAGCATTAAACTGCATGAGAGAAAAATTTAGTTCACGACCCTTGTCCAATGAATGTCTTACTAATTTTTCTCCAATATTGTGACCTCTGAAATTTTTATTCACAGCATAGGAAGCATTTGCAATATGCCCGCATCGGCCTATATTATTGGGATGTAAAATATATAATCCTAAAATTTCATTTTCACCCACTGCCACTGCTGTATAGGTCTGATGTGAAAAAAATTTTATTGCCTCTTCTTCACTTAGTTTTTCTGTTTGAGGGAATGCATTAGCTTCCTCAATTACATCATTCCAAATTTTCATCATAGCTGGAATATCTATATCTCTATATTTTCTTATTTCCATTTTCAAAATATGTTCATCCCTTTCTTGTGGAAGTGAAAAATCAATTTAAAAATTCCAAAACAAATAAACCTACCGCAAAGTAGGTTTTAAACAGTTTTATTTTCTACAATCATATTTTTTAAATCATTTAAACCTTGAAGTATTTCTTCCTTTGAAAAATTTCCTTTAAGAAGTTCCTCATCACTTTTTACAAGTAATTTATTATAAAATTCTATTCCAATATTAAAAATATCTCTAGAAGGTGTTTTTTCCATTTGTTCAAATAAAATATTCTCTGCCTCATCATATTTACACTCCATTACAAGCCTGTTTAACACTATTTTCAATATATCTTTTTCATCCATGGCTTCAATACTTATGGTATCAATGTCATCATTTTCCTTATTAAATATCAATTTGCCAGCATTTTTTACAGCTGATTCTATCATTCTCAATATATAGTCATCATTCATAAATCTCCCAGCTCCTTGTATTTCATTGTGAATATCCATATCATGTACTTAAATTTTATTTATTACAAATCCCTGTCAGTCTTTCACCCATTTGAAAAGCTCTTTCGCAGTCTAAAGGAAATTGTTCTGCTTTTATTTGTGCTTTATGCTTCTCATTAAATTTGGAAGCATTATATTTATCATAATCCTCAAATTGATATGTATCTGTAACAATTAAAGACTCACTTTCTCCATTTAATAGCTTCATATATCTTTCATTTGTATCAAATATATATTTATAACCTAACTTATCTAAAGCATCCTGTGTTATATTCATAGTATATATAAGGCCTGTATTTATTTTGCCATAAAAATTATTAAGCTTTCCTTCATCATAAGAGAGGTTCATAAATATAAGACGTTCAAAAAAGGAACGCATCTGACCTGTAACATTCCCAAGATAGATAGGTGATCCCATAATAAGTACATCACTGGAAACTACTTTTTCTAAAACTTCTGTTAAATCATCTTTCATGGCACAATGACCTACAAATTTATCGCTATCCTTTCGTTTACAGGCAAAGCAGCTGATGCATCCCCTGTAATTCAAATCATAGAGATTTATCAGTTCTGTCTCTGCTCCTCTAGATTTTGCTCCTTCTAATGCCTTTTTTAAAAGAGTTGCTGTATTCCAAGTCTTTCGTGGACTTCCGTTAATTGCTATTGCCTTCATAAAAATTCTCCCCTTATCATTTACTTTCTTTTATAATTTTTAAAATCAGTATATCATAAAAGGACAAAATATAAAGTACGCACTTTTTTGTTAGTAACGATGTAACTTAGACTTAGTTATTTAGTGAACTCATTTTGTTTACTTCACCAAATTATAAAACTCCTTTAGTTCATCCTTCACTTCACTTGGCAGGCTATGCCATCTAATTCCTCGTATTGCTCCTTCAAGAGCACATAATCTATTAATACAAGCTGAACTATCTATAGCTTTAATGGATAACCATGCCTCTTTGCTTCCTACTTTTTTTAACTGTTCCACTGTTTCTATTCCAACTTCATTGAGCTGCGCTTCTACTTTATTACCTATGTTAGGCAGCTTACTTAATTCTCCCATTAGTTTTTCTCCTTTAACTCCTGAAATATATTTTATTATAATAGCATAATACCATAATCTGATTCAAATGGTAAATTATAATTAAAGCTAATAAGATAAAACATTCTGTATTAACGTTAAATTGTGAAACAAAAACACCATATAATTATCTTGAATAATACGGTGCTTTAATAAAATATTTAATTTTCATTGTTACTACATAATGGTCATGTAAACTATACATCATCTATTTAAATTATGAAAAATGCTATTGCAATTATAAGGTACACAGACATCAATTGTACCCCTTCAAGCCAATTGCATTCACCATCGCTGGCAACTTTACTTACTATAAATATTGAACTAATAAGAGCTATGAGTTCAAATTCATTAAATACTATACTCATGGGCCTAAATAATAAGCTTATAAATATTAATATAGGTGCCACAAACAAAATTATCTGCAGACTGGAACCTATGGATATCTCTACAGCCACATCCATTTTATTTTTTAAGGCCATAATAATGGCAGTACTGTGTTCAGCAGCATTTCCTACAATAGGTATTAAAATAATTCCCACAAAGAACTCACTTAATCCAATAGCTTTTGACATTGGTTCCACTGAACCCACTAAAAATTCTGATTCTACAGCTATTAAAACAGTTGCTATAACCAAAACTAAGATAGAAAATTTTAAAGACCATTTAGTTTCTTTATCGGAACCATCATGTTCAGTACCATAGATATCTTTATGTGTATAGAAAGAAAATACAAGTCCTAATATGTATACTATGAGTAATATTACAGCAACAGCAACGCTAAGACTTTCGTACCTAGTAGATATTAATTTACTGTCTATTGAATGCATAAATATTGCTGGGATACAAAGACCTATAACCGCAAGAAGCAACATGTTTGTAGACATACCAATGGCCTTTTTATTGAATTTTTGAGATTTGTATTTTAATCCTCCTACAAACATACTGGCGCCCAGCACTAACAGAGTATTACCAAGCACCGAACCTGCTATTGAAGCTTTTACTACATCAAATAATCCGGCCCTAATAGCCAATATGGATATTATCAATTCAGTTGCATTACCAAAAGTGGCATTTAAAAATCCCCCTACTCTTGAGCCTGCATAAACAGAAATTTCTTCTGTTGCCTCCCCCATAAGTCCTGCTAGAGGTATTATAGACAAACAGGATACTATAAATAATACTAGAGGATTATGAAATCCTGACACTTCCAAAACAATGCTAATTGGAATAAAAATAAATAAAAATTTTAACCATTTCACTTTTAACAACCCTTTCAACTATTTACTCTCTATGAATTATGTAGATATATAGCTTGTCCTATTATGTAATTTATAGATATCCAATGTATAATTAAATATTAATAATCATAAATAATCTGAATAGCCTAATCTAAAAATTTAAATTTATATTTCAAGTTGGATATCTGCTGTTTTTCAAATTAACGTAATATTAGTAATTTAATCATAACAGTTATATATACCTTCTTCTCTTTTTCTTTCCGCTCCTACACTTATATAAGATCCCTCAACTACATTTTTATACCCCTTCTTTATAACTATGCTCTTTATATAATCTGCATGTGGGCATCTGTCATAGTGATAATTATCAGTTACCATGCATGAGGATAAGTGAACCACCACTTCATCTTTCTTAAGATTATTTTTCTTATAGGCTTTCTTCGCGAAATGTTCCAGCTTAGAAGCAACTCCCTTTCCGCAGCATCCCCCGCAAGTAAAAGAGATATATCTTGTATTATCGTCATAATCTTTAAAAACTTCATCTCTATTGTAAAAAGCATTTGTACACGCAAATCCACTGCACCTTCTATGGGCAATATCACATTGGATGATAACAACATATTTTGTATTCATATTTGTCCCCCTTTAAAATTATTAACTCTATTAATAGTATAACATTCTACAACTTACATCAATCATACTAAATACTATAATATTGAGATTAATTTATCAACTGCAAAAAAATAAAACCACTAATTAGTCATATATTATATATAAACTAATTAGTGGTTAAGCAACACCTAATTCATTTAAATTTTCTGATATTATTTGAATACTTATCACCTTTTTTTGATTTTTATATGCTTTCTACACCATAAAATCTATTATTTTTATTGATTAACTTCTTGTTGGACACATATAATTTAATAATTAAAATTTGATAAATTATATTTATACAGCTTGTGAACTGCTCCGATATATAGAAGTAAAAGTTTTCTACTTCCAAGCGTTCGTACTCTAAGACTCTTTATAGGCTTGAAATCCCTTTGCATCTAGGATACTGTACTATAATCATCTGTACATAAGCCTTGAATGAAATATAATTTTCAAGATAAAATTCACTAAATTTTGTGTTCCAATACAACTTAGCTTTTAGTATATCTAGCAAGCTAAGTACATCCTATATTCTCAACCTTTTAAACTGTAATAACATTATTATATAGTCATACTTTGAATCAAATACTTAATATCTGTATTCGCTATATACTAATGCCTTTAAAATTTTTTACTTACTCTTTTTATGAATTAGGGTTGCTAGAAGAAGTTTTTAATATCTTCTTCATGCTTTCATTATAGTGTAAACGTTTATACTTGTCAACTCTTTTTTAGTATTCTCATCCGTATAAACCAATTCACATGTTAAACCTCCTGCATCCTGTAAAAATTCCACTTATTTTTTTATATCTCTGTTATTTACCTTTTCACTTATAGCTCTGGAATATCCTATTATTCTACTGATTGTGCAAAGGCTTTATATCCTCTTGAAATAATAAAATCAGCAGTCCATTCTGCAAGTTCATCAACTTTATGTTGTTTTTCCGAAAACTCAGAATAATCCAATATATTTTCCTTTGATAGACGAAAAATATAACTGGGACCTAGAACTATTTCTATCAAATTTTGTATTTTCTCCCCAATTCTTTTTATTACATTCCTTTCTTGGAATTATATATACTCACCATCTATATAATTCTGAATTATTTCTAAAAGCTCTTGTGGCAATATATCATCAGCTTTAATATAGCTCATTATGCTCCTCCTAACTTAAATTTTCTTAGGATTGAGCAAAGGCTATTTTATAAATTTTATTATTTTATGCAATAGCCTTTGCTAAGCATAAATAATATATTTTTTCATAATAGCTTTCCACCTTTCTCATTTAGCATATAATTCATATTATCTCATAATTACACATTAATTTAAATATATTATAAATATTTACTTTTACTCAATTTAATACTCCAACAACCTTATTTAATTTAAATAAGGCATTAGGATCAACCTTTAAAGTTGTATTCTCCTTTCCACAACCACCATAGACAAAAGAAAATTCAAGAAGTCTTTTATCCAATATATATGGAAGTGGTATTCCAAGCATAGGTACATTTCCTACTGGAAAGCCAGTTAAATCTTTTACTTCATCTTTAGTTGCCATTCTAACATTTTTACATTTTAGCAGTTGTTTTACTTCTTTAAAATTTACATGTCCTCTTTCACCTGAAACAACTAATACATGAAAACCTGCATCAGTGTATATTATCAGCGTTGGTGATATTTGAGCAATATCAATTTTAAAATAATCAGCACCTTCTTTTGCTGTATGAATAGGTATATCATTATGAATTAATTCAAAGGAAAAATTATTTTTCTCTAATATCTCTTTTATATTTTCCATATAGATTTTCCATCCTTTACTGTATATTTACTATTTTGTTTTACTATGTGTTTCTAATTCAAGGGTAATAAAAGAATTTATCATATTGCGATAAATTATCTCTATTATATGTGGATTTAAATTATTATCTTCTGCCAGTTTACAAACTTTTTCAATAATCATTTCTACCCGTTTTGGTGCCTCTACATCTTGACTATCTTTTTTAAAGCTAGCTGCTTGCTTCACATAATAACTTCTTTCAGCAATCAATTTAACTATTTCATTATCAATTCTATCTATATTTTCTCTCACTTCATTTAGATTTTTACAATTATTCATCTTTTATCCTTAGTGAAAGAGTATACTATAAGTTAATCTAAGTACAGACTCTTCACTAAAACTAATCCCCTTTCTTTTTATAATATTTTGATGTATAAATACAAAAAAGCCACTTCATCCTAAAATGGGACGAAGTGACCGTGGTGCCACCCATATTAATTTATATTTTTATATAAGTAACATACTTTTAAGAGTGCATTACAATTATCAAATAAGGAAATTATAGACTATCCAATATTAGATTTCCTGAAATTTATAAATGTAATAAATAAAAAACACCTCATCCTTTAAAGGACGAAGTGTTAAACTCCGCTATGCCACCTAAATATAAACATCTCTTTATCAGGTACAGATTCAACTCGATACCCTGTCTTTTTAACGGTAGACCACCGTTTACTGCTACTATCATTTCGCATCACATCTCAGAGATCCATTCAATACAAGCTACAGTATTTGGCTCACACTATTCCAAACTCGCTTTAACTAAATTCTCATATCTACTACTTCTCATCATCGACTTTTTCTATTATTTAGATAATATACTTAATTTTATAAGTTGTCAATAAAGAAGCATAAAAATACTAAAATACTTATATCTTTCTTTATTAATACTTAAATATTACCGATTCATTCAATACTGTTATATATAAATAATACACTACATATTATATAAAATCAAGAAAAATAAGTAAATTTATACAATTAATAAGATTTATAGAGTAAAGATAATGCTCATATACTTTTCTCTCTATCTAACAATGGAAGTATATAATCTTTTACTAATTTCATTCTATCCTTTGGTCTCATCATAAATTTAGAAGCAATAGCAACTACCATATTTCTTTCTGGTAAGCAACAAATCACGTTACCTCCATCCCCCATAGCACAATACGCAAATTCATCTTCTTTAAACAGCCACCAGAGATATCCATAATGATTTGAATTATCCCGCAGAGATTCCTCAATCCATTCTCTTGAAATTATCTGTTTACCATTCCAATTTCCATAATTCAAATAAAGTTGTCCAAATCGAGCCATATCAACTGCTGATAAAGTAACTCCCCAACCGCCGGTACTATTTCCCTTAGGATCAGATACCCATCCACAAACATATTTACCTTTAATAAAATTCATATAGGTTTCAGTAGTCATTTCATAATTGGGCAGTTGTTTCATTCCAATTGGTTCAAATAAGTATTCATTTGCAAATTCTCTTGCTGTTTTTCCGGTTGCTTTTGTAAGTATCACAGATAATAAATGTGCTCCGGCTGTAGAGTATTTGAAAGTACCACACTCATCTTTTCCACCTAATAAATCAAGTGCATATTTTGCCCAATCTGAACTACTGCATAATTCTTTAAATGGTTCACGCTTATAAATATATGGTGCAGTCATTGTAAGAAGATGTTTTATTCTTACTTCTTGCTTTTTGCTATCTGCCAGCATACTATCATACTCTGGGAAGAAATCCAGCACCTTTTGATTTACACTTTCTATAAAACCTTTATCAATGGCAATGCCTATAAGCGCTGATAAAATACTTTTCGTTACCGAAGCAACATGAAGTGTATCCTCCTTTCCATACCCATTGAAATAATTTTCATAAACTGTATTTCCATCTTTCACAACAGCAATACCCGCTATATTTTTATATTTCTTTGATACTACTCTTTCTAAATCATCATGAAAATATTCTTTTTTAATCATATTATTTCCTCCTCACAGCAATCAAATTTTCTTCACAGGTAAATACACATCTGTGATAAAATCTTTCGATCTTCCAGTTTCCCTAGGATTTGTTATATAAACATCAAACGGAGGTTTCGTCACACAATATTTTTCTTGTTCTAACCATTCATGTTGCTTTGCATATACTGAAGTAATTTCTGAATAAGCTCCCTTAAGTCGGGTTTTAATACACAATCCCGGATTAAAATCTTTTGTACCAGTAACATATTCTTTGACTGGAATTGCAAATTCAATATCGTACCCTTCAAATAAATATTCCTCACTATGATATATTGTCATTGGCGGGCCTATCATTGTAAGACCATCTTCTGATATTCTTTTATGCAATTGGTTAAACAACACTTCATATCCTAAATTGCATTCTTCTATACTTACTAATTTACGAATTGATAAAATATATATGGCCGGTACTTCTACAAGCATAATATCTAAATCTTTTAAATTGCTAAATACCGATTCACCTTTTTGAAGATTTTGCATATCATTACTTAGTTGTTGCAGCATCATATCATAGACTGTTAACTTTGCTTGAATCTCATATTTCTTTTTATTCAACAACACTATTAATTTTTCTTCAAACTGATCTTTTTCTAATTGTAAAAGGGCTTTTATTTCTTCCAATGAAATTTCATAGGCTTTTAAACGATTAATAAGAAGCATTGTTTCTAACTGTT
The DNA here is from genome assembly GCF_000807255.1 of Clostridium pasteurianum DSM 525 = ATCC 6013. Lineage (NCBI taxonomy): Bacteria > Bacillati > Bacillota > Clostridia > Eubacteriales > Clostridiaceae > Clostridium > Clostridium pasteurianum. The sequence goes on along the minus strand of NZ_CP009268.1, from coordinate 921,203 downwards.
TTATGGAGTAATAGCGATATCCATTCTCTGGGTTAATTTCTTCTGGATTAATTAGGCCAATCTCTGCATAATACCTAAGTGTCTTAGTGGATACTTGACATATCTTTGAAAACTCTCCAATTGAAAGCATAAATCCAATTCATTCTCCTTTCATATTCATTTATCCTCAAATACAAGAATAAACCTTCCCCTAAGGTTAAAGTCAATTACACTTATAAAAAATAAATATTTTCTGATACTATGAATACAGCCAGATTGTTAAATAATCTGACTGTTCCTAATCTCTCTACTCTTTTAAATGGTTTGCTCATATTTCCCTCAATAAATTGGATTTTTTGTTTTTTATAACAAAAAATAGAAAAACAAGATTGATTCTTATTTTTTTATACAATCTTGTTTCACTCGTTTAAATTTTCACATATATTATACAGGAATACTTTCTTCGTATAGCATTTCTGGGTCCATATCTGCTTCGTTTTCCCACTCTATAGTATCAAAACATATTTTAACAGAATTAAATTTAGACTTATCCTTTAATTCCTTAAATATTCCCTTTTCCAAATATGGATTCATATCAAATAGCCTAACTTCATCATTTTCAAAAGTTAATAATAATTTATATTCATCTACTGGTTTGACTTTTTTAACAGATAAATACATACTATCCCCTCCTATTTTAACGGTTCTATTTTAAAAGGAAGTTCACTTTCCATAGCTAATCTCCAATTTGCAGCAAGTTCTTCTTTATGAAGTTCTGCCCAGGCCATTACTAATCTTAATTGCTTTTTAGGTAATTCTCCTTCAATAAGTTCACAATTATTAATATCTATAACAGCCTTATAATCACCATAATATGCATGAAAATGTGATGGTGCATGTTCTTTAGGTGCACAATACATTCTTATAATTATTCCATAAAACATACTAATCGTTGGCATATAATCCCTCCCTCATCTGCAACTTTTACTATATTAAAATTATATCCTATTATTGTATTGATATAAATAATTATTATTTTAATCTTACTTACAAATTTACTATTTATATTACTCAACCTTAATCTAAAATTTAACTATGCTTTTCTCCCATATATCAGATACCAATCACACTCTTTATGGAATGTATCTTTTATAATATCTAAACCTAATTTTTTCATTATATCTAATAAACTCATATGTGTGAATGGTGTAAAACTTAGTGAATTTTCATAAAGTTCAACATGATTATCTTTCCAAATTTCTTGAAACAAAATCTCTACCTCTGATTCTTGTTCAATACCATTAAATTTCCAATGATACATTGGTATATACTCTTTATCAAGGTAGGATATTTTATCATATACAGTAAATCTTTTATTTTCAGCCAGTATTTTTTCCCAATTACGAGTTTCTATAACAAGTGTCCCTTTCCTTTTAAGCACTTGGACCAAGGAAGAAATATCATTTTCTCTAGTTACTGCATTTGGTGAATGAACAATTGAGTTACCTATATTAAACACAATATCAAATTGTGGCTCAAAAACACTTGGTAGTTCTGACCATGACTTAACATCTGTGGATATTGATACATTATACTTTTTGGAAAATTCATTTGCAAATTTCACCATTTCACTACTTATGTCAGTTGCTGTAACATTATATCCATTTAATGCTAATGCAATAGCTTTAACTCCATTACCACAGGCAGAATCCAATATATATACTTCTTTATCTGTATATGATTGTAACAAATTCTTATGATTTTCTATAAATTCTAATTGCTGTAGTTGTTCAGTCTCCATATCTCCATAGAAAGCATTATATAACCAGTTCATTTTATCATAATCTTGTTTTTCATCATTATTCATATACTAAAATTCCTTTCCTTTGAATTTACTATTTATCTGAATATTACATAGGGCTCTTTACTTCACAATTTCTATTTACATTAACTTTCAACTGTCAATTATCCACTTATTAGATGAATTTCTCCTATCACTTTTCTATATTTAAGTAGGTGAGTTTATTTTCACAATATGTGTAGACCTTTTGACCATTTGCGTAATTCTTTTTTTCTAACATAGTTATTCTCCTTGTCTCCCAAATTTATTAAAGCGCAAGTATTTTTATCTTGCTCATTAACATTCTTATTGTATATATTTTACCATATTGCATAAATCTTTAAACACAAAAAAACCATCAAAATATAACTGTATCTTGATAGTTTTTACTGTCTTTCTATTTGGTTAAATTATATGTAATTGCTATTCTATCTGATTTTTAAAAGTATACATTATTTTTCTGTAAAAATATTCTGTATCACTTACTTTAAATACTTTATTTGTTTCTTCTTCTATTACCCAGTAAACACCATTTCCAAGCCTTTTATATCTACATCCCTTAAATTCAAAATCATATACATAGGATTTAGGCTTTATATCGTCGTTACCAGGGCACCATACAGATGCCCCCAAATTATCAATAGTTTTTCTTATTTCCATGTAATCTTCATAATTACAGGATAGCCTGTACAATTCATCTATACAGACAATATCCCCCTCTTTAATTTCATTTAACATCTTTTGAAGTACAGGACGATTCATGTCATCATCAGTATTTTCATCCATATATACCAGTTCACATTTTAAATCTCCTGCATCCTGTAGAAATTCTACTTGCTTTTTTATATCTCTGTTATTCACCTTTTCACTTATAGCTCTTGCATATCCAATCATTCTACTCATTTACTCATTCTCCTAATACTTATTTAAATTCATATTTATCCCATAACCAGCATTCGTAATACTCCCAAGGTATTCTTTACAAACACCATTTTAAATTAAAAACTTTGAGTTCTCTGCTTTTTTATATCAACAGGAGATAACGTATACTGCATCCTAGATAATATTTACTCTAAAGGCCAAGATTATTAAGTATCCAAACAAATGTACTTAATAATCTGCCAGTAAATTTTAGGTAAAGAAAAAGACTTCACCCAAATCAAAAAACTCTGTTTATCTTTTAGATACTTAATATTTTATCATCATTTTTCTATGCTTCAAGATTTGATTTGAAATATTATCATAGTAATTGTGTCCATGCACCCCTATTTATGTAAATCCAATATGAATATAGTGCTGTTATACAAATTATTACTGTAAAAACAGTATAAAAGTTGTTATTATCTTAGTAAATGTTAATTCTTAATATGGGTATTTTCCATACTTACATATTTGCACATAAAAAAGATGCAGCCTCTAAGGAACTGCATCTCTTATGAAAGTGGTTGAATTATGAAAAATTTAAACTCATTTATGATTATTGACTTCTACAATAATTTTATTCATCTAAACTTGAATAAAATTGTTAATACAGTAATTTTCACAGAAAATATAAATAATTTTCAAACCGTTCCAATATATTAATCCTTTATTTCCAACAGCATTTTATTGAGAACTGGTACTATCTCATATAAATCTCCTACAACTCCGTAATCCGCCTGTGCAAATATAGGAGCCTTTTCATCTATATTAATGGCTGCAATTATTTTAGCATCGCGAATGCCAATTAGATGCTGAACTTGCCCAGATATACCAATGGCCATATAAAATTCTCCTCTGAATTTCTGCCCGGATACCCCTACATATCTATCAAGAGGCATCCATTTATTTTCCTCTGCAATAGGTCTTGAACATCCCATTTCAGCCCCAAAAGTTTTAGCAAGAGACTGTATTATAGGTAAATCCTCTTTAGCTGTTAGCCCTTTACCTATACTGCATACCCTATTTGCATCACCTATACTTCCCTCTAAAGGCTCAATTGTACTTTTTTCAATTTTTATGTTTTCATCTTTTAGATAAGATAATAATTTCTTTACTTTTTCTTCAGCAGAGCCTTCACTTATGATAATTTTTTTACGATTACCTGTTATTGGTTTAGGTTCAGATTTTTCTGAATTATTGGAAGCAGTATTATTTTTCTCAGATTGAGTTTTTTTAGGTCTTGGCAGAATTGCATTTGAAACAACCAGTCTTTGAATTTCATTAGTTCCCTCATATATTGTACATATTTTGGCATCTCGGTACATTCGCTCTACTGCATAGCCTTTTATATAACCTGACCCTCCATAGATCTGTACAGCATCGTTTACAACTTCAAGACAGATATCTGATGCATACATCTTTGCCATAGCAGATTCTGTACCATAGGGTTCATGTTGCTGTTTTAATTCGGCAGAACTGTATACCATAAGTCTGGCTGCACGAATTTTAGTAGCCATATCTGCAAGTTTGAATGCAATAGACTGTTGTCTTGCAATTGGTTTTCCAAACTGAACTCTCTCCTGAGCGTAGCCTAATGCTTTTTCATAGGCTCCCTGAGCAATTCCAAGAGCTTGTGCTGCAATACCTATACGACCGCCTTCCAAGGTTTTCATTGCTATTTTAAACCCTTCTCCTTCTTTTCCAAGAAGATTTTCCTTAGGTACTTTTACATCTTTGAATACCAGTTCAGCTGTAGCCGAAGAACGAATACCCATTTTATTATAATGGGTTCCAAAGGTAAATCCTTCCCATCCTTTTTCTACAATAAAGGCACTGATTCCCTTAGTACCTGTTCCAGGAGTTGTAACGGCAAATACTACATAAGTTTCCGCATAATCAGCATTAGTTATAAATATTTTAGACCCATTTAATATATAATAATCACCCTTTAACACAGCTGTGGTTTCTGTTTTTCCAGCATCACTGCCCGCATTAGTTTCCGTAAGCCCAAAAGCACCCAGTTTTTTTCCGGAAGCTAGCGGAGTAAGATATTTTTGCTTTTGCTCTTCTGTTCCAAATTCCATAATTGGCCAAGATCCCAATGATACATGGGCTGATAAAATAACACCAACTCCCGCATCTATTCTGGATAGCTCCTCTACGGCAATAATATAGCTTAGTACATCTTTACCGGCACCACCGTATTTTTCCGGATATGGAATACCCAGAATTGATAACTGCCCCATTTCTTCTACAATTTTTTCAGGGAACATATTTTTTTCATCCAGTTGAAAAGATATAGGCTCAATTTTTGTCTCTGCAAATTTTCTAACAGTATTTTTAATTGCTGCCTGGTCTTCGGTCAGTTTGAAATTCATAAAACCATCCCCAATCCTAATATTATTTTTAACTTAGATAATCAACTTAATATAACTTCATGTTTTAGAGGAATATTTGAATATAAAGTTGAATACCTAAAAACAGAATTGTAAGCATTAGTATTTTTCATACTTAATATAAAGATTTGAAATCAATAATTCCTCCTACTTAAAAGTATATTCTTATAGAATATGTTTATCAAGGAAAAATAAAGCATTATTAATTTTTCAATCTAAAAAACAACAGTAAGTTTTACTTTGCAATATATTTTGTATTATCATCACTAATGTTTTTAGCAGTAAAATATATAAATAATAAAAAACCAGGTTTAGTATTATAATAACTTCACCTAGTTTCCTATTATAGACAGCCAAATTTATATTTCAAATTATATATTTATGAATTATCTATTTGTGCTTTCATAATCCTTTAAAAATTTCTCTATTCCAGCATCAGTTAGTGGATGTTTTATCATCTGAACTATTACTTTATAAGGTATTGTAGCTATATTGGAACCAGCCTTAGCACATTCCAATACATGAATGGGATGTCTTATACTAGCTGAAATAATTTCCGTATCTATATTATGAATTTTAAATATTTCTGAAATATCTTGGATTAACTGTATACCTTTATTACCTATATCGTCTAATCTGCCTAAAAACGGACTAACATAACTAGCTCCAGCTCTTGCTGCAAGTAATGCCTGCAATGCAGAAAAAATAAGTGTTACATTTGTTTTTATTCCTTCCCTATGCAAAATATTGACAGCTTTTAATCCCTCTTCGCACATAGGGATCTTTATCACCATATTCTTGTGAATTTTAGCTATTTCACGAGCTTCCTTTACCATATCATCACAGTTCATGGAAATAACCTCTCCACTTATAGGACCATCAACAATTTCAGTTATTTCCTCTATTACTTCTTTAAAATCTCTTCCTTCCTTGGCTATAAGTGAAGGATTAGTTGTCACCCCGCATATAACCCCTAGAGCACTTGCTTTTCTTATCTCATCAACATTTGCCGTATCCAAAAATATTTTCATTACACATTTCTCCTTATAATCAATCTAAATTTAATATTAGTATAAACTCCATCAAAGTTACCAGCAACAGCAAATAACTTATCTAACAGCCATTAAAACTTCCCATAAGATATAATTAACCTTTCTATATAAATTTATATTAATCCTTCTTAATTGTTTAGTATCAATTTGGCTTCTTCTCGAATTGCTTCACTGGTAAGTTTATATTTTTCCATCAATTCTTTTGGAGTACCGGATTCGCCAAACACATCCTTTATTCCAACTCTCCTAACAATTATAGGACATTGACTGCATACTACTTCTGACACCATAGCTCCAAGTCCACCTATAATTGAATGTTCTTCTGCTGTAACTATTCCTTTTGTTTCCATTGCTGCCTTCAATATAATTTCCCTGTCTATAGGTTTAATTGTTGAAATATTTATTACCCTTGCTCCAATCCCCTGACTTTCAAGTTCTTTTGAAGCTTCTATAGCTTTCGATACCATCATCCCAGTTGCTATAATAGAAATATCATTACCCCTTCTTAATTCTACACCTTTTCCTATTTTAAATTCATAATTTTCATCAAATATATCCTCTGTACCACATCTTCCAAACCTTAAGTAAACTGGCCCTTGAAATTCTGCTGCTGCTTTTGTTGCTGCCATAGCCTCCTTGTGGTCTGCTGGAACTATTACAGTCATATTGGGAAGTGATGACATAAGTGCTATATCTTCCACAGATTGATGGGAACCTCCATCTTCCCCTACAGTTATTCCTGCATGAGTAGCAGCTATTTTTACATTCATCTTTGGATAACATATAGAATTTCTTACTACTTCAAAAGCTCTTCCTGCAGCAAAAACCGCAAAAGTACTGGCAAAAGGTATATTACCTACATTTGCAAATCCTGCAGCCATCCCCATTAAATTCTGCTCTGCTATTCCTACATTAAAAAATCTATCTTTGAATTCCTTTTTAAAGCCATTTGTCTTGGTAGATTTGGATAAGTCCGCATCAAGTACCACAATTTTTTGATTTTCGCGTCCAAGCTCTACCAGCGCCATACCATAAGATTCTCTTGTCGCCTTGCCCATTTTCAATCCTCCTATATAACAAATCTAAACATCTATTATAGTTTTTACAAAATATAAAAACTATAATTTTAATTGTTAAATAATATTACTATAATAAGCTCCCTAACCACTTATATCCATTAATGCTTTTTCTTTTTCTTCTTCATTAGGTGCCTGACCATGCCAGCATGCTTCATTTTCCATAAAGCTTACACATTTTCCTTTTATAGTTTTTGCAATTATTACAGTGGGTTTTCCTTTAGATTCTCCAAGCTTTAAAAATGCCTCATGGAGCTTGTCATAATCATTTCCATCATCACAATTTATAACATTCCATCCAAAGCTATGAAATTTTTCATCTATAGGACTAACAGTCATCACTTCTTCATTTTTCCCATCTATTTGAAGTCCATTGTTATCAACAATTGCAACTAAGTTATCTAATTTGTAATGAGCTGCAGCCATAGAAGCTTCCCAAACTAATCCTTCCTGAAGTTCTCCATCACCTAAAACTACATATACTTTTGCTTTATTCCCCTGAGCTTTTAGACCAAGGGCCATTCCCACTGCATTTGATATGCCCTGACCTAAAGATCCTGTAGAAACATCTACCCCTGGAATATGTTTACAATCTGGATGTCCTTGAAGAAGCGCTCCAATTTTTCTTAAATGCTTTAATTCTGACTTATCAAAATATCCTTTTTCTGCCAGTACAGCATATAAAGCCGGTGCTGCATGCCCTTTACTTAAAACAAATCTATCTCTATAGAGATCTTTTGGCTTCTTTACATTCACATTCATTTTCTCATAATATAAATAAGTGATTATATCTGCACAAGATAAAGAACCTCCTGGATGTCCTGATTTTGCATCACAAATCATACATATAATATCTTTTCTTATTACTTTTGATATAGAAATAAGCTCTTCTTTATTCATACTTTCACCTTCCAATCATAATTCTTTTTATCTAATTACTACCATATCCACTAATACTCCCATCTCATATCAAAGCAGAGATAACATCTGCTACGTACTTTACAATAATTTCCAATTATAACTGTGGCCTCCATTCAAAAGATAGTATGTTACTTATCTTAAAGCTTTATTAAATTTATCATCTATAAAACTTTTTGAATTCTTAATTACCTCTTTCCAGTTATCATTTCCAACATACCAAAACTCTAATGTAAATCTTCTTACCCCTAACTCCCAGGATTTTTTTATTATCTCTTGAAAGTTTACATGACCTGTACCAAAGGCAATTTCTCTGAACTTTCCTGGAACAGTTTCTTTTAAATGTACCGCTGCAATATGACCTCTGCCTGTTTCAAAATCATCTACTGCATTTGTACCATATTCTACCGTTGCATTAGTAACATTTCCACTGTCTGGATAAACTTGAAGGTAGGGTGAATCCACCAGTTTAACAAATTCCATAGCTTTTTCCACTGTATTCATAAATTCTGTTTCCATAGTTTCAAAGGCAAGTATTACTCCCTTTTTTGCCGCCATTTCTGCAGATATTTTTAAATTTTCTTCAAAATACTTTTTAGTCTCAGCATTTCCCTTTTCATAATACACATCGTATCCAGCTATTTGAATTATTCGTATTCCAAGATCACTGGCAAGGTCAATAGCTTTTTTCATCATTTTCATTCCCTTATTTCTAGTATCTTCATCCATATTTCCTAAAGAAAATTTTCTATGACCGCTAAGGCACATTGTTCTTATTTTTATATCATATTGAAACATTGTATCTACAAGTTCTTTTCGCTCTACTTTACTCATATCTAATCTTTTTAACTTTTCCTCAGTTTCATCTATGCTCATCTCTACTGTATCAAAGCCATATTCTTTTGCTATTGTAAGTTTTTCTTTCCATGATAGAAAATTGGGCATCGATTTTTCATATAATCCTAATGTATATTGTTTCATATATATCCAAACCTACTTTCTATGAAAAAGATTCTTTAAATTTAAAGAATCTTTTTACTAATAATCACCATTAAATCCAATGTACAGTTTTCTACAACTTCTACAGATTAGAAAAGGTTAACTAACTAATTTGAAGCAAGTTCTTAATTCAGATGGGGATTCTTTTACCCCATCTGAATTTTAGAACTGCAAATGCATGGCTTACTTGGCGTCAAACTCCCACTTTCACAGAGTGCAGGCAGATTTTTTTGATTTTGTGTGAGGGCTGTACAGAGTGCGTTGGAGACTTACGCCAAGTTAGTCAGGTTAAAACTTTACTACTGTCCATAGTATGCATTAGCACCATGTTTTCTCATAAAATGTTTTTCCATTAGTTCTTGAGGCATTGATTTAACACTATGTTCTGTTAAAACCTCTGTATTCCATGCCATCATAGCCACCTCTTCCAAAACCACAGCATTATGAACTGCCTCTCCAGCATCTTTACCCCAAGTAAAGGGTCCATGATTTTTTACTATAACCGCTGGTACATATACTGGATTCAAATTTTGAAATGCTTCTATTATAACGTTTCCAGTATTATATTCATAATCAGATTTTATCTCCGCTTCAGTCATATCTCTAGTACAAGGTATTTCATTATAAAAATAATCAGCTTGTGTAGTACCATATGCTTTTACACTTCTTCCCGCCTGTGCAAATACAGTAGCCCACCTTGAGTGAGTATGAACAATTCCACCTATTTCACTGAAATTTTTGTATAAATTAACATGAGTTGGAGTATCTGAAGATGGTTTATATCTTCCCTCTACCACCTTTCCATCTAAATCAACTACCACCATGTCTTCTGGCGACATTTTTTCATAATCAACACCAGAGGGCTTTATTACTACTAATCCTTTATCTCTATCTATAGCTGAAACATTTCCCCAAGTAAAAGTTACTAAATTGTATTTAGGCAGACACATATTTGCTTCATAGATTTCTTTTTTTAAATCTTCCAACACTTCTTATTCTCCTCCTTTTAAGAATTGTTTTTTCCGTTAATTCATATTTGAATAAATCTTTATTTCAATCCCTTACAAAATATAATGCTCCTTCGCCAATTTCTCTATTTGCAGCAATTATAATATCTCGGTCCTCACCGTTCAGCACAGCCACATTACTTGGTCCTGTTCCCGCTTCTATGACTTCTGTCTTAAAAGTAAGTTTTTTCTTATCATCACACTGAATTACAAATAATTCTTTTTCGACTCTTCTATATCCCCCTATTATACTTGGAACACCTCTTAATTTTCCTCCCCAAACTACATGTCCAAAATCCATTTCCTTTGGATATCTATATATAACTTTATATTCTCCATTAATCTTTTTATTGATTAAAAAATTACTGCCATGAAACTCTTCTATTGTAACTAATTCATCTTCTCCATCCTCATCTATATCTACTACTGCAATATCACTGATGGGTTTATCTAGAATCTGTTCTACAGTCCAATCTCCATTTTCACTCTGAGGAGGCGTAATAACAAAAGCTCCTTCTTGTGAAGTAACTATTCCAGACATTTTTCCCTTCCAGGTTGTCCTGCAGTATCCATGATTTTTAGTTAATCCTTCTTTTATAACTTTAAGTTCTATTGGTTTACTTAAATCTTCTGGAAGAATTCCTACATAAACCTTCCCTGGATCTGACCAGTCATCTTTAAATTTCTTTGAATTGCATAAAACTGAACCTAGAAAATAATTAACTCCATTAGCAGTTAATATATCAAATCTGTGTACATAGGGTAAATCAAGTATTGTTTTTACAGTCCACTTATTGTCTTTCTCCGGCTTTGCCCATACAATTGTTGCCTTCTCAGATTGAAAAGTTGGAAAAAAGTTTTGTACTGCTAGAAAGTCTCCATTTTTTCCAGGTACCGCTATCATTGACATAGTACCTCCTGGTCCATCCCACACTGTAGACTGATTAAAATCCTTTTCATCATAGCTATAACAAGCACCTTCTCCTTCTGTTGCCAATAATATTTTTCTTTTCCCATCTACAATGGTGCTGCTGGTTGCATAACATCTGTGAAGCTTTGTAAGAACCTTTTTTTCAAATTTCATTTTTTTAATTCCCCCATCCTGCTATCTCTTAAACTAACTGCTTAAAATATAATGCCATCTCATATTTTCCCTTTATAACTTTTTCAATTAATTCTTATTAACTATCTTCTCTATAACTTTTTCTTCAATTTCTTTTTCTGATAAAATATTTTTTAATCCTATAATTATAGTTCCTGAATCTTCTGCTCTTTTAAAATTTGATTTAAGTACTTCTGAACAAAATACCACATCAAAATTGGATGCCTGACTTTTAGCTTCCCCTACACTATTGTGCTGAACTGTAACAGGAATATTTAATTTTTTAAAGACCTTATTTATTTTCATCTTAATTATTTGACTTGAACCCATTCCACTTCCGCAAGCTGCTATTACTCTTAACATATTAACTCCTCCTTGTATAATGTAGTCATAACATTCAATAGAAAACTATCTTGAATTCTAACGAACATTACAACTCATTTCTTTTAATTTATTCGAAGATTTTCTACCCGATAGGGTGTACTAATCTCATCTAACTTAGTTTTCTATTTTTCCCAAGTGGGAATCCATACTAGTAAATATTGATGTATAATATCTCCTGAATAGAAGATAGATGTATTCCTCCTGGGAAGTAACTCTAACGAGTCATTGATACCCGAAAATTAGCGTATCATTCCATCAGTGAGAGTTCTATGTTTAGCTGGTTGGGTTTCCCTTTGGGAATTACCCGTGTCACAAACAAGGTTATAGAATTACTGATAGAAATGGAATATCTATTCTATCTCACAAAGCAAAGGAGATATTATTTTATGAGTAAATTTTTTTATAGACCAATAGTTGGAATCGATGTATCAGCAGACTTTTCAGTAGTTGCTATACTAGCACCTGACGGTGAAGTTTATAGAAAGCCTTTTAAAATTAAGCACAATAGAAATGGTTTTGATTACCTAGTAGATCAAATAAAAAAAGCGGAAGAAGAGTTTAACATGAAAACGGCAATTTTCATGGAATCTACTGGTGTATACCATCTTACTCTTTTCCACTTTCTTAGGGATACATTTGAAACATGTATCTTAAATCCACTCATTACTAATTGTAACAAGAATGGAGACATAAGAAAAGTGAAAAATGATAAAAAAGATGCATTAACCATTGCTAAAATAGGCAAATTTCAAAATGTTAAATATACTTCTGCATTTGATATTGAAATTTATACCTTAAAAGCTCTCTGTAGAGATTACTATAAGTTTACTGATAGTAAATCTACTTTTAAGAAAAAGCTTTCTACCGACTTAAAAATTATTTTTCCTAGCTATAGCTCTGTTTTTTCAAACATTACTTGCAAAACATCAATAGCAATTTTAAAAGAATATTCAAGTCCTAAAGCTATCTTAAATGCTGATAAAAATGAGTTAATAGATCTTATTCGCAGTCATTCAAGAAAAGGACTAACATATAGTGAAAAAATCTATAAAAAGCTAATTGATGCTGCTGAAGAAGCTATTTACATTGGTCTTAAATCGCCTAGCCTGTTTGTAAAAATCATGAACACAATTTCTGTAATAGAAACTTTAGAAAATCAGCTTAACAATTTATTAAATGAAATTCATTCATTGATGAAAAGCAATAGGATTTCAGAGCAATTTAAGAAAAATGTTCAATTGATTTACTCAATACCAGGTATTGGTGAATTAACTGCCATCACAATAATGAGTGAAATAGGCAATATTAAAGGTTTTGTAAAAGCTAAACATTTAGTTGCTTACTTTGGTATTGACCCATCTGTCAATCAATCTGGTAAGTTTAACAGTAATAAAAATACTATGTCTAAACGTGGTACCAGAATAGGCAGAAGAGCCTTATATGCTGTGGCATTAGCATCCATACGAACCAGTAGAAGCGGTGAACCTATAAACAAAGTTTTACTTACCTACTATAAAGAAAACCTAAATGGTAAAAGCAAAAAGGTTGCTTTAGTGGCAATAATGCATAAACTTGTTAATTACATATTCTCCGTCCTAAGGAACCAAAAAGAGTATGAAATACGTGATCCTAAAATACATATTAAAATGTATCTTAATAATGGTTCTACTACAGCAGCCTAACGGCTAAAAACTTAAAGACTAATCATCTTACAATTAATTCCATTGTTCGTGCTTTTTCAATGGATTATTTGCTATGCAAATTTTTACTCATAAATTATTTTTTTAATTTTTATTGACTTTTACTAGCTGGTCTAAAATTTTATTTTTTATTTACCCATTTTCTGTTTCACTAACATATTCTTCATAGTCTTCTGCTATTTTAAAATAACCCTTTTTATTTTTCATATATTGAATTTGAGGTATAGCTAATAATACTATAATTACAATAGCAAAACCTACATATTGAAGATTCTTCATTAGTACTCCAATTACAGGCCATACTGTATCAAAGTCAAAATTTCCATGCCATCCACCATATTTTGATAACTGAAAATAATATGCTGCAAATGCTCCTCCTAATACCTGAATTATTCCTGATACAAAAGGTATTATCATAGCTGCCCTTAATCCGCCTTTTTTGTTCGCAAATATTGCAAAGGTAGCATTATCAAAGAATACTGGTACGAAACCTGTAATTATTAATACTGGACTTTTAAATACTACTAAACCTATAATTGATATAAACTGTCCTAAAGCTCCAAATAAAAATCCAATAGTTACAGCATTGGCATGACCAAAACCATAAGTTGCTGCACAATCAACAGCTGGCATTGATCCAGGTAAAAGCTTATTTGAAATACCTTGAAACGACTCTGTAAGCTCTGAAACGAACATCTTGACACCTAGTTGTAATATACTCAGATACACTGCAAAATTAAACGATTTTTCAATTATATAAAACATAAAGTTTCTGTCTGCAGTAAAACTTGTATCTATTTTGTGTAATAAACCCTGACCTAATATTCCCATTATAGCTCCAAAGAAAATTGTCATTAATATACCTGTGGCAACCACATTGTCATTAAAAATTGATAGAAAACCCGGTAATTTTAAATGTTCTATTGATTTTTCCTTATTTCCAATTTTTCCTGCAATTTTATCTGTAATCCAAATACCAAACATCTGTTGATGGGCTACTGCAAATCCACCACCTTCTGTTAGTTCTTGAGTAGGTTCTACCGTAAGATTTGATGATACTGCCCAGTAGGTTCCAAGAAGTAATCCAAGCATTATTACTGCCTGTGTATCAATTAAATTTGGAAAACAGAATAATACCATCCATAAAGCCGTTGAAGATTGCTGAACCATTATATGTCCTGTAATAAATACCGTTCTTATCTTTGTTCCCTTTCTAAACAATACTAAAACTATATTAAAAATAAATGCTATTAAAAGTACTACCATCATAAGCGAGAATGATTTTCCAATACCTTCTATTGCCGCTTGAGCTGCCGTTTGACCAAAATAAGGATCAATAACTGCTGCTGTTAAGTTAAAACGATCTTTTAATCCTGCCAATATTGGACGGAAATTACTTACTAGTCCCGCAGCTGCTACATTTAAAATTAAATAACCAACTGTAGCTTTTATAAAGCCTGCTATTGCTTCATAAATTGGTCTTCTTAATAGTAAATATCCTATCAATACGATAAAGCCTATAAAAAATGCTGGATTAGTCAAAATATTTATCTGGAAAAACTTCCATACACCCATTAATATACTCACAGCTACTCCCCCTATTTAATAAAATAATTTATACAATTTTTTCTTTGGTAAATTGGATAATTTCCTCTAAATCTTCTTTTTCTTCGGCATCCAATAGTTTTTGTACTACCCTTTCATCTTCAATTAACCTCACCATATTTGATAAATTTTGAATATGCACATTGCTGTCTGTCGAAGCCAATACAAAGAATAATCTTGCATCTTGCTCTGGATCATTACTGAAATGTACGGGTTTCTTTGTTCTCATAAAACATATTGCCGTTTCATTAACACCTTTAACATTTTCCTGAGCATGAGGTATACAAATATTAGGTGCTATAACTATATATGGTCCATATTTTT
Organism: Clostridium pasteurianum DSM 525 = ATCC 6013; assembly: GCF_000807255.1. NCBI lineage: Bacteria > Bacillati > Bacillota > Clostridia > Eubacteriales > Clostridiaceae > Clostridium > Clostridium pasteurianum. Next base: position 905,900 of record NZ_CP009268.1, on the reverse strand, counting down.
TAACATTTGCTATTATGGCATCTACATAAGCTTGTTCAATTGCTCCTCCGTCTAGTAAAGGTTTACAAGATGCTTGCACTGCATCTTCCCATTTTTCAAATCCTTCATGAAAAGAATATCTTTTTTTCTCAATTAATTCTTGTAACATTATAATTCCCCCTATTTATACATGAGGGTCAAATATTAACCCTCATGTTCAATATTATAAAAATGATGTAAATGGTACATTTATATCAGTAGAGAAACAATCATCAAATCCTCTTGGATAGTGATATTCTCTATTTTCACTATCATCTGGAAATGTAAATTTACCTCCTACCTGCCATATAAATGGATTAAATTTATATTGTAATCTATTCTTTCTCATATCAAATAACTCTAATATTTCTTTTGTATCAGCCTGAAAATTTGACCATATATCATGATGGAAAGGGATAACCACTTTAGTCTTTAATGCTTCAGCCATTCTTAAAATATCTACAGATGTCATCTTATCTGTAATTCCTCTTGGATTTTCTCCATAAGAACCTAATGCAACATCTATGCGGTAATCGTTTCCATGCTTTGCATAATAATTAGAATAATGTGAATCTCCACTATGATAAAGATTACCACCAGGTGTTTTTATTAAATAATTAACAGCTTTAATATCCATATCAGGAGGTAGTTTTCCTCTTATATCTCCAGTAGGCGGCTCAGTTATCAGTGCTGTTCTATCAAAGGATTCCAATGCTACTATTTCTATATCTTTAACTTTTACTATATCTCCAGGTTTAACAACTACACATCTTTCTTCTGGGACTCCCCATCCAATCCATTTATCTACACAGGCTTTTGGACCAATAAACGGAATACTTGAATCACAATTTTGAATAACTGCTGCTGCAACGTTTACATCAATATGATCATTGTGATCATGTGTTGCCAAAATTGCATCTACTTTTTTAATTCCAAATGGATCTAATACAAAAGGTGCTACTCTTAAGTTTGGTTGAAGCTTTTTACCTCCACACATTCTAGCCATTTGATGTTGTGGTTTGATATACGGATTGGATTTTGTCTTTTTTCCACTTCCACACCAAAAATCTATACATATGTTCGTACTTCCCTCTGTTTTAAGCCAAATACCTGTACATCCTAACCACCACATCGAAAAAGTTCCTGGCTTTACTTTCTCCTGTTCTATCTCCTCATTTAGCCATGTTCCCCATTCTGGAAAAGTACTAAGTATCCATGATTCTCTTGTAATATCCTGTATTTGTGACATTTTAAATTCCCCCTATAATTTTATTTAATTGTATAATTTAATGTATACATTATCTTTTTGAACTATTGTATGAATTTATTGTTTGTTTATGATTCTATAATACACCAATAGTTCATATTATTCAATAGTTTTTTAATATTTTTTATTTTATTTTTATATATTTGATCGTTTAAATTATTTATTTGAACTTTTTGTTCATTTCAGTTATAATTATATTACATAGTATTTGATAGTATCCAATACTCAATGTTTTTGTAATATTAACTATTTAACTTAAATTAGTAATTTTTAATTAAATGGTATAAACTATCATAGCAACTAATTAATTCTTTATATTAATTTAAAATAGAGGGGGTATTTTTATGGGAAAAACAAATAGTATTGTTTCTAAAAGAAGAGAGAAAATTCTAGAATATTTAAGAGTACATGAAGAACTATCCAATAATGATTTATCTGAAAAATTAAAGATTTCACCACTTACATTAAGAAGAGATCTTCAAGCTTTAGATGATGAAGGCTTAATAACTAGATTTTATGGAGGTGCAAAATTAATAGATGCTAAAGATACCTTAAATCATAAAAGAACACATAATGATATTAATCTTCAATTAAAACTAAATTCCATAGCGAAATATGCAGCTGATTTGGTACAAGACGGTGATACAATATTTATGAATTCTAGTTCAACAGTACTTTTAATGTTAAAATATCTAAAAAATAAAAGGGTTAATGTAGTTACTAATAACGGCAAAGCTCTTAATGAAAACATTGATTCCAATGTTGAACTTGTTTTAACAGGAGGGCAGGTATATGAAAGAAAACAGTCCTTAGTTGGTGATTTTGCTACTTATATACTTTCAAAAATAACAGCTGATAAATGTTTTCTAGGAGTTAGTGGTATATCTTACGAATCAGGTATAAGTACTTCAGTTCTTCAAGAAACTTTAGTAAACCATGAAATGATTAAACGCTGTGGCGGTCCAGTTTATATTTTAGCAGATAGTTCAAAAGTAGGAAGACATCACAATTTTTCAAGTGGAGACATAAATGAAATTAGTGATCTAATTACAGATTCAGATATTGATAAAAATGAAATAGAAAATTTTCAATCTAAAAATGTTAATGTCATAACAATAAATTATAGAGAAAATTCATATGAAAAATTTAGCAACAAAATCACTTAATCATTATAATTTTTTACAAAACTTTCAAAGAAGCTGTCTCGCAATGCATATTATGCACTGCGGAATAGCTTTTTAGTTAGTATATTAATATTAAAATCATATTACCTTAGTAATAAACCTCCTTAACTCCATCTGCTTGCTGAATATATTTTTAAACAGATGGTCTATTACCGTATCAAGTACATTCACATATAGAAATTCATAATGAATTTTATTACTTACATTAAAACTATTGACTATTTTTCCTGTGAGATTTATATTTTTTGCACCTTTAAAATAGACTTCCATGTTTAGAATTTTATCTAAAATGCCCTCTGCTGCCTGCTCTTTGTCTATATAAAACATCAGTCTGCTTCCACCAATTTTATATATATTAATATGCATATATTCAAAGGAGTTTAAATGAACAATTCCATCCAGATCCCATAAAATATTGAAAGAATCTACAAAGGGAATATATTCAAGGGATGAAATATGCAATGTATTATTTTCACAATAATCTTCTTTTATCTTATAACAATACATATTGTTGTTTTTATTTACATATAGATGAATGCTTCTTATATCCTCTTTTTCAATTTCATTGGAGAAATTAAATTTATTTGCCTTAAAATAGTATCCAAAATCATACTTTCCAAAAGTTCCTTCAATAGAGTATACCTTTTCCGTTGTATAGATTGTCAAGGTACTCCATATTATATCATCAGATAATATATCTGTAGTCTCCTCATTTGCCTTTAAAAGCATATTTATCATAATATCTACTAATTCAGCATCAAATTGCTTCCCCCTATTTTTTAGTAGTTCACTTATAACAAATTCTACATTTCTTGGTTCTTTATAACTTCTAGGAGAAAGCATAGCATCTACAGAATCAGCTAAACATATTATTCTGCTGCCAAGAGGGATGTCCTCGCCTTTTATCCCTTTTGGATATCCTGTACCGTCATATCTTTCATGATGACATTTTATAAGCTTTGATATGTCCTCCAATCCAAAAACATCTTTTGCAATGTTAGCTCCATATTCAGGATGCTCTTTTATAATACTAAAATCCTCTTCCGTAAGCTTTCCTTTTTTATTTAGAATATCATTACCTATATAAAGCTTACCTATATCATGCAAAAGTCCTGCTACATATATTTTTTTCAATGTATCATAATCAAGATTGAGAGCTTTTCCTATTTCTTCTGATATATTTGCCACATGATAAGGATGTAAAATTCCCGTGGAATCATTGTCATTTATCATTTCAGAAAATATATTCAATAAATTTATAAACATTTTCTGCTTCTGATCCTTTAAATAAATTGCCTGATACAAATTTTGTATCTTACATATTCTTCTAAATACTTCTTTATCCTTAATATCATCAATTGTCAATTTCATATTTACATCAAAAGTGCCTATATAAATACTGGCTATAAGGTCAGTAGAAGTACCATTATTACCTATGTAATTATCAAATATAGGAATAATAATTTCTGATGAACTGATACCGGCTACAGGTGAGTATTTCTTTTCATGATTATTTTGATAAACCACAATTTTTTTATCCTCTTTCACCAAATTCAGTATGCTTTTAGAATCAATTTTAATAACCCTTAGCCTTTTTTTGTCCAATTTTACATATTCATTTTTCTTTTTGATTACAGCATTTTTTAATACAGTAAAATTGTTATCATCATCAAACAATATTATTCCAATAATATCACAGTTTAGCAATACGGCTATTCTTCTTATATTATAATTTAAATAATCCTCTAAATTTAATTCCTTTTCCATCACATCATACATTTCGACCATTTGAATTCCTCCTCTTACCCTTATATGTTTTTATTCAATTGCTGCTATCTTTTCTCTATTTAATTCTAAATTACTGAAAACTGTATTGTACTATCTCTAAATTTTATGAATTATCTAAATAATAGTTGCTTTATGTCCAGTTTTTAAACATATATTACTTATTTAATAAATAAAAAGACACCTGCCGTGCATAGGTATCTTAATATAGCAATGAATTTTAAATTTATATTCTTAATCATATACTTGACAACCTGGCAATCCTAGAAAGAGATTTTCTTTAGACCCATAGCTTTGCGACGCTACCTTTCGATAGTTGTGCCTTTACATAGAATGATAATTTTATATATAAACCTTATTTATTGTTTTTCAAGAATTGTCAAATTTATATCATTCCTTATTATTACCTTTCCTAATTTATCCAAAACACTCCATAATCTTAAGCTTTATGTGATAAAACAATATACAATAATATGTTATGTTAACGTAATAATAACTTTTTTCACGAAATAACAATTCTTTTATTATATTTTCTACAATTATATCACTTTATAGAAATTCATTCAAATATGCCTATTTTATAGAAATTGGCCTTCTGTAGTGATACAATCGATTAAATATCAACATTGTTATGTATTACTTAAAAGTACTACTGTTTATCTTGAAGATTAATTTACCATAAATGTCTTCCTAGTCTATAATAATTCTTTACTATAAGTATAAGAAAAGGCCGTCAGGTGGATACATATCATATTAGTAACCACCCACTACAGCCTTTATGGATTTACTTTCAATAAAATCTTTTATTTCTAATATTTCTTCATCACTAAGAGTCCTCAGATCCAATAGTTTACATTCTTTTCCTAGGGCTCTGTATTTTGATCTGCCATATTGGTGAAAAGGTAATATATGAACCTCCTTTATACCAAAGGGACTTATAAAATCAATTACCTTTTGTATATTATCTCTATCAGCAGTATACTCTGGTATTAAAGGCAATCTTGGAATCATTCTTGCACCTGACTTCATCACAAGTTGAAAATTTTTCTTCATTAGCTGCATATCTTGCTTTACTATAGTTTTAGCTTTGTCACTATCCATAATCTTAAAATCCCACAGAAATGTATCAATGTATTTTGCCATTTGCAATAATATTTTGGTATCTCCAATTCCCGTAGTTTCTATAGCAGTATTTATACCCAATTTCTTTAATTCCTTTAAAAGCTTCAATGCAAATGCTCCCTGAGAAAGAGGTTCTCCACCGGAAAGGGTTACTCCACCTCCTGTGGTTTCATAGAATACAGTATCTTTCTTTACTTCTTCTAAAACTTCCTTAACAGTGTATTCCTTTCCCACAAGATCTAAAGCAGCTGTAGGGCAGTCTTCTGGTTTCATGCTGCATTGAAAACAGCTATTGCTGCTGCACTTTATACATAGACCTTCTTTTCTCATTATATCCTGCTTAAAATCTTGAGATTCCGGGTTTGAGCACCAGGGGCATTTAAGAGGACAGCCTTTAAAAAATACAACTGTTCTTATTCCACCCCCATCATGAAGACTATATCTTTGTATATTAAAAATCAAAGCTTTTTTCACATGATCACATCCTTAATGCCTCTTTAAATAAATAACAATCAGTAGGCTAGTATATTTGACTTGTTATTTATTTTCAGATGCCTAAAATACATGTTCAGTTCTATTTATGATATCATTTTGTATTGACTCGTCTAATTCTACAAACATAGCACTATACCCTGCAACTCTAACCACCAAACTTTGATACTTCTCTGGATGCTTTTGTGCCTCTCTTAAAGTGTCTGCGGAAACAACATTAAATTGAATATGCTGTATCTTAAGTCTGCTAAAAGCCTGTATATATCCAACTAATTTATTTAAGCCTTCATCTCTCTCTAGAGCATCTGGTGAAAATTTAACATTCAGCAGACTTCCATTTGAAGTTAGATAATTATCCAGTTTACTTATACTCTTTAAACTTGCAGTAGGTCCTTTTTTGTCTCTGCCAACCATAGGAGATAGTCCACCATCTGCCAACTGATCTCCATCCTTTCTGCCCTCCGGTGTAGCTCCTACTGCCTCACCTAATGGAATGTGAGCAGAAACTGTATAAGAACCTGGCTGAAATATTCCCCCTCTTGAATTTTTATATTTTTCAACTTCCTTACAATAATAAGATAAAATATCTGCACCTAATTTATCTACTTCATCTATGTCATTACCATATTTATAATATCTGTTGATAAACTTTTGTCTTAACACTTCATTTCCTTCCCAATTTTTATCTAATATATCAACTAACTCCTCTAGAGAAATCTGTTTCTCATCAAATACAAATTTCTTTATTACATATAAGGAATCGCTTAAATTTGGCGTTCCAATACCTTGAACCCCTGAGAAGTTATACAATGCTCCACCCTCAGTTACATCTTTCCCCTTTTCTACGCAGTTTTCAATGAAATTTGATAAAAACGGTGTTGGTGCACACTTTCTATGGGCAGTATCTACAAAATTAGATCCTTCCACCATATATTTAACATACTTAGAAATATTAATTTTTATTGCCTTTAATAAATCTTCAAAGTTTTTGAAAGCCTTTGGATTTTCTTTTAAAGTAACTTCCATAGTTTTTAATAAATTAAACATAGCTATATCATGAAGGCCGTAAGTTTTCCCCGGGATAGAAAGCTCAACACAACCCACTACAGCATAGTCTCTTGCGTCTTCTAGGCTTACTCCTCTATTTACGTATGCCAATATGTTAGCTTCATCATTAAATACTTGAGGCATACCAGTTCCAAGTCTAATAATTTCTGCAGCTTTCCTAAGAAAATCTCTAGGTGATTTTTCACCTACACGTATACTTAAATTTGGCTGAGGAAGTCTTATATCACCTAAAATATCAAGCATTATATAGGACAATTCATTTGTAGCATCTTTTCCCCTTTCATCTTCTCCTCCCAAGACAATGGTATACCCTATAGGGAAACCTGCAAAATATTTTGCACTTTCCCTGCTTCTTAAAGCCACAATTGTATTAAATTTTATATAAAGTGCTCTGAGTAATTCCTTAATAAATTCTATATCTATCCCATCCTGTAAAGATTTCTTAAAATATGGATACATATATTGATCAAAACGTCCTGGGGATATAGAACTGGCATTGGATTCATGCTGAAAAATTACACTTATATACCAGAATAGTTGTACTGCTTCATAAAAGCTTTCTGGTTTTTCATAGGCTACCTTATAAGAAATTTTTGAGATTTCTTCAATCTCTGCTTTTCGCTTTAAATCCCTCTCCCTTTCAGCCATAGTCTTAGTTATTTCTGCATGACGAAGTATATAGTTTTTTGAAGCTTCTAAAGAAATTAGCGACGCCTTGTAAAAATCGTTCTCAGTATTTTCATTAACCTTTACCTTCATATCTTCTATCATGTTTTGTAAACCTTTTCTAAAGATAAAATTGTAGTTAGGTATAATATGACCCTGCCCCTTATCTGTTTGATTTAAAGAAACTATCTTAGTTTTTGCTGCTTCCTTTATATATTCAGGGATTATCTGCTGACAATAGTCCTTTAAAGATTTACCTTTCCAATAAGGATATAATTCTTCCTTAAAATATATTTTATCTTCTTCAGATATATCAAATCTGTCTTGAGGTCTTACTAAGAACTCATCTAATTCTTCCAAAATCCAGTATGGTGACATCTCTGGAGAGATAACACCGGCACGGGGCTTTATCGTTCTATCTCCCACAATGAGTTCACCAAGCTTAATATCTATCTCTACTTTATCCAGTATATTTGCTAAGGCCTTTGCTCTTCGAATTATTACAGGTTCTCCCTCTGTCTGCTTCCAGCTTTCAGTGTAAAGCTTAGCTCTCTCAAGAGATATTTGTCTCTTTTCTTTAAAAAGTCCTTCTTTTAATTTTTCAATTCTCTTACTTATCATCATTAATTACCTCCAAAACCTTTTCTCTATGTGCAATAGAAAAATCATTTTGTCTATCCTTCTAGAGCTTCCTGCTATAATTCTTTATTTTAGAGATTTTATAATATATTTTAGTTATAAATATAATGAGCACTGTCTGAACCTAAAATTATCGCCATCATTTCAGAGTGCTCACTATAAAATATAATAGATCAATTATTTTAACTAAGTTTAGATGAATTATAAATTATATATTTTTACGTCTTTTCCGAAAATAGCTTCCCAATCTGATGTAAAATCCTTTACAGCTTTTGCGATAGAAGGCATTAGGAAAGCTTCCTTAACAATACTTGGACCTATAGTTGCAGCTTGAGCACCAGACTCATAAGCTGCATTAACTTGACCTACATTTTTAAAGCTGGCAGCTAAAATTTTTGTTTTGCTATTTGATCTTTCAATTTCCTTTGCAAATTCATTAATAACTGCTTTAGGATCAATGTTAAGGTTTTCCATACGATTAAAATATGGAGCAATATAGTCAGCTCCAGCTGTAATTGCTAAGAAGCCTTGAAATTTTGTATAGATAGCAGTTGCAGTTACATTAACTCCTTGACTTTTTAGCTTTTTAATTACCTTTAACCCCTCTTCATTTACAGGAACTTTAATAAAAACATCTTTATCTATTTTTTCTAAAATAGTTTCTGCATCCTTTATCATTCCTTCGTAGTCTCTAGCAACTACTTGAACATGTAAAGAAGCATCCCCGCCAATAATATTTCTTATTTCTTTTATATGATTAAAAAAATCTATTTTACCTTCCTTTTTTACAATAGAAGGATTAGAAGTTACACCAGCCAAAGGTAAAATTTCAGTATATTTTTTAATTTCCTCTAAATTTGCAGTATCCAATAAGAATTCCATTTCTATTCCCCACTTTCATTTTTGCTTTTACTTTCATAATTAATATTACCATCATGGAGATAATCACTGTATATCACTTCAATAGAAAATTTTGAAATGCCTTTATATAGGCATTTCAAGGAATAATTTAATAGAAAAGGACACATATGTGCATATATTTTTAAAATTGCAAAAATCCACAAATTTGTTTAATCTCTACCCTTCTTTTCAATTCTCTACAGCTAACATCTTTCTTCAAAAATAAAATAAAGAAGCCTGAAATTTTTCCTCATGCTTCTTTATTTTATATCTTTATAATATGGATCTTTTGATATCTTTAACATCTTAACTATAGTTTCTTCATCAGTGACAAGAACATTTATATATTTCCTTTTCAGCATAGCTAAAATTGATCTGACTTTTTTCTCTCCCCTGGCTATTCCTATGGCATAGGGTACCTTTTGAAGTCTCTCTAAGGGAATACTAACTGTTCTATTATATAGATTGCCTTTTAATATTTTTCCTTCTTCATCAAAAAATTGGCAGCAGCAATCCCCAACAGCTTCTCTGAGCTTTAAATCTTCTCTATCCTCTTCCGTTAATAAATCCCTCCATTTACTGGTTTGTTCAGATAGATGACCACCAATACCAACCAGTGCAATATCAATTTTCTCCCAGTAAGCTTTAATTTCATCAAAGTATCTTGAGTTTATAATACCATCTCTCAATTCTTCAGATTCCTGCACCACAGTGGCATTTACAAAAATACTTTTGCCGCCAAAACATCTTGCCATATCATAGGCAATAGTATTAACATGGTATTTTGAATTTATGTGACTAGGTCCGCCAACTAGAGGCACAAAAATAGAATTTGTCATTCTAAAATTTTCAATTTTCGCTGCCATATTAGCTAGAGATGAACCCCAAGCTAATCCTACCACATCATTTTTTTTAATAATTCTTCTCACATAGGCTGCAGACTCCTTTGCTAAAAGATTATCTTTTTCCTTTTCATCCTGATCTACATGATTTGTTACAATAATAATGTCCTTTAATTTGTATTTCTTTTTTAAATGCCTCTCTAGAAGAAACAAATCTGTATCAAAATTGTTTATGGTAATATCGACAATTCCTTCATCTCTGGCCTGTTTCAGCATACGACTTATGGTTGTACGATAAATATTTAATTCTTCAGCAATTTCATTCTGAGTTTTATTTTCTATATAATAGAGATAAGCAGTTTTTGACAGCAGCTTTTTTTTATCATCTTTCATACGAAACTTCTCCTGAAAATATATTTAATAAATTATCTTTAAAAAATTCACCAATTAACAATTCTTTAATGTATAATAGTATACCACAAATACAGCAGTATAATATAATATTAATGTCAAATATTTTTCTTTCATTCATAAATAATATGTTTACGTATGAATTTATTTATGTTACTCTAATAGTATAGATAAAATTAAAAGTACCAAATAGCTTATTATATATTAGAGAGTGTCTATGTTAAAAGGAGGTGAACTTTAGTGGGGAGTTAGTGCTTACAATACACTATGCCACTAAAGATGATTTATGAAAGATATGACAGCATCTATTTTTAATATACAGAGATATAGCGTTAATGATGGTCCAGGAATCAGAACAGTGGTATTTTTTAAGGGGTGTCCTCTGCAATGTGGCTGGTGCTCTAACCCAGAATCTCAAAATAGTACAGCTCAAATTACCTGGGACAGGTCTAAATGTGTGAAATGTCTCCGTTGTGTTAATAGTTGTCCACATAAGGCTGTTTCTTTAGATAATGATAGAATAGTAATTAATTCTTATAAATGTACAGCCTGTTTTGATTGTGTAAAATATTGCCCTGCAAAGGCACTAAAAATAGAGGGAAAATCTTTAACTCTCTCTAAGGTTCTTGAAGAAGTTTTAAAAGACAAGGTATTTTATGAAGAGTCTAAGGGTGGTGTTACACTGTCCGGTGGTGAGGTATTACAACAGCATGTATTTGCTGATGAACTTTTAAAACTTTTGAAGAGAGAAAATATTCACACTGCTATTGAAACTACAGGTTATATATCAAAGGAAATTTTCTCTGAATTTATAGAAAATGTAGATTTATTATTATTTGATATAAAACACTATGATAGAGAAAAGCATTTTCAGGCTGCTAAAGTATACAATGATATAATTATTGATAATCTTAAAACTGCAATAGACATGGAAAAAGACGTAATAATACGTATACCTGTCATACCAACTGTTAATTCAAGTTTAGAGGATGCAAAAGAGTTTTGCAAATTATTAAAGTCCCTTGGTGCCAATAAGGTTAATCTTTTACCTTTTCATCAATTTGGTGAAAAAAAATATGAACTTTTAAATAAAGACTATAAATTTAAACATGTAAAACAACTACACGAAGAGAATTTGTCAGACTATAAAAATATATTTATTGAGAATGGATTTGATTGTTATTTTTAGTGATAATACCTGAGAGTATGTGGTTTCAAATTCGTTGATACTTCGCTTATTTGAAATTCTGCCATGGAAACACCTCCCTTATATAAAAACATATCAATTAAAGTATACTTTAAGTCAAGTTATAATTTAAAATTAATTAAAAATTATAAAAATCAAATTACTGTATCACCAAATGCTGCAAAAAATACTAAGTATAAATAAATTCCACTCTAATCTTTAAAATTTATTAGAGTGGAATTTATTTTATATGTTACTATATTGTATATAATATACCATTTACTTTTCAGTACATGGCATATTATAAGGCCTGTTCTGTTCTCTCAATTATATCGTCTTGAGTCTGCTTAGATAATACATTGAAAAACGCACTATATCCTGCAACTCTCACAATTAAATCTCTATATTCCTCTGGATGATTTTGTGCATCAATTAAAGTATCTTTGGATACTACATTATATTGCACATGGAAACCCTCCAGACGGTTAAAGAAAGTCCTAATCAATAAAATCAGCTTTTGCCTGTTTTCTTCTTTAGATAATATTTGAGGAGTAACCTTCTGATTTAATAATACTCCTCCAGTAATCTCATGGGTTGGTAATTTTGAAACTGACTTAAATACTGCAGTAGGACCATTTTGATCCATTCCATGAGATGGTGAACAACCTTCTGCCAAAGGTTCTCCCGCTTTTCTTCCATCTGGAGTTGCCAAAGTTCCAGCTCCTTGAGGCACATTTGCAGAAATTGAAGAGGTACCTGCATAGTAGACACCACCAATAGGGCCACGGCCAAATCTGGTATTCTTATACTTGCTTATCTCGTCAATATAGATATCATAAGCTTTTCTGAGCAGTAAATCCACATAATCCTCATCATTTCCATACTTAGGTGCATCATTAATCAAAATGTCTTGAATTCTTTTGCCCTCTTCTCCCTGAAAATTATTGGTTAAAGCATTCCACAGCTGTTCTGGAGTGAATTTCTTATCTTCAAATACACATTTTTTGATGGATGCAAGAGAGTCACCTAAGTTTGCAATACCTACCTGGAGATCACTTATAAAGTCATATACCGCTCCACCCTCTTTTAAGTTCAATCCTCTTTCAATACAATCATCTGTTAAAGCTGAACAGAGTACATCTGCTGTAACTTCTTCTATTGCCGTATCAGCACAGTTATCTATTATTACACTGTGTCTTGTAAATTCACGAATAATCTTATCCCAAGCTTTCATAACTTCATCAAAAGAAGTCATATTCCTAAAGTGACCTACCCCTTCACAGAGCTTAGTTCCTGATTCCGGATCAACCCCATTATTTAATGCAATCAATAGAGATTTAGGGAAGTTCAAGAAACTCATACCTGTACATCTATAGCCCCATTTACCTGGAACTGCAACTTCAACACAGCCAATTGCACTATAGTTATAGGCATCTTCTTCAGTTACACCTTTTTCTATGAAGGAGGGGATAATAGCCTCATCACTATTAAAGGCTGGCATTCCAAAACCTAATCTTACCACTTCAATACATTCTTTCATAAAATCATCAGATAATCCCCTATGATAACGTACTGTTAAATTAGGTTGTGGTAATTTAGTCTGGGCAACGCTCTTTAAAATCAAATAACTTAGTGGATTTACTGCATCTTTTTTATCAACAGTCTGCCCCCCTACCGTAACATTTTGATATAATGGACTGCCTGCACTAAAACGTGTATGAGACCAGCTTCTTATTTTGTTTATTGTAAAGGTCTTAAGCCATAAATTTGTCAATAATTCAGTAGCAGCAGCTTCAGTAATTTTTCCAAATTCTAAATCCCTTTTATAAAAAGGATATAAATATTGATCCATTCTTCCATAGGAAAGTGAATGTCCATTTGATTCAATTTGTAAAATTAAGTGAATCATCCACAAAGATTGTAAAGCTTCCTTAAAGCTTTCTGCCGGATAATAGGGAACTTTATTTAATATTCTTGACATTTCAAGCAACTCTGCTTTTCTAGAAGAATCAGATTCTCTTTCCGCTGATTCTGAGGCTAAATCTGAATAACGTTTTGCAAAGGCTGCAACTGCATCAAGTACAATTAAAATTGCTCTATAAAAATAAGATTTATTTAAATTTCTGTAATCCGTAAGATCTAATTCCTTTAACTTCTTTTCTGTTCTTTCTCTATAGTTAATTAATCCAAGCTTTAATACCTTTTCATAATTTACTGCCAGATGAGCATCCCCAGAAGTAATGTTACCTTCTGCCTTTATGATTCCAAGATCGTAAAAAAGCTTACTTTCTGCAGGCATTCCTGCAAGGCCTCTGTCTTTTAGCGTTTTATGATGCCAAAAGGGTGCAATTTCTCTTAAAGTCTTTTTACTCTCTTCAGTAATGTAAAATATATCACCATCACGTTTTTCAAATTCATCCAGTTCATCAATAACCCAATCCATGGCATACTCTGGAAATATGGGTGCCGAACGGTTAGAGGAAGCCTGATTACCTGCAATTAAGGTTTCTGGTTCAATAAAAATACTCATATTCTTTAATATATTTTCTAAACATAATGCCCTGCGTAAAATCATTGGCTTATCAGCATGTTCTCTATAACTTTCTGTAGTAAGTTTAGCTCTTTCTACGCAAACTCTTGGTTTTGCATTCAATAATTTTTCTCGGAAATTATGCATCCTTTCTGTCAGCTCTCCAAAATGGTTTGTATTTTTTTTCAATTCTTTTACATTACCCATAAATATCCCCCTCTATTTCCATCATTTACTCTAAAGCTTTTATTTGAAAATATTTTATTTTCTCTTATAACTTAATTATATACTTTATTTACTAACTGTCAATATATTAGTTTCATTTGAAAATATTTTATTGATGATATGAAACTACCCTGCTGATAATTTAAATATAGTCTATATAAAAATACAGACCCTAATATTCACTTAAAATAAGTAAACATTAAGGTCTGTATTTTATAATCTATATTAATATCAATCTGCACTTATCATCTTAACTTCTATATTTTTATTCTTTAAATTTTCTAAAGCTTCCTCTGGAATATTAGTATCTGTTAATACATAATCTACTTCTTCCGTTTTAAACTGAGATACTACTCCCCGCTCCGAAAATTTTGATGCTTCTGTTAATATGAGAATTTTATTAGCACTTTCAGCCATAGCTTTCACTGTTTCTGTACGCATTAAATTTTTTCCCGTAAATCCTATTTTAAAATCATAGCCGTCTGTTCCCACAAATAATTTATCTACAAAAAAATCTTTTACGCATTTTCTTGTAAGGGGTCCCACTAAAACCTGAGATTCCGGCTGGTAATCTCCTCCAAGTAATACTAATTTTGCATTGCCTTCTCGAATATAGGAAGCAATAAATATGGAATTAGTAATTATAGTTATATCTTTTTTATTATAGGCAAGTTCCTCTGCCAGTAAAGTGCAGCAGGAACCTGATTCAATCATAACTGTTTCTCCATCACTAACCAGTTCAGAGGCCAAACGTGCTATTTTACGTTTTATATCATAATTTAAAGCTAGTCTGCTATTAATATCATCGCTTGAAGTTATAACGGCATAACCATGACCACGCTTTAATAATCCTTTTGCTTCCAATGCATCAAGATCTTTACGTACAGTCACTTGCGATACACTTAAAAGTTCTGCTAATTTGCTAACTTCTATACGCTTGTTCTTATTCATAATTTCAAGAAGCTTTGTGTACCTGTCTGTCATATTGATCAATTCCTCCTAGTTTCTATGTTGTAATAATTATAACATAAACTACTTACAAACTAAACTAATTATGTTTCAAGTAAAACCCATTAGCTAGCCTGCTTCACATTCTTCGGGCTTTTAACCAAACTTATCTGTGAAAAAGAATACATAGCTAGTGCCGCCCATATAAAACAAAAGCCAATCATATCAACAACTGTAAAACTTTCATGATACACAAAAATTCCTATAATAAGACTTATGGTTGGTGAAATATACTGTGTGAAACCAAGCAATGATAGAGGAAGTCTTCTTGCCCCGCTGGCAAAAAGCAGCAGTGGAACAGCTGTAGCTACACCAGCTCCTATAAGCAGAAGAATTACTAATGTACCTTTTGTCTCAAAAGCACCAATTCCATTAACATGCCTTGATACTATATATGCTGCAGCAATTGGAGTAACAATAGCTGTTTCAAGAGTCATCCCAACTATAGAATTAGCTTTAACTGATTTCTTAATTGCACTGTATAATCCAAAGGAAACAGCCAGTGCTAAAGAAATCCACGGAATCTTACCATATTGCAGAGTTTTTATTATGACACCAATGGTGGCAATAATAAGAGCAGACCCAGTCCACCAATTTAGCTTTTCCTTGAAAATCAACATCCCTAGTACCACGGCTAATAATGGGTTAATATAATATCCAAGGCTTGCATCTAAAATTCTATTTGAATTCACCGCCCAAATATACAATCCCCAATTAATAGTGATCAAAATTGATGCCATAAAAATATAAAACATTTGTTTCTTGTTCCTAACTATAGCTTTTAATTCATGCCATTGTTTGGTCACTGCAATAATTATAATTGTAAATACAAAAGCCCACACAATTCTATTAGCTAAGATTTCTATTGGAAATACGCTGTCTACTAACTTCCAGTATAAAGGCAGAATGCCCCATAATCCATAGGAAGCAACTGCATAGATTACACCAGCAGTCTTTTTATTATTCATATTTAAATTCCTCCATTTCTATATTTTTTTAATGTACTTGTACTATTTTCTAATAATTATTAATCTAAACCATGCCATATTAAATAGTACGATATTGTCCTTGAATTATCAACCGATAATTAGTACATTATATCAAAGTATCTATTATTAACAAATTATTAAAAGAAACAGCTCCATGGCGGTGAATATCATGATAAGTAATACAGAATATATTTATTTTTCATAATCACGTTTTCACACATTGACATTAAATCAAAAAAGAGTTATAACTATATCTGACCAGTCAGTACAAATTTATATCCATCTAACAATTTGCAATCTTAAAGGGGGTATATGATTTGAATTTTTTAAAAGTTACAGCTCAAGATATAAAAAGAATACTGAAAAACAGATTTATTACTGTTTCTGTAATTGCCATAATAATTACTCCCATATTCTATAGTCTCTTTTATCTGTCTTCATTTTGGGATCCTTATGGCAACATACAGGATTTACCTGTAGCTGTAGTAAATTTAGATAAAGGTACTAATAATGATAGTAAATCTGTAAACTATGGTAGGGATTTAGTAGATGAATTAAAGACCAACAAAGATGTGGGCTGGAGATTTGTCTCCGAACAAGAAGCTGATAGTGGATTAACGGGTAAAAAATATTATGGAGAAGTAATAATTCCAGAAGACTTTTCACAAAAAGCTCTTAGTGCTAAAAATGGAACTCCACAAAAACCAGATATCATATTTAAAGATAATCCAAAGAAAAACTATATAGCTGTAAAAATTGCTTCAAGTATAAAGACAAATCTTGATGAAAAGATTACCAAAAGTCTCGTAAAGGAATATACAAAAGTTACTTTTGATAATTTGTATGATGTTAAAGATGGTATGACACAAGCTTCTGATGGAAGCGGTAAAATAACTGACGGTATTGCAAATTTAAAAGATGGAAGTGGAAAACTTGTAAGCGCTGTTCCAGCTTTACAGAATGGCAGTAATCAAATTAAAACTGGTCTAGCCAGTGCTAGGGATGGAAATGCTCTTATTAGGGATAAATTAGCTAGTGCTAAAGATGGAACTAATCAGCTTAAAGACGGCTCATGGAAATTAAATGATAAAATTCTCCAGGTTCAATCTGGAGTAGACACATTATCTAAAGGTTCCAATAAATTAAGCAGTGGTTTAGCTAATGCGAAATCAGGAACAGATCAATTAAAAAATGGACTAAGTGATGCTAAAAATGGAAGTGGTCAGCTTAAAGACGGGCTAAATACATTAAATAGCAATACTCCGGATTTACAAAAGAATATTAAAAAGTTAGCAGATGGATCACAGCAAGAGTTAGACAGCCTAACAAAAGTTGCCAAAGGAGTAGAACAGGTTAACAACGCAGTAAATGTGGGCAGTGAAAATGCGCCTAGCTTAGTTTCTGCTCTTGGTGGTATAAGCTCTGGTTCAAAAACTTTGGGAAAAAATTTAAGTGCTATAAACAATGCAGTATCTCAAGGTGATTCCAGCCTTTCTGCTTCTGTAAATAATATGTCCACAGGAACAGAAACTCTAAACAGCTTACTTAAAAAATATAATTCACCAGATACCAGTGCTGAAGAAAAACAGCAATTAATGGAGCAAATAACTACTGTAAGTAATGTTCTTAATTCTGGAGCCAAATCACTTAATACTGCGGTAAACTCAAACGCAGGTTTAAAAACCTCATTATCCGCTCTTAATTCAGCTGTTAATGGAGACTCAGGTTTAGCTGCAAATGCAGAAAAAATTTATAAAAATGTTTCATCTGGAGAAAATAATCTTTCCTCAGGTCTAAAAACTATTAATTATGCTTTAAATAATGAAAATAGTGACAACCTTTTAACGGGCATGAAACAAATATCTGAAGGTACTAATACTTTAAACACAAAAGTTGTTCCTGAATTGTCTACTGCAATTTCTAATCTTTATAATGGATCTGCCAAATTAGACTCTGGAAACACTCAGCTTTATAATGGTGCCGTAAATTTAAATGCTGGAACTGATGCTCTTTACAATGGTTCTATAGGTATAAATAATGGATTAAACACCTTAGTTTCTGGTACACCAGCTCTTGCATCTGGTGCAGGAAAACTTTATGATGGCATAAGTAATTTAGATGACGGAAATAATAAACTTTACAATGGTGCCAGTGCCCTAAGTGACGGAGCTAACAAGCTTTACACCGCTATGGTGAAATTGAATGATGGAAACAATCAGGTTTATAATGGTGTTATGAAAATAAATGATGGAAACAACAAAGTTTATGATGGCTCTAAAGAACTTACTGATGAACTTTCAGATGGCTCAAATAAACTTAATAATAATCTTAAAAATTCCAGCACAGCTATGGGTAATTTTGTATCTCAGCCTGTAAATGTAGAAACACAACATCTATTTGCAGATGAAACCTATGGTACTGCATTAGCACCTTATTTTATACCTATATCCATATGGGTAGGTGCACTGCTGATGTTCTTTGTAATACCTGATACTGTAGAAAAGTCCATAAAAGCAAGAGGGAAATCCATTGTACTTGGAAAATACATTGTTTATATTTTAGTAGGAACACTTCAGGCAGTTTGTGTAAGCACAGTGGTAATGATAATAGGCATAAGACCAAGCAATGTACTCGCCCTCTATCTATTTAACATCTTTACCTCCTGGGTATTTATAGCCTTAATGCAGTGTCTCATATTCTTACTAAAGGATGTAGGAAGGTTAATTGCAATAATAATCCTTGTACTTCAGTTAGCTTCCTCTGCAGGTACTTTTCCAATAGAGCTTTCACCTAAGTTCTATAGAGTTATATCTCCATTTATGCCTTTTACTTATGTGGTATCCGCACTTAGAGAAATCATAAATGGAATAAACTACAATGTACTAGGTAAAGATATTTTATTTTTACTAGCTGTATTTATAGTATTCTTTACACTATCCATGATATTTAAGGATAAGGTATCAAAACTCCATGAAGTTATGGAGTCCAATAAGAATAAATCAGTAGCATAAAATAATGTTCAATAATTAAATATAGATATCCAACTTGAAACATAAATTTTATATTTTTGAAACAAAGTCTACAAATTATTTTATTTAAGAATATTTATTTAGAAAATTAGATATCTGTATACTCAATAAAGGTATATACCTAGTGTATGTAAAACAACACTAGGTATATACCTTATTTTTTATAGTAACTACAAATAAAAATTACATGGAAAATATTTTCTCACAGCATTGTCTGTGAAAAAATGATTATCAATTAAAACAAATGATAATTTGTATATTCTAGAGTTTCTATTATAATGTAATTAAAATAATTTACATTTAAGAAAGGTGAAATTTTAAAATGGATAGTTTAATATACAGTTTAAATGCAACTATGCCCATATTTTTTGTAATTGTAGTAGGATATGTACTAAAGCGAATAGGCATGCTTAATGACAATTTCGTAGAAGTGGCAAATAAATTTAACTTTAAGGTTACTTTACCCTTGCTATTATGTACCGACATAGGAGCAACCAATATAATTAAGAACTTTGATGGAAAATACATATTGTTCTGTGCCATAGTTACATCAATTTGTTTTTGGTCAATCTGGTTCTTTACTAAGAAATTTATGAAAGATTCCTATATGAAAGGAGCTTTTGTACAAGCATCCTTTCGCGGAAGTGCCGCCATTCTCGGTATCGCCTTCGTTCAAAACATCTATGGCACTGCTGGCATGGCACCTATGATGATTATTGGAGCCGTTCCCCTTTATAACATATATTCTGTTATTGTACTTACCTTTGAAGGTAAAAATTCTACTGAGGGAAATGCTAACATAAAAAATGCCTTTATAAATATTATAAAGAATCCAATCATTATTGGAATTTTACTGGGTATGTTAATATCCTTGTTAAGTATTAACTTTCCTCCAATGATTGATAAAACCTTAAAAAGCTTTTCAGTGATGGCATCCCCTTTGGCACTGGTTACCATTGGAGCTGGCTTTCAAGGAAGAAAGGCCCTGGCAAAAATAAAGCCTACTCTAGTGGCTTCCTGCCTGAAACTGGAGCTTCAAGCTGCTATATTTCTGCCTATAGCGGTGTATTTAGGCTTTAGAGATCAAAAACTTGTTGCTCTAATTATTATGCTTGGTTCTCCAACTACAGTAAGCTGCTACATTATGGCAAAGAATATGAACAATGATGGAATTTTAACCTCCAGTATTATTGTAATGACAACTTTATTATCCGCCTTTACCCTTACCTTCTTTATATTTATACTAAGAAGCTTTGAGCTTATTATATAGATAGATTACAGAAAAAATATATTATTCACATTGGTATTATATATTATTATAATAGATACTAGATTTTATCAGTGTTTTTGTGTTAATATTTTCATATAGCCTAAAAAACTTAATTTAACATCTAAATATAAAACTTGAAATATAAAGGAGGTTTTTATAATGAGTAAATTTGTAGAAATTAAACCTGAAGAATTAAACAAAAATACCTTTCAAATTATAGGTAAGGATTGGACTCTTATTACTGCACAAAAGGATAACAAAGTAAATACCATGACTGCATCCTGGGGTGGTTTTGGTGTTATGTGGGGCAAAAATGTAGCTCACATAGTTCTAAGACCTCAACGTTATACTAAAGAATTTGTAGATAACTCCAGTACTTTTTCTCTATCCTTTCTAGACAAAAGTTTTAAAGATAAGCTTACTTATCTTGGAACTGTATCCGGAAGAGATGAAGACAAGGTGACAAAATCCAATTTAACTGTTGAACATTCAGATGCTACACCATATTTTGAAGAAGCTAATCTGGTAGTTATATGCAAAAAATTATATGCTCAAGAATTTAAACCTGAATTCTTCGTTGAAACTGATTTAGATGAAAAATGGTATCCTGATAAAGACTATCATACATTATATATAGCTGAAATTCAAAAGGTACTTATAAAAGAATAATCTGCATATTGCAGTAAATTCTATATTTTAATCATTCTTTATCTACATATATAGTAGATGCTTTTTAGCTAAATAAAGACTGTATAACAATCCATATATATAAATTGTTATACAGTCTTTTAGTTATTATAATATTAAAATTTAATTAATATCTATTTTCTTTGAAATACACCTTATCTTTATTGCATGCTGATCAAAACTAAGAACATTTATTCAATTAATAACCTATCAAATTCTACTGGCTGAAACAGAAGTTGCCAGTATTCCTGCATCCACAATTCCAAGAGGCACTGTTTTAAAAATAGAAGCAAAAAATGGCACATATATTATAGCTCCAAGTAATGCTACAGAGCTAGCTGTAGCATAGGTCATATATATATTATCCGTTATCTTTTTATTATTTTTACAATCATATACATTTACCACCTGGGTCAAAATCAAATTGCTGAAAGCCATAGTTCTTGCCTTTTGAACTCCCAGTCCAAGCATATTATATCCTTTGAAAAGTGCTACACTGGTAACACCTATTCCCATACCCCTTTTTATAATTTTTGAACTTAAATTTCTGTCAATGAGCTCTGTACTCTTTTTAGCAGGAGGACATTTCATTTCCTCTCCAGTAGCTGCTTCAATGGCAAGAGAGACTCCAAGTATACTTTCAGAGACTATATTGGTCCAAAGTACCTGAATTGCTATTAAGGGAAGTATTCCTCCTGTAAATGAGCAAACGCCTATGGCTATTAATTCTCCCACACTGCCTGCTAGAAGATATCTAGTAGTATTTCTAACATTATTGGATACTGCTCTTCCCTCTTCAATTGCCCTTACTATACTAGAAAAATTATCATCTATTAAAGTTATATCTGCCACATCCTTTGCCACATCGCTTCCATTATTGCCCATAGCAATGCCTATGTTGGCCTCCTTTATGGCAGGCGCATCATTTACTCCATCTCCTGTCATGGCCACCACATAGCCGCATCTTTTAAAGGATTTTACAATTCTAAATTTCTGCTCCGGAGATGTTCTTGCAAATATTTCTATATTCCCAACCTTAGAATCCAGTTCTTTATCACTCATATCTTCAAGTTCATTTCCAGTAATAACCAATCCTCCATTTAATAGTCCAAGCTGTTCTCCTATTGAAGAAGCTGTATCCTTATTATCTCCAGTTATCATCACAACTTTTATACCTGCCTTATGGCATTTTTCTATAGAATTTTTTACTTCAAGTCTAGGAGAATCCTCCATGGCAACTAAGCCCATAAAGGTAAAATTGCCATTGATATCATCTCTTTCGCTTTTTAAATTTTTATATGCAAAGGAAAGTACTCTTAAACCTTCTCCAGTCATATCCTTTTGAATTGATGACAGCTTTTCTCTGTCAGCTTTTGTAAATAATCTCATTTCTCCATCTTCATATATCATACTGCATTTATCCATGATTTTGCTAAAGGCACCTTTACAGTAGGCTTTTATTTGACTTTTATTTTTAACTACAACCGTCATATATCGTCTGCAGCTGTCAAAGGGAATTTCCCTTATTCTTTCAAATTCACTTTTCACAATCTCCTCTTTAATATTGCATTTTTCAGCAGCTGTTAAAAGAGCTCCCTCCGTAGGATCGCCTTGAACCTGCCATTGATTGTCCCTTTGTACAAGTTTTGTATTACTGCATAGTATTCCTGCTCTTAGCAATTCATCTCTAGAAACATTTTTATTGGGTTCTCCTTCTAGAAGTTCTATTTCTCCCTTTGGCTCATATCCTATACCTGTCATTTTATATAAGGCTTTATCACAGTACATCTTTTTTATAGTCATTTCATTTAATGTAAGAGTTCCAGTTTTATCACAGCATATTACATTGGCAGACCCCAAAGCCTCTACTGCATTCATTTTTCTCACTACTGTATTTTTAATTGAAAGTCTTTGAACACTTAATCCCATAGCAATAGTAACTAGAGCTGGCAGACTTTCCGGCAGAGCACCTACAGCTAAACTAACAGATAAATTTAAAATCTGAGCTAAACTTCTCCCTAATAAAAGCCCCATTGCACTTGCCCCAATACAGACTATGATACATATTTTAGTTAATTTTCGAGTAAAATTTTTCATCTTTATCTGCATGGGACTTTCATCTATTCCTATACTTTGCAGCATAGCAGCAATATTTCCTATTTCTGTTTTCATTCCAGTTTCTACAATTACTGCAACAGCATTTCCTGAAACTATATTTGTTCCCATATACAACATGTTATTTCTGCTTCCCAGCTCCGTATTTTTCTCACAAATACCTATTCCTTTAGATATTGCTGCCGATTCTCCAGTAAGAGAAGCTTCGTTTACTCTCAAAAAATTACACTTAATTATTCTGGCATCTGCCGGAACTTTATCTCCAGCTTCTAGACATATAATATCTCCAGGGACTAATTTTTTTGTTTCAACCTGCATTTCACTTCCATTTCTAATAACTGAAGCTCTATGTACAATCATATTTTTTAGAGAACCTATGGATTTTTCCGCTTTGTTCTGATGTGCCATTCCAATTAAAGTTTCTAAAAATACCATACCAAATATTACCGCTCCATCTATGATCTGACCCAGAAAAAATGAAATTGTACCTACTCCCAATAGAAGCTTAACAGAGGTATCATTTAAGTCGCTTATAAATCTTTTAAATAGAGACTCCTTCTTTTTTTCTGAAATAACATTGAATCCATAACTTCTGAGTCTTGATTTTGCAGATTTATCGGATATTCCCCTTTCATAATCTGTCTTTAAAAGAATTTTTATATTTTTCATATCCATAGCATACCATCTGTGCTTGTCATCTTCATCATCCTGAAATTCTGGTGCTATGGCAAGAGCTACTTCTTCATTGTAATTATCAGTTGATTTCCTATTAAATTTATCTTTTTTTAATTTTAATTCTTCTACAATCCTTTTCAATAAATTTATTATACTATCTTCATCCATTATCCACTCATCATAAACCACCAGTACTTTTGAATTTATTGGATTTGCCCTTACAAGCTGAATTCCATGTTTTCTGCTCAATAATATTTCTATCTGCTGAGCATTTTGTCTGTTTTTATAGATATAAGTTAGCGGTACTCTTATCCTTTTATAGAGTCTATTCTCTCTCCTTCTCACTTTGTTTTTATAGTCAATTCTAACCGCAGTGCTTTGACTCATCCTCATCATCCTTTTAATTTTAAAATAATATATCCCACTTAAGTATTTCCTTTTAGCTTATCAAAATTTATAAAAAATATTCTTATTGTAATTAAATATTATTTTTTGATTCTATGTATTAAATTTATATTTACGGTAAATACTATTTTCTAATACTATTGAAGCAAGTTCTTAATTCAGGTGGGAATTCTTTTACCCTATCTGAATTTTAGAACTGCAAATGCATTGCTTACTTGGCGTTGAACTCCTACTTGAAGAAAAGCAGAGAACCCAAATCTTCTTTTTGATTTTGTGTGAATCGCTTTCGCAGAGTGCAAGTAGAGAGCCCAAATTTCAATTTGGTGCGAATCACTTTCACAGCGTGCAAGCAGACAAAACAAAATTTATTTTGTATTTGGTGTGATTCGCTGTACAGCGTGCAAGCAGAGAACCCAAATTTCAATTTGGTGCGAGAGCTGTGCAGAGTGCGTGGGAGACTTACGCCAAGTTAGTCAAGTTAAATTTTAATTATACTTAAATGGAGGATATATATGGATACCTTTAATGAAAACAAACAGGATAAAAATATTACTAGTAAAAATACAATAGAAGAAAATAGCACAATAAAAAATGCATCTCAATACGAAGACAGCTTAAGATCCCTTGAAGAAAAATATGAGAACTTAAATAGAGAAATAAAATCACTGGAAGGTATTAAAGTCAATATGGAAGAAAGCATAAAAACTATGCATTCAGACTTTGAAAATATCAACAAAAATATTGGAAGCATACTTGAAAAACTGGATAATACAAATTTTAATTCAGAGGATGGAAGACGCGATCACTCTAGAAGAAGTCATTCCTTAAAATCTTTAATAGGAAGCCCTCTTAGAAAATTAGCAGTAGGAACTCTGACTGGAATTTATACTGTAGCTGACAAGACAATAGAAGGTGTATACGATATAAAGGAAAATACCGAAGACATTTTTGCAGAAGCACAATATAAAAGCAAAAAGAGAAAAGTTAATGCTGCAGAGCAACACTAAAAATCTATTAAATGAAAGGAGCTGCCTATGAAAACTAAAGTTCTAGAGGAAAATTCTTCTGCTAAAACAGAAAATTTTAAAATGCTAGAAGAAAAATTAGATGGTGCAGAAAACACCATAAGAGACTGTATAAAACTCACTTTAGAGGATATAAACTCAAACCCAGACTGCGAAAAGGAATACATTGAATCCTGGGCCTCTTACCTTAAAGGTATAAGTGATTATTTTTTTCAGGCTAGTGAAAATAGCGGTAACAAAAATATATACAAAAAAGTTTTTAGACGTATGATATTTAAATAGTATGATTTCATAATTAGTATTACCTGAGGAGTTTGTTGTATGTATCGAATTTAAAATAAGGTTTATATGTAAAATTCAACCTCTTGTTATTAGAATATGAAAATTAGTCAATAATTAAATTGAATCTAATTTTAAAGTACTTTAATATGGAGGCACATATATGAACAGAAATATTAATAAATTCCTTTTAGGAACAGCAGCAGGAATAATAGTATGTAAAATTCTATCAAAAAACAAAAAACATCTTAAATCCGCTGCTGTAAATATTTTAAGTAAAACTGTAGATATAAAAGATGAAGTTAGCGGCTTTTGCAGTGGAGTCAGTGAGGAAGCTCTTAAAAATTCCAGAAAAAACCACATCACAAATATTGAAAATACATCTGAAGATGAATAATGAGAATTCTAAAATCGCAGGCGGTGATAATTTTGCATGAGTTACATGTTTTACCTGGGCGTGTAAGATTTAAAACTAAAAGCATTTATAAAGACAAATCTCTTGCTAAATACATAGGTATCTATATTGATAATCTCTATGGAGTAAAATACAACAAAATAAATATACATGCTTCTACAATACTTGTTATATATGATGAAAAGAAATCAGATTATAAAATTATAAAAGACAATATAAAGAATGCTCTTTCTTCCATAATACAAAATGGCAGAAGAGATTTAAAAAATTATAACAGATATTTTGAAACAGTTGAAAGAAGAGATAAAGTAAAATTAAAACTTATTGCCTCTGGAATTGTCTACATCACTTTTAAAATAAAACAGATTTTCCAGGGTAATTTTTCATTGCATACTAATCTTAAGGTATTAGAGGCAGCCTCTATAGTTACTATTGTAGGAGGATATCCTATTTTAAAAAGCTTTTATAAAAGATTTACAAAACATATTCCCACAGATGCGGATATATTATTGAAATTATCTGCGCTAGCTCTCATAATTATGCGTGAAAGTTCAGAAGGCATACTTTTATTGTTTCTAAAATACTTAAGTGAATACATAAAATTGTCTGCTGAAGTAAATTGTATGAGACAATTAGATCAAAGTACAAGAAAAAATTCCGATATGAGCTGGCTCATTAGAGAGGATAACAGTGAAATTTTAATACCAGCAGAGTCTTTAAATATTGGTAGTACAATAGCTGTACATAAAGGTGAAATAGTTCCCGCAAAAATAGTTATTGAAGAAGGCTCCTGCCTTATTAACAATTTATATTACAGTGGTCAGCCAATAGTAAGTCAACTAAAAAGTGGAAATACTGCCTATGAAGGAATGACTTTGCTTTCAGGGAACATAAAGGCTAAAGTCTTGGAAATTCCAAGGCCTTCTGTTAAAGCTGAATCCATATTTGAAAATATGTATATAAATAAAAGGCTTATAGGTTATCAAAATAATGCTTCCCCTGTGGCTATGGGTATAGCCGCTTTTAACTACTTATTTACTGGAAGCCTTTTAAATGCTATGTCAATACTTTTAGTTTTATGTCCTGAAGCCTCTAGTACTGCTCTTATCAGTGGCATGAGAAATTATTTTTCACTTTTACATAGGCATAAAATATACTATAAAAATCCAAATTCTTTAGAAAAACTAATAAATGTAAATAGTATAGCCTTTGATAAAACTGGTACTTTAACAGAGGGAATAATGAGCATAAAAGATGTAAAACTCTATAGCGACTTCTATTCAAGGGATGAGATAATAAATATATGTGCAGCCTGTGAACTTGATAATTATCATCCCATTGCTGTAACCCTAAAGCGTGAGGCTAAAAATTATGATATCAGCAAGATAAATAACGCTGCCTTTATACCCACCACTGGAGTTGAAGCAAACTTTAAAAATCATAAAATACTCATAGGAAGCATAAAGCTTATGCAATCCAATAATATAAACACAAGAATAGCTGAAACAGACTATTATAATTTTGAAAAAAATCTTTGCACTCCTATATTAGTAAGTATTGATGGAAAACTTTGTGCTCTTTTAGCTTTAAAGGATGTTATACGAGATGGATCTAAAGAATTGATTGAGATGTTAAATGCTTCAGGAATTAAAGATATATCACTTCTAACAGGAGATTTAGAGGAAAAAGCCAATAGTACTGCTAAATTACTAGGAATAAATAACATCTACAGTGAATGTACCGATTTAGACAAAGAAACAGTTATAAATTCCATGAAGAAAAGAAGAACTTTAATGATGGTGGGAGACGGTATAAACGACTCTAAAGCAATGAAAGCAGCTGATATAAGTGTATCCTTTTGTAATTCTGCCTGCAATAAAGTAAAACTTCATTCAGATTGTATTGTACTTGATGATAATGTAGAAAGCCTTGGGGATTTTATAACACTATCTAAAAGATCTTACGGAATGATCAAACAGACTATAACCTTTTCTAAATTGTATAATATAGCCCTGGGAACACTGGCCTTTTGGGGATATTTTAACCCCTTTACTGCTAAATCCTTAAATACTATAAATTCAATACTGGTATTAATTCTCAATGAGAGAATTAAATTTGTTTCTCCTAAATGCTATAGATCCTACGAAAAACATTATACTAGTAAATCCAATGTAGAATTGTCATTAAGTGAAGTTTCACAGAGTAAAACAGTGGAAATTTAAAATATCAAAGTTCAAAGAACTAACAAGCTAAAATCTACTACTGTTAACAATAGTAGATTTTAGCTTGTTTAATTATAAATATAACAAATTATTTTAATAGTACTTTTAAATTATTAGTTATATTTATATTTTGAAAGTTCATTAATAAAATTATTAAAAAAATCACACTGCCAATTAGTGTTTCCATATATAAAATCTTTCCGCAGCACCAATATAATCATGATTTGCCATTAGTGTTCCCTCAGCATTAATATCCGCACTAACTACCTTATTATTTGCTAAAGCTATTATGACATAAGCCCCCTGCTCCTGCCATATAAAAATAAACTTTTCAGCATTATTTATTTCAAAGCTGTTAGCTGAAAGCTTACCTTTTTCACTTAAATTAACTCCAACATATGCAGTATTCTTAAGAGATTTTAATGACACAGTTCCATCCTTACTACCTACCACTAAAAATCTCTCCTCTTTACCCATAGCATTTGAATTTTCCATAAGTGCTTGACCATTAGTACCATTCACAGTTACTATTTTACTGCTGTATTCATTATCTCCATAGACATAAGAGCTAAGTGAAATAACCTCTCCATCCCTTAATATGGGAGAAGCTTCATAAATACTGCACTCCGCCAAAAAAAGTGCATCATTCTGTTGAATGATTTCAAAGTTCATCTGTTTTATACTTTTTATCTTGTAGCTTCTATTGCTTCCTATATAGAAAAACATTACAGGATTTGTTTCTCCTTCTACAGTAAATTTAAATAATTCCTCACCTAAAGTTATTTTGTCTCCTTCTTTTACAAGCATTTCAATGGATTTTATATATTTCATGGATATAAACAGTCTGATTCCAAAAGCTGTTTTTATCTCTATGCTATTCTCATCTTCTTTCAAGGAGGATATAATACCCTCTACCGGTGAAATCACTGGATCCTTGAAATTTTCCTTATTTATGTATATAAGATGTCTTCTAAGAACTTTTATACGGGAAATAAAAGGTGAAAGATAATTATAAAGTTTACATAGGTAGAGAAAAAATACTGCTGCAGGTATTATACTTAAAAGCTTAAAGGGAAATTTAAGTTCTGAAGTAAAAAGCACTGTAAAAATCAGAGTAATTACCAATACTAAAAGCAAATTCATAAACACATAATTGTAATAAGAATTATAAATTTTACCATTAATAGGTGAATATATTATTCTATTATAATATTTTCTCTTTTCCCTATTTATATTTTTAGTATCTGAAATAATTTTCTTTTTCTTAAGCTGCTTTATGTAAATTCCCTCTACATACTCACATATCCCAATTAACTTGTCAATTAAAGGAGAATATACCGCTTCTTCCTGTTCTTCTGTAGAATTATTATAACGATTATTATCTGCTTCACTATAATCTTTATAAAAAATTCCAGTATTTTTTTCTCTATCACTAATTATAGTGTCCTCTCTGTGAGAAACTATAGTATCTTCTTCATCAAAGTCCGGTCCATTGTATGCCTTCTGCTGCTCTTTATTACTCTTCCTTGTATCCTTAAACATTATACGAAGGGAAAAGAAAAGTATAAGATATACAACAGCTATAAAAATAATTTTAATTATTAAACTAAATTTGCTAATCAATTATTCCACCATCTTTAACTAAATTATACTAATTGAAATTTATATATTTATAAACAATTATAGCTTTTCCTTATAAATATTTCTATGCTTATGAGATAAAATTCATCTTGAAAAATAAATTTATGTATTTTCTGCGGGTGCTTTAAATCAAAATTCCCATCAATAATAGGCTTCCTCAATAAATGAGCAAGCCTAAATCCAGAAAGTATACCTTCACTTTCCAAAAGATCTTCATTGTTTTTTATTCCAATCATATACCATAGCACATTTAAAGGAAAAATTATATAATGAAATAAAGGCCTTTTACTCTGAAGGTGAACTACATTATTTTTTTACTTCTACCTTACCAGCTGCAATTTCGGCATATTCTTTACTCTTCTTATCTTTTCTCCAGCCTTCTTTATCTGATAGATCAATTAGATATCTCATAAAAGGTTCTCTTAAGTCCTCTCTCTTTAATGCCATTTCTACAGTGGCCTGTAAATATCCGAATTTATCTCCTACATCATATCTTCTTCCCTGGAATTCATAAGCATATATAGCCTGGTTTCCCAAAAGATTCTTAAGCGCATCTGTAAGCTGTATCTCATCGCCTTTTCCCGGTTTAGTTCTTTCTAAAACTTCAAATATATCAGGCATTAATATATATCTTCCAAGGATAGCTATATTTGATGGTGCTTCTTCTATTGTTGGTTTTTCCACTAAATCCTTTACTTTGTAAACACCTTTTTCTATATTTAAATTTTTTACTATTCCGTACTTTGACACCTGATCCTTTTCTACCTGCTGTACTCCAAGGATTGATGTTTTATATTCATTAAAGCAATTTATAAGTTGTTTTAAACATGGTACCTTTGCATCTACCACATCATCTCCAAGCATTACTGCAAAGGGTTCATCCCCTACAAAACTCTTTGCACAATGGATAGCATGACCAAGTCCTCTAGGCTCTTTTTGTCTTATGAAATGAATATTTGCTAAATTAGTTATTTCTTTTACCTGTGCTAATAGCTCCAGCTTATTATGAGTTTCCAGCTCTAATTCAAGCTCTACAGATTTATCAAAATGATCTTCTATAGATCTTTTATTTCTTCCTGTAATTACAAGTATTTCTTCTATACCTGAAGCTACAGCCTCTTCTATTATGTACTGTATAGTAGGCTTATCTACTATTGGAAGCATCTCCTTTGGCTGTGCCTTTGTAGCTGGTAGAAATCTTGTTCCAAGGCCTGCTGCCGGTATTACTGCCTTTCTTATTTTATTCATGGTCATTTCTCCCCCTCTAAAATAGTTATATACTTATGTTATTACAATATATGTTATTTTTCAACATATAAATATAATAAACTAAGAGGTTAATCCATAAATTATTAAAAATTATATAAATAATCACTTTATGGAATATAAATTTTAATATTGAAAACTTAAAATTCCAGAATTAACTTTATCTAATTCTGGAATTCTATTGCTATAAACTTTTTATTTTATATATCTTTAAAAATTGTTATGTCGTCTGATTAAAAGTTTTTGTATTTTCAGAATTGTGTATATTCTTAACGTTTTCAGAAACAGATATTTTTAATCCAAGAATTATAATGCCAGAAAGTATCCACATACTTGCTGCAAATATAAGTCCGGACATTGTATTGCCGGTAATTGAAACTATAACTCCTATTATAGTAGCTCCAAAAAAACCTCCTAAATTTCCTATACCATTTATAAAACCTATTGATGGTCCAAGGGCCTTCTCACTTATCAGTAGTTGAGGAAATGTCCAAAATATAGGAGTGAATCCTGCTACAAAATTGTAGAATAGTACAAACCCTATGGATACAGCAATATAGTTTTGAGTAGCTACTGATAGTAAGAGCATTACCGCTCCTCCTATTATTGATAAGGCTGCATGCCATTTCTTTTCTCCTGTTTTATCAGAATGACGACTAACTAAATACATTACTATAATACCAACAATAGTCTGAAAGGAAGTCAATAATCCAACAAATCCAAAACCACCTTGTGTAGCATTCTTTAAAATAGTAGGCATCCACATAGTCACACCATAGCCCCCTACATTTAATGCAAAATAGGATACTATCAGTGCCCATGTTTTTCCATTCAAAAGCACTTCCTTCCAATTTTTTGATGCAGGTTTAATATTTCTAGCATCTTCTTCAAACTCTTTTTTGAGATACTCTCTCTCTTCATTGGAAAGAAATTTAGCTTTTTTAGGATTATCTACCAAAAATATCAGACAAACAACAGCCCAAATTATTGCTGGAAATCCTTCTATAATAAATAATCCACGCCATGAAGCATAAGTCATAATCAATCCTGATACCGGTCCCACAATAAGACCTGCAAAATTAGCTCCCATTTGCCAAAATCCATTAGCCCTAGCCCTTTCACTAGATGGAAACCATTCAGTTACTAAAATAAGAACCGCTGGGAATAATGCACTTTCTGCTAACCCTAGACAAAATCTTATAATTAATAAGTGTTTTGCATCTTGAACAAATCCTGTACTAACTGCTAATATACCCCATATTAACTGCGTAATAAATAGAAGTTTTCTAGTACCATATTTTTTTGCTATATATCCGGCAGGAACCTGTAATATGAGATATCCAAGAAAAAATATACCTCCAGCCATTCCTATTATAGTAGGAGAAATATTTAATGATTTCTGCATTCCACTAAAACCAACATTATTTCTATCTATATACGCAATCGTATACATAACAAGTATAAATGGCAAAATTCGTGTAAATCTTTTATTGTTACTTCCTATATTTTTCAGCACTATTCATCTCTCCTTAAATTCTCTATGATATAAAATTTTAATAATACAATAAACTTTATA
The DNA here is from genome assembly GCF_000807255.1 of Clostridium pasteurianum DSM 525 = ATCC 6013. NCBI lineage: Bacteria > Bacillati > Bacillota > Clostridia > Eubacteriales > Clostridiaceae > Clostridium > Clostridium pasteurianum. Next base: position 872,963 of record NZ_CP009268.1, on the reverse strand, counting down.
CCTCCCTTATTAAGTATTTATAAATTTAAATTTTTCATATCTAATTTTAAATCTTCTATCACCTCAACCTTTCATTAGTTGTATTACAAATATATTCAACTTAAATAGGAGTATTTGTAATAGCTTATGTTAGAAATCGTTTTCTACAGTACTAAATATAACCTTATTTACAATTATAACGTCTCATTTATTTCCAGTCAACATATTTTTACCATAATAAGCAATTAGGTTTCATCATACAAAACGATATTGTTATACCTTTTTTATCATTTATTAAATTTAATATATATCCAATTTGAAATAAAAATTTTAATATTTTCAAAAAATTAAAACCGCCAATTAGTTATCTTCAATAAACTAATTGGCAGTTAAGCAACTACTACTTCATGAAAATCTATTATTTTTCTTTGAATACTTATCACCCTTTTAGATTATTTTATAATGTTTATCCATTATAAAATTTAATTCTTTTGTCTAATGTACTTTTTTAAATAAACATAGCAATTTAAAATTTAATTTACAGGCAGACTTTTAATTTGACAAACCGCTAAAAAATTTACAACTTCACAAAACACTATCACACAATTCTCATTAACACATTATTAATTATTATAAGACTTTTAATTCATGAACCAGTATTGCCCTAAGAAGTTTTAACTTCTCATTGATTTCATTATAATGTAAACGTTTATAAAAGTCAAGGATATTTCAAAATTTTGTTTCATCTATTTTGCCAAATTATTTACAATTAATACAATTAAATACATAGGCTGGTGGTATATTTCTAAATTCTCTCTTTATATTAATTTTTTTGAAATATTGTTTTATGAACTCCTTTTTAAATAAAGTATATTGAAAAGTAATAAAATTTCCATCTTCTTTTAATACTTCCCTAGTCTTATTAAGTATATTTCTGGATATTTTTTCTGGTAAACTGGCAAAAGGTAATCCTGATACTATGTAATCTACAGATTTAATATTATATTTATTAAGATAAATATCAATGTTCTCAGAAGAATCATTTATAACAAATAAATTTTTTTCATTTTTAAATTTAGCTTTAAGCATATTATAAAATTTATCGTTTAATTCCATTAATAAAATAATAGTATTGGCTCTTCTTCTCGAAAGTAATTTTTCAGTAAACACTCCAGTTCCGGGACCATATTCAATAATACAGCTGGCATTTTTGAAATCTATTCCCTCTACCATCTTATTTGCTAGATATTTAGAGCTGGGTAATATTGCTCCTACACTTTTAGGATGTCTTAAATACTGTTTAATAAATGATATTTTTTTCATCTTTATATTCCTCTCCTCGTAAATATGTACTATAAAATACTAAAAAATCAAAATTTTTATTTATCAATGGAATTTTTATGTAATATATGTATTTTCTATTATACAATTATAAATTTTAAATAGTATTAACAATATATTAATTATATATAAAATTAATATTTATTTAACATTTTTTTATTAGTAATATCAACGATATAAACCTATATTTATTTCTCTAATAAATTTATTTAATCTTCATACCTTATTTGCAGATAAAAATATAAAATTAATATTTTTTATTAAACTGAGCATACTAGATACATGTTCATAAAAACTTTTACTTAAGTGCTTATGAAATCAAATAAAATTTTGTAATAACTTTAGAAGGAGGTATTATTCATGGCACATAATGAAGAACATAGAAATGGAAATGGAAATGAAAGACATTCAAATGGTAGTGGTATAATTCATTGGTTATGGAGATTAGTATTTGTTGCAATTGTGTTGGCTGTAACATCTTTCTTAACACCTGGTTTTTCCATTAGAGGATTATGGTCATTCTTACTAGCTGCCGTTATAATAGTTGTGGTTGATTATTTAGTAGAATCCTTTATGGGTGTAGATGCATCACCTTTTGGTAAAGGTCTAAAGGGTTTTATTATATCTGCTGTAATAATATATTTGACACAGTTTTTAGTTCCAAATATGCGTGCATCAATAATAGGTGCTATATTGGCAGCTTTAGTTATTGGAGTAATAGATGCTATAGTTCCTGGCAGAGCGATGTAATTTTTTAAAATAATTTATTAAAAAGAATCTTTTCTAATGAAAAAATTAGAGAAGATTCTTTTGCTTTTCTAAAAAATTTTTCAAATTATCCTGTAATAAATTTTTCTATGTCATATATATAGTCAGAAGCACAGAAAGGAGGTGATAATATGGCAGCAGCATTAACTAAAATTTCTTCTTCGCTAGTTATAGTATTGAATACTGGTAAAGACGAAAATGGAAAAGACACCAGTAAAAAATTAAATCTTGGGGCTATAACAACTATCGCTTTAGATCAGGATATATACGATGTAGCTTCAGCTATAGGCAATATCCTTAACTACCCAGTATCAACAGTACAAAAAGTGGACAACAGTTTACTTACTAATGAGTAATATAAAAAATGTTATTAAAAAGGAGGAATTACAATGGCTCACAGACTTACTTTGAGATTTACTACTGAAGAAGATGGCAAATACTTCTCACTATCCATTGACAATGTAAAACAAGATGAGAATGGACAAGCTACTGTGACAGAAGCAGAAGTGAATAATCTTATGGATCTTATAATTCAGAAAAAAGTCTTTTCCACAAAAACTGGAGAATTAACAGGTAAAAAGGATGCCAAGATAATAACCACATCTTCTACAGATTTTGACATAAGTTAATAATTGTTCTAACTTATAGCCCTGCTGCAATGCAGGGCTGTTGTATTTAACCCTTAGCTTTAATTCAGTAAACAGTCTAGTGAAAATAATTTTCTATAAGGAGGCCCTCAATTTGAATATATTAAATGGGAATTTAAAATTTAAAAATCTCTCTCTCTACGCTAATAATCCTAAATCCATATTGATTCATCATGCTGCTGCAAAACATTGCAGTATACAGGACATCCACCATTGGCATCTTGAAAAGGGCTGGGCAGGTTGTGGATATCACTACTTAGTAAGAAAAGATGGCAGCATATATTCAGGAAGACCAGAAACTAGCATGGGTGCCCATTGTATAAATTATAACAGCACATCTATCAGTATATGCAGTGAAGGAAATTTCAACAATGAATCCATGGAAAACAAGCAGTACAGTGCACTTTTAGAACTTACAGCTTTTTTAATAAAAAAATATAATATAGATAAAATATACGGCCATAGTGAATTAAATCTAACCGATTGTCCCGGTAGAAACTTTCCTCTAAAAAATATGAAAACTGATTTGGCTGTCAAAAAATCTTCACAAAATGCAGCTAACAGCCAAATTCAACCTATTCCCTATCCTGGATACCTTATGAAGATGAATCCAAAACTTATTGATGAAAATGTAAGACTTTTTCAGAAAAAGCTCATATATAAGAACTACAATTTAGGTAAATGGGGAGCTGATGGATACTTTGGGAAATACACCTTTGAGGCGGTTATAGCTTTTCAAAGAAATAATGAATTGCTTGCAGATGGAATTGTAGGCATAAATACCTGGAACAGGCTATTTTCAAATTGATAATAAGAATAAAAGTGCTGTTTCACAATGTATACATATGCATGCATTGTGAAACGTCTTTTTAGTTATTATAGATTCTACTATATAAGACCAGACGTTAAAATCTAATTTTTCATAACTAAATGAAGTCATTTACAAGTCCAATGAATAATTTATTTCCTTTGAGACATATCCCTATTTTAAAAGGAAAATCGAGGATTATTGAGAAGATAAGTTCTAACTGAAGATATTCATTAATTCTCAGCTTAACATTTATTGATAAAGATTATATAATAAACTTATCAATAAAATCCAGCATGTAATTACATATATTGTAATTTATGATAGTAATATCCTATGTAATTTATTTATAATTCATAGTAATATCAATTAACCTTCTTTGTTGTGGATTTATTATGCACAAATGAATTTGTAGTAATGAATATATAAAAAATAAACTTGTGGAGGTATATAATGATTTTTTCTAAAAAAATGGAACAACTTACCTCAGCTATATTTTCTCAGCTTCTAGAAAGAAAAAATAAACTTATAGCTGAAGGACGAGAAGTAATTGATTTTAGCGTTGGTACTCCGGATATCCCGCCAGCTCATCATATAATAAATACAATAGTAGAAGAATCCAGTAAACCTGAAAACTACATATATTCCATAAATGATACGGAAGAATTAAAAACTTCAGTTAAGAAATGGTACAATAAACGCTATGGAGTAAAGCTAAAGCAAGATGAAATAATATCCCTTATAGGTTCTCAAAGTGGTTTTGCTGAATTGTCTCTGTGCCTTGTGGACAAAGGTGACATAGTACTGACCCCGGATCCTGGTTATCCTATTTTTAGTGTTGGTCCTTATCTTGCTGGTGCAGAAATAGTTAAAATGCCTCTGCTAAAAGAAAATAATTATCTCATTGACTTTAATTCCATAGATAAAGAGGTAGCTAAAAAAGCAAAATTAATGATAGTATCCTATCCTAACAATCCAACTGCTTCTACTGCTCCCAGAGCTTTTTATATAAAACTTGTGGAATTTGCAAAGAAATATAATATAGCTGTACTCCACGACAATGCCTATAGCGAACTGGTATTTGACCATACAGAAGGTGGAAGTTTCTTATCTATCCCCGGTGCTAAGGATATTGGAATTGAATTCAATTCTCTATCAAAGACTTACAGCATACCTGGCTGCAGAATTGCATTTGCTGTAGGAAATAGGGATATTATAAAGCAGCTAAAAATGTTAAAATCCCATGTAGACTACGGAATGTTCCTTCCCTTTCAAAAGGCCGCCATTGCAGCTTTAGAGGGTCCAAGGGATTGTGTACAATCAGTAAAAAATACCTACAAAAAAAGAAGAGATATTCTCATAAAAGGTCTTAACAAAATTGGATGGCATATTGACAACACTGGAGGCAGTATGTTCCTATGGGCAGCTATTCCTCCAAAATATAAATCTTCTTTGAAATTCACCTTTGATCTTATGGATAAAACAGGAGTTATAGTAGTTCCTGGCAGCAGCTTTGGAGCGTACGGAGAAGGCTTTGTACGTTTTGCCCTTGTACAAAATCAAGAAAAGATACTTAATGCGATTCAAAATATTGAACTTAGCGGTATTTTTGAGAATTAGGATTAAATTATTATGCATTTTTAGTGTAAACAGGAGAAAAGGACGAAACAATCCTTTTCTCAGTTGATAGTTGATAGTTGATAGTGGAAAGTTAAAAACCAGTTAAGAGTTAAAAATTAAGAATTAATAGTTATTGTTGCTTTTTCTCCGCTGTGCTGCGAAAAAAGCTTAAAAACTCATAAATTAATAAAGTTTATTTCTATTAGTTCTAAATTTTTCTGTAGTGCAACGGGAAAAAAATATCCTACAAATTCAGATTATACCTACTCTCACCTATATTTTTTATAAAAGTTCCCTTTTTAATCTCCTCAAAAGCAGTGTCAAGTTCTTCTTGTGTATTCATAACAATTGGACCACCCCAAGCCACAGGTTCCTTAAGAGCTTTTCCCATGAATACAGCAAATCTCATACTGCTGTTTCCAGAATAAACCTCCAATTTTTCACCACTGCTGAATAAGACAGCATTCTTTTCCTTTACATAATTCTGCTGTTTATCATCAAAACTCCCCTCACCTTCAAAGATGTATATAAATACAGTAAGATCCTCCTCAGTTTCAACAGACCACTTTGCATTTTTCTCCATACTTACATCGAAAATCTGAGCCTTTACATATTCTCCCTGAATTGCTCCTGCAGTGCCTTTATAATGTCCTGATATTATTCCAGTTACAGAGCCTTCTTCCTTTATTGTTGGTATCATATTCGCTCTTATATCGTTATACTTTGGAGTACACATCTTATTTTCCCTTGGTAAATTGATCCAAAGCTGAAAACCATACATTCTCTCTGAAGGCTTTGGCATTTCCTGATGGATTATTCCGCTGCCTGCAGTCATCCATTGACAGCAGCCATTGTCAATAGTTCCCTTGTTCCCTATATTGTCACCATGTTCTATTTCTCCCTGTATAAGATAAGTTACAGTTTCAATTCCCCTATGTGGGTGCCATGGAAAGCCCTTAACATAATCCTCAGGATCCTTAGAATCAAATACATCCAACATTAAAAATGGATCAAATTCCTTAACAGTTCTATTAGCTATAACACGTACAAGCTTCACTCCTGCACCATCATATCCTACATTACCATCTACAATTTTGTTTATCACTCTTTTACCCATAATTAAACCCTCCTTTTATTTCTTAATGGATTTTTAATCACATTTTTTAGCTCTTCTTGCATTTCCTGTTTTTTATATTTGTTCAAAATAAACTTAATTACCTATATTTTAACCCATATTCTTTATATAATCTATATACCATTTTCTATTACACTCTACAGCTATCAGCATATTATATTAATTTTCTTATTTGAAGCAAGTTCTTAATTCAGGTGGGGATTCTTTTACCTCATCTGAATTTTAGAACTGCAAATGCATGGCTTACTTGGCGTTGAACTCCCACTTGAAGAAAAGTAGAGAGCCCAAATTTTAATTTGGTGCGAATCACTTTCACAGAGTGCAAGTAGAGAACCAAAATCTTCTTTTCGATTTTGTGTGAGGGCTGTACAGCGTGCGGGGGAGACTTACGCCAAGTTAGTCAGGTTAAATTCATCTGAAATATTCTGTAACAATTTCATATCTAAAGTATAAAATAATAGTGATAATTAATGTTAAGGTGGTAAAATATGCCTATATATAGATTAGGTTCCCGTGGAACTGAAGTAATGAAACTACAGGCGGTACTAAAAAAGATAGGATATGACCCAGGCCCCATTGACGGAATATTTGGAAGCCAAACAAAGTCAGCTGTAAGTACCTTTCAAAGAAATAATGGACTCACTCCAGATGGTATTATAGGTGCTGTTACTTATGGAGTCCTTGAAAAATTTATACTGGGATATGATACTTATACCATAAGACCAGGAGATACGCTCTATAATATAGCAAGGAATCATTATACTCAGGTAAATAAAATTATAGCTGCCAATCCAGGTATAAATCCAAATAATTTAACTCCTGGAACTACTATAACAGTACCCTATGGAATTAATGTAGTTGACACAAACATAGATTACACTTATGACATTTTAGAAAAAGATCTTAGAGGTCTAAAAGCCAGATATCCCTTTATAACCATAGGAAGTGCAGGTACAAGTGTTCTTGGTGGTCAGCTATACTATGTAAGACTTGGTACAGGACCAAACCAGGTTTTCTATAATGGATCTCATCACTCCTTAGAATGGATTACTACTCCTGTACTCACAAAATTTATAGAAAACTTTTCCAAAGCCTATGTGGATGGAACAAATATAAGAGGATATGACGTAAGAGATATATGGAATAGAAGCAGCATATATATAATGCCCATGGTAAATCCTGACGGAATAGATTTAGTCCTTAATGGTTTATCGAGAACTAACCCCTATTACAATGACTTGATAAGATGGAACAATGGCAGCACAAATTTCTCAACAAACTGGCAGGCTAACAACCACGGAGTTGATCTAAACCATAATTACAATGCACTGTGGAATTTATCAAAGGAAGCCGAAGCACAATATGGCGTATTTGGTCCGGGACCTACCAGATACTCGGGCCCATCCCCAGAATCAGAACCTGAAACAAAGGCAGTAGTAAACTTTACAAGATCTCACAACTTTAGACTTGTTCTTGCTTACCACAGTCAAGGTGAAGTTATATTCTGGCAATTTTCCAATCTTACTCCACCAGAATCTTTAGCCATAGGTAATCAATTTTCAAACGTAAGTGGCTATGACCTTGCTGAAACTACTGGAATAACTTCCTATTCAGGCTATAAGGATTGGTTTATTCAGGATTTTGGAAGACCGGGCTTTACCATAGAAGTAGGCAGAGGAACAAATCCCCTTCCCATAAGTCAGTTTGATGAAATATATAATGATAATGAGGAATTGCTGCTGTTAGCTTCTATTATTTAGTGTGGAAAGTTAGGAGAAAAGGACGAACTAAAACTTGAAAACTTTTCTGTAGTGTAGCGGAAGAAAAATATCCTTATTTGATATTTGTTCTTTGAACTTTACACTTTAATGCTTGTTTCGTCTTTTCCCACAATGCTGAATAAAAATTTAAATCTCCGGAGCAGGGATATTGATAAGTAGTTAATCTTCAAACATTTTACTTATTTCCAATAATTGTGATTCATCTGCATAGATCATAAATTTCCCATTTTTTCCAATAAAACTCTTACCACACTTGCTCACGCTGTCTGGTATGGCATATCTGAATTCAGTCTCTTTAAACTTTCTTATATAAAAGGATTGTAAATGATAACAGTAAAATCTATAACCAATGTAGGATGTAAAATTCTTTTCCTTTTTTAACTCTATATCTGCTAATTCCAAATCTTTAACTGGTCGATGTATTTTAAATAATAATTTTATTATGGATCTATTTAATTCCTTTAGTTCTGCATCGGTCATTATTTTTCACCCCCAAAAATTTATCCGATAACTACCAGACCTAATACGTCATTGCTCTCTGTACAGTACTGGCACAAAATTAAAATTCTAGCCCTCTACTACAAAGTGGCAGATAATGTCTGCTACGTCCCTGCATAACGATTTCTAAGTATCTAAAAATACAGATACTAAGAACTCTGTTTATAAAAATGCAGTATAACAATATATATTATATCTAATTTTACCATAAAGTTCATCCTAAAATTTTAGCTGAACATAAAACTATATATCCTTAAACTCCGTCATATACTTCCAGTAACGCTTTGGCATATGGCCGCTTCGGCATTTTAGATTTCTCCATCCTTCTACTTCAATAAGCATTTATTTTAAAATAATTAAATTTTCTTACACTTTCTAACATAAAAAGGAGGACTTTTAAATTTTATGTAGAATATATGTGAGTTGACTATAGAAATCTGATTATTTATGTGTAATTTTAAGAAAAACAAACAGATTTTAACTTCTATATTTATAGCGGAGGTATATAATATTGAAAATTTTTAAATATATGAAAATCTATATATTGTTAGTAACCTTTATCCTGTTTATTAACCTGTTACAAATTCCTGTTTACTCAAAAGATCTGAATGAAAAAAAAATACTAGTTATAGTATCTAGTGAAAACTACATACAGTTAACAGATGGAAATAAACTTATATCTTGGCAAAACTCTATGTTATCTTCCATAAGTGATGTTTTTATAAAAAATAAAGAAAATATACATATAGATTTTCAATATTTAGACTGTAAACATAATTCAAAAGAATTTTTAGATGAAGTTTATAATTTATTTAAAATAAAATATGCCAATATCAAATACGACGCCATAATTACTATAGATGATTTAAATAATGTTGCCTTCAATTTTATGATGGATTACGGAGAAAATCTATTTCCAAATACACCAGTTGTATTTTCAGGAATATCTAAATTTGATAGTTCCCTGCAAAAGCAGCATCCTCAATTTACTGGAATAGCAAAAAATACTGATATAAAAAGCACTCTTGATGCGGCTTTAAAACTTCATCCTCAAACTAAGCAAATATTTGTAATTACAGATAAGGATACCTATGGCATTGCCAATAGAAAAATTATAGAAGATTTAATACCCCATTATAAAAATAAGGTTAAATTTTTGTTTTCTGAAGAAAATAATATATACAAATTGAAAACACAAATTGATAACCTTCCCAAGGATACAATAATCTATTTTTCTCCTGGTATTAAAGACAATAATAATGATAATTCAATTTCTTATAAGGGAGCTTCAGATATACTTTTTAAAGATGCCAAAGTCCCCATATATTCCAGAGAAGGCCTAAAAAGTAACAAGTATATCGTAGGTGGTATGGTAACCTACGCCGATACCTACGGTACTGAAGTGGGAAATTTAACTTTGAAAGTATTAAATGGTAAAAAGCCCTCTGATATAGATATTACACGAGATAATGCGCATAAATATGAATTTAACTATCCACAGTTAAAAAAGTTTAATATTGATACAAATTCCTTACCTAAGAATTCAGTAATATTAAATGCACCCATAAAAAATAACTACTTATATAAGAATATTATTATTAAAATTTCTATAATGATTATTATATTTATAATAATTATGGAAACCTTTGTAATAATTATTAGCATATATAGACGTAAACTGGCAGAAAAATCACTATCTGATAATGAAAATCTTTTAAGGACTTTTATAAATTCTACTCCAGATATAATTTACCTAAAAGATTTTAGAAACAACTTTTTGGAAATAAATGATGCTGCTTTAAAAATATTAAGTATAAACAGAAAGAATTGTAAGAATATTAATTCACATAAATCAAATAATTTATCAGACTATACTAGAAATCTACTTACAAAATTTAATATAAATGATAAAAGGGCTTGGGATACAGAAAATATCTATAGATATGAAGAGATCATTCCTGATACTGTGAATAGAGCAAATAAAATCTATGATACTTTGAGAGTACCTTTATTTGATGAAGATGGAAATCCTAAATTCATGATGCTGATAGGTCGTGATATAACTGAGCACAAGCAAAATGAAAAAAATGAAAAACTCATTAAGGAATTGAAATATTATGACGAGCTGAGAAGTAACTTTTTCTCAAATATTTCTCATGAACTTAAAACTCCTCTTAATTTAATCTTCAGTGCTCTTCAATTTATAGAATTAAAGAATAACAAAGATAAAAATACGGCATTAGAAAAATACACTGGAATAATGAAACAGAATTGCTATAGACTGCTTAGGATTATAGACAACCTTATAGATATAAGTAAAATTGATTCAGGTAATTTTTTTACACATTTTGAAAATAAAGATATAGTATACATAGTAGAAAGTATAGTAATGTCCGTGGTAGATTATGTAGAATCTAAAGGTATTGATATAGTCTTTGATACAGATGTAGAAGAAAAGATCATGGCCTTTGATCTGGATGCAATGGAGAGAATTATTCTTAATCTATTATCCAATGCAATAAAATTTACACCCAGCGGTGGCAACATAGAAGTCAATTTACATGATAGAGGAGAAAGTATTGTTATTTCCATAAAGGACACCGGTATAGGTATTCCTAAAGATAAACAATGTTCCATATTTAAGAAATTTATTCAGGTAGATAAATCCCTATCAAGAAATAGAGAAGGCAGTGGTATAGGTCTTTCTCTGGTAAGTGAATTAGTACTTTTACATAGAGGAACCATTGAAGTTGAAAGTGCTCCAAATAAAGGCAGTGAATTCAAAATAACTCTTCCTGTAGGAGTTCTACCAGAGAAGGAAAATGTAAAAAAACATAATGAATTGGATAAGGATTATAATATACAGAGAATTAAAATAGAGTTTTCAGATATATATGATTATTGATTCAAACTTGTGGGAAAAGACGAAACAAGCATCATGTATTCAACTTTCAACTAAAAAAAGTGTTTCATCCTTTTCCCCAAGTATTCATCAATACTTTCAAAACATTTATCTACCATATACTGCATATCTTTTTTCTCAATTACATAGGGAGGCATAAAATACAGTACATCTCCAATAGGTCTTAAAAGGAGTCCTTTTCTCAGGGCTATCTTATATATCTCATAGCCTATGCGCTGTTTCCAGTTAAATTTCTCCTTTGTATTTTTATCTTTGACAAGTTCCAGTGCAGTAATCATTCCCAGCTGACGTACATCTCCTACAAAAGAATTACTCCGTGCCCTCTCTTCTGTCAATTCTCCAATAAACTTGCTCTTTATTTTATTATTTTCAATAATATTTTCTTCTTTAAATATATTAAGGCTCTCACAGGCTATAGCACAGGCCATGGCATTGCCAGCATAGGTATGACTATGTACAAAAGCCTTTAAAGTTGAGAATTCATCATAGAAGGCATTATATATATTCTCTTTGGTCATAACTACAGACATTGGCATATATCCTGCACTGATACCTTTAGATAAACACATTATATCTGGAGTTATATCTGCATGATTACAGGCAAACATTTCTCCTGTTCTGCCAAAGCCCACTGCTATTTCATCCGCAATAAGATGAACATCATAAAAATCACAGGCCTTTCTAAGCTTTTTTAAATACACAGGAGAATATATTTTCATACCTGCTGCTCCTTGAACCATAGGCTCAACAATTATGGCACTAAGTTCTTCATGATGCTTTTCCAAAGCCTCTTCCATAGCTTCAAAACATTCCGCATTGCAGTTTGATCTTTTTCTACCATATTTACATCTATAGCAATCCGGTGATTCAACTCTTAAAGTATTAAGTAGCAGCGGCTTATATATATTACTGTAAAGATCCAAATCTCCTACAGACAGAGCCCCCAAAGTTTCTCCGTGATAAGCATCTTCTAAAGCTGCAAATCTTACTTTCTTAGTTTTACCCGTCTGCTGATGGTATTGGAAACTCATCTTTAAAGCTATTTCTACTGCTGAAGAACCATTATCTGAGAAAAACACCTTTTTTAATCCCTCTGGTACAATACTTGTTAACCTTTCAGCCAGCTCAACAGCAGGTTTATTGGAAAAGTGAGCAAAAATAACATGTTCAATTTCCTCCAGCTGTTTCTTTACTGCCCTATTTATCCTGTCATTGCTATGTCCAAAAATGTTTGTCCACCAGGAACTTATGCAATCTAGATAGGAATTCCCTTCTACATCATATAAATAGCATCCTTTCCCTCTATCTATTACTATGGGAGGAAGCTCCTCATAATCTTTCATTTGAGAACAGGGATGCCATATGTATTTTAAATCTTTAATCTGAAATTCATTCATTAGTCTATCTCCTTCTATAAGCAATTTTTTTATTTCAAACAAAACCTTTTGCTTACAACCTGTTATCCATTGAAGTCATTGAAGCAAGTTCTTAATTCAAGTGGGGATTCTTTTACCCCATCTGAATTTTACAACTGCAAATGCATGGCTTACTTGGCGTCGAACTCCAACTTTCACAGAGTGCGTGGGAGACTTACGCCAAGTTAGTCAGGTGAAATTTGCTTAATTTTTACTATCAATACTTCAATATAATATTACTTCATGCAGCTGATTATTTTTCTCTCATCAAATACTTCTTCAGATAACTGCTTTAATTTTTCATGAAATCCATCTTCTTTTTCCTGAATAACGGGCATAACTCCTAAGATATCAATACCAGTCATAGCTTTTATCATATTAATATTGTCATTACATAACTGGGTATTTTCATATTTATTAATTATTATGCCTTTTATATCTATACCCGCATTTTTCAAATATTCAACAGTTAGAACAGTATGATTTATAGTACCCAATTCAGCACTGGCAACTAAAATTACATCCATATTCATATCTTTTATCAAATCATCTAAATTATAAATCCTGTCTTTTAAAGTAGTAATTGGACAAATTATACCACCACTTCCCTCACAGATTATATAATCATATCTTTCTTTTAATTTCTCATATTTTTCTTTTATTACCTCAATATCAATAGGATTGTTTTCAATCTTTGAAGCTAAAAGAGGTGATACAGCAGTTTTATAAATATAACCTGTTAAATCCTCATACTTTCCCTTGATTCCACTGAGTTCACAGACAAACCTTGTATCTCCTGGAATTAAATTTTCTCCCTGAACTTCAGCACCGCTTAGTGCTGCTTTATAATAACAGGTATTATATCCTTTTTTCCGTAAGAGATATATTATTGAAGCCGTAATTAATGTCTTACCTATATCTGTATCTGTTCCAACTATGTATATACTTTTAGTCATTTGAGAGCCCTCCATCAATATATTATTCTTGTCCAAATTTTGCTATGGGCTTTAATTTTAGTGACAATGCGGACGCTGCCATACTTACTAAAATATCGCCTCCTACACAGATAATAAAGCCATAAAATATAGCCCACTTAAGAGTTTTTGCTTCACCAATATATAGATTATAAATTATGTATAAATGCACGACTCCAAATAAATATACAAAAAATAATCCACTTAAAATACACAATAATGTCTTTACAAAAGTTAAATTTTCAACTTTTCTTGATAACATTCCAATTATATAGGCAGCAATTATAAATCCTATTAAATATCCAAAAGTTGGCTTAAATATGTAGTATAATCCTCCCCCTTCAGTAAAAACGGGAATTCCTATAAGTCCAATAAGTACATATAGAGCTTGAGATAGTGCTCCAAGTTTAGGTCCAAGTACTATACCTGCCATAGCACAAAATAGAAATTGAAGTGTAAAAGGTACGTAAGGTATTGGTATTTTTATAAATGCTCCCAAGGCTGTTAAAGCAGAAAATACTGATACCATTACAAGATCATGTGTTTTCAAAATATTTCCCCCTTAGAATTTACAGATATTCAACTTAAAATATAAACTTATGATTTCAAAGTATACTTATAGTCGCAAATATTTCATTATGAAGTCAGATATATGAATCTGATATCAAGGATATTTGTTAACTGCTTTTTATTATCAAGTTGACAATATTAATTTACACTAGCTTCTAACTTTTGTCAACGATCTATCTAAAAAAGAGTTAACGAATTAAAAGTTAAAATATATATGGCTCTTAACTTTTAATTCTTAACTCTCCACTTATTAGGTACATTTACTCCTAGCACTTTTCCCTATTTGATATTTGTTTTTTGAACTTTATACTTTAATTACCCTGCCATTTTTACCCTATATCATCAAAAAATTCTATACCATTTTTCCCCTTTTCTTTTACCCGATATAGAGCTTTATCTGCTAATTTAAGCAATTCAATGGCATCTTCTGCATCCTTTGGAAAAATAGATACACCAAAACTTGCACTGGATTTAAATTTATAGCTTTCCAATGAAAAGCTATCTCCAAAGCTATTCTTAAGGCTTTCAATATACTTAAATAATGTATTTTTATCTGAGTATCTTCTAACAATCATTGCAAATTCATCTCCGCTGAGTCTTCCTAAAATGTCTCTCTCATTAATTAATGCTGTAAATCTTTTAGAAATTTCACAAAGGTATAAATCCCCAATATAATGTCCCATAGTATCATTTATTCTTTTAAAATTATCTAAATCAATAAAAACTACTGCAAATTCAGATTTACTTTTTTTACTTTTCTTAATTATCAATGTCAGTTCATCCATAAACATCTTTCGATTTGGAAGTCCCGTTAAATTATCGTGATTTACCATGTAGTTCAAATTCATTCTATCTTTTTTAATCTGTTCATTACATTTTATCAAGATATCATTTTGCTGCCTTAACTTTTTTTCAGAGTAGACCAGTTCTTTGTATAAAGTTGAAATTTTCTCCTTTTGCCCCCTTATCTCTTCAATTTGTCTTAGATTATTTATTATCAAGTTATGGTGTATTTTATTTACTATAAGAGCTATACCTATAACTGTAAATATAAAAATAGCCTGAATTATGTTATATTTAATTCCTCTGTTATAGGAATTATTTAGAATAAAAATATATATCCCAATGGTTTCAGCAATAATATAATACAGCATAACCTTTTCAATTCTTACGGAAACAATTAGAATAATTATAAACAATATGCAACATATCATATTGTCAATTATTCTATAATATTGAAATATGTAAATACTGGATATAAATACGCAAAGTACACTCATAATATGTAATTTTATTTTTTCATTCCAGGATCTACTAGGTACAATATATAATATTATGCTGATAATAATTGTGAGAATCGGCCAGATACTATTTGCAATATTCTTTTCCATATATGCAATAATAAGATTAATTAAACCAGCTATTTGTGCTGCAAAGGATATAAGGGTTGCAACCATTATATTTTCATGTCTAATTAATTCACTTATATCTTCTGAATTATAAATCCCTTTTAAAATCCTAAATGTAAACTTTTTATTGTGTCCCTTTCCCTTTAGCATAGTTATATACCACCTTATATAATAAATAAAATCAATTCCCCATCAGTTATTATTCATAGAGTCATAGGGAAGCCCAAAGATAAATGTTGTTCCCTTCTCTTCATCTGAAGTAAATTTAATGTATCCTTTAAGATAAAATTCTCCTATAAGCTTCATGCTGTAAGTACCCAAGCCTCGGCCTTCTCCCTTTGTAGAAAAATGACGTTTAAATATTTGAAGCTGCACCTTCCGTGGAATATATTTTTTATTATCTACAGATATTTCTATAAAATTCTTAACTTCTTTTATTGTAACTTTTATCATTTCATTTTCTGAAGCTTCCAGAGCATTTTTCAGCATATTATTTATTACCCTAAGCAGCAGCACTTTATCAGTTTTAACTGTAAACTCCTCTTCACACCTTAAATCAACTTTACAATCAAATATACTTTCATAGTGCCTAATAAACCTTGATATAATTGCCTTCAATGGAAAAGTTGATGAATTCAATTTAAGCTCACCTTTTTCAGCATACATTAAATCCATTTGAGTTTTAATTTCATCTATCATTATATCTGCGGCCTCACTAGCATGATCGATGATTTCTCTCGACTTATGCTCTTTAGATAGAGATTTTTCTACACAATTAATAAGTCCTTTTACTGCCCAGGAACTATTTAATATATCATGAAAGAATATCTTTTCAACAGCTTGTCTTCTTTTTTCCTGACTTATATCCTTTACAACCAAAATTGTATAATCCTCATCTATCATTCCCGCTGGTGCGGCATAAATTAAAAGTTCCATACTGGACATTGTATCATTTTTTTCCAGTGTCATTAAGCACTCCCGACTCACAGGCATCCTTGTATCCTGGCTCTCAAGTATTGCATCAACTGCCCCGCAGACACTGCAATGTTCTGTAGTTCCACAGCCAGTGCTTCTCTCCTTGGAGTGTACACATTTGAGTATTTCACCAGGCCTTAGCCCATGGACCTGCTCTTCTAAATTTATTCCTATAAATTTAAAAAAATGATAATTAGAATATACAATCTGACGCTGGCTATTTAATATAAGAATACTGTAGGGAATCATTTCAAAGAGATTGGTAACTGTATTCTGTTTAATTATCTCTTCTGCCTGTCTTGAAATAACATCATCTGGCATTCTTTCAGCAGCAGCATACTCAGTATCAATACTGAAATCCAAAGTATTATCAACTATTCTCTGTCCTGCACTGCTCCCAAAAATATATTCTCCCTTTATTTTTTTTTCTATATCACCTATGAATTTTTTAAATCTATTCGTAGTAAAGGGTTTTTGAATATAATCTATAGCACCATTATTAATGCATTCAAGGGCATTTTTTACTGTAGCATAGGCTGTAATCATGATCACCTTTGTATCTATATTATTCTCCTTAATCCATTTTAGAAGCTGTGTTCCGCTTATAAAAGGCATTTTTACATCCAAAACTACAAATCTATAAGTTTCCTTCAAAAGAAGCTTCATAGCCTCTTTTCCACTACCTACAGCCTTTGCTTCATAACCTTCCCCATGAAAACATTCAGTTATAAAAATTCTATTTGCCTTTGTATCATCAACAATCAAAACATTTTTCATTTTATTATCACCTCTGTCTATACTATATTATTAGTTTTTATTTTACCTGTTGTTTCATATCCCATCTCTAAGTACATAATCTATTCAATAGCCAATCATAAACAGAGTTTTTATCATCCTATGAAATGTTTACTTATAACTTCTTATATTTACTAATAAAACTTTTAAGTATATATATTTTCCTCGCTTAACATAATTATTCTTTAAAATAAATTATTTTATAATCATATTTTTCTATATTTTTTTAATTTTATGTAAATACTTTTACAAATATAAAACATAAGAAAATCCAACTTTTTAATTTGTATAAATCGCCTTTATAAGTGCGATATGCCTATTAGACTGGACAATCCTTAGACAAAATCTGTTATTGCGGATATAACATAAATGGAATTTTAAGTCATATTAATTATATAATTAATCTAAATCATTTAAAAATTTACTGTAATTTATTATCTTGTTATTATAAATCTTATTTTTTGAATTTATATGCTATTTTCTTATTAATACTTAAAAAATCTATATATACCTCTAGTTATACATTTTTTACCATAGGTATAAATATAAATACTTATATAGTTTTCATTTAATAAACAGATTTCTAAGTATCCAAGATACCGATACTTAGAAATCTGTTATCCTTTAGGGTAAGCAGAGCTTATCTCCCACTTTGGTGGAAGATTAATTACTTGCTACAGTATTCATTGATCTGATTTACACATAATTTATACACATCTGTACTATTATAGTTTTTATACCACTCTACAGTTTTTTCAACGGCTTTATCTACATTCCACCTTGGTTTCCAGTTTAAATTAAACTTAGCTTTACTTATATCAAGATTTAACAGGTTAGCCTCATGAAAATCACTAGAAGACTTTAAAGCTTTATAACTTCCAGTGCCCCAGTATTTAATAACCTTTGCTGTAATCTCTTCTACGCTTACAATACTCTCCTCCATAGGTCCAAAGTTCCAGGCACCAGAAAATTTAGTATTGTTTCTAAGGATTTCAGCTCCCAGCATAAGATATCCCCCTAAGGGTTCAAGCACATGCTGCCAAGGGCGAACTGCTTTAGGATTTCTAAGTACTATTTCCCTATTATCTTTTAAAGCATTTATGCAGTCTGGAATTATTCTATCCTTTGACCAGTCACCGCCTCCTATTACGTTACCTGCTCTAACGGAAGCTATGACCTTATTGTGTTTTACATATTCTTTTGGATTAAAAAAAGAGTTTCTATAGGAGGAAACCAACAGCTCTACACAGCCTTTACTGGAACTATAGGGATCATACCCACCCATAGGATCATTCTCTCTATAACCCCATATCCATTCCTGATTTTCATAACATTTATCACTGGTTATTATAATTGCAGCCTTTGTGGCCTTGCAGCTTTTTACGGCTTCCAAAAGGTTCAAAGTTCCTATTACATTCACTTCATAAGTATACTTTGGATGCTCATAAGAATATCTTACCAGGGGCTGCGCTGCTAGATGAAAAACTATTTCAGGATTATATTTCTTAAAAACCTTATTTAGCAGACTACTATCCCTTATATCTCCTCTTATATCCACCATATTATCTTTCAAACCAGCTCTTGAGAAGTTATCCTCCTGATTAACAGGATCTAAAGCATAGCCTATTACATTTGCACCCAGCTGCCTTAACCAAATAGAAAGCCAGGAGCCTTTAAAACCTGTATGTCCAGTGACTAAAACATTTTTATTTTTAAATATGTTTAAAGGTAAGCTCATTTAAACACCATCTCCTAATCATAAATCTTACTCAGCATGAGATTCTCTCTCGTTATTTTTAAGGGACCTGTCTTCATCTTCAGAAACTTTATCCCCTGAAGTATTGTGATTATCCGTATCAAGATAAAATTTCTTATTCTTCTCATACCACTCTATAGTTTTAACAATCCCTTCTTCAAGGCTTACTTTTGGTGTCCAATGAAGTAAAGATTTGATTTTGTTAATATCTGCCTTTGGAGCCCACATTTCATTTTTTCTGTAGGGTATAGCCCCATATAAAGGTTTTTTGTCTGTATCAATATTTTCAAATATCAGATTTACATAGTACTTAAGCTGATGTATATTACCACTGGCAATATTGAAAATTTCATTTTTCACAGAATTATTCTTTGCAGCTAAAACCATTCCATCTATTATATTCTCTACATAACAATAATCTCTGTACTGCTCACAGTCTGTAAGTGCTACATCCTCACCTTTTATAAGTGATAATATTATATGACAAAATATCTTATGAGGTGCTTCTCCTTCTCCAAAAATTCCAAAGGGTCTTAAAGTAACTATATTTATATTGTTTAACCTTGCAATTTGATGTGCCAGTATAGTAGAACAGGCTTTAGTGCTGCCATATATACTTACGGGATCAAGATACATTTTTTCCTCCATCAATCCTTTTTTATTGCCATATTCAGCACAGCTGCCCATGTTTATAAACTTTTTACACTGAGTATCTTTTATAGAATTTAATACATTTACAGTTCCTATTATATTGGTATTTATGGCATCGCTATATTCTTTTTTAGAAGAATCTACTCCATAGGCCGCCAGATGAAATACATAGTCTGGATTTATACTTTTTATTAGTTTATTTATATCTTCAAATTTTGATATGTCTCCCTCAATAATATTAACCTTCTTTATAACTTCACCTATTCTCCAGGGATTGGAACCTTTTCTTTCCAGAATAAATACCTTTCCTCCCTCTTTTAAAATACGCTTTACCAGATGAGAACCAATGAAACCCAATCCTCCAGTTATCAAAACTTTACTATCTTTGAACTCCTCCATCCTTATCCTCCTAAAAGCATTTAAAAATATATTAAATATATATGCATCTTTTATAATGCCAATGAAAAACTGTATTCAGGTTGTTATTTGCAAATTTAAATTATCTATTAAGCTTAAGGGAATAACCTTTGGTATCAATACATTAAAAATGTATATCATTAAGAACAATATATAAAAAATAC
Organism: Clostridium pasteurianum DSM 525 = ATCC 6013; assembly: GCF_000807255.1. Lineage (NCBI taxonomy): Bacteria > Bacillati > Bacillota > Clostridia > Eubacteriales > Clostridiaceae > Clostridium > Clostridium pasteurianum. The sequence continues at coordinate 852,337 of NZ_CP009268.1, read as the reverse complement.
ACCTTATCTCTAAAAAGCTATTTTTATTCTTCACCCTGCTCATTTAAAATTTCAATAAGGTGTACTTTTCTTTATAAATTTCCTCTAAATTTTCCATGTCTTATTAGCAGATATTAAATCCTTATAAGTGTCTATAGATGCCCAATATCCCCTATGAAGATATACAGAAAGCTCACCCTGTTTTGCCAGGGCCTTTAAAGGCTTTTGTTCAAAGATGCAGCCTGCATCATCTTCTATATAGTCAAATACTTTAGTGCTAAGCACAAAAAAGCCTCCATTTATTATGCCATCTAATTTACTCTTTTCATCAAAGGATTTAGCAATACCATTTTCTACAGTTAGAATACCATATTGACTTTTTCTCTCTACACCTGTTACCGTTGCAATTTTACCTTTATGATAATGGTAGTCTATCAGATTTTTAATATTTATATCTGATAATCCATCACCATAAGTCATCATAAATGCATCACCATCGATGTATTTTTGTACTTTTTTTACTCTTCCGCCGGTCATGGTATCAACACCGGTATCCACAAAGGTTATCTTCCAATTTTCTGGTTTATCCAAAAATTTTATAGTGTTATTACTATAATCTTTAATAAAATTTTTATTTTTCCATTCGTAATTCCAAAAGTATTCCTTTATCTTTTCCCCTCCAAAGCCTAAAGGCAGAATAAAATCATTAAGGCCATATTTCATATATATCTTCATTATATGCCATATGATAGGTTTACCATTAACCATAGCCAAGGGCTTTGGCTTATGCTCAGTAGGGGACGCTAATCTAGAGCCTTTTCCTCCACATAATATAACAACCTTCATACATATCTCCCCTGAATTTTCTTATAGATTTTAATTGTTTTCTCAACAATATAGTATGATTATAGAAACCATTGTGTTAATTGGTTAAGTAAATTATTTTATCCTTCAAAACCTGTCTAAGATGTCACTATAATAAGCCTTTTAACATATAGTAACAGTGACAAGATTGCACACTAACTGAATTAATAAAAATTTCATATTGACAATATACTTGAATTCTCCTTGGTGGAAATACTTTTCCACTGAGTTTAAATATATCATCCGGTGATACAGCCTTTTTTACTACTTACCTTTAACTATTGAAGCTGGCAGTCACAGGATAAATAAAAGGTATGCAAATAAGTTTGTGAAATTCTATTAAAAACTTTTCAGTGTACAAAATACCATATGAGAGGTGGATAGTAAGATGCCTAGGAAAAGAATTATTTTCAATGATGAATATTTACTGGAATGCATTGAATCTCCTCATATAAAGAAAAAAGTTAAAAGAAAAAAAGTTAATAAAAAACCTAATCAATCTCCTGAAATAAATGAAAATAAATATGGGAATGTTAATGAAGCAAAACAAGCTGATAGACCGGGAGAATCTCATGTTCAAGAGGTTCCAAGGATCGAGGCTCCAAAGGCTGAAAATACTCCATGGACTCCTCCTGCTGAAGCTCAAAAGCCTGAGAACACCCCATGGACTCCTCCTTCCGAAACCCAAAAGCCTGAGAATACTCCATGGACTCCTCCTGCTGAAGCTTCAAGACCTGAGAATACCGCATGGTTTCCTCCAGTAAATTATGCTGTGAATAGTTCTTGTAATTTTTGTACTGTAGCAGGTAAGGATTATACTTTCAAAGTACTGGCACTGTATAAATCACTAAAAAATACCTCAAATAATTTTAATTTATGGGTATGCTGTATGGATCCTATAGCCTGTTATATATTATCTAAATTAAACTTGTATAATCTGCATGTTTTTAGAGTTGAAGATTTAGAAGACGCTGCCCTTCTATCTATTAAATCTTCCAGAAAAACTAACGAATACTGCTGGACACTGAAGGCTCCTTTAATCAGATATGTATTGGATACTTATAAAGTACCCGATGTAATATATTGTGATTCGGATTTATACTTTTTCTCTGATCCTAAGGCAATATATGATGAATGGGGCAGCAATGATGTATTCTTATGCCTTCAAAGAGATCTTCAGTGGGTTGAAGCTATGTATGGAAAATATCAGGCAGGCCTTATTGGTTTCAAAAATACCCCTAATGCACTTAGTTGTCTTGATTATTGGCGCAGTAAATGTATTGAGTGGTGTTCTGCAAATCCAGAACCTAATATGGATAGATTTGGTGACCAAAAATATCTGGATAAAGTACCTGAGATGTATTCTGGTGTAAAAGTATCTGATAACTACGGTATAAATGCAGCTCCTTGGAACTGTGTTTATAACAATGATTACAATATATATAAAAAGGATGACTATGTATATATAGAAAAAGAGAAGCTTGTTGTCTTCCACTTTGCAACCATAGCCATTTTTAATTCTGATGAATTTGATTTATGGTCTTTTAATTATATCCATATAAGAAGGACTATAAAAGATTATATATATATACCTTATTTAAGTACTATAAGAGAATGCATTAATAGAGTAAAACATTTTGACAACAGCGTATTAGATAAGCTCTTCGCAACAAAGCCTTTAAGCGATGCACAGACCTATTATAGGTATCTTCCTTCAGAGTATAGAATTAAAGCAGATGATGATACTAAATACTTCTGTACCCTTATGAGCAAAGACTATTTAATAAAGGGACTTACTTTCTATAGATCTTTGAAAACAAACGGCAACAATTTCCATCTGTGGATATGCTGCATAGATGAACTTATTTACTCCATATTAAAAGACATGGAACTTGAAAATGTAACCCTTGTACCTTTGCCAAAATTAGAAGATGAGGAAATTAGAAGATGTAAAAAGACCAGAACTGCAACTGAACTCTGCTGGACTCTGAAAGCTCCATTAGTAGAATACGTACTTGATAATTATGATGTAGATTATGTCATATACTGTGATGCTGACCTGTTCTTCTTCTCAAATCCTTCCCGTATCATCAAAGATTGGGTAGGATATTACTTCTATATATGTACCCAAAGAGACAACTATGATTATGAAAGAATACACGGAAGATTTCAAGCGGGTTTCATAGGATTTAAAAAGCTCAAAGAAACTCGTAGAATATTAACATGGTGGAAAAAGAAATGTATAGAATGGTGTTTTGACAATCCTCAGCCTGAACATGAAAGATGGGGAGATCAAAAATATCTTGATCAGGTTCCTCTAAAATTCGTGGGAATTAAAATTGAAAATAGCCTTGGAATAAATGCAGCTCCTTGGAATGTAGTATATAACAATCACTACGATGTTCATAATATTAATGGGAAAGTATATATAGGTAATGATATGCTGGTATTCTATCATTTTGGAAGTATGCATTTTTATAACGAAAATGAATATGACCTATGGAAACTAAAACATTTAAACTTTGACCAATCAGTACTGGATAATATCTATATACCTTACCTTAAAGCTGTTAGAGATACTATTAATGAATATATGCCTTATATAGAGGATCATTGGAGTGAACTCTTTGCAGATAAGGAAGCTAAACTCCCTGTAAATTATATAAATATAAGCAACTATTGAAGCAAGTTCTTAATTCAGGTGGGGATTCTTTTACCCCATCTTGAATTTTAGAACTGCAAATGCATGGCTTACTTGGCGTCAAACTCTCACTTGAAGAAGGGGGAGACTTACGCCAAGTTAGTCAGGTTGAAATCAACTTTATTTAATAAGATAATATCAGCTTATGATAAAAATAAAAATTCAAATTATATAAAAATATATCACAATGAACCTAGGGCTCATTGTGATATATCCTATAAATCATATATGTTTACCAGGACTTTTTCCCATTTTAGAAAAAAGTGTATATAACATATTTGTGTACTAAGAATGGAACCCTAGCAGCAACAAACTGGAGTATTGTTCATACACATCATAGCAGTACATCCACATTCCATCATGCTCATCATACATTCACAACATCGCTGAATCATAGAACACATCATTTCATCACCACTAGTCCAAGTCATGCACATTCCATCCATAGTCATTTCACATTTACACATTCCCATCATCATGTTGCATTCCATCATTTTCATTCCGTTCATCATCATGGACATACTTGTCATTCCGCCCTTTAGCATTGAGCAAAGATTCTGCATCATTGCAACTGCTGTTTCATCTTTTGACATACACATCATTTTCATTCCATTTTCGCATTTTTCCATTTTCATTTCCATACGTGGAATCATCATCATGTTCATTTGTGTCATTGGCATATCCATCATGCCCATACCGTTATTCATCATCATTCCTTTACCCATCATCATATTCATACCTGTACCCATCATTTTTGTTTCCATTTTTATATCCTCCTTGTATAATGTAGTCATAACATTCAATAGAAAACTATCTTGAATTCTAACGAACATTACAACTCATTTCTTTTAATTTATTCGAAGATTTTCTACCCGATAGGGTGTACTAATCTCATCTAACTTAGTTTTCTATTTTTCCCAAGTGGGAATCCATACTAGTAAATATTGATGTATAATATCTCCTGAATAGAAGATAGATGTATTCCTCCTGGGAAGTAACTCTAACGAGTCATTGATACCCGAAAATTAGCGTATCATTCCATCAGTGAGAGTTCTATGTTTAGCTGGTTGGGTTTCCCTTTGGGAATTACCCGTGTCACAAACAAGGTTATAGAATTACTGATAGAAATGGAATATCTATTCTATCTCACAAAGCAAAGGAGATATTATTTTATGAGTAAATTTTTTTATAGACCAATAGTTGGAATCGATGTATCAGCAGACTTTTCAGTAGTTGCTATACTAGCACCTGACGGTGAAGTTTATAGAAAGCCTTTTAAAATTAAGCACAATAGAAATGGTTTTGATTACCTAGTAGATCAAATAAAAAAAGCGGAAGAAGAGTTTAACATGAAAACGGCAATTTTCATGGAATCTACTGGTGTATACCATCTTACTCTTTTCCACTTTCTTAGGGATACATTTGAAACATGTATCTTAAATCCACTCATTACTAATTGTAACAAGAATGGAGACATAAGAAAAGTGAAAAATGATAAAAAAGATGCATTAACCATTGCTAAAATAGGCAAATTTCAAAATGTTAAATATACTTCTGCATTTGATATTGAAATTTATACCTTAAAAGCTCTCTGTAGAGATTACTATAAGTTTACTGATAGTAAATCTACTTTTAAGAAAAAGCTTTCTACCGACTTAAAAATTATTTTTCCTAGCTATAGCTCTGTTTTTTCAAACATTACTTGCAAAACATCAATAGCAATTTTAAAAGAATATTCAAGTCCTAAAGCTATCTTAAATGCTGATAAAAATGAGTTAATAGATCTTATTCGCAGTCATTCAAGAAAAGGACTAACATATAGTGAAAAAATCTATAAAAAGCTAATTGATGCTGCTGAAGAAGCTATTTACATTGGTCTTAAATCGCCTAGCCTGTTTGTAAAAATCATGAACACAATTTCTGTAATAGAAACTTTAGAAAATCAGCTTAACAATTTATTAAATGAAATTCATTCATTGATGAAAAGCAATAGGATTTCAGAGCAATTTAAGAAAAATGTTCAATTGATTTACTCAATACCAGGTATTGGTGAATTAACTGCCATCACAATAATGAGTGAAATAGGCAATATTAAAGGTTTTGTAAAAGCTAAACATTTAGTTGCTTACTTTGGTATTGACCCATCTGTCAATCAATCTGGTAAGTTTAACAGTAATAAAAATACTATGTCTAAACGTGGTACCAGAATAGGCAGAAGAGCCTTATATGCTGTGGCATTAGCATCCATACGAACCAGTAGAAGCGGTGAACCTATAAACAAAGTTTTACTTACCTACTATAAAGAAAACCTAAATGGTAAAAGCAAAAAGGTTGCTTTAGTGGCAATAATGCATAAACTTGTTAATTACATATTCTCCGTCCTAAGGAACCAAAAAGAGTATGAAATACGTGATCCTAAAATACATATTAAAATGTATCTTAATAATGGTTCTACTACAGCAGCCTAACGGCTAAAAACTTAAAGACTAATCATCTTACAATTAATTCCATTGTTCGTGCTTTTTCAATGGATTATTTGCTATGCAAATTTTTACTCATAAATTATTTTTTTAATTTTTATTGACTTTTACTAGCTGGTCTAAAAATTTTAATAATAATTTGCCTCTAGTTTTCTAGTTAGCTAAAGTTCAGATTTGTTTACATAAGTTATACCTCTGGTCTCTCCAGTAAGTTATTCTTTACTCTAAGCTATGCCTCTGGTTTTCCAGTGAGTTATTCCTTACTCTAAGCCATACCTCTGGTTTTTCCAGTGAGTTATTCCTTACTCCAAGTCATTCCTCTGGTTTTTCCAGTGGGTTATTCCTTACTTTAAGCTATACCTCTGGTTTTCCAGTGAGTTATTCTTTACTCTAAGCCATACCTCTGGTTTCTCCAGTGGGTTATTCCTTACTCCAAGTCATTCCTCTGGTTTTTCCAGTGGGTTATTCCTTACTTTAAGCTATACCTCTGGTTTTCCAGTGGGTTATTTTTTACTCCAAGTAATACCTCTTAGCAACCTAGTAGTTAGTGGTTCCCCCTGCCTCCAGTTTTTCTGGTCAGCAGCATTGAAATTTTTAGGCAATAGAAAAAACTACAGTACTGCCCATGAAATTTCTCATAAAATATTTCATAAATAACGCTGTAGTTTTATATTTAATCCATTTTAAATTTTCACTTACTATTTTACATACCATATCCTTTGTATTTATTACACAACAACAGCAACATACCATAACAAGCATACAGCATGTACAACAACACATAACATTCATACATTTATTCATAATTATAGAAGGGAATACTTTATTATTAACTATTAAATTTTGATTTGATAAATTTAATTTTAATGATTTCATGTTTATACCCCTCCTTTAAATTAACATCTTTAACTTATAATAACATAGTATACAATATAATAAAAAATGTCAAGTACCATATGTAAAATTTTATAGCATTTTATTTTTTTTGGTAATTACTACATTTCCTATTTGATTATATGTTTTTAAATAAAAGAGGCCGTATTTCATATATATATGAAATACGGCCTCCAGTTTTTCCGGTCAGCAGTAATTTTATATTTAATTTATATACTTTGTTTTCCTTAATTATAAACTTTATTTATTTTATTGTCAATATCTTTTTACTTTCATTAACTAAAATTAATACTAGAGAAGTAATATTATATTGTTTATACAGTTTCTAAAAAGCCATCAAGCAATCTATTGAATTTATGAGGATACTCCCAAAACATCATATGATGCCCTAAAATAAATATGTGAGTATTAGGGAAATTTTTCTTCATAAATGGAACCCCAATGCTTGCCCTAGGTTCTGAAATAAACATACAGGAAGGTATTGAGTCATCTACTAATTTTGCTGCTTTAATTTTATTTGAAAACATACCGCTGGCATAGAGCTCACGGGCTATATAATGGGGTGTACGTATTGAATATTTTATTATTTTATCCACTTCCTCTTCAGAAAGCTTACGTTCCACCATAAATTCAGTTGTAAAGGGAATCATAAAATTTTTTAGGCTTCTGTCAGAATTCATATTATAAGTATAATTGTTTGATATTTCGTCAATTTCTCCACCAACCCAATCCTCTTTATTAATGGATAATTGTTTTGGTGTAACATCAATATTTACTAATGCTTTTACATTTGATAGACCTAATTTTTCAACATACCCCCAGGTGACAAGTCCTCCAAAAGACCATCCCACCAAAATCACATTCTTTAACTTGAGATAATCTAAAAGCTTTACAAGATCATTTATATGAGTGCTATAATTATTACCATGCAAAGTTATTGTTGATCTGCCATAACTTCTTGGATCAATAGCAATAACCCTATAATTTTTAGAATAATAATCAATTTGATACTCAAAAGCATCGGAAGTAAATGTCCATCCTGGTACAAAAACCAAAGGTACTCCTTCACCCTTATCTACATAGTACAGATCTACATTAGGTTCAACTTCAAAATAATTCCCCTCTTCTAACAACTGCTCTCATCTCCATTTAATATATTATTTTTTATAATTTTAAACAATATAAAAGAGGCTAATTTTCCTCAAATTTTCTCAAGAAAAATTAGCCTCTAGCTTTCTAGTCAACTACAACTTTCATATTTCACAATATAATATATTGCTGCTGCTTTTTTATTATAATTATATTATAGTTATATTTATATATAATATCAATATGATATATTTTTATATTTTAAATCACCCTATTACATAAACATAAGAATATATTAAAATATTTTTCCAATTCCTCTATCTTATCCATATCAAATATATCTATAGCGATAACTTCTAAAGTTTCATTAGAAAGTTTTTTTATTTTTTCAACGTATTCCTCAGGCAGTTTTTTAAATTTTTTTATCAAGAGTTTAAGGATTATTTCGGACTTGCCTTCTTCTCTAATCTTTTTATCAAGTTCAAGCTTCCTCATCATATCAAGCAGAAACTCTCTGTTATTTTCATTTACATTTACTTTCCTCATATCCTTATACACCTCCAATACTTCATCAAAGTTTGCCTCTGTAAGTACGTTCATTATTACTGCATATAAAGGATCTTTGATGTTATTTATGTATTCAGCTATCCAATCATTTATTAATCTTTTATTTTCATGCTGCACCTGCAGTAATTTTAAATACCTAGCCTTATTATCATCTAGTTCCTTTGATACTATAAGCTGCGTTGCTATATCTGTATTCTTTAGTATATTTAGTTTCTACATTATAATAGGAGTAACCTAAATATGAAGTTACTCCTATTTATTTTAATTCTATATTTCTTATTTTATCATTTTAATATTTTCCATAACACAAGCAGTACCTTCGGGAATGTTTAAATGACCATTCTCATCTAGTTTATATTCTTTTCCATCAACTATAAAACTAGAATTTTCTGTATACCCATCCTTAAACCAATTTCTTTGGTTAAAACCACCTCTTTGATCCTCTACTTGATATTCTGGATATATTATTCCATTATCTAGCATATAAAATTTATTGGATTTTCCATCATTTTTAATTTCAAACCATCCTGGTTTAATTCCAACATTACCTAACATTTGCTTGATTTCTGTTTTGCTATAATTTGAATAAGCGCAATAACCTGTCTTATCCGTTGAAAGATAAGTAAAGAGTTTTTCTACTTTTCCAATCTCCCTATAATCTGAAGGTGCTAAAGAAAAGTCTTCACCAAGATTAAGCTTATCATAGGGCATATAAACCGTTCCATCAACACCACTTGTAAGTATAGCTGTTATACCAGAACCAGTTTGTACTTTATAATAATCACCTTCAACAAAATCAAGAACATTGTTATCAGCAATCAATGGTTTTACATCTTGCTCTTTTACTTTAGTAATAGAGGCAAGTAGCTGACTATTTGCAATTAACTGTTTCCCTGAATCAAAAGATATATCATTTATTATATTTGTAGATAGCCTTTTATTCAAATTTTTATTTATTGCCTTCACACTTGATTGTATTAATGATTGTCTTTTATAATTTAAATCCATATTTGCATTTAATAACGAATACATATAATTACCTAATCTCATTCATTCACCTCCATTCATTACATTAATCTTATCATTTCTTACTTTAAAAGTGTATAGTATAAAAATAAGCTTTATTTAAAATAATAAATTTTGTAATTACTGTGGTAACACAGGATACACATAGGAAAATCTAATTTCTGGAATTAAGCTAAAAGTACCATAACTTTGAGATACGCTTCCATCAAGCTTGAATCTCCATTGGTTCTTTAAAATTTTATTGCTGGCAACAGGTACATCTGCAACATATGTGTACATAGATGTAGTAATCCATGAAGAATCCCCATCGATTTTTATACTTCTGTATTGATTACTTGCATAATTAGTTTTTGTACCATCTATAGAAAGATAATAAACAATTGCATTATTAGGTATTGTTGATATATTCCTAAGATCATAAGTAGCTTGAACTGAGCTTATTGTTGTAGTTAAAGTACATGGATTTAAAGCTTTGTACGTATATGAGCCTACATTATATGTAGGTTTACCTATTGAAAATCTATATTCACCTGTAGTTAAAGAACTAGATACTTTAACATAATAGTTACCTGATGTTGGAATACCTATACGATATGCTTTAAATCCCATAACACTATAATCTTTCTGGTATAAAACTGTAGAAATGAGATTTAGATTTTCATCATAAACATCAAAAATACCTGTTCCACTGAGTGCTGAACTATTAATAGATAAAATAGTATTCTCATCTGCTGGTAAATAAACCTTATACCAATCTTCGTCAGAAGTATCTGTAACATTTCCAATTACTGTATTCTGATTTTCATAATTTCCACTAATAACCTTAGCAGGGTCTACATTACATCTTTCTATAAGCTGCGCTTCACTAGCTGAACTATTTGGTTCTACTTCATTTACAGAAGTAGCAGCTAAGGCTATACTTCCAAATAAAAAAGTAAAACAAAAACTCATTGCAATAATTATAATTTTTTTCATTTAAAATCCCCCCCTAATATTGCTTAATAATATAACTATACACTCTATTTCTATTATCGTATTAATTTTAATAAACTAAAACATTTTTGGAATATAGTAACTAAATTTGCATATTAAAGCGGTTAATATTATGTACCTGTTTTTACATAGGATACTACCTGAGTTCCTGCCTTATCAAACAGTCCTATAATATCTCCTTGGGCGTTTCTTATATAATGGCAAAAAGATGACTAAATAAGTCATCTCCCATATAATAGGAACTTACTCCCCATTCATAATATTGATAAAAACTATTCTTTTATTAATTGTATCATTGTATTTCCATATATCTATAACAAGTAAATTTATTATAATCCTAGTCTTTTTTTATTTTCATTTGTTATTCCCCATAACTCCTCGATTGGTACAACTTTTCTTGATCGCTTCTCTATTTCTTCACTTTCTGCCCACAAGAAAGGATAATTTAATATCCCCATATCACCTGTCACTTTACTAGTTTCTTTTTCCCATTCTGCCCATCGAAATATTTCGTAAAATTTACTTATATCTCCTGTAAAAGTCCAATAAACAAAATCTGAAAACTTCAATTCCAAGTCTTCCCACTCCAATGTATCTGGGGCAAGATAGAATATATTACCTACTTCACCTTCAAAATATCCTCCATTTATTGCAAAAAAACCTCCAATTACATCATCTGCTACTAATAATGCTCCATCTAATTTTAACTTATTCCATATGGAAATATCCCTATTAAAATTATCTGCACCACTTCCCAATATTCTAACCCATCCATTTGCCACCAATATACCACCTGTATAGTACGATATAGCTCCCAATATAGATTTAGCTGTTACTTGTAAATCATATAATACTTTTTCAGCATTATTTTTATTTGCTGGCAAAAATTCAACTTTATTAGTAGATTCTCTTTTCCACTCTTGTAAAATATTCCAGGTTTCTTGAGATTTATCTATTAATTCATATATTGATTTCATATGTAAAACCACCTTCTATTATTTACTTAATCACCAATTTTAATTCTTACTCTTGTTCCATCTGGGAATGCTCTTAATTTATGACCTAATGCAGAACCAGCTCCTCTATTATCAGAAGGTGAAAATGGTCTTACACTCGCTCCCATTCCACCTTTTCTAAACATTGCTGAAGGATATTTATGTCTTGAAATAACAATTTTATTGATGAACTACTTCTATACAAATTCCTTAAAAAAGGTTTTAATTACAAAGAAACCAATAGATATATTTTAACCCATTAGTTTTCTTTGTAATTTGTATAATCTATTATTAAAAATTATATTGTGTATTCCTAACAATCTTATATAACATGACTCTAAATAATAATATTTACTTTCCTATTTTACCAGGTGATTTATCACCTGGTGCACTCCAATATTTCAAATCTTCCATGGCACGTTCTAAATCATCCATATCATCATCACCTAAAGTATCATCAAATTTTCCTGATAATATAGATCTTAACATTGCCAATCTATGAGTAACTCTCCATTCATCAATGAAACGAGTTGTCTCCTTTTCATATTCTCTATTGTCAAGATCTTTACCTTCTTCATGCATTATTCCATAATAAGATCCCATTTTATGTAATGATATTAAAATAAGTTCTATTTCTCTTAATGCTTTAATAAGGACATCTCCAGAAAATGTTATTTGTTCATTTGATTTTAACATTATATTACCTCCTAAGATAAAATTTAGGATTTATTATGTACAGTATTATCTTCTTTTACTTTATTTAGTTACAAATTACTAAAGTAAAAGTCAGCAAGTATTGGTCCAGTACCTGCTGACTTTTACTTAAATATAGAACTTATTATTATTAATAATTAATTATTTTTTATCAGTTTTAGTATTTAAATTTACCCATTCTCTAAATATATTCAATATTTCCCCTAAATTGTTCACTCCTCCATTTCCTTGAAAAACTTCATCAATGACATTACAATATACCCAATCAGTATCACTTCTAGATATATCAATAGTATCAAACTCTAAATTTTCTAATTTAGTATTAGTTAAATCTATATTTACCATCCATCCTGGGTTATCAAGATTAGAGATATTAACTCCATAAGAATGTTCCCAATCACCATCACAATTTTCTGCATACCAATTTTCTATCCATTTAAGTATGTTCATTACAACCATCTCCATTTGTAAAATTATATTATGCTTTTTACTCATTTATAGAATTTAAAAGTTATTTTTCTATTTTTTATAAATGTTATTTAGGTATTTCCCATGGTATTGGTTTTCTTATATCTCCAGGTGCCGTTTTATCATGAACATGTGGTAACATTCTTTCTTTAGTTACTTTATTAAAATGCGGTTCACCTATACCATCATAACGTTTCTCACTCTCAAAACCTGTTGTAGGATTTTTAGGGTTAGGTTTCCATGTTTCATAATTAGTTACTTTCCCAGTATCAGGACTTCTTTTAAATGTTGTATGAGGCCCCTCTGCTCTCGAATCTGGTTTAAGCTTATTTTTAGATCTTTTACCACCTGTAGGCTTTGATTTATTTTGTACACCTTTTTGTTGAGATACAGAGTTAGCAGTGTTGGAATTAGATTTAATAGTTTTATTCCCTCTACTAGAAGAAGATGAACTACTACTATCCGAATACGAAATATGACTATTTCTATAAGTTGCTACAGCCACAGACACCACTGCTACAACTATTAGGTCTACTGCTACTGCTAATATTACTGTTACTGCCACAGCAGCTAAGGGTGAAATAACAAAAGCCGCTGCTAATAATCCCCAAAACTCTCCATTTGGATCATCTCTATTTACAGGATTGTTACCACAATATGCAAACATATTGCATGACAACAATTCTCCAGGAGTTCCTATATAACTATCAGCATTTATAAATCTTCCCAATTCAGCGTTATAATAACGGGTCTGTAAGTAGTACAACCCTGTCTCACCATCATACCTATAACCCCTATACCTGTATGGATTTTTAGCTCCTACAGTTGAAGCCAGAGTTCCTGTGGTGGATATTAGTTTTCCCCAAGTATCATAAGTATAAGCTACTACCTGAGTTCCTGCTTTATCAAACAGTCCTATGATATCTCCTTGGGCATTTCTTATATAGTAGTACTCTGTTCCATTTAGGTTCATACTTATAAGATCGCCTTCACTGTCATAGGTATAGTAGATTTTGTCTGTACCATTGCTCTCATAGGTTACCTTGTCACCTTCAAGATGGTAATTTGTTGTAACTCCATTTACTACCTTTTGAGTCCTTATGCCTGCATCATTGTACTTTCCTGATGACTAGTGTCTGTAACCTCCACCTTTTCTGGGTGGAGCTAACATTCACACGTCCCTAGATAATTCATCTAAAACTTAGTGGAAGTAAAGATTTCCACTAAGTAAGATTCATTGATATCTTATGCTCTTTCCATTACCTGATATGGTCTTTACCTGTCTTCCCTCTTCCCAGGTATAGCTGTAGGTTCCATCGTTAAGTGGATTTCCTATGGCATCATAGCTTATGTTTTTACCATTATAGCTGGTTAATTTATCCTTCCAGTTGGAATCTCCATAGCCGTAGTTTACTGTCTTTGTAGCCGCTCCTAGAGTTCCTGCAGTATATGCATATTCTACTTTGCTTCTTATATTTCCTCCTGCATTATAGGTATATACTATAGTTTTATTTAGTACAGCATTATCTTCTCTGGTTACTTCGTATGGCTTAGAAAATATTGAAATATTTTCTACTATCATTTTCTTTTGTTAATATATTTATATCCTTGAATGAAAAAAGTTTACAATTTTTCATCATAACATTTATTATACTTATATCTTTACAGTATACTTCACAGTAAATTGAATCCACGATAAATAATACAATTTCACAAGAGCTATTTAAAAAATCCTCATAATTATCAATATTTCTTATTTGGGATTTACATTTAAAAGCTTTAATATCAGCATATACAATATAATATTTCTCTTTATTAATATTATTAAGAAATTTCTGCCCACTGATGATTCTATTGTTAAATTCTTTTGTATCATCTTCATATAAAATCTCACTATCACATATATCCCAAACAAAACTATCTAAGTTAATATCCATAAATAATTTATATAGATAGTCATTATATTCATTAGATATTTTAAAAGAAATACCTCTCATAGAAACCTCCTTATACAACTCATATAATTATTTAAAGTTTATCTTAGTTTGACGGCCGGATTAACCCCTTCATTTTGGACAAAACATAATAAATTCTTTGATTTTCTTAGAATTAGACCCTTATTTCAATACCAGTTAGATTTTCTCTAAAATGAAGGGTATAAAATTCATTTGGTGACATAAAACCTAAGCTTGAATGTATTCTTCTGTCATTATATCGAACCATAAAATCGTTTACTGCCTCATAGGCTTGTGCATAAGTTTCAAATTCATTATTTTTAAAACATTCATCCTCAAGTATTCGGTGAAATGATTCTATATGAGCATTTTTATTTGGTGTTTTTACTGGTATTCTCTCGTGTTCTACCTTGATTTCCTCACAGCATTCACTAAATTTATAACTTACAAACTGTGGTCCGTTATCTGTTCTTATTACAGGCTTGTTAACTCCTTCCTCAAATAGATTTCTTCTTATTAAACATTTTCTTAATAATGCTGACGCATCTTTAGCTTCACAGTGAAATCCCATGTGATAATCAATAATACTTCTATCAAAAATATCAATTAGGTTTAACAAGTAGAAGAATTTATCTTGACCATGAATATAACCATACTTTATATCCATTTCCCAAAGCTGATTGGAACCTGTTATAATTCTGTTAGCTGCAATAGTTTTTTTCACTTTAGGTTTGATAACTCTTTGATCTTTAAGTATGCCAAGCTCCTTGCAAAGCCTGTAAACCTTCTTAGGATTAATTATAAGATTATAATATTTTCGCAGATGATAAGTTATTTTTCTATAACCATAATTAATGGCATCACCATCAATTGACTCAATAATAAACTCTTTAATAAGGTCATCACATACCTTTTGATTCTTTTTATTTAGGCTGTATCCTCTAGGCTTACCGCCTTTAGGTTTTGATTTTTGTTTGCCTTCAACACTTAAATTATAGTAATATGTTGATCTAAGAAGCCTAACTGTTTTAAGCACAAAAACTGCGTTATATCCTTGATGTATATATTTTTTAGCTATTGCTACTTTATCTTTAATTGAGGGTTTGCTTTTTTTATTAAATCTTTAAGGATAGCTATTTCTAAATCTTTTTCACCTAAAATCTTTTTAAGATGATCATTCTCTTTTGTTACTTCTGTAATTTCACTTTCAAACTCTTTTTGTCCCTCAACTAAAGCCTTTCTTCCTGGCTTAACCTTAATCTCATCCTTATTCTCAGATTTCTTTATCCAAGTAAATATGGTTGATTTTGATATACCATGTCTTCTTGATACTAAAGAAACATTTCCTACATCCTTTACTTCTCTCAATATTTCTTCTTTTAATTCTTTTGTATAACTTTTGCCTTTCATAACTTTCCTCCAATCACTTTCTACATTATATTAAATGTATAGGCAATTGTCCAAGATTATTTCGGGGCTTAAGAGATAAAACTGCTTCTGCTTTATCTGCTACCCACGCAGTGACTTTAGACAATGCATTAGACACTCCTCTTTTAATTTTAGACAATCCACTTTTTATATCGTTCCATGTAGGCCAATTACCACTAGGATCAGACATATTAACTTGATTATTCATGCAGTAAGCAAATACATTATGAGATAGCAAATTCCCTACATTTCCACCATAGGCATCCGCATTTATAAACCTTCCCCATTCAGCATTATAATATCTTGCATTTAAGTAGTACAACCCTGTCTCACCATCATACCTATAGCCCCTATACCTGTATGGATTCTTAGCGCCTACAGTTGAAGCTAGAGTTCCTGTGGTTGATATGAGCTTACCCCAAGTATCGTAAGTATAGGCTACTGCCTGAGTTCTTGTAGTATCTGCATATTCTACTTTGCTTCTTATATTTCCTCCTGCATCGTGTATATACTATAGTTTAATATGGGACAATTACAGAATCCACAAAGCAAAAAATATCGAAGAATTCGCACAGTTACATAATAAAGAATTGTTTCTGATTAATTTACCAACATATTCCCCTATGCTAAACCCACAAGAAAATGTATGGGAATGCCTTAAAGATACATGCTTTCAGTGTAAAGCTCGAAAAACTATTTCTCGATTGTAATTCAGATAAAATGCATTCTGTTATGAAACCTCTTGTTAATGCCAAAAGTTACTATAAACAATTTAGTATTGAACTTGGATATCTATAGTTACACATTATTAAAGTAAAGGTCAGCAAGTATTGTTCTAATACTTGCTGACCTTATTGCTAATATTTTAAGTTCTTATATGTTTCCTCTATATTTATTTCTTACTTTGGTATATATTTAGATGCTATTTTTATTATTGCAATTCCTACAATAAAGAATCCTACTAAACCACCTATTATCATGTACATATTTCCTATATATGTACCTACTATTCCTATAAAAACAGGCAACATAGGAAGAAATAGAATTAAAGCTCCTAAATAATGCTTTTTGTATATAAGATACATTATAATACTTAAAAAAATCACTATACATATAGCAATAACTATAAGACTTGATTTATGTTCACTAATACCTAAATATTTATATAAAAAACCGCTAATTGTAAATCCTACAAATACTCCTGCAAAAGATAACCTTTGTAAAAGTTTTTTATGATCCATTTTTTTCTTTCCTCCTGTAATACCAATCCGTTATTGCATTTGCTCCCTTATCTATAAATACACCTACTACTACTCCAGCTACAAATACTCCTGCTCCAACTGCAAGTACTGGTAATCCAAAAGATATAGCAATTCCTCCTACTGCACCTAATATCATCCCTGCACCAACTCCAATGGCTCCAGCAAGAAAATTAATACCAGCACCAACATATTTTTTATCACTTGCACTTTCATACATATCAATACCAGTAAATATTACACTTCCTACCCCAACCTTTTTTGCAGTAAATTTTGCCGCTCTGGCGGCAGCACCTGGTGTAGTTACATATTTCTGGATAGTCAGCTTTCCAGTGGACACAAATCCCCTAGTAGTTTTAGATATATATTTTTTTGCTGCATGTTCTCCAGCTTTATCTATTCCTCCAGATGTACTTCCCTTCAAATATGGATTATTCATTATTCTTGAAACAGTGGATTTAACACTCTTAACAACAGCAGTTGATGCTTTGACAACTACGGTAACAACTGTCTTAACAATATTTTTAACAACACTTTTTGCTGCTTTGATTATACCACTAAAGCTAGGCCAATTACCACTAAAGCTAGGCCAATTACCACTAAAGCTAGGCCAATTACCACTAGGATCAGACATATTAACTGGATTATTCATGCAATAAGCAAACATATTATGAGATAGCAAATCTCCTACATTTCCACCATAAGCATCAGCATTAATAAACCTGCCCCACTCAGCATTATAATACCTTGCATTTAAGTAGTACAACCCTGTCTCACCATCATACCTATAGCCCCTATACCTGTATGGATTCTTAGCCCCTACAGTTGAAGCCAGAGTTCCTGTGGTGGATATTAGTTTTCCCCAAGTATCGTAAGTATAAGCTACTACCTGAGTTCCTGCCTTATCAAACAGTCCATATCTCCTTGGGCATTTCTTATATAGTAGTACTCTGTTCCATTTAGGTTCATACTTATAAGATCGCCTTCACTGTCATAGGTGTAGTAGATTTTGTCTGTGCCATTGCTCTCAAAAGAAAAGAGAAGAACACTTTCTCTACTGTCCTTCTCTAACTTTAACTTTGTTTTACATTGAAATTTTTCTTTAACTATATTTACAATCCTCTTAAGTTATTCTTTTAATTTTAACTTATTACAACAAATTCCTGTATCAATATATTATACTTTATCACTGTAAATTTAATTCTAAAAAGTTTACTTAATAATTCATTCATAAACTTATATTCCTTACAAAAAGATTGTTAATATATTTTACATTAATTTTCCCATTGTATCCCTATTTCTTCAAAAGAAATTTTGCTTTCATATAATCCTTCTTTATCCTCTGTACCTATTTTATCTATTTCTTTCTCAGATAAAGTTATTATTTCATTAGGAGAATTTTCTTTTCTCTTATATATACTTATTAATAAATCAACCTGCTTCTGTGTCATCTCGTAATATTCTTTCCATTCATTAATGGCTTTATCTATTTCCATCATTTGTACTTCTAATAAAAACCCCCCATTTTCTTTAAAATCATTAATTTTATCATTTGAAAAGCCATCATTTTCATCCCCCCAAAATGCTGTTGTTATAACAGGAATAGTTTTTCCATTAATATCTTCAAGCAGATATTGTAATGCTTCTTCTTCTGATAATTTTATAATATCTTGTGGAACCCCATTAAAATATTGAATATATTTTAATACTCCATCTTTATTATTTAATCTCTCACTATTATCATTTCTAAAAGCACCCACATAATATTTATCACTAAAAGTTATAGTTCCTCTAGTTCCAGAACTATCCTGAGTACTATAATTCATTCCATCCCATGAATGTTCATTTGACATTTCTGGATAATGTGCAACCATTATAGCATGAGCAATAGATGCCAATATACATCCTTGCCAAAGTTGTTCTTTTTTACATGGAATCTTATAAAAATTACTATTCACATTTTTCACTCCTCTTTATTTATCCCATTTCAATCTATTCAAATGACGTGAGATTACTCTAGCATTATCATAACCATTTGTACCACCTTTAGATTTAGGTATTATATGATCAATTTGCCACTCATTTGCTGGAGGTGTTACACCTTTTTTGCTTTTTTCAGGTTTTACAAGATTAGGATAAAAATCCGAACTATCATCTGATTTAACTTTTCCTCCATTTCTTTTTTTATTTTCTTCAATTACTTTCTTCTTTTGAGTTGGTGTAAAATCTTTTCCACTAGAAACTCCCTTTGGATTCTCCAAATGAGAATACGGTCCTGGCTTTACATTATTGGATTTTGTTGACGAACTACTTCTTCCTTTAGATGATCCAGAGCTTTTAGAAGAAGATGAACTACTACTATCCGAATAAGAAATATGACTATTTCTATAAGTTGCTACAGCCACAGATACCACAGCTACAACTATTAGAGCTACTGCTACTGCTAATATTACTGTTACTGCCACAGCAGCTAACGGTGAAATAACAAAAGCCGCTGCTAATAATCCCCAAAACTCTCCATTTGGATCATCTCTATTTACAGGATTATTACTACAATATGCAAACATATTGCATGATAACAATTCTCCGGGAGTTCCTATATAACTATCCGCATTTATAAATCTTCCCCATTCAGCGTTGTAGTAACGGGTCTGTAAATAGTACAATCCTGTCTCACCATCATACCTATAGCCCCTATACCTGTATGGATTCTTAGCTCCTACAGTTGAAGCGAGAGTTCCTGTCATAGATGCTAGTTTTCCCCAAGTATCATAAACACAAGCTACTACCTGAGTTCCTGCTTTATCAAACAGTCCTATGATATCTCCTTGGGCATTTCTTATATAGTAGTACTCTGTTCCATTTAGGTTCATACTTATAAGATCGCCTTCACTGTCATAGGTATAGTAGATTTTGTCTGTACCATTGCTCTCATAGGTTACCTTGTCACCTTCAAGATGATAATTAGTGGTAACTCCATTTACTACCTTTTGAGTCCTTATGCCTGCATCATTGTATTTGTAGCTTTTGTTCTGTCTATTCAATTTGTTTTATATATCTTTTAACAAATTTAAAATTAACTATTTCATATTACAAGCAACATACAATTCTTTTAGTCTAATATTTAAAATAGAAGACAGCTTTTATATAAATTAATAAAAGCTGTCTTCATACTTGTTATATTTTTACTATTATTTATCAATCTTTATATCATATTCATAACTTACCTGTTAATTGATTAAATCCCACTAGAACCTAATCTCAAATCTTCCAATATTCACTTTTATAAAATTCAATGTTTTTTCTTCCTTTAGATAGTTCTAATCTTATTTATTTAATATAATTTATTATACTATTTATGTCTATTCTTATTATAATTATTAATAAATTTAGTAATTATAGGTAGTGCAATAAATATTGATATAAATCCAATTGTAGATACTATATCATTATGAAAATACTCACCTATTACCATAACTATAAAAGGTAACATAGCCAAAAGTGTTACTAATCCTACCACATATTCTTTTTTATACAATATGCCTAATGTAGCAACTACTGCAATTAACACACCTAATCCCATGATTATTATTGTTGCATCTCTACCATATCTAGAAACTATAAATCTATTAAAAGCCATTGATATAAAAATTAAAGATATGGAAAGAGGTATCATACTCTTTTTTAACTTTTCTCCTATTTTTCTCATCATTAACTCCCGTATATTTCTTCTCTTTTTCTACTTATTCTATTATCTATATAAGCACCTACTGCAACAGTTGCACCAAAAGCAATTGCAGAACCTAGTATTACTGGTAGTCCTATAGTTGCTGCAACGGACGTTACTAATGCTCCTATTACAATTCCTGCTGCAACTCCAGCAATTCCACCAACTAAATCAAGTGCTGCACCCTTATACTGCTTATTACTTACGCTTGTAAGAATATCTTTAGCAGTAAACGCAATTGTTGCTGCACCAACATGTTTTGCTGCACCTTTTGAAACCCTGGCAGCGGCACCTGGCGTAGTTACATACTTCTGGAGAGTAAGTTTTCCAGTAGACACAAATCCTCTTGTAGTTTTAGGTATATATTTCTCTGCCTTTTTTTCTACATACTTATCTATTCCTCCAGACACTGTTCCCTTTAAATATGGATTATTCATTACTGATGAAACAGCCGATTTAACAGTAAATCTTACTATTTTATATCATTTCCAAAATCGGTTAATACTTTTCCTTGTGCAACTTGAGCTGGTCCGTCATATATAATAAACTTTTTTCCACTTTTTAAAAGGTATCTCGGTGCTTGCTCGAATAGATATCTTAATTTTCCAAAATATAAGTATTTGTTAACACTTTCTGTAATTATTATCTCAGCAGTCCATTGAGGCAATTTTTCGCCTTCTTCATCAAATTTAATTTGAGTACAAAATCGTATACCATCTCTTGGTATGCGTTTTAATTGATATTTTTCTCTAAACCATTTTATCTCCACTTTTACATATTCGATATTAGCCATTTTCTATTTCACCGTCCCATAATCTATAATAATTGCATTCATATATGGAACAGTTCCATTATATGCTGGACCAATTCCATCTAAATATGGATTGTAGTACATACCATTCAATGCTTTTGTTGGTATAGTTATTTGAATAATCTTATATCCATTAGGATTTAAAGCTTTTCCCCATTTTTCAGCATTAATTGAATTCGTAGCAAACCATTTTGTATCCATAACATTTGGCCTTTCTGGAGCATAATTTGAAAATTTCCCACCAGACTTTGTAAATCTATTATATTCAACATAATCCATTGCCCTATATAATTTTGTTGTGGGTTGTTCTTTTTTATTTGTATTAGTAATAGTCTTTGCTTTAGTTTTAGCTTTACTTTTTGAAGATGACGATTTTGGTGATATCGCTTTAGCAAGTTGCACTCCTTCATATACTAAAGCAGCAGTAGCTACTACTGCTATTCCAACAACAGCTATTAAAGGTAACTCCACTATTGTTGCCACAGTTGCTATTACTGTAGCAACAACTCTCGCAGCAACACTAAGTAAAGCGGGAATTCCCCATTGCCCACTAGGATCAGACATATTTACTGGATTGTTCATGCAGTAAGCAAATACATTATGAGATAGCAAATTCCCTACATTTCCACCATAGGCATCCGCATTAATAAACCTTCCCCACTCAGCATTGTAATACCTTGCATTTAAGTAGTACAACCCTGTTTCACCATCATACCTATAGCCCCTATACCTGTATGGATTCTTAGCTCCTACAGTTGAAGCTAGAGTTCCTGTGGTGGATATTAATTTTCCCCAAGTATCATAAGTATAACTTACAACTTGAGTTCCATTCTTATCAAACAGTCCTATGATATCTCCCTGGACATTTCTTATATAGTAGTACTCTGTTCCACTCAGGTTCATACTTATAAGATCGCCTTCACTGTCATAGGTATAGTAGATTTTGTCTGTGCCATTGCTCTCATAGGTTACCTTGTCACCTTCAAGATGGTAATTTGTTGTAACTCCATTTACTACCTTTTGGGTTCTTATGCCTGCATCATTGTATTTATAGCTTATGCTCTTTCCACTACCTGATATGGTCTTTAGCTGTCTTCCTTCTTCCCAGGTATAGCTGTAGGTTCCATCGTTAAGTGGATTTCCTATGGCATCATAGCTTATGTTTTTGCCGTTATAGCTGGTTAATTTATCCTTCCAGTTGGAATCCCCATAACCGTAGTTTACTGTCTTTGTAGCTGCTGCCAAAGTTCCGTAGTATATGCATATTCTACTTTGCTTCTTATATTTCCTCCTGCATCGTAGGTATTATTCAATACAGCATTATCTTCTTTTATTTTATTGGGTTACAAATTATAAAAGTAAAAATCAGCAAGTATTATTCCAATACCTGCTGACTTATCACTAATATTTTAAGTTTTTATATATTTTCTCCATATTTATTTGTTATTTCAGTATATATTTGAATAATATTTTCATTATTACAATTAATATAATAAAGAATTCTACTATATACCCCCAAAATACTATGTTTACAATAATGAATTGTTATAAATCATCCACGTTGCTTCTTCCATGCAGAGCCTTTTTGCTCTCTCCATGCAGAGCCTTTTTGCTCTCTCCATGCTACCCATCCTAGTGGAAGATTTGAAACCTCTTCAACAGAATTATCAATATCAACTATTTTTTCCAAACTCACTATCATTGCATCTTCTTCGTTAACATCTGTTCCATCAAGAAATTGCCACATCCTATCTTCCTCATCATGCCAAACCGATAATATAGGATTTATATTGTTAATAATATTTCTTGTAGTTATTACCATTACATTGGGTTCATCTGAAAACACCCAGTTACTTATTGCCATTATTTAAACCTCCTTCACCATAGGTATATATACTATAGTTTTATTTAATACAGCATTATCTTCTCTGATTATTTCATTCAGTTCGTTGTAAGTATCATTTCAGTTTTTACAGGTGGCGTATTGGACTTTGTTACTTTAGTTATACACTCCAATATTTCAAATCTTCCATAGCACGTTCTAAATCATCCATGTCATCATTACCTAAAGTATCATCAAACTTTCCTGATAATATAGATCTTACCATTGCCAATCTATGAGTAACTCTCCATTCATCAATGAAACGAGTTGTCTCCTCTATATTACCTCCTCGGATAGAATTTGGGATTTATTATCAATGCGGCATTATCTTCTTTTACTTAATTTAGCTACAAATTATTAGTAAAAGTCAGCAAATATCGCTCCAATACCTGCTGACTTATTACTTAAATATAGAACTTATTAATAATTAATTATTTTTTATCAATTTCAGTATTTAAATTTACCCATTCTCTAAATATATTCAATATTTCTTCTAAATTGTTGGCTCCTCCATTTCCTTGAAAAACTTCATCAATGACATTACAATATACCCAATCAGTATCACTTCTAGATATATCAATAGTATCAAACTTTAAATTTTCTAATTTAGTATTAGTTAAATCTATATTTACCATCCATCCTGGGTTATCAAGATTAGAAATATTAACTCCATAAGAATGTTCCCAATCACCATCACAATTTTCTGCATACCAATTTCCTATCCATTTAAGTATGTTCATTACAATCATCTCCATTTGTAAAATTATATTATGCTTTTTACTCATTTATAGAATTTAAAAGTTATTTTTCTATTTTTTATAAATGTTATTTAGGTATTTCCCATGGTATTGGTTTTCTTATATCTCCAGGTGCCGTTTTATCATGAACATGTGGTAACATTCTTTCTTTAGTTACTTTATTAAAATGCGGTTCACCTATACCATCATAACGTTTCTCACTCTCAAAACCTGTTGTAGGATTTTTAGGGTTAGGTTTCCATGTTTCATAATTAGTTACTTTCCCAGTATCAGGACTTCTTTTAAAGGTTGTATGAGGTCCTTCTGCCCTCGAATCTGGTTTAAGCTTATTTTTAGATCTTTTACCACCTGTGGGCTTCGATTTATTTTGTACACCTTTTTGCTGTGATCCAGAATTGGCAGTATTAGAGTTAGATTTAATAGTTTTATTTCCACTACTAGAAGACGATGAACCACTGGAACTACTACTATCCGAATAAGAAATATGACTATTTCTATAAGTTGCTACAGCCACAGATACTACAGCTACAACTATTAGAGCTACTGCTACTGCTAATATTACTGTTACTGCCACAGCAGCTAAGGGTGAAATAGCCAAACCTGCTACTAATAAACCCCAAAACTCTCCATTTGGATCATCTCTATTTACAGGATTATTACCACAATATGCAAACATATTGCATGATAACAATTCTCCAGGAGTTCCTATATAACTATCAGCATTAATAAATCTTCCCCATTCAGCGTTGTAGTAACGAGTCTGTAAATAGTACAAACCACTCTCACCATCATACCTATAGCCCCTATACCTGTATGGATTCTTAGCTCCTACAGTTGAAGCGAGGGTTCCTGTTGTTGATATTAGTTTTCCCCAAGTATCGTAAATATAGGCTACTACCTGAGTTCCTGCCTTATCAAACAGTCCTATGATATCTCCCTGGGCATTTCTTATATAGTAGTATTCAGTACCATTTAGGTTCATACTTATGAGGTAGCCTTCGCTGTCATAGGTATAGTAGATTTTATCTGTGCCGTTGCTCTCATAGGTTACCTTGTCACCTTCAAGATGATAATTTGTTGTAACTCCATTTACTACCTTTTGGGTTCTTATAATAAGGCACTACTTCCAGTCATCTTCTAGCATATCTATGATCATAACATAAATTGGCAGTTTCTATTCTCTACAATTGCCTTCAGTAAAATAAAAATCAACAGTATGTTCGCACCTGTTGACTTTTATTTTACTATTCTAGACTTTTATATGTTTTTCATTTGTATTCATTATTCTTAGATATAGATACAAATTTTAATGCACTAACTAATTTTTTATTTCAACTATAGAAATTTTTTCGAAATGTACCAAAATGGTAGCTCCTGATGCAAAAAGTATCTCATGGGACAACGTTTTTTCATCTATTTGAAAAAATTCATCATATCCATAATCATCAAATCCTCTATATTTTCTTCTTTTTCTTTCATATATATCAAACTCTTGCTCATAATTAATAGCGATTTTTTTTATTTTATTGTATATGATGTTCCATGTGTGTTCCTTATTACTAATAACTATACTAACAGATACTGGATCTTTATATCCATTTTCTCCATGAATTATTTCAAAATTTTTAAGATTATAATCATGAAATCCTTCTTGATCCATATATATTTTTAAAAACTTTTTTGGCAACAATTTTTTTACATTTTCAAATATGTTACAATATTCTTCAAGATTAATTTCCCACTTATCACTTGCACTTTCTCTTTCTTTTTCTGATTCACTATTTATTCCACACCACAATTCATCCGTAAAATATTTCATACTGTTTTCTCCTCATAATTCTTCATATAGTTATTTATATTATGGAGCTACCGCATTAGCGGGTATTGTCCACCATAATGGCGGTGCAAGTGAAGGTGCCATTCTAATACCCCTATACACTAAATAAGTAGCTCCACCTGCTACTACTTTATTTAAATTACGTTTTAACTCGTTTGCATCCCAATCCCAACCTTCTTTTTCTTTTAAAAGATCTCTTATTTTTCTTGGTGGACTAGGTAATCCATAAGGATTTTCTAATTTTCTTCTACCACCATCAACATCTTGTTGATACTTTTTCCCACCACCTTCTACATGTACGTGTTCTTTCTCTCTCGTTGCCACTCCTCCCTTATCACGTCGATAACTCCATCCTTTCTTTAACTCCCTCATTTTAGCATTTACAATAGGTTTTTGCACTGAATTATTTACACCAATTATAGTTGAAACTACAGTAGCTACTGCTACTACCACTGTTGCCACTGCTACAATCCTAGTAATTACATTTACAAAAGTATTTATAACTTTCTTAGCAGCCTTAATTATATTACTAAAACTAGGCCAATTACCACTAGGATCCGACATATTAACTGGATTATTTAAACAATATACAAACATATTGTGTGATATTAATTCACCAATACTCCCTACAGCTGCATCAGCATTAATAAACCTGCCCCACTCAGCATTATAATACCTTGCATTTAAGTAGTACAACCCTGTCTCACCATCATACCTATAGCCCCTATACCTGTATGGATTCTTAACTCCTACAGTTGAAGCTAGAGTTCCTGTGGTTGATATGAGCTTTCCCCAGGTATCGTAGGTATAGGCTACTACCTGAGTTCCTGCCTTATCAAACAGTCCTATTATATCTCCTTGGGCATTTCTTATATAGTAGTACTCTGTTCCATTTAGGTTCATACTTATAAGATCGCCTTCGCTGTCATAGGTGTAGTAGATTTTGTCTGTGCCATTGCTCTCATAGGTTACCTTGTCACCTTCAAGATGATAATTGGTGGTAACTCCATTTACTACCTTTTGGGTTCTTATTCCTGCATCATTGTATTTGTAGCTTATGCTCTTTCCACCACCTGATATGGTCTTTAGCTGTCTTCCTTCTTCCCAGGTATAGCTGTAGGTTCCATCGTTAAGTGGATTTCCTATGGCATCATAGCTTATGTTTTTGCCGTTATAGCTGGTTAACTTATCCTTCCAGTTGGAATCTCCATAGCCGTAGTTTATTGTCTTTGTAGCCGCTCCCAGAGTTCCTGTAGTATATGCATATTCTACTTTGGTTCTTATATTTCCTCCTGCATCGTAGGTATATACTATAGTTTTATTCAGTACAGCATTATCTTCTCTGGTTACTTCATTCAATTCATTATAAGTGTATTTTATGGTCTTTCCATTTTCAGTTATAGTCTGTATGTTTCCGTTGGCGTCATAAGTATAGGATATCTGTTTTCCATTATTGTTTATTGTTCCTATCTTTGCTGAGTTCTTTGAATCTGCTCCTGGCTTTATTATGAATATTCTCAGTGCTTCAAGTCTTAAGCCTTGCCCTGTGGTTCCTGCAATCTGACCATCCTGCACTGGTGCCTGCCAGCCTAAATTTTCAATCTGTGCCTGATACCATACGTGATAACCTGCCGTGTGCATTCACTAGATTTATCTTTATTGCCTGAATTTCATTACTTGGTCCTATTGTTCCTGCTGTAGTTCCTCCATACACAGGGTTTTGCCAGCCTATATTGGAAACATGAGTCTGATATTGTATTTTTATTTTTGACAAAGGGTTATTAGTATCTGTAGGTACATTGGTTAAGCTTATATTCGTCTGCTGATATTTTGCTCCCTGACCTACAGTTCCTGAAATTTCTCCATCGGTTTTTGCTGCCTGCCAGCCTGAATTTTCTATATAGCCCTTATAGCTGACACCAATTTTTGAAGCCATAGCCCCCGGCAGATATCCATAGTTTATATTATACTGGGCAGTACCTGTTTTTACTATACTGCTTGTCAATCTTCCTAGACCATCATAATTATTATTATATTCACTGCTGCCATATTTTACGGCTGTAGGTCTGTCATCCTTGTCATAGCTGTAATTAGTAGTATGATTTACATTGTCCACCTTATCATTTACAGAACTTATATTATTGTTTGCATCATAGTTATAGCTAAGCTCATTTCCCTTTGAATCCGATACCTTTACCAATCGGTCAGATATATCATAAATGTATCTATAATCTGTGTTGTTTACCAAATCCTTATGGTAAGCAAGATTCCCCGATGCATCATACTGATAGGTATATCTTGGTTTTTCCACAACTATTTTTATTGCCTCTATTCTAAGATTCCGTCCTACTGTTCCAGCTATATCTCCATCCTTTACAGGATCCATCCATCCCATTCCCTGTACATGAACCTGATATCGTACACTATAGCCTGCAGGTGCACCCTCCAGCTGTATTTTTATTGCCTCTAATCTCAGTCCTTGTCCTATAGTTCCTGCTTCACCGCCATCATAAACCCAGTTCTGCCAGCCTACATTTTGTACATGAGCCTGATACTTTATTTTCATTCCAGATACAGGTGTAGTAAGCTTTACTTTTAGTGCTTCAAGCCTTAAGCCTTGACCTGTAGTTCCAGCAGTATTAAAATCACTAACCCAAGGCTGCCAGCCTATATTTTGCACCTGTGCATCATAGGTTACTCCAACAGAACTGTCTCCACTAACCATCTTAGCTGTGACTCTGTCAAGATTATCGTAAGCACTGCTAACTGATTGTCCATTACCATAAGTGGACTTCATAAGGATGCTTGTCCTTGGCTCATAGGTATTTGTTATAAGATTTTGATTCCCCACAGAAACACTAGTATTATTTCCCAAGGAATCATAGGCAAAGTTGTAGCTAAAGCCATTATGAGTAATCTGTTTTATTTTATCATTTTCGTAACTGTAGTTATTTGTTATCTGCTGTCCTCCCACTGTTTTACTTACCCCAGTAAGTCTATCCATGCCATCGTAACTATTATTTGTAGTACTTCCTTTTGCATCTGTTGAGCTAGTTAACAATCCCTTTGTTTCATCATAATTGTAACTTACTTTATTTCCAAGACTATCTGTTAAGGATTTAATGTAATTTCCGCTGGGAGTATACTCTGCTTTTGTCTGAATATAATTTGCACCATCTCCTATTCTTGTACTTACAGGATTTCCATAGTTATCATAGTTAAAGCTGTAATTGGTTCCAGCCGCTGATATTGCCCTTGTTACATTATGCTTACCATCATATTCATATTTAAAGGAATTTCCCTTAGGATCTAAAGATTTCACTAAATTATTGTTACCATTGTACTCAAAAGTTGAATTCTGCTTTGCAAGACTTGAAGTAGAAATCACATTACCTTTAGAGTCATACTGATAGCTTTGTCCAAATTCTTCCTTATACAATTGTGCACCATCAAAATATGCTGTGTTTGCATTGTTTCCATAGAGGTAATATATATCTATTCTTGAGTAATCCGACTTTGCAATACACTTTCCTGAAGCATACTGCCATGCATCTGAAGCCTTATTAAACTCAAAGGTAACCCACTGAGCAGTACTTCCATTAATAAAAGCTGCCTGTATCTGAAAGTTTCCTCCTGGTACAGAATAACCCTTTGCAAAGGCTCCAAGAGAATATACATCCCCAGCTTTTCCCTTTACTTTAATAGATTGTCCAATACGCTTTTCTACTCCTCTGGCCCCATTAACCCTAAATACATCATTATTTAAATTGCTAGGATGATCTGCATCTGTAGATACCATCATTCCATCTCCAGCAGAGCTATTTGTTCCAGAAGTACCCCATCTATTTGGTGCCGTTCCCGTTCCAGATATATCTCCTAGATCAATGAGATTATACCTGTTTGCAATACTGCCTTCTTCAAGCTGTAAACTATCAAAGTAGGCTGTTCCAGTTTCCTGAAGCATACTTATTCTGGTTAATACCTTTGTATCTGAAGCATCATTAGGAAGTGTAAAACTAAGTTCTACTCTCTTCCAATCAGTATTCCCATTTATATACTTTGAATCAATGGATTTATATGCACCAGTTTTATCCTTATAATAAAAGCTTAAAGTTGTACCTTTTCCGTTAGTATTGGATACTCCTACAGTTTTTACATAAGCTGAAAAGGTATAGGTTTTTCCCTTAGTTAAGTTGTTCCATTGGTCATAAAACTGTCTGCTTACATTATCTGTCTTTGTAATTTTTATACTTTGACTGCCCAGATAACTGGCTTCTGTACTAAAGCTGCTGCTGCCATTACCTCCATCTTTACTGGCTGACCAAGAGTCTGTACCTTCAAGTTCATGATTAGATAATAAATTTATTACAGTTTTTTCAAGCTTAGATTGTGATGTAAGTTTTGTATTATTTGTGGCATCCCCATATTGATAATATTCTGCACTGTCATCACTATCCTTTATGGAAATAGTCTTTCCATTGTTGTCAAACTGATATATGTTTTTTCTTCCTTTAACATCTGTAAAGGTCGTACTATTATTTCCATAGGATATACTCAGTTCATCACCCAATGTTCCATTGTTATTAGCTTCTATGACTTTGCTTACCCTATAAGGAGCTATTCCATAGTATTCATAGGACATTTTATACCCATCATAATTTACTGCCTTATTCATATTATGATTTCCATCATAGCTATAAGTTGAATTCTTTCCATCTGAATAGGTTATTAGTGTTAAATTACCATTTCCATCATAATTATATCCTGTGGTTCTGCCGGAAGGTTCTACAATAGTTGTAAGTATACCCGAGGATACATAAGTTAAAGTAGTGGATCTTCCTGCTCCATCTGTAATTTTAGTTACATTTCTTACACCATTATGAGAAGTACTTCCATAGGTAAAGGTCATGGTATTTCCATTGGCATCCTTCATATATTTTAAATCATTGGTACCTGAATTGAAATTTGCCCTATTGTCATCTTTATCTTTTATAGTAATAGTTCCATCTGATTCCTTTATAAGCGTCAAACCCAAATTCAATTCATCACTGATTTGTGATGCACTGGAGTTTTTAAAATAATGCCTTGTACCATCTTCATCGGTGTATCTATAGTATTGAACTCCGCTTATAGTCTGAAGTTCCACTCTTTGACTTACGTTAAGTCTCCATCCATTTCCATAACCAATATTTGAATTTCTGTCATTACTGTTGAAAACATGATTTATGGATACGGGCATTCTGCTGCCACTCATACTCACATCATTATGTGTAAATATGAAATTCCCATTGTAGTCATTCACATAGGAAGTTCCAGCCCTGCCTGCACTCTGGGAATGATAGCTCCAGTAATTTTCTATACCCGTATTATTCACATAAAAAAATGAAGCTTGAGGTCTTGCTCCTGAATAGGCATCCCCTACATCTGAGGACCAAAAGGCACTATAGCCTCCACCAGAATCCTGCTCTAGCATTAATCCATAGTTATTTCCATTTGTAAACCATTGCTTGGCAATAGAAGTTATATTCCAAGATTTCCATGTGTCCTGTCCAGGATTATTCACTAGTGCAAAATCCTCTATACGGGAATCATAGCTTGGCTGACTTCCCCAATTTATATTTTTAGGATCAAAATTTGTATTAACCTTATGTACATTAACTTGATTTCCAGGATTACTGCTGTAATTGTAAGCATAAGCTAAATTAAGCTGTGCATTTGTTATCATATCTCCAGTAGAAAGCTGAGGAAGATCAAATTTAATATAGGTTTTTGTAAGTCCCACATTTCCAGGTGTTTGTCCTGTTCTTACAAAGATATTATTCCATTTGTTGCTGGAATCAATAGAAGCAACAAAGGTATCATGTATGCTGTTTACATTAAGTGAAGTCTGCATAGAAGGATCTATAGTTACAGGATATACCCTTTCACTGCTGTGAAGCCAGGACTTGTCCGGTATTACAGTTAACGCATAGCCTTCCTTTGTTTCTTTCAGTGTAATATCTATAGACTCGCTGGTATTTCCCACTTTATCATACATAAAAGGTGTATCTATTTTAAATACTGCCTTTGATTTATCCTTTGAATCATAGAATATTATAGATTTGTCCTCTTGAAGCACAGGTACAACATTACTTACCTTCAAATTAAAATTAAATACTGCATTATCTATCTTCTTATTAAGCAAAATATTTTCTTTAACATTATTTCCACTGATCACATACTGCAAATCTACATCTTTATATATGCTGGAAAATTTTACTGAAGAAGTGACACTTTTTAAAGTTTTAGTTTTTTCATTGCTAACTAAAGTCTTTTTAGCTTCATCTTTGTCTTTTACTTCAGCTTCTTTTAATTCCGTATCCTTTTTAACTTCCTCTTCCACAGTTTTATCTATTTCACTATTAAGTTTATTCTCATCTACTTTAGCTATATCTGCCTCTGCAGTACCAGCATCAGATAAATTCCAGGATACATTATATTTATCCTTTTGAATTTCCATAAGCTTTTCTGTTGAAGAATTTTTAGAGATTTTTACTTTAAAATCATTTTGTTTATTTTGTAAATATTTATTAGACTTTCCCTTTTGATCTTTTTCACTTTTCTCTTCTAAAGTGTTGTCTATATCTTTCCATGTACCATTATCTAAATAATGTACAGGAGTTTTATAAAGTGCAATTTCATAACTTCCATCATCCTTTTGAAAACTTTTGGAATCCTTAGTCCTTTTTTCTGATAATTCCTTAATAATCTTACCTATTTTTTTCTTTTTAATTTTCCCATTATTCTGAATATTATTTGCATTAATCTTTTTATTTACTTCATTTTCTCCATATACCTTCTCCGGTAATATTGAAAACAGTAAAAAGATAATCAGAATCACAGAAATGACTTTTTTATCTTTTCTCATATTTTTCCTCCGATTGTTAATAATTTGTTTTCTTTTTGTTCATTTTTGAATTATAACATGGAGTTTGTGTAGAAAAAAGTAACAACTTGTATTAAATTTAAAGTTTTTTTATATATATTTCGATATATATTTACACTTTTTTAACAAATATTAAATACAATTAAAATACTATTAATATTTATTCCAAATTAGATTGTTATTAAAAATGTAATATATTACATTTGAATTAAAGTAATTATATTCCTAATTACTTATTGTCATATTATATAAAAACCTACACAAATTTAATTTCCATAAATTTGTGTAGGTTTACTATTTTAAAAACTCATCAAGCATTCTGTTAATCAAATGAATTTAGTATTTATTATTGTCCAATCCCTTTATGAAATATATTTTCAAGTTCAATTTTTAAATCTTTATAAACTGTACTTGTATATATATCTTTAGAAGAAAATACTTTTGGAGTTCCATAAGCTCCATTGACTAAAGTGTATTGAGTTATTGCTCCACTTGGTTCTACTATATTATATTCTAGTACCCCAAATTTCTGATATATACGTGCCTTAATAAAATAATCATTATCAGAATATTTTTCAGATACCACTTCAAAAATCACTTTGGGTGATGAAATAAAGCTTTCACCTAAGGTTTTAGCATCCTTACACATAACAAAAATATCAGGTAAAAAATTATATTGTTCATTTTCATTTTTAAATATAACTTCTATTTGCTCTGAAAAAGGTTCACATTCACTTCCATCAAAATAAGCATCTAACTTTGATAATATCTTTCTTACTATTCTATTATGTCTTTGAGATGTCCTTGAGCTAAATAATATCTCCCCATTTAGATATTCACAAATACCATCATATTTACTTTGAATTTCTTCAAATTGTTTTGGTGTAATAAACACATTCCTAATAGGTTCCATATTCTCATCTCCCATTATCAAGTATTCTCATAATTCAATTATATATATATTCTTTCCACTTAGCAATTTTTAACCTGACTAACTTGGCGTAAGTCTCCCACTTATTCAAGTAGGAGTTCAACGCCAAGTAAGCCATGCATTTGTAGTTCTAAAATTCAGATGGGGTAAAAGAATCCCCACCTGAATTAAGAACTTACTTCAATAATGAAAATCTACAAAATACTGAAATGGAAATGGTGGAGAAAACAAGAATCTAAATATCTAATTTCTCCCCATTTTTTTCCATTTCTAATCCCATATATAAATAATTAACACCTTCATACCACAATTTTGTATCTTCTTGTTCTAAAATATCATATACCTTTGAGTTATAAAAATCCAACAGAGCTTGTTTTTTAGATATACCATGACTTTTAGCAAACCTTTCTGTCACTTTGGCTGCTTTTAAGGGAATAAATATATGCACATTTTCTTGTGTTACTTTAGGCAAACTCATAGCTAACTACACTTCCTCATAATTAATAAATTTTAGGTATTTTAAAGCTTCCCCTGTATGAAAAGAAACTTGATCATCTAACTTATAAGTTCTAAGTTCTTTAATTGCCGTTTCGAAATCCATAAATTTGTTTTCAAAGGCATTTAAACACGCATATACCCTATCATCTGCTACACACCCCTTTACTATATCAAATTGATGTGTATATCCTTCTTTCATTCTATTATCTAATACAAATTTAAGCCAACTCTTACTAGCTCCTCTAAATATTCTGACATTAAGACTAATCTTTTTTAACAAATCGTCTTCTAATTGATATATACTTATAAAACCTTTATCTGAATTCTCTCTTCTACTTTTAATTTTTGCCCATTTATATGCCTGTTCTTTACTTGTTGTGGTATAAAATCCATGTCCAAAATCTAATGTTCTATTGGCTCTTATAAAGATAGGTTTTTCTACTAATACATTACTACCATGATAGAGTATCATAGTTTATAACCCCTATTCTCTAAAAATAATTGAATTTCAGATAAAATATAATCTGCTCCCTGTGTATGAAGTAAATCATAACTTTCCATCAAGAAATCAATAACTCCACTTTCACTAAATAAATTAGCTACATCTTTACCTTTCATATTATATTTAATTTTAAAATTCTCTATGCAAAACGATACAAACTCTATTATTTTTTCATCCTTATTTAAATGTGCCATAAACTCACCTACATTATCTAATTAACTCATAGTAAATTCTAACTACTTTATATTAATATTATATACTACCATAAGCCTTTCTAAAACAAAAACTTCTGAAACATGGATAAATCAGGTGAGGAATCTCCCCCACCTGATTGAAAGGTTTAGCTATTAATGAAAATTCTAGAAAATGCTTATTATCCATGTCCAAATATTTCTGTAGAACACTCCAGACCATGCATTAACTTTATGGTAAGTTGCTTTTACTTCCAAGTCTCCTTTAACATTATTGAAATTCTTGTCCCATCCAGTAAATACATATCCTGGTCTCCTTGGAGCTTTTGGTGCCTTTGCAGATTTTCCATATTCTACAGTCTGGGGTTTTCCTATAATCTCTCCATTATAATCCTTAAAAACTACTGTATAACTGTTTATCTTATACTCAGCTTTTACCTCCAAGTTTTTCTTAACATTACTAAAGTCCTTATTCCAGCCTGTAAAGGTATAGCCTTCTCTTGCTGGAGCCTCTGGTGCTTTTGCTGCACTTCCATACTCTACAGTTTGAGCCTTTCCTATAGTTTTTCCCTTATAATCTTTAAAAATCACTGTATAGGTTTTTACTTTGTATACAGCTGTTACTACTAAGTCTTCTGTAACCTTGTGAAAGGATTTATCCCAGCCTGTAAAGTCATAACCCTCTCTAACTGGCTTCTTTGGGGCCTTTGCAGACTTTCCGCTTTTTACTTCCTGCTCACTTAACACAGTTCCATCATAATCTTTAAATACCACTTTGTAAGCTTCCTTTTCAGGGTTTGCTGCCTTAACAAAATTTACATCTACACTCTGGTTACCTTTTGTTAAATCTATCTTCTGACTAAAGCTTTCCTCCAGATTATATGCCTTTGGTGCCTTCACCTGTTTTAAGACATACTCTGCTGGTGCTAGATTATTTATAGAAACTTGTCCTTTTGAGTCAGTTTTAATATTATCAGTTCCTATAGCATTTCCATTAGCATCATATAGCTTAAATTCTGCATCTTTTAATAATTTATTGTTGTTAGCAGAATCCACAGCTTTTACTGATAATGAAGAACTGCTGCTTTTCCAAATACTATCCATAGGATATAGAGTGATATTTGCTTTTGAATCTTCTCCCTTTGAATAGGTTTCCATAGCTGTACTGCTGCTGTCTGGGAATATAAGTGAAGCTCCTGTCACTTCTCCCTCATTTCCAAATACCTCTATAGAAGCCCAATCAAGATAGATTTTAAGCTTGATTTTTCCATCAGAAGTCATGGACATATCTCCTGTTTCCACTGCCTTAAACAGATCACTTTCATAGTATCTGTTGCCATTTTCAGTAGGTATCTTTCCAGATTTGCTTCTATCTATGGATACCTTTTTAGTTGCTATATTATAGTTTACAACGGTTTCCTGATTGTTACCCACTCTCAGCTTAAAGCCTACATCTGTAGTAGCCGCCCCTGGAGTAAATTCAGCAACAATTTCAGTCTGTTTTCCTGTAATTCCTTGAAGTACATTACCTGTACTGCCCACTGTAGCATTTTCTATTACTGTAGGTGCTAAACGCAGGCTGTCATATTCTTTTATAGGCTCCTGAATCAATTTTATCTGTCCTTGAAGATTTTTCTTTAACTTTAACTCAAGCTGCAGATTGAAATTACCGTTGAAAGGCTCTGTAATAGCTGATACTGCCTTGCAATAATTGTCCCAGGTATTCATCCAGTTAATCATAATTACCCTGCCATCAGGAGTATTGTTATAAGTTTGTCCTGCATAGGAATCCCTTCCGAAATTCATTGAAATTTTATCTGCTTCAGGTACAAAAGTTAATTTACCATTTACCTCCTTGAAGTCACCAATCATGTAGAATCTTCCGCCTCCACTGAGTACCCATTTATATTCATTGGTTCCCTCTACCTTCATTCTTAGAAAATCAGGACATTCTGTTTCGATTTCCGGCTGCATTGCTTCTGCCTTCCAGTTTTTAAGATCTGAAGAGGAGAAAAATCTTAAGGGTCCTCCCGCAACTACCATAATCCACTTCTTGGCGTCTTCATCCCAGAATACCTTAGGATCTCTGAAAGCGCCATTATTAAGAGGATCATCACTGGTCTTCAAAACAGGATTTCCAGTATATTTTATCCAGGTTCTACCCTTATCTGTACTGTAGGCAACATTCTGCTGCTGAATACCGCTGTTATCTGTAGTATAAATTGCCACTAGTCCCTTTTTCTCTGAAGTATTGGTAAAGAACCCGGTAGTATTGTTTTCATCTACCACTGCGGAACCGGAAAATATAGCCCCAATATCATCTGGATATAGGGCAATAGGAAGCTCCGTCCAGTGAATTAAATCCTTAGTTACAGCATGTCCCCAATGCATAGGTCCCCATTCTTTACCATAGGGATAATATTGATAGAATAGATGATATTCTCCCTCATAATACACCATGCCATTTGGATCATTCAGCCAGTTTTCCTTTGGTGAATAGTGAAATTGTGGTCTGAATTCTTCTGAATAATATGAAGTTGGATCTAATGCTCTCTTAAGATTTATTAAATAGGTTCTTTCATTGTCTTCATTATCCTTAGCCGTTACATAGACCTTATTTAATCCTACAGGAATAGCTATTTCATTAAAAGTATTGTTCTGCAGGTCTTTATTAAAAACTTCAATTCCCTTGCTGTCTAAGACTCTTACCTTTACAGAAGAAGCATTAACCGCAGAAAGCTTTAATTTTATCTTATCCACAGTATATTCTGTATTAGCATTATAATTAAATACATTTTCACTAAAGCTTGGGGATAAATTTACCCCTTCAATCTTAAGATCTGTCAATTTAGGATAAGTGGCTGCATTTATATCAGTTTTGTTTAGATTTTGATATATCTCAGAGGCACTGTAATTCAAAAGTCCAAATTTACCTGAGCTAAAGGAACTGTCATCAAAACTTCCCACAAGGTTATTGTCAATATAGTAATCCACATGAGACCCTATGGCTTTAACCTTTAGATTATAAGTACTTTTTGAAGGTATTTTGAATTCCTTAAAAACCGTAGCTGAACCATTTTGGAACTTAAACAGTTTTCCCATACCGGCACCACTGTCCACATTTGCCACATAGGAATCGGAACCGTTATCATTGGACCTGAATACTATTGAAGCTGCTCCTACAGAAGGTAAAGTTACATCCGTCTGATAGATAAAATCTGATCCAGTGGTATCAGATATAGCAAAACTATCCCCTCTTCCCTGAGAAAAAAGTCCTTCATTAGTCTTAATCCAGGTACCCTTAAGTCCAGTTATATTTGTAAGATTAGTTGAAAATCCATTTTCATCATTATCTACTGGGCTGTCACTAAATTTTATATTACTGAAAGTTGCTTTAGTGTTAAAGGTTAAAAGTCCTGCATTTCCTCCAGTCCAGGAAGGATCATTCTTCACAAATACAAGATTTCCATCCAAATAGAACTTTATATTCTTATTACTATCCACAGTTACTTTGTAGTGAAAAGTATTCTTTGCCTTTTGAGCTTCTGTAAGAGGTACTGCTTCATTAATTCCAAGGTCTTGTCCAGGTACCACCTTAAACATCCTTATTACACCAGTAACCTTATCATTTTCAGCATAGGAATATCCCTCTGTTTTATTTATATTTACACCATACCAAACTCCACTAGAAGGGTTGTCCTTATTTGCCACTCCGAATATTAAAGCAGCTGAAGGTCCATCTTCAAGATTCACATCTGCTTCATAGCTGAATTTTTCAGAGTATGTACTAGTAATGGCAGCATTGTCTCCATCTTTTTTCAAAAGTTCCAGTCCATTATCTGTATTTCCAAATTCACCATTTATAAAATCTTCCCTTGTAAAGGTAGAAATTGTCTCCGCCTTGGTGATCACAGGCGAAGTGCTAATAAAAGTAGTTAAAAATAAAGCTGAGCACATGAAGAAACTAAATATGCTTTTAAAGCCTTTTTTCATGAAAAAATCCCCCTTATTTTATAAGTTTATTTTTTTAATTTCATCCTACAAATTTTATCCAGTCATTCTAGCTTATAAAGCCTTTACAAACGTTTACAAATACAATAAATTATCACCTCAATTTTTATTTTTAATCATATAAATCAGCAATTTATATGCCAAACTTCTGTATTAAAATTATTCCAAGTAAAATAGATGATTTTCAGAAT
Organism: Clostridium pasteurianum DSM 525 = ATCC 6013; assembly: GCF_000807255.1. Taxonomy (NCBI): domain Bacteria; kingdom Bacillati; phylum Bacillota; class Clostridia; order Eubacteriales; family Clostridiaceae; genus Clostridium; species Clostridium pasteurianum. The sequence goes on along the minus strand of NZ_CP009268.1, from coordinate 812,661 downwards.
GTTGTCAATATTAGTAATACACTTTGGATAATTTTTGATACAAATTTTTATGATTTTAATACAATGTTCAAGTATATTTTTTATTTTTGATACATAAACTCTAGGGATACAGCCGACATACGTGTAAAAACCGGCCACATCATGGTTTTGACTTCCAATTTGTGACTGGTTCTTATTTTATGGTATGGAAATACCCATATCTATAGACTCAGGTATATTCCCTAAATCAATCACATAATCACCAAATCGTTTTATATGCTTTGTTATGTATGGACTAAGAGCAGCCACATCTGACTTTGTAAACTTAACTCCATTAGCTAATAGTTGTTTTAATATATATGTTATATCTGCAACATTTTGAAGTATTACTGCATTAGATACAAGGTTATTATATTTAATTCTTTTTTCTTGTTCATCAGGATCATTTTCTGTTATAACACCTTCGCCACCAAATGCAAAAAATTTAGAAAATCCATTATACGATTCTACTTTATTTGTAGTTGAAGTGATTTGTGTACGCATTTCAATATTAGAGATATATTCTAAAAGAAATATGGTTCTGATTACTCTCCCTAACTCTCTAAATGATTGATATAGCTTATTTTTATGACTATAATTATTTAACTTTCTTAAAAGTGTAGAAGAGACTATTTTCCCTGCCTTAATCGACAAAACTACTTGGAGCATATCTTTCCAATGAGTTTCGATTAACTTCCAATCTATAACATCACTAAATAAAGAATCTATATTTTTATATTTATGATTTTTATCAACACGATAAAATTTTAAATCCTTCCAGTTTCTAATACGTGGCATTAGCTTTATTCCCAATAAATAAGTTAATGCAAAAACAGGCGTTGACTGTGCCTGGGTATCTCCATGGATTGTATCTGGCTGAATATCAGATTTATTATTCATTAATCCATCTATAATATAAACTGCTTCCCATACGCCACATGGGACAAAATGACTAAATAGAGCAATATATGTATCTGAAATGTGATTATATGAAATACCGCCATTTCCACCATAACGGATGTGGTATTCAGATACTAAATTTTCTTTATAAAGTTCACGCATTGTGCCATCAACAGCAGCAACCTTATTATTCCCCCATAATTTAGGAATATAGCATTTATTATATAAATTTATTATATCTTTAATGGCCTCATCCAACTTATTTACTGTAACATGCCTTCGATTTACAAAAGATAACATATGCGGAGTTACTGAACTTTTCATATGTCTTGATGTTTCTGTAGGACCTAGATTACAACCATATCCAAAAACTAAGGTGACATATCTTTCAACTGCATTTTCAAGCTTTGGATCGGAGCCAGATAATGGTCCAAAATGGCGTGTCCAATTTAACCAATGCTCTACGTTGCAAAGAATTTCAATAACATCTCGTTCAGGTAGGCATTCATAAATATCATTTTGCAAATCAACAGCACTTTTGGAGATACCTTTTGCTTTTGTACGATTAAGAACAACCTCACCTTTTTCATTAATTGAAATACTTCCATTGTTATGATAATTTTTATCTACTTCTAGAGCCTTTTCTTTTAGTAATGACTTTAAGTTTGATACAAATTCAACTGGATTGTCTTTGAAATTCATCTCTTGGCAAAAATCAGAAACTAAAGGTTCACATTCTTCCCAAGATAAAAGCTGATTTCTGTAATCAGCAAAATTTTCAGAAGTATTAATACATAAGTCTCCAGTTTTAAGTCCCAATGCCAAGTGATAGAAAATACATATTTCAAGGTGTCTTCTAACTAAAAATGTATTTTCACCTTCTTTTGCTGTAACAGTATTTTGCCATTGAGCGTTTACAAAATCTAAATCTAGTGCAAAAGGCAATAGTTCAATGCGCTTGTCTTTATTAGTAATTAGGAATTTTAGAGCATTAATTAAAGATTGATCTTGTGTAGCTGGTTGAATTTCAAGAAGTTTTATTAATCTAAATAGTGCCTTCCTATAGCTTTTATAAAATTTCCATAACAACGGCAAATAATTATTTCCATTGTAAGAAGAAACATTATCACATTCTGTAAGAAGTACTTCCGTACCACCATTTTCATTTATTATTTCTCTAATTTGTTTTCCAAGCATTGAATTGCTCTTAGAGCTATCATTTGTTTTTACAAGTACTAAAATCAAATTTTCTGTTTTTGCACGATTTTTTCTTGAATTTTTTTTAGTTCGTCTTTACCTTTATTTTGAATTTTACGAATACACTTTAAAAACATTTCTACCAAGTTATCTCGGGTCTTAACCTTTGACATATATATTAAACTTAAAATCAAAGTATATCTCTTACTATCAGATAGCTTATTCATTTCAGCAGCATCAAGAGCTTTAGCTTCAGATGCAAAGTGTTTAATTTTAGCCAATGGGATATCTTGAATTAAATTTTCAACATCACCCATAGATAAAATTAACTGATATGTATCTTCCAACGATTTAAGATGATTAATTTTTGGAGCTTTTGGAAGCTCTTTCAAATAATTAAACATAGAATAATTTTTTGAGCTTTCAATAATTAATAATCTATCTAATTGAGCTGTTTTATCATCATTTAACTGGCTCAATATATTTTCATAAATTTTTGAATTAACCAATGCACGAATATGACGAACTAAGCGATTCAATGTACTAAATGCAGGAAGCTCAAACCTCTCTTTAATTAAAGTTTCAATTGCCACATTTATAAGATCAGCTGGATTATTCATAACTTGTGCAGCTTTATATGTTGCTTCTGTAACCACATTTCTTGCAGTTGCTCCAAATTCAGTTACATTCAAATATTTCCTAATAGAAATTTTATATCTATAACGTGTTCTCTCTGGCAAATCAAATTCTGTATTTAATGGTATCTTTAATTGTGATGAAATATATTTTATAATCTCTACTGGCACATCATCGGCTTTAGGAAAATACCCTAATCGTTGAAATGATTTAAGCATAACAATAAAATTAAGAATTTGACCTTGACCTTTTGCTATTCTATGAGCTAATTCAAACTCTTCATGATTTGGAGTATATATTTTTATAATTCCTTTTGAATTAATATTCTTATCAAATCGAGGATAAGCAGTACGTTCAATAGTTGTCAAGGTGTGTTCCTCCTTAATTCATATTCCTTTGCTCTTCTATAAAAAGTATTACTTTTCATTCCAGATAGTTTCATGGCTTCTACTGCAGTTATCTTCTTTTGTTTCCAATTATCAAATATTGATTCAAAATTATCATTAATGTTTATTTTTTTTCTACCAAATTTGACTCCATTGCTAATTGCAGCTGCAATACCTTCTTTTTGTCTTTCCTTTATTCTTTTACGTTCATCTTCAGCCATATAACTTAATAGTTGAAGTATTAATTCCGAAATTAAATTTTCTAATCCATTCATATCTTTATATTTTCTTGTATCTAATAAAGGCATATCTAAAACCACGATATTTATTTTCTTTATTTGTATAAGCTCTCGCCATTCATCTAATATCATTTGTTTATTTCTACCTAATCTATCTAAAGATTTAATATACAAAATATCATCTTCTCGAAACATACGTTTCATCAATTGATATTCAGGTCTTTTAAAGTCTTTTCCACTAGCTTTTTCAATAAATATATATTCATTTTCTATTCCCAATTCTCTAGCTGCGAAAATTTGTCTTTCTAGAGATTGATCTTTACTGCTTACTCTTGCGTAGAAAAAACTTCTCATTTTAGTTAACTCCCTTAATTTATAATAGGGGTGTCACCAACATTTCCGACAAAACCCCCTCTAAGGGATTAGTTGAATAAAATATGGCGATTTCACCCCCTTTAAGAACACATTTCTAAATACCTAAATTTAAAGGTCTTCGACTATGCTATTGGAAACAATGGAAGAAAATCAAAACAAAACATGATAATCTTAAAAAGCTTGGTATTGATGAATATAAAGCTTGGGAGTATGCAAATACAAGAAAAGGCTACTGGAGGATATCCAACAGCCCTATTTTATCCAGAACACTATCTAATAAATATCTTAAAAAGCAAGGCTTTATAACATTAACCGAAAGGTATCTATAATTAGGTGATTCTTATTGAACCGCTGTGTACCGAACGGTACGCACAGTGGTGTGAGAGGTCGCTGAATAAAATAATTATTCAGCTCCTACTCGATTTAGCGTGGGTTTTGTCGGAAATGTTGGCGACACCCCAAATTTAACGTATAAAAAATAGAGAAATTCATATCTCTCTATTTTTTATTAAAATCATTCCATGATTTGCATGATTCTAAATATTTACTTAGTTTTTGTTTGGGAATTTTTTTAGCCGTAATATTTCTTTTATGAGCAACTTTAAATACAAAATCTCTACTTCTTTTTTCAATGGTTAAAATATACACTATACGAAGAATATCTACTTTCTCATCAGTAACCCTAAAAACTATTCTTATACCTGCAGTTCTAAGCTTTTTTTCTTTGCATCCAGCTAATTTGGTAGATTGATTATTTCTTAGTGGAGTACCAACTTCATCTGCTCTTAATTCTAAATCGTCAATTGCATTATTAACAATTCCTATTACTGAATTGTCTAAAGCTTGGTACTCCTTAGCAGCATCAGGATGAAATCTTATCTCAAATCTTTTATTATATAAATTCACTTAAACTAACGTCTTATATCTTTCCAAGAAACTGCTTTAGATGGGTTAATATTAAGACTTTCTATTCTTTGAGATAATATTTTTTCTTCTTCTTTTGCTTCTAGTTCTGCTAACCTTTTGTACATATTTTCATAATAGTCATATGAAAGTAAAACTGTATCTATAGATCCATTATCAGAAATATATACTGGATTTTCTTTTGCCTTTTCCTTATACTGACCTAATCTCTTAGAAATTATAGATGACTTTACTATTTGATCTTTAGTAATAACAGGCTTGGTATCCATCATTGCAACACCCACTTTCATTCCTCCTTACATAATATGCTCACTTTCATTTTTTATATACTCCATATATTACGTAATATATGGAGTATATAATTCCGTAATATAATTATAAAATTTTTACAAGTAAAAATCAATGCTTTATTACATGAATTATACGGTACTAAAGTTTAGCACTTTATAATTCGACGAGACGGTAAACATCATCAATATCATCCTGGGATATACCAAGATACAATTTAGTTATGGCCTGAGTAGAATGATTGAACAGCTCCATCAGCACCGGCACAGGTACTCCCTTCTTCCAGGAATGATATCCAAAGGTCTTTCTTAGTGAATGGCAGCCTACATGTTCTTTTATTCCTACTGCTGCACAGCTATCCTTTATTATCTTTATGGCCATGTACCTGGTTATGGCTTTATTTACACCGTTGCGGCTGCTGAAAATATAGTCTGATGGATTTATATGACTAAGTTTTCTTTTATGCTTTAAAAGGCCTTCTATTGCATTTTTATTCAAAAGAAACTTCTTATCCTTACCTGTCTTCTGCTCTTTTATATATACATGAGTTTTAAAGGTCTTTTCTTCAAAGTCATATACATCCTCCCAGGTCAGCTGCAGTATATCTGAAATCCTTAGTGCTGTATTAAGTCCAAGTACAATTAAAGCATAATTTCTCATGCTTCCTGATCCAAGAAGGTACTTTTTCAGATCATTAATCTTTTTTTCTGATCTTATGGGTTCAACTCTTTCCATAATTTAACTCCTTTTTTTGTTTCTAAAGGGCAAAAAGTTTTACCCTTTATTACCAATTATATTTTTTGTAAAGTCAGTATTTTAGGGTAGTCCCACGTGTTTATTTAATTCAACATAATATATTATTTTATTATAATATGTTGAATTTATTTTTGCAAATTTGTATTTTCAAAGAGAAAAAACAAGCGTGAAGCCTTAATTTATAAGACTTCACGCTATTTTACCCAATTCAACACAATTGTAATTGTGTTGAGCTCGCTAAATAACGGAACGTTAAACTATTTAATATTTTTATCTATATATTTGAGGAACTTGTTTTTCATATTCAAATTCCTGACTTTTTTCAATATATAAATGATCTTTATTTTGAGTAACAGTATATATAACTGGTGTATCTAAAGCCGAACAAATTAATTTACCAGTAGAATCATATATATTAAGATCCTTTATCATATATATATATATTTTCCCATTGATTTTATGTTGATTAATTTCATTTAATTTCAATGAAATTTTTATAGGTCTTTTTATATTTGGACTAGTATAAAAACCAGAAGAAAGGGAATTTGCAGCATAAACTTGTTTGGATACAAATTTTTCCAAATAAGAATCATATCCATTTGGATATTGGTATACTTCAGTTATTAAGTTTTTTATTTCTACATAATGATACTTTTCATTATTACTATTATTATATGACATATTACATAAAAGATAAGTACTAAAAATAAAAAAAGCTAAAAACAGTATTATTAATATTTTTTTCTTCATAGTAATTTATAACTTCTCTCCATTTTATAATTTAAATATACATTATATTATCATAAAATCTATCTATAATACAAGTTGAGTATTTAATTAGAGCTATAGTGTTTTGAATACTACCACCCACTTGCAAAAGGCTGAGGTCTTTTAAACAAGAATATACTTTTAATAAAAGTTTGCTCAAACATATAGTTGCATTATAATAAGACATATTAATCTGCTTGGAGAGTACAATTTTTATTCTAAAAATATTCCTGAATTTCATTAGTTAATATCATTGAATATAAAATAAATCGGAATTGTTGATATTACACTTATTGAGCCACATAACAGATATTGGTTCTATTATGTGGCTCAATAAGTATTAAAAAATAAATTAATTATAGTATTATTTCCAAATAGTATTATATCCAAATATGTGAGCTGTTCTTGTTTTGGAAGGATCGTAAGACCCACTTGCATATGCCATAGATAATGGATAATCTAATCTAGGTGATGTATGTCCAGAATAACATACGCCATCTCCTTCCCAATCTATCTTTGTTACAATAACAGCATGACTATAATCTTTTTCATAATAGCTCCAGAATTCAATAGGATCACCATAATCCATATCTAAATAATGAGTATTATCCATTGCTACAGGTCCTTCAGAAGTATTATTTATTAAAAAATTCCAAAGACCTTTCACATTAACCCAAGCATTCGATGACATTATATAACTTCCATACCAAAGCGGATTTGTTTGCGGTGCTCCTGCAAAAATACATTGAGAAACAAAATTAGTACAATCATTACTATATTGCCAATACTCAGGATTATATGAATTTGCCCATTTATGAGCATAATTAACAGCAGCTGTTCGATTATAATCCACTTGCCATTTATGTCCTCCAAAAGAACCCATTGGTGTTATAAGATTTGATGATTTAATTAAATTATTTTTTTCTTTGGATTCTTTAATTTTTTTTATAAATTGTTTATATTCATTAATATCAGTATCAATATTACTTGTTTTTAAAGAAGCAATTTTTTTATCAATAATAGTGTCACTATTATCATTATTTGTCAAAGTTTTTTTATTTGAAATATCATCAGTATTAGTATCACTTTTATCTATATCTTCATCTATAAACCATTTATTATTTATTTTCTTTAATGTAAGTACATGGTTACCCCATTCTTTAGAAACTGTATCAGGAATATTACTAAATGAGAATTCAGTATATTTAGAAATGTTAATTATACAACTATTTTCATTAAAATCTATTGAATTATAATCTATATTAATAGAGTATTTTGTTAATTGATTATTAATTTTTTTAAACCATAATGCCTCTCTAGAATATTTTAAATCTATAAATTCTTTAAGTTTATTATTAGAAATAGTATCATCCTGACTAATTGCTTGTCCTTTTTTTATAGATTCAAATTCATCATTAAAATATTTACTAACAATCCCCTTAATTTCATTTACATCATTAATATTTTCTTCTGCGTGAGCTTTACTAATAGGTGAAAATATTAGTAAAAATGATATTACAACTAATCCTAATTTTTTAATAGTTTTTTCAAAATTATTCATTTCCTTCTATTATTATTATCAACATTTATAAATTATACATAAATGTAATTATTATGTCAATAATGGCATAATAATTTCAGTAATTCTATATTTAAGGAAATTAATAATAGTTATTTTTCAGTAAATAATACGTATTTTCCTATTTTTCTATGTAGTATACTATACATTATAATTTTTTATGTAAATATGTAAATAATAGTTGTTATATTCATGTAAATAACAACTATTATTTTGTTGAATTTATAAATGAATTGTTATTAAATAATAAAACAACAACTACAGTTGTTGTTTTATTTGTTTTATAATATTGTTTTATTTGTTTTACGGGTACAGCCATAGTACAAGTAAAAATGAGCCACTTCATTTAAGTAGCTTATTTAGATATTAACAGTATATTTCAGCAAGTGTACCCTAATGACATAGCATAGAAGTATTTCATTAAGATTGAAAAATGATATTTTGAACTATTTCAAAAATATTTAGACTTGGTGAAAAACAGATTTTACTTACATTTTAGTTGAATTGGATAAAACTGTGATCATGTGGCCCATTTTTACACGTATGTCGGCTGTACCCGCTCTAGCAATATTTTATCTTGTTCCTTGGCACACAAACTCTTCCACAGTGAAGACTTGCCAGAACTTTCTGATATAGTATAAAAATTTTACATTATTCTACGATAAATACTAATAAGAAATATTTTTTACTTTTTTGAGTGAAATATAATATTTATTTACCAAAGTGGAAATGATTAATGAACAAATCAGCTATATAAGGAGAACTATTATGCAAGATGAAAACAATAAAATACTAGAAGCCTTTTCTACAGTAATGCCCTATCTAAAAATAATTTTTGACAATGAAGCTGCCTTTTCAATAACTGATACTGAAAAGTACATAGATGTACTTGTAAATAAGGATCTACCTATCAATGCATCTGTAGGAGATCCAGTTTCTAAAAAGGGCGCAATTTATGATGCTATTAAAACAGGTAAAACTATAATTAAAGATGTTCCAAAAGATGCCTATGGAGTAGCCTTTAAATCTTATGCTATACCAATAAAGGATGAAAATGAAAAAGTTATTGGTGCAATTGTAACTGGAAAAAGTATAGAAAAGAGATTAAAGGTAAACGAATTTTCACAAGAGTTAGCAAATTCACTAAGTGAAATATCTAAGGCAATACAGGATATAGCAAAAAAATCTGAAGATTTACTATACTCAAATCAGGTCATACTGGAAGAAGTTAAGAAAGCAACTAAAACCACAGAAAATACAGACGAAATAGTGGACTTTGTAAAACAAGTTTCCAATCAAACAAATTTACTTGGATTAAATGCATCAATTGAAGCTGCAAGAGCTGGTGAATCAGGAAGAGGTTTTAGTGTTGTTGCACAGGAAATACGAAAACTATCTAATTCCAGCAGTGAATCAATAAAAAAGATTGATTTAGTGTTAAAAGAAATAGGAAGTGGAGTTTCAAACATAGCAGCTGGAGTTGAAAAATCCAATTCCTTCTTTGAAGAACAATCAACATCCTTTCAGGAAATTACAGCAGCAATAGAGGAAATTAATGCCCATGCACACGTTTTAAGTGAAATGGCGAAAAAATTATAGATTTAAAATACAACTGGATGTTTTGCACTAATTTAAATTATTAAGCAACTAAAAATTAATTATAAATATATCCCCTTCCTAAGGGGAGAGCGAGCAAATATAAAGAATATGAGGAGGTATTGGGATTGAAAAAAGAGCATGAAATCTTATTTGAAACTGTAAAAATTGGAAAATTGGAAATTAAGAATAGATTTGCCATGGCACCAATGGGACCTATGGGTTTAGGTGATTCTCAGGGAGGATTTAACAAACGAGGCATAGACTATTATACTGAGCGTGCAAAAGGTGGAACAGGTCTTATTATTACAGGGGTTACCCAGGTCGATAATTTAGTTGAAAATCATATTGGTACAGGTTTTCCCTGTGCAACAGAAAATCACACACAATTTTTAAGAACTTCAAGAGAGATGATAGAGCGTATTCATGCCTATGATTCAAAAATATTTATACAATTAGGCGGCGGATTTGGAAGAGTACTTTATACTCCTAATAAAATTGAAACTATAGCACCATCACCTATAAAAAATGTTTGGACTGATGTAACTTGTCGTGAAGTAACGGTAGATGAGATTAAACATATTGTTAAAATGTTTGGGAAAGCTGCCCTTAATGCAAAAAACGCAGGCTTTGATGGTGTACAAATACATGCAGTACATGAAGGTTATCTAATGGATCAATTTGCCACTGCCTTTTATAATCATAGAACTGATGAATATGGTGGATCTCTTGAAAATAGACTACGCTACGCCCGTGAAGTAGTTGAAGAAATAAGAAAAACCTGTGGACCAGATTTTCCTGTCACTTTGCGTTATACACTAAAAAGTTTTATAAAGGATTGGAAAAATGGTGCATTACCAGGTGAAGAATTTGAAGAAAAGGGTCGTGATATTGAAGAAGGTATCAAAGCCGCTAAGCTTCTTGTAAGTTACGGTTATGATGCTCTTGATGTGGATGTTGGAACTTATGACTCATGGTGGTGGAATCATCCTCCAATGTATCAGAAAAAAGGCTTATATATACCTTATGCTAAAATACTTAAGGAAAACGTAGATGTACCAATTCTTTGTGCTGGAAGAATGGATAATCCTGACATGGCAGCTAAAGCAGTAAAAGATGGTGCCTGCGATATTGTAAGTCTTGGACGTCCTCTTTTAGCAGATGCCCACTACGTTAATAAATTAAGAGCTGAACACTTACAATCTATCCGACCTTGTCTTTCATGCCATGAGGGATGCCTTGGACGTATGTTTACCTATGTGGCTCTTAATTGTGCAGTAAATCCAGAGGCTTGTCGTGAAAGTGTAACCCGACTTGCACCTGTACTAAAGAAAAAGAAAATTTTAATTATAGGTGGAGGAGTTGCAGGCTGTGAAGCGGCAAGAGTACTTGCAATTAGAGGACATGAACCTGTTATTTATGAGAAAAGCAGCAGACTTGGTGGAAATTTGATTCCTGGTGGAATGCCAGACTTTAAAGAAGATGACCATGCATTAGCTAGATGGTATGAGCATGAGCTTGATTCACTTCATGTTGAAATACATTTAAATAAAGAACTAACTTCTGAAGAAGTTAAAAAGTATAATTCTGATGCAGTAATAGTTGCCACTGGGTCCACACCAAAGATATTTGATCTTGGTAATAATAAAAATATTCTTACTGCGGTAGATGTACTTAATGGCAAAGTTGACCCAGGAAAGAAAACTGTCGTTATAGGTGGCGGACTTGTTGGCTGTGAAATTTCCCTTTGGCTAGCTAAAAAAGGTGTCAGTGTTACTATTGTAGAAACGTTAAATAAGCTTCTTTCAGTAAATGCACCATCTTGCCCCGCTAATAGTAAAATGCTTGAGAAACTTGTTCCTTTTAATGGTGTTCATGTTTTAACATCCTCTACTGTAACTGAAGCTACAGAAAAAGGAGTAATAATAAATGAAAATGGAAGGAATTCCAAACTTATTGAATGTGATAGTGTTATCTTAGCAGTGGGGTATAATTCCGAAAGATCCATATATGATGATTTAAAGAACGAAATACCAGAAATATATGTACTTGGTGATTCACGAAAGGTTTCAAATATCATGTATGCTATTTGGGATGCTTATGAGATTGCTTCAGGTATTTAAAGGAATATTAAATATAATTACCTAGTATGTTATTCCAACAAATAGGATAGGTTCTAAGGTTCTTACACACATATTCATAATAAATTGGGTGCTATTCAGGCTGTTAACAAATCTAATTTGTCAACAGCTTTTTGACATTTTTTAACAAAATATAATACTACTTTATATATAGATGCCATGATAAATAATTTCATAATATATTTATAAATTTATAATGAAATTCATAAATATGTATGGTATAATACTTATAACTTCATAAAATTCACATTAATACATTATTATTTTATTACAAGGGAGGTTTTTTTCATGCAAGAACACAAAATTATATTTCATATTGATCAGATGGACAAATGGGATATACTGTTAAAAGATGTAGATATATTATTGAAGGCTTTAAGTAATAAAAAATTTCATATTGAAGTTTTAGCTACTTCAGAAGCTTTTAAATTCTACGATGTTAATGAGAACACTAATGCAAATATAAGTTTGATGAGAAATTTAAACAAAAAAGGCGTAAAATTTATTGTTGGCAAAAATCACCTGATAAATAACAACCTAGATATGAAAAGATTGCTTAATTTTGTAGATACGGTTCCCGTTGGATCTTTAGAACTTATAAATAAACAAAATGATGGTTACATTTGTCTGGAAGCTTGGGACCCATTTAACACTATCAATAAAGCTTGTTAGTTACGTTCATTTACTTTTGTAAATTCTACATTTCAAATATATGCTTATCTTTAGCTCACTAAAATGAATTTGTAATATTTTTATTATCACTAAAAAGAGAGTCCTTTATAAGGAAAGTTCTTTACTTAGTGATAATTTCTTAAGTCCTCTCTTGTTATATAATTAACATTCCATTTATTATTTTTTAATTTTAATTATTGGCTTTATCTAAATATATTCTTAATATAATCAGTTACTTCCTTTGGCATTTTGTTAGAAAATAAATTTGTTATATCTGTAATTGATTTAATTGAATAATTTAAATTAACCCTAAGTTTACTATCTTCTATGTTAAAACTGCTGATTTTAAAAGGCTCTACCACCTCATTATTAATGCTAATAGAATTATCATCATTAACTGATATATAATTAGAGCTATTTTCTTTTAATTTGTTTAAAACATATTTTTTAGGAATTCCTATTCTTCCTATTTTTACATTCTTTAAATTGAGGATTAAAGTACTATCCTTCAAACTTGGAATTAATTCCACCATGTACTGAGTTGGAAGTACTTTTAATAGATAGGAATTTATATATATTTTTATACTATTACTATTTATATCACTTTCAAGCCCATCTATTGCTATTCTATTTTTCATGGATTCATATAATATATTGTTTAGCTCCTCTTCCGTTACTGCAAAACTGATATTTAAATTACCGCTTTCCTTATTATATTCTACATTTTCTATATTTTTTATAATATCACTATTTGCATTAGCTGAACTAGATTTACTATAAGAGGATATCTGCTTTACTGGACTTATACAAAATACTGCAGCAAGTATAATTACCAATAACATTAATATAGCAGTTCCCAAATATATAGGTATTTTTTTACTACGCATATAACCTTCACCTTCTTTATTATGTAAATTTAAAATTTCATCTTTTGATGTGTATTTTATTCTATTGTAGCATATATTCTCAACTTCTGTTTATTTCAACTGATTCATTCTCCTAAGCACTGATAAAATTGCTATTTCCCTTTTTCATAAGTATTTCTTCATAATTACCTATAAGGGGTGTCACCAACATTTCCGACAAAACCCACGCTAAGACAAAAAGTGGGTAAAAATATTAATTTCTACCCACTTTAATCCATTTTTAAAAGTTATTTATTATTATATTTTCTCAATTTTTTAGAAATGCATATATACATAAAAATGTTGATATTACTATCTTTTAAATTTTATACTTGGTGAGAGTTATACTGAAATTAGTTCTAATAGAAAAATAAATTTTTAATAAAATCTTATATTATAGTTTACCACTTGAATCCGTAACAGTAAGAACACCATTTACAACCCTATTTAACCATCCATTATCACAGTATCTTATAACTTCTGATTTTAAATTTGATCTACTGGTATAGCGAGCTAATCGTCTACCAACATCATTATTATTTAAATCCATAGTTTTATCTGGTCCACTAGGTGTTTGAGCTTCATGAGCATTAGCAAAATAACTAGCATAAGTCTCGCCTATATCTTTGGCCATTAATCCATTCCAATATGTATGCCTAAATGCATCACCGTTACCTAAATATAAAGTACTACTTTGATACAATGATTGTGCAGTTGATAAAGCTGTATTAGCATCAGCATAAACAAATACAGCTTGGGAAGGATATGCTGCTACAAGTGCTAATTCAGCACTGTTTAAATTTTTTCCCCATATAGTATATGATGGTGTAACGATAGTAGAGTTTACTTTTTCATTAATTTTGTCCACAATTAACTTTTTAGCATAATCATTAGTTAGCTCTTTATTATTGTTTTTTACTTCATTTAAAATATTAGTAAAATCATCGTATGATAGAACTTCACCCTTTTCTTTTATAATATCATCATAACTTTTATGTAATACATTTACTTGTTCTGTGTTATTTAAGGTTGTACTAGTTTTAGCAAATACAATGGAACTTGATAAAGTAGTCACCAAGAGTGTTGCAACTAAAAAACTTATATACTTTTTTTTCATTTTATATTCCCCCATTTCATTGTTATATTTGTATAGTATCATGAAATGTAATAATTGTAAATAAGCTTAAATATTGGTTCATAATATATTATCTTGAACATTGTTCTAAAGTATGGTATATTCAATATAATTTTAGATTACACTACTAAAAGAAAGGGGAATTAATGTGTTTAAAAATAAATCAACCTATATTTTTATAGCAATAATATTGGTTATTATTTGCATTATAATAAGTATTAAACTGTTTTCAAGCAATATTACAATATCTATTAAAAATAATACAGATAAAACCGTAGCAGGTTTAAAAATTAAATATTCTCATTTAAATAATGATATTGAAGTACCACAAATACCGAAAAATCAAATATATAAAACAAAAATAATACTTCCAGAAAATTTTACTGAAGGATCAATTAAAATTTATTATATAGATAAACAAGGAGAAAATCATGAAGAATATTTAGAAGGATATATTGAGAAAGGTTACAAAGGAAATATCACTACTACTATAGATTCAGTTGATAATAATGGAATTTTATCTATAAAGGTTCATAAATAGAACGCTCTAAAAAAATAAATAATTTTATATGTTTTTATTAATGTACTAAAAACGGTCGTTTTCGGAACTAAAAAGTTAGATGCTTTTTTAGTTCTTATTTTTATACTTTTTAGCACCAAAACTATTACCGAAAACAAAGTTTCAAAATTGACTACCATCTAACATTTTTGGTACTATTAATGTGAGGTGATAGCGTGAATATAGGTTATGCTAGAGTAAGTACTGAAGAACAAAACTTAGATAGGCAAATAGATATACTAAAACAGGCTGGTTGCAATAGAATTTATGAAGAAAAAGTATCAGGTATAAAAAAAGAACGTACTGAACTTAATAAGATATTAGATCAAATTCGTACTGGTGATGTAATAATAATAGCAGATCTTACAAGATTGAGTAGAAGTGTTAAAGATCTTTTTAGCATTGTAGAGCAGATTGAAGAAAAAGGAGCTAACATTAAATCCATTAAGGAATCTTGGGTTGATACTACAACAGCACAAGGGAAACTTATGTTTACTATTTTTGCAGGTATTAGTCAGTTTGAACGAGACCTCATATCGCAAAGAACAATAGAAGGACTTAATGCAGCACGTGCAAGAGGAAAAAAAGGTGGACGTCCAAAGACAAATGATAAAGATATTAAGTTAGCACTTAAGATGTATAATAGCAAAAATTACAGCATTACTGAAATTAGAAAAGCAACTGGTGTCAGTAAAACTACTCTTTATCGATATATCAATAGCAATAAATAGTTCTAGTATTTAAACAAAGGAGTTGATAGGTAGTGGCATCACCAGAAATTTTACTTACAGAAGATCAAAGGCTTGAATTTACCCAGATACCTCAAAATATAAGCGAATGGGAGATTGCAAGATATTATACCCTAACTGAGAATGATATTGAAATTGTTAATCGCCACAGAAGAAATTATAATCGTCTAGGATTTGCTGTACAATTATGTGTTCTTCGTAACCCTGGATGGTCTTTAGGTAATACACAAGAAATACCTGAATCAATATTGTGTTATATTTCAGAGCAACTTAATATAAATCCAAAAGAATTTGATCTGTATTTTAAAAGAGAAAATACAAGGATGGAACATTTTCAAGAAATACGTGAGATCTATGGATATAGAACATATTCAGATAAAGATTACAATTATCTAATTGATTATCTTGTGCCTCTTGCTATGGATAATGATAATGTATTTCGTCTTATGAAAGCTGCAATTGCTGAATTAAGAAATAAAATGATTATTCTTCCTGGTATCACTACAATTGAGAGAGTTGTAAATGAAGTTATAACAAAAGCTGATAATTTAGTTATTGATATTATAAATAATTCATTGACTGAATCCCAAAAGAAATCTTTAGATTTTATTATAGAATCACCAAATGAAGATACTAAAACAACACTTGCATGGTTAAAAGAAGATCCAGGACAATCAACACCAAACGCATTTCTTGAAGTGATAAAAAGACTTGATAGAATAAGAGATTTAAAGCTTGATTTAAATATTGAAAGTGTTCATCCCAATAGAATTAGACAACTATCAAGACTTGGATCTAAATATGAACCATATTCATTTAGGCGATTTGAGGATAATAAACGATATGCTATGCTTGCTTTATATTTATATGATCTGAGCCAAACGCTTGTTGATCTTGCTATAGATATTCATGATAGACAAATTAATATATTCCTTTCAAAAGGTCGTAAAGAGCAGGAATCAATTCAAAAGCAAAACGGAAAATTCCTTAATGAAAAGGTTATTCAATTCGTAGATATTGGCGCAGCCTTAATCAAAGCTAAAAATGAAAGTCTTGATCCATTTGAAACAATTGAAGCCGTAATGCCTTGGGATAAAATAATTAAATCTGTAGAAGAAGCAAAAAATTTAGCAAGACCAATAAATTATGACTATATAGACTTGTTGGACAAAAGATATTCCCAGTTACGAAAGTACACACCTGCTTTATTAAAACATCTTCAGTTTAGTTCAACAAATAAATCATTAGAGTCTTTAATAGATGCACTGGACGTTATCAATAAGGTGAATGAAACAGGTAAAAGAAAACTTCCTGAGGATGTACCATCGGATTTTATTTCTAACCGTTGGAACAAGTATGTATTTGAACCTGATGGTAATATTAATCGTCACTATTATGAGATAGCAGCGTATACAGAACTGAAAAATAGAATACGTTCTGGCGATATTGCAGTGAATGGCAGTAGGAATTATAAAAATTTTGATGAATACTTATTATCTAAAAATGATTGGAATGATAAGAAATTACTTACACCTAAGATAGCTGTAAGTCTTGATTTTGAACATTATATCACTGAAAGGATGGATTCTTTGAATAAACGTCTTCAATGGGTTTCCAAGAATGCTGATAAATTAGATGGTGTAAGCATCGGTACTGATAGAATCCATGTTGAGAAGCTTGAAAAAGAAACTCCTGAAGAAGCAAAATTATTAAGTGAAAGACTATATAAGCTACTCCCTAGAGTGAAGCTTACAGATCTTCTTATTGAAGTATCCAAGTGGACAGGTTTTGATAAAAATTTTGTTCATGCTTCCACAGGTAATGCTTGTAATAGTCAAGAAAAAACAATTTTAATGGCTACATTAATGGCAATGGGAACAAACATTGGATTAGTAAAAATGTCAGATGCTACTCCTGGTATAACATATCGCCAAATGGCTAATACAGCCCAATGGCGTATGTATGATGATGCTATGAAAAGGTCACAAGCAACTTTGGTTAATTATCAATATAAACAATTTTTATCATCATATTGGGGTGATGGAAGCACATCATCTTCAGATGGAATGAGGGTACAGGTTGGAGTATCAGCATTAAATTCAGAGCATAATCCACATTATGGATCAGAAAAGGGTGCTACAATTTATAGGCACGTTAGCGACCAATACTCAAGCTTTTACACTAAAGTTATAAATACTAATGCAAGAGATGCAGTTCATGTAATTGATGGTCTACTTTACCATGAAACAGAACTCAGTATTGATGAACACTATACTGATACTGCTGGTTATACTGATCAAATATTTGGGTTAAGTCATTTACTAGGATTTCATTTTGCTCCAAGAATAAGAGATATATCTGAGCTCATGCTTTATTCCTTTAACAAACCAAGTAACTACTCTAAGATAGAAAAAATAATCAAAGGAAATATTAATTTAAAAATAATTAGAGAAAATTATGATGATGTTTTAAGGTTAACCCAATCAATAAGTGAAGGTAAGGTATCAGCTTCCCTTATTATGGGTAAATTAGGTTCCTATGCTAGACAAAATAGTCTTGCTACTGCCCTTCGAGAAATTGGAAGAATAGAGAAAACTATATTTTTACTTGATTATATTTCAAATAAGCCCTTGCGTAGACGCATACAAAGAGGCTTAAATAAAGGGGAATTTATGAATGCTTTAGCTAGAGCAATATTTTTTGGTAAACGTGGAGAACTTAGAGAACGTGAACTACAGGATCAGCTACAAAGGGCTAGTGCATTAAATATCATTATAAACGCTATAAGTGTTTGGAATACTGCATACTTACAGAAAGCAATTGAACACCTTAAACATACAAGCAGCATTGATGAAAGTTTATTAGAGCATATAGCACCACTTGGATGGGAACATATAAATTTTCTTGGAGAATACAAATTTGAACTTAGAGGCGTTCATGAAAGTGATGATTTAAGACCTTTAAATTTAGGTATTTAGAAATGTGTTCTTAAAGGGGGTGAAATCGCCATATTTTATTCAACTAATCCCTTAGAGGGGGTTTTGTCGGAAATGTTGGCGACACCCCTATAAGGCCATTAAATACTCTATCCCAGGACCTATTGGCAACGCTTTGAGTTCCTGCAGCCTTTAATCTATCTCTCATTTCTCTGTTTTCAATTAACTGCTGTGAATCTTTGGGCTTAAATTTAAGTCCATTTACTCTGTGTTTTATAATATTCCTAACTCCTCCTGCATCTGCCCCTATAACGGGAACACCAGAAGCCATAGCTTCCAAAACTACATTGCCAAAGGTTTCCGTTGAGGAAGGTAATACAAATATATCACTGAAAGCAATATTTCTGAAAAATTTAAACAAAAAAACAGCTGCCTCACATTATATCCTGGGCAGCCTTCCTATCTATTCTATTTATTGAACATTTCTTTCAAATTACTAAGTACACTCTAGATTTAGCCCTATCAGCTTTATAATGTACAGTGAATCTCAGCGTAATTTACCACGTAACTACCCCGTCCTTTATACTAATTCTTCTGTCCGTTTTCTCAGCTATTCTCTCATCGTGGGTTATTATGACAAAAGTAGTGTTAAAATTTCTGTTTATATCTCTGAATACATTATAGATATTCTCTGCTGAGCTGGAATCCAGATTGCCTGTAGGCTCATCTGCCAAAATTATCTTAGTATCATTCATAAGGGCTCTTGCAATGGCAACCCTTTGCTGCTGTCCTCCAGATAAATCATAAACCTTGCTCTTTTTAACTGCAGAAAGTCCCACTAAATCCAAAAGCATCTCTGCTCTTTCACGACTTTTTCTTCCATAAAAAAATCTATTTATTCTATAAGGCATAAGTACATTTTCAAGGGTATTAAACTCCGGTAAAAGATAATGAAATTGAAAAATAAATCCTATCTCCTTATTTCTAAGTGATGCCAAAGACCTTCTACTCATTTTATCAGTTCTTTTATTCTCAATATAGACTTGTCCAGTAGTAGGCTTATCTAATGTTCCCATTATATTTAAAAGGGTACTTTTACCACTGCCGGAAGCTCCTACAATTGAAATAAAATCTCCTTCCCCAATGGATAAATTAACGTTATGAAGCACTTCTGTTTTAACCCTTTTACCGTGTACCTTGCTTATATTTTTCAGCTCTATAATATTACCCATTTTTAATTACCTCCACTGGATTTAATTTAAAGGACTTTAAGGCAGGCAGACTTGCTGCTAAAGTAGATGCTGCCACAGCAATTAGAGAAGATATACCAATAAATCTAACATTTATTATTATGTCCACAAGAGGTCTTCCATCCGCCGCAACTATATATCTGTTAAAACCTTTTATATATAAAAATGTAAGCAAAATTCCCATAATAGTTCCTATGATTCCTAAGATAAAAGCCTGTAATATGAATACAAGAGCCGCAGAACTGTCCTTTATTCCCATGGCCTTTAGAATACCAATTTGCTTATATTTCTGTACCACACTTATATTAAGTATACTTATTATACTCAAAGCTGCAGCTAAAAGTACGAAAAATTGAATTATAATAGAACATATTCTCTGTCCAATTATTGCACTTGCTATAAGTTTATTTTCTTCTTTCCAGTTTTTAATATTTAAATCTTCATTCTTAAGAGAATTGATTATTTCATTCTCAATGATATCTGCACTATAGGGATCTTTAACGGAAATTTCCATAAAGGTCACCTTATCACCAATTTCAGATATATCCTGTACAGTTTTTAAATTAGTTATAATCCAGGCACTGTTTATTTTAACTGCCCCTAAATCATAGAAACCTGCTACTGTAAGCTTGGTCTTTTTTCCATCAAAATTTACTATGTCTATTGTATCTCCTATATTTACCTTGAGTTTATCTCTTAAATCCTTACCAATAAGAGCTTCACCATCTCTATTAATCATATTTCCTTCATAAACTTTATGTTTCATATCATATAATTTTTCTGCATCCTCAGGTGATAAACCTCTAATTTGTATGTTTTCTTTTTTACTGCTAGTCATTATAAAGGCATTGTGCTGGACTCCCGGAGCCACTGTAGCTATTCCTTCATCTGTATTTTTAATCTCAGACTTTATATTCTGCCAGGACTCTATACCCTCTTGTTTTGAAGTTACACTGATGTGGACCAAACTTCCTATAACCTTAGTCAAAAGACTTTTTTCAATACCTTGACTTAATAAACCTACAAAAATCTGCACTGATATTCCTATAGCAATACCAAAAACTATAATAAAGGTCTGTAGCTTACTGCTTCTTAAAAATCTTATTGCTATTCTTAAAGACGTGAGCATAAAATTCCTCCATAAAACCAATAAAAAAGTGATATATTGTTATATTTTAATAATTTTTTTAATATTATTATAACATAAATTAAAATAATATAATTAACGTAGACCTATTATTTATCATTATTTACATTTTTATAACAATCATTCACATTTTTATAACAATTAATTGCATATTTTTACATTGACTATAAATTTATCCATACAATATTTATAAAAATTATTTTGTGAAATAGAGCAAAAACCCATCATCACTGGCTTCTTGAAAAAATCTCTTACATATTTTACAATAGGTTTATACAGTTTTCGTTGTAATTGTTTTCACAAAGTTATATATTTTTACTTGAAGATATTCATGTACAATTGAATAATTATAAATGCACTTTAAAGACTGTGTTTTATATAGCTTGATATAACTGTTACATTTATTAATGCATAGACAAAAGTGAGGAGAGATATTATGCAGCAAAAAAAGATCTTATTTCATATTGATGAACTGAATAAATGGGACTTACTATTAAAAGATGTGAGTATTTCAATAAATTTTTATAGAGATATTGACTTTCATATTTACGTTTTGGCTACTTCAGAGGCAGTTAAATTCTATAATTCCAAGGATATTTCCTATACCCATCTGGATTTTATGGAATACCTGGCTAATAACAATGTTGAATTTGCTGCTGGTAAAGAGGACATGGATTATTACGATATAGATTTAAAAAATCTAGTTCAATTTGTACAAGTAGTACCTAGTGGTTCCCTGGAACTTGTTAATAGGCAAAAGGAAGGATATACTTACTTAAAGGCCTGGTAAGAGAGCATTCTTGGAAGCAGTATAGGCCGCAAATAACGGCAGTATGCTGCTCCAGGTAATCAAAACATTGAGTGAATATGAGATAAATAATATTAAATTCAAATCCAGAGTAACTGCCAATGCCATAATGGAATATGTGTTTTTTAGGTATTTGGAGAAATATCAATAACAAAATGATAAAAAGCTCAAATTCCTATAGTTAATTAGAATCTGAGCTTTTCACTATTGTTGTACCGCCGATTACCTCTGCATCAGCGTCATCTTTAATCATGTCACTTCGTTGCATCCTTCCCCATACCTGGCTGCAATCCCTAGTACAGCCCAATATATAACGGCAGTAGATATAAAACTTATATTAAAAAATGCCTGTATCAAGTAGCCTGCTATGCAGCAAAATAAAATCCAAATATGTATTCCCTTTTTTCTGTTTTTATAAAGTCTGAAAAGTATAATAGATACAAGGGAAAGATATACTGCTAAAGCTGGATAACCTTCTGTTATGGCCATTTGCAGATATTCATTATGGGCCTTGAAATATAGTGCTCTTCTTTTGGACTCCTCATCATTTAGCACCAAGTTATAAGTATCCGGTCCAGAACCAAGCAAAGGATTTTTAAATAAAACCGGTATTGCCTTTTTCCATATAAATATTCTACTGGAACCTGAATCGTTATTGTCAATGTCCTTTGCATCCACATAGACAGTTTTAGCTCTGCTTGTAAGCATACCCTTAGTTTTATAGTTCATAAAGCTGAAAATCAATATTATCGTAGCTATAAGCAGAGATAATCTTATAATAAGGCTTTTATTGCTCTTTATATTGATAGCGCAATAAATAATTAAAATTATAAAATAAAAAATAAATGCAATCCAGGCACTTCTGGTGGTAGAACTCAATACCAAGCCAAGCATAAGCATAGTTACTATAAAATATCTCTTTTTACCACTATGTATAAACAATCCAAGCACTAGGGGAGTAAAAAGTGTACAATAGGTTCCCACAAAATTTCGCTGGCCTATGGTTGAAGTAACCGAACCTCTGAACTCATTATTTGCTATATTAAGTATGGGATCAATTTTGAAATATTGCAAAATTCCATATAGGGCAATTACTACAGCACTGAATAAGATTATATTAAGGCTTTTTTTAGAAAAGTGAAAGTTTTTATAGAATATAGTGAAGATTATTAAATAGGTTAAAAGAGAAAATATACCCTCTCTGCATCTGGGTAATCCAAATAAACTCAATTTCATTTCTTCAGAAAATACAGTTGAAAGTATCAGTAGTGCTGCATATAAAAGCAGCAGTTTGTCCAAAAGTTTAATTTCATATTGTCTTCTGTAATAAAAAGTAATAATAAATACTATTGCACTGACCACCACCACTGAAATTATCCTGTAATCATTGAAAATATCTTTTCTCCAAGGAGTAATAAACAATGGTATAAATGCCATTATAAAAACAGCATATGAGCTAAAAATGTAGTTTAGAATTTTTATTTCAGCTTCTTTTCTTTTAATTATCCTGCTTGTCTTTATTCTCATTTATTCACCTTCTTTCTCTAGGTTCATTATACCTTATTTACAATTTTGTTTTCAAATATTACCTGATTTTTAAGGCAATAAAAAAGGCCCTATAAAATTTTCCAGAACCTTTTTCACATTATTTATCTTTTAAAATAGTCTAAGAAAAAACTATGCATTTTCAAAACGAAACATTTTCCAAATCATATAGGACACTGCCCAAGATATAATAAATAATCCTACTAATAAATATCCAATTACACCGAACTGAATATTTTGTATCCATTTCCAAATACCACTATTTAGTCCCAATTTAGGCGTTAATATCTGAGCTAATTCAATAAATCCTATGCATAATGCTGCTGCAATAGACAATCCAGTGACTGATAAATTATAGTAAATTTTCCTTAAGGGTGTGGAGAATGCCCAATTATATGCAGTAGTCATAAATACTCCATCAGCAGTATCCATTAAACTCATTCCAGCAGCAAAAAGAATAGGTAAAGCTATTATCATGGAGAATGGAATAGCTTGGCTAGCTGCATTTGCTGAAATAGCTAAAGGAAGCCATTTAGGTTGTTTTTTAAATAGGAAGTTCATTTGAACTCCTCCTCTCGCATTAATTTATCCTATGATTAGTCACTATGATACTCCACCATCTAAACTCAGTTGGAATACAAACTCTCCCTGAGTAATATTCATTGATTGTAACAGACTACGCCAACTCTTCAATTACCTACTGAATAGATTTTACAATTAAAAGCTGTTATATCTATAATAAGCTGCACAAGTACCTTCAGAAGATACCATGCAGGATCCTACAGGATTTTCTGGTGTACAGGCCTTTTTAAATAATGGACACTGAAGTGGAGTTATTTTTCCTTTAAGTATGTCACCACACCTGCAGCCTGGACTGCCATCATATTCCTTATAATCTATATGAAAATGCTTTATCGCATCAAATTCTTCATATTCTCTGTTGAATGTATACCCGCTGTTTGGAATATTACCTATTCCCCTCCAGGCACTATCGCTGATTTCAAAAACTTTCTCTAAATACTCTATGGCCTCGGGATTTCCATCATTTCGTACTATTCTTTTATATTCATTTATTATATTATAATCTCTGTCAATTATCATATTTATAAGTGTATTTAAGCCCTTAAGTATATCTAAAGGTTCAAAGCCTGTTATTACTCCGGGTATACTGTATTCACTGCTTAAAAATTCATAGGGTTTTCTACCTATAACGGCACTAACATGACCTGGAAGTAAAAATCCACTGATGTTAAGTTCCTCATCATCTACAAGAGCTCTCATAGCCGGTGGTACAATCTTATGAGCAGTGAGAAAAAATAGATTTTTAACTCCTTTCCCTCTTGCCTCCATAGCCGTTATAGCGGTCATAGGTGTTGTAGTTTCGAATCCCACAGAAAGGAAAACTACTTTTTTTAATGGATTATTCTGTGCCAATGTCAATGCATCCATTGGTGAATATACAATTTTAATATCAGCACCCTCTGCTTTCCTCTTCATTAAAGAAGTTTTTTTCCCAGGTACTCTTATCATGTCTCCAAAAGTTGCAATAATAACCTCATTATTTAGTGTGAGCTCCAGTGCGGTATCAATATAACTCTGTGGAGTAACACAAACTGGGCATCCCGGTCCGGAAATAAGATTTATATTCTCTGGAAGTATATCTCTAATGCCATATCTAAATATAGCCATAGTATGAGTACCACATACCTCCATTATATTTATCTTTTTATCAGTAATATTCTGTATTAATTTTACCAGGCTTTTAGAATACTCTTCATTTCTAAATTCATCAACATATTTCATTCTCTTGTATCCCCTTTATTATTCCAAAACTTTGTTCTTCTTTAACATAAATCATTTAAATTGTATATTCCCATATAAAATATGATTATATATCACTTAAAACTTCATTTGCTATAACAATTTGTCCTAAGGATACTCCACCATCATTGGCAGGTATTAATTTATTTGTATAGACAACAAAATTTTCATTTTCTAATTCATCCCTTAGGTTCTTTAATAAATAAGAATTCTGAAATACTCCGCCGCTCAACGCCACTTCATCAATACCTGTATCCTCTCTAATTAGTCTGCATATATCCTTTGAAAACTTGATTATTGTGTTATGGAATTTATCTGAAATAATACCCTTCTGTTCACCAGACAATTTATCTTTTATAATTTCCATAATAATTTTTTTCGTATCTACAATATATCCATTCTCTTGAACTATATCATAGTGGTAAAAATCTAAGCTCTCCTCAGCAGCGGCAGCTTCAAGTTCTATAGCTGCCTGTCCTTCATAGGTAACACTATTTCTAAGCCCAATCAAGCTTGCAGCAGCATCAAAAAAACGTCCCATACTCGATGTCTCTGGGCAGTTAATATCAGCTTCCATCATAGCCATGAGATTCATTGCCTTATTTCCATACAGCTTAATCAGTACCTCTTTTAACTGTTCAGTACTATGTTCATTTCCATTATTTGATTTAAATGCCTTATATGTATGTGAAACCGCCATTCTCCAGGGTTCCTTAACTGCCCTTTCACCACCAGGCATTTTTACATAATTTAAATGTCCCATCCTGGTAAATTCCCTATTGTCGCATATAAGGAACTCTCCTCCCCATAATTTTCCGTCAATACCGTAACCTGTTCCATCATAGGCAATTCCAATAACCTTTCCATTTACATTGTTTTCCGCTAAACAGCTTACTATATGTGCATGATGATGCTGTACTTCAATCCTAGGAAGACATGACCTATAGGCATATTCACTTGATATATAGTTTGGATGCATATCGCAGGCTATATACTTTGGAGTAAAATTAAATATACTTTTAAAATGCTCAATATTATTTTCATAGTATTCAATAGTCTCTAAATTATCCAAATTTCCATTGTGCTGGCTTAAGAATATAAAATTCTCCTTTGCTATACAAAAGGTATTTTTCATATTTGATCCATAGGCAAGTATTTCTCTTATATTATCTTTTTTTATAGGTTCCGGTACATATCCTCTGGCCCTTCTTATCATACGGATCTCACCATCTACTACTTTTACAACGGAGTCATCTATAGGTACATGAATATCTCTATTGTGGTGTAAAAAATAGTCTGCAACATCCCCTAATTTTTCAACTGCACTTTCATTTCTATATTCCAAGGGCATCCCATAACTATTTCCACTAGTCATAATTAATGCTTCTATGCCCTCATGAAATAGCAGATGATGCAAAGGCGTGTAGGGAAGTACAACCCCTAGAGTTTTCTGATACGGTGCTATAGATTTTGGTAAATCACATTGGCTTTTTTGATCTAGTATTACTATGGGCTTTATACATCCCTTTAATATCTTATCTTCCTGTTCATTTACATTACAATACTTTTTTACAATTCCTATATCTCTCAGCATAACAGCAAAAGGTTTATCAGGTCTCTTTTTTCTAATCCTCAGCAAATTCACTGCATCTTCCTTTGCAGCATCGCAGACTAGATTAAATCCCCCAAGACCTTTAATTGCAAAAATTTTACCTTGCTTCAGCTTCTGTATTGTCCAATGGATTACATCCTCTACTTCCATCTTCTTTTCAGTAGAATCTTCAATCCAAATATGTGGTCCACACTCTTTACATAAGTTAGTTTGAGCATGAAATCTTCTGTCAGCTGGATCATTATATTCTTCATTGCAATCTTTACACATATTAAATTTTTTCACTGTGGTGCCTTCTCTATCATAGGGAGTAGACTTTATTATGGAAAATCTCGGGCCGCAATTTGTACAGCTGTTAAAAGGATACCTATATCTTTTATCTGATGGATTTGAAATTTCCTCAATACACTCCTTGCACACAGCCCTGTCTGGAGAAATAAGAGTAACTTTACTATTTTCTCTCTCACTTTCTCTTATTTCAAACCTATCATACTTTACGACCTTTCTTTCCTCTACAACTACTTTTCCCACTGAAGCTAAAGGAGGAGACTTATATCTTATTCTATCTATAAGAATATTCAGTTTTTCTTCTTCACCTTCCACATCAATAGTAACTCCCTGGGAATTATTGTTGATCCATCCCTTTAGATTAAGGGAAAGGGCCTGATTATAGACAAAAGGTCTAAAACCTACCCCCTGTACTATACCTTCTACCTTTAAAAACAATCTTTTCACACTAACACCTCTAGCATATTCTAGGAAGCTGCTGCCCTGATGGCATATCTACTATCCTTCTTCCTCCAATAATAGTTTTCAGATAAACTCTTTGTGATACCTCTGCTACAACCTTACCGATTATTTCAGCCTTAGTTCCCAAAGGATGATTTCTCATCTGCTCTAACACCTTATGGGCATATTTTTCTGGTACAAAGCAGCACAGCTTTCCTTCGTTGGCAATATATAAAGGATCTAATCCCAGAAGTTCACAGGCACCCTTTACTTCTTCACTTATAGGAATAGAATCCTCCTCCAATTCAATAGATACTCTGCTAGTCTCAGCAATTTCGTTTAGAACCGCTGCAACCCCACCTCTAGTGGCATCCCTAAGTACATGAACATCCTTACATATATCTAATATTGAATCCACCAGAGAATTTAAAGGAGCACAATCACTTTTTAATTCTCCCTGTATATCTATTCCGCTTCTTTCACACATAATAGTCATTCCATGGTCTCCAAGAGTTCCATTTACTATAACTACATCTCCAGCTTCAGCTTTATTTGCTTCAATATTAATTCCTTCATAAATGGTACCTATTCCAGAAGTATTAATAAACAGCCCGTCTACTCCGCCTTTTTCCACTACTTTTGTATCACCCGCTACAATTTTAACTCCTGCTCTCTCTGCCATTTCAGCCATGGATTTTACAATTGTCTCAAGATTTTCAATTGGATAGCCCTCTTCTATAATAAATGCACTGGTTAGATAAAGGGGCTTTGCACCACTCATTGCCAAATCATTTACCGTTCCGCATACAGCGAGCTTACCAATATCTCCACCTTTAAAAAATGCCGGCGTTACTACAAAGGAATCTGTAGTAAAGGCAATTCTATTGTTATTCAAATAAAGCTGCGCAGAATCATTCATTTGCCTTATAATTTCATTATCAAAATATTTTATAAATAAATTACTTATTAAATCATTAGTTTGTTTACCGCCACTTCCATGACTTAATGATATCTTATCCTCCATTTTATCCCCCTGTAATATTTCTGATTTTACACATTACTTCTCTCATACTAATAACTAGTTGTTATTACATATATTCAAGCTTTGTAATTATAATATTTTGTATTGATTTCAACAGATTTTTAGGACAATATCCCTTTCAGAACTCATCAACATATTTCATTCTCTGATAGTTCCTTTATTATTTCCAAAGTTTTTTCTGCTTCTTCTTCATCAATTGTTTCAATTGCACAGCCTGCATGAACTAAAACATATTGTCCCACTTTTATATCTGGAATAAGGTGCATAAATACTTCTCTTTTCATATTTCCTATTTCTACAACACCTTTATAATTATCTACTTTTAAAACTCTGCCTGGAACCGCTAAACACATATCAATTCCTCCAATATTAATGCATTAATTTTTTCTCTTTTTCTTCTCTAACCTTTTTTCTTTAAAATAAACAATCCATATACTAGCCTCATACAATATCAGTACAGGAGCTGCAACCAGTATGCAAGTAATTAAACCTGCATTGGAAATAAATAATCCTTCAAGGGCAATCACAGCTATAATGATATATTTTCTCCACTTCCGAAGAGTATTTGAATTTATCAATGACAATTTGCCCAAAAGTACAATTACATAGGGAATTAAAAATATAACTCCCGTAAAAAAACAGAAAATACCTATAAAATTAAAATATGTACTGCCGGAAAAAAGAGGATTCATGTAAGTTTCTCCATAATATATCAAAAAGCTAAGAGCCTGGGGCAGTACTAATATATAGCCAAAGACCATGCCTAAGACCAGCAGAACAGCCATAAAAAACAGATTTTTATATAAGAATCTTTTCTCCTTTTTAGACAATCCTGGATTAATAAAAGCAGCTGCCTCATATAATATAATGGGACTTACGATTACAGTTCCAGCAAACAGTGCTATTCCAACTCTTGTGGTAAAGCCCTCTGTCAAAGAAAAATATACAAGCTCTATTCTAAATTTAGCTATAGGCATCATTAAAAATCTAATTAAGTAATCAACTTTATCGTAAACAAAACCAGTGACTATAACTAAAGATGCTATAACAATTATCAATCTCTTTCTAAGCTCATTTAAGTGCTCTACTACAGTCATATCCTTTATATTTTCATTAGTCATATATTCACCTCTAATGCTAGTATCTAAGCACTTTTCTCCAATTTAGATGACTGATTCCTCTCATCCTTCTTTTCCAATAAATATACACACCAAATACTGATTTCATATAGTCCTGTTATTGGCAGAGCCACTAAAATAAAAGTCATTGCATCCACTGAAGGTGTTATAAGTGCTACAGCTATAAGAGAAACCATTAAAGCAATCTTTCGTTTTTCCTTCAGCATTTTTGAATTAATAATATTTATTCTGGACAAAGCTATTAAAAACAATGGAAGTTCAAAAATTAAGCCTGTAGTCAAAAGCATGGTAATTACAAATGAAAAATAATTATCTCCAGACAAATTTGCCTTCATAAACTCATTTCCACAATCTAATAGAAAATCAATTGTTGAAGGTAATAATAATTTATATCCAAATAAAACTCCCATAATAAAAAGTAATATTGCAACTGGAGTCACAAAGAAATATAGAATTCTTCTGACTTTTACAGTTAACCTAGAACCTGTTTCATGAATTAGCAAATATGCTATAAAGGGAAATGAAATTATTATGCCTCCTAAAAAGGCTATTTTCATTTTCACCATCATTCCCTCCGCCGGCCTCATAAAGTACAAATCAACTCCATGAACAGGCTTTGACAAAATACCTATTATATAATCAGCTTCAAAATACATAAATGATGAGACAATAATAACAATGACAAACATTGTTATTATTGTCTTTCTAAACTTCTCCAGCAGCTTTACAAAGCCAACAATTTGTTCACTTTTCACCATATCTGTACTCCCACTATGATTCTTTCTTCTCTTCTTCTGCCTTTGTTTCAGTAGCAGCGACTTCAGCAGTACTTCCCTTAGCAATTTCGCTTGAAGCTTTTTTAAATTCCTTAATGGATTCTCCTATAGACTTCCCTACTGAAGGCAATTTCCCTGGTCCAAAAATCACCAATGCAATTACTAATATTATAATTAACTCTGGAAATCCTATTCTTGGCATAAAGTTCTTCCTCCCGCTTATAATTTTTTATATTAATTTAATTTTCTCATTATCCAATGATTTTACTTTTAGATA
The DNA here is from genome assembly GCF_000807255.1 of Clostridium pasteurianum DSM 525 = ATCC 6013. Lineage (NCBI taxonomy): Bacteria > Bacillati > Bacillota > Clostridia > Eubacteriales > Clostridiaceae > Clostridium > Clostridium pasteurianum. Next base: position 781,756 of record NZ_CP009268.1, on the reverse strand, counting down.
TTCTTATATACATCCATGAATTTCAGTGCTTTTGATTTTTTTCAACAATTTTTTCTTTCAACCACACACATAATTCTTCCAATCCTTCATCCTTTACACAGCTTGTTTCAAAGGTGACAGCATTGGCATTTAAAGATTCTACATCTCTATAAAATTCTTCTCTATCAAAATTAGTAAAGGGCATTAGATCTATTTTATTCAAAATAACTGCACTGCTTTTTTCAAACATTAAAGGATACTTAAGGGGCTTATCATTTCCTTCAGCAGTGCTTAGGACACATATCTTTATGTCCTCACCGATTTCAAATTCAGCAGGGCACACAAGATTACCTACATTTTCTATAACCAGCAGATTAATCTCATCTAAATTTAATGAATTAAGTGAATTTTTAATCATATCTCCATCTAAATGGCAAGCTCCCCCTGTATTAATCTGTACCACCGGTACTCCCTGGGCTTCAATTCTCTCTGCATCCTTTGTGGTATAGATATCTCCTTCTATAACTGCAATTTTTATACCATCTTTAAATTTTGAAATTACTTTTTCAAGTATTGAAGTTTTACCTGAACCCGGGGAACTCATTAAATTCACTACATATATACCTTTTTCATCTAATATTTTTTTATTCTCTGAAGTTATTTCATCATTAGTTTGAAGTATATTTGTTACTACCTTAATTTCACTCATTATCTATTCTCCTTCAATTGTATTAACATATAGTTCATATCCACTTAAAATGTTAGCTGAAAACTTATTGCACTTTGGACATAATTTATTAAAATGATCTATTTCAAATATAATACCGCATTCATCACACATAGCCGTGGCATCTACTCTTTCTATTAAAAACTCTGCACCTTCTGCTATAGTTCCTCTAGATAAACTGTTAAATGCAAAGGTCAGTGCATCAGGCATTACCCCAGAAAGTTCTCCAATTTTTATGGTAATTTTAGATATGACCTTTAAATCATTTTCTCTAGCTTTTTCTGAAATAATATTCATTGTACTTTCCATAATTGAAACTTCATGCATATTTCTCACCTAGCCTGCATTTTCTTGCTTTTCTTTAATATACAATTCCAGCTTTAAAATTTTTATGACTTCAGATATTTTATTCTTCATAGTTTCTGTCATTTCCGTATCTAAACATATTTTTTCAGGCTCTATTCCAAAGATTATAACCTCTGGAAACTTCCCTAACATATTCGCCATTTTAACCACATCCAATATTTGGATATCATGTATGGATAGATTTTCACTTTTATAGCTTTTTATTTCTTCTGGCTTGATCTTATATATGGTGCCAGGATCATATCCAGCTTTTAGACAATCTATCACTACCACTTTTTTATATTCTAGAAAATAACCTAATGTGTCCAGTGTAGAAGTACCTCCATCCACTAATTCTATAGTAGATGGAAGTTTTTCATTTTCTAAAGCTCTTATTATATGGACTCCTACACCATCATCTTTTAAAAGTATATTACCTATTCCAAGGACGACAGTATCTTTCATAATTAAACTCCTGGTTGTACTATAAATTTGGACATTTCTAATCCCTCTGGTGACATCACATGTACTGAACATCCTGTACAGGGATCGAAGGAGTGCACTATTCTCAGTAATTCTACTGGCTGAGCTGTATCTGCCACATGAGTCCCTATTAGTGCCTTTTCTATTGGACCAACATTTCCGCTGTCATCCATTGGTGAAGCATTCCAGCAAGTTGGTGTAATAATCTGATATTTTGATATTTTAGAACTTGATACTGATATCCAATGTCCAAGAGCTCCTCTTGGTGCTTCTGTTAAACCTACTCCGCTTCCGGAAGCTGGAGTTCCTATATTGGTATACCCGCTTGTACCAGTTACTATTTGATTTATCCAGGTATTCATATTACTTGCTATCTTAGCTGTTTCAGTATATCTTGCCATATGTCTGTCCATAACTGATACGCCCCGTCTATAATCTCCGCTTACCCAAGTTCTTGCCAATGAACCTGCTTCATAAGGTTGTCCATTATATCTTGGTGCTTTAAGCCACGTATAGGCTCCTGATTTCCCGTAACTTGGCGTTGTGGTTTCGCTGGCAGGGTTTTGCCCAGATGGTGAAGAATACCAGGAATGTCCTACATATTCTTTTACATTAGACTGACTAAAGCCTCCCACTGTTCCATTAGTTACTGTACCTGCTGGGAATAACTTACTTCCAGTAGTATTTGTATCAAACACACCATAGGCTATTAAATTACCATAGCCATCACCTACACTATAGTAATCACTATAGGTTGAAGCTAACTTGTTAACATCCCCTTGATATGTATTTGTAATAAAGGATGTTATTGCAGTTAAATAGTTCTTGAATTTACTTATATCTGTTGAGGATGGTATTGCAGTTACACCACCTGGTACAACATTAGCAACGTGTGGAAGCTTTCCACCAAATATTGCTCCCATTTCGTGAGCTTGTCTTCTTATAGATAATGCAGTTACATAATTGTCAACAAGATTTTGATTGTCCGTTGAATTAAATCTATAATCCTGACTGTATCCTGGTGTCCATGGGTGCATCTGCGGTCCTTGAACATAGTCCATTAACGCTAAATGATAAAAGTGCAATATATTACTTGATATAAAATTTGAAGACTGAATAAGATTTCTTAGAAGAAGGCCCTGCAATGTAGGTGTAAATCCCACTGCCTGTTCTATTGCCTTTGATGAAGATATGGCATGAGAAACTGGACATAGTCCGCATATTCTCTGTGTTAAAAATGCTGCATCCTTTGGCACTCTATTTAAAAGCATATTTTCAAAATCTCTGTAAAGACCTCCTGAAGCCTGTGCTGCAGTTACATTGTTATTTGTATCAAGTGTCACATTAATTTTTAAATGTCCTTCTAATCTCGTAATTGGATCTAATACTATTGTACTCATTATCCTACCTCATTCCTTTTATCCTATATTATTTTTAGCTTACACTGTTAATGGATTTGTAGGGAAACTTGGGTTTGCGCACCCTATGCAAGGATGATTAGAGGTAACGCAGAAGTTAACTCCGTTATTCCACTTCATGCTTGGGCATACATTACTGCAACCTGGTCCTTTACAACCTATAGGCTTGTAACATCCAAATATACCTGGCTGCTTTACTTGGGTCTTACCCCTTCTTGGACAATTACTGTGAATACTATTACTGTAATATTCTCTAGGTCTGCTATTACTATCTAAAGATGGTATACCTGTTAATATTAAATTTAATAAAGTTTGTATAATAACTGTAGGATGAGCAGGGCAACCTGAAAGATTTATTACAGGATTTACAGTTTTACCAGATAATATAGTTTTTACTGGTTGACAAGCTGTATTATTAGGTCCAGCTGCTGACACTCCCCCAAAGGAAGCGCAAGTTCCCACTGCTACCACATATTTAGCCATTGGACCATACTTTAGTACAGCTTGTTGCATAGTAAGTGGGGCTCCATTTTCTTCCCCTATAATGCAGTAGTTTCCACTGGCACCTGTTGGTATTGAACCTTCAACTACAAGTATAAATTGTCCAGTGTAAGTATTAGCACATTGTTCCAGTGTCTGCATTGCAAGATCCCCTGAAGCTGTCATAAGAGTACTATTGTACTTGATACTTATTTTGTTTAAAAGTACATCATCAATAGTTGCTGGATTAGTAACATTTAAAGTTGATATAGTACATCCTGAACATCCAGACCCATTTAACCAGATAATTGGGGGATCTGTTTCTGCTGCAAGTACAGTATTAAATTTGTCCATATCAAATTGAATATTTAGAGCTATAGCTGTAGCGGCAGACCACTTCAAAAAGTCTCTTCTACTGATTTTCATGATAACACTCCTCGCATAATAATTTGTTCAATTAAATTGTAATTATTGAATATTAAGTAAATATTACTTACAAGTAAACTATTTTTTACCTTCATCTACAGTTATTGTAATCTTATTTGATTTAACTGTTACTCCCTCTAAAGTAACCTCTGCTGTTATATCTGCACTTCCTGCTTTTTTAGCTGTTACCAAAGCTTTATCATTCACAGATGCCACAGCTGGATTGCTGCTTACATACTTTATTGATGCCTTTGAAAGCTTTGCATTTTCATCATTGCTCAGCTTACCCTTTACAGTTAATTTGGCAGTCTTTGCAATGTCCAAATTTGTTTTATTAGACTTTAGGGACACACTGGATAGTGCTGCCTTCATGGTAAATTCATTAACTCCCCCAGTAATTTTACCGGAGCTTGAATTACTTTCTACATACCATGCATATTCCCTGCCTTCCTTGAGGTTTTCCCAGTTCACGCTGCCTGTCTGTCCGCTGTCAACACTGGCAGTTCCAATAACCTTATCCGTATATACGTTAACATCAAAGCTGTCCGTGGAAAGTTTCTTTTCATCAGGAGTCAAATTTACATTAAGCTCATAGGCATCATGATCCTGAGTTCCATTTTCATAAGTTCCTCTATCGTCAAAATAATTGTAGTCATTTAAAAATGGTGAATAGGAATTCATATAGATTTTATTATTTTTCATATCAAAGTAAAGATATTTAATATACTCATCTCCACCTTCGTGGGCACTTTGATAGTCTGTACAAATTTGATAAACCGGTCTTTCAGCTGTACCATCTCCATTGTCATCAAAGTGATCAATTTTTATAGCTGCACCGTGATAGTGACCATCCAGTACTGCAAATACATTAGGATTTTTAGCTACAACTTCTCTTTGCACCAAATCCCCTGTATAATCAATTGCACCCTTATCGTTAATATATCTGTGAAAGGCAAGTATTGCCTTACGATTAGGATATTTAGCCAGCACCTGATTCATCCATTGAATCTCAGGAGTATAGATATCCCAACTCATATAAAGTACAATGAAATCATTGCCCCCTTCGCTGATTAAATCATAGTGGCCTTTGTTGTTCATATAGGAACCACCATAATAATCACCTCCGAAAAATCTCTTCTCTCCAAAATTTTTGCCATAGTTTTCATAATCTGCTCTGCCATGGCCCGTATCATGATTACCTCCAAGCACTCCATAAGGAAGGCCTGAATTGTCAATGATTTTCATAGCATTGTCTGCATTTACCCACTGATAAGGCTTGTCCCATTCATCTACTATATCACCGGTATGAATCAAATACTTGGTGTTCAGCTCATCCTTATGATCTACAATCCATTTATTCATATTATTAAAATGCTGTGGATAGGATTCTGAATAGTACTGAGTATCAGATATCCATGCAAAGGTGAAATCATACTGACCAGGACGTGTTGAAGGATCCCAGGTTTCAGGATTCCAGGAGTCAGAAGAGACACCTTTTGGAGCTGTCACTGAAGTTTGCGGTGCTAGGCCTTCCAATCTATCCTGCACAAGTATTTGAGCTTTTCCATCCTTTAAATGCTTGTCTGCTACAAAGGAAGCTTTTAGCTGTGATTGTCCGCCTTTTACACTAGCCCCTATAAGTTCCCATTTGTTAGTATCTATATTTAATACATACATCCTTGCCTGTCGGTTATCGTTAACCCTCCCCTTCCACACTGTCTCAATTCTGTCAGTGGACTTTACCTTTCCAACCTTTATATCAAATCTCTGATAAGGCAGTTCTTTTGACAGGGTATCATGAGTTCTTCCATCGTCAGCACTCATAGCTTTAAGTGCATCTCCCGTTATCTTTGAAGATTCTGCAAGAGGATAATCTCCCTTCCCCTCATAGGCTTTAATTTCATTATCAGCAGCATTAAAGTGATATGCCTCTTTAAAAGTTAAATCCGTCTTAGCACCACTAGGATCTGTAACCTTAGCTGACAGCTGTCCATTATTGCTGTTGTTAACACTCGCTACTGAGTTTTCATCAATAGTTGAAAAACGGGTTACACTCTCTGCCTTATTTCCTATTGCATCAAAAGCAGTTATTTTTAACTCATGATTACCTGGAGTAAGTGCGGAAGAAGTTGTTTTATAAGGTAACTCCACTGCTATTCCATCCACCTCTGCCTGAGTCTTTGAAGTATCTACACCATTAGCATCTGTTACAGATGGATCAATTGTAATATTTCCAAAGAGCTTAGCCCCTTCAGCCACCCTTGATTTGATAAGTGGTGCTGTATTATCCACCTTAATCTTAGCCTCTTTGCTAATCTCACCAGATACAACCTTTATTGTATGTTCTCCATCATTAACGGTTTTTGTATCCCAATTGTAGCTGCTTGCAGTTAATTTATCCTTTGGAATGGTGAAATGTATATCCAGATATTCCTTCATACCTTTACCGTCACCAATATTATATTCTTTTGAAGAATCTATTCCGTTATCTGGGTAAATCACAGTACCATCAGTAAGAACAAGGTTGAAGCCTGTAGCTTTAAAATCATCATTGTTAGCTGCAGTACCCACCTCAAAAGGACTGCCATCAGTACCTGCCCTTACTGTTACGGTAATACCTGCAGTTCCATCTGCATTTCTCTTAAATCTGTTCTTATCAAGATATACTGTTCTAGAAGGTGCATCACCTTTTACTATTAAAGATAAAATTTCATCTTCAATGGTAACAGCATCCTTGTAATATCCATCTACACCGCTGTAGCTTAAGGAAAAATATGCACCGCTTTCAAGATCTTTTGTAGTATCCACTGCTTTACCATCAATAGAAATTGTGGATTCATTAGTTATTAAATTTGTACCAGAGGTTATAAGACTATTTCCAGATAGTACTTGTCCATCTGTTACATTGAGACGTAAATCTCCATTACTATCAAGGCGGTTTATATTTACTTTATAGGTTTCAGTTTTAACCTCATGATAAAGGTCAGAAGCCTCCACATAATATTCCACATAATCCTTTGAAACCAATTTATCTGATGGTATAGTGGCATAGTAGTGACCATCACTTGCCTTGCCGCTTAGAGGAATTCTTGTAAAACTTGTTTCACCGGATATTTTGTAGTAAAGGCTAAAATCCACTAAACCAACGTCATCACTGCCATCAAAGGCAAGTTTAAGTTCTTTACCCTCATCAATGCTGCTTACATTGCTAGATACTGATTTTATTTCAGGCGGAGTACTATCTACAATATCATCATAGCCGGTATGAGAAGTAGGAGCAGAGGGAATCTGCCAGTCATATACTTTACCTGGGGTGGGTGCAAGTTCCTTAGTGCTGACCTTCAATTCATCAGTTTGTCCATTCTTTGGATAACGATAATTTACAGTAGTTTCAGGCTCTGGAGTAGTTTCAGCTTTATTATCTGTATTAAAATCCACCTGAGCTATTGGCTTGTCAATGGAGTGACCTATAACAAGTTTTCTGTAAGCCGTTTCATGTAAGCCTGAATAATTTACCTTAACTATGTCCTCGTTTTCCTTAAGATTAGTGCCATAGTATTTATTAAAATCTTCCACAGACAGACCATTTGCCTCGTCATTAATCCAGAATATAACGGATTTACCTGGCTGCACTATAATATCCGGTTTTGATGGTGTCCAAGTTTTCGGAGCAGTAGTTGTTCCTGGATAGAGATAAAATAACTTATAATATCCAAAATTAACTGGCTTACTTGAATTGTTGTACAGCTCCACAAAATCCATTCCATCTGCACCACCATTGCTCATTTTGTATTTAGTATAAGCCATTACTTCAGTCATAATCAGCGGCGGTTGATTATCCGTATCAACATCCTGCTGAACCTCCGCATTTAAATCGGCAGTTTTAGCTGCATTAGTTCCATCGCTGGCTTCAATATGCCAGGATATAACTCTGGACCAGGCTGCATCATGATCAAGAACAGCAGTATATGTATTGGAAGACCCATCTTTTATCATGTCAGCTGTTCTATAGGGAAGTTCTGGAGCAAGCTTATAATAGAGCTTCACTGAATTCACAGCAGTATCGTCAGTAACCGGTGCACTTATCACTACCTTTTCATTGGCAGAATAGCTTGTCTTGGCATTTACCTGGCCAATAGTTGGCGCTGTAGTATCAACGGCAGCAAGTGTTCTAGCTGATGGTGCAATCAAGCTAACTAATACCATTGACGCAATAATTCTTTTGATTTTAGAATGCATAAATTTACCCCCTGATTATATTAAATTTATATATCCTTTCACTGCCATAAGTATAGTTAATTTCGCAATATATTTAATGCAGTAAAGAGAAAAAGCAAGCTATAATCTAAGATTTGTATTTAATTTAAATAAAAACCTAAATTTTATTTAAATTTAAATTAAAATGTCAACAGTATGAATTATACAATTGTAGTGTAATGTAATCATTAACAAATAGTTAAGCATTTTTAACCTAAATAATTGAAATTAATAGTAAAAATACCTTTGAAATAGAGAATTATATATTTTTCTTGTTTTATATCCAATATAGTAAATAAAACTTTCTGAGAAAAATTAAAAGGAATTTTTAAATTTTACGTAAATATGATATTGTATATCTATATAGTTATTAAAAACTATATTTTAATACGTATTTTTAGTAGTAAAAAAGTCAAAAAGCTACCTGGTAATGCATATATATATATGCATTACCAGGTAGCACAAAGTTTAAAAGCCTTTATTTTATTAGATATGGAACTTCTTCTAATATAACTGCATTTTTAGGACAAATATAAGAACATACGTCACAATACCAACAATCATCTTTATATTTCATAAATGGAACTCCATGTTCTCCAAGCCTTAAAACATCTCTAGGACAATAATCAACACATTTTTTACAGGATATACATTTATCTTTATCAAAACTTATCCATTGATAATTTCTTTTTGTATTTTTACTCATGTCCTTCACCTCCAGGTATAATTCTTTTAGGAATAGTAAATCCTTCTCTCTTAACCTTTTCCTCTATCCAAGGATCTCTATCTTTATTTTTAGGTGGAACATATCCCTTTCCTATATTCAAATTAAAAGTTGGATATTCATATTCTAATCTCTCTGGGAATTTCCACTTGTGTTCTGGAACTGTTTCTCTAGAAGTTGTCATTTCACCAGTATTTTCATTCTTTTGTATAACCGCCCACTTATTATCCCATTCACTATCTCTTTTAGGGTATGCTAAACGGTAATGCCCAAGCCCCCATCTGCTTTCTGTTCTATATAATGAAGCTTTAGCCGCCATTTCTGCACAATCTAAAATACTTTTAACTTCAGTAACTTTAATAAGATCATGATAATCCTCTACTTTAATTCTTGGTATATCTTCCCTTTTTATTCTATCAACCCACCATAGTAATTTAGTCATAAGAGGATCACTTTTCGGTGGTGTTAAATATTGACTTATTCTTGACCTGATTTTATATTCAACCTCTTGCACCGACAATCCCTCTTCTAATTTTAGAGGACGTTCTATTTCTTCAGTAATCTTTTCTAAGTCTGCTTCTATTGGTTTTGCTTTATGCGTCTTTGAATACTCTACTGCACGTTCACCAGCTATACTACCAAATACAAAAGCTCCAGTAAGATATTGGTGAGGAACTGCTGCACAATCCCCAGCTGCATAGAGTCCAGGCACACTGGTTTCAGTATATTTATTAACCTTTATCCCCGACATGCTGTGTCCACTGCATAAGGTTATTTCCTCCATTCCCTGTTCCACTGAATCCCATCGTCTATAGTCCTCTTTTCTTTGTTCATGGAATAAACCTCTAGTTGTCCTCTCTGTCCCCCAAAGAATTTTTTCCAATCCTTCTATAGTTGGTTCTGGTAAATGATCCATTTTAAGATAAACAGGCCCTCTGCCTTCTGTAAATTCACGCCAAACAGCTAAGAACATATCTCCTGACCAATAACCATGAGTCCAATACTTTTCACCTAATGCATTTACTCCATATCCACCTCTTGGTATTACTACATACCCGCAGGCTGGACCATTGTAGTCTTTCATTAAAAGATTAGTTTGAAAGCATTCTAAATTAATCAATTTGGCTCCAGCATGATATGCCAGAGAAAAACCTTCTCCTGTATTTCCTGGGAATTCATACACTCCACTTAAATATCCATCTCTGGGTAATCCAAATTTACCTACTGCACCCGCTGTAAGTATTGCTGTTGGAGTGTTTATTAAATAGCCCTGTCCAGTACGAATATTAAATGCAAATACACCTGAAATTTCTCCCTCTGTTGTAAATAATTTTACCCCCGGGGTAAAATCAAGAACTTTAACGCCCAAATCTCTAACCCTTTTTGCCAATCCTCTTTTTATATCCTCTCCATCCATGGCAAGATACAATGGATGTTCTACTGGATGAAGATAGTTTACCTTATAATTTCCATTCTCATCAATTGGAAATAGATCTCCAGGTTCTCTCTGTGTATAATCTTCTAAATCCTTTATAACCTGAAAACTTTTTTCTCCAAGTGTATAAGCGGTTTCCTGATCTAAAACTCCTTCAGTAACTTTAGTCAGAGCTTCTACTACATCTTCTGGAGTAGAATAACCTGGTGAAGCAACTATATTAAGTGCATCCATTCCTCTTCCTATAGCCCCTGAAGTTTCTATGGGACCTTTATCAAGAACTATTACTGTAGCCTGCGGATTTTTTTCCTTTGCCTTAATAGCGGCAATTGTACCAGCACTACCGCCACCTAAAATAACTACATCTGCATTTATAACTTCCAAATTCATTGTAATATACCTCCCATTTAAATATTGTATTCCGGTTGAATTTCTTTTACTAATGAAAATTCTTTATAAATATGATTTCTATAACTGATAAAATCATAATCTGTGCGATTTCTTGGTTTAGATAATGAAATCTCTTCCAACGAATTTATTTTTCCAGGATTAGACTTCATAATTGCAATTTTATCTCCTAAGTAAACTGCCTCTTCGATGTCATGTGTGACAAATACTACACTTAATTCTCTGCTTTTACATATATTAATTAACTCATCCTGTAATTGAATTCTAGTAAAGGTATCCAATGCACCAAAAGGTTCATCCATCAAAAGAATTTTAGGCTCCAGTACTAAAGCCCTGGCTATAGCCACTCTTTGTTTCATTCCACCAGATAATTGATGTATAAAAGCATTTTGAAATTTGTCCATATTAACAATTCGTAAATATTTTAAAGCTTTTTCTATTCTTTCTTTTCTTGATACATGTCTTAATTTAAGTCCAAGTTCTACATTTTCTATAACGGTCCTCCAGGGAAATAAAGCATATTCCTGAAAAACTACAGAACTATCCTTACTTGGCTTATCTATAGCTTGTCCATTTATTTCAACAATGCCCTTGGTAGCTAAATCAAGCCCTGCAATTATTCTAAGTAAAGTACTTTTTCCACAACCTGAAGGTCCTAAAATACACACAAACTCATTATTATTAACTGTTAAATTAATATCTTTTAGTACTACAATCTCTTTCTTTTCTTTGGATCCATATACTTTAGAAACATTATTGACTTTAATTGTCAATATACTCACCTCCTTACCTTAACGCCAATCCAATATTATTTTTTCTAGTATTCTTACTAAAAAGAAGCATATTGATCCTATAATTCCAATAGTGATCATTCCTACTATTGTCTCTGGATACTGCATTAAAGTATAGGATGTCCATGTAAAATATCCAATTCCAAACTTACCTGAAATCATCTCTGCTGCTATAACACTCATCCATGAATTGCCTATACCTAAAGTTAATCCAGTAAAAATATTGGGAACAATACTTGGAAAAGATACATATCTTATTAATTGCCATTTAGTAGCATTCATGCTTTTTGCTGCATCTAAAAGTAATTTATTTACTGACTTTGTTCCAGCAATTGTATTTATCAATATAGGGAAAAATGCACCTAAGAAAGTTATAAATACAATACTGCCCTCTACAGAAGAAAATATTAGTATTGAAATTGGAATCCATGCAATTTGTGGAATAGGCCTTAACATATCAAAAATAGGCATTATAAAATTTTCTCCAAAATCATACAATCCAATTAATAATCCAAATCCCACAGCTATAGGAAGTGCAATAATGCATCCTATAAAAATTCTCAAAGAACTATATAAAATATGTTGATAAAATACTTTTTCATGTAAAACAGCTTTAATAGATCCTAAAACCTCTAATGGAGATGGTAAATTACCAAACATTAATGGTTTTTTAATATTGAAATAAACTAGTAATTGCCAGACAATAATAAATATAAGAGTAGAAACTATACTGCATAATATTTTTTTAATCTTATAATAACGAGTAGAATTTTTTTCCACAGATTCTCATCTCCCTATTTAAGAGGCTTCCAATTACCCTTTAAATCGTTAGCAGTTGGATATTGATTGCCAGATTCTTTATATGCTTCTTTTATATACTGATCATCAATAAATTTATTTAAATTCAAACTCTTAAGCTTTCCTAATTTTTTAAGAAAATCCTCACTTCCTTCTAAAGTTACTTTATCTTTATCATATATAACTGAATCAAATCTTATATTTTTAGTAATTTTCTTTGTTACATCCAATGGGTATTCACTTTCTTTTGCAAATATTGAAGCTGCATCATCAGGATTCTCCAATATAAATTTATGAGCTTCCAATAATGCTTGTAACAAAGCTATTGCGTAACCTTTATTATTTTCTACCCAAGTTCTATCTGCAACAATACCATCTAAATAATCTACATTTGTATCACTGCCATCTACCAATACTTTCCCAATTCCTTTACTTTCAATCAAACTTGGAAACGGTTCCCAGGTAGCGTGTGCATCTATTTTATTTTGTTCTATATTACTCATTCCAACAGTTACATCTTGATTTAAAATATTAACTTTATCTGTTATACCATATTTATCTAAAACATTAAGTAACATACGATGTGCACTGGAGCCTAATGGAACAGATACATTTTTTCCTGCCAAATCCTTAACAGAAGTAATTTTACTATCTTTTGGTATTAAAATTGCCTGATTGGCTCCTTTTTCTCCTTTCCCATCAAAAGCTAAAAATACAGATTTGTAATTGGCAGAAGTTTGTCCTTTTTCACCATTGATAAGTATTGGCATATCTCCCATAAATGCAAATTGAAGTTTGCCTGCAATCATATTATTAGTTAATGGCGGTCCTGATTGTGCATTAAACCAGTTAATCTTAAACTCATTATTCGGATATTTTTTCTCCAAATACTTTTCATAAATCTTTTTATTTTTTATTATCAAAGCTCCCCAAGTTTGAGATGTAACTGTTTGATATCCTATGGTGATATTCACCGTTTCCTTTGCAGAGGTATTACTAGATTCCTTAGAACTACTTGTACTGGAGCAACCTACAAAAAGAAAAACTCCAACCAACACTAAAATCAACATCTTTGATACTGTCACTTTAAAATTCTTTGACATATTATCTTCCTCCTAACAAATTTAGAACTAGCGTTCTATTATATATATTTCAAAGGAATTTTTTACTTTTCCAAAGAAATAGCATTAAATAAAATATTTTTAATAGGTGATATTGAAAATTAATTGTAATTTTATTTGAAAATTTATTCTTATTAAATAGCTATATTCCACTATCTATACATCTCTCTATTACCATAGATGCGGCTCCTACTGATATAGCATCCTTTTTAAAATAACCACATCTGTTAAAAATAATATTTTTTCCTTTCATATGATTTAATTTTTCTAAAGCACTTTTAATGGATAAATCATAAAAAAGTTCTGATTTCATAATTAAAGGACCGCTCAAGATCACTAATTTAGGATTTAACAATCTAATATAGTTAGCTAATCCAATACCTAAAATTGATGCTGCCTCTGTAATTATTTCTATGGATAATTCATCTTTTTCTTCAACCGCCCTGCAAATATCGTCAAAATCAATATTTTCTAATGATTTATTTATAATAGTTTGTCTACCATCTCTAATTTTTTCACAAAGTTTTTTTATCATAGATTTAATGGATGAATAATTCTCTATGCATTCAAATTTTCTACACCTATATTGATCAATATTTACTTCAATAATCATATGACTAAAAGCCTCTTCTTCATCATTTATTGATCGTATAAGATTTCCTGAAGAGATTGTTCCCGTCCTTATTCCTATACCACAGTTAAAAAAAGCAATATTTTCAATCCCTTTTCCCACACCATAAAAATACTCTGCTATGGCTGCTGCATTTACACCATTCTCAATAGTTACTGGACAATTTAATTTTTTTTCAAGCATTTGTTTTATAGGTACGTTTTCCCACTCCGAAGAATAAAAATCTAAAGGATTCTTTATAATGCCATTTTTTATATCTAGAGGTCCAACTGACCCCAATCCTATACCCAAAAGCTTCATATCTTGTAAATTTAAATTCACGTAGCATTTATCAATTATTTCTACTATTTTATCCACAGTTTTTTCAGGATCAAAGGATGAATCCATATAAAAAGAATCTTTATATAAAATATTCATTTTTAAATCTGTGATGCTAACCTGTGTATACATTATTGAAATATCAATTCCTATAATATAAAAGTCACTTAGATTTACATCATACAAAACCGGTTTTCTTCCTCCTGTAGATTCGCCTAATCTGCTTTCAACTATAAGCTTGAATTTCTCCAAAGGTTCCATTATATACTTCAATGTAGTTAATTTAATATTTGTACTTTTAGAAATTTCATTTTTAGTCATATGTCCTTTTTTCTGGACTAAATTAAATATTCTCTTTTGTTCATAGCTTAAATTTTTTAATATATTAGAACTATCTTTCATATTTTCTCTCCTCATAATAAACTTAAAACATACTTATTTTATTTTTTGAAATAAGTATATCTAAAGTTAAATAATTTAAGACTTTTTTCATTTTTTGCAATAAGTATATTAAAAAATATACAATAGATTAATTTATCTATGTGCTTACAATAATATAATTTTTAATTATAAAATAGCTCGGAACTTTTTTCATTTTTTGAAATAAGTATAGAAAAAAATTTATTTTATCAAAACTATTAAATACAAAGAACTAAAAAAAGCTGAATTTTATCCTTAAATTAAAGAATAAAATTCAGCCTCTAGTTTTTCTAGTGAGCTAATATATAAAATACATTTTCAATTTATATTAATAACCGACTATTAATATTTGTTTAATATGAGTATAGCCATATTTTTATAAAATGTCAATATATTTTTTTATTTTTATATTAAACTTTATGTAATATGTATGAAAAAATCCCCTACTGTACCTTCTTAAAAAGTACAGTAATATCAAATATATCGATTATTCCATCATTATTATAATCAAATTCTGGTTTCCATAGATCATCGGATTTCTTTGTATTATAGTCCTTGGCAACAGCAGCTAAATCCTTTATATCAATATCATTATCTTCATTGATATCGAACTGCTTACCCGCAGCTTGTCTACCATATATTTGAAAATCTCCAGGGCTTAAATTTTTTAATATACCATATTCCTTAACTTCCGAATTATTTATGCAAACAGTATTTCCCACTCTATCGATTAACAAAACACTATCTACTTTCCATATACCATCCTCATCTCCTAAATCTGTAGGTATGGTACATTGAAGCTTTCCATCAGTATTTGGCCATAGAACTAAGTATTTAGAATTCTTACCTGAAGGAGATACATAATGTATACTGGCACTGTATATACCAGATAAGTCATCACTGGCATCCACTGTTACCTTTAAACTTTTACCCTGAGTAATTTTAGTTTTATTCAAAGTTATGCTGTTTAATACGGGCGGCATGGTATCCAGTAATTTATTTACAACTTCAAAATTACCAACACTTAAATCCTTAACTGTATTATTAGAATTTAATATACCATAACCATTTACATATTCCGTATTACCAGCCTTGTCCTTTAAAGAAATACTATCTAGTTTCCATTTACCCTTTTCATCATATTTATTTATGGGTATCGTACATATTAGCTTTCCACTGTCATCAGGAGTCAATGAATAGGACTTTGAATTTTTTCCTGAAGGAGATACATAATATATACTGGCACCAGCTATACCGGATATATCATCACTGGCATCTATGGATACATTGACGCTGTCTCCTTCTGTAACCTTACTTTTATCAATATTTATATTATTAAGAATTGGTGCTGTAGTATCCACCACTTCTGCATTTGCAAAGGTTTTTGCCGAAAATATATTTCCAACAATTAATAAAGAACTTAAAAAAATAGCTAAACTCTTCTTATGAAGCATAATTTTTCCTCCACCACTTTTTATGAATACATAATTATAATTCCTATACATTTATTATATAAATTTAATAAACTGTTTACAATACCTTTATTTTTGCAAATACAGACATTTATCAGTTATTTTTGTGTTAATTCTTGTTTTTTAACATATATTTATATATTTTTAGACCTAAAATTATAACTATGATCATAAAAATAATTAAAATTAAATACTTGATTTTATCTAAATTAGGATTATTTTTTGAGGCAGCTATATTTTTTGAGCTGCTATTTTTATTGGAATTATTAATGTTTTCTTCATATAAATTCTCTTTATTCACTGTATTATCTGAGATATTTTTATTTTTATCCTTTAAAATACTATCGCTATTATCCTTTATTTCTTTGCTGTCATTATTATCAGCCGCTTCATTTTTATCTTTAACTATAGCTTTAATTTCACTTCTATCGCTATTTTTACTTACTTTATTGGAAACTTCATTGGAAGGTTTTACAACAGAGTTTTTATTCTCTGTATTATTTTGTGAATTTTTTACACTAGTATCCTTATTTTCAGTTTTGCTGCTAACTGGAGCTTTACTGTTGGGGTCAGCAGGCACAGAAAATTTAAAATTATATCCTTTAAAGTTATAATCCATATCCTCTAAATTATTATCTACAAGCTGAATCTTTAAATTATTTTCATCATTAGGTTCTTCCTGTAATGGTATACTTTTTATATGAAAATCTGCCTTTTTTAAAATCTGTGCATCAATTACTATAAAAGTTCCACTGCCTGAAAACCCCTTAACCTGTCCAAGGCAGGAAAATCCCTTAAATCTAGCTATTCCCCTATCATTATCTATTTCATTTCCAACCTCAAATATATTCATATCCTTTTTATCTATAAGGTCTCCCTTTCGAATATCTGTGACCTTTAAAATATTTTTGTCATATTTAAACTTTACCGCACCAGCATATAGATTTTTTATGTTCTGTACATTTACAAAAATTTGTATATCTTGTCCAGTTTCTATATTTCCCTTTACCTGAATATTCACATCAGGTTTAGTTTCCTCCACAGTTTCTGCAGATACATTTGTATTATAAAAAATTAAAAGGAATATAAAAATTGCAGCGAAAATCTTTTTCAAAATATCTGATCCTCCTCAATTAATACATATACTAGATAAAATTTAACAGTAATTCATATTCTCACATAATATCAGTAAAATTCAATTATATCTCATACAATTATATCGTTTTAAAACAAAAAAACTTTTACTTTAAATTCTATATTTTAAAAAAATTTATATCAAATTGTTTATATATAATGATTACCGAGTACATTATACACCTAGCAACAATACTAAATCATGTAATTATAACATTTATATACTTTTTCTATTTATATATTATAAACAATTCATAATATATTCACTTTTTTACTACACATAAGCCACATTTTACCAATGAAAATGAGCCTACATAGATTTAATTTAAACAATCTCTACAGGCTCATTTTTTTCTAAACATATTATAGGTACTATTCTTCAAATTTACTTTTCTTTATTCCTCATATTTTCAGTCATTATCATCTCAGTTTTGGATTTTCCATTAAAATTCAACTGGTTTTCCAAGTTCACTATATTTTCCATACTCTCTTTTTCATATTTCATCTTACTATCTCTATATAAAATTATTCCTCCAATAATAAGAGAAAAAACCATACCCACTATACCAACTACAAACATTATCATACCAGTGGTTATCATAATATTTCCTCCTTACTTTAAATTTTTCATCAAAACTGATAATTGTAAAATTTCAGGATCATTGGCACCCTTAGGGTTATGTTGAATTATATAGTTGTAATTTGTTTTAGCTTTTTGATAATTTTCACTGCTATCTATTCCCTTATTGGCCATTTCAATATACAGTACAGTAAGCCTTATATAACTATGCATATCTTCAGGAGACAATTCCTTCATCTTTAAATAGGAAGCTTCACTTTTTTCGTACTGTTCAAGATATTGATATATTATACCTAAATTACTATATACCTGAGCATTATTTACACCACTTGATACAAGCATATTAAATTTTCCAAGGGACTTTTCCAAATTATCTTTGTACTCTTTATCCACTTCTTTATAGTTATTTGCCTTATTAAAATAAGCTTGTCCTAGCATCTCCTGTATAAGTAAATTGTTTTTTTCAGTGAGCTGTGAATTTGCCTGTTCCAATATTTCTACTTCTTTTGTAGCAGAATCCTTGATTTTATCCGAATTATCTCTATATATTTCTGCAATGGAAATAAATGTCTTCTTCTTTGCATCTTCATCTTTAGTTTCATTTATGCACTTCTTATACATAGTAATGGCATTGTCAAAATCATTTTTCTTACTATATATTTCACCACTAATATAAGATGTCACACTATCATCTAATCCTTTTGATTTAATATCCTTTATTATGGTCTGGGCTAAATCCAGCTTATTACTTCTAGCATAGCTTACAGCCAGATCCCTGTAGTAATTTATCTCTTCTTCATTTATCTCTTTAGCCTTTTCAAAACTTATTGCTGCATTTTCATAATCCTTCTTTTCAAATTGAGCTGTTCCCAATATATACAGCATTTCATCATCATTTTGAAAATCATCCAACTTTGAAAATACTTCATTATTAATATAATTTATACACTTATCGTAGTCCATAGATTTTAAATATAACTTTGCAATTTCCTTGTATCCATCAATTCTACTGGAAACTTTATTATTGGCAGTACTAAAGGCAGCTATAGCCTCATTGTTCTTATTTTCACTTTCATATTTTTTACCTTCAGCTAATATTGAATTGTATTCAGTAAGTTTTTCATTCTCTAGTTTTAAATATCCTATATAAGTCAACAACGCAAACATTAAAAATACTGCTGTAAGAGTTCCTGTTTTAATAAAACTTCTTCTCTTAATTCTCTTATACTCAGAATTAAATTTGTATATATTATTTAAATCACTTAATAATTCATTAACTGACTGATATCTTTGAAGAGGATCCTGTTTAGTACACTTATTTATTATGTACTCAATACCTTCAGATAGATTTTTATCAAATTCTCTCACAGGCTTAATTTCATAAGGAGGTTCCAAAGGACTTTTACCTGTTATTAAATGATATAATGTTATACCTAGACTGTATATATCAGTTCTGGCATCCGATTGAGCCTTACCATATTGTTCTGGTGCCGCATATCCTTTTGTTCCAATATAGGTAGTATCTCCTTCTGACTCCTCTTTATATTCTCTTGCTATTCCAAAATCTATAAGCTTAATGTGCTTATTTTTTGAAAGTATAATATTGCTGGGTTTCATATCCCTGTATATAATTGGATTGGGCTTTTGTTTGTGAAGATATTCCAGCACATTACAAATTTGTTTTGCCCATTCTACTACAATTTTTTCTGAAAATTTCTCTTGATTTTTAAGTTCCACATTAAGTGGCGTTCCCTCAATATAATCTTCAACTATATAAATTCTGTTATCATTGCTTATAATATCAATTATCCTTGGCAGAGCTTCATGCTTTAAATTTTTTAATATATTGGGTTCAGCAAGCAAATCCACTTTTTCTCCCATATCTTTTCGTGCAACTTTAATAGCCCACTTTGTACCCAGTCTAATATTTTCAGCAAGGTATACAATACTCATACCGCCTTTTCCAATTTGTTTTATTATCTTATATTTTTCATCAAATAACTGGCCTTCTTTTAAAAATTCACTCAAATATATGCACCTCACTATTTAAATAGATCTGTTAAAACTTTAAAATCATCATCAGACTGACTATTAAACATTTTTTTACATAATTAGTTATGCCCTCCGGCATATTATTTGAAAGCAATCCTGTTATATCTGTAATTGATTTAATCTGATAGTTTAAGTTTAATCTAAGTTTACCCTCATCCATATTAAAGCTGGTAATTTTAAAAGGTGCTACTGCCTTTTTATCTATACTAATAGAACTATTATCCTTATTTACTGATATATAATCTGAGGCATTTTCCTTTAAATTATTTAAAACAGCTCCTTTGGGCATTGAAATTCTGCCCATTTTTGCAGATTTTAAATTTAATGTAAGTGTATTATTCTTTATATCTGGAGTAAAATCCAGTATATATTGAGTTGGAATCGCCTGAAGTACATAAGAATTAATATACACTTTTACATCACTTTGGCTTATATCTGTTTCTACTCCATCTACAGATATACTATCTTTCATAGAATTATACAGTATATCATTTAAATCTTTTTCTACTAATATAAAGCTAACATTTAAATTACCACTTGCCTTATCAAACTCTACAGTTTCTGGTGTTTTTATAAGACTACTATTGGAATTATTGGAACTAGATTTATTATAGGATGATATCTTTTTTACCGGACTTACGCAAAATACTGCAATAAGAAGCAGCAATGCAATTACCATGGTAGTTCCAGAATATATTAACATCTTTTTATTATGCATATTAACTTCTACCTTCCTTTTTTCTTTCCACCTGTCAGATGTAAAATTTCATGTATTTTTACAGCACTAGGGGAGTCTTTGCTCTTGGAGTTTTTATATTTGTACTGCAATAATGCTTAAATTATCATTACTCTTACTTTCTAAACAGGTTTCAGCTATTTCGAAACACAATTTATCTAAATCTTCATTACTTATCTTCATATCTACTGAAAATTTATCTTTAATTTCTTTATCACCTATGTAATTGTGAATACCATCACTGCAAATAATAAATATATCATTTTCACGTAGCTTGTCTATATTATAGTAGGGTTTCACTGTACTACCTCCTCCAAGAGCTCTTGTCAATACATTTTTATTTTTGTGATTTTTATACTGCTCATAATCTATTTCATTATTTTCATAGAGTTCCCAAGCCACATTATGCACCTGTGAAATCAAAGTTATTTCACCATCTCTTACAATAAATATTTTTGTATCACCTACATTACTAACTATATAATTATCCTCTACAATATTTAACATAGCTACAGTAGATGCCATTCTACTGTCCATTTCCCTTTCAAGCTTAAAGATATGTGAATTTATCTGCTGATACTTTTTATCTATTAACAGCTTGATATAATTAACGTTACCTGAATGTATATCTCTAAACTCACTTTCTATGGCATCCACTGTAATTTTGCTTATCTGTTTACCATAGCTATACCCACCCGCTCCATCGGCAATAACAAAAGCAAGTACTTCACTTTCATTTATAATAAGCATAGAATCCTGGTTTTCATCTCTTATGCCCTTAGTTGTATAAGAACCATATCTAATTTTAGGCAATGATAAATATGCCGTATCCTCCATGGAACTATTCACCTTTATTCACCTACTTTAATAAAAATATCTGTATTCCCAAGCTTAACTTTTGTATCCTCTGTAATTTCCTTTTGTCCAAATAGTCTCTTTTCCTCTATAAATGATCCATTTCTGCTATTTAAATCTACAAAATATAGACTAGAATTCTTATAATATAAAAGTGCATGTTGTCTCCCTACAAATTTGTCATCATTTATAACTAAGTCACAGCTGTCATTATCCCTTCCAATACAAATTATATTCTCTGTCATAATGAACTCTTTCTCATATCCGTTTTCACTATATTCTACAACTGCATATTTTTTTATTATTTCTTCTTCCTTAGAATAAAGTGTTTCTGTCTCTCCTCCTGTAATTTCCTCTGATGCATATTCCACACTAGCTGCCAGCATTTCTGTTTTATCTTCATCTTCTAAATTTGGAACACCGGGTAATCTTATATCATTATTCATATTGGTATTTGCTTTATGCTTTACAGGAACATCTCCCAAAGCTTCAGTTTTACCAAACTGCTCCTCATTATAAGTGGCTAAAGGTTTAATATTTTCATTTCCTTCCTTATGGTTTCCCTCTGGAATTTCTCTTTTCTTTACTTTAAGGCTATAAATAAAAAACACAAAATTGATAAATATTATAAAAATAAGCAGAATGTATATATACATTGTCTTCATAAAACTTCCTCCTTTAATATTTAAACACTATTTCACCTGAATTAAAAACTTGCTTCAATCATTTCTTTCTAAAAGTACTAAATTTAAAATCAAACAAATTAATATGATTACTCCCAATACAATCCAATTTTGATATAACATATTGATGTCATGATTGTAAAATGACGGTAAATCCCTTGGAGGCGTTGGAAGTTTCGGATACTCTACCTGAGATTTTAGTGGACGACCATTCAAATCAAAACTTACTGCCAAAGCTCTTGAGGCCCACTTACTTATTGCCAAATCTGCTATTTTATCCGAAAAGCCTTTTAGCTGAAATACAAGTCCTGTAAATAAAAGCTGTGGAATAAGTATTATGGGAGCAAGTCCCATTGCTCTATCTGTATTTGACACTAAAGTTGAAACACAAAGACCCATAGTAGTAGATGTAAAAATAGTTATAAATACAGTTATGAAAATTTCTAAATTCAATGTTGCTAGAAGATGTATTTTAGGTTGATTTATAAGTGCCGAAAAAACTACTACTAATAATCCTGCCTGCACTAAACATATAAAACCAAGTATGGTGAGCTTAGAAAATATATAGGGTATAAGCTTCAAATTAACCGCTCTTTCACGTTTATATATTGGCCTCTCCTTACAAATTTCCTGAATGGAATTCAATACTCCTATCCATACTGCAGAACAAGCAAGTGTAAATATAATCTGCTGTGAGGATTCAAAATACTTAAAAGAATCCTTATCCGCTACCATTGATAGGAGAAATGCAATCAGTGGAGCCTGCAATATTATAAATGCAAATCTTTGCTTATCTAAAACAGTGAGCTTTAAATACCTTTGAGCTAATATAAAAAATTGTTTAATGGAACTTCTTTTAACTTTTTCTCTATTCTTTGTTTTAGACCTTTTAATTTCTTTTTCTACAAGAGGTTTATAATACATAAAGTACTTGGAATTTCTAAATCTCTCTTGCCATACTTTTGATTCCTTGTTTATAAGATCATAAATATCTGCATATTCCTCTACATTGAAAAATTCCAGAGCACCTTTTGGAGGTCCAAAGTAGCATAACTTTCCTCCATATCCCAGTATTACTGCCTTATCACAAAGATGAAGATTTGCAGTAGCATGGGTTATAAGTATTATTGTCTTTCCCGTATCTGCAAGTTTTCTCAAAAGCTTCATAAGATTTCTCTCCATACCAGGATCAAGACCAGAGGTAGGTTCATCAAGAAAAAACAACTTTGGATCAGCCAGCAGCTCTACTGCAATACTTGCTCTTTTTTTCTGTCCTC
This sequence comes from Clostridium pasteurianum DSM 525 = ATCC 6013, assembly GCF_000807255.1. Taxonomy (NCBI): domain Bacteria; kingdom Bacillati; phylum Bacillota; class Clostridia; order Eubacteriales; family Clostridiaceae; genus Clostridium; species Clostridium pasteurianum. The sequence goes on along the minus strand of NZ_CP009268.1, from coordinate 758,206 downwards.
CGCTAAGCTGCTTTATATAGACATCCTCTCTTCCATCCAGTTCTACATCTGTAAGCACTTGATTTACTCTCTCTTCAATTTCTGACTTAGTAGAATCCTCCGGCATCCTAAGTCTTGCAGCATAGGTAAGCATATCTCTTACAGTAAGGGTATCATATACAATGTCCTGCTGAGGAACATATCCTATAATATTTTTATAACTATAATAATTCCTGTAAAAATCATCATCATTTACAAAAACTGAGCCTTCTGTAGGTAATCTAAATCCATTTAAACTATCCATAAAAGTGGACTTTCCGGCACCACTTCCCCCTATAAGCGCAACTAATTCTCCAGCTTTTATACTTATGCTGATATCATCAAGTATTTTCTTTTTCCCTGAACCATTGGAATCACTAATAACCTTACTTATATGTATTGCATCCAGCTTCAATCCCTTTGACAGTGTATTATATATAAGTTTGTTATCCTGATAAATTATCTTTGTGTTTCCTATAATTATATTATCGAATTCTTTTAAAATTTGGCTTTTTATCAGTAAATTACCATTTACATAAGTTCCATTAGTACTATTGAGATCCTCAATTGTAACTCTATTGCTGTAAACTTTTATCTTTGCATGCTGCTTTGAAACCAAACTGTGGAAAATAACTAAATCATTATCGCTTTTTCTTCCTATAGCAACTTCCTCTAAATTATTTAAGTCAATTTCATTCCACTTCTCATCACAATCATTTTCAACAAGGGAATACATAATTAAAATACCATTTTCATTTGGATTATTTATATTGTCAATTCTAATGATATCTCCATTCATCAACACTGCACTATTAGTCTTATTTCCATTCACATAGATTCCATTAGTACTGTTAAGATCTCTTATTACAAAAAATCCATCAGAAATTTCAAGTTCAGCGTGCTTAACAGAAACTATAGGTGAATTAATAACTATATCATTTTCTGGAGATCTCCCTATAGTATATTTTGTCTTTGAAGTTCCATGATCTATATCTATAGTGCTTACAATCTGATTTTGAAAATAAACTGTGAATACACTTTTTATCCCACAATATTCTATATCACTTTTCATATAATTTTATCCCTCCTCTTTAGTAATTTTAAACTATTAATACCCAATAATTTTTTTCTTCTTTAGCAGATAGGCAATTACAGCTGTTTGGGCTATAACAAGTGCTACTAAGATAAACATTATACCTCTGCTTGATGAGTCAGAAACATCTGAATCTGAATTTTCATCTTCTGAGTTTTTAGGATTGCTCTTAGAGTCCAAATCAAAATCTCTGTACTGAAGATTATGATAATAAGCTTCTGTAGGACTATAATCCTTTATTGTATTATCTTTAAGAGTAAGCTGTTTTAAGCTTTTAAGATCTTTTAGTGAATAGATATCTGAAATATTATTTTTCTCCAAAGTTAATGCTGTTAATTTGTTCAATGCCTTCAGTGGAGTTACATCACTTATCTGGCAATGATTTGCCATAAGTGCTTCTAATTCTGTAAGTCCGCTTAAAGGTGAAATATTACTTATTCCATTAGCATATATTCTTAAAACTTTTAATTTGGTAAGTTTGCTTAAAGTAGATATGTCTGCTAATACATTATTATTTAATCTCAGCACTTCCAGGTTAGTTAAATTTTTTAAGCTGTCAATCTCATTTATCTGATTATTTCCAAGCCATAGAGTATTTAATTTAGTTAAATCCTTTATAGGAGTTATATCTTTAATGTTATTGCCATCCAATTGAAGAATTGTTAAGCTAGTTATATTTCTTAAGGATTTTATGTTATCGATTTGATTATTATTTATGTATAGCCTTTCAAGATTTGTTAACTTTTCTATAGGTGAAATATCTTGAATCTGATTATCATTTAATGTAAGTACCTGTAAACTTGTTAAATTCTTAAGTAAATCTATTTTTTCTATGCTGTTTCCTGCCAGATTCAAATTCTTTAAAGCCGTTAAATTTTCCAATCCATCTAAATCTGATATCTTCTTACTGGAAGCATCAAGATTTGTAATACCTGAAACATCGCCTTCCATTATATCTCCTGAATTTTTATCTATAGCTGATCTAACCACATTTTCAAGATTTTTATCTTTAAAGGTTACTTTGTCATCTGCATAAACTTTAGTCGTAAAAGAAAAAATAAATATAAGACTTAATATTGCAAATAAAATTACTGAATATTTTTTGTTTATCATTTTTTCACTTCCATTCTTCATAATATATTTTTGTTTAAGAAAAATAGGATTTCCATGAATTCCATAAAAAATATATAACTTTTATTATAGATAGGAAATCCTATTTAATTATTAGTTTGATTATTATACATTAAATGCTCATAATAGCAGTCATATTCAATAAGTATTAATGCATACTAATCTTCTAAAAATACTGCTTTTACAGTCTTATCACTATCCATAGTCAATGACAATGTACTGTCAGTTCCTATTTGTTCTCCTGATGCATCTTCCCAGTGATCAAAATGCCAGCCTGTATCTGGTGCTGCTGTCAAAGTCACTGTACTGCCAATTGTGTACTCATTACTCTGTACATATGAATTTTCATTAACAGTTCCCTGTCCTTCTACTTCAGTAGTCAATGAATACTTATTTGAATCTGCAATACTGTTAATAGATGTTATTGTGTCGCCATCTATACTGAATACATTCCAGTACCTGCCAGTTCCTTCCGCATCAGATATATTAAATGTGTTTATAAGTGTATTCCCTCTATAAACTTTAATACCTGCATTTGATGTCTTTATTTCTGGTGAACCAGAGTAATTATAAATACTGTATAAGTAACTTCCTGGCTGCTGATTGTAAATTGTAATAGTTTCAGGACCGTTTCCATCTGTTACATCTTGATTTAATTTAGCGGATTCTCCATCATCTTCGTTACTATACTTAACTTCAACTTGTTTTGGAGTAACTAAGTGAGTATCTAAATCACTCACTGAATCATTCCAGGTAAGTATACTTCTTATGCTATCATCATTTATTACTGGAAGTAATTCACTTTTAGTTTCTATAGTTTGTCCTGTAGTAGCTATTACATTATAGTATCTTGTATTATAACCTGGTGCTGAAAGCTGCAATGTGTAGTTACCTGCTGACAGATTGTTAATAGTATACTTTCCATTAGCATCAGTAGTTATGGTTTCTAGTATCTTTCCCTCATGAACATCATTTCCACTTCTAACATTCACAGTAACACTTTCAATTGGATGGTCATTAGTCTCATCTGTAACTTTTCCATTAATTATTGTATCTTGTACAAATACTGCTTTCACAGTCTTGGACTTGTCCATTGTTACTTGTACTGAATTTGTAGTCCCTGTTACATCGCCTTCCCAGTGATCAAAGTGCCATCCTTCTTCTGCTGTTGCTGTTAAGGTTACTTCACTACCACTTAGATATTTATCCTGTTCAGGAGATATTGTAACAGTTCCCTGTCCTTCAGTACTTGTGGTCAATTCATATTCATCTTGTACAAACACTGCTTTCACAGTCTTTGATTTGTCCATTGTTACCTGTACTGGATTCGCTGTTCCTGTTACATCGCCTTCCCAGTGATCAAAGTGCCATCCTTCTTCTGCTGTTGCTGTTAAGGTTACTTCACTACCACTTAGATATTTATCCTGTTCAGGAGATATTGTAACAGTTCCCTGTCCTTCAGTACTTGTGGTCAATTCATATTCATCTTGTACAAACACTGCTTTCACAGTCTTTGATTTGTCCATTGTTACTTGTACTGAATTTGTAGTTCCTGTTACATCGCCTTCCCAGTGATCAAAATACCAGCCTTCTTCTGCTGTTGCTGTTAAGGTTACTTCACTACCACTTAGATATTTATCCTGTTCAGGAGATATTGTAACAGTTCCCTGTCCTTCAGTACTTGTGGTCAATTCATATTCATCTTGTACAAACACTGCTTTCACAGTCTTTGATTTGTCCATTGTTACTTGTACTGAATTTGTAGTCCCTGTTACATCACCTTCCCAGTGATCAAAATACCAGCCTTCTTCTGCTGTTGCTGTTAAGGTTACTATACTGTCACTTTGATATTTATCACCTGATACATCTCTCGTAACTGTTCCCTGCCCACTGCTATCTGTCTTCAATTCATAAGTAGGTGCCGGAGTTGGCTTTGATAAAGGCTCTGGCTTCGGTTCAGGTTTTGGTGCCGGTTCCTGAACTGACTCTGGCTTCGGTATTGGAGCAGGTTTTGGCTCTGGTTTTATTTCAGGCTTTTGCTCAGGCTTTGGTGCTGACAATATCGGCTGAGATTTAACTGGTGCTTGTGGAACTTGTACAAATACTGCTGTTACGTTTTTATTACTATTCATAAGTACTTTAATTGACCTTGAATTTCCAGCAGCATCACCAGTCCAATGATCAAACTTCCACCCACTTGGTGCTGATGTTGTAAGTGTTACCACACTGCTATTCGTATATGAAGATCTATTTACATCTCTCCTTACAGTACCTTGTCCTCTAACATTTGTATTAAGAGTAAATTGTTTTTGAACAAATACTGCCTTTACTGTTTTATTTGCATTGATATTCACTGTTATTGGATTTGCAGACCCACTGACGCTTCCCTGCCATCCTTTAAACACCCAGCCATTCTGTGGCACTGCAGTATATTTCACATTTGTACCTTCATCATATTTATCTGCATTATGTGAAGCTGTAATGCTTCCTCTGCCAGATACACTAGTAGCAACACTATACTTCTTCTTATTTACTGTAATTGTTTTACTTCCTTTTACCTTATCCTGTGATACATTCACTCCTACTTTTCCATTTTTATTGAGCTTTAAAGTATTTGTTGTCCCCTGTGGATTAGCTAAACTTCCAGTGTCATTATTAACACTCCAAGTTGGATTAATATCCATTTCCTTTCCACTCTGATCTTTACCAACAGCCTTTAAATTTATACTTTCACCTACTACAGGATTTTCCTTATCTGCTACAATATCAATAGACTGTAAAATATGTTGTTTAACATTAATGGTTATTCTCTTTGTAATTGATCCTATTTTGACTATTATTACTTCACTACCTACAGAGTTAGCATTAAATCCAACATTAAATCCTTTTGAAGATGTCAACGCACCCAAAGAAGAATTTTGAAGCATCCAATTTCCAGTAAGTTCTAAAAGTTTACCATCACTATCAGTAGCATATAACTTTAGAGATAAGCTTTTCCCCACCTGCACATCTATACTTTCTGATTGTATAGTAATTCTTGAACTAATATCATTCAGTTGTTCCTTAATACCCTTATCGTGAGTAGCACTATAACCCTCATCAAGTATTTTAATTGCATCCTGTACTTTATCCTGTTTTAAATACACATCTGCAAGGGCACTATAAAGCCTTGAATCAGGTTTCTTTTCCATTATTCTAATACCTTCTGATAAAACTTTTTCAGCAGATTTAAACCTTTTAAGAGCTACATAAGCCTTTGATAATCCCACTCTAGCTTCTACATTGGAAGGTTCAATAGAAATAACTTTTTCAAAAGCCAGTATAGCTTGTTCATATTTACCATCAGATAAGTACTTATTACCTAAATCAAGATTCTGTTTCACATTATAACTATTATAGGCTTTAACAGATATAACTCCGCCAAGGCTTAAAAAAAACAGTACAATTATGGCAATCATTATAGCCTTTTTTCTTTTTATCTTTCTCACCTCCTTTCGCAGCTTTTAAATAAAAATTGGATAATAACATAATTAATTATTTTATTATCCAATTTCACTATAATATACAATATAAATTAAATAAGTATATGTTTATTCCTATTTTGTAATATCTACAATATACTGCATACTGCTTTAACGGTTGATTTAATATTTTCATAAGTATACGTCAAGTAAAATATATAATTGTTTTATTAAATTATCGTAACAATTCCATAATGCTTTAGTAATATTTTGTATATATTATTTATAATTTGTTATTTAATTATATTATATTTTGCCAAAAATATAATGGTAATTTCCAATATATGTATTAATTTTGTCGTAAAATGTAATACTAAATAAATATTAAATTTAAAAATAATCATATGTAAGATGACAAAATGTCTTTATAGATTAATAGATAATTATAGATTTTATGTAATCATATTCATCGTTAATATTATTAAATTTACATATATTTTTTATCCATATATATATAGATATATGTGTCTCTTATAATTGAGAATAACTAAGCTTGAATAATTTATATTTACAAAAACTCACATCAACATCGAGATTTCTGTACTGTAAATATTTGAAATAAATAATCGTATCTATATTTATAGTACTTATTATTTTTTAATATAATTATATAATTCATTAAAATAAATTTATTTAATACAAAACTACATAAAATATGTCAATTGATATAGAAATAAATGTCATCTAAGGATATAATGAGAAAATAAAAAATAATCAGTTAATTTCAAGCTTTTTAGAACAAATATGCACTTGTCAATTTATCCCATAAAATATTATAGTATCATCAATACAATTTAACGGAGAGTGATAAAATGCAATTTACCGTCTATGGCTATAATCAAATTAAATTAGTTGAACTGGGCCTCGACACCATAGATATTGTACTTTTAAGATATGTTGAAAAGTTCATAAACAGCGGCAACATGGTAGAGAAAAACTTTAAGGGTGAAATTTATTACTGGCTTAACTATAAAAACATAGTAGAAGATCTGCCTATTCTTAATCTTAAAAAAGATGCTATTTACAGAAGGCTTAGATATATGACAAGTCTCAACCTGTTGAAGCACATTACAGTAAAAGATAAAGGTGTATATTCCTATTACAAACTAGGTACTGAATATAAAAATTTAGTTTCCAAAGCAGCAGCTAAAAGGGGTAAAAATCTAAGAATTTTTTATGATGATTTATCTGAAGACTCTGTAGAAAAAACCGCAGTGCCTAAGGATGGAAATCCTTATCCTTCCGGTTCAGTATCCACAGCCCCTAAGATTTTACATACTGAACAAAAGACTCCCTTACTAGAATATCCCTTTACTAAAGATTTAAAAAATATAAAAAAGGATATCCAAATTGCTGCTGTGGAATACTTGAACTCAAAATGTGGTACAAGCTATAAAGCCAGCAGTAAAAAAATACAACATCTCATAAAAAAGAGAGAAAGTGAGGGTTTTACACTAAAAGATTTCTACAAAGTCATAGACAATAAATCTAAACAATGGTTAGACACAGATATGGAACAGTACCTAAGACCAGAAACACTATTTGGTACAAAATTTGAAAGCTATTTAAATGAAAATAGCAGAAGGGAGAATAAAAATGCTGCTTACAAAGAAAGTTCTGGGGAAATCAGAAAATGTGAAGTTGGATTCAGTATATGAAACTGCTGCAATCCACAAATGCCCTATTTGCAAAGAACCTATAGGCACTATTATAACCACCTGGTTTGGAACAAGACTCTATCCAAGAGCCTGTCGCTGCAGAAGAGAAGCTCTAAAGGCACAGAGAATAAGAGATAAAAACCTGGAAAAACAGATAAGGCTCAATCAGGTAATCTCCAACAGCCTCATGAATAACAAATCTAGAAAATTCACTCTTGATAATTGGGATCACAGTATAGCCAACGAAAATCTATTTAAGGTTGCAAAGAATTATATAGATAAATTTCCAAAGATGAAGGAAGACAATAACGGTATTCTTCTCCACGGTAGTGCTGGCAATGGTAAAACCTATTTTTCCGCCTGCATAGCCAATGCCCTTATGGAAAAATTAGTTCCCGTTATATGTGTTGGAGCCATAGGACTTACAGAGAGAATATCCCAGGGTAAAAGAAACTGGGGAAATGATAGCATATTCACTGTACTGAACACCCTTGAAAATGCAGATCTTTTAATAATAGATGACCTGGGTACAGAAGAAGATACAAAATGGACAAGGTCTATGATATATCAAATCATAGAAAAGAGAAATTCAATGAACCTGCCACTTATTGTAACCACCAATATATCTCTTGAAGAACTGCAAAGCCGATATGATGACAGAACCTACAGCAGACTGCTAGGTATGTGCAATTTTCTAAAAAATAACTGGCAGGATATAAGAAGACTTAAAGGTGAGGAAAAGAGCAATAGATTTTTAGAGGAACTTTTTCAAGGTGGTTATTGATGGGAAATATCCATTTACCACTACACCAACATCAAATTAAAAAGGGGTGTCAAAATGAATAAAGACAATACTTCTAAAGCCACTATAGAAGCTCTAGTAGAATCCGCTAAAGCTGGTGACACAGAGTCCATGGAGCTAATTCTTGAGAAATTCAAATATTTTATAATGAAACATGGGAAAAAATACATAATTCCCTCTCATGATTTTGAAGATCTCATCCAGCATGGCTTTTTATCTGCAATAAGGGCAGTACAGCTCTATAGGCTGGGAAGCAATAATTTTATCACTTACTGCAATAACTCCATTATAAATAATTTCAAGGCGCTTTTAAAAGGTCATATAAAACACTATAGAGAAGTTCAGGATGAAGGCATATTAAGCATACAGGTATATGACTTTACCCTTGAGGATGAAGTTATTGCCCATGAGGAAACTCAAAGACTTCTAAAGGATGTAAAAGAAAAACTGTCTATAGATGAAAAGCATATAATCACCGGAGTATACCTTCAAGGTAGAACTTTAAAGGAAGTAGCCGCCACCTGCAATATAAACTACAGGAGAGCAGTGGAAATAAAGAGACAGGCTTTAAACAAGCTAAGGCCCCCTGCTTATAGAAAATAAATCATTTAACTTTACTATTAGATTTAAATTTAAAAATATCTTTAGGCTTTTTCATAGTTACTAAATATGTTTAATAATAAATGTAAATTTGAATATTTATATTTTCAAACAAAGAAAGGATGATAGTGAATTATGTTTAATAAAATATTTAAAGAAGCACATTGGAGTGAAAGATTGAGACTTTTGAGACTAAATAACAAATTAACTCAGCAACAGGTAGCAGACAAATGCATTATTACTCATAAAATGTACTGGAACTGGGAAAAAGGAAGACATTACCCAAGAAAGCGTTTCAGAATTTGTCTAGCTAAGATATTTGGAGTTGAAGAGGATTATATATTTTCCTAAAACATCTCAAAGATATGACCAGAATCAGAAATTAGCTTTATATTAATTTAAGGTGGGTATAACCCCACCTTAAATTAATCTTCATCATTCTATATTTAATATACACAAAAAGAAACTGCCAAAACCTTAGTCTGGCAGTTTCCAAAATTTACACCACTGGGATGTCTTTCTACATATTTTTAACTTTTCGTAGTAAATTTTTAAAATCATCTATTGTATCTACTTTAATTATTTTTTTAACAAGACCATCAAGTACTTCTATATCATCCATTGATTGAACATCTTCTCTAATGTCTTTTGGTACAAAATCAAATTTTTCTAAAAGTAAATCAAGTATATTCTTCTTTGTTGTATCTTTTTGTGCTTTTTCCGTTGCCTCTTTAGCTGCTTCTTTTCTTTCTTCTTCTACCCATTCATGAAATAAAGGTGAGTCCATAAGCATTTCCCTCCTTATATATTTTTTTACTAAATCACTAGTAAATCTTTCACTTGCTAGTATTGAAGTAACAGCAAGTAAGTCAGCTTGTAATGACTCATTATCTACAGTTTTAATAACTGAAATAGTATCTTTTAATATATTTTCATCTGTTTCATCTTCATTTTTCTCCATAAGCGGAAGTATTGGATATAAACCTACTAACTTCTTTTCTATAACAGGGCATTTCTTCATTTTCCATACTTTAATAGATCTATATGAAAATTTTAAAGTTTCTTCTAAGCCCCATCTATCTGATAAATCATATCGCTTGTTGTCATGTTCTTTAAAGAAATAAATTACTGCCTGTTTTATAGAAGGTGTTCCCATATGTTTTTGAATGGTATATTCCCATATGTCTGATCTATATCTTAACATTCTTGCTGGCATTGTATAATCAAGGTAGCCTTGTGGCTCTATGTTTAATATATATCTTTCATTGGGTGCTTCTATTAGAATAAGTTTATCAAGTCTTGATTCCTTCTTTGCTGGCACTTTTTCAGCATCCATTTCTATAATCCAATCTTTATTGCAGTCCATCTATTTTTGCCATTATAAAGTACCATAGGTACTATTGCTGGAAGTCTAAAATCTTTTTTTCGTCTGTCTTCCTTTTTGGTATTCTTTAGTATTTCTCTCCATGGTATTTCTTTTCCTAATCCATCAATGACTTATTCATAACTAACTATACTATTTTCCATTTTTATCTTACTTATCTTTACCTTGCAGCATATTCCTACTTGTATATATTGTCCGATTTAAAATCACTCCCCTATCATTATTCACTACTATATAAGCACTTTTAAAACGAGATAAATAATTGTAAATTTCCATCTGTAAATATTCTTCTAATGAATTACATTTGTACTGTGCAATGCCAAATATAAAATCTGATGATACGACATATGCTCGGATGCACCATACTGTTCATCACATTTCCTTTAATTCTTCTTTATTAAATTTCTTACTACCTAAATAAAAAGTATCAATACTTAACTCTGCACCACAATTCCATTCTATAGTACCATCAATAATGGAAAACATCTTAAATTCATTTTCATTATTTAATGGTTTAAAAATAGGATATTTTAAATATGGTTTCATGTTAAATATTTTTATTTCTCCATTTGTAAAAGTTAATATCAAACTATATTCTTTTAAAATCTCTACACTCTTTATATCCGGGCTTTGCATAAACCTTCCTCCCCTTATATTTGTTTTGGTTCAATTTTTTCAATAAATTCTCCTGATACGGCTTTATTCCATCTATCCCAAAGTTCTTCCTTATGAATTAACATCTAAGCTTTTATGAAATCCCTCTGTCTTTTATTTAATTTACCCTCAAGTAGTTTTCCATTTGCAATAGAAATTGAAGCTTTTTTACCATCAGTTAATATAACATGAAAATGTGGTTCCTTGTGTTTTTGAGTATCCATAGGATACATTTTAATTCTAATATCTTCAAATCCGGAAAGTTCTTCCATTCTATTTTCCTTTCAAATTAAAATCATATAAAAATCTCTTACTATCTATATTTTAACGTATATTTTATTTATAATCTATATACTATTTTATTATTCTCAACATTTAAAAAGTCCCATTAATTAACTATAGTATAACCATTCTTCATAAAATTTCATCACATATTTAAATGAATTTTGTCAAATGTTTATCTAAGGCATTAAAAAACAGAGCTATTGATATGTTCTATGTATCAAACTCATTTCCATTTTTTAACTGATGGCTTGCCCGAACTTGCTATAAGCACAAAAAGAAACTGCCGAAACCTTAGTCTGGCAGTTTTCAAGATTTACACCCCTAGGGTATAAATTTAGCTTATCTTAAACTTCTGGAACAGCTCATTTAATGTCTGAGCCATTTCCGCCTGATTTTGAGAGGTCTCTGCCACCTGTTTAGCTGCATTTGTACTCTCATCCACCACATTTACTACTGAATCGGCATTTTCAGAGGATCTCTGCTCATTTAAAGCTACATCCTGAATAGCTTTACTTATCTGATCTATAGTTGCAGAAAACTGTTCAAGAGTAGAGGCTATATCTTCAGATAATTTGTCCATATCCGCAGCATCACTGTAGTAGGCATTTCCACCTTCTACAAGGCTATTGAATTCCGGTATTATCTTTTCATTCATAAAGGTCATAATATCATTGCTGCTGTCGGAAAGATTCATAAAGGCCTTATCTACCTTTACTATATTTTCATTAATTTCATTTACCGCATCCTTTGACTGTTCCGCCAGTTTTCTAACCTCATCCGCTACCACTGCAAAACCTTTACCCTGTTCACCAGCTCTTGCAGCCTCTATAGCTGCATTAAGGGCAAGTAAATTGGTCTGATCTGCTATACTTTCAATAATTGCCGCCATATCCTTTATCTTTGCAACTATTTTTCCATCCTCAATGGCCTTTAATATGGACTCTCTCTTTTCTTCGTAGAGCTCACCAGTACTATCTACAGCTTTTTGTCCCTTTTCTCTAACACCTTCAGCGTTTTCCTTGGCTTTGTTTGCCACATTTCTGGTATCCAGAGCCTGCTGAGATAGTTGATTTACTCCAGAATTTATTTCCTCTATAGATGCTGTTATCTCCTCTGAAGAAGCACTATTGTCCTCTACACTTCTCTCTATATTCTTATAGGAATTATTCATCTCCTCCATTTTAGTCATGAGTTCTTCTGAAATGGCAGCCAGTTCTTCACTATCTGCACTCATATTTTCTGAGCTGCCGGCTATATTTTTAAGTAATGCAACTATATTGCTACGTGACTGATTCAACCTATCTGCCGTTTCACCAAATTCATCTTTTCTGTCCACCTCTATAGGCAGTGAAAAATCAAAATTTGAAATTCTCTCAGCAAACTTCTTAATTTTAATCAATGAACCGTTAATATTTTTTATTAGTATATAGGCAGAAATCAAGCTCACTAATATGGCAATGATCATAAACCCACTACTAATAATAGCTACATTTTTATGCTGTAAATCACCGTAAACTTCTCTCATTTCCAAATAATTTATGACACCAGCTATAATAATACATGCATCCAGTATGCTAAAGCAAAAAATCAACTTGTTAGCTACTTTCAAATTTCTAAATAATTTTATCATATTTACAACTCCTTTATTATACCATTTCACAACACTATAAATGCCCTGTAATGGTATATTCATGAATAACATACATATAAATACATCAAATATCTTCCCTATATCTTATTTATCGTCATAATAATATTATAATTTACTAGAATTATATAAAAAAATAAAGAACCGCCATCTAAATGACGATTCTCTCTAAAATATGAGGGTCTAAAATATGAGGGTCTGACCCCACTCCTTACAAAGTACTTACAATTCCATTTACAACAGCATTGGCAATAGCCTCTGGATTGTATCTGTTCATATCTGATTGGGAATCAAGGAAGAAAGTCTCCACTAGCACTGCCGGCATCACTGTGTTATTTAGTACATATAGATGTTGTCCATCTACTCCCTGTACTTTAACACCCCTATTTCTATATCCCAGTGCTACCATATTATTTAGAATATTATGGGCAAGATCTATGGACTTTTGGCTTCCGCCAGCCCAAACTTCCGTTCCCTGTCCGCCGCCTATATTTGCATGGATACTTACAAATAGCTCTGCATTGCCATTATTGGCTGCATCTACTCTTTGCTGAAGAGAATCCACAGTACTATCAGCAGTAGCTGGCTTTGTAGCTATTACATTATACCCTTTAGCCTGAAGTTTACTTATAACCTTTTGTCCAACTTCCATAGTTATTTCATCTTCCTGTCTGATTCCAGTAGCTCCAGAATCATAAGGAGCATTATGCCCTATATCTATGGCTACAGCAATAGTTTTAGTACTGGATCTATTTACTTTTATTATTACAGACCCATAGATACTGCTTCCATCATTTCCTACAGATTTTATAGTTACAGTATGATTTCCATTAGACAATTTGCTTACATCAAGATTGTAACTGTATCCGCTATTGGCTGCCCCAGCATATCCTGGGTATACATTTTTTACATCTGCTCTTGGTTGACCTATACTGGCATTACCTTTCTGATTTCCATCAACAGATATAGTTACCTGTTTTACCCCAGAAGTATTACTGTTTAAAGTCCATCCTCTCACTACTATAGAACTACCGCTTACAGTTTCATTATTTCGTGGAGTATCTATAGCCATTCTAGGATTCAGCTTTTGTACTGAATTTTGCTGCTGAGAAGTATTAGGCTTTACAATCCTTATTCTTATGGCCTCAACTCTAAGTGCTCTTCCTGTAGTTCCGGCAATTTGTCCATCTTGAACCCAGCTAGTCCATCCTATATTCTGCACATGTACCTGATACTGCACATGATAATTACTTGGTGCATTATTTAATTTAATCTTTATAGCCTCAAGTCTTAGTGCCCTGCCTGTAGTTCCTGCTGCTTGGCCCTGACTTGTCCAATTCATCCAGCCTATATTCTGAACGTGGGCCTGATAACTAACACTCATTCCCTTTGCATCACCTGACAAATTCAGTTTCAAAGCTTCCAGTCTCAAAGCTCTTCCAGTAGTTCCAGATGTATTACCATCGCTGACAGCATTCTGCCAACCTACATTTTGAACATGACTTTGATAGCTTATATGTACATCACTATTAGTATCCGCTTTTACTGTATCGTGAAAACCAAATACTAAAAATAAAAAACTCATTATAAGAAATATAGCAGCTTTTAATTTTGTATTTTTTGTTAAATCCACTTTTTCACCCCCTTTACTTTATTATTCGTATTTTTTATTAAAAGTTTTATAGCATATCCATACTATAGTATTTATGTTATTACAGTATAGGAGGTTTTTCAACATAATAATTGTAAAATAGCATATATTTAGGTAAATACTTTAGACTTCTATTTACAGCATAATTTAATATATAAAGTAAAGGCTTAATTATATATAATAATATTATATATAAATAATAGTTTTATATAGTCTCTCGAAAAATGCAGGAAAAGTTTCTAAGGATAACGATAATTTGTTTCAAAGGATCCTCATCTTAAATATCAGACATAAGAATGTTCTGATTCTGCTACGCATCTTTAGGGAATGGTGCTCTTTGAATTGTGGAATTAAATGATTACTATACTATGGAAAAGACTATGCTGAAACTGCAGTTAATAAAGTGGATTGTATAGTAATAATAAAAAATCAAATAGACATATTTTAAACTGTAACACTGTGAATTTCATACTATTATGTTGATCTTCACAGTGTTTCTTATTGCTATATACTTGAATTGTTAGAATATATTTTAATTAAAAATAATTCCACCATCCATACAAATAGCTTGTCCTGTCATATAATCTGAATTTGGTGAAGCTAAAAATGATACCAAATTTCCAATATCTTCTGGCTCTTCACTACGGCCTAATGCAATACCTTCAACAGCTTTTTTAAAGGCATCACCTTTTTTACCACCCTGATGCTTAACTATGGCTTCATCAATACGTGTCCACATATCAGTTGCAACGATTCCAGGGCAATACGCATTTACTGTAATATTATCTTTTGCTAATTCTTTAGCAGCAGCTTGAGTAAAAGCCCTAACACTGAATTTTGTAGAGGAATATAGGCCCATCATTGGAAAGCTTTCATGTCCAGCTATACTGCATGCATTTATAATTTTTCCACTTTTTTGCTTTTTCATTTGTTCAGCAGCTGCCTGAATGCCGTAAACAACTCCAAAAACATTGATTTTAAATAAAAATTCTAGCTTTTCAGGAGTGATTTCTAATACTGGTCCAACATGTTCTACCCCTGCATTATTGATAAAAACGTCTAAACTTCCAAAGGTATTTACAGCTTCTGAAACTAGTGATTTTTGATCTTGTGGATTAGTTACATCACCAACAAATGAAGAAACTTTATAATCAGAATTTTTAAATTCTGTAACAGTTTCATTCAAGACTTTTTCATTCAAGTCGCTTAAAACAACAGCAAATCCATCATCAGCTAATCGTTTTGCAATACTTTTACCAATTCCTTGTCCAGCTCCTGTAATTGCGGCCACTTTGATTTTTGACATAATGTACTTCCCCTTTCATGTACACAAAATATTTTTTGTAAGTATTTATATAAAACGTCCTACATATAAATAATATACCAATTTAACCAAAAAGTTAAGTATCTCTCATAAATTAACAAAATCAATAATGCTATAAATGATCAAAAATGATTCAATAAATTTCTAATAAACAAAAAAAGAAAAACATTTATGTAATCCCCTGTTATAATTAAGTTATCAGACAAAACATAACTAAGGCGAAAAACATAAATATTTAACAACTCAATTGTAGTAAAATCATCGCCAATATACAAATTTTTAATTGAATTAAAGATAACTCTTTATCTTACAATGTCACAAATTCACCATTTGATTCTATTTATGAATTCTATTGTGACTAAAGGATACTGTGAATTAGAAGTAATCAATGGGATCTTAAATTTTATATAAAAAAATTTGTTATTAAATTTGCTTGTTTATACTTTGATCATAATTTAATAACTAATATAAGGCCTAAATTCTCCAGTATAAAGTTGCATAAAAAATAATAATTTTATGTTATATATGAAAAAATGTAAATATATATCTAAAATATACATAAAAATTCAGTTTTTTATGTGCATCTATATTGACATAGACATAAAATTAAGTAAATATAGTAAAGTGAACATAAAATGTTCACATAAGTAATTCTTTTTTAAATTAATTCATAAAAGGAGGTGAAATTATGTCAATAAAAAAGACATTACTAACATTGCTATTAATAACTGCTGCTGTAAGTTTTATGTCAATTTTAACAACTTCATTAGTAAAAGCTGAAACTATTAAGCAGATTGGAGTACAATATCAAGTACACGTGCAAAATATTGGCTGGCAAAAAACTGTTTCAAATGGAGCTGAAGCCGGAACCCATGGTAAATCTTTAAGGGTGGAATCATTAAAGCTTAACTTAGTAAATGCTCCTAGTGGTGCTGAAATAGACTATCAAGCTCATGTACAAAATATTGGCTGGATGAACTGGGTATCTGATGGACAAATGGCGGGCACAGAAGGTAAATCTTTAAGGCTTGAAGCCATTGAAATAAGAATAGTTAAAACTGCTGATGGAAGCACACCATCCCAAGAAAAATTCAAAGTATCCTCAGTAAGTTTAAATAAATCTGAAGATATGCTGACAGTAGGAAATACAGATACTTTAAAGGCAACAGTTCTGCCAGAAAATGCTGAAAGCAAAGTAAAATGGACATCCTCCAACAATGCCGTAGCAACAGTGGATGATAAAGGAAAGATAACTGCAAAAGCTGCAGGATCAGCAAAAATTACAGCAACTACATACGATGGAAATAAAACTGCAAGTTGTAATATAACTGTAGTAGTTGATAATGACTTTGGTATTTCTCACATAACACGTTATGATATGCAAAAAGTAGCAAAAGAACAAAACAGTTCACAATTTAAGGTGCCTGGATTTGATGCATCAAAAGTAAAAAATATTCCTTCCGCAAAAGGCCTTGATGTCTGGGACAGCTGGCCGCTGCAAAATGCCGATGGAACAGTAGCAAACTATAAGGGCTATAATATTGTTTTTGCTTTAGCAGGTAACCCTGAAAATGGTGAAACCTTTATTTATTTGTTCTATCAAAAAACAGGACAAACTTCCATAAACAGCTGGAAAAATGCAGGAAGAGTTTTTAAGAATAGCGATAAATTTGTTCGAAAAAATGATTCTTACCTTAAACATCAGACAGAAGAATGGTCTGGTTCTGCTACTTTAACTTCAGATGGTAAAATCCGATTATTTTATACAGATTTCTCTGGTTCTACCCAGGCAGGAGGAACTGGCGACAGCAATCAAACATTGACAACTGCCCAAGTTAACCTGTCTCAGCCTGATACCAAAACTCTTAAGATTAATGGTGTATCAGATCATAAATCCATCTTTGATGGAGGAAATGGTACAATCTATCAAAACATTCAGCAATTCAGAGATCAGGGGTTGTGGAGCTCTGGTGATAATCATACTTTAAGAGATCCCCACTATGTGGAAAACAATGGTCATAAGTATATTGTATTTGAATCCAATACGGGAACAACAAATGGTTATCAAGGAGATGATTCTTTATACAATAAAGCATACTATGGTGGAAGTGATGACTTTTTCAGAGAAGAACAGGCTAAACTGTTGAAGAGTTCTAAAAAACACCTAGCATCTTTAGCCAATGGTGCTCTTGGAATTGTGGAATTAAATAATGACTACACTGTGAAAAATACCATGCAGCCATTGATTACATCTAACACAGTAACAGATGAGATTGAACGTGCCAATATATTTAAACTAAAAGATAAATGGTACCTATTCACAGATTCAAGAGGATCTAAAATGACCATTGATGGAATAAGCGATAAAGATATATACATGCTGGGATATGTTTCTGATTCCATAACAGGACCTTATAAGCCACTAAACGGCAACGGCCTTGTACTCTATATGAATCTTGACCCTTATGATATCACCTTTACTTACTCTCATTTTGCCATACCACAGGCTGATAGTAATAATGTAATTATCACAAGCTATATGACAAATAGAAGCTTTTTTAATGATCATCATTCTACCTTTGCACCAAGCTTTTTAGTTAACATTCAGGGTTCTAAGACTTCTGTTGTAAAAAATAGTACTATTGAACAGGGGCAAGTTAGAATTGATGAAAAATAATTATTAGTGAGACTTCAAAATAGACATTTTATTATAAGCCACCTTCTAAGACATTCATTAGAATGACCTAAAAGGTGGCTCTAATTATTATTTAATAACTTTATTCATTTCAATTGCTATAATTTCTTCACTCACTAAAGTACTTTGATTAACAGCTTCAATAAATGAATCAAATTTGTCTATAATATTTTCTCTGTTAAAGAAGCTATATTGGCATTAAAATTCACTACATTTTTAGTTTCCTCTATATATTTTTCCAGAACTTTCTTGCATCCTCTATTAGCTCAGAATTACTAGCACCTTTCGCTATCTTCCCACTATCACTAACCTTATCCACCAGCTTAACTCCTTTGTTCCTTCCAAGACTTGAAGTAGTAAATACTCCTGCGGTAGAGCTTTCAGTAAATAGGGTATAAAGGAAAGGAGTGCTGTAATAATAAAGAGAGCTATCACTATGTTTTTCAATACGCTTTTCATAGTTGCAGCCCTTTCCCATAGTCCTCTTTACTAAATTAGAGGAATCATAGCCTAAATCAAATTGAAAGTCCCTTCCGCCATTTACCTTTAAGGCTGTAGTATCTATTTTATGGGACCCGGTAGAGGTCTCTACAGGATCATAAGAGGGTGTTACTGGTGGGGTGGTATCTGGCTTTGGCTGTACTGGTGGTGCAGTTACATATCCTTACCTCTTTTCCTATAGTCTTTTATTTAATATTTTATTTATTTTCCAAATGGAATTCTAAAGATTTTTCTACAGATTTGTTCATACATAATTATGCTATAAATTGAAGAATTAAAACAATTGTATTTACTTTGACTAATTTATATATTTTTACAGTAAAAACATCAATTGGTTATCCTAAAAATAAACTATAGATAATCCTTGTTTTCTCTTTAAGTTTTAATTCAATATATTTATCCTTCAATCCTCTATAGCATCGCCACCTTTTTCTATGATATAATTAGACTATAAAAGGCTGGTGAAAACCCATGAATAAACGCATAAAAGATGAGCATGATTTAGGATATAAACATATACTGTCCAGTAAAAAGAACTTTTTGCAATTCCTTAAAGGTTTTGTAAAGAAAGATTGGGTAGCCTTAATAAAAGAAGATAATCTAATTTTAATAGACAAAGAATTTATCCTTAAGGATTTTAAAGAGGAAGAAGCGGATATAGTCTACAGAGTAAATATAGATGGAAATGACATTATATTCTATGTACTTCTTGAATTTCAGTCAAAAGTAGATTTTTCAATGCCTATTAGGCTTCTCATGTATATGACTGAAATCTGGAGAGATGAACTTAAAAATACAGATGATAAAACCAAAAAGAAAAAAGATTACAGACTGCCAGCCATAGTTCCTATGGTGGTATACAACGGAAAGCATAACTGGACTGCAGTGAGAAATTTTAAACATATACTTAAAGGTCAGGAACTCTTTGAAGACAATGTAGTTGATTTCAGATACTTGTTATTTGACGTTAATAGAATGGAAAAAGAAGAACTATTAGAAATAGCTAATATAGTAAGTGCAGTATTTTTATTGGATCAAAATGTAAATGATATAGAAATAGTAGATAGACTTAAACTGGTAGGAAGAATACTTAGAAAAGATTCCTCTAAAGAACAGCAGAAAATATTTAAAGCTTGGCTTGTAAATATACTAAGAAATAGATTTAAAGACAATATAGATACAAACATAAACAAACTTTTAAAAGAAACATCCGAACTGGAGGTGGAAGATATGGTAAGTAATTTAGGTAAAACCATTGAGAGAGGCTTTAAGACTTCTGAACAAAGAGGCATTGAAAAAGGAAAAGAAGAAACTGCTGTAAATCTTTTAAAACTTGGAATAGCTGAAGAAATTATTGCTAAAGGCACTGGGTTAAGTTTAGAAAAGATACTTAAACTTAAGAAAAAATTTGCCAACTAGAATTGTATCCCATATAATATATGACTTGAAGTCATATACTTACTAAGTATATATATGTTTAATCCATCAAAAAAAGAGAATCGCCACAAAAATGACGATTCTCTTTTTTTGTTATCTTATCCTATAAATATCACAATGCATTAATTCCACCTGCCGCTGTTCCAACTATAGTTGGTGGTTTTTTCAGTGCTGTCAGTACTTTTCAGCATTCTGCTTAGACTGCCCATAGTGTCATAGACATATTTGTATTTTTTAATTTAATTATGTCTAATACTTGTTTTAACTTTCCATAAAAATGTATATATGATTTTACAGCTTACATCAAAATTATTACTATTTTTCCTAATCCAAACTGCTGATTATACCATTTACAATGGCATTGGCAATGGCATCTGGGTTATACCTGTTTACATCTTCCTGTGAATCAAGGAAGAAGGTTTCCACTAACACTGCAGGCATTACTGTATTCTTCAGTACATACAGATGATCTCCATCTATACCTTGTACTTTTACACCTCTATTTCTGTATCCCAGTGCTACCATATTATCCTCAATGTTCTGCCCAAGTTCTATGGACTTAGCACTTCCACCAGCCCAAACTTCTGTTCCAACACCACCTCCGACATTGGCATGGATACTGATGAACAAATCTGCCTTGGCATTATTGGCTGCGGCCACCCTCTGTTGTAATGAATCTGACTCATTGGTTGCCGTAACTGGTTTTGTCTGTACCACAGTATATCCTAGGCTCTCCAGCTTACTGATGACTCTTTGTCCAACTGCCAAATTTACTGGTCCTTCTTTCATAATGGCCTCAGCTCCTACATCTACTGGTGCTACATTATGTCCTATGTCTATGGCAATCACCTTATTATTTATAGATACTTTTCTATCCTGTTTGATAACACTTCCA
Organism: Clostridium pasteurianum DSM 525 = ATCC 6013; assembly: GCF_000807255.1. Taxonomy (NCBI): domain Bacteria; kingdom Bacillati; phylum Bacillota; class Clostridia; order Eubacteriales; family Clostridiaceae; genus Clostridium; species Clostridium pasteurianum. Next base: position 736,909 of record NZ_CP009268.1, on the reverse strand, counting down.
TCATTTCCTATGGACTCTACTGTTATAGTATGCTGTACCCCACTAAGATTACTTGTATCTAAATTATAAGTAAACCCACTGGTTATTCCCCCTGTGTATCCTGGAAATGCAAAATTTACATCAGTTCTTGCCTGTCCTATATTGGCATTGCCCACTTTGCTTCCATCTATATATACAATTACCTGTTTTACACCTGAATCGTTTAAGGACCAGCCCTTTATCTGTGCAGTTTTTCCGCTTACAGTTGAATTGTTAATAGGAGTCTCTACCCACATTTTTGCCGGCAGTCTGTTTATGCTTATTTTTCTATCCTGTTTAATACTGCTGCCATCATTTCCTATGGATTCTATTGTTACAGTATGGTTCCCAGCGCTTAATTTACTTATATCAAGCTTATAACTAAAGCCGCTGTTTAACCCATCAGTATAACCTGGAAATATGCGATTCACATCTGGTCTTACCTGACCCGCACTGGCATTTGCCACCTTATTACCATCTACATATACTACTACCTGCTTTACTCCTGTGTCATTTAAAGACCAGCCTACTATATTGGTAGAAATTCCATTGACAACTGCATTATTTGCAGGAGTTTCTACCCACATTTTTGATGCTTTTCTAGTAACATTTATCTTTCTTTCCTGCTTAATGCTACTGACATCATTTCCTGTAGATTCTATGGTTATAGTATGCTTTCCTCCACTTAATTTGCTTATGTCAAGATTATAGGTAAAACCGCTGTTTACTCCTCCAGTGTAACCTGGGAAATTGTGATCTACATCTGGTCTTGCCTGTCCTATATTGGCATTGCCAATTTTATTTCCATCTACATATACTGCTACCTGTTTTACTCCTGTGTCATTTAAGGACCAGCCCTTTATATTAATAGCTGTTCCATTGACAGTGGTATTATCACTAGGAGTCTCTACCCACATCTTCGGTGCTAACTTATTTATATTTATCCTTCTATCCTGCTTAAGACTGCCGCCATCATTTCCTATGGATTCTATGGTTATAGTATGCTTTCCTCCACTTAATTTACTTATGTCAAGATTATAGGTAAAACCGCTGTTTACTCCTCCAGTGTAACCTGGGAAATTGTGATCTACATCTGGTCTTGCTTGTCCTATATTGGCATTGCCTGCTTTATTTCCATCTATGTATACTGCTACCTGCTTTACTCCTGCATCATTTAAGGACCAGCCCTTTATATTAATAGTTGTTCCACTGACAGTGGCATTATCACTAGGAGTCTCTACCCACATCTTTGGTGCTAATTTATTTATATTTATCTTTCTATCTTGCTTAAGACTGCTGCCATCATTTCCTACGGATTCTGCTGTTATAGTATGCTGACCACCGTTTAACTTACTTACATCAAGCTTATAGCTAAAGCCGCTGTTTACTCCTCCAGTATAATCTGGGAAGTTGTGATCTACATCTGGTCTTGCCTGTCCTATATCAGCATTACCTGCCTTATTTCCGTCTACATATATGGCTACTTGTTTTACCCCAGAGGGATTTAAAGACCAGCCTTTTATGTCAATAGAATTTTCCTTTAAGCTCACATTATTCTGAGGTGTTTCTATCCACATTCGTGGTGAAAGTTTATTTTCTGCTGCTTTTACTTTAGTACCATTAGTAAAAATACTAATGCAGATAATTGCAAAAAACAGCAATGCAAATTTCCATAAATTTTTCATTTATACCACCTTTCAACATATTATTTTATATTACTTGTTTATTGTAACATATTTTTCATAACTTTACCATTTAACTTAATGACTCTTGCTTAATAAAAATTTATATTTTTATTATAGATATACACTTTAACGTATAAATATTACCAATTATAAATTTATACTTCCGATTGCATATCTAAAAAACTTATAGGAATTTTCATGAATTTACAGCCTTTATTCTCCTATAATAATGGTAATAGGGGTACAGACATATTGTGAATATCTGTACCCCTGTATTTATTAGTATTACAGTATTTTTCAATAAATTAAAAAATACAACTATTTCTTATTAAAGAAAAAGGAAAACAATCCTTTTTTCTTTTCTATCTTTTTTAAATCCACATCTATTTCTTCATTATCTAAAATACACTGGGCATTTTTCTGAACCGAATTATAAATTTTCTCATAATCTTTCTTTATATCTCCCATAAGTAAGCCGAGATTTGGACATCTTCTTTCCGTAGAATGAGCATCAGAGGCAATAAAGTGACAAAGGCCATTATCCATTAAACTATAGGCTGCTTCCTTCACTCTTTTTCCCATAAGTCCCATTATGCTGGTGGTATTAAGCTGAAACAAACAACCTTCCTCAATGAACTTATTTATATTAGTTAAGTCCCCATTTATATAAAGATATCGTTCTGGATGGGCAACTATGGGTTTTACACCTAGAATCTTCAGCTCATAGATTATATCTATGGCATTATCCGGCAGCACGTCCATAGGAAATTCAATGAGCATATACTTTGAAGCATTTAAAGGATGTATAATTCCACTTTTATAAGCTTCCAAGGTATATCTGTCTACAAAAACTTCTTGCCCGGGAAATATTTCTACATTTATTCCCTTTGTTTTAAGTTGAGCATTTAAATTTTCTACATGCCCCAGTACATCTTCAAATTCATTTTCATAGCTTCCTCTGTAATAATGAGGAGTAGCTATCATCTTTTTGGTACCATTTTCTTCTGCAATACGAAGCATTTCAACACTCATATCAATATTTCTAGAACCATCATCAATGCCCGGCAGTACATGGCAATGTATATCTATCATTTTATTCTCCTCCTCCCCTTGCATTCTTTTCTTTGATTCATCCTATATATGAAATAGTAATATCATATTTTTTATTATATATTATACATTGTGTAACAGCATATTCCAACACAATTTTTATATTTTTGATCTGATCTTCATAAATAATTTGTTCTTTGAACTTTATACTTTATTCAAATCATCTTTTAAAAAGAGCAGTTCTTATAAAATTATATTCTCTAGTAATAACTAAACCTATTACATAAAACACTATTCCTATTATAAATTTTACTGCGGCACTGATAATTGTATTAGGTATATTTAATTTAATAACCCTGTAAATCACTATATAAGCTGCTGCCATTAGAGACATAATTATAATAGTACTGACAAATTCCTTTAAAAAGCTGAAATAATTCTGCTGAAATACTTTTTTTATGAGAATATAATATCCCTGTATGAAGTTCAGTAAAAATCCCAATACTAAAAGACCTACCAGATATTCTATTTTACCAAGCCTTAAACCTATTATTATAAACAGAATCATTGTACAGGCACTTATGACTCCAGTTTGAAACAATTCCTTAGTATGACCTGTAGCCTGGAAGATAGATCCTGAGCTAGATAAGACCATTTGAATAACTATGCTTATGGATAATATACGAAAACTGTTAATACTTCCAATCCATCTTTCACCATACATTATAAGTATAATTTCTCTGGCGGAGAAAAAGCAGAATACCGTTATAAAAGCCCCCATCAGTGCTAAAATTTTTGCTATTTTTTTATAGTGCATAAGTATTATGTCTTTTCTATGCTGAAATTCTGAAAGCACCGGCTGCAGCACTGGAGTTATGACGAAGGTCAGATTTTGCACGGGATACAGCATAAGTTTATAGGATTTATCATAATAACCCAGGGCATCCATACCCATATATTTTCCTATAAGTAGGTTGTCCAAATTTCTTGAAAAGTAATTTATCATGTTGAATAAAAATTGATATATGGAGAAACTTCTTATCTCCTTAATGGGTTCCATACTGAATTTTTTAAAATTCACTTTAATCCTGCTGCATCTAAAACAAATAAGAAAATTAATCAATGCCTGCATTATAGAATTAAATACTAGGGCATAATAGCTAAATCCCATATATGCTAATATAATTGTTAAAATACCTGCCAGAACATTGGAGTATAAACTGGACAGAGCCACAATCTTAAATCTCTTGTACTTTAAAAGTATATTGCTTGGCACTATATTAAGCAAATTGAATACGATGCTGAAGCATAATAAATGTCCTATATTTATATAGACACTATTGTTGTAAAAGTAGGCAATCACATAGGAAAATCCAAAGAATATGACACTTAGGATTATTGAAATTAAAAAGGTGAATATGAATATACTTGACATATCGTCTCTTTTTAAATTCTTATATTGAATTATTGCAGGTCCAATTCCCATATCTCCAAGCATATTAAAAAATACTATAAATATAAGTACAACAGATATTACTCCGTATTCCTCAGGAGTGAGGAGTCTTGCTAAAATTGAAGTCAATAAGAGCTGTATTAAAACATTACTATACTTTGCAACAAAATTTATTAAAATTCCTTTTTTTAATCCTATATCACTCACGTTTTTTCCTCCAGGCTTGGACTAATTAATCTATCAAATAACTTCTGCCATTCTTTAGCAACTATACTGACGTTAAAATGCTGTGCTCTAATGATGGCATTTTGAGACATTTTCAATCGTTTTTCTTCATTATGCATTAACTGTAAAATAGCCTGTGCCAAAGCTTCAATATCCTCACAGGGCACTAAAATACCATTAACATTATCATTAATTATCTCTTTCGGTCCGGCATTTTCAAAGGCAGCTACCGGCAGGCCACATTCCATAGCTTCAGTTATTACAAGACCAAAGCCTTCCCATCTTGAGGAGGATACATAAATTGAAGATTTTAAATAGTAACTTTTTATATTATCAGTAAAATTCACAATATCCACTCTGCCAGAAACACCTAATTCTTGTATAAGACTTTCTAAAAGTCCTCTGTCTGAGCCTTCCCCCACAATAGTGAGCTTCCACTGATTATCTTCTCTGACAATCTTCTCAAAAGCTCTTATGAGCAGATCAAATCCCTTTTGCCTATCCAGTCTCCCTACAGATAGTATATTTTTATGCAGACAATTTGATTTTTCACTGCTGAAAAAACTAAGGGGATTATATATTCTTTTACAGTGTAAATTCATCTTTTCCCTGTACTTATGTTTATCATCTTCTGTAAGCACTACTACTGCATCAAGTTTAGGATACAGTTTTTCTACTGACTTCTCTCTTCCCCACAAATATTTTTCTCTGGTATTAAAATATGCCTCATAGGAATTATGCTGCCAGCTGATGGTCTTTGCCTTCAATTTATCTGCTATAGCTGCAAGTAAGAGACCTATTTCCCCTTCTGAACCTATAACTATATCGTAGTCTTTACTATTTAGATAATTGATATATACATTTCTTAAAGGCTTTGGAAAGATGGCGGCTTCCAGCAATCCGTACAGAAATTTATTATGAAAAATCCCCAATTTATTATTTAAAACTGTAACAATTTTTCTAATTTTTCTTTCCAAAAAACTCAATTTAAGAGGCTTTATTTCAATATTTATTCTATCCTCATTCAGACCATAGAGTCCATCCTTGGAATATTTTTCATTGCCTACATATAGTATATCTATTTGATTATTTAGTGAAAGTTCATTGAATAGTGTACTGGTTACCCTTTGAACTCCACCGTGGGAAAAAAATGAATAGGTGATGACACATATTTTCATGATATATACCTCAGATCTTTTAATTTTCTATCCTCTTGAATCCTTTTGATTTATTACTTACCATATAAAAATTGAACATCAAAAGATAATATACTACATTATTCACATAGTAATACTGGTTAGGATTGAAATTGGAACAGATTAAATTTACGGCAAACAAACTTATGGCAAAAGCTTTTTTTACCGCAGTATCTGAAGCCTTCAGTGCTTTTACAAGTATGTAGATATTAAAAGCTGTAAATAGAATAAATATAAGCCAGCCCTGCTCTATAAGTACATTTAAATACTGGGTATGTAAATCAATGTCGCTGACCTTGTAGTAATAATATATGTAATTTCTGTATTGACCAAGGCCTACGCCCTTAAGTGCCTCTACATGAGGTAAAATATACTTAGTCACATTGCCATACTGTATGAATCTATAGCCTTGGGTATTTCCCCTGTTTACAAATAGAGTTTCATATATTCTGTGCCAGGATAGAGCTAAAAGTATGACAGCTGCCAGTGCTCCAGACAGGATAGCAGCTAATTTTTTAGTGGTTAAACGCACACTTTTCCAGTTATAACTGAATATATAAATTACCACTGACAAAAATATAGCTACATAGGCTATACGGGTTAAAGTTAAAATTGAAAATACTACTGTTAAAACTACAGCTGCCAAATCTCTCTTTCTTCTGTTAACTATATAATTATAGAAAACCACTGTAAATAAAATTGCTGACAGATTACCGCCGGCATTATTGGTCATGGCTATTCCCACAGCTCTTTTTACTTTAACTAATCCCTCTGTATATATTATATTTTCGTTAAATCTGCCATAAATCAGCTTTTTATTCGTAATATACTGAACTATTCCAAATATGCCATTAAATATAGCCAGATATGTGAAATAATTAAATATTTTCTGTCCATAACCTTCATAGACTTTACTAAAACTTTTATATATGAGATAAATAAGATATATACTTATATAAGTAATACTTAAATTAATAAAATTCACATGATTAAGTATCCACACATTGAAGACCATAAATACAATGTCCGCCATTAATAAAATAAAAAATATGTGTTCTAAGGTAAATTCCAAAACAGATTTACTTATATTTATAATAAAAATAGCAGCTATTACAATTAATGTAGAAGATATATATAAATAAGTATGAGAAACACTGTCCTCATAACTGGTCATTATTGAAAAGGGTACACATAGAGTAAGCAATATAAGCCCCATGTTATAATAGGGTTTATAGTAAAAAAATTTTTGTCTTTTCAAAGCAAATAAGCCCAATAGTACAACTACAATAAACACTAATAATTTTACAGTCATATTTTCCTCCTATTCTAATACTATTATCTTATATTTTTGATAAAAACATAAGTCATTTAAATTTTCATACCAATATAAGCTACACAATTTCATTTAATTTTTCAAACAGATTACTGTCCATATTATAATCCAGCTTTCTGGCATACAGCTTATGAGAGTTTTGTAATTTTTGAAAATCCTCCTCCAGTAATACCTTAGGAGAGGCCCCTCCATTACTCCAGTCAATATACCTCATATTATCATTAAACAAATGCTGTCTATATTTTGAATTAACTAAAATTGTCTGAAAAAATATCTCATCTCCACAGTGAGTATTCTGAAAAAACTTTATGTAGTCAGGATTTTTGTGGAGAAATTCCAAAATATATTTCATACAATCCCCAGTTATTGAAAACCAGCAGGAGCCTCCATATAATTGAGGTAAACTTTCAATATTCCTTTGAAAAGCAGTAATTTTCATCACAAGCTTTTCATACTTATACATAATTTTTCTTGTAAATTCATTGGCAAATAGAAAATGGGGATAATGGACTAAAACTCTGCTCATGCCATTGTAGGGCCAGTCGTTAGGTAAAGGCCTGTATTGTATAAATTGTTTTCCATAGTTCTCTTTAAAAAAGCTTTTTATTTCATCCCTGCACTTTATGGGGTAATCCTGTCCGCTGATAAAATGAATGTAGTCATAAGAACCTGTTTTATGAATCTTTTTTAACAATTCCACAGTGGCAAAAAACTGACTGCTGTGTCCCCATTTAACCTTAAACCTCTTATCTGTAAAATAGATATTATCCTTTTTCTCTATAAAATTTATTATACTGGACTTTTTATCCACATGTATGAATATATCTACATCTTTATCACTGATCTTATCCACAAGATTATTTAATTGTTCAGGATTTTTATGGCACTGAATGGCATAGGCCATTCTAAAATTGTCCATAGACAGCCTCCTCAATAATTATTATTTCTTTTTAATACCATGTTTTGCAGTAATCAAATTATCATAAAATTTCTTTCCTCCAAGGGATAAAATAAGCAGTAAATCATTTTTTATGTCCCTTGGATTGCAGCATACTGATTTAAATCTATATTTTACAGAGTCTTTCATAAGTCTGAATTTTAAATATATATCTGCTCTTTTTCTGTAATGATAGTATAGCATATTTCTCTTTGATAATTGCACTTCACAATTTTTAATTAATTGTAAAACTCTCTCCAGCACAATAATATGCCCTTCAATTGCCCTATTACAATTTCCAGTAATGCTGTTACCATGGATATAGTACCTTAGCAGTGGCTCACCTATATAATCTATGTGGTATCTACTGGCAATTCTTATATAAAGCTCCCAATCCTGACAGCTTGGAAGACTTTCATCAAACATCCCCACGTCCATGAGTGCATCTTTTGTACATAGTATTGAAGAAGTTGATCCAATAAAATTTTCACACAATAATTTTTCAAAGGGCTTTTGTCCAGGTTCATTTCCGAAATAAGAAATAATCTCATTAGTATTCAAGTCTACATTTGCACAATAAGTATATATTAATCCACAATTTTTATTTTTAACCATCTTGTTTATCTGTTTTTCAATTTTAGTACTGAGCCATTCATCATCACTATCCAGAAAAGCTATGTATTTACCTTTTGAATTCTCAATACCAGTATTTCTTGCTGCATTTCCACCTTTATTCTTTTCATGTTTTATATATTTTAAATTTTCTATATGGGAAAATTTTTCATTGATAATCTGTTCAGTATTATCCCTTGAACAATCGTCAACTATCACTATTTCAATACTCCTATAGGTCTGATTTAAAATGCTATTTATGGTTTTCTCTATGGTTTCAGCTCTATTATAGGTTGGTATTACCACACTTACCAAAGGAGATAACTTATCCATCAATTCACATCCTTTAAGTTTCATATTTTCCCCCACGGACTACATAGAATTTGTATAAATTCAAGTCTATTAAAATTGCCTTTAAAAGAATCTTTTTATTGACTCTTAGACTAAATATATATTTAAGCAGATTTATACTTCTGCATCTTTTTATTATAAGGCTTTCCTGTTCATCTTCAATTTTGTCTCTATTTAAAGTAAAAAGATAATATCTTATAAGCAATTTGTAGTTATAAGATAACTCATTTACAATAAACTCCTTTAGATAAAATTTTGTGTTTTTATCTAAATCAAGCTTTTTTATATAATTGTCTACAAATTCAATAACGGCAAAATGATCCTTCACTGCTTTATAGGAAATCTTTTTGGTTATGGCATTTTCCCTCTGCCTGTAATAGTAAAATGAGTCCTCCGTTAAGACAATTTTTTTACCCATAGCTATTAACTGCAATGTAGTTGGAATATCTTCATATAAAAGTCCCTCTGGATATTTTATATGTCCTATATGAAACAATTCCCTTCTATACAATTTGTTCCAGGCATGTCCGGTTATATTTGTCTTTAAAAACTCACTAATGGCCTCTTCCCGGTTCAATATATTTTTAGTATACTGAGCCTTAGGTATAATGCTTGTAACTTTAGATCCCTCATACAATTTTATTTTGGAAACCACCATATCAGCCTCATGTTTTTTGGCTAAATTATATAAATCTTCAAGCATATTTTCTTCTATAAAATCATCACTATCTACAAAGGATATAAATTCTCCCTTTGCATGCTCCATTCCAAAATTTCTTGCAGAGCTGAGTCCCCCATTTTCCTTATCCAATAGCACTAAGTTAGAGTACTTACCTGCAAACTCCTTTATTATGTTTAAGCTGTTATCTGTAGACCCATCGTTTACAGCTATTATTTCGATATCCTTCATAGTTTGATTTACTATGGATGTTAGACACTGCTCCAAATATTGTTCCACATTATATACCGGTACTATGACACTTATCTTTACCATAATCCATAAACATCCTTTATAATAAATTAATATACATTTCTTTAATCTCTCTAATATGTGTATCCATAGTGTAGGGAAAATCTGAAGACAATATATTTCTTCTTATATCCGCTAAAATATTTTTATCTTCTATTAACTTTTCCAATAATTCCGATAAATTCTCCGGAGTTGTTATCAGTCCAAATTTCTCTTTTTCAATTATATCCTTACTCCCCACATTATCTGTAACTATACAGGGTACACCATGGGATAGTGCCTCTAAGACTATAAAACCAAAGGTCTCTCTCCACATACTTGGAATAATCAGTACATCCATATCCCCATAAATTTCTTTCAAATCATTATAATCAAAGCTTCCATAATAAGTTATATTTGGATTTTCAGGACCATTGTCTTTATTGCCGTAAACTTTTAATTTCCAATTATCAATACCCTCTTTATGCAGATCTTCTAAAGCCTCATAGAGCTTAAAAAAACCTTTATTGTAACTAATGGGTCCTACATATCCAAAATTCACATAATCTCTATTAAATAACTTCTCTTTCCTGTTATCTTTTATATCATTATGAGTTATATTTATGATCTTCCCATTATTTTTATTTAAGTATTTTTTATAAACTTGCTCCGCTGTGGTGCTGTTATAATGTATAAAGTCAATATTATCTAAAATATTTAAATAATACTGTCTAAGTAAAACATATTTATTGGATTTATGCAAATCTATACTGCTGTAATCCTGCTTTAGTGGAGCAGACTGTATTTGGACATTTTTACGTTTTCTCAAGTGTTTCACGAAGTTATGATTTTTTAATCTTCGATATATTTTAGACTGCATAAGAGTTATCAGTGGCAGTGAATAGGAGTTTAAGTTGCACTTAACACATTCTCTGCCATCACAATAATTTTCGCATAAGACATTTTCTGAATTGACTAAATTGACTTTTGGACACAATCCATAGTAATCATGGGTAGTAAAAATTGTCTTTATATCTAATGCCTTAGCTGATTCTACAAGCTCAAAGGGCAATCCCATTAATGTGTGTATATGGACAATATCCGGCTTCTCCCGAAGTAGAAAATTATAGATATATTTTTCATTAACTCTTCTTATGAATTTATCCGGCTCTCCCACTCCCCCAAGCAGAGAGACAGGCAGTGGATTTACAAGTTCATAGACCTTTATCCCAAAGTATTTTTTATCAAAATCAATATACGTTTTATTCATGAAATTATAATGACCTGGATATAATACTATAACTTCCATTCCCTGCTGCTTTTCGGTTTTAATTAAATCTACAGAATACTTTGTGAGCCCGCCAGTTCTATAGGGAGGCATACCCAGTGTATAGTGCAGTACCTTCATATTTATCCCCCTCTATTAGTAGTAAATAATTATTTCTGCTATTTATCTACGGCTGAGTTATCAGCAGCACAGATATTAAACTAAGGATATGTATTGGCTTTTAATGACTTATAAATAAATTTTCATACTTATCCACTATTTTATCCCAGGAATACTTATTAATAATTCTATCCTTTGCCTTTATGGAAAGCTGATTTATTCTCTCCTCTGTAAACTTATCTACATCTTCAATTAGATCTGCTAAAGACATGTTTTCCTTGCTGAAATAAAGTGCTCCCTCTTTGCCAACTTCCACATTAAAATTTACATCCAAAAGTAAATTTATCTTTGTACTGGCAAGGGCCTCCAGCAACGAAGGATTTGTACCACCTACTTCATGACCGTGAATATAGCCATAGGCATTTTCTCTTATTCTCTTTATAAGTTCTCCATTATAAACGGTACCTACAAATTTAATTCTCTTATCCTTATTGAAATTCGTCTTTTCAACTAAATCCCAGTAAAATTTATTTTCTTCTACATTGGTAACTATAACTAGATCCTTTTTTGAATTGGAATTTATAAATTCACTTATCATCACTTCGTAGTTATTTTCCGGAACAAATCTTCCTACAATGAGATAATATTGATTTTTCTTGATATTGAATTTATCATACCACTGAGTTAATTCTTCATCCGTATCCTTTACAGTGGATTTCTCTATATCTGCACCGTAGGCAATAAAAGTAGTTTTAGGATTATAGAAGCTGTATTCTTCCTGTATATAACTTTCTATTCCCTTTGAATCACATATAAGCAGATCAGCATGTTTTACCATGAGCCTTTCAGAAATCTTCCAATAGGCCTTGACAAATCTGTTCCATTTACTTCTCTTCCACTCATGTCCATCTGGATTAACATAAATCTTAATACCCTGCTTTTCAAATCTATTTTTATAAAAGGCCAAAAAAGGACCTATTCTACAAGCCAGAATATATATAATACAATTTTTTAAATTATTCTTTTTTATATAATTTTCACACATTTTAAGAGCCTTTAAATCATATATAATAGCCTTTGCATTTCCTATATTTGTTACTTTAACATTAAAGCAGCGAGCTCCTCTATAGGAGAATTCCCTTTCATTGTCAGCAATACATGCAACATGATATTTAATATCATCATTTTTCCTATAGCTTACTAATTTATCTACGAAAGTCTCAAATCCGCCATATTTAGCAGGAATACCCTTTGACCCAATTATAAAAACATTCATTGACATTTTCCACTCCAGACGACTTTTGCTTAAATTTTGTTCATCATATCCTTTTTATCTATCTATATATTTATTGACAAATCTATAAATTACTATCTGTAATCAATTTAAATTTTTGTAAATTATAATAACATACTTTAAATATTATACTATTCCTAAAGTCAAAACACAAGGAAATATGGTATATAGTGTCATATTACATATTATCCATATTTTATAAATATAGTTAAATATATTTTAATTATTTCCCTAGCAATAGAAAATAAGTTATTATAAGTTTATAATAATTAAAAATTATATTAAGGCATATTCAAAATATCCGTCACATCTTTGACTTATTATTTATTTTCATATGCCTAAGGAGACCAATGTGAAAAATATCTATAAAAAGTTTTTTTTAATTATACTGTTAATGATTATGTCAATTTATTTTATATATAATTTTGCGCCAAAATTATATAAAGCCTATTCAAATACTAAAACACCAAAAAAGGCTGATGAGCCTGCTGATAAAGTAATTACTGATAGATCAGAGTCCACTGGCACAGTTAATAATAAATCCTCTGCTGACCCTGAAATATATCTGCCTAAAGGAGAGAATATTATAAGATCACTAAAGCAGCATAATGAAAATGGACAGCATCCAAGGCTGATGGCCAGGGAAGAGGATTTTAGAAATATAAAATTGAATATATCCAAGGATACCGCAATGAAAAAGAAATTTAATTATCTGCAAAGCAAGGCAGATATGCTTTTAGAAAGGGAACCGGTTAAATATGAACTAGCTGATAAAGTTAGACTTTTGCCTGTAAGCAGAGATGTTCTGGATAGGATACAAACCTTAGCCTTTGTATATAAGATAACAGGAGATAAAAAATATGCGGAGGCTGCCCTCCTTGAACTGGAAACTATTTCAAGTGATGAAAAATTTCCCAGCTGGCATCCAGAGCATTTTCTTGATACCGCTGAAATGACTGCAGCAGCTGCTATAGGCTACGATTGGCTCTATAATTACCTAACAGATTCTCAAAAATCACTTATAAGAAATGCCCTTTTAAATAAGGGACTTAAACCTGCTTTAGAATTTTCCATGGTAAAAAATTCTTCTATGGCTGGTGCTACAAACTGGAACAGTGTATGCAATGGCGGGATAGGTCTAGGCGCCCTGGCTCTAGGTGATGAAGGAGAAGAGTTTGAAAGAGTTTCAGCACAGCTTATTGAAAATGGAGTAAAATATCTTCCGGAAATGCTGAGTAATTATGCTCCGGATGGTGCCTGGTATGAAGGGCCATCCTACTGGGATTACGGCACTACCTATGCTGCTTATTTTATATCTTCACTGGATTCTACACTGGGGACGGATTATGATCTGTCAAAATCACCAGGACTTGCTTCTACGGGTTACTTCTCCATATATATGAATGGCCCCAGCGGCCTGTTTAATTTTTCTGATGCCGATTCCTATAAACTAAAATCACCTATATTACTGTGGCTGTCCAATAAATTTAAAAATGGAGAATACTCCTGGTATTACAATAGCGTTACTAATGAAAAAGATACCACTCCTATGAGCCTTATATGGGGAAATAAAAAAGTTAAAGAGATACCCATAAAAATACAGGATAAATATTTCAACAAATTAGAACTTGTTACACTACACAATAATGTAGGTAAAAATTCAGATTCCTTTGTGGGCTTTAAAGCTGGTAAAAATGGACTGTCTCACAGCGATCTTGATATTGGAAGCTTTGTGTATGACACCTTAGGTCTTCGCTGGTTTTGTGAGCTGGGAACAGAAAACTACAATCTTCCTGGATACTGGGATACAGGAGAAAAGGGCAAACGATGGGAATATTATAGAAAAAGAGCAGAAGGTCAAAATACCCTGGTTATAAACCCCAGTGCAAAACCGGATCAAAATGTACTGGCAAATACTAAAATAGATAGCTTTAAAGAAGGCTCAAAAAAATCCTTTGCCATTGCAGATATAACTGATGCCTATAAGACTGATGCTGTCTCCGTAAAAAGAGGAGCAGCTCTCTATAAAGATACTGGAACTATGCTGATACAAGACGAGATTACCACCTATAGGCCTTCAGATATATGGTGGTTTGCCCATACTATAGCAAAAATTGAAATAAGTAAGGATAAAAAAACAGCTCTGTTGTCAAAAAATAATAAAAAGGTCTTAGTTTCCATTGTATCTCCAGCGGAGGGGCATTTTGATAAAATGAAAGCAGAACCATTACCTCAGTCTCCTAATCCGCCTAACCAATCACCTAATAATTTAGAGAAATTATCCATACATCTGAGCAATGTAAAAAATACAACTATTACTGTTACGGTATCCCCGGTAGTAAATAAGAATATACTCCCACCTGAATTGGTAAAATTACAAGATTGGAATATAGATAATTAAGCTAAAAATAGTTAAGAGGATAATCTATCGGTAAACTGTACTGATAGATTATCCTCTATTATATTCACTATGTATTTCTAAAAACATTACTTACTACTTTTACTTCTATGTTTTTTATTCTTACCATCGCCTTCGCCATAGTAATAATACTGATAATATTTATATCCTCTTCTAAAAGATTTGACCTTGTTAGCTACAATACCTATGATATTGGCTTTAACGTATTGTAACAGCTCAATAGCCTTATGCACCTCCGGTATCTGAGCATGTCCCGAAGAAACTACTAAAAGTACACCATCTACAATGGTAGAAAGAGCCTGTGCATCTGTTACAGAAACTACCGGCGGTGTGTCCAGAATTATAAAGTCAAAATTCTTCTCCGCTTCCTTTAAGAAAAGCTCCATTTTCTTTGAAGAGAGCATCTCTGAAGGATTAGGTGGTATAGTACCAGAAGTCAATACACACAGATTACTTGTAATTTCCTGAGCAATTTCATTAAAACTATGTTGTCCTATCAATAAATTTGAAAGTCCCTTTTCGTTGGACAATCCAAATTTTTTATGTATGGATGGTCTTCTCAAATCACAGTCAATGAGTAAAACCTTCTTATTAGTCTCCGCCATAGCCAATGCCAAATTAGAAGATACTGTAGATTTTCCCTCTGAAGGCGTGGAACTGGTTACTAATATAGTACTCATATTGTCATCAAAACTGGAAAACTGTATATTGGTCCTAAGAGTTCTATAGGATTCTGATATAGGTGACTTAGGATTATCCTTAACTATTAACATATCTGCATTCTCCCCTAATTCTCTTGTTCTAGTGGTATGGTTCCTATTATAGGCAAATCAAAATTCCTCTTAATATCCTCTATACTTTCAACGGTATTATCCATATAATCCATTGCAAAAGCTAATCCCACTGAAATCATTAACCCTAAAAAGAATCCAATGGCAATATTAAGTTTTTTGTTAGGCTTTGCAGGTGCCTTAGGAAGTTTTCCCTTATTTACAGTTCTTATATCTCCTGCAGGATAAACAGTATTTGATACTTCCATAAAGGAATCTGTCACTGCTGTAACTGAATCCAGTGCCTCCTTAGCACTGCCTCCAGTAGCCGTAACTGTAAGCAGCTGAGTATTAGTAACAGGAGTAATGGTAATCCTTTTAGCAAGCTCATCAGAAGATATACCGTTATTCAACTTCTGTGCCGCTTTAATGTATACATCATCGGACTCACCTATGCTTGCATAGGTCTTAACAAGATTCTGATACATAAGCACATCATTATTATTATATTGAGTATTGGTACCATTTTTTTTATCTACAATTACACTACTTTCCGATTGATAAGTTGGAGATATTATAAAAAAACTGACGACTGCAGAAATTAAAGTACATACTAAAGTTATGACTATTATCATCATCTTTTTCTTAGCAAGAACGTAAAAAATATCGCTCAATTCCATTTCCTTGGTTTCTTCCATAAAGTTTATCCCTCAATTCTATTATATAATTAATAAAAGTTTCAATTTAATTAAAAATATCCAAGCAATAACATTTTTATTATAAACTAAGTTTACTTATATTTCAAATATTTGTTTTTAATATTCAGTAAAAGTTTAAAAGATTTCTATTTGTTACTTTCTAACTAATTTAAAATATATTTAACATTTTCATCTAAATTAATTTTATACTTTTTTTTAGCTCCTTTATCATTATAATTCTTACCCATAAGCTCAATAACTTGAACTTTATTATTCTTTAAATCTATATTTATATCATGACTTTTACCAGTAGTCCAAACAGCATAAACAACTTTATCACCTTTTTGAAACATAAGTACATAATCATCTTTTGATTGCGTATCTATTCTCTTTACATACCTATATCCATTAAGTGCTGTATTCATAGTCTGAATTGCATAGTAAGTTGGTTTAGGTGTTAAGTCATTATATACTGTTCCAAAATTATGCTCTTGATTGCTTTTATTAGTACCATCATCCTTCCAATCATACCAAATGCTCACATTAACTCCACACATAATATTAGTTAAATATTCACGAATGCAATATTGAGCTTGTTTCATATCATTCATATTTTTCCATGAAGTAGAATATCCCCATTCACCAGAGAAAATTTCAATATTTTCATTATGAGGATACTTTTGTATTAACTGTCTTAATTTTTTATAATCTTCTATAACTGTTTCGGGATTTTTTTGTCTATAAGGATGAATGCTCACAGCATCTATATATTTAAATATTTGATTTCTACCTAATTGATTTAAAAAATTGTAATCAACTCCTGCCAATGCTGGTGCTATTATAAATGCATTTTTATCTTTTGATCTAATAGCATTTATAGTATCTATAGCTAATCTAGAGTAATCAGCAGCATTTGGCTTTGGTTTCCAAAACCCTATATTAGGTTCATTCCATATTTCCCAAACAATACCTTTATCTTTGTAATGTTCTGCAGCATTTTTAGCAAAATTAGCAAAAGCTTTTCGACCTTCATCTGTATGAGGTGAAATACCATTATCATATAGGGGATTAGAATAATTTAAAATGAACAGAATTTTTATATTACTTTCATTCATATTTCTTACTAATGTATCATAATCAGTAAAATTATATATACCTTTTACTCTTTCAATACTTGCCCATGATAAATCCATCCTTACAATTTTAAATCCAGCTTTATGTAATTTACTAACTTCTTCAATATTTGGCTTTACAAAATGTATATTCACACCTATTGAAAATTGTGATTTTTCAGTTAAATTATTAGAATTAGTTTTATTATATATGATAAATTTAAATATAATAAAACTAACTATTATAATAAAAGTTATTACTAATATCCAAATTACTTTTTTATACATTTTTTCCTCTTTAATTCTTAAATTATTTTAATACTTATTAATAATTATAAAATTTAATTATATACATATTTCACAAATTAATCAGCTAAAATTCGTACAAATATAGAACTTATATTTTTATATGTTTGACCATTAATATTTTCTATAATATTCCTTAGTTTTTTATTTATTAAGACGCAGCCTATTCGCATAATATGGTAATATTAAAAATGAAAATACTAAAAACACTTTAAAATAAGTTTCTAACTTTATCATATTTATTTAACTTTAGTCTCAAATATTAAAACTAATCTGTATATATCTAGCATCACGTAGTGCATCATCAATAAAGCGCAAGATTTATATTAATTTCATTGGCATTTATTTTAATAAATGCTTTTCACATCTAACTAGAACTCTTACATCCGTATTATCAAATTTTGCGCAAATAATCGTGGACTTAAAAGAACTTATAAGGTTGTGAATATAAATACTAATCATAAGAAATGATAAATGCCATAGAATTTAGATATTCTAAGATTCTTTATACAATATACATTTTTAACCATTTTAAAAAAACTCTATAGTCTGATGTTTATTATAAAAATGGAATATTTCAATCGCATTCATTTCCTTATCACTAATATCTGTGATAATCAGAGAGTATTTTAAATTTCCTTTTTCAGATAATATCTGTACTATAATATATCTAACTTTATCGATTTGAAGAAGTTCATAATCCCAAAAAGCTTTATCATATTCTGAGTAAGGTATATATTTTGATAAAATTCTAGCTTTAACAGTAGAATAATCTTTAGTCACAAATTTTAGATTAAGAACTGAAAGTAGTTTCCAAATATTTTCTGTTGGACCAAAGCCACTGTTCTTAATATTAAATTACCGTTACAAACTTTATCATTACTTAAATAGTATAGATCTTAATAAATCACTATAATCATCAGTACAATGCGCACTCTCTGGAATCCAAAACCATTGCTACTATTTCAGAGTAGTCACCAGTAATGTAACAAATAGTTAATAACAATATTGGTTTTTCTTTTTAAGAGAAACAAACTTTTTCAGCTAATTCAAAAGTTTTACTATTTGTAATTAGCTCTGTTTGATCACAATCCACGATTATACTATTATTGGTAAAAATCCAACTACTATTATTTATAAAAAAGTTTCCCATTTATATCTTTAGTAATTTCACAGCTAATAATTATAAACATCATAGTAGTTATACGTTTCTGATATACAAAATATTTTATTTCTTTCATCCTAGGCTTAAAAGGTCTAAAAAGTTTTAAAGAAATTCATTTTTAGACCGAATTACATAACAGCAACTAACCAAATCGTAATAATTTCTCCTTTACAATTATATCGAGTAAATCTAATATTATACACTATTTATTTTTTGCAAACTATTTTACTGTATAAATTTTTTAATAATTAAAATTTGATTTATATTTTAGGAATTTTCATACTTATTTGTTTTTCGTATAGTAGAATATTACTTTGTAAAATCATCTGAAATTAATACTAAATTTTAGTTAATATATTAATTAACGGAAATCTATTAATAAAAAATGATACTATAAAAGATGCCATAAAAACTAATATAATTAATAATATATTTTCAAGTGATGATTCAAATTTATAAAAATGAGTAAATATTTTAATTATCGTTACATGTATAATATAAATTCCCATTATATTATTACTTATAGTATTTATAATATTATTTTTTAACTTTAAATAATCTAATCTATATAATAGTAAAAACAAACTAATTAACCATACAAAGGTAAAAATATTATCATAAAAATATTCTGCGTATTGTATTTTATAAACATATTTAGCCATATTGTATTGATATATAATAACAATTATTGTCATAAATATAAACATAAACATATTTATATATTTATTTATATATTTTTTTAATAAATCTTTTATCTTATTTTTTCCTATTAATCCTCCAAGCAAAAAATAAGATAGCCATGTCCAAAGTCTAAATGTTTGTATTATATGAATTTGTATTATTGAATTTCCTGTAATTGATCTAAAAATACTTGTGAAATCTATCAATAATGAAATTATAATAAAAAATACTGTAATAAAAATAGAATTTTTATTATCCTTAAAATATTTATATATAATAGGTAGTATGAAATATATAAGTAACAGTGATCCAAAAAACCAAAATTGCCAAAAATAATTTTTCTGAATAAAATTTTCTGCTGTTAAAAATAAAGGGTTATTAAATTTATGTTTCCATATTAATTTAACTATACATAAAAGTATATTCCATGAAAACACTAAAAGTAAAATATTTAATATTTTCTTAATAACATATTTATATTCTAAACTATTTCTATTTAATAATAAATTACCATTTACCATAAAAAACATGGGAACTGCAAAACTTGAAGCATAATATAGAGTTGAATTAAGTAGATATCCACTTCTACCAGCAACATGCAATACAACAACCGCAAAACATCCTAAAATTTTCAACAAATCCAATCCAATATTTCTTATCATATACATACATTTCTTTATCCTTTCTTAAACTTTGAAACTATAAATCTAATTATAGTTAAATTTGTTTCTTCTTTTAATAAGCTTAATAGTATTAAATATGTAATCGAACCCACTATCCCTTGTATTATTGTTGTTATAATTTTAGATTCCATATAAATTCCTATAATTCTAACTAATATAAACATAATCATTGATGAAACTGTATATTTTACTATACTTTTAAATAAATTTTTCTTTTTAATATTTTTTCTTAAATATGTATATTGAATTAAAGTAACAATAAATTCAGCAACTACTGTGGCTATACATGTTCCTATCGCTTTATATTGTGGTATTAATATAAAATTTAATATTACGTTTATTACAGCACCTATAGTTACAGAAATTGTAAATTCTTTTGTTCTACTTGATGGTAATAAATATTGAATACCTAGTACATTACTTATAGCTATAAAAAACAAAATTGGAGTTAATATAATCATTAAATATGAAACTGGACTAAAATCTTTTCCAAAAAACCATGATACAAATTCATTTGATACTGCCGCTAATCCTACTGCCATTGGAATAGATACATAGGATACTGCTTGTAAACTCTTATTTAAATATTCATTCATCTTTTTACCATCACCATTTGCAAAAGTATTACTCATTCTGGGTAACATTACTACTCCAAGTGAAGTTACTAATCCTAATGCTAACATAATTATTTTTTGAGATTGTTCATAAAGCCCAACTTCTCCAGCATCAACTAAAGTTCCTAACATTGTTTTATCTAACACTGCATATATTTGAATAGCAATTTGAGGTATAAACAATTGAACTGTTGGAACAATATGTTTTACTATATCAGTAAGCTTTATCTTTATATTTGAAACTGTACTTGGAATATATATCCACATTACTAAGTTTCCAATAAAAGTCATAAGCACATTTATAATTATATATTTATTTAAATCCTGATAATCTTTCACAAATATAAAAATACACACTACACCTAGTATCTTTACAAATAAATTTCTTGTAACAGTTTTTTTAAAATCTTCTAATCCCATATACAACCAAGATATATCAATCATAGCCGCTATAATATTTATAGCCTGAATTAAATAAATATATCCATAAGTTTTATTAAATCCAAATAGTAATATGTATGCTAATAAAGAAATACTTGTTGTAATTATTTTAAGAAAGGTTATAGACCAGAACGTCTTAGACATTTCTTGCTTATTATCTCTTACATAAGCAATTTGTCTATTTCCATACATAGAAACCCCAAGTGTACCCAATATTACAAAATATTGAACGATAGAAAGAGTATAACTATAAATTCCTATTCCTTCTTTGCCTAATATTCTAGATACATATGGGACTGTTATTAATGGCATAAACAAAGTTACTATTTGAAGTAAAAGATTATAAATAAAATTTTTTGCTATACTTTTACTCATTTTTGAAGTTCCTTTTCAGTACATTTTAGAGCTTGTTCTATTACATTATGCATATCATAATACTTGTACTCAGCTAGTCTTCCCCCAAAGATTACATCAGTTTCTTTGTTAGACAAATTTTTATATTTACTATATATTATATTATTTCTTTCGTTATTTATAGGATAATATGGTTCATCTCCTTTATTCCATCTAGCTGGATACTCCTTAGTTATTACCGTTTTAGGTTGAGTTCCATATTCAAAATGTTTATGTTCTATTATCCTTGTATATGGTACTTCATATTCAGTATAATTAATAACAGCATTTCCCTGATAATTCTCTTGATTCAAAATTTCATTTTCAAATCTCAAGCTTCTGTATTCTAAAGTTCCAAATTTATAGTTATAAAATTCATCTATCATCCCAGTAAAAACTATTTTTTCAGTTAGATTTTCAAATTCTTTTCTACTTTTAAAAAAATCTGTATTAAGTCTTACTTCGATTCCTTTAAGCATTTTTTCAATTATTTTAGTATATCCACCAATAGGAATACCTTGATATTTATCATTAAAATAATTATTATCATATGTAAATCTTACTGGAAGTCTTTTTATAATAAAAGCTGGAAGTTCCGTTGCTTTTGTTCCCCATTGCTTTTCTGTATATCCTTTAATTAATTTTTCATAAATATCTTTTCCTACAAGTTTTATTGCTTGTTCTTCTAAATTTTGTGGCTTCATTATATTGCTTTCTAATATTTGTTCTGCTATTTTTGCCTTAGCTTCACTTGGAGTTCTTACTCCCCATAGCCTATTAAAAGTGTTCATATTAAATGGCATATTATAAAGCTCATCCTTATAAATCGCAATTGGTGAATTTGTATATCTATTAAATTCAGCAAAACTATTTATATAATCCCAAACTTTCTTATTACTCGTATGGAATATATGAGCGCCATATTTATGAACATTAATACCTTCTATGTCTTCACAATATATATTCCCTCCAATGTGACTTCTTTTATCTATAACTAAACATTTTTTCCCTATTTTATTTGCTTCATAAGCAAAAATGGCCCCAAAAATACCAGATCCTACTATTATATAATTATATTTTTTCATAGACTTTTATCCCCCTGTTAAATTATACTACAAAAAACTTAGTGAATAACTTATTTATTTTAATTGTAAAATAAATAAACTTATATTTTATTATTGTTATGTTGTTGAACAATAATAATGTATTAGCATAAAAATTATTATTATAAATTACAAGAATATTTTCTTGATTTTATACTTTTTTGATTTTTATCAAACTCTTCAATTAGATATAATAAAACAATCCACTTTATGTCCATTTCATAGATTTTATTACTGATTTATACTATATAGGCAAGAATACACAAAACATAAAATTTCAATTAATTTGTCTAAAACTATATTTTTGAAACATTTCATTTATAAAATTACCCCTAAAAATAATCTTAATTATCTATAATTGAATCTATATCACATTGTTTTATTTATATATACTATCTTTTGTAATTGATACAATCAATATATACTATTTTAGAAAGTTTTTAAGTAAATTTTAACTTTACTTTATTTTAAAGCCACCATTTATCTTAGATTTCTCTATACCTTTAGATATAAAATTACATATTATGCCATTGCCCACAAAATAAACAACAATATAATTATATGGTATAGCATTTGCACAAAGTAAAATTACTATTGTTAAATAAATATATATATTATTAAAATTCTTTCTTTTTATAGAATAAGCAATAGCTAAAGAAAAAGATATAATATAAATACTTAACAAATATATTCCTCCCTGTGATAATATCAGCATAGTACCATTGCTTCCGCCTGTATCAACTCCTCTTATGCTAAGATCCATATAATTTTGTATTGATACTTTGTCATTATAACCATTACCTAAAAATTTGTGATCTTTCCATGCCTCAATTCCAACTCTAATATCATCCATTCTTACTGAATATGATCCTCTAGAATTATATTTACTTTGAATTAATTTATCATTTATAAAAAAAACTATAACATATATTGAACAAAACACTAAAATTGGCATTAATAAAATCTTAATAGAATTTTTAATTCTATATGTTCTTCTAAAAAATAAGCTAATACAAGTCAATAATAGTCCTACAATTATTCCAGTAGTTGAAAATGTTGTTACTAAAGTAAATAATATAATTCCTATTTTAATCTTATTTTTTTTGGCATTTAAAAATAATTGTGGTATTAAAGCTAAACATAAACAAGCAGCGTATATAGCTGGTTCATTAAATATTCCACTATTTCTTATTACTCTAAAGTTAGATATAAAGGTTATTTGAGTTTCATAATATAAATTATAATAACTTGGAATAAAATGTTCTCCTCCCCAATCGATTAGAACTTGTTTATTAGGTGATACTAAATTCATATTACTTCCAAATATATAAAAAACAAGTGATATAACAGAAAGTATTATAATTACATTCGATATATTTGTTAATATTACATTATTTTTATTTATTTTTATATTATAAATTGAATAAATTATAAATTCTAATAATATAACTAAAAATACCAAAATAAAATTTTTAGTATTTATTTGATTAAAAGATATAAATATAATATTATATATTACTATACTTGTTATAATAATTAATAATACAGTAAACTCTTTTTTATTTCTTATAATATATTTGATTACTATTAATCCCAAAATAGCTAGTGTTACAAATAATACAAGTGAATTTATTGTTTTTAAATCGGAATTAACCCGTGTCCATACTGAATGAAAATCTAAGATCATACAAATAGCAACTATATATTCTAAAAAATTGATACATTTGTCAGTTATTTTCATAATAATATCCTCTCAAATTATCATATATCCATATTTACCCTTAAGATTATCGTATCTATGGTTTCCATCCCGGTTTATATTTGCTATGTAATCCTAAAACATTTTGCCTACTATCCTTAAGTGCGTCTCTTATTTGCACATTTTCAATTAAAGAAGATTTAATTATATCCCTTATGGCACATTTAATTATTTGTGTTACATATGAATATATATAATATCTTATGTTAAAATGTTTTTTTAAAAATAAAAGTCTATTTCTCATTCCATAATATTTCTTCCAGTCTACATCACAGCTAGTTCTTGAATCAACATCATGTATAATTTTTACACTTGGAAGACATATTATTTTTCCTTTTTTACTTAATCTATATGAATGCTCTGTATCATCATAATAAATAAAATAATCTTTTTCTGGCAATCCAGCCTGTTTTAAATATCTCTTATTTATTGCAGAACCAACATAAGAAAATAGTTCTAATTCAAAACTTTCCTTATCGTACTCATTTTTATTAACTGGAATAAAATCTATTTTTAAAAAACTTTTTTTTAGTCTTTTCCTATGTGATTCATCTATTTTATTATTATTAATCACTTGTCCACAAATAGTAGAAATTTTATGAATTGTTTTTTCATCATTTGACTTTACATACTTATATATGTTTTCTAATGCATCTTTTTCAGGATATGCATCATCATCTGATACCCAAATCCAATCAGCATCAAGTTCCAATCCTTTTTTTAGTCCAGTATAAAATCCTCCACTGCCACCAATGTTATTATTTAAATTTATAACATACTTTTTAAAATGTTTTTCATCATTTTTCCAATCATTTAACACTTTTTCTGTTCCATCATTACTATTATTATTTACAACTAATATATATGATGGTAGCTTACTCTGTTGTTCATATAATTTTAGTGATTTTAATAAGCATTCTTTTCTATTGTATGTAACTATTATAATTCCAATTTTCATTGTACCTCTTCCTTTTAATAAATAATGATGTTACTTAATAATTTTTTAATAATAGCTTTAAAATAACTTATAGCTACTTATAAATTTTTAATTCTATCTTATTAACAGTTAACTTCCACTTTCTATTAATACAGTAATATGACTTTCTATAAAATAAAAAAATTTTATTTTATAAATTAATTTTTTTCATAAATTTATTTTGAAAATAATGATATATATTTAACTTAAAAATATAAAAATTAAATAATACTTTTGTTATAAAAATTATTTTATTATTTACTTTTTTATATCTACTATAGTAATACATTTCAGAATTAAATCTAAGCTTTATTTTATTAATATTATTTAAAACTTTCTTAGTTGTTCCTCCTTGTTCATGAATTAAAATTTGAGAATTGCAATAATATGTCTTATAATCTAATTGCTTTAACTTTTCTGCTATTATAAGTTCTTCTGCATATAAAAATGTATTTTCATCGAACATGTTTATTTCTAAAAACTTTTTAAAATCAAATAACATAAATGCCCCTAATATTCTATAAGGTATATAATTCTCGTTTATATGTATAACATCATCAGAAGTATTTAAAAATTTTATTTTAAAAATTCTATTTAATGGCCATACAATTGATAGTAAATTCCATCTTTCCATTATAGTCTTTTCTTCACATGGAGTCTGAGCTTCATTATCTAGGCCTATAATTTTCGGACCAACTAAAGCTATTTGCGAATCTGATTTTAACTTTTCAATTAATTTTTTCAAATTAAAGCTTTCATTGAACCTAATATCGCTATTACTAAAAATTATATGATCTACTTTATATATTTTTTCAGCTATACTAACTCCTATGTTATTTCCTATGGCAAATCCATAATTTTCTTTTGCTTTTATTAGAACAATATCTACTATATATATATCTTTTATTTTAACAATAATTTTAATTGCCTTTTTTATTCGCTTATCATTATTTTCTAGTATATTTAATTCATATTTGCTTTCAAATTTATTTTTAATTTCTTTTTTTATAGAATTATAATTATTATCACTATCTCCATTATCAACTATAATAAAACTAACTTTTTCATATATAACACTATCGAGAAAATCATATATATATTTTATTGTTCTAGCATAACTATTGAACTCAATAATTACTATAGGTACTACCTTTTTCATTTACGAATTCCTTTCTATAAGTTGTTATATAGTTCTTCATACTTTTCTGCAATAAGTTCTTTACTATTATGTTCTTTTACGTAGTCAAAACATCTTTCTCCCATATTTCGAATTTCAACTCTAGATTTTTTAGTAACATTTATAATTGCTTCTTTTAACTTTTTTTTATGTTCCTCTTGAGATGAATATTCATATGTAAAATATAAATTTTCATTTTTTATGTCTTTAAGTGTTCCTATTAGTGGACTTATCACAGTTTTTTTATTTGAAAAAGCTAACATAATTGTTCCAGAATTTAAACTACTTTGGATATCATATGGTAAAATAATTGCGTCACTCATTTTTATTAATGAAATCATTTCCTCATCTTCTATAAAAGAAAACTTCGTTTTTATATTTTTATTTTTGATACTTTTTTTCAACATTTCACCATATTCACTTGTATTAGGTTTACCTGCTATAATAAAATTTACATTTTTATTGTAAAATGAATTCGAAACATCTATTAGCAACTCTATATTTTTATATGGCTGTACCCTTCCAATAAATAGTAAATTCAAATAATTATTATTACTAATATCATCTACTTTACTATTTTTATATGAACCTAAATAGTTTGGATGTGCAATTAGCTTAACTTTTTTTTCAATCTCTTCCTCACTAATAAATTTTTTTAAAGTTACCTTACTTTCATTAGATAGTACAACTATTTTTTGTGAATTTACAGCCATAAACTTTATCATAAATTGTGCTAGTAAATTATTTTTGGAATTGTGCGGTTCCTTATTATGCATAGTCCAAATTATTTTTTTCTTTTTTATTCTTAAGTATTTTATAAATAATATCTTACAGATTATTTTTGGTATCATCTTAATCTTACTTTTATCTACATTTTCAAACCAATTAAAATTGTAAATAGATACTTCTTTAAATAATTTTCTATTACTTAGAACACTCTTAATACTATATACTTCTATATTTTTTAATTTTAGACAATCCTGTATTATCTCAACATATTTATTTAATTTTGATTCATATGGACAAAAACAAGTTTTCATTAGATTTCTCCTTGATATTGTATAAATTCTTTATGATTTAATCTTAATCCTCTAAACAAATTTTATAAATATTTTCAAAATGCTCCACTTGCTTTTGTATAGAATATTCGGCTAATTCATCCATACAATTTTTTAACATTTGTTTTATGATACTTCTATTAGTAAAATATTCTATTGTTTTTATAAATTCATTTTTATTATTTGGCTCTATAAGTTTTCCTGTAAAATCATTTTTTACTATTTCTTTAAGTCCTCCATAATTACCTGCTATTACCGGCATACAATTTTTATATGCGTCTATTACAACTCTTCCAAACGGTTCATTCCATACTGATGGTGCTACTAAAACATGACTTTCCCTAAGAATTGCATTAATTTTTTCTTCTCTTAGGAAACCTTTATAGTGTATACGCTTGTCCATATTACAGTATTCGTTGACCATTTGTTCTAATGGACCTTTGCCTGCAATTATTAATTCGATTTCTTTATTTCTAACTTCTGAGAATGCTTTTAATAACAAGTCAATACCTTTATTTTTATTTAAACTCCCCATAAAAACAAATTTTATTATCTTATCATTGCTAATATTAAAATTTTTTGAAAAGTATATTTCTCTAACCATTTTCTGATCAAAATCTATTGCATTAAATACTTTTTCTTTTTTAGATAAATTAAAAAATCCGTCATTAATAAATGTATCTAATGTATACTGTGAAGGTGCTGTAACAAAATCCACCTTATTAGATATATTTCTATTTATATTGCAGAATACTTTACATACAATATTCTTTTTATTACATATTTTATTTTCTTTTAACATACTTATTTTAGGGCACATCAAATAGTAATCTCTTATAGTGTGCACTAATTTTATTTCCATATCTTTAGCCAAATTCCATATTGCAGGACTAATACCATATATATTGTTAACATGCATTATATCTGGTGAAATTTCTAATATCGCTTCTTTAAGTTTTTTTCTATTAAACATATTATATATATCATTAATTCTTCCAATCATTTTCTTTAAAATATTCTTATTTCTTAATTCTATAGGCTGATATATATTACTAAGCTTTATTCTGTGAACATTCACCCCGTTAATAATTTCATTATCATCTTTTACATCTGTACATATAATGTGGACTTCATGTCCATTAGCTACTAATCCTTCTGCTAACTTTTTTACACTTATTTCTGCTCCACCAATTATATTAGGAAAATAATAAGTATTAACTATTAATATATTCATTTCAGACTCCATTCACAGCACATTAAAACTTTTTTTAAAATTAACATATGAATTTTCTATAAAACTTTTAATTTTTTCTTTAAATATCTCCTCATCAAATTCTTCAGCATGCTTTCTAATAGCTTGCTTATCAAATTTAACACCTTCAAATCTTTTAACTGCATCTTTTAAACTATCCACCGTCTGTTCTCTAAAAAAAACTCCAGTTTGATTTTCTACTACAGTCTCAAGTGCTCCACCTTTTCCAAAGGCAATTACAGGTCGTCCACTTGCTTGAGCTTCCAGTGGTGTTATACCAAAATCCTCATCACCAGGAAATAAAAAAGCCCTACATTTTGAATAATACTCTTTTATTACACTATCTGGTTGTCTGCCTAAAAACTTAATATTATCTTTAGCTATAGATTCTAATTTTTGTCTTTCTACTCCATCACCTATTACAACTAGAGGTAGTCCCAATTCATTAAATGCTTTAACCGCTAAATCTACTTTTTTATATGGAACTAATCTAGAAAGTATTAAGAAATAATCCTCATCTATATCACTAATATTAAATAACTTACATCTAACAGGAGGATGAATAACAACGCTTTCTCTTCTATAGTGTTTCCAAATCCTTCTTGCTACATTTTGAGAATTAGCAATAAAATAATCTACTCTATTAGATGACACATTATCCCATACTCTTATATAGTTAATAAAATATTTAAGCATATTCCTTTTTATTTTTTTCATGTCCCAGTTATTAGCATACTCATAGTAAAACTCCCAACCATACCTCATTGGAGTATGACAATAACATACATGCATAGAGTTTGGATTTGTTACTACTCCCTTGGCACAGGAGGAACTACTACTGAGTATAATATCATATTCATTTAAATCAAAGCTTTCAAAAGCCATAGGCATAAAAGGCAAAAGACTTTGATGCCCTTTTTTCAGATTTTTTTCATTCTGTAAAAATGATGTTCTCACATCAATATTTTTAAGTTCTTCATCTAATTTTTCTGGATTATAAAGTGTTGTGTATATAGGTGAGTCCTTATATATCTCTTTAAAATTTATCACAACTCTTTCCGCCCCACCCATATTAGTCAACCAATCATGTACTAAAGCTACCTTCACATTTCCAACTCCAATCATAGGACCGTCTTTTTAATATCTTTTATATCCTTAATATCATCTTTTTTACCAATCAAAATAACATCATCACTCTCCACCACAAATATATCATCTAATCCAGATATTATAACTGGCTTATTGTTTCCTACAATAATGTTATTTTTACTATTTATATTGATGATATTTCCTACACACACATTGTTATTTTCATCTTTATCTCTGTATCTCTCTACAGAATACCAGGTTCCTACATCATCCCAGCCAAATTCACTGGGTATCACATAGATACTTTCTGCTTTCTCCATTATGGCATAATCTATAGATACACTATCTACTAAGTTGTAGTTAGTTTTTAACTTTTCCTCATATTCTTCCTCTAGACTGCAAGTTATTTCCTTAAGTACATCATAGGTGTTTTTAAGATATTTCTCTGTAAGTGTTAGAACATTTTTTGCCTTCCAGACAAACATACCACCATTCCATAGGAAGTTTCCGTCTCTTAGGTATTCCTCTGCAGTTTCCTCATCTGGTTTTTCTACGAACATTTCCACATTTCTTATTTTTAATCCCTTTACAATGGAATCTGTTTTATCACATTTTATGTATCCATAACCCGTTTCTGCTCTATCCGGTTTCATTCCTAAAGTTACGATAGAATCCTCATGTTTCTCTATAAATGAATCTGCAGTTGCTATAACATTTCTAAACTCCTCTTCATTTCTAATGAGATGATCTGAGGGCAGTACTGCTATAGTAGCATTTTCATAGTACTTTTCAATGTGGAAAGCAGATAATGCTATACAAGGTGCTGTATTTTTTCCCATAGGTTCTACTATAATATTTCTCTGTGGAAGTTCAGGTAATTGTTCCTTTACTAACTTAGTGTATCTCTCCCCTGTAACTACAAATATTCTCTCCACAGGGATCAAATCCTTAAGTCTGTTTACTGTCATCTGTATCATGGTTTCTTCACCTAAAAGCTTTAAAAACTGCTTTGGTTTTTCATCTGTGGAAAGAGGCCAAAATCTTTCTCCTTTACCTCCGGCCATTATCAGTGCACATAACATTCTCAATCCCCCTTATAATTATACTTTAGCTTTTAACTGCGGGCCTTCCAATGGAATAGTACTCTACACCAGCCTTCTCTGCTTCTTCTAAGTCGTAACAATTACGTCCATCAAATATAACAGGCTTTTTCATGAGTTCTTTATATTTATCTAAACTTATTCCAGTAATCTCTTTCCATTCAGTGAAAAGGAAAGCTAAATCTGCATCCTTTAGGGCTTCTTCTGGATTCTGTACATAGGTTATCTCTGTAGGGAATAATTTTTTAAAATTATCCTCTCCTACTGGATCGTAAGCAATAACCTCTGCTCCTTCTTCTAAAAGCATCTTAACATTAGGGATAGATGGCGCTTCTCTTAAATCATCTGTACCTGGTTTAAAGGTAAGACCCAGTACTGCTACCTTTAAGCCTTTAAGTATTTTACATTTCTGCTTTGCTTTTCGTATAAGTCTGAATTTTTGATTTTCATTAACATCGATAGTGGCTTTAACAGTTTTTATTTCATATCCCCAGCCGTCAGCTAACCAGTGAAGAGCCTTTGTGTCTTTAGGAAAACAAGAACCACCGTATCCTATTCCAGCTTTTAGGAATTTGTCTCCTATACGGGTGTCATAAGACATACCTTCTGTTACATGCTCTATATTAGCACCTACCAATTCACATAGATTTGCTATTTCATTTACAAAGGAAATCTTTAGTGCCAAGAAATCATTTGAGGCATATTTTATCATTTCTGCACTTCTTCTATCTGTAACCACAATAGGCTGATTGAATCTATTGTAGATTTCTGTCATTATATTCTTTGCATTTTCAGATTCTACTCCTACTACAATACGTTTAGCATGAAGGGTATCCTTAACTGCTGTACCCTGAGCTAAGAACTCCGGATTTGATGCCACTTCTATATTAACATCCTTAACCAAGTTATCCTTTAAGAATTCCTCTACTTCGTCATTAGTTCCTATAGGTACTGTGGATTTAACTACTACTAAACAATCTCTGGTGATGTTTTGTGCAATTTGTCTTGCCACTATATAGACGTAGTCAAGATTTGCTGAACCATCAGATTTCTCTGGAGTACCAACTCCTATGAATATTACATCCGCATCACTATAGGCAGCTTTATAATCTGTAGTAAAATTAAGTCTTCCCTGTTCATGATTTTTCTTTAATAATTCATCCAGTCCCGGTTCATATATAGGTGAAATACCATCTTTCATAAGTTGAACCTTTTTTTCGTCAATATCTACACAGGTTACACTATGTCCTACCTCGGATAAGCAGGCTCCTGTTACAAGACCTACATATCCAGTTCCAGCTACAACTATTTTCATCTCATTGTTCCCCCTTAAGTTTTCTGTCTCTATATATTTAATGAGCATTCTTATCTCCAAACAGCATAAAAAATGTCCTTATTATGAGCTTTATATCTACCCATAGATTTCTCTCTTCTATGTACTTTATGTCTAATTTCATCCACTCTTCAAAGCCTATGGTGTTTCTACCCATAACCTGCCAATAACAGGTAAGTCCAGGCTTTGCCAGTAATTTTAGCTTATGATAATCACTGAATTTTGCCACTTCTCTTGGTAAATTCGGTCTTGGTCCCACTAAGGACATATCCCCTTTTAACACATTCAGCAGCTGTGGAAGTTCATCAATACTTGTCCTTCTTATAAACTTACCAACCTTTGTTATTCGGGGATCTTCCTTCATTTTAAACATGGGACCGGACATTTCATTTTTATCTTTTAATTTTATCAGCAGTTCTTCTGCATTTACTACCATAGACCTAAATTTATACATTTTAAATTTCCTGCCATTTTTACCAACTCTCTCTTGAGAAAATATTACAGGTCCTTTGGAATCCAGTTTAATTGCTATTATTATTACTAAAAGAAAGGGACTTAAAAGGATTAATCCAATAGATGAACCGCATATGTCAATTAATCTCTTTCCAGCGTAATATAAAAAAGATTTTGAATATCTGTCCCTGTATAAATCCACATCCACCTCTTTATCTAATTCCAAATTCTGCAATTAAAATCTCCCCCTCTTACATCTTAGAATTTTAGCTTTAAAATCTTTTATAAAAATGAACATATTTAATATAATCAATATTATTATTTTTAAATTTATGTAAACTTTACATATCACATGCATCATTATACTATGTTTTTAGGTGGAATACAAGAAAAGCTGGTATATTGTGTCATATGTTACATAAAATCTGATTAAAACCTCTAAAGTTCCACTCCATATTCACGATAATGCATTTTTTCTAAAATATAATAATATTATCTAAAAACATAATATTATTATATTAATATTATTGATATTTGTCTAATTTATTATATTAATTTCTTTGATCTCATATATATTATTTCGTGATTATATTCCTTATTTAAGTCATATTAGGTTAAAATTTCTAAAGTTTTATATTTTTTTAATTACAAATTTCAGTATATTTCTGAGCTTTATTGACATATCATCTGTCAAAATATATCATATATTATGATATATTTAAAAAATATTGTAATTTAAAACTATATATTAATATTTACAAAATATTAAAAATAAATTTGAGTATCTATATATAGGTAAAACTATTAGGATGCCCTTTAGGAGGAAAAAATGAAAAAGAAGGTAATTATTATTCCCATATTTATAATTCTGGCATTTATAATAGCCTTTGGTGCCGGAACCTATTTCACTATTAACAGCAAGCTATCCAAACTAAAAACCACAAATATCTCTAAAAACGCCACAGATCTTGGTATAGACACCAAACAGTTTAACAATACTGTGGAAGACAATTATGTGAACATACTGCTTCTAGGTGTAGATACCAGAGATGCTAACACTGATACTGGTCGTTCTGATTCCATTATGATACTGACCCTTGACAAAGCTCATAAGAAGATAAAATTAACTTCTCTAATGAGAGACTTATTGGTAACAAATGTAGGCAGTAAATCTCAAGACAAGCTTACCCATGCCTATGCCTATGGGGGACCTCAGTTATCCTTAAAAGTAGTAAATGAGAATTTCAATATGAATATAAAGGATTATGTAAAAGTAGACTTTACTCATTTTGATAAAATTGTAGATGCTGTAGGCGGAGTAGATATAAATGTATCTGATGCAGAAGTAAAAGTACTAAATGGCTATATAACAGAATTAGCAAAACTTGAGAAGGTAACTCCTCAGTATCTAACTTCAGGAGGAATGCAGCACTTAAATGGAATGCAGGCTTTAGCCTATGCCAGAATAAGATACGTAGGAGATGGGGATTATCAGAGAACAGAAAGACAGAGAACTGTTTTAACTCAAGTTTTCAGTAAGATATCTTCCATGGGTTTAACAGAAGCTTCCAGTATGCTGGATACTATACTTCCAAATGTAGAAACTTCCTTAACAAAATCAGATATTCTTTCCAATACTTCTTATGTACTTATGAATAAGATAAATACAGTTAATCAATACAGAGTTCCCAATGATAAACCTGGTTATGCTACCAATAGAATGATCAACGGTGTGTTCTATCTTGATTGGAACAGAGAAGGTAATATTGCTGATCTACATCAGTTTATATTTGAAGGAGATTTGAAGTAAATAATTTATATTATCCTAATAGATAAAACCAGTTCATATAGAATGATTTTCAATATGAGCTGGTTTTATTTATTATATTTTTATTGGCTTATTAATCTCTTTGCTCCATAATAATCCGGCATATAGCGAAGTACTGTTATTTTTACTTTATCTCCTGGTTTAGGTTCGTTTATATAATTACCACTGCCTATATATATACCTACGTGATATATGCTGCCAGCTGTTTTTCCAAAGAAGACTAAATCTCCTGGCTTAAGGCTGTTCTTACTTACGTATTTGCCGTATTTATATTGCTGTGCTGCATTGTGAGGAAGTTTTATATTAAAATAATTATATACATATTTTGTATATCCTGAGCAATCAAAACCTTTTGGAGTTTCCCCGCCCCAAACATATTTTATACCTTTAAATTTTTCAGCATAGTTTACAACTGCTTGTCCTTTGTTTGCAGAGCTTTTAGTTGAAACAGGAGCTGCTTTTTTTATTTTAACAGACTTACTGGTTATAACGCCATCATTACCCTTTACTTTAACTGTTATGGTATGATTGCCTGAAGGAATTTTGTCTTTAGATATAGTCAATGAATATCCACTGTTTCTATTATTATACTTTGGAAATACTCTGGCAACATCTGGTCTATATTTTCTAATGACAGCATTTCCAATTAATCTATTATCCACATAGACTTGCACCTGTTTTACTCCAGAGCCATTGAGCGCCCAACCTGCAACATTAAAATTCTTATTTATATTTGTGCCTGAAGTTGGAGTGTCTATCCAAACTATAGGTGCTAACTTGTTTACATTGACTTTTATCGAATTTGTATTTGAGGTATTGTTCTTACCTATGGCCTTAACTGTAATAGTATGAGTACCTTGACCTATACTCCTGTAATCTAAAATATAGTTATATCCACTATTTTTATTTTTATAGGCAGGATAAACCCTTGCTACATCCTGCCGACTTATTCCAATTTTAGCTCTTCCCTTGAACTTGCCGTCAACTAAAATTTGAACCTCTTTCACTCCAGATTTATTCAGCGCCCATCCGCCTATTAAAGTATTTTTATTTAAAAAGCTTCCTGATCTTGGCGTATCTATACAAGTCATGGACTTTAGATTTGGTGACGGCTTAGACTTTGATTTAGAAATTACAGTTTTATGGCTAGTGGCTGCATAAGTATATTTTGCTGGCAATATCAATCCAATTGAAACTGCTACTGCCAATAGCAGAATAATAGGTTTTTTATTCATTTTTATCTTCAGTGAGAAAATATAATAATTGCATTTCTCTCACTAAAATCCACCTCTTTTCGATTTATAGGTTAATGGTTTATATATTTCTATGGAAAATGAAAAAATCCTTTTTATTATAATAAAAAAATCATCACCTAAAAAAGTCAGCTTATATACAGATTTTTGTCTGTAAGCTGACTTTTTCATGCATAACTCAACAGTGGAGAAGGGCAGTGGTACTTATGGTACTATGCGTTTAAATACATCCTATGTTAAGGTTCAACCATATCTTATTATTCTCTCCTTAATTCATTTAACCAAGTAGATTTAAATACATCCTATGTTAAGGTTCAACGTACTGTAGCAGTTGCATTATTTGCAACTGCTGTATTTAAATACATCCTATGTTAAGGTTCAACTGCACTATCCTCTTTTCATATAGGTTTTCCAAATTAATTTAAATACATCCTATGTTAAGGTTCAACTCAAAAAAATTATGAATTTGCAGGAAGGTATTATTAATTTAAATACATCCTATGTTAAGGTTCAACAAATCTTCAAAAGTAAGTTGTGTATTAACTATTCCAATTTAAATACATCCTATGTTAAGGTTCAACCTAAACACTAGCAGATTAGATGACTGTCCTGATATATTTAAATACATCCTATGTTAAGGTTCAACGAAATATGGAATTTGGTTAGGAGAAAATAATGATTAATTTAAATACATCCTATGTTAAGGTTCAACCTTGTGTTATAGCCCCTCTCCATGTAGCATTATCTGATTTAAATACATCCTATGTTAAGGTTCAACACTAAGAAATCCATAGTTTTTCTAATCTTACCTGTAATTTGTTATTAGGCATTTTACTTAAGCTAAAAAACATTCAAAAAAGTCAAATTATTATAGACTTAATTTATAGGTCAGATTAAATAATCTGACTCAAAAAGAATAAGATTATTTAATCTGACGATAATTAGTAAGGAGAAAATTTTTTAATTATGAGAAGAAATAATAATGATAAATATAGTAAAAATGCCTTACGGAATAAAAAAATACAATAAACTTTGTAAGTTTAATCAATTTCCAAGTAAATATGGATGCGAAGCATGTGGATTTGAAGGTAAGCTGTACAGACATGGATTTTATTATAGAAACTTAATTACCCTTAAAGGTGCATACAAGATAGTCATCCTGCGTTGTAAATGTCAATCCTGTGGTAAAACCTATTCTCTTATACCCAGTTTTATTATTCCTTATAGGCAATATGCTTATGAAGTTATTCTAACTTCTATTATTATGATGCTAAAACTAGGTTATTCCTTTAGTAAAATATTAACTCTTATAAAATCTCTTAATATTAACTACTCATCTCTTAATACAACAGATCTATCATTTTGGAAAAATAGGCTAGTAAGCTCATTATCGAGTATTCGTTTATTTTTTGCACAGTATAAATTCTATAATTCTAACATAAATAGCAAATTACCTATTGATATCATAAAAAAAATTATTATCTTTTGCCGTTTAAGGCACGATTTTAACTTGGATTATTTTTTACACATGCCTAAGTATTTCTTTTGTAAATGATAATTTAATAGGTACAAATTAGATCTATCTTTTTTATCAAATTAAATACTTCACACTTTTTTTAATGTCTTTTTATATCAATCTTGTCCTCATTTCTCTTGTTCTATCTAAAATTTTTGTATAATTCCACACAACCTTTAACGGTTTAAATATCGATTTTAAGTCATAATTATTAATAAAAATAGGAGGTTGATAATCAATGATATTAAAAGAATTTAATCAAAAGATAGCATTATTTCGTTATTCTCTGATTGCACCCATTATAACCAATACATTTACTCAGACTTCTGTAAAAGATTATTTAGCAGAAATTGCAGCAAAGTCTTATACACTGCCTAACGGCAAGAAAAAAGAGTATTCTCCTGCAACAATCAAAGGATGGCTAGTTCAATATAGGAAATATGGTATTGATGGCTTATATCCAAAATCAAGAGCTGATAAAGGTACTTCCAGAAAAATTTCAAATGAAACCAAAGAATTTATTATAAACAGTAAATTAAATTCACCTAAAAAAACTGCCAAGTACATATATCATGAAGTTATAGCTAAAGGTTTTGAAAGTGAAACTAGTATTTCCCTGTCAACAGTAACTAGATTTATAAATAAGGCTAAGATAGGTTCTAAAAAGCTTGTACCTGATGATAGAAGAGCCTTTGAATTTGAGTTTTCCAATGAATGCTGGCAATCTGACGTATCTGTAGGTCCTTACCTTACTATAGAAGATAAAAAAATTCAAGACTTATATTATAGCTTTTTTAGATGATTCCAGTAGAGTCATTGTAGGATGCAAAGCATTTTTTAAAGATGATCTTTTATCTCTTATGTCTGTATTTAAAGATGCGGTAGCATCAAAGGGAATTCCTAAAAAAGTTTTCGTTGATAATGGAAAGATATATAAAAGTGAGCAATTTCATTTGATTTGTGCAGCTCTTGGTAGTATTTTAAGTTTTGCAAGACCATATTCCCCTCAATCTAAGGGCAAAATTGAAAGATGGTTCCAAACTATGCAAAAACAATGGATGAATTCAATTAATTGGAATGATTTTAAATCTATAGATCTTTTAAATGAATCCCTGTCGGGTTATGTTAACAGTTATAACAACACTATACATTCCTCAATAAACAAAAAACCAATTGATAAGTACATGTCTAATGTTGAAAATATAAGATTTATTGATTCTAAAACTGAACTAGACTATTTATTTTTATATAAAGTACTCCGTACTGTAAAAAATGACTCCACAGTATCTATAGGTACAAAAATATTTGAAGTACCACTAAAATATGTTGGTGACAAAATAAATATACGCTATGATCCATCATCTATTGATAAAGCTTATATTTTTTCACAGGATGGTAAACTTGAAGATACTATTTTCCCTGTTAAAAAAATTGATAATTCAAAAATCAGAAGAACTAACAATACTAATTCTGTTGATTTTTCTGCCTTTGAAGCTAACTAACCGGAGGTTGATATTATGTATAAAGCTTTTTATGGCTTAACTTTTGATCCTTTTGATAAAAATCTTGACTTAAAATACAGTTTTAAATCTGAGGATTTCTCTAAAGCAATGAATAGATTAGAATTTTTAAAATCTGTTTTAGGGATTGGCGTTATTACTGGAGAGCCTGGAGTTGGTAAGTCTTTCTTGCTCCGCAATTTTGTAGATTCACTAAATCCAAATTTATATAAGTGCGTATACATTCCTATTTCCACTTTAACTGTTATGGACTTCTATAGAGCATTATGCGATGGTCTTGGAATAATTCATGCTCAGAAAAAAGTAACTATGTTTAAGCAAATACAAGAGTCTATATACACTTATAGCCACAGTAAAAATGTAATTCCAGTTATTATAATTGATGAATGTCAATTTTTAAGCAATTCCATTCTTGATGATTTAAGAATAATATTTAATTTTCATATGGACTCAAAGAATTATGCTATGTTAATTCTTTCAGGTCAACCTAATTTTTTACTTCAACTCAGCAGGCAGGTCCATGAAGCACTACGTCAACGAATCATAATGAATTATTGCTTAAAAGGGCTAACGCATGATGAATGTAAGCCCTACATAACTTCTATGCTAAAAGCCGCAGGCTGTTCAGAACCAATTTTTACTGATGATGCTTTTGAACTCATTTATTCAAGCACTAATGGAGCTATAAGACCACTAAATTCTCTAACGAGAATGTGCCTTATCTCTGGTGCTAATGAAAGACTTACTTCTATTAATTCAGATACAGTTTATAAATCTCAGAGTGAAATTGATCTTACAATTTAAAATTTTTTACACTGCTTATTCTGAGCAGTGTTTTTCTATGCCTATATTTATTGACCAATTTTAGAATTTTATACATTGTGGATATTGTGGAGAAAGGGTTATTTAATTTGATTTTTGAGACTTAATTTGCCATTAGTAAGATTATTTAAACTGATTTTTTACCACATTATTACTAATTTTAGG
Source organism: Clostridium pasteurianum DSM 525 = ATCC 6013 (assembly GCF_000807255.1). Classification (NCBI taxonomy): domain Bacteria; kingdom Bacillati; phylum Bacillota; class Clostridia; order Eubacteriales; family Clostridiaceae; genus Clostridium; species Clostridium pasteurianum. The sequence goes on along the minus strand of NZ_CP009268.1, from coordinate 696,733 downwards.
CTGAAATAATTTGACTTTTTAAGGATTAAATAATTTGACACGTAACAATTTTCTCCTATTTTAATGACTCCTATTTTTGGGTTATCAATGAATCCATTGGTATAAAAGACGTTAAAGAACAGATGAAGGTCCGGTCTGTAACTTCAACCCTTGCCTGCTTTACAGGACTTATTGCCCTGCTTATTCTTAATTTTTTCTTTGGATAATATACTGCTTTAGATTTCATGAGTATTGAAGCAAGTTCTTAATTCAGGTGGGGATTCTTTTACCCCATCTGAATTTTAGAACTGCAAATGTATGGCTTACTTGGCGTTGAACTCCCACTTGAAAAAGGTGGGAGGCTTACCTCTTACGCCAAGTTAGTCAGGTTAAACTTATAGCTGTAAGTATACATTTAAAATTTTATGCTTACAGCTTATCAGTATCTTGGACCATATTATTTTGAATATTTTTCACTAGCAGTTTTTAACACTTCCCTTAAAAGTTCAATTGCTTCTTTTGGAAAGTTGGCCACCTTTACATTCACTTTCCCACTTTCAAATTCTTCTAATCCACATATCTTTCCCATAGCATTATTAAGAAAAGCTGTATTAATTAAACTTATACCTTCAAAGTTTAATATTATATTATCGTATTTTTCATTTGCACTATTAACGATACTATTGAATACTTTATTTCCCTTTTCATCATCATCTGCTGATATAGAATTTAGTAAATCAATGACCTTTATAACTTTCTCCATTTACTTCACCTCTTCATTACACTGAGTTAAAATTCTATTAAAAATACTATACAAATGATATATATGCAGCTGACCTATATTTGTTTCGCGATATTTTTTCTCATTTATACAACATTGTGAAAATTCTCTATCAAATTTAGATAATAATGTTTCACAAATTGAAATCATATCTTGCTTCTTAGTTTGATTAATTTCAGCTTGAATATTTTTCAAATCATCGATTTTTATAGTGTTTAATTTTGCAATATCTATTGGAGTACTTATAGTAAGTTTCTCATATAAGTTTCTATCATATACATGCTCATCGTTGAAATGAGTAAACAATGCAACATTTTCTTTATATTTTGTTCTTTTTATGTATTGTATCCAACTATCTTCTTCAGATGAAATTTCAAAGTTTATATTATTAAACTTTTTTGTGGAATGATATATTATACCATGAAATAATTCATTTTTTAATGTTTGAGCTAACACCTGTGGAAGTACATATTCTTCACAGAAGGAAAAATTTCTATGTTCTTTTCTTTTTTGAAAACTACATATTGATGATAGTATGTTTTTAAAAAATTTACCTTCATTTATTATTTCCTTACTATCATTACCTAATATTCTACTTTCTATTTTTGCATTTATAACGTCATTATATATATCATTTCTTAAATCATATACCCTCAAGTTTTCTTTTATTTCAAAAGTTGAAACTTTTAACAATGATAATTGTTCTTGACTTACTTCCAACTCTTCTACAACATCAATAACTGATTTACCCAAATAAATTAACGGTTGTCCAGTTAAACTATATCTTTGATTGCTAATAAGATAACGTTTATTAAACGGTATGTGAAACATCTGCCATGTTGTTAATATTTGTTCACTTAGCCTTCCTTTAAAAAATAATTCTTTTGTAATATCTTCTGCCTTAAAATCAATCATTTTAAAATTATGTAACAAAGTCTTTAATTCATTTAGCGAATCACTTGTCTTTGCATCTATCCAATTTATATATATTTTCTTTATTGTATCAAAAAAATCCTGTATTTTATTAACATCTATATTCTTAATTATTTCTTTTAGATTACTACATTCATTATTACAACCAAACTTGCAAGACTCAAAGTTGCATTTTTTATTTTTTACATAATTCAAATGTGAGATAAATATTTTTTTATATTTATCTAAGACCTCTTCATATGAATCAGCTTGAGTCTGAGCTAAACTTCTTAAGCTTTTTTGATAATAATCAGTTAAAAAATATATAATACAATTCATCATTTTTCCTCTTATTCTTTAATGTTAAATATTTGAAACAAATCAAATTCTTTTACAAAATAATTTTCATAAGCACCTTCATTTTTATCATAGTCAATACTAATAGTTATTAATGTTCCAGGGAAAAAACTATTTATTATTAAACTATCCGAAATATCTATTTCGTTTACATTCTTTTCATTATAAAACCATTTATTTAATTCAGCCAAAGAATTGCATCTAAATCATTATCAAAATTATAATTAACTTTTTCTTCAATATTCTGCTTTATAGTCTTTCCTATATTACATACACTTACAACTAACTCATCTTTTTTTATATCTATGAATGCTGATATAGAACCTTGTTTTGAAGATGCATGCATTTTTATGTTTGCAATAAGCTCACTAAGTATTATTTTTACTTTCTCAAATTCTTTTAATCTTAGTTCTTTTAAATCTTCATTTAGATATTTATCTATTTCATTATTTACAATAGAAAAATTTATATATTTATATTGCAATGCCTTAAATTTAAATTCAGAGTACTTCATAAATAATTCTTCAATTATATTGCTAGAAATAGTTCTCAATATTCCTTTATTATCTCTTAATTCTATAAAAATTTTGTTACCTTTTTTCATAAGTTTATCTATAATTATTCCTAATACAGATAAAAGATTTGTTTCAATATTTGAAGTAAACCTTAAATTCCAGAAAATCTTATATGAATATATTTTTTTACACTTACCCCAAACATATGAAATAAATTCAATTCCTTTTTTATCTGACTTTAAACTTTTAGGAAAATATATATTCACAATTATCACCGCACTTATTCTTAATAATATATTATCATACTAGCACCAACTGGAAGCAAAAATATAAACCGTTTCTTAATATACACATCTTTTATTTTACTTAAATTATATCGTTGTTATAAATATTTATAAACTTAAATCTTAATTTTATTTAACAGTAAGTCCAGTTTCTTATCATTATAAAAAGCATTTAAATCTATCCTACTTTATGTCATAATATATTTAAATTGGAATAAAAATTATAAACCAATATTAAGGAGTGATTTTATGGAATCTAAATCTTATTATTCAAAGAGAGTGAACTGCATTATTCTATCAATACTCTGCTGGGTGCTAATATTTTTAATCTGTACAAAAGTTTTAAATGATCCAGATATGATAACAGATACCGCTGTAATTATACTTAGAATTGTAATAGTTGTTTTGGTAGTAGTTGGGCTAACCACCTTTATAAAGGCAGTGGATAAAAGACCTATAGTTACAATTTCTAAGGAAGGCATTGAGATTCAAAGTTTTATATTCTCTAACATATTCATAAAGTGGGATGAACTGAAAGGTATTAACCGGGAAAAATATACTCAGCTGGTAGCAAGCTCCTCCTTGGTAGGCTTTTCTACAAACTATATGCTGAGATTTCATAGAAAACAGGGCCGCTCTGTGGCAGTAAATCTATCTTTACTTGATACTCAGAATAATGACTTTTTTAAGACTTTAGGTGATTATATAAAGATGTACAAGAATGCTTGATTAGCATTTTGAAAAGTTATAATATATATTATTTTAAAAACTTGTATAATATCATATTGGGGGAATATTAATGAAAACTTACAAATTATCACCAGAAGGACTTAATAAATCTATATCTAAAATATTACTACGAATAATACCATTATCTTTGTTAGTTTTAGTTGCTGTGTTATATATGAATTCGGCAAACAATTCAACCAGTATAACAACTTTTTTTATTATAGTTATTTTAATAGCTGTAGTATTAACTATATCAATACAAAGAGGATTAAAAAATCAAAAAGAATCTCTTTTATCTTATGAATTAGTAATTTCAGATAATTCAATAGTAAAAAAGCAATTATCTCTTCCAACTATAGAAATTGAATACAGTGATATTATTACTATAGAGGAAATAACTTATAAAGGCTTAATTATAAAAACCAAAGATAAATATAAAGTAATTGGAATACCCTATTATCTAATTGGCTATGAGGAGGTAAAAAATACTTTATCACAGTATGCGGATATAAAAAAAAGTACTACTCCATCTTTAATTAAAACTTCACAGTATGTTTTGCCTATACTTGTTGTTTTAGCTCTCATTATAATAATTAAATCTAACAATAAATATTTAGTACTTCCTTTCGGCACCGCTTATATTTTACTCTCTTTATGGTTTATAATTGAAATTTTTAGAAATACACAACTAAATTCTAAGTTAAAACAAAAATATTTATTTTTAATATTTCCTCTATTGGCTGTAATACTAAAAATGATTATTATATTTTCTGCTTAAAAACATATAAACAAAAAGATGCAGTCTCACAAAGCAATTTAAATTTAAATTGCTTTGTGAGATAATATATTTTAGCAAAGATTATATAAAATAAAATTTGGAGGACAACCAATGAAAAAGAAAAAAATATTTGTTCCTATTATAGTTGTTTTGCTAATTATAGCTATTATAGGCGGAGGTGCTTATCTATACATAGACAGCAAGCTATCCAAAATGAAAACTACAGAGATATCAAAGAAACCCTCTGATCTTGGTATAGATACCAAGCAATTTGATCAGAACACCAGCAAAGATATTGATAAAAATTATGTTAATATACTTCTTATGGGCTCAGACAGCCGTGATCCCGATACAGATCCCGGTCTTGTAGATTCTATAATGATTTTAACTATTGATAAAGCTCATAACAAATTAAAACTTACCTCCCTTATGAGAGATATGCTCATAGACAATGTGGTAGGGGAAGGTGTTACCGAAGGCACTACCCTTGACAGAATCAACGTCATCTATAAGCAGGGAGGAGGAAAAAATGGAGGTGGTCAGTACTCTATCAAAGCCATAAACAGCAATTTTGATATGAATATTAAAGATTACGTAAAGGTAGACTTTACTCACTTTGACAGAATTATAGACGCAGTAGGTGGTATAGATATGTATGTATCCTCTTCTGAGGTGGATGTTGCCAATAACTACATAAGAGAAGTGGCAAAGATAAATGGAGTAACTCCTAAGCTTTTAACTACGGGAGGAATGCAGCATCTAAATGGTATACAAGCCCTTGGATATTCCAGAATAAGATATGTAGGCAGACAGGATTTTCAGAGAACTGAAAGACAAAGAGCAGTACTGACTCAGGTATTCAGTAGACTTGCTTCCATGAATCCTGCTGAGGCTTCTACTGCCCTTGATACAATTTTTCCCGATGTAGAAACCTCATTGTCAAAGACAGATATTCTTTCATATATAACCTATGTAATCACCAATAAGATTACGACTATTAACCAGTTCAGACTTCCAGAGGATAAAGCTGGTTACAGCTTCAGTAAATACATCAAAGGTACCTACTTTCTCGGCTGGGATAAGGATAAAAATGTAGCGGATCTTCATCAGTTCATATTTGAGGGAGATTTGAAATAATATTTCACCTGATTAAAAGAGTAAATAAATTATTATAATTGAAGCAAGTTCTTAATTCAGCTGGGGATTCTTTTACCCCATCTGAATTTTAGAACTGCGAATGCATGGCTTACTTGGCGTTGAACTCCCACTTTAGGAAAAGCAGAGAACCAAAATCTTCTTTTTGATTTTGTGTGAGGGCTGTACAGAGTGCCAGGGAGACTTACGCCAAGTTAGTCAGGTGAAAAATAGCCCCAACTTATATAACTGATTTCACATATAAGCTGAGGTTATTTTTTATGCTGTAGATATCAAAATTAAATATGGTGTAATAGCTTTTTTCCCTATTATTCCATAAATTTACATAGCTTTTTATCCCATTCTGAAATAGCACTGTAATCAAGTGGATTCTCATAAAAAAACCACTTAAATGCCACACGCTTGGAATGAAAGCTTCTATTATGTTTTTCCAGCATTCCATTGAATTTATCATCAGCATGTAAATAAGGATCGTTTTCGTCCAGCTTTACAATATATCTATACTTAAAAAAGTTATCTCCATTGTCATTTTCATAAAACATATTGGGGTTAGTAGTTAAAATTGTTATCTTTTCTTTTGTTGTATTTCCCTCAGTTAGCTGTCTTTTTGATGATAAATTGGGAATCAATCTGTCACACTTCCCATTTGAGAAATGATATAATATCATTTTTTACACCTCATTTCACTTATAATTTTATCACTAATCATTATAAAAGTATATTATAACCTAGTTTTCCATAAATATTTAAAAATCTCCTAATTTTCTCAAGATCTGATTTTCTCATAGTATTTACTATAATTTAAAAATTATTTAATAGCCTATACATTAATTGTCTTTATAATTTTTCTATAACAAAATAGACTAATCTATTCACTGTTATTTATTCTCATATATTTTGATTTTTTAGTTATAAGATGTAATTATTATGTCTATACTGAAAATAAGGAGTGGTTTATTATGGCTATTTTATTTCGTCTATTTATAGGTTCTTTTGTAAGTATAATATATATGCTGATATTTGCTCTATGCAAGGCTGCCGGCAAAGATAGAGATTTATAGATTTGTATAAAAAACTTTGTTCTGATTTTATATGAGTACAGAGCATATTGATAAAGTTTTAGAATTATAAAAACCCCCTGATTTTTTAGGGGGTTTTATCCATTGTATAAACTTCTCACAGAATTCAGCACTGTAAATAATTCTTCGTGAACTGCTTATATTTATATTATTCAAAGCTCTCTGAAAAAATTTTGTCCTTTAATACATTCTACAGTTTAAATTTTTTAACCATACCAGTTATATCCTGAGAAAGCCTAGCCAGATCCTGAGAAGAAGTAGTTATATCATTTACTGCCTTTGTAACTTCTTCTACACTGCTCTGTATTTCCTGACATTCCTCTGCAGAATCCTGAGCTGTGGAAGCTGCACTTTCTATGGCACCACTGACTTCACTTACCATTTGTTTCATTTCATCTGATGAGTAATCCACTTCCTTTGCCAAGGTGTTTATAAATTCCGCATCCTTTTCGTACTGCATTCCCGTATCCATAAGAAGCTGATAAGTTGGCTGTACACTTCTTGAAATATAATCCAGTATTCCTCTACTGCTTTCCGATAGACTCTTGAAGGCATTTTCTACAGACATTACCATGTTATTTATACTAACCACTGAATTTGAAGACTGCTCTGCCAGCTTTTTAACCTGTTCTGCCACTACTTCAAAACCCTTTCCCGCTTCACCTGCTCTTGCGGCCTCAATAGCTGCATTTAATGCCAAAAGGTTTGTCTGTTTTGCTATATTTCCAATGGATTCTGCCATAACCTTAACCTCTGATACTACTTCTCCTGCTTTTATGGCCTCTACAATAGACTGTTCCTTTTCACTGTAGACGGATTTTCCCTCTTCTATGCTCAGAGAAGCCTTTTCCTTTATTCCTAAGGCACGTTCCTTTATTTCTAAAGAGGATTTATTGGTTTCATCTGCTTTAGTTGTAAGTCTTTCCGTATTGTTATCCATTTCTCCAGAGGAAGCACTGATTTCCTCTGTGACACTACTTAGATTCTCTGAGCCCTCTGCAATACGATTGGCAGCTTCATTTACCACATTCATCATAGTAGATATCTCCTCAGTGGTGGCAGATAGTTCTTCACTGGAAGCAGTCATATTTTCAACGCTGTCATTTATTTCCTTTACCAGTGTTCTAATATTGTCATTAGCCTTGTTTAATCTTCTTCCAATACTGCCTATTTCGTCTGATCCCAAATCTTCAAGGGATTTACTCAAATCACCTCTACTCATAGAATCCGTAAAGGAAAGTATTTTGTTAATTTTACCTACAAGGAAAGAAGATATTCTATTTCCCATAATGATTGCAACAGCTATTCCAGCTAAAGTTACTATTGCTATAATATATATAGAAACATTAAATATGGAAATATTGTTGTCATATTGAGCTTTAGCCTGTTTATCTGTAAGTACAATCAGTTCATCTACAGTTTTTGTTATTTCACTTCTATATTCCGCTGACTCTTTGCTTAAATTCATGGCCTCATCATATCTGCCATCACTCATAAGATTTATGGTATTATTACACATTGCTCTCCAGTTGCTCATTTTGCTGTCAAGTTCATCTAAGAGAGCCTTTTCTTCCTGGGTAAGAGTGGAACTCTTATAGTCAGATAATATTTTATTGTTTTCGCTCACTAAGGCAGCCCCGGTACTTTTAGTATTTTCAATTCCATCTTTATTTCTGCTTTCTACCAAATTTATTATTTCTAATCTGAATTTCATGGTATTAGCATCAAATTTATTTAGATTGTTTATGTTCTGTAAATTTACAGTGTACAGCTCTTTAGCCCCTTCATTAAGCCTGTACATATTAACAGCTCCCACAGCTCCCACGATTACGATGTATATGGTCATTACAAGGAAAGCCATAACAAGTCTTTTACCCAATTTTAAGTTCTTTAGCCAATTCATATTTTTCCTCCCAGTTTATATATTAGTTTTAATATCACATGACTAACAGCCGCAGTACCCCACATAACAGCTGCAGCTCCATTAATAGTCCATCTCTAACCTAACAGAATAAAATAAATTCCTACAATTAAATATTAACTTATAAATTATATTATATATGTAATCTATTTGTGCTTAATTTATTGCATATTATTTTACAGGTCAATAAATTTGATATAACCTCCATAAAATTATACCTCACTTATAATGCTGCTAAAATTAAATACATATATATTCTATACTAACCGGTATAAAAATAATACAACTTTTTTGTTAAAACACTAATGATTTTTTATTATTTAATAATTATTATTTGATCTTTAATTTTATTATAAATCATTGCAATTTATTCGAAAAAATTTTCATAAATAAACCATGTTATCCCTCATATTGGCAATTTACAAAATTACTTGTAAAAAAACAAATTTAAAATTTCACACAAAAAAAGGACAAAACAAAAGTTTTATCCTTCTTTTCTCTAAATACTATTATAAAGCTATATATCACGTACAGGAGGAGCCATAAATTCAGGTCCTACAGATTCCTTTACATAAGTATTTACAATTGATTCGATAGTTTCAAAGTCTTCCTCTTTTAACTTCCATCCTTCAATAGTTTTAATTGCATCTAGTTGATCTGGTTTTCGTGCTCCCCACAATGCAATACCTGAAATAGGCTGATCTATTAACCAGCGGATAGCAAGGCTGATAACAGGTTTACCATAATTGTCTTTTGACCATTTGTCTAAGGCCTCTACTGCCTTTATATAACCTGGGAAACGATCTGATTTAAACTTAGGATCTGTATTACGAAGATCATCTCCATTGAATTTACGATTAAGAGTCATCTTTCCGCTAAGCAGTCCACGGCAGATACTTCCATAATATAAGGCTGTAATGTTCTGCTTTTTTGCGTAAGGCAATAACTCCTTTTTAAAATCCTGTTCAAAAATATTATAAGGAGGCTGAACGGTATGAATGGGTGCAAATTTTTTAAAGGTCTCCATCTGTTCTACACTAAAATTACTTACACCTATGGCACGAATTTTTCCTGCATCCAAAAGGCTTTTCATTGCCAGAGCAGTTTCTTCAATAGGTGTAAGAGGATCTGGCCAGTGTACCTGGTAGATGTCTATGTAATCTGTTTGAAGACGCTTTAGAGAATCCTCTACTTCCTTTAATATATTCTCTTTGGTATCATTACGATATACCTTTCCATCTCCCTTGGACCAATCCAAACCCACTTTTGTAGCTATATAAAAAGAATCACGAGGTATATTTTTAACTGCCTCTCCCACAATGGTCTCTGATTCCCCTCTTCCATAAGCTGGAGCAGTATCTATTACATTGATGCCTAAATCCAAGGCATGATGTATGGTTTCAATAGATTTTTTTACATCTGTTCCTCCCCAGTCAGATCCACCAATAGCCCAGGTACCAATAGCAACTTTTGATAATTTATTAAGATTTGTTTTGTTGATTTCTGTGTATTCCATGTATATTCATCTCCTCAACATATCTAATATAAAATTAATTTTTATATTAACTATTATATACTGAATAAACTTTCATTTCAAACAATCTGTGGCAACAGCACCTTTACATAATTTACTACCTATATATTGATAAATACAAGGCAGACTATTAAATAGAGGAAGATGGCGAGTTTTAAATAAAGTTAAAACAATTGGAGGAAACAACTTATGAAGAAAAAAAAGAAAAATTTTATTTCCTTATTAATAGTACTTGCTGTTATTATTTCCATTGCTGCTTTTGGATATTCAGCCATTGACAGTAAACTTTCAAAACTCAATACCACGAAGATATCAAAAGATCCCTCCAATCTTGGTATAGACACAGAAAAATTCCACAGTGACAATGCCAGCACAATTAAGGAAAACTATGTGAATATACTGCTGCTGGGTGTAGATTCCATAGATAAATCTAATGGTACCGCCAGAGCTGATTCCAATATAATACTCACTCTTGACAGATCACATAAAAAAATAAAACTTACATCCCTAATGCGTGATATGCTCATGAATAATGTAGGTAAAAAATCTCAGGATAAACTCACCCATGCCTATGCTTATGGTGGACCGGAATTATCTTTAAAGGTCATAAATGAAAATCTCAATATGAATATGCAAAATTTTATAAAGGTGGACTTTAGAAGCTTTTATAAAATTATAGATACCTTAGGCGGCGTCAATGTAAATGTAAAGAGTAATGAAATAGCTTCCCTTAACAAATACATTAAAGAAGTAGCTGTATCAGAAAAAAAGACTCCTACCTATTTAACCAAAGCCGGTATGCAAAAATTAAACGGTATACAGGCTCTAGCCTACTGCAGAATACGCTATGTGGGCAATGGTGACTTTGAGAGAACTGAAAGACAAAGGGAAGTTCTAACTGCAATATTTAGCAAAATGTCTTCCATGAATATATCTGAGGCCTCCAATTTACTTGATACAATTCTCCCAAATGTGGAAACCTCTCTCTCCAAAAGAGATATACTATCCTATGCTTCCTATGTATTCATAAATAATATAAGAACTATAGAACAGTTCAGACTGCCGGAAAGTAAGCCCGGTTACAGTACTGACAAAATGATTAATGGTGTGTTTTATCTGGATTGGGATAGGGAAGGAAATATTAAGGATTTGCATCAGTTTATATTTGAGGGGGAACTAAACTAAGCAGGGAATATATTTTTATCCCTACTTAGTATTACAAACATGTTTAATCATTCCCTCTACATTTTCATTAGCATTAATGTATTGAATATGTACATTAGGGTGATTATTCTTAAATATTCTAAATAGTTCATCTGCAAAAGACTGACCAATAATAGAAATACCATCAAAATTTAATATTACCTCTTCAAACCTATCAAATCTTGTGATTAATCTCTTTGCTTGAGAACGGGATACTAATTCCATTCCTTCATATTGTAACAATTTAACTGGTACAATGGTTTTAGAAAAACCAAAATTATCATTACTATACTGATTGAATACTTCACTAATATTTCTATTTGAATTCAAGCTTATTTTCATCTCTACACAAGTACCTGTATTTTCTGGTTTACCATTATAATCCATAATCCAGTCAGAATCATGTTTACTAGTAAAAAATAATCCTTGAGAAAGAATTCTAAACTCATCAAACATTCTTGATGAAAAAAATATTCCCTCTCCAGAATGTCTATCTGGATCAGAAGTAAGCTTCCCCTTAGATAATTCCAGTATCGATTGCTTAGGATCTGATAAATTAAAATGCTCTTGTATTTTATTAAATATACCAATACCTTTATCTATTATCATCATTGATATCCACTGAGCAGTATATTTTATAGAAACAATTGCAGTATCTGACTCTGAGTGATCAATAACATTATTAAACATCTCTGTAAAACCATATTCACAGATTGACTTTATATTGTTTCTCAATTCAGGTAAAAAATGCTATAATATATAACTTATACCAATAATATGACAATATATAATCTATGTCAATATAAAAACTTGTTTTGTAAATTTACCTTAATTACAATTATAATTATGCAAACATATAATTATATATTTGTCCATATATACATTTTTTATTCATATATAAAGCTCAATATACTTATAGTTATAACAAGATATCCATTTATTAGATACATTTACTACCAGCACTTTTCCCATTTGATATTTGATATTTGATATTTGTTCTTTGAACTTTACACTTTAATTAATAAAGCCCCTCATATATCCCATATACAGTTTCTCTTGTAAGCTCTGTATAGTTATTTGCCATAAGACGTCCCTGCTTTGTCATGACACTTTCAGTAAAGTCCTTTAATTCTTCCTTAGGAATTCCGTACTCTCTAAGCTGTTTCTTTGGAATAAGTACATTTAACAGTTCTTCTATTTCAGAGTAGACGGCTTCTTCACTGCATCCCAATATCTGTGCAAGAAAAGCATTTAATTTTTTTATATTTCCCTCCGGTTTAAGGGCTTCATAGGTTTTAAATACTCCTGTAAACATCTGATAATTGGCTTCTCCATGAGGAACATGATAATTGGCTCCTAGAGGATAACTCATGGCATGTACTGCACCGCAGCCTGCATTTCCAAAGGCAATTCCTGCATAATTACTTGCCAGTAGAAAATCTTTAAGAATAGGTATTCTAGCTTCTGGTCCATTGTCTCTTACCCTTTGATAACCTTTTAATATCATTTCCATTGCCTTATAGGAAAACATCTCTGTATAAGCTGTAGCCTTTGGTGAAACACTGGATTCAATGGCATGTATCAGTGCATCTATAGAACTTGTAGCAAAGAATTCAAAAGGAAGCTCTTTTAAAAGCTCTGGAATCATAACTGCGTAATCTGCATATATCTCATCTACTGCAAGTCCTAATTTTGTGTGCTTTGCCTTTAATTCTAGAATAGAAATGTTTGTTACTTCACTGCCAGTGCCGCAGGTAGTTGGAATCAATATAAGTTCCTTATCCTTTATGAATTCAAGCTTGTGTTCAAATAAATCCACTACAGGGGAAATATTTTTTAGTGCAAACAATTTTGAAACATCCAAAACACTTCCCCCGCCAATACCTATTACTCTCTTATAGGGAATATCCTTTACGTCTTCATACAGTGATTCTACCATTTCATCACTGGGTTCACCCTTGCCATATTTTCTTAGAAAAATAATATTGGACTTCAGATTAAAATTTTTAAAATAACTATTATAAGTGTGTTCACTGGTAATAATTAAATCTTCTTTTCTAAGATTAAAACTATTTATAAATTCTTCACAGCTGTCAAAAGTGTGAATTTCCGGCTTGATAGATAATTCTTTCATGATAATCCCCTCCAATTATTAATGCAATTTGTGAAATATTCCCTATTCGCCTCATTGAAGCAAGTTCTTATTCAGGTGGGGATTCTTTTACCCCATCTGAATTTTAGAACTGCGAATGCATGGCTTACTTGGCGTTGAACTCCAACTTTAGGAAGAGGGAGACTTACGCCAAGTTAGTCAGGTTAAAATTGAGATATCTATAATTATAGCTAAAATTTAAGCTCAGTGAAAGTTATCCTTTCGCTAAGCTTAAATAATTAACAAAAACTCTTACATACTTCCTGTAAATGTTTTGTAAGTTTTACATTTTCACCATAGTCCACTCTACAGTCAATTATTACTGGCACAGTCTGTTTAAAAGCCTCTTCAAGAGTAGGAATTAGCTCCTCTGCCTTTTCTATGCGATAGCCTTTTCCATACATACTTTCAGCCATCTTTACAAAGTCAGGATTTGTAAAATCTACACTGCAGGTCTTTCCATATTGATCCTGCTGTTTCCATTTTATAAGACCGTAGCTGCTGTCATTGAATATTAAAACTACAATTGCAGTTCCTATACGAAGGGCTGTCTCCAATTCCTGATTGTTCATCATGAAACCGCCGTCTCCCACTATAGCTAGTACCTTTTTATCTGGATTTATAAGCTTTGCTGCAATTGCACCAGGAACCCCTATCCCCATGGTAGCAAAACCATTTGAAATTATACAAGTGTTTGGTTTATAGCAATTGTAGTGTCTTGCTATCCACATCTTGTGAGCCCCTACATCAGAGATTACAATATCATCCTCTCCCATTACTTTTCTCACATCATTTAAAATCTTCTGAGGCTTCATTGGGAAAGAATTATCCTCTGCATAGCTTTCATGTTCTGCAAACATTTTTTCTTTGATTTCAATAGCCCTTACCGGTTCTACTTTTCTTGAAGTTCTTCTCATTATGTCATAAAGAGAATCTGAAATCTCTCCTACAATCTCCACTGCTGGTTGATAAAGTTTGTTAATATGAGCTGGTCTTGTATCAATATGAATAATTTTACTTTTACCATTTTTATTCCATTTAGCAGGAGCATATTCTACAATGTCATAACCAATGGCAATTACAAGATCTGATTCTTCAATAATTTCATTTACATAGTCCTTTTGTGGAATACCAATTGTCCACATGGAATATTTATTGTCAAAAGGAATAATCCCCTTTGCCATCATTGTATTTATTACAGGTATTTTAAGTTTATTTGCAAAATCTGTAACCGCATGAGCAGCTTTGTTACGAATAGCACTGCAGCCTGCTAGTATTACAGGATTTTCTGCCTGAAAAATTTCTCCAGCTGCTTCTTCAATGCTTGTAAGGTTTGCAAGTTCTACTGGCTGAGTCTTTTTTTCAAGAGGTTTTTCGCAGGCACTTACAGGCATCTTTGCAATATTTACAGGAAGATCAATATGACAAGCTCCCGGCTTTTCACTTTCAGCATACTTAAAAGCAATTCTAACAATTTCACTTACAGTATCTGGGCGCACAATCTGCTTGCTTCTCTTTGTTATAGGCTCAAACATTTTGCAAAGATCAAGGAACTGATGAGATGTAATATGCATTCTCTCGGTACCTACCTGTCCTGTAATGGCAACTACAGGAGCACCATCACTGTCTGCATCTGCTACCCCTGTTACCAGGTTAGTAGCACCAGGCCCCAAGGTTGACAGGCACACCCCTGCATTTCCTGTAAGTCTTCCATAGACATCTGCCATAAAGGCAGCCCCCTGTTCATGACGGGTAGTAATAAATTCAATACTTGAATCTGCAATAGCATTCATTACTTCCAGATTTTCTTCTCCTGGAATACCAAAAATATATTTTACACCTTCTGCTTCAAGGCATTTTACTAGCATCTGTGCTGTATTTAAATTTACTTCCTTTTTATTTTCTCCCATAATAACAAACTTCCTTTTACTTATATTTTTTTTGGGTTTTTATATTTTTTTACATTTTTATATTTTTCTCAAGAAATCTTGAGTTCTTGAATTTTTAGGATTTGAGAATATATCCTCGGGTTTACCTTCTTCTACTATATTTCCATCTGCCATAAAGATGACTCTGTCTGATACTTCTCTCGCAAAGCCCATTTCATGAGTAACCACTACCATAGTCATACCCTCTTTTGCAAGGTCCTTCATAACCTTTAAAACTTCCCCTACCATCTCAGGGTCTAGTGCAGAAGTAGGTTCGTCAAATAGCATTATTTCAGGATTCATAGCCAGTGCCCTTGCAATAGCTACTCTTTGTTTTTGTCCTCCAGAGAGTTTTTCTGGATACACCTGGGCTTTCTCCTTAAGTCCTACTTTATCAAGAAGACTTAATGCCTTTTCCTTAGCTTCAACTTTACTCAATTTCTTAAGTAAAACTGGTGCCAGTGTTATATTTTCAAGTACAGTTAAGTGAGGAAACAAGTTAAAGGATTGGAATACCATACCAATATTTTCTCTCAATTTATTTATATTTATCTTATTGTCAACTAGACTCTGATCTTTTACCAGCACATCTCCTTCAGTAATTTCCTCCAGCCCATTAAGGCATCTTAAAAGTGTACTTTTACCAGAACCTGAGGGTCCTATAAGACATAATACTTCACTTTTATCTATAGTTAAATTAATTCCATCTAATACAAGCAAATCCCCATATTTCTTTTTAAGCTTCTTAATCTTTATCATACTTTAAGCCTCCTTTCAATGTTTCTGGATAAGACAGTCAATATCATAATCAAAATGAAATACATTATTCCTACTACAGACCATATCTGAAAAGATTTGAAAGTAGAGGCTATAATAATCTCACCGCTTTGAGTCAATTCCTGTATACCTATTACAGATAAAATAGATGTATCCTTTAAGGATATTATAAATTGATTTATAAGGGCAGGAACCATTCTCCTCACTGCCTGAGGTAAAATTATCTTCGTCATGGATTTTCCGTAAGGTAAACCAAGACTTCTAGCTGCCTCCATCTGTCCCTTATCTATAGATAGAATACCAGCTCTGAATATTTCAGCCATATAAGCCCCTGCATTAAAGCTTATGGCTATTATACCAGCTGTCAATGCATTGATTTTAAAGTCCAGTACTGCAGGCAATCCAAAATATATAAAAAATGCTTGTACTATAAGAGGAGTTCCCCTTACTATATCTATATATATAATCGCTATTATTTTTAAAACTTTATTGCGGCTTATATTCATAAGTCCTATTATTAGCCCTATTATAATGGCAATAATTAAGGATATTACTGTAATTTCAATAGTAACCCTTAAGCCATCAAAAAGAGTGGGCAAACTTTGCTTTATAAGTAATTCTGTGTTCAAAAAATCACTCCTATTTCTTAATATATTTAGCTATAATTTCATCATACTGTCCACTTGTTTGTATTTTCTTTAATCCTTCATTAAATTTATCTAAAAGCTCTTTGTTTTTCCCCTTATTAACTGCAAATCCATAATGTTCTGTAGTCAATTTATCTCCCACAAGTTTTAAGCCTTGATCTGGATTTTCACTTATGCTATAAGCCATTACAGGGTAATCTTCAAAGTCTGCTGCAGCATTGCCGTTTTTTACCTCTTGAAGTACAGAGGGAGTATCATCAAAATATCTTATAGTAAAGTTATACTTTCCCCTATTTTTTTCAGCAAAGATTGCACCAGAAGTACCTTTTTTAGCTGCAATGGTTTTTCCCTTTAAATCCTCCATAGTTTTTATAGAAGTTTCACTTTCCCTAACTACCATTCCAACACCGGAATCATAATATGGGTCACTAAAATCCATTATTTTCTTTCTTTCATCAGTTATAGTCATACCTGTAATAGCACCATCTACCTGATTTGAAGCTAATGCAAGCAGTATACCTTTAAAGTTCATAGGTTTTAATTCAACGTCAAAATTTTCCTCTTTTGCAATAGCATTTAATATATCTATATCTATCCCTATGTATTTGTCATCCTTTTTAAATTCAAAAGGTGGAAATGTAATATCAGTTGCTATAATATACTTCTTCTTTCCATTAGCCTGTACTGATGAACTGCCGCAGCCAGTTAAAAGTGCTGTAGTGAAGATGGCAAGGGCAGTTACTGCTGCCATAATTTTTTTCTTCATAATAGTTTTTTCCTCCAATTTTATTAGTAACAAACTAAAACATTAGAAAGCACATTTCTAATGTTCTATAGTTTAATTATAAATACCAACCACAGTATTCTATAAAAATCTACATATTAATTTATTAATTCCATAAAAATATTTATAAAATTTATAGAATAATTAATTTAGCTGGTTTTTTATTGTAAAACCAGAAATGTTTTAGTGTTCTATATTTTGAGCTTCAATATCATTTTTAAAATATCAATTTAAAAATTAATAAACTTCATCCTTTTGTGGAATAATAATCTTGAATTTACATTAATGAGATTAATAACAACAATGTTGATAATAAATAAGGGATACAAGGAGGAAATGATGCCATGAAGGAAAAAATAACTTCCTATGAATTTTTAATATTGATGTTTTTAGTTCCCTATGGAACTGCAAGCTTATTTTTTATGGCATCAGATACAAAAAATGATGTGTGGATTGCATTGATATTTTATTCTTTGGTTTCCATACCCATTCAGATGATCTACATAAGTCTGTTTAACAAATATCCCAATGATTCTCCAGTAACTTATTTGCCAAAAATATTTGGAAAATACATAGGATTCATTTTAAGCATATTGTATATATGGTTTTTTGCCTATGATGCCTCAAGAGATTTAAGGGATTTCATAGAACTTACAGCCTCTTTTTCTCTCATAAGACTGCCTATGTATATAACTGGAGCAGTTTTTGTCACAGCAATTATATATAATGTCTACAAGGGGATTGAAAACATAGGAAATATGGCACAGATAGCTTTTCTAATTGTTGCATTTTCCTCTTTTTGCATTTTGTTACTTGCTTATATTACAGACCCCAATATTAGAATACAAAGTATATTACCAATTATACACAGTGGCTTTGTATCCCTAGTTACAAGTGGCTGGAAACTCAGTATGTTTCCCTATGGAGAATTTGTAGTCATGACTATGTTCTATCCCTTTGTACTCCAAAGGAGCAAATTGAGAAAAGCTGTAATTTTCTCCTCAATTCTAGAGGGACTATTTTTAGCTGTAAACAATATTTTATTTATAGTAACTTTAGGCTTCGAATTTGCCAACACCAATGACTATCCTCTTCTTGAAACCCTTAGATGGATACACATTGGAGATTTTTTAAATAGATTGGACATAATATTTCTGGTGGTTTTAACGCTGGGAGGATTTTTTAAGATATCCATACTCATATATGCAGCAGCTCTTGGAATTGAACAGCTGTTCAATTTTAAGCATTGGGGAATACTCTGCAGTATACTAGGAGTCCTGATACTAATTACTTCACTTATAATGGCAAGAGATAATCCAGAACATTTAAATATAGGATGGAATATAGGCTTAAAATATATTTTTCCCCAGTTTGTAATACTAATTCCCCTGGCAGCCCTTATAACCCATTATATAAAGTTATTCTTACAGAAAAAAAATCGTAACTATGAATGACATGGAAGTTTAGACTACTTCCATGCCAACTTCCTTTATCATCTTTATATCGTCTTCAATTTTATTTCCCACAGTAGTAAGATAGTTTCCTGAAATAGTGGCATTGGCTCCTGCTCTAAGGCAGTCTTGTCCCTCTTTAGCTATAAGACTTCTTCCTCCTGCCAGTCTTATTTGACTTTTTGGATTTATAAATCTAAATACTGCTATGGTTCTAAGTATCTCTTCATCTGTAAGGGACTTTGCATCTTCAAGAGGAGTACCCTTTACTGGATTCAATACATTTACTGGAATGGAGTATACCTGAAGTTTTTGAAGCTCCATAGCCATTTTTATTCTATCCTCTATAGTTTCTCCCATACCTATAATTCCACCGGAGCACACCCTAAGGCCCGCTTTTTTTGCCGCTTCTATAGTTTCTATTCTCTCCTCATAGCTGTGAGTTGTGCATATTTTACCGTAGTAATCCCGACTGGTTTCCAGATTGTGATGATACATAGTTATGCCCGTTCCCTTTAATTCTTCCAGCTGTTCTTCAGTTATGATTCCAAGAGAAGCACAGAGATCCATCTTTACTTCATCTCTCAGGGTACTGTATATTTTTATTGCTCTTTTAAACTCCTCTCCTGTGAGAGCTCTTCCACTGGTAACCAGTGAAAATCTGTTTACACCACAGCTTTCATTTTCTTTTGCAAGCTTAACAGCCTCTTCTTCCCCTACCAGATCATATTCCTGTACATTTGTCTTGTAGTGAGCAGATTGAGCACAGTACTTACAGTCCTCAGTACACTTACCAGATTTAGCATTCATTATGGAACATATATCTACAACTTTACCATTGAATTTATCCCTTATTCTATCTGCCGCAGTTATGAGCTCTTTAAAATCTTCAGTTTTTGCCAGTTCCAAAGCCTCTTCATAGTTTATCAGTTGTCCTTCATTTATCTTTTTCTCCAATTTTGAAATTATATTATCCATATATTCCCCTCCGCCTGATTATATTTTAAAATAAATTTTAACCTGACTAACTTGGCGTAAGTCTCCAACTCTTCAAGTGGGAGTTCGACGCCAAGTAAGCCATGCATTTGCAGTTCTAAAATTCAGATAGCGTAAAAGAATCCCTACCTGAATTAAGAACTTGCTTCAATTATCAAATTAAATGTATGCACTGCTTTTCGTAAACCATATATATAAATACAGTTAACAATTAATATAATAATATATAAATTATTAATTTTTGTCAAATAAAAAAACTCTATATCAATATCTTATAAGCTTAATAACTTCTAAAAGCTTTTCCCACGATATCTAATATAGAGTGAATTATAGTTTATATTCTAAACTTCTGTACTATTTCATTGAGTTTTTGTGCCAGTTCCGCCTGATTCTCAGAAGTTTTAGCCACTTGTTCTACTCCTTGAGTTGCATCATTCATATTGGACTTAATGGTTTCCATACTTCCAGAGGATTTTTCAGCTATGACAGCTGTATTCTGTATGGCCTCAGCCACTTGTCCCACTGTAGCAGTTATTTCCTCTGTCATAGCTGCTATTTCTTCATTAATAGAACTTATAAAGTTTGAATCGTTATAGTATTCATTTGCCATATTTAAAAACTCTTCAAATTGGGAATTTACATCTTCATTTATAAATTTAAGTACATCATTGCCATTGTCTGAAAGGTTTTTACAGGCTGTCTGAACTTTTGAAGTGGTATCCTTTATCCCTGCTACTGCCTGAGAAGACTGCTCTGCCAGCTTTCTTACTTCTTCAGCCACTACGGCAAATCCCTTTCCATGTTCCCCAGCTCTTGCTGCTTCAATAGCTGCATTAAGAGCTAATAGATTTATCTGCTCAGCTATATCCGCTATAGTATCAGAAGTTACTTCTATATTCTCTACTACCTTTGCATCTTCAATGGCCCTCAATATATTAATTCTTTTTTCTTCATATATCTTTCTTACAGCTTGCACTGATTGATTTCCTTTAATTTGTACCTGCTGGGATTTTTCCTTGGCCTGTGCTACATTATTACTGCCTTCCATACATTTTTCCGATAACTGATTAATGCTTGCATCTACTTCCTGAATGGATGCACTTATTTCTTCTGAAGCAGCACTGGTTTCCTGAACTGATCCCGTTACTTCTTTAGTAGCCGCATCTATATTTTCAAAACTTGCAATAACCTCTTGTGTCATGGCAGAAAGTTCTTCACTGGCCGCAGACATATCCTGGGAGTTGTCCATTATGTGTTTTACAAGCTCTTTTACATTTTTCTGTGCTGTATTAAGGGCTATTCCAGTCTGTGAAAACTCATCTCTACCAGTTATAGGTATGGCCTCTGAAAAATCATACTGTGAAAGTCTTTCAGCCAAACCTCTTATTTTTATAAGGGGAGTTAGTATTTCTTTAGTTAAGATTACAGCTAAAACCGTTGCTATAATGGCTCCTGCTATAATACTTATTATAACTTTCAAATTTGCAGCACTATAGGTCTGATGGTTATCCTCATTAGTTTGTTTTGCCCAATTTACATTTAATTTTACTATTTTGTCTATATTATTAAACATAGGTTTCCATTTATCATAAAAATTTTCATATTGTATTATAGCTTCATCATAATTTTTATTATTAATTAAAGCTATAAGTTTTTCTTCCTCTTCAGTAAAGACCTTCATTTGAGTTTCATATTCAGAAAATAATGCTTTATCCTCTTTATTATATATAAGTTTACTATATGTATTAATATATCCTTTGCTTATGTCCATGTTTTCCTGAGTATTTTTTAATATGTCTTCTTTTTTACTGTCATCTCTCACATATATTAATTGTAATATATTGCTGTTTATTGCCGCCAGATTTTCCTGGGTATCCAGCATCATCTGAATACTCTGTAATCTCTGAGTATACATATTCTCTGAATTCAAATTTGATCTTCTCAGATAAGTATTACCTATAATGCCCACCAGTACAATTAATAATAACATAATTAAAAAAGCCCCGCCTAGCTTTTTTCCCACCTTAACTTTTCTCAATGCTTTCATTATTGTCCTCCAATTTACAATATTTTTAGTAAAATAAATATTTTTTAGTAATTATTATAACATATAATGCTTTTCAATTTAGGTAAAAAGATTAGTCCTTTACAGCTAACTCTATAATTATTATAACATATAATGCTTTTCAATCCAATTTCTTATATATTATATTGAATGATTTGTAACATACATATTAAATTTTCTTAAACAAAAAAGTTATTGTAAAACTCATCCCATAACTATCTTAAATTAAATACCCACAAAATATTTATTTTAACCTGACTAACTTGGCGTAAGCCTCCAACGCACTTTGTACAGTCCTCGCACCAAATTAAAATTTGGGCTCTCTACTTGCACGCTGTACAGCCCTCACACAAAATCAAAAAGAAGATTTTGGTTCTCTGCTTGCACTCTGTGAAAGCGATTCACACAAAATCAAAAAGAAGATTTTGGTTCTCTGCTTTTCTTCAAGTGGGAGCTCAACGCCAAGTAAGCCATGCATTTGCAGTTCTAAAATTCAGATGAGGTAAAAGAATCCCCACCTGAATTAAGAACTTGCTTCAATATAAAAAAAATTTAATACCAAGAATAACCGTTGGTATTAAATCCTTTTAAATTATATACTATATACTTCGAATTTTAGCTTTTTTGATATCTAATAATATAGTGGATTTATCTGTAATTATGCCATCTACATTTAAACCTATCATCTTATCCATATTTATTACATCATTTACAGTCCATACATATACATTTTTATTCATTGCATGAATGTTCTTTACCAAATTCTCTGTTACAGACTTCTCATTTAAACTATAGAAATCCACATCCACCGTAGGCAGTCTCTCATATCTTCTTGAAGCTATATAACCTGTAATTATTTTTGGGTTTTCCTCCTTCACCTGCTTAAGCACACTGTAACTTGTGGACTGAATCATACATTGATTTACAAAATTATTTTGCTCTATCATATTTACTACTTTTGTAGTTAACTCTTCAGTATTGTGATAATCCTTAATCTCTATCATGAGTTTTCTTCTATTGTTTGTGAGCTTCATAACCTCCTGCAGTGTTGGAATCCTTTCCGCCTTGTAATGAGCTTTAAAGGGCTCTCGTATTCTTAAAGTTTGAAGTTGATCATAAGTCAATCTATCTACAGTGGTGTTTATTCCCGTAAGTCTTCTTAGATTCCTATCGTGCATTAAAACTACCACACCGTCTTTAGTGAGCTGAACATCAATTTCTGCATAATCTACAGGATATTTTATAGAGCTTCTGATGGCTGTAATGGTGTTTTCAGGTTCATCCTTAGAAATACCTCTATGAGCTATTATCTTTAAATGACCTAGGCTGATTTTACTATTGAAATTCTGTAATTTTCCCTCTCTATTAAGCCTGCTTACTATATAATTTTTTTCCTGATAAATATAGGATTTTGATATAAAAACTGCTGAAAATATTATAAAAATAATTACAGTTAATACTGTTATTAGTAAATTTTTGCTTTTTAAATTGATTTTTCCCATAGACTCATCACCTCTTTTGTATAGAACAGTCGGGCATTTTTATTATAACATAGGAAAAAAGTACGAAGCTTTTCTAAATCTGATATTTGTTCTTTGAACTTTATACTTTGCTTTCCCTTCATCTTTTCCCACTAGTAAGAAATTTTAGTTGTCGTACTTATAATTATATGTATTATAATAAATTATAATCCTATTTACAATAAACTTTAATTTTATTTCAAATATTAATATTTGTATTTGTCTGATAAATTTTTTAATGAATTTCATTACAATTTTTTAATTTAGATTCAGTAATAAAAAACACTGGAAATTTTAAAAATACATTATAATTTTCCAGTGTTTTTATCTATATAGTGAATTTCTGAATTATATCATTTAATTTTTCTACAAGCTGTGCCTGATTTTGTGATGTTTCTGCTACCCGGTCCACTCCATGAGTTGCTTCATCTATACTCAATTGTATTGCATTTACTTCATCTGAGGTCTTTTGTGCAATTCCCGTCATATCTATAACTGCATCACCTACCTGACCTACAGTAGCTGTAATTTCATCTGTCATAGCTGCTATCTTTTCTGACATAGAACTTACAAAATTTGAGTCATCATAGTATTGATTTCCCATAGTACTAAAAGTTTCAAATTGTAAATGTATATCGTCATTTATAAATTTTAATATATCACTACTGTTATGAGAGATATTTTTAAAGGCTTCCTGCACCTGTAAAATAGTATCCTTTATCCCTGTTACTGCCTCTGAAGATTGCTCTGCCAGCTTTCTTACTTCATCTGCCACTACTGCAAAGCCTCTTCCATGTTCTCCTGCCCTTGCTGCCTCAATGGCTGCATTAAGAGCTAATAAATTTATCTGATCTGCTATAGATCCTATAGTATCTGACATACCATTTATATTTTCTACTACCTTTCCCGCCTCAATTGCCTTTACAATTTTCTCTTTCTTCTCAATATATATTTTTTCTACTTCTTCTATGGATTCTTTACCTTTATTTTGAACCTCACTTGCCCTTTTTTTAGATTTACTTGCATTATTACTTCCCTCCATGGCCTTTCCTGAAAGCTCCGTTATTCTAGAATCTACTTCCTCTACAGAAGCACTGATTTGTTTCGATGAGGTGCTGGTTTCTTCAATTCCACTTGTTATACCTTTTGTGGATAAAACTATATTTTCAAAATTGGCATTCAACTCCTCCACTATAGCGGAAAGTTCTTCACTGGCAGCATTCATATCCTGAGATTTATCTATAATGGTTTTAATGAGCTTTTTTACATTTTCCTGAGCTGTATTAAGGGCAGCACCTGTCTGTGAAAACTCATCTGTACCCTTTATAACTATTGGTGTAGAAAAATTATATTTAGCTAATCGTTCTGCGAAGGATCTTATTCTTGTAAGTGGTCTCGTTATTTCTCTTATGAGAATTAACGACAAAATCACTGCAGAAATAATTCCTATTATAATAAATATAAGCATAATATTGCTAGCAGTGGTTTGGACATTTTTATTATTTTCATTTTCTAATTTTGCTTCATTTACATTCAAGTCTACAAGCTTACCAATAGTATTAAACATTGGTTCCCATTCAGTATAAAGCTGTTCATATTGAGTTGAGGCTTCATCAATATTATTATTCCTGACAGCTTCTACTATATTTGTTACTATTCCTTCTCTTTTTGTATTAAAATCATTAAACTGTGATTTATATTCATTGAATAAGTTTTGCTCCTCATTGCCTTTTCTGAGCTTTTCATATTCTGCTATGTAAGAATTATTTATATCAATATCATTTTCAATGCTTTTTAAAAGGCTTGCCTTCATACCAAAATCTTTTACATATATTAATCGCAATATATTGCTGTTAATAGTTGCTAGAGTTTCCTGAGAATCTGACAGTGTATATACACTTCTTAGATTATCACTATACATATTTTCAGAATTTGAATTTGCTATTCTCAAAGAGTTCATACCTATAGTTCCTATTATTCCAACTATTAAAACTAAAATAAGAAATCCCATGGCTATTTTTGTTTTTACCTTTAATTTTAATCTTGTTTTTAATTTTATCTTTTCTTTTATCCTTTTCAGTAAATTCATTATCTTTTCTCCTTTTAAATTATTTCTTTAATACAAATATGTTTAATAGGTATTTATTTTAATTTATCGTTTGTTCATTTGTAAACTTTATGGTATTTTATAGATAAACAATTTAAATATTAAATTTTGGCTCTCTACTTTTCTATAAATTTGTATATAAGCTCTGCTGCTTTACTGAATAACGACTTACAAAAAAATAACGAGTTCTAAGTATAGAAAATATCCATGCTTAGAACTCTGCCTACAAGTTTCAACGGTAGTAAACAAAAAACTCCACCTGAAACAAAGAAATCTGTTTATATTTTAAATTTATGTACTACTTCATTTAATTTTTCTGCAAGCTGCGCCTGACTCTGGGAAGTTGTGGCTACCTGCTTTACACCTTGCACTGCTTCATTCATGCTCTGTTCTATAGATTCTATATTACTAGAAGATTTTTCTGCAATAACTGCGGTATTCTGCACTGCTTCTGTTACTTGTCCTACAGTTGCTGTAATTTCTTCTGTCATTGAAGCTATTTCGTCAGTCATAGCACTTATGAAATTAGAATCATTATAATACTGGTTTCCCATATCTCCAAAAGTTTTAAAATATCCACTTATATCTTCATTGATAAAATTCAATACATCATTACTATTATCCGAAATATTTTTGAAGGCTTCCTGTACCTTTAAAATAGTATCCTTTATACCTGAAACTGCCTCTGAGGATTGTTCAGCCAATTTTCTCACTTCCTCTGCAACTACTGCAAAGCCCCTTCCGTGTTCTCCTGCTCTTGCAGCTTCAATGGCTGCATTAAGGGCAAGAAGATTTATCTGGTCTGCTATACCTGCTATAGTATCTGACATTACTCCTATATTTTCTACTACTTTTCCATCTTCAATAGCTTTTACTATATTATTTCTCTTTTCATTATATATACCTTGTATGGTTTCTCCAGATTTTCTACCTTTATCCTGAACTTCAATTGCCTTTTCCTTGGCCTTTGATGTAATATTATTGCCCTCCATAGCTTTTTCTGACAGCTGATTGATACTGGCATCTACTTCTTCAATGGAAGCACTAATTTCTTCAGAAGAGGCACTGGTTTCTTGGACAGCACTGGTTATTTCCTTTGTAGATGAATTTATATTTTCAAAATTTGCATTCAGTTCCTGAACCATAGCAGAAAGTTCTTCACTGGAAGCATTCATATCCTGAGAATTACCCATTATACTCTTAATAAGCTCTCTTACATTGCTTTGAGCCCTGTTAAGTGAAGCAGCAGTTTTTGCAAATTCATCTTTACCTTTTATATTTATTGATGTTGAAAAATCATACTGGGCTAACTCCTCTGCAAATCCCCCTATTCTTCCCAGTGATACAATTATTGTCCTTGTAATTACAAAGCCTAAAACTACAGCAAGAACAATTCCAACTACAATAAGTATAAGCATGGTATTGCTGGCGCCTTTATAAATATTATAATTATCTGAATTGGTGTTTTTTGCATGATTATTAGCCAAATTCACTAATTTATCAATGGAATTAAACATAGGTGTCCATTTGCTTTCCATTTCCCTGTACTGGTTTGCTGCACCTTGCATATCTCCAT
Source organism: Clostridium pasteurianum DSM 525 = ATCC 6013 (assembly GCF_000807255.1). Classification (NCBI taxonomy): domain Bacteria; kingdom Bacillati; phylum Bacillota; class Clostridia; order Eubacteriales; family Clostridiaceae; genus Clostridium; species Clostridium pasteurianum. The sequence continues at coordinate 669,503 of NZ_CP009268.1, read as the reverse complement.
AGTTTACAAGCTTTAATAACTTTTCCTTTTCCACTCTAAAGTCTTGAAGCTCAGAATTAAACTGATTAAACTCATTCTTTTCCTTATCAATTAAACGCATTCCAGAATACTCTTTTATGTATCCATCATTTATCTCAGTAAGGTCATTAATATTCTGTAATAATGCAGTTTTTTCACTACCACTGCTTGTACCAATCAATTCAAGCACATCTGATTTTACTTGGGTTAAATTTTGCTGCATATCTGTAAGTATATATACACTTCTAAGAGTATTACTATACATATCCTGGGAATTTCTGCTTGACACAGCTAAAGAACTCATCCCTATAATCCCTATAAGAGCAATTAATAATACTGAAACAGCAAAAGCTGCAATTATCTTGGTTCCAACTTTTATCCTTCTAAATAATTCCATATACTACCTCCTATAATTTTTTATATCTGTTATAAATAGAGTTCTTTGTTTCAGGTGGAGTTTTTTACCACCGCTGAAACCTGGAAATCGTTATCCAGGGACGTACCAGCCGTTATCTCCCACTTTGTAGAAAAGCAGAGAACAAAAATCTTTGATTTTCTGTGAATCGCTTTCGCTGTGTGCAAGCAGAGAACAAGAATCTTTGATTTTGTGTGAGGGCTGTACAGAGTGCGATGGGATTATTACATCTGGTAGTCATCGGATAAAATCCTGTACGAAAGAACTTACATTAATCTTCAGATAAATACCTATATAAATTTCTACTTACTAATAAAATTTAAATTTCTAACTTTAAACCATATTTTCGCCAACAATCCTGTTAAGAAATACAGTGCTATAAATATAACCGGAAAAGAATATCTTCCCTGTCCCTCTGTAATGAAATATACTGATGCAAACATATAAAAACATATGATTCCATAAAGAGTAAAGGATTCTATAGGATTTTTTCTAATGAGATTTAAAATTATTTTTACACTGCTTATGATTATTAAAATTATAGCAGGAATAAATAGTATATTTCTTGCAATATTAGCATAACTTATAAAAACATACTCTAACCCTTTACTAAGACCGGCCCCGTTAAGAGCATATATTACATCATCTCCTACAAAATATGTGTTGAATAATCTCTTAAAGCCTAGTTCTATAAACTTACCTGGATTATTCTTTATCCATTTTTTAGCTGCATTGCTGAGCATTTTATTTTTTTCTGTAGCATTTGCCTTTTTATATTCATCAGTATTTACAACAGAATTTTCCACATCAGCAGCAGCCATCCATCTCCCATAATCATTCTGTGAATTATTGTTTATGTATAAAACTATACCGCCATTATTGGATATAAAGGTGAATTGTCCCATTAGTTTTGTATTTCTATATATCCAAGGTGAAATAGCTATAAAGCTTACGATAAATATTACAGCAGTGTGTTTTACTACCTTTGAAAATTTTACCTTTGATAAGAGTTCTACTAGAAATATGGCTAGAAAAAATACCATAAAAAAGGGTTTTATCATAGAATTTACTGCTACCAAAGCACCTATAAGTACATATTTATAGTTAATATTGCTATAATATATCAATGTAATTAAAAGAAAAAGTGTTGTAAATAATATTTCTGTACAGAGTATACTATTATAAAAAATATTGCTTGGGAATAGTACAAACAACAAGTATACAATCTTACGTACTTCATCCTTTAAAGGCAATTTCATTATTAATTTATAAAATATAAGGTAACTTAATGCAGTTAAAATTACATTAAAAATCTTGGCGGTAATAATACTGCTTCCAAATATTTTGTATATAAATCCTAAAATTATTGAATATCCTACTGAGGTATAGGTATCTCCCCACTGACCTCCTGCGGCTATTTGCTTTGCCAATTCATTATAATATTTAAAATCTGAAAAGGGTTCCGTCTTTATAAATACGATCCAAAGAACTGAAAGTATTATTCCAATCAGAGCCACTATAGTATAATAATTATGCTTAAACTTTCTCATTTTTTTCTCCTTGCCATTTTTTCCTTTAGAAATGTATAATCTAGAATACATTTCTTTTGCATAATTTATATTTTATCACAAACTATAGATAAAAAACTACAATTATAAGTATTACATTAAATAAGCAATATGAAAAGTCTAAAAACAAGTAATATAATATTTTCCTGCTTGTATAAATTTATTTTTAAAATTATTTTTTTATCAATCCTTTTACATGATAAATTATAAGAGATAATAGTGGAATAATAATATAAAGAGGTATAGATATATATATCACCATAAAATTCCAACCAATATTTAAATGTTCTGGATTATTTCTTGCCATTATCAATGATGTAATTATTATAAATACTCCTAATATGATACACAAAAGTCCCCAATTTTTAAACTTAAACATCTGTGAAATTCCTAGTGCTGATGCATACATAAGTATAGATATTTTAAAAAATCCTCCTAACGTTAAAATTATTACAAATATTGTATCAAGCCTGTTTAAAAAATCACCAATATGCACTAGTCTAAGAGCTTCAAGCAAAGGATAATCAGTGGAAATGGCAAATTCATATCCCAAAGTTACTATAAACAAAATACTATTCAATATAAGAAATATTACTTCCAAAATTACTGTAGAAATAACAATTTTTTTTAATTTAGTTCTTTGTATTAGAAAAGGATATAACATAGTCATAGTTATATATTCACCATAAGGAAACATAGAAAAGCAATGCTATAAAGTCCATATGTAAAATAGGCAGCAAGTTATAAAATTTTAAAGTATGTCCAGTTATATATAATAATATAAAAATAATACTACTGGAAAATGTCATAATTATAAGACACATCTGTGCCATACTTCCTATATTCTCAATTCCTTTATAAACACTATAGGTAATGACAATTGTAAAAACTGATGCTGTTACATATGTAGGCATCCTCATAAGTGAAAAAGATGATATAAGCTCAGTAAAGTCTCTCAAATCTCTGGCAGCATCATAGGCGAAAAACCATATATATATAATACTTAAAATAAAACCAATATATTGGCCATATATTTTGGGTAAATATGTTACTATAGAATCCTCAGGGTATTTATTAAAAAGATTTACATAGATCATTTGAAGAATTATAGAAACCAATGCATAAAACAATAATGCAACCCAAATGTCATTTTTAGCATCTGGAGTTAGGAAAAACAAGCTTGCAGTTCCATAGGACACAAAAAACATTATTGATAAAAATTGATATGATGTTAATTTTTCTTTCATATGCTAATCTCCTAACTTAAACTCTCATTTATAAAATTATATATATATAATTTTTCCAAAGATACATAAATTATTTATTACAATATCAAAAAGTAAATTCACCCCAATGTATTTAATATATTAAGTACAAACAAAAACATATTAAACATAAAAAAATTCTTCCTCAATATCACTAAATGTGAATCATGAGGAAGCAATTTATATTATTATCTTAACTTAATATTTTCTCTAACCAATTTATTCTTTTGTTGTTTCACTTTAGGGAAAAGAGTAATCATTGAAATAATGAAAGCTCCTATTATAATTCCCCCTGCCACAAGAAAAGTATAATGTATTCCAGAAACAATACTTGCGGGATCTGACTTGCTTATGGATTTAGTATTGGTAAAAAAATAAAATAAAGCTCCCATTAGTGCCGCTCCAGTAGTTTGTCCTATAGTACGTGACAAATTAAGCAGTGCTGAAGCAAGGCCTCTCTCTTCCGATTTTGCAGAGGATATTATAGATGCATTATTGGGTGTTTGAAAAAATGCCAGACATCCATTAAATACAAAGATGTAGATAGTCCACACATTAAAGATGCCAAGGTAAAGATTATAACCCCCAATATAAAAATAGTTTTCTTTCCAAATACATCCCCAATACGTCCTATTCCAACAATGAGGGAAGTTACTGCCAAAAGATAACTGAGAGCTATCCACTGAACACTGGCAAAATTTGCCTTGAGAGACTTTGCAACAGTAGGCAAGGCAATATTAACTATATTAGTATCTATTGCCGCCATCAGCGTTGTAAGGGCAAGTACTATTACAATGAGATAGTAATTTGATTTACCAGAACTTTTATTAGCCATTTCCGTCATACAAATCATCCTTCCAATAAAACATATTAGTTTAATTATACTCCAAAGGAAAGTGGCTGTCGCACTAATTTTTTTAGTGTAACAGCCACTTTCTTATTTTTTTCTCTGCTTAAATTTTAAATTTATGGATTACTTCATTTAGATTCTGTGCCATCTGTGACTGATTTTCTGAAGTAACTGCTACCTGCTCTACTCCACTAGTAACTTCAACCATTTTGTGTTCTATTTTTTCTACATTTTCAGAAGAAGTTTCCATACTTAAAACCATATTCTGTACTGCTATACTTACTTGTGTCACTGTAGCTGTTATCTCCTCCGTCATAGATGCTGCTTCCTCTGTTATTCCACTTACAAAATTTGAATCCTTATAATAGGATTCCACCATCTTTGTAAATTCCTTAAATTGATTATCTATATCTTCATTTATAAATCTCAATACCTCACTGCTGTTGTCAGAAAGATTTTTAAAAGCCTTCTGAACACCTACAATAGTGTCCTTTATACTATTTACGGAATTTGAAGACTCCTCTGCCAGTTTTCTTACCTCTTCTGCTACCACTGCAAAACCCCTTCCATGTTCTCCTGCTCTAGCGGCTTCAATAGCTGCATTAAGAGCTAAAAGATTTATCTGTTCTGCTATGGAAGCTATACTATCTGACATTTTGCCTATATCTTCCACTACTTTCCCCTCTTCAATGGCCTTTAATATTTTTTCATTTTTCTCTCTATGAAGATCAGTTATGGATTTTGATGATTCTTCACACCGGATTTTCATTTCAGTAGCTCTATTCTTAGCCTCATTGGCATTATTACTACCCTCCATAACTTTTTCTGATAACTGATTTATACTTGCATCTACTTCTTCTATAGAAGACATAATTTCTTCCGATGTAGCACTGCTCTCCTGAACTCCATTGTTTATTTCTATTGAGGAGTCATTTATGTTTTCAAAACTTGCATTTAATTCCTGTACCATGGCAGTAAGCTGCTCACTGGAGGCACTCATAGTCTGGGAATCTTCTATTATGGTATTTACAAGATTTTTTACATTTTTCTGTGCTATATTCAAATCCTGAGATAGTTCTGCAAATTCATTCTTACCGGATATAATTATCGGAGTTGAAAAGTCATACCCAGCAATTCTTTTGGCATATCCTCTTAATTTATTTATACATATAGAGAAATATCTTGTAATAAGTGTTCCTAAAATTCCGGCTATAAGTATATCTACAATAATAAATATAGTCATTGCATTTCTTGCAGAACTAAATACTTGTTTATTTTCTTCGTTGGCACTTTTTGCCTTGTTTGTATTTATATTAATAAGATTATCTATATTGTCAACTATAGGCTGCCACAACTGATCCATATCCTTATAATATCCATCGGCTTCTTCATAATTATTATTTTTAACCGCATTTGTAAGTTTATCCCTTGCTATTCTATAATCCTGAACACTCTTTATAAAATTGTCAAAATATTTTTTTTCATCACTATCCATAGACATGGAACTATATATTTTTATATCCTTATTGTTTGCTTCTGTACTATTTTCAATATCTTTAAATAAATCTTCTTTCTTATTTTCATCTTTTAAATAAACTAATTGAAGCATATTGCTTTGAGCCTTCATGGTCTGTTGTTTCATATCCATAAGTGCATGTACACCTTGAAGATTATTACTGTACATTTTTTCTGAATTTGAATTTACTTTTCCCAAAGAATATACGCTGTAAGATCCAACCCCAGTAATTACTACTATTATGCATAAAAATGTCAGAAACATTCTTCTCCCCGTATTCATATCCTTAAAAAATGTCATTTAAATTTCCTCCTTATGTATTTAATCTTATTAATTGAATTTCATTATCAACTCAATCTTATAAAATCTATTTTATATGTACACCTGCAATACTAAAAAGCTAAAATTCGCTGATAATAAATTCCATTTGATATTATTATCGTATAAATTTTTATATACTTTATAAACATCTAATTTGGAAACCTATTATTTTAATAGGGCAACGAAAAAACAGTCTCGCAATGGATACATGTATTGCGAGACTGTTCCTTTTAATTTACACCGTTGGCCCTGTAGTAGATTCCAGGTCCAGTTTCTTCCATATAAAATAAGATAATCCCCAAGAAAGTACAAACAGTGCCACCAGCAAATAACCAACACTTCCAAAATCCAAATCAGTTATCCACTTCCAGATACCACTAGTCAATCCAAGCTTAGGTGCAAGTATCTGAGTCAGCTCAATAAAACCTATACACAGTGCTGCCACTACAGATATACCTGTAACGGACAGATTATAATATATTTTACGTAGAGGCGTTGAAAAGGCCCAGCTATAGGCATTAGTCATAAATATACCATCTGCTGTATCCATAAGACTCATTCCTGCAGCAAAAAGTATTGGCAGTGCAATTAAAAGTGTTCCTGGTACTGCTTGACTGGCAGCATTTACAGAAATGGCCAAAAGGGCTACTTCTGAGGCAGTATCAAATCCTAATCCAAAGAGAAATCCAAGAGGATAAATATGCCAGCTCTTATTTATAATTTTATAAAGAGGTCCTCCAAAACGTGATATTAACCCCCTATTTAAAAGAAGCTTATCTAGTTCTTCTTCATTGTATTTGCCTTTTCTAGTGGTTACAAAAATTTTATAGATGTCAAACCATATATATAAATTCAATATTCCTATGAGTAGAAGGAATCCACCGGATACAGAAGTACCAATTACACTTCCAATCTCTTTTATCTGTGGAATATTTCCCCGAGCCCATTTCATGGAAAAAGTGGTTATCAGCACCATAACAAATACAACAGTAGAGTGCCCTAGAGAAAAGAAAAATCCAACACCATTAGATTCCTCTTTTTGCTGAGCTAATTTACGTACAGTATTATCAATGGCAGCTATATGATCTGCATCAAAAGCGTGCCTAAGTCCCAAGGTATATACTAGGAATCCAAAACCAAGCATCTCTGGATACTCACGGGCATAAACGGCTAGTATTGCTATACCAATTATATGCAGTACTGCCACTGCTACTGCGTAATAAATCCATTTAACATTTTTAATCAAACTAATTTTCGTTGCCAAAACTTTATAACACTTGCTAAAATTACTGAATTTAATAACTTTACTATAAGTTGCAAGTCTTATAATGTTGCCAGTTTTGACCAACTTCTCCTTTCCTATTTATTTCCTGTATTAATTCACTGGAAGAATATTTAACGCTGCAACCAGCATAATTTACAATACCCAATTATACACTGAATATATAAAATTTATAACTTATTTATAATACTGGCATTGTAGGCTGCACCAAAACCATTGTCTATGTTTACTACCGTAACTCCGCTGGCACAGCTGTTCAGCATTGATAAAAGTGCTGAAAGTCCCTTGAAGTTTGCTCCATATCCAATACTGGTGGGAACTGCTATAACAGGTTTATCTACAAGGCCCCCCACTACACTGGCAAGAGCCCCTTCCATGCCTGCCACAACAATTACAACCTTTGCCCCTCTTATAATATCTAGCTTTGAAAACAGCCTGTGAATACCTGCCACACCTACATCAACAATTTTTTCTACCCTGTTTCCAAATATCATGGCAGTTTCTGCAGCTTCTTCTACCACCGGTAAATCAGAAGTTCCTGCAGAAACTATGACAATATAGCTGTCCGTAAGCTTTTCTTCTCTTTTCTTAATAGTCATCGTTCTAGCAAGCTTATTGTAGCTGACCTCTTTGCATATTTCCCTTACAGCCTTATACATATCTTCAGTTACTCTGGTGGCTAAAATATTATTTTCCTTAGTAAGCATAAATTCAATAATACTTTTTACCTGCTCTATTGTCTTTCCAGCACAATATATAACTTCAGGATATCCCACTCTTATCTCTCTATGGTTATCAATCTTTGCAAAACCCAGATCTTTAAAGGGCAGGTCTTCAATTGTCTTCATAGCTTCATCTATTGGAATTTTATTATCTTTAACGGCTTTCAATAGATTTTTTATGTCTTCCTTATTCATGATCTCAATTTTAGTCAGAATTCCCACTCATAACTGCAATTATTGATTTAAATTTATAATATTAAATTGGTTATATAATAGCAGTTAAATATTGATATATGGGGTTTCTGATAAAATTACCTCCCTTCTCTCTTTATTTTAAATTCTACCTTTGTGATTTTTATTAGTTGAAACTATACACTTATTTTGATATTTGTTCTTTGAACTTTGTACTTTTATTCTAACCTTCATCTATAACCTTATCAATAGACCTATAGATTTCTCTAATAGGTACATTATTTTCCTCTGCCAGTCTCTTGCAATCTTCATATTCTGCCTTGTATTTTACAAGTTTACCTTCATAATAGGAATTTTTAATTGTCACTTCTCCATAACGGGTTTTAAGCTTTGAAAATTCTCTATTGAGCATTGTTTTTTCTACTTTAAATTTTCTGATTCCAATAGAAGTAGTTTCTTTAAACACCACATCCAGCACCTGATTTTCTCTCTTCTGGCTTACCAATACACTGAGCTTTATGGCCGGTCTTCCTTTTTTCATGATAATAGGAGTTTTAAATACATCCAATGCTCCCGAGTTAAAGAGTTTCCCCTCCACATATTCATATAACTCTGGATTCATGTCATCTATATTTGTCTCCAGTAAATACTGTTCTTCTATATCTTCATCTTTCCCTTTAAGATTCCCAAGATATACTCTTAAAACATTTGGAATGTCCAGTTCCCTGGTTCCCAGTCCATAGCCTGTTTTTTCTATGACAAAATCCATATTATCTGTAAACTCTTTAACATTTGCAGCTAATATAGCTGCTCCTGTAGGAGTGGTGGTTTCAAAGGGAACTATACCGGTTTTCATTGGTATATGCTTTAATATATTTACCGTTGCCGGTGCAGGCACTGGCATGACTCCATGAGCACATTTTACAAATCCTCCGCCTACTTGAACGGTAGAAGCCATTATCTTATCCACCTTCAGATAATCCAGTGCTATAGCTGCTCCCACTATATCTACAATGGAATCCGTAGCTCCTACCTCGTGAAAATGAACTTCCTGCAGTGACTTGCCATGCACCAGTGCCTCTGCCTCTGCCACTTTTATAAACATATGAAGACTCATCTCTTTTACATTTTCATTTAAAGTGCTTCCCTTTATTATATTTTCAATATCCTTTAGATTTCTATGCTGATGGTGATGTGATTTATGGTGAGTTTCTCCATGGTTGTGCTCTAAGTTATCAGCATGACTATATGATAATGCCGCTTCACCATCAGGACCAATTTTATCCTCATGATTATGGTGATGGTGCTCCTCTAATTTCTGATTAGAGTATGCAGCATCTTCACTATGATTATGTACTAAAGCTTCACCATGAGTATGCCCATGATGATGAGTTTCTTCAATATTATTATGATGATCCTGCTGATTTTTTAAAATTACATCTACCTTAGTTCCCGTTATGCCCTTTTTAATACCCTTTTTAACCTCTATCTCATATTCAGAAGACAAATTGAGCTTTAAAAGCTCTTTTATGATATAATTCTTGTCTACTCCTAAATCAATTAATGCTCCTAAATTCATATCTCCACTTATTCCACAAAAACAATCGTAATATAATACCCTCATACTTTACCTCTCAATATGTTTTTTTGTTTCACTTGACTTTATTCTATATGCCACCAAATACTAAATAAATTTTAGTCTTCTTGCACTATGGGAAAGCGATTCGCACAAAATTGAAATTTTGGCTCTCTGCTTTTCTAAACATGAAGGGATTATGACAAAATCCCTTCAAAATAAGATTTATTACTAAATTCTATGCAAATACTTCATTTACCTTTTCTAGTTCCTTACGTATGGAAATTCCCTGTGGACAATGAGTTTCACATTTTCCGCATTTTACACAATTAGACGCCTCTTGATTTCTTCGTCTGATCATAATATTATAGGTTTCATCTTTTCCAAACATGCCATAATTATTATAAGCACTAAAACAACCTGGAATATTCACTCCAGCTGGACAAGGCATGCAGTATCCACAGGCAGTACAATTGACTTTCACTTTACCTTTAATGATATTATTGACTTTATCAATAAGTTTTAATTCTCCCTCTGTTAGAGAATCGGCTTCCGTTTCACTGGCTATCTTTATATTTTCTTCTACCTGATCCATGGAATTCATACCACTTAAAATAACTGATACTTCCGGATGATTCCATACCCACTTCAATGCCCACTCTGCAGGAGTTCTCTTTATATCTGCTTCATTAAAGGCCTCCTTAGCTTCTCTAGGAAGATTATTAACAAGCTTTCCTCCTCTAAGAGGTTCCATTATTGTAATTCCTAGACCTCTTTCAGCTGCATACTTAAGTCCTTCTGTTCCTGCCTGAAATTCTTCATCTAAATAGTTATATTGTATCTGACAAAAAGACCAATCATAGTAATCTACAATTTCCTTGAAAAGATCTAATTTATCATGGAAGGAAAACCCTGCATATTTTATTCTACCATCTTTTAATGCAGAATCCAAAAATTCATCAATACCATTTTTCTTTAATCTGTCCCAGTCTTTACGATTAAGGGAGTGTACAAGATAAAAATCTATATGATCTGTTTGAAGCCTTTCCAGCTGCTCATTCAAATATTTATCCATATCACTTCTTGAATTTATAAGCCAGCTTGGAAGTTTAGTAGCTAATTTAACTTTTTCTCTATAACCATCCTTTAAGGCTCTTCCCACAAAGGGTTCACTGGCACCCCCATGACCCATACCTGTTCCATGATAAGGATAGGCAGTATCTATGTAGTTTACCCCCTTATCAATGGCACTGCGAATTAATTTTATAGATTTTTCTTCATCAATATTAGTAGCATCTCCCCCTGGAATAAGTGGAAGTCTCATACACCCAAATCCAAGTGTTGAAACCTTTTCATTAGTTTTACCGAAGTTTCTGTATAACATTTATAAATTCCCCCTTTAATATTGTGTACGTATTTAATAGCAGTAAAGCAACCATTAAGTAAAAACCATTGATATTTCACAAGTTGGTGATTAATGTGTTTATCAATATAATACATCTTAAAGTTAACTCTAAGTCAAGAGTTATTTTCCATTTATAAAAGGGCATTTCTTATAACATAACTTCACTAATATAATAAAATTCATAAGAAACATTCCTCTTTTGCAAGTTTATTATATCAAAAAGAACGTTTCCCCAGAATATACCTTTGTCCTAATTCTTCATAATTTGATATACATAAATACAAACAAAAATACAGCTAGATATATAATAGCTACATAGCTACTTTCTAACTATTAATGATGATGATGCTTTTTAGTTTTACTTATTCCTTTAGCTAAATCACATAAAGTTTTTATAATTAATCCATAATTGTTAATTATAATTTGAAATATAAAGATACTTTAATATGCTAATTGAAGCAAGTTCTTAATTCAGGTGGGGATTCTTTTACCCCATCTGAATTTTAGAACTGCAAATGCATGGCTTACTTGGCGTTTAGCTTCCACTTGAAGAAAAGCAGAGAACCAAAATCTTCTTTTTGATTTTGTGTGAGGGCTGTACAGCGTGCAAGTAGAGAGCCCAAATTTTAATTTGGTGTGAATCACTTTCACAGAGTGCAAGCAGAGAACCAAAATCTTTTTTTGATTTTGTGTGAGGGCTGTACAGAGTGCGTGGGAGACTTACGCCAAGTTAGTCAGGTTAAATAATAATATATGGGGAGATTATTATGATTTATGAAAAACAAAGAGATTATTATTTTGACAACTTAAAACTTATTCTAATTACTCTAGTTGTAATGGGACATGTTGTGGAACCTCTAATAGGCAATTATCCAAAGGCTAAATTATTGTATTCTTTTATATACTCTTTTCACATGCCACTTTTTGCTTTTATATCAGGATATTTTTCAAAAAATAATGGCAGTCATAAAAATATCATCTATAAAATAAATACTATTCTCATACCCTACATAATTTTTCAACTTCTGTATTCCCTATTTAATATTTATATACTTAAAGCTGAAAATTTTCCCATAACCCTTGTTTATCCCTACTGGATTACCTGGTATCTTCTTTCACTATTACTATGGAATATAGTTCTGCCATACTTTTCAAAGCTTAGATTTTCAATTATAATAGCAGTTATTATTTCTCTCATGGCAGGCTATGATAACAATATTGGATACTACTTAAGTTTATCTAGGACCATAACATTTTTTCCTTATTTTCTAATGGGATACTTTTTTAAAAGAGAATACATTATTGTTCTTAAGCATTATATTTCAAAACCTCTATCACTAGTTATTTTACTTATGAGTATGCTGCCAATAAGTTTTATTTTATACAGAATTGATTATAGATGGTTTTATGGAAGCTTTTCCTATGCTCAGATAAATAGTACAGGTTTACCAGGTTTCTTAATGAAAATTTTTACTTATATTCTTGCCATATTCATATGTACATTCATACTAGTATTAATCCCTAACTCAAATTTATTCTTTACTAATTTGGGTTCAAGAACTATGGCTGTATATCTATTTCATGGTTTTATCGTAAAATTATTTGTGAAGTATAATATTCTGCGTATGCTTATTAAAGATAATGCCTTTATAAACGAAACACTGATTATATCTCTTTCTTTAATTATAGTCTTTGTGCTTTCTTCTAAAATCATCACCAAAATAACTAAATCTATAGTCATGACAAAGTTATTGAGATATTAATATAAAAATTTCCAACATTGCCAGTATGTCAATTACACTTATACTGAAAAAAAATGATATATATATTCCAATATTATCTCCACCATTAGCCATAGTTACACTAGCTACCTTAAAAATATTTAGGATAATGTATATATAAAATATATATGTCAAAAATACTATATGAGAAAATTTCTCACAAGTGTTCATTGTCTTAGATAAATATAGTATTATAATAATAAGGATGTGAGAAAAATGTTAATACAATTTAATTTTAAAAATTTTAAAAGTTTTAGAGATATGACTACATTGGATATGTCAGCCACTTCTATTACAGAACACCCTTACAATCTCATAAACATTAAGAATGAAAAATATATTAAGATTGCAGCCATTTATGGCGCAAATGCTAGTGGTAAAAGTTCTGTAATAAAGGCCTTTAGTTTTATGAAAGCCTGGATAAGAGAATCTTTTAAAAATTCATCTGATAATGATGAAATTCCAGTTAAAAGATTTGCTTTTGATACTGAAAGTAAAAATATTCCCGCAGAGTTTGAAGTGTTCTTTATATATAAAGGCAATGAATATCAATATGGTTTTTCTTTAGATAATTATAAAATTCATGAAGAATGGTTGTATATAAAAAAAACTGACAGCAAGGATAAATATACTCCTCTATTTGAAAGATCAGGTTCTGACATTGAATGTAATTTAAAGTTATTAAAAGGTTCCAATAATTTTATTAATATGGTTGAAGACAAAACTTTGTTTCTTTCTATAATATCAAACGCTAAAATTGATTATGCTAAAGATGTCTTTGAATGGTTTTTAGTACTTGCTGTTATAGATTATGGTGATTTAGGATTTGAAACTGCATTGACTCAAGTATATGCACCTAATATTGAAGATAAAAATTATCAAAGGGATTTGACTACATTTTTAAAAGCTATAGATATTAATATAGATGGCATTATCATAGAAAAATACAAAAATGAAAATACTCTTAAATCTGAGTATAAGATTTATACAAAACATTTAATAGAAGACGGAAAAAACTACTATAAAATGCCTCTTTTTGAAGAATCTAGTGGAACTCAAAAGATGTTTTCTCTTTTTTATTTTTTAAAGATGTCAATTCAATTAGGTATACCTATATTTATTGACGAGCTTGATTCAAAACTTCATCCATTACTTTTGAGGTATATCCTAATTATGTTTCATAACGAATCTATAAATAAAAATAATGCTCAGCTTATTTATACAACTCATGATAATTATACACTAACTAAAGATATATTTAGAAGAGATCAAATATGGTTTGCAGAAAAAGATGAAAATGCTACTTCACATCTTTATTCTTTAATTGAGTATAAATTTGATGACAAAAAAGTTAGAAAAGATGCATCCTTTAATAAAGATTATCTTTTAGGTAAGTATGGTGCTGTTCCTATATTAAGAGGTTACGATATGTGGAGGACAGAAAATGGTAAAGCTAAATAGAGGCGGACGTAAACGCCCTAGAAATGAATATACTAAAATAACTGGTCCTGGAAACTATTTAATTGTAACTGAAGGTACTGAAACTGAGGTCAATTATTTTAAAAATATAAAACAAATAATTGAAAATTTATTTAGAAATAAAATCATTGTTGATAAAATATCATTAAATATAGAAGGTACAGGTAGATCTACTAAAGTTCTTGTAAATGAAGCTATAAAAAAACGTAGTTTAGGAAGTTACAGTGAGGTTTGGGTTGTTTTTGATAAAGATGATAATTCAGATTTTGACGAAGCTATAGAAATGGCTAAAAAAGAAGGATTAAATATTGCATGGTCAAATGAATGCTTTGAGCTATGGTTATTACTTCATTTTCAATATTTAGAATCATCTATTTCTAGAGCAGACTATTATTCCAAGTTAACTTCTCATTTTAAAGAAAATAACATTAATAGAGGAATCTATAATAAAAGCATAAATAAAATATTTGATATTACTTATCCTTTTGTGGAAACAGCTATACAGAGAAGTGAATCTCTTTTATTACATCATAAACAAAATGGTGTTTTTTGTCCATCTAAAATGAATCCTTCTACTACAGTACAAGACTTAGTTAAAGATTTAATCAAATACACAAAATAAAAATCAAAAAATCAGAAAACTGTATATAAATTATAATCTTCTATGATTTAGTTACTAAAGCACTTTAAAAGGGAATGAATAATTTAGCTTATTCATTCCCTTTTAATAAGTTCTTATATGCAATCAACAGTCAATGCTTCCTCTAACTTCAAGGATTTTATCATATTATGAAAAATACTTTCCACTTTTTCAGTTGTACTGCATCCTACCTCTTCCACAAACTTCAATATAGTTTTTGAAAATGGTACAAGTCCCTCAAAATTTTCCTTTATCCATTTATTGAATTCTATCTCTTCATCACTTATATCAGGATAAATATTTCTGTATTGCAAAGTCTTCTTAACATATAGAGTAGTAATAAATACTACCTGATGAGGTCGAAGACTTTCAATAGGTTGAATTACTATGCTCTCTTTATGGTCCTCATCTTCCCGCTTGTAATATTTATTTAAATCAAAACCATATTTAATGAGATGACTGTCTATCATAGGATCATATATCATATCATTTATGGCCTTAACAGGAACTTTTCTATAGTTACCTGCTGCTTCTTCTTTAAATTTGACGATTTTAAATCCCTCTTCAAAAGAGATAATACGCTTAATTTCACGAGCAGCCTGAAAATCTTCTTTTAACAATATTGGTACGTCTTTTACAGCAAGGCAGTATGGTTCACCTTCTACAAAAGGCAAGGTTCCGTAGGACATATTTGCCCCAGAGTTTATGATTTTCTTTAACCAGAACAATCCTCTTTTTATTTTCTGTCTTTCATTTTCATAAAATATATTGAAACATTGGCTTTCTCTTTTTATTTTGCTAAGTATGTAATTCTCATCATAATATTTTAAATTCTGCTTTTCCAATTCTTCTATGTAGTTCTTGTCCATACAGCAACTCTTGTACTTCTTGCCACTCATACATGGACAAGGATCATTTCTGCCTATTTTACTCATAATATGACACCTCACTCAGTAAGTATTATATCATAAAAAATACTCTATTTAGGTTATTTTACATATTATTATAACTAACTTTTAGGTAAGTATGTTACATAAAAGTGCATACTTTATTTTAATAAGTGAATTACTATATAATAGTACAAACAGGATAATATTAATCTATTTAAGGAGTGAAATTTATGAGTGAAACTTTGCAAACTATAAAAGAAAGAAGAAGTATAAGAAATTTTAAAGATGAACAGGTTAAAGAGCAAGATTTGCAGGCAGTTTTAGAGGCTGGATTGTATGCCCCAAGTGCAATGAATGAACAATCCTGGCATTTTACTGTCATACAAAACACTGAGTTACTAAAAAAATTTACCCAAATTGCAAAAAATACTTTTGCTAAATCTGATGTTGAACACCTTAAATCTTTATCAAAAAATGACAATTATAAAGTATTTTATAACGCACCTACAGCTATAGTTATATCTGGAAATGTTAATGCTCTTAATACAGAAGCCGATACTGCAGCTGCTACTGAGAACATGCTACTGGCAGCAAAAGCTCTTGGTTTGGGATCTTGCTGGATAGGAAGCATGCCCCTTATATTTGAAAATGCACAGAATGAGTACTTTAAAAAGGAACTGGGAATTCCTGAAGGTTATAATCCAATAAACTCTATTGCTCTAGGCTACGCTGCTAATGAAAATACCAAAGCTCCTGCAAGAAGAGAAAATACAATAAACATAATTAAATAAATTTTATTTAATTATTTTGTATAAAAACTTAATATAAATTGATATCTTTTAAATAACAATAATAGCTGTCATATAATGATGGCAGCTATAAAAATTAAAATAATATAATTTAATCAGCGCTAGTATAACCAGCTATACAATGAATATGCCCATCAGCAACTTTTACTCTGGTTTTAAAATAATGGTAATGGAGACCATTAGGCAACAATATTGCTGGGCCTGTTTCAGTACAATATTCATGTTCATGATCATCATTATAAGTGGTAAAGCCTTCCATATAATGACAATGAGGCACTCCACTTTTAGCTTTAGCAGTAACTCCACCATAATGATGAATATGTCCATCATTATAAGTTGTGAGACCTGAGTAAGCATGCGAATGTTTTTTCATTAAAATTCCTCCCAATTGTTTTCTCAGTAATTATATATGTTTATTTCTACCTAATGTGCAGAATTCTCATATTCTATACAAGTAAGAGAAAATTAGAGCTTACTGAATTTTGGAGCAATTTTAAATCTGTAAAATTTTTCTATTTTTTGATGAAATTTTTTACCAGCACATTAAATTCTTTAAGATAGCCATTAAACAAAATATTTTCTTTCATAAGAACGAAAGAAATATTTTTTATATTGTCTACTCCTAAAATATAAGCTTCATAATTATACTTTTTTAACAAATTTACTACTTCATTTATCTGTGATGCCAGTAATTTATTTACATTAGACAATACTATTAAATCACTATTTTCTATACCGCTCAATAACAGACTTCCCATATTCTCAATATATACTTTAAAGGTAGATACATCAATAATGTTAAAAATATCTGTAACCTTACACCTGTACTTCAACTTTTTATTATGAATTATATTTAACACCCCCTCCAACTTTTTACTGCCATTGTGCTCTATTATTATTCTGTGAGGCTTATTGACATCAATTATTTCCTTTATAAAATTAGTACTTATTATATTAGATGTGCCAAGTTTCTTTATCAATATCTCTTTTTTATTTCTAAATTTCTCATCTATAAAAGTTTGTCCTTCCTCACATTGAACTACTATGACCAATTCATTGTGAACTAAAGTATTATCCAGCAGTGCATTGATAAATGTAGTTTTACCACAGCCTAAAAATCCAGTTACAATTTCAATGTTTGTCCTTAAAATCATACTATCCCACCTTTAGGGAGCTTCCCCTGAATTCTTATTTTTTACCTGCTTCTATTCATTGTCATGTAATAAAAATCATAATAAAATTTTCCTATATTATCTTAAAAATAATTCTTTAATATCTTTTTTATTCAAATTACTACCAATTATGCACAATCTTCCAGTGTAATCTGGAGTAGTAGTGACAACTTTAAATTCATCTGGCACATAGTCAAACTGTATCCATTGATTTTTATCCACCTGTACTATTCCTTTGGCTCTTAAAACTATTCCATAATTTTTATTTTTATTTATATGATGCAGATTCTCTATTAAATTTTTTTTGTTAAATACTTTTGCAGTTTCGATTCCCCAAGTAGAAAAAATTTCATCTGCATGGTGATCATGATGATTATCTTTTTTCTCTCTTAAAAATGTCATTTTTTCTGGCATTTTTATCAAATTTACTTGTTCCTCTACAGGTATTTTTCTATTCATCTGTGATACTTCTACAATTTTACTGGAAGATATTTTGTCCCAAGGAGTAGTTATTATAACTGCTTTGGAATTTATTTTAGTTATATCTCTCATAACCTCTTCTATCTGGCTAGTTTTTGCAGCCTGTGTACGACTTAATATTATTGTATTTGAATTTACTATTTGATTTTTGTAGAACTCATCGAAATTTGATATATATATTTTATATTTTAATGCATCCACCACAGCTATAATCATATTCAATTTAATCTTGCTTTTTAGATCAGCACTATTAAGGGATTTTAATATTTCTGATAATTTTCCTACCCCGGAAGGCTCTATTATAATTCTACTTGGATTAAATTTATCTATGACTTCACCAACTGCCTCTTTAAAATCCTGATTTATAGTACAGCATATGCACCCGGCATTTATTTCTTTTACCTGCATATTTGATTTTCTAAGTATACTTCCATCAATGCCCACCTCACCAAATTCATTCTCAATAATCGCAACTTTTTCTTTAATAAAGTTTTCATCAATTAACTTTTTTATAAGTGTAGTTTTACCTGCTCCCAGAAATCCAGAAAAAATATCTACCAATATACTCATAAATTCAATCTCTCCTTTAATTTTAAAACTCTCTAGTAATATATTATCATTAATGCATAATAATGTAAATGCAAACCATTTGCAAATTCCTTTATAATGAACTTTTTAATATAGATATATAATTTTACAATTAAATACTATAATTATAAATGTATTTTAAATACTGCATTTTAAAATCATAAATTTATATTTAAAGTTGGATATGAGTATCTATATGAATGAATCTTGTTTAAAGAGAGTTTATTATACTATTTCTAAATTTAATTCAATTATTTCAAATTTATTTATTGATTATTAGCAAGAATATGTTAAAATTATATATAGAAAAGGTTTTCTTTAATATTAATTACTCCATTAAAATTATGTTTTACCAATTAGAAACAGGACATAATTTTTATCCCATGACTAGTGGCTGTAATATTAATTCATAAATTTAGTATATCAGCCACCAATCATTTGATAATTCATTTAAACTTTTATTGGTTGCCCTTCTCTTTAGTGAACTGGCAACTCTTAAAAATTAATTTTATCCCATAAAAATATATATAAATTTTAGGAGGTTTTTTATTTATGGCTATTTTAGTTTGTGGTGGAGCTGGATATATAGGCAGTCATATGGTGGCTCATTTATTAGAAAATAACGAAGAGGTTATTGTAGCAGATAATCTTCAGAAGGGTCATAAAGATTCACTTTTAGGCGGTAAATTATATGTAGGTGATTTAAGAGACACAGAATTTCTTGATAAGGTGTTTAGCGAAAATAATATTGAAGCAGTTATTGACTTTGCAGCAGATTCTTTGGTAGGTGAAAGTGTGGAAAATCCATTAAAGTATTTTAACAATAATGTAGGTTCTACAATAAATCTTCTTCAGATTATGCAGAAACATGGTGTAAAATACATTGTATTCTCCTCTACTGCTGCCACTTATGGTGAACCAGAGAATGTACCAATACAAGAGGATGACAAGACTTTCCCTACTAATCCTTATGGTGAGTCCAAGCTTGCAGTGGAAAAAATATTAAAATGGTGTGATAAGGCCTATGGAATAAAGTATACAGCTCTTAGATATTTTAATGCAGCTGGTGCTCATATAAATGGTAAAATAGGAGAAGACCACAGACCTGAAAGCCATCTTATCCCATTAATTTTGCAGGTAGCTCTAAAGAAGAGAGAAAAGATCATGATATTCGGTGATGACTACAATACTGCTGACGGCTCTTGTGTAAGAGATTATATACATGTATCTGATCTTGCTGCTGCCCATCTTCTAGCTCTAAAGAGGCTTAAGAACGGCGGAGAAAGCAGAATCTACAATCTTGGAAATGGTAAAGGTTTCTCTGTTAAAGAAATGATTGAAGTTACAAGAAAGGTTACTGGTATAGACATAAAAGCAGAAGTAGCACCAAGACGTGCTGGTGATCCAGCAACATTAATCGCTTCTTCTGAAAAGGCTATTGAAGAACTAGGTTGGAAACCTAAATATAATTCAGTAGAAACTATAATTGAAACTGCCTGGAACTGGCACAAAAATCACATAAATGGATATGAAAAATAAGTCTTTACTAAAAGTAACTGCATTTTTACAGCTGCAGTTACTTTTAATTTTATCTTAAAACTAACAAGCATTTTATTAACACTTATAAACTATATCATTTATGTTTAAAAATCAGGTCTTTAATCAGTAATTTATTTACATTTTTTTAAAATTGAAATATTATCTGATTAATAAATATCATAAATTGCATAATCTTAAAATTATTATACTAAACTTGTTTCTCAAGGTATACCTACATATAGTATTCTACTTTATAAAAATATACTGCATAGTGTATTTCACCTATAAATTCTCACGATACAATTTTTTTCATTTTTTTTATAAAATAATTAATATTACTATTGAAATATTATTATAAAAGTATTATTATAAAGACATAAGGTATTCCCCCTATATACCTAAATCAAATTAATAATCAGTTTAATTGAAAACAGATGTATGAGCGCATACATCTGTTTTTTACAATTACCATTCAGCTATAGTCCCATCATAATTTTTCCACTTAGGATTTGTCCATACCAGTCCTTCCAGTGCAATCTTTTCTACAAATTGTTCATCTATCTCGATCCCCAATCCTGGCTTTTTAGGTATATCCACATAGCCATCTTTATATTGGAATATCTCTTTATTTTTCACAAAATCTAAAAGATCAAAATCCTTGTTATAGTGTATTCCAAGACTCTGCTCCTGTATGAATACATTTGGTGTACATACATCCATCTGCAGTGTGGCTGCCAGCGCTACTGGTCCATAAGGTGCATGTGGTGCTACAGCTATATCAAAGGATTCAGCCATAGCTGATATCTTTCTTCCTTCAAGTATTCCTCCTGTTAAAGCTAAATCCGGCTGAATAATGTCTATGACTCCATTTTTAAGGATATTTTTGAATTCCCATCTAGTACATAATCTTTCACCAGTAGCTAGTGGTGTAGAAGTGTATTTTGCCACTTCAGCAAAGGCTTCCTCATTCTCTGGAAGTACAACCTCCTCAAGAAACATCAATTTATAGGGGTCCAATTCCTTTGCTAATACCTTTGCCATAGGCTTGTGAACTCTTCCATGGAAGTCTACTCCTATGTTAAGATCATAACCTACTGCCTCCCTTATAGATGCCACTCTATCCACCACAGCCTGCACTTTTTTAAAGGAATCTATATAATGCAGTTCTTCTGTAGCGTTCATCTTTACTGCCTGGAAACCCCTTTCTTTTCTATCCAGTGCTTCCTTTACCACTTCTGAGGGTCTGTCTCCTCCTATCCAGGAATATACCATAAGTCTATCCCTAGCTGCTCCTCCTAAAAATTCATATACAGGTATATTGTAAAATTTACCTTTGATATCCCATAGCGCCATTTCTATTCCCGATATAACAGTCATGTTAATAGGCCCTCCTCTAAAGAAGGATCTATACAATTCCTGCCACAATCTCTCTATTTCAAAGGGATTTTTACCTATAAGATATTCCCCCATTTCTTTAGCTCCAGCTACTACAGTCTCAGTTTTTGTACCTGAAATGAGTTCTCCCCAGCCGTCAATACCCTCGTCTGTACTTATCTTTATAAATATCCATCTTGGCTTTATTTTATATACTTTCACTCCTGTGATTTTCATTTATATACCTCCAGAACAACTCAAAATTATATTATTTATATAGGTTTTAACAACTACATTTCATTGTAAAAAATCATTTTAGTTTCATATTTGCTGTAAATAAAATTCTATTATTTTATAAACATTTTTATCTACAACTTTGCCTGCAATCTATACATCAAAAACTAATTTCTACTGTAAAACAGGACTTTTTTCTTCACTGGTTTCTACTTTCTCACCCTTCTTCCTTTTTTTGATTACCTCAATATAGAACCATATAGCCATAAAGGATGCAATAAAAATAGGTACCGTTATCATTATATTTCCTGTGAACACTTCAAACACTATAAAGCTAACAGTTAAACTTGTTGCTGCAAAGGAAGATATAAGTGCCCCTCCTGCCATGGATAAATCTATACCAGTAGATTTTGCCAATTCTGTCATTACTGGAGCTGTCTTAGTTCCTGCCAAAAGTATTGCTCCGGTACATGCAAGACCCATAATAATATTTTTTATAAAATTACCTCTTGTAAGTGCTACTACCAAAGCTACCCTAAAGGGAACAACTGCCAAATCCGCAAAGGGAAGTACTCTGTTTCCCGGTAAAACTACTGCTAATGCTATAGTAAGTGGTATTACTATAAGAGAAGTAGTTATAACTTCTGTATTTCCCACAACAACTGCTGCATCCAAACCTATAAGGAACTTTCTTCCCTTGAATTTAGTCTTAGTAAATTTCTTTGCTGCCTCTGAAATTGGCATCAATCCTTCCATAAATAGAGAAGTCATCTTAGGTATAAGTACCATTACTGCAGCCATGTTAACAGCTATACCAAGAACTTTAGTTATATCATATTTTGCAAGAGCACCTATAACTCCACCAAGGATAAGCCCCATTATCATTGGTTCACCGAAGAAACCAAGATATTTTTTAGCATCTTTTATATCAAAATTGATTTTATTGATTCCCGGGATTCTGTCTAAAAGCATATTAAGAGGTACTGCCACTACTAATGAAGATAATGCTGATACGGTTGGTAGAGATACTCCAGGCAGCCCAAAGTAATCCTTTACAAGATGTTCCGTCCAATCTGACATCTTAAAAGTGATAACTGCCATAGATATAGTTGCAGCTACCCCCAGTGCAACATTTTTTGTAACAAAGTAAGTCATTATTCCAACTATAGCCATATGATGATAATTCCATATATCTACATCTAATGTATTGGTCTTTTTAAGAATCAGTAGAACTATATTGCTAAGCAGTATTACAAATATCAAAATAGCAATTATAGGAGAAGACCAGGTTACTGCTGCTATAGCACCCCAGTCCACATCCAAGGCATCGAGCTTTATTCCAAAATTCTTTACCATATCCTGGGCCGCTGGTCCAAGATTTGATGCAAGAAGATTTATTACAAGTTTGATTCCAGCAAAACCTATACCTACCGTCAGTCCAGACCTAAAGGCCTTAGCAGGTTTTACTCTGAATATGAAATAAGAGGCAGCATCACCGTAGGACCTGCATCCAGCAGTGTATTGAATATTTTCAGTATCATTTTAGAATCCCCCCTATCCTATGAATGTGCTTTATTTTAGTGCATTCACAATTTCTTCAATAGTTTCCTCTTCTCCAAAGCCTGTTAATAATGACATGGCACCTATAACTGGAACGTTTACATCTTCTCCCTCAAATTTTCCTGTAGTAACTAAAAGATCATAGTCTGAAACCTTTGAGGCTACTTCTAATAATTTACATTGAGTTACCCCTATATCCACACCCTGATCTTCACAAGCCTCTCTTATTTTAGTTGCCACCACTGTTGATGTTGCTATTCCATTTCCACATGCTACTAATACTCTTTTCATTTTAATTCCCCCTTGCATAATATTTTTTTATTTACATAACAATTGATAGTCTGCTGATACTTATATTTTTGTAATATATTTAACTTAAAATGCTGTAAGAAAATATAAACTTCTCTTAAATAGCTACAATCAAACTATTATTTTAATTGCATCTTTCATATTTCATCTATTTTTCATAATTTTATTGATTAAATTCACAATATTAATCAAAACTAATTTGCCATAAGATACGGCGTTAATTCATCAATAATTTCTTCATCGGAAGAAGCTTTAACAATTTGTTTTAACAGTTCTGAATTCTGTATAAGCTTTACTATTTTCTGAAGCATTTCAATGTGACCATGAGGCTCACTAAGTGCAAGCATAATTATAATACTCACATTTAATTTTTTATTTGGGTCATCCATGGCTCTGAATTCTACTGGATTTTTTAATACTCCTACTGCAAGACTAGCCTTATTTACCAGTTTGTGGTCTGCATGAGGTATTGCTATTTTAACATCTATAGATGGCAGTGCTGTTGGATATTCCTCTTCTCTGTCTAAAATAGCCTTTTCATATTCTTTTTTTACAAAGCCCTTTTCCCAGAGCTTCTTAGCTAAAAACTTTAAAGCTTCTATGTTATTTTTAAACTCTAAATTCTTAAATACAAGCTCCTTTGAAAAATAAACTTCACCACTCATTTTTTACACCCTCTAACCCTATCTTTTCTTCAAATTCATTTAAAGAATTCATTAATCCTGCCATATTTTCATTTAATATATCCTCTTTATTGAACACTCCTGAACCTATACCTAAAAAATCTGCTCCATTACTTAAAAATTCTCTTGAATTCTCCTTATTAATACCACCTACAGCCATTAAAGGCAATTCTCCAAGAGGTGCCTTAACGTCTTTAAAAAATTTACTGCCACATTCTACTGCTGGAAACACTTTAACTATGTCAGCACCATCTTCAAAGGATTTATATATCTCTGTAGGACTCATAGCTCCCGGTATAGTTATTACTGAATTCTCTTTGCAAAAATTTATTATTTCTCTTGATAAAAGTACTGGTGAAAGAATAAATTCAGCCCCTGCATTGACTGCTCTTTTGACATTTTCTAAATTAGTAACAGTACCAGCTCCTATATGAATTCTATCTCCATATTTTCTATGAAAATCACTAATCATATCTATGGAACCTTTAGTATTCATTGTAATTTCCACTGAATTTATGCTGCTGCCTATTAATGCATTTATAACTGTTTCTGTCTGATTATAATTGTATCCTCTTAAAATAATAGTTACTTTTGGAAAGTTTTTTATATCCATCTATTACACCTCCTTGATTACACTAATATATACAGCAACTATGATGCCAACTATCTGGTCAATAATGTATTTTCAAATAAAATATCCATTATTTCTTTTCTTCCCTTAGAAGATCGTATCTTTAAAAGGGCTTCATTACTTGATATTACCCTGTATAATTGTTCAAAATAATCTTTTGAATCTTCTTTTAAAGCAATCATAAAAATTAAATCCACATTATTTACACCATCCCAATTTATAGGTGTGGCTAATTTAGTAACCGCTATGGCAGGTTTTGTAACAAAGCGGCTATCACCGTGAGGAATTGCTATTCCACCCTTTAAATAAGTAGCTCCAAGAGCCTCTCTCTTATATAAACTGAGCAAAAAACCCTCTTCTACACAATCTGCCTCAATAAGTCTTTTAGCCATATTATCCAAAAGCTCATCCTTATACTTATAATTCTCCTCTGGGAAAATGAACTCCTCAGGAATTACCTTCGCCAATCTGTTTTTTAATATATTTTTCTTATTGATAAGGTTTTCCAAAGCATTTAAAGCTCTACCTGTTACTATATTTTCTACAGATATAAAAGGTATGTCCTTAATTTCGGGATTTATAGTTCCTACTACAGCTAGAATCTCTTTATTTCTGCTCACTCTCTCTATGGTACTAATTACATTTTCACCATTCATATACCCTAAAGGTATAATATCTATATCTTTAATGGTCTCTCCTAAATAATTTTTAATGTATTCCTTTACCCTTTCTGCCGCTCCTTCTCCTGTTATACACAGAGTTATTATTGCTTTAGTCATATTATCCGCATCTATATTAATACCACTACTGATATAATTTTTGTTGTCTATTTCATCAGCTATGCTATCAAGGGTATCTTCTGGCAAAAGAGCTCTTCTTACACATTCCAGCACCATAAGCGTATCAACCCTCCCTATTACCCTTGTTGGAATTCCAGTTTTTGCAGTTATTATATCTCCAAAGGTTGTAAGTGACCCCATATCCACCAGCAAAATACAACCTTTACCCTCATCCACCTGCTTCACAAGTTTTATAGTTTTCTCCAACATTATATTTGGCGAATCACTAAGTTCCATTTCAAGACCTACAGCATGTTTTACTCCCAGTAACCTGTTAGCAACCTCTGCCATACCAGAAGCTACCCTGCCATGAGATAATACTATTACTCCCACTCTTCCAGATATTTGCAGCTTATTTTTGTGCTGAAAATGTTTTAAGTACATAGCAATAAAGGCTACTTCATCTTCCGGAAAATTTATATTAAGCTTGTTTTTTATCAATTCTGCAATTTTCCTAGATACACTATATTCTCTTCTATATTCCTTTTTAACCATATGAAGATTTGGATTAACTATTTTATGTGCATTAAGTATCCTATCATAGGCAGATTTCAAATGTATTGCTAAAGAGCATATTACTTTTCTCTGTATTTCAGGTATATTTTCTTTAATCAGATTAAAAATATCTTCTATAATGGACAGTATTTCGTTACCTACAATGTCCACAAGCTCCTGTATGTTATCAGAAGATAAATTTACTGCTGAAGCAAATCTTACAAGTTCCTCCTCTACCTGACTGCCTATTATTTTATTAATATCCCTATCACTATAGCCATCATTTTTTAATTTCTTGTACTTTTCCTCTATAAACATGTAAATATTATCTTTGTCCACAGAATTGTATTGTTCCTTGCGAAGTATCTCTATTCCCTTTGAAGAAACTATTATATCCTCACAGGTGTATTTTTCTAATTCCTTATCCTTTGCATTAAAACTTAAAACCTGCTCTTTAACATAGTCCGGCACATCTTTAAAACTGACTTTCACCTTATCTACACTATTGAGGGTGGATTGCAGAAATCCCTTTGCACAGCATACCTGAATATCGCTTTTAAGTTGTCCTATATTTCCAGGGCAGTCATATACCATAAAAGATTTTATAACATCCCTTGCTACAAATATGTCTTTTCCCAGTCTTATGCTTTCATTCAAAAAGAAATTTTTTATTATTTCAAACCTTTCTCTATAGGATCTATCATTAATAGAAGGTATTTCAATTATCATAGGTATTCTTCTTCTAAAAGTCAAAAGTAAAGATCCCTCAGGACTTTCAGTAGTAGCAGCAATAATCATCAATTTACTTTCTCTTGTAAGTTCCGTTTCTCCAAGTCTTCTGAATTTACCTCTATCTATCAGATAAAAAAGTATTTCCTGTCCTTCAGATGGAAGTCTATGTATCTCATCCAAAAATAATATTCCACCATTACAGAGCTCTACCATACCTTTTTTACCGTCTGCCGCACCGGTAAAGGCACCTTTTACATGTCCAAATAGCTGTGATAGCAGCAATTGAGGATTATCCGCATAATCAGCACAGTTAAACACCATAAAAGGAGCATTAGGCAAAAAATTTTTTGTAGTTCTTGCAAAATTATACATAACCTCAGCCATATAGCTTTTACCTACTCCAGAGGGTCCTAAAAGCAGGGTATGAAGTCCATTAGGGGGATACAAAATTGCTGCCTTAGCCTGATTTATCTGAAGCTTCAGACTATCCTCATGGCCTATAATGCAATCAAAAGGATCATCAGCTTTTCCCATATTGTTCTTCTTTAAGGTAACGTTTTCTTTAACTTCAATTTTATTTTCTTTCTTATTATTGTTTTCACCTGCAGCATCACCAGACTCTACCAAAAATTTAACAGCCTCCTTTTTTATTTCCACTGCTGTATATCTGGATAATTTATAGCCTCTAGCATTTAAATCTCTTGTAAATGCTCTATCTGATATATTTCTATCCTCTGTTATAATTTCCAGTGCATCCTTCAATATGACTTCTCTTCTTCTCTGTCTTGAATCCGGAATTTTATTAATTTTTCTGTATTGAGTTACTATCTCTCACTACACCAATCTGTTTTGCTATTTCCTCATCAGTATAAGGATTTTTCTTATCCTCTGAATCTATTATTTCTTTAATTTCAGCTTCCACAATATATCACCTTCATATTCTATTTAATTAGGTATATTCAAATAATAACTAGTCAGTATGCTAACATCTGTACTTACTATTTATTTTCACATGCCTTACTTACATCTCATCATTGTAATAATTTACATTTTAATTATATTTTACATTTAAAGGTTGATTATAGTAAATAAGTTTTAACATTAATTTACTCCAATATAAATCATATAGTAACTTCCTTTAAGTTAGCAACCACCATTTCAAATGGTGGTTTAATTTTGGTCCCTCCAGGACACGTTACTGGCACGCCTAAAGGCGGTTTCGCAAAGCCATTTTTACTGGTTGCCTCTCATGCGAGGCCTTTGCTATTTTCTTCCGTCTTCTAGTTTATCACTCTCTTCTTGTTGCCTTATATACTCTATTATTGTATCTTCATTTACATTTCCTACCGTTGCTACATAATAACCTCTTGCCCAGAAATGTCTTTCTCCCCATCTACTTCTATACTCTGGATGCCTATCGAACAACATTCTATTCGCCCCATCTCAGATGGGGGATTAATATACTATGTCATTAAAACCACCCCTGGGGTGTACTTTAATTATTCATTTTGGTGATGATTTCTAGTACTATAATATATATTTGAAAGTTTCATATGATACTAAATTATGTACAAGCTTAGATATATTTGTTAATATATTACTATATGACTACAAGGGGAGATTTAAAAAAATGATTTTTTATGATTTTAAT
This sequence comes from Clostridium pasteurianum DSM 525 = ATCC 6013, assembly GCF_000807255.1. Taxonomy (NCBI): domain Bacteria; kingdom Bacillati; phylum Bacillota; class Clostridia; order Eubacteriales; family Clostridiaceae; genus Clostridium; species Clostridium pasteurianum. The sequence goes on along the minus strand of NZ_CP009268.1, from coordinate 640,487 downwards.
GATACAGTCAATTGCTTTATGTTTGCATACATGTATGAATTAGAGTTATCACTTAATGACTCAAAAACATCTTTACTTGATGTTAGTTTTCAATCTGATGAAGCTAATACAGATAGGCCATTAAAGGTATTCATAAAAGAATTTATAGAGAATAGTTTTAACAAATTACCACAATCTAAATTAGAAACTCAGTTAAATCTAAATTTATCTAGTTATAAGGAGAATTTCCACTATAAATATTTTAGTAACATATCCATAACTAAAGTTTTTTTACCAGATGAATTGTCAATTGAGCATAAAGAACAAATTGCAGAAAATAAGTCTTCTGTATATACTAATCCTGATTTATTTTTCAAAATTTCAGATGGTACTAATACTACTTATCGTTCTATAGAATTAAAATCAACTAAAAATAATGCAATTCCAGGCTCAAGTATTCAACAGATTGATGCTGATGAATGGGTTATATTTGTAAAGCATAATAAAAATTCTATTGAACTAACGACAGGTCAATATATACATAGTATTAATTCAAAGTTACAATTTCCAGATAGAAGTCCTAGACCTCAAGTAGCATTTAACGAATTAACATCATGGAATAATACTAATAGAATATCTAATGATAATTTGTTAGTATACTCTATTAATTCAGATGATGAAAAATTAAAGTATGATTTAATTTCTGATTGGCAGTATTACTTAGCAGACAGATGGATTGAAGTTTTATTTTCATCTTCAATTAAAAATAATGAACCATGGTATAATAACAACTTACGTAAATTTATAATTAAATTCCTAGAAAAATATGAACTATTAAGTGAAGATGAAAAAGGTAATTTAAAAGCAACAATAAACTCTCTTATAAAATGAAAGTAGGCTTCTCTAGCCTACTTAATTCTTATTAATGATAAAAATAGTGCTCTTGCTATATTCCATGCTAAAACTGGTGGTACAGCATTACCAACTTGCTTATATGCTGATGATGCCGCAGATTGAAAAATGAAATCATCAGGAAATGTTTGTATCCTAGCACATTCTCTTACTGATAACCTTCTCCAATTTGATAAGTCTGATTCATCACCATATGTCCTATAATGCCCTTCAATATTTCCATGATGCTCTGCTCTTATAGTTGGTGCTACCTTATCACTTTGTATCCTTATGTTCCCTTGAGTTCTTTTTCCTTCATAAAACTTTGCTTTTGAATAATCTCGCCTTGAATGATTTGGAATATTAGTATCTAGTTTATCCCATAAATCATCTATAGCTTCACTTGCCGTCACCCAATTATATAAAGAATGAGTCTCTAATGGTATAAATGGTATATTATTAAGGTCTTCTCTTATACCATAAATAATTACCCTTTCTCTATTTTGAGGTACTCCATAATTTGCTGCATTATATAAATGAAAATAAACATTATATCCACTTTGTTTAAAATCATCTATTATTGTCTTTAGAACAACTCCATTTCCCATCACCATTAAATTTCTAACATTTTCAGCTATAAATGCCACTGGTTTAACAGCATCTATTGCTCTTTTCATTTGTAAATATAGTCTTCCTCTTTCTACATTAAGACCTTGCTTCTTACCAGCTAAGCTAAAATCTTGACAAGGGAATCCACCTATTATAATATCTGCTTGTGGGAATTCATCATCTCTAATATTATTTATATCTTCACAAACAATATGATTTCCAAAGTAACTCCTATATGTCTCAACAGCTTGACTATTTATCTCATTAGCCCAAATAATATCAAAGTTATTTCTTTCATAATTCCCATGTAAATATGTAAATCCACCCTTGAAACCTAAGTCCAAACCGCCACAACCTGAAAATAGAGATAAAATTGTAAATCTTCTTTTTGAAGCATTCTCAGTGTTTATAATATCAATTCTTTCGGTAAGTTTGTGTTCATTAATAAATTTATTAATTTCTTCTATGCTTAATTCCCTATCATCAGTTTGTTGTTCTTGGAAGTCATCTACTTTATTAAAAATTGATAATTGTTCCAACTATACACAACCTCCATTGCTTTCTTAATAATATCCTTTTACTAGTATACTATTAACTATTAAAATTATCCACTCAAGTTAAAATTATACCTTATATTTTTTATCAAAAAAGTCCTCGTCATTTATTGTACGGTTCACCTTATCACATTCTAATTCTTATTAAGTGCAAATATAAAATTAATATTATTCTCAAAATTTAATAATTTAGAAGTAAAAGTTATTTCCCCATTTCCTGTACAATTACGCAAAACTCTAAAGCTTTACACAAATATCTTCTAAGTTTAATTCCGAGGGTCACCCTCTGAATTAAAAATCCCCACAGTACCCTTTGTCAAGGACAATTTAAAAAAGGGGCAAAATGCCCCAATCCTTTGATATCAGCCTATTCCTTCACTGTCTTCACTACACACTCGAGGTGTGTTGTGAGAGAAAAATGATACTAATACGCATTAATATTGATTTTGCGTAAAGATGTACCCCCATAAATTTAAGAAAAATCTTAAATTTTTATTTGTTTATAATTTTACGAAATTTAATTGAACTAATCCAAATTCTTCTCAAAGTATATTAGCTATATTATCCTCTTCAATTATCATTTATACTTTTTTTAGACACATTTTAACACTAAAATACATCAATAAAAACCCTACTAATGTATTTAAAATCTGTATTATAGTATTTGGTAAAAATATATTAACACAACTTCCCAAAAAACTAATTAATGTTAGAAAAAACAATGTAGATATCAATGCTCCAAAAGCAAATAGATAAATATCTTTTGTTTTCATATTTTCTTCTGCAATCTTAGATGAGAATACACCTGTCCAAAAAAGTATTGTAAGTGGGTTTGAAGCTGCTAAAATGATGGCATGTATAAATGTATTATTTGAATTTGAAATGTTTTGTATACTTAGGCTGGGTATAAAATTAATATTAAATTGATTTAAAAATGTACTAAATCCAAAAATAAATAAAATTATTGAACCAAATATTTTTAAGCAAATTTTTATGTTTTTTTTATTTATTACTGCTGATATTCCGAGTATAGCAACAGTAATAAATAAACTGTCTATTATTGCAATACCCAATACACCTATTTCTGCAATGTAAAATCCTTTTAGTGAAGCTATTTGAAATATAAAAATACAACCAGGACCCACTGCAAGTTGTAATAGCATTCCAAATTTAAAACCTTTAAAAATCATATAAACACCTTTTCCTCCATTAGTTAATTGAGTACTCTCGAAAACTCTACAATGTCCGAGTTTACTCGTTTTTTATTTTAATATTCCTTGTAGTTTCCTACAAAATTTATGCATACTTTATAATTTTTTGTATAAAACACTTGACAAGTTAATAGAAATTTGCGAAAAATCTCTTTATAAAAAATACATTTTTCAGGAGGTACTTCACATAAGGAATATATTGACTTTCTTTCTAATTCCGCTGCAACTTTAAATGCTTCTTTGCGTAAAAAACTTGATTTTTATTCTAATTCAATAAAAAAACTTACTTCACTTAATCTTGATCCACTAAAATCTGTTTTAGAACCATACTACTCTAAAACTGGCAGGCCTGCATTAAATCAATCTGAAATTTTTCGTTCCATTATTCTCATGCTTGATATGGGCGAAACCAGTCTTAAAAACTGTGTAAATACTTTATTTTCTGATTATCTTTTAGCTATGCTAATAGGTTTTTCTCCTAATTCATTTCCTCCTCTGGGTTCTTACTACGTTTTCCCTCTTATTGCTATAATTCCATCTATTCAATTAGGCTTGGTTTCTACTGAAAAACTCTCTGTTGCTGGGGATGGGACAGCGATCTTAATACTTGGTTCTATGGACATACTCTGTATACAATATCTACTCATGATGCAATTACTAAGTCTAATCTCCCATCATCATTTCGTTACACTCAAGTAAAACAACATGATAGTATTTCAGGAATTGTTACATTAGAAGAGCTTAGAGAAGTTTCTCCAGAACTTCCCATAAGCAATATCTGTTTTGATTCTGATAATGTAAATTCAACGCTTATACAATATGAAATTTACTTAATTAAATCCGTAATTATATAGCTTAAATATTTTTTCATTAAATTTTATAAATGGCATTATACATGGACCTACAATACATATAAAACTTAAAGTACCAATTCCAACTGGACCGCCTAGAATATACCCTGATAATAATAAAAAAGCGGCCACAGCCGCGTTATTTCGCTTCGCTCAACTTCTTTTGGGCGAAGCCCTTTAATTAGACCCATTTCTTAGCATATCTATTTCATAATATTTTTATAAAGCTAAAACCTTTGCGAAGCATATTGATGCTCCGCATTTTAATACTCATAAGTTATACCATGAACTCCGTCATATTTTCTTGGTCTCATTATAGCTCCGCATTTCTCGCAACTAAATGTAGGAGGTTCAATTACATTTTCATCATCTATTTCATCAAACATCTCAACTACATCCCTTGGTATATATTCTTCCACTCCACATTCTGTACATATATATAAGACTCCGTCTTCTTCAATTAAATTTTCTTTCAATTTAGCTTTATATTTTGCCCTTTGTTTATCTTTTATTTTTTTATTCTTTTTAGCCATAATAACTACCTTCCTTTATACATATAATGGCTCTATTTTATCACGAATTATCCCCTTAATCACACCATAATTGTACATTATCTCTTCAATTTTTCTTTTGTTTTCACCTATTATTTTCTCTTTAAATTTTTCTCTTACACTTACATTTTTATAGTATATATCATGAAATTTCATCTGTATTCCACACTTTTCACATTTTAATGGATTCACTCCAAATGTAAGAAGTATTCTTGTTTGCCAATTATTAATTTTTCTTTTGAACTCAGCAACTTTTTCATTTACCAACTTAAAAAATTTATTTTTATGTCTTGTGTTTTTAGCATATATTCCATAATATCTTATCATCTTAAAATTCTTTTCTGGTATGTGTCTTATTACTCTACCTATAAAATCAATAACATCTATTTCCTCTACAACTTCTTCACCATCTTCATGTCTTTCATAACGAAAAGTTACTTTTTTACCATCATACTTTATTATTCTTGATTCAGCGATAGCTGGTCTTGCTGTATATCTTCCAACATACTTTCCTGCTTGCTTTGCTGTTTTTATTTCACCTTTTCCATATACATAAAATCCATTCTCTAACCTTTTATATAGCTTATTTTTTAATTTTTTAAAAATTCTTTTTTTCCACTTTTAAGATTAATTCCTATTTCGTCTAACAATATTTTTTGCCATCTTTTCCTTAGTGCTGTATAATTTATATGTTTTGTATTCCTCCAAATTGTAATTTCTCCAGCACCACCTTCGGTGACAATTAAGTGGACATGTGGATTCCATTTTAAGTCTCTTCCAAAAGTATGAATTACTGAGATTATTCCTGGTGTAAAACATTCTTTTTTATTTAAATCTCTAAACCAGCTCATAATTGCTTTTGCTGAACATTTAGGTAATAATGATAATAGTTTTCTATCCCTAGCAAAATATATTCTAAGTTCCTGTGGAATTGTAAATACCATATGTCTATGCTTTGAGTTAATAAGTCTTGCCACCATTTCATCAGACCATTCTTCAGATTTTTTCTTACCACATGAGGTACAAAATCTACTTTTACAGCTAAATCCAACTCTTTTTATATGACCACAATTTTCACACTTAAACTCAATAAATCCATTATCTAAGGATTTACAATTAATCATCTTATCAACTTCTCTACTTATGTTAGCTCTAATTTTCCCTTTATATATCTCACTGAATTTTTCCCAATTATCCACAAATATTTGTTTTATAACACCTTGCATAATCATCACCAATCACTAAATTTGCTAATAATTATATCAAAAATCCTATTCCAAAATATTACTTGTAATATTTTCCTCAAACTTCTAACATTAGATTTTTCAAGCCCTGCCGGGCAATATTTTTATACAAAAAATTTTTAAATTCCTAATATAGAACAAAATTATCTATTGATAATCCAATTTTCAGCTTTGATGAAGATAAAAAACTATGGAATTGTATGAATTCTATTATTACTTCATCAAAAATGACTTTAAATAAAGATTTATTATTAATTTCTAAACTGTATAAATTCTTATACTTACTTTGTGAAATTTATCCAAATAATGAAATTAACAATACACAAAACCAACAGAAATATATAGAAGATGCCCTTATGTTTATAGAACAAAATTACTCTGATAATATAACAATAAATGAAATATCAAAATACATTTCCATTGATCGCTCATATTTACATAGATTATTTAAAAAGTATATTAATAAATCTCCGCAAAAATTTTTATTGGATTTAAGAATGGAAAAAGCCTCTTCTCTTTTAGAAAATTCAACACTTAGGATCAGTGATATTGCACGTTCAGTAGGATATAAAGATGCTCTTTTGTTTTCAAAGACCTTTAAAAAATTAAAAAATTGTACTCCCACAGAGTATAGAAATGGAAAAAATCATACCCCTATGGTCTAATTTTTTCCATTCAATCTATATTCTACACCCCTGGGGTTTCTATTATTAAAAACCGCCAGCACCACCGCCACCGGCACTGCTACCGCCGCCTCCTGAGGAAGCATCTGAACTTCCGTAAGAACCAGTTCCAAAGGAATTGTATATATAGTAGTTGAACTGTTCATTTCTCTTTAAATTTATATTGTCAAAGAGCAGATAGTAGTATATCCATCCCATATCCTGTGAAGGATTATCAAATACATTTTTGAGTTTTATCATGCTATTCTTATTCATATTTAAAGCTTCAGCATAGGGAATATATTTTTCTACATAATCTCTATTCATATTATCATTGTAGTTAAAATCTACATCTTTAATATATTTTTTAAATTTTATCCAATCATTATATTTACTCTGTCCATAGGGAGTTTTTTTAACACAACAGGCAATTCCATAAATCAGCATAAAAACTGAAATAGTCAAGCTAAAAGCTCCAAAATAAGCATGAAAAACAAGAGATATAATTGAAATCACTATAAATACACTTGCAGCTATAATCAAAGCAATTCCCTTACTGGTAGCTTTTTTATCATAATAATTTCTTGCCTTAATTTCTTCTCTTATAAGCTTTACCCACTCTTGAAAGGCATAATAAAAAGAAGATTTTTTCACCTGTGCTGTACTGACACTGTTTCCATCTCCTAGTGTTTTAAATATCCAATCCATAAAGTATTTTTCATGCTTTAATAGTGATTTATCCAGCCTTTTTATTTTTTTTAGTAGAAAATTGGACTTATCTTTACTATTCTCAGTATCTATTTTTTCAATATTTAAATATCCTTTTCTCCATAAATCCAGTATTGTGGCATATATAGTCCTTCCATTTGCAATTCTATTTACCAGATAAGCTGCTACTGCTGGAGTACATTCCTCAGGAATTTCCGGCGGAGAATAAATACTGTATACCTCCTGAGAATTGTTCTTAAAACCTCTCCATATAATAAGCATTGCTATAATTGAAATCGCACCTAAAATTATATCTATATAATCAAATACCTTTTTCATAAGAGCAGCCTTTGCAATTTTTTGCTGCTGTTCTTCTCTATAATCTGCTTCTTCACCTAAAATTCTATTTAGTCCATTTTCATCTCTTGTATTTGTAGACAGTGAGATTAATTCAGCTGGAAAAAGTACTCTTGTTTCTACAAGTTCTTTTGAATTAACATGTGGAAAAGTGTAATACACACTTCCATTTTCAATTGACATATTACCCGCTGAAATACCATGATAATAAGCTTTAATATTTTCATTTTCCGTATTACTTGCAATATTAATGTGTATTTTAAAATTATCTATTTCTGTTTCATTGTAATCTGACCAATAGGTATAGAAAAACTCACCTGTATCCTTGTATTTTACTGCCACATTCTTCATGGTATAGGTTATTTTAAAAGTCTTTTCCTCGTTATTTGAAGGAGAGTAAATTTTAATCCTGTAAAGAGTTGAATTCTCTTTCAATACTTCAAATACATTATTGTCCCCATTTTTTGCATTGCTTACTTCTCTTAAGGGTATTTCTTCTCCATCTTTAGATAGAAACCATACTTTAATATTGTATATTCCATCAGTATTTTTGGTAGATATTTCTCTGTAAGCTCCATTATATTTATCTTTGAAATTGTAGGTTAGTAATTCTTCCATATCAATAGAACCATCTTCTTTCAAAGTGGTTTCTACATTGAATTGTGACAAAGATATTCCATCTGCAGCTAAAACCTTCAGTGAATGAATAGAAAATGTAAGTACTAGTACGCAAAAGCACAATAAAAACTTTTTCAACCTTCCACCCCCTTATTTTAATTGAGAATTTTTTTTATAATCTCTTTTTAATATTTTGCTTTTAATTTAATGAGATCAATCCATAAATATTTGCACTCTCATTATCTAACATTTTACCATATTTATCTATCATTATACTATTTAATCTTTTAGGTAACAAAAATATAATAAGGCTGTGATAACGTTTAACGAAAATTTAAATTTGGAATTTTACATTACGCTTACTTAAATTTCAATTTATTTATATAAAATTACTATGTAATAATTGTATTGTATAAACTATAACTGTGCCAAATAATAATTAAAAATCTGTCCACTAGTATTTTCCAAACCTTTTATACAAACAATATTTAGGTAATAATATTTTGTATAAGAGGAAGTGCAGAGGGTGATAGATTTGAATCAAAAACAGGATATTATATTAAAACATATTAGAGAAGGTAAATCTCAAAGACAAATAAGTAAAGAAACAGGAATATGTAGAGAGACCATAAGAAAATATGTTAGAGACTACGAAAATAAGCTTATTGAAGTAAATGATGACTTAGGTGAAATAGACAAAATTAATATTATTAATGATATAACATCTAAACCTAAATATATTTCATCTCCAAGAGTTAAAAAGGCTTTAACCGATGAGGTTATAGAAAGGCTTAAACAATTTTTAAGAGAGAATGAACAGAAACGATTAAGTGGATTATCTAAACAGCAGAAGAAAAAAATTGATATGTATGAGGTTTTGCTTGAAGAAGGCTATAATATCAGCTATCCATCTGTGGTAAATGCTGTAAACAGCATAGAAAGGAAAAAACGCGAAGCGTATATACGTCAGGAATACTCTCCAGGAGATATAGTAGAATTTGATTTTGGAGTAGTGAAATTACAAATGAATGATGGCACTATAAAGGAATTTCAATTGGCAGTATTTACGGCAGCTTACAGCAATTATAGATGGGCTAGATTATTTCCAAAACAGAATACAGGATGCTTTTTAGAAGCCCATGCTTCATTCTTTAAACATATTAAAGGTAACCACAGAACAGTTGTTTATGATAATACTAGAGTTGCCGTAGGTAAGTTTGTAGGGCATACAGAAAAAGAACCAACAGATGCTCTTCTAAAGCTGTCGCTATATTATAAATTCAGATTTAGATTTTGCAATGCTTACAGTGGTAATGAAAAAGGGCATGTAGAGAGAAGTGTAGAATTTATACGAAGGAAAGCATTTTCAAGAGAGCATACATTTATATCATTAAATGAAGCTAACGCTTATCTTGATGAAGTGCTAAATAAATTAAATTCAAGAACCTTATCTAATTCAAATAAGTCACCGTTTCAACTATTAGATGATGAACGAGAGTACTTATTACCGGATATGCCTCTATATGAAACAGCTTCTATTTCAGATCTAAGAGTAAATAAATATTCAACGATTATGGTAGATTCCTGTTATTACTCTGTACCAGATGATTATGTAGGCACAATGGTACGATGTAAGATATATACCACTAAAATTTTAGTTTTTTATAATAAAAAAGAAATAGCTGCACACGATAAAGTTTATGGTATGAACCTGTGGCATATAGATATTATGCATTATGCTAAAACGCTTTTTAGAAAGCCGAAGGCACTGATTAATAGTACAGCTTTTAATCAAATGGATAATATGCTAAAAGAGATTTATTCTAAATATTTTAACAGTAATGAGCGAGATTTTGTGAAACTTATTGAATTAGTTGGTAACTATGGTCTTGTAACTGTTAATAATGCCATCAAAAATCTACAGGAAGTATGCCCAACTAATATAAGTATTGATAAAATTGAATTTATCTGTTCTAGGAAGGACGATCCTAAAATCATATATCTAGAAGATAATGATGATGAAATTATGAATAATTCACTTAATATTTTAAATGAATTTAACAGTCTTCTAAAACAGTAAAAGATGTTTATTTTGTTTTGGGTATCTTAAAATCCGTTAGGATGGAGTCTACAAAATTATATGTGTATAAGGAGAAAAGTATGATTGTTACTAAAAAATATATAAATGACTTAAGAGAACATTCATTTTTAAATATATCGAAAGATATGGAAATTCTTATTCTTGAGAAGTTTGGCAAAGAGCCAGAACCAACAAAAGAAGGATATGTTTATGAATATACGGAACAAGATATTTATGAACAGATAAGGAAAATACTTAGAGCTAAGTAAGTACTTAATTTTAATCTACTACTTGAAAATATCTTTTTTAACCATATATATTGTGCTTCAAAAAAACATTCAAGGGAGTGATTTTATGGATGCTAAGAATTCATTTATCAGTGATATAAAAACATATGCTGAAATAATGAAGCTGGGAGTTATAAAAAGTGATATTGAACAATCAATTGAAGATGCTAACACTAATAACCTTAGTTATGAGGAATTCCTATATGGACTTCTTCAAAAGAAATGTGACATAAGAAAGTACAATTTGACTCAAAGCAGAATTAGAACAGCCAGTTTCCCTTACAAAAAATATTTAGAAGATTTATCCATTGAAGATTTACCAGCTGACGCTCAATTGAAGTTAAAGCACCTTAGCGGCTTAAAATTCATAAAGGACGGGCAGAACGTAATTCTTTCTGGAAACTGTGGAACAGGGAAAACACACATTGCTATCGCATTAGGAATAAAGGCATGTTTAGAAGGATATAAAGTATTATTTACAACTGTACCTCTTTTTATTACACAATTAAAAGAATTAAAATCTACTAAAAGTTTAAGAGGATATCAAAATAAACTTTCTAAATATGATTTAGTTATATTAGATGAATTTGGATATATATCTTCTGACAAAGAGGGGGCGGAGCTCCTGTTTACTAATATCTCTTTAAGAGCAGGCCAAAAATCCACAATAATTACAACTAATCTTTCTTTTGACAGGTGGGGTGAAATATTTGGCGATCCTGTGATGACTGCTGCAATGACCGATAATATGTCCAAGTTTCCTTTTATGCTTCAAAAGCCCCTCTGTAGCATTTTTATTAAGCAAAAATTTTTTATCTTTGCCGGTCTTTTTTTCCTTTATGTATACGTGTGTTTTGAAAGTCTTTTCTTCAAAATCATATACATCATTCCAGGTCAGCAAAAGTATATCTGAAATTCTTAGAACTGTATTAAGTCCAAGTACAATTAAAGCATAATTTCTCATGCTCCCTGATCCAAGAAGGTACTTTTTCAGATCATTAATCTTTTTTTCTGAATCTTATGGGTTCAACTCTTTCCATAATTTAACTCTTTTTTTGTTTTTAAAGGGCGGGGGTTTTTACCGTTTATTACCAATTATATTTTTTGTAAAGTCAGTATTTTAGGGTGATCCCTGGTGTTTATTTAATTCAACATAATATATGTCTTTATTATAATATGTTGAATTTATTTTTGCAAATTTGCCTTTTTAAAAAGGACAAAGAAGCGCAAAGCCTTATTTCATAAGACTTCACGCTTCTTTGTCCAATTTAACACAATATAGATTGTGTGGAATTGAATCTTGATAATTTAAACAGCTGATCTTAATTTTTATTATTAAATGTTTTTGTTTAATTTATTATATTGTTTAAATAAATACCTTGTATATCAAGGTATTACATGATACAATATAAGTAATATATATCATATAAAGGTAGGTGATTTTATGGATAAAGAGATATTAAAAGGATCCTTAGATATAATTCTTCTGTTATTATTATCACCTAATTCTATGTATGGTTATGCCATTGCAAAACAAATAAAAAAATTGGCTAATAACTCTTTAGAAATAGGAGAAGGCACTTTATATCCAGCACTTAAAAGACTTGAAGAAAAAAAGTATTTAGATTCATATTGGGGGGTGAAAAATAGAAAATATTATAAAACTACAGAGAAAGGAAAAATCGAATTAAAAAATAAATTGGATAATTGGAATATTGTTAACAATTTAATTCAAGAAATAAACTTATATACTAATTCAAAGGAGGATGCATATGAATAAAGAAGATGCCTATATAAAAAATATATTGAAAAGCCTAAATTTAGATAGAAAGGAAAGTGAAGAATTAAAAATTCAATTTAAAGATCATATAAGTTCATTAAAAAAAGAATATATAGACAAAGGTTGTAATGATGAAAAAGCTACTGAACTAGCATTAAACGATTTTGGTAATGAGAATAACATTACAGAAATGTTCAATAGTGGAGTATCTTCTGATATAAGTAATAAGAAACAAATATCAATTGTAATTCTTTGTTTATATTTGTTTCCTTTCTTTGCATTTTTAATTCGTGTGGCACAGTTTGAAATGCCATATTATAGATTTAGCATTATAAATATAATACCTTTGGCTACATTAATTCCGATATTAAAGTCTATATTTTACTATGGGACTAATATAAACACACTTATTATTCCACTATCATTTCTTGCATTTATACCAATAGGAATATTAATTCCATTAATTAATGTTAAATCCAATATATTTAGAAATAATCTTAAACTATATATTATAGTTATTTTATCTATACAAGCTATTAAATTTATAATTGGAATTGGACGAGCCAATATAGATTTTGCAATAATTCAATTGTTAGGTTGTATAATTGGATACAGTATACACAAAATTCTTATAAAATCTAAAAATATAAAGAAAATAGTAAATTAGAATTAGTATAATATGTATATTAAAATCAATATTTCTTTTTAAAATAATAAGAATGAGTTATTTGAAAAAACAACTCATTCTTATTATTTTATTAATTATATACTTCTCCATAACTATGTGCTGTATATTGTGGATTTAAGTGTTTTACTCTAAGGCATACGCCACTTACACTTGGGACTGATAAATATATTTGATCACCGTAGCCCTCATTATTTTCATATACGCTTCCGGATGAATAAACTGTATCAGAAAATAATCCCCATTTTACTATTGCATATTCTATATTAGCAGTGCCATAATCTTGCCATTGTCTAAAATTAACCATAACACTTCCGCTCGCACTAAAATTTGATGAATATTGCTGATCAGGACCATATGGATCTACACTACTTAAAAGAAAGTTAAATGTAGCTCTTTGACTGCTTGTAGTATAAGTTGAATTAGGTGTTATTTCAGTATTTTTTATTTCAGTGCCTTGTTTTAGTAATTTGTATTCACTTGGTAATGGCAAATCAGAACCTATTTTTACCAACCAACTTTCATTAGAATTTTGAAGTTTAAAAGGTATCTGACTAACTTGTCCATTTTTAAATTCTATTGTAGCAAGTAATATTAAAGAATCTGATTGTTCTATCGTTGTATCCAATATATTAAACGATTTTATTTGATTATTTGGATCACTTAGAACTTGTTTAAGAATTGTTGATTTTGTAGCATCATTTGCAGCTCTGGAATCAGTATAAAGAGACAAAGCCTTATCATAATTTAAGGATTGTAAAGCAGTAAGATATTCACTCAAAGTATTTTGCGGAGCACCACTAGCAACTAAAGTATTTTGCGAAGAAGTAATTGGAGCAGCAATTACAACTGATTGAGGTATAATCAAGGCTATCAGTGCAATTATAAGACTCGTGATTCTAAATTTAAATTTTTTCATATATTATTCCTCCTAAATTAATTATTTGCAATTATCTTATCATAAGTTGTTTGTTATATTATGTAAATCAAAGCAATGTAAATAATAGAATCATTCTACTTGAAACGGGATATATGGTAAATAATTCAATATAATAAAAAGTTAAGATGTAAAATCGGAGGTTTTAATTTATGCTATATATTACTACAATTTATATGTAGTAATATAATTTATTCTATATAACTATGAATACCTTTATCATATAAATACTGATCAATTTTATCTTTAAGGAACTTATTATTGCATATACTTTTAGCAACTTGTATACCCTGATCGACTTTTCCTTTCTCTATTAAATATACTGAGAGAAAAAATTGTTGAATATCTATTTTAATTTTACTATTACTTATTAATTTTGCTAAATCGTCCACATCTTGTATCATATTAAAAAATTTTAATACAATACTATCTATATCTTCAAGAACTGTATTTGTAATCTGTTCAATATTCATCCAATCATATCGATTTTCTAATAGATTTAAATATTTTCCTCTAGCTCTTTCATCTGGATTAGCTATTGTTTCCATGTGCCCACCTAAAGCATTAAATACAAAAAATTTTTCATGATCTCTTTTTCCATATCCAGGATATCCAATTTTATACCAATAATCTGTTTTAAATGTATTATTAATAATTCCCATAACAGTTCCTAATCTATAATCTACAATACAACAATCTAATTTTTTATCACGATAAATACCAACTTTATCAAAAAACGAAGGGATAACTACTTTAATATTATAAGTAAAATATGCATAATCTTTTGAATTTGATCTACCAAATTGTACATTAACTACATCAATAAATTCTTCTCTTAATCTATAAAATGTATTTCCTGTTTTTTTAAATCCTTCATTTTTAAGTTTGGGTGTGATGTGATTTTTAAATATTGATTTAGATGCCTCAACGCAATTAAATTTCTCCATTATAATTTACACCTCATTAATTAAATTTAATTTACTTATTAAATTATAACATCTAAATATAATTTATAAAAAATAAACTTCTTATCATTATTTTATCTTTATTGGATAATACCAGCACTAAAAATGCTGGTATTAAAAATCTTCAATACTTTTAAAGAGCCAATACTAATGGAATTAAAGCTGTTCCTCCACTAATTGCAACGGCTACTAATACAGCAGTTCCAATTAAACAAACTCCTGCAACTACACCCCAATTAATTGATAAATTGTTTTGAAAAGCAATACTAGTTTCTGGTTCTGTTTCTATTGCTGGACTTACTACAACTCCAGGATCTGAATTCGGACGTACTTCATATAATATAAGCCCTGTTTCAGGAGATGGACCTACACCTCCACGAATATGAATACATTCATCTGGTGAATAATAAATAAATTCTTCTTGTACTGTATCTCCTGCTACAAGTGGCCCTTCAAATTGATTAGTTATCATACTAGCATTTATATATCTAGTTAATTGTTTTGTTCCAATTCCATTAGGTCCATAGTACTTTTCTTTATCTGGTTTGACTTCCCAAACTTGTTTTGTATCTATCTTAACTATATCAGCATAACCAACATTTATTCCATTTTTAGATCCTTTTTGTATTGTGACTTCTGTATCAGCATGCAATTTCTCTGCTTCATGATCTCTAACTAAGTGATGTTGTCCTCTCCACATATTTAATAACTGAAGCCAGTAAGGTGTTCGTTGATCTTGATTTGATTCACTAAATAAAGTAGCCATTGCTACTGTTCCAACTCTACCGTCCACTGTAATACCATTATCCTCCTGATAACTTGTTACTGCATCCTCAGTAGCCGGACCATATATTCCATAGAATTGACCATCTGGTATATCAAAATATCCATATAACTCCAATACTCTTTGTATAAGAATTACATCAAGACCAGACAACTGAGAACTACTTTGTGTATTATAGAGTTCTCTGTTTAACGGATTTCCAGATTCTTTACTTCCTCCTAATACACCATAAGCATAATCAGAATATGGATTTGATACAATATAATCAGCTCTTGCTATATCTGCTTCATTTCTAACACTATTTTGAATAGTTGTTTTTTGATCATATGTCAACACACCATTATTAAAATTAATTTCTGCTTGATCATATAAATAATCACTATTATTTATCTTTTTAATTATGTCTGAATCATCTATTAAAGCATCCCAGTTATCCACGCCACTAGCAATTGTTACATGATCCACACCCATATCCTTATTTGAGCAGATATTATTATCAATTTCAATTAAACCTGTTCCTGTTCCTATAGAAATAGTAGAAATTTGATCGAATGCCCAACCAACTGGAAGTTTATATCCAATATTTCCACTAAATCCACTAGACATATCACTAACAAAACTACTATAAGAATATCCAGCTGCTGCAACACGACTGCAAATATTTCTAGGCCCATAAATACCAATTTTATACTTATTAGAACTTAATCTGTTAAATTCTTCTTTAATTGATTGAAAATATGGAATAATGCTATTTGTAACTTCATAATCCATAGCATCATAATCAACTGCAAAATATATTATTGTTCCTGCGTCAAACCCTAAATTTCCTGCTGATAATATAGCTGTGTTGGCATCTGCTATTCCTTGAGATTCAGTAAAATAAGCTGTATTAGTTCCTGCTGTTTCAAATATTGGAAAAACTCTAAGGCCATTTGTAAAAATAGTTTGTAATTCAGATGATGTCATTCTAAATTTTCCAGTAAGATATCTTCCAACTACTTTATACCCATTAGCTTTCAAGGTTGCTGCTTTTTCAGATGTTATAGTTGTTGAACAATCACATGCTGTCCCTTTTCTGTTTGGATCACCATAACTTACTAAGAGTGATGCCCATACTTGAGGTCCTGCATAACCATCTGCTGTTAAACCTACAAAAGTTTGAAAATTTGTTACTGCTGTTTTAACCCCATTACCATATAAACCATCAAAACCATTTGGATTATATCCATTGCAGTATAAAGAATACTGAAGTAATAATATAAATTTTGTGGTAGCTTTACTCCCAGGAATCGTTGGACATGCAGCCTGTGTAGCTGGTCCCCAAATTCCATCTGCACTATTTCCCTCTTCATGTTGCAGTGCTTTTATTAATGCTACATTAGTTGATTTTGAGTATACTCCATTAGAAGGTATTAACCCAATTATACTGTTATAATCGCGATTAAGATTTTGTTGTATAGTTCTAATGTTTGAATCTCCACCAGAAATTAATACAAATGCATCAGTATTTAACAATGCTTTAAAAATCATAGGAGTTGTAATCCCATCCTGCGTTGTTAATCCTGCATCCGATTGGAATTTCTTTATGGCAGTTACAACACCATTGCCATATCCACCATCAAGTCCATTGGGATTATAGCCTTTACAGTATAATGCTCCCTGAAGGATATAAACTTCATTTTTGGCAGTACTACCACTAGCTAAGGTTGGGCATGCAGCTTGTGTTGCCGGACCAAAGACTCCATCTGCTGGTGAAATATTTAATTCAATTTGAAGAGCTGTTATTAAAGCTGCTACTGTTCCTCCACCTGTTATTCCATCTTCAGGTACTAGTGTATAATTTGTATTATTACTATAAGTAGTATTTAACCACTGTTGAACTTGTAAAACCATTTGATCCATTTTTTATAACCTCATTTCTTAAATTATTTTATATTCATATATAAAAAAGAGTTTAAGAAATGATTTGTAACCATGTATTAAAATTAATTTATAACTATGGTTGTTTTAGTATTTCCATTAATGTTTCGATTCCAACTTTACCATCTACAATCAATCTTTTAGATTTTTGAAATGTCTTTATAATATTATCCATAGATATTTCAAAAAAATGATCTGGCTTTTGATTAAATTGTATTTCTAACCAATCTGTATACGCATCATTATGATATCCAACAATTTGTGCTATAGGTAATTTCATTGCTGCTTGCTCCGTTAGTATTCCAAAAATACCATCTACAATTAGAACATTATCCGCAGTATCTTTTAATCCTAACCCATTTAAAAGAGTTTGCATACTTTTAACTCTATATGAATTATATCCATTTATAAATTGATTTGATGATTGAATATTACAACTGCTTAAAGTAAAATTACTTGTTATACCTAATAAAATTGATTCACTAAACTCATCCAAATCAACTTTTCCATTTATTCCTAGTACAGTTCCGTTTTCACTATATTGAAAACCTATATACTGAGCACTAATATTAGGCTTTTTTACCCCGTATTCAGCTATCCACAATTCAAAACTATCATTAATACTCTGTAGATATTCTTTTAGAAAACTTGTATACGTGTATATAACTACGTCTTTTCCGTTGCTTTTTAAATAATTAGCAAACTGTATTACATTGTCTTTAATCCTTTCAGAAGTTTGAGTAAATATCATCTCTACGTCTATAGCGTACCTACAATCTCTCTGACCCCATAATAACCTTCGACAAAATCTAACGAGCATGGATGTAAAAGCTATAAATAAATTATGGCAAATTGATATAAAGTATGTAAAAGCTTTAAATGGACAGTTTATAATGCTTACTGATATTATTGACGTTTATTCTAGAAAATTAGTTGGTAGAGAAATTACACCAACTGCTACCACAGAAGATGCAAAAACAGCTGTAAAAAGAGCACTTATAGAGAATAATGTTACTTCAAATATAGTTTTAAGAAGCGATAATGGTCCCCAGTTTACATCTGTAAAATTTGAACAATTCTGCAAAACAAATAATATATATCATGAGCTTATCCCAACAAGCTCACCTAACTATAATGCACATATAGAGTCCTTTCATTCCTTACTTTCTAAGGAGTGCATTAGTTGGAATGAGATTAGGAACTTTACTCACGGGTATATGCTTATTGATGAGTATATAGAGTTCTATAATGAAGAAAGAATTCATGGAAGCTTAAATTATTTAAGTCCAAATGAGTTTATAAGAAAATCTATAATATAGTTAGCATTCGTTAGCTTTTGTTGAAAATAAAGGGGTCAATCCGGGATCAACTGTTAAATCGCAATCTTCTTCCTTAAAATAAAGCTTAAGCCATACATAACGAGTATAAAGGGTCACCACAATATTGACATACAAACGATGTATCAACCGACTTGCACTGGCATCGTCTATGTCTGTTGTATTTAATATGTTTTGCGCACAACTCATAAATAGGTAAGGAATCTGGCTGCATGAAGCGCCACTGTGGATAGCTGACAAAATATTTTTCTCTTCAGCTTGCGGATAGCTTGGAAAATTAGCCAAAAATAAAGAAGAAGATGCTTCGGCAACCATACGAAATACCATTTCAATATTTGTTTCTCCGTTGATTACTTCTTGGGGCGTCCCAATGTGCAGTTCCTTGTACTTGTTCATATGTATAGTTTCCAGTTTGCGAGAAACATAATCTGTAATTATTTTTTTTATTAATGGCGGATATCCAAACCTAGGCTGCTGATCAACATCTAAAACCAATTTTATTTCACAATTTCGATTGTATGATTTTTGAATTTCTTCAAAAGCATCCCTAAACATTTCGCGAACGTCGATTACTTCATCGTATGTTATTTCATTGATTGTTCGTGTAACGTCTAACAATTTATTGGATATCCTCATAATCCCATTGAGGATATCCTGCATGTATGTCAATTCCTGCATCTCGCTATCCACTTCGCATATCCGTTTTTCTAAAGACTGCATATACTTTTCAATGGAACGTACTGACATTTTAATGGAAAAAGCAACAGCACAATGGATGGCGGTTATATCATAATTTAGAATAGAATTTTCCGCATTCGCAGATATCTCCTTGTTTTTATCATCTGCAACATCGGGTTTAGTAGACAATTCAATCACTCCTCACACTTATAAGTTAAAGAAAATAGAAATGTGCCGCATCGTTACTTCTCTGCTGTTCGAAAACATATCAAATAGATATGAGTTGTATGTTTTCAAACATATCATATAATCTCATAAAAGTCAAGCGCTTAATTTTAAGTCAAAACCTAAAGGCGGTAAGCCTAATGGATACAGCCTAAATAGACAGAATAAGAAAATATGTGATGATCTTATTAAAGCATTTTAGTTGCTTGTGAAATACCGCAAGCAACTAAAACCTTATAAAAAAATAGAGTCATCAATGAAAATCATACTCTCTTTTCATTAACAACTCTATTTTTTTTATTGTTTACTTTTAAAGTTACTACATAAATATTTTATGCGCTTACTTTATTTCTGTATCTATCTCAGCTTTATCAAAAGCATTAATAAACATCTGTTTAATTTCACTTATTAATGGATACCTAGGATTAGCTCCTGTACACTGGTCATCAAAAGCAAGCTCACACATCTTATCAAGCGTAGCATAAAATTTCTTTTCTGAAACTCCTGCCTCTTTAATTGTCATTGGAAGATTTACTTTTTCTTTTAATTCATGGATTGCCTTAATTAATAATTCAACCTTTTCTTCATCTGTGCTGCCTCCTAGTTTAAGATAGTCTGCAATCTTTCCGTATCTCCATTTTGCATTTGGATATTTATATTGTGGAAATGCTGCCTGCTTAACTGGATTATCTACTGCATTAAATCTTATGACTTCTTCAATTAACAGTGCATTGGCAGTTCCATGGGCTATATGGTGTTCTGCTCCTAATTTATGTGCCATGGAATGACATACTCCAAGGAAAGCGTTGGCAAAGGCCATTCCTGCTATAGTTGATGCATGGGCCATTTTTTCTCTTGCCTTTTCATTAGTAATACCTTCTGAATATGCCTCAGGTAAATATTTAAATATCAATCTTATAGCTTCCAGTGCTAGTCCATTGGTATATTCTGATGCAAGTACTGATGTATAGGCTTCTATACCGTGAATTAGTGCATCTATACCGGAGGCAGCTGTTAATCCTTTTGGCATATTCATCATAAGCTCCGCATCTACTATGGCCATGTCCGGAGTTAATTCATAGTCTGCCAGAGGATACTTAACTCCTGTCTTTTCATCTGTTATTACTGCAAAAGGTGTAACTTCTGAACCTGTTCCTGCTGATGTTGCTACAGCAATCATCATAGCTTTTTCGCCAAGCTTTGGAAAATTATATATTCTCTTTCTTATATCCATAAATCTCATGGCAAGGTCTTCAAATTTTACTTCAGGATGTTCATACAGCACCCACATAATTTTAGCTGCATCCATGGCGGACCCTCCACCAAGAGATATTATGGTATCCGGTTTAAAGTCCATCATTTCTTCAGTTCCCTTTCTAGCTGTAGCCAGTGTTGGATCTGGTTCTACTTCAGTAAATACTTTAAAATCAACGCCTATCTCTTCAAGAACTTTTGTTATAGTATCAGCATATCCTAAATCATAAAGAACTTTGTCCGTTACTATAAATGCTCTCTTTTTATTTAAGTCCTTCAATTCTCTTAATGCAAATTGAAGGCATCCAAACTTGAAGTAAACCTTTTCTGGCACTCTAAACCAAAGCATATTTTCTCTCCTCTCAGCTACTCTTTTTATATTTAAGAGATGTTTAGGCCCTACATTTTCTGATACTGAATTTCCTCCCCAGGAGCCGCAGCCTAAAGTAAAAGAAGGTGCTATTTTAAAATTATATAAGTCTCCGCTTGCACCTTGAGCTGTAGGTATATTTATAAATGTCCTGACAGTTTTCATGGCACTGCTGAATTTATCTATCCTATCTTTTGCCTTTACAACATCTGCATAGATTCCCGAAGTGTGTCCAAGTCCTCCCAGATTAACAAGAGTCACAGCTTTTTCAAGGGCATCCTCAAAGTTTTCTGCTCTGTACATAGCTAAAACTGTAGACAATTTTTCATGAGCAAATGCTTCTTCTTCTGTTAAAGAGGTAACCTCTCCTATAAGAATTCTTGCTGTTTCTAGTACCTTTATTCCTGCCATTTCAGCTATTTTAGGAGCTGACTGTCCTACTATTTTTGCATTTATGCTGCCATTTATAAAAATTGTATTTCTTACTTTATCCATTTCATCTGGTTTAATTATATAGGCTCCTCTTTCTGCAAATTCTTTTCTAACCTTATCGTATATAGAATCCAAGACTATTACTGACTGCTCTGAAGCACATATGACACCGTTATCAAAAGTCTTTGAAAGAATTATTGAACTTACTGCCATCTTTATGTGTGCACTTTCATCAATTATAATAGGAGTATTTCCCGGTCCAACACCTATTGCTGGCTTACCCGAAGAATAAGCTGATTTAACCATGGATGGTCCACCTGTAGCTAAAGTTATATCTGCTTCCTGCATCAATATCTGTGTAAGTTCAATTGACGGTTCATCTATCCATCCTATTATTCCTTCTGGTGCACCAGCTTTAACTGCCGCATCAAGTATTATTTTAGCTGCTGCTATGGTTGAGTTTTTTGCTCTTGGATGTGGAGATAACATTATGGCATTTCTAGTTTTTAGTGCTATCAATGTTTTAAATATTGCTGTTGATGTTGGATTAGTTGTTGGTATTACAGCTGCCACAATACCTATAGGCTCTGCTATTTTAGTTATGCCATAGGATTCATCTGTCTCTATTACCCCACAGGTTTTCTCATCTTTATATTGATTGTATATATACTCAGCTGCAAAGTGATTTTTTATAACCTTATCTTCAACAAGTCCCATGCCCGTCTCTTCTACTGTCATTTTTGCCAGTGGTATTCTTGCATCTAATGCTGCCATAGCTGCCTGCCTAAAGATTTCATCAACTTGTTCCTGCGTATAAGCTGCAAATTTTTCTTGGGCTGTTCTCATTTCCTGTAACCTTAAATTTAATTCGTCAACGTTACTAACTTTCATATCCCATGCACTCCTTTTTTTATGTTGATATTTTTGATTGTTATTTATTTAACAATCATTTGTAAAAAATAAATCTTCTAATAATTTCATAGTGAATCCTTATTATATGATTTATTTTCTATTTTGCCTTTACATTATAGTATACAAAGCAAATACTGTGCCAATTTTAAAATACTTTTTATACAAATCTTTATTCATTACTATTACTGGGTTTACATCTAATAAAAAAGCTTTTTAGCAATATATATCACAAGTAATAGCAGCTTCATTACTTGCAAATGATTATAGGTAATATTATCTGTTATATATTTTGTGAGATTATCCACGTATAAAAATTCATCTCAATCCATGCTATATAGTATTTATTTTATAACATGGAGAAATGAAAATAAAAGTGCTATATATCACATATATCTACAATGAATATAATTGTATATTATCAAGATCAAATCTGATTGTTCTTTGGAGGATTCGCACTCCATTTTCAACGTAGACATATTGCCCATAAGCACAGCAGACTGAGTAGTGAATAGAACATATAGCAAAGTTCTAATTATATCAAGCAATTCTCCTGCTAAATTTTTCATATAAGCTGATTAACATAATCATAATGATTTAAGCATACGGACATTTTAGATAAAAATCTGGAACTTTTCTTATTATTTAAAATGAAACCATTATACAATACTAACTTCAATATTTTATGGAAGTAATTCACGTTGCGACTCTTTAATATTTGTGTCAGTTATTAAATAATTAATCTGATTAAAAGTTGCAAATTTATATAGACCATCTATACTAAATTTTGAGCTATCAGTTACCAAAACAACTTCTTTAGAATTCTCTAAAATCCTCTTTTTAACCTCTAATTCTCTGTATGATCTAGTACAAGGACCATCTGGATGAAATCCATCACAACCTATAAATGCTATATCTGCATGTACACTTTCAATAGCATTGGCTGCCCACTGTCCAACAAAAGACATACTCTTTTTCCGTAATTCTCCTCCAGTTACAAGAAGCTGGTTTATTATAAAATAAACTTTTCTATTTCTAAGGCTACCCCATCATTTTGTACTGTATCTGTAACCCTTCTAGCATAACTTTTGACATAATCATCAGCATTTCCCATAGCTATTCCACAGCCTACTGTAGATAACATTTCTATGTCATTTTTTCCATCCCCAAAGGCATAACTATTTTCTAGTGGAATATTCAAAAAATCCAGTACTTTTAATATTCCTGAAGCTTTTGAATTTGTTTTTGAATATAAATCAAAATGATCTCCTTCTGTTGAATAAATCTCATAATCACTATTTCTTCCTAAAGATAGACAATAATCTATTCCCTGTTTATCATAACATGACATTTCGATTTTATATGTGTCTATTTCTTCAATATTATAATTACCTTGTAAATATTTTTTAGATATACTATAGGAATCATAGAATGAATGTAATTTTTTATATTCATCTTTAATATATGAATAGGTTTCTCCCTGTAATATATATTGAATATTATGCTGTTCAACATTATATACCAGCTCTTTTATAAAATCCTTATTAATAGATTCTTTATATATACATTTTTCTTTAACTTTTACATATGATCCATTGGTAAGTACAAAACCATCAAATCCAAAATTACACGTAGCTTCATTTAGAAAGGCATATGGTCTGCCGGTTGCAATAAAAACATAATTTCCTTTTGCTTGCACTGCACGTATGGCCTTCTTTACTCTAGGAGTAATATCTGTTATTCCATTTAAACAATCCATTAAAGTCCCATCAATATCAAAGAATACTGCTTTTTTCATACATTTCACTCCCCCTACTAATAATTTATTCTCATTTTATATAATCAATTACTATTTAATATCATTTTATTTTGTTTATTCCCATTTGTCAATTAACTTAATTGCATTTTAATATTATAGTTGTTAAAATAGAAGTAAGTGAGAATAAATTGGAGGAAACTATGTTATGTTTATCGAAGAAAGACACCAACATATCTTAGATCTATTAGAAAGAGACGGAAAAGTATTAGTAAAAAATTTAAGTGCACAATTCCAAGTTAGTGAAAGTATGATTAGAAAAGACCTTCAGGTTTTAGAGAAAAATAACTTATTACAACGTACTTACGGTGGCGCTATTAACATAAAACGTACTATAGTAAATGCTGAAAGTTTCTTCAAGCGAGTTGAAAAGAATACAGATTTAAAAGAGATCATTGCTAAAAAAGCATGTGAGCTAATTAAAGATGGTGATACAATCTTTTTAGATGCATCAAGTATTTCCTATCTCCTTGCAAAACTGATTGTACAAAGCAGTAAAAATATTACTTTTATAACAAATATGGTTGAAATATCATCCCTGCTTCATCGAGATTTAAAAATGAATATTATTTTTATAGGCGGAGATTACAACCCTTTTGTGGGTGGAAATATAGGTTCTCATTCTAATGAGCAGATTAAACTTTATCGTTGTAATAAATCATTTATAGGATGTAGTGGAATAGATCTTAGAGATGGAAGTATTAGTACCGGTTTATCTGAAGATGCAGGTACTAAAAAAGCAATTATGAGTATATCTAAAGAATTATATCTAATGGCACCAAATGAGAGATTCAATCTAGATGGAATCTTCAATTTTTCAAATATAACAGACTTCCATAGCATTATTACAGAAACTGAACCCAATAATACTATAATGACTTTGCTCGAACAGTATGATATAAATTTAATTTAAAGCTACGTATACTTAAAAGATTCTAATCATTGAAACGTTTTGTTCCTACATGTAACTCTCCCATAATAGGAAATGACCATTTACCACCGAAGACATCCATGATTTGCTTAATGGATTTTACACATAATAGCTAAAGAAGCTGCAAACAATTTTCCAGATGATTATACGGAAAATTGTTTACGATTACAAATTGACAATTTAATTGCAACAAAAATAATTTTAATTTAAATTTTAATTCACCTCAAAAAAATCCAAAAAATATACGTATATATATTCTGCAACAAATAAAAAGATTATTTTAGGGGGATTAAATAATGATCAAGTCAAAAATTAGCAAATTTCTTTTTAGTACTACTCTAATTAGCTGCCTAATAGGGAGTGGATCTCTTGCTTTTGCAAAAGAAAGTAATAGTACAAATTACAAAGAAACTTATGGTATTTCTCACATCACACGTGAGGATATGCTGAAAATACCTGCACAGCAAAATAATGCACAATTTAAAGTACCTCAATTCGATGCATCTACACTAAAAAATATTCCTTCTGCAAAAGGTTATGATGAAGCTGGCAATTTAATTGATTTAGATGTATGGGACAGCTGGCCGCTTCAAAATGGTGATGGAACAGTTTCGAATTATCATGGATATAATATCGTTTTTGCTTTAGCAGGAGATCCTAAAAGAGGATGGGACACTCATATTTACTTGTTCTATCAAAAAATAGGTGATACATCTATTGACAGCTGGAAATGTGCTGGAAGAGTATTTAAAGATAGCGATAAATTTCTTTCAGACGATCCTATTTTACATAATCAAGCAGAAGAATGGTCAGGTTCTGCAACTTTAACGCAAGACGGAAAAGTACGTTTATTTTATACAAACAGAGATAGCTGGTCAATAGAAACTGGACATTATGGAAAGCAAACATTAACAACAGCTCAAATAAACTTATCTAAACCAGATTCCAGCACTCTTAAAATTGAAGGGGTAGAGGATTTAAAATCAATCTTTGATGGCGGAGATGGTACAATATATCAAAATGTTGCACAATTTGTCCAAGCATCTGATCCTAGCACTAATACTTGGGATAACCATACTTTAAGAGATCCTCACTATATTGAAGATAATGGTCGTAAATATCTTGTATTTGAAGCTAATACAGGAACAACAGATGGTTATCAAGGAGATCAATCTCTATATAATAGAGCTTATTATGGTGGAAGCGCAGCCTTCTTCAAATCAGAAAGAGATAAACTACTGCAAAGCCCTAAAAAGCAACTTGCATCTTTTGCAAATGGCGCATTAGGCATTATTGAATTGAACAATGACTATACTCTAAAAAAAGTCATGAAACCTTTGATTACTTCAAATACAATAACAGATGAAATTGAAAGAGCCAATATATTTAAAATGAATGGTAAATGGTATTTATTCACAGATTCAAGAGGATCTAAAATGACTATTGATGGAATAGATGATAAACAGGTATACATGTTAGGTTTTGTTGCTGATTCCTTAACTGGATCATACAAACCATTAAACGGAAGTGGACTTGTATTAAACATGAATCTTGATCCAGCTGATCTTACATTTACTTATTCTCACTTTGCTGTACCACAGCGTAAAGGTAATAATGTGGTAATAACAAGTTATATTACAAACAGAGGCTTGTTTAGTGATCATCATTCTACTTTTGCACCAAGCTTTTTACTTAAGATTCAAGGACAAAAAACATCAGTTGTACCAAATAGTATCCTTCCACAAGGACAACTTACAATTGATAAATAATGTCCATCAGCTGTAAATCTATAAAATGAGCTTAAACATTTAAATTTAAAACTTGTAGAAAAGAGCTGTCTTCCATAACATATTATGTAAGACAGCTCTTTAGCTATTATTTATTATACTGTTTTTTCTAATGACACCTTATTTGTTTCAAAGATCTGATGGGTTCCTTCCCCTATTCCACTGAAATAAAAGCTTGGTTCATAACCTATTCTACCTGCATAGGTCTTCTTAACTTTTTCTGTAAATTCCTCTATCTTGTCCTTTTTAACAAGTGCTATAGCACAACCTCCAAAACCAGCACCAGTCATTCTAGCTCCAATACATCCTTCAACTTTTAATGCTTCTTCCACCAAAGTATCCAACTCTTTACCTGTAACTTCATATAGATTTTTCAATGAATCATGGGATTCTATTAAAAGTCTTCCAAACTCCTCTAATTGACCTTTATTGAGACTGTCAAAAGCACTTATAACTCTATCATTCTCATATACTGAATGTTTTGCCCTGTTTTTAATTTTTTCATCCTTAAACAGATATTCTAATTTATCAAATTCTACTGGTGTCAGCTTACATAAATTATCTACCTGTTTTTCCTTTTGTATAATCTTTAGTGCCTCTTCACATTCGGTTCTTCTTTCGTTATATTTGGATTCATTTAACGCCCTTCTCTTATTAGTATTCATTATTACTATATCATAATCTAATAGTTTTACATCTGCATATTTATAGCTAAGACTATTGCAATCTAAAAGAATGGCTTTATCCTTTTTGCCCATTCCCACTGCAAATTGGTCCATTACACCGCAGTTGACTCCAACAAATTCATTTTCAGCCTGTTGTGCTATTTTTACCAATTCAACTCTGTCTATTTTTCCTTCATTAAATAGATTATTTACAATTACACCAATTAAGACTTCTAAAGATGCTGACGAAGAAAGTCCTGCCCCATTAGGTATATTACCACTTATAAGTATATCCATTCCCTTTGCCTTATAATTCTTGTCAAGCATTATTTTAATAACACCTTTAGGGTAATTTGCCCAATCATCTTCCTCTTTGTATACTAAATTATCTAAATCACAGCTAACCTTTAAATCAAAATTAGTAGATGCAAAATTCAATTGGTTATCATCTCTTACTTTCACAAGAGCATAAGTTCCAAAATCTAAAGCACATGGAAATACAAGTCCTCCATTATAATCTATATGCTCTCCTATAAGATTAATTCTGCCTGGTGAAAGAAAACTAAATTCATTTTCTACTCCATATATCTCTGTAAATTTTTCCTTTAAATTATTTATTTCCATAATTGACTCCCCCTAAAAACTTATGAAATACTTATTTTTAAATATAACGCCTTAAAATTTTAGTAAAATTTATTATTATAGTTTTATTAATATTAGTCTTATTAATATTAGAAAACCTTTTCTTTCTATACAATAATATTATCAAATAAAAATCATATTTGCAATAGTTTTAAGAAACGTTTTCATAAATATTTTTTACTAAAATATTTATGTTTTTTACTAAAAAATACTTTTAACTTTATTGCATTATTTGATAATATTAAGCTACATAATTATTAAATTACACATATATGTTTATATGTGTGTGAATTCTATGGATAAAAATTATTTAGAAAACGTTTTATGAAAACTATTGCAATATTATAAAATGTTTGATAGAATAATATTATAGGCAATAGAAAACCTTTTCTTGAATTTGCAAAAGATTACATGGAATAAATCTAGTTTTTGTAATTTACTCTAGTAAATATTTACTAAACATTTGAAACGTGAACTTTCTAGTGGAAGGATTATGTAAAGTTAACTAAAAAAATTAGCAAAAATATAAAATTCACAGCAAAAAAATATAGAGGGGGAAAACAAAAATGAAACAAAAAATTTCATATGCACTAGGTGCATTTGGACATGATATTTATTATGGAACATTATCCACATACTTCATGATTTTCGTTACAAAATCTATGTTTGAAGGAGCTCCAAAGGCCACTCAAGCTAAAATGATAGCTTTAGTTACTACATTAGTAGTAGGTATTCGACTAGTTGAAATTGTCTTTGACCCAATTATTGGTGGTATTATCGATAACACTAAAACTAAATGGGGAAAATTCCGTCCATGGCTTTGTGTTGGTGGGACAATCAGTGCAATTTGCCTAGTAATGCTATTTACTAATTTCTTTGGATTAGCTACAAGTAATGAAACTTTATTTACAATTGTATTTATTTTTGTATTTATCATTTTAGACTCTACGTATTCATTTAAAGATATAGCATTTTGGTCAATGATTCCCGCACTTACTGAAGATTCAAGAGAACGTGGAAAAATAGCAACAATCGCTCGTTTCGCTTCATCATTAGGATCAAATGGAACAACATTAGCAGTGGTTCCTATAGTTTCATTCTTCACTTTAGTGTTTACAGGTCACTCAGGGCAAGCAGCTAGCGGATGGTTTGCTTTTGGCGTAATAGCCGCAGTAATCTACGGTGTTACAAGTTGGATTGCCGCTCTTGGCACAAAAGAAAATAATAGTATTTTACGTCAACAAAAAGAAAAAATTTCAGTTAAAGATACCTTTAATGCGCTTGCTAAAAATGACCAATTAATGTGGGTGTCATTATCATACCTCTTGTTTGCTATTGGCTATATAGCTACAACAGCTGTATTAATGCTTTACTTCCAATACGTAATCGGTAATATTGCAGCTTTCTCCATTGTAGGTGTGGTATCTTCAATTTGTGGTATTATATCTGTTCCACTATTTCCAGTTGTTACTAAATTTATTTCAAGAAAATACATCTATACACTTGGTATTGTGGCAATGTTAATTTCCTATTTATTATTTAGCACAGCATCATCAAATTTAGTATTAGTTATTATCGGCCTAGTATTCTTCTATTTTCCATATCAATTAATTTTCTTATCAGTGTTGATGACAATCAGTGACTCAATAGAATACGGGCAATGGAAAAATGGAGTTCGCAACGAAGCAGTAACTTTATCTCTTCGTCCATTGTTAGATAAAATTGCAGGTGCTTTATCAAATGGTATTGTAGGTTTCATATCGGTAGCATGTGGTATGATGGGAAATGCACAGGCAAGTGATATAACAGCTCAAGGTATTTCAACATTTAAACTATATTCTTTTTACTTACCAGGAGCGTTAATGATTGTCTCAGCTGTTATCTTCTTATTTAAAATTAAATTAACAGAGAAGAGACACGCTGAAATAGTAAAAGATTTAGAGGTGGCATTAGAAAAAACAACTAATTTGTCGTAGCAGCACAATCTTGTGTTATGTATGAAATCAGATATATTAATTAAAGTAAAAAATAAATCTATGGATAAACATTATAATAAGAATTCTTGGTATCAAGTGGAATAAAAACTCCGCCTGATGCCAAGAATTCTGTTTATATATAGAGTAGTTGTCTTAACAAAATCGAGTCAAAGCCAAGATTAAATGTTTAACCTTGACGCTATGCGGCAATCTTTCGTTTTTTCATTGCATTAGCAATACGAAAATCTTTCACCAGTTAGTGAACTAACCTCATCAACAATTCACCTAAAAGCTGCTCTGTCTTATTTTTAATTTAGTAGCCATTACTATCTTTTTACTTATAGTTCTTCCATCAAATCTTTCCATTAACAAATCTACTGCAGTCTGCCCCATAAGCTCTGTGTATATTTTTATAGTGCTTAGGGAAGGTGAAAAATAACTAGAAATACTGATATCGTTTACTCCTATTATATTTACCCTTTCAGGTACAGAAATACCTGCTTCTCCTAGAGCCTTTAAACATCCAAGAGCCATGGAATCACTTCCAACAAAGATAGCTGTAGGCAAATTATCCCCCTTTTCAGCAATAGCTTTTTTCATCAGTGTATACCCATCATCTACTGAAAATCTACCTATATATATATTTTCTTCTTTAAGCATTTTCTTATCATTTAAATAAGATCTGAAAGTTGTCTCTCTGCAGTCCTCAATGATATTTCTGTCATCTTTAAAACTTTCTCTTCCACCAATGTATCCAATATTTTCATGTCCCTTTTTTATAAAATAATCAATAACTTTTTTTGTTACATTTTCAAAATTAACTACTACAGCATCAAAATTATCTTCATCCGGTGAATAATCTACAAATACAATATTCTTTGTTATTCCCTTAAACATGTTTACTTCACTTTTACTAAATTTACCTACTGCAATAATCCCTTGAATATTTTCCCTACTTAATTTATCTGAATTATTCTGAAAGAACTCCACTATACCCAAATTGTTATGTTTACAGTGCTTTTCTATACCCATTCGAATAGACATATAGTATAGATCATCTAATTCCTCTTCTCTTGTATACCAATGTACTAAAGCCACCTTTGTAGTAGCTGAATTACGATTTGAACGTTTCTCATAGGAAAGTTTTTCTGCTATCTCAAAAACTTTCTTTTTAGTATTATCACTTACAGATAAAGTCTCATCATAATTTAATACTCTGGATACTGTAGAAATAGACACTCCTGCTTTTTCTGCTATATCTCTGATAGTAGCCATGCATAATCACTTCCTTATTTATTATGGTATATCAACCAACTTTCTTAAAGTAAATTTAATTTCAACTATAATTATAATACTATTTTATTAAAGTTATTATCTTCAATAACTTTTAACCTGCCTAAAGATATTTAAATTTGGAACATACCTACATTGAAATTCAAATAATCACTTCAAATTACATTCATTATAAATAATATATACTATACACAGTACCCTTTTCAATAACTAGTTAAGTTTTATATTTATTTTCGTAATATTTTACTATATACTAATCCCAAAAATATATTATATGCTAAAAATATATTTTTCAATAAAAAAGAAAAAATATGAGTAAAAAATTTCAAATCCATTAAATTTACTCATATTTTTTCTTAAACACACCAAAATTTTTAATTAAGAAATACTGTATACAAATCTTTTAAAGGCCTCAAAGCCTTCCACATTGCGTTTAAATACCCCAGCATCTTCCAGTACCCTTAAGAACTTAGCAGCAGTTTCTTTTCTCACAATTTCTTCTGCATTGTCTTTATCTATTTTACCTTTATACTTATCTTTAAGTAAGTCTGCCCAAGGTTTATGCGGTGCTGCTATATTATTATCTACGTCTAAAATATATTTCTCAACTTCCTTTAATTCCGTCTTAAGTCTTGCAGGCAGTACTGCCAGTCCCATAACCTCAATAAGTCCAATATTCTCCTTTTTAATATGCTGTACATCTTCATGAGGATGAAAAATACCTAGAGGATGTTCTTTACTGGTACGATTATTTCTCAGAACTATATCCAATTCAAATACACCTCTTCTCTTTCTTGCAATGGGGGTTACTGTATTATGAGGTGTTTTATCTGTATAAGCATAAATATCTACTTTTGGATCGCTGTATTCTCTCCAAGAATTCAGTATATAATCTGCTGCATCAATTATAGAGGATGTATTTTCAGCCTTTATTCTAATTACAGACATAGGCCATTTTACAATACCAAAGCTTACATCTTTAAACTGCTCCAGTTTAAATTCATACTCCTCTTCTGCCTTTGCCATGGCAAATTCATATCTTCCACCCTGATAGTGATCATGGGATAAAATTGACCCTCCAACAATAGGCAAATCTGCATTGGATCCTACAAAATAGTGTGGAAATTTTTCTACAAATTGAAGCAGTCTTGAGAAGGTGTTTTTATCAATTTTCATGTCCCTATGTTCACTTGCCAGCACAATACAGTGTTCATTATAATAAGCATAAGGTGAATATTGAAAATTCCACTGTTCTCCCTCTAAATTCATACGAATTATACGATGATTGCTTCTAGCAGGATGTCCTGCCTTGCCTGCATAACCTTCATTTTCAACGCAAAGTAAACATTTAGGATAATTGGTACTCTTAACAAGCTTTTCTCTGGCTATATCTTTTGGATTTTTTTCGGGCTTGGATAGATTTATAGTTATATCCAAATCTCCATATTCAGTAGGAGCCTTATAGGTTATGTTCTTTGCAATCTGCTTTGTCTGTATATAATTATTGTTCTTACTTAATTCAAAGAAATAATTTGTAGCAGTCTCTGGGCTGTCTTCATATTTATCATAGAAAATCTTATTTACAGTAGAAGGTTTAGACATAAAGCAGTCCATTATTTTACTTGATAGTATTTCTTTTTCATAAAATACATCTTCAATTATATTATTCTTTACGGCATAATCTATAAGTTTTTCAAGAAGATCTGGTATAGAATACTCTTCTGCCTTTATAGATTCTTTTATCACAAAGTCATTTATTTCCAAAAGATCAATAACTTTATTTCTAACATATATCTCATCTTCTTTTTCAATAAGCTTAAGTTCTATTTCTCTGTTTATTAAATTTTGAATAGTTTCATATATGTCCATTGATATCTCCCCTTATCTTGTATAAATTTTTTACTAAATTATATATAGAAAGCGTTTTCTATATCTTGAAAAAAATTAATAATTCCTATTTATTTAATCGA
The DNA here is from genome assembly GCF_000807255.1 of Clostridium pasteurianum DSM 525 = ATCC 6013. Classification (NCBI taxonomy): domain Bacteria; kingdom Bacillati; phylum Bacillota; class Clostridia; order Eubacteriales; family Clostridiaceae; genus Clostridium; species Clostridium pasteurianum. The sequence goes on along the minus strand of NZ_CP009268.1, from coordinate 606,529 downwards.
TTCTAAAGGTATTCAAGGATATGTAAATTATTTATAATAATTTAGAAAATAGATTATACCCTAGTCAGTAGATAAATAAAATACTGTGTAATCCTTTACTTTAATTTTACTACATTTTTATTAAGAAAGTCAACTTTAATATTTAAATAATTTAACTTATATTTTAAAATTTAATTACCTCTGATCAATTGAATTTTCAAGTTATAACAACGTCATCCTATTAAAATTTAAAGATTACGACTATCCATTGCTATTTATATTTCAAAAATTTATTTTACTAAAATTTTATAATAGTAGCTTGATATTTTAGTAAAATTAGATTATGATATAATCAATTATGTAATCGTTTTATAAAAACTTTTTTATTGAATATTTATCTGAATAAAATAACAGAGAATCCTAGCAAGTAAGATTCATTGATATGGATGGTGATTGTTAATGATTAGCCTATTAATTATAGGTAACTCTCAGTGGGATCTACAAAAATTCGAAAACTTAACTAAAAATTCTACCAATTCAAACATAAAGCTAATTGATTTAAATGAAATTCAGCACAATATAAATATATTACTTGAATCTAATAATCCTTCGGACATAAAAGAGTACATTAATAATATATTTAAATCCTATATGTCCATTTTAGACAGTATAAATGTACGAATCTTGTGCTTGTCTATAATTCTAATTATAATATCTTCACTAAAAGAAAAAAATAAAAATTTCAATATTTCACTATATAATGATGAATTATTTGGCAAATCACTATTTGATCTTGAAACATCAGAAAATAACTGTAATTTAATAGATAATTTACTTAGTTTTATTGATCAATATTTTTTAAATAAAACTGATAATAAATGTTCCATGATTGGTAATCAAATAAAAAAATTCATTGAAGAAAATTATTTAAATAATATAACTGTGAACATAATTGCAGATAAATTTAATTATAGTCCTAATTATATCAGTTATATATTTAAAAATATTTTTCAAAAAAACATCTCCGATTATATAATGGAGCTAAAAATATTGAAGTCAAAAGAAATGCTTATGGATATAAACAATAAAATATACGATATATCTCAAAGATTAGGCTTTAGCAGTACTTCTTATTTTTGCAATGTATTTAAAAAATATACTTCTCTTACTCCTAAGGAGTATAGATTGAAACAAGTTCTTAATTCAGGTGGGGATTCTTTTAACCCATCTGAATTTTAGAACTGCAAATGCATGGCTTACTTGGCGTTGAACTCCCACTTGAAGAAGGGGGAGACTTACACCAAGTTAGTCAGGTTAAAAAATAATTTGTATTGATTATCAAACTATAAACAGACTTCTTTATTTTAAGTAGAATTTCTGCTTTATCTGAAATTTACTAGCAATAGACTGTCTTGCAATGTATACCTATACATTGCAAGACAGCTTTATGGCTATTATAATGTTAAAAATGCTTATAAAAATTTAATTTGTATAACTAAAGGGGTATATTTTCAAGTTTAATAAATATCTATTTCAACTCATTCCAGTATTCTTTATTTGCCTCTATCAAATCATCAAGTAATGGTTTTGCTACATCAGTATTTACAACTGTACGATTTAATACAAGAGCCTGTAATGCCTTTATATAACTTCCTTCAAGGCAAGCATCAACTGTAAGTTTTTCGTAAGCATATTGATTTTCTATAAGTCCTTTATAGAAAGTTTTTATAGGTCCTACTGTCAAAGTTTCAACTCCATTGCTTCCTATACGACAAGGTACCTCTACCATAACTTCAGGGTCAAGATTTTCAATGGCTCCCTTATTTTCAGCTATAGTTAAAAATATTTCCTTTGTATTATTTGCTAAAGCAGTAGCCAAATCTACTATATATTCTGCATGACATCCTACATCACTGGTAAGCTCAAATTCAGTTCCACGTATCTTTCCTAAGGAAATAATTTTCTCCATTTTCTCATAGGTTTCCTTTTCATTTCCGTCCATAACTTCATTAGCTCTTGTATAATTTGGATCCTCTTTTTCAAACATTTTTCTTGGATATAAATAATATTGAAGATAAGTGTTAGGAAGGTATTCATCATAATCATTGATCATCTTACTCATAAAATGGAAAGTTGCCTTCCATGAAGGTTCCTGGAAAAGTGGTTCTGTTTGAACATCTACAGGCTTTTTCAAAATTTCTCTTAATTTTGGAAGATAATCTGCTCCTGTTTTTTTGTCAAGAATATGAGTAAACCAACCGAAGTGATTTAATCCAAAGTATTTAGGTTCAAGATCTCTTCTCTTCATTCCAAGTACACTGGCATACATATCCATAATAGCAATTGGCATATCACAGATATTTATAATTCTATAGTCATCTGGAAATACTCTTTTAGTTGCCTCTGCTACGATGGCAGCTGGATTCGAATAGTTTAATATCCAACACTCTGGCGAATACTGACGAATTAATTTTATTATATCTATTACAGCTGGAACACTTCTCATTCCATAGGCAAATCCGCCTGCACCACAGGTTTCCTGACCAAGGCATCCATGCTTTATGGATATTTTTTCATCTTTTTCACGCATCTTCATTCTTCCTGCACGAATCTGCATCAGTGCAAAATCAATGTCTGTAAATGCTTCCTTAGGATCAGTTGTATAGATAATTTCTTCTAATTCAGGATAGTATTCTTTAAATAAAATCTCTGAATACTTTCCAACAATTTCTTGACGTTCCCTTTCATTATCGTATAACACAATCTTTTTAAGTGGAAATCTTTCCTGGTGATTACATAACATAGCTAACATATCTGGTGTATAACGACTTCCTCCACCTACAATACAAATTGAATATCTTTTCATTTTAATCCCCCCAAAATAATTTGTTAATTCTTCATATATATAATTAATACTGATATTTGATAAACTCTAATATTATAGAACCGTTAATTACCTGTTGATCATAAATACATTAGTAACTATTCAGATTCTATTTAAATGTCCCTATGCCTTTATTATATTTTTTTTAACTTATTCTTCAATAGATTTTAGAGCTTAATGAAATTGTTTACCTATAATGAAAATTTTCACTCTTATAAATAAAGAAATGATACAAAATTTCTCTGCATCATTTCTTACAATCAATATTCTCTTCCATTTTCAAGTATTTTTTGGAATACTCACTTAAAACCAGTTCAAATAGGATAATTAAATTGGCTGTAAATAAGTTGGGCTGATAGTTCTCTCTTTCTGATCTGTTTCCAGACACCACAACAGTATAATTGGCTAAATTTTTAAGCAGTGAATTTTCATTGGCTGTTAGAGCAATAACATGAAAACCATTGTTAATAGCAACTTTAACCTTATCTATAATAGTTGAATTATTTCCAGAATAAGAAAAAAATAAATATAATCCTGGGTTTGGCACATGAAATGCTTCAAAATGATAGCTGTTGAAAGCATTAAATCCAAAGATAAGCAACTTCTGTAAATAGTAATCTCGTGCACTATCACATATTCCAAGAGAATCTAAGTATATTTTTGAATCACGATAACACCAAAGCAAATTACAGAGCTCATTAACATAATTCTCTGAGGAATTATCTTTAAAGATTCCATTCATGTTAGAAAAATCAACAGAAAGTGAATTTTTCCTTGATGCTAAAGTTACATAAAACATCTCACTATATCCGCTAAAGCCCAATTTTTTTGCCAGTTTTACAATGGTTCCCTTGGAAACAAAACAATCCTTTGCTATGGTTTCTATATTTACTCTTTTATTTTCATTTATGTAATAATTAATTCTATTTAAAATATTATTCTCTAGATCTGTGAGATTTATATCGTTATACATGAAACTCACCTTTCTATTTAGTTTTATACAGATTTTAACTAATTGTAAGACATTATTATTCTGTAAATCTAAACTCTTTTTAAAAGTGCTTCAATTATTATTTTAGACATTAACAAAAAAAATAACAAGTAAATGCAAGTAAAATATCCAAATATATTTCCTTTAAAATAAAGTTTAAATTCATAGATCTTATAAAAAATAATTGACAAATTATTAAAATAGTTATATCATGTAACTATAATTTAAACGGTTACAACAGAATATTGTGATTGTTACTGATTCGATCAGGCGAGACCTTAATTGATGAGAAAAGAAAACTTTATTTCTTCTCTTATTAGTTGGGGTTTTTATTTCCTAAAAATCAATAATATCTATTGATGAGGTGATACAATGATAATAAAAAAGATATTTAACAATAATGCTATAGTTGCTAAAGATTCAGATAAACATGAATATGTAATTATGGGCTGCGGAATTGCCTTTAAAAAAAATGCGGGAGAAAAAGTAGATGAAAATCTAATAGAAAAAACTTTTATTCTTAAACAAAAGGATGCTTCTGAAAAGTTTAAACTCCTATTAGAAGACATCCCCTCAGAACATGTCTCTCTATGTTACGATATTATTGAATATGCAAAAAATATATTAAAAGTTGAATTTAATGATTACATATATATTACTCTTACGGATCATATCAGCAATGCAATAAAATTATTTGACAGTGGAATAGATAATCCAAATGCACTAATTTGGGAAATAAAAAAATTCTATCCTAAGGAATTTCAAATAGGATTAAAAGCATTGCAATTCATTAAAGATGAACTTGATAAAGAACTTCCGGAAGATGAAGCTGCCAATATTGCACTTCACTTAATAAACGTACAGGGTAATATATCAAATGACAAAACAGGTAATGTTTCAAAACATACAAAAATGATTAAAGACATTTTAAACATAGTTAAATACACTTACAACATTACTCTAGATGAAAAATCCATTAATTATGAAAGATTTGTCACTCATTTAAGATTTTTTTTTCAAAGGCTGGGCCAAAAGAAAGATACAGCTTTAGAGGATGACTTTTTATTAAACCATATTAAAACAAAATATAGTAAAGCTTATAACTGTATGCTGAAAATAGAAAAATATTTGGAAACAAAATTATCCAATGAAGAGCAGCTGTATTTGACTGTTCATATTCAGAGGGTAACTCAAAGAAATTAAAAATTATAATATAAATAACTTATTTATAAATTCATAAAAATCACTGTATATTACCTACAATATTAAACCTTTACAATTCAATATGAGGATTGTTACTGATTCGATCAGGCGAGACCTTAATTAATGAGAAGAAATCCTTTGTATTTCTTTTGATTAATTAAGGTCTTTATTGTTTAATTTTACAAAAATATTATTTGGGTTATTACTGTTAAATCAATAAAAATCAATAATTAACTGCGTCTATGGACTTTGTTCTTTTTATAAATATTACAGAAAAGGAGATATAAAAAATGAAATATGAAAATTTAGCTAAAGATATTATTAAAAATGTAGGTGGAAAAGAAAATATAAATGATTTATTTCATTGTATTACACGTCTGCGTTTTAAATTAAAAGATGAGAGTAAAGCCAATACTGAAGTGTTAAAAGACATGGATGGTGTTGTGACAGTAGTTAAAAGCAGTGGCCAATATCAGGTAGTTATTGGAAACAACGTAGCAGACGTGTTTGATGCTATTATTAAAGTCAGCGGCCTTCAAACAAATTCAGAGGAAGAACCTGCTGAAAAATCAGGAATATTTAATAAATTTATTGATGTGGTTTCAGGAATATTTGCACCAATTCTTGGAATGCTCTGTGCATCAGGTATTATCAAAGGCTTTACCTCCCTTCTTGCAGCTTTAAATATAATTGAAAATACCTCTGGAACTTATTATATTTTGTATGGAATAGGTGATGCTCTATTTTACTTTTTCCCAATTGTATTAGGATATACCTCTGCAAAAAAATTCAAACTCAATGAATTTGTTGGTATGCTTATAGGTGCAGTTCTTATATATCCTTCTATAGTAAATTTGACAGCAGGCAAACCGCTGTACACTATATTTAATGGTACTGTAATTGAATCCCCTGTATATATAACTTTTCTAGGAATTCCTGTTATACTTATGAGTTATTCCTCAAGTGTTATACCCATTATATTGTCAACTTATGTAGGATCTAAAATAGAAAAAATATTTAAGAAAATAATTCCAGACGTGGTTAAATCTTTTATAGTTCCAGTTTGTACTCTATTAATTATAGTTCCTTTAACTTTTATAGTTATTGGTCCAGTGGCAACCTGGGCTGGAAAACTAATTGGTGCTGGAACCTTGGCCATATATAACTTGAGTCCAATTATTGAAGGATTGGTTTTAGGGGCTACCTGGCAGCTATTTGTAATATTCGGAGTACATTGGGGATTACTGTCAATATTATTTAACAATTTATCAGTAATCAAGTATGATGCAGTTATAGCTCCATTCTTTGCAGCTTCCTTTGCACAAATAGGTGTTGTACTGGCAATTATTCTTAGAACAAAAAATGTGAAACTGAAATCCTTAGCAATACCTGCATTTATTTCAGGACTTTTTGGTATTACTGAGCCAGCTATTTATGGTGTTACTTTACCACGTAAAAAACCCTTTATTATAAGCTGTGTAGGTGCTGGTCTAGGTGGTGCTATAATGGGCTTCATGGGAAGCAAAGCTTATATGCTTCCTGTGGGAATCCTTGGAATACCAAGCTATATCGGCCCCAAAGGATTTAACAGAGATTTTTATGGAGCTATTATAGCTATTATAATAAGTTTTGTATCAAGTTTCTTAATAATGCTTATTTTAGGAGTCGTCAACGAAAATAATGAAGAAAAGGCAGCTAAGATAAGTAGTACAGATAAAGAAAATTTGTTATCAAAACAACAGATAATAAACAGCCCCTTAAAAGGTGAAATTAAATCTCTTTCAGAAGTTAAAGATGAAGCTTTTTCAAAGGGTATTTTAGGAAAAGGTATTGCTATAGAACCAACAGAAGGTAAAGTAGTTTCCCCTGTAGATGGAGTTGTAACCACCTTGTTTCCTACTGGTCATGCCATAGGAATAACAAGTAATAATGGAGTAGAAATACTTATTCACGTAGGTATGGATACTGTTCAACTGGAAGGTAAATATTTTAGTCCTAAAATAAAACAAGGAGATACTGTAAAATCAGGTGAAGAATTATTGGAATTTGACATAAAAGCTATAGAAAGAGAGGGATACTCCATTGTAACTCCAGTGATAATAACAAATTCCAATGACTACCTGGATGTCATTGAAACAGGAAAAGACAATGTAAATTATAAAGAGGATCTATTGACGGTAATGATATAATTCTTTAGTTATATAAGCTTTAATTGTAACATCCATTGTAAACAGTCTGTATTTTAGATACTAATTCTATAATGCAGACTGTTTTAAAATTATACAGGCTATATGATTATTGGTAAACATCTACATATATCCCAACACTCAACTTTACATATAATTAAAAATTTTTACTGTCAATTGTATAATTTTTATGAGTATACTTTGTTTTTAAGTGTAATAGTGTTAAAATTATATTATATAAAATAATTATTTCACAAAATATTTTATATAATATAATAAATTACAAATTTCATATAATAATTAATCTTTATTAAAATTTATTTGTGTTTTAATCTTAAAAAATACTTTAATTAATGAAAGGAGGCACTTGCTTTGCATAGTGTACAAGAAATTTCTCCAGAAATATTTTGGGTTGGAGGAAATGATAGAAGACTGGAACGTTTTGAAAATATGTTCCCTCTACCAAACGGAGTATCCTATAATTCCTATGTAATATTAGATGATAAGACAGTACTTCTTGATACAGTTGATTCATCAATTACCGATCTATTTATAGAAAATGTAACGCATGTTCTTGGAAACAGACCATTAGACTACCTTGTAATTAACCATATGGAACCAGATCATGGTGCCAATCTTGAAAGAATAGTAAAACTTTATCCAGAGGTAAAAGTAGTAGGAACTAAAAAGACCTTTGAATTCTTCCGTCAATATTTTAATACTGATATATCTGCTAACAGTATAGTAATAGAAAAAGAGGGTACAGAAATATCCACAGGAAAGCATACTTTAAGCTTTTACTTTACTCCTATGGTACATTGGCCAGAAGTCATGGTAACTTATGAAAAATCCAAAGGAATTTTATTCTCTGCAGATGCTTTTGGAACCTTTGGTGCTCTAGCAGGAAATCTTTTTGCAGATGAAGTAGATTTTGAACATGTGTACTTAGAAGATGCTAGACGTTATTATACTAACATTGTAGGTCGTTATGGCATGCAGGTTCAGAGTGCTTTGAAAAAACTTTCATCTCTTGAAATCAATATGATCTGTCCTCTTCATGGACCTATATGGCGTGAAAATATTTCTTACTTCTTGGATAAATACAATCACTGGAGTCTGTACAAACCTGAAAAGAAAGGTGTAGTTCTATTTTATGGTTCCATGTATGGAAATACAGAAAATGTAGTGAATGCTCTAGCTAACAAGCTTGCACAGAAAGGTGTTAAGGATATGCGTATTTATGATGTATCCAAAACTCACCCTTCTTATATAATATCTGATATATGGAAATTCAGTAATATGGTAATTGCTTCACCAACTTATAATTTAAATCTTTATTTCCCTATGCATACAATATTACATGAACTTTCTGTATTAGGCTTTAAAAATCGCAAAGTTACAATTTTAGGCAATCATACCTGGGCAAGTGTGGCAGTAAAAGAAATGAAAGCCATGATTGAAGGCATGAAGGATATGGAAATTATAGGTGAACCATTAGATACAAGATCTTCACTTAAATCAGAACAGGAAGCTAAGCTTGATGAACTGGCAGATAAAATTTATAAATCTTTAGATGAATAATAATATATTATATTTATAAACTTTCACCAATGACATTTTCACTTTTTAGATAATTATTTAAATTTATGCATATAAAAAGTCTGTGTAACAATATGCACCTATGTTACACAGATTTTTAGCCTTTTTACTTTCACCTGACTAACTTGGCGTAAGTCTCCCACGCACGCTGTGAAAGTGATTCGCACCAAATTAAAATTTTGGTTCCCTACTTTTCTTCAAGTGGGAGTTCGACGCCAAGTAAGCCATGCATTTGCAGTTCTAAAATTCAGATGGGGTAAAAGAATCCCCACCTGAATTAAGAACTTGCTTCAAAGTTTTTAGATTAATTCTTTGAACCTGTGCTTGCTATACCTTGGATGAATTGTTTCTGGAATATTATAAATAGTATAAGCATAGGCCATATAGCTATCATTGAACCTGCCATAAGCTGTGGGAAGTTTGTAGCATACTGACCTTGAAGTGATGCTAGTCCTGATGCTAAAGGCATTTTTTCTATGGATGTATTTACAATTAAAGGCCACATCAAGTCCTTCCATGCAAATAATGCAGTAAATATTCCAATGGCAACTAGTCCTGATTTGGTTAATGGTAACATTATTTTATAAAATATTTGCCACCTGTTACATCCATCAAGTACTGCTGCTTCTTCCAATTCTACAGGTATTCCTATAAAGAACTGTCTTAAGAGGAATGTACCAAAGGCACTTACAATTCCCGGTACCACTAAAGCTCCTACAGAGTTTAATAAGCCGAGCTTTGAAACTATAAGATATTGTGGAATTATGAATATTTGTCCTGGAATCATCATCTGTATAAGTATTATCATAAAGAAAGCATTCTTCCCTGGAAATTCTATTCTGGCAAAAGCGTAGGCTGCCATAGCACTAAAGAAAACTGAGAATATAATTCTAAAGAGCATCATAAGAAATGTATTTACATAAAAACTAGCAAAGGGCAGTTGATTCCAAACATCACTATAATTTCCAATATTAAAAATTTTAGGAATAAACGTAGGTGGAACCTGTGTTGATTCCGTAAGAGTTTTCAATGAAGTTATTATCATCCATAAAAATGGAAGTAACATTGCAAAAGCTCCTATTATCAATATAATATGAACAATAATATTTGATTTTGAATTATTATTTTCCATAATTTACACCTCCATAAAATTAATCGTAGTGAACCCATTTTTTCTGTAATTTAAATTGTATTACAGTTATTATCAATATTATTGCCAATAAGAGTGTTACTATGGTTGAACCATATCCTTTATCATTTATAACAAAAGAATATTTATAAAACAGATATACCAAAGATTGAGTAGATTGCAATGCCGCATTTGTCCTGTCAACCATCATAAATATCAAATCGAATATCTGAAGTCCTCCGATTATAGATGTAATAACTACAAAGAACATAGTAGGTGATACCAATGGAAAAGTTATACTGAAAAATCTTCTAATTGGACCTGCCCCATCTATCTCTGCCGCTTCATAAAAAGTCTTAGGAATCTCCTGAAGCCCTGCAAGTAAAATTATCATATTATATCCTAAAACACTCCATATACCTACTATAATTACAGATAAAAGAGATAGTTTAGGATCAGAAAGCCAGCTTGGGCCTTTTATGCCTACTAAAGATAATAAATAATTAAATAGTCCATATTCTGAATTGTAAAGCCATTTCCAAACCATAGCTATAGCAGCCGGTGCCGAAACTACTGGTAGAAAATAAATTACACGATATATAGTTTTTCCTTTAATATTTGCATTTAAAAGTACAGCAACAACTAAAGAAAGAATTACACCAATTGGAACAGAAATTATAGTGTATTTAAGTGTATTTAAAGTTGCTTGCCATACTTCAGGGTCAGCAAATAATTTCTTATAATTGCTTAATCCACTCCACTGCATCTGACTAAAACCATCTACTGTATTGAAACTCAATATAACTGTCTGAATTAGAGGCCATATATTTAAAATAATAAGTCCTATTATTGTAGGTGCAATCATAATATACGCCCAGGTATAATCCTGAAATTTTCTTGAAGTCTGCTTTTTTTCTGAAATTTTACCTACAGCTTTCATTTTTACTCCTCCTTCTATCATAACTAATTAATAAATCGTATTATATATATGATCCAACTTATGTCTTACTTTAACATAAGATAAAATATCATAAACCACTAGTATCTTTCGATAAATTTATTAACATTTGGGTTGTAGTAATTGGTGCAATTTGCGCCAATTACTACATTAAATTATTTCTTTTCTGTAGCTAACAAATCATTCATTTGTTTAGTAACCTGGCTAGTTCCCTGATCTACAGTAAGTTGACCACTAAAAACTTTTGTCATTGTTTCATTTTGAATTGGATACCATTTTGCTTTTGTTTCTGAATTAGGGAACACAACTCCATATTCAAGCATTTCTGGATATACTTTTACATTAAAACCTTTGAAAGCATTTACCCAGGATTCTTCTGTCCCTTTATAAGCTGATATTGCTGCGCCTTTTTCTCCGTGAATAGTATTAGCTTCTTTACTTCCTAAGTATTCTAGGAACTTCCATGCTTCTTCTGGATGTTTAGTCTTTGCAGAAACAGAATTTGCCAATCCATTATATATAGTTGCTCTTACTTTTCCTTTTGGCATAACAGCTACATCACAATTTTTCGCAACATACTCATTTGCTTGAAATTCACTTAACATCCATGATCCGAATAATCCCATAGCAGCTTTTCCTGATTCAAAATATTGTGTAAAAGTTGTATCTGCAAATTGCTGCTGAGTTGGAGAAACTTTATATTTTCTGCTTAAATCTACATCCCATTGTATAGCTTCCTTTGTAGCTGGTAAATCAAATCCTGATTTTGTCTTATCTGGTGAAAGAATATATCCCTGATTTTGATAAACAAAATTATAATAGCCTTGCTCGTCATCTGCTGGAGCTATAAACCCATATACTCCCTTTGAAGGATCCGTTAATTTTTGTGCAGCTTCTAAAAGTTTATTCCAATCCCAGGTATCATCTGGATAAGGTATACCCTTTTCATCAAACATAGTCTTATTGTACCATAATCCTATAGTTGCATAATCTTTTGGCATTGCATAATATTTTCCTTTAACAGTATAAGTATCTACAAGGCCTTTAGGGAAGTTACTCATAGAGGCCTCTTTACTATCCTTTATTCTATCAGTTATATCCATCAACATATTTCCACTAGCATATTTTAGATATTGATTTGAATGCATCCAGAATACATCTGGCATAGTTCCACTGGAGGCTCCTGCATCAAGCTTCGTCCAATATTGATCCCAAGGTGTTACTTCTACTTTTACAGTAATGTTAGGATTTTTCTTATGAAATTCATCTGCTATAGCCTGCATTCCCGGTTGTTGATTTTTATCCCAAATGGAATAAGTAAGTGTTACATTTCCCCCTGAAGAACTTTTTGAACCTCCACAGCCCGCAAATACAGACATTGTTGTTAAAAGCCCTAAAGCAATGGCAGCAATCTTCTTTAAATTTTTCCTCATTTTAAGATCCCCTCTCTTATCTTAATAATTTAATATGATGACTCGGCTCTATTTTAGTTAACGCATTTATGTATTTCTCCATAAATGTTGAGCTTTTAATACTTATCAAAAGTAAAACTCAATGATATTTTACTATTTATTTTACTTTTGTTTACGTTTTCATTATATCAGATAACGTTTTCAAATAACATATTAATTTTCTACGATAAATTATAATCTGCTACAATAAATTAGTAATAATGTCTATAATAATTGGAGTTTTTCAATAGATTAAATTAAAAATATAACTTTTTACTTAAAAATAAGCAACAATATCATTTAGTAAAATTTTATTAAATACCCTTATAGAAATAAATTCTATTTAAATAAATTTTTCTATTATTATACTTAGACTTAAAAAATACAAAAAAAGAATTTATATTCCAAGTTCATATGTCTATATTTTCAATTTAACTTTTAATTATATATAAAATATGATAAAATCAAATATAGAAAACCTTTTCTAAATTATTTATATGTAAGTTAAACTTTTAAAGATTTTATTATAATCTCTGTTGATTTTATAAGTTTATTTACTAAAATTACATATATAAAAATTATATATACAATTTTCTGTAAATTTATCATAAAAATTTTTGAAGTAAATATACTTTATTACACTGCCATACATAAAACAATTCATAATCATCTTATGTTTTTACTGCAATTTAAAAAATAACAAATTAAAAGGAGATTTTTATTTTATGATTTATAAAAGCAATTTTAAAAATATGAATTCTATAACATTAGAAAACGATTTATTAAAAGTTATTATTATTCCAGACTTAGGCGGTAAGCTTGTTTCTATTTATAATAAATCATCAAATTTTGAATTACTATTTCAAAACAAAGAAGATAGTTATAAAAAGCCAGAGTTGAACTCTGATTTTGGTTCTTTCGATGCTTCAGGTTTTGATGATGCTTTTCCTACTATAGATATCTCTAAAATAAACTATCAAGGTCAAGAGATTTTATATCCAGATCACGGTGAAATATGGAGCTCACCTTTTGATTATAGATTTATAGATGATTATCTTGAATTAACTTTTTCAAGCCGCATACTTCCCTATAACTATAAAAAAGTTATCCATCTTGAAGAAGATACAGTTAAAATAAAATATACCATAGCAAATAAGGGGACATCCCCTTTCCCTTGCATTTGGGCCATGCACTGCCTTGTAAATTGCAGTGAAGATATGGAAATATACTTTCCAAAGGATACTACCGAAATTATAAATGTTCATGACAGCACAGTACTAGGCAAAAAGAATTCAATTCACAGCTACCCTGTAACCAAAGATATAAATGGCAAAGACTACAATTTGAACAGAGTTGGCAGCAAAGACTTAAATAAAACTGAAAAATACTATATAAATGGCATCGTAAATGAAGGAGAATGTTCTATATATTATCCAGAAAATTCATCACTGTTTATGATAAATTTTGATAAGAATAAACTTCCCTATGTTGGATTTTGGGTAACTGAAGGTGGCTTTAGGGGTGACTATAACTGTGCCCTTGAACCTACAAACAGCTTCTATGATGATATAGACACTGCCTTTAATAATAATAAATTGTACTATTTGACCCCAAAGGAGCCTCTACAATTCGAAATTTCACTAGCACTTAGAAAAGTGGAAAAATAACCATAGAATTAAAGTATAAATTTTAAAGAACAAATATCAAATATGAAAAAGTTCCAGTAATAAATACACTTAATAAGTGGATAGCGGGTAGTTGACAGTTGGTTAAACTTTTTACACTTTTAACCACCCACTGTCCACTATCAACTAAGAAGAGTTTCATTCTTTCAACGCCAAATAATCCATGCATTTGCAGTTCTAAAATTCAGATGGGATAAAAGAATCTCCACTTGAATTAAGAACTTGCTTCAATTTATTATTTGCAATATAACATAGAGAAATCATACTAATAATATTGATTACAGGTAATGCCATAGAAACAATATATATAATACGGACATTTCTATTTTGTGCCAATACAGAAATTATGCGAATGGTTCCATTTATAGATGTTATAAAAATAGTAACTATTAAAATTAATATAGCTATTATGGAAATTCCTGCAATTGCAATTAAAAATCCCATAATAAAGAAATCTTTCATATTTTATGTAATTCTCCATTCCTTTCTAAATTAGAGTTAATCTAATATATATTATATCATTTAAAATTATTTGATTGAGTGATTAATATAAAAATATACTTGAAATTTAAAATCATATTGACATTAATACCACATTAATTTAAAATTGATACTGATATTCATTATCATTATTTGCAAAGGAGATACATATATGATTTTTATTTACTCATTAGCTATAATCACTATTTTATCTTTAGGCTTTACTTCCAGTATCAAAACCCGTTATAGTATTTATTATTCTTTAGCTGCATTTATCTCCATATTAATAAGTATATATGAGATATTGAGGCTTCTTTCAAATGCTAAACTAAGTGGATTAATTCTGAGTGTAGAAAAGGCCTTTATGCATGGAAATGTTGCTGTATCCTTTTTTATTCTAGTAATGTTTGCAGGAGCACTAAACACAAAGTGGAACATAACAAGAAAGTTATTCAGTATTAGAGCTCAATTAGCAATTTTAGGTTCCATATTTATATTGCCTCACGGAATTTTATATTTAGTTAGATTCTTCGTATTAAAACTTCCCAATATACTCAGCGGCAAAACAAATTCAACATTATATTTAATTTATATGGCAGTTGGATTAACAGCCTTTGTTATATTAATTCCACTTTTTATTACATCCTTTAAAAAAGTAAGAACTAAAATGAATGCTTTACAGTGGAAAAAACTTCAGAGATGGGCCTATCCATTTTATTTTCTCTCATATATACATATATTAATTGTATTATTAAACGATGAAAAAATTGATTTAATAAGATTAATTGGTTACTCTTTTATCTTTGCTTCATATTCACTATTAAAGCTTCTAAAGCAGTTAAAAATCAACAAAATTAGAGTTAAAAACTCTTCAAGCTATAGTAGGTAAAAATATACGAATAAAATTTATTATATAACATAATAATCAAAAAGAAAGTCAAGAACTTCTGATCATTTTCGGATTAAAAGTTCCTGACTTTTACTATTATATTTTTCCTAAATAACTCTTCCTATAATCCTTTGGTGATACCCCCATAGTCTTCTTGAATATCTTTGAAAATCCAAGAGGATCATTATAGCCAACGGACCTTGCTATATCACTTATGGTAAGACTAGCATTATTCATGAGTTCACGAGCTCTATTCATCCTGAACTTTATTAGGTATTGTTGTGGAGACATACCCATATTTTCTCTAAAAAAGGCACTAAAATAGTTTTTATTTAAACCTATATTCTGTGCTAATTTTGATACAGTTACACTTCTTGAAAAATTAGTTTCAATAAAATTTAAAGTTTTTTTAATGTAAAGCTCTTTATAATTATTGTCTATAGCTTCATCTACATGAGATTTTTCAATTAACTCTGAAAGAAAGATTGCCAGTAATCCTTGAAGCCTCAATTCTTTTCCCTTTTTAAGCTCTGATGCCTTTCTCATTTCCTCAAAGCATTTTTTAACTAAATCCCCTTCCTCATAGGAAAATATAGGGTTGCTTTCCTCTAAATTAGCCAGTTTAAGATAGTTTTCAGCTTTAATTCCCTTAAATCCAACCCAGGTATATATCCAAGGCTCCTTCTTATCCGCTTCGTAATAGGTAATAGTATTGGGACATATTAAAAATCCCTGATTTTTTTCCAGCTTATACAATTTATCCTTAACGCAAAATTTACCTTTTCCTTCTAATATAAAATGAATTAAATAGTGATCTCTTACTGCTGGTCCAAAGGCATAGGAAGAATTACATTTTTCCATGCCGCACTGATACACTATAAGATCAGAACTCTCTTTATTAACTGTAGAAAAGAATGTTATTTCCCTTTTAGATTCCATATAAAAATCTCCCATCTATGAATCTCTACTTACTTATACATCTTGTATTTACAGTAATTTTACACAAATTATAAAAAGACATTTTCGTTTAATATTTAATTTTAATGAATAGATTTAATTCAGTTTATAATAATTCCATAAGTATAATAATAAATACTATATCTTAGATTATACCATATTTATCTTATATTTATCCATTTCATTTACTTATAATAATTTCTATAATTATTATAGCAAACGTTTTCTTTTACTTTTATTTTACTACAAATTTTTACTTACTGTATTGTATTAAAATATTAATTTAAATACAATACAGTAAATTAACATTACTTATTGAAAGTTTGCACTTACTAAGTTTTAAAGAAAACTAAATTTTTAAATAAATGTAATAGTATCAATAAAATTATTCTATTACATATTCTAAGGAGGTTATTATATGAGTATTATTTATGATGAAAATACAAAATCTTTTCACCTTACAGCTGGTGACAGCAGTTATATAATAGGAATAAATGATTACAATTACCTAACTCATCTATATTGGGGAAGAAAACTAAAAAGCTTTAATGTAAATGAACTTTCATACACTAAACGAAGAGGATCTTTTTCACCAAATACAGATCCAGATAATGAATCACTATCCCTGGACACATTACCTCAGGAATATCCAGGCTATGGTACCAGCGACTTTAGAGTGCCTGCTTATGAAGTACAGCTGGAAAATGGATCAACTATAACCGATTTAAGATATGACTCCCATAAGATTACAAAAGGTAAATCAAAACTTCAGGGGCTGCCTGCTACTTATGTAGAAAGTGATGATGAAGCTGAAACTTTAGAAATAACATTAAAGGACTCATTAATAGGGCTAGATGTAATATTATCCTATACAGCTTATAAAGACTATGATGCTATTACTAGAAATGTACGTTTTGTAAATAGCGGCAATACAAAATTAAAACTGCTTAGTGCCTTGAGTACAAGTATTGATTTTAACCATTGTAATTACGATTTTATGCACCTTCATGGTTCTTGGGCAAGAGAAAGATTAATCGAAAGAACTCCTCTTATAAATGGAAATCAATCCGTTGAAAGCAGACGTGGTGCAAGCAGTCATCAACATAATCCTTTCATAGCAATTCTAAGTAAAGATGCTACAGAAGACCATGGAGAGGTTTATGGCTTTAACTTAATTTACAGTGGAAATTTCATAGCCCAGGCAGAGGTAGATCAATATAAAACTACCAGAGTATCTATTGGTATAAATCCATTTGATTTTTCATGGCTTTTAGAATCTGGTGAGGCTTTCCAATCACCTGAAGCTGTACTGGTATATTCTTCAAAGGGTCTAGGTGAAATGTCAAGAACTTATCATAAACTCTATCGCAGTAGACTATGCAGAGGCAACTTCAGAGATAAAACAAGACCTGTCCTTGTAAATAACTGGGAGGCAACTTATTTTAACTTTAATGCAGAAAAAATAGAAAACATTGCTTCCGTTGCTAAGGAGCTTGGTATTGAGCTCTTTGTACTGGATGATGGCTGGTTTGGTAAAAGAGACAATGATGATTGCTCTTTAGGAGATTGGGTTGTAGATGAAAAAAAACTCCCTAATGGCCTAGACGATTTGGCAAATAGAATAAATAATCTGGATTTAAAATTTGGTTTATGGTTTGAGCCTGAAATGGTATCTCCTGACAGTGACTTATATAGAGCTCATCCAGACTGGTGCCTTCACGTACCTGACAGAAGACGTACTCAGGCAAGAAAACAACTAATTCTGGATCTTTCAAGAGAAGATGTGTGTGATTATATAATAAAATCAGTATCAGATATTTTAAGTACTGTTCATATAGAATACGTTAAATGGGACATGAATAGAAATATGACAGAAATAGGTTCCCAGTATCTACCAGTAGAGAGACAGAGAGAAACTGCTCACAGATATATACTTGGACTATATAAAATTTACGAAAAACTTACTGCTGATTTTCCAAATGTGTTATTTGAGGGATGCTCTGGCGGCGGCGGACGTTTTGATGGCGGTATACTATACTACATGCCTCAAATCTGGACCAGTGATGATACAGATGCAGTGGAAAGATTAAAAATACAATATGGTACCAGCATAGTTTATCCTATAAGTACTATGGGATCTCATGTTTCAGCTGTTCCAAATCATCAGGTACACAGAAACACTTCTCTAAAGACCAGAGGAGACGTAGCAATGTCTGGTAACTTTGGCTATGAACTTGATCTTACAAAGTTTTCTGAAGAAGAAAAGGAAATTGTAAAAGACCAGGTTAAACAATATAAATCTCTCAGGGAGCTTATTCAGTTCGGAAACATGTATAGACTTCTAAATCCTTTTGAAGGTACTGAAGCAGCTTGGATAGTAGTTTCAGAAGATAAGACAAAAGCCTTTGCAGCTTATTTCAGAGTACTGGCTACTCCAAATGAGCCAATAAGTAGAATAAAGTTTAAAGGACTTGATCCAGACAAGGACTACTCTATTACAGGAAAGGAAGGTACATTCTCTGGAGATGAATTGATGTATTCAGGTCTTGTTATTCCTGACTTAGAAGGTGACTATCAGAGCCTTACCTGGGTGCTGAGAAGCAATGATTAATTTAACCTGTTAAATTTTTTACACATACAAAAACCATGCAGTTATCTATCCTGCATGGTTTTTAATTACACTTTATTAAGCAGTCCTATGAGCGGACTTACGATCTGTGTCTACATCCATAGCAATATCCGCTTCAGATATTTTATCATGATCTTTAAGCTTTTTATACACTCCTCTATATACCCATATAGCATTAAAAAAAAGTAATGAACTAGTTATAAAAAAAACATATTTTATTCCCAGATGAGCTGCTATCTGTCCTCCAATTACAGATCCAGTAAAAGTCCCCATATAATATGCGGATATATTGAAGCCAAATATCCTTCCTGTAAACTTTTCTGGAGTTATCTTCTTTAAAAGAGTATTAATTGATGGTGATAAGCCAGCTGTAGCAATTCCAAGTCCAAAACGCAGAGCCATAAGCTGCCATGGATTTTTTACAAAGGCTTGAGGTATAAATACTATACCAGCTAAAATAAGTGCTCCTAAAACTACCTTTTGAGGTCCTATTCTATCAGAAAGCTTTCCAAGTCTAGGCGCAGCTATAATATTGGCAAGACCAGAAGCAGAAAATGCCATACCAGCAATTAAAGCAACATGATTCAAACTTCCAGCTAACTGACCTATATAGATGGTTATTATAGGTTCCACTGAATAATAGGCAAATTGTAATATAAAAGAACTTACAAACAAAGTTACTATAATATTAGAGTTTGGCAGCTGCTTCCACAGTTCCTTTGCACTTTCTACCTTTTTCTTCTCGGAAGGAACAAAATCCTCTTTAACAAAAAATAAAGTGGTAAAAAATGCTATAAGCATAAGTCCCCCAGTAAGAAAGAATGTAAATTTGAGACCTAGGAATTCATCTAAGTATCCTCCAACTAAAGGTCCGAGTAAGGAACCAGATACAAAAGCTGTAGACAGTACTCCCAGAGCCCATCCAGCATGTTTTTTTTCCGTCTGAGTTGCCACTAATGTAGTACAGGCTGTACTATATCCCGTTATAACTCCTTGAAGTATTCTAAGTCCAATAAGCTGATAAACGTTTTGTGCAAGTCCCATACTTCCAACCACAACAGCCATACCTAAACTGGCACGTAACAGCATGGGCTTACGTCCAAATCTATCTGCCACATACCCCCAAATAGGCGAAAAAATAGCGGATACAACAAATGTTGCTCCAAAAGCTATACCCGATATCTGTGAAATAGCAGATACATTATGAATTCCCAGCTGTTTTATGTAAAGAGGCATTATTGGTGCTATCTGACTCATTCCTATAAGAGTTACAAAGGTTCCAAACCAGCATACTATTAAATTTCTTTTCCAGATTTTCAATTAATATACATTCCCTTCGTGTTTATCATCTATATTTGTTCAAAATTTAACTATTATATATTAATTATACCCTCAAAAAAGCATTATTGCTATGTAATATTTTAATTTTCATGAACATTTTTAATATAAAAATTTAAGCTGACTTACAATGCGTATATCCGCATAATGTAAGTCAGCCTTATGTTTACCCCCATATATTCCCAATATTAAACAACTATTCTTTCAGATTCATCAATTATTCTTTTAAGTACATCAGGATAATTGGTTATAATTCCATCTATCCCAAGTTCCATAAGCCTTCTCATATATTTTTCCTCGTTCACCGTGTAAGTATTTATAGCTATATTGCTATCTTTAATTTCCTTTACTATATCTTCATTCATAACGGATGGAAAATAAGGATGAAGGGCATCTGCAGAAACTTTTTGTGCGTATTCATGAACCTTGTAAATATTTGCAGCATATAAGAGCCCTGTCTTTATGCTGCTGTCTATTTCTTTAACCTTTACCATGGAATAATGATTAAAGGAAGATAATATTACATTGTCCTTTAATCCATATTCATATATTTTTTCTATAATTCTCTTTTCCAAATTTTTATAGTTAATTATTCCATTTTTAAGTTCAATATTTACAAGTAAATTTTTATCTTTTACATAATCCATAAATTCATCTATATCAGGTATAGAGGTATTTTTAAATTCTTCTCCAAATTTTATCCCTGCATCTAATTTCTTTATTTCATCATAGGTAAGATCCTTAATGGACCCCTGGCCATTTGTGGTTCTATATACCATTTCATCGTGACATACTACAATTGCTCCATCCTTTGTAATATGTACATCTGTTTCTATACCGTCGCAGCCTGCTTCTACAGCTTTTCTAAAAGCTATCATAGTATTTTCAGGATATTTTCCACTAAAACCTCTATGAGCTATATTTAAACTTTTAACCATATCTCCATCTCCTTAAAATTAACCCAAATTATAATTGATTATTCAATCATTAGAATACTATAAAAGTATACTATTTGTAAGATGCTTTTATCAATTTAAATTCAGTTCTACCAATGGATTATAGTGGAAACTATTCAAATATAGTTTCCACTATAACTCAAGTAAAGAGCATTTGAAGTATAACTTATTTTTTATTATCTTCATTATATTTCTTTATAGCTGCATTTATAGTGTCTGCTGAAGATTTTAAAGTATCCTCAGGACTCTTCTTATTTTGAAGCATTTCTTCTATATTTGATTCAATTGTCTTTCTTGCCTCTGGGAATACTGACATAAGTGCTCCATTAGCAGTTGCTGGTGATGCGTGAAGCTGATCTATAGCAGTTTGGAATTGAGGTTTTTTAGCTAAATTATCCTTCATTACCTGTTCATCATAAGCTTTTGTTGTTACAGAGAAATATCCTGTTTGAGATGACCAGTAAGCTTGTTCTTTAGAAGATGCCATGAATTTCATAAATTCCCAAGTAGCCTTTTGTCTATCTTTATCTTTGCTGTCAATAGCCCATAGAGAAGCTCCACCTATAGAAACACCGCCATCTTTTACTCCATCAAAACTAGGGAAATAAGCTGTACCAACTTCAAATTTGTTTCCAACACCGCTTAAAGTTGAAGCAAGCACTGCTGTTGAATCCACATACATTGCAGTCTTACCAGCTATAAATGCATTTTTTGTATTATCCGTATCTCTACCAAAGTTTCCTGCATTACCGGAAGCCACAAGTTTTTTCCATTCATTTAATACTTTAAGTCCTGTTCCATTCTTATCAAATTCTACAGCAGTTGGTGCAGCACTTCTACCATTGTCATTATTTGCATAGTTTTCACCTTGTTTAGTTATAAACTGTTCAAAAAACCATCCATATACAGCCATAGAATAACCATATTGAGTTGTATTACCCGAAGCATCCTTCTTAGTCAATTTTGCCGCAGCCTGTTCTAGTTCAGCAAAGGTCTTTGGCGGCTTTTCAGGATCTAATCCTGCAGCCTTGAAAGCATCTTTATTGTAATACATTATAGGTGTAGATGAATTAAAAGGCATGGAATAGAGCTTTTTATTTACTGTATAATAGCTTGCTATATTTGGCTCTAGATCAGACACATCATACTTTTCCTCATCTATAAAATTCTGTACTGGTACAACCCATCCGCTATCTATCATAAATCTTGTACCTATATCGTATAACTGCATTACGTCAGGTCCCTGTTTTACTTTCTGAGCACTTTTTAATTTGTTTATTGCCTCATCATATTTACCTTGGAACTGTGCTTTAACCTTTATATCCTTATGAGAACTGTTAAAGTCATTTACCATTTTTGTAATAGCTTCTCCATTTTTACCTGACATGGAATGCCAGAATGTTATCTCTACCGGTTTCCCATCGGAAGCCTTTGCTCTACTGTTACTACCACTGCAGCCTGTAAAAATGCTTCCTAAAAGAAGTGAAGCGGTTAATAAGCCTATAATTTTCCTTTTCATTGTATTTCTCTCCTTAAAATTTATTATTCTACCTGATTACTATGAATACTTCAACATCTGAAGATCTCTGGATAATTTATTTAAACTTAGTGAAAGTAGAAACTTACATAAAATAATATTTATTGATTTTTTTATCTTTTAGCCCTTTACTGCACCAGAGGTCATTCCCTCTATAAGCTGTTTTTGTCCAAATACAAATATTAAAATAGAAGGTATCAGTATCATTATTATGCCTGCCATTATAGGACCAAAGGATTGATTGTCCACAGATTGAAGCATACTTATACCAATTTGTACTGTTCTTGATTCATCCTTGCTGGTAACAAGCAGAGGCCACATGTAGTGATTCCAGCTGGATAGGAAAGTATATACTCCAAAGGACCCTACTACAGTTTTTGACATAGGTAAAACTATTCTTAAAAAAAACTGAAAATTATTACATCCATCTATTTTAGCGGCTTCGTAAATCTCTCTAGGCAAAATCAAATAGTACTGCCTTATCATAAATATTCCCATAGCTGAACCTAAAAATGGAATAACCAAAGCCCTGTAGGTATCTAGAAGTCCCATCTCTCCGAAGGTAAGATAGTTTGATATAATAGTTGATTCACCTGGAATCATCATAGTTGCCAAAATAAGTATAAAAATTATTTTCTTTCCCTTAAATTCAAAGAATGAAAAGGCAAAAGCTGCTGCACAGGAAATTAAGATCTGCCCGGCAGTTATCAATGTAGACACAACAAAAGTGTTCAATATAAATCTTGGTATAGGTGCCATATTGAGCACATCGAGATAATTTTGAAAATGCAGTTCTCTAGGTATTAATTTCAGTGGATAGGAAAATGCCTGATCTCCTGACATAATACTTATATCTAGGGCATATAGAATAGGTAATATTGTAATTAATCCCAGTATTATGTTTACACCATAAAGTGCTACTTTACTTATATTCTTACTCATGTTTTCACCTCTCCCCCTGTAGATTTTTATTGATAAAATACCTTTTTCTTTTCATATCTGAATTGTACTAGAGTTATTATAAGAATTATGAAAAATAGAACTATTGACTGGGCACTTGCCAGTCCCAATTTATTATTAAAAAATGCATCTTTATATATGGAATGCACCAACACATTAGTAGCTTCTCCTGGTCCACCTTTGGTCATTATGTTTATTTCTCCAAAGGTCTGAAAGGATGTTATAAAATTTATTACCAGTACAAAGAAAAGTGTTGGAGACAGACAAGGTAATATTATATTCTTTAAACGCTGAAAATAATTTGCTCCATCTATAGCTGCACTTTCATTTAACTCTTTTGGTATATTCTTAAGTCCTGCAGTTATAAATATGAAATTCATACAGCTTCTAAGCCAAATACACACTATAGATACTGCAATGAATCCCCAAAATGGACTTGTAAGCCATTCTATATTTCTCTTTAATAAGAAATTTATAAAACCAATACTTGGATTAAATAAAAGCAGCCATATTACTGCCGCTGATGAAGACGATACTGCCAGAGGCATAGCATATAAAGTATTAAAAATCCCCTTTAGTTTCAGCTTATTATCAGCTAAAAGCGCCAGAATAAGTCCTATAAAAATAGATGGTACGGTAGTTACTACTACAAATTTCAAAGTAACCAGTATACTGTTTATAAAACTTGGTGATTTGAATAGCTCCAAGTAATTGGACATACCTGCAAAAGAACTTATATCTCCCTGGGCATTTGTATTAAATAAACTTATATATATAGTTTTAAAAAAAGGAAAATAAGTAAATCCTATAAAAACTATAAGGCAGGGAAGCAAGTACATATAGGGTTCCAGAAAACTTAACTTTTTTTTCTTCTCTGCAACTTGAGTTCCAGTAAAGTAATCCGATTTGGATACTTCTTCTAACTGCTCTGCTGCTTTTTCCATTTTAATACCTCCATAAAAAAATAATTGTATTAGTTACAACAGTTTTAAATTATAAATATACTTAGTTAATTTTGATTTACGCATAGGTTAAAATTTTTTTACTTATAATAACTATTTTTTACAAAGCAAAAAAACTTCACTAAATACTATTAGCATTCAGTGAAGTTTTCTCATTACCACTCGGTAATCTCTCTCCAATCCTTCCTTGGTCTTTTATGGGGATGCTGATTTCCATAACCTATAGCAACTGCTGCTACAAGTTCTTCTTTTTTGTCCAGCCAATCACATATGTCTTTATCAGAATAAAATATGTCACAAATCCAAAGTGTAGCCAGGCCCATATCCTCTGCCCCTAAAATCATATTTTCAATTGCAGCTCCTATGGATTGAGTATCTACAAGTAATTTATGCCTATTATAATCTTTTTCAGTATTGGAAAAAGCATTAAATACAAGAATTATGGTAGAGGACTCATTAATTGAATTAGTACTTAGCTCAAGGCTACCAATTTCCAATCCTTTTTCCCTGTGATCTTTAGCTGTGTTAGTCATAATTTCTACTAATTTATCTTTTTTGTTTCCCTGCAGTACAACAAATCTCCAAGGCTGACGATTTTTTGCAGAAGGAGATTTAGTGGCTATCTCCAGAAGTTTTTCTATACTTTCTGCGGGGATTAAATTACTTTTAAAACTTCTTATACTTCTTCTCTCATTTATTGCTCTTATAGTATCCATAATTATCACTCCTTAAACTGAGTTTAATTTTCAACTACCTTTTTACTGCCCTTATAAATTATCTACAAAATATAGATACTCAACTTGAAATATAAATTTATTTTTAAGTTTAATATCTATGTAGTTAATCTTGTTAATATAATTATTTTAGCACAATATTCAGAATTATCCAACTATATATCAAAAATACCCAAACTTTCACCTGACTAACTTGGCGTAAGACTCCAACGCACTCTGTACAGTCCTCGCACCAAATTAAAATTTGGGCTCTCTACTTTTCTTCAAGTGGGAGTTCGACGCCAAGTAAGCCATGCATTTGCAGTTCTAAAATTCAGACGGGGTAAAAGAATCCCCGCCTGAATTAAGAACTTGCTTGAATCTTTTATAAATTGTTTAATAACATTAAAAGCATATTGTTATTTATATAACAAAAACCAGGATACAATATCCTGGCTAATATATAAAGAATTATGTTTAAATGAGATAGTAACTAATTATAGTATACTATTTTTTCCTTTAATTGTATATAGAGCACCAAAACTTTGTTAACAAATCTACTTAATCTATTGTCATTAAAATTATTTATATTAAATCTATACAAAATTACAGATGCCCTGGACCATATGTCCAGAGCTAAAAAAGTATTAATTTTCACCTGACTAACTTGGCGTAAGTCTCCCAAACACTCTGTACAGCGATTCGCACAAAATTAAAATTTGGGTTCTCTGCTTGCACTCTGTACAGCCCTCACACAAAATCAAAAAGAAGATTTTGGTTCTCTGCTTTTCTTCAAGTGGGAGTTCAACGCCAAGTAAGTCATGCATTTGCAGTTCTAAAATTCAGATGGGGTAAAAGAATCCCCACCTGAATTAAGAATTTGCTTCAATTAATAAGTTTATCTAATAACTAACTGCCGTATATTAAGCTTATCTATAAAAATTTTCTTCTGTATATTAATTTACATTAACCCTAACCCATATATAATATATGCAAAAAACCTTTTAATTGACTATGCTTTAAATTACATGAGAGTAAATAATTATATAAATATTTTATTCCTGAACTGGTATCTGTATAATTTAATTACCAGAAGCTTTTAGATATACATAGGGGTTACTTGGCTTCTGAATTGGTTTCACAGCAGTAACCTTAATAAAGGGTATAGTCCTATTATCTGTATCTTCCTTATCAAAGTTAGCCATAGTATCCAGTACCCCGGTAATCTCTACCCACTGATCCTTTTGAATTACAGGTTTATCCATTTTAAAGGCGAGTCCCACCATTTCTGCATCTGCTGCACAGCATATTATAAGCATTCGTCCAATTACAAAAGTATTCTTTGGGAAAGTATTATCTGTATATACAAAACCATTGATTTTTATAGTTCTTCCTTTATATTTATTCATATTATAGGTTATTTCATTTACTACATCGGAATAATTCTGCTCATTTATATTTATATTTCCTCCTTGCATTGTATCATCACTGACTTGTAAATCAACATCAGCATTAGCTTTAGTTTTCACAGCAGAAGTTTTATTGGCTTCTAAATTTCCTGTCAAAGATGCATTGGTAGAAAATCCCTTTTGTGATACCATCTGAGCATTTATTCCCTGAGGATTTACCAGATATATTAAAATCAAAGGAAGTAAAAATATGCTGGAAGCTGCCTTCATATTTTCGTTTTTCACCTTAAATATCTTTTTTATCTGAAGCAGAGTCAATATTATAAAGATAAATAATGAAAAATACATATAAATAGTAAGTCTTGGATGAATAAAAAGATATATCTTTTTACTGGAAATAAGATAATATAGGCAGTAAGAGAAACCAAATAATATTATAAACCACTTCAATTCTTTAATATTTATTTTAAACATGAAACTCCCCCTATATTTTAACCCCTGCCATATTTACAATAATTCCTCCAGCAAAAGCTGCTATAAATATCAATATTGTCAGCTTCATAATAAATTTTGCCTTAAAGGCTTGGCTTAGCATGATGGTATTTTTTATATCCATCATTGGACCAAAGACTAAAAATGCTATTATGGAACCGCTGCTGAATTGTGCTGCAAAGCTTCTTGCAATAAAGGCATCTGTTTCTGAACAAACAGATAACAAATATGCCAAAGCTATCATAATTACAATTGAAATAATAGTATTATGACCTATGGATAACATATATTTTCTAGGGAGTACCACCTGCATTATTGAAGATAAAAAAGCTCCTGCTATAACAAATTTCCCCACACTGCGAAGTTCGCTGCTAGTATGTTCCAGTATATCCACAACGGAATCTGCAATACTCATATTTTTTCCAGATTTACTGTGATCATGACCACAGCTGCATTCTCCTCCATGCTCATGATGATGAATTGCATCATGTATGTGGAAATCTACTTTATTTTTAGTTTTATCCGTATTTAAATTATATATCCAGCGATTACATAGATTCTGTCTGGTAACAACTTGTCTATTTTCTTGGATCTTATTTTCAGGTTCAATTTTACTTATTATAAATCCAATAAGCATAGCACTAGTGCACCCTATACCTGCCCTCAATAAAACCATATATGGATTTCCAAGAAAGGCATAATAAGTTGATACCAGTACTACAGGATTTATTATTGGAACTGATAGCATGAAGGTGATTCCTATGTATAAAGGCATTCCCTTTTTTAATAATCTTCTAACTATGGGAACTATGGCACATTCACATACTGGAAATACTATTCCTATGATTCCCGCCAAAAAAATTCCTACAAATTTATTTTTAGGCAGTATTTTAGATATAGTTTCTTCAGATACAAAAATCTGAATTAACGAAGATATGAAAACTCCAATTATTATAAATGGAATGGCCTCTAGAATTATACTTAAGAATATAGTTGTAAAGCTTTGGACTATTGTGTTCTGTATTATTAAACTGAATTGATTTTTAAGTGATGCCATAATTAAAAGTAAAAGCATACCTATTGGCAATAAAATAATTAATATGGCTGGACTTGTTCCTCTGCTGGCTCTTTTCTCTAACAAATTTTTCACCTCATTTTAAATTGCTAACTATAGACATTCAATGTATTAAAACATTATTTTAAAAAATAAAACTTTTGAGTCTTAATTTTAAAATCCAACTTTATATAAAGTTGCTTGTCTATATCAATTTTTATTCTTATATACTATCTATATAGCACATTGAGATGAAATATTACCTAAAATAGTTTAAATTACATATAGGATTTTATTTTATAGTATCTTCACTATAATCTCTTATTTCATAAAACTAAGATAGTTCCTGTTTTAGAATTTCTATATAAGTATTATGCAACGCAACAAACTGACCACCTATAAAGTATCCATTGTCATATATACTTATATGCATTACCTGCACTATTGCTGGTATAGTTATTTTATCATATTTAAATATTACCTCAAGCACATCATTTATTTCAAATTTGCTTCTAGATACAAAGCCTATTCCTGAAATGGATAGGTTTATTCCCTGCAGCTTTAAATTAGTTTTTTCACCGTTTATACTGGTTATAATTATAGTATCATTATACTTAAGTCTTTTATAAATTCTTTTATTTTTTTTAAATATACTGTTTCTGTTAAATTGATAGTTATTATTATAATTATTTTTCATGAAGCTGGTCACCTCTTCTTATTGATTGTTATCAATGAATGTTAACCTTGGAGGATTAACTTTACTACTCTATATTTAAATTCAGATAATTTATCCCATTACTATCAGACCTAGTGTTCTATGGTAATCTATATAGTAATTCGCATAAAATTAAAATTCTTAATTTTATACTTGAAGATATATTGGCTCATATATTATTAAAATAATTATATAATCAGTTATATGAAATCATTATACTTTAATCAATAATGATTATCAACCTATTATACATTTTTATACTAATTAGTAAAAGTATACATATATTTTTTCTAGATAAAATATATTATTTTATAACTATTAAATCCTAGTTATTCAATGTTTAATGTAATAATAATTTCCAAAATATTCTTGATAATGGATTTCAATTAAGGTAAAATAAACTTAATTACTGTAATTAAGTTACAAGGAGTGCTGCTTATATATGGAAAATAATAAAAAAACTATAAAAGTTAAAGATTTAAAAGAAGGCATGATACTTGTTAATCCCATAAAATATGATAACATTGTACTTGTAGAAAAGGGAATACCTTTAACAAACAAATTAATAGAAAAATTAAGAGAAAAATATATTTACAGTCATATTGAAATATATTATGAACTAGAAGAATATACTCAAAAGGATTTAATCAAAATAGAAGAAGATTTTATTAAACTTACTTTTAATTTGGAAAAATTATTTTCTAAAGCCAATAAATTAGATTCAATAGACATGGAAGACATTAGAAGTTTTTCTGCTAAAATAAAAGAATCCCTATACTTTACAGATTCTATTATAAAAAATATTGTGCTTTATGGCAGCGGTAAAGACAGCATTTACAGGCATGGGGTTAATGTGGCAGCCCTAAGTTTAATACTTGGAAAATGGATTGGACTAGATGATAAACAATTAAATTTACTTACTTATGCATCCATATTGCATGATTTTGGAAAAACTAAAATAGATAATTCTATTATAAATAAAGTAGATAAATTGACCCTTAATGAAATAAATAAATTAAGGACTCATCCTATAATAGGCTATCAACTCATAAACAAAATAAACTTTTTGGACAAATCAGTAGCTAATTCCATACTTATGCATCATGAAAGAGAAGATGGATCAGGATATCCTTTGAGATTAAAAGCTGATAAAATTCATCCTTTTGCAAAAATAATTGCTATTGCTGATACCTTTGATGCAATTAATTCCAATAGAGCCTATAGATCAAGAAAGAAGCCTTTTGAAGCATTGCAGATAATTAAAGAAGACAGTATAGGAAAGCTTGATTACAATTACTGTACAATATTTTTGAATCACATGATTAATTATTATATGGGTGAGAATGTATTACTCAGTGATGATAGAGTATGTAAAATAATACAAATACATAAAAATGATTTTTTAAGGCCTTTATTATTATCAGAAGACGGTTTCATAGATTTAAAAGATAATAAAGACTTATACGTAAAACAGTTATTTCTAGATACTAAATACTTATAGGGCAAAAGAAGTACAAACTATACTTTTTCATAGTCTTGTACTTCTCCATACTTTATATATAAAATTAAAGTTATCTATCCAAGTATAAGCAAATACAATGCTATTAATTTAAAGATAGCATCTTATGTATTTGAGGTATTATCCTTGGAACCAATCCCTTACTTTTACAAAGTTCAAAGGCAGCTCTTAATTTTTCTGAATTTACAAGCATCTTATCCCCCTGCATCATAGGTTGAATATATACCTTTATATTGTTCCTGTAGGGCTCCACTAATGCCAAATAATTATTTAACTCTTCCTGATTGAAATTATTATCTATAACTACTTTTACATAAGTTGCTATATTATTTTCCACGCACTGCTTTAAGAATAATCTATGTTCATTCATTAAATTCTTCTTATCTTCTAGATAACTTGCCAGCTTTAAATCCATGGATACAATATCTACATATTCAGCTATGCCGCTAAGCTCCTCTGCTAAAGTCCCATTAGTTTCTAAAAATATTTTAGTATCCCTGGCTCTTTTAAATTTAGGTAAAAATTCTTTTAAAAAATCTATGTTAATTAAAGGCTCTCCTCCAGTAAGACTGATAGAGTGAACACTGTTTTCAGGATCTAATTTTTCTATGAGCTTTATGAGTTCCTCTGGACTTACTGGATTTTTAACTGACTCATAATTATTCAAATCCCAATTTTTATAAAACTTTAAATGTTCAGATTTATTTATGTCTGTATCACAATAATTGCATTTTATATTGCAGCCTATAAATCTTACAAATATCTGTTCATAACCTACATATTCAGCTTCACCCTGTATTGATTTAAATATTTCCTTTATATAGGCTCTTTGCGGCATAGACTATTCCTCCTAATCTTGTTGTAGTTCTAATTAACTTATATGTTATATTATGTATGACAATCCTATCTATAATTCAGCTGCTTATAAACAGATTGCTTTGTTCCAAATGAACTTTTCTGTTTACAGCCTCTGAAAATTTAAAATACTTTCTTTTAATCTAATAATTTTATTAATCCTTAGTTACAGTAACCCAAGAATCAGGATTTTCAAAAACTTTTATAAAGCTGAGTTCTAAGCCCTTATCAAGCTTATCTTCAATTTTTTCATATATAACTCTTCCTATATTTTCTGCCGTTGGAGCAAGCTCTTTAAATTCTTCTAATTCATTTAAAAATTTATGATCGAATTCATCACAAATGCTCTTCAATTCTTTCTTTAGAATTGTAAAATCAAATAGCATTCCATTTTCTAATTTATTGCCCTTTACCCCTGCTTCTACAAACCAAGTATGTCCATGGATATTTCTACACTTACCCTTATATTCAGGAATAAAATGTGCTGCATCAAATTTCACCTTTTTAATCACTTCATAAGTAAACATAATTTCTACTCCTTTTCCTATACGTTATGACAATAAAATAACTAGGGGATATTTGCTTACCCTAGTTATTTTATTGCTTTTAATTTTGCTATATCTGCGTAATTATTTGCCGTTACTATCTCCACTGTTGATAGGTCTTTTCTAAGCCCTTCTACATTACCTTTTATGTGCACTATATCATTGTTCATTTTATCATGCTCAGCTTTGCTTACTTCTGCTGAATGTTCAAGAGTTCTTACTATTTCATAAGTCTCATTAAGCCTTACTTCTAACCTACTCTGTCCCCGTTCCAAACTTGCGTAGTTTTCCTTTAACTCTTTCTGTCCTAGTTCTAGACTTGCGTAGTTTTTCTTTAACTCATTTTGTCCCAGCTCTAATCTCTTTAATATTTCCAAAATCTCTTTATCCACTATTTCACCACCTAATTATAAGTTTATACTCTTTTTCATGATTTTGACCACTTTTCTATATATTAATACAACTATTTCAATAAATTCTATAAACAAAGTTCTTTACTTCAGATGTTTTTTTCATCTGAAGTTTAGAAATTGTTATCCAGGGACATAGCAGCCGTTGTCTCCCACTGTACAAAGTGCACTGGGAGTATTACGGCTGGTAGTCATCGGATAAATAATTATTTCACTATTAATATGGGCAGCAAATACCTAAGATTTAATTTTACTGATATTAATATTATATACTGATTCACTGAAATATACCATTATAAATTTTTTTAAAAATCCCCTTCATTTTAAGCTATCTATTTATTATTTTAACCTGCTGTCAATTTCAATTATCAATTGTTTTCACCTCATCTTTTTTCATTAGATTGACAATTATCATATCAATTGATATATTAAACTCAAGCTTATTGCACTTGAGTTTAATATTTTTATAGATTAAATACTCAAAACAGAAATGGTTACTAAATAAATGTATATTCACTATAATTTATATGCTAATTACACATGGGGAATGGGAGGAGAAATTGACTTGGAACTTAATCGCAGAAATATGCAAAAAATTATTTCAATTATAGTAATAGCTGTTTTACTATATTGGGGATTACAAAATCTTTCAACTGTGTCGAGTTTTTTTAGCAGAACTTTTCAAATACTAACTCCCTTTTTACTAGGTATGTGTATGGCCTTTGTCCTTAACGTACCCATGAGAATAATTGAGAAAAAACTATTTTCTTATAATTTAAAAAGTAAAAAGAACATAAATGATAAAATCAAACGTCCTATAAGTATTTTATTGACAATTATATTTATACTGGCCATTATAATACTCGTTACTGGTATCGTTATTCCAGAATTAATTGATACCATTAGCACCCTTAGTACAAATGTATCAAATTCTATTTTAAAACTTCAAGGGTTATATAATAGACTGATGTTAAAACTGCCTGAAATAATTCCCATAAACACCATAAACAATATCAACTGGGATGAAATCAATAAAACAGCTCTTGATTTTCTAAAAATTGGTACTACTAATATTTTAGGCTTAACTGTAAGTATAGCTAGCTCTATATTCAGTGGTATTCTCAATTTTATTTTAGGCCTTGTGTTTGCAATTTATATTTTAATTCAAAAAGAAAAACTTTCAAAGCAATTTAAGAAAATTATGTATGCCTATTTACCAGAAGGAAAAGTAGATAGAATTCTATATATACTAAGACTTTCAAGTAAAATTTTTTCAAACTTTATATCTGGTCAATGTCTTGAGGCAGTAATTTTAGGGGCTATGTTCTTTATAAGTATGACTATATTGGGCTTACCTTATGCCTTAATAATAGGAGTATTAATATCTTTTACGGCATTAATTCCTCTAGTAGGAGGTTTTATAGGATTATTTGTAGGAACCTTTCTAATTTTGGTATCGGATCCTGTAAAGGCCCTATGGTTTATAATCTTATTTTTCATACTGCAGCAAATAGAAGGTAATCTAATATATCCAAGAGTAGTAGGAAATTCTGTAGGTCTGCCTGCTATTTGGGTATTGGCTGCAATAACACTGCTTGGAAGCACTTTTGGTATTGTGGGAATGCTGGTAAGTGTACCCGTATTTTCAGTAATATATACTCTTTTAAGAGAAGATGTTTATCCGAGACTAAAAGCAAAAAAAATTTCACCTGAAAAGTTAAAATAGCCAAAAAACTGTCTTACAATGTATGCATATACGTTGTAAGACAGTTTTTTTAAAACTCTCATTAACATTCTACAACACTCCCTTTTAATATCCTTTCAGTATAAATAAAAAGAATTGAGTTTACTACTAACTTTATAATAAAACTCAATTAATTGAGTTTGTTCTGAACTAAGTTTAGATAACTCCTTTACAGAATAAGACTCTTATATATCTAAAATAAGATTTATAACATAAAATATTACTAATTAAATAAAAATTTATGTAAAATTACTTATTTATAATCTGATCTTGCCAAGTATCACTAGAATCACTGCATTTATTGCATACACTAGATACCACCATACTTATACTATCTACTGTGATATTGTAATTCTGTTCCATTTTTCCCATAATTATTTCCCAATTTTTAAATAATTTGCTTTCATCTATATCTATTAACTTATTACACTCTGTACACTGTGCATGTACATGGACTTTATGTTCTCCAGTACATTCTATCTCATAGTAATTGGAATTAGATATATTTATGCACTTTAATATTCCAACTTTTTCAAGTATAATAACATTTCTGTAAACAGTGCTAAGACCTATATTTTTTCTTTTAACTTTACTGTATATCTCATCAATACTCATGTGTTTTTTATTTTTATTAATAACATTTATTATCTGAAACCTCTGCCTTGTAAGCTTATATCCATTATTTTTTAATTTTGATCTTATATAATCAATATCATCTATGGTATACATAATTAACAACACCCTTTTATATGATACTTTTTTATTTATTAAATTTTATATTTTTTATATTTAACTATGTAAAGTATCGTTAAAATTATTTAACCCCATTAATAAAAATATGAAATTCAATTGAATTCCATATTTCTTAAAATTAGTTATCATATATACAGTCTGCAGACTGCATATATGTAACAGCTTATAAAAAGTAATAAATACTAAATTTAATGTTTACAACAATCACTAGAACCATCACAACCACCAGAGCAGCCGCAGCCACCTCCATTTTTGTGAGATTTATATACCTTATATCCTGAAAATCCTATAAGTCCAATAACAATTACGCCAACTATAAATGTAGACATATTACATCACCGCTTCCTTTTCACTATCTATAGAATTACCAATTTCATTATGAGAAGTTTTACTTGGCTTTCTAAATAATAAATAAATCAATACAAGAATTAAAGCAAAAGCTACTACTGTTCCAAATCCAAAACTACCGCCTGTAACCAACGAACCTACCTGATTTATAATCAATGCTACTGCATAGGCAAATACAGTTTGATATCCAATAGCGAACCAAGTCCATTTTGCTGAACCCATTTCATTACGAACTGCACCAATAGCAGCAAAACAAGGTGCACATAACAAATTGAATACAAGGAAACTATAAGCAGCTACCTGGGTGAAAGATGCATGGAGGGTTCCCCAAACCTCTGCTCCATCTTCAGCAACTTCAGCAAAACCATAGAGAATACCAAAAGTTCCAACTACATTTTCTTTAGCAATAAGTCCTGTTATAGTAGCCACTGCTGCTCTCCAGTTCCCCCATCCAAGTGGTGCAAATATAACTGCAATTACACGTCCTATAGAAGCAAGTATGGAGTCTTCTGCATCTACCATTGCAAGATTCCAGCTGAAAGTACTTAAGAACCACACACCAACTGTAGCAAGTAATATTACAGTTCCTGCTTTTTGTACAAAGTGCTTTGAACGATCCCACATGTGAATAAGAACATTTTTAATTCCTGGAATATGATATGTTGGAAGTTCCATTACAAAAGGAGCAGGAGTTCCTGAGAAAAGCTTTGTTTTTTTCAGCATAATACCTGATATAATAATTGCTGCGATCCCAACAAAGTAAGCTGAAGGAGCTACCCATACAGATCCAGGGAATAAAGCACCTGCAATAAGAGCTATAATAGGAAGTTTTGCACCACAAGGAATAAAAGTAGTAACGATAATAGTCATTCTTCTATCATGTTGATTTTCAATTGTACGTGTTGACATAATACCAGGAACACCACATCCTGTACCAATTAATATTGGAATAAACGACTTACCTGACAATCCAAATTTTCTAAATATACGATCCATGATAAATGCGATACGAGCCATATATCCACAATCCTCTAATATGGAAAGGCAGAAAAATAGCACAAGCATTTGAGGTAAGAATCCAAGTACAGCACCCACACCAGCTACAATACCATCTAAGATAAGAGAATTAAGCCACTCAGCAGTACCTATTGCTGTTAAGAAATTTCCTACAGCATTTGGAACAATTTCACCAAACAACACATCATTTACCCAATCAGTTCCTATGGATCCAATGGATGAAACTGCAAGATAATATACAAGGAACATTACTCCTGCAAAAATAGGAAGTCCAAGCCATCTGTTTGTAACAATCCCGTCTATTTTATCGGAAGTTGTGTGCTTACCTCTGTACTTCTTATGTACAGCTTGTTTTATAACCTTACTGATATACAAATAACGTTCATTAGTTATAATACTTTCGCCATCATCATCAAGTTTTTCTTCATAAACTTCAATAATGCTGTTGATTTTTTCTTTTAAATCAGAAGAAAGGGATAGTTGTTCGTGAATTTTCTCATCTCGCTCAAATAACTTTATAGCCACCCAACGAAGATTTAAATTATTTATATGGTTTTGAATAACGTCTTGAATTTTTGTAAGAGCATCCTCTACGTCTTTTGAAAAAGTATGAATTGAAGAAAAAATATTTTTAGCTTTTGCAAGTTCTATTGCCTTTTGGGCTACTTCCTTAGAACCAATGCCCTTTAATGCGGATGTTTCAACAACTTCACAGCCAAGGGTTTCCT
Source organism: Clostridium pasteurianum DSM 525 = ATCC 6013 (assembly GCF_000807255.1). Classification (NCBI taxonomy): domain Bacteria; kingdom Bacillati; phylum Bacillota; class Clostridia; order Eubacteriales; family Clostridiaceae; genus Clostridium; species Clostridium pasteurianum. The sequence continues at coordinate 569,454 of NZ_CP009268.1, read as the reverse complement.
TTAATTTTTTTAAATCTATAGTATCTCCATTTTTACGGACAACATCAATCATGTTTACAGCCATGACAACTGGTATACCAATTTCTACAAGTTGTGTGCTTAAATATAGATTTCTTTCTATGTTAGTACCATCAATAATATTAATAATAGCATCTGGTTTTTCGTTGATTAGATAATTTCTTGAAACCACTTCCTCCAAAGTATATGGAGAAAGGGAATATATTCCTGGTAAATCCTGAATAATAACATCTTTGTGTCCTTTAAGTTTACCTTCTTTTTTTTCTACAGTTACCCCTGGCCAGTTACCTACGTACTGTGAGCTTCCAGTCAAATCATTGAACATAGTTGTCTTACCACTGTTTGGATTACCTGCAAGAGCAATTTTAATTGACAATTTTATCCCTCCTAATTTAATATAAATTATTTATAATTTGATATATGTAATCTTTTAGCCTACTTCAATCATGCTTGCATCTTCTTTACGAAGACTAAGCTCATAACCTCTTACATTTACTTCTACAGGATCTCCAAGAGGAGCTACCTTCCTTACATAAACTTCAGTTCCTTTAGTTAAGCCCATATCCATAAATCTTCTTTTTACTGGTCCTTGTCCATGAACTTTAATTATAGTAACTGTTTCACCACATTTAGTACTTTTTAGAGTTTTCATATATAATATCTCCTTTCTTATATATACAAATAGTAGATTATGTTAGGCATATTCAAATAAATAACTAGTCAGTATGTTTCATATGCCTCATACCATAATCCTATTTGCCATTGACTTGCTTAAGGCAATACGAGAATTTTTAACACCTACAATCAGATTGCCAGCTATCTCAGATACCACTGTTACGTTTTCTCCAATAATAAATCCAAGATGTTCTAGATGTCGGCGAGTTTTATCATTACCAGTAATATTTTTAATATTGTTCGTTTCTCCTACTTTTAACATTGTAATCGGCATCATATTTTTCTCCTTTATTAATATTAATAAATTTCACCCATTCAAATATTTATCCACATTGTATTTACATGAGACAAATATTCATTCTCAATTACACTATATAATCATTATCAATAGATAAATAAAGTCAAATTATGTTAATCATGTCTTTTGCATTAAATTATGCATAAATAAACACACCACCGATAGTAATTTATATAAAGTCCGTTTGTAATTGACATTGATTATCACTATCGATGTTAATTATATCCCCCTCTTATTTATATGTCAATAGCAATATAAAAATATGGATACTTTTTTATTAAAGCACCTTAATTATTTTTAGTTTTATAAATTACTATAATATAATTAAATTTTTTATTAAAATTTATAATAATATGTACTTTAAAATATTGATTTATCATCAATATTGATTTTAGATTTTTATGTTAATTCTTAAATAAATTTAGATTTTATCATTGTTGAAACATAGTTTATACTGTATAATAATAGTATATTAATTATATTAATGTAAATTAGAGAAATTTTGCGTAGGTTACAACGTAAATTTAAATAAAGAAGGGAGTAAGTTGTCCAAAACCAGTAACATTATAAAACTATAAAAGCAGAGTTTTACATTTAATCATATTATTATAATTACAACTATATTAATAAAATACATAATAATATTCTATAATTGAGTCAGCGCATTCCATATTATGTTATAATAACTAATAATTATAATAGTTTGTAGTATGTACCTATCTTATTATTTTATCCGAATTGATTATTTAGCATGAAATAAATTAATTAAATAAGCTTTATAGATTTTTATAAGGTTTTAACGACTATGCAACAAAATGAAAAAAAGCAGACTAAATAGAAGAAAATATCAAAGACGAAATAAATTTATTATCATTACAAGTTTATTTATTGTCTGTATATTATTTGCTGGAATTGGAATTAAATTTACTCTGAGAGCAAAAGCTAGTTCAGAAAATCAAAATACCTTACAAAAAGTACCTGTTTCCACAACTAATAATCAAAGCATTCAACATAATAATACTGCCAAAAATAAAGCTGACAAACCACCCGCTGTTCAAAACACAGTTAGTAGTAATAATTCAGCTGGAAATAATGCACCTTCATCAAAAAATGCAGGAAATAATCCAGTACCGCCAGCTAATACTTCATCAACTGACAAAGGAAGTGAGGCACCAACACCAGATAATGAAGAAGTTCCCAATAAGGTGGCATATTTAACCTTTGATGATGGCCCAAGTGTTAATGTTACTCCAAAAGTTTTAGATATATTAAAGCAAGAAAATGTACAAGCTACTTTCTTTGTAATAGGAAGCATGTGTGAAGAAAATCCTGAGCTTTTAAAACGTGAGAAGGCAGAAGGTCATTCCATTGGTAACCATACTTATTCTCATGAGTATAACATAGTATATTCATCCCCTGAAAATTTCATCAAAGATATTAAAAAATCCCAAGATGTAATAACTAAAATAATTGGTACTCATGATACAAGCCTTATAAGATTTCCAGGTGGTTCTTTTGGCAGACATTCTTATAAAGATGCTGTAAGTAAAGCCGGTTATCGCTACATTGATTGGAATTGTCTTACAGGAGATGCGGAAGTATCAAGGGCTTCTGTAGATAGATTGCTGCTTAGATTCAATGAAACCATGGGAAATCAAGATAAGCTTATAATTTTAATGCACGATGCACCTTATAAAACTACTACACCGGAAGCATTGCCTCAAATTATAAAAATTCTAAAGGATAAAGGCTATACTTTTAAAGGGCTTTAGATATCATATCGTAAAATAATTAATACCACATTTAAACATTTTAAACATATAATACAATAAAAATATAAATCATAATCAAAAGTACTTCAACTAAAATAGGATAAAAAAGTCCTGCAATAAGTTCTGCTGCATATAATATAATCAAACAATACAAGGCAAACAATTATATCTCCCATTCTCAAGAGATATAATTGTTTGCCTTGTGACATTTACAGCGTCAGCCAGTTCACTTTGTGTGACTTTTCTTATTGTGCAGCTAGCTTTACATTTAATGTCAAGTTTATTTTATATTAAAACATAAAATTTATACCAAATTATTGCATAAACATCACAATAGTAAGTTTTCAATATATTATTTTTTCACATATAGTGATAAAAAAATTGACAGACTATATTTATATATCGTAATATATAAATATAGTGATATATTAATATTAATGAGGTCGTGATTTAATGAATAAGGATTTATCTCAATTTAACGATGCAGCTGAAATACTAAAAATACTTGCCCATCCGGTAAGACTTTGTATAGTCAAGGGTTTAATAGAAAATGGAGGCTGCAATGTAAGCCATATGCAAGAATGTTTGGGAATTCCCCAGTCCACAGTATCTCAACATTTACAAAAGCTTAAAAGTGCCGGAATCATAAGAGGAATGAGAAATGGATTAGAAATACGCTATAAAGTATCTAATAAAAAAATAGCCGCTTTATTGAATACATTGTTTAGTGAAGATTGAAACAAGTTCTTAATTCAGGTTGGGATTCTTTTACTCCATCTGAATTTTAGAACTGCAAATGCATAGCTTACTTGGCGTTGAACTCCCACTTAAATAAAGTGGAGACTTACGCCAAGTTAGTCAGGTGAAATATCTTTTGGAGGTGGATTGTTATGAAAAAGAAAATTTTAATTATAGGTGGCGTTGCTGGTGGTGCATCCGCAGCTGCAAGACTTAGAAGATTAGATGAGGATGCAGAAATAATAATGTTTGAAAAAGGTGAATATATCTCTTTTGCAAATTGTGGTTTACCTTACTATATAGGTGAAACCATTAAGGATAGAAAAAAACTTATTGTTCAGACTCCTGAAAATATGGTAAAAAGATTTAATGTGGACGTAAAACCTAATAGTGAAGTAATAGGCGTTGACACCAATAGAAAATTTGTAAAGGTAAATAGTAAAGATAAAGGAATTTATGAAGAAAACTATGATTACTTAATACTTTCTCCAGGTGCAAAACCAATGAAACCAAATATAGAAGGCATAGACAGCAAAAAAATTATAACCCTCAGAAACATTCCAGATACAGATAAAATAAAAAACTATGTGGATAATAATGATATAAAGAATACTGTAGTTATAGGCGGCGGTTTTATCGGTGTTGAAATGGCTGAAAACTTAGTGCAGCGAGGAATAAATGTAACTTTAGTGGAAGCAGCCCCCCATATATTGGCTCCTTTTGATACTGATATGACAGTTATAGCTGAAAAGGAGTTGGAAAGTAATGGGGTTAATTTAATACTTGGAGATGGTGTTAAAAGTTTTAAAGATACTGAAAACAGCCTTGAAATTTTATTGTCAAGTAACACAAAACTAACTACTGATCTAGTAATTTTAGCTATTGGTGTTGTTCCTGATACAGATTTTATAAAAGGAAGCCAGATTAAACTTGGAAAAAGGGGTCATATATTAGTTGATAAGAATATGAAGACAAATATAGAAAATATATATGCTGTAGGTGATGCTGTGGAGATAAAAGACTTCGTAAATGGGCAAAGTACAGCTATACCCCTTGCTGGACCAGCTAATAAACAAGGAAGAATTGCAGCAGATAATATAGCCGGTCTAAACAAAAGCTTTAATGGTTCCCAAGGCACTGCTATCATTAAGATATTTGGCTTAACTGCCGCAAACACAGGAAATAATGAAAGGACTTTAAAAAGATTAGATATACCTTATAAAGTTATATACGTTCATCCAGTATCACACGCTTCTTATTACCCTGGTGCATCCCCTATTTCAATAAAACTTATTTTCAATGAAAAGGGAACAATACTTGGTGCCCAAGCTATGGGTTATGAAGGTGTTGATAAAAGAATAGACGTTATAGCTTCAGTTATGAGACTTCACGGAACCATATATGACTTAACAGAACTTGAACTTAATTATGCTCCTCCTTTTTCCTCTGCAAAAGATCCTGTTAACATGGCAGGCTTTACTGCTGAAAATGTACTTACTGGAAAAAGTGAAGTTATTACTCCTACAGAACTATATTACTATGACTTGTCAAATTCTATATTAGTTGATGTACGTTCTAAACTGGAATTTAACAATGGTCATATAGATGGAGCCATAAATATCCCTGTAGATAATTTAAGAGAAAGATTATCAGAGCTGGATAAAAACAAGGAAATTATTGTCTATTGTCAGGTAGGTCTTAGAGGCTATGTAGCTGAAAGGATACTTAAACAAAAAGGTTTCAAGGTTAAAAATTTAACTGGTGGATACAAAACTGCATCCATGCTAAATTATAAACCAAAGGAAATTAACTTTACTGAACAAAAAGAATTAGATTCTGAATCAATGAAAGAAGTAGCGGCAACTGATGGTAACTATAACTGCAATAAGGTTTTGGATACTTGCGGCTTATGCTGCCCAGGACCTTTAATGGAAGTAAAAAAATCTGTAGATGAATTAAAGAATGGAGAAACGTTAAAAGTTACTGCTTCCGATCCAGGCTTTTATGAAGATATAAAATCTTGGTGTAATACTACTAATAATACTCTTATAAATTTAACTAAGGATAATGCCAATATTACGGCTTTGATTAAAAAGAATTGTGAAACCTTAGAAAAAACTTCCTCCAACATTTCTGTTCCCCCTGCTAATACTAATAAAACCATGGTAGTATTCAGCGGAGATTTAGACAAAGCCATAGCTTCCTTTATAATTGCTAATGGTGCTGCCAGTATGGGTAAAAAAGTAACTATGTTTTTCACCTTCTGGGGACTTAATGTTTTAAGGAAAAGTGAAAAAGTGTCAGTTAAAAAAAGCTTTATTGAAAAGATGTTTGGAATAATGATGCCAAGAGGAAGTAAAAAATTAAAACTGTCAAATATGAATATGCTTGGTATGGGTGCTAAGATGATACGTGGTATTATGAAAAATAAAAATGTATCTTCTCTTGAAGATCTGATGGAGACTGCTATAGCTAATGGTGTTGAAATAGTTGCCTGCCAAATGTCCATGGATGTAATGGGAATACAAAAGGAAGAACTTATTGATGATATTAAAATAGGCGGCGTAGGTTACTATCTGGGAGAAGCAGAAAACTCAAATGTAAATCTATTTATATAACTGCAAAATATTTAGGTTAAGAAGATAATATAAATTTTTAGTAGAGTTCTTAATATATTAATATTTATAGAAATGCAAGAAGCACAAGCACTTTATTAGCAAATTAAAAAGACTATCTATTAATGGATAGCCTTCTTCTTGTATTTCTTTCCTGCTACTTCTACACTGCTTACGGTTATCAATGCACTTTGGTCAAAATTGTATACTATAGATTTGAGCTTGGCTACTTCAAGACGAGATACAACTACATACAATACACTTGTTGGAATTCCCTTGTAGGCACCCTTTCCATCAAGAAGAGTTAGCCCTCTACCAAGTCTTGCCATTATGGCTTCTGATATTTCCTGATATTCTGATGAAACAATAGTGACAGCCTTTGATTCATCCAAACCTTCTACCACAATATCAATAACTTTAAAGGCTATAAAATAAGCTATAAGTGAATACATAGCCCTGTCCCATCCGAACATAAATCCTGAAATTCCTAAGATGAATAAGTTGAAAAACATAACAATTTCTCCAATTGAAAAACTTATTCTCTTATCAAGTATTATGGCCACTATTTCTGTTCCATCAAGAGATCCTCCATTTCTTATGATTAAACCTACTCCAAGCCCTTGAATAATACCTCCAAAGATAGCTGCAAGAAATACATCATGTGTAACTTCACGAAAAGGTGTAAAAAATGAAACTCCCATAGATAGGCAGAATACCGCAAATAGCGTACATAAAGTAAAAGTCTTACCTATTTGCTTATATCCCAATATAAAAAATGGTACATTAAGCGCAAATGTGAAAACACCTAAAGGTATTTTTGTTATATGACTAACCATAATGGATATACCTACTATACCTCCATCTATCATGTTATTTGGAATTAAAAATGTTTCCAATGCTATAGATGATAAAAGAGCTCCTATGATTATAAATAATACCCTGCTAATATTACGATAGACATCTATTAACTTTTTTTTCATCTACATCCCCCCTATAAAATTGAATTTTCAAGAATCCCCTTACTTATTATTATACATAAAGAACTATATTTATACAAACTAAATAGTTGACTAGTCAATAAATATAAAATAAAAAAACTACTGATAAATTATATCTTAATCAGTAGTTCTGTCCTTATAGTGAACTACACTTCACTTATAGAAGTGAGTGCTTCCCTTAATCCTGCTCAACCATAATTGGAGAATTCCATACTTTTGGTTAAAACTAAGCTTCTTTTTTCATGTTATTATGAAATAGCTTTTCATAACAATAGGTTATTATATCACTCCTCTTAATTATTCCTATAAATATGTTATTGTCATCTACTACTGGAACAAAATTTTGGTTTACCGCTGTTGAAATTAAATCCTCTATATTGGAATTTATATGGACTGGCTTATTTACAATATGCCTTGGTATATCATATACATGAACTTTACTGGTATCTTTAAATTTAAGATTTGGACTATTTTTCATCTTCCAAAGTAAATCCCCTTCTGTTAAAGTCCCTACATATTTTCCTTCATCATCTATTATTGGAATTGCACTATATCTGTGATATTCCATTCTCTCTAATACCTGCCTCATTGTAGAAGTTATCTTCTCACATATAACTTCTGTTTTCGGTGTTAAAAAAAATGCTACATTCATACTACTTAACCCCTCTTTGTATTATTTAAACGATTTCATCTCTATCGTTTATAATAAATTCTATAAGATTAAACTAACCCTAATAAAAATATTATTTATTTATCTCTCTAAGAATTATTATATCTCTATAATTAATAAATTCAATAAAGTGTTATTTAACTTTATGTAAAAATTTAATAACCAATGCAGTATAATAATACCATTTTGTTCCATAGAAATCAAATTATTTTTTAATCTTATAATCTATTGTATATTAATTTTTCAAATAAAACAGCTTTTTTTTGAAAACATCAATCAATATATGTCTATTTCATGCAAAATTATTAATTATAATTCTTTCACTTATTAATAAAATCCATTAATATAGAATTATAAATATGAATATTTTTATACTTACTTGTAAAACTAAGTAAACTATAATAACAGAAAGGATGTATATTATGGAAAATTTCACTATAGTTAAAAATAATAAAATTAGTTTAAAAGATTTCTCCCCTGAGGATACTGAAAATCTCTCAAAAGATAATATCAATGATGAATATTTATGTTTACAAGAAAAATTTTCAGAATTTCAAAACATCCTCTATGCTTCAAAAAAATTTTCTCTACTGATTATCCTGCAGGGAATGGACTGCAGTGGCAAAGATGGTACTGCAAAAAAGATACTCTCAGGAATAAATCCCAATGGCTTCAATGTAAAAAGTTTTAAGGAACCAACCCAGGAAGAACTAAGTCATGATTATCTTTGGAGAGTTCATAAATACTGCCCCTCAATGGGAAACATAACCATATTCAATAGATCTTACTATGAAGACGTACTAATAACAAGGGTTCATAGACAAATAAATGATACAATAGCTTTTAAAAGATTTAAAGAAATAAATAAATTTGAAAAATACTTAATAAATAATAACATACTAGTATTAAAATTTTTTTTACATATATCAAAGGATTTTCAAAGAGAAAAAATTGAAGAAAGACTTAAAAATCCTAAAAAGCACTGGAAATTTTCTCTATCAGATCTTAAAGAAAGAAATTTTTGGGATAAATATCAACAATGCTATGAAGACATAATTTGTAATTGCAGTACAAAAAAGGCCCCTTGGCATATAATACCTTCAAATAATAGATGGTTTAGGGACTATATAATACTTAAAATTATAGTAAATAATCTACAAAGTTTAAAATTAGAATACCCTAAAACCAATGATAACATACAGGCTCTGATAAATGAACTTAATAACAGTCGTTAACATATAAAAAATTGTTATAAATGACTATCTCCAAAGGAATAAATATTAATTCAACTTGAGAATCTTCCCATTTAATTGTTAGAATTTAAGCTTTAATAACCATTTTTAATAATGAAATAACTAAAAATTAAACTGTACCCTATAAGTTACACAACTCTTTTCTGTGTATATCTTACAAGGTACAATTTTCCCATTTTCTAACACACTATTCTATAACTTTTTTGAAATTTATTACTTACAGGGCAAATTTTCCTGTTTTAAATTGATCTTCTTTGTGATGAAAGCTACTGTAACGGAAAGCAATACCGCCAATATCAAAAAACAGCTTATCATTCCAATTACTCCCTTCCATCCATACAACGACCAAAAAGTTCCTCCTGAAGTCCCACCAATACTTGAGCCTATGTAATAAAAGAACAGATAAAGTGCAGAAGCCTGTGATTTATCATGAGTAGACAGTTTTCCTATCCAGCTGCTGGCGATAGAATGGGCCCCAAAAAATCCAAAGGTAAAAATTGCAATTCCTATAATTTTTATAATTAAACTTATTTTTAAAGTTATAACTGCACCTATAGCCATCACCAATATTACAATCCAAAGTACTTTAGATTGTCCATATCTATCTGCCATACGTCCCATCCAGGTAGAACTAAAGGTACCTATTATATAAATAAGAAAAATGAACCCAACTAAAACCTGACTAAGTGAATAAGGAGGTTCTAGCAACTGATATCCGATAAAATTATATAAGGAAACAAAACTTCCCATAATTAAAAATCCTATAGCATATAAACAGAGCAATCTAGGATTCTTAATATGATTTATCATAGACTTCAATAATTTACTCACTTCAAATTTACGAGGAGTAAAATTTTTTGACTCCGGCAGCTTAATCAAGAATAAAATACTAAACATAAGCCCCAAAATTCCTATACAGGCAAGTGCAGCTCTCCAATTAAAGAAATCCGTGATAGTACCTATTATTATACGTCCTGCCATACCCCCTATAGAGTTTCCACTAATATATAGTCCCATAGCCATACCAAGACTTTTTGCTTCAATTTCTTCACCTATATATGCCATAGCAACAGCTGGCAACCCTGCTAAAACAAGTCCTTGCAGCACTCTGAATATTAAAAGATAGTGAAATCCAGGAACAAAGGCAGTAAGTAATACTAATATTGAAGCTGAAACAATTGAAAATGACATAACTATTTTTCGTCCCAAAACTTCTGATAATGAACCAAATAATAACATACTAAAAGCCAATGTAATAGTTGTAACTGAAAGTGACAAACTTGCAATGGTTGGTGAAATTTTAAATTCTCTAGAAAGTTCTGGCATTAAAGGCTGTGTACAGTATAAAATAGCAAAAGTATTAAATCCCCCTGCAAACAAGGCGATATTAGTATTTTTAAATTCCTTGGTTCCCTTTTGAATATAACTCATAATACATCACTCCAAGTCAATATTGGAGAAAAGTACGAAGCTTTTCTAAATCTGATATTTGTTCTTTGAACTTTATACTTTGCCTTTTCCTTCGTCTTTTCCCTCTATTACGAAAGTATCTTTTTTAATACTATACTTCCAAATTAATAATGTCAAACTGATAAAAAAACAGGAATATATATGAAAATTTTTCATCTCTGCAAAGTTTAGATTTTGTTTATAATTAGTTTAGATAAAATAGAGGTATCTACTTTAGAATATAATCAGGAAGTACTTCCTAGACAAACTTTCGAGTTTCTGTAAGAGTTCCCCCTCTGGAATTCGAAAGTTTTTGTAAAAAGTAAACTATTAAATTAGCTAAAGAACTATATAGTAATTTTCACTTATTATCTAGCGAGCAAAACATACATTTGGCAATTTACTGTCATCAGTTCGTCCTTTTCCATATTAACAATTAAAACAAGGAGATGAAAAAAATGAAATTTAGAAAAAAAACTGTTATGTCCATAAGCTTTGCCTTAGGTACACTTATGTTTGCCAGCACTGCCATGGCAGAAGTAACTACTAAAAGTGGTTACGATCAGCTTAAAGACTCAGCTAAATACACAGCAAAACAAACTACCTCTGGGCTTTCCAATTATACTTTAGATACATCTATGAGTATAAAGACTGGCGACACGGTGATTTATCAGTCAAACAATACAACTAAATATGATCTAAAAAATAAATCCATGGAAAATACAACTGGATATTATGATGGAAAAGATAAATATACTTCCTATAATTACTCAGATGAAAACACAATAATATCAACGAATATAAAAGGATCACAGGATTCTTATCTTGTGACAAATTACACAAATGGCAATAAAAATATAAGCTTACCAAAAAATCCTTTTGAAGAGGACAAGACTGCGGATATTGAGAAAATAGCCGATGCCCTTGTGGGAAATCTAAAGGATGCAATAGTAGTTAATGTAAAACAGGATGGAAGCAAAGAATTATCCAGCACCATAAACAATACACAAATTCCCTCTATAGTAAATGCTCTGGCATCCTTCCAGTTTAAAAATTCCTATGGTAATCAACAGGGCACTAGATTTACCAAGATGCCTAAGCTTACAAAAGATATATTTATAAAAGATGCAAAAGGTAATGTAATCACTGATAAAAACGGATTAATTAAAACTGTTGTTACTTCCGGAGTACTTTCTGGTAAAGACAAAAATAATACTATTCACAACTTAACTTTTCAGGTATCACTTGGTATATCCAATATAAATTCAACCAAAGTAAGTAAACCAGATTTAACAGGAAAGAAGGTACAGGAAAGCACCCAGACCTCCTATGATTATAACAAATTGACAAATCCTGAAAAATATATAGGAAAATATATATCTAACATAGTAGAAGAAAAAGATGGTAAATTCGTTAAAATAGGTGAAGCTACTATAAACATTGAAAAAATAAATGCTGAAACTGTTACTGGAAGCTATGAAACAAAATATATACCTGAATATGAAAAGCGTAATGAAAAGTTTAGCTTTACAGGTAAGTTTCATAAAGAAAAAAATTACTCTCCTTTTGACGCAGAGTTATCTTTAAATAATAGTAATAAAAAAGATCTGGAAGCACATTTATACCTAAATCCAGAAAGTCCTTCAATAAACTTCTATATAAATAATCAGAATTCAACAGGATTTGATCCTATTTATAATAAAATTTTTGACTAAGGAGATGAAAAAATGAAATTTAAGAAAAAGACCCTTATGGCCATAAGCTTCGCCTTGGGAACACTGATGTTTGCCAGCACTGCCATGGCAGAAGCAGCTACCAAAAGTGGTTATGAACAGATGAAGGATTCACTTAAATATACAGGAAAGCAGACTTCTACAGGGCTTTCCAGCTATACTATGGAAGGATCTATGATTATAAAAGATGGTAGTACTATTGTATCCTATGAAAATTCCATAAATAAGTATAATTTAACTAATAAGACAAAAGAAACTATCGGCGAAACTTATAACGGAAAAAGTAAAAAAGGCAGCTATATGTATCTTGATAAGAATACTGCTATATCAAAATATACAGGTCAAGAGTCATCAGACGGTTATAAAAACGATTCTTATTATGTCACAAACTACAAAAGTCATGATAATACTGAACCAAATATACTCCCTCACAACCCCTTTGAACAAGCTGGAGCTGAAGATCTAGAAAAAATAGCAGATGCTCTAGTAGGAAATCTTAAAGATATTGTGGCGGTAAATGTGAAACAGGATGGAAGCAAAGAATTATCAGGTACTGTAAACAATACACAGATTCCTTCCATTGCAAATGCATTACTATCCTATAAATTTAAAGATATGTTTAACAGCAATGACCCTAACTACAGTAAAATGCCAAAACTTATAGAGGATATATCCATAAAAAATGTAAAAGGAAACATGACCATAGATAAAAGCGACTTAATTAAAACGGGGCTGGTATCTGGAATAATTTCCGGTAAGGATAAAAATAACACCTTTCATGATTTAACCTTTGAAATGATGTTAAAGATATATGATGTTAATTCTACTAAAATAAATAAACCCGATCTTTCTGGTAAAAATGTAATAGAAGAAACTAAGACTTCAAATTATGACAAACTAACTAATCCAGAAAAATATATAGGAAAATATACTTCCACTATAGCAATTGAAAAGGATGGTAAATTCATTAAAATAGGCGAAAGTACTGTAAATATTGAAAAAATAGACACAGAAAATATAAGTGGAACTTATGAGGAAAAATATTTACCAGGTTATGAAAAATCCAACAGTAAGAAATTCAGTTTTACAGGTAAATTTTATAAAGATAAAAATCATTCTCCTTATGCCGCAAAAATAACAAGCGATTCTGAAAAAAATTTAGATGGAGAGATATATTTAAATTCTGATGCAGCAACTATAGATATTTCTTCCCCAAACTTAAATGCTTCAGGACACGGTTCATACACTAAAGTATTTAAATAATAAAATTCATATTTAACCTAACTAACTTGGCGTAAGTCTCCCCCGCACGCTGTACAGCCCTCACACAAAATCGAAAAGAAGATTTTGGTTCTCTGCTTGCACTCTGTGAAAGCGATTCGCACCAAATTAAAATTTGGGCTCTCTGCTTTTCTTCAAGTGGGAGTTCAACGCCAAGTAAGCCATGCATTCGCAGTTCTAAAATTCAGATAGGGTAAAAGAATCCCCACCTGAATTAAGAACTTGCTTCAATTACAGACTTTAGATATCTATAGTTAAAATTTCAGTTTTTCAGTTAAAGTATTTGCATAGACTATACAAAAATATATTTTACTGAATTTCATCTAAAAAATGACTACAACAGTGAACTGCTGCTTATTCTGTCCTTTAGCAGCAGTTTACAGTTTATCACTATAAATTCGGAGGTGTACTTATTGAAAAAAGTTATAGAAATAACCAACCTATCTAAAACCTATAAAAATAACAGAGGTGTTCAGGATCTTAATCTTGACATATACGAAGGAGACATATTCGGCTTTCTTGGTCCCAATGGTGCTGGTAAAACCACTGCCATGAAAATAATGACAGGACTTGTAAAACCCGATAGAGGAGAAGTAAAAATATTAGGTCACAGTGTTCAGGAAGAATTTGAAAAGGCCATGGCCAGTGTGGGCTGCATCATTGAAACCGCTGAAGTATTTCACTATCTTACAGCCTTTGAAAATCTTAAACAATTCTCAAGATTCTATGAAAATGTAGATAACAATAGAATTAATGAAGTTTTAGATATGGTAGGTCTCTCCAAATTCAAAGATGAAAAACCTACTAAATTTTCTCTTGGAATGAAACAAAGATTGGGTATTGCAGCAGTATTATTATCAAATCCAAAGATTATAATTTTAGATGAGCCTCTAAACGGTATGGATGTAGAAGGAATGATCAGCATGAGAAATATAATAAAAAATCTAGCGAAAAAAGAAAAGACAACTTTCTTTATTTCCAGTCATCTTATACACGATATAGAATTGACTTGCACAACTATTGGAGTTTTATATAATGGAAGACTTATCAATGTAGATAACACTAAAAATATATTGAATAATTATGCTTCATTAGAAAATTATTTTATCAGCGAGGTAGAGAGAAATGGTAGAATTTAAAGCAGCTTTAATAAACGAATTAGAAAAATTATATAAAAAGAAAAAAGCTTTAGTTGGAATTATACTTGCACTATTTTTTATAATAATAGGTCAGATTTTTATATCCCTAGTGAGAAGTAATTTTGGAGTTCAAGGAGTTTCCAGTAATGAGTTCCCCTTTCTTATTTTATCCATAATAATAAACACTCTGCTGCCTTTATTTGTGGCATTGGTAACTATCGACAGTTTTTCTGGTGAATTTTCCAAAAACACTATGAAAATTGTCCTTACAAGACCTGTATCAAGACTGAAGCTTTTTTCAGCAAAAATAGCTTCCATAGTAATATTTATATTTTCAATTTTAATGCTTACAATGATATTTTCCATAATTTCGGGACTTATATTTAATGCAAATTCCTTTAGTTTTATAGGAATTTTAGAGATAATACTCTCCTATGTAGTTACCCTGTTTCCAATGATAGTATTATGTCTTATGATTGCACTATTCACAAATATAATAAAAAGCGAAGTAGGTGTGTTTTTCTTTTCTATACTGGTATTTATCGGTCTCAAAGCCCTTGGAATTTTCTTTTCAGCCTATTCAGGATTGATTTTTACCTCTATGCTAAGCTGGTACAATCTATGGATTATGGACACTATACCTGTTTTTAAAATTTTCCGCCAGTTCATGATGCTCTTAAGTTATGCTATAATACTATTTACAGGAGGATATCTCTTATTTGACAGAAAAGACTTTTAAATAAAATATTTTTTTCAGGAAACACTGTCTATTATATATAAAAATACAATGAGGATTAAATAGAAAATGGATATTAAAAGACGTCTTATTATTTATAATACTTTAACTATAATAATTCCCCTTATAATTACTGCCATAACCGCTTTTATACTAACATTTGTATCTTCAGAATTTTTAGGAAAAACCATAGGTTACAACAACTTTAAAAAAGTTACCTTCATAAATTCAGAACTTTTAAATATGACTAAAGATATAGCCAAATCTGATAATAAAAGTATTGAAGATGAACATTTTAAAAGTTATCTAGAAAGTAAACTGGCAATTACTCAAGGTAAAATTATAATAAATAAAAATGGTATTGTGTTATATTCCTCCAAGGATATAAATAATATAAGCCTTGAAAATACACTGCAGCAGTCCAGGGACAAATCAAGGGATCCTATATTTATAAATGACACTTATTATTCTATTAGTTCCTTTCCCATAGAGTTTAAAGATAAAAGCACTGGTAATGTGATATTTTTAACTCCTATTGGAAAGGATTCTGGCTTTTTCAAAAGATTCATCATATACGTATTAATTGCATTTTTTGCATCTTATACATTAGTCAGTATTATTGTATCCTATGCTCTTTCAAAGAAGATATTATTACCTATATCCCTTTTAAAAAAAGCTGCTGATGAAATAAAAAATGGTAATTTGGATTCAGAAATAGTGGAAAGCGGCGATAAGGAAATAAGAGAACTATGCAGTAATTTTGAAGAAATGCGTATAAAACTTAAAGATTCCATACATATGAAAACAAAATATGATGACAATAGAAAAATGCTGGTATCCAGTATCTCTCACGATTTAAAAACCCCCCTTACCTCCATTGAAGGCTATGTGCAGGGTATACTAGATGGAGTGGCAAATAGCCCTGAGAAGCTGGAACACTACTTAAAAACCATAAATGTAAAGACAAAACAGATGGATTCCATGATTAACGATTTACTTCTATATTCAAAACTGGACTTAGGTCAAATTCCCTTTAATTTTGAGAAAACTGATATAGATGAATATTTCAGTTACTGCGTTGAAGAGAGTTATGTCATACTCAAACATTCAAACATAGATATAAAACTTGAAAATCACCTTGATAATTCAAAGTACTTTTTGATAGATAGAGAGCGTTTCAGAAGAGTTATTCTCAACATTCTTGATAATTCAAGAAAATACATGAATAAAGATAGAGGTGAAATAACTATATTTATCAGGGAAAACAATTTAAGTATTATAATAGAAATAAGAGATAATGGTTCTGGAATAGACGAAGAAAATACAAATAAAATATTTGATAGATTCTACAGATCAGATTCTGCAAGAAGCAATGCTAAAGGCAGTGGTCTTGGCCTTGCCATAGCAAAACAGATTGTAGAAGGCCATAAGGGAAAAATATGGGCAAATTCTCATAAAGACCAAGGTACAAGTATAATAATATCTCTTGCTAAAATATAATTACTCTCTAATAATATCTTTTAAATGTAATTGATACTGGAATTCAATAATAATGATTTATCCAAAATCCAGTGGATGTTATTATAGATTATGGCCTCACTGTTACAGTGTCTAGTTGAAATAAACTATAAATATAAATATGTAATGAGGAGCGAACTATGAGAAAAATTTTAATAATTGAAGATGATTTAAGTATAGCAGAACTTCAGAAGGATTATCTTGAACTTAACAATTTTGAAGTTTCTATTTGCAAAGACGGTGTAGATGGATTAAACGTATTAAAAAATGGTGATTTTGACCTATTAATCCTGGATTTAATGCTTCCAGGTCTTGATGGATACAGTATTCTGAGGAGCATAGAGCAGGAAAAAGATATTCCTGTACTTTTAGTTTCTGCTAAAAAAGAAGAAATTGATAAAATTAAAGGTCTCACCTTAGGTGCAGATGATTACATAACAAAACCCTTTAATCCAAGTGAACTGGTGGCCAGGGTTAAATCTCACATAACCAACTATGAAAGAATAAAAAACAAATTTAATAAGCCTGAAAAATCAAATAGGATTGTTATAAGAGGTCTTGAGCTGGATAAGGATTCAAGACAGGTATTCATAAATGGAAATGAAGTGACTCTAGCTCAAAAAGAATTTGACCTGCTTTTGTACATGGCAGAAAATCCAAACAAAGTCTTCAGCAGAGAAGATCTCTTTGAGGCCATATGGGGACTTGATTCTCTTGGAGACAACGCTACCGTTACAGTTCATGTAAGAAGGATAAGAGAAAAAATAGAATCTTCTCCTTCGGACCCTCAATATATAGAGACAGTATGGGGTGCGGGTTACAGACTTAGAGTGTAAGTTAAGTTAAATTGGATTAAAATTGACATTAATCCATAAAAACATTTTACCTATTTTTTTATCCTACTACATTGAAAATTTATTGTTGTTATGTTATACTATCTTATAGTACGTTATGATTATTGTTAACAGATTTAACCTTGAGATGTGCCTTTTGGTACATCTATTTTTTTCATTATACAAAAATGAGAGATAACTGCTGCTACATCTCTTGATAACTTATTTACCCTAAAAAACTTTGTTTATTTTGTTTTTTATTGCTATATAAAGTGCAACGGAGTGTTACAGTAACCAGTTATAGTTATTAAATAAAATTTAAAATAAGCCTAGAGCATATGCCCTAGGCTTCACTTACACTATTAAGTAATTACAATTAAAGAATAGTTATTTCTTCTGCTTGTAATCCTCTTTGACCTTTTACTTCGTTGTAAGAAACTTTTTGTCCTTCTTCAAGTGATTTATAACCATCTGATTGTATTTGTGAAAAATGTGCAAATGCATCATTTCCATTTTCTCCTGTTATAAATCCAAATCCTTTTTGTCCATTAAACCATTTAACTGTACCTGTCATAATAAGTACCTCCAAAATTTTATTTATCTTAAACTCGTTGCAATAACTACCCAAATAAAATTTCGTTACAAACATACTTATTATATGAGTTACTGAAATATATTGGTTTTAAATTAATTACGATTCATTTAAGGTATGAATTCATTATAACACATAAAATTATAGATAGCAAGTAATTTTTCATTTTTTTATAAATTAAACATTTTTAGTAAATACTAAAAACCTATTTATTTCATATTTATATTTTATCTTCTTGTTCCAGCAAAACTTGGTGGTGTAGGATTAGGTGCATCAAAATACTTGCCTGGTGTTGATAAGTCAAAATATAATTTAGAGTCTTCTGTTACTCCAAAGTCTTTATTTGATCCTTCATCTCTCATTTTGTTTAACGCCTCTCTAAATAGCGTATTGTGTGCTTCTTCGCGATTTAAAAGAAAATCTATTGTATTTCTTACTTCCTTATCATTTATTTGACGATATAGATATTCATACACAACTTTAGCTCTTTGCTCTGAAGCTATATTAGAAAGTATATCTGCTACAATATCACCCGTAACCGTTACATAATCAGCAGTCCATGGAGCTCCTGAAGAATTTATTAAAACCGGAGATAATCCAGAAAGTATATGAGTTTCAATTTCCCCGCTTCCTACAGCTTCATGATTAACTTCATGTCCATTTAATAAATTTATAGTTTCTGCAACTATTTCCATATGACTAAGTTCTTCTGTACCTATGTCAAGAAATAAATCCTTTATTGCTGGATCTTTTATTCTAAAACTTTGGGAAATATACTGCATCGCTGCTTTTAATTCTCCATTTCCACCACCTAGCTGTTCCTGCATAAGTACTGCATATTGTGGATTAGGTCTTTCTACTTTTACTTGTAAATTATTCAATAACTGCTTTTCATGTTTAAACAAATTACACACCTCCAAAATTTAAATACAAGTTTATTATTTGCAGCAGCCTTATATCTATTCATAAATCCTTTATAATTTATCTGTACGTTATGGCTTTAATATAACTTTTATGCAATTATCTAATTTTCTACCAAATAATTTGTAAAATTTTTCACCATCCATATCCACACAATAAACTACTGCATCTGATCCATCATGTATGAAATTTTAAAAATAAACATAACAAGAATTGACTTCTCTATTGGTTTTTAGAACATTTTCATATAAATAATGCCTTTTTTATACAACCATTGATTAATAAAGAAATTTTACTTAAAACCAAAAATTAATTAAATTTATTAATTGAAGCGTAAATGACATACTAAATAGAAAAATATAAGGAAGTAGTACTATAGAATTGCATAAAAAATATAAAATGAAGTATATTAACAATGTTGTACTATTAAAAAATAATAACCATTATAGGAGGATATTTTTATGCAATTAGCATCACATGAATTATATGATTTACATGAATTGATTGTTAGCTGTGTCAATTCTATAACTAATATGGCCATGTTTAAAAATATGGTTCAAGATCAAGAACTGAAAAATATGCTTGAGGCCCATTTTCCGGCTCACATTCAAGATTATAATATGAAGGTTGAATTTATAAAAAATGCTAGTGCTCCTAATGAAAAACTAAATGTACCAGAGTTAAATGTTAAGCTTAATGATTTTACAAAGTCACCAGTAAGCAGTTTTGAGTCAGTCACACCTAATACCAATGTACAAAAAATGAATGATAGAGAAATAGCTACTGCCTATCTTTTAACATTAAAAAGAGCAGGTAGAGAATATGCTTGGAGTGCTATGGAAACTGGTAATCCTGAAATAAGACAATTTCTAAAAGATGCATTTACAATGAGTTGTAATCATGCTTACGACGTATGGCAGTGGATGGTACAAAAGGGATATTATCCTCTATCACCAGCGGCTGAGAATGAGATGAATACTATATCTTCTATATATAATGAAGTTAGACAACTTCAACATGTATAAATTTTAATATATAATAAAGAGGAGTGTGTAACATGGCTAAGAATAATTTCAAAGAAAAATTTCAAGGCATTCCCATTGAAAAACATGATACTGCTGCTTGGGCCAATATTTCAAAGGTAAAACCTGTTACAAATGTATCTATTCCCAATGAACAGGAAACCAGAAATGCAAAGGATTGGGTAGACGCTAATCAAAAATAAATTTTAATACCATAATCTATAATAATAAAGAAGAATCTGTCTCACATGTATTTATCCATGGTGAGACAGATTTTTAACCATCTTACTATTAATAACAATTATCAAAATTCTATTTTAATAATAAGTAAGGCTATTTCTAAATTTAATAAATATTCATTCCTCTTCAAACACAGCTCCTTCTTTTATTTTTAACTAAATTGTTGATTTGCTAATCTCTTGTAACTCTCATATCTTTCCTTAGCATTTTTCTCTGCCAAATCAAACATTTTATCAGCAACTTCTGGGAACATGGTTCTTAGTGCTGTATATCTTACTTCACCATTTATAAAATTCTTAAATTCTCCAGTTGGTTCTTTAGATTCAAGCACAAATGGATTCTTTCCCTCTTCTTTTAATAAAGGACTAAATCTGTATAGATGCCAATATCCAGTATTAACTGCCTTTTTCTGCTCCATTATACTTGTTCCCATACCAGATCTTATACCATGACTTATACAAGGTGCATATGCGATTATAAGTGATGGTCCATCATAGCTTTCAGCCTCAGTTATTGCTTTAATTGTCTGATTCATATTGGCTCCCATTGCAATTTGTGCCACATATACATACCCATAGCTCATAGCCATCATACCTAAGTCTTTTTTCCTCGTCTTTTTCCCGGCAGCAGCAAATTTAGCTGTGGCACCAGTTGGAGTTGATTTAGATGACTGTCCACCGGTATTTGAATATATTTCAGTATCCAATACAAATATATTCACATCATCACCTGTTGAAATTACTTGATCTAATCCACCAAAGCCTATATCATATGCCCAGCCATCTCCGCCTATTATCCACTGTGATTTTTTAATTAGAAAGTCCTTCTTTTCCAATATTTCATCAACTATTTTATTTTTTCCGATGCCTATAGAATTTATAACCTGCAACAACTTTCCACTGGCCTCTTTAGAGCCTTCACCAGAGTTAAAATTATCAAGCCACTCTTTAAAGGAATCTTTTACTTCATCACTAAGATCTGATTGCATTCCCTGTTTCATAAGATCGGCAAGTTTTTCTCTAATTGCTCTTACTCCAAGATACATGCCATAGCCGTATTCTGCATTGTCTTCAAACAGTGAATTTCCCCAGGAAGGTCCTTTTCCATCTGTGTTTGCAGTATATGGTATAGATGGTGCACTAGCTCCCCAAATGGATGAGCAACCTGTGGCATTAGCTATCATCATTCTATCTCCATAAAGCTGAGTAAGAAGTCTAATATATGGAGTTTCACCGCATCCTGGGCAGGCTCCATTGAATTCAAGTAGAGGCCTTCTAAATTGACTTCCCTTAACTGTTTTAGGATCCATAACATCCTTTTTCTCTTGAACGCTCATAGCAAATTCCCAGTTTTCGCTTTCCATTTCAATTTCATGATCGGCAGGTTTCATTATTAAAGCTTTTCCCGGTGCAGGACAAACATCTGCACAATTTCCGCATCCAGTACAATCCAGGGGACTTATCTGAATTTTAAAATGCATTTCCTCTAATCCCTTACCAACGGGTTTTTTAGTCTTAAAGGTGTCCGGTGCCTTGCTTAGTTCCTCATCATTCAATAAAAATGATCTTACTGTTGCATGTGGACAAATATATGCACATTGATTACATTGAATGCATTTATCAATCTGCCATTCAGGTACCATTACAGCAATACCTCTCTTTTCATAGGAAGCAGTTCCAAGAGGGAATCTACCATCTTCCATACCATTAAATGCACTTACTGGTAGTTCGTCACCTTTATGTCTAGCCATAGGCAGTTGTATTCTCTTAATAAAGTCAGGTAATTCTTTAGCAGGCAGCTTTTCTTCTTCCGCATTTGCCCAGGAAGCTGGAACATTAACCTTTACCAAAGCGCCTACACCTTGATCTATTGCTGCCTTATTCATATCTACAATCTTTTGACCTTTTTTTCCATAAGTTTTTTCTACTGATGTCTTTAGAAGACTTAAAGCTTCCTCTACTGGTATTACATTAGCAAGTTTAAAGAAGGCGGCCTGCATAATCATATTTATTCTTCCACCAAGACCTATTTTCGAAGCAATTGAAATAGCATCTATTGTATAGAAATTTATATTGTTTTCAGCAATATATCTTCTGATTGGTGCAGGTATTTTATCTGTAAGCTCCTCTTCACTCCATGGACAGTTTAATACAAATGTACTATTTTTCTTTAATCCAAGCAGTAAATCATAGTTATAAATAAAGGATTTATTATGACATGCAATATAATCTGCATTGTAAACTAAGTATGGAGATTTTATTGGCTTCTTACCAAATCTTAAATGTGAAATTGTAGTACCACCAGATTTTTTACTGTCATAGGAAAAATATGCCTGAGCATAGAGGCCAGTATTATCTCCTATTATTTTAATGGCAGTTTTATTAGCACCAACTGTGCCATCTGATCCAAGTCCCCAAAATTTACAGTTTATTGTTCCTTCTGGAGTTGTGTCTATTATCTCTCCTTCTGGTAAAGATGTGTTAGTAACATCATCTACGATGCCTATTGTAAATTTATCCTTTGGATTATCACTTTTTAAATTATTGAATACGGATAGAATTTGAGAAGGACGAGTATCCTTTGAACCAAGTCCATATCTTCCGCCAATTATTATTGGTTTTTCAGCACTATTGTTGAATAGATGAACAACATCTAAGTATAGAGGTTCTGCAAGGGAACCTGGTTCCTTTGTTCTATCAAGAACTGCAATTTTTTTAACTGTCTTTGGAAACACATTGAAGAAATACTTGCTGGAAAAAGGTCTGTAAAGATGTACTTTTATTACTCCTACCTTTTCTCCCTTATTTCTCAAATAGTCTATAGATTCATCTATAGTATCACAAACTGAACCCATAGCTATTATTATATTTTCCGCATCAGGTGCACCATAATAATCAAATGGATGATATTCTCTTCCAGTTATACTTTTTATTTCCTTCATATAGTTTTCTACTATATCTGGAACTGCATCATAAAACTTATTTGAAGCTTCTCTTCCCTGAAAATATATATCAGGATTTTGTGCTGTACCTCTAACAACTGGATGCTCAGGATTTAATGCCTTATCTCTAAATTCTTTAATAGAATTATAATCCACTAAATTTTTTAAATCTTCATAATCAATTATTTCTATTTTTTGATATTCATGAGATGTTCTGAATCCATCAAAGAAATGTAAAAATGGTACTTTTGATTTTATAGTGCTCAAATGTGAAATACATCCAAGGTCCATAGCCTCCTGGACACTGCTGGAAGCCAGTAGTGCAAAACCGGTTTGCCTGCAAGCCATAACATCCTGATGATCTCCAAAAATTGATAATGCATGTGTGGCAATTGCTCTTGCACTTACATGAAATACTGTTGGAAGCTGCTCACCAGCTATTTTATACATGTTTGGTATCATCAGAAGTAATCCCTGTGATGCCGTATATGTAGTAGTTAAAGCTCCAGCTGCTAATGATCCATGTACGGAACCTGCTGCTCCTGCTTCAGATTGCATCTCTACAACATTAACAGCCTGATCAAAAATATTCTTTTTATCATGAGCAGACCATTCATCAACACTCTCTGCCATTGGTGTAGATGGTGTTATGGGATATATTGCTGCCACTTCTGTAAATGCATAAGAAGCATAAGCAGCAGCCTCATTCCCATCCATAGTTTTCATAATCTTTGCCATAAAAATAATCTCCTTTTCCTATAATAAATAGATGAAATAGTATTGTTACTTATTTATTATTTTCCTTTGGAGGATTATCATACATAAAACGAGATTATAGATATAATTATTTAAAATTTAACCTGTACACTATGGTTTTAATACAATTTTTATATAATTATCCAGTTTTTGATCAAATAATTTGTAAGCTTTCTCACCATCTGAAAGGGACATTCTGTGGGTTATTATATCTATGGCATCAAATTTATTCTTTTTTATTAGATCTAAAATAGTATCTATATAAGAATCTGCAGGACATTGACCCATTTTTAATGTTATATTTCTTGAGAAAAAATCTCCAAACGGAAAATTATTATACCTAGCACCGTAAACTCCTACCACAGATACTGTTCCGCCTTTACGAACAGCTTGAGATGCAATTTCAATGGCAGACTTTGAACCTCCCTGTAGTTTGAGGATAGTTTCTAAAGTTTCTATTTCAAATACAACAAAACCCAAAATTAGCTATGTATCACATAAACTATTTTGGATTAAGTTGTTTTAATAAAAAAGAAACTATTTGCTTTTTTCTAATAACAATGCACTATTATAATTCTATTGAAATATTATTTTAATCTAATTATGTTTTTGAAATACTTCAAGGAACATTTGTATATTATATGGGCAATCCATAATACAGCAATTCCTGCCATTATATCATAGGATAGATTCAATAAAAATAAATGTTTTCCAAAATCCCCATGTCCTGAGCCTAGAACCGGTAATACTAATTGTGAAGCACCTGATGCTAGTATAAATAAAAGCATAAGTACTAAAAGTCTTGTGGTCCTATCCTTATATTTTATAAAATAAAATATTGATATTAACAAATACAATATTGAAAATCCAATGAATACATAGATATTACGATGAAGCTTTGGAAATTTTTCTATGAGATAAACTCTTATACCATTTACAACCTTATTGGAATCATATTGATTTTTAATAAAGCTTCCCTTTTTTATATTTGAAAAGGCATAGGCATTATTAGCTGAATCAACAATCTTTTCCCACAACCTATCCGGATGATTAATATAAAATACCAATATTTTCCCAAAGGATATATTAGGATAAAAATCGTCTATCATTTCCTTTCCCAAAGGATCCTGTTCCCCTTTTCTATCATAGAAGGAATGTCCGTAGAATACCATAAATTTTTTATCTATACCAATCTCCTGTAAATCCCTTTCAGGTGTAGGAGAATCCCTAAGCACTCCTAAAAAAACAGATTGATATAAATTATTTCTATTCATGGTATCAGATAGAGAGAAATATCCTATGCCGCATATTGAAATAACTATTAAAGTGCCTATAATAATACTTATCCTTATTTTCTTTTGTTTATAATAAACAAATAATCCAGCATATATGATCAGCATAAATACGAGCAAAGGTATATTCTGAGATTTTGCAGTTAAAAATCCACAGGAAGCTAAGAAGAAATATATAAAATGTCTTATCTCTGGCTTTTCTCTTGTTATGAGATACAAGTACGTACCTATGTTCAAAAATAAAAATATAATTGTCCCCGCTTCTCCAAAGAAAGAATTGAAATAAGTTATGTAACAGGTACTGGTAAAAAATACAATAAAAAAGGCACCACAGATAATTTTAAGTATGGAATTAAATCTTTTAAAGCTCACTATAAGAAATATCCCAATTAAAAATATTACACAATATACAAAAGCTAAATATCTTATATCAAAAAGATTGCTGCTAAAACCATGGATTACTAAAAAAATAAAAACCGATATTTTAAGCAATATAGTACTTGAAACCCAGTTGATATACACAGGCACAAACAGCAATGGATTTGGATTTGATATTAAAAATTTATTATGGAAATATCCATCATAAATCTTTTTATATTCATTATGTATATTCTTTAGTCCTCCATACCTCATAAATCTTTCAAAATCACCATTATCACATTTTCCCACTATAGGATAAACAAATAGAGTGTTTATTAGTATAATTGCTATAATCACCAATATAATAGTTTCTATTAGATAATTATCTTTAATGTATTTAATCTTTTCTAGTATTCTTAACATAAAAAATTCTCCTGATATTATTATATTTAATTATATGGATAAGTTAAATAATTAACTTTTATATATTATATTTTCTTTATTTTCAAAACATCTTTATTATAATATTCCAAGTATAAAATTACTCATATTATTTTATTATGATAATTTTACTATATAACCCCTATACTTTTCTATGGAAAATATCAATAAATTGTTAAGTGTTGTTAACAATTTAACAACACTTTATTGTTAAATTTTAAACTAATACATTAAAAATAATTATTTTTAATGTATAATATATTTATATAATGATACATTATTACCAAATTAAGTATAAATATCACTTGTATTTCTAATCAGCATATGTTAAACTTAATATGTTATTAGTTAGAAATTTCTAACCAATAACATATTAACTATTTTACAATAGGTCTATCTATAATAGATTTAACCTGACTAACTTGGCGTAAGTCTCCCACGCACTCTGTACAGCCCTCACACAAAATCGAAGATTTTGGTTCTCTGCTTTTCTTCAAGTGGAAGCTCTACACCAAGTAAGCCATGCATTTGAAGTTCTAAAATTCAGATGGGGTAAAAGAATCACCACCTGAATTAAGAACTTGCTTCAATTGAAGATCTACATATTACATATATTGTAGGAGGATTATTTTATGGACAAACTTACTTTTACTATGGAAAATTATCTTGAAGCTGTATATGAATTATCCAATGGGAATCAAGGCACTAGATTAACAGACATTGCCATTAAAATGGATGTGACCAAAGCTACGGCTAATACAGCCATGTCAGTACTTTCTGAAAAAAAACTTATTACTAATGAAAAGTATCATAAAATTTACCTTACTGAAGAAGGTCTAAAACTGGCAAAAATCATTTCAGAAAAACATCAAGTTATTCAAAAATTTTTTACTGAAGTTCTAAACATCGATAATACTATTGCGAACACTGATGCCTGTGCTATTGAACACGTAATCAGTAATTATTCCATTACTGCTATGAATAATTTTTTAAATAATGTTTGGATAAAAAATTCTTTGAACAAATAACATTTTACCACTAATTTAGTGGTAATTTGATTTTAACTTATATAATTACTCATCAAATAATTTATATACTATCTTTTTACACTAATTTTATAATTACCTATAAAATTGTTATAGACCACCAAAATCATATATTCTCCTGCCCTATTTAATAATATCTGTTTTGAATCATTTTTATTTGGCTGAAAATCCTCTACTATATTTCCATCTTTATCAATTAACTGTAATTTTAAAATCCCCTCTTTAACAGAAGACTCGTAGGTAAGATTAACCTTCTCATCATTCTTTCCATTAAAAAACACCTGTGATTTATTGCTTTCCTTAGTGGTAATGTTATTCTTTATAGATGCTAAAGGAGAATAACCTGTTATAAATAAGCTAAGTATACATATTATAATTGCAATGTTTATGGCCCTATTATTTTTCATCAATTACCTCCAGACTATGTAATTTATCTGTTTTTATCCATTGTTTCCCTCTAATGTATTATAATTTTATTTTATACCATTATTATTAAAAATTGCGAAATTAATTATTAAGATTTCCTTAAGAAAATATATAAAATAGAAATCCATTTAGCACTATAAAACATTATTGTCATAGTTAAATAATACACTCTTTTTTTAATAAAATCAACTATATTGGAAAAATTACATTTTAATAGCTATTTATCCGATAACTAGTTGCTGTATAATATATAAAAAAATTGTCCTGCAATAAATTATATCCTGCAGGACAGCCATATCTTCAATACTCCTAGCTGGTCATGAGTAAATCTTTTCTCTCAATACTTCCAGCTAGAACTTCAAATTGTCTTTCTATTCTCTTAATCAAATCTTTGTCCTTCTCCTCATCAAGGCACTTATACGGTTTCCCATTATAGTTTCCTTCATAAGTAAGCACGGCTTTTATGGACTTCTCTTTTTCGTATACCTTTCTGATAACTTCACATTCTTTGTCCTTTGGATTAACAGCTAAAATAGAATAAAGTAATCCTGCCGCAACACCAAACTCAAGCATAGGAGTAGACACGCCATTTTTGTGGGCTAAGTCAATAGTTCCCATTACACGCTCACCACTTTTCAATTTTCTAAGAGGATCACGACCAACACGTACACAAGGATCTTTAAAAGAATATCTGCATCTCTTAATAAATTTAGCTATGAAGCTGTCTACATATTCTGTTAATTCTTTATTGTTTTTTACAATAGCTGGTTTTATTTCTTTGCTCATAACCTTTTTAACTAGAGAAATTACCTGTTCATCTCCCATTCCCTGACCAATAGTCTTATATCCTAAAAGACTTGAATACCAAGCAATAATAGCATGAGTTCCATTAGATAACTTATTTTTTACATCCTGCATTTCAGCTATATTATCCACAGTTTTAATCTGCCTCATTCTCTCTAAAATAAGACTTCCCTTACTTGCATACAGCAGCATATCAGCTTCACTATTAAATACAGTAATATTCAGCTTGGATAATTCATGAGCAATTTCAGATACATTATACAGTTTTTTAGAAATATTACTTATTAAGGAGTCGCTTGTATTTACATCTGCTGCTTTTTTATTTCTGTTTCTATCCATATTCTCATTTGAAGGAATACCTAAAATAGAACTAATATCAATATCCTTTTTCAAAATGTTTCCTTCAACAGTTTTTAAATTCATTTTTACTTGTTTTAGTATAGTTTGTTCCTTTATCTTAGATACCATCCTATTTACAACTGTTTCTGTAAATAAAGCTTTTTCTATAATCTCTTTAGCTTTTTCTTCTCCAATAAACTTTTTCAATGACTTCTCTACATTATCTTTTACATATAATCCTCCACCTATTTTATTTAGTATTACGAGGATTGTTATATATTTACCATTGTTGTTGTATCTTTCTATAAGTCCCTTTGCAATAATATCTGCTTCTTTTTTGATAGCTCCTTCTGGAAGACTAAGCCCGATTATTTCCGACTGAGAATACATCTTCTTCATGGCTTCTTCATCTGAGGTATTTATCAACCTCACATTAGTAATTGTCTGATCAAAGGCCAAACTTTCATAATGAACATTAAATTTTCCAAAGGCATTTATAAGTTCTATGAGATTTGAATTTCTTGTAGCTCCAATTATTTCAGCTGGTCTTGTATATCCATCCCAATGTGAAAAAATTTGTGTCAAATACCCTCCTCCAATAGCACCAAAACCATGAATTCCAACTTTCATATGGTTTAATCTTTTTGGGAAATGCTCATTTAATTTTGGCGGTGTAGGCATTTTAGCAGTATATTTTATCAAATCTTCTAAAAATTCCAACATATTGTCATAAGCTTTAAATGCACGAGCTTTAATTTCTTCTTTTGGTTCTTTCATGTCCTTTATAAATATAGGCATTGAAGCAGAATCTGCTGCTGCAAGAAGTCCATTTTGAGAATCCTCAAATATTAAACAATTTGAAGGTTCACAATTTAATTCACCAGCTGCCTTCAAGAATATTTCAGGATTAGGTTTACCCTTTTCAACCTCATCTCCACATACAATAATATCAAAATAACCTATTATATTAGCACGCATAAGATATTCTTCTGTTATAACTCTTCTGCTTGAAGTAGCTACTGCCAGCAATACGCCATTTCTCTTCAGCCTCTCTAAAACATCTATGAGACCTTCCTTAATGGGGACTCCATTTTTTCTAACATATTGCAGTTCAAGCTCGTCTGCTTTTTTACGAATTTCCTTATAGGGATAATCTTTCCCATATCTCTCTTTAGCAAGAGCTTCTGAAGACTTTGCACTAAGTCCTAGGGAATCTATTAATATCTGATCATCAATGCTTTCCCCATAAAGCATTTTAGATGCATCTTTTAACATTTTCATTCTAAGTCTTTCTGTATCAAACATAGTTCCATCCATATCAAAAATAGCCGCATTTACTTTTTTATTTTCAAAAATCATACTTTCCCCTCCAATTATATTTTATATTTATCAATTTTCATCTGTTATTTTCTATTTTTTTATTTATATTTTGTCTTTGAATTCTTAAATGATTTTGTACAATGATCTTCTATTAAAAAAACTATTTGTACAAACTAGAAAATGTATTTATAAGATCAGGTCAATTATTGATTACATATTTAATTGAAAACTTATAGCCAACTAAATAGTATAAATATATTATGGTGCTTTCAACTGACAACCCTATTATATTATGCAAGTTGTTAGTTGTCAAATGGATACTTAAAATGTAAATGTATTCAAAATGAAAAAATTAAAAAAATTTTCAGACTTTTATTTACAAATTTCCTCTTAACTCTATGCAATATTTTTTATTTATTCTTGACCTATTTTCATATGTATAAACCATTGACAGCTCTTATATTTCAAAGATTACTGAGGATGAAAATCTTTTAAAAACTTTTTCGTAAAATTTTCATCTGCAAATTCTTTTATTATTTAAATAAATTTTTTTATTTAAATAAGCCTATTTCTTATTAATTTTTATTCATATACAAGATATTAATTAAATAATAAGAAATATTATTACAAATACAAACATACAATAGCATCAATGAAACTTAATGCACTATTATAAAATATAAAAAATTATAAAATAAATATAACTTTTTAATAATAATTACTTGACATCATCATCAAAAAGTTATATATTGAATGTATACTAAATTTGTATACATTAATAAAATAAATTTAATAATAGTTAATTCACTAATCATTTTGTCATATACGTAATCTATCGCAGCAAACATAATTAAAAATTATTTATTTAAATGAATTTTTTATAATTTAAAGTATACCAAAATGGTATATTATCAAAAGGGGGATTTTATTATGTCAATATGTGAAAATTGCACAACATGCCAATCAGCAGATAAAGTACTAGAGGGTTTTATAGGCTCTATGAATATGGAGACTTCTCATCACAGAGTAGAAAGCCAAAAGACAAAATGTGGGTTTGGTACCCAGGGCGTCTGCTGCAAATTATGTGCCAATGGTCCTTGCAGAATAACTCCAAAATCACCAAGAGGTGTCTGCGGAGCTAATGCAGATACAATAGTAGCAAGAAACTTTTTAAGAGCTGTGGCTTCCGGTTCTGCTTGCTACCTTCACGTTATTGAAAACACTGCTTTAAATTTAAAATCTATAGGAGAAACCAAAGGCACTATAAAAGGAGTTAATGCTCTAAACAGAGTAGCTTCAATTTTAAATATAGAAGAAAATGACATACATAAGAAGGCCGTATTAGTAGCTGAATCAGTTCTAAAAGATATATACAAACCTAGATATGAAAAAATGGAAATTGTAGAAAAGATGGCGTATAAGCCAAGAGTTGAAAACTGGAAAAAACTAAATATAATGCCTGGTGGAGCTAAATCAGAAGTGTTTGATGCTATAGTTAAAACTTCTACCAACTTAAACAGTGATCCAGTAGACATGCTACTAAACTGCTTAAATCTTGGAATATCTACAGGACTTTATGGTCTTACATTAACAAACCTGCTTAACGATGTTATGCTTGGAGAACCTGTAATAAGGCCGGCTAAAGTAGGTTTTAAAGTAGTAGATACTGATTATATAAATATAATGGTTACAGGACATCAGCACTCCACTATATCCCATTTACAAGATATATTAAATAATGAAGAAGTAGCAGCAAAGGCTAAAGTAGCTGGTGCAAAAGGCTTTAAACTTGTAGGATGTACCTGTGTAGGTCAAGATCTTCAATTAAGAGGAGAACACTATAAGGATGTATTCTCAGGCCATGCTGGAAATAACTTTACCAGTGAAGCATTAATTGCCACTGGCGGAGTAGATATAATAGTTTCAGAATTTAACTGCACACTTCCAGGTATCGAACCTATTGTAGATGAATTTATGGTTAAAATGATTTGTCTTGATGATGTGGCAAAGAAGGCAAATGCTGAATATAAGCCATATTCCTTTGAAAATAGAGAAGAAATAAGTGATTATATTATAGATGAAGCTGTTAAGAGCTACAGCGCTAGAAGAGATAAAGTCACTATTAATATACCAATGGATCATGGCTATGATGATGTAATAACTGGTGTCAGTGAAGAATCTCTTAAAAATTTCCTTGGAGGAACTTGGAAACCTCTTGTAGATTTAATTGCTTCAGGCAAAATTAAAGGTGTAGCTGGCGTGGTTGGATGCTCAAACCTTACTGCTAAAGGTCACGATATATTCACTGTGGAACTTACAAAAGAACTCATAAAAAGAGATATAATAGTTCTTTCAGCCGGATGCTCCAGCGGCGGACTTGAAAATGTAGGCTTAATGTCACCATCTGCTGCAGAACTGGCAGGAGAAAATTTAAAAGAAGTATGCAAAAGCCTCGGAATACCTCCTGTATTAAATTTTGGACCATGTCTTGCTATAGGAAGGCTTGAATTAGTGGCGACAGAGCTTGCTGCATACCTTGGAATAGATATTCCACAGCTGCCGCTAGTACTATCTGCACCACAATGGCTTGAAGAACAAGCTTTAGCTGATGGAGCTTTCGGTCTGGCCCTTGGACTGCCTCTTCACCTTGCAATACCACCATTTATAACAGGAAGTAAAGTAGTAACCAAAGTTCTTACAGAAGATCTTGAAGGCTTAACTGGCGGAAAACTTATACTTGAAGATGATGTAGTAAAAGCAGCTGATAAGCTTGAAGAGATTGTACTAAACAGAAGAAAATCATTAGGACTATAAAAAGATAATCCATAAAGATGGAATAATATATGGAGCAATTCTCCTTGGAGATATCTCCTACTGCGGAGTACTGCAGCAAATTATAAAGAATAAGAGAAATATATCTAATATAAACAAAAATATCTTCAAAATAGATTATTCTGATTTTTTCAGTATACAGCCAGATGGTAGTTTTCAATATAAGGCCGTATAACTTTGAAAGGCTGCCCTAAAATTTTAGGGCAGTTTTTTTATTTATATCCTTCAAAAAATCAAAACAGCAACTACCTATATATTAATATAAACTAATTGCTGATTAAGTAACTCCTAATTCATTAGAACAATTTCATTCTAATTATTTTTTATATCTATTTTAACCCTAACATCCTGCTTAACAACTTATCTTTTGTGACTATGGCTCCTTTTGGACAAAGTTCTTGACAGCAGAAGCAGCGTATACAATTGCTATATTTCCATTTTGGTATTACCTTATTATTATGTTTTACAAAGGATATTACTTTAGATTTTTCTGGACAGACCTCACCGCATCTCTTACAGCCTATACATTTTTCTTCTATTAGAACTGGATTAGGTGCAGTAAGTGAAGCAACAAAATTATTTAGTGACGGACTTATAAAATTAATTACCTTAGCACTTCGTGAGAGCTTAAAGTCTTTACATTTCATGTGCTGAACTTTTTCTCCCAGAATCTCTATTTCTTCTGGAATTACAGTTCCCCATTTTGTATCATGAGCAACTTTTAAAACGGGTATAGCTGATACATTATCATAACCAATTAGACTTACCGCTGTAGAATCAACGGCTGTAAGAGATTTACCCATAATTATGGTATCCATTTTTTTAGGTGTTCCATTCCTTGGACCATTCCCCTCCATAGCAATTATACCATCAAGAATTGCAAAGCTGGTTTTCACAACAGAATTTAGGTCTAAAAGCATTTTACTAAAGTTAACTGCATCTGGTAGTTTTGTATGCCATGCTGCCTTTTGAGAACCAGGTATACATCCAAATTGATTCTTAACTGCTCCAGTATAATACATCATGGCATGAGTTTTAAGCTTAGGCAGAGTTATAACCACATCTGCTTCATAAGGTGCTCTAGCAATATTCCAAAACTTATACATTAACGGATTTTCCAGTTCCACATGTACTTTATCATTAAAATCAACAAACTTAACTCCATATCTTTTGGCGACCTCAATCAACCCTGATTTCTCAGCAGCTTTTCTCGTATCTGCTGAACCTGGAGAGTCCCCGAATATTATATTATTGCTGTATTCCTTAACTATCCTGACAACAGCTTCAAACATTGCATAATGTGTTATAACGGCAGAACCTTTTTTAACTATACTGAGTAGATTAGGTTTTAGCAATACAGTACTATTTTCAGGTATAAGACTTTTCAAAAAAGAATTTCCTCCCAAAAGTTCAAAGCCTTCTCTAAGTTTTTTTTCAATATTATCAACATCATAATCTGTACATTTTAACAAAGCAACCTTTTCCATAACGTACTTGCTCCTTACTTAGTCCTTTTTCCATATCTTCTATGACATAATTTATTAGAATAAAGCTATATTCTAATATAAAATTTAAAATTATAATTGAAATCTATACATTTGTAATCATACTATGTTTTAAAATCAAATATTTGTGATATAATATAAATAGAAAAGCTGTTATGGCTTTAAAAGTTATTGATTATTTGGGTTAAGTAAAAGGTGCTCTCGCAAAGCGCCCTTTTACTTTTTTTGAGTATCTTCTATGTCAATAATCACTTCATTATCAACTAAAGTTTTAGCTCTAGTCTTTAATTTAAGTGATGCTTTATCTTTTAAATAGGCAAGTATAGCAAATATACCTGTTACACCTAAAACTAAAGCAACTATAGTAATACATACTATAGCAGTGATAACAATTTCATCACTCATTCAGCCACCTCCTCTGTTGTCTTTCCATAACAGCTTTTCTTTGGAGAGATAAATAATCTAGAAGGTGGCAACCTAAATACATATTTATCTTCTGGAAATATTATAGCATATAAAAATATACATATATACATATCTTTTCACCTGACTAACTTGGCGTAAGTCTTCTACGCACTCTATACAGCGATTCACACAAAATCAAAAAAAGATTTTGGTTCTCTGCTTTTATTCAAGTGGGAGTTCGACGCCAAGTAAGCCATGTATTTGCAGTTCTAAAATTCAGATGGGGTAAAAGAATCTCCACCTGAATCAAGAACTTGCTTCAATTTATCTTTTTAAACATATTACAATATGATTTTCATAACAAAAAATAAAACCAGCAATTAGCTATATTATTAATATAAACTAATTGCTGGTTAAGCAACTCCTAATTCATTAAAATAATCTGATTCTATTTGAATATTCATCACCCTATTTCCCGTTATTTTTATAATGTGTATTACACTATAAATTTTAACTTCTGTAAATATTTAATCATATCTATTTACCTTTGCTATTCACAAGATTTCTACTATTAGATTTTTTAAAATTCACTAATACTCTAACACCATCTTATTAAAGTTTTAGTTTTTCTTTATGAATTAGGGTTGCTCTATACAATATAAAGAAGTTTTTCTCTAACAATAAGCTTTATGCCTTAATTAAAGTTTTTAAGCTTTAATCTACACTGCTCATTTTTAGATTAAGATTTTTAAATTTCATTAGAATTAACATCCTTCTGTTATTTAAAATCTTTTTGTATCTTCTTTATGTCTTCATTATAATGTAGACGTTTACATTTGTCAATAGTTTTTATAACTTTAATTTTCAACTTATGAAAATGTATTAGTGATAAATGACTAATCTTCTGTATAAGGAACAATATGACGATAAGGTACAGGAGATTTAAGTACTACAGATGTGTTAACATTACCATAGGGCAATAATCTATCTATAAGTAAACTCATACTCTCCATATTATTTACAGCAGCCTTAATAAAATAATTAATATGTCCAGTTACTCTGTGGCACTCTAAAATATCCTGATCTTCTCTAATCATATCCTCAAATATTTCCGGAGATACCTTTAAAGAACTTAATTCAATAAATAGTATAGTATTTCTTCCAATTGCCTTTAAAGATATTCTCGTAGTAAATTCTTCAATTATTCCCCTCTCCTGCAGCCTTATAATTCTTTCCGCAATACTTGGCCTGCTAAGTGCTAACCTCTTTGATAGCTCACTTATGGTTATTCGTGAATTTTCCTGTAAAATTTTTATCAAATCAATATCTAATTTATCCATTTAACCTCCTCTTTCAAAATGAAGTTATTTAAAACTATATTTATTCAAAATGTAGATATATACAATATAATTTATTCATTATTTAATGTAAATTAATTTATATATATTATATCATTAATTTATCTAAAACAAAGATCTCTGTTTATCTACATATTAATGAGTAAGCAAATTGTGTTATTAACATTAAGGCATATTCAAATAAATAACAAGTCAGTATGCTAGCCTATTTTGAATCTTACTGCGTCAGCAGAACCCTCAGATAGCCTACTATCCTCGGAACCTGCTTCCTTGTTAGATTCAAAATATTCGTGGCATCTTTGACTTACTATTTATTTTCACATGCCTAATTATACTAGAGGGAGATGATTTTAAGTGAGTGCCATAATTAGCTCTCCTATTTTTTCTGTTATGATTTCATTAATGGCTTTTGAAATAGGCTGTATTGTATACAAAAAGACTAAATTTCCATTATTTAATCCTATAATTATTGCGATAGTATTGGTAATAATTATAATCAAATTACTAAATATAAGCCTTGATACGTATAATAAAGGTGGAAATTTAATTAGCTTCTTTTTGACTCCAGCTACAGTTATATTAGCCGTACCACTATATAAAAAATTGCAGCTCCTAAAGAAGAATTTAGTCCCAATAATAGTAGGAATAGCTGCAGGATCTTTAAGTGGAATGTGCAGTATAATATTATTATGTCACCTATTCCTTCTTCCAAAACAATTAACTCTATCTATTATACCAAAATCCGTAACGGTACCAATAGCTGTAGATGTTTCAAAGCAAATCGGAGGAATATCTACAATAACAATTGCCGCTATTATAGTCAGTGGAACTATTACCATTGTGGTATATCCACTAGTGTTTAAGATTTTAAAAATTAAAGATCCTATAGCAAAGGGAGTTGCCCTTGGTACAACTGCCAATGCAGTTGGAACTTCAAAAGCCATAGAAATGGGTGAAGTAGAAGGTGCCATGAGTGGTTTATCTATCGGCCTTGCAGGTATGTTTATTGTAATATTTGCACCTATAGTAACAAAAATATTTAGTGTTCTTATAAAATAGTTACTAATAAACAGAATTCTTGCACCAGATAAAATTTTTGCTTATAATACACAATGCTTAAAAGTCATGGTATAAATAATACTATTATATGATTGCAATATAATGCTATTATCGCCAATATTGATCTATCAATCTACAGTGCAAAAAATCAAACCACCAATTAGCTATATATTAAATATAAACTAATTGGTGGTTAAGCAACTCCTAACTCATTGAAACAATCCGATTCTATTTGAATATCCATCACCCTTTTTTAGTTATTTTTTTATAATGTGTATTACACTATAAAAATCTACTATTTTTAAATTTCTCTAAATACAATCTTCTTCAATATACTATATTGATTAATAACTAGCCAATATACATATCTTTACAATTATATTTACTTCTTTTTTAACATTTGTAAATATAATTTTATAGTACACATGAAATCAGATTCTCAGTATCTGTATTCTGTGTTTTCTATAAATTAATACTACTAAATGTTTTTAGTTTTTCTGAACATTCTCTTAAATCGAACGTTCATGGCATTTTCAGTAATCCTCTTACAGTTTACATCTGCAAATATTTAACAATATCCACTTTTGTTTACTTAAGGTATATTCAAATAAATAAATCGTCATCATACTACTTCACATTCTGTATCATACTTCACCAATAGAACCCTTTGATAACTCACTATCTATTTTCTATTTCCCTATATGATCCAAAATAACACAGTATATTTTGACTTAATATCCATTTTTCCATACCTGATAAGTTTTTTACTGTTAATGCTTTTAACCTTATTACTAAATCTTTGCAATTCTTTGTTACCTTCAATACCCTTACTTTATGAGTTAGGGTTGCTATAAAGAAGTTTTTAATCTTCTTTATGTCTTTATTATAATGTAAACGTTTGTATTTGTCAATATTTTTTAATAATTTTTATTTAAATCTATTTTTATATATTTTTCTCATAACATAACCAAGATATACTGTAAAAGCTGATAACAGAACTATACCTAAAGTAAATTGTAATATACCACTTGTAGATAGATTTGAAAATTTCATTATAAAAGCTGTAATTAATACTATAGAAATTATTAAAAACATTATAAAAGATACTGAAACAGCATAAACTACCTGTTTGTTTCTTCTTTCTAAATTTTCAATATTTGTAAAAGACTCAGGCCTTTTATCAGTATATTCCTTTCTCCATATAAAACAACTTGCCATTTGCCCAACAAGTTCCCATCCAAACTGTTCATATGTGGATTTATACTCTTTTTTAGGAAATGCTTGCAAATCGTAAACATAACGATATTTTTTAGGCTCTGAACGATGAAAAGTCATAGCTACTGAACTCCACTGACTTATATGATCGATATTCCACCCCTGAAGAGCTAATTGCTCAAGCCAATTTTCATAGTCAGCAGGAACAACATTTATAAATACAGATAACCAGACTGTCTTTGTATTCTTCATAATAATCCCTCCACAGTATGATATATTTCTTCAATACGGCGTACTTCTTCTAAGAGGATTTGTTTGCCGATATCAGTTATTACATAAATCTTTTTTCTGTCTATTTCTTTTACTTGTATAATTAATGCATCACTTTCAAGCTTTCCTAAGCTTTGATAAATTGTACCTGCACCTAAAGTAATACGTTCTTTTGTCAATTTCTTTACATGCTGCATAATTGCATATCCGTGTCGTTCTTCTTGTAAAGAAAAAAGAATATAAAACATGGTTTCACTCATAGGAATATAACGCTTGCGTATTTTTTCAATATTCACATATCCACCTCCATATATCACAGGAAACTATATCACAATATGATATAGTTATAATACATCACATTGTGATATATGTCAATAATTTTGGATAAAAAATAGGGCAGTTTAAATACTGTCCTAAATACACGATTATAGGTAAAATACATATATTGATTTTACCTATAACTCTAAAATAAAGTGCTTATCTTATAATATTACTTCTACGCTCCATAAAGGCAACATCATGCCATACACCATTACTCATTTTGGCAATTTTTTCTCTTATGCCAACCAGCTTAAATCCACATTTCTTATGCAGCTCTATACTTGCAGTGTTTTCTCTTATAATACCTGATTGCAATGTCCAAAATCCATTTTCTTCTGATTTTTTAATCAAATTATTAAGGAGGCCTTTCCCTATTCCTAATCCTCTATAATTTTCTCCAATATATATACTAACCTCTGCAACTCCTGCATAGACACATCTACTTGATGTGGGGCTTAATGCAACCCAACCCAATACATTCTTTTCTACTGAGAGTGCTACTAATCTACAGGAAGTAATATGTCCATTATTCCAATTTTCAAAGGTTGGAACTTCTGTCTGAAATGTTGCCTTACCTGTATTAATGCCCTCTAGATATATCTTTGCTACTTGTTCCCAGTCCGATTCCTTCATTTCATCAATTTTATAATCCATCTTTCTCTCCCCCAACTACTTACCCGATGACTACCCGCTCTAATACTCCTATCACACTCTGTGAAAGCCATTCACACAAAATTTCTGAAATTTTCGTTTTACCTAAAGTTGGAGTAAAGAGCGGCTACGTCCCTGGATAACGATCTCTAAGCATCATGTGGAATAAAACCCTCCACCTAATGCCAAGAGCTCTGTTTATATGCCTTAACATGTGCTCCTGCAAAAGCTCCATCAAGAAGCTCTGAATCTATCTTACTATATACATCTTCCAAATTCTTCTGTTTTGCAATATCCTCTATTATTTCTTTGGTGTATATATTAACTGGAGTAATTTCAATATCCTTAAATCCAACATTTTCAAGTATTTTTTTATACTCATTAACTTCCAAAGCACCAGCAATGCATCCAACCCACATTTCAACACTTTTCTTTATATCCTCAGGAATATCTTTAAGAACCACAACATCAGCGATTGCTAACCTTCCGCCATTTTTCAATACTCTATATGCTTCTTTTAATGCATCTTCTTTACTCTCACAAAGATTTATTACACAATTTGATGTAATAACATCTACACTTTCATTTTTAAGAGGAATGTCTTCAATATATCCCTTAATAAACTCTACATTTTTCACTTCCATTTTATCTTTATTTTTATTTGCCAATTCAAGCATTTCATCTGTCATATCAAGACCGTATACTTTTCCACTTTCACCTACATACTTTGATGAAATAAATACATCTATTCCGCCGCCGCTTCCTAAGTCCAATACCACCTCTCCCTTTTGAGGATTTGCAAGTACAATAGGGTTTGCACATCCTAGTGATGCATTAATAGCTTCCTCTGGTAATCCTTCTATATAATCTTTTGTATAAAGATTTGAGTTAATTGCAGCATCATCTCCACAGCATGAGCTGCCGCACCCACAAGTAACTTTAGTTTCAGCATTTACTTTTTTAGCTATACCTCCGTAATAGGCTTTAACTTGTCCCTTAATATTATTTTTCATAATTAAATTCCCCCTAACAACATTTATTTTCACTTACAGCTTTAATTAGAAGCTTTAAGCTATCAAGCACTTGATCCCTTTTATTTTCTGGAATAGAATTAAAAATGGCATTAAAATACTGTTTCATTCCTTCTTCAATATTTTTAAATATCTTTATTCCTTCATCAGTTAGCTTTATGGTTACATACCGTCTATCTTCTGGATGTAATTTTCTAACCACTAAAGCATTTTCTACAAGATTATTTATGGTTCTGCTCATTGTACTTTTATCTAAGGTTAATATTTCAGCAAGCTCATTTAAAGAAATTTCTTGTGCTCT
This sequence comes from Clostridium pasteurianum DSM 525 = ATCC 6013, assembly GCF_000807255.1. Lineage (NCBI taxonomy): Bacteria > Bacillati > Bacillota > Clostridia > Eubacteriales > Clostridiaceae > Clostridium > Clostridium pasteurianum. The sequence continues at coordinate 528,280 of NZ_CP009268.1, read as the reverse complement.
TCCAATCTCCACAATAGCATGACATTGTGAAATTGTTACACCACAGCAGGTTGCATCCCCTTTCTCCAATATTCCCAGGTTTCTTACCAATATTCTAATCAGTTCACGCAAATAACTACTTTCCTGGCTTTCCATTTAATCACCTCGATTTAATTGTAATGCAAAACTGTTGTATATTACAACTGTTTTTTTAATTTACTTAATAGATTTTTTCTATGTATTAGAAAAGCACTAAATATTTATGCATAAATATTTATATTAATTCTATATAAAACTACAACAATTTTTAAATATATAAGCTGCAATAAATTATATTCATTATCAATGAATCTTACTTGAAGGGAGTTTGTTGTACTCCCTTCAAGTTTAGATTAATTATCCAGCGACTAGTCATCGGATAAAATATCTATTCTATTCAAATTACTTCTATACCACTACTACCTGTCATTAATTAAATCTACAATTTTAATTGCAGCTTGTTTAAGATAATTTTATCCCATGAACCAATTTAAATTAAAATTTAAAATGATTTATTGCATATTTATAAATTTAATTGTATAATAATGCATATAATATATTATAAATTTATCCAATAACAGGAATACAAACTCCCACTAAATAAAATTCATTGATGAAAGGTGTTGATATATTTATGAAACAAATAAACATAAATTATACTAATAATCTTATAAGCCAAAATAAGAATTCAATATTGTTTACTACAAATCGTCCAAACATCGTAATGGAACATGGAAAAGGTATGTACCTATTGGACACTGAAGGAAAATGTTATCTTGACTTTATAGGGGGCTGGGCTGTGAATTGTCTTGGACATTGTCCTGATATTATTAATGATGCTATTATAAAACAGGCTAAAACACTAATAAATGCCAGTCCTTCTTTTTATAATAAACCCATGCTTCAATTTGCAAAGCTGCTTACTGATAATTCCTGCTTTGACAGAGTATTTTTTTCCAATAGTGGCTCTGAAGCAAACGAAGGTGCTATTAAGCTTGCAAGAAAATATGGTGAAAAATTTCTTGACGGTGCCTATGAAATAATTACTATGATTAACAGTTTTCATGGAAGAACACTTGCTACAATGTCTGCAACAGGGAAAAAAGTCTGGGAGAATTTATATGAACCAAAGGTTCCAGGCTTTAAACACGTACCACTAAATGATATTGATGCACTAAAAGCTTCTATAACTTCAAAAACCTGTGCAATTATGCTGGAGCCTATTCAAGGTGAAGGTGGAGTTAATAAAGCAGATAAAGTTTATATTGAAACCATAAGCAATATATGCAAAGAACATGGAATACTACTTATTTTTGATGAAGTTCAAACAGGCATCGGCAGAACTGGTAAATTATTTGCTTATGAGCACTATGGAATTGAACCTGACATAATGACACTTGCTAAAGGTATAGGTGGAGGCTATCCACTATCGGCATTATTGACTAAAGAAAAGTTAAATATATTTGAACCTGGTGATCAAGGTGGAACTTATTCAGCTCAACCCTTAGGAATGGCTGTAGGAATGGCTGTGGTAGAAGAAGTTATTAACAAAAAACTATTCATTAATGCCGAAATACAAGGAAATTATATATTAAAAAAATTACGTGAATTAAAAGATAAGTATAAATTGAAAAATATACGTGGTAATGGACTTCTCATTGCATTCGATCTTCCATGTGACAAGGGTACTGAAATTGTAGATAAATGTTTGCATGAAGGCTTAATTTTAAATTCACCAAGACCTTCAATTATTCGTTTAATGCCCCCTCTAATAGTAACTGAAAAAGATACTGATAATATGATTAATATTTTAACTAAAGTTTTAGATTTAACTCTTTAAGTATATTACTAATTAAATGATTTTTTACATTTAAAAATAAAACCACCAATTAGCTATATATATATAAACTAATTGGTGGTTAAGCAACTCCTAACTCATTTGAACAATCTGATTCTATTTGAATATCCATCACCCTTTTTTAGTTATTTTTTTATAATGTGCATTACACTATAAAAATTTACTATTTTTACTTTCTTTAAATACAATCTTCTTCGATATATTATATATTGATTAATAAAATAATTAAGTTAATATAGTGTACTAATCTATACATATGTCTTTACAATTATATTTACCTGTTTTCTTTAACATTTATAAATATTATTCTATACTCCTGCATTAAGGTATCTTAAATAAATAACTAATATTATGCTAGGCTGTTTCATATTCTACCTTTCAATAGAATCTTCTGATAAGATTATTATCAGCGTTTCTATTTTATTGTATTATACTAAAAATATCCTTTACATCTTTTATTACGTATTTACTTTTAGATTCCTCAATCAGATTCTCTATATCTGACTTCTGCATTTACTATAGTCAAACATTGCTAAATGTTTTTCTAGTTTTTCTGAACATTTTCTTAAATCAAACGTTCATAGCATTTTCCAGTAATCTTCTCACAGTTTACATCTATAGATATTTAATTATATCTACTTTTGTTTTACTTATAAGCTTCCTACTATTAAGTGCTTTTAGATTTACTAACTCTTTAAACTATCTTATTACTTTTTAGTTTTCTTTATGAGTTAGGGTTGCTATAAAGAAGTTTTTAATCTTCTTTATACTTTTATTGTAATGTAAACGTTTATATTTGTCAACTGCTTTTTACACTAATTTTTAAATATCATCCACATGAACAATAAATTTATCCAGTTTATAGCTAGAATACTCTAATCTTTTCCATTTATAATCATTTCAGCAAATTTTTGTGGCAGCCCACTTTCTTCAATGGACTCTGCAACTATTTGAAAATCATAAGGAACATTTACAATCTCAACTTCTACATTAGCTTAAAGTCACTACAAAAACTTTTTAATTCAGTTTTGTAGTGACTTTATGGCTTTAGTTAATTAATTCTAATAACTCTTTACCTTTTACTTCTTTAGCTTTCCATTTAACCACTGCAAAATTACCCTTAGAAATTTGATTTACTTTATTTATCCAAGTTATCTCATTGTTTGCTTTCACCTTGAGAATGTCATTAGTAGTATCAGTTGCAAAAAGACTAGAATTAATAATCCACCACTTATTGTTGATTCCAGCTCTCTTTAAATCCGCTTCCAATCTCATAGCTTCATATACCGGGGTGGCTTCAGCTAAAGTTACAATAATAACCTCTGTTTCATTGGCATTTTTAAGCTTTGGTAAAAGCTTTTTAACTGATTCTGGTGTATCTCCTTGTGAACGTTGTATTTCTTTATTATAGCTTTGTGTAGAGTCCAGCAATAATAGTGTATGACCAGTTGGTGCAGTATCTATAACCACAACTTCATTTTCAGATCTTTCAACTATTTCTGCAAAAGCTCTAAATACAGCAATTTCCTGAGTACAAGGCGATCTTAAATCTTCCTCTATATAAGCTATATCTTCTTTACTCATAGTTTCCTTTGCTTTTGTCAAAACTTCCTCTTTATACTTCTCCAGCTCCTTCTTTTCATCCACATGACTTAAAGTAATACCATAGCTGTCATCTAAAACAAATTTCAAGTGTGCTGCTGGATCTGTAGTAGTTAAATGTACCTTTTTACCTTTTTCAGCAAGACCTAAAGCAATAGCTGCTGCTATGGTGGTTTTACCAACGCCGCCTTTTCCCATGGTGAAAATCACTTTTTTCTCTGAAGCATATAAATCATCAATAACCTCTTTGAGCTTTAGAACCTTATCAGTACCAAGAGTATCTTTACTATATTTAATATTGTCATTCTTTAAAAAAGCTCTTACATTTTCAAGCCCTGTTATATTATAAGGTCTTAATGGAATTTCATAAATTTGTAATTTACTTAAATGTGCTGGAATATCCTTTAAAGCTTTTTGTTGTTTTATAAAAATTGCCTTTGAAAGATGGTCATCATAATTTTTAAGTACTCCATTAATAACTAATATCTGATTATTTACACCTATATCCTGAAGTTCTTTAGATGCCCTTTCAGCTTCCTTTAAAGGTGATGATTCAGGACGAGATACCAGTATAAGTGTAGTTTTTTCTTTATCTGATAAATTACTAACAGCATTTTTATAAACTTCTTTTTTATCTTCAAGGCCTGAAAGCTGCCCTAAACAGGATGCCCCGTGTGTACTCTCACTAATAAAATTACTCCAGGCAGAAGGAAGCTGAAGCATTCTTAAGGTATGGCCTGTTGGCGCTGTATCAAATATAATATGATCATACTCCTCAGCTGCTTTTTCATCGGTTATAAAAGTTGAGAATTCATTAAATGCAGCAATCTCAACGGTACATGAACCAGAAAGCTGTTCCTCCATATTTTTCAAGACTACTTCTGGCAGTTTTCCACGATAAGGCCCTATTACACTTTCTCTGTACTCAGCGGCAGCTTTTTCCGGCTCAAAATTTGCAACTACTAAATTGGGAACCTCTTTTATAGATATCCCTTTATTGTTTAGCTCAGTGTTAAAAACATCTTGCAGATTGGAAGCTGGATCAGTACTTATAAGCATGATTTTCTTACCTTCATCCGCCAAAGCTACTGCTGTTGCACAAGCTGTTGAAGTCTTACCGACTCCGCCTTTTCCAGTAAAAAACAAGTATTTTGTTAAATTAATATTATCTATATCAAAGCTTTTAGACATTTAAACACCTCTTTTCCCTTTTAGCAGCATCCATCATTACATCCACAATCATTTGGTTTTTTAATCTTTATCTTAGCTTTTAAATAATCCTCTGTAATTTCAAGGAATTCACAGAACTCTTCATTAGTAGGATAAGCTTTAGTTTTTACTACTGCACCGTCAACCATGGTAACTGGAAGTACATCTACTCCATCACTATTTAATATTTCATTTATGATTTTATTATCAACAAATATTTGTGCATTATTAGTAAGATTATATCTTTCTATAAATATACCTTTATTTTTTAAATTGTTTATCACAGTAGAAATTCTCAGTAACTCTGGATTCACAGATGGTCCGCATACTCCTGTTGAACAACACATAGCCGGTTCAAAAATAATCATTTTTTTCATAATCATTCACTCCTTGTCTTTTAGGCATCTGAAAATAAATAACAAGTCAAAGATGCCTTATTTGCATTCGCATTTAGTTTTATCTTTACAGATACATTCATCTGTATCCGTTATAAGATTCATAAGAAACAGCATTAATTTATTACAGTAAGCAACATTTAATGAATAATAACTCCATAAACCATCTTTTCTACAATTAACAATCCCACATTCCATTAAAACCTTCATATGGTGGGAAAGTGTAGGCTGAGTAAAGTCAAAATATTCCAATATATCACAGGCACACTTTTCACCACAGGACAGTATATCAATTATTTGTAATCTATTAGAATCAGCTAATGCTTTAATAACTTTAGAGTTTTCTGCATAATTTAATCGCATTCAATCACCTCTTACATAGATAATTATCTATACACATAATATAGACCAATATCTATGTATTGTCAATATAATCTATTTATATTGACAATACTTAATTATTATATTTATTATTCTCTATATATATTATAGTATTCATATTTTTCTTTTATTGCCATTAATTATTTATCTATAATCCGTAATTTGAAACTCATAAAAAAATTACAGCAGTTATAGGTAATTAAGTTTGATTATTTATAATTTATATTATATAATTAATATGGATTATTATGGTATCATCAATAGATTCTTACAGGATCATAAGGTTAAATTATAAGATTGGAAAGTTTATGGGAAAATTTAAACACATGGAGAAACTATAGGCTTTTTTTCATTTAATTAATCTTTTCTAATTACCTAAGTTTCGTACAAACGAAACATTAGCAATTTCCATAAAATAGTTTCCAAAAAATAAATAGTGGATAATACCGAGCCTTAAAGTATAATTTTCTTACCAACAAAAATCAAGAAAGGCAGGTATCATCCACATGAATAATATTAGCTTTAATCGAGATAATTGTAAAGAAGAAACTACTTCCATTTGGTTAGTTGCAGTTATGCAATTTGGCTTAAAAATGAACTTTTTCAAGCCCTTTGAAGACTTTAAACTTAAGATGAAGAAAGTAAAATATTCCGTGTATCAAAAGCTTATAACTACTATGATGTCCATAGTCATTGGCTGTGAAACCACTAAAGACATAAATGAAAAACTTTCTGTAGAAAAGCTTTCTGCCAATATGTTTGGTATGGATACAATTCCAGATCAATCGCAGATTAATTTGTTACTTACACGTTTTGATTCTGATAGTATAATTCAGCTTCAAGATATACATCATAAGATTTTTATGAATAACAGCAGTTCAATTTTTACCCATACTAGTATAGTCGTAGACTGTGATCAAACAGGTCTAATTGCAAATGGTAAAACTTTTGAATTAGCTCAAAAAGGGTATTTCCCTAAAAAGAAAAACCAAAGTGGCTATCAACTAGCTGCCGCATTTACTGGTGAGCACTCCGAAACAGTAGCAATGATCCTAGATTCAGGGAGTGCCCATTGTACTGATCACTATGATGATTTATTAAAATCTATACTATCTAAGTACAATGAGAAAGTTCATAATGGTAATTTAATATTAAGAACTGATAGTGGTTTTGGTTCAGCAGAAAATATTGAGAAACTACGTTCAATTCCTAATTTAAAATTTGTTACCAAAGGATATTCTACTGTTAAAGCTAAAAATTTGGCAAAAGATATACCTTTCTCAGAATATGATAAAGCCGATGAGGCTGTCTGGGTTTATGAACTTCCTCAAATCAATAAAGTTAGGTATATTATAGTTCAGACATTATCTAAAAAAGGGAAATTGAAATACTCTCTACTTATCACAAATATCAGTGCTAAAGAAATGAGTGCAGTTGAAATATTCCATTTTTATAATAAACGTCAAACTATAGAAGCTTTCTTTAAAATAGTTAAAAATGTATACCACATAAAGAATCTTAGAACATCAAAGTTCTATGGTATTTATGGTTTCTTATGGCTAGTATTTATAACACACAACATTATAAGTTCTTTTAAGTCAACGATTCTTCGGGAAACGAAACTTGAGCGTGTAGGTGTAAGAGTTCTAGTCAAAAGTATTGGTAACATAAAAGCATTTGTTAAAAGAACTAGCAATGGAATTAATGTAAATATTCCATCAATGACAAGGCTATCACAGCTTATTGCTGACGCAATCTGTGGTCCTAGATATACACAACTTAGTTTTAATATTTAAGCTCAAAGTAAAATAATGTAATAAAAATTGGAAACTTATTTTAAAGTATTTTTAGTATTGCCATTTTTAAACTTTCTATATTATTCCAACAGGCTACGCCTTAATAAATAGAAAACTAAGGAATATTATACAAAATAATAACAGGCAAATATATGAAAATATAAGTCTTATATTTGTACGAAATCTAGGTAATTAATAATTAAGTTACTATTAAATGATATTTATGAAAGAAGATGAATGAACATAAATGTACTGATTTCAATCATTAAAAGCAGGTTGTTATATCTATTCAAGTTTTTTCATATACAGTAAGTAAACGACGAAAATATATGTTGGCTATTCCAGGTATTTTTAATATAAAGATACACATACTGTTAAAGAAAAAAATCAAATTTACCCTTCAAGAATATTAATATTTAATAACATAATTTTTGTATAAAATAAACTATATAAAATTTAAAGCTGATTTGATTATTCTTCATAATCATTGTTAAAAAACTTTAATTTTATAAAACCATATTTAAGGATATACTAAAAAAGTATTAATAAATACCAAATTTTAAATAATAATGGTAAAGAATTTTTAAATAATGAAATTTCTTACCAGATAGGAGATTGAATGATAAAAAAAAATAAGAGTAAAATAAAAGTAATCCCACTAGGAGGATTAGGAGAAATCGGAAAGAATATTACAGCTATAGAATATGCTGATGAAATAATTGTCATTGACTGTGGTTTAGCTTTCCCTGATACAGAGATGTATGGTATTGATTTAGTTATACCAGATATAACATACTTGTTAAATAATAGTGAGAAAGTAAAAGGTTTTGTTTTAACCCATGGACATGAAGATCATATTGGTGCACTCCCCTATATCTTAAAACAACTTAATGTACCAGTTTATGGAACAAAATTGACCTTAGGTCTAGTAAAAAGTAAACTGGAAGAACATAATATGCTTTCTGATTGTACTCTTGTTGAAGTTAAACCAAGAGAAGAAGTGAAAACTGAAAACTTCAGAGTTGAATTTATACGAACATGCCACAGTATATCAGATGCCTGTGCACTAGCTATACATACACCTGAAGGTATTATAGTTCATACTGGAGATTTTAAAATAGATTATACTCCTATAGATGGTGAATTAATAGATCTTCAGCGTTTTTCAAGGTTTGTAAAGCAAAAAGTACTGCTGTTAATGGCAGACAGTACAAATGTTGAACGCCCAGGTTATACCGTTTCAGAGAAGATTATAGGAGAAAACTTAACAAGAATTTTTGGAACTGCAAAGGGCAGAGTAATTGTTGCTTCCTTCGCATCAAATATTAATAGAGTTCAACAGATTATTAACTCCTCTTTATCTTATGGAAGAAAAATTGCCTTTAGTGGAAGAAGTATGGAGAAAATTTCTAATATCGCTATAGAGTTAGGTTATATGCATTTACCTGAAGATCAACTTATAAGTGTAGATGATATCAATAAATATCCTTCTGACAAAGTAACTATTATAACTACGGGAAGTCAAGGAGAACCAATGGCTGCACTTTCAAGAATTGCATACTCAAGCCATAAAAAAATCACTATTGAAAAAGGTGATTTAATAATTATTTCTGCTTCACCAATTCCAGGGAATCAAAGACTTATATCCAAAGTTATAGATGAACTTTTTAAGAAGGGAGCAGAAGTAATTTATAATGCTCTAGAAGAAGTTCATGTTTCAGGTCATGCTTGTCAGGAAGAACTAAAAATAATGCATACCTTAGTTAAGCCTAAATTTTTCATGCCTGTTCATGGTGAATATAGACACCTGAAGCAACATGAATTGTTAGCTAAAAAACTTGGTATGGATTCAAAAAATATATTTGTTTTAGAAACTGGTCAGGTATTAGAATTAAGCAGAAACAGTGCTAAAAAATCAGGGACAGTCACTTCAGGATCAATTATGGTAGATGGTCTTGGAATAGGCGATGTAGGCAATATAGTCCTTCGAGATAGAAAACATTTGTCACAGGATGGTATATTAACAGTGGTAGTTACAATAGATAAAGCGTCATCTAGTATAATTTCAGGACCTGAAATCATTACAAGAGGCTTTGTTTATGTAAAAGAATCTGGGAATTTATTAAATGAAGCAACCGCACTAGTAAAATCTGAGTTAGATACATGTATGGAGAAAAAAATTACAGAATGGTCAATAATAAAATCTAATATAAAACGCACCTTAGGGATATTCTTATATAATAAAACAGGAAGAAAGCCTATAATTTTACCAATAATTATGGAAATATAAATATATAAAACTATATTTTGTGTTAGGCGCATTCAAATAAATAACTAGTCAGTATGCTAGTCTATTTTGAATCCTACTGTGTCAACAGAACTCCCAGATAGCTCACTATCCTGATCACCTGTTTCCTTGCATGATTAAAAATATCCGTCGCATCTTTGACTTACTATTTATTTTCATATGCCTTATTCACTCATATTAGGCCAAATCTGGCAGTCTCTACAATTTTGTTGTAGAAACTGCCAGCTATAATTAACATTTAAAATTTTTCTATCAATTTATCAATTCTTCTCATTATAAACTTTTCAATTTCAACAATGATAAATATTCCAATTCCTATTAGTACAGGCAAAATCCATTGATATGGTTTTATAGGCACTGTACCGAAAATTTTATTCATAAAAGGTACATATGTTATTAAAAGCTGTAGTAATATAAGAACTCCAGATACTATAAACGCAGCTTTATTAGAAAAGAAATCTTTATTAAATGCAAAATTTCTTATATTTCTACTGTTGAATAAATGAAACATTTGGCTAATAACAATTATATGCAGTGTTACTGTTCGTACTTGCATTAATTCATAACCTCTATTTATAAGATTAACATTAATGAGTAAGGTTACTCCACCAATAAGTATGGATACAAACACAATCCTCCATACAAAATATCTATCAAGTAGTGGGGCTTTAGAATTTCTTGGTGGTCTTTTCATAGCTCCCTTTTCCATTTTTTCAAAAGCTAATGCCATAGATACGGTTATAGAAATAACCATGTTTAACCAAAGTACTTGAACTGGAGTAAGCGGTATAAGAGTTCCAAATAAAATGCTTGCAATTATCAAGAAAGCTTGTGCTCCATTTGTAGGCAATATAAAGAGAATTGTCTTTTTAAGGTTATCATATACTCTTCTTCCCTCTTCTACAGCATTGACAATAGTTCTAAAGTTATCATCTACAAGAACCACTTCTGAAGCATCTTTTGTAACTTCAGTCCCCTTTATACCCATGGCTATTCCTACATCTGCCCTTTTAAGAGCAGGAGCATCATTAACACCATCACCGGTCATGGCACAAATTTGTCCATGACTTTGAATTGCTTCCACCAATCTTAACTTATGCTTAGGGCTTGTTCTTCCAAATATGTTGTACTTGACAGCAGCTTCTTTCAATTCATTATCAGTCATAGCTTCAATTTCTTTTCCCTCTAAAGCCATATCAGCGTTCTTGATTCCCATTTGCTTACCAATAGCTTTAGCTGTATCAACATGATCTCCAGTGATCATTTTTACTGTTATACCAGCTTCACTACATTTTTCTATGGCTTCTATGGCTTCTTCTCTAGGTGGATCAATTATTCCTGCCAGACCTAAAAATATTATTTCTCCATTTAAATCATCGTGATCTATAGAAGTTACGTCCTTTGATACTTTTTTATAAGCAGCACCTATAACTCTCTTTCCTGTGCTGGCAAATTTCTTCATTTGTTTTTCCCAATATTCTCTGTTAAAACCTTTTTCTCCATTTTTACTAGCTTCTTTTTCAGCTATATCAAACAACCTATCTGGAGCTCCTTTTATATAGACTATATTTTTGCCGTTATCTTTAACTAATGTTGCCATATATTTATATTCTGAATCAAAAGGTATAGTGGCTTCTCTAGAAAGATTTTCTAATTTTTCATTAGACTTTTCTGCTAATGTAAGTAAGGCTCCTTCTGTAGGATCTCCATTAATAATCCATTCACCCTTATTGTCTTTCCCTAAATGTGAATCATTACAGCTTTTAAAACATAAAAGAGTATCTTTTAATGTAATATCATTTCCTATATTTATTTCTTTATTATTTTCAGTTATCTCTCCCTTTGGTGAATAGCCGCTGCCAGAAACCTCATAATAACCATCACTAGTAACCACTGCCTTTACTGTCATTTCATTTTTTGTAAGTGTTCCAGTCTTATCAGAACATATTGCGGAAACAGAACCTAAAGTTTCAACTGACGGTAAATTACGTATTATAGCTTTTCTCTTTGCCATATTTTCTACGCCAATAGCTAAAATAATGGATAGAATTGCTGGCAGTCCTTCTGGTATAGCCGCAACTGCAAGTCCTATAACTGAAAGTAGAAGTTCACTTGTTCCATAATCTCTAAAAAATGCTCCAAAGAAATATACTACTATGGCGATAATTACAATAGAAACTGATATAGTTTTACCAAATTTTGAAGTCTGTCTAATAAGTGGTGTAGTTATCTTTTTTACATCACACAGCATTTTATTTATTTTACCAATTTCAGTATCTTTACCCGTTGCTATTACTACACCAAGTCCTGTACCTGCACTAACTGCAGTACCAGAAAAGACCATATTAGTTCTATCTCCAAGCACTGAATTTTCATCAATGACATCAACGCTCTTTTCTACTGCTGTAGATTCGCCTGTTAATGCTGATTCTTCTACTTTTAAGTTAACTGTTTTAATAAGTCTCATATCTGCTGGTATTTTATCTCCAGGATTTAATATAACAATATCACCAACTACTAAATCTGCTGAATCTATTTCTATTCTTTTACCGTCTCTCATTACATGTGCTCTAAGAGATAACATATTTTTTATTCCTTCAAGAGCTCTTTCTGCTTTATTCTCTTGTAAAAAACCTATAACTCCATTTATAACAACAACTCCAATTATTACTCCTGTATCAACAAAATGCCTTAAAGCAGCTGCTATTACAGCACATCCTAGAAGTACAAAAATAAGTACATCATTAAACTGCTTTAGAAACTTTATAAAAGGACTTTCCTTTTTACCTTCTGGAAGTAGATTCTTACCAAATTCTTCAATCCTATTTTGAGCTTCTTTTTCTGTTATTCCCTTCAAGTCATTAGTTTCTAAACAACCTATTACTTCGTCAGAAGTCATACTATGCCAATTTTTATTTGCTAATCCATATCTATTTTTCATAAAACATCCTCCTTATTTTTCTATAAAATCTCCTTTCACTTTTAATATAAATTATCTGCATTAATTATATTTAAAATACCTAATTTACTATGTTTTTTAATAAATATATAAGTAAATAATGTATTTTATATAGTGTATTTATAAATGAATCTTACTTAGTGGTAGTTTGTGCTCCTGCTAAGTTTAGATTAATTATCCAATGACATAATGTTATCTCTATCTTGTAAAAGAGGGAGCATTACAGCAACTAGTTACTGGATAAAATATTAATATTTCAAATAAGTTTTTATATACTATTTTATGTAGTTTATATTATTAATATAACAATTTTCTTTTACTATATCAAGTTATTCTTATACTTTCATTAAAGAAGTTATTATTTGAATTATCGTTATTGCCAATAATATAGAAAAAGAGCTATTGATAGCTATTTAAAAAATTGCTAATACAACAGCTCCATAATTTTTAAGAATTATAAGTTACTTTTTTTGATTTCCTTGTAAACATTAATCCTGATAGTATCGATGTTGCTGGTGCAACTAGCACCAGTCCAAAGCTTCCAACTAATGTATGAAGTATTTCCGCTGAAACATAGGTCATATTTAAAATATTTATAACTGGAGTTCCTTGAGCCATAAATACCATCAACATAGCAGTATATCCTCCTGAATATGCCAAGAGGAGCGTTGTAGCCATTGTTCCAATTACCGCTCTTGACACTGAAAAACCTGACTTTATAGCTTTAGACATATGTATTTTAGGATTAATTGATACAATCTCATATACTGCAGCTGATATATCCATTGCTACATCCATTAATGCACCTGAAGATGCAATAAATATTCCTGCTAAAAAAATCCTGGTTATATTAAGATTACCATATCCTGAATAGAGTAATGTTTCTGAAAAAGGAACTACTGCACCATGTAAATTAAACTCTTTACCGAAAAAAAGTGACAGTATACATGTAGCAACCATGCCTATAAAAGCTCCTAAAAAAGCAACCAATGATTTTTTATTTAACCCACCAACTAGATAAATAGTTACTGCCATTATTATTGTAGTTATAATTAAAGATATAACTATAGGATCATATCCCTTTAAAAAGGATGGTATTAAAATCTTCCATATAGCAAGAATAGTAAATATAAAAGATATAACTGTCTTAACTCCAGTTATTCCAGCAAATGCAATAAGAATCAGAATGAAAATAAAAAAAAGAATAGCTTCAATATTAATCCTGTAATGATCAATTATATTAACAAAAACAACTTCATCTCCTTGATGATCTATAACAACCAGTGCTTTATCACCTACACTGAACATTTTATCAAGTTCAAGCTGTCCTTTTAAATTATTAGTAGAATTAAACTCTTTCCCCTTAAATTCACCTTGAAGAATTCTAACTTTGACCTGTTGAACTCCAGTTTTAACTATCCCTCTTTGCTCAAGCTGAGAATTATCTACTGAAATTACAAGTGCCTTACTCCTTATACTTTTATTATAATTATCCTCAAAACCAGTTGGTATAAAGAATAATATTACAGTAACAACTATCATTATTAAAATAATTGTTATATCTTGGTTTAACCTAATCTTCATTATATATCCCTTTCCTTAGCCATTTTCATATATGTAGCAACTTTTACCCTTTATGTATTTTTGAGATTCCTTAAAAATATGCGGGTCAACCTTATGTTGCTCCCGCATAGAAAAATATTATTCTGTTTTTAAATCTAAAATTGATGTCATTTTCTTAAATATATCAGTATTATCATAATATCCATTGAAAATTTCTTGTCCTTTTCCAATTGCAAAAACTGGCACCGGAACTCCAGTATGTGCATAGGAAGTAAAACCTACTCCTGCTTTATGGGCCATAATATGAGTTAATGTCATAGTCAAAGGATCATATCCACCATATAAAAGCTTTGCTTGTTCATCTTTTGATCTTTCTGAAGACTCAAGCATACTTTGACTTAAAGCTGTCTTTAAATCATCCATATCTTTTGGACTTAGTGCCATACCTATCTTGCTGGCTGCATCTTTATCTGGAGACTTACTGTCCGTAGCTTTCTTATATAAGTCATTATAAGTTGCCGCATCCATTGCTTCAAGGCCATAGTATTGTTTTATAATTGGAAGTAAATCTTCGATTTTGGCATTTTCAGGAGTATGACCATTTTTTCTATAATCTTCAACCTTTTTTGTAAACTCATCATAAGATATTGATTGTTTACTTAATTTATCAAAGAAGGTTGAATAATCTGTACCAGCAAAACCTATACCAAGACCTCCCGTTTCATGGTCTCCAGTAACAATTATTAAAGTTTCATCCTTATGTTTATTATAAAAGTCTTTAGCCTTTTGTATTGATTCATCATAAGAAATTACTTCCTTAATTGATGTAGCAGCATCATTGGCATGACCTGCCCAGTCGACTTTTCCACCTTCAATCATCATAAAGAATCCCTTGTCATTATCAAGAACTTCTATACCTTTTTGTGTAAACTCAGCTAAAGAAATTCCCTCAGTGTTTTTATTTATTGCATAGGGCAATGCCTTCTCATTATCTAAAACAGGACTTACAGCTATAACTTTATCTGATTTTGAATTTAATTTTGTAAACTCACTTTTACTATTAATAACCCTGTATCCGTTTTTCTTTGCCTCTTCAAATGCATCTGATTTATCTTTATTTTTTCCAGTTGATGCTAAAAATCCACCGCCTGCAAAGTAATTAAAATCACTTTTTCCTAATTCCAATTCTATATCATAATAATTACTTCTTGTTGGCTGATGTGCATAAAAACTTGCTGGTGTAGCATGATCAAGAGAAACAGAAGATACAATACCAATTTTCATACCTTCTTTTTTTGCCATTTCTGCAATTGAAGTGAATTTTTTTGTTTTATCTTTATCCATATTAATGACGCCAGTTAGAGTTTTATTACCTGATGCTATCGCTGTACCAGCAGAAGCTGAATCTGTGATAAAACTTCCAGCATCATAGGTAGTAGCCATTCCCTGAGATGGAAACTGAGTAAAAGTAAGTTTTGAATTTTCAGGAGTGTTTGTATTTTTTAATTTTCCTAAATAGTTCTCTGCAGCCGTTATCTGAGGCATTGCCATTCCATCACCTATAAATAGGAATACATACTTTGGTTTTTTACCCGAGTAAGTATTTGTATTTGCTGCTTTTGATTTTTGTGTATCACAACCTGTGAATAAACTTGTAATCATCATTAATACACACATTGTAACAATAATCCATATTTTTTTATTTTTCATTTTGTTCCCCCCTAATATATGTACCACGTAATAATATCTCTTCTATATTAATTTCGTATTATCCTTACGTTAATATATATTAACACTTACTTAACATTTTGTTAGAAAAGTTCATTACAATTACACAATCCATATAAATCCAATTAATGAAAATATATTAAAGCACCATAAAAATTTATTAACTATCAATAAATTTTTATGGTGCTTTGTTTATTACCTATTTATTAATTCAGTATGCTAGTCTTTCACTTGTTATTTATTTTCAAATGCCTTGTAATTTTTGTGTCCTCCAGAAAGATTGTAAACTTTCTTAAAGCCACTATTTATTAATATATTTTGTGCTGCATTTCCCGTTACTCCCTTATTACAGTAAGTAACACAAATCTTATCCTTATTTAAATTTTTAACATTATCTCTAAATTCTCCGTGAGGTATACTTATGGCATTTTCCACATGAGCCTCTTCGTATTGTCTCTTTACTCTGGCATCTATTACTGTTACATCCTCTCCAGATTTCCTCAGTTCATTGAGTTCTTTTGGCGTTATCAATTTTCTGCCTCTATTCATTGCATTATCCAAAATCATGCCAGTATACATTACAGGGTCTTTTGTGGTAGAAAAAGGAGGTGCATAGGCCAAGTCCAGATGAAATAGATCTTCTGCCTTTGCTCCGAAGGTTATGGCTGTAACAAACACATCAATTCTCTTATCTACTCCAGTGTATCCAACAATTTGAGCTCCCAAAATTTTTCCTGTATTCTTATCAGCCACAGCCTTAATAACCATCTCTTTTCCATGATAGTATGCTGGTTTATCAGGCTTAATATTATGGCAAACTACTGTATCAAAGCCTTCACTTTGTGCCTCTTTTTCTGTAAATCCCGTCTGTGCAACTGTCATATCAAACACCTTAAATATTCCAGTACCAAGAATACCTCTAAACTCAAGGCTTCCTCCCGTAAGCTGATCTCCCGATATTCTACCCATTTTATTTGCAGTTGATCCCAGCGGCCTGTATAGAGACTTTTCATTTATAACAGAAAAGCTCTCAGTACAATCACCACAGGCATATATATCTTTTATATTGGTCATCATTTTTGTATTTACTCTTATTGAGCCTTTAGCCCCAAGCTCTATTCCAGCATTCTTAGCAAGCTCTGTATTAGGTTTTACTCCAATAGACATTATAACAAAATCTGTATCTAACACTTTACCACTTTCTAAAACTACTTCACTGATAAAAGGTTCTCCCTTTAACTCAGCTACGGAATCCCCTAAAATCAAATTAATATCCTTACTTTTTAAATATTTTTCAACATATACAGCCATATCACTATCAAGTCCTGGAGTAACCTGATCTAGTCTCTCTATAAGAGTAACCTGAATTCCAAGTCTCTTTAAATTCTCTGTCATTTCAAGACCAATAAATCCCGTCCCTACTATCACTGCTGACTTAGGCTTGTGACTTAAAATATATTCCTTTATCTTATCTGCTTGCATAACATTTCTCAGATAGAATACATTGCTCTTTTCTGCGCCTTTTATATCAGGTACTATAGGCTTTGCTCCCGTAGCGATAACTAATTTATCATACCTTTCATCAAACACATTATTAGTATCTAAGTTTTTTATAGTCAAAATCTTCTGATCAGTATTTATTTTTAAAACTTCATGTCTTCTAAATACATCTACATTGTATTTTTTCTTGAAAAATTCTGCATTTCTTGGAGTTAATTCATCTCTATCCTGTATTTCTTCACCTATATAGTAAGGCAAGCCACAGCCAGAATAGGATATGTCATAATCCATATCGTATATTTTTATTTCTGCCTTTTCATCATTTCTTCTTGCCTTTGCAGCAGCAGAAGTTCCTGCCGCTACAGCACCTATTATAAGAATGTTCATCAATCTTTCCTCCCTGTTAGGTCTACATTTTACTTTTTTGCTCCCCATTCAAAACATTGCTTAAAGTAATCTTTAAAATAATTGCATAATTAACTTATTTCTATAGATATCGAATTTCATAATTGAATATTACTAATTATACGCATATGTTGCATACTGTATTTTAAAAACATAAATTTATATTTCAAGTTGGATATCTATAATCATATACCTATATATTTTAATTTTCCTTTTTTAAACCAAAGTATTTCCTTCCCCACATCAATGCTACATGTACAAGTCCAATCATTACAGGCACTTCAATTAATGGTCCTATAACTGCAGTAAAGGCTTCTTTAGACTCAATACCAAACACCGCCACAGCTACTGCTATGGCAAGTTCAAAATTGTTACTTGCAGCAGTAAAAGATAAACTTACTGTTTTGTGATAATCTATTTTTGATCTATAGCTTATATAGAAGGAAACAGCAAACATAATAACAAAATATATAATCAATGGAATTGCAATTCTTACAACATCCATTGGCAGCTCTATAATATACTTTCCCTTAAAAGTAAACATTATAACTATGGTAAATAGTAATGCTATTAGTGCTAGAGGACTTATCTTAGGTATAAATTTTTTAGTATACCATTCTGTTCCTTTCATAGGTTCTAAAAGTAATCTGGTAAGCATACCTCCAATAAATGGAATACCAAGATAAATTATTACTGAATGAGCTACTTCACCCATAGAAATATGCACCTGCATCCCCTGAAGTCCTATAGCTTTTGGTAATACCGTAATGAATATATAAGCAAATATCGAATAAAATACTACCTGAAATATGGAGTTAACTGCCACTAGTGCCGCTGCATATTCATTATCTCCATCTGCTAAGCTGTTCCACACAATAACCATAGCAATACATCTGGCAAGACCTATAAGAATTAGGCCCACCATAAAAGGCGGATAATTTCTAAGAAAGACAACAGCTAAAACAAACATTAGTACTGGTCCTATAAGCCAATTCTGTATTAATGAAAGGCCTAATACTTTTGGATTACGAAAAACCTTTCCTAGTTCCCTATAATTGACTTTAGCAAGAGGCGGATACATCATAACTATAAGACCTATAGCTATGGGAATAGAAGTTGTACCCACGGATAAACTTGACAATAAATTAGACATACCAGGTAAAGCCCAACCTAAAAATATGCCTACTGCCATGGCAATAAAAATCCATAAGGTTAAATAACGATCGAGACATGATAATTTTAATGATTTAGTACTCATAATGATACCTACCTTTCTTTATTAAATTGAAAAAGCTTGTTATATTCATATGATTATATTCAATTTTAATCATATGAGAGACTATATTAATTAGCAATAATTATATTAAATATTTAGCATATATTTAACATAGGTTAAATTCCTTTTCTTCTACTCTATTTTGCAGGATCATTACAAAAGCATACTTTCCCAGCTTTTAAATCATCGCAATTTAAACCACTGCACTTATATTTTTTCAATCTTTCATAATCAATTTGACATTGCTGAAGTTTAATAGTTTCCTTTTCTATAATTTCTTTTATAAACGGATATTCTGCTATAATATTTTCATTTATCCTATAATATACATATTTAGTTACTTTATAATAGTCAAGTATTTTAGCATTAGTCAGCTTTGTTAAATGCCTTGACACATTTGACTGTGTAATATTAAGTATTTCTTCAAGTTCACAAACACACAGTTCACCACTCTTAAGTATATTTAATATTCTTAAACGGGTTTCATCTGATAATGCCTTCATCACTTGTATTAAATTCAACTGTTGTTTCCTCCTTCAATAAACTTTGATTTTCTTCAATATACTTCACTGATTCTTTTCATCAAATTTAGAACATATCATATTCATATATTCAATTATAATCATATAATGATTATTTGTAAATTAGAAGGGCTAAAAAACCATTAAGTTAGTTTTTCAGCCTGATGGCATATTTATTCATACTGCCTTATTAATTTTTTATTTGGCGTAAGACGTTCAATTATTTCATCACATCTATATTTAAATCACTTTCCTTATTACTTTTTTCTAAAATATCTACCAATATTTCTACTGCACCACTAACAAATTGTTCGCAGTTTTTATGTGCTCTGGTTTACTCCATTTTATTAATTTAATTCGTTGTGCTACATTAGTATAATTTCTATAAATATACATTAAGGATATATCTCTTTATTTTTTCCTACTGTGTCAATATAGTAACCTTACTGTACTCAGTTATCTTAAATCTATACTCTCCTTTTGCATCTTTTCCCACTATTCTAATTTTAGTTGTTCCTTTCTTCAATTCTATTTTTTCACCTTTATCAGACTTAGTATCTTGAATTTCTTTGACGTTATTATCTGGGGTAACTAATACTAATTTAAATTTACCATTGATAATATTTGACGAATAATTTATAATTACATATCCATCATCCCCAGAAGATGTAATATTGGCAAGAGTACGTATACCATAAAAATCGCCGAAATTTTCTTCTATTTTGCCATTTGAATTACTTTTTTTAGCATCTGTTTCATTAAAGCTATCAGAACTAGTAACAATTTTACTATTATCATCATATATACTTTTCTGCTGATTATCTAGTTTCCCCTCACAACCTATTAAAGTAACAAATACAATAATTAAAGTTAAAATTATATTTACTTTTTTAATCATTTTTATCCCCCTAACTCAATAATTTAATATTCTCTTTTTATTATATCTCATATTTCTAAGAATATATAAAAACGTAATAAAAAGTTTGTGTCAAGTTTACGTTGGCACTTTTCTTATCTAAATTTTACCATTATAATTTAATCAAATTTTTTATATTAAAAGGGTTTTGTTTTTTAGCCCGAAAGGGCGTATTTTCCCCTTGTATTTTATTACCATTTCTTTCTTACCTATAAACTAATTCACTAAAACATCTATCTTCAAAAATTCTTCTTATTGCTTTTCTTCCGTTAGTTATGGCGGAGCCTGTAAATGGGACCTTACCCTTGTGTACAGCATATGTTTTAGATTTAGAAATATTTTTATTTACTTCAGCAGCTGATAAAACTATTATTTCTTCAATTTTATCAAATTTTTCTTTGGTCAAAACACTATTGCATAGTTCATCTAAGCTCTTATAAAGTCTATTACTAAATCTCTCTGCTTGTATTTTAGCCATATTTTCTGCACCACTAATTGACCAGCTCATTTTTCTGCCTTTCATTCGTTGAGCCAATACATCACATATATTATGTTCCATAGTACCCAAATGTCTATATTCAAGCCCTTCGGGCGGTTCTGGCAGCTTTATGTCTTCCCTAAGATGATATGGTATTAATCCTTCTTTATTATTTACAAAGTAATTGTACAAATTAGATAATTTCTTCATTTCTTTTTCATCAGCATTATTTTTTATCATTAATTGTTCTATACTATTCAAGCTTTCAGATACTTTCCCTTTGTGTAATAAATCTATAAGTTTTTTTGCTTCTTGTTTATCATTTACTGCTCTCAAAACGGCTTGACTCTTGTGAAAAGGATCAAGTTGATAATATATACCTTCGTCTTCAATACTTGCCTTTATCCAGGCTGCGCCATCACCATTTATTATACGAGTATCTATTTCATCCACGTTATACACTTCTTCAACTGTAGCTTTTGATAACTCTTTAAAAGTCTTAGCATCTCCAAAACTTGCACAGACTAATTTATTTTCTACAACATATTCATTTTTACTAGAATGACGCTTTTTCCAGCCTTCATAACTTATACCTAACTTCAATTCTTTTTTCTTGTTTTTACCCTTTACAGGCTTATTTTTACCTTGAATATTCAGCCATATTCCATCCTGTTCTTGAAAAAGCACCTTGACTTCTTTTGCTCCAGAAAGTTTTCCTTGTTTGCTAAGCTCAACCTTTCTTGCATCTCTTTCTTTAAGCTTTTCTCCAAAACCTTGCACAACATTCCACACTGCCGTGTGACTGACATCTTGATTACACATGAGCTTTATATTATTAGCTGTCTTTCTATATGAAATTTCAGTAACATTACTCAAAATATTTTCAACAAGGTTCATAGACATATGTCCTATAGTATCCATTTCTAAATACTCATCTAAGAGGTATTTATACGCTTTTTTACCGCCATCAACTCTATATTCATAAATTCGTCTGTCAATTTCTACATTGCCCATAATAGTCTTTATGCAAGTATGCCTTTTTCCTTTATCCCGTAGGGAACTGGTATCTCTTTCATCCATCAATCTTTTATCAATCTGATCTAAAGTTTCTCTCATGATACTACAAGCTAAATTACACACATATTCATATATTTTCTTCTCTAGTCCCTTGAAAGTTATGTTCTCATCATTTAAACTTATCTTATACATAATTTATCCCACCTAATGTTTTTCTTGTCAATTAACATTATAATGGATAATTTATGTATTGGGGATGCTTTCGCATCTCCTTTTATATTTTTCGTAGTATTTAATAACTCTTTTGCCTACAAAAATTATACACTAAGTGACAGTTATAAAATCTTTTAAATCTTCTATAATTGTGATAGAATCATTGTTATAAATCTCTAGCATATATGTTTCCTACTTCATTGAATTGGTTGTGCTTTTCAATGATAGGTTAACACATCATGCTGGAGGTTTTCTATTTGTAAATCTTGCTAGTGATTTAACTATCACAACAGGTTAAGTTAATTATAAAATACATATCAATGTAATTTTCATTCGTTATTAAAATGTTATAACCGGAACGAATGATTAATTATCTTAATAATTTTAAATTGTTCATCAATCATCCCTTGGAAATAAGGAATTTTAGTTTTATACTTCATATATATATCATTACATTTATTTAAACTAGTTGCCATATCTTTAACATGCTCATAAAAAAAACTTTCTAAATAGCATTTTAATATTTCATTATTATCATTACTTTTAATATGTTGGAGAGCAGCGTATGTATAATAATTAAATTGGTTACTATCTAAATCTTCTTTTATATCTTTAAAATCATCAAGTAATTGTATATAAATATTAAAATAATCAAGCATTTTATTTATTTCTCTAAAATCCTCAATATTATTATTTTCAATAGCCATTGATAGAACAAATAATTTTGATAATGATGCTTTACCAGCACAAATATCAAAATACATTTTTTTTGTAAAAACTTTATTATGATTGTTTTTTATATTATTTTCGTTTAGTATAGCATGAAAATATTCTTTGTTAAAATTTTCAAAATAATTCCAAAAATCACTTTTCTTATTGTACCCATAGCTTAATTCTTTAATTAAGTAATTACCTAATAAATATTTCTCTATAATATACTCTGTATTTAACTTAGTATTTTCTAAAATTTTATCAATAAATACTATATGATCAACATAAATATTAGACAGCGCTGATAACTTATAACATAGTTTTTTATTAATTGGAAAAAGACTATTAAATATATACGGATATCTATAATAAATATCACTATATGTAATAATAGAATTTTCAATATTATATTTACATCTAAGTGTTTTATAATAATTATTTAGCAAGTATTCATTATTCACATATATCACCCTATTATATTAGCATAATCCATATAAACTTTATGAAGCATTTATTTATACTTAAATATGTATGTATATTACTTGAAAACTATGCCTAAAAATTTGACTTATATTTTTTAATAATTAGCTTTTATAAACTCTTTAATATATTTTTCTTTCCCATAAATATATTTTATTTCTTTTAATTGCCTAATCTTGTTACATCCTAATAACATCATAAGAACTTTTATATTTTCTTTCATGTTAATCAGATAATCTTCAGCATTTTTGTATCCACCTGTTACTAATCTTCTTAAGATTTCGCCACTAATTCCAACGCAGCTTGCCCCAAGTATTAACGATTTTATTACGTGAATTGGTTTTCTTACCCCTCCACTTGAAAATATTGTCAGATTGCTATCTGCTTCGTTACATAAAATTATTGAATCTAGAGTTGGAATACCCCATGATTCTAAAGTATCATAACTATAATTGACATTTCTTTTATTTTCTATTTTTATAAAATTAGTACCACCTCTACCTCCAACATCAATATATTTAACTCCAATACTTGATAATCTTTTCGCTACATCATAGCTTATACCTGTTCCTATTTCTTTAATAATTATTGGTCTATTACATTTACTAATTATTTTTTCTATATTATAAATTGTGCCTTTAAAATTCTTTTCTCCCTCATTCATAAGTATTTCTTGTGAAGCATTTAGATGCAATTGAATAGCATCAGCGTTAATCATTTCTATAGCTTTTGACACATCATTATAATCAGAATTAGCACTTAAGTTTGAAATAACAATTCCATTACCTATTATTTTTCTTACTTTTGTAAATGACTCAATATATTCTTTATCATTAAGACAAATTTTTTGCGATCCTACAGCCATAGGAATATTAAATTTTTGAGACAATAAAGCCAATTTTTCATTAATTTCTAATGATTCTTTAGTACCACCAGTAATAGCATTTATCATTATTGGCAAATCACAACTTTTTTCAAATAAATTAATTTTCATATTTATATCATTATAATCTATCTCTGGAAGAGAATTATTAAAAAGTATCATTTCTTTAAAAAAATCATTATTAGTTTTTAAATCTAAAAAACAATCCAAATGTTCCTTTTTTCTTATTTTCCTCATTTCGTCATTTTTCATCATTATATAATTCTCCTTAAGCTATAAAATAAGTTTTATTATTTAAAACTTATTTTATAGCAATAAATCTTACCCCATATTATCTACTTGGCAATTAACTATACCACAACTAGGATTACCTGGGTTACTAGCTGAATTTTGTGTACAAGTATTCCATGCACAAGAGAATTCAACTTTCTCTTCTAATTTTTCCAATATATCGTAATAATCTTTGCCTTCTTTAATTTGCATAATACTACTCTCCCTCAATTAAATTATGAACTATATTGATTAAATAAAGATTTACTAAACATTAGCAATATAAAGATTGATAAGACTTTGTCTGATATTAAAACAATTCAAGTTTTGTCAAAATCTAAATTATTCCTTAAATTCTAATTCATTTAAAATGTAGGCATATGACCACAAATATTAACATAGCATGTGATAAAGTTTATTGAACACAAATTTAATGCACATGAAAATTCTTCTTTAACTTCTAATTCTTCTATTATTTCTGATATATCTAATTTATCATCCGTATAATATGATGTACACTTTATTTCTTTCATTATTTATATCCATTCCTTTCGCTTCGCTCAAGGCACAAAACGTTATGAAAAATGAAAAACGTTGGCTATATGCGAACTTTTTATTTTATAATTAAGTCATAGGGATACCAGTCAGCTACAAATTACGGAGAGGTAGGTTGGCTACTCTTATTGAAGAGTAACCATATAATTATATGTGTAGACTGCCTTTTCAAACACAAATAAGTGTTCTCCAGACGCGTAACCTTATCTTTGTTTAAACAATTCTCGTTTAAATGCTAGGCATTATTCCTATTGAACCTGTTCGTTCAGAAAGTAGTAACCTATTGATTAAAAATCATGTATCAAATTTGTTGTGGCATTAATATCCACAAAACTTTTGTGGTTACTTGTTAATAATTGCAGAGATATCTGAATGGAATCTACCAGTAAATACCGGATTCCTGTGTACAACATCTTAAAAAAAGATTGTTCCATTGTACTTGCACATCCTAAATATGTTAAATCTATCCGTGGTAAAAAACTGACAAGAAAGATGCTAAATGGATTGCTGACCTGTTTAAGAATAACCTTGTTGCCGGAAGCTTTATGCCCTTTGCTAACATCCGTCAGCTTCGTAACCTTATATGTTACCGTTTTAAACTGACCTGCTTTATGGCTAGTGGAAGGAACAGTTTTCAAAACTATCTCACATTTTCTAACATTCAGTTGGAAAATGTTGTCTCAGGTACTTTTGGTAAAATTTTCCACAAGATTATTGATAAGATTCTCCAAAATCATATTGATATTTCCTTTAATATTAAGTCTCTAATTTATGGTTCCATGAAAAAGAAACTTTCTGAATTGGAACTTGCTGTTCAAAGCTACATTACACCTGAACAGGCTGGTAAATTAAAGATTATCAAAGCATTTGGAAACACGAAAAGCCGAGTTAGAAAAGCTTATTCTTGCTCTAGCTGCAACCTATCACCAAAAACTTGATCTAATTCTAACTGCTCCATCTTTTAAAAACATTTTCTCCGCCATCACTATAATTTCAGAGATTGGTATCAACATGGAGGTTTTTCCTTCAGCGAAACACTTATGCTCATAGGTTGGTTTTACACCAACCAACAAAAAAGTGCAGGCAAGAAAAGTCTGTCCGGATTTCCAAGGCGGAATGCTATATCAAGCCACTTTTAGTGCAATGTGCTAATTCTGTGGTAAAATCTAAAAAACATTGCGAAATTCGCAAACAGAATAAAGTCAGCAGTCTAATAACCTTAACTTTGTCTACATATTCAATTTTTTGAAACTACCAAAAGATGGTTTATTTGCTATTCTCCTAAGTGCTCGGATAATCTCTACTCTTTTTCCTAATTTTTCTATATTCGACTTTTTTTAATATAGACTAAAGTAATACAGTTAAGATTATTATTTAATTTTAACACTTGTTTATAATCTTAGTTTGTACTATTAATATAACATGCATTAGCACCACAACCCCAGAATTCTTCTTTTTCTTCCAATTTTTCTAGGATATCTTCATACTTATTGATTTTAGTAGTTTCCTCATTTTTTGACTTAACATTTACTTCTTTCATTATTATTAATCTCCTTTCAACATAAATAATAAATTCATGCAATTAAAATTATTGTTTAATTTTATGTTTATAATCTCAGTTTGTACTATTAATATAACATGCATTAGCACCACAACCCCAGAATTCTTCTTTCTCTTCTAATTTTTCTAGGATATCTTCATACTTATTGATTTCAGTAATTTCCTTATTTTTTGACTTAACATTTACTTTTTTCATTATCTCACCCCCTTTCAATTTAAGTTGCAACCTTGTATATAATTTGAAATTCTAACTACTTTGTGAAAATTATATTATATATTAGTTCTTCTTTATTGTAACTTAATCTAATGTCGCTACCTAAATGTTTCAAATGA
The DNA here is from genome assembly GCF_000807255.1 of Clostridium pasteurianum DSM 525 = ATCC 6013. Classification (NCBI taxonomy): domain Bacteria; kingdom Bacillati; phylum Bacillota; class Clostridia; order Eubacteriales; family Clostridiaceae; genus Clostridium; species Clostridium pasteurianum. Next base: position 501,345 of record NZ_CP009268.1, on the reverse strand, counting down.
AAAATATTATAACATATCTTTTAATTAAAATTTTCAATCAATAGTTTTATTAAATTCTATAATTTACACAATCTATATTAATTATTGAATAATTCTATTATTGAATATCTAATCATATTGTAAAGAGATGTTATTGACTTAAATGCAAAAAATCCATAAATAATAGTAGAAATCATAATTATTATATTAAATCTAGTTATAAGTGCATATATATTATTTTTACATAACATAATTATACTTATAGTGAAATAAAAATAGAAAATAAGTGATATAATACCATAAGCTGAAACACTATAAATAATCTTATTACTCCACTTTGTTCTTAACTCTTTTAAATAATTATTTACACCAAATATTCGACAAATAACTGCCTTTATCATTATTGAAAACTGCTTATTTAAGTTATATACACCTAAATAATCAGATAAAATCCAGTATCCATCATACTTAAGAAAAGGATTTAAATTAAATAGAATAGACGATGCCAATAATACAGATAAATAAATAAATATTTTTTCATATGTTACTAAGTATAAGATTGTTATAAATACTGTATAAATAGCTTGAAAATACACCCCTGCAACATCAATTAGAATACGTTGCTTTTTACTTAAAAGCCAAGTATCATCTACATCTACAAAAAAAACTGGTGACATAAAATACATACCAATTCCTAGTCCCTTAGGACATATACCGTACTTTAATGAAGCAGATATATGTCCCATTTCATGGAATAATATGCCCCCTATTGCAAAAAGTACAAAGAAAATATATTCTTTATAATTAAAATTTATTTTTTGAGAGTATATTGATATAAAATTAAGTTTTATTAGCACTATTATATTAATAAAAATACTTAATACTGTTATAATACTAATATATCTATTAAATATATTTGAAATTATTTTAAACTTTTTAAGCATTTCTGATCTTAAAATTATCTTTTTAAGCCAAAATCCTGATTTTGATTTTTTTAATATGTTATCTTCTTTATCAAAACAACCAATATTATCCAGTCCTTTTAAAATGTACAAATCTTTATCATTTAAATTTTGTAAAACACTCTTATTTAGTTTAATAGATTCATATCTTTTAATAAATATAACCACGTCTCTATTAACAATATATTTTTTTTGATTTAAATTAAGTATCCATTTTTGTTGATATCCTGAGTAATCTAACTTTGATATTTTAATATTATTTAAACTTTTACCATTTATTTTATCTAATATTTCCATTAATTCCCACCATATCTACTTGCCACTTCTCTAACAACTCTTTCATAAGTTTTCTTAATATCAGCACAATAAGAAGTATATATATCTTTATTTGAGATTTTCGCATGTTCTGGACAATTTCCACCGCAAGTTAGGGAATAACCACATCTTGAACATCTATCAATATTTTGTATTTGTCTATTTTGCCATAAATCCCAAAGAGAATTATACAAAAATTTTTTTTGCTCAAAATCAATTGTGCCAACTCGATTATTTTCATTGTCAACTTCTTCAAGACAAGTATATATATTGCCAAATGCATCAATAACTTTCATTCCTTTTGTTGCTCCACAAGTACTTGTTTTGAAATTAGGTACTAATTGTTTAGAATCAAATATTGCTTCAACATCCCTAAACATAACTTTATATTGTGCATTATAACACATGTTAACAATTTTATTATCATCTAACTTAACATTTTCAATAACATCACTATCATATATTTTTTCTTTATTAGAAAGGTAACAAGCATGTACACTTTTAGTATAAAATGAAAATTTATTATTAGTATACCATCCACTATTTTTAATAAAATCATGTAACTTTTTTACACTATGATAATTGTCTTTATCAACATTAACTCGTATAGATATATGAGGACCTTTATCAAATTTCAAAACATTATCAATATTTTTGGCAATTACTTGAAAAGTTGCTTCACCATTTTTTAAGAATCTCCTACTATCATGCATACACTCATCACCATCTAAAGTTATTTGCAATTTGGAAAAAGCACCTATCTCAAAAAATTTATTATAATATTGCATTTCATAACCATTTGTTATTGCATCAATTTTAATTTTTCTATCATTAGATTTTTTTAAAATATATTTGATTATTTCATAATTTTCTTTTAGAAAAGGTTCTCCTCCAAATAAACTTATACTTATTTTCTTATCATTATAAGTATCTTTGTCAATTTCATTGTAAATAATATCAACTAAACTTTTATCCATTATCTTATTATTAGATTCATTTTTTACAGTTTTTAATTCAAAACAATATGGGCATCTAAAGTTACACTTATATGATGGAATAAATACATAAGATGATACTTTTGATTTACTTATTTCTAAAACTTTATTAGCTAATTTAATAAATCGATTTCGATCTTCCTCTTTATCTTTTATTAAATAACCTTTTTTATGTAATTCATTAAAAATATTTTTTTCAATATTTTTCACTTCATCACCTGAATTTTTTGCTTTAATTAGATTTATTGCTATATTTTTTTCAACAATATCAATATTATTAAGATAAGAGTGAATTAATATATATTCTTTTTCATTAATTTTAGAAATAGTAATATAATTACTAACAAACATATTCTTTCATCCCTTCTTTAATCATATTTATAACACTAAATTGCTCATCAATAATATCTCCAAAGGAAGATATTTTAGTATTATATATTTTAAAGAGCTCATAACATTTGTTTAAATTTATAATCATATCTTCAATATGATTATTTAAGTATTTTTTTAAGTAAAATTTAAATATATCATTTTTATTATTGGTATTACATTGGAATTTAGAAATATATGTATAATAATTAAATTGATTTTTATTTAGATCCTCTTTTATATCCTTAAAATCATCTAATAATTGTGTGTAAATATTTAGGTAATTTAACATATTATTTATTGTAGAAAATTCTAAAACATTTTTACTTTTAATCGCCATTCCTGCAACTAATAGTTTAGATAATGCTGGCTTTCCTAAGCACATTTTTAAATATTCCTTTTTTGTAAATTTTATCATATAATTATTACTTAATCTATTTTCTATAAGTATTGCATTAAAATATTCTTTATAAAATTGTTCAAAGTAATTCCAAAAAATGCTATTTTGTTCATATACATATGAATACTCTCTAATAAGATCATTTCCTACGATATACTTCTCAATAATATAATTCACATCAAATTTATTGCCTTCAAGAAGTCTATCAACAAAAATAATATGATCAACAATTCTTTGATAAAACATTGAAAACTTATCCAACAGTTCATTTTTTATCGGAAATAATTCAGCAAATATATATGGATATTTATAGTACATACCTTTATCTATTATAGTTGAATTGTTAAGCTCATATTTATTTCTTAATTTTTCATAATAAATATTTAATTCACTTTTATTATACATACATCATCCATCCTTACTCTTATTTTTTAATTCTCTACACGAAACTTAGTATAGTATTAGTGTAAATTATATATATTTCAATGTAAATTTATATAATTTAACTTCTTGTCTTAGTCAAATTACTTAAAGTTTACTTAAAATATCCTAATGATAAGCATAAAATAAAATATCATGATTGATTATTACATCAAAATCTAAAATATTCTTTTATTAACCAATTCACTTATTTAAATACTCAACTTTTACAGGAGAAAAGCGATAGCTTTTGTTTTATATAAAAAGGCAAAGCATTAATAAAACTATCGGTTATTATGTCAATAATCTCTTTTGAAAGTAAAATTTTTTCTTTTAATATATCCTTTAGAGTAGTTATAATAACCTGTAATGCTTAACAGAATTTAATATGTTGAAGTTCATTACATAAATGATATAAAAATCCACCTACTGTACATAAATCTTTGCTATTACGATTCTCTAAAGATAGCATGATATCCCTTGGAAATACTATAGTAGTATGTGCTACCATGAAATCATAAGAACGACCTTGAAATTCTTTACCAAGTTTTCAAAATAACTTATTGATTTTGAAAAAAATTCAATGTCCCAACGTTTTCCGTAAATTCTTATGATTTCATCATCGAATAGAAATATATCAGTAGATGTAATGGCAAACCATTGTCTAATTCTATTTCTATCACGCACAAAAACTATTTTGAATTCTATTTTTTTTACCATCTTCATCAGTACCTATACCAACAACTATTGAAGATAAAATTTTAGCTTTTCTTCTTTTTAATAGAAGCATATAGAGATTTAAATTTTAAAATTTCCATTGAAGTTTTGGAATAAGTAAACTAACTGTCAAAAAGAACATAAGAAGCTGAAATACCAATTCCTATGACACTTTTGATTAACTTAAGCATTGCATCAGGCGACTTTAGAACATACTCCTTACGTAGTTTGGAACCATTGGTTCCTTTGTCTAAAGTCTGATTTTCAGGTTATAGTCTATTTTACTCTTTTGCAGATTCGCAACTGTTAGGAGTTTATATCTTCCTTTACTGAAACATAGTATGTTATACTTAATAGCACAAGATATCAATGGAAAGCTTTTAGCATATTTTTTTAAAGATTATAATCTTATGTGCTACAATTTGATTTTATACATTCATTCACCTCATGTAAACCCAATTGCTGTAAAATATTGTTTTTATACCTCAAATAGTAAATATTCTATATTTTTATACATTTATGATAAAAATATAATATTTTACGATAATTTTTATAGTATGGATTTTTATATGAAAAATTTAATTAAAGTATTGGTTCGTAGGAATTCTTCAAAATCGAAAAAACATAAAATTACAAAACTCAGAATGTACGAAAAATTGGAACCTGAAAAGTTTTCTATGCAAGTGGATTTTGCTGAAATGATTGTAATGAATAAAGGTGTACCTAAAAAAGTAATTGTCTTCTGTGCTAAACTTTCCTATGGTAAAGGGAAATTTATAAAGGTATATCCAATTATAAATAATGCTTTTATAAATCTATTATATATTCTTATAATTTTTATAGGATTTCCCTAATAAAATGTATATTATTGGAGTAATCAACACAGCCTCTTCTAATATAGAATAAATAATTATATTCACATAAACTGAATGAGGTAACATTATACTTATTATAATTAATAATACTACTACAACTATAGATTTAATCTTTAAACTTCTCCTAAGCTTTTTACTTATAAGTGGACGTTCAGCGGTATCTGCAGGAGCATATACACTAATTAAAATAAAGCTTACTATATGGTACTGGCGAACCTTCTAAAAGATACATAAAGTTCACATCTCTTTTGCATGATTTCTCCATTGTTCTTGATGAATAGTTGTGATTCATGTAAGAGTAAAGTACAATCTTCAGCATCTGACGTGGTGTTGCTTGATTCTCCCTTATACGGGAGTAAGTCGAATACAAATCTGTTAAATCCATCTCGGATTGACCCCTTTATTTTCAACAAAAGCTAACGAATGCTAACTATATTATAGATTTTCTTATAAACTCATTTGGACTTAAATAATTTAAGCTTCCATGAATTCTTTCTTCATTATAGAACTCTATATACTCATCAATAAGCATATACCCGTGAGTAAAGTTCCTAATCTCATTCCAACTAATGCACTCCTTAGAAAGTAAGGAATGAAAGGACTCTATATGTGCATTATAGTTAGGTGAGCTTGTTGGGATAAGCTCATGATATATATTATTTGTTTTGCAGAATTGTTCAAATTTTACAGATGTAAACTGGGGACCATTATCGCTTCTTAAAACTATATTTGAAGTAACATTATTCTCTATAAGTGCTCTTTTTACAGCTGTTTTTGCATCTTCTGTGGTAGCAGTTGGTGTAATTTCTCTACCAACTAATTTTCTAGAATAAACGTCAATAATATCAGTAAGCATTATAAACTGTCCATTTAAAGCTTTTACATACTTTATATCAATTTGCCATAATTTATTTATAGCTTTTACATCTCTTGCGATAGCAAGATGTCCTTGCTTAGTGTGTTTTACATATGGAAGAAGCAATCCTAGCTTTTTAGCTAATCTATATACTTTTTTGGCATTAAGTTGAAGTCCATGACTCCTACGGAGTATACAAGTTACTTTTTTATAGCCATAGAATGGATATTTTTCACATGCCTCATGTAAAAGAGTTTCAATAACAGAGTCATCAACAATGCAGTTGTTTATTCCATATGAAAAACCAGGTATTGGTCTACCGACATTTCTTATTGATGATTTTTTATCCACAACAAGTTTTTTCCTTGGGTAAAATGATGTTCTTGATATTTGTAATAGCCTACATGCTCTAGAGATCTTAAGTCCCTTTCCAGTATATTTTATTCCAAGAGTCTTTTTATCTTCTAACGTAGGTAATTCTTTTTTTTTAATAATTCTTGAAGCATATCAAGTTCTAGCTCTTTTTTGCCAATAAGCTCTTTAAGTTTACGGTTTTCTTCTTCTAGAGCTTTTTCTTTAGGCGTAGCCTTTTTATCCTTTGGCTCTGTTGCATTAATTACATTAAGTTGCTTCTTAAATGTAGATAATGTTGATGATGTAATTTCATATTTTTTGCATATTTGTGCATTAGTTAACCCTTTATTTAATTCTTCAACTATTTTAATTTTTTCCTCTAAAGTATACTTTCTTCTTCCCATAGTTCTAACCTCCACTGTGTATTTTTATACTACCATGCTCGTTAGATTTTGTCGAAGGTTATTATGGGGTCAGAGAGATCTCCTCTACAAACTGACTTAGCAAACGCACCGAATCATTATCTAGAATCATGTAATCAATATTTAATGGAAGTTTTAATTGATAATTTCCACGATTTGAAGTATAATTTTTATGTAAATTAATGTGTTTGGTCATATATTAATTTTACAATAGATCTTTCACTCTTCCGAGTGGGAGATTTATTTTTTTATGCAAAAAAACTGTCGCACTAATTTTTTTAGTGCGACAGCCCCTTAATGAAAACCTCAAACTTAAAAATATATTTCCTAAAAATATTATATAATTCATAAGAATACATTTTATATTTGATCCAGTATGAACTCCACTAGCAAAGGTTCTAAGTATACCAAAAGATACCACTGCTACTATACAATAATTAAGCATACCTAAAAAATATGCAGTTAAAAATAAGATAATAAATTTATTATTATGACTTGAATTCCATATTGAATTTTTTCAAATTCCTCTTCTGACTTGTCTACATTGTTTTTTATTATTTCTATACATTTTTTACTTATCTTTTCATCTAAATTCATTAAAATACTCCTCTAAGTTTAATTAATATTGACCTTTTAAGGCAAAAAACTAATATTTTACGATATTTTATAGAAATATGTATATTTAGTGCCATATAATTAATTACGGAAAACATTATCTTTATTAAATGGAGTGATAATATTATGAAAAGTTCTAAAATTGCACACAAATTATCTCTATTAGTTTGTACAATAGCTATAGGAATAGCTTCTACTTCATCTTCTATGTGTATTTTATGGTCCTTTAGTGAGTGTAAAATGCCTAAATCCTTATATAAAATAGACTAAGCATTCTTAAAATTACAAATTATAAGTTCTTGCTTAAAAACACAATTTTCCATACTGGTATTTAAAGATATATTACTATAATTTGTATTTATAATACTCATAGCAGATTTTAAACCAACTCCCCTGTTTATTCCTTTAGTTGAGAAGTTCTTTTTATATAATTTATACACAGGTGGAGTATTTTCCAGACAAGAATTATTTATTATAAAAGTAATATTAGTATCATCCTTTATGATTGCTAATTCAATAAATTTATTTTCACATAATTCTGCTGCTTCAATAGCATTGTCAAATAGTATACCAAGAATTCTACATAAATCTATTATACCTATATATATCTCATTTATAGCTTCTTCAACTTCAATATTAACCTTTATATTTCTTTTCTCAGCAATATTAATTTTAGATGATATAAACACTTTTATTGGATTTATTTTTATATAGTGAAGTTTTGTAAAGGAGATGTCTTTAACCATAATTTCTTCACTTTCAGGCAGTAATTCCTCTCTATAAAAATTTTTCAGTTTATTTATATCATCCAGTTCAATGTAATAACCTATTATCTTTATTATATTTGTATAATCATGCTTAAATTTTCTCAAATCATCAGATTGATTTTCAATCATATATGTATATTCATTAAGACTCTTTAGTTCCTCATCTTTATATTTATTTTCTAATTTATACCTATAATTTCTTGCACTCAAATAATTAATTATAATTACTAATATAATAAAAATACTAATAATAGAAAAATTTACTATAGCAACTAATCTAGTATAAGTTTGAAATAAATATCTAAACAAAATTAGTGATAAATATATGGATGTTAAAACCATAATTAATGATAGTACTAAAAGAAATAAATTTTTATTGTTTTTGTTAAAAAAATTATTATATTTTATTTTTCTAAAAAATATATTTAATAATTTACTTATAATAGTTGACATTAGAAGAATACTGACTGCAGCAAATAAATATATAATCTTATTACTTAATATTTCTGAGTAATCAAATTTAAAAATATCCATAAAAATCATTCCAGTAAATGCATCACTTAAAGCGATTATTATCTGGGTAACAACAGAAACAAATATTGAATAAATCAAACTTCTAATAATTATATACAAATATATTATTAGAACAATTGTCAAAACTGGTGTTGAAAATTCATCTTCTTTATAAATAAGTAGTAAATAAAGTGTACTAAAGCTAAATGCAATCACACCTACAATATGTTTTAAATCAAATTTAGAAATTATAATATTATTTATAATAATCCCAATATTTATAGATACAACAAGTACATATGCCATATTAAAAATTATATTATACATATGCTTTCAACCCTTTTAAATAACGTTTTGAAACAAGACAGCTATCTCCATTTATCATATATATAATACATTCTCTTGCATCTACCGATCTAATTTTACTTGTATTTACCAAATATGATCTATGACTTCTATAATAATTTGAAGGCATCTCATCTTCTATATCTTTTAATTTACCATAGAATTCAAAAATACCCTTTTCAGTATGCATTTTAAGCTTATGATCTATTTCCATGGTCTCAAAGAATAATATTTCATCCATGTAAAAATTGGTAACTTTATTATTATATTTTATTGCTATGGTCTTTCTTTCCTCAGAAGTAATTCTTTTATAGTTATTATAAGCTTGAAATAAGCATTCTGATATATCTTTTCTAAGAATATCATCATCCATTTTTAAAATATAATCAAAGGCTTGTACCTTATACTTGAAGGTTAAAAATGAGGATTCTACATGAGAGGTTACAAATACTATATATCCTCTAAGGTCATATTTTCTGATATTCTTTGCAAGTTCTATACCATTCATGTCAGCCTTTAAATCTACATCTAAAAAATAAATGAAACACTTTTCTTTATTTTTCCTTAAATAATCAATTACATCTTTAGGATTACTCGTAGCTAAATCAATAGAAGAATCTATTTTCAGATTTGTTAACTCATATTCTATAATGTCTTGAATTTGTCTTAGTTGAACCTTATTATCTTCACAAATTATAATATTAAGCATTTTTCACCACCTAGTAAATTTAAAAATTTGTTAACAAACATTATTATAGTAAATTATACAAATTATTGCAACTTTTTAGTCGAATTATATTAAATATAAGCTAAAGCTGGTTAAACAGTGCTTCCTATTGCATTAAAACAACCTAATTCTATTTTAATATCCATCACTCTTATTCTACGTTGTTTTAATAAAATGTATTATATTATTAAATTTTTATAAAGAAATATTCACTCTGTTGACTTCTACCTTTAACTAGAGGATAATTTCTCGATGATATAACTTTAAAATATAAGCTATATTTAACAAGAACTATTTTCATCAGAAAGGAGTTTGTAAAATGTCAAAAATTTTAATTCTCAACATCCCAATGCATGGTCATATAAATCCTACTATTGCTCTTACTAAAGAATTGGTAAAGAGAGGACATGATGTTACCTACCTCATTAATGAAGAATTTCGAGAAAAAATAGCTTCTACAGGAGCAAAAATTATAACTTATGAAGTACAAAATGACAAAAAACTCTTCAAAAGAATTTTCACTGTTATGTCAACCATCTACTACAAAGCCTTGGAAATTGGGAAGAACTTTGACTGCATTATTTATGAAATGGGCTTTTTCTTTGGTGCCAAGCTAGGCGAAGAATTAGGCATCAAAACGGTTTGTCTTACCTCTACCTTTGCTTTAAATAATAAAATTACAGATGATTTTGCCAAAGGCAAAAGCTTCTTGCATAAAATCATGGAAATCAAATTATTGAGAAAATTACTTTCAATAGTTTTAATTAAAGATAAAAAATTGAGACATACTGATTTGATGTATGAATTAATTGATCACAATCCTGATTTAAATATTGTTTATACCTCTAGACAATTTCAAATCCATAATGAAGATTTTGATGAAAAGCACTTTGTGTTCATAGGACCTTCCGTGGGAGGCCGTATACAAGATAGTGATATTCCCTTTGATAAAATGAAATCAAAAATTATCTATATATCCTTGGGAACTGTATCTACAAATTCTCTTAAATTCTTTAAAACTTGCATAGGAGCCTTTAAAAACACTGATGTTTCCGTAATTATGTCCATTGGTAAACAAATAGACATTGAAGATTTGGGTACAATCCCCAATAATTTCTATGTATATCCTTTTGTTCCACAGGTGGCAGTATTAGAACATGCAGATTTATTTGTTACCCACTGCGGTATGAACAGTGCCAATGAAGCTATGTATTATGCTGTTCCAATCATTGGAATTCCACAAAGGGCTGATCAGCCAATTGTAGCAAATCGCATGGTACAACTTGGCTTAGGTGAAATGATTGATAAAAAACATGTTACTGCTGACAATTTAAAGGAAAGGACAATGAGGGTTTTAAAGGACTCCACCTATAAAACCAATATGACCAAAATGCGTGAAGAAATGCTATCATCAGGCGGATATATGAAAGCAGCAGATGAAATAGAAAAATATATTTATGAAGATCAATTTGCTTACAAAGCCGCTTCCTCTTAGAATTTTAGTCTAATTTAGACAATTATATATATTCATTATAAATAATGTAAAAAATAATAAGAAGGAAAAGTTATACAATATACTGTTTTACAAAAAAATCAAACCACCAATTAGTTATGCATTAAATATAAACTAATTGGTGGCTAAACAACTCCTGACTCATTAGAACAATCTGATTCTATTTGAATATCCATCACCCTTCTTCTCATTGTTTTTATAATGTGTATTACACTATAAAAAATTTTAACTTTTGATTTCCTTTAAATACAATCTTCCTCGATACATATATATTGATCAATAAAATAATTAATTAATATAGTGTACTAATCTATATACATATCTTTACAATTATATTTAACTCTAATACTTTTAACATTAGTAAATATTATTCTATTTTATATTTACTATAGTTTAATATTACTAAATGTTTTTGGTTTCTTGAACATTCTATTAAATCAAACGTTCAATACCTCTATTACCAGTATACTTATAACTTACCTTTATAAATATTTAATTATTTACTTTTGCTATTTATAAGTTTTCTGTTAGTAGATTTTTGGATTTACTAATTCTCTAATATTACTACCTTATTATTGTTTTAGTTTTTATGAGTCAGGATTGCTTTATAAAGAAGTTTTTGCTCTACTAATAAGTTTATCTCTCCTTCTTAAAGTTTTTAAGCTTTAAGCTAGATTACTTATTTTTAGATTAAGATTTTTAAATAAATAATAGGATTAACATCCTTCTGTTATTTAAAATCTTTTTATATCTTCTTTATGTCTTCATTATAATGTAAACGTTTATAATTGTCAACTGTTTATTTAAAATAAATATAGCTATGGCTTTTATGTTTAAATTAAAGTGTTATCAAAATTTCATAACCTCTAGGGTCTTGTATACTTTTTAATGGATTCATACTTAGATTTATTTTTTTCAGAAGGATCAATATATTCAAAATCTCCATTAATATTTTTCCTTATACCCAATCTTTCATACTGATTATTCTTTACCTTATGCTTATTCACCAAAATTATCACCTCTAATAGCTAGTATGCAAAATAATTAATTGAATTATACCTACATTTTAGTATAACCACCTTTAGTTGAAATTCACTAATTCCAATATAAACTTTATAAGTATTAAAACTTTAAAAACTGAAAATAACTTTATTGAATTTAAAAGAAATTTAATTATTTTTTCATACCCGTATAAATGAAAATAGCATCCCTTAAAAATTCTGCTGCTCCTGGCTGCTCTTTATCATAGTAGGCTGTAAATCTCTTATCATCCACGTACATTTGAGCAAGTCCTACATGGGCTTCTTTATTGTAGCTTCCCCAGGCAAAAGTTATCCATTTGCGATGAAGCTCTGCGGTTTTTTGTGCCAATTCTCCTGATGGATTACCAGTAGTAAAAGCTTCTTTTAAAGTTCTTAATATATCCTCTCCAAGTTTCTCAAACTCATCATATTGCTGTTTTGTCATATTCTTGAATACATTATTTGACTCATCAACTCTTTTATCACCATACTTTTCTCTAATTTCTTTACCATATTTTTTCTCATTATCTTCAATCAGCTTATCTTTAAAACCTTCAAATTTTTCTTTATCAGACATTGTAATGCCCTCCTCTGCTGCGGCTATGGTTTTATCAACATTTGCAATTAAAAGATCCAATTGCTCTCTTTTTGCCAGAAGTCTTTCTCTATGCTCTCTTAGAGCTGTATTTGCATCAAAGGAGGGTGAAGTCACAATATTTTTAATGTCTGAAAGACTTACTCCAAGTTCCCTGTAAAAGAGTATCTGCTGAAGTCTGTCTACTTGTTCTTTCCCATAAATACGATACCCTGAGGAATTGATTCTTGCCGGCTTAAGAATTCCAAACTCATCATAATATCGTAATGTCCTTGAGCTTACTCCCGCTATTTTAGCAAACTTTTGTACCGTATATTCCATACCAGCACCTCCTGACAACATAAATATATACCTTTACGCAGCGTCAATGTCAATGGGTTTTTATTAAAATTTTTAGGCTAGATCTTTACTATGAAGATTATAATTTATTTTTTATATGATACTTTATATTTCTTGCTTTACCTTCCTGCTGAATTTTTCCTTCTTTTATTAATCTGTTAAGTATTAAAGTTGTGGTAGATTTACTTAGTTTAAGTTCAATCTCTATATCTTTTCGGCTAGCCTTACCTCTATTTGTGATTATTTTTAATACCTCTTCATCATTGTCTTCTAAGTTCGTTTTATAATTAACATTCGGTAAAATTACAACAAAAGCATTTTGAGATATTTTAAATTCTGGCTCTACCTTATATTTTGAATAGCTCTCATATATTCTTTGAATGCCAGTTCCATAACTTTCTATAAGTTTTAATCTATAAAAACAAGCTGCAAGATTTTTGTTTCTACTTTCTGATATTCCAAGCATTATATCCTCTAATGTAAGTCCTGCTACAAGTCCACCAACAGAAACAAACTCAATTCTGTCTTCAAAGATATGAATTAAAGTACTTCCACTAAATCCATAATCTCGATGAACTACTGCATTTATCAATGCTTCTCTTATTGCATAATATGGATAATCCTCTCTATCAACTCTATTAAGGCCTTTAAAGTCGCTTTCAACCTTATTTTGAAGACTTATATATTCATAAGCCTCATCTAATTGATTAAGTATAGAACCTGCAAATTCCTTTCTATCCCTAAATTCCAATTTTGTATCTCCATCATAAAGAGCACATTTTATTGAATGTTGACATTGATCTGAAAATAAAAGTCCTAAATTTGTATAATATCCATCTTCATTAATTATACCTAGAGTCCTTTGATTAGATTTTTCAAACCCAATTTGTTTTTCGTTAAAAACCTTTCTTGCATAATCAAAAGTTAATTCTTGATTTATACATCTAGTATTTTCGAAAATAACTCCATCACTTTCAATTATCATTTGTCGTATTGAATCTTCAGTAGCTGGTGCGGATGTAATACCATGCCTTACAAATACTCCTGACGGTTTTAGCCCCTTTGATATCAAATGATAAGGCCGCTTAGTTCCTTTTAAAACTTCTATCTTAATAATTTCCTTAGCTTCAATTATCACTATTTTCACTGATGTAATAAGTGCCAAATCTGGTTTTATTGAATCTCTTATGATGTTACTTACTGCTTCTAAATCTTGTTTTGCATTATCCAATCCTATAATTTTTCCATCATCATCTATACCAATATAAATTTCACCACCATAAGTGTTAGCAAATGCAATTAATTCTTTTTTTATTGATTCATTTAATTCCCTTTTAAATTCAACGTTTTCAGTTTCCTTTAATTCAAACATACCATCACCTTCTCTATTTGATTATATAGATTAATCGATCTATTTTCAACATGAATTTTAATCTATTAATCGATATTATTCGATTAATTAATCTATTATCTTTTAAGAATCATTGTAGAAAATACAGTAGTGAATTATTATAGATGGTCGTCATCAGAATACTTACACCTTTACGCAGCGTCAATGTCAACGGGTTTTTATTAAAATTTTTAGGCTAAATCTTTATTTTTATATAGAAAGTAGGATATAAAAAAAGATACTATCATTACTATAGCTAATATGCAAATAACAAATGAGACAATCTGCCAATTGGGAGCATTATTTATATAGACAATAAATTCTGGAGTAACTTTTACTTTATCTCCTATTAGTTTTTCAATAGCTAATGGTATAAAAAATATACACATGTACAAGCTCATAAGTATATATCTTGAATTTGTATATCCCAATTTAAAATTTATTGGAAAATACAAAGAGCTTATAAATATTGTTATTATTGCACATATCTCTACATCCTTAAAATTCATCAATCTTTCAAGATGAATAATTCCCATAAAATTCATTGCAGAGGAACTAACAAAAATTATAATGGAAGCTATGAATATAAATATAAATACAGACAAATACTTAGCCAAAATTATATCAATTCTCTTTACAGGAAGACTGTTTATCATATTTTCAGCTTTCTCATCTTTTATACTCATATTAGTTACACAGCCTATGATAATCATAACTGGCAACATAATAAATATTACATTTACATAGGAAGCATCCATATGTGAATATAAGGAGTTCATTATTACAGCAAATACTATAAAGAATACAAAAGGTTTCTTTTGAACTAATATGTCCTTTAAAATAAGATTTACCATTACTCATTCCCCCTGACTGTATAAACCATAATATCATCTAGACTTGCTCTTTCAATTAACACCTTATCCTTCAATAATTTTCTAATATCCTCAGTATTATTAGTTAATCCCTCAAATCCAAAGGCATTTTCATCTATTCCTATAAATTTATCTCTTATAGCTTTATCTAAAATTCCATTATTGCCCTTAATAATACTATAATTTTCAATAATACTGTCCTTATCATCTGAAAATACTACCTTACCTGAATTTAAAAATGTAATATAATCCGCTGCCTTTTGTAAATCTGTTGTAATATGTGTAGAAAATAATATTCCCTTATTTTCATCCTGAATTACCGAATACAGTATATCAATCATTTCACTTCTAAAAACAGGGTCCAGTCCTGAGGTAGGCTCATCCATTATTATAAATTCTGCATTATGAGAAAGTGCAATGGCCAGTGAATACTTCATTCTCATTCCCTTAGAAAGCTGTTTTATCTTTTTATTTTTAGGAAGTTCAAATTTAGATATATATTTATCAAAAACTTTATTATCCCACTGTTTATAAAAGGGGGCAATCACTCTCTTCATTTCCATTACAGTCAAATCCTCATAAAAACAGTTTTCATCATATACGAAACCTATTCTCTGTTTTATTTCCCTTTCATTTTCTATATTGTCCATTCCGAAAATCTTTATGTCTCCAGAGTTTTTTCTTATGAGATTCATTATAAGTTTTATGGTTGTACTCTTTCCTGCACCATTAGGCCCTATAAGTCCCATAATATAACCTTTTGAAAGTTTGAAGCTTACTTTATCCAATTTAAATCCCTTATAAATCTTAGTCAAATCTTTAATTTCTAAAATAGTATCCATAACTTACCTCCATTAGCTTTGTGAATAAATATTACTTGGTTAGAATTTATGTTTTCACTTATAAAGCTGAAATCTGTTATTTATCATATAGGTTCAAATATTATCGTATAGAATGTCCAGCATTTCCTTTAGTTCTTCTTTAGTAAGACCTATAAGACGGCTGTCTTCTATGGCTTGAGACAATTTTTCTTCAATAGATTTAATCTTTTTTTCCTTTAAAAATTCTTTGTTTTGTGCGGAAACATAAGAACCCTTTCCTGGTACAGTTTCTATAAAACCTTCTCTCTCTAATTCTTCATAAGCTCTCTTAGTAGTTATTACACTTATTTTAAGCTCCTTAGCAAGACTCCTTATAGACGGAAGAAGTTCACCTTGATAAAGAATTCCGTTTATTATATTGTCCTTTATCTGTCTTGTAATTTGTTCATATATGGGTTCTTTAGATGCATTAGAAATAATTATATTCATAAGTACTGCTCCCTTTGCAAAGTTTATACTGTATATATACGTTTATATACAGTATAAACACATTAATTATTCTTGTCAATGATATATAACTATATATTATTGAATTTAATTTCATTTTATTATTATAGCTTCCATTTACAACTATATATGCATTCAGAATATAGGACTTGAAAATAAGAGTTAAAATCAAAAAAGAAGGAACTTCCATTAGAAATCCCTTCTTATTGAGCATTTTTTTAAAATTTAACATTTTAACTTTGTATAAAGATTATATTCTATTTTTTCCAGAGTTTTTGATTATTTCAACTGAATTTTTTTGTTCAGGAGTAACATTCTCTTTATTATTTCCACTAACTGGAATGCCCACTCCTTCAGCAGCTTCCAGTTTGAATTTAGCAGAAGCTTCTCTTCCCTCTGATACAGAAAATTTATTTTTACTTTTCTTATTTACCATCTTTAAAATCCCCTTTTCTTAAATAGTATTATTATATTTATGTAATTTTCACAAAGCTATTACAGGAAATTGAAGGCAGTAATTTTTTTATATTTTCAGGGCAAAATAAATATATTAAAGCCATCATTGAGAGGAGAAAAAATACATGGATATAAAAAAAGCTAATGAAATAGTTGAATCCTTAGGAGTAATTGATGTAAATTATAAAGGTAATCCTGTTTGGATAGAAAGTATCAATGAAGGAACTAATGAAATCCAAATTAAAGATTTAAATACAGATAAGCATTTTACAGTAAATGCTGCTGAATTAAGTGAAAATTAAATATCTTCTAAAAAACACCGTATTATTCAAAAAATCTGAATTTTACGGTGTTTTTATTTTTATATTAATTTATACTATAGATTTATTGACATTGTATAAAAATCATTTTCTATTTTTACCGGGATTTTTAATTTTGCCAACTGGATTTTTCTGTTCTGAAGTAACATCCTCTTTACGTCTTCCTTTAGTTGAAATTCCCACTCCTTCTGCAGCTTCCAGGTTAAATTTAGCTGCTGCTTCTCGTCCCTCTGATACAGAGAATTTACCTTTACTTTTTTTATTTGCCATATTATAAAATCTCCTCTTTTCTTTAAGTGATATTATTATTTTTATGTAATTTTGAAAAAGCTATTACAGGGAATTGGAGGCTACTATGGAATTCACATATAATTTATAATTTTATATATGCAAATACTTGTATAATAAATATTAATGAAGTAACAATTTAAGCTTTAAGGAAAGAAGGAAATTAAAATGATACTATCTGGAAAAGAAATAAAAAATAAATTAGGCAAAGAAATTATAATAGAACCTTTTGACGAAAAAAGGATTAATCCTAATAGTTATAATTTGAGATTAAATAATGAATTACTTGTATATGACGAGTCAATTTTAGATATGAAGAAGGAAAATAAAGTCAAAAAAATTGTCATTCCACCAGAAGGTATAGTATTGGAACCCAACAAACTTTATTTAGGAAGAACAGTGGAATATACAAAAACAGATAAGTATGTTCCCATGCTGGAAGGCAGATCTTCAGTAGGAAGACTAGGATTATTTATACATGTAACAGCAGGGTTTGGAGATGTGGGATTTAATGGATACTGGACATTAGAAATACATTGTATTCAACCTATAAGGATATATGCAAATGTTGATATATGTCAGATATATTATCATTCTATAGAGGGAGAATATGATAAATACTCTAGTAATAAATATCAATGCAACAAAGATATACAACCTAGTTTGCTCTATAAAGATTTTGAGTAAAAATATGATAGAAGAAGAGTAAAGACATATGAATATTGTAGATGAAAATAATAATAAAGAAGATATATTCATAAAAAACTCTTATATAAGGGAAAAGCACTGGTATTTCTACCATTACTTTTCCCAGTAGGTAATTTTGTACTCTATCATAATAATTTATAATTATTAAAAATCTTTTTCATTTTTATGAAGTTTGTAATATAATATGGTGAACTATTAATAAACAATTTTTGAATAAACATAATTATTATGAAAAATTTTATTTTTCATAATAATATCTATTCAGACATAATTGCAGATAACATATCATCTGAATAATTTGTCTCTGATTCTGGAAGCCAAACATTGTCTTTTTTAGTTAAGGTTAGTTTCACAGATTTTGGTTCTTGCACTAGTGTACCCTTTGCAATATCTTCTCCAATCATCTTGAATGCAGATTGGTATATTTGTTTTTCTGTCATTGATGGATTCTTATTAACTTCTTCTTTCATTTTTGCCATGGAATTATCAATTATTTTTTTCATATCAAAACCTCTTACTTTAACTTCAACTTCTGCTGTATCTTTATCTGTTGATATAGTATTTACTTTATAATCTATTTTGCTAAATCCTTTGATAAAATCAGCTTTTAAATTATTTTTAATTTCATCAGTTATAATACTGCTATCAGTATTTCCTTCGGCTATACCTTGCATAATTCCATCTTCTATTTCTTTTCTAAAGGAAGCGTAATCCTTTTCTGTCAATCCTATTTTGTCAATATTAGTTTTATCATTTTTAAAGGTAACATCTAAAAATATCTTAGCACTTTCTTGTGGAGTTGCTTTTTCCTTTTCACATGAAATCAACATTAATGATGATAATGCTATAAGCAGCAATATCACACTAAACTTTTTAATTTTTTGCATTATATTTCCCCCTCATATAATATAATTTAAGCTAATTATATTAAAATATATTTATAGTTTTCTACATTTACATATATAAACACTTATTTATAAATGCAATATAATTGTATATTGAATATATAGATTGATTTTTATTTTAATAGTTACTACAAGTGCTTATATTTACTTTTTTAAATCTATATTTTAAAATAAATATAAAACAACTATATAGAACATCCAAATTTTATTAATATTCATATATTATACCATATATTTAACAATTATATAAAATTTGAAATAAACTTAGGAGGAAAACAATGAATTTTAAAAGTAAAATTAACAACACTGCACTTGTAGTAATTTTATTAATATGTTTCTTGTTCATCAGTGGATGTTCTGGTGAAAAGGTTAGTGCCAATGCACCTGAAAACAGCAGTTCTAATCTTTCAACACAAAATATCGAAAACAATTCAGCTTCCAAAAATGCTTTAAGTTCACAGGAAAAGTCAGCTTCTATATCAAAACTCAACCTTAAAGAAGCTAAGATATCAAGAGTAGTTGATGGAGATACGGTGGAACTTTCAGAAGGTACTAAGATAAGATTAATAGGAGTAAACAGCCCTGAATCCACCACACGAACAGAACCCTATGGAAAAGAAGCAAGCAATTATACTAAAAGCAGTCTTACAGGTAAAACAGTATACCTTGAAAAAGATGTTTCCGAAACAGATCAGTATGGGAGACTACTTAGATATGTATGGATTGATGTGCCAAAAGAAATAACTGATTCAGAGATAAAAACTAAAATGTTCAATGCCATATTAGTTGAAAATGGATACGCTCAAGTTTCTACCTATCCTCCAGATGTAAAATACAGAGATTATTTTACTAAATACAATATGGATGCAAGAAATGCAAAAAAGGGATTATGGACTATAGACCCTAATGGAACTACTAAGGGAGATGCTCTTTCCAATTCTAATAATAATTTAAGCAGTTCCAGCAATAAATCAAATAGTACAAGCTCCTTCAGCACTAGCTCAAAGAATGAAGACTCCTCAATTAATACTTCTTACCCTAGCAGCTCCAATGAAACTAAAAGTTCAAAGGGACTTATAAAGGGAAATATTAATTCCAAGGGTGAAAAAATCTATCATGTACCTGGAGGACAATTCTATGATAAGACAAATGCTGAGCAATGGTTCAACACAGAACAGGAAGCACAAGCTGCCGGATATAGAAAATCTAAGAGATAGATAACCCCCAAAAATCCCTATTATTATGTACTATCACTGATAATAGAGTTCTAGATATCCCTATCTTAGATATCTAGAACTCTATATTTACAGCATTCTCTGTGTACAATATAAACTCACTTACAGATTACAATAGCTTCTTTCATAATCTATAAGATCTTTTATTTCAGGCTTATCACCACAGACACCACATTTGCTGTTTTTACCTATCTGTATTTTCCTGAATTCCATAGTTATGCCATCAAAGGTCAAAAGATATCCTGCCAGGTTTTCTTCTATCTCAAGCAGATACTTTAAAGCTTCTAACGCCTGGAGATTTCCTATTACTCCAACTACTGCTCCCAGGACACCTGCCTCACAGCAGGTAGGAATTGTACCTGCAGGAGGTGGTGATTGAAATATACACCTAAAACAAGGTGTATCATTATCCGGTATATAGGTAGTAAGCTGTCCATGGAACTCTATTACCCCAGCAGAACAAAGAGGTTTTTTAGCTAAAACACAGGCGTCATTAATCAAAAATTTAGTTGGAAAATTATCTGTAGCATCAATTATAAAATCATAATCCTGATCCTCTATAATCTGCATTATGTTCTCTGAAGATAAAATTGTATTGTATGTAATTACATTAATATCAGGATTCACCTTATTAATACTTTCTTTTGCAGATTGAACCTTTGCCCTGCCTACATCTTCTGCAGAATGTATAATCTGCCTTTGAAGATTGGAAAGATCTACCACGTCTCCATCTACTAATCCTATAGTACCAACTCCTGCTGATGCAAGATACATGGCTACAGGAGAACCAAGTCCTCCAGCTCCCATTATAAGTACTTTTGAGTTTAACAATTTTTCCTGCCCTTCGGCACCTACCTGAGATAAAATAATATTTCTGGAATATCTCTGTATCTGCTCTTCACTAAACTCCAAAAATCACACCCCCTAATCAGTAAGACCTTATTTTAAATTTATCTTCAAAATAAACTTTCACCTGACTAACTTGGCGTAAGTCTCCAACGCACTCTGTACAGCCCTCACACAAAATCGAAAAGAAGATTTTGGTTCTCTGCTTTTCTTCAAGTGGGAGTTCGACGCCAAGTAAGCCATGCATTTGCAGTTCTAAAACTCAGATGGGATAAAAAAATCCTCACCTGAATTAAGAGAACTTGCTTCAATGGTTTACATTTATTCTTTAACAATTTCCTACTATACATACTTTTATTATATTATATTTTCTATCCATGTCAACTTTTTATTCCCAAAATTTCATACAGCTTCATTTACAGCATTTCTTCCCTTTATAATTTGCGTTTCATACTTCTTATAAGAATTTTAGTCTCTCTATCAACTCTTAAAGATTCTGTAATTTTCTGCAGTGCTTTATTATATGTGAAATCATCCAGGCTGTTATTTTTAAGATACTTCATAGTCTTTTCTGGAAATTTTATATAACATATGGATATAGCCCAAGCCACAGCCATTTTCACATAATATCCTTCATGTTTTACTTCATCCAATAATAATAACACTTTGTCTATATAACTATCTTCTATGTAAAATTCAAGAAGCATTACAACCCCGAATCTAACTTCAAATTCCTTTTCTGCAGACAAATAAGATTTAATATACTTTAAAACCCTCTCTTTATTCTTCTTTGTAAATTTCAATCCTGTGCAAAAACTGTCACATACAGCCCAGTTATCAATTTTAGGAATAAAATCCATAGCAAGATTTAAAATTTCTTCAATATCAGCCTTTACATATCCAATAACTAACCCTTGAAGCATAACTTCCTCATAATATTCATCTTTTGCTTCCTTCATATAGACTTTCCAGTCACTTTTGGCTATCTGTTTAGCCAAATTTCTTAGCAAGGGCAATCTTACCCCTAAAATGTTGTCTTTCCCCGGACACAATCTCTTTTGAAATTCTCTATATTTTTCATCTGCCAATTGAAATAGATGTTCTCTTATTGTATTTTCCAATGTTTTATCTCCATTTTCACTAGTATTCATAAGCTTCTCTAAGCATTTTTATTTCTTCAGCATAGCCTGACAGCTCATTTGGTGTTTCAAGAAAAAAAGGCAGATTACACAATTTAGGATGATTTGTAACTCTAATTATAGCTTCTTTTCCAAGAGAGCCTTGTCCAATTTTCTCATGACGATCTTTATGACTTTCAAAGGGATTTTTGCTGTCATTTAAATGAATTGCACGAAGTTTATCCAGTCCAATAATTTTATGAAACTCCTCTAGTACACCATCTAAATTATTCACAATATCATAGCCTGCATCATATACATGACAGGTATCAAGACAAACTCCCATCTTTTCTGAAAGCTCAACTCCATCAAGAATCTGCTTTAACTCCTGAAAACTACGACCTATTTCTGTGCCTTTACCTGCCATTGTTTCAAGTAGTACTGTAGTAGTTTGATCTGGTTTTATGATGGAGTTTAAAGTATCCGTAATATATTTTATTCCTATCTCTACACCCTGTTTTACATGGCTTCCTGGATGAAAATTATAGAGATTATTAGGAAGATACTCCATTCTCTCCAAATCATCTTTCATAGTCTCCAATGCAAATTCTCTTACACTTTCCTCTGCAGAACAAGGGTTTACAGTATAAGGAGCATGGGCCAGCAGCGCAGCGAATTCATTTTCCTTTGCCATTTCCAGCAGAGCTTTTATATCCTCTGGATCAATTTTTTTAGCCTTTCCTCCTCTAGGATTGCGTGTAAAAAACTGAAAGGTATTTGCGCCTATTTTAAGAGCATTTTTTCCCATAGCTTTATATCCCTTTGAAGCTGATAAATGGCATCCTATGTTTAACATCATTGCTACCTCCAATATTTTTATTAATAACTTCACTATTTTAAATAAAGGTTTAATATTAACTTCAACCAGTAACTATTATATGTAATAACGCATTTTACATAAATTACATCACTAGGTAATTCATATAGACTTAGCAACATATATTCCCTTATTTGTAACATTCATTAATTCTCACTATTCAAATTTTATTTTAGTCTTTATTTTCAATTTTTAGAAGCATTTCTTTTATTTTAAGTCCACCGCCATAGCCTACCAGCTTGCCATTAGTTCCAATAACACGATGGCAGGGTATAATAATTGGAATTGGATTTCTGTTATTTGCCATACCCACAGCACGGCAGGCATTTATATTTCCTATCTTTATAGCTACATCTTTATAACTGCAGGTACTGCCATAGGGAATTTTCCTTAATGCCTCCCATACTTTTTGCTGAAAATCTGTACCTTTAGGTGCAAGTGGCAATTGAAATGTCTTTCTCTTTCCATGGAAGTATTCCTGAAGCTGTTTATAAGCTTCTTTTAACAGTGGTGTTTCAATTAAATTTATATCTTTAGAAGGACTCTCCCCAAAATATATATTAGTAATAGCTTTTCCATCCTCCGTAATACCTATTTTCCCTATTTTAGTTTCATAATAAAAAGTTTTATTCATCTCTCATAATGTCTCCTTTCTTTCCTATCATTTACTCTTTAGTATCTAAATAATTTGCTTTATATTTTTATACTGAAATTCTCTATTATTCCTTTAAGTTATTATACACTAAAAATATCGTGAAGTTCTTTTGTGAACTACACGATATTTTGATATTTTAACATTTTAAAACTTCATTTAGTTGAGGTCCTATTTTCTACAAATTTCATTAATTCTTTATTAAACTTATCCTTCTCATCATAAAACAGTCCATGGCCGCTTAAATTAAAAGGTATAAGCTTGGAATCTCTAATACTTTGATTCTGCACCTGACCTAATTCAAAGGGAACTACTTTATCATGAATACCATGAAGTATTAATGTAGGCACATTTATAGATGCTAAATCAGAAAATAATTCTTCCTGTATCCATGTATTTGCTATAGCTGCTGTAGCCCATCCTGCTGCTTGTAAACCTAATTGCAGAAACCACTGTGCAAAAGGTTCAGTTATATGCTGAAAGAAAAATATATCTCCAAAATCACTTAACATTTTAGGTCTATCTGCATAGGTTTCTTGAATAATATTTGTTACAACACTTTCATCTATGCCATAAGGGAAATTAGGACGTTTAATTAGACTAGGAGCCGCTGCTGCAAAAAGAGCAAGTTTTGATACACCTTCACCTTTATGTCTGCCCATGTATTTAACTGCAATTGCTCCCCCAGTAGAGTGTCCAGATAAAGTAAAATTTTTTAATCCCAGTGCCTTAACCACGCACCAAACATCATCTGACAATCTATTATAATCATATCCTGTAAAGGGCTTATCTGATTCTCCAAATCCTCTCTGATCTATGCCAATACATCTGTATCCCCTTTTAGGCAGTTCATCAAATTGATACTCAAATAAATTATGATTACCAGGCCAACCATGTAAAAATACAATTGTCTTATCCCCTTCTGGATTAATATCTTCTACAAAAACTTTTACTCCTGATTCCACTTTAACATAATAACCCACTAAAAATACCTCCAAAATATATCTATCTAAATAATATATATATTTACATTAGAGTATTATTCCTGTCTGCTGGTTATTAATCGGTAAAATTTTCCTTCAATCCTGAAAGTATTTCATACTGCTCTTCTTAAATTCATAAATACTGTACAATATATTATAATCCTTTATATTACTCAACTCAGATATTTTCTGTACTATATCTTCGCATATATTTTTCGTTTGTCCATGAATCATAGTAAAAATATTGTAAGGCCAATCATCACATACAGGCCTCCTATAACAATGGCTTATCTCTCTAAATTCTATCATAATATCTGTTATTTCTTTAATACTCTCTTCCGGCACCTTCCATACTACCATGGCATTTGCATTAAAACCTGCATTTCTATGGTTTAAAATAGCACCAAATCTTCGTATAATACCCTTATTAGAAAATTCAATTATTTTATTTAACAAATCTTCCTGAGAAATGCCCAGCTCTTCTGCTATCTTTTTATAAGGTTCTGGCACAATGGGAATATCCTCTTGAACTTTACGAATAATACTTATATCTAAAGAACTTAGCACAGGTATCACTCCTTCATGGCAAAAACAGCATTGATTTTAAATACGTCTATTGCAGGTAATTCCAATATATCTTCAATCCCCGTATTAACTTTGATATCCTGCAAAAATCTTTTGATTTTCTCTTCCGATTCTTCCGTAACTGTAAACCAAATAT
Source organism: Clostridium pasteurianum DSM 525 = ATCC 6013 (assembly GCF_000807255.1). Classification (NCBI taxonomy): domain Bacteria; kingdom Bacillati; phylum Bacillota; class Clostridia; order Eubacteriales; family Clostridiaceae; genus Clostridium; species Clostridium pasteurianum. The sequence continues at coordinate 475,546 of NZ_CP009268.1, read as the reverse complement.
TATACTTATTATTTCTTTGATAGTTATGAGTTACCCCCTTATAGCTGCTTATGAACTCTGCCACTTCATAAATTCTATCCTCTGGCACCCTTGCAGCGCATAAAAGACTTGTATATCCCAGTTTACTAGAATTAAATATACCGCCTATTCTCCGTATATATCCCTGCTTCTTAAGCTCGTTAATTGTATTGATAACCTTTTGTTCAGTTATATTGAGTTTATTGGCAATTTTTAAGAATGGTCTTGCGTCCAGTGGAAATTCTGTCTGTATTAAATTGAGTATTTCCTTACTTTCTCTGTCCATTAAACATATACTCCCTTCCCAACAGAATGTAAGCACCAGGAATCTTCTGACATTAGGTCCCCATTATTATAAAAAGCTGCACGAGCTCGGCAGCCTCCACAGTCTATTTTATAGCTGCAAACTCCACATTTTCCTTTATAATCTGAAGCCCTTAGCTGATTTAACAGAGAACTATTTCTCCATATTTCACTAAAAGGAGTTTCTCTTACATTTCCCATAGAAGAATTCAAATAGGCACAGGGCTGAACGTTTCCTACAGGGCTTATAATGCAATAGGCAGTGCCAGCTAGGCACCCCTTTCTGAATCTTGTTCTTACATTATTTTCTGAAGCAATTCTCATAAATTGAGGTGCACAGGTAGGTTTTAATTCTATAGATACTTCTCTCTGTTTTAGCATTATATCTTTTAGAGTTTTCTCATAATCCTCCCTATTTAGCGCTTCCTTTTCTATATTTATTCCCCGACCTGTAGGTACCAAAAAAAATATATGATGAGCCACTGCTCCCATATCAACAGCAAAATCTGTAATGTCCAATATTTCATTTTTATTCCAATTCATTACAGTAGTATGTATCTGAAAGGGTAAATTTACTTTGCTGCAATTTTCCATGCCTTCAACGGCTTTTTTCCATCCACCATTATAATTTCTAAAATTATCATGACTGTTAGAATTTAAACTATCTAAACTGATTCCCACTCCCATAACCCCAGATTCTTTTAATTTTTTAGCTACATCTAAAGTTATAAGTGTACCATTAGTTCCAAGTACTGGTCTAAGTCCAATTTGCCGTGCATACTCTGTCAGTTCATAGATATCTTCCCTCATAAGCGGCTCCCCGCCAGAAAAAATCATTATTTTAAAACCAGCCTTTACTATTTCATCCAGCAATTCCTTTGCCTCTTTAGTATTTAGCTCTTCTTTAGCCTTATTTCCAGAATCTCTATAACAATGTTTGCAGTACATATTGCATTTATTGGTAGTATTCCAGGATATAATCATTAGATATTGCCTCCCCAAATTTATTTTTTAATTAGCACTAGGAGAAAAGGACGAATCAAATCAACCCAGCAGACTCACTAACTCCTATCTCTTCATTGGTCAAGTAGCAAGCTGGATCTGATGCCCAGAAGTCTCCGGTTACTGCTTCCGCCCTTGCTCTAAAATTTCCATTACAAACCTCAAGCCATTTACAGATGCCACATCTTCCCTTTAACAAATTTTTTCTATTCTTTAATCCATCAATAATAGAATTTGAAGTATCTGACCAGATATCACCAAAACTTCTCTCCTTCACATTTCCAAAAGTATATTGAGTTGTAAACTGATCTGGATGAACATTTCCTTTGTAATCCACATTTGCAATGGCTATGCCTGAACGATTTCCACCATTCAGCTTCATCAATTTAAGAATATTTTGTGACAGATTCTTGCATTTTTTCTCCGCTTCCAAATAGAGATAAACTGAGTCTGCATGGTTATCTACTGTAAGTATTTCTACTTTATCTCCCATTTCCATAGTCTTTTCAATAATCAAATTCATGGCTTCTCTAGCCTCATCATGAGTTATATCTTCATTCATCATAGAGCTTCCTCTGCCAGAATAGACTAGGTGATAAAAGCACACACGATTAATTTTTTCTTCTTCAATAAGCCTAAATATATCCTTTAACTGCCCATAATTATGCTTATTTATGGTAAATCTTAATCCCACTTTCTGGCCAGCTTCTCTGCAGTTTCTAATACCCCTAAGTGCATTGTCAAAAGAGCCTTTAGTTCCTCTGAACTCATCGTGACTTTTTCCTATTCCATCTAAACTTATTCCCACATAGCCTACACCACACTGTTTAAGCTTAATTGCCGCATCTTTATCTATCAAGGTACCATTAGTAGAAATTGTACTTCTTATATTACGCTGTGTTGAATACTCAATCAATTCAAATAAATCTTTCCTTAGAAAAGGTTCTCCTCCTGAAAACAATATTACAGGTACTTTAAATCCATGTAAATCATCAATAAATTTTTTTGCCTCCTCAGTGCTGAGTTCTTCTTCATATATTCTGCTGTCAGAATCCGCGTAACAGTGTTTACATTTTAAATTACAAGTTCTGGTGCAATTCCATACCACTACAGGACCATACCCCTTGTTTACTCCATTTTTCTGGGTACTAGCTCCATGAATATATCTTAATTTATCTCCGAAGCTTTCCTTTCCACATAATAATTTTGATATTCCTATCATACAACAGCTTTCCTTTCTTATATGGTTTTTCAACTGTATATTTTCCAACTAAAAACATGAAGTGTAGAAATTATATAATTTATAATGAATTTTATCTATTATATCATACATAAATAAATAAAATAATACATTTTACTACATTATCATTTATTTTAATAACATATTTTTAATAATAACATTACATAAACATATATTAATATATTTATGGAACTCATCTCTTTTTAACATCTTTATTAATTCTCTTATGTTCTTTAGTTAGTTCCTCTGAGAATTCTGTAGATAATCTAAGCTTATTTGCCTTTGCTCTTATAGCACTGTTAGTTTTTAATTTTTCACTCTTTTTATAGACTTTCATTAACATATAGGCAAATGTGTAAAAAGCAATTATTATAAGTCCTGATACAAGTCCTGATGTCTGCCCAGAAATAAATGGCATACTGATAATTATAATAATAAGGCTTATCAAAGTAATCCAAGAACTATAAGGATATCCTATTATATGATATTGCCCTTTTTTTGGAGATCCATACCTTTGTCTTAATCGAATCTGAGTAGCAACAATCACTGCATAAGTAAATAACAAGGCAAAACCACCAGAACTTATGAGGAACATATAAATTTTAGGAATTATAATACCCATTATTAGAGCTAAAAACATTGCAAAACCCGAAAATACTATTCCTCTATGAGGTACTTTACTTTTATCCTTCAGCCATTTAGGTGCATGCCCTTCATCTACCAGAGAACGGAGCATCCTGCCCATTCCAAACATAGCTGCCAGCATGGTGGAGAGAATAGCTGTAATCATAACTATATTTATTGCATTTCCAGCCCATCCCATTCCCCACCTGTTAAGTGCTGCTACCATTGGGCTTATTTCTTCATTAAGATCAGCAGTTGGAATAAGGATTAATAAAACTATAATAGATACTATATAAAGTCCTGCAAGGGCTAAAATTGTATAAAAAATAGCTTTTGGAATTGTCTTCTCAGGATTGTCTGTTTCTGAAGCAGCTAATCCTATTATTTCAAAACCTGCATAGGCAAATATGACAACAAGCATACTGCCAGTAATACTTTTTATTCCTCCTGGAATAAAGCTCTCTTTTCTGATTACATTAGTACCAATAGTTGGTGCACCCTTTATGAAACCCATAACTAAAGATATTCCAATAATTATAAAGGATAATATAGCTAGCAGCTTGACAGCTGCTAGACTACTTTCTAATTTACTTAATCTATCAGCTCCTAAAAAATTAAGTACAGTAACCACAGTGATAACAATACTTCCGAGAAGAAATACAGAAAGACTTGGAAACCATCTGCGAAATAATATGGATACAGCCGCCGCTTCGCTGGACATAGCTAAAATCATCCCCGTCCAATAAACCCATCCCACTACAAATGCAGCTCCAGATCCAAAAGCTTTACTGGCAAAAGCCCTAAAAGAACCTGGTGATGGATCTGCTACAGTCATTTCAGAAAGAGCCGAAAGAATAAAATATACTAGTACTCCTCCTAATACATATGAAATTAAAACCGCAGGGCCTGCTGCGTGAATAGATACAGATGATCCAAGAAAAAAGGAGCCTCCAATTATAGTTCCCAGTGCCATCATTGTAAGCTGCCCTGCAGATAGACCTTTATGCTTTTTCTCCATTATATATACCTCCGAACTCCCTATAATCTTAAGAATAGTATTCCTAAAATTAATAAAAACATTCCATAAGGATACATAGAATGTTAAACTTTGAACTTTTTAGATTTATTCAGAGATAATATATAATTATAGAAAGAAGTTTTTTAATTAAAGAAGTATACAATAGGACTGTTTATTAACTGCTGTAAAATTCAAAATAGCAACTGATTTTTTTAGATAGGATAGTTATAGAAAATATAAAAATGAGGAATTTTAATCCCTCATTTCTTAATTCACAGTAAATTCTTACTATTCTACTTCTTCTAAAATAATATGATAAATCCATGTATTAAATTTCTCAACACTTACAAATTTATACTTTTTACCCTTTTTAGTGTAGGTTGTATCATCTACTTGTTCATATCCATTATCCTCTAATGCTTCAATTTCATCTTCATAGTGCTCATTGATATCTAATTTTATTGTTTCCATGTTTTCAATACACTCCTTTTTAATTTTAGTAATCTAATTTTACTATATAAACGACATTTTTTCTACTATAAATTTTACATCTGTAAACGTTATTTTATGTTTTTTTTATAAATATTTTGTGTTTGTATTAATAATTATGAAAAAATATGTTATAAATATAACAATATGTCATCTAATCTTTAAAAAGAAGTGTTATCAAATCAAAAATTCATCTCAAAATTTATAATTTTTAGTAATAAGCAATTATAAATATTTTTCAATTCATCTTTTGCTTTTCCATTTCTTCTATCATAGTATGAACATTATGAACAATTTCCGGTACATCCATCTTATCCGCATTTATTTCAATAAAACACATTTTATCTTTACCCTGAATTTCAATTTCCTCTATAGCTTTATCTAATTCTTCATTAGTATTTACTCTGGCAGTATATGCATTCCCACCAAAGGCTTCAATGAGTTTTTGGAAATCCCAAACTGGTATATTATTATATTCAGTTGTTTTAGGTGCATTCAGATAGGCTTCAATAGTATAATATTTATTATTTATTAAAAATATCACAGGCTTACAACCGTTATATATAATTGAACTTAATTCCTGAGCTGTTAAATGTATAGATCCATCTCCAGTAAATAAAACTATACGACGATTTCTATCTGCAACGCAGGCACCAAAGGCAGCAGGAGTCGCATAGCCTATAGATCCCCAATTATACTGACATATATAAGTAACACTTTTAGGCAGCCTAACCTCTGCCATACCAAGAGGAAGTGATCCTGATTCTACAATTACTATGTCATTTTCTTTAATAAAATTCTGTAACTTGGGATAATAATATACAGATGTAATCTGATCATTTCCATTGATGTTATTATTCTCATTGTATATTCTTTTAATATTTGGAATTGGAACTGATTTTTTCTCTACAATTTTAACTAATTCATTTAATAAATCTTCCATTAATACATTTTCATATAGGCTCATTCCTACCTTTACATAATTAGGTTGGATTTCTATAATGTTTACAGGATTCAATTGTGCACTGAAGGAACCTGTATTGTAATCGGACCAAATAGGGCCAACGGCTAAAATGCAATCGCAGCCCTCAACAAAATCTTTAACCTCTAGACTTCCCCATCTGCCTGCATATAATCCTATATAGTTTTTATGGCTCTCATTAAAGGATCCTTTACCTGCCATCATAGTAGCTACAGGTATATCCATTTTATCTGCTAAACTTTCAACTACAGATTGAAGATTATATCTTGATACCATGATATCCGGAAGAAGTACTGGCTTTTGTGCCCTATTAATAACCTGTTTAATATTATCAAGTGCTAACTGTAAAGAATTCTGATTAGTCTGAGGTTTTAATAGATTTATTTCTCTTTTAGTAACAGGCTGATCAACTACATCAATGGCTATTACTAAATATACTGGTCTCTTCATTTCCTTAGCTATTTTAATAGCAGTGGGAATTTCAATTTGTGCATTATCCTTAGTAATTACAGCTGTATATGCAGTTATATTTTTATAGATATTTTCATATACAGAATAATCGCCATTCATTAGGGTATGGTGCATCTTTCTATGCTCCATCTGAACCATAGTTTTTGGAGCTCCAACTATATGAACAATGGGAACATATTCAGAATAGGCACCGGCAATTGCATTGCAAGCATTTAATTCGCCTACTCCAAAAGTAGTTATCATAACTGAAAGTCCTTTAATTCTAGCGTAGGCATCAGCAGCATAGCCTGCATTTAATTCATTTCTGCAACCTACAAAATTTATTCTCTCATCTTTCTCTAGATTATCTAAAAGAGTAAAATTATAATCTCCAGGGACACCAAAAATCTCACTTATTCCCTCACTATTTAAACAATTAAAAAGATATCGTCCTACAGTTAGTTGATTTTTTTCAAACATATAATATATTTAGTGAAACAACTTATTAAAAATGTGTTATTTCACTAAACACTCACTTCCTTTCCATATTTCTTTTTGCAGTATTTTATCTATAAAAATAAAATAATAAATTTTAGTTATAATATAAAACTTATTCTAACCTGTACGCATAAGCTTATGCATAAATGGAATTAGTAAAAATCAACAGTAAATAAAGTTTAAAATAAAAAAACACCTAAATCTTTGACGACCTAGGTATTTCTATAATATTACTTTATTACAAATCTAATTCTTTTTATAGCCTAAACTATAAAGATATTCTATGTAGTCCACATCATAAAAGTGTTCTAGCTCTATTCTCTTACTTACTCTTTTCATTATTTCTAAAACTTTATAAGAACCTTTTACTTCATCTTTTAAATTCCAGTAAAAATGGCATAATTGCTCTACTATATTCGCCAACATTCTTGTCTTAGATAAATTATTGATTGTCCATCTATGTATAGGATATATGCAAAAGTTTATAGTACAGGAATCTTCATTGGGTTCAAGTATAAAAGTAAATTCATCAGAATCCATAAGAATACACTTACAGACTGAAATATCTTGTTTATTTTCATATTCAAATTGATCTGCTAGTTTAGTGGAAATTAAATAAAATAATTCTTTTATATTCTCATCAGGTTCAGTGACTCCAAATAATTTTATTTTTGAACTAATTCTTTCATCAAGCTCCATCGACAATTCTTTTAAGGATGAATTTTTTAATTTAACCATATATCCAGCTCCTCTATATATATTTCTTAAATATGATTATATACTATACAGTACATTTTACAATATAATCTTATATATACACTATATTTTTATTCAATTTATATTAAATTGTATTATAATATATACTATATAACTTTTTTATAAATAAAAAAAGGATGGTGGTATCTTATGAGCGAAAAAATATTTACAAAAGAAGAGTTAAGTAAATTTAATGGTAAAGATGGTAATCCCGCATACATAGCAATTAAAGGTATTGTCTATGATATAAGTAAAGTACTTGTTTGGAAAAATGGTATACATCATGATAAAACTGCCGGCAATGATTTTACCCAAGAATTTCCTCACAAAGCAGAATGGTTGGATAGATTACCCATAGTAGGAAGGTTGCAATAACTAAATAACAATATTTATATATAAATTGTAATATAAAAAATAATTATATTAAATAACTTTGTCCAGATAAAAAGAAATATTACTAACTTCTTTTTATCTGGACATTTTCCCATTATACTATCCACTTTCGTAAGTATAATGAATTCGTTCATCTATAATGCTTCCTTGAAGATATTAAGTACACCCTCATAACCTATGGGCTTTAGACTACCTATGTTACCTTTTCTCACAGATTGTCTTGCCATCTCTTCAAGTTTATCTTCTTTAATTCCCACCTCACTTAACTTAGATGGAATTTCCAGTAGATTAAAATATTCTCTGGTCTTGTCTATGGCAGCATTAGCTATATCATATTTGTCTTTACTGGCATCTATATTCCAAACGTTTATTCCAAACTCTGCGAATTTATCTACAGTGCTGTCGTCTAAAATATACTTCATCCAGTAAGGAGTTAAAATAGCAAGACCAACTCCATGAGTTATATCATAATAGGCACTGAGTTCATGTTCCATAGGATGCACAACCCAATTTCTATGTTTCCCATAGCTTAAAAGTCCATTTATAGCGAGACTGGAAGCCCACATCAAATTTGCCCTTGCTTCATAATTTTCCGGTTCATCCATGGCTTTTCTACCATAATTTATACAGGTTTTCAGAAGTGCTTCTGCCATCCTATCCTGTAAAAAAGCTTCTTTTGTACTGCTGAAATAGGCCTCCATAATATGGCTCATAATATCTGCAGTACCTGCTGCTGTTTGACTTCTTGGCACAGTAAAGGTATAGGTAGGATCCAGCACTGAAAATCTTGGTATCATATCTGGGTGCCCCACTCCTATTTTTTCATTGGTATCCATATTAGTAATAACCCCAAAAATATCCATTTCTGAGCCCGTTGCAGCTAATGTCAATACACTGGCCACAGGCAGTACTTTTGAAATTTTCCTGGCATCTTTAACAATATCCCAGGCATCACCTTCATAATAATACCCTGCTGCTATAACTTTGGCACAGTCAATAGAGCTTCCTCCACCTATGGCCAATACAAGATCTATATTATTTTTCCTGCAGATTTCAATTCCCTTTCTAACAGTAGTTATTCTAGGATTTGGCTCTACACCAGAAAGCTCCCAAAAGTCAATGGAATTGTCTTTTAACCCTTTTGTTATATCCTCATAGATTCCATTTCTCTTTATACTTCCTCCTCCATATACAAGAAGTATTTTTGAACCATACTTTTTTATTTCAGCAGGTAATACTCCTATCTTTCCCTTTCCAAAAAATATTTTAGTAGGAATAGAGTAATCAAAATTCAACATATAAACACCCCTCGTTTACTTCTTTCTCTGCACATTAATATAATTAATCAGTTACATATTAAATATTATAATACTTAAAGTTAACTTTAAGTCAACAAAATTACTGAAAAATTTTACATTCTCAATACATTTTTACCTTATACAATGTTAAAGTTGAAGCAAGTTCTTAATTCAGGTGGGGATTCTTTTACCCTATCTGAATTTTAGAACTGCAAATGCATGGCTTACTTGGCGTTGAACTGCCACTTGAAGAAAAGCAGACAAAACAAAATTTATTTTGTATTTGGTATGAATCGCTGTACAGAGTGCAAGCAGAGAACCAAAATCTTTTTTTGATTTTGTGTGAGGGCTGTACAGAGTGCATGGTAGACTTACACCTACGCCAAGTTAGTCAGGTGAAAATAAAAAAACACCCTAATATCAATTTAAATATCATGGTGTTTCAAGTGTTTATATATATACTGGCATTGGATCAATTTTTAATTTATTTTCAACAATTTCCACTTTATTTTCATGGAATACATATAATCTGTGTATGAGAACTAATACTTCATCTCCCACTTTAAAATGACTTTGCTCAAGAGAACGGATTCCTGTAACTTCTATATCACCTATTTTAGCAGTGATTATCCAATTGGAACCAGCAAAAGATATGTCTGTCACTACTCCTCTATCAGAAGCAGATACATACTGTACCTCACCTTCCTTGCCAATCTGAACAAACTCCGGTCTTATAATTGCCTTAGATCCTTTTTGTATATCTTTAAATGCCTTAAGCTTATCAAATTTTTCAATAATATTTGATTCACCAATAAATTTTGCTACAAAAGCAGTTTCAGGCTTTTTATATATTTCTACAGGCTCTCCCTTTTGTTCTACAGTTCCCAAATTAGTTATTATAATCTCGTCTGCTACTTCTACCGCTTCTTCTTGGTCATGAGTTACAAAAATACTTGTTATACCAAGCTTGTGTATAGTTTGTTTCAACCAAGTTCTAAGCTCTTTTCTAACCTTAGCATCAATGGCCGCAAAAGGTTCATCCAAAAGAAGCAGCTGTGGATTTGGTGCAAGAGCTCTTGCAAAGGCAACCCTCTGCTTTTGTCCTCCCGATAATTGACTTGGATATCTCTTTTCTAGTCCTTTAAGTCCAACAAGCTCTATTAATTCTAGTACTCTCTTTTTTATTTCATTTTTATTTACCTTTTTAATGGAAAGTCCAAAAGCTACATTTTGATAAACTGTCATATTTCTAAAAAGTGCATAATTTTGAAAAACAAAGCCTATACCTCTTTTACCAGCTGGTATATCATTAACTAGTTTACCGTCAATATATACCTCACCACTATCAGCAGATTCAAGACCTGCAATAATACGAAGTATTGTAGTTTTACCGCTGCCACTTGGTCCAAGTAGACCTATTAATTTTCCACGCTCTATTCCAAAGGATACATTCTTAGATGCCTTATAATCTCCAAAAATTTTATTAAGATTTTTAACTTCAACATACATTTTATCTCACCTCTTTTTTAACTTTCCATTCAATAATATTTCTCAGAATTAAAATAATAATAGCTATAAACACCAAAAGAGAAGATACTGCAAAGGATGCAGAAAATTGATATTCATTATACAGTATTTCTACATGCAGCGGCAGTGTATTAGTCTCTCCTCTTATATGTCCTGACACTACAGAAACCGCTCCAAATTCACCTATAGCACGGGCACTGCAAAGTACAATTCCATATAAAAGTCCCCATTTTATATTTGGAAGTGTTATCCTGGTAAATATAGTCCATATATTGGCTCCCATAGATGCAGCCGCTTCTTCCTCTTCACTTCCCTGAGCTATCATCAAAGGTATTATTTCCCTAGATACAAAGGGAAAAGTTACAAATATTGTTGCCAGTACTATACCTGGAAGAGCAAAAATTATTTTTATATCATTGTTAAATAGGAAGTCATAGAATAGTCCGCCTCTACCAAAGGTAAGCACATATATTAGGCCGGCTATAACCGGTGAAATGGCAAAGGGAAGATCTATTAGAGTAATTAAAAAGTTCCTTCCAGGAAATTCAAACTTTGTTACAGCAAAAGCAGTTATAGTTCCAAATATAGTATTTAAAACAACAGCTACTCCAGAAGCTATTAATGTAAGTTTTACAGCAGCAAGAGTGTTTGGATCTGTAATAGCAGCTATGTAAGCCTCTTTACCTTTTCTAAAGGCCTCGGTAAATATTAATATCAATGGCATTCCAAGCATTATAAATAGAAATAATACAGTTATACCTATAAGTAAAAACTTAATCACTTTGGATTTTGTATAATATTCTTTTTCCAATTTTATCACTCCCTATCTATACTTATTGGCTCTCCATTGAATTAAATTTATAACAAACAACATGAAAAATGAAAATATAAGCATTACTAATGCTATGGATGTAGCCCCTGGATAGTCAAACTGTTCAAGCTTGGTCATTATTAAAAGTGGTGCTATTTCTGTTTTCATAGGCTTATTTCCTGCAATAAACACTACAGATCCATACTCACCTATCCCCCTTGCAAATGCAAGTGAAAATCCTGTCAATAGAGGTGCAATAAGCTGAGGAAATATTACTTTAATAAAGGTCTGAATTCTGGAAGCCCCTAAAATAGAAGCTGCTTCTTCTATACTTTCATCTAAATCTTCTAAAACCGGCTGCACCGTACGTACAATAAAAGGTATACCTATAAACATCAATGCTATAGTAATTCCAAAGGTTGAAAAAGAGCCCTGTATACCAAACTTAGCTAATATAGACCCAAGCCATCCCTTTGTTGAATAAAGTGTTGTAAGTGAAATACCTGCAACTGCAGTAGGCAATGCAAAAGGTAAATCTATACATCCATCTAAAAGTCTCTTAAATGGAAACTTATATCTTACTAGAACCCAAGCAATAATTAACCCAAATACTGAATCTATGGCAGCTGCTAACAGTGCGCAACCAAAACTGACCTTATAGGATGCTATTGTCCTTGGATTTGTCACCACTTTAAGGAATTCTCCAAAACCCATTTCAGTGGTTTGAATTACTACCGTACTAAGTGGAATTAAAACTATTAAACTCAAATATAAAATAGCTAAACCCATGGATATACCAAACCCAGGAATAACCTTTGTCTTCTTAGCCACTTATTGTACCCCCCTATCTTTTTTGCCTTATATCTTATATTTACTCCCCAAACAGCCGCTTAAGTATTTTACTTCCAAAATCCAAAAGGTAAAATATTCACTACAGCACTCTCTATAATAATTTATATAATACTCAATAACTGTAGAATTTCTAATGAATTCTTAAAATAAATTTATATTTAAATCTCTCCCATAAAATAAACCCAATAAAAATGTATAAATAAGTTATAACTAATAAACCCATAAATTAAAGATATATGCATACTATAATAGTGTGTATTTAATCTTATAAATTCATATCTTATATAATTTCTATAATTATATAATAAAACTTTTAGAAATTATACAATGAATTCTTAGATTTAGTAAAATCAATTACTAAATCTAAGAATTCTATCTATTAATCTAATTATTTTTTAGGCTGATATATCTGATCAAAAGTACCGCCATCAGCAAAGTGAGTTTTCTGAGCCTTAGTCCATCCACCAAATACATCATCTATTGTAAATAAATCTACTTTAGCAAAATTATCTTTATATTTTTCAGCTATTTCCTTATCTCTTGGACGATAGTAGTTCTTTGCAGCTATTTCCTGTCCTTCTTTAGAATATAAATATTTCAAATATTCCTCTGAAACTTCTCTTGTACCTTTTTTGTCAACTACTTTATCAACTACAGCTACTGGTGGTTCTGCAAGTATACTTATAGATGGTACAACTATATCAAATTTGTCTGCACCTAATTCCTTTACAGATAGATATGCCTCATTTTCCCAAGCTATAAGCACATCGCCTACTCCTCTTTCAACGAAAGTTGTAGTAGCTCCTCTTGCTCCTGAATCCAATACTGATACATTTGCATAAACCTGTTTAACGAAATCTTTAGCCTTATTTTCATCATTGTTATTTTTCTTTAAGGCATATCCCCAAGCAGCAAGATAATTCCATCTAGCTCCACCAGAAGTCTTAGGATTTGGAGTTACAATTGAAACACCTGGTTTAGTTAAATCATTCCAATCTTTTATGTTCTTAGGATTTCCCTTTCTTACAAGAAATACTATAGTTGATGTATACGGTGCACTATTATCTGGAAGTTTTTTCTGCCATCCTTCTTTTATTAACCCAGCCTGCTGAATTGCATCTATGTCATAGGCTAAAGCCAAAGTGGCAACATCTGCATCCTGTCCTTGAATTATAGACCTTCCCTGTGAACCGGAACCACCATGAGATTGCTTTATAGTAACATCCTGACCAGTTTTTTCTTTCCAGTGCTTTGCAAAAGCCTTATTATATTCCTCATATAATTCTCTTGTTGGATCATAAGAAACGTTTAAAAGACTTACTGCTTTTTTATTATCATTTTTTGCTGCTGTTCCGTTTTCAGAATTCTTATTACCACATGCGGCAAAAGTTGACAATGTTAGTACACTGATTAATGAGATTAAAATACCGAATTTAATTTTTTTCATGAAGAGTCCCCCTAATTTTCATTTAAAAATAATTATACAATTACTTTGATTTTGCTTTCGTCAAAATGCTAACCTGTAAGCATTCTGACTTAATACATAACTCCTTCATAATTTATTACCCCCAAACATATAATTCCTATTACATATAAAACTTATAAGATTACTATGGTATTTATTATAATACAATTATAGCTGATGTCAATACAAAAATAGAGATTAAAAAAATTTTTATTACAATATCCTTTAACTATAAGTTTAATTTAACAATAACCCTTCTCTAGTACAGGATAAATATTCATTAAGATTACAAATTCTTTATCGATTTATTAAAAACAAAGTTTTAAAAATTATTTTTAATATCAGAAAAATTAAAAGAGTGTCTTACAATATATTTTATACACTGTAAGGCACTCTTTTAAAATAACTTAAACTCTTGAAATATATAATTAAAATTTAAAAGTTTCTAAAATCGCTCCTCTATTTCCTGATGTAACTAAAGCTGCATATCTTGAAAGATATCCTTCTGTAATTTTTGGTTTTCTAGGCTTCCAATTTGCTCTACGCTTTTTCAATTCCTCATCACTAACTACAAAATCTATTTTATTTGCTATAATATCAATACGAATAATATCTCCTTCCTCTATTAAAGCAATATTTCCTCCTACTGCAGCTTCAGGAGATACATGTCCAATTGCTGCGCCTCTTGTAGCTCCACTAAAACGACCATCGGTAATCAGTGCCACACTATCACCAAATCCACATCCCATAATTGCAGAAGTAGGATTCAGCATTTCTCTCATGCCCGGTCCTCCTTTTGGACCTTCATAGCGAATAACAACTACATCTCCAGCTTTAATTTTACCAAAGTTTATTGCATCCATAGCATCTTCTTCACAATCAAATACTCTTGCGGGGCCTTCATGTTTAAGCATTTCTTGTGAAACTGCAGAACGTTTTACAACACAGGAATCCGGTGCTAAATTACCTTTTAATACAGCAATTCCACCAGTTGTACTATAAGGATCTTCTACAGGTCTTATTATTTTAGTATTCTTATTAGTACAGCCTTTAATATTTTCTGCTACAGTTTTACCTGTGCATGTAATCAAATCTGTTTTAAGTAAACTTAATTTATTTATTTCATTCATAACGGCATAAATTCCGCCAGCTTCATTGAGCTCTTCAATGTAATTGTGCCCTGCCGGTGCAAGATGACAAAGATTAGGTGTTTTCTCACTGATTTCATTTGCAATATCCACATTTAGTTCAATACCACATTCATGGGCAATAGCAGGGAGATGAAGCATACTATTTGTACTACATCCTAAAGCCATATCCATAGTCAAAGCATTTATAAAAGCATCTTTAGTCATAATATCTCTTGGCTTAATATTCTTTTTAAGTAGCTCCATTATTTGCATTCCAGCACGCTTTGCTAATTGAATACGTTCTGAATAAACCGCTGGGACAGTTCCATTCCCCTTCAATCCCATTCCAAGCACTTCGGTAAGGCAATTCATACTGTTAGCCGTATACATACCAGAACAAGAGCCGCAAGTAGGACAGGCTTTATTTTCAAATTCCTCTAATTTCTCCGCTGTAATTTTTCCTGCATTAAATGCACCATCTGCTTCAGATACACTGGAAAAACTAACTTTCTCACCATCCACTTTTCCTGCAAGCATTGGTCCACCGCTTACAAATATAGTTGGAATATTTAGTCTGGCTGCTGCCATCAATAATCCTGGAACATTTTTATCACAGTTTGGAACCATAACTAGAGCATCAAAAGCATGAGCTAATGTCATAGCTTCTGTAGAATCTGCAATTAATTCCCTTGTAGCAAGAGAATATTTCATTCCCTGATGTCCCATTGCCAAGCCATCACATACTGCAATAGCTGGGAAAATAAAAGGTGATCCCCCTGCCATTGCCACCCCAAGTTTTACCGCATCTACCACTTTGTCCAAATTCATGTGTCCTGGAACTATATCATTTTTAGAACTTACAATACCTATTAAAGGTTTTTTCATTTCTTCATTTGTTAAACCAAGTGCATGAAATAATGCACGTTTAGGTGCGCTTTTAGTTACTGCATCACTATTCATTATAAACACCTCTATAATATATTTTAGTTGTATAAATTTATTATGTGTTGTATGATGTCTAATGTCAACAACATAACTATATCTCTATATGAATGAATTTTATTCTTCTGTAATTCCAAATCCTCTCATTGCATGAATAATATGCAGTTTCATTGCTGTCCTTGCTCCTTCAGCATCTCGTTTTGATAGAAATTCCATAATCATTCTATGATCATTTAATGTATTCTTTAACATTTCTTCATTTGCATCTGATAAAATAACACCCTTATCAATAGCCTTGTATAGAATAGGTATCAGCTTATTCATAAACTCATTATGACTTGCCTTTGCTATAGATTTGTGAAAAGCCTGCTCCACTTCTGTTCTGTCTTCCTTCTTCAAAATTTGTTCTTCTTCTAATTTTCCATAGTGTAAAATTCGTTCCATTTCCTTATCAGTAGCACGTTTTGAGGCATAGTAAGCAATTTCAGGTTCAAAGATCAGACGTATTTCATATAAGTCCTTTACATCCAATTTTAAAGTTGAAAGTTCATTTAAATTGAATTTTTCATTTAACTCACCATTATTTTTAACGTAGGTTCCCTTTCCCCTTTTAATTTCCAATACGTCATGAGCTACTAAAATACGAATTGCTTCTCTTAAAGTAGTACGACTGACTTTCAATTCTGTAGAAAGCTGATTTTCATTAGGCAGCTTATCTCCAAGTACAAATTTTTTATCTATGGTAATCATGGCAAGAATGTCATCTGCCACATTTTCTGATAAACTTTTTCTTTTTTTTGTCATAGAATACTCTCTCCTTATTAAGTCCTAATGACCTCTTAATTAATTAAGAATTTGTTTTTTCTTTGAATTTTAGTATGTAAAAATAGATAGCAAGGCAAAAATATAATACTATATTAAACAGTAATTTACTTTGAAGTATCTTAAATAAATTATAGGACATACTTCTATTATCTCTGTTTTAACAACATTATCTAATCCTTTATAAATTATATAATATATTAAAAGACATCATTTTTCAACAGTGATGTCTGATGTCTTTACATTAAATTATTATTATATTCTGCATTTATTTCTCTAAATCAACAACAATATCCTCTAATACAATATCACTATTTTCAGGATGGTTTGCATCTATTTTTGGCTTAACTTCAGTTTTCTTTCCATTTTTATCAAAAGAAACTCCACCTCCTGTGTTAGACATATGAATCTTTGGAGTTATTATTAGTTTGTTAGCATTATCATTAAGTTTACCAAAGGTCATACTTCCTTTCATTTTATATAAGTTACCCTGTTCTCCATTTCCTTGACCTTTATAAACATTACCCAAATCATCTTTGATGTCAAAATCATATAAACTTACACTGAACCATTTTTCTTTTACACTCTTAGTAATACTTACAGTGTAATTTATAGTAAAGGACATAGTTGTTTTAGAAATATTATTTACATCTAGCTTTATACCATATTTTTCAATGGATTTATTAACCTGTTGTTTAGCACTTTCTAATGCTTTTAAGTTAATGTCAAAATTCCAATTGCCCTTTACATTTTTATATTTAGCATCACTAAGGTTCCCTATACTTTTAAAATTCATTTTAACACTTATCTGCTTTCTTTCCTCATCTATACTGTAATTATCTTGACCTACATAAGTGTTATCATTAACTTTTTTTGCTCCAGAAGTACCCGCCATAGATCCTTTGTACCCTTTTATATTAACACCGGATGATCCCATACCTCCTAGAATAATTGTTTCGCCTAAATCTCTATCACTTTTTATTTCATAAGTGTAGGATAACGTCTTTCCATCAAATATGGCATCCTTTATAGTAACTGAAATACCATTACTTTTTTTAGTAACATTAATTTCATTTGCATTTTCCTTATATTTATCGTACATTCCCGTTCTACCATTATCCATAAACCTGAATATATCCCCTACTACAGGAATATCTGCAGCACTGGCCGGACTGGCTATTCCAACTATTGCCATAACTCCAATCATTACAAAACAAACTGATGCTGCAATTATACTTTTTCTCCAAATTTTATTTTTCTTTATCGCTTTTTTTAAAGTTCTTTTCACCTTTGCCTTTTCAATGTCCGATACTTCAACGCTATCCATTTCACTTTCATCTATATCTACATCATTTAATATTTCATAAATATCCTTCATATTAAATTACCTCCATACTTGGATTATTAACCTGTTTATTAAGCTTTTTCTTTCCCCTGTAGATTCTGTTATCTACAGCAGACCTGGTAATATCAAATTTTTTAGCAATATCCTCAGACTTCATTCCAAGAAAAAATTTCATAATGAATATATTTCTATCTGTAGCTTCAAAAGTGTTTATAAGTTTTATTAATTCTTTTATATCTTCCTTCATAATAATTTCTTCTTCCAAGGATTTGTTCTCGATTATATGTTCATCTTCTAAATTAACCTCTAAATTTTTAATTTCTTTCCTGTAATAATCTATAGCTTTAAATTTAGCTATTTTATATATCCAACTCTTAAATTGTGATTCTTCACCCTTAAATTTACTTGAGTTATTCCACACAGAAAGAAATACATCATTTATGCATTCTTCTATAATCCCATCCTTTTTTAGTGGTGATAACACCTTGTATACAGCAGATTTAACTAAAGGCAGATATTTATCTACTATGAACTCCAAAGCATCTTCTTTTCCCTTTTTCAGCCTCTTAACATAATTTATTTCATTACTCCTCATGAAATTTTCTCCTATCTGATAGTTTCCGTAAAAGCTTTTACACTATATATAACGCATATAAAAGTATTTTCTCTTAGGCTAATTATAAATTATTTCTATTTTATCAGATGAATTTTTGCAACAAAAAAACGATACACCGTAAGTATGTACCGTTGTTTAATATTAGATTTGCTGTTCTTTTTACTTATCTTCTACTATTTCCTTTACATATTCTATATCAATATCATTTATATCTGCTATATATTCAATAGAAAGCCCATTTTTATATTGCTTTAATATTAACTTAACTGTCTAATGCCTTCTTTTCTTCCTTTTCTCTCAGCTGTTTTAAGTCCAGCTTTGTAATGCCTCATAGCTTTTAAGTCATTTTCATAGCTCAATAAAATGCATTTCAAATACATTGAAAAATTCCCTTTTGCTCTTTGTATTAAACACTTTATATACAGTAGATATATTTACACAATATTCTAATTGTTAGTTGATAATTTTTAATGTATATTATATTGTTTATATAAAAAAGATTATTAGATTTTCAAATAAAATATAATACAGGAAGTGATCTACATGATTAATATTGGTATATTAATTTTTGAAGAAGTTGAAGAATTAGATTTTATTGGACCCTTTGAAGTTCTATCTTATATAAATAAAATAAAACCTGAAAGTACTAATGTTTGGTTCGTAAGTGATCATGAACAAATAATTCAAGGATTTAATGGATTAAGATTTTTTGCAGATTATACTATTAATAATTGCCCACATTTAGATGTATTGGTAATTCCAGGTGGACAAGGTAGAAAATCAGCAATGAAAAATGAAAATATACTTAATTTTATAAAAAATAGATATATTCAATTGAAATATTTATGTTCTGTATGTACAGGTGCTTTTATAATTGCCAGTGCAGGTCTTTTGAAAGATAAATCAGCTACTACCTATCATACTGCTTTTGATGAACTTTCTCAAATGGGTGTAATTGTGAAAAAGTCTAAAGTAGTAAAAGATGGTAAAATCATTACAAGTGCAGGAGTATCTTCTGGTATAGATTTAGGTCTATATGTGTTAAAAGAAATATTTGATGAAACTATAGCTAAGCAGGTATCTGAGAAAATTGAATATAATTGAAATAAGCAATTATATTCAATTTTCTATAATACTTAAGATGATTATATATTCAAATCATTTTCAAAATAAACTCTACACATGCTCCGCCACTTTCTGAATTAAAAGCCTTTATACTACCACCATATATCTCTACCAGTTTTTTTGCAATATAAAGTCCAAGTCCTGCATTACCATTTTTCGAACTGCGGGCTTTATCTCCTCTATAAAATTTGTAGAAAATATTGGATAAATCTTTACTGCTGAATCCCTTACCCGTATCCTGTACTGTAAACTTCATATTTTTATCCTCAACATATACATTAATATTTATTTTTCCCTCTTCAGGTGTATAATAAATGCTGTTTAACACAATATTATCCAATATTCGTTCAAGCTTTAATATATCAATAGAGCAGGATATTTTATAATTATTTTTATAATCTATATTTACTTTAATTTTTATTTTTTTATCTTTACAAATCATCTCATAGCTTTCTTCTTTTATCTTCATGAAAGCCTCTATATCTACTGAGCTACTATTAATTTCCATGTTGGTATTCTCTATTTCAGCAGCATAAAGCATTTCTTTTATAAGGTTGGATCCTTTATCTGTATTTTCTCTTATTACATTCAAGTATCTAATTGATTTTTCATTATCCCTATAATTCCCGTCCAAAAGCGATTCAGTATATCCTTTGATAATGGAAAGGGGCGTTTTTAAATCATGGGCCAAAGTCTCTACCATTTCATGCCTTTCCTGTTCTATTTTCCACTGGGATATCAATGATATCTTAAGTTCAGATTTCATTTCATTAAAGGCCTCACACAATTTGCCAATCTCATTATCAGCAGTATAATCTACACTAAAATCAAGATTTTTCCTCTTAACCTCTTTAGCTGCTTGTATAAGCATATTTAAGGGTTTGCCTATACTATGTTGAAATTTACTGGAAAAAATGATAGTAAAAAATATTATATAGATAAATGGAGAAAAAATAATTATAATAGATAACGGTATCATCCATATTTTATCTGCTGAATTTACATAATAGGGCTTCAGCATATAGGATAAAGATACCACTCCTGCCATTTTGCCCTTAGTATCTAATATAGGAATAATGTTAACATATCTCCCTTTAAGCCCTATACGAGTGTTAACTTTTTTGTATAAGTCAGCACTATCAGCTATTATTTTTTCCCTATCAGTTCCATATATGACTTTTGCATTTTCATTTATAACCTGATATTTAATTCCCTCTGCTGGAATAAGCTTATCAAGAGCTTGTTTCTCTCTAATATCTAAAGTTTCTATACCTTTTTCCTTGAGATAATCTCCAATATCAGAAGCTTTTCTTTCATAATAATTAGCTGGATATATATTTTTATATTCAACAGCTATATAAATATTATAACCAATAAAATAAGTTATAATTGTCGGAATAATGCTAAATATAATAACCAATATAAAACTCATTACAAATTGTGCTTTCAAAGATTTTTTCTCTAACATTAAATTAAACTCCTCCTGAAATACTTCACACTGCAAAAAGCCTTATTTAATTTTTTCCCAGCGGTATCCTATACCCCATGCTGTAGATATATACTGAGTACCTGAATCAATTTCACTAAACTTTGCCCTAATTTTCTTAACATGTTCTGTTACTGTTGAAGAATCTCCTTCTGCATCATATCCCCAAATTTTTTCATAAATCTGTTCTTTAGAAAATATCTGTCCTGGATGTAATGACAATAATTGAATTATGTTAAATTCCTTTTTTGTAAGAATTACAGCTATATTGTTAATATGAACTTCACGAGCTTTTAAATCTATTGTGAGGTTTTTAAAATTAAGCAAGACTCTTTTCCCCGCCTCATTAAGGAAAATAGCTCTTTTCTCTCTCCTTAAGTGTGCATCAATTCTTGCCATTAACTCCTTAATACTAAAGGGCTTTATTATATAATCATCTCCGCCTAATGCAAAACCTTTAATTTTATCCATTTCTGATTGTTTTGCACTTAAAAATATTATGGGACATTGCACCCTGTCTCTTATATTCCTACACACCTCATACCCATCCATATCCGGCATCATTATATCAAGTACTATAATTTCTGGTTGTTCTTCTGACTTTTCTATCCCCCCTAGCCCGTTATAGGCAGTAAAAACAGTATGTCCTCTGTTTTCCAAAGAATCTTTTAAAAGTGTTACAAGATCCTCCTCATCATCTATTATAAGAATTTTACTCATTTTATATCACCTTTTCAAATTTTATATATCAATTATACACTTTTCTTCCTTCCCATTTTTCAAACCATTTTATGCCTCCCGCTAACATAATTATAAGAAAAACTAATGCACATACTGCACCTGCGGCATTCTGTTGAACAGCATAACCAATCTCTTTCTCTGATAAATTAAGAAGATATATCGCTGGAAGAGTAGATATTCTAACAGGCCATGCCCAAGGTATATATTTCCATACCATATTTCCAAGATTTGTACCCATTAATGCAGCTATAAGAAGTCCCCCTCCTCCAACTCCAATGGAAGCTCCCATCCCCCAGGCAAGGCTTATCCATAGATGAAAGGCTAATAGTGGTATTGTACTTAGTGCTGTTACTATTGCTGCCATAATAAAAATGGAAATAGAAACAGGTACATGTATTACATAATTTAATCCAATAATGAGAATAAAGGTTCCAATGAATATACTTAATGTTGTAAGGAAAATAAGAATTATCAATTTTCCTAAATACAGTTTCAAACGAGGCAATTTACTTATTAACAGTCCATTAAACTTCCCTGCAAGCTCTTCCTGATATATCATAAATCCTGAAAACAAACCTGCCCCTATTGGTATAAATATAATTGTCCATACCTCAAAGAAGATCTGAAATACTGAGATTTCCGTACTTAAATCTATGGTTTTTGATGAATAATACCATGTGATTACTAGTGAATATAAAATTGGAGTTAAAAACACAACCCATTTTATCGGTGTACGTTTTGTTTTAATCCATTCAGCTGATAATATTTTTATCATCGGACTTCTCTCCTCTCAAACCATTTAGCTGTTAGAAAAGTAAAAACAATAACAGCTGCTACTGATACAATTATTCCTATTGGTATTACTGAAGAACTCAACAAAGGACTATTATTCTCTAAAGAAATCCCATTAGGATGTATTCCTAGTATTGGACACATAAGTCTGATTGGCCAGCTCCAGGGTATATATATCCAATACTTAGTAGGAGCCTCAGCAACTCCTATAAGAAATCCTAATATACCCATTATCATACTTCCAAATATACCACTCCATGAAGCTATAAATAACTGTATTGGTATTATTGCAAGAGATGTAAGCCAAATTGTAAAAGCACCAATAACTATTTTCAACCAAGGTACATTTCCTGAAGCTAATATCATTCCTGAAATTAGAACAGCAACTATAAGTACAAAAGTTGCAAATAAAGAGTGTATTGCCATAACAATGATCTTCCCTATCCATATAGATATTGGTGATACCTTGCAAGACTTAACAGTTCTATAATTACCAGCTCTTTTTTCCTGTGAATTAACTAATACAGCAAACAATGCAAAACCTATGGGAATAAATATAAAAGACCACCAATTGTACACAAGGTCAATAATAAGATCCCAAGGCCTTAAATATCCATCAGGAATAATTATTTTAGGGAATACTGAAAGTATTACAAAAAACAATGGCACTAATATTATAAGCCACTTCATAAATGTTCTCTTGTATTTAAGATATTCAGCTTGGATTATGCCGATCATACTATCTTCCCCCTTACAGTATTCATAAATAATTCTTCAATATTTTCATTGTGGCTTACTCTATTCTCATATTTTACTTCACCATTATTTATAATGCCAACATAATCAACAATCTGAGAAACCTCTGTCAAAATATGACTTGATAGTATAACTGTTATGCCCTGCTTTGGGAAAGAACATATAAGCTCTCTAAGTTCTTCAATTCCTATAGGATCAAGTCCGTTAGTAGGTTCATCAAGAATTAACAGCTTTGGATTATTCAGCAGAGCTATTGCTATTCCAAGCCTCTGTTTCATTCCCATAGAAAACTGTGATGCCAGCTTCTTACCGGTATTTTTGAGATCTACTATCTCAAGTACTTCATCAATTCTATTTTTTGAAATTCCCATCATTTTTGTAAAAACTGTTAAATTTTCAACTGCTGTAAGATTACCATATAGAGCAGGCGATTCAATGAGGGCACCTATTTCAGCAAGAGCTTCTCTTCTCCAAGGTTCATCAAACACAATTATTTCCCCTTCACTGGGATGCAATAAACCTGTAACCATTTTTAAAATAGTAGATTTTCCTGCTCCATTAGGTCCTAAAAGTCCATATATACAGTTTCTTTTAATGTGAATTGAAACATCATTTACAGCCAGCTGCTTCCCAAAATATTTTTTAACACCTTTAGTTTCCAATATTAAATCATTCATTATGTTTTATCCCCCCATAAATTATTAATGTTTCTTACAGTTAACAATTTATCAGGAGATTATAAAGTTTTTATAAAGTTTTGTATTTAAAAATATATATTATCTTTCTTATCAATGAAAGGCAATGTGACAATTTGAGCTTAGAAAACATATAAATGACGTTTATTACAATCCTAATAACCCTTTAACATCCTCCTCTTTTTCAAATAATAGACATCCACCTACATGGTCTCCAAGTAACATTTCATTGTCTTTTAGTTTCTTAAATAGTGGTGATTTTAAAGCTTCTCTTAGACTAGATTCTTTTAAATTAACATCTGAATAAGGAGAAAGTGGACATGGTTCTGCCCCACCACTTACATTTATATGGAAAAATCCTCTTCCAGCTGCTAAACATCCCCCTGAATATTTCTCATCACCAGGGAATGATAAAAACACCATATTTTCAAATGTTTTTCTTAATTCTTCTATCTTCTCTTCTAATATTAAACGTTCTTTATCTGTAGGTGCAAGATTTCTAGTAGATTTAGCTACTGGAGCATACTCCACAAATAACAATACTCTTGCTCCTTTATTGTAAAGTTCCTGTACAAACTCTTTACCTGTAACAGTCATTATATTTTCAGTTGTTACAGTTATAGAACCTCCAAACAGAATTCCTTTGTCGTTTAAATTATCCATTGCAGTCATTATTAAATTATAAATGCCAATTCCCCTTCTAGCATCAGTTTGATCCTTATCACCTTCAATACTTATTATTGGTACAAGATTTCTATTTTTATCAAATAAATCCATATAACTTTTATCAAACATAGTGCCATTAGTAAAGACTGGAAAAACTATTTCTTTAACAGAGGAAGCTTTTTCAATAACCCCTCTTCTCATTAAGGGTTCTCCTCCTAACAATAGTGCAAATGAAATTCCAAGCTCCCTTGCTTCATTAAATATCTGTCCCCATCTTTCTTCTGATATCTCACTACTTTTTGGCTTATCTCCACAGGATTTATTAGCTCTTGCATAGCAGCCCTTACAATGTAAATTAC
The DNA here is from genome assembly GCF_000807255.1 of Clostridium pasteurianum DSM 525 = ATCC 6013. Lineage (NCBI taxonomy): Bacteria > Bacillati > Bacillota > Clostridia > Eubacteriales > Clostridiaceae > Clostridium > Clostridium pasteurianum. Next base: position 450,345 of record NZ_CP009268.1, on the reverse strand, counting down.
AATTAGACGCAATACTTCCCATGAAAAAAGGCGGGATATGCTCTCCTTTACTTTCCAGCATATCTCTCTTATTCTTTGCCTGCTTAACTGATAGCATATATTTTATTATAAATTCAGTTTCCTTGGGATTCCTTATAGATGCTTTTAAAATATTCTTTACTATATTTTCAATACTCTCACTCATATATTCAGATAAATTAAATGCTTTACTCATATTTTATATCCTCCCAAATCTTTATTTGATAAACAAATCTAGTTGAATATCAACAAGCCTATCTCTTTCCTGCTTATTCATAATATCAATCTTACTAAAAGACTTAAATTCATCTGCTCTATAGAATACTAATTGCATGAATGAAATTAATTGATATGAAATAATTTTACATTCTTCATCATTTTTACTTTCTTGAAAGCATTCTTTAACTAAAGGAAGTATTTCAATAGTTTGAGTAAATTCTCCTTTTAATAAAATATAAGGTATCATTTCTCTTATATATTTTTTATAATCAACAGCTATATCACTAATACCAACTAAAAAATCTCTAAGTTTATCTTTTGGTGATTTCATATTATTTTTCATATCCTGAAAATAAGCATCCGCAGCATCTCCTATTAATTTATTTACTGCAATATTTATTAGTTCATCTTTAGAAGCAAAATGATAATTTATTGTTGATAAATTTATTTTTGCTCTTTCTGTTATCTTCCTTGATGTTATTTCTGAAACATCATTACACTCTTGCAATAGTCCTATTACTGCTTCTATTAATTGATTTTTAGTATTATCTGATTTATCCAATTTACCACCTCATTTTCAAACATGTTTGGTACATGTTTTATTATAAGCTATTTGCTATAATATATCAATACTTTAAACTATGTAATTGTTTTCTATTTACATTACTACAAATATTACTATACAATATAAACATGAATATTAATTGAAAACTAGTTAATGAACTTATCATAAAAAGGGAGATGATATTATGAAAATAGGCACTATAGGTACGGGATCAATTGTAGAAACTTTTTTAGATGCTGTTCAGCAGATAGAAAATGTTGAATGTACAGCGGTTTTTTCCAGAAGAATAGAAACAGGTGAAACTCTTGCAGATAAATATGATATAAAGCAGGTATATACAGACTTTAATTTGCTTCTCAGTGATGAAAACGTAAACTTTATTTATATAGCTTCACCAAATAGTCTTCATTATGACTATGCTCTAAAGGCTCTACAAAATGGTAAAAATGTAATTTGTGAAAAGCCCTTTACCTCCACAGTAGAAGAAACAAAAACTTTAATAAATTTGGCAAGGGATAAAAAACTATTGCTATTTGAGGCAATCACCACCTTACATTTACCAAATTACAATAAGATCAAAGAAAAACTAAATTCTCTTGGTGAACTGAAATTAGTTCAGTGCAACTACTCTCAATACTCAAGCAGATATGATAAATTTTTAGCGGGAGAAGTTACAAATATATTTAATCCAGCCTTTTCTGGTGGTTCTCTAGCAGATATTAATATCTATAATTTGCACTTTGTAACAAGACTATTTGGAAAAGCTAAAGAGGTAAAATACATTGCTAATATTGCTGAAAATGGAATTGATACTTCTGGAATTGCCCTTTTAAAATATGATAATTTTATATGTGAATGTACCGGTGCTAAAGATTCTGAGGGTCCAAATTTTGCCATTATTCAAGGAACAAAAGGATATATAAAATTAAATGGTGCTGTAAATCGATGTCCTTCTCTTGAAATTGTAATTGATGATAAAATTGAAACTTATAATGAGCAGAGTTTTTCAAATAGAATGGTTTATGAGTTAATAGACTTTGAGAATATATACAATAACAATGATTTAGAAGAATCTTATAAACTATTGGATCACTCCCTAAAGGTCATGGAAACTGCAGTACTGGCAAGAAAAGATGCTGGAATTGTATTTGCAGCAGATAATAAATAATGTGGAAGCTTGCCCTACCCCTAAAGGGATGGGGCTTTCTGTTTCTTTTCCTCAGTAAACTGCCATATTTACAACATTAACTTCTCTAATTAATAACATATACATATGATAGCTGTCACCTGTAACACTCTGTACAGCAGCCACACACTAAGAACTCTGTTTATAGGATAACTATACATTCTAACAACTCACATTCTATTAAAAAAGAATGCCTAGTTCCTAATTTTCTGGGACAGTCAATTCTAAATTTTAATTCTCTTAGCGCCATAATAATCAGGCATATAACATAGTGCTGTTATCTTTACATTTTCTCCTGCTTTAGGTGCATTTATAAAGTTACCATTGCCAATGTATATCCCAACATGATATATGCTGTTAGACTTTTTCCCAAAGAAAACTAAATCTCCAGGCTTAAGGCTATTTTTGCTTATCTTTTTACCATACTTATATTGCTGTGCAGCATTATGGGGAAGATTCACTCCAAAATGTGCATATACATACTTGGTAAATCCCGAGCAATCAAATCCGCTGGGGCTTTCCCCTCCCCAAACATACTTAACAGCTTTAAATTTTTCAGCATAGTTTACAACAGCTTCTCCATTTTTCAGCTCTTTATTGCTAGAAATAAAAGTACTCACCATAATAAATATAAATATTAATGACAGTGCAAATATAATTACCTTTTTATTTTTCATATATTGTCTCCATTGAAGCAAGTTCTTAATTCAGGTGGAGATTCTTTTACCCCATCTGAATTTTAGAACTGCAAATGCATGGCTTACTTGGCGTCGAACTCCCACTTGAAGAAAAGCAGAGAGCCCAAATTTTAATTTGGTGCGAATCGCTTTCACAGAGTGCAAGCAGAAAACCAAAATCTTCTTTTCGATTTTGTGTGAGGGCTGTACAGAGTGCGTGGGAGTCTTACGCCAAGTTAGTCAGGTGAAATAAATTTCATCTAGAATTAATCAGATATTGACTAAAATTCCTTGATAATCTTTATTAAATGTATATGTTATATGATAGCAATTATTTACACAAACACTATTTTAATATTGAAAGATTCATTTTTCATAAATACTTATTAAATATATGTAATACATTTAAGTATAGCAAATCGGATTAACCCCTTCATTTTGGACAAAACATAATAAATTCTTTGATTTTCTTAGAATTAGACCCTTATTTCAATACCAGTTAGATTTTCTCTAAAATGAAGGGTATAAAATTCATTTGGTGACATAAAACCTAAGCTTGAATGTATTCTTCTGTCATTATATCGAACCATAAAATCGTTTACTGCCTCATAGGCTTGTGCATAAGTTTCAAATTCATTATTTTTAAAACATTCATCCTCAAGTATTCGGTGAAATGATTCTATATGAGCATTTTTATTTGGTGTTTTTACTGGTATTCTCTCGTGTTCTACCTTGATTTCCTCACAGCATTCACTAAATTTATAACTTACAAACTGTGGTCCGTTATCTGTTCTTATTACAGGCTTGTTAACTCCTTCCTCAAATAGATTTCTTCTTATTAAACATTTTCTTAATAATGCTGACGCATCTTTAGCTTCACAGTGAAATCCCATGTGATAATCAATAATACTTCTATCAAAAATATCAATTAGGTTTAACAAGTAGAAGAATTTATCTTGACCATGAATATAACCATACTTTATATCCATTTCCCAAAGCTGATTGGAACCTGTTATAATTCTGTTAGCTGCAATAGTTTTTTTCACTTTAGGTTTGATAACTCTTTGATCTTTAAGTATGCCAAGCTCCTTGCAAAGCCTGTAAACCTTCTTAGGATTAATTATAAGATTATAATATTTTCGCAGATGATAAGTTATTTTTCTATAACCATAATTAATGGCATCACCATCAATTGACTCAATAATAAACTCTTTAATAAGGTCATCACATACCTTTTGATTCTTTTTATTTAGGCTGTATCCTCTAGGCTTACCGCCTTTAGGTTTTGATTTTTGTTTGCCTTCAACACTTAAATTATAGTAATATGTTGATCTAAGAAGCCTAACTGTTTTAAGCACAAAAACTGCGTTATATCCTTGATGTATATATTTTTTAGCTATTGCTACTTTATCTTTAATTGAGGGTTTGCTTTTTTTATTAAATCTTTAAGGATAGCTATTTCTAAATCTTTTTCACCTAAAATCTTTTTAAGATGATCATTCTCTTTTGTTACTTCTGTAATTTCACTTTCAAACTCTTTTTGTCCCTCAACTAAAGCCTTTCTTCCTGGCTTAACCTTAATCTCATCCTTATTCTCAGATTTCTTTATCCAAGTAAATATGGTTGATTTTGATATACCATGTCTTCTTGATACTAAAGAAACATTTCCTACATCCTTTACTTCTCTCAATATTTCTTCTTTTAATTCTTTTGTATAACTTTTGCCTTTCATAACTTTCCTCCAATCACTTTCTACATTATATTAAATGTATAGGCAATTGTCCAAGATTATTTCGGGGCTTAAGAGAAATGTAACTATTAGAAAAAGATTAATCAAAGTAATTATATAAATACACATATAGATATATTTATTTTTACTAACTTAAGGCTATTTGTAAAAATCCACGCTATATTAATAGTAAAAACGTTAATTTTTTATTATTGAATAAAAGATTTGAAACTATCGGCATATTTAGTAGGAAAAAATTCCGTAATTTCATAGGCAGCAATTTTTTCTTTATAAAATGGATCTTCACTTATTATGGCATTAACTTCATCAATGTTTTCAGCATTACAAAGAATAATTCCACCTGTACGTGGATTTTTCCTTCCAGAACAAATAAAATTTTTGCTGCTATAATATTTATCTAGAAATAATATATGACTGGATAAGTATTCTTCTACTTCATCCATAGGCTTGATATAATTAAGGCTTAATATAAACATGTTGAAATTCTCCTTTAAATAGCTTATTATAATAATGACTTTAGTCACTGACTACGGTCATTATTATACATTTATAATTAAAAAAAATCAAGAAGGTGATAACTTTGTTAAGAAAAGAAAAATCTATTCTCACTAAAAATAAATTATTCGAAACTGCTATTGAATTAATTAAAGAAAAGGGCTATGACAATGTTACCATAAGTGAAATATGCGAAAAAGCTGGCGTTGCAAAGGGTACCTTTTATGTTCATTATAAAGCTAAAGAAGATATTATAAAAGAAAGTTACTATTCAGATATGAGTCAGTTTGTTTTAAAGCAATATAACAATTTAATTTCACAAGATAAAAGAATGAGTATTAAAAATAAAATAGAAAAATTTCTTTTATCAGAACTTATGTTTAGCAATCATGTTGGTTATGCCATGACCTGCCGTGCTTATGTTACTAATTTAACAGAGTGCATATTGGAAAACAGCAAACATTTTGAAAGGCGAGAATTTACTAAAGAATTAAAGATATTAATTTTACAAGGTATTGATCACAAGGTATTTAACACAAATCAAACAGTGGAAGAAGTATTTTTATATCTAGAAAGTTTTGTAAGAGGACTTATGGCTTCATGGTGCTTTTCAAATGGAGAATTTGACATTGTTAAAAAAGGTGAAAAATATATTGGTAAAATTTTAGAAAGCTTATAGGCATAATGTTTGCTGATTTAATTTATAAAGTAATTATATTACTACAATAATAGTAACAATAAAAAACACATAGAAAAATTTATCAACTATGTGTCATAAATCATTTTCAAGTTTTTTAATTTGTTTTTTAAGATCTTTAATTTGTTTTTGCTTATCTTCTAAAGAACTAAGAGTTTGCTGTTGTGCCGCAATAACAAGTATATTAGCTGAAACGGCCGTTAAGAAGTTACCCAATACGTTATTATCATCGGCTGAATTTCCTTCTGTAAGTGCAACTGCAACTATATTTACCAAAATATTCAGTTCTTTAGGAGTCAATGAATCAAAAAGTGACATTTTAACTCACCTCAAATTTAATATATTAAAATAATTTGAGTATGGTTACACTTTAAAAATATACGAATTTTAAAACGGTACAGTATACCAATTTAAACATATTATAATATACCTTTAAAGATATACTAATTTATCATATTGTTGTTGTTATTTCTTATCTTTAAATAATCTAAATGAACATGACCATCAGTCCATAGTCTTACCCCATCTGATGTTAATGAGGGAAAAATTATATTGCTTAATGTATGTTGTCCATCATTAACAAATATCTCAACTGTACTTACATCTACTAATATAGTTAATTTTATTTTACCGTTTACAGGGTTAACTGTAATTCTCTGCAGATTTATGGATTCGTTTACATTAACAACTATACCCGAATTGCTCCTGTCAAAAGATAATTGATTTATACTCTTATCATAAGTTATATCTGTATGTTCATTTAATCCGTTTCTAACAGAGAATCCAAATTTACCATTTGTTAAATCTGATACATCTATCTGGGTTTCAATACTATAAGATAACCCCTTATAATTGTCAAGAATATTTTGTTGATTATTGTACACCGTTTGATTTTCTACATTCATTACTTCATTAAAATTACTAAGTAAATTCCAAACTGGCACTTGCTGTAATTTTAATCCATTACTAGTTGTATTTAGCCTTATCTCTCTAACGATACTTGTATTTCCTGAATAATTTTGCCATGGAAGCTGAAATGCATAATTCCAATTATTCATCCATGATATAAAATATCTGTAATTACCATCAGTATAAGGTGCATCCCAAGTTACCCCTGTATAAGAATCTGCACCTTCTTCTAACCAATTTAGATCTGAGCCTGGGTCTTTAGTAAATACTTCACCATCAAAGTTCCCTACAAAATAACAGGTCCCTGTTGTCAATCCGTAGTTAAAACCATTGCCGCCCATTGCTAATACCCATTTTTTATTATTACTATTTCCATCTACGTTAATTTGAAATAAATCCGGGCATTCTATAATACCTATATCTTGTCTTATAAATGATGAAACATACTGCCAGCTTTTTAAATTAGATGATGTATAAAATCCAATCTTATTATTTTCAGCCAGTGTCATAACCCATTTTCCTGTATCCTCATTCCAAACAACTTTTGGGTCTCTGAAATCTGAACTTCCTGTTGGATTATGCTGTACAATGCCATAATATTGAAATGAATTTCCATCATCTGTACTATACCACAGATGAGTAGATTGATGTTCATAAGGCATTGTTACCAAAGCAATTACAGCATTTGTGCCAAAGCCTGCAGTATTATTTTTATCTACTACTAAACTACCTGTCCAAGGGTCTCCATAGGGAGTTTGATACTTCTGTATAGCTATTGGTTTTCTATTCCAATTTACTAAATCTGTTGAATCTGCATGTGCCCATGCTGTTCCATTGCCTCCCCAAGAATAATCTAAATTATTTAAATAATAGAGCTGATGTGTTCCATTTATGTAGAGTGGCCTTTGTACATCACCCATCCATCCTGATTGTGGTGTAACATGATATAGCGGTCTATAGGGATCTGCCTCTGTAGCTGCATATACTCCTCTTGATTCTGCTGTGCATAATAAAAAAGCAACTAATATTGGTAATAATAAATAAGTAATAATTAAGTTTATTAATTGTATATTTTTCTTAACTTTTCTTTCCATTGGCAAACTTCCTTTCTATATTTTTTAATTTTAAATTTATCAATGAATCTTACTTAGCTGAAGTTTGTACTCTAACTAAGTTTAAATGGATTATCCATGAACCTGCAGCTGTTATCTCCACCTTATATGCGGTAGAGTGTTCCAAGCACTAGTTATGTGATAAATTGTCTAAATTTCAATAGAAGGAATAAAATTTTTCTGATTATATTTAACTGATATGATATATGGGTAAACCTAAATATTAATGGGTATATTATACTGTTTTTTTAATTATTTATTTCCAGTAAGCATATATAAACACCATTAAATAGTTTATTATTGGAGTTAAAAATATTAATTTGGAAATGTCTTAATTCTATATAGGATTTTTGTTAAGTACATAACAATTTAAGTTTACTTAATTTATTTTTATTATATTGTAAACATTTACATATGTCAACTATCTTATATTTTAAAGTTTTATGATTAAAATATAAGCAAAAAAAGACAGGATTTATATTAAAGCATGAGTTATACTGAAAAAAAGATTGAAGGAGGAAGCAATTTTAATATGAATTATGATACTTGTATTGAAAAATCTATTGAATATATTGAGCGCAATCTGAATAAGAAAATAGAACTTGAAGGCCTTGCAGAAAAAGCCTTTTTATCAAAATATCATTTTCACAGAGTTTTTCATGCTATAGTTGGAGAACCTGTCGGTGAATATGTTAGAAAGAGAAGACTTTCAGAGGCCGCTAGTGAACTAGTAAATACAGATGATAAAATTGTGAATATAGCTTTAAAATATCAGTTTAGTTCCCAGGAATCCTTTACAAAAGCTTTTAAAAAACTTTATGGAATACCTCCAAGAGAATTTAGAAAGAACAAAATTAATATAACTCCAATAAGTTCAAAAAATAAAATCACAAATATGCTTTCCATAGCAGCTTAAATTAGCTTAAATAATTAACTTTAAACTACATTGCTTAATGTAGCCTATATATAAACCATGACAAATTTCTTGTTATATCAAATATATTATACGAGGTGATATATGATGAGTTATGTACCTATAGTTATCGAACAGACAAATTCAGGCGAACGTTCCTACGATATATATTCAAGATTACTTAAAGATAGAATAATTATGTTATCTGGTGAAGTAACGGATGCAAGTGCAAGTATAATTATATCTCAACTGCTATTTCTTGAATCTGATAATCCTGATGCTGATATTCATTTCTATATAAACAGCCCTGGAGGTTCTGTAACCGCTGGAATGGCGATATATGATACAATTCAGTATATAAAATCAGATGTATCCACAATATGTGTTGGCTTCGCTGCAAGCATGGGATCATTTTTATTGACATCGGGAGCTGCTGGTAAAAGATATGCCCTTCCAAATAGTGAAATTTTAATACATCAGCCCTCAGTACAGGGTGGTTTTCAAGGGCAGGCTACAGATATAAAAATCCATTCGGATTGGCTTTTAAAGACTAAACATAAAATAAATAAAATATACAGTGAAAAGACAAGCAATCTCCTTGAAAAAATAGAAAGGGATATGGAAAGAGATTATTTCATGTCTGCTGAGGAAGCTGCAAAATATGGAATAATAGACAAAATACTTTTAAAATAATCTCTTCACTAATGTTATATATAAAAAAAATCTAAGCCTAAAAAGGTTCAAGTTTTTTTGAACCTTTTTATAAATTATTTAATATATTTACAAATTCATATAGACCCATGTAAACTTCTTATACTTTTAATCAAAAGCCTATATAAGTATAAATAAATTTATTCTAAAAAACAACATATACTTAAAAATATTATGGAAATATTTTTATGATAAAAATAACCTATTTCCTATTTTTAAGTTCATTATAATACACCATTACTTTATTACCCAACTCAGCATTTATTTTGCCAAGGCTCATTACGTAAGCTAATGGTGAACCTGTAAACTGTACATTTTCTCCCATAAGAGCAATTTCAAGGGAAGAACGCATTATATTAATAATACAATTATCATCATGATTATCACTGCAATTCTTACACTCTAAATTTATAACAGCCAAAGCATGAGCAACTTCATCTACATCATAAACCTTAAAGTCCTGCTTAGGTATAAGCTTTAATCCACCAGGTATTGCCAAAGCTTTTTTTTCCTCTGCATAGAGAGAAACTATTTTAGCAAATCCTATAAGGCAAGCTTTACCAGCACAAGGTTCACATCCATCTTTAGAACGACAACACTTTTCTATAGTCTCTTTTATATACGGTAAATTTATGGTTTCACCAACTTGCATAACTATCTCCTTCTTTATATTAAAAATTTTGGATTTATAAAAAGCTAATTATTCATTCCTCAACTAATGGCTATAATACTCTATTGCACTCTATATAAGCCTCATACAAAATTAAAACCTTTGGTTCCCTGCTCTATATAAAGCTCATCTAAACTTAGTGATGTAACAAATTTCCATCAAGTAAGATTCATTGATATTATCAGTTAGTAATGAGTATTACAAATTCTTTGTCTAGTTAAGCTTTAATTCATAAAATCCAGAAAATCATTCAATTCTTCTAAAGAAGACTTTTTCACACTATCCTCTGAAGGAATAATTTTATCAACTCCACAGCGTTCTATAGTTTTACACAGACGTTCTCCTGGTTCACCCAATTCACTATATCTTTTTAATACATATTCCAAAACTTCTATAACTCCCTCTGAGGATACTTCTTGAAAAATAAGTTTACCGTGGATTGGCTTTTTACTGCCTCCTCTTCCCCCTATATAAATACTAAAGGTATCCTTAGCTGTAGCAATAACTCCAAAATCTGCACAATAAGGATCTGTACATGCTCTAATGCAGCCAGCAGTTGATATCTTAAAATCCTTTGGAACAGGCTGATTCATAAATTTATTTTGAATTTCTACACCAAGTCCATAGGCATCTCCTAAAGCACGCATACATAGAGCATCACTTCCTGCACAACCCTTTACATTTCTTACAACGTTTCCAAAAACCCCTAAACTAAGCCCAACTTTTTCAATTTCAATTTTGAATTGCTCTAAATCCTCACTATTTATCAAGAAAACAATAGTTGACCTAGATGTCATTTTGATTCCATGTACCTGTATTTTCTTTGCTATTTCTCCCATTCCAATTAATTGATCTGATGAAACAACACCGCAGGCACTAGCCACTGCTACACCTAAAATACCAGAACGCTGCTCAAATATTGCATGTCCCACTTTTATCCCTCCATTTTTGTTACTTATTATGTAATTAATCTATTTTATATTAAACTTCTATCTTTAATAATTTTTAAGATTATATTATATTAATTTTATAAATAAATCAATATAAATCTTTTATTATAATACATTTAAGATAAAAATAGTAGTGTATAAATAAAATTTTTAATATTGTTAAATTTTTATCTTAACTTATTTACATATAATAGTACTTTTACATTTAAGAGTGATTAAGATTTATTATAAAATACATCTTTAATCTATTTTTGTTAGATTATTATATCCGCATATGATATTATAAAAATATAATTTAAATATAACAGAGGTAGAAAAAATGGATTTATTAAAGAGAGTAAATAAAATTCCAGCTGGAACTATGCTTGTTCCATTATTTACAGCAGCTGTTCTAAATACCTTTTGTCCTTCAATTTTAAGAATAGGAAGCTATAGTCAATCTTTAATTTCCAATGATGGAATAAATGTAATGATGTTTTTAACTTTACTATTTACTGGAACACAAATAAAAATAAAAGACATACCAGAAGCTTTAAAACGGGGTGGCAGTCATGTATTCTTTAAATATCTTGCGGGTGCTTTGGCCTATTTTATCATATTGAAATTTTTTGGATATAACGGAATATTCGGTACCTGTACTTTGGCAATCTTATGTGCTTTGACTAATAACAACAGCAGCCTGTATATGGGATTAGTACAAAACTACGGTGATCATGCAGATCTTGCAGCAAGACCAATATTTAACTTTAATTCTGGACCAATGTTAACCCTGCTTACCATTGGAGTTTCTGGAGGAAATGCGGTAAGCTGGGAAGAATACGTAACCGTTTTAATTCCTCTGCTTATTGGAATAATATTATCTGCTATTGATGAAAAAATTAAAACTGCAACTAAAAATGGAATTACACTAATACTACCTGTAATGGGATTTATTTTAGGATCAGGCATTGATCTTTCTAAAATTATAGTCTCTGGCTTTGGAGGAGTTTTTCTTTTTATTTTGGTACTCATTATAACTGGTCCTGTAGCACTGTTTGTAGACAGAATTTTATTAAAAAGACCTGGCTATGGCGGTATGGCAACTGTATCTGTAGCAGGCAATACCATCGCAGTTCCTGCAATGATAGGACAATTTGTACCAGCATTTAGAGATTATGTAAACTTAGCTACTGTACAAATATCCTGTGCTGTAGTACTATCTTCAATTATATGTCCTCTCATTGTACACTGGTTTGCAAAACATTTTGGCTGTCCAAAATACAAGGAAGTTTTTCAAAAAATAGAAATAAGCTAGATAAATATCTCTCTAGCTTACTTCTATAATTGCTACATTTATTTTACCTATAAACAAATATACATTGAAATGTAAAGATTATCTAATTTAACTTTAAACTTCTTTCTTCTCTTTACTTCCTTTTATAACTGTAAACTTTACCTTATTATCAGCTTTTTTTGAACCAGACTCTTCTATAAGTGAATTATAATCTTTATTGCTATATATAACATTTACAACTGTACTAATTATCCATAGAATTAAGCCGAATAGTGTGATTATCATTATGTTAAACCATACCCCTGTAATGCACAAACCAGCTGCAGATAACATTAAAACAATTCTTTTCCACAATACTATAGATCTTCTTTTCATTTTACACACCTCACTGAAAATAATACTATAGTATTTATCTTTTTTGGTATATTATACTTAAAAATAAAATTATTTTATTTCTTTACAGCATTCAAATAATTTGCCACATCTTCCGGCACTTTAAAAGTAAAGTTAAATCCTTTAATCTCTAATTGTACATAAGGTATATCCTTAAAAGTTATAATATTGGCTTTGCCATTATTTAAAACATATTCATATTGAACTTCTGAATTATCTGGCAGACTTGTCATTTGCCACTGCTGAATCTTTAAGTTTTTTACAAATTGATCTATATACTTTTGATCCGTTACTGTAGAAATAACAGAAGAACTATCAATTGACTTAATTTCAATTTTATCACTTTTTATCATCTGTATAAATTCATCAGCTTTAAACTCTCCACTTTTTGATAGATTCTGTTTGAATCCACAAGCTGATAACAACATCATAAACATAGTCATTGATAAAATCAATACTATAAATTTTTTCATATATAATCATCTTTCTTTTTTAGAAATATATTTGAAAAGCATATAATTATATTCTATTTTATTCTCACTAAATTTCCATCAACTCTACCTGTCTTTTTATTCTCTTCTTTAAAATATTTAAAAATCTATCAGGACCTAACACTTTTATTACAGGACCAAAGGAAAGTATCCGTATTAATAGTTCAGTTTCATCCTTCATATCATAATAAATATAAGTTATATACTTTTGAGTATCTTTATGGTATTCTGTATGTTTTTGAAAACTTGCAAAATTTAGCATACACCTCTCCAATGCATTACGTTCATCAGATATTTCTATTACAACAGGTTCTTTGCATTTATTGATTTTTTCATAAATATCAATATTTAGACTAAAATTAAAACTTTCCTTAGAGGCCTGTACACTTTTAACTCTTCCTATATTTATTATTTCAGTATTTCTAATTTTCCCATGGTATATTCTAAAAGTGTGAACTCTAAATTTATCATTTTTATTTGAATACTCTATTTTTACAGGGATATAATTTCCTGTGATACGATTACCCTTACTGCTTTCAAAGGATATTGTTACAGCTTGTTTACTTTTAAAAGCGGATAATATGGATCGAAAATTACGTATATATTCAGGATTCTCATAATCATCACCATCTGAAAAAGTATCGTAGTTGTAAAAGTCATTTACATTAAACAGAGGTTCAATTTCAGATAGATATTCATCTAAAACTCTAATTTGCTCATCCTTTAAAAATAATGATATTCTTTTATCTTGAATTAGTGATTTTAACCAGGCTTTTTCCAAAAGTGTTACAGGCCTTTTAATGGTTCCCTTTAATTTTGATACAAATTTTTCTTTATCCTGTGTAATCAAATTCCAATCCCCATCTATAAGTTTTGGAAATATATAAAAAGCACTTTCACAGAAAGCATTATCCTTAATAATTTTGCTTATATCCTCTTTGGAAATAGGAGTGTTACTACAGGTATTTAAAATTTTTGTTATTACATTATAATAACAATTGTAAATTTCAGAAAATAGTTCCATCAGTCAGTATCACCACCTAAATACATTTCTTTCATCTTTTTCATATCGCTATAAAATCTTTCATCTACAAATTTGTCTCCGCTTTCAATAGATATAATTCTTCCCGTAAAACTCTTTATCCAGGACATTATTTCATTTGTATCAAAGATTTCCTTTGAATAAATATAGATATTTTTATCAACTTTTTTAAGTGTACCCTTTCGACCTTCTTTCTTTATGCGATCAAGTATATACAGTTCCCTTTCCTCATCAACATAAAACTTAGCATAAAATGTCTTACCTCTAATGCTATTGCCAAAGGATACTCCCCAGCATTTATCCAAATTTTTCTCCAGTTTCTGCTTAAAAAAATCATACTCTATACATATATCCAATATATTAACGGACTTTATGTAATCCAATCTGTAATTTACAAAACGCTTTCTTTTCTTATTGTATATATTAACGTAACGCCTGCCAGTTTGATTACTTACAAATATTTTAAGGGGTACACCAGAAACTTTTAGTATATATTCACTACGTGGACTTTTATTAATAAAATTTATCTCTCTTTTTTCATTTATGGCTTTTAAAATCTCAAGTAGAACTTTATCTTCTAGTGTATGGACAACAAAATGATGTTTAAAGTGGAAAATATCATTTTTATTTTCTTCATTGTCAAGAATATAGCTGCCTATAACACCAAAAGGTGCTATTGCCTGATAGTATTTTAAAGCATCTATTATATCATCATAGTTATTCACTAATGTTTTAAGAAAATCCCTTGATAGAGAATAGTATAATTTTCTCCCCTGCTTGCAGGAGTTTAAAATTCCCTCTTTTACAGATTCTTTAACTTTATTTCTTACTGTTTGAGTGTCAAAGCATGTACTATATCTCTCACAAATTTTATCTGACAATTGTTCTATATCAAGTAAAGATTCATATGTTAATATATCCAGTAAATAGAAATGAAGCATTATATCATTGTTTGTGAAACTCTTTGCCTTCCAAACAGAATAAAGGGGATTTTCAGTTACACTGGAGCTGTCTAAGGAGATAAAAGTATTTTTTTCTCCATTCATATTGTTATATTTTATGCAATCACCTAGATAACTTTCAATTCTTCTTTTCTCATTATCATAGGTGCGGAGACTTTTTTGAGTAAAATTACTTCTGGATTTAAAGCCATATACAAAAAAATCTCTCATATAATCTCTAATTTTATCAAAGTTTTTAATTAGTTCTGAAAAATTCTTCATATAATTGACCTTCCTGTGTTTAGGTATAAGATATTATACTCAATTAAATTTTATTCTATCAATTTATAAATTTAAAATCAATTAATAAAGTAAGTTCGCAACTTTTTTTAAATGGAAACTATTATTTGTGATGTTAATATTAAAACATAGATAAGCCACTTCAACTTCAACAATTAATAATTTTATCCGATGACTACCATATCTAATACTCCCATATTTGTGGGGATAAAGAGAGATTATGTTCATGGATAACGATGTTAAGTATCACAAAAGGATATTAAAACTCTATTTATATAGCTTATCTTAGATTATAAACAAGGAGTGACCTATATGTTTGTCATTTGCAGTAAAAAAACAAAACATCCAATTAAAATATGGCTTCAAGGTGAGACTAGTATAGAGGAAAGCTGCCTTGAACAAGCATACAATCTATCTCAACTTCCCTTTATACATAAGTGGGTATCACTTATGCCGGATACACATACTGGAAAGGGAATGCCCATAGGTGGAGTCATTGCAGCTGAAGGAGTTATTATTCCAAATGCTGTTGGTGTAGATATAGGTTGTGGCATGGCTTTTGTAGGAACTAATATAAAGGTACAGTATATAAAAGATATTAAAACTCCAAATGGATCATTGATTCAGGGAATTATTGGAGACATATTAAGAAATATACCTGTTTCCTTTAAACATCACAAGACAATACAAAGCTCCTATACACTTGATAAAGCCAAAAATGAAATGAATAAATATGAAAAGGATGTTGAACTTTTGGATCAGATTGAAGATGGATACTTTCAAATAGGAACTCTTGGAGGTGGAAATCACTTTATTGAACTTCAAGAAGATGAAGAAGGAAATTTAGGTATAATGCTTCATTCAGGAAGTCGTAATTTTGGGAGAAGAGTATGTGATCATTTTAATAAAATGGCAAGAGAACTCAATGAAAAATGGCATTCAGCTGTACCATTGGAATACAGATTGGCTTTTTTGCCTGTAGATACTGATGAAGGTAAAAGATATATAGATTGGATGAATTTAGCTCTTGATTTTGCTTATGAAAACAGGGAAAAAATGATAACAGCCGTTACAATTATTATAGAAAAATGGCTGGAGAAATATACTGATCTTAATATTGAATATACATTGGAAATTAACTGTCATCATAATTATGCAAGTCTTGAAAATCATTATTGCAAAAATGTTTGGGTTCATAGAAAGGGTGCAACAAGAGCAAAACAGGGTGAACTAGCTGTTATTCCTGGAGCTATGGGCTCCTACAGTTATATTGTACAGGGAAAGGGAAATAAAGAAAGCTTTTGTTCCTCCTCTCATGGTGCAGGAAGAAGATATTCAAGAAAGGCTGCAATGAAAAATTTTACTACAGAAGAAGTTATGAATGATCTTAAAAAATCAGGAATAATATTAGGTAAAAATAAAAAAAATGACGTGGCTGAGGAAAGCCGTTTTGCATATAAGAACATAGATGAAGTTATGCTTAATCAAACTGATTTAGTTGATCCATTAAAAAAACTCAAAACAGTTGGCGTTGTTAAAGGATAGTTATTAAAATATATAGGCGAAAGCTTTTTATATATTTGGCATATTATTTCTATGTAAAAGCTTTTTAAGGCTTTACGGTGCTAGAGGTATTAACTTCTTAGTATTCCGAAATAATTGTCATTACCTGATGTGTCAGGGGTTCGAATCCCCTACTGTGACTATACAGTTATCTCAGTTGGTAGAGTAATCAGACGATGTTTTATGTTTAGGTTTAAAACCTTCTCAAAATAAGACCTTCCAAGTCTTAGATTAAATGGTGTTAAGCTGTAGTGCTCAATTATAGTATACATTAAAGGTAGACATAAGAATTCACTACTATAATGATGTAATTAATGCCTTGAAATTTTAGGGATACCGCTTTGTATTTTTTATTTCCATGACTTTACTGAAATGTGAAGGAGCCGAGGTAAATTAATATGAGCTAGGCATATAAAAAATATGGTCAGCAGCTTTGACTTGATATTTTTTATATGATTTAACTAAAATTCCGCAGAGATTATGTGAGCATTACAGCTTATATCAAAATTTTATTAGTAAAAGAGGTTAATATTATGAAGATTATTATTAATGAAAACGAAAGAGGATACTTATTTAAGTATGGTAAATTTATAAAAATGTTGAATTCAGGTAAGCACTCCTATTTATCATGGATGGGTTATACAATAGCAAAAGTAAGTATAGACAGCAGTCAGGTTGTTAATACAGCAGGAATTGATATTAATGTGCTTACAAAGGATGAAAATTTTGAGAAAAGTGTAACAGTTATAAATGTACCTGACAATAAAGTAGCCATACATTATATAGATGGAAGAATAACAGACACTCTTACAAGTGGCGAATATGCTTTTTGGAATATTTTAAAGAAGCATACCTTTGATGTTATTGATATATCAAATCCAGAAGTTAAGAAGGAGATTGATAAAAATATATTTAAATATATTACTGAAAAGCTCTATATTAAAATTGAGGTTTCTGAAGGCGAAAAAGCAGTTGTATACTTTGATAGCAAATTTCAAAGAGAACTTTCAAGTGGTATTTATTTCTTTTGGAATAGCAAAATTAAAGTGACCTTTGAACTTATTGACGTAAGAATTCAACAACTGGATATTTCAGGTCAAGAAATTCTAACTACAGATAGAGTTTCTTTACGTATCAATTTTGTATGCAGTTTTAAAATAATAGATGCTGTTAAGCTTATATCTGAAATCAAAGATTATAAAACACAAATTTATATTTTTTCTCAAATGGTTCTTCGTGAGTATGTTGGAAGATTTAAGTTTGATGAACTTTTAAACCAAAAAGATGAGATTGCAGGTTTTATACTCTCAAAGCTTAAAGAAAAGCAAGGGGAATATTATGTTGAATTTATTGATGCCGGTATAAAGGATATCATATTGCCTGGAGAAATCAGAGATATAATGAATACTGTTTTAATTGCAGAAAAGAAAGCACAAGCCAATGTGATATCAAGGCGTGAAGAGGTTGCATCTACAAGAAGCCTATTAAATACGGCAAAACTTTTGGATGAAAATGAAACACTTTACAAACTTAAAGAAATGGAGTACTTGGAAAAGATATGTGATAAGGTTGGCAATATATCAATTTCAGGTGGGAGTAATCTTTTAGGACAATTAAATGAGCTGTTGTGCCAGAAGTAAAGGCTTAAAATCATAAGTCTTTATTTTCTATCTATAAATTTCTTTCCCCTATGATTATTCGCTAATACTCACATAGTACTATGTATAGCAATTTACACAAAGCCAAGATTTTACTTCTCTACTTATACTCTGTACAGCAATGAAATACAAAAGTTAGATTAGAAAAAATGTTAATAAACAAGAGAGTAAATTATTTATTAGTTATTCTTATATATGGAAATTTTAGCTGGTAAGGAGGTAAATATGAATAAGGAACCTTATAAAGATATGGATTCAAAGACATATGAGTCCCTAAAAAAATTATTAAATTATGATAAAAAAAGATTGATACTACTATCTAGAAAGAGAAGAAATATATTTGTTGAAGAGTTAGACAAAATTCAAGATGTTGATAATATTAGACTTATGAAATATTTACTTGTTTTATGTTTTGATAAAGATTTTGTTGTTGCTTCAAAGGCATTAAAGCACTTAAAGAGAATAATAGATGATTTGACCATTAAGGAATTGTTGTTCTTTGCAGAACATTTTAGAAGTAGTTACTATTATTATTCTATTGATTGTGAAATTGAAAAAAATTATAGAGAAGCCAATAAGTATAGATTTGATTTAACAAATTGTTTTGGAAAAGAAGCAATTTATATATTATCAGTTTTAACTTTGCATCCAAACGGGTATGTACGAGAAGATGCATTAAAGAAATTATCAGAATTTGAAGATGGTTTTAAAATCAAATTTATAATGATAAGGGTTAATGATTGGGTTAAAGAGGTTAGAAATCTTGCTAACAAAGAATTAATTAAGTATATAAGAGATGATTATTTAAAAGATATTATCGAATGTTTACCAATTATAGATAGGATGAATAGTTGGGGGCGTAGCGATTATTCAGGTATATTATTTAAACTAGAAGATTTTATTATTGATCAGAGAAATTATGATTTACTGCTTAATATTTATAAAAATAGTGAAGAAATATTAGTTAAAAGAAAGCTTTTTAAATATTTGCTAAGAATTAATACAACAGATAATTTAGTTATTAATATGGGACTAAAAAGTAAAGATATTATTATCCTTAGAACTGCAATTGAAAAAATTGAAGAAATTATGAATAGATATAATTCATGGGTCATTTTTAAAGTATTGAGACAAAATAAAAATGTAATATGCAGAGTAGCAGCAATTGATATATTAGAAAAAATCAATGTTCTAGATCTTCATAAAGCACTTATACCATTTTTATATGATAAATCGTATACCGTGAGAGATTATGCCAGATATAAACTTAAGAAAAAGGGGATTGCGGACTTTAGAGAAATGTATTTAAGAGAAATAGATAAGAGTAATTATAATTTATATGGAGTACTATTTGGAATTAGAGAAACGGGAGCACAGGAGGATGTCAAGTATATTTTCAAATATCTTAATGACGAAAATGTTAAGGTTAGAAAAATAGCATTAATTACTATATATATGTTGAATCCGAAAGAAGGAACACAATATGTTCTTGATAAGCTAATCTCAGATAATATAAGTGAATCAAATAATGCAACAAAATGTTTAGAGAATGATATTCTATCCTTTGATGAAAATATGATATTTCAATTGTTTGAGTCTGAAGTATATGAAACTCATGTTTATATAAATCTAATAAAAGTAATAAATTACTATCCTAAATGGATTTCAATAATGCAGTTATTAAAAATGTTAAAAATATCAAGTAATACTTATGTTCAAATAATTAATGATGAAATAGAATCATGGATCAATAAGTTTAATGGGAGTTTCATTTCTCTTAAAAAAGATCAAATTGATAATATTAGGAAATTATATATGGAGGTAGATAATAAATTAAATAGTAGTAATAGAGTTCAAATAGAAGCTATATTGAGAGTATTTTAGCTTGACGATACATACTTTCAATACTCAAAATGGTTTTATTTTTGAAATTAATAGAGTTGCCAAATAAAATTATATTGCTATAATCATAAAAAATTAAAGCTTGTACTTTTAAGTCTTTTTTTCCATATATAAATTTACGCATTTACTTACCAATCCTGACCTTTTTGCTGAACTGACACAAGAGGGGTTAATCAGATATAAATTATATATTAAAGCTTAATAAACTAATAGAAGGAGACTCTACTTTAACCAAAGATTTTCCTTCTCTATTTATCCATATTTTACTGTCTATTATCACTTAATTTAATAATACACAAATTGAGATTAATATTTTTAATTCTCTACTAAAGATTTACTTAAATTTTTCCTTCCATAGATACTGCATATAACCCCTACCAAATCTGAATTAATTATTGTAGATGTTCCACTATAACTAAAAAATGGCATAGCTACACCCATTGGTCGCACTGCCACTAAATTTAGATTTATTAGAATTGGTACCAAAAACTCAATTGAAAACAAAAATGAACAATCCTGAAGAGAAAATAAGAACAAAGCTTATTAAAGACTTTGCTCTTATTTATCCAATTACACATAGTAGCATTGTGTATAATTAACATTCTTAATTATTATATCCAAATATGTGAGCTGTTCTCGTTTTAGAAGTATTATAAGCTCCAGTCGCATATGCTGAAGACAATGAATAATCATATCTAAAATTTGAATGACCAGAATAATAGATACCACCATAATCATCTATCTTTGTTACAATAACAGCATGACTATAATCTCCTTCATAGTAACTCCAGAATTCGATAGGATCACCATAATCCATATCTAAATAATGAGTATTATCCATTGATATAGGTCCTGTACCATTATTATTTATCAAGAAATTCCAAAGATTTTTTACATTAATCCAAGCAGGCCCTCCTATACTAGGAGTTAAATAATACCATCCAGCACTTCGATTCATTTTGGGAGCCCCTGCATAAATACATTGAGAAACAAAATTAGTACAATCGCTGTCATAGTGAACATACAGAGGATTATATGAATTTGCCCATTTATGAGCATAATTAACTGCTGCCATACGATTATAGTCAACTTGCCATGTATGTCCTCCATATGAACCCATTGGTGTTATAAGACTTGATGTTTTAATTAGATTATTGTTATTCTTCTTCTCTTCAGACTGCTTAACTTTAACTTTACCTTCAATTTCTTTGTATTCATTTATATCATTATCAATATTTCGTGATTTCAAAGAAGATATTTTTTGATCAAGAGCATTAGATTCATTTACAGCGTTAGTAACGCTAATTTTCATATTAATATTACTATTTGAACTATCAAGTTCACTTTTAGCTATATCTTTATCTATAAGCCATTTATTATTTATTTTTTTTAATGCAATTGTATGCCTGTCATCAAATTCTTTAGAAACTACATCTGGAGCATTACTAAATGAAAATTCAGTATCTTTAGATAAATTAATGGTACTACTATCTTTGTTAAATTCTATAGAAATATAATTTATATTAATAGAATATTTTATAAGCTTATTACCAAGTTTTTTATACCATAATGCTTCTCTAGAATATTTTAAATCTGTAAATTCTTTCAACTTATCATCATAAATAGTATTATCTTCATTAATTGCTTGTCCAATTTTTATAGATTCATATTCATCATTAAAATATTTATTAATAACCTCCTTAACTTGATTTACATCATCAATATTTTCTTCCGCATGAACTTTAGTAATCGGCGAAAATATTATTAAAGATGATATTAAAATTAATCCAAATCTTTTAATAATTTTTTCAAATTATTCATCTCCTTTTATTATTTTTAGTAAAATTTACATATTATACATAAATGTAATTAATTTGTCAATATTATATATAATTTGTATTATAAATAGGTTATATGATAATATAATCTATAATTGTAAATTTTAATAATAAAAATCATGTATAGAAAGGAATCATAAATAATTATGAAAAAGAAACTATTAATAATTATAATACTAATTATTGCTATTTTTAGCACTTGTAGTACATACTACAGATACAGATTAAACAAATCAAATAATGATATAAAGAATTTAATAAATGAAGTTGTTATTTATAAAAATGGATATGATTCTTATATTAAAAATTTTGTATCAAAACAAGCCTTTGAAGCTTTAAATTCTCCTGTATCTATTTTTAATAATAATCCAGATATAAAAAAACCTCTAAAAGTTTCAGTGGAATCAAATAAAATTAAAAGGCATGAGATTAATGGGAAAAAATATATATATATGATATATGACATCCGCATATATGATTCTAAAAAAAAGTTAGTATCTGCAGCTTTAGATACCCCACTTGTATATACTGTTACTCAAAATAAAGACCATCTGTATATTGAAAAAATTCAAGAATATGAAAATGAAAATCAAGTACCTAAAATATATAAATAATATTTTAGTACAGTCTTAATTTCAATTAAGATAAAATTTTATATTAATTGAGTAGATAAATATTTATCTACTCAATTAAACAAATTTATATTGTATTGATATATATATAGTGAAACCAGTCCCAAACTAAAAGAATTAAAAACAATATAATTTGCCATAATAAATATGAAGATAGCAAAACTTAAGGAGAAAATTATTATGGGAAGAACGGCTACAAAAGTTACCAATTTAAAAGATATTTCACTGGATCAATTAAGAACTTTTGAAAAAAACTCAACAAATAAGTATTCGCAAAACTTTTTAAAAACAATTATTATGAGCTATTTAGGTGTACATATCTCTAAAATAGAGGAAATTGTAGGGGTCTCTAGGGCTTCTGTTTTGAGCTATATACACAAATGGGACGAATTTGGTCTTAAAGCAATTAATGATCAACGTGGAGGTTCTGTTAGTCCCTTCACTGATGAAATGCTTTATTATATTCAAGATGCTCTTATTAATAAAGATCCAAGAGAATTTGGTTTTAATGCGTCAACACGGAGTCCGGTAGGACATCCCTCTATAATTGAGAGAAATGCTTCTTCTATTGGCTTAAAGTTAATAGGTGCTACTGAAATACCACAGATTTTCAATCTGTTATTGACGCATATCCATATAGTGAGACTATAAATAATGAATTTAGGTAGATAGTATAAATTTTGTGGTTTTATACTACCTACATTTATTCCACGAGCTTTACAAACGTCTAGTCCTTCCCTAATTGCAAGAAGCGTGTACTTCATAACTTCAGTACCTTCCCCAAAAGCTTTTCCAGAGTCAGCTTTCATCACCCCACCTAGCAAGCCAGCTGCTTCAGCATAATGAGTTAATATCCAAGGTAATATTTGTGTTGATATTTGTGGATTTAAATTAGCCTGCTCCATTGTTTTCGCTATACGTTTTATACGTGATGTTATTTTTCCATCCTTTCCCCCAAGCATAGTAGGAGCTTTTTTATTTCCAAATATACTACAGTAAATACCCGTTTCATCTATGCCCCCTCCCATAATATGTGGAAAGCCAAAGATATATTGAGAAGGCAATAAATAACTTATATGTATTATAGTCAAAAATTCTTAACATAAAATATAGCCAGTTGTGTTCTATCCCTGAAATTCAATTTTTCTAGAAGACCTGTAACATAATTTCTTACAGTACCATCACTGATAAATAATTTTTCTGCTATCTCTTTATTTGATAATCCTTCAACTACCAGCTGAAGTATTTGGAGCTCTCTTGTAGAAATTTTAAGCTGAGAAATATCTATTTTATTATGATTCTTAAGCATTGAAGATATTGAATTTGCTACTTCTTTTTCAAAAACATAATTCCCCTTAGCTACAGTTCTTAAACTTTCAATCATGGTGTCTGCCGGCTGATTTTTAAGAATATATCCCTCAGCACCACTTTTTATAGCTTCTTTTATGTATTCATCGTCCCTAAAAGTAGTTAATATGACTATCTTTATGTTCTTATAACTGCTTTTTATAAGTTTTGTTCCCAATACTCCATCCATTACAGGCATTCTTACATCCATGAGAATAATATCCGGCTGTAGTTTATTGCATAATTCATAAGCTTCCTGTCCATTAGCAGCTAAGCCTACTACTTCAAAGTCATCTTCAATTTCAAATATTAACTTTAAGCCCTCTCTCACCAGAGTATCATCATCTACAATTAAAATTTTCACCTATATTATCCTCCCTTGTCCTTGGAATAATACAAACTATTATAAATCCACTGTCAGAACTAATAGATATATTTCCACCTATATTCTGTATTCTCTCTCGCATACCAGTTATCCCTAAACCTTCTTTTATATTGCTGCATCCCACACCGTTATCCTTTATATAAAGCCTTGTGTATAATTCATTAATATCAATGGATATCTGTATTTCTGTTGCTCTGGAATGCCTTGCTGCATTGGTCAATGCTTCTTTAATATTAGCTGCAGTTATTTCAAGATTGTTTGTAGATAAGGAATTAAAATCACCTGTAAATTTAAAATTTACAGGGCAAAAACTGAAATCTTTTATTATATTTTGTATATACTCTACTCCTAATTTTTCAACAGGTTTAATATTATGAACAGTATCTCTAAGAAGAGTAACAGTATCTGAAAGTGCATGTATGCATATATTCACTATACTTTTAGCCTTTTTATCATCTCTTTCAAATAATTTATAAGCTGCTTGTAATTGAATAAGAATGGCTGTAGTACTATGTCCTATGCTATCATGTATCTCCCTTGCAATTCTGTTTCTTTCCCGTACTTCAGCAAGATGAGCAGCTTCTTTAGAGGATTTTAATAATCGCATCTTATACTGTTCAAGCTCATATCTTAATCCTCTTTCCTCATCAAGTAATTTCCTATAATTTTTTTCTTTCAATTCCCACATTCTAAGCACATAAGCAAATAAACTTGAAATACAAGTTGTCATTAATAGCATTATAAAATCCTGTGTATTATTGAAGAAATAAACTTCAAGAGCTAGTACAATTAATACACCTACATAATTAGCTTTACATATAAAATCAAAGGCTGTTAGAGCTAATAAAATTCCAAAATTATTATTAAAATTTATTCCAAGTATTATAACAAATAAACTTGTAAATATTAAATAACTGGTATCAATATATTTTTCTTTAAAAATATTTATTCCTATAAGAGAAATAAGTATGATAACCTCTTCAAAAGATAACATATTTTCAAAGCCTAATTTATAAGCTGCATACACTAAAAAGATAAGTTTGAAAACATATTTCACCCGCTTCATAAAACAACCTCACAAATCCTTCAATAAATTACTTTTATTATACCAAAAATCAGGTGAAGCAACTAAGTATATTATTTTACAATATCAGCTTTTTTCCAGGTTCCTAAAAAGAAAAACACAACTGCAAAAATAAGCAATATACTTATGTCCTGCATCATACTGCCTAATGCTTTATTATCAATAAGCTTTTCTATTGCCTCCATAGCCCAGGTCACAGGAATTAACTTGGAAATATTTTGAATAACTTTTGACGAGGATTTCATACCCCAGGCACCGCCAATCATACACATTACCGTTATTAAACTGATACCAATCATAGTGGCCTTAGTCACATTTCTGCTGATAGAACTTACTGCAATCCCAAAAGAAACACTTACCAAAGCTATCACTAAAAGTACCAACATTACGTTAATTAAAGAGGTCCCTGCTTCTATTCCAAAGCCAAAGACTACTACAGAAGAAAATATTATTAATTGAAGTAAAGCTATAAAATAAAAACTTAAAATAGTTTCAAACATATAATTTCTAAGGGATACAGGGGAACTTAATGTTCTGAAAAAGGTCTTGTTTTCCTTATCTGTAATTATAGTTGTAGATGCAAATATAGATGAAAACATACAGAATTGAATTATCATTCCCCATGCTGTATTTGAATTCTTTTTAACGGGCTTTGCTTTTGCTTTTTGCCTCTCTTCTATAACAGTTTTCCTAAAAGATTTTAATCCTTCATAAAATATATTACTATTTTTATTTGAAACTTTCGCTATATTTTTTACTGGATTTATAAACCCATCAATAAATCTCTGCATAAAAGGAGTTATATTTTTATCCTTATTTGCATAGCCTTGTATTTGTATATCTTGAAGATTTATTATTTTATCAGTATAGCCTTTTGGTATACTAATAACAAAATCTGCTTTTGCTTCATTTATACTGCTGTTAATATCTTTTTGCTGAATATCTATAATTTTCAATTGTGACTTTAAAATGTATTGTAAAGTCGATGTAAGCTCTGTTTTATCATTATCTACAATACCAATCTTTATTGTATTCATAGAAACAGAATTATCAAGACATATAGGAACTAAAGGTAATAACGGTAATATAAAAAGTACTATAAGCTGGATTTTACTTTTTAGTATTCTCTTTATATTGTTAAAAAATATAGTCATCTTAAAATTCTCCTCCCTGCTATTAATGACACTGAAAATAAAATTATGGTAATAACAATCAATATAGTCATTGAATTTTGCAATAAAATAATATTATTGCTTATATCTGCTAAAATAGATTTATACACATAGTTGTGAAAAGATAAGTTGATCATTATATCAATAATTTCACTCTTGTTAGGATTAAAAGCATTAACCATTATTGGAAAAAACATAAAATAGTTAAAAGCAAAAAAAATCAATGCACAGATATAGATATTTTTAAAGAATACTGTAATTATTATTCCAATACTATTTACTATAATTAAAAATAGTATTAATGACAAAAATATTATAAAATAATTACCATTCCAATTTATATTAAGACCATATTTTATTATTAACACATCAATAAATGCACAGATAATTAAAATTAATATGTTACCTAAAAATTTTCCCATAAAGTTTTCTATAAAACTTACTGATGAGGACTTTATCCTTATATGAACATTACTCTTAAGGTCATCTATTATTGAATAACTCATTAATAATCCTCCATAAAAGAGAAAAAAAAGTGTACATGCTATAGAAATCTTAAGATTTTTATTGATTGTTCCCTTATTGATATCTATAAGGAATGCCTTTAAATTGCTTTTATTATTATCCTTTTTATCTATGTGGATATTTGAAATCTCACTTTGTATTTCTTGTACATTTATATTTTCATAGGATTTATATTCTGTAGATCCTGTTAAAATACTTATAATTAATATAGGTGCTAATATAAATGCAAAAATGGCTATTATATTTCTTGAATACCTCTTTACCGTATAGTAAGCTATAGTTAATATATTCATCTTCTTATCTCCTATCTATCTATTAATTATCATTCCCTAAGCTTTCTGCCAGTTAGAGTTAAAAATACACTTTCAAGAGTAGGTTTATTTACATTTAATGATATTATTTCTGAATTTGCAGCTAAAACTATATTTATTATTTTCCCAACGATGTTACTTTGTTTTTTAGATATAACTGTTAATCTATTTCCATTTATACTGCAATCCGTTACTTCATGCAGATTTTTTATATTATCAACTATAGTATAATTAACAGATGAAAGCTCCATATCTATTTTTTCATTAATTTCTACAAGATCCTTCAGTTCCTCTTTAGTACCTTTTGCTATTACTCTGCCTTTATCAATTATAACTATTTTTGTACATAGTTCTTCAACTTCCTCCATGTAGTGTGAAGTATATATTATTGTTGCCCCCATTTCATTAAGTTTTTTGATAGACTGAAGTATATGATTTCTTGACTGAGGATCTATTCCAACGGTGGGTTCATCCATAATAATAAGCTTTGGATGATGCACTATAGCACAGGCAATATTTAACCTCCTCTTCATTCCCCCAGAAAACTTTTTAGGATAATCCTTTTTTCTATCCAGCAGTCCCGTAAATTCAAGTGCTCTATCAACTCTATACTGTAATTCCTTTCCTCTTAAACCATAGAGCCTTCCAAAATAGCAAAGATTTTCGTAGGCAGTTAAATCTTCATAAACAGCTATATCCTGAGGTACAATTCCAATAAACTTTTTAATGTCTCTTTCATATTTTTTCATATCCATACCAAATATTTGAATTTCTCCACTATCAATTTTTGTCATACCAATGAGTGTATTAATGGTTGTAGTTTTACCTGCACCATTAGGTCCCAGTAATCCAAATATTTCACCTTCTTCAATAGACAGATTTATATTATCTACAGCTATAAAATCATCATATCTCTTAACAAGCTTTTTTACTTCAAGTATCATCTTAATTCCCCCTGTTTTTACTTATATTTATATAATAAGATAAATAAACAATATATAGTAGTAACAAGAGGAATAATTTAACTATGACAAATGTCATAATAATAATAAAACATTGAAGCAAGTTCTAAAATTCAGATGGGGATTCTTTTACCCCATCTGAATTTTAGAACTGCAAATGCATGCCTTACTTGGCGTCGAACTCCCACTTGAAGAAAAGCAGAGAACTAAAATCTTATTTTTGATTTTATGTGAGGGCTGTACAGAGTGCAAGCAGAGTGCGTTGGAGACTTACGCCAAGTTAGGCAGGTGAAAAACAACTTACATTTACTAAAAAGGAACGTGTATAGATTCATTTAAATAAATCTATACACGTTCCTCATCTTTATCTGATGACTACCAGCCGTAATACTCCCATCACACTCTGTTTATATCATTCCACATCTATATACTCAGTAACAAAATCCGTAAACAATTTGCCATCCAGATGATCTATTTCATGGCAGAAACATTTTGCCATATCACCTGTACCTGTTAGTGTAATCTTATCTCCATTTTCATTTAGAGCTTGTACTGTTACCTTTGCAGGTCTCATAAGTTTTCCCCATTTATTCGGGATACTAAGACATCCCTCTATAACTTCCTGCTGACCTTCCTTATCTATTATCTTCGGATTAACTAATTTCATAAGTCCTTGTCCCATATCTATTACAACTAATCTCTTTAATATTCCAACCTGTGGTGCTGCTATTGCTGCTCCATTTTCTGAATTGTGAAGAGTATCAGTCATATCATCTAAAATCTGTCTTATCTTATCATCTAGCACTTCAACTTTTCTGCTCTTTTTTCTAAGTATTTCATCTCCAAAAATTCTAATCTGTCTTAATGCCATCTAAACCACTCCTCTACTCTGCTGTGCTCTTGATTTTCTTTCACTTTCCTCAAAGAGAAAAATATCTTCTATGGTTTTATGAAAAATTTTAGATATATCATAGGCCAGCCATATGGAAGGTTCATACTTTTCCGTTTCTATAGAGTTAATTGCCTGTCTTGATGCTCCTATAAGTTTTCCTAATTGTTCTTGGGTTAGACCAAAGGCTTCCCTAAATTCTCTTAATCTATTCTTCAAAACTCATCACCTCTGTAATGTTTACCTTACATGTATTAATATATCAATGCTTTGAAGTCATGTCAAGTGTACATTACACATTATTTAGCTAATATTTTACACTATAAAAATTATATTAAATAAAATATATATTTAGTTTTTATTGAAAATCCATTTTATTATCTAAATCATAATTACTTTATAGCGAAAAAGAGATAAACTGAAATGAATTTATCTCTCTTTTACTAAATATTATTTCTAATCTTTCTCATTAATTGAATCAAAATGTTTAATTTGAATATTTTCAAAAACAGCTTTTCCCCCAATAGAATAAAGACTTATACCCTTATCCTTTAAATCAGGAAATGCCTCATTGGAATAAGTGACCTTTCCATCATCTACAAATACTTCTATGCTGGTTTTATCCACAATAATTTTAAGATGGACTTTCTTTTTACTGGTGTCAAATGGTGCTCTGCTTTCAATATATTTATTAGCAGCATCTGGATGTGATGTAAATCCTCTGTTCACATAAGAATATTTACCATCAACAAAAATTCCCACATCAATATGACGGCTTTTATCCTCCGATTCTCTAAGCCTCAATCCTACATTTTCAGCATCCTCCCAGCTTATATCTGCATCAAGCTCATAGGATTCTCCCGTGAATTCTAATGTCTTTGTTCCCGTAACTTCAACCCTATTTAAATGTTCAGTGGATTTTACAATATCATTCAAAGTTTCAACAGGCTGCGAAAAAAGACTGTACCTATCATCTTGTTTTTTAAGACTTATCTCTCTTACAATTGAATCTATGCCATTAAAGTTCTCTTTAGTAGTAGGAGTATTATTAGCATAATCCCAGTTATTCATCCAAGCTAATGCATAACGTTTTATAAAACTCTCACTGATATTGCCGCTTTCAAAAGTTACACCTGCATACCAATCAAATCCATAGTCCAGCCATTGAGGTTCACTTTCATCTGGTATAAACTCTTTTCCATTGAAATCACCGGTCCAATAGGCATAGGTATTCGGTTTTCCTACACTTTTTCCATTGGCACTTGCTCCCATAACCCATTTATAAGCTCCATCCTCAGCCTTCATCATAAATAGATCTGGACATTCTACAATACCTATATCTTTTGTAAAAAATCCTCCAGTATATTGCCAATCTTTAAGATTATCCGATTCATAAAAACCTATCTTGTTACCTTCTGCTAATAGTATAGTCCACTTATTACTTTTAGAGTTCCAGATAATTTTAGGATCTCTAAAGTCCTTTACTCCTGGATTTGGCATAACTGGATTATCACTATAGGACTTAAAGGTCTTTCCCTTATCAGTACTGTACCATAGATGCTGCTGTTGAGCACCATCCTTTCCAGAAGGCTGAGTTAAAATAGCCACCACAGCATCTTTTCCAAAACCCGCTGTATTTTCACTATCCACTACCACTGATCCTGACCACACATCTCCATTATTATTAGTAAATTTAGGAATTGCTACGCCTTCATCACTCCAATGCACTAAATCTTCTGATGTAGCATGACGCCACTCTGTACCATTGCCCTTTGGATATTCACCATTATAGAGATAATAGTAATGATATTTCCCATCAAAAAATATGGGCTTTTGGGGATCATTTTTCCACTTGTCAGGAGTTGTAAAATGATATACAGCTCTATAGTTTGGTTTTTCATCAATTACTTTTTTCTTTGGTTCTTTATCTGTATTACTATAAAAAAATAAAAATCCAATTATTATTGCAAAAAAAATACTAATAAAAATACATAATAGTACAATTTTTCTTTTTGTCATATAATCCCTCCACTCTATGTCTTCATTCACTGACTATTCTTTAAACAATCCATTCAAACTTAGTATAAGTATAAAACTTCAAGTGAAATTATTCATTTATATTCTCTTTCTGTAATATGAAATTATACATTTATTTTGACTCTGATGAGTAGACATATAATAAATTTTCTATAGATTGTATAATAAAAATTTATCTATAGATATACAACCTGAAATATAAATTTAGATTTTTTATATTAAGTTACTCAGGCTATTTATGAGTATCAACATTTAATTATGAATTTGGATATCTATATACTTATCTATAATATAAATTATATAATATTCTTAAAAAAAGAAAAAAAGAGGTGCTTTTAATGTATATTAACACATTTCAAAGAACCTCTTTATAAATTTTTTAATACTAATTAATTGTCAATTATCTCTTTATAATATTTTGACTACTATCTTTTATCATTATGTTTTTTCACATTATCAATTGTAAGCTGACCTTGTTCAAGAATACTGTTTGGTACAACTGATGTCTTATCTCCCTTAATATTAAGTAAGAAACTTGGAGCAAAAGTAGCTTTGTGATCTGCATAAAAACCTCTGTTAGTCATATAACTTGTAATTACAACATTATTACCCTTAGTCTGAGGTATAGCGAAATGTGAATAAGTAAATGTCAGATCAGCAGGATCAAGATCCATATGTAATACAAGTCCACTGTCATTTAGTGGTTTAAAAGGTCCATTTATAGAATTAGAAACATAACCCAACATGTATACATCTTTATTTCCTATACCATTGATAGTCATTTTAGATCCTCTGCTATCTGTGAATAAATACCACTTGCCATTAAGTTTAAATATGTTAGCACGTTCAATTTCATCTGTTACTGTATTTGATGCAATTAATGGTTTCATAACTTTTTTTAATGTATAATTATCATTTAATTCAATAATACCTAGCGCACCGTTAGCATAAGAAGCAGTTTCTTTTTTATCACTATTTAATAATGCATTTTTATCTGACTGGAAGAAAGCCTTACTGCCGCCATAATAAGCTCTGTTGTATAAAGAGTTTTCACCTTGATAACCGTCATCACTTCCTGTGTTAGCTTCAAAAACAAGATATTTATGTCCTTTATCTTCTACATAGTGTGGATCTCTTAGTGTATGATTGTCCGGTGAAAGATACATTCCTGCATCTCTGAACTGTTGAACATTTTGATATAATTTACCATCTCCACCATCAAAAATAGATTTATGATCTTCTACACCATCTACTTTAAGTGTATCTCTATCTACTTTAGACATATTAACTTGAGCAGTTGTTATAACCTGATTTCCATCACCAGTTCCACCATCTTCAGGTGCACCAGAAAAATCAGTATAGAATAGTCTAATTTTACCATCAGAAGTTAATGTAGCAGAACCTGACCATTCTTGAGTTTGATATTTAAGATGCGGATCATTTGGATTAGCAAATTTATCACTATCCTTAAATACTCTTCCAGCATTTTTCCAGCTGTCAATAGAAGTTTGTCCTATTTTTTGATAGAATAAATATATAGAAGTATCATTTCCATTTTTAGGATCTCCAGCTAGTGCAAAGACAATATTATATCCCTTATAGTTTGCTACTGTTCCATCAGAATTTTGAAGCGGCCAACTATCCCATACATCTAGATCAATTAAATTACCATTTTTATCATATCCCTTTGCTGACGGAATATTTTTAATAGTTGATGCATCAAATTTAGGCACTTCGAACTGTGCATTTCCATGTTGTGCTGGAATTTTATTCATATCAAATCGAGTTATGTGAGAAAAGCCATAATCATTGTTATAATCAGCATTACTAGCAAAGGCCAACTTTCCTCCCGGTACGGCTACAAGCAACGTTGCAGCAAAAGTAGTTCCTAGAATAAATTTCATAATTTTTGATTTAATCATAAATTATTTTCCCCCTAAAATAATTTTTTATTATAAATATATACTTTAATGTTGCTATTGCCATATTTATAACAGATCGTCTTTTGAAGACACTATATACATACGCTAGTTTTAATATTTTTTTGAGGTAAATTAAACTTTTCATTAAAATTATTCTATTAATATTAAATTTATGACTTTTATTTCATATTGTTATTAAATTTATCTATTTTATGATAATATAAAAAACATCTGCGCTAAGCAGACATTTTTTTAATATATTTTTATTAATTAAGACTATTTTCTTATAATACTCTTAACTCTATTTATAAAATTGTATTTATTTATAATTTAATATATTTATATGGATCTTCTTGTTTGTCTTTCCTTTAAAATTCTGATTATAGTAAGCAGCATCCCCAAAATACATATGACTGCCGTACTCATATATACTATCCTCATTGCATATAAGAAGATTTCCGGTCTTCCGCTTACGTAGCCCGTAACTCTATGACCTATTTTGCTGCTCATTCTATTGTACAAAAGTGCAACAGAAAATGTTATTCCTGAAACCATGCCCACATTCCTTACTAGAGCATTTATACTGCCCACTACTCCCAATTTGTCTTTCGAAACTAAGGACATTACAATAGCATTATTAGGGGCTTGAAACAATCCATTTCCTATACCTATTATGGCAATGCTTATAGCTATATGTATATAACTGGAGGTGGCATTTAAAAAAGACATGCTAAATAGTCCAATGGACATAATAAGCAATCCAAAAATCGTTAAAATTTCTCCGCTTAATCTATCTGATAAATATCCGCTTAAAGGGGCAATCAAAGCGATACTCACTGGAATAGCCATCATTAAAATCCCTGAAGTTGCTGGAGATATTTTTATGGCATCCTGAAGATAAAAAGGTTGAATTATATTTACGCAAAACAAAACTACAAAGGATATAAACGCGCATAATATACTTATATCAAATAATTTATTTTTAAACATAGATAGATCTATTATAGGATCTTCTGCTTTTTTCTCTATAAAATAAAAACCTATTCCACACAAAATGGCTATTACAAAACTTATAAGTATTCTTTCATTGCTCCACCCTAAATCTTCTCCTTTTAAAAGTGACCAGAAAAGAGATACTATAAAAACTATAAGTAAAATAGCTCCTTTTAAATCAAATTTTGAAATATCTCTACTTATCTCTTCCTTAGGAAGTATTATTTTCCCTGAAACAAAAGCCAAAATAGAGATGGGTATATTTATTAAAAATATAGACTGCCAATTAAAAAACTGAACCATTAAGCCGCCAATAGGAGGTCCAAGCATAGTTCCTATAGCTACAGTACTTCCAAGTAGTCCAAAAGCTCTTCCCCTTTCATTCTTTGGAAAGGTAATTGCCAATATAGATTGATTTGCAGACATAAACATAGCTGCTCCCAAAGCCTGAACTACTCTTGAAAAAACCAAAAAACTCAGAGTGTTAGAAATAGCACATAAAAAAGATCCAAGACCAAATATAAGAAATCCATAATTAAAGATGATATTTCTTCCAAATTTATCTGATAATTTTCCAAATATAAGCACAAAAGCCGATATTACTATTAAATAACTGGTTACTACCCACTGTATACTATTTATCTCTACAGATAGATGTTTTGATATCATCGGCAGTGCTATGTTTACAATACTGCTATCCAGATTACCCATAAAAGGAGATAGCAAAACTACGGCTAGAATTTTCCATCTATTTTTATAATTTTTTTCTTCCATATACAATTCTCCCACTTAAAATTCACTATAAGTAATACTATACAACTATAAGTTGATTTGTCAACTATAAGTAAGCTTTAATTTTTTAGGCTAGACTATTCAGATTATTTATGCTTATTAATATTTAATAACCAAATTGGATATCTATATAATATAAACAAAAATAACCTATGTAAATTTCATTATAGAAATCCACATAGATTATTAAAAAATATTATTATACATAATTATCCCTTATTTTTTCTTCCTGTAATTACATTCACTATAAATACTAACACTGCTACTATAAGCAGCATATGAATTAAAAATCCTCCAAATCTAAATATAAATCCTAACAACCAAAAGAATAGTACTATACCGTTGCCAAAACTTTATAGAACTCCATAAAGCTTGTTTAATTCCCCGTTCAATGTGTCCGATTTTGTAATTCTAAAAGAATACACTACTTTCGTTTGATATGACACTCCAAGGGCTTAACTTCGGATACAACGAATCCTACACCTCAAACATAACTGTTCATGTAGTTATGCTGAATATCTGCTTAAATTAATTGAAGCATTTAAATCTCTATCAATTACTGCTCCACATTCTTCACAGATATAAGTTCTTTCTGATAGTGATAATTTAGTCTTTTTATGTCCACACTCACTACAAGTCTTTGATGATGGATACCATTTATCAGCTTCAATAAATTTAATTCCATAAAATTCACATTTGTATTGAAGCTGTCTTTTAAACTCATATAACCCTTGCTGTGCTATAGCTTTGGATAAATGCTTATTCTTAATCATACCTTTAATATTAAGTGTTTCCATAACTACTCTTGATGGCTTGGTTTTCACTATCTTAGTAGTTGCTTGGTGTAAATGGTTATTCCGAATGTTAGATAAGCAAATTATTTCTATAGAAATTTATAATTAAAAACTTTAATCATATCTGAATAATTTTATCTATAATATGACATTATATAATTGAAAAAACCACATATTGTAAAGCATTTAAATATACAAAAATAATTGTTAACTATAGGAGGATATATTAAACAATGGAAAACTCAATGTTTTGTTATCAATGTGAACAAACTTTTGGCGGAAAAGGTTGTACAAAAAGCGGCGTATGCGGTAAAACACCAGAAATTGCAAATCTGCAAGATTTACTGATATACCAATTAAAGGGAATTTCCTGCTACGCAAAGCCGCTCATCGAAAGTGGAAAAGTTATTGATGAGGATATAGTGAAATTTGTAGAAAACTCATTATTTACAACCTTAACCAATGTAAATTTTGATCCAGGAGCTCATATTAAGCTGTTAAAGGAATCTCAGAAAATAAAAGAATTTTTAAGAGATAGTGCTCCTGAAGGAGAATATCCAGATTCTGCTACATATAACTTAAGTGATACAAAAGAAGAAATGCTAAAAGATTCAGTTAAAGCTGGAATTATGTATGATGAAAGTCTTGACGCAGATATTAGATCTCTGCGTTCTACAGTATTGTATGGACTAAAAGGTATAAGTGCATATGGTCATCAGGCAAGATTTATAGGCTATAATAGTGAGCAGGTAGATAAATTTTATTTCTTAGGCTTAGAATCCACTACTAATGACAATTTAACTTTAGAAGACATGATAAATATTACAATGAAAACTGGAGATATGAGTGTAGAAGTTATGAAAACATTAGATGCTGCTAACACATCTAGATATAATAATCCTTCTATGCATAAAGTTAATATAAACATAAAAAAGGGACCATTTATAATTGTATCTGGTCATGATTTAAGAGATTTAGAAATGCTTCTTCAACAAACAGAAGGCAAGGGAATCAATATATATACCCATGGAGAAATGCTTCCATCTCATGGATATCCATCACTAAAAAAATATAAACATTTAGTAGGAAATTATGGTTCAGCCTGGCAAAATCAACAAAAAGAATTTGACGGAATACCTGGATGTATTCTAATGACAACCAACTGTTTAATGAGACCTAGAGAAACCTATAAAGATAGGATATTTACTACCAGTGTTGTAGGCTGGGATGGAGTAAAACACATAGATGCAGATGAAAATGGAGTAAAAGATTTTAGTGAAATAATAAATAAAGCTTTAGATCTTGGAGGCTTTGAAGAAGATGAAGAATCCAAGGAAATTCTAGTAGGATTTGGACACAATGAAACACTTTCTCATGCTGATGAAATAGTTAATGCAGTTAAAAATGGCAAAATAAGACGTTTCTTCTTAATAGGTGGTTGTGATGGAGCTAGGCCTGGCAGAAATTATTATACAGAGTTTGCACAAAAAGTACCAAAAGATTGTGTGATATTAACCTTAGCCTGTGGTAAATATAGGTTTAACAAATTAGATTTTGGAACAGTTGCAGGTCTTCCAAGACTACTGGATATTGGTCAATGTAATGATGCCTATTCAGCCGTTAGAATAGCTACATCTCTAGCAGATGCCTTTGATACAAACGTAAACTCCCTGCCACTAACAATTGTACTATCTTGGTATGAACAAAAAGCAGTAGCAGATTTACTGGCACTCTTATCCCTTGGAATAAGAGGCATGTATTTAGGACCAAGTTTACCAGCATTTATATCTCCCAATGTGCTTCAATATTTAGTAGATACCTTTAATATAAAACCAATCAGCAACGCTGAGGATGATTTGAAAAATTCACTTAATCAAGTTGAAATGACAAATTAATTTTATAATTTAAACTTACCTAAGTTCTATAAGAAGTCACTACATTGAGTTTATCTCTGTAGTGATTTTTTAGTTATTCTGCCATTAAAAATTATTGATAAACTTAAATTTAAAGACATTTGCTTCTAGCTTTAAGTTCAACTAAATCTTCCTTAAATGATTTCACCATAATTTCAGAAATATCCCTCCAAAATCCAGTGCTTGAATTTTCAGATACGTCCTGATTCCACTTTGGTGTCCAAGATAATAAATGCTTAGTTATAAAGTCTATCTGGGCTCTAACATTTTTCTTAACAGTTTTTAAATCTTCATAATCTACAACAGAACATAATCTTGATATAAAAGCTAGTTCAAAAGCTAAATGATCTGCAGCTACCCTTACACTTACATCTAATCCAAACTTTCTATAGAATCTGCGAACCTGCAATTCCGATTTTCCAAATAACAACCTATCATTGTTTTCATAGACAGACTCCCAAGGTGGAGCTAGTATGTGTGATGGTCCCAAAAATAAACTTTCATAATCCTCTATAAATGACTTTCTACTATTTTTAATTTCTTCTGTAATATCTCTGCCATAACCTTTTTCAATTAAAAAATCTTTAAATACTGGAACTTCCTTAGAAACTTCCAGTACCTTGTTCAAATCTCCACGATAAAGTGCAGATAACAGTGCATAGATAGCTTGTCTTTTTGTCATAAAATCTTTTACAGTATCCATAATTTTATTTGTCTTTAGCAAGAAATAACAATTTATTAACACTACACTATTATTTTAAACTAATTTCTTTGCTTATATTACTTATAAATTTCCTGCTAAAAACCTACTCTCCCTTCCTATCTACTATGCTAAGTGTATTCACCATAATTAAAAACATAGCTTATATATTTTAACTTTCACCTTTCATATCATCTATAATCCGTTTCTAATTTTATTAGTAAAAATCATATTCACTGAGTCTAAGACTTCCCTTTATGTGGTGTAATTACTAAGGCAGGATTAGTTATACTTGCTTCTGGCATACCTTCTGTTTCAGCAATACATCCAAACTTTTCACGCAGCTCCTCCAGTACACCATAGTCCAATGCCCTCATGGGACAAGATGAAACGCAGACAGGATCTTTTCCCTGTTCCAATAAATCCGTGCAAAAATCACATTTGTTAACCTTTTTAGATACCTTATCATATTGAGGTGCTTTATAAGGACATGCTTTTATGCAACTTTTACATCCTATGCATTTTTCTTTATCTATATATACAATTCCGTTCTCTTCTTTTTTACTAATGGCTCCTGCAGGACAGACCTTTAAGCATATTGGATTTTCACAGTGATTACAACTCATAGAAATCCAAAAGGCATATACATTAGGTATAACTACCTTTCCCTTCTCTATAAAATCTCCACCAGACACTTCATAAACTTTTCTAAACTGCTGACCTGCAGGGAGATTATTTTTATCTTTGCAGGCTATTTGGCAGGTATTACATCCCACACAATAATTTTGCTGAAAATAAAATGCTAGTTGTCTGCTCATACTTATATACCACCTTCTAGTTTTAAGTTTATTATGTTAAGCCTTTACTACTTCAACTAAGTTAGTATGAGAGGGATTTCCAAAAGCCAGTGGAGTGGGATGATATTTTGTAAGAGTATTAATACATCCTCTCCTGTCAATTCCCTCTTTATCAGGAGTCCACCATGCACCTTGAGGCACCGATACAACTCCCGGCATAATTCTTGGTGTAACCTTTGCAGGTAAAATTATTGTACCTCTACTGTTAAACACCTTCACTCCATTTCCATTTTTTATATATCTTTTTTCTGCATCTACGGTGCTAATTCAAATTTCCTGTTTTCCTGCCTCTTCCATCCAGCTGGTATTATCAAAGGTAGAATGCACACGTCGTTTATAGTGATGCCCTATACATTGAAGAGGATAGATTGTCTTTATAGGATCTTCCGGTCCTTCCCAAGCCGATATGTATTTAGGCACTGCTGGAATTTCAAAAGGATTATTCATACCCCACAATCTCTTTGAAAAAATCTCTATTTTACCTGATGGAGTTGGAAAAGGATTATTTTCAAAGTCTTCAATCTGATCTTCAAAGGCTATGGAGCACTTATCATAGTTCCATCTGTATATGGATTTTTCCTTAAATTCATTAATTGATGGAAAATCATTATTTCTTTTAGCAGTTTCCCCAATCAAATATTCCATCCACTGCTCTATGGATTTTCCCTCTGTAAATTCATCTTTAAGACCAAGCTTATCCGCTAAATCTCTTATCCAATCATACCCATTATGACACTCAAAAATCGTGTCCACCGCTTTATTCATATATATTACATAGTCTCCAATTCCCCAAGGAGTTACAATATCCTCCCTCTCCATCATATTGTCCGCAGGCAAAAGTATATCTGCAAATTTAGCACTTGGAGTCAAGAAGTGATCACTGACTACTATAAATTCCACTAAACTTTCATCTTCTAACAATTTAGCTGTACCATTAGAATCAGAATGCTGATTTACAAGAGTATTTCCACCTAAATTAAACATAAGCTTAATATTTGAAGACAGCCTTTTTACACCCTTTACACTTAAATCTGCTCCCATTCCCTTTCCTCTTATAATGGCATCCGGCCAACTGTATACAGATATCTGTGATTTATTTGGATTATAATACGGAATGGATGCAACAAACTCCTGACGGACAGGATACCCCGTACCAGAAGCCCATCCCCCATTAATTCCTATATTACCTGTTATGGCGGCCAGTACAGTACCACTTCTGGTATATTGTTCTCCATAGGCATGTCTTTGTGGTCCAAAGCCTTCAATTAATGCAGCCGGTCTATTTACAGCATACTCCCTTGCCAATTCAATAATTGTCTCTCTCAGTATACCTGTTATGGCTTCTGCCCAAGCTGGGGTTTTTGGAATTTTATCTTCACCTTCTCCCAAAATATAACTTTTATAGGAGTTTCCCTTTGGAATTCCTGA
The DNA here is from genome assembly GCF_000807255.1 of Clostridium pasteurianum DSM 525 = ATCC 6013. Taxonomy (NCBI): domain Bacteria; kingdom Bacillati; phylum Bacillota; class Clostridia; order Eubacteriales; family Clostridiaceae; genus Clostridium; species Clostridium pasteurianum. The sequence continues at coordinate 409,329 of NZ_CP009268.1, read as the reverse complement.
AGGCATATGCTCTTCATCAAAACCTAAACAATATTTATCAAGAAAATCTTGATCCTGTAGATTTTCTGTAATTATAACATAGGCCATAGCATCCAATAGAGCACTATCCGTAGTGGGACGAATTGGTATCCATTTATCCGCAAGTCCTATGGCTGTATTTGAATATATTGGATCAATGCTTATAATTTTTGCTCCAGCTTCCTTTGCCAATTTTAAATAATAGGCAGTATTAGTACCATGAATTGTTTCTGCAGGATTAAACCCTAATAGAATAATCAATTTTGAATTTTGCCAGGTATCCCTGCTGCTGCCGGTATAGATGGTTCCAAAGGTATAGGGGGTGGCAATTTGAGTACAAGCTGTACTGTAGCTGCCATAATAGTCCAGATAACCACCATACATTCCTATAAGTCTTTTCATCCAGTTTCTCTCCGCTAACCTTCCTGCGTTGCCAGTAGCATATTGAAGATATATAGAATCAGGTCCATACTCTTTCATGCTTCTCTTAGTATTTTCTGCAATGGTGTCTATAGCTTCTTCCCAGCTAATACGCTTAAATTTGCCTTCACCTCTTTTGCCAATTCTCTTCATGGGATATTTCAGTCTATCATGATTATACATACGGTTTCTATAAGAACGACAACGAAGACATCCTCTCAGCTGTGGATTTTCCCTTGTATCCTTTATATCATCCTCCGTAGAAATTCTAACAATTCGCTCATTTTTAACATGAGCTTTTATAACACATCTTCCGCCGCAATTGTGAGAGCCTGAAGTTCTAACAATCCTTTCATGATTTTCATTTATTTCATCCTTGGAATTGGGTATATAACTATGAAATCCATCTTCCTCAAATAGCTTCTTTATGAATTTAGAATTTTCCAATTTAAATCCCCCCTCTCTTTATTAGCTCTTTAGAATTATTTTTATATATTTAACTAATGTGTTTTTTTCATTTAATATTGATTTCTGTATTCCCTACTATTTTTTGAAAATCATCCTTATACTAAAATATATCAACAAAATTCCAACTGCTATGTTTAAAATTTGTATTATGTATGTTGGAAAAAATACTTTAGCAAAACTTCCCATAATAGCAATTAAGGTTAAAAAGAAAAACTAATATGTACACACATCTATCCAAATTGCATCAGTAAGTTCTTCTATTTTATCTGGTTCTATCTTTAAAGCTGTAGTCCTAGAGCCTGCTGCTGGATAAACATACTTAAAATCCCTTATGGACTCATCAAGAAATATCTCTACATTTTCCTTAACGCCAAAAGGGCAAACTCCTCCTACTGGGTGCCCTGTTAAATCTTCTACTTCATCAGATTTAATCATTTTTGCTTTCGTATTAAAATACTTTTTAAATTTTTTATTATCTACTTTAGCATCTCCTCTAGTAACTATAAGCACATTTCTTTCCTTTACCTTAAAAGCCAAAGTTTTTGCAATAAATTCCGGTTCAACTCCTATGGTCTTTGACGCAAGATCTACTGTTGCTCCACTTTCCGGCAGTTCAAACACAGGATCTTCAATTCCTCTGTCTATAAAAAATTTTCTTACATTTTCTACACTCATACTAACACTCCCATATCTTCATATACTCTTAAATTATTTATTACTTTTTATTTGTATTATACTATATATTTCATAGCTTTCCTATTGATTTTATTCTTTTTCATAGCAACCCTATAATAGTAAATATGCTTAAGTTAATTGGAATACCATTATAGTTAAATTGTTATTTAAATTTTATAAAAAAATCATGTCAGTAATTTACCGCCATATATAACATAAGTTGGGAATACCAATCGAAACTATTTTTCTATGTTCATTATTACACTTCAAGTTTTTTAAAATAATACTTTTTATCATCCTCATTAATTTCTCGTATTACCTTACAGGGATTTCCCACTGCTATGCAATTAGAAGGAATATCCTTTGTTACTACACTGCCAGAACCAATTACTACATTATCACCAATTGTAACATCTGGATTTATAATAACTCCACCACCTACCCATACGTTATTCCCTATTTTAATAGGAAAAGCATACTCAAGGCCTTTATTTCGGCATTCAAAATCTATAGGATGCCCTGCTGTAAAAAGACTTACATTAGGAGCAAATAAAACATTATCTCCAATAGTAACCTTAGCACAATCTAAAATAGTACAATTGTAGTTACTGTAAAAATTCTCACCAATATATATATTACGTCCATAATCACATCTAAAAGGAGCTTCTATAAAGAATTTATCACCAGTATTGCCAAATAGATTTCTTATAATCTCACTCTTTTTTTCAATTTCCTTTGGTCGTAAATTGTTATAATCAAACATAACTTCCTTTGCGTGTTGATGTTCACTTACCAGTTCTTCTCCGCAGGCTTCATACAATTCCCCATTTAGCATTTTTTCTTTTTCTGTCATTAAAAAACATTACCTCCTCATATTTTAAATAAAATATCTACTAATTAACTGCATAAGCAATATTAACAAAACCCACTTAACATCGTTTATACGCCTTGTTAAATTTAGATATGGCTGTTATCTCTATCTGTAGAAGTATTGATTACTACAGCAGATAGTTATGATATAAAATTTATATATATATACTATAATGAAATCATGTATATTGTAAACACAAAAAATCATGACATTAATTTTTATGTCATGATTCTATAAATCAATTCCTATTCCCTTATCTTTTTATCTGTAAACAATCCAAATATAGAAAACACAAATAGTATAATATAGGATACTCTAAATGTATTATTAAAAGCTTTGCTAATTTCTTTATTTTTTATATCCTGACTATAATCAATTATATTTAATACCTTACTCTTTTGCTGCTCTAAGTTACTTAGTACAAATACCCTTTTTTCCTGTGGAGTTTTTGCAAGTACCTTTTTACCTTCTTCATCAATGTTTTTTTCTATATCTTCTTTTGAAAAAGAATTGGAATCACTTTTTATATTATCTACTTCTATCACCATATTTTCTTTAATATCAGAATTCAAAGTTTTATCCATATTTATTTCATGTTTCACATTAGTTTTAATATTAACAATTGCATTACTTACATTAGTATTTAATATACTTACAAGTATTGCCACTCCAATACACGTACCAATTTGTCTCCCTGCATTAATTATCCCAGAAGCCATACCACTCTTTTCTAAAGGTAAATATTTTATTGCTGACGATATGGATTGAGCAGAAAATCCAAGTCCAAATCCAAAAATAACAAGTACCAGTCTTATATTTAAAATTGCAGTATTATTATCTATATATGAAAGACCAACAGTTGCAATTGCCATAAAAATAATTCCTAAAAAATTTATTACTCGTGATCCTATTTTTGAAGATAAAAAGCTCCCCAATGGAACACTTACAACTCCACTTAAAGAAAGGGTCATGAGTATTAATCCAGACTTTAATGCTGAATACATCAATATCTTTTCCAAATAAAAATTCAATATAAGCAAAGGTGCAGCTATGCCAAATCCCACCATGGTATAACAAATGCATGAATTAGTAAAGGTACTCTCTTTAAATAAATTTAATGGAAGCATGGGCTCAGAAATTCTACTTTCAATAATTAAGAATACAATCATTGATATAATAAAAGTAATAAAAAGAGTTACTATAGTAGAAGAATTCCATCCATAATCTCCACCTTTAAGTAGTGCAAAGGTTAGACAAAATAAACTTAAAGTTAATAAAATAATACCTGCTATGTCTATTTTCTTTGAAACTGTATTGTCAAAAGATTCATCTAGAAATACTATGCCTAAAAATACAGCTATCATACACAAAGGAACATTTACATAAAATATAGTTTTCCAATTTAAATATTCAAGCATTATTCCTCCAAGTGGTGGACCTGACGCTGCAGCTAAGGCTGAAATAGCTCCTGAAACTCCTATTATAAAACCTCTCTTTTCCTTTCCAAAAATCTCAAGTCCCAGTGGTATTATTACAGGAGTAAGAATTGCAGCTCCAATACCTTGAATAAATCTCATAATGATTAAAAATAGAATTGAATTTGAAAATCCACATAAACCCGAAGCTCCTCCAAAAACTATGAGTCCAATTATAAAAACTTTTTTTCTCCCAAACTGATCTGCAATTTTAGAACCTATAATAAGAAATACAGAAAATGAAAGTAGATACCCAGTAGTAATCCAGCTTATATTATTGATACTTTCATTAAAATAATTAGCTATATCTGGCAATGCTATATTTACTATAGTACTATCTAGAATACTTAAAAAACAACCAATAATTAAAGCTGTAAATCCTAAAATAACTTTATTTTTCTTCATAATATTCCTCCTGATAACTTTTCTCTATTGATAATTGACACTATGTTCATTATAATTTAGAGAGGAATATATAAACAATATACAAAAAACTCAAAAGTGTACATTAATCAAACCCATATTTATCAAATAATCTTCTTAAGTATTCATATAACTAGACATACTTGTAAAAATTTTTTTATAAATAAAATTAAGTATTGTGAATACTTTACTAGATTATTTGCAGAATTAAAGTTAAAGATTTTCAGCAGGAGGATAACATGAATAAAAATGATAAAAGATATATTCAAACAGAAGAATTGATTCTAAAGGTTTTTTACGATTTAGTATATGAAAAGGGATTTGATAGAGTAACAGTTAAAGATATAACTAAGGATGCAGGTATAAGCAGAGGAGCCTTTTATATTCATTATGAAGATAAATATGATTTGTTATCCCATTGTGAAAATACAGCTTTAAATGAATTAAAACTGATATCTTATGATATGAACAAACTTGAAAATGCTCCTAGTGAAGAGGACTTTAAATATTTTTTTACTAAAATCATTTGCTATTATAGAGATAATTACAAGCTGGCAAAATCACTTTTAGATGAAAATAGAAATTCAGAACTTCAAGAATGGATAAAAAACAATCTTGGGAATAATATCTTTAACTTTTATTGTAAGATAACTGGTAAAGATAAATTACCTATATCTAGAGAATATTTGTCTTCATATCTCTATTATGCTCATTTAGGTATTATCTCTGAATGGTTTAATTGTGGAATGAAAGAGCCTCCTGAAAAAATTGCTGAAATTATAACTAAGTTATCCTTTAATGGAGTTTTCAATTTATGAATTTTAGTCAAATACTAAAATATTTTACTTTTATTATCTATCAAAATCTATGACAAAAGAATCATGACAGAAAAACTAGTGCCATGATTCCATAATTTTTTATTATACAGTTTTAACTTTTCTCATATATAATCTAAATGCAAGTTCTTCGATAAAATTAAATAAGCTGGTGGTTATAAGATATATTCCCACTGCAATAGGCGCTGCTTTGGCAACGATCAACCCAAACACTGCCATTATTATAATATTTCCTTTGGTTATCTTGGCCTGACCTTCAATTTTGAAAAAACTTATATAGGAAAGTAAACTAGGAGTTAAAGATGCAAGGATATATATCAGAGGTACAATAAAATAGCTATCAGATAATTTGATACTAGATACCCAAGGTATAAGCATAGTTCCAGCACTTACAGGTAGTTTGTTGATTACAGTCCACATTGTCATTAATATAGGTAACTGCAAAAATGTAACTAAACATCCAAACATACTTTTTGCACTCTCCGCAGCATGCTTTTTCTGTTCCTCTTCAAGCTTAACTTTATCGTTTTTATACTTCTCATTAATTTCCTTCATTTTTATACTTAGCTTTTGCTGCTGATACATAGACTTCTTTTGCTTAAAAGACATTGGTGAAAGTACTATTCTCACTACCACTGTCAATAAAACAATGGCTAATCCCCAATCTCCAGTAAAATTGAAAATATTACTTAATAGGTTACTTAAAAAATTAAAAATGATGTTCATTATATCTCTCCTTAGAAATTATAATATTTATCTCTAAAACATCATTTTCATTTTTAATCGTTCCACGTATCGCCATATTCCATATTTTTGATAAATAATATACTGTTCAGGTGGCAGTGTTTTTGCAAAATCAATCCATTGAAGTAAAATTTTCTTTATAATACTTTTCTGAAATTTATGTTTAAACTTATTATAATTGTATACTACATAGGAGAATATGCCAGTAAAACATATTATAAAAAACATAAATTGAATCATACTCATTAAGTTAGAATCCAATGCATACTCACCCTTCTTTAAATATTTTAGTTTATTATAACATTAACGCTTTAAACTTCCAACAGGATAGCTGAAAAGTACACATATTATTCAATTAGTGTCCCTTATGCCTCATTAATTTTTTCTTTTGCCTTAATAAAAATTTTCTCTTTTCTTCTTTTTCTTTCTCTTCTTTTGATTTTTTTCTTTTTGATAGTTTCATTGCTTCATGCTGTAGCTTTATTGCACAATGTGATAAATATACATATATCCTATGTACCAAGATACATCCTGCACTTTCTTAGGATAACTATAATGCAAATAGCTGCTATTCCTTTTATTATGGAAATAATAATTATAGCCATATTATAGTTTACAGGTAAATTCATAGAAAAAGGTAAGCACAATAAAAATATTAAAGAAATACCCAAATAAAATTTCCATGCATCCTCTGAATTTATCATAAGTGACTCTAAATTTCTTTCTCTTGAAGAATCATATATACCACTGCATATTATATATATAAGATATATATCAATTATAACTGCTATACCCCCAATTATCATCATAAATACATTTATATTATAAAAATTCCCTGTGAAAACATTACTGTTCTTATTATTCCATATATCTTTTAAAGAAAGTACTACAAGTATAGCTGCTGGCAATTTTCCTCTCTTATAAATTTCATTTTGTGATGACAAAGTATTTAATCCTGAATAAATAAGCATATATCCAACAAAATTAGGCAATATACTTATAGGTCCTAAATTTATATGAAAAATAAGTATTATCATTCCCCAAAACAATTTGTTATAAGCTGAAGCATACATACTGTTTCATCTCCTTTTATCTTTTCAAAATATCAACATTTATATTGTCTACAGAATTCGGATAGAAATCTATATAGCAATTGCTAATTCCTCTATTCCCCTGAAGATCTTCCGTTGAAATATCAAAGACTAGATTATATGCATTATTTAATCTTGTATCTTTTTTATTACTGAATTTAAATTGATAAGTCATATCAATAGTTTGTCCTGCTTTTAATTTTATTGGAAATTTGACATCGGAAAGAGGTTTTCCATCAATACTTACTCTTAAAATGTCCTTTATTTCATTATAAAATCTATTACTTATACTTGTAACATAAATATCCTTATCAGTATATAGAGTAGTACCACCATTATTATCACTGCTTGATGATTGTCTCTCAAGTTTCAAATCTGAATTTTTATTTGCATAGCTGTGAAAATATAGTCTACCTACATTTACATTCATTATTTTACCACTTGAAAATCTGACCTCAGCTGTTGTTATAAGTTTATTTTTATATTTATCAGGTAATGTATTTATTCCACCACTATATAAATTTACTGTAATAGTCTTTAATTTATAATAAGGACTATTACTGCTTCCGATATCAGTCTCAATAAAATTTTCATACTCTTGACCTATTTCAGGAAACATAACACTGGTTACATTATCCTTTGAATTTATACTTTCAACATAGTATAAACGTAAACTATCCATAGATTCTGATACATCATAATAATGTTTTATAAACAAATGTTCATTAATGACGTGCTTTTCATAATAAATAATATTTCCTACCCAAACTCCCATTAGTACAAATGCAATAATATATACTATTTTTTTATTTATATTCATGCTCTTCTCCTTTTGAATTGAGAAATTTTAAGATAATAATCATATACCCTATAACTTAAGTTATAGGGTATATGATTATTAGATATTAAAAATAAAAAATACATCTTAATGATGAAATAATCTAACCTTTGAAAAAGCCATCACCATATCATACTCATTACATGCTTCTATAACTATATCATCCCTTATGGAACCACCTGGCTGAACAATATATTTAACTCCACTTTGTGAAGCTCTGTCTATATTATCACTAAAAGGGAAAAATGCATCTGATCCCAAAGCAACTTCTTTTAGGCTAGAAAGCCACTCTGTTTTTTCTTCCTTAGTCAGTCTTTCTGGAATCTCTTTAAGTATATCCTTCCAGCCTTTAGTCTCCATAGTAGTAACGTCATCTCTTAAAAATTGATCAATCACATTATCTCTTTCTGCCCTTGAAACACCTTCTTTAAAAGGTAAATTTAATACAACAGGATGCTGTCTTAAATACCAAAGATCCGCTTTTGATGAAGCAAGTCTTGTACAATGTATTCTTGACTGCTGACCAGCTCCAACCCCAATAGTTTGACCATTTAAGGCAAAACAAACAGAATTAGACTGAGTATATTTTAATGTTATCATAGAAATAAGCAAATCTCTTTTGGCTTCATCTGTAATATTTTTATTGTTAGTCACTATATTTTCAAGCATTTCCTCTTTTATATTAATATTATTTCTCTTCTGTTCAAAGGTCATGCCATATATCTGTCTTCTTTCTATAATATTTGGCTCATAGTCAGAATCCATCTTAATTACACAGTATTTTCCCTTTTTCTTTTTCTTTAAAAGATCTAAAGCTTCATCTGTATAACCAGGAGCAATTATTCCATCTGAAACAGATTTACTTAAAATTATTGCAGTAGGTAAATCTACAATATCACTTATAGCAGCCCAATCACCATAGGAAGAAACTCTGTCTGCACCTCTAGCTCTCGCATAAGCGCAAGCCACAGGTGATAGTTCTATATCCTCAACAAAATATGCCTTTTTTAATTCATCACTAAGAGGCACCCCCACTGCTGCACCAGCTGGACTTACATGCTTGAAAGAAGCTGCTGCTGGCAATCCTGTTGCTTCCTTTAACTCTTTCACTAACTGCCAGGAATTAAAGGCATCCATTAAATTTATATAACCTGCATTGCCATTTAAAATTTCAAAGGGTAATTCCTTATCCTGAGTATAAATTCTTGCTGGCTTTTGATGTGGATTACACCCATATTTAAGTATAATTTCTGAATCTTTCATAATATTACCTCCAAAAAATAACCGCCTGAGTAAATTAAACTTACCCAGACGGTCGATATTTTATATAATTAATCATGTTCCCTATGGTTAATTCCATTTCCGCCAGTTACATGATCACTTTATTAACTTTTACTAAATTATATTATATATGTTTTTCTATGTCAAATTTAAACTATTACATGTTTGTGTCAAGTTTACGTTGGCAAATTTCTTATTCAAAAATATCCGCTTTGTTCTCTACAACATATTCATTTTTGCTAGATCTACGCTTTTTTCATCCCTCATAACTTATACCTAATTTTAGTTCCTTAATTCATTTCAACATGTATAAACAAGTGTTGACAAACTTGTTTATACATGTTATCATTTATATAACGTTTACATATGTTAAAAGGAGGAATTATTAATGGATATTTCAAAACAATCTGTAGAAAAAATTATTGCAGCCGTTGGTGGTAAAGATAATATAATTGCTGCAACTCATTGTGTTACAAGATTAAGATTTGCTTTGAAAGATGAAAATAAAGTGAACAAAGACAATCTTGATAAAATAGACATAGTTAAAGGATTTTTTTCAAGCAATGGTCAATTCCAAGTAATTATAGGCCCAGGACTAGTTGATAAAGCTTATGATATTTTTATTTCTATTACTGGAATTCAAAGTGCAACAAAGCAGGAAATAAAAGATGCAGCAGAGGATAATCTTAACATAATTCAGCGTTTGGTGAAAACGTTGGCAGATGTATTCATACCAATACTTCCAGCCATTGTTGCTGCCGGTTTGCTCATGGGTATAAATAATATTCTTGCTGGCAAAGGCATCTTTTTTGCAAATAAGGCATTAATTGACGTTTATACCCAGTGGAAAGATCTTTCTGATGTTATAAATCTTATAGCTAATACTTCCTTCACATTTTTACCAGCATTAATTGGTTGGTCAGCAGTTAAAAAATTTGGTGGAAATCCACTACTTGGTATTGTATTAGGATTAATGCTCATTCATCCATCCTTACTAAATGCCTATAATTATGGAGAGGCTGTTACAAAAGGTACAGTGCCTTATTGGAATTTATTTGGTCTAAAAGTAGCTAAAGTAGGATATCAAGGACAAGTTTTGCCAGTTCTCTTTTCATCATTTTTACTGGCAAAATTAGAGTGTCAATTAAACAAACGTATTCCAGATTCAGTTAAATTGCTTTTTGTTGCACCTATCGCCTTACTTATAACGGGTTTCTTATCCTTCATCATAATTGGACCAATAACCTTTACTATAGGTAATGCAATTACTTATGGATTGGTTTTTATCTTTGAAAAACTTCCGCTAATTGGTGCTATTTTATACGGCGGTTTCTATTCAGTACTAGTTATAACAGGTATGCATCAAATGTTCCTTGCAATAGATTTTCAGCTAATAGCAAGTACAGGTGGAACTTTTCTTTGGCCTATACTAGTTCTTTCAAATATTGCACAAGGCTCTGGTGCTTTAGCTATGATGTTTGTATCTAAGAATGAAAAAATAAAAGGACTGTCTTTCACCTCCGCTATTTCAGCCTATCTTGGCATAACTGAACCAGCTATATTTGGAGTTAACCTAAGATTTAAATTCCCGTTCTTTTCAGCTATGATAGGTTCGGCAGCAGGTGCCATAGTTATAACATTAAATCATGTTAAGGCTCCAGGCATAGGCGTTGGAGGATTACCAGGATTTTTATCAATATTTCCACAGCAATGGAGTATCTTTTTTGTTGGAATGCTTATTGCTATAGTAATTCCTTTTATATTAACCTTGATATTATCAAATTTTAAAGGTTTTAAATCAAGTGATTCTACTAATAAAGAATCATTAGAAAACAAAAAATCTGACAATGAAGAATCTATAAATTATATAACTAAAGAAAATGAAATTATCTTATCACCTCTTAATGGTAAAATTATACCACTTAAAGAAGTACCTGATCCAACTTTTGCACAAGAATTAATGGGTAAAGGTATAGCTATAGATCCTTCAGATGGAGTGTTGGTATCACCGATAGATGGAACTATAACCCTTTTATTTCAAACAAGACATGCAATTGGAATAAAAACTGACAGTGGAGTAGAACTACTTATTCATATAGGAATAGATACAGTCAAAATGAATGGAGAAGGATTTAAGAGTTTCATAAATCAAGGACAAAGAGTAACAGCTGGGCAGAAGTTAATTGAATTTGATTTAAATTTAGTTAAAGAAAAATCACCTTCAGCAGTAACAATGATTTTGGTGACTAATGTAGATGACATAAAATCTGTTGAACCATTAAGTATAGATATTATTAAACAGGGAAATGAATTATTATCAGTAACTGTATAGTATAGATCTATATTAAAAAATAATTCTTTACCAAATTACTTTTCTAATAGAATTAAATATAATATTTAGTAAAAAGAAATAATTAAAAATATAGATGGCGGTGTTAAATATGAACAAATTTTGGTGGAAAAAATCTGTTGTATATCAAATTTATCCAAAAAGTTTTAAGGATACAACAGGAAATGGAACAGGAGATTTACAGGGAATAATAGAGAAACTTGATTATATAAAAACTTTAGGAGTAGATGTTATATGGATAACCCCTATATATGAATCTCCTCAACATGATAATGGCTACGATATAAGTAATTATTATAAAATAGATTCTCGATATGGAGATATGGACACTTTTGAAAATTTATTGTCAGAGGCTCATAAAAGAGGACTAAAGATTATATTGGATATGGTAGTTAATCATACCTCTACAGAACATAATTGGTTTAAGGAATCCTGCAAATCCAAAGATAACCCATATAGAAATTTCTATATATGGAAAGATGGCAAGGACAATATGCCTCCTAACAACTGGCAGTCCAAATTTGGAGGTAGTGCCTGGAAGTACGACGAAACCTCAGGCCAATATTATCTACATCTTTTTGATACTACCCAAGCAGATTTAAATTGGGAAAACCCAGAACTTAAAAATAGCATATATGATATGATGAATTTCTGGTTAAGCAAAGGAGTAGATGGTTTTAGATTAGATGTAATTAATTTATTATCAAAAGATCAGGCTTTCCCTGATGATACTTTAAATACACCTTCAGAAGATGGTCGTAAGTACTATACGGATGGCCCTAAAATTCATAAACTATTAAAGGGAATTAACAAAAATGTATTTTCAAGATACAATAATATGTTAACCGTTGGTGAAATGTCTTCTACTTCTATAGACAACTGCGTTAAATATACAAATCCTGATGAGAACGAGTTAAGTATGAGTTTCAGCTTTCATCATCTAAAGGTAGATTATCCTAATGGAGAAAAGTGGTCCAAAGCTCCCTTTGATTTCATAAAACTTAAGCAGATACTCAGCGACTGGCAGTATGGTATGATTAAAGGTAATGGATGGAATGCACTATTTTGGTGTAATCATGATCAGCCAAGAGTAGTATCACGTTTTGGAAATGATAAGGAATATCATAATGAATCTGCTAAGATGCTAGCAACTACTATACATTTATTGCAAGGTACTCCTTATATATATCAAGGTGAAGAAATAGGAATGACTAATCCAGACTTTGACAAAATACAGGATTATAGAGATGTAGAATCTATAAATGCCTATGATATATTAAAAGCTAAAGGTAAGTCTGAGAAAGAAATTATGGATATACTTAAGCAAAAATCCAGAGATAATTCCAGAACTCCAATGCAATGGAATGACTCTAAGAACGCAGGCTTTACTGATGGAACCCCCTGGATAAATGTATCCTCAAATCTTTCAAATATAAATGCAGAAAATGCATTAAAATATAAAAATTCTGTTTTTTATCATTATAAAAAACTTATAGAATTAAGAAAAGAATATGATATAATTGCCTACGGAGATTTTGAGCTTATACTAAAAAATGATCCACAAATATTTGCATACATTAGACGTTATAAAAATGAAAAACTATTAGTAGTAAATAATTTTTATGCTGAAAATACAACTTTTACTCTTTCGAAAAATATAAATTTGGAAGGAAAATCACAAATATTAATATCTAATTATAGTGACACACAAAACAATATAAATGAATTTGTATTGCGTCCATACGAATCCGTAGCCTTCTATATAAGGTAATTTATAATAACCATAAAAATTCACTGATACTTTTCTTGTAATTATATGATATACTCTTTATGAAAAATAGCTACTGGAGGACTTCATAATGCATAAAAAATATACATATATATACGAAAGTATAAAAAATGATATAATTAATGGAAATTACAAGTCAGGTGAAAAACTTCCTTCTGAAAATGATTTGTGTAAAATTTATAATACAAGTCGCGGTACAGTTAGAAGAGCTTTAGATATACTGTCAGAAGAAGGTCTGGTAAATAGTGTCCATGGTAAAGGAGCTTTTGTTTTAGATAACAATCAAATTACTTTTTCCTTTGGTAGTATTGTGAGTTTTGCGGAAGTTTCCAGTATAAATGGGAATAAATTTGTTACTTCTGTACCAATATTTGAGGAAGTATTAATAGATAAAGCTTTACACAAAAAAACTTGTTTAACAGAGGGAAAAGAAGCTTATAAATTATACCGTATCAGAAGTTTAGATAATGAAAATATTATTTTGGATATAAATTATTTTTTAAAAGATATTGTTTCAAATCTTACAAAAAAGATTTCAAAAAAGTCTATTTATAAATATATTGAAGAAGATTTAAATACTAAAATAGGCTTCGCTAAAAGAATTATAAAAATTGAAGCGGCCAATTCCATTGATAAAAAAAATCTAGATATGCAATCCTATGATTTTGTAGTAGTAGTAAAGAATTTTGTATATTTAAACGATGGAACTCAATTTGAATATACAGAATCAAGGCATCGTCCTGACCGTTTTGAATTTTCTGATTTTGCTAGGAGAAGGTAGCACTAAAAACATAAATTCTATAAGTGAAGTAACAGATACTACAAATTTTTCTGAAATAGAAAGGAGCACATATAATTTAAATCTATATGTGCTCCATTTTTTCCTTTAAAAAGTTATTTATACCTTAACAATAATCTCAAATTTATAATAAACAAAGGATACTATTCTCAAGTTTAATGAATATTTATTCCTTTTTACACATCTACTTTTTGTAACTATTTAGCCCATTATAATACATTATTTAAATACTTTAATACGTTCTCCTAATGGTTTATATTCCTTTTCACCAGGGCCCTCAGTTGGCTTTCCAAAAGGCATTTGTGCAATTAACTTCCATTTATCCAGTATACCCCACTCTTTTTTAACTTCAGCTTCAATAAGTTCATTATAGTGTTGAAGTGATGCACCAAGACCTTCAAGCTCTAAAGAAGTCCAAATAACATATTGATGCATTCCACTTGATTGTTGAGACCAGATAGGGAAATTATCCTTATATAATGCAAACTGATTTTGAAGTGCTTCAATTACACTATTATCTTCAAAGAATAAAATTGTACCATATCCATTTTTAAAAGAATCTATCTTACTTTCAGTTTCAGCAAAATTTTCTGGTGGAACAATTTTTCTTAAAGCTTCTTTTGTAATGTCCCACAATTTATCATGATTCTTACCAAGGAATAAAACTACTCTGGCACTTTGTGAATTAAAAGAAGATGGAGTATGCTTTACTGCATGCTCAATTATTTCTTGAATCCTTTCATCAGAAACAGGTGATTCTTTGCTTATTCCATAAAATGTACGCCTAGTTGCTACCGCATCAAAGAAATTTTTTTCTTTATTTCCACTAAAAACATTTTTCCACATATTAATCCTCTCCTTTAAATTAAAATATATTTACTGATTTTTTATAATAAACCTATTATATATAAAAAAATACTTAAAAAAGATATATAAGTTATAAATTATTATTTTATATTTTTAATATACTTAATTATTTTTAGTAACTTTCTTTATATTTATTATTGCACAAATGCCACTATTAGTCAATAATTATTTTCAATTAATAAATATCATTCACTAAATTAATCTTACTTTTTCTATTTTAATTATAAAATAATTCCTAAGCTTAACATACATTTACTTTTCAAGTCAAAGATCAGCCATTAAATATCTCTATAAAACAAAATAGATACAGAAATTTTTCCACAATTCAACGTAAGAAATTTTTCTGCATCTATAAAACATTTTATTAATTCCATTTTTCTGCCCATTTCTGAATTTCATTCATAACAGGTTCCAATTCTTTCCCCTTTTCTGAAAGCTCATATTCTATACGAACGGGAGTTTCTGGATAAACTCTTCTAATTATTATACCCTCTTTTTCTAATTCCTTAAATCTTTCTGTGAGCATTCGAGCACTCATATTAGGAATAGTTTCTGCTACATCAGAAAATCTCTTCTGTCCGCTCAGTAGAGTTCTTATAATTAGTCCAGTCCATCTTTTCCCTAATAATTCAAAAGCATTTTCAAATTTGGGGCACATATGGTATTTTTCCATAAAATCACCTCCCCATTATCATTTTATCATATTAGCTTCAAAAAAGTAAGTATGTTATTATATTACACCAATCCATGCAATTAATAACATACTCAATTGATTACTTTTCTTCTTACATTTAAAAATAATTCAACAATACATAATTAGCTATAATGTATTAATATTTAGAGAACATACTTATTTTCTAGATCTTCTAAAATTTTTATATAACTCTTCTGAGTTTGCTTTTTCTCAGCATCCTTTTCAAATATTTCACACTGTTCATTTATTTCTTTAATAGTATCTTCACTTAGTTTACGTTTTGCAAAAGTATAAGCTACATTGTCCTCTTTTTCGATATGTCTTTGTAAAAGATGAGTATAGGATACAGCATTTGCTATAACATCTACCTTTGCCTCTTCATCCCCTTCTTTTACCTTTGTTAAAGCCTCTTCCATCTCTCTAATAAAAAGTCTTCCCATATCATGTTCTGCAAGCATTCCATACTTTACAAGAGGTTCTGCTACCCCTCCAATTTCATCTATCATGCGATTGAAGAGCATTTTTTCTTCTTTTCCATGATGATGTGCATCCGCATAATTCCTTATAAAAGAAATCATTTTATTAAAATCATCATAGTCAATTTCACCTGTATTCATCACCTTAACACTGGCTTTTCTTACAACCAAAAGCATTCTCTTAATATTCTTGTGTTCTTCTATCATTAAATTAATAGCATCCATAATTCTACCCCCTTGTTATTTTACTGTTTCCATTTTCGCTGCGAATATAAGAATATTCAGTTATATCTAAGAATCCCTTTATCCATGCATTTCTCAAGATGTAAAAATTATTTACATCTCCCTTAACCTTATCCCAGTGCTGTTTATGAATACATCTTGTAGTTTCCCAAGAGAACTCATTTTCCGATTCAAATATAGGTTTATTAATCATGTCACAAGGCATGCCTTCCAACATATAAGTAAATATAATATCAAACAAATCTTTTGGCAAAAAGTTTTCTGTATCAATGGATTTCATAATCTTTTTACCATTCTCATAGTATATTTTAGAAATATCATCAATATTTATAGAATACTTATTTATTAATTCTGTAACAATTGCTGCAGTTCTATTTTCTACACTTTGTATTTTCTCTTGAAGCCAGCCATGTATATTCCCTTGGTCAATGACCTCTTCCAGCGCCCTTCTCTCTGGATAACCATATTCCTCGTAAACTCTATTTTCTATATCCTTAACAGGAATATTTTTACCCTCTGCAAAATTTAATATACCTTCTAGTAAATCCTCATTTAACTGTATTTTATTATATAGTAGATAATGTATTTTTCCTAAAAATGCACTCATTCTTATTACCTCCAAATTATTTTTATTATTTAAATTCTTTTAATTTTTTTCGTAAATTAATTTAAAAATATGATAATTTCTTACTAAAATTTCATCTATGAAGATTTTCATTCACAGATATTATCAGGTTACAAACATTATTATATAGAGTTTTTATTTAGCAGTCAGTAACCTCTGTTACTAACGGTATAATATTTAATTTCAATTATAGATACATAACTTGAACTAAGTAAGATTTATTGATATCAAATTACTCAGTCTATTCACGAGTATCAACATTTAACTATTAATTTGAATATCTATACTTTATTAAATATTTATATCTCAATAATTACAAATCCATAGTTCCTTTTGCTAAGTAAATGTAATATTGACATTAAAATATTTAAATGCTATGATCTTATCAAACACTGTTCAATAAATAAACATAATTCAAAAGAGGCTATAATATGGGAATAAAAGAACGAAAAGAGCGTGAAAAAAATACACATAGAGAACTTATTCTAATCAGTGCTGATAAAATTATAAAAGGGGAAGGTTTAGATAAATTATCTATAAGAAAAATTGCTTCAGACATAGAATATTCTCCAGCAATTATATATCATTATTTTCATGATAAAGAAGAAATTATAAACACCATCATAAAAAGAAATTATGAAAAAATAATAAGAACATTATCATCTTTACAAGTTTCAGAATATAAACCTGAAGATAAAATCAAGTATTCTCTAGAAAAATATATACAATTAGCTTTAGAAATGCCCGAAGAATACAAAACTATACTTCTCAATAACTCAACAGAAGTACTTAAACATACATCACTACTTTTTGAAGGTGCTTCTGTAAAAAGAAAAGCTTTAAATATACTATATGAATCCTTAAAAGAAATCTATATGGATAAAAGTTTGGGGGATAATTTTATTGAGTTGACTGCTCAAATAATATGGACATCTACCTTTGGACTTATTTTAAAACTGATAATTGAAAAAGATATTCCTTCAGAGCAAAGAAAGTTACTTATCCACCACCATATAAGCCTTATGGTGGAAGGCATAATATTGAGAAAAACCATTAACTAGTTATATAAAATCTATATTCAGTAAATTAAGTATATCCAATACTTTGCTGCATTACTTACTTAATTCAGGTGGGGATTCTTTTACCCCATCTGAATTTTAGAACTGCAAATGCATGGCTTACTTGGCGTCGAACTCCCACTTGAAGAAAAGTAGAGAACCCAAATTTTAATTTGGTGCGAGGACTGTACAGAGTGCAAGCAGACAAAACAAAATTTATTTTGTATTTGGTGTGAATCGCTGTACAGAGTGTAAGCAGAGAACCAAAATCTTTTTTTGATTTTATGTGAGGGCTGTACAGAGTGCGTGGGATACTTACGCCAAGTTAGTCAGATTAAATATAATTAATTATGTAAATGGAGGAAATTTATTATGAAGTATAAACAAATTATCACTATACTGGTTATTTTCACCGCCATTTTATCCTTGTTTGCTTCTACCTTCGGCGTATTCTCAACTGGAGGCATTGGTCAGCATGATATCACCTCCATATATGGGAACAGAGTATCCATATATGGAAAGGGACTATACCAAAATGATTCAATTTCAGTTGCTTCACAGGGTATAGCGCAAGACATAATTACAATGATTTTAGGAATTCCTCTATTAACAGCATCACTTTATCTTTCAAGAAAAGGTTTGTTGAAAGGTAAATTACTTCTTTCAGGAACTTTAGCATACTTTTTATATACTTATACGTCTTATTCCTTTCTTTGGATGTATAATTCATTATTTTTAATTTATGTAATGCTTATGTCTATAAGTTTTTTTGCCTTCTTACTTACTATGATGTCCTTTGACATAGAAAGCTTACCACTTCATTTCAATAAAAAGTTTCCAGTAAAATTTTTAGGATCACTCTTCATCTTTATTGGAATATCCATTGGACTAATGTGGATTGGAAGAATTATTCCACCTCTTATAACTCATAGCATTCCCCCTAGTTTAGAACACTATACAACTTTGCCAATTCAAGCATTAGACCTTGGCTTTATAGTTCCATTGGCATTCTTAACTGGAATACTTATAATAAAGAAAAAACCTTTTGGATATCTACTATCTTCCATAATAACAACTAAAGGAATAACCATGCTCACCTCAATTACAGCAATGATAATTGGACAAATTTCATTAGGAGTAAAAGTTAGTTCCATAGAGTTAATTATATTTCCCGCATTTAATCTGATAATAATATATTGTTTATTTTTGGTCATGAAAAATGTAAAGGAGATAGTAAAATGACCTATAAAAAATTATTTAAACTTCTCATTATCAGCCTCATAAGTATGCTGATTAGAATTCTATTTCAATTGATTATACCCTTATCAGAACAATCCATATTTAAGCCAAGTATATTTGTCCAAAGTTATCCATGTCCCTATCAGACTTTATAACCTGCTTAATATACGTTGTGAGTATAGGTCTGGTAACCATAATATAAATATTAAAGAAAACAGGGAGTGAATAAAAATGAAAACACTTATAGTATATGCAACAAAACATGGTTTTTCCGAAAAGTGCAGCAAACTTTTAAAAGATAAGTTTTCTGGAGAAGTAGTTGCTATAAATATAAAAAAAGATACAATTCCAAATCTATCTTCTTTTGATAATATTATCATTGGCGGCTCTATTTACATGGGAAAAATTCAAAAGGAAATAATTAAATTTTGTACAGAGAATCTTAATATACTGAAAAATAAGAAAATAGGACTTTTTATTTGCGGCATGCAAAAAGATAATATAGAAACTACCCTAAGCAACTCTTTTCCTGTAGATTTATTATATCATGCTTCCATTAAAGAATACTTTGGAGGTGAATTTATATTAAAAAATATGAATGTTACGGAAAGGTTTATAGTAAAAATGGTAGCTAAAATAAAAGAAGATGTTTCTAGTATTTCTGAGGAAAATATTAATAAATTTACAAAGATAATGAATGGACTTTAAGTAATTTAAATATCAGCACAGATTTTCTATTCTCTTTAGTTTAAGTTGGTTTTTTAAACTTTAAGTTATTCACAATTGAAAAAAAGTTCAAATATCAAAGTTCAAAGAACAAATACGGAAGAAAAATATCCTTCACTATCCACTTTCCACTGACAACTATCCACTTATTAGGTGAATTCACTACTAGCACTTTTCTAAATCTGATATTTGTTCTTTGAACTTTATACTTTAATTTTAATGTTTGTTTCGTCTTTTCCCACTAAAGTGTAACATTAAATGAATTTCTTTTCCCCTCAATAAGCAGCTTTATATCCTTTGCCAACTGCACTGAAGCTTCAATTTCAACTTTTCTTATGGACAAGCTCTCAATATTACATCCAATAGGTATACCCTTGTCTAATGCAAATTCTAACAATTCTTCAAATATACTTTTAGACAAGTCAATTGATTTATCCAATATATCCTTAGAATGGATTAAATCATTCTCCAGCCACTTTGGCATATTTATACCCAGCCACTTCATGAATTCTAAAGTCTTCAAAGAACCACACGGTGCAAGAGTAAATAATATAGGAACCATTTCTATATTATTTTCCTGACAGTAGTAAAAATAATCTGAAAGCAAATTTTTCGAAGCCTCCACATTATAAATCACCTGTGACACAAAAAATTTACATCCCTTATTCATTTTACTAATAAGTCTAATATGCTCGTCACCATTCTGAGTATGCCTCTCTGGTATTACAACCCCTCCTAAAGTTAAATTATCTTTCAATATTTCTCCTATATTATAGGCATCTGACAGTTTTAATTTAACCTTCTGTTCTTTAGAGGAAGCTCCCACAAATACTGAAAATTTATCCTTTTGTATTCCTGAATTCACAGAATCTTTTAGTTCTCTCTCATCATATTTACCAACACAACGATATATAATCTTTTCCACATTTAGATCCTGCATATATTCATTACCATATACTGCCGGATCTATGGTTTCAAAAAATGGAAATGGCCTTTCATCCTTTAATCTATCTGCTTCATCCTGTATATCATATATAATTAACCCGTCAATATCTATATTTTTTATTCTCTCCATATGTTTTTGCGAAATTTCAATAATTTTTTCTTCTGAATTTACTTTTCTTGGTGGAGTTATAGCATAAGTTATTATTCCTGTATCCCTATTTAATACTTTATTTCTTAACATAAATTTCTCCTTATCAATACATTTAAAAAATACTTATAAAGTAACTGTCAATAATATAATATTATCATAAACTCTTATGAAAACAAATCATAGAAAAGCAGAGATCTTACTTCTCTGAATTTCTTATGGCTTCCAAAATAGCTTCATTCTTATTTTTGAAATTCAATTACTTGATAACTAATTTTAGTGTGAATTAAATATAACATGACACTGATACTCTAGGGTAACTCCAAAAAACTATTGCCTGTTATAGTTAATTGCTATAGCAGGCGATTTATTCACAGTTTATATGCTAAAAGGATAAAATAAAATTAATTGTTAGCATCTATTATTTCTCTTAACCTAATATTTTGATTAATAAATCTAGCGGTACTTTTCTCTCCTTTTATCCTTATTGCCTTCTGTGGGCAATGGTTAATACAAGCTAAACATTGTTGACAGTTGTCTTTAAAAACAGGCTTATTATGCACCTGTATATTATCTACAGGACAAACTTTTTCACATATCTTACAACTATTACAATTATCCCCTATAGAAAACTTCTTTTCAAATTGACTTTTTTTACTTAGATTTTTTATCAAAAATCTAATAGAATTCCTAATGATAGAATGTTTATTAATATACTCTCTTTTAAATTGAATATCCCAAATTATTTTTTGAAGATTTTCTTCTATATTCTTCTTTGGTTCTTTTTCCATCTCCTTATTAATATCAAACATAGGAAGATAGTTGTCCACCATAAGTATTTCATTAATATAAGAAAATTCAATTCCATTCCTTTTCCCAATTTCTAAAAGATGTCTTGTTGCTGCACCAGAAAATCCTCCATAAGATGCTACTGCAAAAATATACTTACTTTTTAACTTTGCTTTATTTAGAAATTCTTCAACAATTTTGGGAATACCAAGAAAATAAACCGGAAATACTATACCAATTTTTTCATCTTCAAATTCAAATTGCCTTTCTTTCATTAATTTAGGAATAGAGTAATACTCATTTCCAATTCTCTTTGCCAAATATAAATTATTTCCCGTTGCTGTGAAATACAATATTTTCATTTTTATTTCCTGCTTTCTTTTTTAATTTAAATACATGATATATCATCTATTTTTATAAATCAATAAAAATAATTTGACATTTAAATAATAAATACTATTATTATTAATAATGCTATATAGAAAAATATACTTTTATATTTACAGTAAATGATTAGTCATGTATTTATTATATTTAAAAGAAATATATTTATGAATGAAATTAGCTTAGAAAATGGTAAATTAAAAGTTTCAAAAAAATATATAATTACGATTGATGAAATCTGATTAATATATTATTATCAAAACAATTAGAACAGTTTTTATTATACTAGAAGTTTGAACTGAAGGAGTGAAATAATGAATATAATAGAAGAACTACGTTATTTAATTGTTTGCGTTAATAAAGAAGGAACAAAGAAATTGGCTGAAATATTAAAACCATTAAATATTACTCCCAATCAAAGCGAAGTATTAATGGTTTTATCTAAAAATGAACCCCTATCCCTTAAGGAATTAGGAGAACTTCTGATTTGTGAGAGTAAAAGTCCAAGCCGCTTAGTACAAAGACTTGTAAATAATGGTCTTGTCTATAAAAGTAAGTCAATTAATGATAATCGTAAATCTGTTTTACATTTGACACAAGAAGGACGCAAACTCATTCCATTAATAATGGAAAAAGAAATAATTTTTAATCAAATACTATCTGACTCCATTTCAAATAAAATTGATATTAGCATATTAAATGATATTTTACACACTCAAATTAAAAATACAGGCAGTGAAAAAAAGATAAAAATTCGAAAATATATGTAGAAAAAATAAATTCAGACTGAAACTATTTATAGTCTGAATTTTTAATATCTTATTTATTACATAGTCTTATTTTGTACTGTAAACAGATACTTTTATAATTTCATTAATTGCCTTTCCAAGTCTTTTAATCCCCTCTTCAATCATATTTTCATCTGAATTTGTATAATTAAGCCTTAATGTATTCATACCAGTTTTGTTGATATAAAACGGATCACCAGGTACAAAAGCAACATTCTCTTCAATTGCAGTATTGAATAAATCTAAAGATGAAACTCCATCTGGAAGAGTAATCCACAGGAACATACCCCCTTCTGGTTTTGTACTCTTTACTTGCTCTGGAAAATATTTTTCAATCATTTCTACCATACAATCTCTTTGATTCTTATAAAGCCTTTTTATCTTCTTTATATGCTCATCCAAATCATTATCCATTAAAAACTGGTATACCACTCTCTGAGCATAATAGTTGCTGTGAAGATCTGCAGCCTGCTTTGCAACCAATAATTTCTCCATCATTTCTCCTTTGGCACAAATCCAGCCTAATCTCATGGCAGGAGCTACTATCTTTGAAAAAGATCCTAACATAATTGAATTATCTTTAAGTTTAGACCTTATAGGAGGTAGATCTTCTCCCATAAATCTTATTTCACCATAAGGATCATCCTCTATTAGAACTGTATCACGCTCTTTTAAAATATCTGCTATTTTTTCTCTGTTTTCTGCTGAATATGTAATTCCTGAAGGGTTTTGAAAATTTGGAACTGTATAAAACAGCTTAGGATTACACTGATCTAAAGTTTTCCTCAGGGCAGCTGTATCAACTCCTTCGTCATTTAAAGGTACTGAATTAAAAACCGGTTCAAAAATTGAGAAAGCCTGTATAGCCCCCAAATACCCAGGACGTTCAATTAAAATATTGTCATTTTTATTAAGAAGTACTTTTCCTATTAGATCAAGCCCTTGCTGTGATCCATTAGTTATAAGTATCTCGTTTGCATGAACCTTTAACCCAAATCTCTTATAATATCTCTCAGCAATATATTCCCTTAGAGGGAGATATCCTTCTGTTGTACTGTATTGAAGTACAGAATTCCCATTTTCACTTAATACCTTCTCAGAAGCCTCTTTAACTTCTTTAATTGGAAAGGATAGAGGATTGGGAAGTCCCCCTGCAAAGGATATTACATCAGGATTTTCTGTTACCTTTAAAATCTCTCTTATAAATGACTTTTGAACCTTATTCATTCTATCAGCAAATACTATACTCATAAATAATTCACCGCTTTCTTAAAATTTTTATCATAAAAATAAAAACCCTTCGTCCTTAAACATTTAAGGACGAAGGGTTATATCTCCGTGGTACCACCTAATTTTGTACATATGTACACACTCTATATAGTACAGGCAAATTAGCCGATACTACTTCCCTTTTAACAGTGGGAAACTCCGTTAAAACCTACTTGCATAAAGCTTTCAGTCTAAAGCTCCGCGGCTACCTTCATTACATCAATCATGGGAAATTTCCACCAGCATTCCCTCTCTTTATTTCAACAATATAATTACTCTTCCGCATCAATGCCTTTAATTTTACTTATATTGTATTTATAATATCAACTTTATATATTAATGTCAATATGGAATTTTTGCATAGGTTCATAAAATTGACTTTATAATATAGATTATATTATGATTATAGAAAAGTATATAAACATACATTTATCAGCTATATTATAATCTAAACATTAAGGATAAAACAGCCGGATTGATATTATGTAGAAAGGATTTTAATGATGCATAGAAAAGACCTAAAAGAAGGAGTTAAACATGGAAATATAAGCTTTCCTTTAGCCTGTTATAAATGGAATTGTAACAAAGAATTTTTGGTTAAATTACATTGGCATGATGAGGCAGAATTAGTGTTCTTTCAAAAAGGGCAGTTCTTTGTAAACATTAATATGAAAGAATATAAAATTACTGCTCCTGCATTTATGTTTATTAATTCTGGAGATATTCACTCTATTATTAGTGGAGAAAACTGCCAGGAAACCGCTGTAGTCTTTAATCTAAACATGCTTAGTTTTGAGCATTTTGATGGGATCCAATACCATATTATAAGACCACTAATTGAAAAAAAGATACAGTTCCCTCAATTTATATTATCAAAGGATGATATATTAACAGATATAAAAAAGATATATATGAAAATAATAAAAGAATCAAAACACAGTAAATTAAGTTCCTTCCTTCTGGTAAAATCATATATTTATCAGTTGATTGCCCTTTTATATGAAAGTAAAAAATTTTGTTATTTTGATGATGTTAAAGAAGAAGATAACTACAAGATAGCAAATATCAAAAAAATTCTCAGCTATATTCAACATAATTTCAGTAAAAAAATATCTACTAATGATATGGCAAAACTACTTGGAATGAATCCACAATATTTTTGCCGATATTTTAAAAAGCTCGCAGGCAAAACCTCCACTGAATATATAAATGAAATCAGAATTGAAAAAGCTTCAGAACTTTTATCTGAAACAGAAAGAAAAATCCTCGATATTGCCCTATCCTGTGGATATGACAATATAGGATATTTTATTAAACGTTTTAAAGAAATAAAGTATATAACTCCATCAGAATATAGAAACCAAATAAAAAAGTCAAAATAGTATAATATTTTATCAAAATTGAAGAAGAAATAACCTTTTCATATATATATAATGTAATTATATTCATATTGGAGGGGAGTTTTTATGAAAAATAAATGGTGGCACAATAAAGTGGCGTATCAAATTTATCCAAAGAGTTTTAAGGATACAAATGGCGATGGAATAGGTGATATTAGGGGTATTATTGAAAAATTAGATTATCTGAATGATTTGGGCATTGATATCATCTGGATTTGTCCTATATATAAATCTCCTTTTGTAGATCAAGGATATGATATATCAGATTATTACAGTATTGCTCCTGAATTTGGAACCATGGAAGAATTTGATACACTTCTTGAAGAAGCAAAGAAAAGAAATATGTATATTGTAATGGATTTAGTCATTAATCACTGTTCTGATCAGCATGAATGGTTTCAAAAGGCATTAGCTGAACCTGAAGGTGAATATGCGGATTATTTCTATTTTATAAAAGGCAAAAATGGAAATCCTCCAAGTAATTACCGCTCCTACTTTGGCGGAAGCGTATGGGAACCAGTAAAAGATACAGACAAATATTATCTTCACATGTTTGCAAAAGAACAGCCGGATTTAAACTGGAATAATCCTAAGGTAAAAGAGGAACTATTTAAAATGATCAACTGGTGGCTGCAAAAAGGTGTGGCAGGTTTTCGTATTGATGCTATTATCAACATTAAGAAAAATTTAGAATTTCCAAGTTATCCTCCTGATGGAGAAGACGGTCTTGTACGTGTAACAAAAATGGTGGAGGAAGTAGATGGAGTTGGTGAAATGCTTCAAGAACTAAAACATGAAACTTTCGATAAATTTCAAGCTTTTACTGTAGCAGAAGTGTTCAATATGAAAGAGGATGAATTAGCTAAATTTATTGGAGATAATGGTCATTTTTCTACAATGTTTGATTTTTCTGCACACATTCTTACAGATGGTAAAAATGGCTGGTATGATTCTAAACCACTAGACTTTTGTGAATGGAGAAATGTTACGTTTCAGTCACAGCAGCAATGTCAGGGTATAGGATTTTTAGCTAATATTATTGAAAACCATGACGAGCCAAGAGGTGCTTGTACTTATCTTCCTGATTATGCACAAAATGATGCTGGAATAAAGATGCTTGCAACTACTAGTATTTTATTACGTGGAATTCCTTTTATTTATCAAGGTCAGGAAATCGGCATGAGGAATTGCAAAATGAAAAGCATTGATGAATATGATGATATTAGTACAAAAGACCAGTATAAAAAAGCTTTAGATGCAGACCTCAGTATTGAAGAAGCCTTAAATGCATGTTATGCACACAGCAGAGATAATGCAAGAACCCCAATGCAGTGGAGCAGCAAGGACAATGCTGGATTTACAGAGGGTAATCCTTGGATTAAAGTCAATCCAAATTATTCTGATATTAACGTAGAATCTCAGTTAAAAGATGAAAAGTCAGTATTAAGGTACTATCAAAAGCTTATTTCTTTAAGAAAATCAGAAAAATACGGAGAAATTTTTACTTATGGAGATTTCATTCCTGCATATTTAGATCATGAAAAAATATATGCCTATTACAGACAATTAGGAAATCAGAAGATACTAATAGCTGCTAATTTTAGTCAAAATGGAATAGCATTGAAAATGGAACATACTAAAACTGAAGTACTATTGTCCAATATGGATATTGCTGAACCTATTGGTAAAACACTTACTTTGGAATCATGCCAGGCAGTAGTTTTACAGGTTGACTAATAACAAAGCATAATGTTATTGAAGAATATATAAACTTTATAGTATATATCCATTTTTCTTTTGCTGTTTAATAAAAAATGCTAAAAGGAGATGTACAATGAATCAAAAAGAAAGAATGTTGGCTGGATTACCTTATAAAGCTTGGCTGGATGGACTTAATGAAGAGAGAATACAAAACAAACTGAGGATATATGATTACAATCTAATTCCTCCTGATAAGCAAGAAAAAATGCTGACAATGATTAAAGATATATTAGGGAAAACAGGAGACAATGTTTTTATAGAACAGCCTTTTCATTGCGATTATGGAAAAAATATAGAAGTGGGAAATAATTTTTATGCAAATTATAATTGTATAATATTAGATGTAGGTAAAGTAACAATTGGCGAAAACGTTATGTTTGCTCCAAATGTATCAATTTATACAGCAGGACATCCAATTCATCCTGAGTCAAGAAATTCCGGTTATGAATATGGCTTTCCTGTGACAATAGGTGATAACGTATGGGTTGGTGGAAGTGTTGTAATAAACCCTAACATTAAAATAGGAAATAATGTAGTAATAGGCTCTGGAAGCGTTGTTAGAAAAGACATACCAGATGATGTTATTGCCGCTGGGAATCCCTGCAGAGTAATACGAAAAATAACCGATATTGATAGAAAATACTATTTTAAACATAGAGAATTTGACGTTGATGATTATTAATTATAGTAAAATCGTATCTCACTAAGTACCTAGCCAATTGGAAAAACTCTATATATGCAAATTCAGATTATGAATTTGCATATATAGAGTTTACAGTAAAAATTGAAAATAAATAAATTGTGTAATTTACCTAATTATGGAGGTAGATAATAGGAGAGATTTAAAATGAGAGTTATTTATAAAATGAAAACTCATCCTGAATGTCATAGGGATGCAGTAGTTCAGGGCAGTAATTATAGATTCACAGTACTTACATCAAAGCTTATACGTCTTGAATATAATAGTAAAGGACTATTTGAAGACAGAGCTACACAAACCGTATTAAACAGAAATTTTCCAGTACCACAATTTGAAATAATAGATAAAGAAAACTCTTTGGAGATTATAACAGATGATGTGCATATGATCTATAATAAAGGTAAGTTTACTAAAAGCGGTCTTTCCTTTCAGGTGAGAGGTAATGTAACCAACTACCATAGTATATGGCACTTTGGAGAAGAAACTACTGATTTAAAAGGTACAACACGAACACTAGATCATGCTGATGGGGAAATTCCGCTAGAACATGGACTCATTTCAAAGAATGGCTTCTCAGTTATTGATGACAGCCATTCACTAATTATATCGAAAGATGGCTGGGTAGTGCCCCGTAATGAAGAAACCATTGATTTTTATTTCTTGGGATATGGCCATAGCTACCAAGAATGTCTTAAAGATTTTTACACCCTTTGCGGAAAAACACCACTACTTCCACGTTACACACTTGGCAATTGGTGGAGCCGTTATCACAAATACACAGAAACTGAATATAAAGAGTTAATGAAAAGATTTGAAAAAGAACAAATACCATTTTCTATAGCTGTTATAGATATGGATTGGCATCTTGTAGATATTGATCCCAAGTTTGGAAGCGGTTGGACTGGCTATACTTGGAATAAAGATTTTTTCCCTGACCCAGAAGGCTTTATGAATTGGCTTCATAAAAATCACATGAAAATCACATTAAATGTTCATCCAGCAGATGGAGTAAGAAGTTTTGAAGATAATTATATAAAAATGGCTAAAGCACTTGGAATAAATTATGAAAAAGGAGAAAAAATAAATTTTGATATAACTGATGAGGAGTTCTTAGATGCTTATTTTCAATATCTTCACAATCCTTTAGAAGATGAAGGCGTTGACTTTTGGTGGATTGATTGGCAATCAGGTAATCTTTCAAAAATTCCAGGACTTGACCCTTTATGGATGCTTAATCACTATCATTATCTTGATAGTAAAAGACGTGGTACAAGGCCATTAATATTTTCAAGATATTCTGGTTTTGGAAGTCATCGTTACCCAATAGGCTTCTCTGGAGATACCGTTATCTCATGGGAATCTCTTGACTTTCAGCCTTACTTTACTGCCAATGCCAGTAATGCAGGCTATAGTTGGTGGAGTCATGATATTGGTGGCCACATGCATGGATATAAGGATGATGAATTATGTACCCGATGGGTTCAGTTTGGTGTATTTTCTCCTATTATGCGTCTTCACAGCACAGATAATCCCTTTAATGGTAAAGAGCCTTGGAATTACAATAAGATTTCTGAACTTACTATGAAGAAATACCTGAAACTCAGACATGCGCTAATTCCATATCTATATACCATGAATCGCTATGCCAGCAGAGAAGGTAAACCTCTTTTAAGACCTATGTACTATTTGGAGCCAGAGCAACCAGAAACTTATGAAGTTCCAAATGAATATTACTTTGGTACTGAACTCATTGCCTGCCCAATTACAAAAACTATAGATAAAAAGGCTTCTGTAGCTAAAGTCAACGCATGGATTCCAAAGGGACTCTGGTTTGATTTTTTTAACGGACGCATATACACCGGAAATAGAATGGCTTCTCTATACAGAGGAATAGAGGATATTCCGGTACTGGCTAAAGCTGGTGCCATTGTACCTATGACTGATTTAACGGAATATACAAATGAAGTTAACAATCCTAAAGCTTTAGAAGTGAAAATATTTGCTGGAAATAGCGGTGAATTTCACCTCTATGAAGATGCAGGAGATACTGCAGAAGATTTAGATGAAAATTGGGCAGACACTATTATGAAACTTAATTGGTGTGAACATCCTGAATTTATTATAGAAGCCGCGAAGGGAAATATATCTGTACTTCCTAAAAAGCGAAGCTTTAAGTTAAAATTTTATGGAATAACAAATAATAATATATTATTAAAAATTAATGATATAGAAGTTGAATCCAGCGTTATATATGATGATAAAATGCACCTGCTTACAGTTCATATACCTAAAGTAGATATCCTTAACAAAATCACCATTAGGTTCCTTAACAGGACAGAAGTTGCTAATAATAATATTGTTTCTGAAGCCTATGAATTCCTTCATAACTGCCAGATTGAATATGATTTAAAAAGTAATATTTATAACTATATAAAAGAAGCTCCAAACTCTATCAGTGCTATAAGTTCTCTTGCAGCTTTAAACCTTGAACCAACAATATTTGGGGCTCTATGCGAAATATTATCGGCCAAGTATTAAATTTTGTTTGCCATTCCTATACCAAACAACATATAAAGACATAATTATTCAATGTTAGAAATTTGTTATTTGACTTACTGTAAATAATCATATGTTCTTTTAACAATTTTTATTTTTAACCTGACTAACTTGGCGTAAGTCTCCCACGCACTCTGTACAGCCCTCACACAAAATCAAAAAGAAGATTTTGGTTCTCTGCTTGCACTCTGTGAAAGCGATTCACACAAAATCAAAAAGAAGATTTTGGTTCTCTGCTTTTCTTCAAGTGAGAGTTTTACGCCAAGTAAGCCATGCATTCGCAGTTCTAAAATTCATATGGGTTAAAAGAACCACCACCTGAATTAAGAACTTGCTTCAATTTAAGAATCATAAGGAATTATTATAAAAATTACATACAATAATTCCTTATGATTCTTGTTATTAATTATCCTTGGCCTTAGGAATCACAGATGATATTACAGGCTTTCCTTCACTATCCAAAAGTACAGTTAAACCACCAGCGTATCCATCAGCAGTAAACAAATAGTTTACCCCTGTCTCTGTGTCTACAATTATCTTACAGCTTGGTGCAAATCCTTGTTTATATATAACCTTAAATCTCTTATCTTCATTACTATTAAACATTTTACACCCCCATATCTCTTGTAAAGCTACATTTTATATTTAGATTATAACATACTGCTTTACATACTCCATAATTTATCAAACAAATATTTATTGTAAATCCATTGAATAATATAACAAAAGATACTTCCTATTCTCTAGAAAGTACCTTATGAAATAATTTAAAGCATTCAATTAACAGGCAGCTTTACATATTTTTTATATAAATCATAAATCTCTTATAAGTTATTTCAATGATAAGATAATTTGTTCACTACTTCTAATCTTACCTATCCTAGGAAATATATATTTAAAAACATAATCATGTTCTTCCTTTGTGGAAGCAGTCATTGCATCTTCTGCAAAAATTTGATTATAACCATATTGAAAAGCCTCTCTTGCTGTGGTATCTACACCAATTCCTGTAGAAATACCGCATAATACAATGGTATCAATTCCACGGCGTCTTAACTGCAAATCAAGGTCAGTACCATAAAATGCTCCCCACTGCCTTTTAGTAATAGTATGAACACCTTTACCTTTTGCTATTTCAGGCACATAATTATCCCAACCTTCAGCAAACTGTACATGATTAGCCTTTAAATCCACATCTGGCTTTAACATATCTTTTCCATCTATAGAAGAAACTCTTACAAGAACTACAAATGCTCCTTTTTCCGTAAACGCATTAACTAATTTAGCTGACTTTTCAACAACTTCTGCACCTGTATATGGTAAACGTTCTGTGTTTACAATTCCATTCTGTAAATCTATAGCTACAAGTGCTGTTTTTTCTGATTTAATAAATTCATTTTCTGATATCTTTAAATTTTCCATTTACTATCTCCTATAAGTTAATTTATTTTCATATGCCTAATGGATCTTCTTTTAAAACAAGTTTTTTATAAACTTTAAAATAAACCCAAATTGCATTCATAAGTAATAATGCTCCTGTAATAAAGAATACATATCTTATACCTAAACAAGCTGCTACTTGTCCTCCTAAAATTGAACCACCAAATACTCCTAAATACTGTGCAGAAATATTAAATCCAAATACTCTTCCTGTAAGAGATTCCGGAGTAATCTTTTTAACTAAAGTATTTATAGAAGGATTAAGCCCTCCCATTGCTAATCCCAATAAAAATCTAAGCCCCATTAATTGCCATGGATTTTTTACAAAGGCCTGTGGTATAAAAATGACTCCTGCTAATATAAGTGCTGCCAATATAACTTTATGTGCCCCAATTTTATCAGAAAGCTTTCCAAGCCTTGGTGCTGATATTATATTTGCAAAACCTGCTGCTGAAAATACCATTCCGGCCAATAAAGCTACATGACTAGTATTTACAGATAATTGAGTAACGTATACTGTTACAATAGGTTCTACAGAATATAATGCTAAGGCTAATATAAATGAAGTGATGAACATTATAATAGTTAAACTCTTATCAGGAACAATACTCCATATTTCCTTAGCACTGAGTTTTCCTTTATCTTCACCAATGAAAGATTCCTTTACAAATAACAAAGTTGCAATAAATGCAATCATAAGTAATGAACCTGTTATAAAAAATACATTTTTCAAACCAAAATTTTCTTCTATAAAACCTCCAATCATTGGTCCAATTAGTGAACCTGCAATACTTGATGTTGAAAGGGTACCTAATGCCCAGCCTGCATTTTCCTTATCTGTCTGAGTGGCAATTAGAGTAGTGCAAGCTGTACTGTAACCAGTTATGATTCCCTGCAATAATCTCAATCCTATAAGCACATATACATTTGGTGCAAATCCCATACTTCCTACAACTATTGCCATGCCTAAACTTGCCCTTAAAAGCATTGGTTTTCTTCCAAATTTGTCAGCAGCATGCCCCCAAATTGGTGAAAATATAGCAGAAATTATGAAAGTTGCACCAAAAGCAATTCCTGAAAATTGTTCAATTAAATTAGTATTAGAAATACCCAGATGTTTTATATACAGTGGTAATACCGGTGCAATTTGGCTCATACCTATACTGGTTACAAACATTCCAAACCAGCAGACTATCAAATTTCTTTCCCACATTTTCATGCTTACAACCTTCCTTCTTTATATAATAATAAACTATAATATATAGTTTGTAAACTACTAACTATAGTTTGATAAAAATCTTTTATAATGTTAAACTATGCTTGTGGATTAGATTTATTAGATGAATATCAGAATAGTAATGAGTAATTCTACGAGTAAGATAGATGAATTATACAAGGAGTGTTATAATGGCTCAAAAAAGAAATTTAACCAAGGAAAAAATTATTAAAGCTGCTTTTATATTAGCTGATGAAATTGGAATAAATCAACTTACTTTTCCTAAACTTGCAGAAAAACTGGATATAAAATATCCATCTCTATATAATCATTTTAATAATATGGATGATCTTAAAACAGAAATGACAGTATCATTTTTAAAGGAACTGAATTTAAATTTAATGCAAAAGCTAGTTGGCAAAAGCGGCTCTGATGCCATTATAGAATTCGCCTATACCTACAAGAAATTTGCTTTTGAAAACAAGACGGCCTATGGTCTTTTTATGAGTATTCCAAATGCAGAAAATGAAAAAGTGCATAGTTTAGTTAAGGAAATTGGTGGTATTATACGTCAGATTTTAGCGTTTTATATTAAAGACCAAACATACTTGATTCATAAAAGCCGAGCTTTAAGAAGTATGCTGCATGGCTTTATTTCACTAAGTTTTCTTAATTACTTTAGAAACAAAGCAGATTTAGATGATAGCTTTAATTTTATGATAGAGGACTTTATTTTCTCATTTTCCAGAGAATAAAAATGTTATAAGCCTATTAATATTATTTCTTTAAACTAACATTTTTAAGATAACAGTAGCAATTTGTAAACAAGTCTTCATTGCCTACTGTCTCATTAATGGTATTAAAAAGTAAGGCTAAAGGACCCTTCGTACTCATTATTATAGTAACGAAGGGTTATAACTCATATTTCTGGCATTGGCAGTATTAAAAATAGATATTTTTGAAATTTTGATGTTAAATATTATTTCAATTAATCTAAAGACTTATATCTTAAGGATACCTGGTTATCCAATATATTTACAATATATTTTGCTACTTCTATATGAACTGGGTGACTTAAATAGGCATTTAAATCATTAATTGAATTATATTTAGTAATTAACATGAGGTCATAATCACCTTTACTTATATCAATTTCAACTTTTAAATCAAGAAGGGTTTCGATCTTCCCCTTCATACTTAGTAAAATTACTCTTGTCTTTTCAATATTTTCATTATTTCTTTCCTTTAATCTGATAAACAAATTATTGACAATCATTTAAAACTTTCCTTTTTTTACTTATAATATTTTTATAAACAAATCATTTTTACTGCTTTTCTTCAGGAAGTAAAATTTTCAGATTAGTAATCCTATCATTATTTAAAGTAAAATAAAAATCCAGATTGGTAGGACTTCCTTTGAAATTTCCAGAAGCAATTGCTGTAAGTATTATATTTCCATCTATTTCTAGTAAATTTACAGCTTTTAGAGTATCATTATACTTTTTATTAGTCTTATCACTCCACTCCTTTATAGCCTTCACTCCAGATATATTTTCTCCTTCATCTTGTACGACAGCGTTATCTGAAAAACAAGAAATAAATTCATTACTGTTATGTTCATTTTTTGCTTTGATAAAATCAGCAATAGGTTGTGGTAATTTAATATTCATAGCACATTCTCCTTCTAGCAAATCAGTAATAACATTAAAAAATCCATCTTTATTTTTTAGAATAGTTTTTTCATTTTATCAATTAAGATCAATATTACAACAAGTAATAATTCTATATTGATTTCTAAAGCTTCTGCATAAAAAATAATTTAACTAATTAAAACTGCTTCTCCTCTGAATTAGCCTTAAAATCTTTTAGATTCACAAGTTTTTTCTTTTCTCTATTCCCTTTTGTAGTAACCAATTCACCTTTATCATTAGCTTTTTTAAATACATAATCTCCTGTAAGTAGATTATAATCCTCCGTATCAGCATTATCTCTTGTTGTTGTAGGGTTATAATATGAACCTAATGTAGCACCTATTAAATACCACCCATTATTTTGATATCTGAATCTATAGGAACTAAACCATCTATCATTGCTGCCTCCATAAAAGCTTAATAAAACTGATCCTCTATCTATAGTTATGCTTTCAAATGGATCTCCAAAAGCTCCCCCTTCATTGGAAAGCAATACTGCCTTCGGCGCTGTTATTGAAAGCGAATAGGAATTATTCTTGTTTCCTAAAAGTATCATTAATGATCTAGGTGCTGCTTCCCCCTGAGATTTACTAGTGCCTTCAACAACCATCACCTCAACAATATGCCATCCTTTTGGAATAAATGAATTTATATCTAATTCAGTATTCACAGTATTCCCAGTATCAATTCTGTTTTGATTAGCAGTTTTTTCCGTTGAATTGCTTTTATTGCTACTGTTATCTTTATCCTTTGAAGAACTATCTTCTGATGAAGATACTGCATTATTAATATTATTTATCTGATTATTGCTATTTTCAGATTTATTAATACTACTGATTGACTTATTATCACATGCTGTTACTACTATGAAACATATTAAAATTGAAATTATTACAAATATTTTCTTCATAGCTATTGATCAACTCCCTATTATTCTTTCCATATCTCCTTAGCAGTTTCCACCACAAGCTTTATCTTCTCCCACTGCTCTTCTTCTGTTAATATATTGCCTTCTTCCGTAGAGGCAAAACCACATTGTGAACTAAGGCAAAGTTTATTTATATCCATGTACTCACAGGCTTCAGCAACACGGGCTTTTAATCCCTCTTTACTTTCAAGTCCTCCATGTTTTGTAGTGACAAGTCCCAGTACCACATATTGATCCCCTATATACTTTAAAGGCTTGAAATCTCCCGAACGTTCGTTATCATATTCTAGAAAAAATCCATCTACTTTACAGTTTGGGAATAAAACTTTGGCAATAGGTTCATATCCTCCAGAAGCAAACCAGGAAGAGTGAAAATTTCCACGGCATATGTGAAGTGTTATAATCATATCACTAGGATGATCTTCAATACTTTCATTAATAATCCTTACATAATCTTCTGCAAGCTTATCAGGATCTATTCCTCTATTTCTTAAATGATCCCTATGAATTTCGCTGCAAAGGCTTCCAAAGGAAGTATCATCCAGCTGAAGATATCTGCATCCTGCTTCATAAAAGGCCTTCACCGCTAATCTATAAACTTTAACAATATCCCTTAGTAATTCTTCATTAGTTTTATATATATTATTTCCATTATGATTTTGAACAAAATGGAAAAGTGCTGGTGATGGAATTGTAAATTTAGGAATGCTGTCTTCTGCTATACTTCTTAGGTATTTAAAATGTTCTATCATTGGATGATCTTGAAATTTTATTTTATCTACAATACGAAAACTTTCTGCTTTTATTTTGGATCCATTAAGATTTCTCCCTTGATTTAAATTTATTTTCTCCGTTCCCTCTATGCCTAAAAAAAAGTCAAGATGCCACCAGGTTCTTCTGAATTCTCCATCTGTAACTGCTTTAAGTCCCATTTTTCTTTCTTTACGTACAAGCTTTTTTATTTCCATATTTTCAATATCAGTTAGCCGTTTAAGATCTATTTCGCCCTTTCGAAATTGAATATGAGCTTTTTTGATTTCATCCGTACGAAGAAAGCTTCCTACAATATCATATCTAAAGGGAGGAGTTTCTTTTCCTTTGCCCATTAACTTTCTAATCATATTTTCTCCTTTCACCCATACCTATAACAAATAATAATTTGGATCAAAATAATTTATTGAAACAGTAGAATTAAGCATATCTACAAATTCTGCTGCTATATTACTAAGTTTAATATCCTTATGAGCAATCCATCCTACAGTAAATATATCGCTATTTTCAAGTGGAATGGACTTGATATCCTCTCCATTTAAATCTGAAACCACTATTCCCGTACCTATAGTATAACTGTCCGTACCTATCAATAGATTGGAAAGGGTGGCTCTGTCATTCACTCTTATTATCTTATCGGTTTCATAAATATTTATCATCTCTTCTGAAAAATACAGAGAATTATTTTCTCCCTGATCAAATTTTAAATAAGTAAAAGATTCTAGATCTTTAATGAGGACACTTTCTCTTTTTGAAAGGGGATGATTTTTACCTAAAATCACATGAGGATTGCTATTAAATAAAGGTGTAAATTTAATATTGCTGTCATTAAATATTTTGTTCATAATTTTAGAATTGTGCTCATCAATATAGAGTATTCCAATTTCACTATGAAGTGTTCTCACATCTTCAATTATTTTATAGGTTTTTGTCTCTCTCAGATTAAATTCATATCTGTCATTATCTATCTTTCCTAGCAATTTTATAAAGGTTTCTACCACAAAAGCATAGTGCTGAGTTGAAATAGAAAAATGTAAGGGCTTCAGTTTTATTCCTTTATAATGAGCTTCCATAAGTTCTGTCTGCTTTATTATCTGCCTTGCATATCCCAAAAATTCAATGCCTTCTGACGAAAGAGTTATCCCCCTATTTGTTCTGTCAAATATAGTTATACCCAGTTCATTTTCCAATTCTCTGATGGCATTAGAAAGGCTGGGCTGAGATATAAATAGTCTTTTGGCAGCTTCGTTCATTGATCCGCAATTTGAAATCTCAATGGCATATTTTAATTGCTGCAGAGTCAAAATATCCCCCTCCTCCTACTTTTCATCAAATCTATTATTTTTTTATGTCTATCATAACTCCTTTTATAAGTTTCACTTTCTATATTTGAACTTCTCATTATTATTCCATCAGAATTCTTATCATTGAGAACATAAAAATTCTGTGGGAATACAAAATAGTTACTAACAAAATTATTAACATGTTATACACATATCCACAGGCTTATACATAAAATTCTGCTTTATCTTCTAGCCTAATACAAGCCAATTTGCCTTTAGCCTGTGAAAAAACACATCCACAGTCTATATAATAGGTATCATTTACATTCAGTATTCTTACATCTTTATAATTTTTATTAATAATCTGAACGGGAGTGTGACCACAGATAATATTATATCCTTTTATTTTTTTCTCATGACCTATACTTTCTCTGTACCACATTAGAGTATTTTCCTCCTGGACATCCATTATTTCCCTTAAGGATAATTTATCGTATTCATCAGGAAGCTTTATTCCCCCATGAACCAATATATTATTACCAACTATTTTATAAAGGGGAAGTTTAGAAATATACTCATATAATGAACTATTAAACTCTTCTCCCCTTTTCATTATTTCCATATAGGTTCTTTGACCGCCATTCATAAACCAAGAAATGTCTAAACTCTTACCTTCAATTTTATCTTTATAAAATCTTTCATACATAAGTTCGTGATTACCTTTTAGTAAATATATGTTTTCATGTCCTCTGATATAATCCAATATATGAAGTGGCTTCTCTCCTCTGTCAAATATATCTCCTATTACATATAATTCATCTGACTCAGAAAATTTTATAAGCTTTAGAATTTCAACAAATTTTTCATAACATCCATGAACATCACTTAAGGCATACTGACCCATATCTATCACCATACTTAAAATTAAGTTTTTAATATTATTTACTTTTTTCAATATTATCATCAAAAATTACAGCTTGTGCTACGATTACATCCTAACCGTTAAATGTACAAGAAGGAGACCCATATAATTTATAACCTTCATCAAGTAATTTAGAAACCCTTTTACAAAAATTAGAATCATCTTTTCCAGTAATTAATTTATATCTAAGTTTATTTTCCATATAAATTACCTCCACTAGTTATTTTATTAAGCTCACAGTTAATTTACATAAAGTAATATCAGAATTTTATATAGTATAATGTAATTTTTATTATATAAGAGATGCAGCTTTTTTATCTGCAATTACAGCTACAGATGGATGCAGCTGAAGTATGGAGGAAGGATTCTCCGTACTTATTTTTCCATTAAATATTCTACCTATAACCTTTGCCTTGTTAACCCCCGATGCTAAAAGTATAATTCTTTTTGACTTCATTATTTGCCCCACTCCCATGGTAATAGCTTTACTTGGTACCTCTTCAATATTTTTAAAGAATCTTGAATTTGCCTTTATTGTATCTTCAGTCAAATCAGCTAAATGAGTATATGCATATAATTCCGAAGAGGGTTCATTAAATCCTATATGTCCATTACTTCCAACCCCAAGTATCTGCAAATCTATGCCACCTAATTCATTAATCTTCTCTTCATAATCTCTACATTCCTTTGCTACATCTTCACAAGTACCATTAGGAATAAAAGTGTTATTCTTATCTATATTAACATGATCAAAAAAGTTTTTATTCATAAAATATCTATAGCTTTGAGGATGTTCCCCAGAGAGCCCTCTATACTCGTCTAAATTAAAAGTTTTTACTTCTGAAAAATTTACTATTCTATCTCTGTTATATTCTATCAATTTTTTATACATACCTAAAGGAGTCGAGCCCGTTGCAAGACCCAAAACACAATTAGAATTTTCATTTATAAAATCAGAAACCATTTTGGCTGCATATCTGCTTATTTCATCATAATTATCAAAGACATAAAGTTCCATTAAAATCTCCCCTTTAATACTATAATTCACGATAATAGTATAAATATTTGTATCCTACTTATATTATAATCAAAATAAGGTATTAATTTCAAAATATTATAATTAATTTGGTATAATAAAATAAGAAATACTATATGATTTAAATTGCTTTGAATCTTATATAGCAATTTAATTTACAAGCTATAGTATTTCTTTAACAAATATCTAGAAACCTCTTCTCAATAAGCGTAGAATATAACTGATTATATAGGATATTATAGAAAATACCAATGCCATAATAAGCAGTGCTGCTGCATAAGCGTTATATTTCCCTACCCTTGATATATATTCATAAGTGTTTATGTTAAAATACATTGCAATAAAATTAACTACAACAATAACTAAAAACAAAAATATGAATCCATCTAAAGCTCCTTTTATGTCTGGAGTACTCAAAGCAATATGTGATGAAACACAAAAAGCCAATATTATAAATATCCAAAAAGTTATTTTTGTAATATTTGATAAGGTAAATATACTTTTTATCAAAGTAATGGATATAAGTACATTAGAAGTTATCAAGCTCTTATCTAAAATATTATAATTTCCCTGAACCCTTAAATTATTTTGTAGAAGATGAAAGGATTCTGGTAAAAGAAAATACAGACCTATCAATAAAACAAATATACCGCTTATAATGGGTCCAATACCTATAAAAAAATTTCCTATTCTTTGATATATATTATTGGGATTATAGGAATGCTCTACATATCCCAGTACTCCTGTTTTACTATTAGTATCAATTAGCTTCATCTTAGTAATTTTATGTCCAAATATAATACACATAACAGCATGTCCTATTTCGTGAATAGGTGTACCAATTAGTGCAAAAGTCATAATTCCCTTGATGCCAAAAGCCCTTTGCATATTTCTGTTTGTGCCTTTTTCCAAAATTCCAAGCAACAGTCCAATTATTATTATCAATGCTGTAAGATAAAATAATTCTGCTGCACTTCTCTTTAAAACAACAATAAATAAATCCATCTCAATTCCTCCAGAGTGCTTTACCAAATATTTTCATATTATAAAATCAAACTTGGCTAAAGCAATTAGAATAGATTAAATCTATATATCCTTTTCCGTACAGACTTCAATGCCATTTTTCATAAGCAACTCCGCGGTAAGACCTTCACCTTCTATAAGTTTTCCAGAAAAAGTTCCATCATATATAATACCACAGCCACAGGAAGGACTTTTTGACTTAAGTATAGCTTTCTCTATTCCCATAGCCTTTGCTATTTTTAAAACTTCTTCTGCCCCTCTAGTGAAGTTATCAGTAAAATCCTCTCCATCTTTACTTAACACTTTTTTTATGCCATCATCTCCAAGAGTAATCTCACAGCTTACTCTTGGAGTTTTCAGTCCTCCCAAT
The DNA here is from genome assembly GCF_000807255.1 of Clostridium pasteurianum DSM 525 = ATCC 6013. Classification (NCBI taxonomy): domain Bacteria; kingdom Bacillati; phylum Bacillota; class Clostridia; order Eubacteriales; family Clostridiaceae; genus Clostridium; species Clostridium pasteurianum. The sequence continues at coordinate 367,903 of NZ_CP009268.1, read as the reverse complement.
TGCTCAGGACACACCAACATAGCTTTACCCTGTTTCATTAAATCCATAACAAATTTATTTTCGCTATTCTTGCCATCATATCTACAATTAACTCCACCTAAACAGGCACTTATTAAATACATGATTTTATCTCCTTTCTTAGTTAACAGTGGATAGTTGATAGTGGAAAGTTAAAAAAGTTCAGATATCAAAGTTCAAAGAACAAATAAAGATGTTTTTTCTGTAGTGTAACAGCGGAAAAATATCCATCACTTTCAACTTTTAACTCTCCACTTATTAGGTGTAATTGCTACCATCGCTTTTCCCGATTTGATATTAGTTCTTTGATCTTTATACTTTGATTTTTATTTCCTACCCCTGTTATAGTATTTTATAATCACCGGTTCCGTTATAAATGCTATTAAGTCTCCTAAAGTTGATATGATTCTAAGCAGAACCGCTGCCAGCAATACTATACTATTAGTATAAAATGGTGTCAGTATAAAAATTAAAAGGGCCTCTCTTATACCCACTCCTCCAGGAGCGCCAGGTACTATGAAACCAAGTACCCAAGAAAGTATATAGGAAAATATTATTATAGTGATTGCACCAGCAGATACTTGTGCACTTAAAATTAATTTTAAACACAATAGAAGAAATACTCCTGGAACCACCAAAGTTAAACCATAGATAAAGAACAGTTTAACTAAAAGTTTTAAAAACCCTTTGGTAAATAGATGACTATAGTTTTTTAGAAATTTTGTCCTTTTACATATAAACCAAATTGATATTGCTATTACTAAGATCACAGCTAAAATAACAGCTACCACAATACTGATATTTACTTTAGTCAATACATATTCTATAGAACTCTTTAAACTTCTCATTGCAAATATACAAGACAAAATAAGAGAAGTAAAAACAAGCATTAATATTTCCAGTATACTGCAAAAGGTAATATCCAGTTGTTTAAATCCAAGTTTTCCAGCCAATAAATTTCTTCCTGCAAAATGCATAAAGTTCCCCGGCAGATATTTTGCAATATTAGATTTTACATAAACACCTGTAATCTCATTAAAAGGTATTTTATCTTTGTTTATAAATTCCAATATACTTTTCCAGGCATAGGAAGATACATATACCATTATTGCATATCCTATAGACATCAATATGATGAATATTACGGCTGATAAAGGGTTTGTTATATATCTCACATCTAAATCCATAGAAATTAAAGACTTTCCTATAAAAATAAATGCTGCAATTGTGATTATGTAACCTATATATTTAATAAATTTATTATTCATATAAAACTCATTTCTTTCTAATTTGGAATTTATAATTTTTAACTGCAGGAAATTTCTTATTCTCCATTACATAGAGTATTTTTTCCTTTAATTTATCTGAACTACCCATTTCCACATAATAATAATTATCATTGTCTTCTTTGAATAATTCATGATTGGCAGGATTATCTCCTAGTATCATTGGCTTTTCCATGACGTTATATATATAAGCCTTACCGGGAATAGTCCTTAATGCCTTTTCAATGCTATTGTTAAAATGTCCTGCAAGACATAAATCTGCTGCTGCAATCTTTTCTGCCAAAGCTTTTTGAGAGAGCCAAGGTATAAACACTACATTTTTATAGGTTTTATACTTATCCATGTACTCTTTAGGTACAGGTCCTATAATTTGAAAAATTACAGATTCTATATCTTTCATTTTTTCAATGCACTGAAGAATGACCTCTATACCCTGAAGTGGCAGAATGCTTCCAAAATATAAAACTAAAAACTTATTATTCAGTTCTTTTGATTTTTTAACGGTTCTTGGATAATATATGGACGAATCCGCCATAAGATACATTACATTGATTTTACTTTTATCTGCTCCAAGTTCCCTTACAAAATAATTTCCGTGGGCATGGGTATCTACAATAATTTCATCTGCCCTTTTCAATGTTATTCTATCTAAATATAAGAGTATTTTTCCAATTAAACTACTGGATTTAAATTTTTTTCTGTCATTTATCATTGTATCATAAAGAGAAATAAAGAAATCTTCTATAATAACTTTTTTTCTAAATTTAAAACCAAAAAAAGGCAGAATCAATTGTGGAGCAAAGCCCACAAATACCTCATCATAATTTTTTATGGATATAGTAATTAATTTCCAATATATTTTAATAAGCCTTGAAATATAGCCTTTATCATCATAGCCTATTATTTCAACCTCTGAGGATAATTTTTTTAACAGTTCTATTTCCTGCGAATTACGAATATAGTCAATATTCTTTGTAGTTATAAACAACACTTTCTTATTTTTTATAACATTACTAATATGATCCTTTTTAAAATTAATCTGTTTCATATTTTTTTTCTGCCTTTAAATTTTTTACTTCTGAATCATAATCCAATTTGCGTACCCTGTATTGAATATCTTCTAACAGCTTACGATTGGAGGCAATTAAATCTGCTTGAAGACCAGTAATGACAGTTTGAAAACCAAGTATTAATAGAAGAACACTTAGTAAAATAGACTGCACATGACCAGCACCATTTCCTTGAACAAAAAATACTAGAAATCTCAGTGCTATTAAAAGACCTATAATAAATATAGTTAATCCTATAAGGCAGAAAAACTTAAGAGGTTTATACATCATATATGCTCGTATAATAGTAACAGAAGAACGTTTTATGTAATTTCCTATACTTTTAAAGAGACGAGATTTTCTAATCTCTGGATTAGTCTTTATGGGAACAGAAGTCATGGCTATTTTATCTTGACCAGCCTGTATTATCGTTTCAAGGGTGTATGTATAATGATTTATAACGTTTAACTTCATTGCCGCTTTGCGTGAATATGCTCTAAAGCCACTAGGTGCATCGGGAATGTCTGTATTAGAGGCCTTACGAACTACCCAACTGCCTAAATGCTGAAGCATTTTTTTCCTTTTAGAAAAATGCTCTGTATCATCTATAGGACGACTTCCAATGACTATGTCATATTGTCCATCTATAATTGGTTTTACAATATTTTTAATATCAGATCCAGAGTATTGGTTATCCGCATCAGTATTTACAATAATGTCTGCGCCCAATCTAAGGCAAGCATCTATACCCGCCATAAAACCTGCCGCCAGGCCCTTATTTTGTTTAAAGGATACTACGTGATGTATTCCCAGTGACTTGGCTACTTCAACGGTATTATCAGTACTACCGTCATTTATTATAAGGTATTCTATTTCATCTATACCTTCAATAAAATTAGGTAAATCTTTAAAAGTATGTGGTAAGGTATTTTCTTCATTATAACAAGGTATTTGAACTATAAGTTTCATAAAATCAATTATCTCCATTCTATTAAAATTATAAATAGTCTTTAAAATTAATTAAGAAATATATGAAGTCTTCATATAAGAGTAAGAAAATAAAAAACAAACTTATACTATATATAATGAATCTTCTAGTATTTGAAACCTTTTTTGTAGAATAATGTTGAATTACTAGATTACTTTCTAAATTTAAATTGATTTCAGATCTTTTCTCTTCATCTTTCAAAAAATCACTAACAATTTTCACTATTGCTAAAGCTATTACAGATATTCCGCATAAATAATATCTGGATTGAAACCCTCCTAAATATCCAGAAACATTAGTAAATTCATTGTAAGCACGCAGACATTGTATTACTATTGATATCACAATCCCTAAATATACTGCAATTAATGCTAGTACATCAGAATGCTTTTTCGTAGATTTTTTTACTTTAAATATTAATATCACTGGAACAATTAAAAGTGCTAGTAAGCCAATGTTATTTATGGAAAGAAGGCTATCTTCCTTTATAAGCGAAACATGGGAAGCTATACCAGTCCAACTCCTCAAAAAGTTTTTGCTAAAATATGATATATACTCTACAAAATCCATATGCATGCGATTTTCCACAGCTACATAAAAATCTGATGCATAATATCCCTGAGGATCTAATGCTTTATATGTAGGCATAATAGTTCCTGTTTGAAAGTATACTATAATGTAATACATAGCTGTCAAAATATAAATTGGTAAAGTAAAAAATGCCTTTTTGGATATTAAAAACCATAGATTCTTTTCTTTTATTATCAGTAAAACAATATATAAGAGCAATGAAATAAAAACTACTAGTCCGGTTGTAAGTTTAGACATAAATGAAAGAAATACACCTAAACTTATTATAAGGTAAGTGCTAAAATTTCTATTTTTCTCGGAAAACCGTAACAATCCCAATACAAAAACAGATAATCCAAGCAGAGCTAGGTTGTCATTGTTAATACCTGCTGAATCATAAGCAAGCATTGGTACAGATATTACTATAACTGCATAGAGGCAATGTAATAATGGATTTTTATTAATTCTAGTATATCCAATATATAGAATAAGTATAATAGCTAATGAACTAAAAATCATATTAAAATGTCGCAGCTTAACAAGATTAACAATTACAGAATTGTTGTCAATCTTTATGGATCCGCTTAACCGCATGATTTGATAATACAAAGGCGGATGACCTAAATAATTTAAATTACTTCCAAAAGTATAGGCGGAAGTTGTACTATCAATGGATTTTACTTCTTGTAGTATAGTCATATTTTTAAAATTTGGAATTATTTCATGAGATTTTTCAAGATAAGAAATATAAGAAATATGAGTAATTTCATCAGGAAATCTTCCCACATGTTCCGAATAAAATAACATCTTGAACCCAAAAAATAAAAATGCCAATAAATAAATTAAAATTATAAAATATTTAACTTTATATTTCTCTCTTCTGAACTCTTCCACAAAACATACCCCTTCTAATACAGCAATACTTTTTAATATATAAAAAATTATATATTAAAGCCAATCATTTTATACTTTAACATTCCTTTGTGACAATTTAGTTTCAATTAAATAAATAAACTATTAAACATTAAAATTTTTTTCTAAATATCTATAAAAAATTATTATGAATAGAATAAATCATAAAGTAAAAAAACTACACCAATCTATCCAAAATGGCCAAACAATTCTTTTATTTCTCTTCATTTCTAATAAAGAATTATAGCATTTTAGATAAATCAAGTCTAGTTTTTTACAAAATATCTCTTTCATCTGACTAACTTAAATGTTTAAAAAAATCTACCAATAGATTTATTGATACTTTCTTTCTATATTTTTTGTTAGATCTTTGATCGTCTATGGGATTTATAAATTTACAGTATTCTTCTATAATATGAGCTTTAATTGAATCTATTTCCTTAAAACTTTTTCCTATAATATCCCTCTCTATAATGTCTGATTTAACAACAGTAGGAGCTACGGCACCAAAGGCTATTCTTATATCTTCCACAATATTATCCTTAACTCTTGCAATTCCAACAAAAGACAACTTTGATATAGCTGTTGCCTTTCTAGTTCCCACCTTTTTATAATAAAATTTATTGAACTCCTCCAGCGGCAGTTTTATTTCTGCTACCATTTCATTTTTATTCAATATATGCCTGCCAGGACCCGTAATAAAGTCCTTTATACTCACTAATTTTTCTTTCTTTAGGCTCTTTATAAGTACCTTTGCATCAAGTGCATATAAAAGAGGCAAAGTATCCCCAGCGGGTGATGCATTACATATATTTCCCACCATAGTTGCTGCATTTCTTATGCCAAGAGATGCAAAATCTGATATCACAGTCTTTATATAGTCAGGTATTATATCATTATTGCTAATCTGAGAAAGTGTACATCCTGCTCCTATATTCAAATAATTATCATCTTTATAAATATTTTTAAGCTCTTTTATATTATTTATAAATAAAGTATTTTTATCAAATCTAGGTATAAGTCCTGAGGGACTCTTTCTTCTCACCATGAGATCAGTGCCTCCCGCAAGAATTATAACTTCATCTTTATCCAATATTTTAAGCGCTTCCTGCAGATTTTCAGGCATATAAGTTATTATTTCTTTTTTACTCTTATCTACCATATATTCTCACCCTTTTTTACTGCTATTTTAACGGCATCAATTATTTTATCATATCCTGTACATCTACATAAATTGCCCGATAATGCTGATCTTATTTCATCTTCATTAGGCTTACTGTTTTTAGTAAGCAGTGCATAGGAAGCTATTATCATACCAGGAGTACAGAAACCACATTGTACTGCTCCTGCTTCATCAAAGGATTCTTTCAAAATATTAAATTCTTTTGTACCAATAAGTCCTTCTATAGTTATAACCTTAGCCCCCTCTATATTACCTACAGGAATACAGCAGGAATTAACTAGATTACCATTTAATATAACAGAACATGCCCCGCATTCTCCCTGACCACAGCCTTCTTTTGGAGATATAAGCTTTAAATCCTCTCTCAATAAATCCAAAAGTCTTCTAAGTGGATTTACTTCTAATGTTGTTTCTTCGCCATTTAAATTAAACTTAATTTTTTTGTTCATGAGACATCACCTCCATTAACAATTCTGGTGTCACAGGTATTTCACTAAGCGGCTTCCCTATGGCGTTCTGCACAGCAATGGCATAAGCTGAGGGTGCTCCTATTAATGTAAGTTCACCTGCACTTTTAGCCCCTGAAGGTCCATTATTATAAGGGCTGTTAACTAATTTACTGTGTATTTTAGGAAAATCTTTAGAAGTAGGTATAACATAATCCGTATTAGTTCTTTGAATCAGTCTTCCTTCTTTTGATCTCATAACTTCCATGCTGGCATATCCAAGCCCCTGGGCTACTCCACCCTCTATTTGTCCTTCTATTATTCTTTCATCTATAGCTCTCCCAATATCATAAACTGTCCATACACCTTTTACATCCACTTCATAGGTCACCGGATTAACTTCTACTTCCACCACATTAGCTCCCCAGGAATAAGTATTATAGGCATCTCCAATAAATTTTTCTGCATCCCAGCTGAAGCCTGTTGGATGTACATATTTTTTCATAACTTCCATTTCCTTATGCGGCACCCAGTTTTTCTTCATTTCAGCAGCAGCATTTTCAATTATTTTTCCAACTACCATAGTAGTTCTTGAAGCCACTGTCGGTCCTGAATTTGGAACTCTATCTGTATCAGGATTAACAAATATAACATCTTCCAGCGGTATCTCTAAAGTATGAGCTGCAATCTTCCTAAGACTGGTGCTAACCCCTTGTCCCATCTCCACATTAGATATAAGTATTTCCACTTTATCATCAGCATATTTCTTTAATTTTACCTTTGCCTTTATAATATCTCTTTCTCCATCACCAGTAAAACCGCCCCCATGAAAAAACACAGACATACCAATCCCTTTAAGAGTATTTTTATAATTTTTACGTTTTTTACTGTAATCAGACATATTTTCTATGGTATCGATAATATCTGGAAGCAATATATCTTCTCTGAATAAGCCTCCGGTAGAAGACAGATCTCCTTTTTTAAGAAAGTTCTTCTTTTTAAAATCCAATACATCTATATTAAGTTTTTCAGCAATATACTCCATATTAAGTTCCAAAGCGAGAAAGGATTGTGGCGCTCCAAACCCTCTGTAGGCCCCTGTGACTATATTATTAGTAGCGAAAGCTCTTCCCCTGACCTTTACATTTTCTACATTATAAGTTCCTATAGCTGCAAAGATTGCCCTTTGGAGCACTATATTTGATATTCCTGAATAAGCTCCGGCATCAAGTTTTACATCTGCTTCTACACCAATTATTTTATATTCTTTATCTACATAGGTCTTTAAAGTTATATCTGAAGGATGCCTCTTAGTAGTACATTGTATATCCTCGTCTCTATCAAATATGAGTTTAACAGTTTTTTTAGTCTTTAAAGCCGCTGCTGCTACTTGACCAGCTATAAGCGAAGGATATTCCTCTTTTCCTCCAAAACCACCACCAGTATTACTTTGTACTATTTGAACTCCATCATACTCCACTCCAAGAGCCTCTACTACAGCATCTTTTACATAGTAAGGACACTGCATTGAACCAATAACCTTAATACGTCCATTTTCATAGGAAGCTGCCATTCCTTGAGGTTCAAGATATATATGTTCCTGATATCCTGTTTTATAATTTCTCTCAAATACATGATCTGCTCTATCTTTTATGCTGTCAATGTCACCTTTAGAGTATTTATAATCTACAAAACAATTGTCATCTCCATGTATAAGCTCATCACATTGTTCAGCCTGATCCATAGTAAATACCCCTGGGAGTTCTTCATAATTCACCTTTATACTTGAAGTTATCTCCTCAACTTTTCTTTTATCTGGTCCTACTACTAGGAGAATCGGTTCTCCTATATAATTTACAGTATCTTCTGCAAAAAAAGGCTGATCATAAAATATTATTCTCACTTTATTTCTACCTGGTATATCATCTTTATCTACGATAAAATATCCTTTTGGTATTTCAGGCAACTCTATAGAGAGCAATTTAGCCCTTGCCTTTTCTGACCTCAAAGTCTTTGCATATAATGCATCTTTAAATTCTATGTCAGCTAAATACCTTGTGGTACCGCATATTTTTCCATCTACATCTATTCTCTTTACAGGTTTACTAATATCTTTAATTAACATAATAATCCTCCTCTCTGATATATCTTTTACTTTATTTTAAGCATATTCTAATATTTTAAGTTCAACAAATCTTCATAGTCTTGTATGGTATCTATATCCCGTAAAATCCCCATATCCTGAACCTCTACAGTACTAAATCCCTTACTTATGGTAAACTCCTTTAAATTACTGTAATTATCACTACTTAAAATTTCTCTTGCCACTGGAGTATTCATTAATATGGGATGACCCTTTTTACCTTTAAAAGTAGGAATTACTACATCCTTACTTAAAGTTAAAAGTGCCTTATAAGTATCCTCCTTAACTGCTGGATAATCTCCTGGAGTTAAGAAGAACTTATCTCCCCTAAGCTTTTTAATTCCTGCTTTTACTGAACTAAACATACCTTCCTTGAAATTTTCATTAAAAACCACATCTACATCCTCATAACCCTTTAGTATCTCTTCTATTATCTCTCTTCTATAACCACTAATTACATAGATTTTTGAACAGCAGCTTTTCATACTGTCAACAGATCTCTCAATTACAGTTTTACCTTTAAAGTCCAAAGCCATTTTAAAAGTTCTAGCCCTTGATGAAAAACCCGCCGCCAAAATTATACCCTCTATTTTCATATTTTTTCACCAATCCTTTCGCTTACTAAATATATTCAAAATCTTATCTTTGGAAACTATTTAAGGATTTTATATTGTCATAATTAAAGCTTTATAGCTCCCACTGGACATCGAGTTGTGCAAAGACCACATCCAAAGCACTTAGAACTATCCACAGCTGCTTTTTTATTGTCCACAGTTATAGCTTGATATACACAGCTTTCCTTACACTTTCCACATCCAATACATTTATCTACAATCACTTCAGGATATACAGTATCATACTGAGGTGCCTTTCTTGCCTTCATCTTTTCTATAGTTATACCTTTTATATCCTCTATAGATTTATAACCATGACTATCAAGCCAATTATTCGCCTCTTTTACTATTCTTCTAAAAGCCTTATTTCCTTCCACTATAGCCTGAGTGCAGACTTGAACTGCTGATGCACCCGCCATAAACATTTCAATAACATCTTCACCTTTAGTAACTCCTCCTACTGCCAGTACAGGAATTTTTACTGACTTGCAAAGTTCATACACATGCCTTAAGGCTATTGGTTTTATTGCAGCTCCAGACATCCATCCGTAACCTGCTTCGCTTCCCATATTAGGAAGGCCAGTTTCTATATCTATGGCAAAACAGGGTCCCACAGAGTTAATGGCAACTAATCCATCTGCTCCAGCTTCCTGAAGAGCTCTTCCAAATTCACCTATATCTGCAATTCCCGGACTTACCTTCATAAATACAGGTTTTTTAGTGCAGGCTTTTGCTGCCTTCAAAGTATTTACTACAGGAGTTATATCTCTTCCCACATAATGACTGGATATTTCGTAGGCATCCGCAAACTTATCCACTCTTGGAATTAAATTTGTTATTTGCTCCGGGGTATATCCCATTCCAACAATCAAAGGTGCTTTGCAGGTTTTAGCCTTTTCATATTCCTTTTCAATCCAATGCTCCGGGCTGAGTTCTGACCAAAGCTCTGTATTTAAAAATCTAGTCTTATAATCTGCCATACAAGGCTTAGGTATATGAGCCGCCTCCGTGGATATGGTCTTGCTTACTACCCCTCCAGCTCCATTTTTTACACAATCTATAATCATTTCTGCATTTCTTGAAGGCGGTCCTGCTGCAACCATAACAGGATTTTCAAACTCCATACCGTCTATCTTTACTTTTAAATTTGCCATCTGTGTATCCTCCCATTTATCAATTAATATATTGTTCTTCATGTTTAAAGGCCGCTTTGATAGTATAATTTTCACCACTGAAAAATTTTTCTATGAAATTTCAATAACTGTCACATACCATCTAAATTCATCCTTCAATTATCAGCTAACCTGCTCCATAAGTTCTTAGAAACTTCTCTTGACTTTTTCATAATTGCTTCCTCATCTACATTTACTAATTGTCTATTTTTCATAACTATTTTTCCATTTATTATAGTGCTGATTACATTATTGCTGTTCATTCCAAAAATAACATGTCCTCCTGCATTTAAACTATTTAAAGGTGTTGGACTATTATAATCTAGTACTATCAAATCTGCAAAGCTGCCTGGTTTAATAGCCCCTGCAGGCTTTCCAAATATTCGTCTCACTACTTCACCATTATTGTGAAAAGCCAGCTTAATAGTTTCAGGAACACTCATAACCCTTGGATCACTCTTTATAAATTTATGCACCACATAAAGGTTTTCTATTTCTCTAAACATATTTCCAGTAAAACCATCTGTCCCAAGTCCTACCAATATATCTTTATTCATCATATCTAAAACAGGAGGTATCCCTACCGCATTATTCATGTTGGATTCAGGATTATGAACTACTATAGTATTGGTCTTCTTTAATATATCTAAATCATCTGTACCTATGTTTACGCCATGTACAGCTATAGTTTTTTCTCCTAGGATATTCATATCCTCCAGCCTTTTTACTACACTTTTTCCATAATTATATTGACTTAATTCCTCATCCATTCTTCCTTCTGATACATGTACATGAAATCCGCAGTGAAGTTCATCTCTCATAGCTGCTGCTTCTTTTAGGATATCATCAGATACTGTAAAAGCGGCATGAAGTCCGAAAGATCCTGTTATCAAATCATCTCTGTCATCATTGCACTTCTTTATAAAATTATAATTTTCATATAATCCTTCTTTTGCTATATCAGTGCCATCTCTCTCAGATACTTCATAGCAGTAATTTCCTCTTACTCCAACCTTAGAAAAAGCTCTGCTCAGTTCGTTAAGACTACCTGTACAGGCATAGGGACTGGCATGGTGGTCTACTAAAGTAGTAGTACCACTTTTTACTGCCTCTATAGCAGACACTAATCCGCTGTAATACACATCTTCCAAAGTAAGCTTTTTATCTAATCTCCACCAGACTTTTCTTAAAACCTCTATAAAATTGGAAGCTGGTTCCCCATCTAAAATCATTCCCCTGGCAAAAGCACTATAGGCATGATAGTGTGAACATATAAGTCCAGGCATTACTATCTTGTCATTGGCATCCAAAGTTTCTTCTCCATTATACTTTTTCTCCAAATCCGAGGATTTCCCAACTTCTTTTATTATATTATCTTCTATATAAACAGCACCATTTTCTATAACTGTATTCTTCTCATCAAAGGTAATAATTGTTCCATTTTTTATAAGCATATTATATTTCATCCTTTCTAAAGGATATTTGACTTTCTAGATAAATATTCTCCATAGCCCTTTTCTCCAACAAACACATTATCTCTAGCTACAACTTTTCCTCTAACCATAGTCAAAACAGGATATCCCTTTAATTTTATACCTTCATAAGGAGTATAATCTACATTTTCATGAAGCATTGCTTTTGACAATGTAACTTCTTTCTCTGGATCTATAATTATAATGTCTGCATCTGATCCTACACCTATTGTTCCCTTTTTAGGATACAATCCAAATATTTTTGCTGGATTGGTACTCACTATAGTCACAAATTTCTTTATATCAATTCTACCTTTCATAACTCCCTCAGAAAAGAGCAAAGGTATTCTAGTCTCTATACCCGGTCCACCATTAGGGCATTTTGTAAAATCATCTTTTCCCCTTTGTTTGTCTCCTTTAAAATCAAAAGGACAATGATCTGTTGCCACCACTTGTATATTATTATTTGATATATCCTTCCAAAGTAAATCTTGATTTTCTTTTTTTCTAAGAGGGGGACTCATTATATACTTTAATCCCTGAAGATTTTTTTCTCTATACATAGTCTCATCTAAAAACAGATATTGAGGGCAGGTTTCTGCCATTACATTTTTATCTTGCCTTTGAGCTTTTACTATATGCTCCATACTCTTCTCACAGGATACATGTACTATATACAGCGGTGCATCCCCAGCAACATCTGCTAGGCTAATCATCCTATTTACAGCTTCTGATTCACTTTCTTCCGGTCTGCTTAAAGCATGATATATGGGATCCGTTTTCCCTTCACGGACAAATAGATTTCTAAAATAATTTATAACACCATCATTTTCACAATGTACTGTAGTAACAGCTCCCAGTTCTTTTAGTTTTATAAGTACCTTTAGTGCTTCTTCATCACTGACTTTATTGTCATAAGTGAGATATATCTTAAAGCTGGATATACCTTCATCTCTAACCATAGACTCAATTTCATTGATTATACTGTCATCTACCTGCTGAATCACTCCATGAAAACCGTAATCTATAACTGCATTTCCAGCAGCATATTTATGATATACCTTCAATTGATGATGAAGATTGCAGCCTTTTGGTCCAAAACCCATGTGGTCTATAATAGAAGTAGTGCCGCCGCAGGCAGCAGCTACTGTTCCTGTATAAAAATCATCTTTGGCTACTATGTCTCCCATATGAATATTAAGATGGGTATGAGCATCAACTCCACCGGGAAGCACAAACTTTCCCCTGGCATCTATAATCTCATCTGCAGTCTTATCTATATTTTCCCCTATTTCTACGATTATTCCATCCCTTATATAAATATCTCCTAAAAACTCCTTGCCTTCAGTAACTATAGTTCCATTTTTTATTAATGTATCCATATAATTCACCCCCTCTAATTTCCTGTTATTGTTTTATACCATAACTTCCATAGCACTCCGTATAGTTATTCACGCAAAATTGAAATTTTACCTCTCCACTTTCACTCTGTACAGCGACCAAATACAAAATAAATTTTGTTTTGTCTGCTTTTCTATCAAAGTGGGGGATAATGGCTTATGCGTTCTTGGTAACGATTTTAACTTTCCACTATCAACTTTCAACTAAACAAGATTAGCCTTAGCTATAGCATAATAACCCTTAACTGCCTTAAGCAGCTGTTCTATTTCAATATATTCATCTATAGTATGAGCTAGATTTTCCTTTGAAGGTCCAAACCCTATAGTTTTTATACCAGCTTCTCCTGCATAATGACTGCCATTGGTACAGAAGGAATAGTGAGTTATTTCTGGTTTTAATCCTGCCTCTATAAGTCCTTTATAGGATTTTTGTACATACTCATCCTTTTCATCAAGAACCCATCCTGGAAAGAATCTCTCACCTTCAATAGTATTTCCCGTATAACATTTTTCAGTTCCTGAAGCAAAACTTGCCTTTGCTTTAAAACTAGAGTCTTCTCTCTCTGCTTCACTGATTATATCTAAAATAGGTTTCAATACACTTTCCCTAGTCTCACCTACTAAAAGTCTTCTGTCATAAGTTACTTTACAGTAGTCTGGTACTACAGAAGCCCCAGGATAAGGTGAAGATTTTATATCTGTAAGTTCTAGAATTCCATCTCCAAGAAAATCATCATTTTTCTTTTCTATATGTCTTATCTTTTCAATTAACTTATTCATTTCATAAACTGCGTTTATTCCCTTTTCAGGATTGGCTGAATGAGCTGGCTTTCCAAAGGTTTCTACTAATATCTCTGCTCTTCCCCTTTGGCCTCTTTTAAGATTACAATTTGAAGCTTCTCCTATGACCACGTAGTCTGGCTTAACCTTTTCACTTATCTTTCTGGCTGCAACCCCTTCAAAACACTCTTCATGAACAACTCCTGCCACGTAAATATCTCCTGCAAAATTCTTATTAGTATCCTTGGCAAAATATGATAGAGCACAAATCATAGCGCAAAAAGCGCCTTTCATATCAGAAGCTCCTCTTCCATATATTTTGTTATCTACTATATCTCCGCCAAAAGGATTTTGGCTCCATTTTGTCTCATCAGGAACTGTTACAGTATCTATATGTGCATCAAAAAGTATCTTTTTACCTTCTCTATTTCCCTTTATATGCCCTATTATATTTCCATATTCATCTACAAAAAAATCATCATATCCCATAGCTGTAAAAGCTTTTTTTGCCTTTTCAGCCACTCCATCCTCTTCACCGGAGTAACTTCTTATACGAAGTAAATCCTGGCACAATTCTATTATTTCTGCTTCTCTTTCCTTAGATATCATTTATACTACCTCCAAATATAATTCCTATTTTAATTTTATAAATAAACCATTGCTATTATCCAATAAAATCATATCATTATGTATATTATCCTATACATATTACAATGGCGTAATTTCTATTTACTATTCTACTTATAAAATATATATTTACTTAACATTCTCTATTCCCTTATTACTTTTCCTGTTAACTCTTTAGATCTATTTCCATCATGAAGAACTATTTTCCCATTTATGATTACAGTTTCAATACCTTCTGAATATTGATCCGGTTCTATAAAAGTAGCCTTATCTATAACTGTATCAGGATTGAATATTACTATATCCGCCTTCTTTCCTTCAGATATTTTTCCTCTGTCCTTAAACTTAAATACCGCAGCTGGTTTTGAAGTCATCTTGTATATGGCTTCTTCTAGTGTAAGTGCCTTTTCTCTTCTCACATATTTGCCAAGTACTCTTGGAAAAGTGCCATATACTCTCGGATGAGGTTTACCTCCAAGTAATCCATCGGTACACACATTTTGTTCTTCTCTTTTCATAAATTTAATTACATGTTCCTCTTTACCATAATAATCATACATACCCACTGCATTTCCCTCTTCATAGAGAAGATCAAAAGCTGCATTATAGGCATCTTTTCCCCTAAGCTTACCTATCTCAGCTAAATTTTTACCTATACAATCCTTATTTTTATCAGTTTTAACACTAGTGACATATATATTATCAACCCCTGCAAAGTCTATAAAATTATCCCATCCAGGTATACCTTTTTCTATATCATAAATCATCTTTTTTCTCAAATCCTCATCTTTAAGTCTTTTCAAAAGCTTGTCTGTTCCCCCATCATGTACCCAAGGTGGGAGTATTACTCCAAGCATGGTGCTCCCTGCTACGTAAGGATACTGATCCAAGGATACTTTTATACCCTCCCTTTTAGCTTCATCTAAAAGAGCAATCATAGCATCTATCTTACCCCAATTCTTTTTACCGCACACCTTAAAATGGGAAAAATGAATTTTAACTCCACTTTCTCTTCCTATTCTTATTATTTCCTTCATGGAATCCACTATAGTATCTGCTTCACTTCTCTGATGAACTACAAAAACCTTGTCACATTTTGCTGCCACTTTACAAAGTTCAATAATTTCCTCTGTGTTTCCATAAGCACAAGGCATATATATGAGACCAGAAGAAAAGCCAACTGCTCCAGCCCTTAGTTCTCTTTCCAACACCTGCTTCATTTTTTCTATTTCTTCTTTATTGGGTTGTCTATCATCTAGCCCTAAAACTTCCATTCTCACATTTCCATGGGGTACTAGATAGGCCATATTAGGTCCTATACCAGATTTTTCTAATAAATTAAGATATCCTTCCGTGTTATTCCAATCCCAAGAAAGTTTATCACTGTCGCCATCAAGTCCTGCCAGATTTTTTCTCCAAGGACTTACATATTCCTTTGGAAGTGGTGCCATAGATATTCCATCCTGTCCTAAAACTTCTGTAGTTATACCCTGCCTCACTTTAGGTTCTATATATCCATCCACCAGCACCTGTAAATCAGAATGACTATGTGTATCTATAAATCCAGGGCAAACAACCCTTCCTTTGGCATCTATTATTTTACAATCATCTCTTTCATCTATATTACCTATCTTATAAATATTTTCATCTAATATTAGTATATCTCCTAAAAATCTATCTTTACCTGTACCATCAATTATAAACCCATTTTTTATAAGTATCTTATCCATCCGATGATCACCCCTTTATACAATTATATTTGAAAATTTTTACCATATCCTTATATCTTTCTAATAAATTACTATATATTAATACAAACCCTTTGTAATAATTTTATTTTCCTATTTTATAGATATACAACTTGAAGTATAAATTTAGATTAATCTAATAAAGTTATACATTATTATCAACATTAAATTATGAGTTTGGATATCTATAATATTTTTAATGTATGTTTATATTATGTAGCAAAATTTATGCCAATTAAAAAAACAGGTCTTTTTTTATTACTTTGTCAAATTAAAGCCTGTTTTACACTATAGTTATTATTAAAATTATGATATTTTTTTGTTTATCTTTATGATAAATTATATCATTTTGATAATCAAATTTCTAATATGATAAATTTATTTGTTTCTAATAAGATACAAAATGGACTCCAATACTGCTCCACCAATATTCCTAGCTTTATCAGAAATAGTGAAACAATTTTTTGTCTCTGAAAGCCTTGGATCAATATCTGCTATTTTTAATCCTTTAAAAACTTCCGTATTATTTCTTATAGTTCCTCTCAGCACCCCATCTATAGTAGCTTTAACAGTTTCAGTACCTATATATGAGAGTATATCCCCCTTATTTACTATATCTCCAATATCTCTTGCATTATTTATAATACCACTGGCAGGACTGTATATTACCCTTTCTTTAGAATATCCTGCTATCACTCCAGGAATTCCTGTATCCTTTGCTGCTTTCCCTTCAAATATCAACCTTCCCAAGTTGTGCCCCCTATTAGTTTCTACCACTATATTCACATCAACTCCGGCTTCAAATCCAGGCCCCAGTGCAATAGTATAAGGTGCCATATTCATATTTGTACCAAGATTTTTCTTAGCCAGTATTGCATCCACTACAATTTCAGGTTTTAGAAGCTCTATATATTTGCCCTTTGGATCTACAACTACAGGGATTACATTATCTCTCCATGCCTTAAAAATTTCAGCTTCACAATTTACTCTGACAGCTCTTATGCCCTCTATATTAGTCTCTTCATCATATATAGCCTCACTAAAGCATACCTTTCTTCTAATAGCACTAGGCTTATTCACTTCCAGAACCAAAACTCTAAATCCACTTCTATATAACTTTTGTATAGCTCCTGAAGCAATATCTCCCCCACCTCTTACAATAACAACTTCACTAAACAAAATTTATCATCTCTTTTCTACAATTAATTAAATAAATATATTCTAGCAAATTTCCCACATTTCCACCATAGGCATCAGCATTAATAAACCTGCCCCGCTCAGCATTATAATACCTTGCATTTAAGTAATAATTGTGCCGCTATTTTAAATTTATTAATTTACAATAATCTTCATAGGTATCAATATCAAAAAGTACTTCTTCTCTTGTAATCTCTGCAAAAACTACAGCTTCTTTATTATTATCTATAACTTTTTTACCTCCCACATCTCCCTGTAATTCCTGTAATTCTTTAAGAAATCGTGAGGCAAATATTACTGGACTTCCTCTTCTCTCTCGAAATTTCGGAATTATTATACTATATTTATTTTCATTAAAAGTCTTCATTAAAATCTCAATGGTTTCAATATCTAAAAGAGGCTGATCTGCAGTAAAAAACATATATCCATCACTCTTTGGAGAATTATTTATTCCAAGCTTTATAGACTCACTCTGACCCTTAAACGCCTGTTCATTTTCTATAGCCTTAAATCCTAGTGATTCAGCCAATCCAAGAATTCCTTCATCTCTTGCTACAATTACTCTACTATAAAAATCACATTTTCTAATATTCTCCAAGATATGTTCCATAAAAGTTTTATTTTTATATTTTAATAATAACTTATTTCTCCCCATTCTTCTTCCATATCCAGAGGCCATTATTATAGCTGTTATATTCATATTATAATTCCTTTCCTATCAAGATATCTATAATATATATTAGCAAATTTCATTCCACATATTTAGCATATACTATAATATAACTTAAGCCACAAACCACTGACTCCATGCCAAACATAACATTTTAATATTATATAATGTATATTAACATTAAACAGATAATATTTTTTCGTATTTTCCATTTGACTATATCTTGTACATGTTATATAATTACATCATAGTAAATCATACTATAAAAGTGCCACTTTCATAATTATATAATATTTAAATTATTTAACTTAAGGCACTAAAATATTGCTATTATGCATTTTGCTTTAAATAATAGATAACCAGTTTAATAACATTTTATTTTGAGAACATAAGGGTAGCATACTTTTACGTTCTCCTTTTTTTATCTATAATTATTTAATAGATAATTTATTAACTACAATATAATTATAATTCAGTACACTAATAAATTTATTCAAGTAAATTATATACAAAAAACAAAAGGTACACTCTAACCTAGTGTACCTTTTCAAAATTTATATATTAAAATTTAGGGGAATATAATGAATAATTTTCATTACCTTTTAATTATTGACAATATTTCTTTATATATTCACTTATATAAAATTTTTTTATAATTTAATTATCTATATTACTGTACAATTTTAATTTTTCAAGAAACACGGATGCCAATCTAGAAATATTATTTTCATGTACTAAATAGGAAAAATATCTATTATAATTATCCTTTATAGAAATAACCTCTACTTCATTATTTTTAACTGCTTCATTAATTACTAAAGATGAAATAAAACTTATTCCCAGATTATTTTTAACCGCTTCTTTTATTGCATAATTACTCCCTAATACAATAAAATTTTTAGGATGTATATCTTCATCATTAAGAAAAATATTCAGGTTTTCTCCTGTTCCCGAACCTTCTTCTCTATGTATCCAGGTTTGTTTTGACAGATAGTCTTTTAAATTAGAATTTAAATTTTGGGAAGATAAATATGGTACCACGATAACCATAGTATCTTTGTAAAAATTTTTATATACATAATTTTCTACTGGCACCGTACCTTCAACTAAAGCTATATCTATATCATAATTTTTAAATTTATCATAAATATGCTTAGTATTTTCTATAGTAACATCCAGCTTTACTTCAGGAAATTCTTTAATAAAATCACCCAATATGGAAGGAAGTAAAAATTCTCCTATAGTCATACTTGCCCCAATCTTTAAAGTCCCAGAAATGGAATTATGATAATTGTTTAATTCTTCTTTAGTCTCCTCTAAGAATCCTATCATCTGTTTAGCCCGCTTATATAAAATTTTCCCAGTTTGTGTAATTAATATATTCTTCTGTTTATTTGATCTTTCTATTAATCTTGTATTGAAATATCTTTCTAAAATGGATATATGCGAACTAACACTTGGTTGAGATATATTAATGAAATTAGCAGCTTTAGTAAAACTTTTCTTATCTACTACAGCAATAAAGGTCTTTAATTCCTCTATCACAATATCACCTCGTCTATTAAAAATATTAATAAGTATAATAAAAAATACGTATTATACTTATTGATTAAAAGAAACTATACTATATATATATTAATATTTCAACAAAGATAGGTGATTTAAGTGAAGACTTTGAATGATATTCTTTTAAAGGAAATTGATGATTTTAGAAATTTAGGCTATAAATTTTTAAATAATGAGATAAGTAAAATGGATTTTAAAAAAGTTTCTGGTGGTATGGGTGTGTATGCACACCGAAATAAAAAAGATTTTATGATAAGGCTCAGAATACCTTCTGGAATAGCTTCTAGAAAAGATTTAAAATTAATCTATAACTTTGCAAATAAGTATAATTTAAAAGGAATACATTTTACTACCCGCCAAGCAGTTCAACTGCACGGAATTGATATTGACGGTATTTGCCATATAATGAAGGAAGGTATAGAAAATGGATTATATTCAAGAGGTTCAGGTGGAAATTTTCCAAGAAATGTTGCAATTTCCCCTTTATCAGGCGTAGAAAAAAATGAGGCCTTTGATGTATCTCCCTATGCTCTAGCTGTAGGAAAGTATTTTTTAGACAGGATATATAGCTATAAACTTCCAAGAAAACTTAAAGTTTCATTTTCCAGTAATTATGAAGATGCATCTCATGTAACAGTAGTAGATCTTGGTTTTTTAGCTGTGAAAAAAAATGAAAAAGAATACTTTAAGATATACTTTGGTGGAGGCCTTGGGAGAAATCCTAAATTATCTGTAGAATTTCCCGATCTAATATATCCGAAAGATGTATTATATCATATTGAGGCAATGACAAAATTTTTCATAGCGGAAGGAGATTATAAAAATAGCGGTAAGGCTCGTGTAAGGTATATATTGGATAGAATGGGTAAAGAAAATTTCATAAACTGCTATAAAAATCACTTGAAAAAAGTAATTGTAAATGAAAATTTAGACCTAAATGTTAAAAACAAAGTTTATAGCAAAAAAGGATTAGAAACTTCAATAGAACATCCTAGATTATTTCCTCAAAGACAAGCTAGATTGTATAGTGTATATATACACCCAATAGGAGGACAATTACAATTAAAAGACTTAAAACTAATATTAGAAGAAACAGAAAATATTGAAGATGTTGAAATAAGATTATCCTTGACTGAAGGTATATATATTAGAAATTTAAACGGAAAAGAAGCAGAAAGCCTTCTTAAAAGTACAGAACATATAGGCGGCACTACAAAACTAGAGCATTCTGTATCCTGTATCGGTGTTCCAATCTGTCAGATGGGAATTTTAAATACTCAGAATACCTTAAAAGAAATAGTAGACTATTTTCACAAAAATAATTTTACTAAAGATATATTGCCACAAATACATCTGTCTGGATGCCCAAATTCCTGTGGTGTACATGAAATAGGTAAAATTGGATTCTGTGGAAAGATGAAGAGAATTAATGGTGATTTAAAAAATGTATTTGAACTTCATTTAAACGGAACTCTTGGTATAGGCAAAACAAAACTTGCTGAATACAAAGGGGATATCCTTCAAGAAAAAGTGCCTGATTTTTTGTATGAATTGGCTATAAGCATAGATGAATCTATGGAAGAGTTCTCCGAATATATTCAAAATCATAAAGAAAACTTAAATAACATTCTCAATAAATATATTGTGTAAAGAAAAAGGTACATGGATTTTCTAAGCAAAAATCTATGTACCTTTTACAGTTTAATATATTGTATTTAGAATTTCATTCCATATATTTATGGATTTCAAGGAATACAAACGAAACGTACTATTATATTATAAATTTATATTTAATATGTTTTTTACTAATAGTCCTACAATGAAAGAAAAAGCCGCCACCCCTAAACTTACACCTGCCATCTGAAGAAACCTTTTTTTAAAATTAAGTCCTTTGGCCACAGATATATAATAATTGAATAAAGATATTATGACTACAGCAATAATAAGACTTATTATAAGAGCTTGTATATACATATTTTCATGTGTAAAAATAAATGGAAGTATCAACAAAGCCACAGTTCCTAAATAGGAAATACCTGTATATAAACTAGATTTTAAAGCATTTTTGGTACCTTCTGTTTTTTCAGCAATATACTCACTAGCTGCCATGGAAAGGGTGGCTGATATACCCGTAATCAATCCCGCCAAAGCTATTACTCTGGTGTTTGCCATAGACAAGGTAAATCCCGCCAAACTGCCTGTTATCTCTACTAATGCATCATTTAATCCAAGCACTATGGCTCCCACATATTTAAGTCTCTCTTCATCCAGCATATCGATTAACAACAACTCATGTTTTTCTTCTTCTTCTGCTATTTTTGAAAGTTTAGGAAAATTTTCTGACAGCTTTTCATAGCTATACCCTCTAACCACCTCATTTTCTCTTCCTTCCATTTGCTTAACGGCAAATGTAAATCCAAATACCTTAGCTGCTAAACAATAGAACCATACTCTTTTTTTGTTTACGGGAACCTCTTCATTAGTATAGGATTTTATCAAATTATAATGCTGCTCTTCTTCCTTAGCAATTTTGAGCATTATATTTCTGTTATTTTCATCTTTTGTAATCTGTGAAACTTTAGTATAGATTTCTTTTTCAGTTATCTCATTGCACTGCATAGTAATTAAAACTTTTTTAAAATCTTCTTCCATATTCATCCTCTCCAATATTAATATAATTTAATTATACTACCGTAAGCAAAACAATAGACATATATAAAAGAATTTTTATTTGATGATGTAACCATGCATGAGATTTTTTCTATAAAAGTCCAATGGTCCAATGGAACTATAATTGAATTTAGAAGAATATTACAAACTAATATTCAATAAAAAAGCACCCTTCATTCAGAGTGCTTTTTGCTATTTTAGATTAGATGTTTCTTACTTAATCTAAAATTTTTAAAAATTATATATTATTTATTGGAATTTATAGATTTAATACCATTTGTAAACTCTTGTATATTTTTATTATTATATTTAGATTTTAAAGCAGCACTTTGCGGCTGAATTCTATCACCATTTTTTAAGAATCTACCTTGAAAGTCTCCTGTACCTATATATGCATCTTTAGTAATTGGACCATCATATTTAGTTAAAAACAAAATATTAGGTTGACCTTCTTTTAAAACAGGAGAGTTTTCTAAAACCACTTCAACTTTTTTACCTATATTTTTTTTAACTTCAGTAGGATTATCAAAGGATTTACTTAAATTAGCATTTTGTTTGATAGTTTCTATTCCACCGGTTTGTAAAAGATTTATAGTATCTCCAACTTTAATATTATCATAATCTTTTAGTACATTCGTGACTTTAACTGTTGAAATTGTAAAAACAGTATCTTTAAAATTTATATAGTTGTTAGCTAAAATACTGCCTTCTATTATTAAAACACTATCTGAAGCTAATTCATTTATATTATTATAAGTTTTAACCATTGATGCACTTATATTTATAGTTTCAATATTCTCATTAGAATTTTTAGCAACAGAACTTTTAATTTCAGTATTTATGCTTTGATTTGAATTTTTGTTTATATCATTATTAGAACAACCATAAATAAATAATGAACTAATAGCACAAAAAATTAATAATAATTTTTTCAAATTAATTCTTCTCCAATAAAAATTTACTTTAAAACATTATTGCTAGTATCTTTAAGCACTACATCATGAGCTCCGCCTTCTACAATAGAAGTGGATGATACCAATGTGATTTTTGCATTTTTCTGAAGTTCTGGAATACTCATGGCTCCACAATTACACATAGTTGAACGTACTTTACTTAAAGTCAATGATACATTATCTTTAAGGCTTCCTGCATAAGGTACATAGGAATCTACACCTTCTTCAAAAGATAATTTTTTATCACCGCCCATATCATATCTCTGCCAGTTTCTTGCACGGTTAGAACCCTCTCCCCAGTACTCTTTCATATAAGTTCCGTTAATACTAACTTTATTAGTAGGACTTTCATCAAAACGAGAAAAATACCTTCCAAGCATAATAAAGTCAGCTCCCATAGCAAGAGCAAGAGTCATATGATAATCATATACAATTCCTCCATCGGAACATATAGGTATGTATACACCTGTTTTTTCAAAATATTCATCTCTGGCCTTAGCCACTTCTATTACTGCAGTTGCCTGCCCTCTACCAATACCCTTTTGTTCTCTTGTAATACAGATAGAACCTCCGCCTATTCCTATTTTCACAAAGTCAGCCCCAGCTTCTGCTAAAAACAAGAATCCATCTCTGTCCACTACATTTCCTGCACCTACTTTTACCTTATCCCCATATTCTTTACGGATATAATCAATGGTCAATTTCTGCCATTCGGAAAATCCCTCTGAGGAATCTATACATAGTACATCAGCACCCGCATCTACTAGCGCTGGTACTCTTTTCTCGTAATCACGAGTATTAATTCCTGCACCTACAATATATCTCTTAGAACTGTCTAAAAGTTCCAATTTATTTTCTTTATTTGAATCATAATCTTTTCTAAATACCATATATGCAAGATGCTGATTTTCATCTACAATTGGCAGTGAATTTAATTTATAATCCCATATAATATTGTTAGCTTCTTTTAGAGTAATTCCCTTTTTCGCAGAAATTAATTTTGAAAAAGGCGTCATAAAATCAGCAACTTTGCACTCTGGTGACATTCTGCTTATACGATAATCTCTGCTGGTGACAATGCCTAAAAGTTTTCCTGTAGCTGTTCCATCCTCTGTAACCGCAACTGTAGAATGACCTGTCTTTTCCTTTAAATCTAAAATATCCTTTAATTTTTGAT
Source organism: Clostridium pasteurianum DSM 525 = ATCC 6013 (assembly GCF_000807255.1). Taxonomy (NCBI): domain Bacteria; kingdom Bacillati; phylum Bacillota; class Clostridia; order Eubacteriales; family Clostridiaceae; genus Clostridium; species Clostridium pasteurianum. Next base: position 343,262 of record NZ_CP009268.1, on the reverse strand, counting down.
CTGGTCTTATATTTGAATCGCTGACAACAAAACCTGCTTTGTAATTTTTAACACGAGCTACCATAGCAGCCTCATCTTCTATTGATTGTGATCCATAAATAAATGAAATACCACCTTCTTTAGCCAGTGCAATTGCCATTTTATCACCTGAAACAGATTGCATAATTGCAGAAACTAAAGGTATATTCATTTCTATCTGAGAGGTCTCGCCTTTTTTAAATTTTACTACTGGCGTTTTTAAACTAACATTAGCTGGCATGCATTCTGCAGAAGAATACCCAGGCACTAATAGATATTCACTAAAAGTATGTGAGGGTTCATCAAAGTAAAAAGCCAAATTTATCAACTCCTTAAAATATAATTTAGTTAGTATTAACAATTATACATCATAAATTCTCTATTTGAAAATTATTTATAAATTACATTTAAACAACTATTCTGTTTTTACCATGTTTTTTGGCCTTATATAAATTTTTATCCAATTCTTCTATTACAGCATTAAACTCTACTTGACTATCAACAGTATATATTCCAAAACTTACAGTAATATTAATGCTTTTATCATTATATTTAAATTTATGTTTTTCTATTTTTATTCTCATGGATTCTATAATTTTATAAGCTTCTTCTCTATTAATATTATTTAATACAATCAAAAACTCATCTCCGCCATATCTTCCTACCCAATCTTCATTTTTAATTAAAAAATCTTTTATAATTTTACATGTATCCTTAAGTACTATATCACCCATTACATGACCAAAGTCATCATTAATCTGCTTAAAAGAGTCAAGATCTGCAATAACTATTGATATTGGTTTTTTAATTTTTATACTATTATCTATATCAATGGGCAACCTTTCATTAATATATCTTCGATTATATACATTAGTGAGGTAATCAGTTATAATTTTTTCATTTAAGGCACTAATTAGGTCTTTTAAATCACCTTTTCCATCTATATTTAAATCAGTTACAGACATTTCCTTTATCATTTCTAAGATATATTCTTTCCCACGAAATTTTATAGGTGTTGCAATTATGGAAAATATTTTTCCATTAATATATTCAAATTTAGTGAAAGTATCTTGTTCTATATAAGCTCTCATAGAAATACAATTTTTACATGAAGAATTACTTCCCCAAAATCTATAGCAAGGGCTTTCTATTTTTTCAACGTTATCATTTTTAGATATTATAGCTTTTTTATTCACAGGGTCTATAATTCTAATGACATCATATAAATTTTTAAATATAGACAATCTTTCTTTTACTTCTTCACATATATCCAACTTACCACACCAACTTTTTATTAATAAATTATTTCAATATATTTATATTAAGATGAAAGCATTAAGGAAAACTCTATTATAATACATTTTTAATTACTTTATTGAATATATTATAAAATACTAAAGTCTAGAATTCAACATAAAATATAATAGTTATTACCTAATAATTCAAAAACTTACCTAATTAGATATTTTTTTGACGATGATTATATACATTTTACCTCACTTAATGGAAATATAAATTTATATCAATTAACATCATATGTATAAAAAAAGACTCCATTATGGAGCCTCGGCCTTCATTTTTTCTTTAATATTATATAATTTTCATAATGCTTTGCTATTGTAATCGTCCAAATACAATACTATCAATATATCCGTGATTATTCTTATTAATATTGTTTATCAACTTTCTTGTTAAAACAATATCACTTTCATTTTCCACCTTATTTATAAATAAAATTCTATGTCCAACAGCGTTCTTGAATAATCCTTTAGAATGAAATATCAGCTTTGTAATATGATCTATATTTATAGTATCCCCCTCACAACTATCGGTAATATTCATAAATTGTTTAATTCTGTGAACATTATTTTCATTTATTTTTCTTCCTATATTTTCTATACTAAAAATCCCTATGGTATTATTGGTTTTATTACTTATAACAGGCTCATAATCACCCCAGCCCTTAATAGTTTTCCCCTTAGAACCATCTGATTCTATTAGGACATAATCAAAATAAGATAACTGCTCTTCTAAAAGTCTGCAATCTAATCCGATTAATTTATTATTGCTATTTACACTATCTCCATATACATAAATTCCCTTACAGCTTAACTTATTATAATAATCAAATTCACATTCACTCTTTGCAATATAATCATATTGATATTTTTGAGGTACGTATATTTTGGTAGTAGTAGTTACAAGAACTTTACTTTTCTGCCTTAATTCTTCTGCTAAGGAAAACATCAAGGTAGTTTTTCCACCTGCTCCAACAATAGATGTAATAGAACCTTTATGAATATTCAACAATTTCCTAAGTTTCATTATAAAAGTTTCATAAGTTCCATAGGACTATCAATTATTGTCTTTGCACCATTTTCCAGTAATTCATCAGCTTTTCTAAAACCCCAAGTAACTCCTACAGCGTACATACCAGCTGCATTTGCAGTTTTCATATCTACTCCTGTATCCCCAAGATAAAGATATTCATTTTCAGGTATTTTAGACAATTTTGATATTTCAAAAGCTGCTGTAGGATCAGGTTTTTTAGGTACATCCCTTCTTGCGCCCAAAACAACTTTAAATCGTTTTAATCCAAAAAATTTATCTATTAACAATCTGGTAAATTCATTAGGTTTATTTGAAAGTACAGACATTTCTATTCCCTTAGAATCTAAAGCTTCCATTAAATCGTTTATACCTTCATAGGGTCTTGTTAAATTATCCCATCTTCTATCATATTCTAACATAAATTCATCTAAACATGTCTTTACCATTTCTTCGTCTTTTGCACTACTTTCTGGCAAAGCCCTCCTTATAAGCTTTTCCATTCCATTGCCAATAAAATATTTGTACTTTTCTAAATCATGTATAGGATATCCATGATTTTGCAATATGCAATTCACTGAATCAGCCATATCATCAAGGGTATTTAGAAGTGTTCCATCAAGATCAAAAATAACTCCAGAATAACTCATATAGTTTCCTCCGTTTAATAAGACTAAAACTTCATTTATAATAAAATATGCCTCTATGTATAAATACTGCTACTACATTGATAATGTTTACCATGACTCTTATTAACTATTTTTTATAATAATTTAAATTTGTATGCTAAATATATTTTAGAAAAAAAAATATATATTTGCAAGTAAAAACTCTACTAATAAACTAACATTGCAAATTGAATCATTCCCATTAATCTTTTTCTTCTAGCCCTTACACTAAAAAAGAACAGTATAAAGTTGGTTTTTCATCTATACATAAAGTACAAAGTCCACAGCAAGTAGTATCACAACCTTTTCTCACATTACCTGTTAATATGTATAATTCCTCGTTCTATTGCTACAGCAGCAGCCTCGGACCTAGACTCAACATTAAGCTTACTATATATATTTGTTAAATGTGCTTTTACTGTCCTCTCTGATACTCCCATATCAAAAGCTATTTCTTTACTAGTGCATCCTCTTACAATAGCTTGAAGAATAAATAACTCTCTCTCTGTAATTTCACTATTAAAAGATTGATCTATTTGATTGACTTTCTTTTGTGTATTAAAAAGAGCTTTTGTTACTTCTGACTGAAGAAGAATTTCTCCTCTAAATGCAGCTTCAACAGTTCTAATAAGTTCCTCTCGTGTACTGTCCTTAAGCAAATATCCTTTTGCACCTAATGAAAGTCCTTGTTTTATTAAATTATCTTCATTGTAAGTTGTCAAAATAATTACAGGAATTGTATTATTCCTTTCATTTAATATTTTTATTGCCTCTAATCCACTCATTTTAGGCATAGATAAATCCATTAATATTACATCTGGTTTTAGATCTTCTACGAGCATTAAAGCCTTTTCACCATTTTCAGCCTCTCCAGCAACTTCATAATTATCTTCTGTTTCAAAAATTAATTTTAGGCCTTCTCTAACTACTAAATGATCATCAACTATCAGTATTTTTATTTTACTCATTTCCGTTAAATATTCCTTTCTCAGCCGGTATTATAATGTTAATTTGTGTACCGACTTTTTTTTCACTTTTAATTTTAATTTTCCCCTGAATCGCACGTACTCGTTCAGTTATTCCCAGTATTCCATAGTGACCATAAACTTTATCTAAACTTCTAACATCAAATCCAACACCGTCATCTATAACATTTATATTTATTTGTCTATCTTTTTCTGTTATATCAATTTGTACATTTTTTGCCTTTGCATGTCTTGCAATATTGTTTAAACATTCCCTTACTATATATAAAATGTATTCTATAACTTTTGTATATAATTTTGATTTTATATTAATATCTAAGTTAACAAAGATGTTTGAAATATTTTTAAATTTAGCAACTTCATCTTCTATTAAATTAACAAAATCTATCTCTAAATTATCTTCATTTCTCAAATCATCTATAACAAGTCTTGAATCTGCCAGAGTTTTTCTTGCATGTACCATTGCATTTTTCACAATTTCCTGAGCTCTAGCCGTATTATTCTTATTTAAATTAGCATTTACCGCCTCTAATTGCATAATTACACCAGCAAGACCTTGGGATAGCGTATCATGTAAATCTCTTGCCATCCTCTGTCTCTCATTAGTTAAAGTTAATTCTTCAACTCTATCATATGCAAGTTCCAATTCTTTTAAAATTTTCTGTGTATGAATACGTAATTTTACTTGTTTGAAAAAAATAGATGAATATGCAACCACAGCAATAACAGCTATAAGAAGGAATGGAATAGTTTGAGCAAGTTGATTAGCACCATCTATTATTACTACAGTGCCACAAAATACAGCATATAGAAATAAAAATATAAAAATAACTTTAAATTTATCATAATAAAATCCAATACCTTGAGAAATCAACACCGGAATCATTCCCATAAATAAAGCGTAATATCCTTTTTGCATTATAAACGCAGCACCAAAAATAATTATGCCTTGTATCACAAAATACACCGAATATCTTGCCTTAAAAGTATTACAAAATAAGTATATAATTAAATAGCTTATAATTACTACAGTAAAAATCATACTGGCAAATAATGAAGGTTTTCTGATATTTTGCAAAAATAAAGTTGCTATATAAATTAAAATAATGCATACGATTGTAGGCATTTTAAAAATATCATTCTCATCTATTTCAATTTTGTTCATAAATTTATTTAATATTTTGCTCACCTACCTTTTACCCAAGATTATGTCACACATTAATTTATTTGTCAAAGTGCGCAAAGCTATAGTATTCATTTTGTAACTTGAAATACTATAGCTTCCATTTTATTATTCCTTAGATATTTTAACTAACCTGTTCTTCTTTCATCAAATCTTCGCCTTCAACATCAATTTTAGGAAGAATTTTGTCTAACCACTTTGGCATGTACCAAGTTTTTTTACCTAATAGTACCATAACTGCTGGTACAAATGTCATTCTTACAATAAATGCATCAAATAAAACTCCGAAAGCAAGTGTAATTCCCATAGATTTAACGTTAGCATCAACATTGAAAGCAAATCCTAAGAACACCGCTGTCATTATTAGTCCTGCTGCAGTTACTACAGTACCACTATTTTTTATTCCAGAAATGACTGATTGTTTTGCATTACCTGTTTTTGTGAATTCCTCTCGCATACGGCTTACTAAAAACACTTCATAATCCATAGCTAATCCAAATAAAATTCCCGTAACCAATATAGGTAAGAAACATAATACAGGTTCACGTGCCGCAACATTAAATAATCCAGATAAATGTCCATCCTGCAAAACCATAACTCCAAATCCTAAAGTTGAAAATATAGTCATCATAAAACCCAAAACAGCTTTAATAGGCACAAATATAGATCTAAAAACCAAAGTCATTAAAATCAAGGCGAGTCCAACAATTACTAGTATAAACTTAGGCATAGCTTTGCTGAGCATATTTTCAGTATCTATATTAACTGCTGTTGATCCAGTTACCATAATTTCAACTTTTTTATTCTTCTGAATAGTTTCAGCTTCTTTGTTAATTTTCTCAACTAAATCCTTAGTTTCTTTATCATTTGGTCCACTTTTAGGTATTATATTTATCATCGCTAATTTTCCATTACCTACTGGGATAGCTGGCGATATAAATTTTATATCTGGCAATTTTTCTATTTCTTTAGTTACCTCTTGAAGCGTAACTAAATAGTTTCCGCTAGCTTTAGAAGCATCTGCTACAACTATAAGCTGACCATTAATACCTTTCCCAAAGCCCTCGGACATAATATCATATCCTTTACGTTCTGTGGAATTCTTTGGTTTGGCTCCATTGTCGGGAAGTCCCAATTCTAAATGAAGAGCCTGATAACTAAATAAAGCAGTTACAATTAAAACAGAAACCACTATAATAATTGGATATTTACTTACAATACCTCCCCAAAAGCTATGCTTTTGTTTCTTATCCTTAACTTTTATGGATTTGAAAATCTTATTTTTTCGCTTTGGACTTATACGTTCCCCAGCAAGACTTATTACTGCTGGAACTGTAATAAGCGAAGCCACTACTACCAAAAGTACCACTGCGGCTGCACCTAATCCCATAACCTTTAAAAATGGAACCCCAACTAGGGAAAGACCACTAAGTGCTATAATAACAGTTACACCTGCGAATAATACCGCACTACCCGCTGTAGCCATTGCTCTTGATACTGATTCTTGTAAGCTATAGCCTTCTCCTACATTTTGACGATACCTGGAAATTATAAATAATGCATAATCAATTCCTACCGCTAAGCCAATCATTGCTGCTAAAGACAGAGAAAAGACTGGTGTATCAACATAATTTGAAGATATAAATATACACATTAATCCTGATAATAACCCGATAATTGCTGTCATTATTGGTAAGCCAGCTGCTAAAAATAGTCCAAAAGTAATTAAAAGAACAACGAACGCAGCTATAAGCCCAACTGCATCGGAGGCTCCAACGATTTCAAGTTCAGAAAAACTAACGTCTCCTCCTAATTCAGTTTGAATTCCTGCATCTCTTGTAATACCTATACTTTGCAACACTTTATTTTTTGATTCTTCTGATACTTTATCTGCCTTTTCATTGTATGTTATATCTGCATAAGCTATTTTTTTGTTTTCGCTTATAGTCATCATCTTATATGGATCAGATACAACTAAAACATTCTTATCTTCTTCTTGTATTTTAGTTCTTAATTTATCTATTGAATCTTTAATCGATGTATCCATAAGAGTTTTGCCATTGTTAACTTTGAAAATAAGCCTTATTGTAGATGTATCATTATTTTTATTTGTAGATGTAGCTTTTTCTAGCAGTTTGCCAGCTTTTTCAGATTTACTTCCAGGAATAGAAAAACTATCACTAAATTTCATACCTGAACTTAAAGTTACAACTGCTAATGCTACTATAATTAACAGCCATGCTAAAATAACTCTTTTTGGTCTCTTATAAACCCAATCACCTATTCTGTACAATAATTTTGCCATGAATACCCTCTTTTGATCTATTTACGTACTAGATCATTTGTATACATTTCATTATAAAGCTAGCATGATATCCAAACAATTGTACCTTAGGGCAAACGGATTGTACTTTTGGGCAAAAATTGAAAGCTGAATATTAAAATCAACTTGCTTAACCCCCAGCTCTCACCCTTTTATTCTTAACTAGTCTGCTATTTTTTAGGTCTTCAACATATTCATCTCTAGTTATTTTATCTGACAAATAGCCGCTGTAACATTATTAATTTATCTGGCACTTATATTTTTCTTAAGTCCTAATTTTTCCACATGATAATAACCAGCTGTAGCTATATCATTATTCTTTAGTATATTTTTAACTTTCTCTAAATCCTCTAATTTCATTCTTATAGAGAGTCCGCAGCTGGCAGTTATCTCTGTAGGTACAGGTATAACCTTAACTTTTATACCCTCATTCAACAATTCTCTTTCTGCTCTAATGGCACTATGAGTGGAATTAAAGGTTACCAAATTAAATATTTCTCTATTCATACTCTCCCCTTATGGCTTAATTATTTTATCTGCTACATTCATCTTTTCTACAATACTATACATATTGGTTATTTTACCTACGGCTAAATTATCTTTTATATTGTAATAATCAAGACATGTTCCACAGGTTAATATCTCTACTCCAAGCTGTTCTAATTTCTGCAAATCTTCTATTACTGGAGAATCCTTCACAGAAAGTTTTGCTCCTCCATTATAAAAAATAATACTGACTGGCAGTTTCTCTACTTCTGTTAAAGCATAGATAAATCCTTTAATAAGAATTTTGCCCAGTTCTTCATCGCCGTCTCCCATGGTAATAGAAGAAATAACTACTAAAGTGTTATCTTTTTTATACTGTTTAATTGCTTCATTATTTTCCAATGTATCAATCTGATTTTGTGAGAGCTTATCCTCTGCTTCTGAAACTTCACCTTTTATAATTTCAACTTCATAGTGCTCTTTATTTACAGTTTTACTACTATACTTGTACCCAAGCTCCTTAGCCATTTTTTCCAAGTTTTCCTTAGCTGTTTCATTATCTACAATAACTAAAACTGTTCCGTTCTTTTCAATATTTTTAAGTTCCTTCTTTGTCTTTATAATTGGTATTGGGCACACATCACCCTTTGCATCTATTCTTATCATAATATTCACTTTCTCTCCTTATTTTGTACAATTTATCATTTCACCTGACTAACTTGGCATAACTCTCCCCCTTCTTAAAGTGGGAGTTCAACGCCAAGTAAGCATGCATTTGCAGTTCTAAAATTCAGATGGGGTAAAAGAATCCCCACCTGAATTAAGAACTTGCTTCAACTATTATGTTTACATCCTGTCTCTCTATTACTTCTCCCACTATTTGAGACTTTATTTCAAGTTCATTTAAATCTTTTATTAGATCTTCTGCCTGAAATTTATCCACACTTGCTAAAAGTCCGCCGGAAGTCTGTGGATCAAATAGTATTTCTTCTATAGCAAATTCAATATTTTCAAGTTTAACTTTTTCAAGAAGATGTTTTCTATTCTTTTGCCCTGCGGCGGTTATAAAAAATTCCTTCGCATAGTCATAAGCTTCTTCAATATATGGAACACTGTTTACATCCACAGAAATAGTATACTCAGTACTTGCCATTTCATTTAAATGTCCCAAAAATCCAAAACCCGTTACATCTGTACAAGCATTAACTTTATATTTTTTAATCTTTTCTGCAGCATATTTATTTAAAGTTTCCATAGACTTTATAGCTTTTCTATAAGCAGTTTCATCGGCTTCTCCTACCTTATTGGCAGTGGTTATTATGCCCACTCCCAGTGGTTTTGTAAGTATAATCTTATCTCCTATACTACAGTTATTATTGGGAAGTATTTTTTTAGGATTTATTATTCCAGTTACAGACAATCCATATTTAGGCTTATCATCATTTATGGAATGTCCTCCACATACTATTCCCCCTGCTTCCTGAACCTTTTCGGCACCACCTCTCAATATTTCTGCAAGTATTTCTCCCTCTAATCTTTCTGGAAAACATACTATGTTAAGAGCAGTTTTAACCTCTCCTCCCATGGCATAGACATCACTAAGAGCATTGGCAGCAGCTATTTTCCCAAAGGTATAGGGATCCTCAACTATAGGTGTAAAAAAATCTAAAGTTTGTATTATAGCTATGTCCTCAGTGAGTTTATAAACTGCTGCATCATCTGAGCTGTCAAAACCTATAAGCAGATTCTCATCAAATCTATTTGGAATATTTTTAAGTATCTTTTGCAAAAATCCTGGTGCCAGTTTTGCACTGCATCCTCCTCCACAGGAGAATTCTGAATTCTTTTTTTCCACATTTTTCACCTTATTTCTAATTATTAAAATTTTATATTAAAAAGTAATCCTCTTATCAGTTTTACTTTCCAATATTAACCCTGCAGCTACTTTAGAAATCATGTTATAATATATTACAATGCGAAAGGAGCATCTTACTAATGATCTACTTTGATAATGCAGCTACAAGTTTTCCAAAACCACCGGAAGTTGCAAGGTCAGTATTTGAAGCTATAAATAGCTTTGGGAATCCATCCAGAGGCAGCTATAACCTATCCCTTGATGCTGCAAGAAAAGTGTATGCCGCAAGAGAAAAGATTGCAATGCTATTTAACTTAAAAGATCCATTAAATGTGGCCTTTACCTCCAACGCTACGGAAAGCCTCAATATTGCCATAAAAGGCTCATTTAAGCCAGAAGATCACATAATAACTACAGCAATGGAGCACAATTCTGTATTAAGACCTCTTTATGAGCTTAAAGAAAAAGGGGTTCAAGTTTCCATTATAAAATGTAATAAAAGAGGATTGTTAAATTACACTCATGTTGAAAATGAAATAAAGCAACACACTAAAGCTATAATCTGTACTCATGGTTCAAACTTAACAGGTAATCTAATAGACATAGAAAAAATAGGAGAAATATGTAAAGTCCATAATCTATTGTTTATATTAGATGCTTCTCAAACTGCGGGGGTTTTTCCCATTGATATGGAAAGACACAATATTGATATTCTCTGTTTTACAGGACATAAATCTCTCTATGGTCCCCAAGGTACTGGTGGAATATGCCTAAAGAATCACTTAAGCATAAATCCACTGAAAACAGGTGGCAGCGGAAGTTTTTCTTTTGCAGAACATCATCCATGTGCTATGCCGGATGCACTGGAAGCAGGCACAATTAATGCTCACGGTATTGCTGGACTTTTATCAGGCATTCAGTTCATAGAAAATACTGGTATAGATACAATACTAAGTCATGAATTAAAGCTTATGTGGCAATTTTATAATGGAGTTAAAAATCTTCCAAAGGTGAAAATCTATGGTGATTTTTCTACTACTCTAAGAGCTCCTATTGTCTCCCTTAACATAGCTGACTATGACTCCAAAGATATAAGCCAAGAGTTAGCAGATAGCTATGATATAGCCACAAGGGCTGGAGCCCACTGCGCCCCGCTAATGCATAAAGCCTTAGGCACAGAAAAACAAGGTGCTGTCAGATTTAGCTTTTCCTACTTTAACACTGCTTTAGAAATAAAAACCGCTATTAAAGCTATAAAAAACTTAGCAGATAGTTAAATAAAAATTTAACTATTTGCATTTTTTAAACTTATTGTAACCTATTACTGCTGCTCCGATAGCTCCAGCATATTGAGACAAAGAAGATGTTTCTATGCGAACACCTAAAAATTTTTCTAATCTAATTTTTAATTCCTGGCTGCCGCTAAGTCCACCTGTAAAAAACACTGTACTTTCAACATCGATTTTAGAAACAAAATTAGCTGTTCTTTTAGCTATAGAGGATAAAATTCCAGATAGGATTTCTTCCCTTGGAACTTCCTCTGCAATTAAACTTATAACCTCAGATTCAGCAAATACAGTACACATACTGGATATAGAATAGGGTTCTATCCCTTTAATCATAGTATCTATGGATTTAACATCTGTATCCAATATATTTACTATTACTTCTAAGAATCTTCCCGTGCCTGCTGCACATTTGTCATTCATTAAAAAGTCCACAATATTACCATCTCTATCTAACTTTATAACTTTGCTATCCTGTCCACCTATATCTATTACAGTTTTTACATTTGAATTAAGATATTTTGCCCCTTTTCCATGACAGGTTATTTCTGTGACCTTCTTATCTGCAAAATCTGCTAATTCTCTACCATATCCCGTCACCACCATATAAGGCTTTTCTTTCAGTCCCTCAGACAATTCCTCATATATGTTAAGTATACTTTCTCTAGGCTTCACAGAAGTTTTTCTTATAAGCTTTTTTACTATATCACCATTATATAAGATTCCCTTTGTGGTGGTAGAACCAGAATCTATACCTATAGAATAAAACTTCACATTATCAGCCCCTCTGATTCAATAATCTTTAACATAATCAGCTAACATTCCTATGCTGAGCTACAGCATTTCAATAAAAGCTGCCATTCTAGTATTTAACTGTCCTATATCAGACTTAGAATAGTCTGTTTCCAAAGCCATGTAAGGAATATCAAACTTACTGCTGGTAAATTTCTTTACGGAAAGAGTTTCTACAGCATAGGTATGACAAGCCTGCAGCACCACATCTACTACTCCATCTACTTTATATTCTTCTATCATTTTTCCCAGCAAATCCAGCCTATTAGGATTAGGAGACATACAAGAACAACCTATAGCTAAATACTTTTCTGCTAAAGCATCAAAAACATTCTTATCCTCATCTACTAAAAGTTCATTCGCCTTAGATACATTGCAATTCTCAAAGGCAACTACATAGGCACCATTATCTTCTATAGCCTTTATAACCTTTTCTGCCGCTCCTCCAATAGGACAGCCTGTTATTAAAATTCTAGGTTTAGACTCCAGCCTTTTACCTTCTTCATAACCTCTTCTCACTGTTTCCGTTAGTTCAGATAATTCTTTTATAGAATTTTCCTTATTAAATTTAAATCCAGATCCATTTATAACCTTGAATATATCATGACCTGTAAGTGCTGGTGGTTCTAACTTGCCTAGAGAATAAAATCTCTTCAGTGCCTGTCTTTCTTTATTTTTAATTTTAATTGCCTCTTTTATTCTCTCTTCAGATACTTTAATACCAAACTTTTCTTCTATGGTCTCCTTTAATTTTACAATTTCACTTTTCCAAAGTCCAAAGCTCTTATCTCCACTTTGACTATTAGGCAGCTGCATTACATGTACAGATTTAAATTCTCCTAAATACTCATACATTTTCTTTTTTCCATCACAGGTAGTTTCCCCCACAATCAAATCAGAGAAATAGAAATATGGACACTTATCTGTCTTTCCAAAACCATAGCTGCTTTTTATTAGAGGACATAGATTTCTTGGTAGATCTTTTTCTGCATCTCCTATAGTTTCATCTGAAGTAGAACACAACGAAACCACCACAGCCCCTGATGCCATGGCTATTTCCTGAGGCATATAAGTACAAAAGGTTCCTATTAATGCTATACCTTTGTCTTTTAAATTCTTTGCTGTAATAAATCCATTTTTTCTAGCTTCGGAAAAACTTTCATATATTTCTGGTAAATCCTTTTTAATATTCATAACAACCCCCAATAAGGTATTTTAAAAAAGTAAAGTTAAATATATCCGTATCTTATCATTTAAACAAATAACTTGCTGACTATTAATCAACAAGTTATTTGTTTAATTTCCAATATTTATTGGCTATATAAGCCCAGATTTCTATCAAAAGCCTAATTTTTTGTCTATATAATGTATCCTGAAATTCATCAATTATACTTCAGCAATAGCTTCAACCTCTAATTTTGCATCCATTGGTAACTTACCAACTTCAAAGCAGGATCTAGCTGGATAATTGCTTGTAAAATAAGTAGCATAAACTTCATTTACTGCTGCAAAGTCATTTATATCCTTTAAATAAACTACTGTTTTTACTACTTTATCTAAAGAAGAACCACCTTCTTCTAAAATAGCTTTTAAGTTTTCAAAAACTCTAACTGCAGCTGTCTTTATATCTCCATCTACTAACTTTCCTGTAGCAGGATCTAGTGGAATTTGGCCTGAAGTGAATATTAAGTTTCCTACCTTATTGGCCTGTGAATATGGTCCGATTGCTCCCGGTGCATTTTTAGTTGCTATTATTTCTTTACTCATTTTTTATTCCTCCTATTTATGTACTAACTTTAATTTATTTTATTATAGTAAATACCATTAAAGTTTAAATTTTATATTATTAATTTTAATGGTATATTTTAAACTAATTTATTGTATCTCAACTATATAAACCAATATACTAAAATCCTTAAGACTTAATTAGTATATAATTCAAATCATTTTCTGCTCTTTCTATAGGCCGTATTTTCTAAAGGCAATTTTGTCCTGAATACTCCATCCAAATTGTAGTAGGCTCCTTGAACTGCTGGTGCTGTAGGTACTACTACTATTTCTCCTACACCCTTAGCTCCATAGGCAAGTTTATCTGTATTTTTTTCTATTATTATAGGTTTTATTTCAGGCACAGTATTAGCCCTAAAAAGTCCTAGTGTTCCAAATTTAGCAGTTGGTACAGAATTTTTTAACGGATAATCCTCTGTAAGGGCATATCCAAGCCCCATTACTACACCGCCTTCAATTTGGCCTTCAACATTGGTAGGATTAATAGCTCTCCCCACATCATGGGCTGCTATAAATTCTTTTATAAATCCCTTTTCGTCCAATATTACCATTTGAGTAGCATACCCATAGGCCACATGGCTCACTGGATTAGGTTTATCTGATCCTATAGGATCTGTATCGAAGGAGTACTCTCCATAAAAATCTTCCCCTTCTAATTCCTGCAAAGTTCTAGTTTCTAAAACTTTCTTTAACTTCTCTGATACCACTCTCACTGCCTCTCCCGTAAATACTGTCTGTCTTGAAGCCGTAGTAGTACCTGAATCTGGTGTTATAGAGGTATCAGGGTCATCTAATACTACAAACTTTGGACTTACACCTGTGGTTTCACAGAAGATCTGTGTTGCAATTGTACCAAGTCCCTGACCTATACAAGCAGCACTGGTTCTAATATGAATTTTCCCATTAATTATAGTAAGTCTGCATCTTCCTATATCAGGCAGACCAACACCAATTCCGCTGTTTTTCATAGCACAAGCTATGCCTACATATTCCTTTTCTTGATCCTTATGCTTAAAGTATTCATCTTTTACTGCCAAAAGTGTTTCTTTTAATGCTGTACCTTCGTCAGCAATTTGACCATTAGGTAATTCCTGACCCTCTTCAATAGCATTTATATACCTGATTTCCCAAGGAGATATTCCTACCATCTCAGCCAGTTTATTTAGATTACATTCTGTAGCAAAGGCTGACTGTGTAACTCCAAATCCCCTAAAAGCTCCTCCAGGGGGATTATTAGTATAAACAGATTTCCCAACTATATCTATATTTTGATAATTATAAGGTCCCGCGGCATGAGTACAAGCTCTTTGCAGTACTGGTCCTCCTAATGATGCATAGGCTCCTGAATCAGATATGAGAGTAGCTTTCATCCCTGTAAGAACTCCATTTTCATCACAAGCTGTAGTAAATTCCATTTCCATGGCATGTCTTTTAGGATGAACAGCTATACTTTCTTTACGGGACAAGGTAACCTTCACTGGCTTTCCAGTTTTATAGGCAAGAAGAGCTGCGTGATGCTGAACACTCATATCCTCTTTTCCACCAAAACCTCCACCTACGTAAGCACTTTTTACTCTTATCTTATCTTCTGAAAGTCCTAAAAGTTCTGTTATCTCACGTTTTTCATCATATACACTTTGACCACCAGTATAAAGCAGTATACCTTCCTTATCAGGTACCCCTATAGCACATTCCGGTTCTAAAAATGCATGCTCTGTAAAGGGAGTAGAATACTTATATGTTACCACATATTTTGAATTTTTAATAGCTTCCTCAGCATTTCCTCTTCTTAATACCTCTTTTACCAATAGATTACCTTTGGAATGAATCTTAGGTGCATCTTTCTTTAATCCTTCTTCTGGAGTTGTAACTGTCTTTAACTTTTCATATTCTACTTCAATAAGTGCTAAAGCTTCCTCTAATATCTTCTTTGACTTTGCTGCTACCAAGGCTACAGCATCACCAATATATCTAGTTTCTTCCCCCACAGCCACAAGTGCTGGCCAATCCTTAACTATATGCCCTAAATATCTCTTCCCAGGTATATCCTCTGCGGTTAAAACTGCCTCTACTCCCGGATATTTTAAGGCTCTGGATACATCTATATTCTTAACTAAAGCTCTTGGATATTTTGTTCTAAGGGCGGATCCATAAATCATTCCAGGCATTTTAATATCATCAACATATTTAGCTCTTCCCAGAGTTTTTCTAATGGCATCTATCCTGTGAAATCTCTCTCCAACTTTTCCATCTTCATCTTCTATGGGTATTTCCCTATTTTCTCTTAGAATTTCAGCGGCCATAAGTATAGCTTTTTCAATCTTCACATATCCAGTACACCTGCATATATTTCCTCTAATAGCAGCTTTAACTTCCTCAGAAGTAGGATTATTGTTTTTATCTATTAATGCCTTAGCACTTACCACCATTCCCGGTATGCAAAAACCACATTGTACTGCCCCAGCCTCCGCAAAAGAATAGGCAAATACATCCTTTTCCCTCTGAGAAAATCCCTCAACTGTTAACACTTCTTTATTTTGGATCTTTGATATGGACAATATACAAGCTCTCATGGGCCTGTTATCTACTATTATCATACATGCTCCACAGGCACCCTCAGAGCAGCCATTTTTTACAGAAATCAAATCTTCCCGCTCTCTTAGATATTCCAAGAGATTCATATCCTCATTAACTGTAACCTCTGTGTTATTGAGTATAAATGTGTACACTTAATCACCGCCTTTCTATGTAATTTTAAGCTTAGGAAAAAAGTGCGAAGCTTTTCTCCATTTGATATTTGTTCTTTCAACTTTATACTTTGGATTTTTCCACTATTACCTACTTACTTTGGCAAACTCCATCCCAAGTTATTCTTCTATAATTTTCAGGATCGGTATCTCCTTCAGTACTTATTACAAGCACTCTTGATTTTTCATTCAATTTTAAATTCTCAGCTATTTCCTTTAGATGCTTATCTTCAAGTATTAAACTTAGCATGCCCAGTCCCACTGCTCCTGATTCTCCAGATACAACCTTAGGATCTCCCTTTAGTGGATTTCCAAGTATTCTCATTCCTCTTGCACTTACATAATCAGGACAGGAAATATACATATCACCATAATCTCTTAGTATTTTCCATCCATTTATATTTGGTTCACCACAGGCAAGTCCTGCCATTATAGTAGGCATATCACCAGTTACAGCATGAGACTCTCCGTCATTAGCAAGAGCTGATTTATATATACAAGCTGCTTCATTTGGTTCTACTATAGCTGTTATAGGTCTTTCCCCTTTGAACTTTTCTGCAAGATATCCCTGCATTCCACCTGCAAAGGAACCTACACCTGCCTGTAAAAATACATGAGTTGGCATTTCTTTTCCCATTTCACTTATCTGTTCAAGTATTTCATCCATCATTGTAGTATAACCCTGCATAATCCAGTTTGGTATCTCTTCATAGCCTTTCCAAGCTGTATCTTGAATCATAACACCATTATGTTCCTCAGCATATTTATTTGCAAGTCTTACAGCATCATCATAGTTTAAATCCGTTATGCTTGCTTCTGCTCCTTCTGCTCTTATATTTTCAAGTCTTATATTTGATGATCCCTTAGGCATAAATACAACAGATTTTTGTCCAAGCTTCTTTGCCATCCATGCAACCCCTCTGCCGTGATTACCATCAGTAGCAGTAACAAAAGTTATATCTCCTATCTTTTGCTTAACTTCTTCTGATACAAGTTCCTGAAAGGATACCTGATCTATTCTTTTGCCTATTTTTTTACATATATAATTAGCTAAAGCGTAAGATCCCCCTAAAACTTTAAAGGCATTAAGTCCAAATCTATAGGACTCATCTTTAACCATTATTTCATCTACTCCCAAATAGGATGCCAAATTTTTAAGACTATGCAGGGGAGTTATCTCATAATTCGGTAAAGTCTTATGAAATTTTCTTACTCCATCCACCACACTTTTAGATAAAAAATCTGTTGAAAATTTATTTTCCTGTATCCCTCTTGCTGACTTATTGCATATACATTTTATTTGATCTTTATTTGACATGATATTCTATACCCCTTTTCAATATATAAATAACTACAAATCACATATTTCATCTTATTCACAGAAAATTTATTCCATGACTAATCACTTTAATGATCTATTTTATTCCATTAATAGATTTAAACTTAAATCAAAAACTATTCTTAGAAAAATAAGTTTAATGAGACTTACAATAATTTATATAGCAAGGTTCATGCCAATTTTAGAACTGCGAGCATGGCTTACTTGGCGTCGAACTCCCACTTGAAGAAAAGCAGAGAACCAAAATCTTCTTTTTGATTTTGTGTGAGGGCTGTACAGAGTGCATTGGAAACTTATGCCAAGTTAGTCAGGTTAAAATAAAATTTTACTAAGGATTTTATTAAACATTTGTTATCCTTTATAGGGTTTTATTATTATAATCAGTAAACATTTTTATTGAATAGATGTGCAATATATTAGCACTGATATTAGCAATTTTATTTATCATAATGATAAATAATTATTGTTATGATAAATATTCTGTAGTTATCTCTTATAAACTCCGGATTTTCCACCACTCTTCTCCATAAGCATTATATCCTTAATTACCATTCCACGATCTATAGCTTTACACATGTCATATATGGTAAGGGCCGCTGCAGATACCGCTGTGAATGCTTCCATCTCCACCCCTGTTTTACCCACAGTTCTAACTACACAGATAATATCTACTTTATTGTTTTCAAAATCCAAATTGAAATTTATATCACATCCCGTTATAAATATAGGATGACACATAGGTATAATACTCGATGTGGACTTGGCAGCCATTATTCCCGCTACCTGAGCTACTGCAAGTACATCTCCTTTTTTTATAGTACCTTCTTTTATTTTTTCAAGGGTTTCTCTTTCCATACATATGCTTCCCTTTACAACAGCTTCCCTTTCTGTTTCTGCTTTTTCTCCTACATCCACCATTTTAGCTCTTCCTTCATCATTTATGTGTGTAAATTCCATGTTATTCTCCTCCTAATATCTACAACTTTACTTGAAGCAAGTTCTTAATTCAGGTGGGAATTCTTTTACTCCATCTGAATTTTAGAACTGCAAATGTATGGCTTACTTGGCGTTGGGCTCCCACTTGAAGAAAAGCAGACAAAACAAAATTTATTTTGTATTTGGTCGCTTTCACAGAGTGCAAGTAGAGAGCCCAAATTTTAATTTGGTACGAGGACTGTACAGAGTGCGTGGGAGACTTACGCCAAGTTAGTCAAGTTAAACTGCTTCTCCAGAATTTTTAAACTGACTTTCATAGAGCTTAGCATAAACTCCTTCTTTTTTAAGCAATTCTTCATGATTTCCTCTTTCAACAATTTCTCCATTATTCATTACCAAAATTACATCTGCATTACGAATAGTAGAGAGCCTGTGTGCTATGACAAAACTTGTTCTTCCTCTCATCATGGAGAGAAATGCATCCTGTATTTTAATTTCCGTTCTAGTATCAACACTACTGGTGGCCTCATCTAAAATAAGCATTGGAGGGTCTATAAGCATAACCCTTGCTATAGTTAAAAGTTGTTTTTGACCTTCTGAAAGATTGGAACCAGCTTCTGTAATTATAGTATTATATCCTTCTGGAAGCTTTTCTATAAAACTGTCTATATATGCTCTTTTTGCCGCCGCCTCAACTTCACTATCTGTTGCATTTTCTTTTCCATAGGCAATATTATCTCTAATAGTACCTTCAAAAAGCCAGGTATCCTGCAGTACCATCCCGAATAAGCTTCTTAGATTATTCCTTTTAACCTTATAAATATCAGTTCCATCAATTAGTATTTTCCCTTCAGTAATATCATAAAATCTCATAAGTAAATTTACAAGAGTAGTTTTACCTGCCCCGGTAGGCCCTACTATAGCAATAGTGCTTCCTGCTTTTACATTATCACTAAAATTATTAATTAATGGTACATCTTTTGTATAGGAAAAACATACATTTTCAAATCCTATATTTCCCTTGCAATTTACAATGTTTTCAGTATTATGTTTATCGGATACCTCTGGCACCTCATCAATTATAGAAAACACCCTCTCGCAGGACACAAGAGCTGCCTGAAGCTGAGTGGCTACACTTGTTACATTATTTATAGGCTGTGAAAATTGAGTAGAGTAAGTTAAAAAACTTGAGATTGTTCCCACACTGAGGCCACTTAAAATCGAAAGTAATCCTCCAACTATTCCTACGAAAGCATAGGTAACATTGTTTATATATCTTGTACCTGGATTTGTTAGAGAAGAATAAAATTGTGCCTTCTGACCATATTTATATAATCTGTTGTTTATTTCATCAAACTTGTCCTGAGACCTCTTTTCATATCCAAAAATTTTAACTATCTTCTGATTTCCAATAATCTCTTCTATATAACCATTTAATTCACCAACAGTTTTCTGCTGCTTTTTGAACATATTATTAGTTCTTTTCGTAATAAAAGAAGCTATCAAAAAACAAAGAGGTGTCATAACAAGAATCACCACAGTTATCCTTACACTTAGAGTGAGCATTAAAACCAGTGAACTAACTATAGTTATAATTCCAGGATAAAATTGAGTTATCCCCTGAAAAAGTCCATCTGAAATGGCATCTATGTCATTTGTAAGTCTGCTAATTATATCTCCATGAGAATTCCTGTCAAAATATTTAAGAGGCAGACTACTTATCTTATTAAAAGCCTCTTCTCTTATATCTCTTATAGTTTTAAAAGCTGCAATATTTGCTATAACTGTAAATACCCAAGTAAACAGAGCACTGGTTAAATATATCACTGCCAAAATGATTATTACCTTTAAAAGATTATTAAAATCAACTTTGCCTTTGCCAATAATTTTATCTATGCCCTTTCCCACTGCAAAAGGTATAGAAGCTATAAGGACATTACTTATAAGAGCACATAAAAGTGCCATAAACATATATACTTTATACTTTCCAACATATTTAAATAATCTCATTAAACTACTATTCATTTCTGCCGGCCTCCTTTGAAAGCTGAGAATTACATATTTCTCTATATACACTGCAGTTTTCAATTAAATCCTCATGTTTTCCAATTCCAGAAACATGTCCGTCATCTAAAACAATTATTTTATATGCGTCTTTTATAGTACTTATTCTCTGGCTTACCATAATAACTGTCCTTTCCCCTGTATTTTTCTTAAGATCCCTTCTAAGAGCCGCATCTGTAGCATAATCCAATGCACTTAAACTGTCATCCATAATTAGTATTTCTGATTTATGCACAATAGCCCTTGCTATGGTAAGTCTCTGTTTTTGTCCACCGGAGAGATTTACCCCTCCCTGAGATACATTTGTTTCATATTTCAAAGGAAGCTTCTCAATAAATTCTTCTGCCTTACTGATTTCTGCAGCTTTTTTTATCTCATCCATACTGGCATCTTCTTTTCCCCACCTTATATTTTCTATAATAGTTCCAGAAAACAGAACTGCCTTTTGAGGTACTAAACTTACTTTATCTATAAGTTCTTCTTTTGGATATTCTTTTACATTAATTCCATGAATAAAAATACTTCCCTCAGTAACATCATAAAGCCTTGAAATTAAATTTATAAGTGTAGTTTTCCCCGCTCCAGTACCACCTATTATTCCAACCATTTCTCCTCTCTTTATTTCAAAAGATATATTCCTAAGAGAATACTTTTTAGATCCTTTATAGGCAAAATATACATCTTCAAATTTTATTATGGCTTCCTTTTCATCCTTAAATTTATTTATTGATAATTTATCTTCATACTTTATACTTGGATCTATATTAAAAACTTCATTTATTCTTTCAGCACTAGCTGCCGCTTTGGTAAAGAGTACAATAAGGTTGGCAACAATGATAAGTGCTGACAAAACCAATGTAATATAATTTATGTATGCAATAATTTTTCCAGCGCTTACAAATCCATTATTTACCCTTATCCCACCAAACCATAATATGAAAATAACAGAAAAATTCATTATTAAACTGGTAACAGGATTCATTAAAGCTGATATTTTTCCCACTTTTATAGATGTGTTTGTCTGATCTATATTGGATTTTTGAAATCTTTCTTTTTCGTACTCCACCTTTGAAAAAGCTCTTATAACTCTTATTCCTGATAAATTTTCCCTTAATATTAATGCCAGTTTATCCAGTTTTCTCTGCACTGTTTTATAAATAGGAAGGGACCTGCTCATTATCATATATATGGCAAATGCAATTATAGGCATGGATAAATACATAATACTGGAAAGTTTTATGTCAAGAATCATTGCCATTACAATTCCGCCAATGCATAAAAAAGGCACTCTTATAGCAAGTCTCATAAACATAGCTAAGGCCAATTGAATCTGATTTATATCATTTGTCACACGATTAATGAGAGAAGAAGTACCAAATTTATCAATCTCACTATAAGATAGAGTACCTATCCTTTTAAATAATTCTTTTCTCAAAATGGTTCCAAAGCCCTGAGATGCTATAGAAGCAAAATATTGACAGGTAAATGCAAATATAACTCCTAGTGTAGCTGTCAAAAGCATTAATCCCCCTATTTGAAATATGTAAGTTATACTTCTTATTCTTATGCCTTTATCTACAATTAAAACCATTATAGTTGGCAATAATATTTCAAGTATAGCTTCTAGTAGCTTAAATATGGGTCCTAAAATAATCTGCTTTTTATAGGGCTTAGCAAATTTTAGTAATTCAAGCAAAATATAACCTCCTCTTTCTAATAAATATTAAATCTTCATCGCTTATTTTTATTATTTCTTTTATAATTATATCAAAGATAAATATATATAAAAAATACATAATATATATCTGTTATATATAAATTTTGTATATGAGGTGGTTATCATAGATATCAAACAATTAAAATATTTTTACACAATAGTGGAAGAAGGGCAAATAACCAATGCTGCCAAGAAGCTCCATATGGCACAGCCGCCTTTAAGTTATCAATTAAAAAATCTCGAAGATGAATTAGGTGTGAAGCTTCTTGAAAGAGGAAGTCGAAATATTAAATTGACAGCAGCAGGACTTATGCTCTATAACCGGGCAAAACAAATACTCACTTTAACCAAAACCACTATAGATGAACTTAAAGACTTCAATAATGGACTTAATGGAACGCTATCCATAGGCACAGTTTCATCCTCTGGATCTTCCCTGCTTACAGATAGATTAAACAGATTTCATGATAAATATCCCTCTGTAAGTTTTGAAATTCATGAGGGCAATACTTATAAGCTTCTTGAAATATTAAGCAGAGGTATAATTGAAATTGCAATTGTAAGAACACCTTTCAGTACGGCTGGTATAAATTATATTTATCTTCCAAAAGAGCCTATGATAGCTGCTATGACTGAAAATTTCAATTGGAATGATGAAGTGATTATTAAAATAGATGAGTTAAAAGATAAACCCTTGATTTTTTATAGGCGTTTTGAAAAGATCATATGCGATGCCTGTGAGAATTCTGGATTTCAGCCAAATACATTTTGTAAAAATGAAGATGCAAGAACTTCTCTATTATGGGCTAATGCAGGGCTTGGAATAGCTTTAGTTCCAAAATCTTCTCTTAAACTCATAGGTTCTTCAAACTTAATTTACAAAGAAATTGACAACAAATCTCTCAGAACTCAAATAGCTGCTATCTGGCTGAAAGAGGGGTATCTTTCCCCTGCTGCAAAAAATTTTTTAGATACTTTTTATGATAACTAACTGTGCAAATTATTCAAATAAGATTAATTAAAAATTTCCAAATTATTGTATAGATTTCGAATTGAATCATAAAAATAAATATTAATAAAGTACTGTATTTCAAATTATTTATATACATTTGAAATACAGTACTTTATTTTATTCAAGATAATTGGAATTAAAAATTAATGATTATTATATTGCCTTCGTTCTTTTTAAATAAGTATATAATTTGGGTAAAGCTTCTTCGATTGTGCCATCATTTTCAAAAGCATGTAAGCCACTGAACACTAATAACTTTTCAGCTCTATTTCCAATTTTATTTACTAAAACGGCATCATATTTTGAAAGCAGGCTTATCTTTCCGATTAATTGAGAATCATCCTGTCCTCCAGAGCATGAACCACCACCACAGCTACTTTGAGAACTGCCACAGCTGCTTTGTGAACTGCTGCCACATCCTCCAACAAAACTTCCACTGCGGGCTCCATCTAAACTACGTACCTTTTTTGAATTATATTTTTTACTTGCATTGATTATATCTTCTTCCTTAATATCAAAGTTTTCAAGGTATTGATTAGTACCATCTTCAAAAACTTCAAATATATAAAACTTATTTCCACTGCCAAAATGTTGATCAATAATCTTTCCATCACTGCTTCCTACAGCAATTTTAATAGACATAAATAATTCCTCCTTTAGTCTATATAGATATAGCGTTAACTCTTTGATTGAAATTCTTATTACTTAAAATAGAAGAGTAAATTTCTTCAATAAGATTTAATCCCCCAGTATAACCAATGTAAGTTTTATTTACAATTAGTCTATCTAAAATTGGATTACTTATATAAACTACTGGTGCATTTAAATCTTCAGATAACTTATCTTCCCAGGTACTTCCTAAAATGAGGGTTTTTCTAGGAATATTTACGTCATTTCTTATTATTTTTTCTATAGATCCACCGTCAGTTTCAAAAAATACTTTTCCTTTGTATTCCTCATGAATTCCTTCAAATATATTAGTAACATTATCTTTATATTTTTGTGGAACATTATCTATTAGAAAAGCGCCCTTAGGAACATATCCTAATTCATTAATGAGAAAATTACTAGTACCTATTGCATAAGCAGAATCAGCAATAGTATACAATTCAAAAGGTAATCCCGCTCTTGATTCAGCTATAAAATCACCAATATCTAAAAAATATTTATAAAATGAAAATTCCTCTTCCTTTATTACTTGTTCAACCTTATCTCTATCAAGATTTGCAAACTCTCCAACAGTTCTTAAAAATTTACTAGTTGCAGAAGCACCAACAGGTAACTCTTGATAATGAAGAAATTTAGTTCCAAATTTTCTTTCAAGAAGTTTTGCTGCCTTTAATCCAACCCATGGGTTTAGAACTAAATTAAATTCCGCATTGGGAATATCCTTCCACTCTTCAACACCCTTACTCTCATACCCAAAAAGTATATTTACTTCTAAGCCTATGGCAGTTAAAATTCTTTTTATTTCCTTTAAGTCACCTCTCCAAAATGGATCTTGATTTGGAACAACTGAAAATACATTTACTAAGCCCTTTCTAACCTTTGGCTTATCGTCTCCTATATATTGTTCAATTATGCTTTTTATGACAAGCTCATGACCTACGTAGTTACTTCCTTTGAAACCTGCTGTTTCTGCATTAATAACCGGTTTTCCTTCTCTTTGATATTTACTAGCTATAGATATAACATCATCTCCAACTATATCTGCTGTACATCCTGTCAAAACCACAAATAAATTACCCTTAATTACCTTTAATGCACCATCAATTGTTTCATCAAGTTTCTTCTCCCCACCAAAAACTATATCCTTTTCTGATGAATTTGTACAAGGTATGTGAGTTCCTCCAAAATCACTTTCCCCTTGATAACCTGCTGAGGTAGTTAAATACAATGAAACTTTATTACTGCAGCCAGGTCCACAGTGTAAAACCGGCACTGCTCCTTTTATTGCAAGAACTGTGTGTTGTGCTCCTATTGCACAGGTATATCTTGGTTGTTCAATTACGTTACCCAAGTTGCTTTCCTCCTTTTGCAAATGTAAATGAGTCTTGCTTTGACCACCAGTCCGTATATGGTGATTCAAAATGTTTAGCTAATGTCTGAACATATTTCTGAGTTCTTATTGCCTCATAAACCTTTTCTCCTAAAGCAATTACTCCATCATAGCCTATTATCATGTTTGGATCAGCTAAATGAAAAGCTGGGATGCCTAATTTATTAATTACTACTGCAATGCCCGGATGCCTTACAAGTACAAAATCAGGTTTAAATTCCTTTAGTATATTTGTAAATTGATAAGGCTGCTTATTAGTTACACAATAATTTTCAACATCTCCAATATGCTTTAACATGTTCCCTACTGTATTAAGCTCTTGATAATCATTATCATAAGCTTGATCATGGTGAAAAGCTACCGCTCCTATTACTTCAAGTCCTAGGGAATCAGCAACACTTACATAGCTTTGAACAATTGCATCTCCAGCCATAATATATATTTTCTTTCCCTTTAGTTTTGTTCTAAGATAGTCCAATTTGGGCTTAATTTTCTCATGTTCTTCCTTTATTACTTCTTCAACTCTTTCTTCCTTATTTGTCATTCTCCCTATTTCTCTTAACCATTCGTCAGTCCACTTTATTCCTGTTGGAACAGGTGCCCTAACTTCAGGTACATCAAATTCACTTTCTAAAGCTGCTGCTACATATGAAGCTAGAGTTTCACATATATTTGCTGTTGCCACTGCATCTGATATATTCTCAATTTCTTCAATAGTTGAAAATGGGAATAAATATCTTGGTTTTAAATCAAGTTTTCCCAATAAATCATCAAAAACATGAGCTCCCTGGAAATTAATAATATTTATATAATTAGTCTTTTTATCAGACTTTTTAACTATCTTTCTTAATATTGCATGCCCAGATGCATCAAAACCAGTTGTCCAAACTTTAGATTTAAATCCTTCACAATAAACAGGTACAACATTAATTCCCGTTTCTTTACTTAAATTATCTGTTAAACTTTCTAAATCTTCCCCGATAATTCCTGAAGCACAGGATGCAGTTACAAATATTACCTTTGGATTAAATCTTTCTTTTGCAAGCAGCACAGCTTCTCTTAATTTACCTGATCCACCATATATGGTATCTTTTTCTTCAAGATTTGTACTTATAGCTTTAAAATTACCAACATCTATTCCCCTCAATGCAGATCCTCTTCTAATGTTATTCTGCGCTGTAGCGAAATCTGATGCACAGCCAATTGGTGCATGATTTATAACTACGGACCCAATGATATTTGATACAATTCCAAAAGCACAGGAAGATGAGCAAGCTCCACACTGGCTAAAACTTCTTTCCTGTGGTTTTATACTACGATCTAGAGATTTTTCATAAATATCTTGTGCAGAGCCCTTATAGGATATGATTGCTCCTAATCTCTTATCTCTTATATCTAGTTCTGGTAAATTTAGATTTATTGCCATTTAAATCACCTCTTCATTTTTCTATTAATACCCTGTTATAACCCTCTAATTCAAATATTTACATTGAAACAAGTTCTTAATTCAGGTGGGGATTCTTTTACTCCATCTGAATCTTAGAACTGCAAATGCATGGCTTACTTGGCATCGAACTCCCACTTGAAGAAAAGCAGACAAAACAAAATTTATTTTGTATTTGGTATGAATCGCTGTACAGAGTGCAAGCAGAGAACCAAAATCTTCTTTTTGATTTTGTGTGAGGGCTGTACAGAGTGCGTGGGAGACTTACGCCAAGTTAGTCAGGTGAAATCAACTGTAATTTTATGATATCTCACAAAGTAGAATATAATCTCATAATCAACACATCCTTTTTTCTAATGTTATTGCAGGTTTTTAAATAGTATAAAATAACTATGTATAATGATTAAAATTTAAATTACAACTAAAAAAGGAGGACAAAATTCAATAAAGAATATTTGTCCTCCGGTTTTCCAGTTAGAAAATAATCATTTCCATATTTTGCAATTAACAATACTATTTAGTAAACTATTAATTTATATCCCCGTTTGCATATATGTTTTATATGATTTTCAGTTTATCTTATTGACTATCTATTGTCAATGTTTTTTTGAAGCAAGTTCTTAATTCAGGTGGGGATTCTTTTACCCCATCTGAATTTTAGAACTGCAAATGCATGGCTTACTTGGCGTCGAACTCCCACTTTCACAGCGTGCAAGCAGACAAAACAAAATTTATTTTGTATTTGGTATGAATCGCTGTACAGAGTGCAAGTAGAGAACCAAAATCTTCTTTTTGATTTTGTGTGAAGGCTGTACAGAGTGCGTGGGAGACTTACGCCAAGTTAGTCAGGTGAAATTTTACTTAGGATAAACTTTTATCTTAACTAGACCTTCACTTATAAACTCAGCATAAAACCTTAAATTTAATTTTTTAAATTTATCTTCAAACCAACGTGGCACGTGAGTACAGTAAATCTCTAATTCTTTAAACTTTACACTTTGAAAAAATGGTAAAAGTACTTGTTTGGAACTAACTTTTTCATTACCCTCCATAACACTTCTAAGATCTATATAATAATTAGAAGTTTGTCCTTTTTGTACAGGTTTAGGTGCATTTTCTCTGCTTATTTTTTCAATTTTCTCTTCTTGTTCCATTCTAAACACATATTCCAAAAATTCTTCTGGCACTCCATCGATTGTCCAAATATCGAAGTCCATACAATCCAAAATTGTATAGAAAACATCTTTAACCTCTGCAGCTATAATAACTTTACATTGTCCTAAAGATTCCGCCATATTTTTTATCTTTTCACAACGTGCATCCTCATCTTCTATATTAGTAATATCAAAGGATTTTTTCCCTATTACCTCCCATTTTCCTTCTTTATTTGAATATATATTCAATATACCACTTTCATTAAAAGATATTGTTTTACCCTTATCATTTAGAAATACAGCTATCTCCATAACTATCTATATTCATCAAAAATCATTTTAATCTGATGAATTTGCTTTCCTCCCTATGTCACATTTTTTCAACTCTTCAATAATTTCCTCTTCCACAAGATCCATATTGGTCTTTCCAATGTATCCAAATTTAATTTGATTGATTCTAATAATTTTCATAGCTTTATTATAGGTAGAATGACTCATAAGTCCAGTATAAAAAAATACATAATCTACATTTTTTAAAATGCTTGTATCAAAATTTTCATTAAATCCATTTAGAGTACGTATCTGCTCATACTTTTCTTTAAACTTCATTCTCCAATATTTACTACCACCTATTATTAGAATATTTTTGTCCTTAATATAATAATCTAAGTCCTTGTCTGATTTAATAGGCACATATTCATTCTTTACCTGAAACATATATTCCCTTAAACTATTTAATTCAGCTCTATACTCTTTTTCTCTATCTAATTCATGCTCAAGAATTCTCATATCTTTTTTTACATCAAATATCTCTGAATTATGAACTTTATTTAATTTATTTATCTCATTGCTTAAAGTTTTGTCAAATGCTTCCTTTTCACTTCTAAGAGAATCAATTTTGGCCTTCATCTCTTTATGTTCACTTTCAAGAGCATTAACTTTTTTTTCTAGAGTATCTAATTTAAAGTATAACGTTTCCTGGCTATTTTTGTAATATGTCCCTCTGGCTTTTTTATATTCATTGATAAAAGACTGAATATAAATTCCATTAACTAAACCTTGCATTATATCTTTAGTTTTTAAATCTTTATTGCCGCATTTTATGCAGGCTAAAATTATATTATCAATATTTATTTCTTCAGATTCATCAAAAAATTGAGTAATGTCAATTTTATTTATCATAAAGATATTTTCTATTATACCATCTACATCCATAACCTCATCATTTTCACAGTACAAAATATCTTTATAATTAGAAAATTCACCATAGTGTTCTTTTACCAGGGACTTAATATCCTGTATTTCTTTATAATTATTATCTATCTCTTTATGTATATCCGTTGTCATAGGACTGTATAGACAATAGTTTTTTATATCATTTACAATAAAGGATATATGATTATAATCTACTTTTTTTGTATAACAGTACATAACAAAATATAGATATACTGCACCATCCAATCTTTTTTCTGTAGATATCTCAACTACATCCATATCAAGATATCTTTTTATAATCTCTTTATTACTGCATTTTTTTACAGCACGATAAATTAAATAGTAGTACTTACGAAGTAATTTTATGACTTTATTTCTTAAAGTTTTATCTTTCTCTGCAATTAAAAGTATTCCTAGCATTTTTCTAGCATGGATTTCCTGAGTTAAAGATCCCTGACACATTATGTCATGATTAATACATGAGGAAGATCTATAGGCATCATAGTATTTTAATTTATCTGTATTGTATAAGTCCTCCACATCTTTTATCATCTCTTTACTTCTTGTAAGTCCCACACTTATATTTACTAATATATAATCTTTAAGAATATTCGAATGCAAATCCCATTTATCTTCAATATCATCATAGAAGCATTCTACATTCGTATACATTGTTTACACATCCTTTAATTATAAAAAATCAATACTAAAAGCTTCTTAAAATGACTTTTATAATAAAATATTCTATAGTATATAAATTATTAAAAAATAAAAAATAAGATATTAATATCTTATTTCAAAAATTTGTCATAAAATCTTCTTTAATGCCATGTACTAGACTTATAATTATATTCTATATATTCAAAATTATATTTAATTTTTTATCAAAAGTCAATATTTTTTCATATTTATAATCAAATTCATAATTTTTATAGATTTAATTAATAATTTAATAATAGCAAACATTTATTATAAAGTTTTTATAGTACTAAGAAATAATTCATTTTCCACTAATATATAAAGCACCCTGTAAGTTACACAGCCTATCCTCTGCGTCAGACTTACAGGGTACAGTTTAATTTTAATAGAATAATTATAGGATAATAGCTTTTGAAGCGGCTGGTGGAGTATTTTTGCTTTTATTAACTAAGATTTCTCCATCAACAACTACCATTGAAACTCCAGGCAAATCTCCAGCTTCCAGAGCTTCTAAACTATTTTCACCTACAGAACCCATAGGTGTATCCATTATGACAAAATCAGCTTCTTTTCCTTCTTCAATTATTCCTACATTTAATCCAAAGGCTTTTGCTGTATTTCCTGTAGCAAAACACAGAGCCTGTGCTGCTGATACTTCTGATTCCGAAGCAATATAAGATATTGAACGCAATATTCCCAGTGGAATAATTCCTGTACCAGAAGGTGAATCATTTCCAAGTATTATTCTTTCTAATTCTTCCTTTTTATAAACTTCATTAGCTACATATTTCATTATCTTAAAATTACCACATTGAACAAGCTCCAGCGTATATTTTGTATCATTTATCAATTTATCAACTTCCTCTACAGAAATTGATGTTGGACCTCCATTTAGATGAGATACTATATCAGGGTCAGTATCCATTACATTTTGTGCAGTAATAGTACTGCTTCCCGGTATAGATGTTCCTCCAGTATGCATCATAACTTTAAATCCATATTTTCTTGCCCATTTTACCATAGGGGCTGCTACTTCTGACGTATTAGCTGAACCAAGACCTATTTCTCCTACCAGCCACACACCATGCTTATGAAGTTCTTCAAAATCTTTTTCCTGCATTCCTTTTTCTAAAATTAATGCACCTCCATGAAGTTTAACTCCACCAGGTCTTGAATTCTCTGAACTCTTGTGAGCAAGTACAGCTAATGCTTTTGCACCTTCCACATCCTTTGGTCTTCCAGGTGTATGGCATTCTCCTGCAGATATCATTGTAGTTACTCCTCCATGAAGTGAACCAGATATATAACCTAAAGTATTTTGTCTTGGAGTAAAATCTCCAAGTACTGGATGAGTATGTGAATCAATAAGTCCTGGAGCTACTGTTGTTCCTTTCGCATCAATTATATTATCACATTGTACTTCATCTAAAATTTCTTCATTTCCAATTTTTTTTATAATTCCATTTTCCACTAATATCGCATTGTATTTTAATATAGGATCTTTAATATCTCCTGAAACTAATATACCAATGTTTTTTATAGCTAATGTTGACATTATAATTCCTCCTTTACTTATTTCTACATTATTATAATGTGGTATTCCATATAAATTTAAAATTCAATTATCTTAATCCATCTTCGCATTTTGCATCTTCAACCTTTAATCCACCTACTCTTGGATGAGGTCTTCCGCAATTTGTAACTACCAATATTACAGCTATTTCATTATCTCTTGGACCATCCGGTATTCTTACTTCCATTGCATCAAAGTGTGTTCTTACAAAAGCTGCATCTTTATAGTGAAGAGGAACATCTAAGGTACAACCTGGATATCCCATTTTCTTTGCTGAAGGAATTATTGCTTTTCCACCGTCCACTGCATCTCTAAAAGGTTTCCCTAGCTTTGGATGAAGTATTGCTGCAGCATGTTCTAATTCTCCATTACCACCTACAATAGCACCTTTACCATAGCTTTCAACCTCTGATTTATCTATCCCAGCTGTTTTTAGCGCTTTTTCTACAAGTACTGGTGCTATTTCTACGCTCCAATCTGTAAGTGCTGATAAATCTTCTACGTACTTTCCTGCAAAAGGATTTTCAATTACAACTGCTGAAGCTGCTCTTATATGAGTTTTGTCAGTTATCTCTTTCCCTCCATCTGAATTGATTTCTTCAACGAATGTATAAAATTTTCTTATCTTGATTTCCATAAATAAATCCCCCTCTATATATAGATAATAATTTAAAATCTAAACGTCTTATTAAATAGACACTTCTAAAATTTACTGTGAATAAATACTCTCAACAGATCTAGAAATTGTATTTTTACCACTTAGTAGAAAATAAGCTATTTAATATTGAATCATCATAATAATTCCTTTAATATTATATTATTAACAAAAATGCTGTATCTTTATTAATAAATTAATTTTATTATAACAGAAACATATCCATATTTAAAATATTTTATATGTATTAATCCATATTCAAAACATATGGATATATTAAATTTATAGAAAAAAGCAAGTAATCTCACCTTATGCCACAGACTACTTGCTCTTTTAATTATTATATTTTTAATTTTAATCCTTTAAGATCATACCTTTAGTTTCATCACCAAAGATTCCTACCATTAAAGCAGCTATTACAAAGGTTCCTGCTACAATACCAAATACTCCTGTTATACCTAAAGAAGCAAGTCCACCACCAATAACTATAGGTGCTAGCATAGATCCTATACGTGAACAAGCTGATGCAAATGCAACTCCTGTAGCACGAATTCTGGTAGGATATGATTCTGGAGTATATGTAAACAAAACAGCCCAAGTTGCAGAAACAAAGAAAGAAGTAAATATACCTAATATCATTACGATTGTACTACTAACACCATGTCCTAAAGCCCAACCGTAAGCTATAGTAGTTATCCCAGATAATATTAAATTGGGAACAAGTAAAACTTTACGTCCTATTTTATCCATAAGATAAGCACATATAAATTGATTAGGTACAAAAGCTATTTGCATAACTAAAACATAGAAGAAAGACTTAACCATAGTGTGTCCTGCTGCTACAAAAAGTGATGGCAACCAGGAGAATAGTCCGTAATAACCAAACATACCTAAAAACCATACAATACAAAGCATAATACTTCTCTTAATATATTTCTTAGAGAATAATGAGGCAATGCCTACCTTTTCATCAATTGCTATTTCATCTTCTTTAATATCTTCTATATTTATCTTAGGAATAGTAAGACCTTGATCAATTAGTGATTGTTCTATATCATTAACAATTTTGTCTGCTTCTTTTACTCTTCCTTTTGACATAAGCCATCTTGGTGATTCTGGCAAATGTCTACGTATTACAAAGATAAAGAAAGCTGGCAATGCTCCTATAACAAATGTCCATCTCCAACCTACTGTTGGAATAACAAAATAAGCTATTATTGCTGCAGCTAACCAACCTACTGCCCAAAATGTATCTATAAGCCCTTGTAATTTACCACGTTTTGATGCTGGGATAAATTCTCCTAAGATAGAAGTAACAACTGGAGTTTCTCCACCAATTCCAAAACCTACAAAGAATCTAGCTACTAATAGAAATGTAAAATTAGGTGCAAATGCGCATATAAGAGAAAATAAAGAATAAATTAACATTGTTGCCTTAAATACTGATTTACGACCAAACTTATCTGCCAAAGGACCAGATGCTGCTGCTCCAAAGAACATTCCAAAAAGACCGACGCTTAAAAATAATCCTACCTGTGCAGTACTTAAATGCCAAGATTTTGTAAGAGCGGTAACAATAAATGTAACTATACCTACATCAAATGCATCAAAGGCCCATGCTGCACCATTTATATATAATAATTTGTAATGAAATTTTCCAACTGGTGAACTTTCCATACGCGCCACCAGTGTTTTATAAGATGCTGTTTCCATTATAATATCCTCCTTTGTAAAGTTTTAATCTTTTAACACTAGACCTTTAGTTTCTATCCCAAGAACAGCTACTAATATACCTGCTAGTATAAATGCTCCAGATACAATTGCAAATACTCCACTTATACCCACAGAAGTAAGTCCTGCACCAATTACCATAGGGGCAAGCATTGATCCTAT
Source organism: Clostridium pasteurianum DSM 525 = ATCC 6013 (assembly GCF_000807255.1). Lineage (NCBI taxonomy): Bacteria > Bacillati > Bacillota > Clostridia > Eubacteriales > Clostridiaceae > Clostridium > Clostridium pasteurianum. Next base: position 309,042 of record NZ_CP009268.1, on the reverse strand, counting down.
ACGAGAACAAGCTGAAGCAGATCCAACGCCAGTAGCTCTCACAGTTGTAGGATAAAGTTCTGGAGTATAAGTATAAGTTATTCCCATTATAGCTGAAACAAAGAAGGAAGTAATAACGCCAAGTAATACAACTACTCCTGTATTAACCCCATGACCTAATGTCCATCCATATACTATAGCAGCAATGCCAGCTAATATAAGGTTAGTAACAAGGAGCTTTTTACGTCCTATCTTATCCATAAGATAAGCACTTAATACTTGATTAGGTACATAAGCTATTTGCATTATCAATACATAAAGGAAAGATTTTACCATAGTATGTCCTGCCTTTACAAACAGTGATGGCAACCAAGAAAATAATCCGTAATATCCAAACATAGCTAAGAACCATAACCCCCAAAGCATGATAGTACGTTTAATATATTTATTTGAAAATAATAATGCAACATTGACTTTTTGCTTCTTTTCCACTGTATCTATTTTAACTTCCTTTAAATTAACCTTTGGAAGTTCAAGTCCTTCTGACGTTAATTTTTGCTCTATGCTTTCAACTATTTTTGCTGCCTCTTGGTTTCTTCCTTTAGAAATAAGCCATCTTGGTGATTCAGGTAGATGTCTACGAACTATGAATATATAAAAAGCTGGAAGTGCACCTGCAACAAAAGCCCATCTCCATCCTGCTGCTGGTATAATAAAATAAGATATAACTGCTGAAGCAAGCCAGCCTACTGCCCAGAAAGTATTAAGTAACCCCTGCAATTTACCACGTTTTGAAGCTGGTATAAATTCTCCTAAAAGTGATGTAACAACTGGTGTTTCTCCACCAAGCCCAACTCCTACAAAGAATCTAAAGATTACCAGTGATAAAAAGTTCGGAGCAATTGCACATAGTAAAGAAAATACTGCGAAAAATAACATTGTGATTTGAAATACTGCCTTACGACCCCAGCGATCTGCTACGGGTCCTGATACTACAGCACCGAAGAACATTCCAAATAAACCTACACTTAAAAATAATCCCACCTGAGCAGCTGTAAGTCCCCAGGATTTTGTAAGTGCAGTAACAACGAAAGTTACTAAGCCTACATCAAAGGCATCGAAGGCCCATGCTGCACCATTAATACCTAGCATTTTATAGTGAAACTTTCCTACTGGTAATCTTTCCATACGTGCAACAAGCATTTTTGAAGATGATGTTTCCATTTTTGTTTCCCCCTCTAAGATAATAAATTTACTATAATTTCGTTTCCCTTGGTTTTATAATATCCAATAATAAATTCTTAATTCATATTAAATAATATAAAAATCAAAGGTTTAATTGAGTGATTTAATAAAAATTTGATTAATTTATTAATAAATTGTTTTTATTATATCAGAAAGATATTCATATTAAAAATATTTTATTTATATTAATCCATATGTAAAACATATGTAAATGTTATTATTGTAGCCTCTTCAATAAATTATCATACCTTTTATAATTAATTTGTAATTTAGCTGAAATTCTATACCAGTTCTTTTATATAATTCTATTTAATTTTTAATAAAATAAAAAGAGAGTCCCCCTGTTAAAAACTCTCTTTCATTGATAAATCTATATCATTTTAATACCGCAATATTATCAGGTACCATTACAATTTTATCCTTTACACACAATACTGCACCTTTAATTATATTTTTATTGTACAATTCTTCTGCTTTTTCAAGGCCATTTAACAAAGCCTTGTACACATTTTTTTCACCAATATCTCCTACTTTTAAAGTTACTAAATGACCTGGGATATCCGTTTCAGAATCTATTTCTTCCGCATAACAACGTACTATATTCTCATTATCAACATTAGTTGCATTGCCCAAACAGCTAGCACAAGCATCTGCTATAGCCGCATTTTCTCCTAGAGAAACTGCAGCAGTAGCAATTCCCTTTGTAAAGCTTCTTCCTCCAAGACCACTAGTACAAATACCCTTAATATTGCTTTCAGAAGTAATATTAAGTACTAGTTCTGTATCATTTAGAGGTATTCCAACATTTAAAGGATGACCAGTTATATCCTTTAAAGCTATATCTCCGCCATTATTTACAATAACTCTAGTTGCTCCTAATTCCAATGCCTTTTCCAGTGCAAAATCTGAAAAGGAACCAGCTACAGCAGCGAGAGGTGTTAAACTTTTATCACCTGATCTTTCAACTGCATTTATCATTTTTTTAAGAACTGCAGAAGGTCTATTTTCTTTTATTTTCACAAAGCTATTGTTTTTTATATAAGGAATATATTCCGCCAATCTATTGAATTCATAAATTACATATTTTGATACTTGAAGACCTAATTCAGGAGTTTTTTTATCTCCTATAGATATATCAAGTACCATCTGAATAGGTCCATTGTCTATAAATACCTTTTCATTTTCCAGTATTTCTACCATAATTATTCCTCATTAAGTTCTTTCAGCAATTGTTCCTTTGTTATTATACTCTTTACATGTCCACCAATTTCTTCGTATTTTTCTCTAGTCATAGTATATTCTACAGGTGCCACAGTAGCAGGTGTTGGTACCCACGTTGTAGCCTCCGGTACCATTTTAGAAACATCTACCATAAAATTTATTCCTCCACCAGGAAGAACAAAAGTAGGTGCTCCTGCTATAGTCATTGTAACCTCATTGTTATGAATTGCATTGGTAAGTTTTTTTGGAAAAGTTGTAACTCCAGCTCTAGCACTTCCTCCTGTACCCCCTGTGTATATAATTGAAACATTTGATCTCTCGCAGTTATCAGAAATCAAATTAACACATTTTAGTACCTCCTCAGTCATTTCAATTTCATTTACAGATCCGTCTTCTTGTACTTCTAATAAGGCAGCCTTTTGTGCTGTAGTCTCCGTTACTAATATTTTATAACCCGCCTTTGCTATAGTCATATCCACAGATTTTACAGCATCCAATGGAGTCATAATTTCTGTACCACCCCAACCATGTCCATGACCTCCAAAATATCTTCCCATAGTACTTTTTCTTCCATAAGGTATTACTCCACTGTATTTCATACCAACTTCTTTTCCTGCTGCATGTTCAGAAAGCAAGCCTACTACATGAAAGTCCAATATAATTGCCTCATCCACCACCTTGCATAAACTTCTTGCAAACATACCTATGGTTGCACTACCACAGCCAACTCTCATATAGGTTTCTTCAATACCATCTATAATAGGTGGCTGATTCTGCTGAACTTCTATTGTACTTCCATTATCTATTTTCAATGTAACTCTTCTTCCGTTAGCTAAATCCACAATTGTCTTTGCTACTATAAAACCATCATTACTTCCACTTAGAAGATTAGCTCCTCCTATAGTAAGCATTTTGGAGCCATATTCTTCAGTAGTTACTCTTCCAACACATTTACCATTTCTTTTTACCTTTGCACCTTCTTCGCCTATGTCCATATTTGTGTCAATTTTAACCTTTACTCCGCTATAGCTAAGGGGTGCTTCTGTAACTACAGTTACCACGTCTACTCCATCTATTGTATCCTGAACTATTTTAGGTGCTGGTCGTAAACAGGGATAATTTGTACCACTTCCTACTGCCGTAATAAGTGGTTTATAAGTTCCTTTACATTCAGAATCCTTTGCTACCGACTCTACCACAAGTTTTCTATTTCTAATAAGTTCCCCATTTACATTAGTATACCTCTTACAAGCTCCAGTTTTATCTTGTGGCACAGAGCAATTAACAGGACAATGAGTACATGTAGAATTTTCAGCCTTTTTTTCTTCTGTCTTTTCAATGACACCAAAAGGACACACCTTAAAACATATACCGCATGATACGCAATTATCATTTAATCTTGCTTTTTTATCTATAACCTCTATTGCCCCAAGAGGACAATTATTCTCACAAATTTTACAAGCTTTACATTTATCAATATCAACTGAAATCAATTAAAATACCTCCTCAATAATTATCAATGAACCTTACTTAGTACTAGTGAAAATTTGTACTTCTACCAAATTTACATAAATTATTCACAGAAGTACCCCTATAATATAAAGTATTAGCTTCTCAAAATAGTTTATTTTTAATTAAACTTGTTATTTAATCCCTCCACTACCTTTTCAAGAGTTAATGGTATTTCTGTAAATCTAACTCCAATAGCATTATGTACAGCATTAAGAATAGCTGGTGCTACAGGAATTAATGCGGGCTCACCTACACCTTTTGCCCCAAAAGGGCCAGTTGATTCTTCACTTTCTACAATTATAGGATATATTTCTGGTATATCCTTTGCAGTGTAAATTAAATAATTTGAAAAATTCAATGTTTTCATCTTTGCATTTTCTACCTGCAGATTTTCAAGAATTCCAAGCCCCATTCCCATTAAACAGCCACCTTCTATTTGACCTTCTACCATTTTCCTATTGATTGCCTTACCTACATCATGAGCTGCAATAACCTTTAATACTTTAACTTCTCCAGTATAGATATCAACTTCAACTTCTATAAAATGTGTAGCAAAAGCATAAGTAGCAAATGGAACACCCTGCATAGTATGTGGATCAAGGCCTGTTGTATTAGGATTAAAATAGCCTGAACCAACTATCATAATACCCTTAGCTGCACATCTACTTAAAATTTCCTGAAGACTTACGTTGTTATCTTCATGACCTTTTACATAGGCTCTCTTATTTTTTAATATAATATCTTCTTTCGGAGAATTTAATAATTCCTCAGCCACCTGCATCAAGCTTTCCTTAGCCATTTCAGCTGCCTTTTTACAAGCATTTCCCGATATGTAAGTCTGCCTGCTGGCTGAAGTTGCCCCTCCATCAGGAGTAGAACCTGTGTCCGCTGATATAATATTTACTTCTTCATAATTGACCCCCAAAGTTTCCGCTACTATTTGGCACATTACTGTGTTTGATCCCTGACCTATATCTGCACATCCTGCCATAACTGTTACTGATCCATCTTTATGCATTTCTAAAAATGCTGATGCAGGGTTTGGAAGGCCTGTATTTCCTATGCCATACCACATACAACCTATTCCCACACCTCTTCTCTTCCTGCTGCTTAACTCACAGGTACTATTTAATATGACCTCTTCTGCTTTTTCTCTTGCCTTTTCCAAAGTCTCAACAACACCAATACTATCCTCCAATTTTTGCATAGTACAGGTATAAGATCCTACTCTAAGTGCATTTATAATTCTTATATCATAGGGGATCATATTTAATTTTTCTGCCAACATATCCATCTGCTGTTCATGGGCAATTGACACCTGTGGTACTCCAAAGCCTCTGAAAGCCCCTGCCATTGGATTATTTGTATAAACCATGCTGGCCCTCACTCTTACATTAGGTATTTCATAGGGACCTGTGGAATGAACAACTGCCCTTGTAATTACTGCTGGTGCATAAGATGCATATGCCCCAGAGTCCTCAATGAATTCTGCCTCCATGGCAATCAATTTTCCATTTTTATCTGCTCCAGTTTTGTATTTCATAATATGAGGATGTCTTTTTGAAGAAACTTCCATGGATTCCTCTCTGGTATAAGCTAGTTTTACAGGTTTCTTTGTATGATAGGTAAGAAGGCCAAGAAAACATTGAGTAGAAATATCAAGCTTACCTCCAAATCCCCCGCCAGTTTCAGCCTGTACAACTCTTACTTTACTTTGAGGAAGTCCTAATACTCTTGCAACCTCTCCCCTATCAAAATGAGGATTCTGCGTAGATGCCCAAATAGTAAGTAATCCATTTTCATATTTTGATACTCCAGCTTCTGGCTCTATGAACATATGAGCATAATAATTTGTTTTATAGATTTTTTCTACTATTACATCACATTTTTTAAAAGCCTCATCTACATCTCCCTTTATGAGAGTCCTAGTTGTAAGTAGATTTGTATCACCATGTACTTTAGGAGAATCTTCCTTTAAAGCTTCATATACATTGGTAACTAAAGGCAGCTCATCATACTCAACTTCAATTAAATTCAGTGCCTCTTCTGCAATTTCTTCTGTTTCTGCCGCAACTACGGCTAGAGCATCTCCGTATCTTCTGATTTTATCATCTACTAATACCGGTTCATCCTTCATAATTATTCCAATCCTATTACTGCCTGGTATATCCTTGCTTGTGAGTACTGCAGCTACACCTGGTAATTTTTCTGCTTTGCTGGTATCAACTCTCTTCAATAGGGCATGAGCAACTTTACTTCTCAAAACTTTAGCATAAAGCATACTCTCAAACTTTATATCTCTTGCAAAAAGGGCTTTTCCAGTAACTTTAGGAATTCCATCCTTTTTTTGAACACTTTTACCAATAACATTGAAATCATTCATTTATATCACCATTACTTCTCTCTACCGCCAACTGTACTCCATCTATAATCTTCTTATATCCTGTACATCTGCATAAATTACCTGATATAGCTGTTTTTATTTCTTCTAAAGTAGGATTTGGATTTTTCATTAACAAAGCCTTGGCAGAAAGTATCATTCCCGGAGTGCAAAAGCCACATTGAACAGCACCTGCATCTAAAAATGCTTGCTGAAGTATATCTAGTTCTCCATTTTTTTCAAGCCCCTCTACAGTAGTTACTGAACATCCATCAACCTGAGCCCCTAATATACAGCAAGATGTAACTGCTTCTCCATTTAGTATGACAGTACATGCTCCACACTCACCTTCAGAACATCCTTCCTTCACACTGGTAAGCCCAAAGTCTTCTCTTATAACATCTAGCAATCTCTTACTAGGATCAATTTCTGATGAAACATCTTCCCCATTCAGCTTAAAGAACACTTTCACTTTTCCCATAATTATGCCTCCTTACTGACTTTATCTCTGAACAAATTCTTTCAAATACTTCTAATCCAATTCCCTTTACTGCATATCTTTTATGTGAAATTAAATTTCTAAAAGGTGATTTTTCAAGATTACTAACTGTAAATTCTGAAATTTTGTCCAAACATTTTTCAATATTATCTACATTTATTTCTTTACCTATTAAAATATCCTCAGCCGCTTTGGCTCTACATGGATTTCTTGAAATTGCCCCAAGAGAAATTCTAATATTTTTACATATATTTTCTTCTGGCATTTTTTCAATAATTATACCGATGCTTACTACAACTATAGCTAAAGCACTTCTTCTTCCTAATTTTTTAAATCCAGATACAATATTACTATTTGGTGTTTTAAAGAATATTTCTTTTAAAATTTCGCCTTTATTTATAACTGCATTACCATTCTTTCCATAAAGATCATTTATATTTACTAGTCTTTCTCCTTCAGATCCAACAATAACACAGCTAGAATCTAATGCAACTAGTGCAGCCACAGAATCTGCAGCTGCGGATGAATTCATAATATTTCCACCTATAGTCCCTAAATTTCTTATTTGAGTAGAACCAACATCTCTGCACGCTTCAGCCAAAATTGTAGCTTTTTTATTAATTATTTTATTTTGTTCTATCTGGGAATGAGTTGTCATAGAACCTATTTTAATAATATTATCTTTTTCTTCTATATAACTAAGTTCTTCAACTTTTTTTAAATTCACTACATTTTTAGGTTCTACTATTTTTTTTCTCATTTTAACAATGAAGTCAGTACCACCTGCCAAAATATATGTATTCTCACCGCATCTGTCTAATATATTAAGAGTTTCTCTGACACTCTTTGGACTATAATATTGAAATGAATTCATTTTGCTCATCCCCCCTTGCTTTACTAATGCTAATCATTTTAATCTTTAAAATAAAGCTAGTTATACGAAATTAATTACTATATTATATATCATTTGTCAAATTGTAAATATTTTTGTCGATTTATTGTAATATCGATTTTTAAATCTACAACCACTTCTCATAAAGCTTCATCATTGCTGAAATATCTTCTTTACCCATTCCTTCACTTCTAGCCATTTGATACATCTGCTGAGTTAAATTTCCTATAATCAGTGGCATTTTTAAATCCTTTGCTGTATCTACTGCAAGTTGTAAATCTTTATATTGGAGATCTATCATAAATCCAGGTTTAAAATTTTTTTCTTTTATAAACCTTTCATATTTAGAGGTTAAAGCATAGGAATTACCTGAGCTTTTACTGATGATTTCAAATAAAATATCTGTATCCAAACCAGCTTTCATTCCCAAAGTAAGTGCTTCTGATACTGCTGCCATATTTGCACCAAGTAAAAGATTATTTACAAGCTTTACTGTATCACCTGCCCCTACACTGCCTACATAATAAATTTTTTCCCCTATACTTTTCAAAACTTTTTTTACGTCATTAAATACTTCTTCCTTACCTCCAGCCATAATAGTCAGTGTACCTTTTTCAGCACCAGTGGAACCACCACTAACGGGAGCATCTATTACTTCTACGCCTTTCTTCTCAGCTTCCTTAGCTATATGTTGAATAGTTTTAGGCGTAATACTGCTTAAATCTATTATTACAGTTCCAGCTGAAGCACTCTCCAAAATACCCTTTTCACCTAAAATAACACTTTTAACTATTTCAGAGTTTGGAAGAGAAGTCATTACTATATCTGCTCCCTTGGCCACTTCAGCAGGACTCTCTCCAACTAGAGCTCCTTTTTCCTTAAATTCCTTAACAACATTTTCTGACAAATCATAAACCTTAAGTTCATAGCCTTTTTTTAATATATTATTAGCCATATTTTTTCCCATAACACCTAATCCGATAAAACCTATTCTCATTTGTATACCTCCAAATATCTTCTATATAAATAACTCATTAATTTCTAATCTTTATTTTCCTATATAAAAATTCATATTTTTACTCTAAATATATTAATCCACTAAAAATTCTTCACACTATATTAATATAGAATAATTATGATTTAAATTTGTATAATATCAACTCTTTAAATATTAAACATCACTATCTATAGATACAACATCTTTTATGTTTCTCGTTTTTTCTTTAACTAAATCTACCTTTGGTTTAGTCAGCATAGATGCTAAAAGCACCGCAACAATAGGTATAATAGTTAAACTGGATACCGCTGCATGTATTCCATGATTATCTGATATCCATCCAAGCAGTGGTGAAACTATTCCTCCCATAGTAACTGCCAGACCTAAAGTAACTCCAGAGGCCAATCCCATATGATTTGGCAAGTATTTTTGTCCAAGTACTACCATTGGACTAAAAGGAGTATAAAGTGCAAAACCTATAGGTATTAATAACCCTGTAGCAATAGTAATATTATGAACATTTATAAATATAAATAAAAGTGGTATAAGAGCAGAATATCCACCTATTATTACTTTTTTATTTCCTATTTTATCCGATAGACGTCCTGCAATAAGATTTCCAACAACTCCTGAAATAATCAATATTGATAATGCTATACTTCCAGACCTCTCTGATTGATTAAATACATGTATCCAATATAGAGGCAGGAATGTATTAAGTCCAAAGAATACTATAGCACGACAAAGAAGTGTTGCAGTTAAATTTACAAAAGGCTTCCATTCATCAGCAGTATTACTAATTCCATTTAATGCCTTTTCCTCATTAATACTTTGTAATTTGGCATAAAAAGTATTTAATTGTAACAATAAGATTAAACTCATTATCATTGCTGGCAAACAAAGAATGATTGTTCCTTTTAGTCCAAATAATAGCAATACTTCTGTTGTTATTATTGGCCCTACGGCAAAGCCTACATTTCCACCTGCTGAAAATGTGCTCACACTAGTGGCTTTATTTTTATCGGCAAATTTATTTGCCAAACGTGCTCCTTCTGGATGAAAGGCGGCTATTCCAATACCACTCACAGCCACTGCAGCAGCCATAACCCAATAGTTAGAACTAATTCCTGCTACACCTATTCCAAGTCCTCCAAGAAAAACTCCTAACGGCAATGTCCAAGGTGCTGAAATCTTATCCGAATAAAGTCCAAATATAGGCTGAACTATAGAAGAACTGAGATTAGCTGCAAAAATCAAAAATGCAGCCGCTGCATAGCTGAGATGTTTTTCTGTAATAAGAAATGGCAGCATAGCAGGTAATGCCCCTTGATAGATATCTGTAATTAAATGTCCTGATGTCAATAATTTAATATATCGATTCATTTTTCTCTCCTTTTGTTATATTTATTATGTCTTCATTGATAAATTATTATAAAATAAATATAAAAATCTACATTTTAATAATTTTCAATAATTTTTATTGCCAAAAATCTATTTTTTTCTTATTATTATAACAAAAACATATTCATATGAAAAATATTTAATATATATCAATTCATATGCAAAACATATGGATATAAAGGAGATTGTAAAATGGATATTAGACAAATTAGATATTTTCTTGCCGTTGCAGAGGAAGGGCAAATAACTGCTGCAGCTAAAAAGTTAAATATTTCCCAGCCCCCTCTTAGTCAGCAACTAAAAGCTTTGGAAACTGAACTTGGAGTTAAATTATTTATACGAAATAGTAGAAATATAGAATTAACAGAAGCTGGAATCATACTTAGAAATAAATCCGAACAAATAATTGAATTAGTTAATGCTACTGAAAAGGAATTAAAAGATTTAAATAAAGGATTAGAAGGCACCCTTAATATTGGTACTGTAGGCTCTTCTGCCATTACTGTGTTACCCAAAAAAATATATGAATTTCATCAAAAATATCCTAATATAAACTTTCAGATGTGGGATGGAAGCAGTACTAGAATAATGGAGCTTTTAAATAATGGAATTATAGAGCTAGGCTTTGTACGTACTCCCTTCAATACTAAAGTCTATAATTCATTATATATAAAAAACAGTGAATTAAAAAATCATACTCATGATATTATGGTAACTGTAGCAAAATCAGAATTATATGGAAATATAGACAAAGATAAAATATCAATAAAAGAACTGGAAAATAAACCCCTTATAATTCATAGAAGATTTGAAAATGTAATAACAGAAGCTTTCAATAAATTAGGTTTATCTCCCAATATAATATGTAAAAATGATGATATTATATCATCATTAACTTGGGCAAATGCTGGTATTGGCATAGCATTAGTACCAAGAACTTCTTCTACACTTATGTACAATACAAATCTTGAAATTAAAGAGATTACAAATCCATCTATGGAAGCTAAATCAGCTTTAATCTGGATGAAAAATCGATATTTATCTACAGCTGCATCTCATTTTATAGAGTACTTTTATTGATTAATCTTTTCATCAGCAGGGATTTATAAACTAATTGTCCCTGCTCTAATACCTTCATAAACTAAAACAAAGCTGCCTAAGAAAGTTTTTCATTTCCAAACAGCTTATAAATTACAACAATCCACCTACAGCTAACTTTAAGAAAAAATCCCTATTTAATTTCTCTTTACATACTATAAGTGGTAAAACCATATCAAATACAGTTTTATCATTAAAAATTGCCGCTGTAGGAATTCCCATAACTGGTATATGATTTTCATATCCAAGCAAAAACATATTCCCAGGCTGTACTGGCACCCCATGAACAATTAGTTCCTCTATCTCTTCCTTTATAGCTATTGGAGTTAAATCATCCTCATCTACGGACATCCCTCCAGTACAGACCACCATATCGACTCCCATGTTGATAGCTTTTCTTATTTCCTCTTTTATTCTCTGCTTATCATCTGGAAGTTTTACTGTTTTTATAATATTACAGCCATAATATTCAAACTTAGGTCTTAGTGTATCATAAAATTTATCTTTAATAGTACCATTAAATATTTCAGTACCTGTAATTATTAAATATATATTTTGTTTCACAAAAGGAATAACTTTAAATATTTCTTCATAACTACATAGTCTTTCAAGCTTTTCAATATTTTCTCTCTTAGTATATAAAGGTACTATTCTCTCCGATATAATTTTCTGCCCTTCTGATACCACTGCATTATTGACAATAGTTGCTATAGTAATGTGCTCTATTTCGTTAAGCTCATAAAGTCTTTTTTCATTTACTCTAAAAACTCCATCAATTTTTGAGTATATATTTATTTTTCCTTCTGATACGCCACTTATATCATAATCACTATTATTGCAAATAGCCTTGGCAATTCTTACAGCACAGTCATCTTCATGGATGAATTCATCAGGTATATCTTCTATATAAATATGTTCTTTACCTAAGGATTTTAACTTATCTATATCCTTTTCTTCTATTATATGCCCTCTTTTAAAAGCTACTCCCTTAAACTCTCCTGGAATAATCTGAGTAATATCATGTCCTATAGGAAGACCTATAGCTTCTTTTATATTTATAGTTTTCATTTATTTTCTCCTCTCACCTTAATGAGCTCTGCCGCTATACTGACAGCTATTTCTGCAGGAGTATCTGCATTAATTTCCAATCCTACAGGAGAATGAATCCTTAAAAAATCCTCTTCTACATATCCTTCAGCTTTAAGTTTTGAACATATTTCTGTTCTTTTTCTCTTACTTCCTATCATTCCTATATATTTAGCTTTTGAATTTAATACCTGTTTCATAACTTTAAAATCCGATGCATGGCCTCTAGTTATCAAAACCATATAAGTATCTTCATCAATTTCAATGTTTATATCTTCATCAAAAGAATTTATCACCATAATTTCATCTACTGATGGAAATCTCTCTCTACTGGCAAAGGTATTTCTATCATCTATTACTACAGTTTTAAAATCCACCATTTTTGTGAGCATTGCCAATTTTTCAGATATATGTCCAGCTCCAAAAATATATAACACTTCATTATTAGATATGGATTCAATAATATAAGTATAACTATCTATATCTACAGTTTTTAACTGTTTTTTACCTAAGCTATCTTTAAGTTTATCATAAAGTTCTCTGTCTAATCCCCTGGAGCCTTTAATATTTTCATTGTTATAAGTATAAAGATACCTATTTACAGTTAGGTTTTCTTTATTCAAAGAAGTTATAAAATAAGCTCTTTCATTTTTTTCTATAGAATTAAGAGAAGTTTTATAGATATCTACATCCCTTGGATTTAAATATTCTAATAAAACTTCTACTTCTCCACCACATATCATATCCGTTTCTTTTAATCCATTCAAATCAAAATGCATGGTAATATTTTTTTTACTGCTAAATATTTCAGTGGATTTGGTTAAAACCTGTGATTCAAGTCTTCCTCCTCCAACGGTACCAAAAATATTTTTATCTTTAAATATTATCATTTTAGCACCTGAAGTACGAGGAGAGGAACCTCGACTTCCAAATATAGTTGCACATACTACAGGTTCTCCCTGTTCTAATGAATCACATATTCTGTTAAATAATTCTTTCATTAAATCCCTCCTCTAATTTAATTTTTATCTTTCTTCTCTAAAATAAGAATTTCCAAGTGCATTTGGTGGAGCATTCTTCTTTGATTTTCGCATAGAAACCACTATAAGTATTATAAAAGTTACTATATAAGGAACTGCGGCAATCAAATACTGAGACACTATAGGTTTTGCAAGTCTAAATCCTATTATATCTAATCCACCGAAGAAAAACGCACCTATTATAGCCTTGAAAGGATTCCATCCTGCAAAGATTACGAGAGCTACTGCAATCCATCCTCTTCCTGCTGTAACATTATCCTGCCAGGTTGGTACATAAACCAGAGATAAATATGCTCCTCCAAGGCCCGAAAGAGCTCCTCCTAATAATATATGCACATATTTATACAAATTAACATTTATACTTGCCGCATCTGCCGCTGCAGGATTTTCACCTATAGCAGTTAAATTTAAACCCTTTGAAGTCTTATACAGATATATTCCAAGTAAAACAGCACATACATATCCCAAATACACAAATACATCATGAGTAAAAAATATAGGACCTACAAATGGTATTTTAGATAATATAGGCAGATCAATAGGCTGAAAGAAATTTTTTATAGAATTTGGAGCAATCTGTCCAACCATTTTTGAACCCACCATACTGGAAAATCCGCTTCCAAAAATAGTTAGTGTAAGTCCTGAAACTACCTGATTTGCTCTAAGTCCAACAGTTAAAAAAGCATATATAAGTGCACCGCCTGCACCGGCTGCCATAGCCGCAATCAATGCAAGAATAGGATTACCTGTCTTAAATCCTACAATAAATCCAATTACAGCGCCCATAAGCATTATACCTTCAACACCAAGATTTAAATGACCTGCTTTTTCTGTAATTATTTCTCCAAGTGTTCCAAAAAGTAGTGGCGTTCCTGCAACTACCGCTGCTGTTAAAAAACTAATTAACCAACTCATTATGCTACCTCCTCAGCCTTTTTTTCTTTTGATGCAAATTTAACTTTAAATCTTATAAAGAATTCACTTCCCAGTACAAAGAAAAGAATAGTTGACTGCAGTATAAGAGCAGCAGACTGAGGTATTCCAAAGGCTGTCTGTATATAATTCGCTCCCGTTATAAGTGCTGCAAATAATATGGAAACTAAGGCCATTGCTATAGCGTTAAGATTAGCAAGCCATGCTACTATTATAGCTGTATTACCAGCACCACCTGTTATTTCTACAGATAAAGTATGACTTACTCCAGAAGTCTGCAAAAAACCCACTATACCACAAATAGCACCACTTAAAAATAAAGCTCCAAGAGCTGCTCTTTTTATATCTATTCCTGAATACAAAGCTGTATTCTCACTTTCACCTATTACTGAAATTTCATATCCTTTTTTTGTATAGTTCAAGTAAATGAAAACTAATATGGTTACAATAATGGCTATAATCCATCCTATATGTACCCCAAATATTTCTGGAAGAGTAGCATTATCTGAAAAATTTGGTATTTTAGGGAATCCGAGAGCTGCTTTATCTTTCCAAGGCCCATACTGAAGATAAGTTACAAACTTCAGAGCAATATAATTCATCATAAGAGTAGTAATAGTCTCATTAGTCTTCCAGTTTACTCTAAAGAAGGAGGGTATAAACGCCCATATACCACCAAATATAAATGCTGATATAAACATTAATATAAGTAATATTGGCTTTGACATATCTGGAAAGTTTAATGCTATTAGAGAAGCTCCAAAAGCCCCCATCATTATCTGACCTTCTCCTCCAATATTCCAGAATTTCATTTTAAAAGCTATACATACTCCAAGAGCTGATATAAGTAGTGGAATAGCTTTTATTATAGTTTGTCTTATATTATAAGGTGAACCAAAAGCTCCTTTTATCATAGTTCCATAAACCATAATCGGATTTAATCTAAGTATTGCTAAAAATATACTTACTACTAATAGAGCAAGAATTATAGCTGCTATTCTTATCTGCATACTTTTTTTATTGCTTATATCTGATCTTTTAGCAAGCCGTATCATCATAATTATCACCGCCCTTATCTGCATTTGATACCATCAGCATTCCAAGCTTTTCTTTTGTAGCATCTTTTGCCTCTAGAATACCTGTAACATTACCACTGTTTAAAACCATTATTCTATCACAGAGTTTCATCAATACATCTAAATCCTCTCCTACAAATAAAACAGAGTTTCCCTTTTGTTTTTCTTCATTTATAAGATTATAAATTGTATAACAGGTATTTATATCTAATCCCCTTACAGGATAAGCCATTACAATTAGTTTTGGATTCAAACTAAGCTCCCTTCCCAGTAATATTTTTTGTATATTACCACCAGATAGATACCTTATAGGATAGAATATTCCCGGTGTCTTTACCTCTAATTTTTCTACTAACTTCTTTGCTTTTTCTATTAAAGGCCTTCTGTTTAATAATAGTCCCTTTTGATTCTTATAATCTTTAAGCATAAGATTATCAACTATATTCATAGAACCAACCAGTCCCATTCCAAGTCTATCCTCTGGTATGAATCCAATAGCTATATTATTTTTCATCATTTCCTTTGAAGATTTTCCTGATATATCTTGTCCCTTAAATATAATTTTTCCACTTTCTATATTACATATGCCGGTTATAGCCTCACAGAGTTCTTTTTGTCCGCAGCCTGCAATACCAGCCACCCCAAATATTTCTCCCTCTTTTATTTCAAAGTTTACATCTTTTAAAAGTTTTACATTATCACTACCTAAAACATTTAAATTTGAAACCTTAAGAACTGTATCTCCCGGCTTATATTCAACTCTATCTATGAACAAATCCATTTCTTTTCCTACCATAAGCTCAGTAAGATTTTTAGGATTGGTAGTTTTCTTATCCACTGTACAAATTGCTTCACCTTTTCTAAGAATAGTTATCCTGTCTGCTACTTCCATAACCTCATCCAATTTATGAGTTATAAATATGACAGCACAACCTTGTTCTTTAATCCTATTCATTATATTAAACAACTTTTTTGTTTCCTGTGGTGTAAACACAGAAGTAGGCTCATCTAAAATAAGAATATCCGCACCTCTATATAGTATTTTTAAAATTTCAAGATTTTGTCTTTCTCCTACAGACATATCATATACATACTTATCTAAGTCTATATTGAACCCAAATTTTTCACAAATTTCATTTATACTATTAGAAGTATTTTTTTCATCAATAAATAATTTGTTATTCTGACCAAGTAAAATATTTTGCCTGGCAGTCATTGATTCCACCAGTTTAAAATGCTGAAATACCATTCCTACACCTGCTTTAATTGAATCCTTAGGAGACGAAAAATGCACTTTTTCCCCATGAATAAATATAGAACCGCTATCAGGAGTATAAACTCCTGACAGCATGTTCATAAGAGTACTTTTACCAGCGCCATTTTCACCTAAGAGTGCATGTATTTCTCCCGCATTAACACTAAAGTCTATATTGCTATTAGCTATAACTTTTCCAAATACTTTTGTTATGTTTTTTACAGAAATCAACTCTGAACTCATAAGTATCACTCCACACTAGTTATTTTTGTATAGTTCCATCTACTCCTTCAACAAACCAATCCATAGATTTTATTTGTTCATCTGTTAAAGAACTGCCTTCTTTAATTTTTACAGTACCTTTTTGATCTTTGATTGGTCCCTGAAATATTTTATTTTTACCTGAAATTATATCTGCCTTTGCTGCTTCTACTTTTTCTTTTGCTCCTTGTGGTGCATTAGCTGTAAGTGGTGCTATATCTACAATACCATCTTTTATTCCGCCCCAATAGCTGCTTGATTTCCATGTACCTGCCTGTATTTCTTTTATCTGAGCTGTATAGTAAACTCCCCAGTTAAATACATCTGATGTTAAATTAGCTTTAGGAGCATATTTGCTCATATCTGTGTTATAACCTATAGAAAATACTCCAGCTGCTTCTGCTGCTTCCTGTACACCAGGAGTGTTTTGATGTTGTCCTACTACATCTATACCCTGTGCTATTAAAGCCTTAGCTGCTTCTTTTTCCTTTGCAGGATCATACCAAGTATTTGTCCATACTACTTTTACTGTAGCATTAGGATTTACAGATCTAACACCTAAAGTAAATGCATTTATTCCTCTTATAACTTCTGGTATTGGGAAAGCTCCAACAAATCCAACTTTATTGCTCTTAGTTTTCATACCAGCAACAATTCCTGATAAATATCTTGCTTCATATTCTCTTCCAAAATAGTTAGACATATTTGTTTCCTGTTTATATCCACCAGCATGAAGGAATTTTATATCTGGATGTTTTTTAGCCTCTGCCTGTATTCCATCCATAAATCCAAAACTTGCACCTACTATTACATTAGCTCCTTGATTTATCATATCTTCACATACTCTTTGAACTTCCGCTGTATCTTCTGGTACTGATTCTTTGTATATAGTCTCTACTCCAGTTTCTTTTTCTAAGTATTTTCTTCCCAAATCCTGAGCATAGTTATAACCACCATCTGTTACAGGACCACTAAGTAAAAATCCTACTTTTATTTTTTTGTCTTTGTTTGATGAATCTGATGAAGTGCTGCTTTGACCTGATGAACATCCTGTCAGAAGCATAACTAACAATAATGTTCCTATTGCCATCTTAGTAAATATTTTTTTCATGTTTGTTACCCCCTTAAATTTATCACTCAATATTATATCAGCAATATTCATGCCAACATCAATATTGCAATTTTGTTAATACTTTTTTATTATTATATTGCATTTATTGATAATTTATTAAATATTACCAATTAAATTATCATTATCATTGTGATAAAAATTATTATAACGATAATCATTAAGTGTTTAATTGATATTCTTCAATCTTTCTATAAAGAGTTGCAATTCCTATACCCAGCTTTATAGCTGCCAATTTTTTACCTTCTGTAGTAACTCCATAGATATTAAGTGCATTTTTTATAGCCTGTTTTTCTAATTCCTTTAAATTTAGTATTTCTGTATACTGAGTATTTAATAAATTGTTCTCAGTTTTTTCAACTATTCTCTTAGGCAGTGTTTCTTTTGTCATAATTCCACTTGAATCCATCATATTTATCATAAATTCCACTGTATTTTGAAGTTCTCTTATATTTCCCGGCCAGTTATAGGTAAGCATATGGTTCCATATGTCTCCATCTATACCTATAAACTTTTTATTAAATAACTTACAGTATTTATTTGCAAAATTATAAGTTAATATTTTTATATCCTCTATTCTTTCACGAAGAGGCGGCAGGTCTATAGGTATTACACTTAATCTATAATATAAATCTTCCCTAAATTTATCTTCTGTTATAAGTTCTTCTAAATTCTTATTTGTAGCTGCTATTATTCTTATATCTATTTTTATAGGATCATTGGCTCCAAGTTTGGTTATTTCCTTCTCCTGGATTACTCTCAAAAGTTTCACCTGCATATGGAGAGGCATGTCTCCTATTTCATCTAAAAAAATAGTACCACCATTAGCTAATTGAAATTTACCTTCTCTTCCCTTTGGATCGGCTCCTGTAAAAGCTCCTTTAACATAGCCAAAGAGCTCACTCTCTAAAAGATTCTCTGGTATTGCACCGCAATTAACTGCTATAAAAGCTTTATCATTTCTATTACTAGCTTTATGAATTGCTCTTGCAAACATCTCTTTACCAGAGCCGCTTTCTCCTGTAATAAGTACTGTAGATATGGATTTTGCTATTTTTAATATTTTCTTTTTAATAGTCATTATTTTTGTAGAAGTTCCAAGTATATTGTCAAATACTATGTCATTTCCGTTATCCGTCAACCTATTTATTTTATTTTTTATAGTTTTACTTTCATTGAATATAAATATGTACTTATATCTTTCTCCTAGTTCTATATCACTCATATTTCCCACCAAGAAATATTCTTCACCCTTTAGTAAAACTCTAAATTCCTGATCTTCCCATAAATAATTCCCCGTAAATTCTACATTCATTTTTACACTGCTTCCATCATAGAGATCTAATATTTCATTGGCTTTTTTATTACAATGAGATATATAATAGTTTTTGTCCAATATTACTACTCCTTCAGCTATCTCATCTGTCATCACTTTTAATAAGTTAGCCATGTTAGTAGTATTTTCATTTTTTATAGTTTCAGAAGCTTTAGCACTTATAAGATCAGATATTTGTTCTAGAAAAACTGAATAGGTATCTATATTTGATAAAATTTTATCTTTTTGATAATCATCAAAACAAATGAGGCCTATTACTCCTATTACCTGATTATTTAAATTTATCGGTGTGCACATTTCAAATTTTTCTATACAATTATTGTGACTGGGACATTCTAAACAAATCTCATGTTTTCCCGGCTCAGTTATTATATAATTTTCTCCAGTTTTTAAAATGCTCTTATAGACATGACCTTCATTCTCAAGGCTAGAATTTATGGCATCTTTGTACTTACCCGTACCAGCAATTCTAACAAGCTTGCCATCTACAATCTCCACATCTACCCCTAAAACTTGGGACAAAATATCGGCACATTGAATTGCAGTATTTTGTATTTTTTTCAATATACTACTCATAAGTTTCACTCCAATGTAAGTTAGTTAATGTCTATGAGTATATTATTAATAAGTGTATATGTCAATAATCATTTTGATAATTTAATAAAATTATATTATAATTACTAGAATTTTATTATAAAATTGATAATTTTATATCCATATTATAAAATAGCATCCATATTTTATCCATAAAATAAAAAGTAAACTGATTCTAAAATATAGACACAGTTTACTTTGATTTTTTTAAATTATTACATATTAACGAACCTTATTTACTATTTTAAAATCAGTAACAAAAATATGTTCACTTATCCAATTCACTATAAATTCTAATAATTCCATAATATATTTATCTTGATTTTCATCTATAGCTTTTAGATCAACCTCATTTAATTTCTTGATAAAATTATCATGTTCCATTTTATGAGAAAAGAATTTTTTGTATTTTATACTCATCATGTATTTTTCTTCTTCCTGGAAGTGAAAAATAGTATAATCTCTAAGCTCCTCAACAATCTCTATTATTTTATTATATTTGTCCACAAAATACTCACTTTTAAGCAAATTATAAGCTGACTCTGCTATTCTAAAAAGCTCCTTATGCTGTTCATCAATTTTTTCAATCCCAAGCAAATAATCATCTTTCCATTTTAACATGCTTTATCCCCCTCATTTTTTTGTAAATAGACTTATTATTTTACAAAGTATATCTCTTAAATTTATATATAATAAAAACCATTCTTTACGCAAATTGTCTTTACAATAGAATTATTCTGTTAAAAATAGCTTATAAGTAATGCTATATTTAGTATTGTAACAATTATTCCTATTACCCAAAGAAGTATTTTATCTATAATAGAATTTACAAATTTACCCATAACTTTTTTTGATGAAGTGAGATAAATTTGAGTAAAAATAGTTATAGGCAATTGAACACTTAAGAACATTTGAGAATAAACTAATCCCCTAAAAGGATCTCTTATAAAAAATATCACAAGAGCTGCTAAAATCAATGTAATAAAGACCCCAACTTTTGTATGACTATCACTTATATCATAAGGTTCACCATATATACCGGCAAAAATACTCCCCCCCGCCATTCCTGCTGTAACTGTAGAAGATATTCCTGCAAATAAAAGTGCCAAAGCAAATATTATAGACGCTCCACTGCCTAAAAGAGGTTTAAGCATTTCTTGAGCTTGACTTAATTCAGTTACTTCAACATGATTTACAAAAAAAGTTGAAGCTGCCAAAAGAATCATGGCACTATTTATTGCCCATCCTATTATCATAGAAAATAAAGTATCTGCAAACTCATATTTAAGCTGTTTTTTTATAACACTCTCATCCTTTAAATTCCACTGTCTGCTCTGTATAATTTCTGAATGTAAAAATAAGTTATGAGGCATGACTACAGCCCCCAGCACACTCATTATAACAGGCATAGAATTTTCAGGGAAAGATGGGGTAACCCAGCCAGTAACTGCTGATTTCCAATCCACATGTACCAAAGTCAATTCGAATATAAAGGATATTCCTATAATTGAAACAAATCCAATAATCCATCTTTCAAGTTTTTTATAAGAATTTGTAAACAACATCCATACAATCAACAGAAGCATTATAATTGTACCCAGCTTAATCGGTATTTTAAACAGCATATTAAGAGCTATTGCACCTCCCAATAGCTCAGCTAAAGCTGTTGATATCGAGGCCGCTACAGCAGTTATAAGTATTATGTTTTTTATAACAGGCTTAATATTTTTAGTGGCCGCTTCTGAAAGGCAATCTCCTGTAACTATACCAAGATGAGCTGCATTATGTTGTAATATTATGAGCATAATAGTTGACAGAGTTACCATCCATAAAAGAATATATCCAAAGTTTGCTCCCGCAGATACATTTGATGCCCAATTACCGGGATCAATAAATCCCACAGTTACCAGTAATCCCGGTCCTATATACTTAAAAAAATCCATAGCGGTAAGCCTGGGTTTATGTTCTCCTTTGAATATATTAAATTTAAGAAGACTTTTCATAACCGCACCTCCAAACAATAAAATTATTACTAACTGAACTTAGATACTATAAAAAAGGCGAAGCAACTTATATAATTATGAGTACACTTGCTTCGCCTTTTGTCCTATTTTATAACACTTTTTTATGTAAAAATCACTTAAACATCATAATCATAATAGAAATTGCAATGAATATAAGGAATGCAGAACTAGATATCAAAAATATTCCAAATCCTTTTCTATCTATACTCTTGCTAAAAAAATCTAATCCATTGAATAATTGAAGAATTCCTAATAACAAAAGTATGGTAGGCATCATTATCCTCTTATCGCCAATTTTTAAGAAAGTAAGTACAGATATTAAAACAATTAATACTCCAAGTATTACTCTTATAATTAAAAACTTATTTTTCAAGTATATATCCCCCTCGCTGAAAGATTAACGTGTTCCGAACAATCTGTCTCCTGCATCTCCAAGCCCTGGAACTATATACCCTTCTTCGTTCAATTTTTCATCGATTGATGCCAAATATATATTTACATCTGGATGCGCTTCTCTAACAGCATCTACCCCTTCTGGAGAACCTATAAGACACATGAGCTTTATACTTCTAGCTCCCTTTTTCTTAAGAATAGTTATTGCATCAATGGCAGATCCTCCCGTTGCAAGCATAGGATCTGTCAATATTATATCTCTTTCTTCAATGTCCTTAGGAAGTTTACAGAAATATTCTACTGGCTGAAGAGTCTTTTCATCTCTATATAGTCCTATATGGCCAACTTTAGCCGCTGGAATAAGTTTAAGCATACCCTCTACCATACCAAGACCTGCTCTTAAAATTGGAACTATAGCAACTTTCTTACCTGTAATTCTCTTAGATTCCATCTTACAGATAGGGGTTTCTATTTCTACAGTTTCCATCTTCATATCTCGTGTTACTTCATAAGCCATAAGCATAGCAACTTCTTCTACTAATTCTCTAAAATTCTTAGAAGGTGTATTTTTATCCCTTATAAAAGACAACTTGTGTATTATTAAAGGATGTCTTATTTCTATTGCTTTTCCCATATTATATTCTCCTAACTAACGTTAAAATTACTATTTACTTTCAATTTCAGAAATTTTATTTATTCTTTTTTCATGCCTTCCGCCTTCAAATTTTGCCTGTAAAAAAGCATCCACTATATCTATAGCAAGTCCTGGCCCCACTACTCGTTCTCCAAGAGCAATTATATTGGCATTGTTATGTTCTCTGCAGGCATGAGCTGAAAAAGTATCAGAACAAGCTGCTGCCCTAATTCCCTTTACCTTGTTGGCCGCAATACTTATACCTATTCCAGTACCGCAAACTAATATACCCAAATGAAATTTATTATCAGCTACTTGAACCGCTACCTTATATGCATAATCTGGATAATCACAGGAATCTTCCGTATATGTACCAAAATCCTTTATTTCTACTCCCTTTTCTTCCAAATGTTTTATTATTACTTTTTTAAGGGATAGACCTGCATGATCACTGCCTAATGCTATTTTCATTATAATACCTCCACTCAATAAATTATATAATATATCTAGATAAATTAATTATTATATCTTCACAAAAAAAGATAAATGTATCTTAGTCAATACCTTTATCTTGTAATTTTTTAATTAAAAGTTCTATACTTTCCTTTAAATCATTAAAAGTATTAGTATATATATTGATATCCCCACCATAAGGATCGGTTATATCTTTACCTAAAGAAACATACTCATTTAAAGGATATACCTTAGACTTATGTTGTTTAAACTTATTTTTAATTATGTCAGCCATGTAAGAAGTCATAGTAAGAATAAGCTCCGCCTCTTCAATCATTTCTTCCGTAAGCTGAACTGCTTTTCTACTCGCTAAATCCATGTCTAGATTTTCTTTAACTAACAAAGCTGAATTTTTAGAAGTAATACTTTCAGGTACTACACTTAGTCCTGCCGAAAAAGCTAAAACTCCTTCTATATTACAAAACTTATTGAATATAGCTTCTGCCATACAACTTCTACAGGTATTTCCTGTACAAACAAAAAGTATCCTCAATATTACTCTTCCCCTTTGCATATTAAAATTATAGAATAATTATTATAGATATCAAAACCATAATTAACCGCTGTTCATTATAAATATATTTCAAAAACTAGATTTTACTCAACAATTTATATTGCAGCTATCTGAATACATACATTGATATTATTATACCACAAAGCTGCAATTATCCTAAAAGTATTTAATTATAAATAAGTATTTCTTCTAGACATCTATTACATTAAATCCTGCAGACTTTTTTAATCTATTCATTATGGCTATGCCAAATCCTTTTTCCTCAAAGGCCTCAGATAGTATAACATCCACTTCGTTGTCATCAAAAGTTCTAAGAGTTTCAAAAAGATTTCTTCCTATACTATCCATATTTTTTCTAGTTCCAACAGATATAATCAAAGCATTTTCATATTGATCCTTTGTCTCTTCAGTAGCCATAATTCCAACCTTTTTGCCGTCATTTCTATAAGCTTCCACCATTTCATTAATTCTTACAATGGTTTTCCTCAATTCTCCATTAACAATTTTTACAGGTGCTTTAGGAGCATAATGTCTGTATTTCATGCCTGGAGCTTTGGGCTTAAAATCTTTTTCTGGCTTTTTCATTATTGATTGATCTATGTAAATATCTTTATCTACTTCTTTAAGCATATCAAGAGTTATACCACCGGGTCTTAATATACAAGGAGGAGTGACAGTACAATCTATAATAGTAGATTCTAGTCCCACTTCTGAGATTTCGCCGCCTACTATATAGTCAACTTTTCCCTTTAAGTCTTCCACACATCTCTCCATATCTGTAGGACTAGGCCTCCCGGATATATTGGCTGAAGGTGCTGCAATAGGCACTCCTGATTCTTTTATTATTGCTCTTGCAATAATACTTTTTGGCATTCTTATACCAATAGTACTTAGTCCCGCAGAAGTAACTTCCGGTACTAGATCTGTCTTTTCCAGTATAATTGTCATGGGACCAGGCCAAAATTTATCCATAAACTTTCTGGAAATTTCAGGTATATTCCTAGCTAAAGAACTTATTTGATCCAAATCATAGATATGAATTATCAAAGGATTATCCTGTGGTCTTCCTTTAGCTAAAAAAATCTTTTTTACAGCTTCTGGCTCCAACGCATTTGCACCTAATCCATAGACTGTCTCTGTTGGAAAAGCTACCAATCCCTTATTTCTTATGACATTTGCAACTTCTTTCAGTATATTCTCATCTAAATTATTAGAATCTAATACATTAACTTTAGTCTCCACTAAAATACACCTTCCAAACAAAATAAAATCGTACTACAAACAAATTGACTTCATTGTACTATTAAATATTTTAACTGTCAAATTCTCATAATGTAAGGCTATAAGATTAAAGCAGCATTTTATTATAATAACTAATAATATAACAGGTACTTATATCATCTATAAAACTGTGCACATAGTAAGTCCAAGCAAAAAACCCCCTAAAGTTCCCAAAGTAGTTGTAATTCCAGAATAAATAGCATTAGATTCTGGTATCATTTTGCCACATACTACATATAACATAATTCCAGAAGCAAGTCCAAGACTTGTACCTAATACACCTTGGGATATACCTCCTATAAATATTCCCATAGCTGCGCCAAAAGCTGTAGGCAATGCTGTTAATGCCGTATACATAAAAATCTTAAGAGAATCCACTTTAGATGCTACCATAGGAGCTGCCACCGCAATTCCCTCAGGTATGTCATGAATTGCAATAAGTATACACATTTTAATTCCTAAACTTCCCCCTGCAATAAATCCACATCCCATAATTATTCCCTCTGGGAAATTGTGCAGCATAAGCCCTAAAGCTGTCAAAAATGCAATTTGTAAGTGTTTATTTGAATTAAACTTTTTACCTGCAGTAAGCTTGTCTGTAAAAGCTATAATTGCTATTCCCACAAAAGCAGTACTAATAGTACTCGAAAAGTTCCATCTTTTTATACATTCTGGAATAAGATCAAAAGCTACAACTGCAAGCATAATTCCCGCTGCAAAGCCAATAAGTCCTCCTAAAAGTCTTTTAGATGGATTCCTGATTAAAAGTCCAACTGAAGAACCTATCAAAGTTCCAAGCAAAGATACTGTACTCACAAACATCAATATTATTATAGTATCTACATTCAAAAAATCACCCCCATATCTATAACATTCTATTTATAGATATGGGGATTTATTCATTTATAGGACATATAAAAAAATAATCTATGCATATTGCTGTTATTTTCTATTGCCTGTTTCTATATTCTTTTATTTGAAGTATGGCCTCTTCTGTAAAAAAAGCACTAGTACAAGATTTGTATAATTCATTTAATAATTTATATTTTTTATAACCTCCAGTAGAAATTACTGTATAAAAATAATTACTTTCAGGATTATTTTTTTTAAATCTGCCATAATGGTATCCTGCATAGGGATATCTTTTCAGAAAGTTAGCATCAACTTTTCGTATAAATCTACTGCGTGTAGTAGCCTTAGTTATTAAAACTACTCTCATATCCTTTTCACTGCCCTCTGCATGAATTATATCTACTTTTTCACAGAGTAATTTTATATCTTTTTTAGGGAAGCCAATACTAATCTTAATTTTATATCTGTCTATTTCGTAAGTTAAAACCTGAATTTTGGTTTTAAAAATCATTGCCGTTAAAATAAATATCTCTATTAAAGATAAGTACACGAAAAAAAATATATTTATCTGCTCAGATAAATACCAAACTAAAGGAAGGAAAACAAGTATAAAGCTCATGGCTATCATAGACCTCCTATAAGAAGCTCTCTGTTTTTTAATAGCTTTATCTATACTCATTATCCTTCCCACCACCTTAGCAATTGATTTATACTGCTTCGTTACCTATTGCTTTCATCTTTTCTGCTTGTTCCTCAGTAATTAATGCATCTATAATCTCATCTATTTCTCCATCTAAAAAGGAATCAAGCTTATATAGTGTCATTCCTATTCTATGGTCTGTAACTCTTCCTTGAGGGAAATTGTAAGTTCTTATTCTCTCACTTCTATCTCCTGTTCCCACTTGACTTCTTCTATCCTCTGCAATTCCCGCATTTCTCTCTTCCTGAGCTTTTTCATATAATCTTGCTCTTAAAACCTTCATGGCTTTTTCTTTATTTTTAAGCTGACTCTTTTCATCCTGACAGGAAACTACCATACCTGTCGGCAAGTGTGTTATTCTAACAGCTGAATCCGTAGTATTTACACACTGACCACCATGTCCAGAAGCTCTAAATACATCTATTCTTAAATCATTAGGGTTTATCTCTACATCAACATCTTCAACTTCTGGTAAAACTGCTACAGTGGAAGTTGATGTATGGATTCTGCCGCTGGATTCTGTATCCGGAACTCTCTGAACTCTATGAGCACCACTTTCAAATTTAAGTCTGCTGTAGGCACCTTCACCCTTTATCATAAATACAACTTCCTTAAATCCTCCTATATCCGTTTCATTAGCACTCATAATCTCTACATTCCACCCCTTTCTTTCTGCATATCTTGTATACATTCTAAAAAGATTCGCGGCAAATAGTGCAGCTTCCTCTCCTCCGGCACCACCTCTTATTTCTACAAATACATTTTTATTGTCATTTGGATCCTTTGGAAGAAGCAATATCTTAAGCTCCTCCTCATATTTAGTTAAATTTCCCTGAAGTTCCTTAACTTCTTCTTCAACCATTTCCTTAAGTTCTCTATCTATTTTTTCACTTAACATTTCCTGATCGTCTTTGATGGTTTCTTGAGCGCTTTTGTACTGTCTATATTTAGTCACTATGGTTTCCATTTCGGCATGTTCTTTACATAACTTTTGCCATTCTTTTTGATTTGCCATAACAGTTGGGTCGCTAATTTTAATTGATAATTCTTCATATTTATTCTCTATAAAATTAAGTCTTTCAAGCATTAATTTATCACTCCGTATTTAGATATTTATTTGAATTTCAAAATCTTTAATGAAATTTCTATTTAAAAATATCTTATATTTTAATAATTCTATATTATAACATATAATTGTTTTTATAACCATAAATTTTTAAACCTTAGTTCACTATTGGAGAAAAGGACGAGACATTTACCCCCTATTATTTTCCCCATTTGATATTTGTTCTTTGAACTCTGAACTTTGATTTTTACTTCGTCTTTTTCAACAAGTCCTAATATAATCTTCCTTTAATTACTCTATCATTCCCAGAAAGATCTTTAACACATACCACATCTTTAAATCCACTTACTTCCAATAACTCAGTAATTTCTTCTTTTTGATCATAACCTATCTCAAAAATTATTGATCCATCAGGATTTAAAACTTTCTTTGATTCTTCAATTATTCTCCTATAAAAATCTAATCCATCTTCTCCTCCGCAAAGTGCTATAAAGGGTTCGTAATTTTTCACATCTTCCATCAAAGTTTCTATAACTTCTTTCTTTATATAAGGAGGATTGGAAACTATAATATCAAATTTACATTTATCCTCTATAGCCCTTTTAAGCAAATCACTTTTTAATACTTTAACTCGCTGCTTAAGATTAAATCTTTCTACATTTATATTGGTTACCTCTATAGCAATACTGGAAATATCATAGAAAATCACCTGTAAGTCCTCTATGTAATTTGCTAAAGAAATACCTATTATTCCACTTCCACAACATACATCACAAAGTTTTCTTAAATTTCTCATTTTAATTTCTGATAGAGCTTCTTCTACTAATATTTCCGTATCTGGCCTAGGTATAAGAACTCCTGATTTAATAAAATAGTTAAATCCCATAAATTCTGCACTTTGTAAAATATATTTTACAGGCATTTTTCTCTCTCTAAATTTTATTAATCTAAAAAATTCTTCTATTTTATCTTTGTCTAACTGTAAATCCCTATTTGTGATTATAAATAATTTATCTCTATTTATAACCTTACTTAATATGAGCTGAGTATCTAACATATAAGTCTCAATATTTTTTGATTTTAATATATCATAACCTGATTTCAAAAGTTCCTGTATTTTCATCTTAATCCTCTATATTTTTACATCTTCTATATAATTTTCATTTTTCACCTGACTAACTTGGCATAAGTCTCCAACGCACTCTGTACAGCGATTCACACAAAATCAAAAAAAGATTTTGGTTCTCTGCTTTTCTTCAAGTGGGAGTTCGACACCAAGTAAGCCATGCATTTGCAGTTCTAAAATTCAGATGGGGTAAAAGAATCCCCACCTGAATTAAGAACTTGCTTCAACTTCTTCTGCTACTATGTTAATCTCTTCATCATCTTCTATACCCTCTGCTGCTTTCAAAGCTTTAATGGCAACTTCTAATTGACTATAGTCCGGTTCCCTTGTAGTAAGCTTTTGCAGCATTAATCCTGGATATGAAAATATTTTTGATAACTCATTATCACTTCTTCCCATCCACCTTATTACTTCATAAGTTACTCCAGATACAATAGGTAAAAGTACTATTCTTGAAATAATTCTAAATACAAGAGAGTTCCACCCTGTAAGTGAAAACACCAATATACTTATTATCATAACCAAGAATAAAAAATTTGTTCCACATCTTGGATGAAACCTAGAATATTTTGATGCATTTTCAGGAGTTAGCTCCTCATTATGCTCATAGCAGAATACTGTCTTATGTTCTGCTCCATGATACTGAAAAACTCTTTGTATATCTTCCATTTTACCTATTAAAAATAAATAGAGAATAAAAAGTGACACTCTTATTATTCCTTCTAATAGATTTAAAACAACAGTATTATGAATATTTAAATATTTAAATATATTAGCTGCAAAAGTTGGCAGTACAAAAAATATTCCCATAGCAAAAATAATTGATATACATAAAGATACTGCCATGAGTACATCGTTGACTTTATCTTTAAATATTTTCTTCAAAAATTCATCAAATTTAGAAGTATTACCTTCATTCTCTTCATCCTCAAAAAAGGAAGCTGAATAATTTAAAGTTCTTATTCCTATAATCATGGATTCTAAAAGGGATACAAATCCTCTTATAATCGGAAGTCCAAGAAATCTATTCTTTTTAGTATAAGGTATTATTTTTTCAACTTTTAATTCAATAGTGTTATCTTCTTTTCTAACGGCAGTGGCAACTCCTTTAGAGCCTCTCATCATAACGCCTTCAATTACAGCCTGCCCGCCTACAGAAGGTTTTTCATTCATATCTACACCTCACCTTTCGGAACACAATGACATTTCCTGCATCGTGCCTCATAGGATTCCTTAGCTCCTATTAATATTATAGAATCATTATAATTTGCTGGTTTACCGTTTATCAGTCTTTGAGTTCTTGTGGCTGGATTTCCACAGCACATGCATATTGCCTGTATTTTATCAACAAATTCAGCTATTGCCATAAGCTTTGGAACACAACCAAAAGGTTCTCCTCTAAAGTCCATATCCAAACCTGCACATATAACTCTTTTACCACTATCTGAAATTTTTGTTAATATATCTATTATATTTTCATCAAAAAACTGTACTTCGTCTATAGCTAAAACATCTATATCTTCTTCAATAAAATTCACTATTTCCTGACTATTTTTTACCGAAATAGCTTCCTCTTTTTCTCCACAATGAGATACTACATCATCTAGGCTGTATCTATTATCAATTTCCGGTTTAAAAACCTGCACTTTCTGCTTTGCGATCTTTGCACGCCTTATACGCCTGATTAATTCCTCTGATTTTCCACTATACATCGGCCCAACTATTACTTCTATCCAACCATGATTTTTAGGTCCATACATTTAATATTTTCCTCCCCAATTTAATGAACTATAGACATAATATATTTTATCAGAAGTCTATAATTTATTAAAGAGTAGTTTTAACATATATTGACGAACTTTAAATACATATGATATAATAGCAAAGTTGATATTGTAGTTACTTATCATGTATTGAAAGAGGTGAAAAACATGAAAGAAGGCATACATCCAGAGTATCATCATGATGCAGTTGTTAAATGTGCATGTGGAAATACTTTCACAACAGGTTCAACAAAAACAGAACTTAAAGTAGATATTTGTTCAAAATGCCATCCTTTCTTCACTGGACGTCAGAAGTTAGTTGACGTTGGTGGTAGAGTTGAAAAATTCAGAAAGAAATACAATTTATCTGAAGAAGAATAATATGGTTTTAAATATTACTACGTGAAAATAAATACAACATTAAATACAACAGCGCTGTTTTATGATGTTTTAAATGGGAAAGATAATATTATCTTTCCCATTTTTCTTTACTTATGATATCTACAAATTCTTTATTGTTTTTAGTTTCACTCAAGAGATTTATTACCTTTTCAGTTACACTTTGAGTACTATTTTCATTATACAATACTCTTCTTATTAAATATGATGCATCATATTCTTCCTGTGATAAAAGAAGCTTTTCTTTTCTCGTTCCAGATTTATAAATGTCAATTGCAGGGAAAATTCTTCTTTCTTGGAGTCTTCTATCAAGATGTACTTCCATGTTTCCTGTACCTTTAAATTCTTCAAAAATCATATCATCCATTCTGCTTCCTGTATCCACAAGAGCTGTAGCCAGTATAGTAAGGCTTCCTCCTTCTTTTATGTTCCTAGCAGCTCCAAAGAATTTCTTAGGCATTATTAAAGCCCCTGGATCAAGCCCTCCAGATAAAGTTCTTCCCGTAGGTGTTATAGTAAGATTGTATGCTCTTGAAAGTCTGGTTAAACTATCTAAAAGTATTACCACATCCTGTCCCTGTTCAACCATTCTCTTAGTACGTTCCAAAACCATATATGCAACTTTTGTGTGATGTTCTGGCTCCTCATCAAAGGTAGAATATATAACTTCTCCCTTTATAGATTCCTTCATATCAGTAACTTCTTCCGGTCTTTCATCTATTAAAAGCACTATGAGTTTAACTTCTGGATGATTATGAGATATGCTTTGGGCTACTGTCTTTAGTAAGGTAGTTTTTCCTGCTTTAGGAGGGGCAACTATAAGTCCTCTTTGTCCCTTACCAATAGGTGACATAATATCCATAAGTCTGGTTGCCAACTCTTTTTCATTTTTTTCCAACTTCAATCTTTTATTTGGATAAACTGGTACTAAGGTTTCAAAGGGTTTTCTTCCTACTGCCTTGTCTGGATTTTCACCATTTACACTTTGTACATATAAAAGTGCTTTAAATTTTTCTCCTTCTTTAGGTATTCTAACTTTACCTTCTACCTCATCTCCTGTTTTCAGATTAAATCTTCTTATCTGAGATGGAGATACATATATATCGTCTGGACTAGTTAAATAATTCTTACCACGTAAAAATCCAAAATTATTATTATCTACTAATTCTAAAACTCCTTTAGCAGAATTAGATTCATGTACCATTTCTTTAAATTTATCATCTTTTTCTTCTCTAATATGTTTGTCTTTGTCATTGGCATTTCTTGTTTGATCAAAATTACTTTTAAAATTATGTGAGTCTTTTCTTTCATGATTTTTATCAAATTCAGCTCTATTCCTATCATGTTCCAATTTAATATTGGTTTCTGTCCTATGGTTTTCCCTAACAACCTCAGTATTTCCCTTTTGAATCTCTTCCGCACTATTTTTTGAACTTTTAGTATTACTGATGCTAACTTGAGTCTTTTCTGCTTTTATTTTTGTTTCATCTTTTTTTAATATATTTTTATTTAATATCTCTTTATCATTAACGATTACATCATTTTCATTTTTTAAATTTTCACTATTATTCTCATCTATATCCGAAGCTACATTTTTACCTTTTTTAGGAGATATTTTCTCACTAAGCACAACTCCATCTTTTTCTATAGAAACAGGAGAAACTTTTTTAATTTCTTCAATAAGATCTTTCTTTTTAAATTTTGAAATATTTTTTATTCCTAGCCCTTTTGCCATTTCTCTAAGCTGTACAAGCGTCTTACTTTCTAAGTCAACACTAAACAAAAAGACAACACCTCCATATTGTATTTTTAAATTTAATCATTAGGGAATTTACAAAGAATTATCAGATGTGAAATTCAACTTTTATAGATTATAACCTATATTTCTTTATTTATCCATAGAAGCAGAAAATTTAGCACCTTAGAATTTTCCATCCATATAATATTTTGAACTACTAACACTCATAAGAGTGATGGATTCGTGTTATAAACATAATAGACTACCAACATAATTAAAAGGAATATATAGAAAATTTAACAGAAATGTATAGAAATTATTATATAAAAATAATGTTACCCACACAAGTAACATAAATTTATTTTAAGAACTGTGCTAATATGTATTATTTAAAAACTCCTTCTTAAGATGTACATATCTTTCATATTCATCATCTTGTATTGATCTCTTATCTTTAAGTTCATTTAATAAATAAATCATATCATTGCAAAGGCTCTTTAAATACTCTTCACACTTTTCCATATCTTCGTCCATAATTTCCTCCAATACATAAGCATTTGAACAAATTCATCTATAATAATATCACAATGTAATAAAATTTCAAGATTAATCAATATGTATAATTATAGTATAGATGAAGTTATTCTTCAATATTTACAGCATAGCATATACTTTACTTTTTATATTTATATATTTATTTATTACACCAGCTACCTTTTCAGTATGACCTATCAAAAATATCTGCTCTCCTAAAAGTTCACATCCACCTATAGTAATTTCTCTCTTAAAAAATGTATCCAGATTATAGGTATAATAATGATACTTATTACATAAAGGACATTTTATCTTAAACGTAATTTCTTTATTTTCGGTATACTTAACATATACCCCCTTAAATTTATCATTTAAACTATTTATTTTAAACAAAGCAAAGTCTCCAACATCATATTGTCCTACTTGGTTTTTCAAAGCGAAACTTAAGTTTGTATCATATAAAAACAAAATTTGCACCTCCACTACCTTTCAAAGATAAGACAAATATTTATTATTCTATATATAATAATATTCTATAATTTTTTTAAAATTCCTTTAAACTTAACATTTTTTTTTACTTTAAAAAAGTTAAAATATTTGATTTATTGTCATTAAATATTATATTTTTACTTTTTTAGATATATCATTACATTCTATAATTGAGTTTATACGATAAACTATATGTAAAAAATATATATCATTTATTTAATTACCTATTTGAGGGTTTAACTTTATTATATTTGGACAATAATTCAAATGAGGTGTTGTATATGGAAATTAATAGTAGGTATCAGAAAATTATTGAGTTTATGTGTGAATATAAAAATATCTCTGAAGATGAACTTTTAAAAATATTAAAAGATAAAAATTGCAAATATCTGTTTTTATTACTTTTAAAAAAATATAAATGTACTGACTTAAGCTTACTAAATAATTATTTCCCTGATTATAGCAAAAAATCCTTGAATTACGGTTTAAAAAAAGCAAAAGAAAAATTTTTTATAAATAAAGAATTTAGAGATGAATATTTTCAAATTGAAGATGATATAAAAAAATCTTTATAAAATAAGGTTCTAAATTTTTAATAAAAATAATATATTCATAAAATAATTTGATATTATTATTAAAATGTTCTATACTTTACAGTTGTAGTCAGTAAAATCTATCCTATTCACACATCTTTTATAAAACATTATTTAAATTAAAAAAGAAAAATTTAAAAAAATGTAGAAAAACATAATTATATGTGTTACAATATGATTTATGTTAGTAAGAACACAGAAATCCCATTTTAAATATTTTATAGGGTAATTTTTATTATAAATTTAATTTATGTGTTTGTCAACTAATTTATCCAATTATTATCTAAAATCACATTTAACTTTATACTATAATTATTATTTAAATAAACTTAGTGGAAATGTAAATTTCCACTAAGTTAGATTTTATTGTTAAATTATATTAATGTATCATATGTAATTGTTTATACGTGGGAGGATATCAAATGAAAAATACTAAGTACATTTTTGTAACTGGTGGTGTCGTTTCATCATTGGGAAAAGGAATAACAGCGGCTTCTCTTGGAAGACTGCTTAAAAATAGAGGTTTAAAAGTCTCCATACAAAAATTTGATCCATATATAAATGTTGATCCAGGCACTATGAGCCCATATCAACACGGAGAAGTTTTTGTTACAGACGATGGCGCCGAAACCGATTTGGATCTTGGTCACTACGAAAGATTTATAGATGAAAATCTAAGTAAAAATAGTAATGTTACTACAGGTAAAGTCTATTGGTCAGTTATATCAAAAGAAAGAAAAGGTGACTATCTTGGTGGAACCGTACAAGTAATTCCTCATATAACAAATGAACTTAAAGACAGAGTATATAGAGTTGCTAAGGAAAAAGATGTAGACATAGTCATAACAGAAATAGGTGGAACTGTTGGAGATATAGAATCCCTTCCATTCCTAGAAGCTATACGACAAATAAAATATGAAGTAGGTAGTGGTAATTCATGTTTTATTCACGTAACCTTAGTTCCATATTTAAGAAAAGCAGGAGAAATTAAAACAAAACCAACTCAGCATTCAGTTAAAGAATTAAGAAGTATTGGTATTCAACCTGATATAATAGTATGTCGTACAGAAAAAGAATTATCTGAGGACGTTAGAAATAAACTTGGTCTATTCTGTAACGTAGACGGAAAGGCTGTAATACAAAATTTAGATGCCGAAAACCTTTATGAAATTCCTCTATTACTTCACAAAGAAGGCTTAGATACTCTAGTATGCGAAAAACTTGCACTAAATTGCAGTGATGTTGACAATACTGAATGGATAGAAATGGTGAAAAATCTAAAAAATCTATCAAAAGAAGTTACAATAGCACTAGTTGGTAAATACGTAGAATTACACGATGCTTATCTTTCAGTGGTTGAATCCCTTGGTCACGGAGGGCTTGCAAATGGAGCAAATGTAAATATAAAATGGATAAACTCCGTAGATGTTACCAGCGAAAATGTCAATGAAATCTTGAAAGATGTAGATGGAGTATTAGTTCCTGGTGGTTTCGGAGACAGGGGTATTGAAGGGAAAATAGAATCCATAAGATGGGCAAGAGAAAACAAGCTTCCATTCTTTGGTATATGTCTTGGAATGCAATGTGCTGTAATAGAATATGCTAGAAACGTACTGGGATTTACAGATGCCCACAGTTCAGAAATAGCTCCTGATACCAAGCACCCTGTAATAGATTTAATGCCTGACCAAAAGGATATAGATGAAAAAGGCGGCACTATGAGATTAGGTCTATATGCTTGTAAATTATACAAAGATACAAATGCTATATCTGCATATAGCGAACCTGTTATATACGAAAGACATAGACATAGATATGAATTCAATAATGAATATAGAAGCAGTTTAGTTGAAAATGGACTTATACTTTCAGGAACAAGCCCAGATGAAAGATTAGTAGAAATTGTAGAAATTAAAGATCATCCTTGGTTTGTAGCTGTTCAGTTCCATCCTGAATTTAAATCAAGACCAAATAAACCACACCCACTTTTCAGAGACTTTATTAAAGCCGCATTAAAATAAAAACAAGAAACGGAGCTGTCGCATTAGCATAAAAAAGTATGCTAACGCGGCAGCGTTTTTTGTGTGTGTCATAGAAAATTTAATGATATTTTAATCCCCAATAAGCTCGATAATTAAAAAATGGCGCACTTTAATAAACCTTTGATATTAAGGCCTTTTTTGATTTGCAGAGTTTTTAAGATTTTAAAATTAAGCACTCTTTTTAAGTGGAAAAAGATGTGTTCCAGTTCTATCTGACTGGATTTTATTATGTAGCTTATTTATATTATGTGCCATAGCTAACAGAATACTTTCCGCCAAAACATTCTTTTTACCTCTACTTAGATATCTACGAAATCCCATATCCTGTTTTATCTCTGCAAAAGAGCCTTCGGCTTGAATACTTCGATTCATTCTTAACTCGCAACCTTCTTCACTTACAAT
Organism: Clostridium pasteurianum DSM 525 = ATCC 6013; assembly: GCF_000807255.1. Classification (NCBI taxonomy): domain Bacteria; kingdom Bacillati; phylum Bacillota; class Clostridia; order Eubacteriales; family Clostridiaceae; genus Clostridium; species Clostridium pasteurianum. Next base: position 272,045 of record NZ_CP009268.1, on the reverse strand, counting down.
TCTTTCAAGATTCTCTTTGCGAAGCATGTTGAAGAGCTTTGAAGTTTCAAGATTTTTAACTCTATCCTCTAATGGCGTTTTACAGTTATGTCCTTTTATACATTTATTTTTTTGATTACAATTACTGCAATCCGCACATGTGTAGATTGTTTTTTCACTTACATAACCAGTCTTACTTTTTCTTTTTATTATTCTATTTACTGTTAGCTTCTTATTATTTTTGCAAGTATAATAATCACCAAATTCATCATAGTCCATGTTTTCTATTCGGCTTATATCATCCTTATATTTTCTTGTTTTAGCTATTTCATAATTTGCTGGCTTAATATATGATAACTGTCCATTTTCTTTAGTATAAACATAATTTTCTTCACTCTCATAGCCTGAGTCTGTAGTTATTTTTAAATATCTAAAATGCAAGAAGTTCTCCATGCTTTTTAGAAATGGAATCAACGTTGTGGTGTCCGCAGGCTGATCGCCTACAGTAAGCCACACTATATATTCAGAATCAACTCCATGCTGCACATTGTAAGCAGGTTTTAACTGACCGTTTTTCATGGCGTCTTCTTTCATCCTCATAAAAGTTGCATCTTTATCTGTCTTCGAATAGCTATTACGCTTACCGCAGATATGGATTTTCTGTGTGTATTCTTTTAGCTTATTAAGATATTCCTCGAGTTTTTCAATAGAACGTTGAATTGGAGTTTTCCTTTTACCACATCCATGTACAAATTCAATATTTTCTTCTTGTTTCAAGGCATAAAGTTTCTTGCGTAGCTTCTTTACATGCTTTATTTTTACTCTGTTTTCATATACGAGCTTTAGTCCGTATAGTTCTTCGCATTCAGCTACAAAATCAGCTAATTTATAAAGTAGTCTCTCCAAATTTTTTGAAACTGCTTTTTTCCAAACGAAAGTATACTTATTGGCACATGCCTCTATCTTTGTACCGTCAATAAATATAGCGTCCCCTAATATTTCTCCAATTTCATAAAGAAAGTTTGTCATTTCTGCCATAATTGTTTCTGCGCATTGAGAAAGGTGGATACTACGGAATCTTGCAAAGGTAGAATGATCTGGTACTGGTGAACCCTCTAAAAGGTACATGAAATTTACATCTCTTTTGCAGGAGGTTTCCATTTCCCTAGAAGAATATCTATGATTCATGTAAGAATAAAGTACAATCTTCAGCATCTGACGAGGCGTAGCCTGATTTTCCCTTAATCGAGAATAAGTCAAATATAAATCTGTTAAATCCATCTCCTCTACAAACTGACTTAGCAAACGCACCGAATCATTATCTGGAATCATGTAATCCATATTTAGTGGAAGTTTTAATTGATAACTTCCGCGATTTAAAGTATAATTTTTATGTAAATTAATATATTTTGCCATATGTTAATTTTACTATAAATCTTTCACTCTTCCGAGTGGGAGATTTATTTTTTTACGCAAAAAACTGTCCCACTAATTTTTTAGTGCGACAGCTCCGTTCTTTTCTCCTATTGCACCTTTATATTTATATCAAGGGAGGTTTCGGGAACCATTTGCCCAGATATATTCATATCATATTTAACTGCAATATTTCCGCCTTTTTCATTTATATCTATATCTATGTTTTTTGTATTCACTTCCATTTTGAGTGTTCCATAAGGAGTATCATACATAGATAAGTTATTTTTACCATTAACAAAATGCATATTTGCATTAGTGGTCCCTTCTCTTAATAATATCAACTCCTCAGGACCTATTTTCAACGTAGTAGTAGTCCCCTCCATACCTGATATTTCTGTTTCTTCATAAACAGCATAATAACAATCATCCTTTGAATAAAAGCTTCCTGGAGTAACCACTTGTATAGAATCATCTTCTTTATTCCCTTGTATACTAGAAATAGTTATAATAGCTCTTTTCTCCATATTTATCTCCTTGGTATAATAATAAATAATATATAAAATCAATTTATGTATTATTTATTAAATCATTAATTAAATGCAAAATCAATATAATCCATTATAATATTATAATAAATTATATTGATTTTATAATATTTGACTGAAACTTTTTTTCAAATTAGTAATGGTAAATAATAATTTAACTATTAATTTCTATATTAATTATTATTTCTCTCTATTGCAAATTCTATAAGTTCACTAATTAAATCTTTATATGCCTTTCCTGCTGCTTCCCACATTTTAGGGTACATACTTATTTTAGTAAATCCCGGAATAGTATTAACTTCATTCAAATATATCTCTGCAGTTTCTTTATCCACTAAGAAATCAACTCTTGCCATACCAGCACAATCTAGTGCGGTATATATTCTTACAGCAGTATTCTTTATTTCTTCTAATTCCTTGTCATTCATATTTGCAGGTATTAGTAATTTTGATTCTACATCTTCATATTTGGCTTCGTAATCATAAAATTCTTTGGCAGGAAGAATTTCTCCTGGTACACCAGCTTTAGGTTTATCATTTCCAAGTACAGCCACTTCAACCTCTCTAGCATTAATAGCTTTTTCAACTAACACTTTTCTATCATACTTTAAGGCTTCTTCTATACCATCTACAAGTTCTTTTTTGTTATGTGCCTTAGTAATTCCTACTGAAGAACCACTATTTGAAGGCTTTATAAATACATCATAATTTAATTTTTTTTCTATTTCATCTACTATTTTTTCCTTATTTTCATTATATTCAACTGAGGTTAAAACCACATAATCTGCTTGTTTTATGCCAAAATGTTCCAATAAATATTTTGTGTATACTTTATCCATACATACAGCTGAAGACATGACATTAGGTCCTACACAAGGAATATCTATAAGTCTGCATAATCCCTGTATAGTACCATCTTCTCCGCATAATCCATGCAGCACAGGGAAAACCACATCTACTTCTCTGTTAAATAAAACCTTTTCTCCCTCCGGCTTTTTATAATATTCATCTTTTTCCCATTGACCATTTTCTATTTTATCTATGTCACCAGTATATTCAAACCATTCTCCTTTTTTTGTTATACCTATAGGATACACATCGTATTTTAATAAATCAATATTTCTGAGAACAGCTGATGCCGATACCCTTGAAACTTCATGTTCTGTTGACTTTCCACCAAATAATACACCTATTTTCTTTTTCATAAAATTCTCCTCCGAAAAATTATTTAATAAAATATTATAACAGTTTTTAAGCTAAAAGTGGCGTAATACTAACCTTAAAACTACAAACAAAAACACATCTACTATGATTCCCTTTTATATTTTATGATTTTATTCCCATAAAAAAAAGAACCACAGCAAGCTCAGTTTTTCTTTTCTGTGGTTCTATTATATCATATTGTAAGTTTACCATTTGGTGTATTTCTTATTTGCAGTATCCTCATCTCATATCCAGTCTGAGCATTTACATAAACTATAAAGGAATCACCATTATAATTACCCACAAATTCATAACATAATACTTCTTTGTTTGACTCAGTAGGTATAACAGCTAATCTAGAAGAAGTAATATTCAATCTTTTACTTACTCTTTCCTGTGCCTTATCTTTGCTTATAAGGCTGCTAATATCAGGAATTTTCCTATTTTCATCATGAGCTGTAAGATATTTTGCAGATTCCATGCCAATTATATCGCCTTTATCTAGTGCAATTTTTAATTTTATTTGATCCGTATATACAGCTACATCACCTATGTTGTAAATATAGCTTATAATAGCAGTATTATTGTATACCAAACTATATGTAGGCGTCATATTATGATATCCCCTATCCGCTAAATATTTACTTCCTATATCCTGAGCTCTATTCACATCTATTGCAGGTTTACCTATATTCCTATTATCCAAAATATAGTATATCATTCCACCTTTTTTAGTAACTTCACAGGATACTGGATTATCCTCATTTCGTCCTTTTATATTTACATTAAAACTATAACAAGGAATTCTCTGCTTATTTACATCCTCTTGCCTTTTAATATTAGCTATTTTTTCATTACCAATAGCTTTTCTTACAACAGCTTCTGCTTCCCCTACTGTGACATCTTTTGCAAAATTAATCTTTGGCTGTATATCCAGGTTATTATCGGAAAATGGTCCATCATATATAAGTGCAGGATATTGTGCTATTTGCTTTTGAATACTTTCAAAATTGTTGGATATTGAATTTTTATTATCAGCAAGAAAGACTCCGCTGGCCTTTTTTCTTATCTCTCCCCACTTTACATCACCATTATTTATACTGTTTTGTACATTTTTCAGCTGGTTCTCAAGTACATAGGACTGCTTCTTTAATGTTTCAATCTTTGTTATATCCTCATCTGAAAGTTCCTGACCTTGAACAATTTTATTTCCTAAGGTGTAGCAAAAATCTCCCACTTGATTTATAAATTTACTTGTTCCACTTAATTGCTGTTGATCAACTGGCAGCGAATGAAGTTTATCATTAGCCATTGCTGAAAATCTAAAAATTTCACCTAGTGCTACGATATTTTGATCTTTAGAACCAAGTACTGGTACTTTAGATAAATTACTTCCTATATTCTCAACTGAATTTATTAATTGGTACATACTCTTACTGTATTCCCCCATTAAATAATTCCTATAATCAATTCTTTCAAGTGTCATAAGAATCGCAAATGTTGTTGAAAATACCACAATTAAAGCTACTGATATAGTATATATAATTCTTTTTTTAGTTGTGTTCATTGCAAACTCTCCTTTATCTCAACCTTTATTTTTTTATTATCTGTAATTTATTTTTACTTATTCATCCTATAATCTCTATAGTTATATTTTTGTAAAAAATATAGAAAAATATTTGTGCTTTTCCTTAAATTTTATATAATTAAATTGGTATTTTACATATAATTTGTTTTATAGTGCTAAAAATAACTTAATCATACTTTTACTTGTTATTTATTTTCCTAAGTCTAAGTTGTATAATATAGACTATACATATATAATTAATATTTGCAGTTTAATTTAATTGAAAGGTGAAAATAATGAGAGCTTTAATACTTTCAGTTTCAGCAGGCGGAGGGCATAAACACGCAGCTCTTGCACTTAAAGACTATATTTTTAAATTCGAACCAGCTTCAGAAGTTAAAATTTTAGATACAATAAAATATATAAATCCAATTTTAAATAAAGTTTTAATAGGGGGATACCTTAATACTTTAAAAATTAAGCCTTCACTTTTTGGGAAAATTTACAAAATTACAGAGAGCACTAATAAAACTGATGGTATATCATCTTTTAAAAATAAATTAACTAAAATTATGGCAAATAAAATATTATCAGCAATAGAAAAATTCAAACCAGATATAATAATATGTACTCATTGGTATCCAGTAGAAATGGTATCAATATTAAAGAAAAAAGGTAAAATCAATATTCCTATTGCTTGTATAATCACCGATTATGCCCCCCATAGTTTTTGGATATATCCAGAAGTTGATTCTTACATAGTTTCTAATGGAGATATGATAGAAGAAATGATACATCAAGGTATAAATAGAAATTCCATATTTGACTTAGGTATACCTGTGAGCTTTGATTTTTTTGATAAATACGATCGAAAAGATACCCTAAAAGAACTGAGTTTAGATCCAGATAAAAAAGTTATACTTATCATGGGCGGCAGTCTTGGTATGGGAAGAATTTCAAATATATATTCTGAACTTGCCAGTTCTACTAATAAAGATGCTCAAATAATAGTAATTACAGGTAAAAACAAAAAATTATATGCAAAACTTATGTCTCTCAGTGAATCTTCCAATATAGATACCAAAATACTAGGTTTTACTAAAGATGTTAACAAATACATGAAATGCAGTGACATTCTCATTACAAAACCTGGGGGTTTAACTATATCAGAAGCCTTAATATGCGAATTACCCTTAGTTCTCTTTTCACCTATTCCAGGGCAGGAAGAAAAAAATGAGGAATTCTTATTGAAACATAATCTTGCCATAAGTATAGGTAATGGCAATAATTGCAGAAAAAAAATTGAGGATCTTTTATCTTCATCTGAAACCCTAAAAATAATGAAAGGTAATTGTAAAAAATTCTCAAAGCCAAATTGTGATTATAAAATTTTTAATGTTATAAATGACCTAATTAAAAGAAGAGAAATTGCCATTATGAAAAATGATATGGAAATATAAATAAAGAGGCTTTTTAAGGCCTATTTATTTATATTTTATCTAGTATATTTCCCAATTTTTTAAATTCATCTACTAATTTAAATTTCACTACTATTTTTTGGTTATCCGCTGTATTTACAATATTCTTATCATTGTTTTCAGAAGTCTTTTTATTGCCCTCTGATTTATTTTCCTTCTGTTCATCCCCAATATTATTTACATTATTATCATTTGATGTAGAAATCTGTGCAGTATTCTCATTGTCAGCAGTTATATTTTCACTGGATCTATTTTCATTATTACTTTTATTTACAGGCTTACTTTGGTTATTTTTTATACTATTATTCTGTAACTTATTGTCATTATTTTTTTTATTAATTACAGATTTGGATTTACTTTTAATGTCATTTCCCCCGCTATTTTCATTATTACTGCTGCTATTATTTCCATCTATACTATTACTTTTATTAATATCTTTATTGTCATTTTTATTGTCATTTTCCTTTATATTTTTATCTACAGCTGTAGAAGTACTTTTATTACCTGAGTTATTGTTATTTGAACTATTATCTACTAATTCATACTCTCCTTTAGTTAAAACACTTTTCATTTCTTCCTGAGTTTTTTTTGGTTCTACATTCCCTTTAGTTATATCAGTAAAACAAAGAGGCGGAAACATAACACACCACCAGTTATGTCCCTTTGCATTGCCTATTAAAATTCTATAGGCTTCATATCTTCCCTGAGGAAGTATTATATTTCCATAAAGCTTAACTGGGAAATCTGTATAGCTCAATTCTGTCTTAACAGAATAATTATAACCATTTTCTTTTATTACTTTTTCAGCTATATCATTAATATCTTTATCATATTTTTTAAGTATTTCTCTAGATTCATCAATACTTTTAGAATTACTAAGTTTAGGTGAAATGTATTCTAATACTTTATCTCTTACTTTTAACTTTAAAGCTTGATCTTCATTGGAATCACTATTGGCTAAAATATGAAGTCTTATTATCTTTTTGGCTACACTCTGTTGATCAGCCTTTCCACTAATAGCTTTAACTTTAACATCTTCTGTAATAACATCTGTATTTTTATTATAATTCCAAATTAATATACTACTAAATAATAATATTATTATTAAAACAATTCCCTTTTTCATTAATAAATCCCCCTAAAATAAAATTTATATTGTAAATTATTTACATAAATAAAATTTATATTCACAGATAAAAAATTTTTTAGTTTATAAATTAATATTTATGACAAAAATATTAACTGAAATACGTTATTTATAAGGGGCCTTAATCTTATGAAAAATATATTTAAAATTTTAAGTTTTAATATAAATAAAACAGAGGAAGAAAAAAGAACCTTTAAAGTTGGCATACTTTCTACTCTTCTATTAGAAGCTGGAATTGTAGTAACTTTAATTAGAAATGATAAACATGATTCAATAAAATTTATATTTCTTTCTATAATTATTGCTATTATATGCATTTTAATGCTGATTTCCATAAAATTATATGAAATATATATTTTTTTAAGTGCTGATTATATCATATATACTGTAAGAACAGGAGATAATCTTATAACTATATCAGAACAATTTCTTCCGGAATGCAATCCTTTTAGAACTGCATATATTATTAAAATTAAAAACAACATAGATGAGTCACTATACCCAGGGGAACAAATACTAATCCCCATAAAACATAAAATTTAAATTATAGATAAACAACTTTAATAATTAATCTTTATAAGTAAAAGCATTTAAAATATTCTGTTTTATCAATGCGTAAATTAAGTTTTCATATCGTTTATCTATAGTGAAACTAGTTTGAAACTAAAACTAAAAAATTTATAAGCCTTGATAATACTATATTTGTATCTATTAATTTCAAGCTTAAATGTAGCTTCACTATAGATTGAAAATAGAATACACCAATATTTTATTATTTTTAACATTATATAAATATTAACTTTTTATATTTTTGTAGTATAATATGTAATATAAAAAATAAGGAGTATATGTATTTAATAGTCATAAATTGTAAAATAAATTGATGAATGTAGGGATTTTTCCAAAATAAGAAGTAAATCTACTAAGATAATTTCTACCATAAATAATCTAGTGAATTGCGCATAAACAAGTTTAATTAAGAACTCTGAATTTATAAAACTTTATCTTATCATGTATATATTAAAAATAATATAAAATAATTTAGGAGGTATTTACTATGAATAAATCAGAAATTATAAATTATATTGAGCAGTCTCATAGATTACCTAAAATAAATAAAGAAATTACCAATATGATATCTATATTACAGACATCTGATAAAATAGATATAGATAATCTTGTAGATGAAATCTCAAAATGGTCAACATTAAAGTTCTCTCTTCTTCAAATGATAAACTCTGGTTATTTTAAAATTCCTAAAAAGGTTGATAGTTTAAAAGAATCTATAATGTATCTGGGCACAACTACACTTTATCGTCTAGTACTATCTTATTTAATTAAATGTTTACTTCCCGACAATCTTGGCAGATCAGACTCAATTGACAGATTAAAATATTTGAAGCATTGTTTAGGTACATCCATAGCGGCCACCGCTATAGCTGATAAATTAGCCTTAAAAGATAAGTATAAATATTTTGCCTATGGATTAGTACATGATATAGGAAATGCTGTACTTGATATTTGCTTACCTGGAATTATTAACGAAGTTGTAAAAATAGAATTAAGGGGAGTTCATCAAATTGTTGCTGAAAGAACTGTAATGGAAGGTTGTACCCACTGCGATATTGGAAATTGGTTATCTAAAAAATGGAATTTCCCAAAAGATGTGGAAGCTGTAATTACCTATCATCACACACCATTGCTTGCCACTGAATATATAGAAGAAGTTAATGTTATGAGTGTAGCTGATTCCATTAGTACCTTATATTACGAAAAACTGTTATGTCTTAATACTTTTTATGTATTAAATAAAACAGTTACTGATTCCTTAGGACTAACCATGAAAGATATTGAAGAAATCAGTAAAGAGTTACCTGCAAAAGTTGATGAAGTATTAAAGATGTTAGATAATTCAATTTTTAAAGCCAAAATGGCAATTTAGCCATAATTATTTTGTGATAGATTATTTATTAATAATCTAATCACTTCAAAGATCTTGTAAACGTTCCTACCAAAAACCATAATTACTCTCAAAAATATTTCATATAAACTATAAATATCATATAGTTCTGGTTATGTAAGTCTCATCATATTTTTTCTTTAGATTTTCAAAGCACTGCTGCGCTTTTATACTGTCATCAAAAAATCCAAAAATACTAGGTCCGCTTCCACTCATCATAGCTCCCAAAGCACCATCTCTTATAATTAGATCTTTAATATTTTTTAATATACTGTATTTCTTAAGTGTAACATTTTCAAGTAAATTTTTCATATTTTTACTTACAAATTCCAAATCATTTTTTCTCATAGCTTCCATTAGAGCCTCTGTATCTGGGTGCTTAAAGACTTTCTCCATATCAAAATTTTTATACACTTCTTTTGTAGATACTCCAAAATTAGGTTTAACCAATACCAATATTTTATCTTTAAATAATTCCAAAGTAGTAATTTGCTCTCCTATACCTTCACATAGGGCAGTACCGCCCACTATACAATAGGGCACATCTGCACCTAATTTTAACCCAAGCTCTATAAGTTCTTTATCATCTGCATCAATATTAAAAATACTCCTCATAGCACGCAGTACTGCCGCCGCATCTGTACTACCACCTGCAAGTCCAGCAGCTACTGGTATATTTTTATTTATCTCAATACTAATACCTGATTTTATATTATAAGTATTCATAAAAAGCTGTGCAGCTTTATAAGCTATATTTTTACAATCGGTAGGTACGTATGGTTTATCACAACTTAATTCTATCCCATTGCTTATTTTATTTATATTTATTAAGTCATACAAATTAATTGTCTGCATTATCATTCTCAATAGATGATAGCCATCCTCTCGCTTGCCCACTATATCTAGAGATATGTTTATTTTCGCATATGCTTTTACTAACATGTTTTTCTCCTCCGTATTAATTTAAATCTACATCTACATTATAACAAAAAAGCCTTTAAGCACCTATAGTTCAGTGCTAAAAGGTTTTAGTTCCAATACTTCCTAAGTATATCATTTTTAATTTTTATTAATAAGCTATATTACAGCCCTTCCCGGAATTATAAGTTTTTGTCCTGGCAAAACATAATCTGTATTTTCTATACCATTAATATCAACTATTGATTCCACTGTAGTAAAGTATACTTTAGCAATTTTCCATAATGTATCTCCTGCTTGAGTAGTATATATGGTAACACTGGCCTTCTTTTTAGGCTTTTCACCTTCTAGTGGAACTATATTTATAAGAAAATCTTTATTTGAATTGTAGTTTACCCTTCCATATACAGATACAATTGCTTTAATTGCTATTGTATTAGCTTCAATTGAAGCCTCAATATTATCCAAATCAACCTTTGCAACAGAATTCATATCTATTTTGGCACCAGGTATATCTACAGTACTTGTAAATGGTATATCTTCATTTAATGAACTTAAATTATCCTTTTCACTATTTATTTTATAAATAACAGAAACATTTACTATTCCTTCTATTGATAATTTATCCTCTACTAATTTTTTATCCGTTACAGAAACCTTTCCAGTAGCTAAGATTACTTCCGTAGGAACTGCATTTTCTTCTTTAATTTCAAGATTTTCTTTAACTATATTTTCGGTATTTCCCTGACCATGTACTAAATTAAACTCATAATCTTTTTTCTCTATTTTAAGATTTAAATCTGGTGAATATGCATCCTGTATAACATCTAAATTTTCTCTACTCTGAATTTTTATATTAGCTTTTACTAAAGCTTCTATATCAATATTTCTATTCTCCCCTAAATCATCTTCTTTTATATTACATTCTGTAGCATCCACAGTAAATTCTCCATATGCATTCATAGTTGAATTTACATCTTCCACTTCAACTTCCTGCGTTAAAGGTACATCATCAGACAAACTAAATACGTCTGCAGTATCTTTACCTTTATATAAAACATTTATTTGAGCAAATGCTTCTATACCTATCTTACCCTCTAGTATCTTTAATTGTTTTTTATGGATATTAACATCGTATTTTAATATGTTTCCAATTTGAGGATTTTCCATAGGAACCTGTAAATGTGATTTAGCCACTAAATCCACAGATGTATTATTGGCTACCTTATCAATAGAAGTTGGATTCCTAAGAAATTGAACATCTCCAAGCCCTGTAACATCCTTGACTATCTCCAATTCATTTTTATTGTATACTTCTGATCTAAGCTTGATTATTCCCTCAACAGATATCTTTCTTTCATTTACAGCATTACAATTAATATGTTCTACATCATAATCTGCATTAGAAATCATCTTATGGGCAGCACCCTCTATTTCTACATAATTACTGAATTTAGCTGAATAAGAAACTCCACATATTTCTGTATTCTCTTCTGCCTTACCTAGATAAATTACATCAAACTGTACTTGTCCTTCTATATATACCTTGTCCTGCATTACTTCTGTATTGGTTATAGAAGGTTTTGCATCTACCATAAGTATCTTTAATACATCCGGTTGAGTGTCTGGTATAATGTATTCTTCCTGTACTACAGTATCCGCTGTATTTTCCCCCAATAACTGTTCATATTCTATATTCTCTTTAACTAACTCTATAGCCATATTACCTATCCCTCCTATGAAATACCTAAGGTATTTGAGATACCTTATATAATGTATATAAGTATTCCCTTAGAAATATGATAATTTTTTTAATTATTTTTATTTTACATGATCCAAAAATTAGAATAATTATTTTTTATAAAAATTAAAAAGTAGCTATTTTCCTTTAATCTTTATTGTATTTTCTACATATTAATTCTTATTTCAACATATTTATTTAAATATACTTATGTTTTATATTGTAAATCACTTAAACTTATTGACAAAATTCACAACATCACGTAATATAGAAGATGGTTATTGACCATATAACCTCTCATAAATTCTCAATACCCTTTTATACCATAGTTGAAAGATGGAACCCACCATCTTTCTTTTTTATTACCTTGAATTTTTATACTTATGTTTTGTTAAATAATACTGCAAAGCATATAAGTTAAAGTATTAATAATTTTCGGTACACAAACTACTTAATAAAAAAACGATACTAAAAATTTAGTATCGTTTTTACTATACTGCAAAAACTAATTGAACTGTTTTAGTTAATACATCCGAATAACTATATGTGACTTTCCTTTGGGTGTCTGACTCTAATCTAACCACAAATATACTAGGATAAGTTTTTTCTATAACTCCATTATTGACCACAACTCTTTTTCTTCCACTATTTGCCTTCAAAACTACTTTCTCTCCCAAGTGGTCCTCAATATTTCTTTTAATAGAATCTAACACATTCATTTTCTCCACGTAAAACACCCTCTTTCCATATCATATATTATATAATATAAATTTATAGATGTCAAGTAAACTTATTATTTTAACAGTAAATAATACAAGTTGTCAAGGTAAAATTTTTGTTAATAAAATAAACTTTAGATTTATTTTAGCTATATTCCTCCCATTACTTTAATCTGTTATATAATAACTAGCTTTTTATAAAATAAGCATACAAATAATTATTACACTAACTATAATAACCAAAAAAATTTATTTTACTTGAAAAAAGCTGAACGTGGATATCCTTCTCTGCATTTACCTCTGGTTTGAAGTCCTCCTACTCCTTTTGCACCAGTTATTGTATTACTGACCACTTCTCTTATATTGACAATATCATTTATATTTGTATAAGCAACCTTTTGACATACAAAAACCGGATCCAAACAATGTATAAGAACTCTTTCAGGAGAACTTGCATAATTAGCACCTGCATCCAAAATTGCCTCGTAAAATGACTGACATGCCCCTGCATATATTACCAGATCATCATAATTAGGTTCATAATCTCTTAATCGTGCTACAGAGTCAACAAAATATTTTGAATTTCTATAATTATTTAAATCAAAATAATCCTTTACTCCTTTTGCCACCCCGTCATGGCCTGTTATTACTACTATATCCGGTTTAACTTCCTTTACAATATCAACTATCTTTGAAGGCTGCTCACTTTCAGAAATTACTTTTCCTATTGCATTTATGGAAAGCTGTTTATATACTTTAATACAAACATCCAGATAATTAGGGTCTCCATCTACATGCAGTATTTTACCAGGTCTGCTGAATATCATACTATCACTATTTTCAACTTGAGTAATTTTAATTTTTTTTAGATCTCTAGGATAAATTTCTGCTAATGCAGTTTGCCTGCTGCTGCTTGTATCTTTAGATTCTCTGTAAGATTTTTCTCTTTTTTTCTTTTTGTGATTTTTATATTTTCCAGTTTTTCTATTATTTCTTCTGGACTCAATTATATTTTTTATGGATTCATTGACCTTTTTATTAAATACAACATCAGATAATCCAATATTATCTTCATCAACCTGTTCAAGGTCTTCTAAGGGTGAATCTGCAACTATTCTTAAATTAACTCCATTAAGTACATACATTGTACCTTTATCAGTATCCTTAATATCAATAATTTTAAAAGTTACATCTTTATCATAAGACTTTCTTACTACTATATCTCCTATTTTCATAATTTCACTCCATAAAATTACTATTACATTCTATGAAATATAGCGGAAAAATGTTAAAAGTCATGTAAAATATAAATATATTTTACATGACTTAACTAATTATCATATAATCTCTTATTCCTCTTGATTATACATTTCTTTAAAATCATCAATAAATTTGTTATACTTTTCTCTCTCATCTATCAGTTCTTGTATTTTTTTATTAAAAGTACTTTGTCCCCAATTGACTTCATTATAATAAAATCTATTGGAAAGCCTCCAAAAACGTTGTGGAAAGAGTAGAAATGCAAATAATACTCTGTATTCACCTTCTTCTAACGGCGATATTTTATTATAGGCATCAATTATCAGCTTTGCATATTTAATATCCCAGTCACATCTTTTCAGTACCTTCATCAAATAATTTGATAAATCATATGCCCTTATTTCTCTTTTACAATAATCAAAATCAATAATATTCACCTTATTTTCATTATCTATAATTATGTTATGATAAGTATAATCATGGTGGCAAAATGCCTTTTCTTCCTCAGTCTTTTTACATAAGTTCATATATTCAGAAGTATTTAAAATCTTTATGGCCTTTAGTCCAATTTTCTTAAAAAAATCATAATTTTTAATATAGTTTAAATCAAATTGAGCTTTATTACTTTTCTTTCTAGCCATATCCCTCATTTTTTCAAAGGATCTGACTCTCTTTTCCATAAGATGAGGCCACCTTCCCAGATCTGTTTTTAATTTACTATTTTCCGGTGGTTCATATCCTTTTGATCTCTCATGCAATATAGCAAGAGTTTCAGATGCATTTATTAACTCTGCATCATCATGAAAATTACACTCTCTGCCTTCAATCCACTCTGAAAGTGTATATATATCTTCATTTACAAGTGCATAGGGATTGCCTTCAGTATTTAAACAGTATCTATCCACTTTTGTAAATCCTTTTGAAATAAGATGTTCTTTTGCAGAATAAACAAATAGAAGCTTTTGAATACCATAATCTATTTTTTTAAGGCATTTATTGCCTTTATTTGTTTTTAAATAATACACTCCTCTATTGGGTTTAATAGATTCAATCTTTAAATCAAATTGCCTTTCTATTTCAAATTCCCTCATCATCTTTTAATCACCCCCCATAGAAATATGTATATGATTATTATTACTTTTTTAGAATAAATTTATTGTACAAGTTACTGATTAACAATTTGTTTTAAGTAATCATGGCAAATATACAAAATTATTAACATTTTTTAACTTATATTAATATACTAAAGTGAAGCAATTATGAAAGGTAAATATATTATGAGAATAGGAATAGATGCACGAGCTGCTAAACTCTATAGAGGTACTGGTATTGGAACATATACTTATCAGCTCATAAACTGTCTAAATAAAATTGATACTATTAATGATTATTTATTATTTATGCCTGAAGCTTCAAACATAGATATAAACTTTTCTAATAAATTTAAAATAAATAATATAAATGAAAAAACTAATAATAATTTTTGGGATCAAGTTAATATACCCAATATTTTAAATAATAAAAGTATAGAATTATATCATGTACCACAAAATGGAGTTGGACTTCCTTTAGAAAAGACATGTCCCTTTATTATAACCTTACATGATGTAATTCCCTATAAAATGCCTGATACTGTAAGCGATAGGTATCTTCATATATTTAACGAAGAATTACCTAGCATAGTGTCTATTTGTGATGCTATTATAACAGTATCAAATTTTTCAAAAAATGATATAGCAAAAACATTTAATTTTCCAGCTAATAAGATATATGTGACTTATCTTGCAGCTGAAAATATATATAGACCTTTAAATAAAGAGCTGAGTAAGAAAATTATTAAAAATACTTATGGAATAACTGGAGATTTCATATTGTATGTAGGTGGCTTTAGCCCCAGAAAGAATATAATAGGTCTTTTACATGCCTTTAAAAAACTTATAGCAAAAACTCCAAATGATTTAAAGCTGGTCATTGCAGGTACAAAGGGAAAATCCTATAAGAACTATAAAAGTTGTGCTCAAAAGCTCCATATTGAAGACAAAGTTATATTCCCTGGTTTTATTCCTATAAATTATATGCCATACCTTTATAATTCAGCAAAGCTTTTTGCATATCTATCCCTATATGAAGGTTTCGGTCTTCCTCCTGTAGAGGCTATGGCCTGTGGTGTACCTGTGGTATCATCAAATGTTACCTCTCTTCCCGAGATACTCAATAATTGTAGTTTACTTGTAGATCCAAGAGATGAAGACAAGATTTGTGATGCACTTTATAAAGGCCTGAATGATGAGAATTTAAGGAAAAATTTAATCCATAAGGGTTTAAGTATAAGTAAAAATTTCATCTGGGAAAATACTGCTCTTTCAACCTTAAATATATATAAAAAAGTATTTAAAAATACTTAAAACACCACTTTACAATAAAATTAACTAGCGTTATCTTGAGAAGCCAAGGAATTAATTACCTTTAGAACTTCTTCTTGAATTTTGTTCTTTTGTAGCTTTTGCACGAAAGTGCGTAATATTAATTCTTTTGACATTTGGTAAGATATAGTATTTTTAGTTACCTGGGGACTCTTAAATTGGTATTTCGAAAAAGCTTTATTTATAAAAGGTAATATTACCGTAAAACTGTAGGCGATAGCCAGTAAGTTAACATATTTCTCTATAGCCTCTTGAGACCTTACCATATATTTACCAAAAGACCAGAAGAATTTATGTTGATAAAAAATAACTTCTATGTTCCATCTTATTTTGTATGTATAAAATGGAATAAGATGTGGTTTGTTTTTATCGATAGTTAAGTCATCAGTATTGTAGTTCTTAAAAACTTCCAATTCTGAAGGTTCTATAGAGCTAATATATAACCTTACAGATGAAAATTTATCAATATCTGTAGTGCTTACAGTTACAAATACTGGTTCATCAAATAAGTTTGTTATTACTTTTTTAGTTGCTATATAGTAGTTATCTACTTTTTCATAGTTAAAGTTTTTAATATTGAGTTTTTCACCTTTTTTTCTTGGGCGTCCTCTTTTACCTGTAGGTTTAGGCTGTAAATCATATAAGCACGTATCAGAACGAACTGCCCCTATTACATTAATGTTATTGAAATTCTTTGATATTTTTAAAAATGGCTTTTTAGTATACCAGCTGTCGCATAGTACAATAACTTGATAATCTATAAGTAGTGGCATAACATTTACAATCATATTACCTGCAATTTCAAGTTTACTTTTTGTTTTATCATAGAGCTTATACCCTACGGGTAGGCTAATATACTTGATTTTTCCATTAAAAAGTATAGGTATATTTATAACTAACGATACAAAACAATGCCCATTTAAGTACGAAGTACCATTATGCTGTGTATGGTCAAAAAGTTTACTATAACAATCAAATTTGTTCCCAAATTTAGGTTGAAGAGTATCATCTACAATTAAGAATATAGTAATAGATGATTTTATATCTTCTGGAATGAGAGTTAATGCTATTCTAACTGTAACTATCATTAAACTCTCTACCGAAAACTTGGTGTAGGATAAAAAGTAATAAAAGCTATTTAGAACTTTAGTCCAATATTTTTTTATAAAATTATCATATAAAAATTTTATTGAGCGAAGCTCTTAAACCGCTAGTATAGCTTCAATGAGTATAACAAATATAACAAAGCTTCGCTTCTTAAAAATTGATCTATATTCACTTAAATAAATTTTTATTGTTTGAATTAATGATTTTTGGTCAATACTAACCATAGTACCAGATACCTCCATTCTCTACTGGTTTCTTTCAAAGTTAGTATTGATATTTTAGAGGTATTTGGTACGTTGTATTTTTTGGTATTTTTTAATTACTTGTAAAGTGGTGTACTTAAAATAAAAAACCCTTTATATCTGAATTACTCAGTTTAAAGGGCTAATTTTTTATATTCATATTTTAAAATTTATCTATTTCTTCTCTAAATTCCTGCAAGAATTCTTCTCTATCTGGTTCAAACCTAATTTTTCTATTTAGCCTAGATACAAAAATATTTTCTTCCCAGTCTTTTCTCTTAGAATAATAATCTTTTGAAATATCATAAAAGTCTTCTGGAAAAGTCATCATTCCCAGTAATACACTGAGTTCATTTTTACTTAATGTATTAGTACTACAGTAATTATCTAAAATAGTTTTCGCCTTATCTATATCAAAAGAAAAATTCTTTATTACCTTGTTTATAAAATTGCATAAGTCATGAACCTTTAAATCAATTACAGAAAAATCAAAATCTATAAAGTAAGCCTTATCATTATTAATTATTATATTATGATGAGCAAGATCATGATGACATAACACTATCTTATCCTCTTCACTGCAAAGTTTATAATAAGGAGTATTGTTTAAAAATTCCAAACACTTGTCAATTTTCTCTATATAAATATCCACATTGTCTAAAAATATTTTGTCAAACTCCGATCTGTTCTCATAGAGACTTACCATTCTCTTAAAAAATAATATTTCTTCTCTTTTTCTTGTAATATTTTTTAAGAGATTACCACATATATTTTTATTAGAATTTTTATACCTAAAGCCTTCTGATGCCCTATGAAGCTTTCCAAGTCCTTTAGATGATATAGATAAATCTACAGGATTACTGAATTCGCATTCTCTGCCTTCAATTTTATCCATAATACAATAGTACTCGCCTTTCCACTGAGCATATTTTTTATTATCTATACTATCTTCAAAATCCATTATGAAGCTAAAACTTCTATTTATATATTTTAGAGCTTCCACTATAAAATGAAATTCATCTAAAGTACAATCTATTCTCTTTAATATTTTATCCCCTTTATCGGTATTAATTAAAAATACTTTCCTTACAGGAACTAAATCTGTAACCTTTAAGTTAAATTTTTCAAAAAGTCTTATATCTAAATCATATTTGGACAAATAAGCTTTATCCCTATATCCTAAATCCACCATAACATAACCTCCTCCTATTAATGAATATATTAATCATAATTTATATTATAGTCAGTCTAAATTTTAATAAGTCATTAAATTTTTAGTATCTTTTACAAAGGTATATTCATCTATTATTAGAATGAGAGCAGCAAATACCTAGTCATAGGATAATATCATTACAATCAAGTTTCATGGCTCTATTAAGGCTCATGACATATTCATTTATATCCCACTGCTTTTTGCTTAATCTGTATCTCTCACAACACTTCATATATGCATGGGGATAGGATATTAAGGCTCTAATAAAATTATTACTGTACTTATCAAATTGTTCTATTTTACAAAAATAGTTTATTATTTTTTCTAAATCTATATCGTTTTTATTTTTCTTAACCTTGTTGATTAAATATATACCATCCATTTCCAGCATATTATAAGCACACTTTTTTAAACTATTTATTTCTAATCCATCACTATTTCTAAGATTATCAAAATAAGTATTTCCAAGACAAATTTCAAATCTTTGCATACTTCTTTTAACTAAGTTTATATAATTACATCGATTTACTATATCAATACACTTTTCTGCCCTGCTTAAATAATTATCTGAAGTCTTTAACACCATATTTTCAAATTCATTTAAAGTACTTTTATCCTTAAAGCCTTTTAAATCTCTTTTTAAATTTTTTATGCGTATTTTATATTTTTCAACAGTCTTTCCTATTTTATTTGGGATAGATTTAAAAATTATGGAATTACATCCCAGCACAGACTTATGAAAACCATATATAGTATCTATTTGCTCTAAAACTTTATTTTCAGTAATATTTTCCAATACATTATCAAAACTATTATTTGTTAATCTAATATTACTTTCATTTAAATATTGCTCTAAGGAAATTATTCTACTTTCAGCCATAGATAATCACCTCGATTTATGATGCTTACTTAATTTTCTTATTATTTCATGCTCCTTCTGCTCTAGTTCAGCAAGTTTTTTTGTTCTCCTTTTAATCCTTTTTAACCTCTTAACTCTCTCACTTAATTCTTCAATCTTTTTATCATAATCATTTATATCCTTTTCATCTACATTTACAGTTTCAATACACTTATTATTTATATGCTTGTGTTTTCCCATAGCCTTACCTAACCTCCGTAATCTAAATTTCTAAATTTCTCTAGGAATTCTTGTCTTTCATCTATGTCAAGTTCTATCTTCTTTAATTTATTTAGGAAAAACTCCTCTCCCCAAGGTTGTTTTTCCCAATAATATTGAATACCTACTTGCCAAAAATCCTGTGGAAATTCCATAAATGCAGTCATAACAGGTATGTCACTTTTTTCTATAGAATATATGGAATTATATGCATCTAACACATAAAGAGCATTGTCCATATCCCATTTACCATTCTTCATTTTTCTTATTAAAAGACTTGATAAATCATGAAGATGAGTATCTAAAATACAATAATCAAAATCTATTATTACTACCTCTTGCTCTTTATCTATAAGTACATTGTGATGTGCAAAATCATGATGACAGTATCCATTTTTTTTCATCTCTGTTTTCATTTTATGACAATAATCTGTCTTATTTAAATTCATTATACTTCTATTAGCTCTATTGATCTCTTTGTCAATCACATCTTTGTACCTATAATCAAATTCTGTCTTGTTATCTTTCTTTTGAATTCTATCATTAAAATCTAACATTTCATCTATTCTGGTAGTAAACACTTCTGGCCATTTAAGCCAATTATATCTTGGGTGCATTTCTTTTGTGACAACAAAACCTTCGCTTTTTTTATGCAAACTAGCAAGGGTAGAAGAGGCTAACACTAAATCTAGAGGATTATCATAATTACATTCTCTAGCTATAGCCCATTTTGTAAGATATGCATAATTCTCACCAAATTTTATATACTCTTTACCTTCTCTATTTTTTATTATTTTAAGTACATTATTAAAACCTCTATTGATTAGATGTTTCATGGCTTCTAATATGAATAAAAAATGTCCATATTCATAATGAACAATCTTAAGACAATACTTCTCTGATTTTCCTTCTAATTTATAAACATTTTTTATCTTTGTAACTTTATCTACACCTATTTCATAATTATCCATTATCAGCTTTATTATAGCTTCTGTTTGCATAACTATGCCTCCACTAAGCATTGTTCTGATTCATTATATGAGTTTTTTTTCAACAGTGTGAATGCTGACACATTTCCTAGCTTAAATTAATATTATTAATATAAGTAAAACAATTATAACCTTACTTATTAATCAATTTTTGAGGAGTGTATTCAATGAGAATTGCATTTGATGCCCGAGGAATAAACTGGTATAAAGGCACAGGAATAGGAACTTATGCCGAAAACCTTATAAAAAATCTTATTCTCATAGATAAATTAAATAAATATATTCTCTATTGGTCTGGAGAAAATTATGAAAAATTTAAAAATAATAATACAATTATACGAATGGCTTCGAGGAGATATCATAGATTTTTTCAGGAATATTTTTTCCCAAAAGATATAAAAAAAGATAATATAGATATATATCATATATCTCAAAATGGAATAGGACTCTCACAGAATATAAATTGCCTGAAAGTAGTAACAATACATGATTTAATTCCATATATAATGCCTGAAACTGTGGGTAGAGGATACCTATTAAAATTTTTAAAAGATATGCCGCAAATTATCAGTGAAGCTGATGCCATAATTACTGTCTCTGAATACTCAAAAAAAGATATATTGAAATTCTTCCCAATTAACCCGGATAAAGTATTTGTCACTCCACTAGCTGCGGATAAAATATACAAACCTCTAGATAAAAATTATTGTAAAAAATATATTTCTAAAAAATATAATATAAATTCTCCTTTTATATTATACTTAGGAGGATTCAGTGCACGAAAAAACGTATCCTCTTTGATTAAATCCTACGAAAAAGTATCTAAGGATATAAGTAAAGATATTAAACTTGTAATCTGTGGTTCAAAAAAGGATGATATTGAAAATTTAATACGAATGAAACTTAACTCAAAAATATCTGAAAATATAATATTTACAGATTTTATACCCAATGAAGACTTACCTATTTTCTATAATTCCTGTGAAGTATTTGTATATCCATCTTTGTATGAAGGCTTTGGACTTCCTCCGTTGGAAGCAATGAGCTGCGGAACCCCTGTTATAACTTCCAATACTACTTCTATACCAGAAGTTACTGGAAATTCTGCTCTATTAATAGATCCACAAAATATAGATATGCTTTCAGAAAAACTTTACAAGGTACTTACTAGTGATTTGATAAAAAAGGATTTGTCTAATAAGGGTTTAAAACGTTCCTTGGAATTCTCTTGGATAAAAACAGCCCAGGACACCTTAGAAGTATACGAAAAGATATATAGGGAATCAAAAATATCCTCAAGTATAATTTGAATAAATTAGTTCAAAAAAACATTTTAGGCATTTTAAATAAATGACAAGTCAAAGCTTTAACCTGAATTAAGAACTTGCTTCAAAACAAGCTTATTTGACTGTCTTTCTTTAAGATGCCTAACAAAAATATCCCTTGATCAAACCCAAATAATCATAGCTAATCTATATATTTATGCTATACGTAGATTATATACTAATCCTCCAACTTTGTAAACGTTTTTAAATGCTTATTTTAAAAATATTAATATATAAAATTATTTTAATTCATCTGATTGTTCTAATGCCGTCTGCAAATTATATAGACTCTCATTTAATGGTTTATTATTAGCAGAGGCATCAATTATAGTCTTTAAACTCTTATCTCTTATAATATTAAAATTATATTCATATTTCATATTTCTAAGTCCTAAGATTTCATCTACAGCCATAATACCTATATATTTGTTATAAAATTCGTTCTTCTTATAAAAACTATCCTCTACATAAGATGTAGTATCAGAGGATATAAATCCATACCTTTTAAATTCATAATCAGCGAATTCTTTATCAGAACTCAGAAATTGTACAAACTGCAGTGCAGCAGAATTACTCTTACTAGATTTCAAAAGCATTAAATTGTCTCCAAAATTTATATTATCCCTATTTCCTCCTGGTTCAAAGGCAGGAATTTTTTGTATTCTTATTTTGTCCTTTAAATCTGGATATTTACTTTCTATGTTATACATAGTGCTTACATTACATATTAATGATATGGCATCCCCATTTATAAAAGATTGTATTTTATCGGTACTATCCCGTGAAATTTTGCTTTTATATATTTCATTTAAAATACCAGCTGCCCTTACGGACTTCTCATTAAGCAAATCTATATTTTCATTATTGTTAAAATAGCTAACTCCAAGCTGACTTAAAAGCAAGTCATAAATAGTTCCATCATTAATATCCATTGAAGAAAGCATAGCTTTACCCTCGGGTTTTAGTATATTGTTTCCTATATCTATATATTGTTTCCAAGTTTTAATATCATCAGATTTTATATTTAAACTTTTAAGTATATCTTCCCTATAAAGCATAATTGTCGGTTCTACATACCAAGGGACAGCATAAATTCTATTTTTATAGGTATTATTATTTATTTGATTTTTGATAAATTTATCCTTTTTAAATTGTGGAATTTCTGAAGCATCCAAAATATTATTTTGAGCCTTATTTAATACTACAGGTATATTTTTATCTCTCACAATCATAATATCAGGCAAATGGACATTTTCCTTTGAACTTTTAGATATACTATCTAAAGCTGTATTCACATCTGAATATGAAACATTAATACTTACCTCAGGATACCTTTTCCTAAATAGTGCCGCTGCATCATTTATTAAAGCTGCATTTGCGTCAGTAGTCCATATAGTCACTTTTCCACTGAGTTTTTCTACATTACTACTATTAGATGCAGTTTCACAGGAAATTAAACTTATATTTACTAAAAATATAATTAATATAGAAATTATTTTCTTCATAAAGATTTCTCCTAAGTTTAAGAAAATTTTAAACTATTCTTTAAATATAATTAATATACCATCAATTCTATAAATAATATAAATTAAATAAGGTTATATATTTCAATAACAAATATTTAATAAAAAATGATATGTATATATTAATTTTAAATTTATAGGTTAAAAATGTCTATAGATATATAACTTTTTATATAAGTTTTAATTTATTAAATTTAAATTAACAGCATTGATAAAAATTAAACAAAATATTCCCTAACATAAATACAATATTTATTGTTAGGGAATATTTTAGTTATTTAAATTATAAATTATTAATTAATCCACTTTAGACATCTTATAGTTTCCTTCTTCATTAAAGACTTCTTTCCAAGCTTTTTCTGCTTCTGGTTTAAATTTAGCTGCTAAATTATCTAATTGTTTCATGAATAAAGGATCATCTATCATCTTTGCAGCACTTGGATGTGTTGGATAAGCTCCAGTCTTCTTAACTATTTCTCTTATTTGATTAGTATTATCTATCATCATACAAGGTAATAATAAATTCTTATTATAAGGCTGTCTGCTTCTTATTTCTTTAAAATATTCAGTCTTAAAGGCTTCTTTTAAAGGCTTTCCTTTAACATTATAAGCTGCAAAATGTGAGAAAATACATGGCTCCACATCTTCATTTGAATTTATATGACAATAATATTTACCAGCAATGCATCCTCCAACATAAGGGGAATCATTAAAGAAATCTATAGTAAAGTATGATTTTTCAGTTCTTATAGCTCTTGTTCTCTCTCCTAATCTCAATCTCTGCTCTGGAGTAAGCATAGCACTAATATCTGGTTTTTCACCAATTGGCATATACATAAAATACCAGCTCATTTTTGAGCCTTTTTCTATTAGCATATCTATGAATTCATCTGAAGTAACAACATCTATATTATATGCTGCAGTTGCTGAGGAAACTCCAAATAAAACTCCTCTTTCTTTTAAAAGATCCATAGCTTTCATAACTGCTTTAAATACACCTTTTCCTCTTCTTGCATCAGTTTCTTTCTCAAAACCTTCAAGAGAGAACATAGGAATTACATTTCCAAGTTTCTGTAATCTGTCTGCTACTTCTTCAGTAATCATTGTACCATTAGTAAATGGTGTAAACATTACATCATTAAATTTTTCGTATACATCTAACATATATTTATTTATAAATGGTTCTCCACCAAGTATTACCATATAATAAATTCCAAGGTCTCTAGCTTCACTTATGATTCTTTCTACTTCTTCTCTAGGTATATCATCTTCTTTACTATAGTTACCTGCATAACAACCTGTACATCTTAGATTACATCTCATGGAAGGGCTTAAAAGAATGATAAATGGCACACTGCCGCCCTCCTCTTTAAGACTATCTCTTATAGGAGCTCCAAACCACGCAGCGTTTGCAAAGAAATTAGTAAAAAATTTCTTTAGACAATTTTTATCTGTAGTTTTCAATATATTTTGTACAAAATCATGTATATGTTGGTTTTCATTATAGTAATCACATACAAAGTCTATTTGAGCTTTCTCATCTGGATCTTTAATTGTTTTCTTTATTAGCGCAAAAATTCTGTCAACATTTTTCTCAGGATTTTTATCTAAAATATCAACGATAGTATTTACTAACGTACTTTTTAGACCCTTCTCTACTGAATTAATAACACTCATGAAAAATCCTCCTCACAAACTAATAGTAAATAGAACTCATGTATCCTACAGGCTATTAAAAAATTGTTAGAATTGTTAGATTAGATAGTACCATCTTTTATCTATAGATTTATTATATTCCTATTATATAAATTTACAAATCTTATAAAGGTTCATAATTCTATAAAATATGAAATAAATTTCACATCATCTGGTAATACCATTAAAAAGCTTGAAATTTCTTCGATTTTCTCTTTATTAGAGGCATGTTTGTAATTTTATGTTAATTATAAAGTATCCAAATCCAATTAAAATCAACATTTTAATTAATGTAAACATTTTTTTAATTTTTATAAATATTGTAGACTTGCAGTATAATTGTAGATTATTATAATAATTTTTATCTTAGCTCTTCATATTAAATTTTTTTCTTAAGTTAGGCGTAATAAAACAAATTAATTTATTATGTTATAAAAATTTACTAGCTAGTTTTAAATTTATAAACCTATTATACTACATATAATACAAAATAATACATTTCAATTAAAATTTTTTATTAATTTTTTGCAAACAAAAGAGCATATTTATAAAATTACAAATATACTCTTTTGCTTAAATCAAAGTCAAATTTTTCATACTTAAATCAAGTACTTTATAAGAGTGCGTTACATAACCTGTAGATATATAATCTACTCCCGTTTCGGCTAAAGATCTTATAGTTTCAAGATCCACATTGCCAGATACTTCTGTAAGGGCCCCACCATTAATTATATCCAATGCCTTTCTTATGGTATCAACCTTCATATTATCTAACATTATTACATCTGCCTTAGCCGAGACAGCCTCCTTTACCTGTTCTAAGGTTTCTGTTTCAACTTCTATTTTCTTTACAAAAGAAACATTTTTTCTGGTCATTTCAATAGCATTTTTTATGCCTCCAGCGGCTGCTATATGATTATCTTTAATGAGCACACCGTCACTCAAATTATATCTATGATTTTCTCCTCCTCCAATTTTTACTGCATATCTCTCTAATACTCTCAAATTTGGAGTAGTCTTTCTCGTATCCAATAATTTAGTTTTTGTTCCCTGAAGTTTTTCTATAAACTTATTAGTTAAAGTTGCTATGCCACTCATCCTCTGAAGTATATTTAAAGCTACTCTTTCTCCACTGAGTACACTGGAAGTTGAGCCTTTTATTTCTGCAATTACCTGTCCATTCTTTACATTATCACCATCTTTAGCATAAAACTCTACTGATACACCACCTAAAACTTCAAATACTCTTTTAAACACCTCAGTACCGCAAAGTATACCATCTTCTTTCACTATAAGGTCTACTTTGCATCTATTCTCTGTATTTACAATAGAATTTGTAGTAATATCATCATAGGCACCATCTTCTTTTAAAGCATCAATTATTATATTATCAATTATTAATGAGTTCATGTCTTTTTTCTCCTAATACTTTTTTAAATTCATTAGTTATACATTCTAGATTTAAATTGATTAAATTATCAGCCTCTTCCAGGCTAATATCTCTTTTTATATTCACTATATTTTTATCATATATATTTTTATTTATATCTAAAGCCGCTCTTCTAGAAAAAACCAATCCCTCTAACAATGAGTTACTGGCAAGTCTATTGGCACCATGAACACCTGTACAGCTTACTTCTCCACAGGCATATAAATTATTCATAGAAGTTTTAGAATTTGAATCCACCTTTATACCACCCATAAAATAATGCTGTACTGGTGTAACCGGTATAGGCTCCTTTGTAATATCTATTTTTCTATTTTTACATTCTCTATATATACCAGGAAATCTATTTATTAAAAAATCGCTGTTCATAAAACTTGCATCTAAATACACAAATTTCGAGTTAGTATTTTTTTCTTCTCTCCATATTCTATCAGCCACTATATCTCTTGGCAAAAGTTCATCTACAAAACGCTGTTTATTGATATTAAAAAGTTTTGCACCTTCACCTCTTAGGGATTCAGATATAAGAAATTTCCTTTCCTGTGAATTATCTTGATATAATGCAGTAGGGTGAAATTGGACATATTGTAGATTTTCCACTTCTATATCATTTCTTAAAGCTATAGCGATACCATCCGCAGTAATAGTCCTTCTGTTTGTAGAATTTAAAAATAATCCCCCTATACCTCCAGAAGCTAAGATTGTATATTTTGAGTGAATATAATCTACTCTATTGTCTATCTTTACTATACCTCCGCAGCACCCTTCATTAAGCTTTAATATGTCAACTAAAATAGTATCTTCATACACAGTTATGTTATCTCTGTTTTTAACTTGATGAAAAAGTGTTTCAAATACTTTCTTGCCAGTTTCGTCCGTAGAATGGACTATTCTATTTATACTATGAGCACCTTCTCTAGTATAATCCAATTGACCATCTTTATAGTCAAATTTCATACCAAATTCAATTAATCTATGAATATTTTCCACAGATTCTTCTGCCAGAATTTTTACTGCTTCCAATCTATTTTTATTCTTACCAGCTTTAATAGTATCTTCCACAAAAAGATCTATATCTTCATAACCTCTAGCACAGGAGATTCCTCCTTGAGCAAGATAAGTGTTACATTCTTCTGCTTTAGATTTTGAAATTATAACAACTTTATATTTTTTATCTATATTTAAAGCTGAATACATCCCTGCTACGCCACATCCAACAATTAAAATGTCTGTATATATATCCATTTAATCACTTCCCTAAAATAAGCATATTTTCTAAAGCATTAGCAGCCTTTTTCCTTATTTCTTCATCTATATTTATCTCATAGTAATCTTCATCGAGACTCCAATATACGTTGTCCAAAGAAGTTTTTTTCATGTTTTTACAGGTCATGCCTCTTAATGAAAAGAACTGCTTATTAGGATTTTCCTTTTTTAATTTATGCAGAACTCCTTCCTCCGTAACAATGAGAAATTTATCATATTTGCTTTCTCTTGCATAATTAATTATTCCACTGGTACTTCCAATATAATCAGCTAAATCCCTAACTTCTTTTCTACATTCAGGATGAACTAAAACTTTGGCTGTACTACACTGTTCTTTGCCCCTGAGAACGTCTTCTTTACTAATTCTGTCATGAACACAACAATGACCCTTCCATAAAATAATTTTCTTTTCTGGAACATTTTCTTGAATATATGAACCTAAATTTTTATCAGGAGCAAATATTATCTCATCAGCATCTATATTTTTAACAATATTTATAGCATTAGATGAAGTGCAACAGACATCTGAAACAGCTTTTGCCTCTACAGAAGAATTTACATAAGTAACAACTTTTGCATTAGGATATTCCCTTTTCATATCAACAATCTGCTTAGCTGTAGCCATATCAGCCATTGGACAGCCTGCTTCTTTCACTGGAAGTAATACTTTCTTATGTGGTGATAAAATTTTTGCACTTTCTGCCATAAACCTTACACCGCAAAAAATTATCAGGTCTGCATCATTTTCTTTGGCACGCCTACTCAATTCAAAAGAATCTCCTATAAAATCAGCAGCATCCTGAATCTCAGGTACTTGATAGTAATGTGCTAAAATTATAGCATTTTTATTTTCTTTAAGTTTTCTTATTTCTTCATTTAAATATTCAGACATTTCCACAGTCCTCCGTTCTATATTAAAAGCTGTATATACACTTATCTCTAAATATATCACTATAGTTTTGTATTATCAAGATATAAAATAAATTAAGTTGATAATGCTATAAAAAGCTGTCTCACAATATATAAACATACATTGTGAGACAACTTTTATAAAAGAATACCATCTAAAGAATATTCTTATATCAAATAACCAATAGTTATTTTTTATATTAGTAAAAGATTTATCTATTACTATTACTTTTATATTTATTATTTGTTGTATTATTTTGTGTTTTATTGTCTTTAGAAGTATTGCTTTTAGCATTTTCTTTATTGGCTTCATTTTCTATGTTACTTTTATTATCTGAACTATTTTCGCTACTTCCCTTATTTTCACTATTCACATCATTTTTATTTGTAGTACTATCAGTAGTTTCTTTATTTGTATTACCTTCACTTGTTGTACCCTTTTTAGATGAATTATTTTCATCATTTACATTACTTCCGCTATTTCCCTCATTAAAATTCTCTTTAGTTTTATTTTCCTCATCTCTATTGTGTGAATCTTCTTTAAGATTTCCATCCCAATTTTTAATTTTCTCATTTACTATATTTTTTATTTGATCAGCTTTTTCCTTGGTAATTTTTTTATCCTTAACTGCTTGATCTATATAATTATTTCTATCTTCTATCATTATTTTTTTTACTTCTGATTCACTGTGGCCTTTTGCCTTAGCAAGATCAAAAAAGCTTTTGCCAGATCCTCTTGCCTCTTCTAATTCTTCTCTTGTTATACCTAGTTTATCTAAAATCTTTCCCTTATGGTGATGACCTTCATGTGATCCTTTATTTTCTGTATTATCATGGCCCTTATTTTCTTCATTAACCCCTTTATTGTACTGATTAATATTTTCTTTTTTAGCTGCATTATTTGTTTCGGGATTAGCATAAGCTGTAGCACTTATTCCTATTGCTAAGCAAAGAGCCATTGCTGCAATTTTTTTTACAAATTTAATCATATTGTTACCTCCTAATAGTTATTTACGAGGTTATTATAACCATATGATTAATTATTAATTAGATATATGACAAAGTTTTTATTAGTAATTTTTACATTTTATATATTTAATTCTTGTTTATTTATTATAATTATATATTTAGAAATTAATTTTTTAGTATAAAATATCTTTATTTTATATATTTAATTTCCTGTCTTCCCTGAGTATTTTTATAATTGATTATATTATCTACTATATATAATGGTCTATCCTTAGTTTCATCCATTATTCGTCCAATATATTGTCCCAGTATTCCCATACTTATTAATATAAAACCACACATTATAAGATTTATGGATAATATAAAACTGATATTTAACAGGCTGATATGTTTAATTAAATCTCTTATAGATACTCCAATAAACAATATTATACCTATAAAGAGGGATATAACTCCTATATATGCCGAAAATATAAGTGGTTTATATGAAAATGCAGTTATTCCATCAAAAGCTAATTTCATCATTTTACTAAGAGGATATTTACTCTCTCCTGCAAATCTTTCACGTCTTACAAATTCTACAAAAGTTTGTTTATATCCTACCCAGCTTACAAGACCTCTTACATACCTATTTTTTTCTGGTAATAACTCCAAAGCATTACGTACTTTTCTATCTATAAGTCTAAAATCTCCCGTATCTACTGGAATATCAATTGTAGTCATACTCTTTAATACTCTGTAAAAAGCCATAGACGTAAATTTCTTAAAAAAAGTTTCTCCTTCTCTTTTAACTCTTTTTCCGTATACAACTTCATATCCTTCTTTCCACTTTCCAATCATCTTTAATATTACTTCCGGAGGATCCTGAAGATCTGCATCTATTACTATAATAGCAGCACCTTCGGCTATATTCATTCCCGCAGTTATTGCCGCCTGATGGCCAAAATTTCTTGAGAAATTTACAAGTTTTATTTTACTGTCTTCTCTACATATCTCCTGAACTTTACTTTTAGTTGAATCTTTACTTCCATCATTTATAAATACAATTTCATAATTTTCTTTAGTACAATCCATCACCCAAGTAAGCTTTTTATAAGTTTCATTGATTACCAATTCTTCATTATATAAAGGCACTACTACAGAATAAACAGCTTTATCTTCCAATTTTATCACCTCATTTTTTATCTTATTCAAATCTTAAAGCATCTATTGGATTTAATTTTGATGCCTTATTAGCTGGATAAATTCCAAATATTAATCCTACTAATACCGAAAATAAGAAAGAACCTAGCACCACATTATTAGATATGACAATTGTTGTGGAAAAAAACTTTTCTCCTATAAAGGCACCTATATATCCAAAAGCCACACCAATAGCACCACCCACAGCACTTACGGCTGCTGCTTCTATTAAAAATTGTAAAAGTATGGTTCTTCGTTTAGCTCCAATAGCCTTTCGTGTTCCTATTTCTTTTGTCCTTTCAACTACTGACACAAGCATTATATTCATTATTCCTATGCCACCTACTACAAGGGATATAGCTGCAACACCTGCAAGCATAGTAGTCATGCTTTTGGTAGTTGATGTAGCAGTATCAAGGAGACTTGTTTGACTCATAACTCTATAATAACTATTAGTAGTTGTGCTGCTGGCATTTCCTGGCAGTCCAAATTTTTTATCTAAAAATAATTGTATATATCCCATTGCTATGTCAACTTTGTCTTTATCCTCTGCTGATATATAATAGGTTTTTGCATTGGCTGTCTTTAAAAGTCTTTGACCGGAAGTTAGCGGAACTATTATTCTGTCATCACTGGAACCTGAACTTGAGGTTCCCTCTGATTTTAGGACACCAATTACCTTAAACTCTATACCATTAATATATATTGCATTTCCAACTACATTTGTATCTCCAAATACATTTTCTGCAGTTTCAGTACCTATTACAGCTACATTAAATCTATTTTTTACATCTCTATCCGTTATAAATCTCCCTAAACTTACTGAAAGACTTCTAATATCTAAATACTCTGGAGTGGATGCTTCTAATGTAGTAGTACTGGATTTACTTCCATATTTTATATTTATATTTGATTCCGATATTTGAGGAGCAATTTCTTTAATACCTGGTTTAGCTTTTAAATCAGCTAAATCTTCATCA
Organism: Clostridium pasteurianum DSM 525 = ATCC 6013; assembly: GCF_000807255.1. Taxonomy (NCBI): domain Bacteria; kingdom Bacillati; phylum Bacillota; class Clostridia; order Eubacteriales; family Clostridiaceae; genus Clostridium; species Clostridium pasteurianum. Next base: position 239,725 of record NZ_CP009268.1, on the reverse strand, counting down.
CTAATGGTTATGGATTTAGAACTCATAATATTTGCTGTTATAAGATTGGTCCCTAAACTTTCAATCTGGTCGCTAACCTCTTTTTGAGTTCCCTGTCCTATGCCCACAAGTATAATTACTGAAGATATGCCGATAATTATACCCAGCATTGTAAGAAAAGAACGCATTTTATTATTCCACACTGAAGATAGGGCTATTTTAACAAGTTTTGTGAATTTCATGCTCCTACCTCCCTATTATTTAAACTATCTGAGATTATTCTTCCATCTTTTACAGTAATAATTCTTTTAGCATGAGAAGCTATCTCCATATCATGTGTAATCATTACTATAGTATTTCCTTCATCATTTAAATCCATTAGCATCTTTAATACTTCTTTACCGGTTCTACTGTCCAAAGCTCCTGTAGGCTCATCTGCAAGAATCAACTGTGGATCTGTAACTAAAGCCCTAGCTATGGCAACTCTTTGCATTTGACCTCCGGATAATTCTGAAGGTTTATGTTTTAAATGATTTGATAATCCAACTTTTTCAACAACGGATTTTATTTTCTCTTTTGACTTATTATTTGGATATCCTAAATACAATAATGGTAATTCCACATTCTCAAATATATTTAATTTAGGCAGTAAATTATAATTCTGAAATATAAATCCTATCTTTTTATTTCTTATTTCAGCCAATTTATTATCATTACAACTAGTATTTAATCCATCTAAAATATACTCACCACTACTGGCCTTATCAAGACATCCTATAATATTCATAAGAGTAGATTTTCCAGCTCCAGAGGGCCCCACAATAGCCACATATTCTCCTTCAGAGATAGTTAAGTTCACATCACTGAGTGCATTAAATTCATTATTGCCCATTTTGTATACTTTATTTATATTAGTCATTTTAATTATATCTTTACTATTTAAAGCTTCTGTCATTTCTTTCCCTCCTTACATAACTCTCTGAGACTGTCTCTCATCTAATTTCCACCTCCAGGTGCTTGAGAACCGCTTCCACCCTGTGAACTTCTGCTACCTTGAAAACCACTTCCGCCTCCTTCAAGACCTCTGCTATTCATACCACCAAATCCGTTATTTCTATTGCTATTTGTAGTAGTGGACTGAGGCAGCTGAACCAATACTTTTTGCCCTTCACTTATCCCTTCCGTAACTTCTATGTAATCTTCAGTTTCCAATCCTGTTTTTATTGCTACTAATTTGCCGCTATTTGAAAAAGTTGTTGTACCATTTCCACTTCTGCTGTTTTCACTGCCAAAATTGTTACTTTGTGCATTAGCCGTGCTATTTGTTGCAGTTGAACTGCCATTACTGCTTTGAGAGGAACTACTGCTGCTATCTACTCTTACATATTTCTGACCATTTGTTTCCACTAAGGCTTCTGCCGGAATTACTAAAGCATTTTCTTTACTCTGTACTGCAATAGTAGCAGTACCATTCATTCCTATTTTTATATTTGAATCAGGATTCGTTATACTGACAACTACATTGTATGTAGTTACATTATTTGAAGTAGTTCCTGTCTGTGATATTGCTGCAACTTTTCCTTCATAACTTTTATCTGAAATTGCATCAAATTTTATGGTAGTTTTTTGATTTAAAGCAACTTTGTTTACGTCTAATTCATCTACAGATACATTAATATTTAAATTGCTCATATTCTGTATTGTAAGCACGCTTTTCCCTGCTTGAACTGTATCGCCATTTACATTATTTACTGCAGTAACAAGGCCCCCTATAGGAGCAGTGACTGTTATATTATTAGCTGCTGCCTTTGCATCTGCTAATTTCTCTTCCGCTTCACTTACAGATATTTCATCTTGTTCAACTTTATTCGAATCTACCTTTTCTGCACTCTGATCTGACTCTAAGGCAAGCTTTGCCTTTTCAAGGTTATTTTCTGCCGAAGTCACGGCAGAAGTTAATTCACTGCTGCTGGCTGTAAATAAGGTCTGACCTGCCTGTACAGTATCTCCTACCTTCACAGTCAATCCAGATAGTGTCCCATTATTATTTGGGGATACTTCCTTCGTTGACCCTGAATAGACCGCTCCCGTTCCCTGTATAGTTTCACTTAAATTCATCTTCTTAACTGCTGTACTATAATATCTTGTAGATGCAGTAGTTGTCTTCTTACCAAAATAATTTTTATATCCAAAATATCCGCCTGTACCTAAAACAGCAACTACTACACATGCAATAATAGCCTTAATCAACTTGCTTTTCATTCTTATCCCTCCACCAATACAATTTTATATAATATTTATAATTACTCTTTATCTTATGGGTCAATTATAATTATGAATTGTTGGACTAATATCAAATAATTATGTGAAGTTTATGTGATTACGCATATAAGTATATTAAAGGTATTGTTAAGCTACTTAGCATGTGAGATAATTGATTATATAGTGATTCTTTTTGTATCTAAATTATTAATAACGCAACTTAAAAATTCATCTTACATAGTAAATAAAAAACTAGGAAGTGAAAAAATACTATGACAAAGGAATATAAGAAAAGCTTGCATGTTATCAGAGCAGCAATTATAATAATTCTTTTTATAATTGCCACCTATTGTGTGTATTATATTGTAAAGCCTATGATTATCACTTATAAAAATGATAACTTAAACAAAAATATAAGCAAAAAATATCATCAATCTATAGAAAAAAATACAAATTTTAAAGATAGATACAGTGATTTGGAAAAAATAAATCCAGATATAGTAGGATGGCTTAATATATCTGGAACAAAAGTGGATTACCCTGTGGTAAGAACTAATGATAACAGCTTTTATTTAATTCATAATTTTGAAAAACAGCCTTCAAACCATAGATCTATTTTTATGGATTTCAGAAACATGGGCGATTTAAAAACAAAGAACAATATAATTTATGGTCATAATATGAAAGATGGTTCTATGTTTCAGCAACTCATGAATTTTAAGGATAAAAGTTATTTTGAAAGTCACCCTATAATTGAATTTGATACTTTGACAGAACCTATCAAATGGCAAATTTTTTCTGTATATGTAACAAGTACAAAGTTTAACTACATAAGAACAGAGTTTAATAACGATTCTGATTATGAAGATTTTCTAAAGCAGCTTAAAAGCCACTCTATGTATGATACAGGCGTAAATGTATCAAAAGACGATACCATACTTACATTATCCACCTGCAGCTATGAAATTGAAGATGGAAGATTAGCCATAGAAGCAAAACTAATAAAATAATAATATTGAGCATATCTATAGCTTCTTCTATTCAAGAAATATACATATCTAATCCTAAGCTCACTTCAAAAGAACTGTTTAATTCAGGAATGAATGTTGGTAAAGATATGATGGGAACTATGGCAAACACTCTTATCCTTGCCTTTACAGGTTCATCATTGAACATGATAATGGTTATATACTCTTATAATGTGAATTTTATTCAATTAATGAATATGGACATGGTAAGCATAGAAATTATTCAAGGACTTACCGGAAGTCTAGCCATAATTTTTACAGTTCCTATAATATCTTTTATTGCCTCAAAAATTATACCAAGTTTATTATTTGAAAACAGAAGTGAAATTGTCAATAACACACTGAATACTGATATAGACAACAGTTAAATACCTGTTGTCTTAGTAATCTCAGCCTTTATATCACATATTCTTTTGTTTAAAACAGGATGTATTACATAGGGTGCTATATCACAGAGTGGCTCTATAACAAACATCCTTTCTGCCATTCTTGGATGAGGTATAATATACCTTTCATCAGAAGTAACTAGATTATCATATAAAAGTATATCTAAATCAATGGTTCTAGGTCCCCAATGTATTAATCTTTCACGTTTTAAATCTCTTTCAAAGTCAAGAAGCATATTCATAAATTCCTCTGGAGACAACATAGTTTTTACCTCTAAAGCACAGTTTAAAAAATCATCTTGATCTAAGTAACCTACAGGAGCTGTAACATAAAATTTTGAAGTTTTTGTAACCCTGCTCTTACCACTGTGGTGAATTAGTTCAATGGCATCTTTTAAATTCTTTTCCTTATCTCCCATATTTGACCCCATGCCTATGTATACTGTATGCCAGCCTCTTTTTATTTCTACAGCTGCATACTTAACTGGTCTTCCTATAGGTGCCCAAGGCTTTTTTATAAGAACTTTAACACACTTTACCTTTTCATATTCTAAAAGTATAAATTCTGCTACCTTTTCAGCGGCAGTTTCTATTAAATCATACTTTTCTCTTGTAAATTGTTCTTCTACTTTAAGGCAAAGCTCTCCGTAATTAACAGTTTGCTGTAAATCCCCAGTCGCTCCTGCCTTTTTAAGGTCCAAACTCAATTCTATAGATATAATAAATTTTTGTCCCAGCCTTTTTTCTTCTTTGAACACCCCATGGTTTGCATATATTTCAAAATCTTCAATAAATATCTTATCCACTTTAAGATCTCCTTACTATAGCATCTGTCATGGCACAGGCTCTTTTATTCTCAAGTACATCATGAACTCTTACAAAATCACAGCCTTTCATTACTCCTATAACAGAAGTGGCCACAGTTCCTTCCATTCTTTCTTCTACAGGTAAATCAAGAGTATTCCCTATAAAAGATTTTCTGGAAGTTCCAAGAAGAATTGGATAGTTTAACTCTTTTAATCTTTCTAAATTATTCATTAAAATAAGGTTTTGTTCATAGCTTTTTGCAAAACCTATCCCCGGATCAATTATAATGTTATCTTTGTCTACTCCAGCTTCAATTGCTATGTCTATAGATTCTTTCAAATCTGCAAGTACATCTTCTATAAAGTTATTATAATCTCTATTCTCTCTATTATGCATTATGCAGCAAGGAACCTGGTACTTTCCAGCAACTTCTGCCATATAAGGATCTTTTTTAAAGCCCCACACATCATTTATAAGATTAGCCCCTGCTTTTATGGCAAGTTCTGCAACCTTTCCCTTATAAGTATCTATAGATATAGGTACATCTATTTCCTTAGTCAAAGCCTCTATAACTGGAACAACTCTCCCTATCTCCTCAGCTTCGCCAACTGGAGTGTGATTAGGCCTTGTAGATTCTCCTCCAATATCTATAATATCTGCTCCTTGCTCAATCATTTCTCTTGCATGCTGTATAGCATACTCTATACTATTAAACTTTCCTCCATCAGAAAACGAATCCGGAGTAACATTTAAAATTCCCATTATAAATGTTTTTTCACCTATATGAAAATTTTTATTTCCTATTTTCATATTATTTACCTCTCTTACATAATAAAATAACAATAAATATCAAACATGAACTTACTATAAAACCTATTATCAGTATATTATCTGCAAATTTTTCTTATCAATACTCCAGTTACAATGGCTAAAGGCACTGCAATCATAGCACTTCCTTGAAAGTTTATCGCTGGTATATAGCAAAAATCCAAGTTCAGAGTTTCTTTCTTTATTTCTGTGATTTTTTATAGCTTTAGTTATGAAATTTATCTCTTCATCATTGAAGTCAGCAGCTTTTAAAATATCTATGGAAAGTTCAGCACTAGCTTCATCGTGAGGAATATCATATTTGTACTGTTTCCATCTTCCAACATCATGAAGTAATGCTGCTCCATAAATAATATCTTTTTTTATGTTCATATTTTTTTCTAAAGCTATTATATAAGCTATTCTTGCTACATCTAAAAAATGCTGCAAATCATGGAGACAAAAGATTCGTTCTTTTTCACATTGCCTGTTCTTATCCAAATATTTCCTATAAATCTTATTATGAAGTATTAAATTAATTCTATCAATTTTATCCATGAAAATAGCTGCTCCTCTAAATAAATTTATATTAAATATTATCTTCCATTAATAAGTGAAAGAGCCTCCATCCTTATCTGAGAATCTGTCTTAATTACTCCTCTTAATGCTGAAGTGATAGTTTTAGATCCTGGCTTTCTAATTCCCCTCATAGTCATACATAAATGCTCAGCTTCAATTACTACTGCAACTCCTTTTGTATCTACAGCCTCTATAATAACATCAGCAATTTCATTACCCAGCCTTTCCTGAAGTTGAGGTTTTTTGGCTGTGGTATCTACAATTCTTGCCAATTTACTTAATCCTAATACCTCATTTCCACTAGGTATATATACAACATGTGCAACTCCCATAAATGGCAGCAGGTGATGTTCACACATAGAATATACAGGTATATCCTTTACTATTATCATTCCATTATCATGATCCTCATGAAATTTCTTAACATCATCTAAAGGATTTTTATGAAGTCCTGCAAATATCTCTTCGTACATTTCAGATACTCTTCTAGGTGTTTCAATAAGTCCTTCTCTATCGGGATTTTCTCCTATTCCTATTAAAATCTCTCTTACAGCTTTTTCAATTTTAATTTTATCTATCATTGCATTTTTCTCCATTCGTACATCAGGCTCAAATAAACAATCAGTTGTTAGTATGCTGATTTACCTAAAATCCAATTGTGCCTATAACAGATCAATTGAGACTGTTATAATTCCGACCTATCATAATTGTATGATTGAAAATAAATCTTACATCTTTAACTTATTATTTATTTTCATATGCCCTAAAATAATATAAACTATTTTTATTTTACCATTGCCTTAAAGAAAATACACCTGATTTTTTAACTTATAGGAGCTTTAATTATAAAACTTACTCCCTTATCTCTATTTACAGCTTTAATTTCTCCATCATAAAAATCTATAATCTTTTTAGATATAGCCAATCCCAATCCAAAATTTCCTGTTTTATCCTTATAGAGATTATCAAAAATGTTATTTATATGTTTTTCATCTATATTTGGACCATCATTATATATTTCCAATATTACATTTGAATTTTCTACATTTAGTTTAACTGAAATTTTTTTCTCTGCATACCTAAGAGAATTTTCCAATATATTTTCAATGGCAACTTGAATTTTTTCCGCATTACCTATGATAAAAGCATCTTTTATATCTAAGTCCCATTTAATTTTATTATTGACTATCTCAAATCTATTTGATATATATAATATCAATTGATATAAATTAATCTCACTAGCCTTACTATTATTCTCAAGAACATAATCTAAAGTGTTTAAATATAATAGCTGTTTTATTTTTTTCTCCAGTGCAATGGCCTCATTTTTTATTATATCAGCTGTCTTTTCTACAGAATCTATATACATACCATCTATTATAGCCTCTGCATGACTCATTATCACCATAACTGGTGTCTTTAAATCATGGGAAATACTCTGTAAAAACATTTTTTCCTCTTCATCTGCTCTCTTTAATTCTGTCCTCATAATATTCATGGCTTTTGCAAGTCTTCCAATTTCATCTTCATTTTTAATCTCAATAGGTTCCTTCCAATCCTTATGAGCTATTCTAAGGCTATAATCTTCTAATTTCTTAAGAGGTTTTGCAATATATCCAGCCACTATCTTAGCTGCAATAAAACCAAAAACTATAAACATAATACCAATTGCTATAACCATATACAATAAGCTGTTATCTTCTATATTAGATAGAGGGATATAAGATATTAAGTAAATCTTATCTGAGGTATCAGTACTTTTAATTGAACTTACTATAAAAAATACTGATTTACCATTATAGGACTTCTTAAATTGCTGTTGATATACAATATCATTTTTTATAAAACCAGCCATCCACCTCCCAAGGGAGTCTTCACTAACCCTTAACTCCGGGGGAAATCCCTGTACAGGCTGCTGGTCTAAGGGCCTTCCTATTTTGTTAATATTTCTTACATTTACATTATTATCACTATCTATGGTTATAATAACATTACTACTTCTTTTAAGATTCTTAAGCTCATCGAATCTATTTTCAGGTCCATAAAAGTTGTTTGCATTTAAAAGAATACTATGAGCGACTTTTAAATCCTGCATTGTATCTTTTTCCTTAATTGTCCTAAAAACAGACAGATATATAATTGAAATACTGCATATTATTATCAAAATTATAAGTGTGAATGTAGCCCATATTCTTATGGTTAACGATTTAAATTTAAATCCCTTTACCTTCATCATTTGACCACCATTTTATATCCATAGCCATATACCGTTTCAATATTAAGTCTGCTCAATTTTTTTCTCAGTCTTCGTATGGTATCATCTACAACTCTATCTGAACCAAAATAATCATCACCCCACACACTTATTAAAATCTGTTCTCTGGATAAAAGGTTATTTTTGTTTTCTATAAAATAACTTAACAATTCAAATTCCTTATTTGTAAGTTGTACTTCATTGCTATCTAAGAAAATCGTTCTCTGATTTTTACTTATTTTATATCCATTTATATCTATTATATGCTCTTCAGCTTCTTCATCTTCATTTCCCTTACTATAAATTCTTTCAAGAAGCTTATTAGTCCTTATTACAAGCTCTCTTGGAAGAAAGGGCTTTGACAAATAATCATCACTTCCAAGCTCTAATCCCACAACTCTATCCAGCTCCTCATTTCTAGCAGACATAAATATCACAGGTGTATTTCTGTTATTTTGTTTAACTGCTTTAATTATTTCATATCCGTCTATATCTGGCAGCATTATATCAAGTATCCACAAATCAGGCATATCTTTTATTCTTTCCAGTGCAGATTTCCCATTAGAAAAAGTAACAACCTCATATCCCTCTCTTTGCAGATATTTTTCCAATAAAATATTTAAACTCTTCTCATCTTCTACAAGATATATTCTCTTTGACATATTTACCACCCCAATAAACTGTATTTAATAAATTCCTCGTATTTTCAAATATATATTAATATTTACTACAATTATATATTAGGATTTTAACATAACATTTCAGAAAAATTATATATAAAATATGTGAAAATTATGTGCTTACTTAATTGTAAAGTAATGCCTACAGAGAATTCAAATAAGTTTATTTTAATTTAAGTTTAGCCAATGCTTCTGCCAATGCTGAATTAATTGGCTCATCATTTTGTTTGTTCTGTTGTTTCATATACCTTGATACATCCTTTTTAGAGAGCTTTGTATTATCTTTTTTCTTTCTTTCATTAAAAGCAGAGAGTTTTTCTCTATAGCCGCAGCTGCATACAAATATCTGTCCTTCTCCCTGTCCTCGTAATTCTAATTTTTTATGGCATTCAGGACATCTTGCATTTGTAACTCTTGCTATTCCCTTTCTATAACCGCATTCTCTATCCTGGCAAATAAGCATCTTTCCCTTTTTACCATTTACTTCTAACATATATTTACCACATTCAGGGCATTTAACTCTGGTCATATTATCATGTTTAAATTTTTCTTCACTGTTTTTAATCTCATTTACTATTTCTTTAGAATAATTTTTCATTTCATTAATGAATGTATTTTTATTTAAAGAACCCTTTGAAATAGCACTCAACTTTTGTTCCCATTTAGCAGTAAGAGTAGGTGATTTTAGTCCCTTAGGTACTAGCTCTAAAAGCTGTTTTCCCTTTGAGGTTATATGAATATCCTTACCTTTTTTCTCTATGAGAAAAGTGTTAAACAATTTTTCTATTATATCCGCTCTTGTAGCAACAGTACCAAGTCCCCCGGTTTCACCTATGGTCTTTATCAAATCCTTACTCTCATTATTCATGTATTTTGCTGGATTTTCCATAGCAGAAAGCAGTGTTCCTTCATTAAACAGTGCTGGCGGTTTAGTCTTCCCTCTAGTATCAACAATCTTACTAACCTTTAACACATCATCCTTATTTATATTAGGCAGCATTTGCTCTGAAATATCATCTTCAGAATGTTCTTCCTGAAAATTATTTTCATATACCTCTTTGAAACCTTGAGATTTAATAATCTTACCCTTGGCAATAAATAGTTCTTCACCAATTTTTGCCTTTATAGTAGTCTGTTCATATTCAAAAGGAGGATAAAGTACAGCTAAGAATCTCTTAACTACTAAATCATATATTTTTCTCTCTTTATCACTTAAGGAACTCAAAGCAACAGACTGTTCTGTAGGAATAATAGCATGATGGTCGGAAACCTTACTATTATCTACAAAATGCTTACTTCCCTTTATTGGATTCTTCAGTACTCTAACAGTTAATTTTGAATAGGGACCTACACCGCAGGCTCTAACTCTATCCTTTAAAGTATCTACCACATCAGAGGATATATATCTTGAATCTGTTCTTGGATAAGTTAGCACCTTGTGACTTTCATATAGCCTTTGCATTAGAGAAAGTGTCTCCTTTGCAGAATATCCAAATATTTTATTGGCATCCCTTTGAAGTTCCGTTAGATCGTATAATTGAGGTGCATAATTCTTTTTGTGAGTTTTATCCACTTCAATTACCGTAGCATCTTTATTTCTAATAGAGGTAAGTATCTTATTTACCTTTTCCCTGTCAAAAGTTCTAAAGCTTTTGCTGTTAGAATCCTGCCAGGATAGTTTAAGCCTATTTGCTTCAGCAGTTATTCCATAAAAATCTTTTGGTTTAAAATTCTTTATTTCTTCTTCTCTCCTGGCAATTATAGCAACAGTAGGGGTCTGAACTCTTCCACAGGAAAGCTGTGCATTAAATTTACAGGTTAGTGCCCTAGTTGCATTCATACCTACAAACCAATCGGCTTCTGAACGTGCTACTGCTGAAGCATAGAGATTCTCATAATCCCTGGCATTTTTTAATTTATTAAAACCATCTCTTATAGCCTTATCTGTAACCGAGGAAATCCAAAGACGCTTTAATGGTTTTTTCACATGTGCCTTTTCTATTATCCATCTTGCAACAAGCTCTCCTTCACGTCCAGCATCTGTTGCTATAACAATTTCATCTACATCTTTTCTATTCATCTGAGTTTTAACTGCATTAAATTGTTTCCCGCTCTGTTTTATAACTACAAGCTTTAAGTGATTTGGCATCATTGGAAGATCTTCAATTCTCCAGGTTTTATATCTTTCATCGTAAGCCTCTGGATCAGCTAAGGTAACTAAATGTCCCAACGCCCAGGTAACAATATATTTGCTGCCTTCTATAAATCCACTACCCTTTTTACTGCAATTTAAAACTCTTGCTATATCTCTTCCCACTGAGGGTTTTTCCGCTAATACTAATGTTTTATTCATTTTAAACATTCCTTTCAAATAAACAACTGTAATAATAGTATCACAAGTAAAACACATTGTGAACTTAACTAAATAGAAAAATGAAGCCTTAAATAAGACTTCATTTTAAACTGTTCACATACATAATATGTTAACAGCCTTTAATATCTACATTTTTTATGAATGAGATTTCTATTCTATCTATCATGCTTTTTATCTTTAAGTTCCTCTAGTTCTTTATGAGTTTTTTGATTTACTTTTTTATTGTTTTTGTTATTTTTATCTCCCTTATGAGACATACTATTTCCCTCCTTCTATACCTGATCTTTAGTTATATAATATAATTCTGCCCTCATTAAATAAAACTTAAGCCAAACATTTGCAAGATTACAATAATAATTTAACCTAAATATGTTAATTATATTTATAGATTAATCTATTTTTTATCTATAATTCTACTCTACATAACCATTAATTTATAAAATTTTTATTATTTAGAAAGGAGAATTTATAATATATGCTGTCATATTTATTTTATATAATATTGGGATTTATATCTGGTATTCTCAGCGGATTATTTGGAATTGGAGGAGGGACATTAATAATACCTGGTTTAATGTACATAATGGGCTTTAGTCAGCTTATGGCACAGGGAACTTCTTTGGCTATACTGCTGCCTCCAGTTGGTCTTCTAGGATTCTTAGAGTATTACAAAAATGGAAATGTAAATATAATTGCAGGAATTCTCATATGTATTACTATGTTTATAGGTACAAAATTTGGAGGAAGATTTGCTAACAATCTTCCTCAAGGAATTATGCAAAAAGCCTTTGCCGTATTTTTAATTTTAATAGCTTTAAAAATGTTTTTTGGAAAATAAAATTTTATTTTGAATTCAATTCTATTATCTTTAATATTACATCTACAGCCTTATCCATGGTAAAGGTTGGTATAAATTCATATTTACCATGATAATTATGTCCCCCAGTGAATATATTAGGTGTTGGAAGTCCCATAAAGGATAATCTTGCTCCATCGGTTCCGCCTCTTATAGGCATTACTATTGGAGTAATCTCCAATTCCTCCATTGCCTTATAGGCTATATCTACAATATATTTTACAGGTTCTATTTTTTCTTTCATATTGTAATATTGATCTCTTAACTCCAGAGTAACAATTCCTTCACCATATTTTTTATTTAAAAATTCTGCTGAGGAAAGCATTAGTTTCTTTCTCTCTTCAAACTTTTCTCTATTAAAGTCCCTTATTATAAAATAAAGTTCTGTTTCCTCCACTTCTCCCTTAATGGAAATAAGATGATTGAATCCTTCATGGCCTTCTGTGTATTCCGGTCTTTCATTACAGGGAAGCATATCAATAAATTCTGAAGCTATGTGCATGGAATTTATCATTTTATTTTTAGCTGTGCCAGGATGAACATTTCTTCCTTTTACAAATATTTTAGCAGCAGCCGCATTAAAATTTTCGCACTCCAGTTCACCAATAGGACCTCCGTCTACAGTATAGGCAAAATCTGCTCCAAACTTTTTTACATCAAAATGATCTGCACCTTCGCCTATTTCTTCATCTGGAGTAAATCCTATCTTTATAGTTCCATGAGGTATCTCTGGATGCTTAACAAGATACTCCACTGCAGCCATTATTTCAGAAACTCCAGCCTTATCATCTGCTCCTAAAAGTGTTGTTCCATCTGTAGTTATAATATCTCTTCCAATATAATTCTTGATTTCAGGAAAATCCTTTGGTGAAAGTATTATATTTTCTTTTTCATTAAGTACTATATCATTTCCATCATAATTCTTAACTATCTTGGGATTTACATTTTCTCCTGTCATATCAGGACTTGTATCCATATGTGATATAAATCCAATGGTTTTTACCTCTTTATCTATATTTTTGGGCAAAGTCGCCATTATATATCCATTTTCATCCATAGATACATCCTCAAGACCTAATTCCTCTAATTCACTTTTTAATTCTCTACCCAATACTAACTGACCCTCTGTGCTGGGTGTGGTTCCTGTAGTTTCATCGGACTTAGTATTGAATTTTACATATTTAAGTAGTCTATCTACTGCACTATACATAAATTCCACCTCCTGAAAATATTCTACACTATAAATTTTTTAACCTTATCCGTTAAATCTGAAGCTGAATGCCTCACTCTCTCAGCATGGTTATTAACTTCCTCTGCTCCTGCCAGCATTTCTTCAGAAGAAGCAGCTATTTCCTCTGAAGAAGCAGATACTTCCTCTGCCACTGCTGATACATTTTGAACTTTATCTAAAAATACTCTTCTTATTTTCCATAACTGATCCAAGAGAATCATTGGCTTCATTCATTAAGGAACTTATATCCTTTACCGCATCTATTATATCATAAAGAATTATAATTGTATTATTTGCTGATTCTGCCTGGCTTTCCAGCACATCACCTACGCCGCTGGAAGTACTTTTAACTTCATTGGTTTCACTATATATTGATTTAACTAATTGTATTATTTCATGAGAAGAATCCTTAGACTGCTCTGCAAGTTTTCTCACTTCTTCTGCCACTACTGCAAAGCCCTTACCATGCTCTCCAGCCCTTGCTGCCTCAATAGCTGCATTAAGCGCAAGAAGATTGGTTTTCTCAGATATATCATTAATAACATCAGTGATACTGCCTATTTGTGAAACAGAGCCAGAAAGGTTATTTACTTTTTCCAAAACAGCATCAAACTTCTCCTTCACCTCACATATATTTTGTATAAGTAAATTAATCTCTTCACTACCTTGTTTTGCTTTTTCTTCACTATCTTTTATTTCGCAATTAACTTTAACAAGTCTATTATTGGTTTCTTCTAATTCCTTTGTAAAATCAGACACCATATTTACCACATCCATTAAATCTTCCGCTTGTGAGGTAGATCCTGCAGCCACATCCTGAATGGCATTTGAAACTTCATTTACAGAAGTAACCATTTCACTAGAATTTTTTGAAAGTATATTAATATCTTCCCCTATAGAAACAGAAGTATTCTTTACCTCTGCCACAGACCCTCGAACACTTTTAATGGTATTATCTAACTTTCTTGACATATGACCAATTTCATCCTTGCTTTCTGAATGTACATTTATTGTAAAATCACCTTCAGAAAGTCTATTCATGGCTTCTGAAACTTTTATTATTGGTGCTGAAAGCCTTTTAGTAATAATAAGTGATAAAAGTATACTTGATATTATAGCTATTAGAGAAAGTATAACTGTAGTTTTCAAAACAGTATTACTTGTACCCATAAGTTCAGACTTACCTATAGTAGCTACAAATATCCATCCAAGGTTTGAATCATAGTCGTAAGCTGCCAATTTATCCTCACCTTTATATGTATACTCTATAGTTCCCTTTTTATCCTTAAGAATTTTATTAGCTGCATTTACATTTAGAAAATTCTTGTTAAATATCTCTCCTTTATCCTTATGAATTATCATAGTACCGTCATTTTCAACAACAAACACTCCTCCTGTTTTACCAATAGATATACTATTTATAAGGTTTTGAGACATATTTGTCAAATCAATGGACTGAAGTAAAACACCTTGAAATTGGTTGTCCACAAAAATAGGTTCAGAAATAACTATCACAGGATTTCCTGTACTTTGGCTTTTTTTCACTGAAGATATATATGTTTTACTATCTTCCTTTGCTTTAATAAAATAATCATTTTTTGCAAGATCCATATTTTCAAGAATTCCTGAAGCATCTACCGTACATTTTCCATTTTTATCGGTCAATGCAATATTTGCATAATAGGAAAAATCCTCTTTTGTACTCTTAAAACCATCTTTAATATTATTTTTTAAAGTATCATCCTTCTTAGAATTATTAATCGTTTTCATATAATTTCTTATTATAGTATTGGATGAATCCTTTTTACCCATAGCAGCTATGGTATTAATCTTGTCCTGTATAGAAATTTTACTTAAATTTTCTTGTACCCTTAGTGTGTCAAAAGCAGAATTTATATTTGACAATCTGGTCTGAAAATAATTAATAGTACCAATTATTAAAATGGGAATTAGTGCAAATGCTAAAAAACATACCATAAACTTACTTCTTAATTTCATGAATTCTTCCTCCTTATAAATGTCTACACTTATTATATCGAAGTTTTTAAAACAAAGTTAACATAAATTTGTATTTTTGCATCATTTTATTATTAATATATATAATATTTTCAATATTTATGTAAAATACAATCAAGGGTGAAAAGTTATAAATTAAGACTTCACCCTCAATTGCTCAATTAACACAATTATTTCTTTCAAAAAATTTAATTTAAAATTTTTATACTTTTAGCCATGGATATTATGTTATTTTCATTATTTTTATAAAAATCCGGCTTTACTAATCCGTATACATCATAGTGATTTCCCTTTTGAATAACGATCACATGCATAAACTTTCTTTCTCCATCATTTCCTGTAACAACAATCCCTTTCACTCCATCCTCTGTATAAAAATCTTCTACCTTTTTTCCTTCCGATATATATTGTTCTCTTTCTGAATCAATATATCCATCTGGAGCTTTTTCACAAAAAGTTCTTATGTCATTACCATCTTTATAATAAATAAGTGCACCATCCTGAGTTTCGCTTTCTATAATTCCTGTCCATTCTTTCGGATACTCTATTCTGTAAGCAAATCTGGCATTTATATATGCATTTTTTGAGGATACATTAGCAGAATTCTCTTTAGCTTTGTCACCTACATTATTTACAGAAACTGATTCCACATTTTTTTCTTCCTTTACTTGTGTTTTACTATTATTTTTATCACAAGCTAACAAAATAAATAGAGTTAATAATAAAAGCATAATTATTCCCATAGTCTTTTTACTATTCAAGCGGATCACTCCTCTGAAAATCATGCTTAAAGGTACCTGAAAGTAAATATTAAGTCAAAATGCTGCTATCCAGTATTTATTTGAAGATACCTTAAGCTATTATCTTCTTAATTCCAAGATGTTTCAGCCTGGACCATAGACGTTCCATAGTCTTTTCAGGATTTCTATAGAACTCACTGGCTCTTATCTTATGAAAAGTCCATCCCACTCTCTCTAATGTCATTTGACTTTCATGACCTGTTTCCCACTCTTCAATTCCATTCCATTGTCCATCATCACACTCTATAGCAACTCTACTATTATTATCCTCTACCACAAAGTCAACCTTGTAATGTTTAAGGCTTGCATCTGTTGTTATACTGTATCCTCTTTTACTTATCATTCTAAATACTTCTTTGTGAAAATCACTTTCAAACATATACTGTGTCTCATTTTTATTACCTTCTAATCCATAAGGATCTAGACAATATCTTAAAAGTTTTGTTCTTACACAATCTGGATTTAAGTTTTCTGTACTTATAGAATAAAATAACCAAAGTTGATTTCTTGCCCTGCTTACCGCCACATTGAATCTTCTTATATCCACCTCCCTGGTCAGTGCTGTAAATCTTACATTGTCCCCTACTACCATGGACAAAAATATTATATCTCTTTCATCTCCTTGAAAAGAATAAGCATCTCCGCACAAAAGCTTTCTTTTCATAATTTCTTTTTCTCCAATCTTTTCTCTTATCATGTTTTCAATTATTTCTGCCTGAGCATCTCCCAGTAATGATACAACTCCCATAGTCATACCATCATATCTTCTATCATTACAACATTTAAATATTTGTTCTGCTAAAGCTTTAGCCTCATTTATATTTATATTTTTCAATTTATCTTTTAGTCCATCCATTACCCTTATAGCCTTTATTGGAGAATTGAATACTTCCCCTTTCTTAGGATGCCTTAAGGGAACTATTTCTCCAGAATAACATAGAGAATTACTGAAACCTATTATTTCAGGCAGACATCTAAAATGTTCTTTTAACAAAAGCCTATCAGGAAAAACTCTAAGAGCTGTGTTATAAAGGCTGGTTTCCAAATCAAACCACTCTCTATGGGGTATACCCTTTAAATATCTATCTATCAAGCCGTTTACTGTTTCCTGATCTATGCCTATAGCCTGAGGACTTATCTGATTATCATCTCCTACAATTACAGCCCTTTTAGCTCTAAATAATGCACAAATAGAAAATATATCACTTTGACTGCTTTCATCAAATATTATCACATCAAAAGGAGTATTATTCAATTTTATATTTTCAATAACCTTGTTTAAAGGCATAATCCACACAGGTATGCAATCTTTACATATTTCCATTTCCCTTTGGGCTATACTTCTATATTTATCTGCAAACTTTCCCTTTCCTCTTCCTATTTTTTTCATTGCCTGAAGCCAAGCATAAAGGCTTCTTCTTTGAATATCAGTAGTATTGTTTATCTGATTGTACCAGGACTTTTTAGCTACCAACTCTTCTATTAAAATTTTTTCCTTATTCTTCTCTTCTGACAATAATCTTTCTATGAGTTCCGGCCTTACTTTATGAACTTTTTCCAGCATACTATTATATTGTCTCCATTTCCAAGCCATGCTTAAATCTTTAAATTTATTTCTTTCCTTACTTTCATAAAGCTTTATAGCAAACATAGGAACTAACTTTCGAAGCTTTTCCATATATAAATTTATCTCCTGGATATCCTTGTACAATTTTTTCAGCCTTGCCACTTCTGTATAACTTTCTTCAATGGCTTCTATATCCATTTTTTCAATGGCATCTCCAAGTTTTCGCAGTTCAAATGAACTATTGCAAAGTTTTTTTATATTGTTTATATATGACTTGTGCTCTTTATAATCATTTATATATTTCAAACTCATTATACCTTTTTTAAGATAGGTGTAAGTCTTCTCTTCATACCAATTTATCTTATTTAAAAAAGTTATTTCTCCAAGTATATTTATAATCTTACTCTTGAAATCCATATTCCAGTCAATAACCCTGCCTAATCCCTTTACACTTTCCTCCAGAACCATCATGGAATTAGCATTAAATACTTTAATTTCAAATGCCCCATAATCTTTCATGGCACCATTCCATAAGCTCTTAAATTCCTCCTCTAGAGCCAGCTTCTTTATACATATGTTTAATATTTCAGCTTCATCTCTGGAGACTATGGGATGCAGATCTACAAAACAATTATTAAATATATAGTCATACTCACTGTGCATTACTCTAAATACTTTAGTTATCTTACCTCTAGTTTTTATAACATCATATATATATTGAAAATCCATCTTAAATTTATTAAAGTTATCTATTTTAGGAACCTCCACCTTATGCACAGTAAGTCTTCTCTGTAATTCTGAAAGTTCTGTGATAAAAAAATTACTCTTCACATATATATGTTTTATTACAGGTCTCATAACTTCACTGGTATAATAGCACCTCATAACTTCTTTCAGCCAAGAGCCTTCTATTTTTTTCATACTTTTTTCAGCTCTTGTCAAAACCCCTATAAGTTCTTTGTAATTTACACGGTTATCATATCCCAGTGACCAATCTTTTAGATTATTTTTATATTCTTTATAATTTACATCTATATCCTTAAAATTATTTATTTTTACACATATATCATCAAAATCTGGAATTTCAGATAATACATTAATCATACTATTTACCTTAACTATATCTTCTCTTTCAATAGTATTCAAAAGATGTACCAATCGAAAATACTGCTGCTCCGT
Organism: Clostridium pasteurianum DSM 525 = ATCC 6013; assembly: GCF_000807255.1. Classification (NCBI taxonomy): domain Bacteria; kingdom Bacillati; phylum Bacillota; class Clostridia; order Eubacteriales; family Clostridiaceae; genus Clostridium; species Clostridium pasteurianum. The sequence goes on along the minus strand of NZ_CP009268.1, from coordinate 220,920 downwards.
TAAAGGACAATTATTTTCAATTTTTATATCATCTTCTATCCATGAATATTTTCTTTCATTTAATCTTACCCATTTTGCTATATCCATTAATTGACTTATAGTCCCCTGAAATTTCAATTTTTTGTTTTCAATACATTCAGCTTCTTTTAATTTATCATATAACTCCTTTTGTCTGCTCTTACAGCTATCCAATTGTTTTTTAAGAGGTATACTTTCTTTTCTTATACTGTCTTTATCCATAGAAAGGTTTTCTGTTATTATTCTTACAGAATCATCCAGTTCCTTAAGTGCCTTTGTATCATCTCCAAGAATACTCATGCAAAGGGGCCTTATTCCCTTAGGAATATTTTTTGATAATACTTTAAGTGCCCTCCCCGTTTGACTTGTAACTAAAACTCTTTTACCATGGGCTAAGAGATGACATATAAGATTTACAATGGTATGACTTTTTCCCGTACCAGGAGGTCCCTGAACTACCACCCCAAAATTTTCAGATAACTTTGTTACTATTTCCTTTTGTTCTTCATTACTGGAAAGTGGAAATAAAAGATTTCTGCCCATTTCCTTCCACTGTTCTTTTACCTTTAAAGGTTCCTCTATTTTTTCTGAAGACACAAGAGCTTCTATAGTAGATGGAATTTTATACCCATAATCTATTGATTTTATAATATTTGTCAATTCACTATGCCAAAGTCTGGAATCAGTTTTTCTTATTATAATTCCAGGGGCATTATAGAATACAGGATATTTTGATAAATTAATATTATCAATGCTTGTATCCTTTTGGAACTCACCTTCTGGATTTATATCTGCACTCAAATAATGGGCTATTTTAAGTAATAGCTTCTCCATTTTATTTAAATCTCTTAAATCTACAACAGAATTTTCTATAATCCCTTTTATCCCTAAAAGTTTATCTATATTTGGAATATCTATTCCAGCAAAGATATCAAACTCCATCTTCACTCTTCCATCATAGGGTCTTAAAAAGAAAATTCCTCTTTCCGCATCAAAATAAAGCTCCATTTTAGTGGAAAAAAGAGGATGTACAATTTTTTTATCCCCTATTTCCCAAGCAAGTATATAGTTTCCCCAAACAATCTCAAAATTTTCTTCATTGTTATCCAAAGAGAGATATAACTGAAAAAATTCATCATATAAGTCTTTGCTGCTGCTATCTATGTAAAACCAATTATTCTCTTCTTCCTGCACACTTGTAACTTCTTTATCCACCACATTTAAATTTTTCTGCCAATAGATCTTTTCATACTGACTAATATTTCTTATTACATCTTCGTCCATGTTCTTTATGCTCAATAGATATGAAAACAAATTTTTTATCTTTGTCCTACAATTCATATTTATCACCTCTTAAGTTTCTCCTATTACCATCTAAGAACTATTATACCATATTTTTCTAAATATATTTAATAAAATTTCATACAAATTTTCCTCAAAATTTACATAGTATGTTCTATTTGGTATAATTATTGTCGTAAATTAACTATATGGGAATATACTAAAAGGAGTATAGCAATGCCAAATATATTAATAGCAGAAGATAATCCTATTCAGAGAAATAATCTTATAAAAATGTTAAAGAATATCATTATAAAAGATATAAATATATACGAAGCAGAGGATGAAGCCTCAGCCTTAAAAATAGCCAATACAGAAATTATAGATTTTTTCTATATTGACATTTCTTTAAAAAATTCTTCTGGTTTAAATCTAGGTTTAAACTTAAGAAATATAGATAGATATCGTTTAAGCTGGATTGTCTTTATAACTACCCATAAACAATATATACTACCTGCTTTTAAAGAAATTCATTGTTATGATTACATAATAAAACCTTATGATAAACAAAAGGTTAAGGATATGACTATGCTGATTATAGACGATATCAATAAAAAGCATAAGAAAGAAATCAAAGCAAGAGAATACGTTCTATTTGACTGTAATAAACTGAGCATAAAGGTGTATTTGGAAGACATATTTTTTATAGAAGTACGTATAAGAAATGTAATTATACATACCACAAAAGGTTTATATGAAATACACAGAACTTCACTAAAAAATATTATGAAAAAAGTATGTAATGATTATATAGTTCAATGTCATAGGTCTTATTTGATGAATTTAAAACGTATAGAAAAAATAGAAAAATATTCATACAACTCATGGATAGTATCTTTTTATGATTATAAAGAAAATGCTTTTATAGGTTCAAAATACAAAGATATTATTGATGAATACATGTATAGCAGAGAAAACAAAAAAGACAAGCATTGATAATATATTATTATAAAGCCTAAATTAATAATACATTAAAGGCGAATATAAAATTGAAAGGAAGTGACATTTAATGTGAATCATGTTATTTTACTGCTGATATTTGTAAGTATTCCATTGCTAGAATATACAGCCATTACAATATTATATAAAACTTTAAGCAACAATAAATTCATGCCAATAAGGGATATTTTATTTATAATAATTGTAAGCACCGAAGTAATTGTTTTGCGGTTGATAAATTTACAGGTGAGTATATTTATTAATTGTATATTTATAATATTAATGTTAAAATTTATATATAATGAAACTATTTCAGAATCTATTCAATATTTTCTAGTAATTCAATGTTTGGATTTCATTATAAAGTTTATATTTAATTTACTCATAGAGCTAATACAATTTAAATTTAAAATAAGCAGTTATCATATAAATTTTCTGGCTGAACTAAGCCTTCTAATAACTATAATTGTTATATGCTATCTATTACCATTAAAGATATACTACATTGGATATAAAAAGATGCTAAAATCGGGTAATTTTATAATATTTAACATAATATTTTATATAGTTATACTAAAATTACTATTAATTTTTAATTTTAATATTATAAGCAATTATTCTATACAATTATCCATCATTTCAATAATATATTTTTTTATAAGTATATTATTTGCTATTTATAATTACAAATTGAAAGAACAAGGCATGACTTTAAAAACTTATGAAAAATATAGTCCTATTGTTTCTGACTTAATAGATGACATAAAATCAAGACAGCATGATTTTAAAAATCATATAAATACTATATATGGTATTATTCAAACTACAAATGAAAAAGATTTAAAATATCAATTAGAAAACTACATAACTTCCTTGAATAAGTCATTAACAGTATTAGATGAAAATATAAGTATAGATCATAAAGTTGTAGCTGCTATTATATACGTAAAAACCAACATTGCAAAAACTGAAAATATAAATTTCATCTACAACATTGATTGCAGTTTAAATGATATTCCACTGCAGGATTATGAACTGTCAGAAATATTAAATAATCTTTTGGACAATTCCTTTAAAGCTGTTAAAAATGAAGCCTATAATAATAGAACTGTTAAATTAAAAATTGACTCTTCTACTACAGATTATTTAATAGAAACTGAAAATAACGGTTTAGTTTTAGATCCAAATAAAGTAGCCAAGATATTTAATAAAGGCTTTACTACAAAGAAAAGTGTTAATCATGGTTATGGTTTATATAATGTAAAAAAGATAGTTGAATTCTATAATGGTAGAATTCAACTAAATGTAGATGATGGTTGGATAAAAATTTCTTTATATATACCTAGGTAACAAATTACCTAGGTATATACATCAAATAAAATAATGTTTAGAATTAGATAAAAATTTATTTATTTTATCATAAATACCTCCACCATCTATATCTGATAATTCTTCATCTGTTAACTCTTCTAATTCATTAAACTCCTTAGTTTCTTCCATACATAACCTCTCCTCATTCTTTTATATAAATATTGATTTGTATCATTTTTTATTAAAATCATATATTAAAATATAATATACGTAAACACATTGGTCATTAAATATAAATTTCTGTACATGAAAAATTTTTATATTCTATAAAATTACTGTAATTTTATTAAATTAAGTTATAAAATCTTTGTGCGTTTTTGTTCTCAGGATTAATAGATAATAATTTTTCATAAGCATTTTTTGCATAGGTATAATTTTCTAGCATGTAATTTGCATATGCATATGCTTCTAACATTTCTTCATCTTTACTGCCCATATCAAAAGCTCTTGATAATGCCATTTCTCCAAGTTGCAAATTCCCACTTTCTATGAATTTTTTGCCTTACTTAAAGCAAAATTATAAGAGCAATATTTGTTTTCAGCATACAAGCTTCCTCCATGAGTAAGCTTAGTATTAGAACATCCTCCTAAACATATATTTCCATATTTACATTTACCACAAGTCCCCTGCAACTTTTCTTTTTTCATACCTCTATTCCAGCTAAAATTATCAGGATTTTCCCATATATCTTCCAAAGAAGCTGTTCTTATATTTCCCTCTACAAGAGTTTTATCACGCACAGAGGTACAACCTACAATATCTCCATTATTTAAAATTCCTAAAGTATATTTACCTGCACTGCATCCAGTCCATGTATATCCATCAATATTTGAACTATGTTTTCTAACTGACGCTTCTTTCATATTAAAATATCCCATACAATCCGCTAATTGTATAACTATTTTATTTTCCATTGTTGTTCTATAAGCAAAATCTATTACTTTATCTACTTGAAACGGTTGTACAACAAGATCTGAGTTTTTAGACATATTTCCCATAGGAAGGGCTAATTGAAGCTGCCATGACACTACACCTTTTTCAATTAAAATATCCTTTAATTGCTCTAATTCTTTTATATTTATATTGTTTATTGTAGTAATAACAGAAGAAGGTATATTCTTTCTTCCTAATAAATCTAACGCCTTCATATCTCTTTGAAAAGATCCTTTTTTTCTCATATTGTCATGAGTTTTTTCTAATCCATCAATACTAATAGCAATAGTGTTAATTCCACCTATTATTGCCTTATCAACTATGTTTTCATCTAATAGCCATCCATTAGTGATTAAAGTTGGAATTATATTATTTTCATTTAATCTCTTTGCAATCAAATAAAAATCTTTTCTTGTAGTAGGTTCTCCACCAGATAGAGTAATCCATTTAAGTCCAAGCTTTCCTAAGTCATCACTTAATTTAAAAGCTTCTTCAGTGCTCAACTCGTCTTCTAATGGCTTTTCACAGCTGGAACCACAATGTTTACACCTCATGTTACATCCCATAGTTATTTCCCATACAGCAGTAACTGGTTTATATTCCATATGTATTTCCCCCTATTATTTCATTGAAAATTTTATTTAGTATTTTATAAAAGGAAATGACTTTTCAGGTCATTTCCTTTTATATTATTTGTCTGTAATAACTGGTTGAACTGCATATAAAGCAATTATGCCACCAAAAGGTGATTTTATTGGAGTAATGCTATATAATGGGCGTATGTGTATGGAATTTAATCCATTAGTTAAGCTATCATTGTCCAAAAAAGCACTTCCTCCTGTTATATTTAGTAATTGTTCATCTGTTAAATTTTCATTTATCATAATATTCCCTCCAAAATTAATTTATATATTAACCTTCGGCCGAAAGGTTATAGCAAAATAATTGTAAATTTTTACAATATCAATCTTTAAGATTTATCTGTTTCATCAAATAATAAAGTATTTTTTCTTTTCTAGTAATTATATCTATTTGACTTGTCATTCCTGGTTTAATATCAGCTTTTTCTCTTTTTCTATTGTATAAAGGCTTATTATATATAATCGCTTCTGCAGTATAATAGCTTGTACTATTATTTTGATTTACCTTTGCATCTGCACTTAAATTAGTTATTTTTGTATCTATACTTCCATAATCGCTGTAAGGTAATGCGTCAAAATTACAGCGTATGTTTTGTCCCTTTTTTATATTTCCTATATCCTTATTGGCAATATATATTTGAATTTTATATTGAGAGTTATCTATAGGAAGCATAGTAGCTATTTGTGTTCCTGCTTGCAGTAAATCTCCCTCTTTAATTTCATTTAAACTATTTATTATCCCATCACTGGGAGCCTTTACAGTACATTGAGCTATATTTATATCAATACTTTTAATATTGTTATTATCTTGGTTTATCTTAGATTGAGCTGCTTTAATATTTGTATCTATTTGAATTAAATTATCATGCTTATACTCCTCAGAAGATGTATATTGGCTTCCATTTTCCTGACTTAAGGATGGTGCACTCTGAATTTCCTTTATTTTTATTTCATTTTGTTCTTTACTAGAATTTATATTTTGCATAAATTCTAATTTATATTTTGATAAATCTTGATTTGCACTATCTATAGCTATTTTGGCGTTATCTAGTTGACTTTTATTATTAATTTCACTTATTTCATTATTTTGATCTATTTGACTACTATTTTGCATATTTTGTGACGAAGTTTGTTTTTTTTGTTCATATATCTGCTTTTTAAGTGCATTGTATTGATTTAGTGCATTATTTATTTTTCCCTGATACTGCTGGATATTAATCTGATAACTTTGAAGTTGATTACTATAAGAACTGTTATCTCCAAAATAATTTTTGTTATCATTTATTGATTTTTGTAGTAAATTTAATTTTAATATCTGATCCTGCAAATTCTGAATTTGAACCTTGACAGCCTGTGCACTATTATTTATATCTCCAATACCTTCTGTATATCTAACGTATCTATTATAATATTCCCTTTCATCATTCGAATTTTCATTAAAATGATTTTTCCCATCTGTAATACTATTCTTTAATTTATTTAAATTGTTTACCTCCACATTTTGAAGCTTAAGATCCTCTTCCAGTCCAGCTTTTTGTACATCTAAATTTGTATGATTAATTGTATAAAGTATCTGATCTTTCTTTACCTTATCACCATCTTTAAAATTTATAGAAGTTACTTTTCCAGCAGCTTCATTTGATACTTGTATAATTGCTTTGTTAGGTTCCACTATCCCATTAGCTTTTACTACAATTTCCTTTTCACTAAAATAAGACCATATAAATGCTAATAACAGCACAGCTATCATTATGTAAATAAAAATTCTTGTAAAGGGATGAGGTCTTGATTCTAATACTTCTCTACTGTCAGTTATATCATCTATATTTTGAAGTATGTATTTCATATTTGATTTACCTCCAGTCTTTTAGCTGATGCTACTTCTTCTAGTGCTTCATAACCCGGAAGCTGTTCTTTCCAAAGTTTAAAATATTTTCCTCCTTGTTTTATAAGTTCATTATGACTTCCACTCTCAATAATTATACCCTTATCCATAACATATATTTTATCGCATCTCATAATAGTACTTAATCTATGTGCTATTATGATAGTAGTGAAGTGATATCCTTACTGAATTCATTTATTGTGTTTTCAATAGCTTTTTCTGTTATAGAATCCAAATTACTTGTGGCCTCATCCATTATAAGTATTTCTGGCTTTTTGAGTATTGCTCTTGCTATGGCGAGTCTTTGCTTTTGACCGCCTGAAAGGTTAGATGCATTTTCCTCCAACAAAGTATTATATCTTGTAGGCAGTGAATTAATATAGTCATTTATTTGTGACTTTTTACATGCCTCTATCATCTCTTCAAAAGTAGTTCCCTCAGCTCCAAAACTCAAGTTTTCCTTTATAGTACCGCTAAAGAAAAATACATTTTGTGATATGTAAGCTATCTTATCCCTTAAGGCTTCAATATTAATATCTTTAATATTATAGCCATTGATTAAAACTTCTCCATTTTCACATTGATAAAAATTCATAAGCAGTTTTGAAATAGTAGTTTTACCAGAACCACTTTCTCCTACTAGTGCTATTTTCTCACCAGGTGCTATACTTATATTTATATCTTTTAGCACCAATTGCCTTGTACCATATCTAAAATCTACATTTTTTAATTCAATCTCTCCCTTTAAAGTTGAAGGAAATATTTTTTTATCCTCATTTTCACTTTTTTCAAGCTCTAAATCCAATATTTCACCTAATCTGTCTGCAGCAACTATGGCGGTTTGAACAGTTGGCTGAAGATTTATAATACGCTGAATAGGATCTAAAAAATATGCAAGCAGTGCATTAAAAGTCAAAAGCTGACCTATAGTCATATTTCCTCTTAACACTTCATAAGCTCCTATCCAAAGAATTATCGTACCAAAAATAGTTTGTACTGCTGTTTTTACAGAGCCTTGAATATTACTTATAAATCCATTATTAAATACACTTTTTATTAGCTTTATAAATCTCTTTTCCATTTCAAAGTTAACTTTTCTTTCACCATTAAAAGCTTTAACTGTCTCTATACCATTTAGGGATTCCACTAGATAAGATGTAAGACTTGCATTGTCTTCCATTGTTTTTTTATTAACTCTTTCAATAGAACTATTAAAAACCCAGACTATAATTAAATATAAAATTACAGGAACTATTGTGATCCCAAACAGTAAATGATTTTCAGTATAAAGTATAGCTCCACCAAAGATAACCATTAACGTATCTATCATAATAGTAAGAGTTGCCCCTGAAATAGCATCTCTTATCTTTGAAGCATCATTAAATCTTGAGATAATTTCTCCTACTTCTCTTGTACCAAAAAAGTTCATAGGAAGATTTACTACATGATTATAATATCCAATCATTAATGGTATATTTATATTCTGCCCTAAATATATGAGAAGCTGAGTTCTAAAAGCATCCAATAGTACTTTGAATACATTTAGACAAATAACACCTATAGAAATTTCTATTAATGTTTTAGATAAATTTTGTGGTATTATGGTATCCATGAGCGATTGAAAATAAAAAGAAGCTAATATACCAAGGGTAGTAAGTACCAAGGAAGCAAAAAATATATTTGTAAGCAATCCTTTTTGTGGTTTTAACAATCCAAAAAATCTTTTAAATACTCCCTTATCTTCATTACCTTTCTTAAATTCAACAGTGGGTGTCATTAATATCAATATTCCTGTCCAAATTTTAAAGAAATCTTCTGGTTTATATTTAACAATACCCTTTTCAGGATCTGCTACAACAATTTCTTTTTTATGTATTCTATGTATTACTACATAGTGAGGAAATTTTTTATCTATAATGACATGAGCAATAGCAGGGATTGGAAATTCACTAAATATATCCTCTGACTTATTTACCTTAACTCCTTTAGCAGTAAATCCAATTTTTTCTGCTGCTTTAATAATCCCATAAGCACTGGTTCCCTGCCTATCTGTTCCCGCAGTTTCTCTTATTTTAGATATTGATATTTTTAAACCATATTGTTTAAAAATTGTAGCTAAGCAAGCGCAGCCACAATCTTTTGCGTCATGCTGTTTAATGCAAATATATTTTTTAAATAGGTTTTTCAAATTTTATAGCCTCCTATTATTTCAACTTTAGTGTATTTAATCTAAATTTATTATTAGCATAAATCTAAAAAAATTAAATAGATTAGGCATGAAATCCCTATTTTTTGACACAAAAAGTTTTTAATGTCAAAACATCCATGTTTAGTGTCAAAAGTATTTAAATTTAAAAATTTTTAATTTACAATGTGAATGTGCTCAAGATTAGTTATTATGAATTTCATAATCCACTTTAGTACATAAAGATTAAATTTATTTGGAGGGATTAAAATGAATGAATTAACTATGGATCAACTAGAAAAAATTGATGGTGGTAATAGACTTTCAACTGCCGTTAAAGCTGGAAGTTTAGTGGCAAATCTATATTTTAGTAGAGTATTCACATATGGCAATACTTCTATACCTAAGTATATGTTAGATTATTACAACACTGGATATGTATAAAAAATAGGAAAAAAGAGTCTAAAAGACTCTTTTTTCTTATTAATTATGTGTATAATATAATGAATTTATATTATATATTAAATAAGAGGTGTTTAATATGAGAAATTTCACAAAAAATATAATTAATAAATTAAAGACTGATTTAAAAAGTTTGGAAATTGAAGGACCTGAAAAAAATCCTAAAATAATAAAAAGAGATATAATGAAATTATTGTTGGAGTTATTAACATGGTTAGGAAGCTAATTAAAATTTAACATTAAAAAATACACATAAAGTGCATTATAATATTCGTAGTATTAACTTTCACAAGAGAAAAACTATTTTTAAAGTAGTCATAAGTATTTGTAGTGCTTGATAAAATTCAATATCTTGAAGTTCATCACCTCATCGATAAAAAATCCACCTACGGGATGTTTCTTTGCTTTATATATTAAAAATTTAGGCTTATGCTTTTATTTTAATGTGCGAAAGTTTAGATATTAATATAGATATCCAATTTCATAAATAAATATTAATAACTATAAATGGCTTATTGTCATTGTTTAAGAAATATAAAATTTATATTTCAACTCAAAAATATTATTTATCACTTTTATTTATTTTATCTCCATTTGAATTATATATAATATCTATTATACCCCCAATGCCAGCACCAATAATAATTCCCCAAACAACATTTTTAAATACAACACCAAAAATTATACCTAATGCAGTACCATAAAAAATCCCTACATTTTTTATAGACTTTTTTTCTTTATTTGTCATAACTCTTCCTCCAAAATATTAATTTTTCAAAGATATTATTTTATTCCAACTACACCATTACCTTTATTCCTTTAGTAATTTTGAATACATCTATATTCTAAATTGAAAAATTCTAAATTGAAATACTTTGGACACTAAACATCGATTTTAGGGCATTAAAAACTTTTTATGTTAAAATTTTCATGTTTACTTATAAACCTATTTACATCTAAAAGTTTTTAATTTACAATATATACATATATTTAAAATTAATAGTGCATAAATCTAATAATTAATTTTAACAAACATATAAATATTGGATCTCTTATATAATATTTCAATTGCAAATTTTTATTAAGGAAGTGTTAAAATGACTAATACAAATAATAATTTTGACGAATATAAAAAAATATTAAATAAAATTTATCTAGAAATAAAAAAACCTCGTTATATATCCACCTATAACAAAAAAGATTTAGAAAACATCATCAACAAAATTGATAACACTAATCATAATGGCGATGCTGACTTGTTAAGTAAAATAAAGGAAAATATAAGCAATTTAAAGTTTACTGGACCTGAAAAAGATATGGAAAAAAATAAGAAAGATTTATTGTCTGCAGTACGCCAACTAATAACTTGGCTGGGATAGTAATTTATATTAAATACATAAACCATATTTTTACTCAATATGTATTTAATTCGTACTATCTTTTTGATACAATAAGTTAAAACCTAAAATTTATTTACAGGAGGTTTTGCCCCTATGCTGAAAAACATTTTTATGGACAAAGACTTCAAGCTAAGGTCAGGCTGGAAAATAACTATTGTATTTATGGTTTTCTTTGCCTTAACACTGTTAACCCAAATAGTTATTGGAACTGTCTATGCCCTGTCCAAATTTTTATCAAATCCAAGTTTAATGAGTAATCCCAATAAGATTATTAATACCGTAAATTTCAATTCGTTTATAATCTTTATATCTACGCTATCTCAATGTATTTGTATGATAATCAGTATATTTATATTTTGGAAAAAGTTCGATAAAAAACCTATAAAGAATATTGGCTTAATTAATATAAGACGTGGTTCCAGAGATCTTATACTGGGATTAATCTTTGGAGGAGTAGCTTTAACCTTAGTATTTTTTATATTGTACGCAACTGGAAATATAAAGCTTATAGGTTCTTTCTATAGCCCCAATTTTAGTATATCTGCTTTAACAGGACTTATATTATTTATTTTTGTTGGTATAAATGAAGAAATGTTTGCAAGAGGTTACTGCTTTACAGTGCTCAGACAATCCACTAACAAGTGGATAGCAATTGTGGTATCATCCATTATATTTGCCGCTATGCACTCCTTTAATGCTGGAATCAGTTTTCTGGGCTATGTAAATCTATTCTTATTTGCCCTTTTAGCTCTGTATATGGCTATCAAATCAAAAAATTTGTGGATGTCCATAGGCTTTCATACAACCTGGAATTATTTTGAGGGTAATGTATTTGGATTTCTTGTAAGTGGTAATGAGACTAATGGAATATATACTGTTAGAAATACTTCTTCCAATATAATAAATGGCGGCAGCTTTGGCCCTGAAGGTGGACTTACAGTTACCTTAGTAATTATTATAATCTTTATTTTTATATGGAAGTTTTATACTCCAAAATCAACTGTAGAAAATACTTATATATAAAATAACAAAGATAATATTGCAAACTATATTATCTAATATTAAAGATCTATATGCACCTAAATAATTTTAACTATCAAAAAACTATATTAAGAACTTATTTGTGTAAATTTATGGATATTTTACAGCTTTAATGACTGAATTTTAACCGTTTATGACATATGTATTTACATATAATTTAATATATCTTACAATAAAACTAGGTTTGTCCTAATGAATCTTTATGGAATAATCCTATAAACCATTAAATAAATTATTATGAAGGGGGGGAATATGTCATGGAAAATACTGAACCTAAAAAATTAGGAGGTGGATTACTTACCATAGTAATTATCAATATGATATTATATATTTTATCCATATGTGGAAGTATAATCATATTAATTACAAGTAATTCTGCCAATGAAGAAGTTAGAAATGCATTAGCTTCAACTAATCCTACTGAAATAACTATAAATTTGATACTATCCATAGTATTAGTGATATCATTAATATTAATATTACTTAAACAATCTATTGGTGTTTATATCTATTTTATTATTACAATTGCTGATATTGCCTATAGTATTTCCTCAAATGGATTTAAACCAATAACTTTAGCATCCTTTATACTACCTGTACTAATGCTTATATTTGTATATCTAAAAAAAGATGTGTTTTGGAATAAAGATATAACAAAATAAAAACAACAAAACTATAGAATGATATGTAAAATTTTTTTAGTTTTATATATCATTCTATAATTTTATTCAAATAAAATTTATTCATATTAGTCTATTTTATATTTACACTAAAAGATCCATTTATTCTTTCTACACTAACCTTTTTAACTACTTCATCAATAATATCTAAAAAATCTCCTTCCAAAATCAAGTCAGCTTTATCCATAACTTCTCTGGCAGATTTTTTAATACTGACATCTTTGCTGTTTTTAAGCATTATAAATACTCCTGGTCTAACGATTTTACGCAAGCTGTTGGATTCACAGATTATAAGAGCATTTTCTGGAATGTTAGATAAAAACGATTTTATCCCATCATAAATATAATTCTTTAGAACCTTAAGCCAAAATACCCTTTCAGCCCCTGAAGACAGCAAAAGAGAGGTATCCTTATTAGAATTTATATTTTTTTCCTCTATTAATTGGAAATTCTCATGAATATTTGTACAAACTCCACAGCCCTGTCCCCCTCTTGGACATTTTCCATCTTTTTTCTCTATAGTTGTAACTTTTAGTGCTATTACAGGGATTTTATCTTTCCATTGATTAATAAAGTTAACTGCAAGAGTTGTTTTTCCGCTATTACGCCCTGAAGATCCTATTAAAAACATTTGAGGAATATGCAGTTTATCTTCCATTAATTTTACTCCTTACAATTTATTGTTTTAATTATAATACAAAAGTAAAAGGTATCAAAGAGCAGCTGCGTACTCTTTGATACCACTTATTTTTTGCAGGTATCTCTTTCAATTATTTTATAATCCAATACTATATGCTCGTCTTCAAGCTCTGATTTATTAATTATTTTTATGAGCATTCTCATACCTACAGATCCCATGTCATACATAGGCTGTTCTACTGTAGTAAGCTTTGGATAATAAATAGAAGAAGCATATATGTTATCAAATCCTACCACATCTACATCTTCTGGTACTTTTATATTATTATCCCTTAAGGTATTAATAACTCCCATAGCTATTTCATCACTGGCACAGAATACTGCATCTATTTTTGTTTTACTCAAAATAGCTTCCATACCATCTCTTCCATCAGCTGCCTTTAATCCGCCAAATTGTACTAGATTTTCATCATATTTTAACCCATTGTCCTCTAAGGCCTTTTTATATCCATTAACTCTAAGACCACTGGCATTTTCTGTAGCTGGATTTACACCTATATATGCAATTTTTTTATTTCCCTTTTTAATAAGAAATTCTGTAGCATCATATCCTGCTTTCTCATTATCTATAGTTACGCTTGGAAATCCATAGTCTTTTCCTCTTGTCTCAACTAATACTGTAGGTAAGGATAAATCTTTTAACATTTTTATGATATCCTCTTGAAGGCAGTTGCTCATATATATAACTCCATCTACCATCTTTTCTCTCAATACTCTCAAGTATTCTATTTCTTTTTCATGATCCATATCTGTATTGCAGAGTATAACATTGTAGTTATAGATGTTAGATACATCTTCTGCACCTCTAACTACTTCAGGATAAAATTGACTAGAAATATCCGGTACAATTATACCTATAGTTCTTGTTCTCTGAGTCTTTAAACTTCTAGCTACAATATTAGGTCTGTAATCAAGCTTCTTTATTGCCTCTCTAACCTTTTTCTTAGTTTCCTCATTTACTACATCTACATCATTTAAAACTCTTGAAACTGTGGCAATAGAAACTCCCGCCTCTTTAGCTACATCTTTTATTGAAGCTGCCATTTAGCACCAACCCCTTACTTTTATTGTTAATTTTGTTATTTTATTATAAAACGTATACAATATAAACGGAATTTTTTGTATAACTAATATCTCATATTTAATAGGTATAATTAATTTATTTTTTCATAATAATCAATATTAATAATATTTTAAAGATAAAGCTATGTTTATTATAAACATAGCTTTATCTAATTATAACTTAATATTTCTAAAAAATCACTATTAATGTAATTTAAATACTTTTTTCTACTGATAGATTTAAAACTTCTCCATTAATATTGTACTCAGAATACTCTCTTTCTGAATTATATATAATATTATTAGCAAGAGTTTCCTTCTTTATGGAATCCTCATATTTTTTAATTACAGCTTCTAATTTATCATTTTTATCTGCATAGATAACTATTTTATCTGCAACCTCAAAGCCGCTTTCTTTTCTCATATTCTGAATCTTACTTAATATTTCTCTTACGTATCCTTCTTCCTGCAATTCTGGAGTTATAGTAGTTTCCAGTACTACACCAAGT
Organism: Clostridium pasteurianum DSM 525 = ATCC 6013; assembly: GCF_000807255.1. Taxonomy (NCBI): domain Bacteria; kingdom Bacillati; phylum Bacillota; class Clostridia; order Eubacteriales; family Clostridiaceae; genus Clostridium; species Clostridium pasteurianum. Next base: position 205,753 of record NZ_CP009268.1, on the reverse strand, counting down.
TCTCCTTCTCCTGCAAAAGCAAAACCTTCCAATCCCTGCATTGTTACTAGCAGATTACTGCTGTTAAGCTCTATTTCTGTTCCCTGTACTTCTATCTTTACAGTTTCTCCAGAATTTACAGCCTTTGCAAGGCTCATCTGATCTCTTTCAGCTATTGCTTTTCTTATACCTGGTATCAACTTTCCATAAGCCTTTCCAAGTACAGGCAAATTAGGTTTTATTTCAAAATTAACATATTTTGAAAGATCTGCACCAAATACAATTTCTTTTATATTCAATTCATCTTTTATTATATCACCATAATAAGCTGGTATAGCCTTTGTACTCAAAAGCATTTCTCCAAGAGGCTGTCTGTTCTTTATATTAGCTCCATTTCTTGCACTTCTTCCAAGCTTAACAAGTTTGTAAGCTAAGTCCATATCATTTTCTAAATCCTTATCTACAAATTTTTCATTGTATTCAGGCCAATTACATAAGTGAACACTTTCTTTAGCCTTAGGATCTAAAGCTACCACTAAGCTTTGATAAATTTGTTCTGTCATAAATGGTATAAATGGTGCTGCTACCTTGCTTAAATTCACTAGTACATTATAAAGCGTAGTATATGCTCCTATCTTATCTTCTGTAAGTTCTGTAGTCCAGTATCTTGATCTGTTTCTTCTTACATACCAATTTGAAAGTTCATCTACAAAATTTTCAATAGCTAATGCACCTTGAGTTATCTTATAAGTATTTAAATCTTCATCCACTTCTTTAATTAAAGTATTAAGCTTTGATACAATCCATTTGTCCATAACATTTTCAGATACAAAATCCTTATACTCTAAAGGATTAAATTGATCTATTTCAGCATATAGTACATAGAAAGAATATACATTCCAAAGAGTACTCAAGAACTTTCTCTGAGTTTCAGCTACATCTTCTTCTGAAAATCTTGTTGGAAGCCAAGGAGCACTGGAAGTATAAAAATGCCATCTTGCCGCATCTGCCCCTTGATGTTCAAGTACTTCAAAAGGATCTACCACGTTACCCTTATGCTTTGACATCTTTAAGCCGTGCTTATCAAGTACATGGCCTAAAACCACACAATTTTCAAAGGAATTTGTATCAAATATAGCTGTGGATATAGCTAAAAGAGTATAAAACCATCCTCTTGTCTGATCCACTGCTTCTGATATAAATTGAGCAGGAAAATTATCTTCAAATAACTTCTTGTTTTCAAAAGGATAATGATGCTGTGCAAAAGGCATAGAACCAGAATCAAACCAGCAATCAATAACTTCCTGTGTTCTTGTCATTGGCTTTCCGCATACTGAACAAGTTAATTTAACTTCATCTATATATGGCTTATGAAGCTCAATATTTTCCGGTACATTTATACCCTTAGCTTTAAGTTCTTCTATACTTCCTATACATTCTCTATGACCGCATTCACAATCCCAGATTGGAAGAGGTGTCCCCCAATATCTATCACGGCTTATTCCCCAGTCAATAACATTTTCAAGGAATTTACCAAATCTTCCTGTTCTGATGTTATCAGGATACCAGTTAATCTTATTGTTATTTTCAAGAAGTTTATCCCTCAATGAAGTCATTTTTACAAACCAGCTATCCTTTGGATAATAGAGAAGCGGTGTATCACATCTCCAACAGTGAGGATAAGAGTGAGTGAACTTCTCTGATTTATAAAGAGTTCCCTTCTCTTTCATATACTCAAGTATTTTAGGATCAGCTTTTTTAACAAATAATCCTTTCCAAGGCTCAACAGCATCTACAAATTTTCCTTCTAAATCTACTAAGTTTATTAGTGGTAATCCATATTTTTTACCAAGCAGATTATCGTCTTCACCATAGGCTGGTGCTATATGAACTATTCCAGTACCATCAGATAAAGTTACAAAATCTCCATGGACTACATAGAAAGCTTTTTCCTTTGGAGTTTCAAACTTAAATAACTGTTCATATTCCGTTCCTAAAAGTTCTTCACCTTTGAATTCCCTTACTATTTCATATTCCCCTTCAAGCACCTTCAAAAGATCCTTAGCAAGAATTAAATGTTCATCATTATTTATGACTTCCACATAAGTGTAAGCTCTATTTATTGCAAGAGCTACATTACTAGGCAAAGTCCAAGGCGTTGTTGTCCATGCCAGTATATATTTATCTTCATTTTTAACTTTAAATTTTACAAAGGCTGTAGCTTCTTTTACGTCCTTATACCCTTGAGCAACTTCGTGAGAAGATAATGCTGTTCCGCACCTTGGGCAATAAGGTACTATTTTATGACCTTTGTATAAAAGTCCTTTATCCCACATAGTCTTTAATGCCCACCAGACAGATTCTATATAATCATTATGATAAGTTACATAAGGATTATCCATATCCACCCAGAATCCCAGTTTCTCAGACATATCCTTCCAAAGACTCACATAGGAAAAAACACTGTCCTTACATTCCTTAACAAACTTTTCAACTCCATACTCTTCAATCTGAGGCTTACCTGAAATTCCAAGTTTTTTCTCTATTTCAAGTTCTACTGGAAGACCGTGAGTATCCCATCCAGCCTTTCTTAAGACCTTATAGCCCTTCATAACTTTATATCTAGGAATAATATCCTTCATAACTCTAGTTATAACATGACCCACATGTGGTTTTCCATTAGCCGTAGGTGGTCCATCATAAAAAGTAAAATACTCACCATCCTGATTAGATTCAAAACTTTTTTTAATTACTGCTTTCCCATGCCAAAGCTTTAGTACATCTTTTTCCATATCCACAAAAGATTTAGAACCATCCACTTTTTTGTACATAATATAGAACTCCCTTCCAATGACTTTATATGAATTAGTATAAATTACAACTAAATTATATTTAGATTATTAACAACTTTTTAAAATTCTAAAGTATTGCTGATAAAATAAATCCTTATAGAATAAAAAAACTTCATCCGCAATAGGACGAAGTTAATTCGCTATACCACCTAAATAGTAAAATTCAGGTACAATCATACCCTATATTTTAACGTATAACACGGACAGACTTACTTTCAATTTCAGTCCTCAGCTCACAGGTGATTTTCCCTAAGTATCTACTATGGGCTCACAGCAACTCCCACTCTCTTTAAGTATAAAAATTAAGTACTCTTCCTGATCAAAGCCTTTATATCAAATTAACTTTTCAATTATTCCATATTAATAAATTATATTCTACAATAAATATTTTGTCAATTATGAAAACTTTATAACTTTACATAATTATTAAATATGAATATACAATATATAATTGCACTTACTATAATAGGCGAATAAGCTGTTACAGGGTTTATTGAAACACCTTCTGAACTTTCTCTGCTGCTGCCATAAAGATTATCATTTCTACTATCCTCTGAAGCTACACTTCCCATATTGTTTTTCTTAAGCTTTCTTATTATGGCAATTATAATTACAACACTTATAATAGAAGCTATAAATAGAGTAATAAACATGGAATTTCGTAAATTAGGATCAAGAGTTGTTATGTCCGGAGGCTTTACTCCATTTCTTAAAGTTCTCCAGGCTGATATTACGTTGAATCCATTAAATACAAAATGGCATATCATAGAAGAAAAAATAGAACCCGTTGCATTCACCATATATGCCAGTATTATTCCAAGGACAAAGGTATATAGAAATTGAGATGGATTTAGATGAAGTATTCCAAATAGCAGACCAGTTATAACTGCCGCCTTATGAACACCTATTTTCCTATATCCTGATAATACAGCACCTCTCATGGTAATCTCCTCGCATACAGCTGGAGTTAGAGCTACCACTACAATCATAAATCCAAGAGGCAAACTGCTCATCTTACTCAATACATCTCCCACATTATTGTGAAATACCAGGTTTGTTATAAGCCCTAAAAAAGAAGCGATAGGTATTACTAAAAAGCCTATAAGTATCACTAATGATAAATCTCCTATTTTCAGAGGTTTTATCCTAAGAGCTTTTACTGGTGATTGTCTTGTTACTACTAGATAAATTATTACAGGAATTATTAAAAATAGTATCTGTGTTAAAATCAGAACACTACCTAGATTCAAATGTAATGATTTTATAATAGGATTTAATGCATATCCACCACAAATTTGTATCAATACTAAAACGAGAAAAAAAATGTTAACATAAAAAATTTTTTTCATATATAATCTCCCTTGATTTTATGTTTTTATATGTTGAAATTTATATAAACAAAATACTTGGTTTTATGCAAATATAAAATGAATATAGTATTATAATAAATATAAGTAGTTAATTTGGCAAATAATTTTTATTTCTGAAGGAGATGAATTGTATTTTGGAATTAACATGGCTCGGTCACTCCAGTTTTTTAATAAAAGACTCAAAAAACAGATTAATTTTAACTGATCCCTTTAATAATCAAGTTGGCTATGATACATACAAAGGTAATGCTGATTTTGTAACCATAAGCCATTCTCATTTTGATCACAGCTATATTGATGAAATAAAGGGAAACCCTAGTATTATAAAGGAATCTGGCACTTATAATTTTGATAATTTAAATATTATAGGCTTTAATTCCTATCACGACAAACAGCAAGGGGCAGTAAGAGGTAAAAATACCATATTTACATTTGAAGTAGACAGCTATAGACTATGCCACCTTGGGGATATTGGTTATATTTTAAATGACGATGAAATTACTGCCCTTGGACCTATAGATATATTACTGATACCAGTAGGGGGCAACTTTACCATTGATGGTAAGGAAGCTGAAAAACTTTGCCATAAAATCAATAGCAGTATAATTATACCTATGCATTATAAAACCTCAATATTAACTCTTCCTCTGGATGGTGTAGAAAATTTTATCAGAGCTATGAAAAGCGGTGAAAGAATTAACAGTAGTACAATACATTTTCATAAAAAGCTCCAGGGACTTAATGAAGTTAAAATACTTACTATATAAGTAAACTTTAACTATAAAAATAAGGTACATGGATTTAATTTTATATAATCCATATACCTTATAATCCTACTAATAATTATAACACAGAATATCCTTAATTCTATATCAGCAATTAATAGTATAGATTTCCTTTGTATTTAAACTTTTCCTTATATCGATAATTCTTTGATTTGCAGATCCTCGAAATTTTAGTTTTTCATCTTTTTTATTTGTATCAAATTTACCATCTACAAGTACATCTGTATAATTGAGAAGTTTCTCCCAGCCTTTGTTTTCACTAATTTTACTTAATATTTCTTCAAAAGTATATCCAGTGTATATCCAAACACTCTTTCCCTTTTCTCTTACCTTCTTAGCAATATAGGAAAACTTTTCTGCTTGTTCTAGGGGATCTCCTCCGCTAAAGGTTACACCTTTAATCATAGGATTACTTACTATATCTACTATAATTTCATCCATATCCATAAGCTCTCCTCCAGTAAAGGAATGAGTATGAGGGTTAAAACAATTTTTGCATTTATGTCTGCATCCCTGTGAAAAAAGAACTCTTCTAAGTCCTGGGCCATTACTGAGGCTCTCATAAATCATTCCTGCCAACCTAATTTTTCTATCCTCCATAAAACTCTCACCTTCTACATATATCAATTAATCTTACTTAATTAGAACATATACTATAACTGAGTTTGTTTTTAGGCATCTGAAAATAAATAACAAGTCAAAGGTGCGACGAATATTTTGAATCCAACAAGGAAACAGGTTCTGATGATAGTTGGACTATCAGAGGGTTCTGTTGACGCAGTAGGATTTAAAATAGGCTAGCATACTGACTTAGTTATTTTTTGAAGATGCCTTATTCAGCTTCAAAAATTATTGCATATAAAGTTATTTATTTAACAAATCCTATAAAATAAACTCTAAATATTATAAACGTAGCTTCCATTTTCTTGAGAAACTCTATCTGCTCTTTCCTCGTATTTACCTTTTCCGAATCTTTCATCAAGACTTAGATAACCGGTAACTCTTGATACTCCCTGTATATCATGACTCCCACATGCTGTGCACTGCTGCTCTCCATTGTAGAGATAAGTCCCACATTTCTTACAATATCTTATGTGAAAATTAATTCCCATATAACTTATATTTGTGTTTTTATAGGCATAATCTATTATATCCTTAATAGTATCCCCATCTGGGTAATTATCAAGCTCTATATAACTTATATGTCCTCCATTGCACAATTCATGATAAGGAGCTTCTATATCTATTTTATCTTTTATGGATATATTATAACCTACAGGAATGTGATAACTGTTTGTATAATAATCTTTATCTGTAACTCTCGGTATCACACCAAATACTTTTCTATCCTTTGGTATAAATTTACCACTCAATCCCTCTGCTGGAGTAGCATAACAGCTCCAGTTAAGCTTTGTTTCCTTGGTCAATTTGTCTGTATAATCTCTTATGTACTTTATAATTTTCACACCAAGTTCTCTTGATTTTTCATCTTCACCATGATGTTTACCAGTTAAAGCTATTAAAGTTTCTGCAAGACCTATAAAACCAATTCCCCAAGTACCCTGCTTAAGTACAGGTTCAATGGAATCCTCTGGAGATAAATTTTCTGATCCCTTCATTAATCCCTGCCCCACAACAAAAGGCAGATCCTTTGTTCTTAAATGCTTAAGTACATTATATCTCTCAATAAGGCTGTCTTTTGCAAGTTCTAGTCTAATATCCAGTGCAGAGAAAAATTTATCTATATTTCCTTTAGCTATTATACCTATCCTAGGTAAGTTTATAGTTGTTGGTGCTATATTTCCTCTACCCTTTGTTCCTGGTTCTCCATTTATATTGGAGCATACATAGGTTCTACAACCCATAGTTGCAGGTACAACCCCCATATCATAATATTTTTTGTTAAAAGTAGCATCAATATTCATAAAAGTTGGATTCATTCTCTTAGCTGCCACATCACAAGCCAGTTTATATAGATAATAATATGGGTCTCCTGGTTCCCTATTAACTCCAGCCTTAACCCTAAATATTATATTTGGAAAAATGGGCTGCTCGCCTCTTCCAAGACCTTTTTTATACTCTTTTAAAAACACTTCGCATACTAAAGCCGCATCCTTATTATTTGGAATACCCAGATTTATTGATGAAAAAGGTACTTGTGAGCCCGCTCTGCTGTGCATAGTATTTAAATTGTAAACGATCCCCTGCATAGCTTGTTCCACAGATTTTAGAACCTTCTTTTCACATATATCTTCTATTTTATTTTCATCTATTCCAAATTCTATAAGTTCCTTTTTGATTTCCTGCCTTGTCAATTCTACAAACTCACCCATATCATTATCAAAATCTGGATGAGACTGCCCTCCAAACATATCATTTTGAGTGGATTGAAGTAAAATACAGGAAAGTTCCGCTGCTGATTCTATTCTCTTTGGAGACCTTATATTACCATATCCCGTATTAAATCCTTTAGTCAAAACTTCCTTTGTAGGTATATGCAAACAGTTTACAGTTAAATTGTAACTATCCAAATCATGATAGTATACATCTCCGTTCTCGTGAGCCTTTGCAAGCCTCTTTGGCATCTTTGCAAGGTTATGCCACTTATTTGACTCACTGGCTATTCTAAGCAGCTTTGAACTAAAATTGTTTCCCACATTGGCATTATCACGATCTGTTTCTACACCTATCTGTGCTATAGCCTTCATTAAATCAGATTTTATATCTCTAACCTTTGTACGCTCTCTTCTATAATTAGAATAGGCATTTCCTATCTTATTATATCCTCTATGTAAAAGAGTGTCCTGCACCATATTTTGAATTTCTTCTACGGTAACCCTCTCTAAACTCTTCTCTTCAAGATTTTTTATAATATCCTGAGTAAGCTCCAAAACCTCACTTACTTTAATACTAAATCCGATCTCTTCCGCCGCTCTCTCTATGGCATTGCTGATCTTTATAGAATTAAACTCAACCTCTCTACCATCACGTTTTACTACATGTAGCATATCTCAATCCTCCCGAACACAATATCTTGTACTCACATATTATACAGTAGTAAAATTTTTATGGCAATTTGGCAATTTACCCTATTGGTATAAAAATGCTTTTTACACCAATCTAGCTTCAAAATCTTCGTTTTTTTATAGCAATCTGACTGTTGATATTTATCAATATTGCTGAATAGAGTGAATAATGCTAGCATAATTTAATGTAAATCTGTTATTTACCTATACATCATAGAAATAAAATTTACAGTATAATATATCCCTTAAATAATGGGTGTTTTTAATTTATACATTTCATGACCTAAAAATGACTTTTCATGGTCTATCTATTGAATTTTTATAAAAATTATAGTAGTATGCCAAAAATATATACCAAGTAGTATAGAAAATTATATTTATGAATCCTAGTGAGGCTTATCTGAATATCTTTCTATACCAAGTAAATACTTTATCTTTTTAGGAAGCATCTTTAATGGCAGTACAATAATACAAATAAATCCAATTAAAGCAGTTATTCTTACAATCCAATTCGTAAATACATTTTCTTTTAAGTAATAAGATATTATAGAACTTAAACATTCAAGAACTATGCCGCATAAAAATATGTAAAAATAATTAATCTTGTTTTTATTAGATAAATTTTTTTGCAAATCTACATCCTCCTTTATTAAATCATCTAAAGAAATATTATAAATATCCGAAAGTTTTACAAGATTCAAAATATCAGGATAACTTTTCCCTAACTCCCACTTGAAAACAGCTTGATTTGTAACATTAAGTTTTCTAGCTAATTGCTGTTGAGACATTTTATTTATTTTTCTTAATTCTCTTAATTTATCAGATAATTTCATATAAACACCTCTCGTATTTCACCTCTAACTTAATATAAATAATAAAACATATTTAATAATATTTCACTAAATTATTGATTGATTAACCTCAACTATCGGTTGAATTTTAAATTATACAATAAATTCTTCAAAAATTGATTTTAAATCTAAAGACTGTATCACAATACATGCATATTATGATACAGCCTCTTTAATAAACACATATGTTTATTAATTAGAATATAAAAAACTTATGATTTTGATATAAAATAATTTCATAAAATTTGTACATTTCACGACCTAAAAATGACTTTTCGTGACCTATCTATTGACTTTTTACAATTATAGCAACACATTTTTTTCTTTAAGTGTATTTAGATTTTTTATCATTTACTTATTCTGTCAGCTATACAGGAAGCTGCATAAGAGTAAGGCTTAATCTGATATTTATATCCCACTCCTGTAATCCATCCAGCAATTTCTTTAATTAATTCATAGGTTTTTCCATTTTTATTAGTACCAATATCCACGTGAATTTCGATATCCTCTTTGATATGTGCTCTTTTAAAGCTTTTAGAAAGTTTGGAGGCTAACTCTAGACTTAGTGCAGTTTCGTAATATATTTTCTGTCTTACATTTGTTATCTTTGGGACATACTTTATTTCATAAAAGAAAATGCCCCCTCTTCCCACTCTGTGAATTGCAACAACAACTACTACTTTAGTTATATTTTTATTTTGCGAATCTGTTCCGATAGTGATTTTATAGTTATAATTTTTGTCACTTAATATGAAGCCTTTTATGCAATTTACCATTTCATTAACGGAAACATTACCAAAGGTCTTGCTATACATGACTGCAACCTCCTGATTATATTGTTTTAGTTAAGGCACATTCAAATAAATAACTAATCAGTATTCTAACCTATTTACTTTCATATGCCTAAGAACAAATTTTTCATATTTATCTGTAACAAACTATGAAAATACATCCCTTTAATAAATATAATATGGATAATTACTAAATTGGTTTTAATTGATACTAATACTAAATCGCTAAAACAGTTTCTGCTATATCATATATTAATTTTATTCTATATGTATATATTACGCCTTTTAGATGATATTTACACCTTAATATTTTCCTTTAAATAAGTATATTGAATATTAATTCTGTGGATTTTGAGAGTATGCTCTTGTAATATATTTTGTCTATATATTCATGCCATTCAGTATGTCTTTAAGTTTTTTCAATTCTTCCAAAGTCAACGTAATACCTTTGCCCATTTTTTCATGCTCAGGAGACCAATCTCTAAGATCATATTTGGGCTCTTTTCCATTCCAGCTTATTATATTTAATTCTTTTTTCCACGACTTAGGTGATTCTGATACAACACCGATATTCTCTTTAATTTCATATTTAATCTCTGCCATTATAATTTCTCCTTTTACCTGAAAGGTTTATTTTATTGATCAAATTATAACATATACAGATAACTTTATAAATTTGTTGATGTTTTTATAGAAATAATTTCTTGTATATCTATTTAATTTTATAAATAGATTTATATGAAAATTTAATTATTAGACATATTGTCAAACTGCAATTTTTTCATCTTATAATTAAAAATAATATATAGTATTACTCCCATTATACAAGTAATAATCTCAGTAACAGTCATAGACCAGATAACACCATAAAAACCAAATAAATTATGCAATATAATTATTACCGGAATATATAAAACACCTTGTGTAACAGACATAATTGTAGAAGGAATCCCCTGCCCTGAAGCTTGAAAAACGCCTGTAAACAATGCAGTAAATCCATTAAATAGTGCGGAAATAAGCATAGCAAACATAATTTGTTTCCCAACATTTAATACGGAAGGATCATTAGAAAATAGATGAATTACTGGATCTCTAAAAATATAGACTAAACAAACAAAAACACCTGACAATAGAGTAACCCCTAAAGCTGATAACTTAATACCTTCTTTTAACCTTTTAAAGTTTTTATTAGAAAAATTATATGCGATTAAAGGAATAATTCCAAGAGATAAACCCATTGAAAGAAATTCTGGTACCTGCACAATTCTTAAAGCTATACCAAAGCCAGCCACTACATTGTCTCCATATCTGATTGAAAAATTATTTAAAAGAAGAGTTGTAATAATAAGAAAAATTGTCAACAGCAATTCTGAAACTCCTATTTTATATATTTCTATCTTATCCTTAAGAGAAATACTAAAATGCTTCATAAATCCTCTCAAGTGTTCACTTTTTCTCTGTAGATAGTATAAATAGTAGATAGATGAACCTATATTGGCCAGAATCATTGCTAATGCTACTCCTACCACGTTAAATTTCAAAACTAGTATAAATATAGGATCAAAAACAAGGCTTAAAGCCGTACTTACAAACATTCCATACATAGATTCCTTAGAAGCTCCTTCTGATCGAACAATTTGTTCAAGAGCAAAATTAAGTACAATTGAAAATCCACCAAAAAACATAGCTAAAGAATATTTTTTTGTATAACTAATAATACTGAAAGTATCTGCTCCCATAATCTTAACAATAGAAGTAAGTGTAAATGAAGCAATTATTGCAATTAAAATTGATACTATAATACTTATATAGAAGGTATACCCTGCTACTTTTTTTGCTTTTTTTATTTCTTTTTGTGCTACAAGACGTGTTATAAAAGTTCCACCTCCTGCTCCAAACATATTTCCAAAAGCCATTAATATAGTAAAAATTGGCAAACCTAATGTAACAGCAGTTAACATTTCTGTATTGTGTAATAATCCAATAAAAAACACATTAATAACATTGTATACTGTTTCCACAGACATTCCAATCATCATTGGAATTGATAGATGAATAATTGATTTTGTAATTGGAGCACTTTTTAAATAGTGTTCATTTGTAGCTGTTTGTTCCATATCCCTCTCCCCTTCACGACTCTTATTGTTAGATTTCATACTGTTAAGCTTCTAACTATATAGGTATAATTAAGTATAATCCAGTGAATAAAAATTTATAAATTTTTATTCACTTTCACTAACAGAGATAGTAGATGACCCTGTTCTTCTTTGTTTAAATCTACAACAATACTTTTTTCAACCTCAGTAAATATCTTGTAAAATTCTTCTACCAACGCTGCACCTTTTGGCAATACATAGATATTTTTCTGCCTTTCATTGTTCTTAGGAATCCTTCGTTCAATATATCCTTTTTTCTCTAATCCTTGAAGCATACTGGTAATACTTGCTCCTCTACGCTGAAAGGCATCTGCAAGATCCTTTTGAATTATTCCCTCATCCTGATGTTCATATATATATCCTATCATGCGCCCCTGTTGGGAATTTAATCCTAATTCATTTATCCTTTCATCAGCCTTTAATTTTATTTTTATGGAAATACTTCTTATTAAGTCTGAATAAGGACTTTCAAAGGAAAAATTAGACTTATTCATCATACTACCTCCTATACATAATAAATTAGAAATCTAACTATATCAAAGTATAATAGTTAGATTTCTAATTGTCAACAATTATTTTTATTATAAATATAACAATCTATATATTTGAATTAAAAATACATGTCAAATCAATACAATTATAATGGTGTTAATATAATAAAACAGAGGTAAAGACTCACCAAATAAGGCCTTACCTCTATCTCTTAACTTGAAAAATCTAACTAAACACATTATTTAAAGCAACTTATACTACATTTCCTTTATCTTTTCTTCCAATATATCCCTAGCCATCTTAGGATTTGCTTTACCCTTACTCTGCTTCATAACTTGACCTACCAAATATCCTACAGCTTGAGTTTTTCCAGCCTTATAGTCACTTACTGACTGTGGATTTGCCTGCAGTACTGCTATAGCTATTTCTAAAATAGCATTACTGTCGCTTATCTGTGATAATCCCTTTTCCTTTACAATGTCTTCAGGATGTTTTCCTGTTTTAAACATATCCTCAAAGACGCTCTTTGCAGAGGTTACACTTAGCTTCTTATCTGCAACCATCTTTAAAAGGAATGCCATATCCTCTTTTTTTACAGGAATATCTTTAAATTCAATTTCCTGTTCCTTTATAAGTCTGAGCATATCTGAAAGCATCCAGTTTGATACGCTTTTTGCGTCGGCACCTAGTTTAACAACATCCTCATAATATTCTGCGAAATGTTTATCAGAAACTAGAATATTTACTTCTTTTTCCGAAAGTCCATATTGCTTGATGAATCTCTCTCTTCTTTCTTCTGGAAGCTCCGGCATATCTTCTTTAACTTTTTCAATTATCTCATCTTTAATTACTATAGGTATTATATCTGGTTCTGGAAAATATCTGTAATCATTAGCATCTTCCTTGCTTCTCATAGTTACAGTTTTTCCCTTTCCAGCATCCCATCTTCTTGTTTCCTGAACTATTCTGAAAGCTTCTCCAAAGTCATAAAGCTCTTTTTGACGTTTTTCTTCTTTTTCCAGTGCTTTTTGAAGCTCTCTGAAGGAGTTTATGTTCTTTATTTCTACTTTAGTATTATACTCTTCTCTACCAACCTCTCTAAGGGATATGTTGGCATCACATCTTAGAGAACCCTGTTCCATTCTACAATCGGAAATACCACCATACTCAAGAATAGCCTTTAGCGTTCTAAGGAATGTTACTGCCTCCTCTGGTGAACGCATATCTGGCTCTGTAACTATTTCTATAAGAGGAACTCCCACACGATTGTAATCTATAAGTGAGTATGGTTCATACTCTAAATGCACAAGTTTTCCTGCATCCTCTTCTATGTGTATTCTGTTTAACCTTACAGTTCTTTCTCCCTTTTCAGTTTCAATGTCTACGTGACCAGGTCCGCATATAGGTATATCAAGCTGAGATATCTGATATGCCTTAGGGAGATCTGGATAAAAATAATTCTTTCTATCCATTTTATTTAATTTATTTATTTTACAATTTAATGCTGTTCCAGCCTTTACAGCTAGTTTAACTACTTCTTCATTTAGAACAGGTAATGTTCCTGGAAGTCCCATGCATACAGGACATGTATTTTCATTAGGCTTTGCACCAAACTTAGTGGAACAATTACAGAATATCTTAGTTTTAGTGTTAAGCTCTGCATGTATTTCTAATCCTATTATAGTTTCATAACTCATAATAATGCAGCAGCAAAGCTGCCTGCCCCCTTTCCATTTCTAACTCATTATTCCTTAACTATTATTCGTAATTTGAACTTTATTATCTGAATTTTTATCTTTTATTTACAAGCTGAAATCCATCATTTTTTAAAGCTTCTTCAAGAGCAAAGGCAGCTTTAAATATCTTCTTTTCACCAAAGTGAGGTCCAAGAAGCTGTACTCCTATAGGAAGACCTTCCCTGCTCTGTCCACAAGGCATAGAAATTCCCGGTATACCTGCAAGATTTATATTTACAGTGTATATATCTGCAAGATACATCTCTAGAGGATTATCCTTCTTTTCGCCGCATTTAAAAGGAAGTACCGGTGATACAGGACTCACTATAATATCATATTTAGAAAATACTTCTTCAAACTGCTCTTTAACCTTTTTCTTAAGCTTCAAGGCTCTTTTATAGTAAGCATCATAATATCCTGAAGATAGTGCATAATTTCCAAGCATTATTCTTCTCTTAACTTCTTCCCCAAAACCTTCATTTCTGCTCTTCTCCATTAAATCATATACATCTTCATAGTCCTCTGCTCTATGACCATATCTAATACCGTCAAATCTGGATAGATTTGAACTGGCTTCTGCTGAAGATATTATGTAGTAAGCTGAAAGACCTTCCTTTGTAATAGGCAATGATATTTCCTCTACTTCAGCACCTAGTGCTTTAAGCTTTTCAATAGAATTTACTACAGATTCTTTTATCTGTTCATCTAAACCTTCACCTAAGAATTCTTTTGGTACTCCTACCTTTAATCCTTTTACTCCATCTTCAATTCCATTTAAATAATCCGTATCCTGAATTTTCTTAGAACTTGTATTGTCTAGTGAATCTGTTCCCGCTATAACTTCAAGAGTAAGGGCACAATCCCTGATATTCTTTGAAAAAGGTCCTATCTGATCCAGCGAAGATCCAAAAGCTATAAGACCAAATCTTGATACAAGACCATAAGTAGGTTTTAATCCTACCACTCCGCAAAAGGCTGCCGGCTGTCTTATAGATCCGCCAGTATCAGAGCCTAGAGAAACTGGTGCAAGCTCTGCTCCTACTGCAGCGGCTGAACCACCGGAGGATCCTCCTGGTACTCTCTCTAAATCATAGGGATTTTTAGTAGTCTTAAATGCAGAATTTTCTGTAGAAGAACCCATAGCAAATTCATCCATATTAGTTTTTCCTATTATTACTGCATCCTCTTCTCTTAACTTATTTATAACCGTTGCATCATAAGGTGGTATAAAATCCTCCAGCATCTTTGAAGCACAAGTTGTCTTTATCCCATCCGTACATATATTATCCTTTATTGCAATAGGAACTCCTGCAAGTTTACCTACTTTTTCACCCTTTGCTATCCTTTCATCTATGCTCTTAGCTTCTTTAATAGCATCTTCTTCGCAAAGTGTCAAATATGAATTTACATCTCCATCTATTTTTTTTATTCTATCAAAATAGAATTTAACTACTTCTTCTGATGTAAAAACTTTTTCTCTTATACCGTCTCTTAATTGTTCCACGGACATCTTTTCTATTTCCAAAGTTTTCCCTCCCAATCTTGCTATTTCTACTAAACTACTACTCTATTATCTTAGGAACCTGAATTCCACCATCTCTAAGATTCTTTACATTCTGCATAAGTTTTTTCTTATCTTCAAAAATCTGTGGAATATCTTTTCTGAATTCTGTATTAACTTCATCATATTCATTTAGATTTACATCCTCTAAATCCAAATTATCTATAGTTTTAAAATGAGTAAGTATAGCTTCAAATTCCTTAGCTATCTTTAAAGTTTCCTCTTCTGTAAAACTCAATTTTGACAGCTTAGCAATGTGCTTAACTTCTTCAACACTTACATGTTCCAATTAAATTCACTCCCTTTATAAATGTATATTTTGTTCATTAACGGGTGATAGCTTTTCATCTTGCTAACGCTGGATGAAAAAACTAAAGATTGCCACCAGATGTCAAAGTGAAAGCCCTAATCTTGACTTAACCTCGATTAAAAATGATAGCATTCACACTGTGAATAGTACTTGAACTAACTTAATAGTTTGTTTCGTTTTTTCCAAATTTGATATTTGTTCTTTAAACTTTATACTTTTCTTAAGGTGTTATTCTCTTCATATCTCTTGGAAGCAATGCTGCTTCTCTTATATTGTCTAAGCCTAGTATTTTCATAGTAAGTCTCTCAAGACCTATAGCAAGACCACCGTGAGGAGGCATTCCATATCTAAAATTATCTGTATAGAATTCAAATTCTTCTGTTTTGAAGCCCATTTTTGCAATATTTGCAACTAATTCTTCATAGTCATGGATTCTCTGTCCGCCTGTAGTAATTTCAAGTCCTTTATATATAAGGTCAAAACTTCTTGTAGCGCCTTCTATTTCGTCATCCGGCATTGTGTACATTGGCCTCTTTGCAGCTGGATATTTTGTTAAGAACACAAAATCACTGCCGTATTCCTTCTTCACGTATTCTGCGAATAATTTTTCTCCTTCATTATCAATATTGCCCTTTGGAGATCTTTTTCCATATTCTTTAAGTAGAATTTCCTGTGCATCGAACAATGTTATTCTAGGAATCTTAACTTCCTCTGGAAGTTCAATATTATAAAGCTTTAATTCTGCTGAACATTCTTTTTTAATATATTTGAACAGATAATTCATAAAACCTTCTTCTAGATCCATTATTTCAAATTCATCTTCTATAAAACCCATTTCAAGGTCTAAGCTTACATACTCATTTAAATGTCTGTAAGTATTATGAAGTTCAGCTCTATAAGCGTGACCTATTTCAAATATTCTTTCAAAACCTGAACCAACCATCATCTGTTTATAGAATTGTGGACTTTGTGCAAGAAAAGCTCTGTGATCAAAATAATTCACTGTAAATAATTCACTTCCACCTTCTGTTCCAGATGCAATTATCTTTGGTGTATATACTTCTGTGAAGTTTTGTCCCTTTAAATAATCCTTAAAGGCATCTGCTATCTTTTCCTGTACTTTAAATACAGCAGTTATCTTTGGAGCTCTTAAACTTATAGTTCTATGATCAAGCTGTGTTTCTAAAGCTGCTTTAATTTTTCCCGCATTTATTGCAAAGGGAAGTTTATCATAATAAGTCTTACCTAATACCTTTAATTCATCTACCTGAACTTCTATTCCTTCAGGTGCTTTTTCATTCTTTACTTTTTTACCCTTTACTGCTATGCACATTTCCAGTCTTAACTTAACATTAAGACTTTCATCTATGACAATCTGTATTATTCCTGTCTTGTCTCTAAGCTTTACAAAACTTATCTTTCCAAGATCATATATCTTATGTACCCAACCCTTTAATTCTACCTCTGTACCATCTTCTAAAGCTGCCACATCTTTTACATAAATATCTTTCATTTAAAATAACCCTCCTATGTATAATCTCTGTAAGCTATCTAAAAACTATGCTTATAATTACTCATTTTTGTAACATAATCTTATAAATACAAAAAAACCCGATTCCATATCTTTCGATATAGGAACGGATTAAAACTTCGCGGTACCATCCTATTTAACATATAAAATGTTCACTCTCACAGGTACAGACAAAACCTTCAATCAGCCGATACCCTGTCTTTTTAACGGTAGACACCCGTTTAAGCCTACTAACTTTAAAGTTTTCAGTTAACTGTTCAAGGATGTTCTTCAATATAATCTTCATATTGGGTTCTCAGCACTCCCAACTCTCTTACATGGAATTTATAAATAACTAGAAACAATTTACTACTTATTCATTCTCCTATGCCTAAATCCAATTATATTTACTCTTCCTATCATCACCGATTTCTACTTTTACATTATATAACCTTATGATGGTTAATACAATACTTTTAGGGATAATAATATTAATTTTTTAAATATATTAATATTATTGTCCCTACTTTTATAATTATACAATTTTTATTTCCTTTGTCATTATTATTTTATTAATTTCACAAACAATTTATTTATATTACTAAAATAAACTGCTTCATTATCACAACCATATATTCAAAATTAAATATTATAGGACTAAATCCATTTAATGGATTATCTTTTTTATATCATTGGTTACAGCGTCTAAAATACTGTCAATATATTCCTCATCTTCACCCTCAGCCGTAATATTACATATAGGTTCCTCTAAGTCAGGCAAAATAAGCACCCATCCTTTTGGGAAATTTATTCTCACTCCTTCTGTCAAATCCAAATAATTAAAATTATTATTTTCTATTATATTTCTAAGAACTTTACCCTTCATTTCCCAGGGACATCGTATCTGCATTGTTCTGCTGTAATATTTAGGTACATTTCCTATAAGTTCTGATAATGTACTATTCCTTTTAGCCATTAAATTTAATATTAAAGACAACATGCTGACGACATCTATAGTAGACAGATATGCTGACAATATTTCTTTTTCGTCTTTATCTTTTTCATTTTTCACATATTCATCTACTATATTACCCTGTTCCATTTTGCTCCTTATAAATTTCACTCCCTTCATATATGCTATTTTCTCTATAGAATAAGTAGCATCTACAGGCACTACCAAAGTTTTAAAATTAAATATATTTAACATTATTAATGCTTTAAGTACCTCTATCAATGCTTTTTTTATAATCTCACCCTTTTCATCTATCAGTACATAATCATCTTCATTATCTGATATCCATACACCAAGATCTGCTTTGGATTCTACAACCTTCCTGCTCAACTGATGAAGGTTATTAATATTTTTTATAAACAGTATATCTACTTTGATTTCTTTAAATACATTTATTAATATCCATTTAATAATGCTGTTTTTGGTACTAAATACTATCCTGTACTTACCCTTTTCTAATATTTTCTTGTCCACTTTATTTACTATGTTTTTAATGTAATACTTAGTATAATCACTTAAACCTATTATGGATTTAAAGTTATCCATCCTTGCCATTCTAAAATCCTGTCTTATGAATTTATTTTCTATTTCTCTTCTTATATTTTTACTGATATTAAGACCTTTATTATCTATAAAAACTATATCCGCCTTTTCATTATTATCTTTATGAAGGAACACATGTATTCCTCCATTAAACCCCATAGATACAGTTATCATTCTGGTTATTTCTAAAGTGCTCCTGTTTAAATCATATACTTCAACACCCATAGACATAAGCCCTGCGACTACTGAATATTTAAGCACCTGCGCAGCTCCCTCTTCACTACAGCTTATAACTATTTTAGAATCAGCACCTACTATATATCCATAAGCTGAACTCAACCTAAACAGAAATTCTGGAGTAATACTTTCGTTTATATCTCCTGCCACAATACCTCTGTTATTGAAAAAACTCCTTTGAATTTTATCACTCCAAATTAAATTTTCTGCTACTATTTCCTTATCTCCTACACTTTTGCTTGGCCAAATTTTCACCTTGGGTTTTATTATGGATTTTTCTCCTATACTGCTTTCATCCCCTATGACACTTTCATTAAATGCCGAAACACAACTGCCGATTCTTACCTTATTACCTATTAAAGCTCCCCTTATTTCTGCATTTTTACCAATGTAAGAATCATCAAATACTACACTCTTCTTTATACTGCTTCCCGATAATATTATATTATTTCTTCCTATTACAGCATAGGGGCCTACTTTTGCATTATCATAGATAATTGAATTATCACCTATATACACTGGAGCTTCTATCTTAGCTTCAGCACTTATATTACAATTGTCCCCAATCCAAATACCTTTACTATATTCATGCCCCTCTAAGATTACGTTTACATTATTCTCAAGAATATCCTGATTACATTTCATAAAATCATTTATGTTACCTATATCCTTCCAATAGAAATCAGAAGTATATCCGTACATAGGCACATTCTCTTTCAATAATAGTGGAAATAAGTCATTACTAAAATCTATTTTTTTATTACCACTATAGTATCTAAATACTTCTGGTTCTAGCACATAAATCCCAGTGCTTACCTTATCACTAAAAACTTCTCTCCAGTTTGGTTTTTCCAGGAATCTAATAATTCTATCTTCTTTATCCGTAACTACAACCCCATAATCTAAAGGTACTTTCATTTCCTTTAATATCAAAGTGGCTGTGGATTTTTTGTACCAATGATAGTTTACAGCATTTATTAAATTTATATCTGTTACAGCATCACCGCTTATCACTACAAAGGTTTCATCGAGAAATTCCTTTGCATTCTTAACACTTCCTGCTGTTCCAAGGGGATTTTCCTCTATAAAATACTTTATGTTTACTCCAAATTCATGTCCATCACCAAAATAATCTATAATTGAATCCGACAGATACTGCAGAGTAATTCCTATATCCTTTATTCCATTATTTTTTAAAAACTCCAAAGAGTATTGTAACACTGGTTTTCCCATTATAGGCATCATTGGTTTTGGCCTATTACAGGTTAAAGGTCTAAGCCTGCTTCCCTTTCCTCCTGCCATAATAATTGCCTTCATAAAATCACATCCTAATTATATAATTTAAAATGTTAAGTTCATGTATGCAAAATTTAATTACTTATTTTAATTAATTTTAACTTATTATTAAAAATTTATCAAATATTTTGAAAATTATTATTATTAAAATATATATCCTACTAATATAAATGCTTTAAATCCATTTATTATTCATAAAAATAAAAGACTGCACAAAAATGCAGCCTTTTATTTTATTCAACACTTATAGCATTAACAGGACAACTGTCCTCTGCTTCTTTTGCCGAATCTGCAGAGGATTCCGGAACACTTTCAACAATTTCCACTGCCTTTCCATCATCGTCCATTGCAAATACTTCTGGTGCAACAGATGGACATACTCCACAGCCTATACAGGTATCTTTATCAACATGTGCTTGCATATTATTCGCCAACCTTTACCAATATATTTTTGCATCACATATATATTATTTCCAAATTTAAAGACAATGATACTATCTATATAATTTTTTGTATAAGAGCCTCATACTCACTACTATTTACTACGTATTCTTCAGCTTCACCTTTTTCCAGGCTCTCAACCAAATCCAGGTCTATAGGCATCTCAGCTAAAAGAGGGATCTGTAAATAATTCGCCTGCTCCTGTGCTGATTTTTTACTGAATACTCTTATTTTATCTCCACAATTATTACATTCTATATAGGACATATTTTCTACTACACCTGCTATAGGAATATTCATCTTCTTTATCATAGTAACTACTTTCTTAACTATCATGGAAACCATATCCTGGGGTGTTGAAACTACGATCATGGAGTCTACAGGCATAGTCTGCATAACAGTTAAAGCTATATCCCCAGTTCCAGGTGGCATATCTATAATAAGATAATCCAGCTCTCCCCACTCTGTATCAGCATACATTTGACTTAAAGCTCCAGTTATTACAGGACCTCTCCAAATTACAGGCTCGTCTTCCTCTTCTATCATTAAGTTAAGTGATATAAGTTTTATACCCAGTTTTGTTTTTACAGGTATGAATTTTACTTCCGTCTTATTTACAGGAATCATTTCTGCCCTTTTTTCATTGACACCAAAAAACCTTGGCATAGATGGTCCTGTTATATCTCCATCTAAAACTCCTACTTTATAACCTGCTTTACTTAATCTTGTGGCAATAATACCAGTAACAGTAGATTTTCCAACTCCACCTTTTCCACTTATGACTCCTATTATATTTTTTATATTGCCATATTTAGGCATAGATTTATTATCTTTACTGTTACATTTTTCTTTGTCCTTTGTGCTGCATTGGCTGCTGCTGGCACAACTATCACAGTTACTCATTATAAAATCCTCCAAGTTATTTAAAAATATATTTTACTGTTTATGCTTATCAATAAATTGAAGCAAGTTCTTAATTCAGGTGGGGATTCTTTTACCGCATCTGAATTTTAGAACTGCAAATGCATGGCCTACTTGGCGTTGAACTTCCATTTGAAAAAGTTGGAGACTTACGCCAAGTTAGTCAGGTTAAAAATCACTACTTTTTTTATCACTAATAGTTATATTCCAACCATTCTTATATCTAGCTGTCATATAATATTTTTTTGTATCTTTGGTATTGTTATCATAAAAGGTCACTATACTTTTATATATTGAATCATATTCTATTCCGTTATATTTATACTCATCTGCATAGCCAGCTGCCTTGTATCCTGTAGTTATAACGGTCTCTTTTACATCACAAGAATCATTAGAATCTTTAAGCAGCTTTACATTAGATGGAAGTGACTTTCTAAAATCCTCTAAATCATAAGAAAATATATATTTAGCTACATCTACATCATCATTTATATTTATACCAATGGATTTATCATTATTTTTGGTATCTTCTCTATATCTATCAATGCATTTCTTTATAAATGTATAATAGAGCTTATTAAAATCCTTTGGTGTTCTTAAGTCTGTAAAATTGTTTAATATATCATTATCAATTCTATTTGTAACTATGTAATATTTATCTTTAGAATATAAATTTCCTCCATCTTTTTTATCTAATCCTACTACATAATTAAATTCATGAACTTTGTCAGAATCTTCTTCTAATCTAAAAATATAATCTGAGTCAAGAGAAGTTTTACTATCTACAGGCTTAGCATCTGATAAAATATCATATAGTTCTGAAATAGCCACAGGATTTGTTACTACAAATTTATAGCCTCTATCCCTACTATTTTGTATAACTACTTTTTTTACTCTTCCTTCTTTTATATACTCAAAATCTTGATTTTTTAAACCTAATTTAACTTTTGCTGCATCAATCTGACTACAACCAGAAAATAGACCAGCTATTACTATAAATATGACTATTAAAGCTAAGCTCCTTTTTTTCACTGAAACCTCTCCCTTATAATATATCCTGTAAATCTATCTTATAAACAGTATTTATTATACGTCTTATATTAACTCTAATCAAGATTAAACAAATTGAGTTTTATGTATTTTATATGAATAAAAATAAGCTTACCCCATAAATCTATTTCTAATATATAAAAATTAATTACTGTGGGTAAGCCTTATTCATAATCATTCATATTTTGTAGTTTCTACTATTGCTTTAAATACCGCTGGTATACTACTATTAATTTTATCGCTTTCTACATAAAAGGCAAATCTTGTAAAAACATTATTATAATTTACAAAATATTCAAAAGCATTATAATCCTTATTAACTCCCTTTGTAGTATAAGTAACTAGATATCCCTTATTGCCATTTATATCTACATCTGATATTTTAAAATCATCTGATTCATTTTGAATTTCCGATGTTGTTTTGCTATTTTGTAAAAAACTTTTCAAATCATTTTGCAGATTCCATATCTGCACATAACCATGAATGCTGCCGTCTTGTGATGTAAAATTGTTGTGATATAATATTTCTCCTCCAGTAAAACTCTGCTGAGTTGTTGTCCACTTTGCAGGAAGCTTATAAGTTATTTTATGTTCTTTTGCATAATATTCCTTTAAAGCCCCTAAATTATTTTGAATAAAGGCTGTAGTTCTTATTCTATTATCTAATTTTATACCTACAGAAAATAAAACTACCATAAGTCCCATAACTACAAATATTACACCTATTTTTTTTCTATCTACAATCAACACTCTCATTTACAAATCCCCCTATCTTATTAGTAAATTCAATCTAAATATGTATGAATATTGAAGCAAGTTCTCAATTCAGGTGGGGATTCTTTTACCCCATCTGAATTTTAGAACTGCAAATGCATGGCTTACTTGGCGTCCAGCTCCCACTTGAAGAAATGGGAGACTTACGCCAAGTTAGTCAGGTGAAAAATGAAGACGGCATAAATAAAATTCACATGACATGTACATTTTACTTATACCGACTAAGAACTTACACATTTCACTTATTTACAGGAATCACTATTACTGACTTTCTGAAATCATAGAATAATAACCAATATCCCATATTTCCATATTTTCCTTTGTTATTTTCCCCCTGAACCCAGCTTACAAATCCAAATTTTCCTCCAAAAGGTTGATCGTAATGAGCTTTTGTACCAGGTATACCATAAACTATATATTTTACTCTTCCCTCATTATCATATTTATATCCAAATAAATAATGGCCATGCCTTATTATATAAGGGAAATAACTTATCATAGGATAATATAATATAGTGTATCTATTATAACTTGAAGCTTTATACATATCCTCTATAGATCTTATAGGAATCTTATACCATTCACATCTACTAAGGTCCTCAAAATCATCATTCCACTTCTGTAAATTTTTTGTTAGTCCGTGAAAGAATTTTGATGATTTTGTTTTAGGTTCAACTTGTTTTTTCTCTTTCTTTAAATTATCTTCATTATTGTATTGTATTCCCTTATTATCATCATTGATAAAATTATCATTATAAGATTTAATATTATTATCTGTATCTATATTGTCCTTTAAATTAAGATTATTATTTAAGTTATTATCTTTTGAAATTATGCTGCTATAGGGACTTCCTACATATTTGTTATCTAATATATCTCTTCCTTTTGATATATTATCTTTTAACCCATTTACCTCAGCTTTTTTATCATATGATTTTATGTTTTCTTCCAATGATCCTTTATAATTATATTTAACGTCCTTAATCTCATTACTTCCTGACTTTAATTCAGATGTTATTTCTTTTACATTATACTTTTTATCTTCGACTTTTTTATTATCTTTAATATCTGTAATGTCTTCTTTATTAATTATATTACTTCCCTTTGCCTTATCTTTGTTCTCTTTATTGATTACATTGCTTTCCTTTGCTTTATCTTTATTCTCTTTATTGATTATATTGCTTTCCTTTGCTTTATCTTTGTTCTCTTTATTAATTACATTACTTTCCTTTGCTTTATCTTTGTTCTCTTTATTAACTACAGGCTTTTCCTTAACTTTATCTTTATTCTCTGCTTTATTATCCTTTTTATGTTTGTTAAATTTATTTTCCTTATTGGATTTATGCTTTAAAAGCTTGTTTTTAAGATTTCTTGAATCCTCAATCTCCTCTTCACTTATATCTTCTAAGTCTTCTTCTACATTTTCATCCTCAATATCTTCTTCTGATAATCTTTTTTCTTCATCTTTATTTCCCTCTATATTATCTTCTTCGTATTCCTTATTATCATTCCTTGATAAATCATTTTCCTTTTTCTCAACTTCTTTAACTTGTACCTTAGACGAATTTTCTTTTAAATCCGAAGCCTTAATCTTTTCTATTTTTTCTTCATACTCATCAAAAGTTTTATTTTCTTTACTAATAGTATTATTTTCTTCTGATTTTTGTTTTTCTTCATTATCTCTTTTTTCAACATTATCTATCAAAGTGTACTTTTTCCAGTCCTTTGGAATATCTGTAACAGCAAATCCATTCAATACACTTACTATATTTGTATCAACAGATCTAACTACCGCTGCTCCAGAAACTTTATCCACCGAAATTCCACTAGATGCAATATTTTCAGGAGTAAATTCTTTACTTATTTCGGCTCTTCCAGTATTGTCTATATTTAATTCACCAAGCTTAACTAATTTCTTATTATCTTTCTTATCACAAATAAGTAATATATAATATGGTTTCATTTCTTTTTTAAGGTTTTGAACATAAAAGGAAACTTTACATTTACTGTTCTTTACCTCTAATTTGGCATAACCGGTTGGTGCTTTGTCTGATGCTAAGCCATATCCTTTTTCATCTTCTTGAAGTATTATGAAATATCTGCTATATTTTTTTTTCTGACTCAACCTCTTTATCCCCCCACAATATTTATACAATATAATATATGAGAGAAGTAATTAAAAATGAACAAATAAAAAAAAATGTCAATTATTTTTTATCTATTAGCATAAAAATATTAGACATTTTTAATAAAACATATTTTATTATTGGTTTATTATATCATAAATATTATCTGATAACTTTCCAAATTCTTCAATAGAAAGGGTTTCTCCTCTCCTCTTAGGATCTATCTCTGCTGCTAAAAATGCATTTTCAAGATTTTCTTTGCTTAACTTTAACTGTTTTAGTGCATTCCAAAGAGTTTTTCTTCTCATATTAAAAGCATTTCGTATTATTGTAAAAAATAATTTTTCACTTTTTACTTTTACTCTTGGTTCACTTAATCTATCTAATCTTATTACTATAGATTCAACTTTAGGCCTTGGAATAAAGGATTCCGGTGAAACTTTTCGTATTATTTTAGTATCACAATAATATTGTACAAGTAGTGACAATGCCCCGTATTCTTTACAGTTAGGCTTTGCAGCTATTCTTTCTGCCACTTCCTTTTGTATCATTATAGTAAGAGATTTAAAAACATAACCCCCAGTCAACAACTTGGATATTATTGGAGTAGTAACATAATAAGGCAAATTAGCTACTAACTTAACAGATTTTTCACGGGCTGTTATTTCATTAAAATCTACCTTAAGTGCATCTTTATGTACTAACATGAAATTATCATAGTCTTTTAGTTCCTGTTCCAATATAGGTAATAGATCACTGTCAAGTTCAATTGCACATACAGACTTAGCTGCATTTAATAACTTCCTGGTAAGAGTACCTACCCCTGGCCCAATCTCAATCACAAAATCTTCTTTAGAAACTTCTGCACCTTCTACTATATCCTTTAAGACCTCATTATCCATTAAAAAATTTTGTCCTAAACTTTTAGTAAATTTAAAACCGTATTTTTTTACTATCTCCTTTGTATTAATAATTTCCAATCTATTTCATCTCCTCTTCAGCCTTTTTAATAGCCTCTACTAACTCCTCTTTACTTATTCCAAAATTATTCAGTCTATTCAGGAATTGAGATGAATTGGCATAACCTATGCCAAGATACCTTCCAACACCATCTCGTCTTTCCTTAGCCCTAATATCTGCAGTAAGCTTAAAAAATATCATATCCTGAATATTAAATTGCTGAACTTTTTCCTTATGCTCATACTTTGCACTTTTAAGGGCTCTTATTATAGCTTCCGGCTCAGCATTTTCAACTCCAATATCATCTGCCTTCGTTCCCTCCTTTTGGGTAATTCTCGCATGCTTCACACCTTTCACTCTCTTTGTTATTATTCTTCGTATCTTTTCCCCTGCAAAATCTGGATCTGTAAATACAATTACCCCTCTTCTCTTCTGTGCATCTATTATTCTGTCAATAACCTTTTTATTTATTCCAAAGCCTCCTACGGCTATAACATCCGCATCTACTGCCCTCTTTATGGCAGAAATATCATCTCTTCCTTCAACAACAATTACTTCCTTAATCATTAATAACCTTCCTCCAAATAACATTTAAATATTCTTCTAAATTATATAGCTTAAACGTTAATGTTACAACATTATATATATTAGAAATTATTTAGAAGGTATGTACTTAGGCATATTCAAATAAATATCAAGTCAGTAGCTAGCCTATTTTGAATCTTACTGCATCAGCAGAACCCTCAGATAGCCTACTATCCTCGGAACCTGCTTCCTTGTTAGATTCAAAATATTCGTCGCATCTTTAACTTACTATTTATTTTCACATACCTTATTCTATAATGAGAATAAAAAAAACAAGGAGCACTAAGCCCCTATTTTAAAATATATACGTCTACTCCTCTTACTCCCCAGTTGACGCATTCAGATTCACTTGTAAAAAACAAATCTATTCGATTTCCCTTTATAGCTCCGCCGGTATCTTCTGCTATTCCATAACCATAACCTGGTACATAAAGCTTTGATCCTAATGGAATTACTCTAGGATCTACAGCTATAGAACTATAACCATTCACATTTCTCTTAACTCTTGTCCCAGAGGCAGTTATTCCAAAATTCAGATCAGCTGTATAAGCAGTGGCATTTGCACTGATTTTATTTTTATAAACTACTCTGCCTCCACCTCCACGGTTTGCATTTACAATTCCAAGAGTTCCTACCTTCACAATGGCTTTTACAGGTTCACTTTTTACTACTTCACTTACTATGTTCCTTGCAACTTCTTTTCCATCTTCATATGTTATATTAGTGGTTACTTCTTTAGAACCAGCTGTACCTTGCTGGACAACCTGCTTTTCGTCACTGCCCATAGTACTATCTTTCTGAGTAACTGTTTCAAAATCTATAGGCTTCTCCTCTTTAACCTGCTTCATACTGACCCTTGTCACTACAACCTTCATTCCAGATTTAATCTCTTCATCTTTTGAAGGATTTACTTTGTCCAGGTCATTTAATTTTATGTCTTCTGCTTTCAGCACATCCTCTACCGACTTTTCTCCAGATTTGATTTTTAAATTTTTACCATCTACAAGTAATTCTAAACCTACTGCTCTTTTTATATATATCTCTTGTCCATTTTCCACTTTTGTGTCTACATTAGGCTCAATCTTATCCTTAGGTCCTATTTTAATATTATTCTGCTCTAAAATATCCTTTACTGTATTTTTGTAGGATACAACTTTCTTTGTCTCCCCATTAAGAGACAATACTATAACTTTTCTCATACTTCTTGCATATATGGTAACACTTAATATTATAATCACCATTATTAGAGCTATAATAGAACCCTTTGAAAAATAATTGTTTGAATTGAACAAATTATCTCTCAATTTTTTAAACATGTTAATCCCCCCTTCAGCAAGAATCCTTAACATTATAACTACAAAGTTTACACAATGTCAAATTCTCTGCCAGTATTAGTTAAAACCAGAAAATGCAGTATGATATTTATCAATATAAATGTATAATAGCCACTATTTAGCAATTACTGATTTCACTTTAGGAGATTAATAAATGAGTTGATAATCTTATTAAATTATATGCATATAAATAATAAAATAGTATTGTAAAAGTAAAATTTATTTAATTATTTTATGATTAATTTATATATCTAATCTATACCTTTAATAATTTTAATCATAGACATTCAAACTGTAATCAAATATCTTTATTATTGTTATTAAGGTTCATAATAATCAAATAAATAATAACTTTAAATACTATTTTATACTATTAATGTATATTGAACAACCTTTTAGTATTTAATATAGCTTGATTTTTTACATTTATTGGAACATCCCTCCTTATTTCTGCTATTTTCTCTGCAATATACTCTATATAATCAGACCTATTCCTCTTACCTCTGTTAGGCTCAGGAGCCATATAAGGGCAATCCGTTTCAAGAAGTATTCTATCAAGCGGAATTTCCCTAGCCACTTCTGCTGTTTTTCTAGCATTTTTGAAGGTCACAACCCCTGTAAATCCAATATAGTATCCTAATTTAATACATTCTCTTGCCATCTCTAAACTTCCTGAAAAGCAATGAATTACTCCACGGACCTTGGGAAATTGTTTCAATATTTCTAAGGTATCTCCATGAGCTTCTCTATTATGTATAACTACTGGAAATCCAAGTTCTTCTGCAAGCTTCATCTGTCTTAAAAAAGCATCCTTTTGAACTTCTCTAGGTGGATTTTCTTCATAATGATAATCCAGTCCTATTTCACCTATAGCTTTAACTTTTGGATTTTTAGATAGATTTCTAAGTTCCTCTATAATTTCGTCATTTACCACATCTGCAAACTCTGGATGAATTCCCACTGCTGCATAAAAAAAATCATATTTATCTGAAAGCTTTACAGAATCCCTAGCCCCTTCTAAAGATGCCCCGCAATTAAGTACACCTATAATTTCATTTTCCTTAAGCTCTTCTATTACTTCATCTCTATCTTTATTAAAAGCCTCATCATCATAATGTGCATGTGAATCAAAAATCATATTTAAATACTCCTTTATAGTTTTTATTGAATTATCATTAAAATACATTATAACTCTTGGTTTTGTAATGATTCAATTTATTTTTTAGCATTTTTCAATAAATATTACTTTTATTTAAATTAATTTTATCCATGAGAAAATTTTTTAATGAAAGCTAAATAAAAAGTTACGGGTAGTTACTTCATTTTAAGATTCAATTTCCTGTTTTTCAATATATAAGTTACTTTGATTCTGTATATCGTTTTTTGACTTCCCTACATATTTGAATAAATACTTACTTAATAGGCATAATATATGTAAGAAAGTCAACAGGATGATTTTCATATTAGTTAAGGCATATTCAAATAAATAACTAGTCAGTATGCTAGCCTATTTTGAATCCTACTGCGTCGGCAGAACCCTCAGATAGCTCACTATCCTCGGAACCTGCTTCCTTGTATGATTCAAAATATTCGTCGCATCTGTACTTATTATTTATTTTCACATGCCTATTTTAGGAGGTTTTTTTAATGACAGGAAATGTAAAATGGTTTAATGCTCAAAAGGGTTACGGCTTCATTACTACTGAAGACGGAAAAGATGTATTTGTCCACTATTCAGGTATTGAAGAGTCAGGATTCAAGACCTTAGAAGAAGGAGAAAAAGTTGAATTCGAACTAACTCAAGGACAAAAGGGCGATCAAGCTGTTAATGTAAG
Organism: Clostridium pasteurianum DSM 525 = ATCC 6013; assembly: GCF_000807255.1. NCBI lineage: Bacteria > Bacillati > Bacillota > Clostridia > Eubacteriales > Clostridiaceae > Clostridium > Clostridium pasteurianum. The sequence goes on along the minus strand of NZ_CP009268.1, from coordinate 175,220 downwards.
AAAAGCATAGATTGTTAGTAAAATTTTAACTTCTAAAAATTTCACTTAACATATTTATTAAAAGCGTACAAGTAAATTGCTGTGTACGCTTTTTAATTTATACAGTTTATTTATAGAATTTAGTAATAAGTTATATATTTTTCACATAATCATTATAAGCAGAGTTCTTCATATGTTTTTTTGATGCTTAAAAATCGTTATTCAGAGGCGGTACAGCAGCCGTTATCTCCCACTTTAATAGAATGTAAAAGTTTAATTACGGATGGTAGTCATGGAGATAAAGATATCTGCTATATTCTTATTCATTAAGCAATGATACAATGGAGGTGATTATGTTTGAAAAATAATGATATGGCTATTGCCACTTTAATTTTGGGAATAGTAGGATTAATTTTATGCTTTATTCCCATAATAAACTTTATTGGACTGTTATTTAGTATACTTGGAATTATAATTGGAATAAAAACCAAAATACGCTTTCAGGAATATGACATAACCCTGAAAGGAGATTCTCTTGCTACTTCCGGCATCGTATTAAGTATCATGGGAATAATAGTTTTTATAATCGTTATAACTATTATGGGAGTATTCACTGCATCACTGTAAAAAAGCAGTCACCATAATTTAATGACTGCTGAAATATATTTTTTGTCTATCTTGTTATTCCATATCTATATATAATTCTTCTGTATCGTGATCATAATTAAATAGTTCAGCATATCTTCCCCAATCTATAATCACATCCATCTTACTTTCTATAGAATGCTCTCCCAGGTACTGAGCAAATAACTCCTGAAAAAATTCTTCTTTCATAGTTTTGTTCTTCTTAGTATTAAGAACCTTTACTATAACTTTAAATGTAGAAATATCCATTATCTGCTCTCTGAAAATTTCTTTTGCCTGTTCCGTTTCCGCTTCAATAAAACTACTTCCAAGGGGAGTAATAATAATATCCCCTTCTTTTACATCTGCAAATTTAAGCATGGATATTCCTTCAATATTAGGAAGAAGGTCATCTATCTCCATCATAAGATCACGCCCCAGCTGATAGATATCCATTCTGCCGTCGTTATCATCTACTAATTCTAATAACCCAGACATAACACCAATACTGGCTGCTGGGATTTCAACAGGTTTTTCCACCTTCTCTTTAACCACTTTTTTTATTTCATTTTCATCTTGATCATCAAATTCACCCTTTGTAAGTACTTTATAAATACTATCAACGGTTCTTTCAAATTCAATGGACTTTCTGTTCCTTGGATGAGGAAGATTTATTTTTATCTCTGCTATAACTCTAGCAGGATCACGACTAAGCATAACTATCTTATCTGCCATAAGTACTGCTTCTTCTATTCCGTGAGTTATCATTATAACACTCTTTATAGGCATTTTTTTATTAGTCCACAAATCTATAAGTTCTGTTCTTAAGTTTTCTGCTGTTAAAAAATCTAATGCAGAAAAAGGTTCATCCATACATAACAATTTAGGCTGTACTGCCAGGGCTCTTGCAAAACCAACCCTCTGTCTCATACCCCCAGACAGTTCCTTTGGATAGGCGTCTTCAAAACCGTCTAAACCAATAAGGCTTATAAGTTCCGATGCCTTTTCTGTAGTATAGTCTTTTGGAAATCCCTTTGCTTTTAATCCCAGTTCCACATTTTCCTGTACTGTAAGCCAAGGATATAGAGCAAAGGACTGGAAAACTATAGATGCATAAGGATTTACCCCATCTACCTTTTTGCCATCAAATATAACTTCTCCCTCTGTAGGCTCAAGAAGTCCTGTTATAATCCTAAGAAGTGATGATTTCCCAGATCCTGAGGGCCCAAGAATAGCTATAAATTCATCTTCATTTATATTTATGTTTATGTCCTTTAATGTAGGCTTTTCCGACTCTCCAAAGTACTTCGTTATTCCCTTTACTTTTATGAATTCCTTTTGCTTTCTCAAATCCATCACTCCTTATATTTCTATTTTAAATCTCTCTTCTGCTAGAGTATAAAGTCTTTTCCAAACTACGTTGTTGATGACCACAACTACTATACACATAGTTATTGTACCCATCAAAAGCAATGCAAAATTTCCTGTTTCTGTAGCCTCAGAAATAAGAGCTCCAAGTCCTATAGTTTTAACAGCGTGTCCTCCAAAGTTTACATATTCCGATACAATACTTGCATTCCAGCATCCCCCTGTAGCTGTAATCATTCCCGTAACAAGGTTTGGGAAAATTCCAGGAAGTATAAGAGTTTTCCATTTTTTTATTCCCCTTATACCAAAAGTTTTAGTAGCTGCTCTTAGGTCTTCAGGTATTGCCATCGCTCCTGCAACTACATTAAATAATATATACCACTGAGTTCCCATTACCATTAATATTATAGATGCAAACCCAAGACCACCCAGTGCACTCATGAATACTCCAAGTACTACGGGAAATAGTGCTGTAGCTGGAACTGAGGCTATAACTTGTATAATAGGTTGAAATATATTTGCAAGCTTTTTATTCATTCCGATTGCTACCCCTACAGGTACAGTCCAAATTAATGCTATAATCTGAGCAGCTATAACTCTTAACAAGGAAAATAATACAGCTTTAGGAATTTGTTTTAAATCCGTAAAACTTAAAGTACTTAAAAGTTTAATTACATTAAACCCCAAGTATATCAATACAATTATACTAACTATCCTAATTATTATTTTTGATATATTTCCAAATTTTCTACTACTTACAACTTTATTTTTATTTATGTTAATTATAATATTATCTATACGTTTGCCTATAAAGGAAAAAAATGGATCAAATATTTTTTCAGTTAATATCTGTACTATATAAGATCGTCTGAGTAATTTTAAAACAAAAGATTTAGGCTCATCATTTGACTGTGTAAGCTCTATTTTAAATTTATCAGACCACGCAATTACAGGTCTCCATATAAATTGATCTAAAAGTATTATTACTATAAGAAGCATTATTATTCCATATATAAGTGCCTTTGTATTTCCTTCATTAGCAGCAGTCTGCAAAAATGATCCTATACCTTTTAATCTAAAACTTCTTCCCTGCAGGGTAAACATTTCACAGGCCATTAAAAAGAACCATCCACCAGCCCAAGACATCATACTATTCCAAACAAGTCCTATAGTGGCAAAGGGAAGTTCTAATTTTTTAAATTGCTGCCATCTATTTAATTGTAAAATTCTTGAAGCTTCCTTTAGATCTCGAGGTAAGATCTTTATAGAATAATAGAAGCTAAAAGTCATATTCCAAGCCTGACCAGTGAATATTAATATAATAGAAGCTATTTCAATTCCTAAAGTTCCATTGGGAAATAATGCGATTAATCCTAAAACTACTGCTGGTAAAAAAGATAATACTGGTATAGATTGAAGTATATCAAGTATTGGTATAAGTATTTTTTCTGCTTTCTTATTATGAGCAGCTATATATCCATACGTCAGTGTAAAAATTATAGCTATTATGTAGGCAGCCGTCATTCTCAAAACAGATCTCAATGCATAGGAAGGTAGCATATCCAAATCCGTTGAAATTTTTACATCAATGTTCCCCGAAGTTCCATTCATACCAGGAGACATTATCAAGTATATTACCATTGCTATACATATAAAAATTACAACATCAATCATGCCAAATTTTTGTTTATTAAAGACTTTTTCATTTTTCATGTTATTTCTCCTCCTTAATGTGAAATTAAGGTGTTAAAGAAATTTTATAAATACGTGAAATATAAATTATTATTTATCTTCAAATATCTAATACAATCTTAATTTCACAATATAAACTTTTGAATTTACAGCAACTGGCATCTCCGTCCATATATATCATCACCTTTCCTAATCTGATTAATACACAAAACAAAAAGCTTCCACCATAAGTGAAAGCTTTTAAAAGCACATTAAAAACTCCCACCTAGTTGAGTTTTGGCACTATATGACTTAGAGAAATTCTCAGCTACATTAGATAAAACCTTAATTCGGTAGTACCAGCTAACCCATTGGCGTGTCTCCACATTTCTGGGTAGTAGCGTATATTCATATAGGAACCTCACCTAACAAGTTCCTTTTACTTTATACATTATAAATCTGCTATGTTAAATATATGTTATAAACTTATAAAATCAGCATAACAATTTACAATTTGTCTGTTATCATTATCCTTTGTAATAATATAACTTATTTTATATATTGTCAATAATGTTTTAATTGAAATCTTATCTTACCTGACTTCCTGTTGGCAACTCTCCTGGTATTGATACAGTAAATAATTTACTATCATCATCTGTTGCAGCTGCAAGTATCATGCCTTGTGAAAGTTCTCCTCTCAATTTTGCTGGTTTTAAATTAGCTACAAGCACTACATATTTTCCTACAAGTTCTTCAGGCTTATAATACTTGGAAATTCCTGAAATAACCTGTCTTTCCTCACCACCTAAGTCCACCTTTAAATTTAGAAGCTTATTGGATTTCTTTACTGCCTCACATTCTATTACTTTTACTACCCTTAAATCTATCTTATCAAAATCTTCTATAGTAATTTCTTCTTTTATTGGCTTTATTGATGATTTTGCTGAAGCTTTTAATTGATCTTCTCTTATTTTATTAAGTATTTCAAGTTTAGCATCTACATCTATTCTTGGAAATATAACCTCTCCCTTATTTACTATAGTTCCTGCTCTTGTTCCATCAAAGGCTGCTATACTATTCCAAGTGGTCAATTCTACATTTAATTGTTCATTTATTTTTTTACTGGTATCTGGTAAAAAGGCTGATAAAAGTGTAGATACAATTCTAAGACTTTCTATTAAATTATATAAAACAGTTCCCAATCTAGCCTTCTTGTTGTCATCCTTAGCAAGTATCCATGGAGTAGTTTCATCTATATATTTATTTGACCTTCTTATAAGATTCCAAATATCATCTAAAGCTTCTGGTATTTTTAGGTTATCCATATGCTTTTCTACATTTCTAGGGGTTTCCAAGGCTAAATCAATGAGTTCATTATCGATATTCTCTTTATCTGTAGGTGCTTGTATAGTGCCATCAAAATACTTTTCTATCATTGCCACTGTTCTTGAAACCAAATTTCCAAGATCATTAGCTAGATCAGAATTTATCTTTTTAATGAATATTTCATTATTAAATAATCCATCTGCTCCAAATGGTATTTCGTGTAATAGATAATATCTTACGGGGTCAGTGCCAAATTCATTAACCAATACTACCGGGTCTACTACATTCCCTTTAGATTTTGACATTTTTCCTCCGTCTACCAATAACCATCCATGTCCGAAAACTTGCTTTGGAAGTTCCTGTCCTAAAGCCATCAGCATTATAGGCCAGTATATTGTATGAAATCTTAATATATCTTTTCCAATTAGATGTAAATCACAAGGCCAATACTTTTTATATAATTCTTCATTGTCACTGCCATATCCAAGAGCTGTAATATAGTTTGATAGTGCATCTATCCATACGTAGATAACATGCTTCTCATCAAAGGTAACAGGTATTCCCCAGTTAAATGAGGTCCTTGAAATACATAAATCCTGCAATCCTGGTTTCAAGAAATTATTAAGCATTTCATTCTTTCTTGATTCTGGTTGAATAAAGTCGGGATGACTTTCTATATATTCAATAAGTCTATCTGCATATTTTGACATCTTAAAAAAGTAAGCTTCTTCTTTTGTCTTTTCTACTGGTCTCCCACAGTCAGGACAGTTTCCATGGTCAAGCTGTGTTTCCGTCCAGAAGGATTCACAGGGAGTACAATATAATCCTTCATAAGAACCTTTATATATATCACCTTGGTCATAAAGTTTTTTAAATATCTTTTGAACTGCTTTAACATGATAATCATCAGTAGTTCTTATAAATTTGTCATAGCCTATGTTCATCATTTTCCATAAATCTTTTATTCCTGCTACTATTTCGTCTACATATTCTTTAGGGGTTACTCCTTTTTCTTCAGCTTTTCTCTGTATTTTTTGACCGTGTTCATCCGTCCCAGTAAGCAGCATTACATCATATCCACATAGCCTTTTAAATCTGGCTAATGCATCTGCCGCTACTGTAGTATAGGTATTACCTATATGAAGTTTAGCTGATGGATAATAAATTGGTGTAGTAATATAAAATTTTTTCTTTTCACTCATAACTTTTCCTCCTATTTCTAAAACAAAAAACCTCTAAATAAAACTAAGTTTTATTTAGAGGCGTATTATCGCGTTACCACTCTATTTCATCTCTGCCTTTAATCAAGAGATCTCACTAAGTGACTCCTCAATATAGGATAACTTTAATAACCCATCCCTACTAATTTTATCACCTTGCACTTTAACGTGTGCTTCTCGTCATACCCTATAAAACAAGATTAGTTTTATTCAGATATACTGCTCAGGGGCCATGTTCACAAATATAGATATTACTGATTTTCAGCAACTTCAGCTCTCTTATAAATACTTTTATCTGCTACTCTTCCCATCAATGCATTTTTTTATAAATAGCTTTATATGTTATTATAAACAAATTTCAAATTATTATAACAATATTTGTATTAATAATTAACTAGTAATTCACGTTATTCAGTTAACAATTCTATAACTTTATGTTATTATATATAGATTTTATTGTCAACAATAAGTTTATAATATTCTTTAACTAGTCAATAACTCCCTTATTTCTTCTTCTGACATTTTTGAAATTATAGTTTCCTCAGAATTTTCACTATCCATAACACTCTTTATTATATCCCTTTTCTTCTCTTGAAGATCATATATCTTTTCTTCAATAGTTCCCATAGCTATAAGCTTTATTATCTCTACCGTTTTCTTTTGACCAATCCTATGAGCCCTGTCAGAGGCCTGTTGTTCAACAGCAGGATTCCACCAAGGATCATAGTGTATAACTACATCTGCTCCTGTCAAATTAAGCCCGGTTCCTCCTGCTTTCAAAGATATAAGAAATATATCTCCCTTTCCCTTATTAAACTCATTTACCATATGACCTCTTTCTTCCATCTTCGTTTGTCCATCCAAATACATATACTCTACATTTTTTTCACTTAAAAATGTTCCTATATTTTTTAATACACTGGTAAACTGTGAGAATAGCAATATTCTATGACCTGAATTTATACTATTATCAATTATATTATCTAACGCCGCAAGTTTTCCGCTGTCACCTTTATAATTTTCTATAAATATAGAGGGATCACAGCAAATCTGCCTTAACCTAGTTAATATAGACAGTATCATAAGCTTACTTTTATTAAATCCCTTTTCTTTAATATTACTATCTATTTGTTCTTTAGCATTTTGCAGATATGCAGCATATACCTTCTTTTGCTCCTCTGCCATCTCTACAGTTATCTTATGCTCAATTTTAGGGGGAAGTTCTTTTATAACTTCACTTTTAAGCCTTCTTAATATAAAAGGTCTTATATGCTTATTTAGTTCCCCTAAGGAATTTTTGTCATTTCCTTTTACAATAGGTGCTTCATATTTTTTTATAAATTTAGTATGTGACATAAGATATCCCGGCATAATAAAATCAAATATGGACCAAAGCTCTGTAAGGGAATTTTCAATAGGGGTTCCAGTAAGGGCAAAGTAATTTTCCGCCTTTATCTCTTTTACTGATTTTGCATTAATAGAATTAGGATTTTTTATCTGCTGAGCTTCATCTAAAATACAATACTTAAAATCTATAGAATGGTAATATTCAATATCCCTTCTTATAAGCGGATAAGATGTTATCAAAATATCATGACCTTTATAATTCTCTATAGAATTTTTTCTTTCTTCTCTTGATCCAGATATAACTAAAACTTTTAGATCTGGATAAAATCTTTGAATTTCTGAAAGCCAGTTATAAACTAAAGAAGTTGGACATATTACAATACTTGGTATATTATTTCCTGATTTTTTTTCAGAAGCTAAAAAGCTAATCACCTGTAGAGTTTTTCCAAGTCCCATTTCATCTGCTAATATACCTCCGAAACCGCATCTAGCTAGAGATTTCAACCACTTAAAACCGAATTTTTGATATTTTCTCATGATCCTTTCAAGTTCTTTAGGAACAAAAAAATCTATGTCTTTTACATATTTTATACTGTTTATAAGCTGAGTAAATTTATTATCTCTTTTAATATAGTCCATATTATGTAATTTTATATTTTCGTCTATGTACATTGAATTGTATTTGGGAATTATAATTTTATCCTTTTGTAATTGGGAATCTTTTATATCTAGAAAATCTATCATATTTCCTATATTTTTTATTTCCTCTGACTCTAAAGGTACAAATCCTCCTTTTTTTAATCTATAATATTTTTTTTTCTGTCTTAAAGCTTCAAATATATTTTTAAGCTCACTTTTCTCTACGCCCTCTATTTCAAAGTTAAATTCTAATAGATCATTTTCATTTAACTTTATTCCTCCTGAATAATAAGAAGTACCATATATCTTAAAATTTTTAAAGGAGTTTGAATAGTATATTTCACAAAAATCCTGTAATTCTTTTACACCATCATTTAAAAAATCAACAATTTGTTCCTCTTCATTGTTTATGAATTCATCACCATATTTTTGAAACTTATAACTTTTAAATAGTTTAATTATACTTAATTCTGTTTCTACATCTCTTATAAGTATGGAATTTTTTAATCTGCCACTATCTTTACTCAAAGGATTTATAATTATATTTCCGTAACAAAATTTAATTTTTGCCATTACCATATCATTTGATCTATCTAAGTATACCTTAACATTTAATGGTTCCTTGTAAAATTTTTCTTGAAGGCTTGTATCTATAACCACATTATCCGTTATTTTTTCCAGACCTGGTATTACATAGGAAGCAATTTTTTCGCTGTCTTCTAAGTCAAATTTTATAACATTCTTTTTTTCTTTAAGAAATGTATTATAAAAAGGTATATATAAATTTCTTTTTTTCTCTTCTACTTTGTAGATAAATCCTTCATAGAAAAAATATTCTCCATTTATAGTAACAGGAGAGGGAATACTGCCTTTTTGTATAAGTTCTATTTCATTATTATTATGTAGCAACTCAAATTCTAAAGGTATATCTTTTTGAATAACTTTAACATTTTTATATTCTTCACCCTTTAAAATTACATTTATTTCTCTATTTTCTATTATATCTAAAAATCTTTTTACCTTTATATCTGTAAGATGTGCCCTTTTACCAACTAAAATCCTATTGCTATTATTATAGTAGGAATATTCCATTTGCAAATTTCTTTTATCATCTTCATAGATTTCTTCTATAATATCTATAATTTTTTTATCTTCTTCATCAAAATAATGAATATTTGAATCAAAGGTAAACCCTTTTCCAAACTCTATATTTTCGCCTTTACCAATATAAGCACTTATAAATTCCCTCATATTCCTAACTACGTACAATCTATCTTCTCCAATTTTCAATTGAAGATTTGAACCTTTTTCAGACCATGGAGTTATCTCCAACTTTATCTCTAAGCTCAATTTTTTTTTATTGGTTTCTACACTTATCATTCCATTTTTTATTTGATCAATCAGTAATTTTGTTCTTATGGAATTTATATGTCCAGTTATACTACTCTTATCTCTTATGTATTTGAACATAGCTGCCGCTAAGTGTGGACAGATTCTATCATTTAAATTATAATTATGAAATTCCCTGCACTCACATTTTACACTATTAACCCCAGTCTTATCATTAAATAATATTTCATTTGAAAACTTTTTATCCTCACCCATAACTACAGATTCTATTTTGGTTTCATTAATGTTAAGACTCTTGTTGTAATTTTTAGTAACATTTATACTTTTTACTTTATCATTTTTATAATAATCCTCTGCCTTTTTGTATACAAGATCATCAACCCAATATTTTACAGTTTCCTCTTTGATATCAAACACCCATTTTCACCTCTTCTTATTTCATATTTTATCCAAATGCAAGAAATTATTTCAACTAATTTTTAAAATTCTAAGTAATAGAATTAATCTCTGTTTACTTCCTCCATTTTTTCCTTCATAGCCTTAAGATCCTGCCAAAATAATTTCTTTTTACTTTCATCTCTAAAAAGAGCAGCTGGGTGAAAGGTTGCCATCATATTAAAATTCCTTATTTTTACCCACTTACCTCTATCTCTGCTTATCTTCATAATTCCAGTTTTTAACACTTCACTCCAAAGTTCTCTTTCTCTATCATCTAGAAAATCACTATTATTCTTTATGGCTTCCTGCATAACATACTTCATAGATACAGCACCTAAACATACTATTATTTTAGGATTTACAAGAGCCACTTGATTCCTCAAATAGGGTATACAGGTTATGGCTTCTTCTTCCACGGGTGTTCTATTGTTTTCTGGCCTGCACTTGCATACATTGCAAATATAATAATCACTTTCTCTTTTTATATCCAGTGCACTGAGAGCTTTAGTAAGAAGCTGTCCTGCTCTGCCTACAAAAGGTCTCCCCGTTCTATCCTCATCAGCTCCTGGTGCTTCTCCTACAAACATCAATTTAGCTTTTATGTTACCTTCACCAAATACTATATTAGTTTTATTTTTATATAATTCACATTTAGTGCATACATTAACTTCTTCCTTAAGTTCTTTCCAACGAAGCAAAATAATCACCTCAAGTTACAGTTTTTTTTATTATATCATAAGTTTTACCAAAAAAATTTCATTCTATAAACTATATAATAAATTTTGCAAAAGTTACAGCCATAATGATAGCAGTAATATCTGACAGCACTGCAGCCCAAAGAGTATGTCTTATCTTTTTTATGCCTGCAGCACCATAATATACTGTTATAGTATAAAATATTGTTTCAGTAGATCCCATCATTATAGATGCAACTAGTCCAATATAACTATCTGCTCCATACTTTTTTAATGTTTCTGCAAATATACCCATAGCTCCACTGCCTGATAAAGGCTTTACTAAAGCTAACGGTACAAGTTCTGGAGGCAATCCAATAATTTTTACTATAGGCTTTGCTAAAGCTATGAAATAATTCATAGCATGAGATTCTCTGAAAACAGTCACAGCTATAATCATCGCAAGAAGATAGGGAAATATTTTAATACATATACTTATGCCATCCCTTGCTCCTTCTACAAAACATTCATAAACTTTTATGTTTTTTAACATACCATATACAATTATAAGTAATATAATTATAGGTATTATTGCTTTAATAGCATAACTCAATTATTTCACTCTCCTCAAAAATATCTTTCCAATATCTTGCAATATGCTATCCCCATAAAAGCAGCTATACCAGTAGTTATTATGGCAGGTATTATAATTATCCCTGGGTTTTGAGAACCACAAGCTGCTCTTATAGATATAACTGAGGTAGGAATAAATTGTATACATGCCGCATTCAAGACTAAGAATTTAGCCATATCATTTGTTGCAGTACCTTTAACAGGATTTACTTTTTCCATTTCATTCATGGTTTCAATCCCAAAAGGTGTAGCAGCATTCGAAAGTCCCATCATATTAGATGTTAAATTCATAATCATAGGTGTCATAATTTTATCATTTTTAAAGCTGTCTTTAAAAATGATTCTAAGTATTGGTTTTAATATTTTTGCCAATTTATCTGTCAGTCCACTTTTTTGTGCAATTCTCATTATTCCACACCAAAGACACATTAATCCCAATAATTCTATTGTTAATTCCACAGTGGAAGCAGTGGAATTGACAATAGCTTTTGATACTATTTCTCCTCTTCCCGTTACAAGTCCAAATATAATACCAAAGGCTATAATTATAAACCATATATAATTTATCACAGTAATCCCCCCTCATATATTTATATATACAAGCTGTCATTAAAATTACTTTAAGTTTATAATTTTATATAAAACATAAAAATACCATCAAAATTATTACAACCAAATAATTTTGATGGTACCATAACTAAGTTTTATTTTATCCAAATCCCAGAACCTATTGGAATATTATCATAAATATATTTTGCATTTTCTAGAGCCAGCCTTACACAACCATGAGAAGCAGATTTCCCCAGTGTACCATCTAATAAATTACCATTTTTATCGAATAAAACACTATGAAATAAATAATTGCCTTGAATTTGAGTATAATATTTAAGTATAGCTTGACCTGACTCAAATTGAGGTCCTTTAATTCCTACAAAAAAGTTACCTAAAACTGTTGGGGTTCCTCCAGTTCCTGATGCACACTGAAATGAGTTTATCAATTTCCAATTTCCACTGCTTCCATTAAAAATATATACCATTTGCTGTGATATACTTACAAATACCAAATAATCCGTATAACTTTTTATATTTGCTTGATTAACTATACTTTCAACATTCTCAGCATTGGCATTGGATATTACCTGTGCTACTGGTTGATACATTACATCAACTGTGGGGTCTTTTTTTAGGTCATCTAATGTAGCTCCCTTTACTATTCCATTAGTGGTCAGACCATGTCTATGTTGAAAATCCATTACCGCATAAACTGTCTGTTCTCCAAAATCTCCATCTTCATCTACTTTATATCCAAATTTGTTAAGTCTATCTTGAATGTCCTTTACGTCATCTCCTTTATCCCCAGCCTTCAATACATCTCTAGGCGGTGTTTTAACTTTATTTTCTTCTTTTTTTTGTGTTTTATTATCTTTTGCCTTTTGATTGTCATTTTGAGTGGTTTGATTTTTATTAGATGATAATCTTTGTGCAAAGGCACTACCTATGTCCGCTAAGCTGCTGCAGGCTGAAAAAGTAAAAATTATTATTATTGCTATTATTCCTGTTAGTAAAACTCTTTTCATAACATATTTATCTCCCTTTCATAAAATGACATTATTTTATAATTAATTAAAATATAAATTAAAGCTTTTATTCTTACTTTAATTTAAAGCTTAATAAATTTTACTTTTAATATATTTTCTTTAAAGTATATTAATCAAATTCACTAATATACCACAAATTTAACATTTAAATTTTTACTATTTCAATAATTAGCTTGTACAACATCTTAATAATAATAATTATACTTTAAATTTTCATAATAGTTAACTACTTACATAAATTATAATTTTATTATTTATCTAAAAAAAACGATTTTATAATAGCAAAACATTCTCTTACAGAAAAATTGGGTAACAAAAGTTCATTAGATGGTGCTGATATGCCTTCCGCATTAAGCCCAGCTCTTCTTGCTAAAAATTTTGCTCTGAATATGTGAAAATTACTTGTAACTATACCTATCCTTAAATCATTTCCACTATCTGCAGCTTTTAAAATTTCTGCTGTATATTTCATATTTTGCATAGTATTTTTGGACTTGTCTTCTTTTATTATATTTTCACTATTTACACCATGTTTTATTAGATACTCTTTCATGGCTTCTGCTTCTGATATATCTTCTCCTGGTCCTTGTCCACCAGAAACTATAATCTTTACATCTGGATTTTTCTTTATAAATTCTAAAGCTTTTTCTGTTCTCTGAAGCTGAATTAAAAGCATACTTTTTCCTCTTATACCGCCGCCCAATATCATAATATAGTCTGCATTATTTATAATGCCTGTATTGGCATTATAAATAATGCATGCCTGAAGAATAATAAAGACTATTAAAATAAAACTGATAAGGCCTTTAAAAATTCTTATTAATATTTTATATTTTTGTGGAAATTTAATTCCTAAGGCCCCTATTACTATCAAAATAAATCCAAGCAATAAAAAAAATCCTGAAAAATTCACTATTATCCTAAAAGTAAAGAAGCATATTATAAAATACAATATATTTAATAAGCCCAATATTATCATAAATTTTTCAAATAAGTGTGTTTTAAAGTTCATAAAATACCTCCTGTCAAAATTTAACCTGAATTAAGAACTTGCTTCAATATATAATTAAATTTTAGCCTATTTTTCATGAAGTTTATATACTATTTTAAAATATTATGTATTTTTCATGTATCGTATAGATTTTCAAAATAAATATGGTATGATACATATAAAAATATATTTATATGTATCAATATATAATATAAAATTAGACATTATAATTAAACTTCTAATAAGGTATTTTTATTGTTGTAAACAATTAAAGGGAGGACATTCATGCTTTATTTACTTCCATTTTATGCTCAATTTCATCATATATTTTTTTATTTCTTAATTTACTCTTTTTTAGGTTGGTGTGCTGAAATAATTTATGCTGCTAAAATTAAAGGAGAATTTGTAAATAGAGGGTTTTTAAACGGTCCTTTTTGTCCTGTCTATGGCTTTGGTGCTATATCTCTATTGGCAATATCCAAATCATTTCAAAACAATATAATATTCTTAATTTTACTTTCTCTTTTTCTTCCATCCTTTGTTGAATATATTACAGGCTTTATTCTTGAAAAGCTATTTAATACTAAATGGTGGGATTATTCTGATACTATTTTTAACCTTCAAGGCAGAATATGCATTAAATTCTCCACAATATGGTTTTTAGTTTCACTTATTATTTTAACTTTTATTCAACCATATTTTATAGAACCACTGGTAAGTTTTATACCTTTAAACTATGGAATAATTATTATGTATGCATTAATAGTATATTTTATAGTGGATCTATATATAACAGTACTATCTCTAATAAAATTAAAAGGACTATTTATTGAAATTTACAATATTTCTTTAGAATTAAAAAATAAACTTAATACAATAAAACAAATTGGATATTCTATAAGACCCATGGATATACCTGCTGCCCCTAGAAATATAAAGAGTAAGTTTACAGATGTATTAGAAAATACAAGTAAAAGCTTGTCTAATAAACTTGAGGATATAAATGATATACTAGAAAATACAACCTATAATATCTCCCTTAAATTATCCAACAAACTATCAAAAGAGGAAATAGATATATTTAATTCTATTAGCAAAAAAATAAAGGAATTGAAAAATAATTATAATAATCTATTAAATAAAATTGCCTATAATCACTCAAGATTTTTCAAAGCTTATCCCAATTTAAAATCTAAATATATTACTAAATCACTGCTTGATATACAGAAAAAAATTAAGCTCATCAACCTAAAATCTAAAAAGAAAGACTAAACAATTAATTTAAAATTCATTTTTAAATACTTTTAGGAATTATGACTACATCATACCTCATAAAAGCGTTTTTAACTAAGGGCTTTTGTGAGGTTACATTTTTAACTTCCTGTAAATTTTTTGCCTTAAATATTATTGTTCCCCCATTTTTATTATATACACCCCCACCAATTAAATATTTACTTGCCTTTATATCTGAATTTCTTATTTTAGTATTACTTATAGCTTTTTTCTTGTCTTGTTTAACATCTGAATCATTAATTACATAGTCAATTTTTACAAATAAATTATCCTTATCCATATATAATTCTCCTTTAAGTTCAATATATAATTCTCCATAAGTCTTATTTAGCAGGAGTTTGTACACCCGCTTGTTATTACAAACTTACTTCTCTAATTGTCACTCTTTATATAGAATATTAATTTACGAAGGCCATTATTCCATCGAACTTCTGTTCGTATATACATTGTACAGAACATTAGTTCGTATGTCAATATGTTTTATTATTTTTGAAGAATATATGTTATAATGTATTATAAATATATATTTATAATACATTAATTATTAAACTGGAGGCAGGAAATGATATTAACTGATATAATGAAATATATTGAAAGTGAGTATAAAGTTATAAATAACACTCCCTGTGAAATCTGTGGAGGGGATTATGAAGCAAGTGCACTAGAAATACTAATTATAGATGATGAACCCTATGATATTTGTCAATGTTCTTGTTCTTTATGTGGACATGAAAAAATATTTGAATTTCCAGCACCATTTTTAAATGAAGAATATATAAAATATAAAGCTAAAACAAATTAATATTATTTTATGAAAATTTATTATAGGTGATTATAATGAATAAAGTTAATGATTCACAAACCATAAATCTAGAAGAATTTAAAACACAAAAGAATGCGTCTTCAAATAAATTTATAAAAATAAAACGCCCTATGGCTGTTTTATCTATACTAATAATATTTACAATTATAATTACGTATTATATTTATTCCTATACTACAAGTTTAGTAATTGTAAATGCAGGTATATCTATAAACTTAAAAGTTAATAGATGGAATAAAGTAATAGATGTATCTTCAACGAATTCCTCTGGCGACGCTATAATAAGTCACAATAATATTAAACACAAAAATATAAATGATGCCCTGCTTATTATTTTAGGCAAAGCTGAAGCAAATAATTATGTAAACCCTGTAGATGATACAAATGAATCAAAGAAAAAAATATCTATTTTAATCTCTGGTAATTCTCTGGATATATCTAACTTTTCCAATATTGTTAAAGAAAAAAAATTTGATCTGACTATAAATGAAAATGGAAGAGAAAAAAAGTAATAGATTAATTTTTATTCACCTATTACTTTTTCTAATTTTATTATATATTATTCATAGTTTGAATTATTAAGTCTTTCCTTAAATTGCTCAAAATCCTTTAATGCATTTACAAAAACTCTATTTAAAAAATATATATTTGTATCTCTATTAGCCCAACCACTATTTATTGTAAATGCCATAGTGTAACCCGCATTTTTAGCAGCCTGTTCCGTAAAATTATTATACTTTCCAGAAGGATATGCAATAAAGTCTACCTTCTTGTTTAGAAGCTTTTCAAGAAATTGTTTTGACTGAACAAGGGTTTCCTGCTGCTTTTCTAAAGACAATTTATCCAGGTCCTCATGATTTACTGTGTGACTTTGTATATCTATACCATTAGCATACATTTCTTTTATCTGATCTGAGGTTAAATACGCACCAATTTTATCTGTGCCTCCTGTAATAACAAAAATTGTTGCCTTGAACCCAAACTCTTTAAGTATTGGATATGCATTAGTATAATTGTCTTTATAGGCATCATCAAAAGTTAAAACTACAGATTTTTCTGGAACCGGCTTATTATTCTTTAAAAAATTATATAATTCATCCAAAGTTAAAGTAGTGTATCCATTATCTTTCAAATACTGCATTTGCTCCCTAAAAACTTCTGGGGGCAATATAATACTCTTACTGGCCAAATTTGTTACATTGCTGTTATCTGCAATACTGTGATACATAAGAACAGGTATTTGTTTATCATTATATATCAAATTTTCACCTTTAAATTCTCTTGGTTTAACATATTTTGACTGATTTTCTTTATTAACTTTAACGTCGGTTTTATTATCATTAACAATATTTTTTTGTGAATTCTCAATTGAAGTGAAATTATTCTTCTCAGTAATTATATAGGCAGCAATAATACTTAGCAAAACCAAAACTAAACCTATTATGGATATTGGTACTATTTTATTTTTTTTCACATTTCCTTCCTCCCAAGGATATATTATTGATCCTATTGATAATTGCTATTATTTATTCTCTCTTTGAAATTATCTTCTGTATGTTTTGGTCCTATGTATACACGACTTAATTTATATATACCATCTGTTTTATAACTCCATCTTCCATCTCTGCTGAGTCCCAATAGATAACCAGCCTTATTTACTGCATTCAAAGTATTAGTGTTATAACTTCCAAAAGGATAAGATACATAATTAACCTTTTTATTTAAAATTGATTCTAAGACTTGTTTTGAATTCTGAAGACTTTCTAATTGTTCCGCAGCCGTCAAATTTCCAAGCCTTAAATTCTCATATGTACCACTTTCTATATCTATTCCATTATTCTGCATTTCTTTCAACTGAACTGTAGTTAAATAATCTGCATTTTTATCTATATTACCAGCTATTACAAATACCGTAGCTTTAAATCCATATTGTTTTAAAACAGGATACACATTAGTATAATTATCTTTATATCCGTCATCAAAAGTTAATGCTACAGATTTTTCAGGAATTGGTTTATTTTTTGTTATGAAATTACTGACTTCGTCCATAGTTAAAGTATAATAACCATTATCTTTTAAATACTTCATTTGGGCATCAAAATTATCTTTGGTCACTCTAAGTCCAGATAAGCCTGCGGGTGCTATGTCATTGCTTACACTATGATACATAAGTATTGGAACCCCTTTATCATTACTTTTCATTGGAACTTGTTTGTCAGTTTGATTATCACTCTTTAAATTTTGTTTATCTACTGTGGAATTAGAATTTGATGCTATACTTGCATTTGCTTTAGAAGCACTGTTATCCTTATTGACATTGACAATTACAGCCCAGATAATTACCACTAACAATATAAAAAAACTTGCCCCTATTATCTTTTTTTCCTCACTTTTCATTACTATTTCCTTCCCAATAATTTTATTTCTAATTATTAAATTGTTAATATATTTATCGACTATTATATTTTATCAAAAAAGTACACATTTATCCATATTCCATAAGTAATTATCTCATTACTAAGCACCTCATGGCAATTATATAGATATTTTTATGAATGTTATACACATTATCCACAATTAGCATGTTACTAACTTGTGTAATTTAAGTTTATTTACATAAATTCACTATCATATAATTTTATTCACATAAATTATCCACAGTTTTGTGTATAACATGTTGATAATTTAGTTAATATTTATGACATTTATCCTCAATATATTACCTTCTTTGATATGATCATTTATTATTTAGAATCAAATTAAAAATTTAGTACTATATATATATCCAACTTGAAATATACGTTTAAAATTTTTTAGATTAGGCTATTCAGATTATCATACCAATCAACATTTAATCACAAAATTGGATATATGTATAACTGATTTAATATTATTATTTTAATCATCTAAAGATTCAAAAAATATAAATTATTTTTCTGAATACTATTAACATTTTCTTAATATAATAGTATTATTATATTGTAGAATAATAAATAATACTAATTAAATATATAAAGGGCCGGTGATTTATAATGAAAAATAATATTGTCTATGTAGATTTTAATGAAAGAAAAGTTCTATCAGCCCAAAGTACTCCTCTCTTTATTAAAATAAAAAATTTTATTAAAAAATTATTTTTTCTTAATAAATTTGAAAATAAAAAAAATTCTTATGATTGTAAACGTATACTTAACAAAAGACACTTTTCTTAATAAAAATTTCAGTTAAAATAGTAATTAAATGATTATATTAATATCATTAATTACTATTTTATTATTTAATTTTCAGGAGGTGCTATACGTATGAGAATAGGAATTGGATATGATGTACATAAACTTGTAGAGCATAGAAAACTCATAATTGGAGGCATTGAAATAGATTATATAAAAGGGTTATTAGGACATTCAGATGCAGATGTATTACTTCACGCTATAATGGATAGTATATTGGGAGCCGCATCTCTTGGTGATATAGGAACTCATTTTCCAGATAATAATGAAAAATATAAAGGTATAAGCAGTCTTCATCTATTAAAAGAAGTTGGAATTCTTATAAATACTTCAGGATATAAAATAGGAAATATAGATGCTACAATAATAGCTCAAAAACCTAAAATGAGCCCATATATAATGGAAATGAGAAAAAATATAGCTAATACGCTTGATATCACTTTAAATCAAATAAACATAAAAGCCACTACAGAAGAGGGGCTTGGCTTTACTGGAAATGGTGAAGGTATATCTTCCCAAAGCATATGCCTTTTAGAAGATATATAGTTAAATCTAATATATAATTTAACAAAAAAGTCATATTAATTTTAATTTATATGACTTTTTATAACTTTAATTTTAAAATAAAATAATATTAACTTTTTAATACTATATAAATAACCTTACAGGTAAATTTAAGCTTAGAATAAATGCTTAAAAATCCTAGCATATTTTAATTATTTATACTTATTATAAAATTGTATATCTATAAATACAAGTTAAATATTTATATAATCTGGATTAAAATCTACGCAGAGAATATATTCATCGTTCAAACTATTCTTAAAATTAGCTGATATTGTTATACAAAGATTTCCCGTAGCTAATGAAACATAGGGCTCTGTTACATATCTATCTAAATGCATACTCTTTGGAAAATAATAATACTTCTTTAAAGAATGATTTGTTCCCTTTTTAGCTGGTTGAAATATAAGAGCTTTCTGAGACAGCATATTTTTACATCTAGTTGCCGTATCAGTAACCTGACATCCATTATTATCTAATATATACACACATTCTAGGATAGAATAATCTTCTACAATTTTATCTATTATGATATCAAATTTTTTGCTGTCTTCTTTGCTAAGTCTATCTATGATATTATTTATTATGTTATTATAATCTTCATGAGCTTTTTCCTTAGCATTTATCTCTTCTATCATATAATCCTTATACTCTATAGATAACTGTCTAGTTTTTTCTTTTATATCCGATAGATTTACATTTTCTATATTAATACCTTCACTAAATACTGGTCCTTGAATCATATCCGCTCCCAATTCCATAACCATCATAGCTTCTGCTTCAGTTCCTATATCTTCAGCAATTACAAGGGCTCCAACCTTCTTAGATAGATTTATAAGAGACTTAAATATTTCTTGTTTGTAATAGTTATAAGATATTTCCTTAGTAATAGCACTATTAATTTTTATTATATCTGGCTCTACATAAGAAATCATATCTAAATTAGCAAAACCTGCACCCAAATCTTCAAGGGCAATTAAAAATCCTCTGCTTCTATAAAAATTAATAAACTTTTGCATAGCTTCTACATCATCTATTTTTTCTGCCACTATCTCTAATACTATATTTTTAGGCTCTATCTTATACTCATTTACAACATTTAATAAAATTTTAGAACCTATATATTTATCTATTATAGATATATTTATATCTATAAACAATAACATATCTTTGTTTTCTTTATATAGCTTTACAAAATTCGACAAAGCTTTTTCTCTATATAATCTATCTAATTCTATAGCTTCACCTTCTTTTGATGCATGAGTTAATAAAAAATCTCTGCTGATAAATTGACCATTTGCATCTAAAGAACCTGTACATAATGCTTCAAGCCCTATAACTGATTTTTTTATTACAGATACCACAGGTTGAAATACCAATTGCAGGTTTTTCTGTTCTATTATATTATTTATGTTTAAGCTTATGCCTTCTTTTTTCGTATCCAAAATTCAGCCCGCCTTTCTTATTAATTATTATAAGTATATTATATTTGTACAATTAATACTCTGCAACATTATTTGTGTTTTTTACTTTTAAATTGTCTAAAGATTATACTTCTTATACTTAAAAATTACTAAATAAAATTTATAAATTTAATTTTATACTATTACTTAATAATAAATTTATCTTTCTTCAAGTTTATTCTATCATAAAATTAGACTTTTTAGATAATTATATACTTCCTAATCTTTAATATATGATTTTATCTTTTAAAAAATTTATTATAATAAAGCAATGTATTCTATTTAATACTTTATTATAATATTTTTTATTTGTTAAAATCAACATTTTATATGCCTTAGTATGTTATATTTTTTGATATTATCAAACTATTTATACAATTAAATTTACTTAATAAATTTACATAATATCCAATTTTATATTTTTAATATGTAATTTTTACTAATTATAAATTTGTTATTGACATTATAATTTTAAAGTGTTATTTTTTTACTATACAAGTGAATACAATCTTCAGGGCGGGGTGAAATTCCCCACTGGCGGTATAGCCCGCGAACCATAATGGTTGATTCGGTGAAACTCCGAGGCCAACAGTACAGTCTGGATGAAAGAAGATAATGTTTTTTACATAATTCTATTAAGTCGTTAATTTTTTTATAATAATAGTTTTATGTATCTTGCAGCTTACTAAAGCCCTGAAAATAATTTCAGGGCTTTTATTTTTTTAATTTAACAAAAAGTATATCTAAATTTAGAGGTGGTTTTTTGGATACTAAATATATGAAGCGAGCTTTAGAGCTATCGAAAAAAGGTAAAGGTTATGTAAATCCAAATCCTTTAGTAGGTGCTGTTATTGTAAAAAACAATAAAATTATTGGGGAAGGATATCATCATATTTATGGTGGAGATCATGCTGAAATAGATGCTTTTAAAAATTCTATAGAAGACGTTAATGGGGCTACTATGTATGTTACCCTTGAACCTTGTTCCCACTATGGTAAAACTCCTCCTTGTGCGAAAACTATTGTTGAAAAAGGAATAAAAAAAGTGGTTATAGCTTTAAAAGATCCAAATCCATTAGTTTCCGGTAGAGGAATAAAAATTTTGCAGGATAACAGTATAGAAATAGTTACAGGTATCCTGGAAGATGAATGTAAAAAACTTAATGAAATATTTTTAAAATACATTACATCAAAGCTTCCCTTCTGCATAATGAAAACAGCCATGACTTTAGATGGGAAAATCGCCTCTTGTACAGGAGATTCAAAATGGATTACAAATGAAGCTTCTAGAAATTATGTTCATAATTTGAGAAATACAGTCTCTGGAATAATGGTTGGTATAGGTACCATTTTAGCAGACAATCCCTTTTTGACTACAAGACTTAATAACGGTACCGATGCAGAAAGGATAATAGTTGATAGCACCCTTAGAATCCCTTTAGATTCTAATGTACTAAACCTTAATTCTAAAGCAAATACTATTATTGCTACTACAGAAAAGGCTAATTCAAAAAAACTTAAAACCCTGGAAGATATGGGGGCTTGCGTCATAATAACACCTTTAAAAGAAGGAAAAGTTGATTTAAATTATCTCATAAAGACACTTGGTGAATTTAAAATAGACAGCATACTTCTAGAAGGTGGAAGTTATTTAAATTATACTGCTTTAAAAGAAAATATAATAGATAAAGTTTATAGTTTTATATCTCCTAAATTTATAGGCGGTAATGAAGCAAAAACTCCAATAGGCGGTGAGGGAATTTCATTTATGAAAGATGCTGTTAGATTAAAGAATATCAATATCCACAATTTTGCAGAGGATATACTAATTGAAGGTTATATAGAAAAAAATCATTAATAATAAAATATATCTTAAAACTATCATGGAGGTTAATTTTTATGTTTACAGGTTTAGTTGAAGAAGCAGGTATAGTTGAAAGAATAACCAAAGGTACTAAATCCGCTAAAATCACAATAAAAGCTCATAAGGTATTAGATAATTTAAAACTTGGGGATAGTATAAGTACTAACGGTGTATGCTTAACCGTTGTTGACTTCAATAAATGCACTTTTTCTGTAGACGTTATGGCTGAAACTATTAGAAGGAGTAATCTTAAAAATCTGTCTGTAGGCTCTAGTGTAAATTTGGAAAGAGCTCTGCAGCTAAGCAGCCGCTTAGGTGGACACATTGTAAGCGGTCATATTGATGGAGTAGGAACTATTACCTGCTATAAAAATGAAGACAATGCAATATGGATTACCATTAATACTTCTGCCGAATTACTAAAATATATAGTAGAAAAAGGCTCTATTGCCATTGATGGAGTAAGCCTTACTGTAGCCTATGTAGATAACAAAACTTTTAAAGTATCTATTATTCCTCATACAAAAGAAGTAACTTCACTGCTAAAAAATAACATTGGTGATGAAGTTAACCTTGAATGCGATATAGTGGGCAAATATGTAGAAAAATTTTTATTGAAAAAAGAAGATTCTTCACTTTCACAATCAAAAGGTATTGATTTGGAATTTTTAAGTTCTAATGGTTTTATGTAATAAAAAAAGAAAGGCAGGTGAAAATCCTGATTTATAAATTCTTTTTCAAAAATCAGGATTAATTATATGTATAAATTTAATACTATTGAAGAGGCCATAGAAGATATCAAAGAAGGTAAAATGATCGTAGTAGTAGATGATGAAGATAGAGAAAACGAAGGTGACCTAATAATTGCATCTGAAAAAGTCACCCCTGAAGCTATTAATTTTATGGCAAAGTATGCCGGTGGTCTTATTTGTACTCCTATTGTAAATGAAAGATTAAAAGAATTAAATATAGGTTTAATGGTAGAAAAAAATACCGAATCTCATAATACTGCCTTTACAGTATCTATAGATGGTATAAATACTACTACTGGAATTTCAGCTTATGATAGAGCTGAAACTATACTTCAATTAATTAACCCAAGTTCAAAAGCAGAAGATTTCAGAAGACCTGGTCATGTATTTCCTTTGGCAGCTAAACCTAATGGAGTATTAGAAAGAACAGGACATACTGAAGCCGCTGTAGATTTAGCAAAACTTGCTGGTCTCTATCCTGCTGGTACAATTTGCGAAATAATGAATGAGGACGGTTCAATGGCAAGACTACCTCAATTAATGGAATATGTAAAAAAACATAATTTAAAAATTATAACTGTAGCAGATTTAGTTGAGTATAGGAAAGCCAATGAAATACTTATAAAAGTAGTTTCAGAAGCAAATATGCCTACAAAATATGGTGACTTTAAAATTATAGGATATGAAAATTCTATAAACGGTGATTATCATATAGCCTTAGTAAAGGGGGATATTTCTTCCGATTCTGAAGCACCCCTTGTAAGAATTCATTCACAGTGCTTAACTGGGGATGTGTTTGGTTCTTCAAGATGTGATTGTGGTGATCAACTTCATGAAGCTATGAAAAAAATCGATGAAGCTGGAAAAGGAATTATACTTTACATGAGTCAAGAAGGCAGAGGAATAGGTCTTTTAAACAAAATAAAGGCATATAAACTTCAAGATAATGGTATGGATACTGTTGAAGCAAACTTAGCCTTAGGATTTCCTGATGATCTAAGAGAATATTGGATTAGTGCACAAATGTTAAAAAGTCTTGGAGTAAAAAAAATCAATCTTATGACTAATAATCCACGAAAAATAAATTCTATGTCCAAGTATGGTATAGAGATAGTTAATAGAGTACCTATTCAATCTCCTTCCAACTCAAATAATAAATTTTACTTAAAGACTAAGAAAGAAAAATTAGGACATTTATTAAAGTTTTAGAAAATAAAATTATTAAAAAGGTGGTGTAAATATCTGATGTGCAAATTATCTGTTGTAATAATTTATTTAAATGCAAGTATGTAATAAATTAACTTTAAGGTAATTTAAAAAATCAGATAATATTATGAAAACATATGAAGGTAATTTAATAGCTAGCAATTTAAATTTTGGAATAATTATAGGAAGATTTAATGAATTTATTGGTGGAAAACTTTTAACTGGAGCCCTTGATGCATTAAAAAGACACGGAGCTGAAGATGATGATATAAGTATAGCTTGGGTGCCTGGAGCTTTCGAAATTCCTCTTATAGCAAAAAAAATGGCAAAATCCAAAAATTATGATGCAATCATATGTCTAGGTGCTGTAATAAGAGGTTCTACTCCTCATTTTGATTATGTATCCAATGAAGTATCTAAAGGTGTAGCCCACGTGTCTCTTGAAACAGAAATTCCGGTTATTTTTGGCGTTTTAACTACTGACACTATTGAACAGGCAATTGAAAGAGCTGGTACTAAAGCTGGTAATAAAGGTTATGATGCCGCAGTTACTGCTATAGAAATGGCAAATATGATAAAAGAACTTTAAATAAATAAGCTTTCAAGTAGTTTTAAATCTATATACTGCTTGAAAGCTTATTCTTTATAATAATATTATTAACTTATTGATTACTTTAAGCTAGAGTTGCAACCATTACGGCTTTTATTGTATGCATTCTATTTTCTGCTTCCTCAAAAACTAAAGAAGCATCACTTTCAAACACTTCATCTGTTACTTCGAAAGGCTCTATTCCGAATTTGTCATATACTGCTTTTGAATCAGTAGTATTCAAATCATGAAAAGAAGGAAGACAATGCATGAATTTGACATTATCATTATTAGTCTTTTTTAATAATTCCTTATTTACTTGATAAGGATATAATATTTCCAATCTATTTTTCCAAACTTCTTCATCTTCACCCATAGACACCCAGATATCACTATATAATACATCTGCCCCTAAAACAGCTTTGTCTATATCATCTGTAATAGTTATCTTTCCCCCTGATTTATCTGCTGTCTTTGTACATTCTTCTATAAGTTCAGATTTTGGAAAAAGTGATTTTGGAGTAGCAATTCTAAAATCCATACCCATTTTACAAGCACCTATCATAAGTGCATTTGCAGTATTATTTCTTCCATCACCACAATATACTAAAGTAACTTCATTTAAAGGTTTATCAAAATTTTCTCTTATAGTTAGAAGATCTGCTAAAACCTGCGTTGGATGATCTTCATCCGTGAGACCATTCCAAACTGGCACTTTGGCATGCTCTGCTAATATTTCAACCTTTTCCTGTTCAAATCCCCTATATTCAATACCATCAAACATCCTACCTAAAACTCTAGCAGTATCTTTTATGGATTCCTTATTTCCTATAGGCGTTCCAGTTGGACCTAAATAAGTAACATTAGCACCTTGATCATAGGCTCCTACCTCAAAAGAACATCTTGTTCTTGTAGAATCCTTTTCGAATATTAATGCTATATTTTTGCCCTGCAACTTTTTTACTTCCGTGCCATTTTTCTTTGATTCTTTTAATTCCGCTGCTAAATCCAATAAATAATTTATTTCTACAGCAGAAAAATCCTTTAAAGTTAAAAAATTCCTATTTTGTAAATTAACCAATCACATCACCCTTTTCCCGTTCTATAATTATTCATATTTACGTATAATTATACTATATTTTATAAGAAAGTTCAACCCTATTTATATAGCATCACTAGGTTTTTTAATACCATTATTATTAATATTTAGTAATGTTATACTTTACATATAATAAAATTTAATTCATACTTTATAATAAATAATTATATACTTAACTTTTTATAATGGAGGATATAAATATGAACCTTAATAGAAAAATCAGATTGGGAAAAAAATCTGACATTAATAAAATTTTAGAGATTTATAAACCTTTTGTAGAAAATACCGTTATTACCTTTGAATATGAAGTTCCAACCTTAAATGACTTCAATGTCAGAATGTTAAATATTCAAAAGAAATATCCTTTACTGATATGTGAAATTAATGATAAAGTTGTTGGCTATGCCTATGCATCTCAATTTGGTGAACGTGCTGCCTTCAACTGGTCAGTTGAACTTTCAATTTATATAAGTCCTAAGTACCATAAATATAAAATTGGTAAATCATTATATTTTGCTCTATTTGAAGTACTAAAACTACAAGGTTACTATAATGCATATGCTAAAATAACTTCGCCAAATGTAAAAAGCGAGTATCTTCATAAATCCTTTGGTTTTAAACTTGTAGGAATTTACAAAAATATAGCTTTTAAATTCGGTAATTGGCAAGACTTAGCCTGTTATGAATTAAATCTTAAAGACTATGATAAATCTCCTTTACCCCCTAAAACAATTAATGAGATAAGCATAACTCCAAAATTTAAAAAAATATTACAAGAAGCTGAAGAAATAATAAAACCTCATTATTAAGACTTTCTATAACTTTATCTTTAATTCTCTGGTAGCCTGCTCTATATTGTCATTGCCAAGTATTGCTGATATTACAGCAGCGCCATTTGTACCAGTACTTATAACCTGAGATAGATTATCTTTATTAACCCCACCTATAGCTACTGATGGTATATTTATATTCTTAACAATTTCACTAAGACCTGAAATTCCTATAGGTGTATCTATATCTTTTTTACTTCCAGTAAAGAAAATTGCTCCTATACCTACATAGTCAGCACCACATTCTTCTGCTTCTTTAGCTTCATTTACATTTCCTACAGATATACCAATTATTTTATCTTTGCCCAGTATATTTCTAGCTAAAGTAATAGGCATATCATCTTGACCCAGATGTACCCCTGTTGCATCCACCGCCTGTGCAATATCAATTCTATCATTAATTATAAGAGGTATATTATATTTATCAGTAATCTCTTTTACTTCTGATGCTACTTTATAAAACTCCCTAGTAGTTACATCTTTCTCCCTTACCTGTACTACAGTTACTCCTCCTGCTATAGCTTTTTCCACTGCGGTCTTAATATTCCTTCCCTTTAAAAATCTTCTATCAGTAACTAAGTACAAACTATAGTCTGTTTTCATTTAAAACTCCTCCTCTATATAACAAAATTATCTTTCTAAGAAACTTATCTTAGAAGATTGTAATATTTCTTGTTCTCCTATTTCATATATGGAATCTAAAAGTTTTACACGAAAGCTTCCAGGAAGCTTAGCAGTTTCATAGGCCTTTTCTCCGGCAATACCCATAGAAACTATAGCTGTACAGGTTGCTATAAACTTATCTTCTTCTACTCCTATGGTTCCTCCACAAAGTGCTCCAAGCATACATCCAGCTCCAGTTACTTTGGTTAACATCTCTACTCCATTTTCAATTATCACAACTCTTTTTCCATCAGAAACTATATCTTTTTTACCTGTTGCTGCTACTACACAATTATATTTATTCGCTAATATTGTACATGCCTCTATTAATCCATCTTGATTTCCTATAGAATCTACACCCTTAACCTCAGCTTGTAGACCTGCCAAAAATTTTATTTCACCAGAATTACCTTTTATAACATCTATTCGTCCAAGCTTAGTAATTTTATCTATTACTTCTACCTTTCTCTCAATTACAGGACATGCAACAGGATCTAGTACTACAGGTATATTATGTACTTTAGCTGATATTGCAGCCATAATAGTTGATGCTTCCTGTTCCTTTGTCAATGTACCTAAATTTAAATACAGTGCATCTACAATTTTAGCAAATTCAAAACTCTCATCATAAGCTTCACACATAGCTGGTGATGCACCAAATGCAAGTAAAATATTAGCACAATCATTGATGGTAACATGATTGGTAATACATTGTACCAATGGAACCTTTTTTCGTAACTTTATTATAACATTTGAAATATCATTATTCATCTTAATTATCTCCCCATACTTTTTAACCTGACTAACTTGGCGTAAGTCTCCCACGCACTCTGTACAGCCCTCACACAAAATCAAAAAAAGATTTTAGTTCTCTACTTGCACTGTGTACAGCGATTCATGCCAAATACAAAATAAATTTTGTTTTGTCTGCTTTTCTTCAAGTGGAAGCTCAACGCCAAGTAAACCATGCATTTGCAGTTCTAAAATTCAGATGGGGTAAAAGAATCCCCACCTGAATTAAGAACTTGCTTCAATAATCCATACCAGCTTTTTTGTATAAATCAATAAAATGTCCTACAGGGCCTACGCCTTGTCCTATGGAAAAAGAGTTTTTTATTGCTTTGTTTATATACTGTTTTGACAATTCTATAGCTTTTTCCACTTTATATCCCTTTGCAATATAGGAAGCTATGGCTGAAGATAACGTACATCCTGTTCCATGAGTATTCTTAGTCTCTATTCTATCTCCCTCAAAAACAAAGAAATTTTCTCTATTGTACAAAATATCATTGGCATTATTACATCTATGTCCACCTTTAATTAATATGTTTTTTGCTCCAATTTCTGCAATTATTTCAGCTGCTCTTTTCATATCTTCTTCATTTTTTATTCCTATTCCTGATAATACTTCTGCTTCAGGTATATTAGGCGTTACTATATCTGCAATAGAAATTAAATCTTTTAGTTCCTCTACAGCATCCTGCTTTAATAGAAAATATCCACTTTTAGACACCATCACAGGATCTACAACTATATTTTCCCCGTTATATCGAATCAGTTTTTCTTTTATAACTTTTATAATTTCTGTATTTGAAACCATACCTATTTTTACAGCATCCACAGAAATGTCCTGAAAAATACAATTAATTTGACTTTCTATCATTTCTTTACTTACTTCTAAAACATCAAAAACTCCCATAGTATTTTGAGCTGTAATTGCTGTTATAATACTCATTCCATATACTCCAAGAGAACTCATTGTCTTTATATCCGCTTGTATACCTGCTCCTCCGGAGCTATCTGAACCTGCTATTGTCAAAACTTTTTTCAAAATTTGAACCTCCTGTCTTAGTAATTTAAAATACAAAAAAATGTACTGCTAGAAAGCAGTACATCTGAATACATGCACTATATATGCTTCCTATACGGCATTACCCGTTAACAGGTTCTAAGGGTTAGATCATTCTTCTCAGCCTTTTGGCACCCCTGCATTAAATAATCTTCTTTTAATTTGTAAACATCCAATGTGTAAAATTATAAATGTATTTTAAAGCCTGTATTTTGAAAATATAGATTTATATTTTAAGTTGTATATCTATAATTTTATATAATTATATTTAAAATTGCAATATCAATACAGTTATATATACATTTATCATCATATTAATATGAATTGTAATATTTTTATTTGTCCTCAAAATATTCATCAATAATATTTTTGGCTATGTTCTTAATAACACTTGCTTCTGCTATCAGATTCATAACTACAATGAATACCATCATTCTTTCCTCTTCTTTTCCACTTAAACCAGTTTCATCAGACATCTTTTTAAACTCTACTTCATCAAAATAATCTTTAGATAAAAACCTATCATAATTTTCCTGTTGTATATTTGAAAAAGTTTTATATGCCATTTCCCAGGATATAATATCATCTTCCCTGTCATTGATTTCATTAAAGGCTAATCTAAATACTTTTTTGATTTCTTCTGTAGTTAAAATAGGTCTCATATGACTTAGCAGTAAAAGCTGCGCCAAGTGATTTTTAGTATATCCTCTTTTTCTTCCATCCTCAGGTTTTGATATTACTTCATTTTTTATATAATTCTGAACTATATTATTAGTATATTTTTCTCCTTTAAATTTATCATTAAGATAATCTGTCACTTGAGATAAAAACAAATCATATCTAGGTAAATCCTCATAGGGTATGACACTGCTTTCAGATATATCCTTAGCCATTTTTTTTATATCCTCTATATTAAAATTTTTACTTGTCAATTAAAACACCTCCTTAAATTAGTCCTTTGTAATTTATAGTACATCTAGAAAGGCATATATGTTAATCCTTAATGATGACTCATAGATATCCAATTTGGTAATTAAATATTGATAAACATGGATAATTTAATAACTTTATTTAAAAAATTTAAATTTATATTTCAAGTTTCATATCTATAGTGAAACTAGTTTCAAACTAAAAAATTTATAAGCCTTGATAATACTATATTTGTATCTATTAATTTTAAGCTTAGATGTAGTTTCACTATATAATTAATAATTTTTATAATATATCCTAATTTTATATTCTAAAAAACTTTAAGTATTATTTATCATATCCATTATAAGTTATTCAAAAACTTATTACAAGTTATATATTATGAATAAAATAAATGCTTTGCCAAGATATACTTAGATAATTAAAGATATAGTGAGTTTTACGTGAAAGAATTAAGTATAATAGGTTTAATTATCTCGAAATATGATATTATTTAATTTGTAATATAGTATAAAATACCTTATAATAAACTCATGTTAATTTGCTACATAAATTAGTATATAATATAATTACATGAAAGTAATCTCTATTTGTAAAGGGGGTGCTTCCCAATAAAAAAGAAAAGGCCTCTAATTTTATGTTTATTTTTTACATTAGTATTTATATCTTATAACTTGATATCTCCTGAATTATTAAACTTTAATAATAATAAATATAACATAGTATATGGAGCTCCTAAAGGTGGATATAAGTCTGGTAGCTTTAAAAGTAGTTCTAAAAGTAGTTCATCTTCAAAAAGCTACAACAGTAGTTCTTCATCCAAGGGTTTTAAATCTGGAAATTTTAGTAGTTCTTCTTCCAGTAGCTCTAGTAAAAATTCATCTACTAATAAAAGCAGTAATTATTCAGGGGGTAATACCAGTAGTAATGGCTGGTTTAATCAAAACAGCCATAATTCAAACTCCACCTCAACTAAACGTTCTTTTATACCAATACCTATACCAATACCTTTTGGTGGAGGATCACATTATGGTGGAAGTTATGGTAATGCTTCAATAGGTTCATTTATCTTTAAGCTAATATTATTTATCATAATAATTATAATAATTTACAAATTAGTTAAAAAATTTAGAAAATAATTTTTAGACCAGCTAGTAAAAGTCAATAAAAATTAAAAAAATAATTTATGAGTAAAAATTTGCATAGCAAATAATCCATTGAAAAAGCACGAACAATGGAATTAATTGTAAGATGATTAGTCTTTAAGTTTTTAGCCGTTAGGCTGCTGTAGTAGAACCATTATTAAGATACATTTTAATATGTATTTTAGGATCACGTATTTCATACTCTTTTTGGTTCCTTAGGACGGAGAATATGTAATTAACAAGTTTATGCATTATTGCCACTAAAGCAACCTTTTTGCTTTTACCATTTAGGTTTTCTTTATAGTAGGTAAGTAAAACTTTGTTTATAGGTTCACCGCTTCTACTGGTTCGTATGGATGCTAATGCCACAGCATATAAGGCTCTTCTGCCTATTCTGGTACCACGTTTAGACATAGTATTTTTATTACTGTTAAACTTACCAGATTGATTGACAGATGGGTCAATACCAAAGTAAGCAACTAAATGTTTAGCTTTTACAAAACCTTTAATATTGCCTATTTCACTCATTATTGTGATGGCAGTTAATTCACCAATACCTGGTATTGAGTAAATCAATTGAACATTTTTCTTAAATTGCTCTGAAATCCTATTGCTTTTCATCAATGAATGAATTTCATTTAATAAATTGTTAAGCTGATTTTCTAAAGTTTCTATTACAGAAATTGTGTTCATGATTTTTACAAACAGGCTAGGCGATTTAAGACCAATGTAAATAGCTTCTTCAGCAGCATCAATTAGCTTTTTATAGATTTTTTTCACTATATGTTAGTCCTTTTCTTGAATGACTGCGAATAAGATCTATTAACTCATTTTTATCAGCATTTAAGATAGCTTTAGGACTTGAATATTCTTTTAAAATTGCTATTGATGTTTTGCAAGTAATGTTTGAAAAAACAGAGCTATAGCTAGGAAAAATAATTTTTAAGTCGGTAGAAAGCTTTTTCTTAAAAGTAGATTTACTATCAGTAAACTTATAGTAATCTCTACAGAGAGCTTTTAAGGTATAAATTTCAATATCAAATGCAGAAGTATATTTAACATTTTGAAATTTGCCTATTTTAGCAATGGTTAATGCATCTTTTTTATCATTTTTCACTTTTCTTATGTCTCCATTCTTGTTACAATTAGTAATGAGTGGATTTAAGATACATGTTTCAAATGTATCCCTAAGAAAGTGGAAAAGAGTAAGATGGTATACACCAGTAGATTCCATGAAAATTGCCGTTTTCATGTTAAACTCTTCTTCCGCTTTTTTTATTTGATCTACTAGGTAATCAAAACCATTTCTATTGTGCTTAATTTTAAAAGGCTTTCTATAAACTTCACCGTCAGGTGCTAGTATAGCAACTACTGAAAAGTCTGCTGATACATCGATTCCAACTATTGGTCTATAAAAAAATTTACTCATAAAATAATATCTCCTTTGCTTTGTGAGATAGAATAGATATTCCATTTCTATCAGTAATTCTATAACCTTGTTTGTGACACGGGTAATTCCCAAAGGGAAACCCAACCAGCTAAACATAGAACTCTCACTGATGGAATGATACGCTAATTTTCGGGTATCAATGACTCGTTAGAGTTACTTCCCAGGAGGAATACATCTATCTTCTATTCAGGAGATATTATACATCAATATTTACTAGTATGGATTCCCACTTGGGAAAAATAGAAAACTAAGTTAGATGAGATTAGTACACCCTATCGGGTAGAAAATCTTCGAATAAATTAAAAGAAATGAGTTGTAATGTTCGTTAGAATTCAAGATAGTTTTCTATTGAATGTTATGACTACATTATACAAGGAGGAATTTTATTAATGGGAGTAATAAAGAGAATATCAAATATTTTTAAATCAAAGGTGAATAATGCATTGGATGACATTGAAAATCCAATCGAATTACTGGATCAAAAATTAAGGGACATGGAAAAAAGCTTAAACGATGCAAAACTTTCTTCTGCTCAAATCCTTGGTAATGTTCATGAAATTGAGAAAAAAATTGAAAAAGCAAAACTAGAATCAAAAGATTTTGATTCTAAAGTAAAACTTGCAATAAAAGCAGGCAATGATGATTTAGCTAAAAAAGCTCTTGAAAGAAAACTTGATGCTGATAAAAGAATTCAAAGTTTAGAAGCAAGTTATACTGATGCATCTAAAAAGGCTAATGCTATAAAAACAAAATTAAGAGATTTAGAAGAAGAAATACAAAAGACTAGAAACTATAGAGATGAAGCTGCTGCAAGGTTTAATAATGCAGAGGCAGCTAAAAAAGTTAATGAAGTACTTGCAAATGTAGAAACTGGCTCAAATAAAATCAATCTTGATGATATAGAAAGAAAAATTGAAAGAAAAGAGGCTCTTGCCGAAGGCCTTGGTGACTTACAATCTGATAATTCTTTAGATAAAGAATTTGAAAAATTAAATGAGATAAATCTTGATGATGAGCTTGCAAAATATAAATCTTCTGTAGATTCTACAAATTCAAAATAAGAGGAAAACTATTATGAATAAAACAGAAGAATTTATTTCAGAAGAAAAAAGGCATTATGGCAAAATCTATTCTGACATAGCTTTTGCCATAAGCGAAATAAAAGATTTTCTAGATGAAAATATCCTTAAGAATAGAAAATATTATTCAAGACAGCCTGTACTGGATAAATACATGGATCTCTTGGATTCTACAAATCAAGAAACTAAAAATAGAGGTTTTTTTAAAGGTCTCATTGATGGAGATAAATACGTTAACTTACTAAAAACATTTAAGTCAGATCATTATCAAGAACTTGATCAACTTAAAAAATGCCATCAATGTAAATGCTTAAAATGTACAGCTGTTTGTAAATTTGACAGTTGTGATGGATGTAAAGCGGGAAGACATGTTGCTTACTGTGATCATGAAAGAACTAATGTTGCTTTCTTTGATAATTCACAAAATTCCATGCTTAATCTTACAAATAATAATACAGGTAAAGATGACAGGTATACCGTATTAGCTATAGTTCAAGATTCTTTAGAAGACAAAAGATATATATTAATAGAAAATATGCAGAATAAAGAACGTTTTATTCTCTACTATTATCCTAAACTTCCTGAAGATGACTATGGTGAAATAACCGATGAGGAAGATTTTAATTTTGCTGCCTCTGCCTATGAAAATGTAGAACGAGACTAAACAAAATATATAGTAATAAATAGTATTACCAACTTACTCTGGAAGTAAAAAATAGAATAATTAAAAATACTGTAAAATCAATTTAAACTCAGTTAGAATACAATTTCTCACTGAGTTTAAATTGATTTTCATAGCTTTTATGGTAAATCCTTACATACTTCCATATTTTCTATAGCTTCTTTAACTAAAACATCTATATCAAGTATTGATTCTTCTTTGATGATTTCCCTTAATATAGGCTTAGTCTTTGGATGCTTTGGTACAAATATAGTGCAACAATCTTCATAAGGTAGTATAGAAGTTTCATAAGTACCTATATTCCTAGCAATATCCATAATATCTCCTTTATCTGTAGCTATAAGAGGTCTGAAAACAGGTCTGTCTGCTGCATCATTACTAACTACAAGTCCCTCCATTGTCTGACTTGCTACTTGACCAATGCTTTCACCAGTTGATACCGAGTGAATACCATTTTTTTCAGCAATCTCACAGGCAACTCTCATCATGAATCTTCTCATAATAATTGTAAGTTCATCTTTTCTGCATTTTTCAATTATACTCATTTGAATATCTGTAAATGGAACTATATAAAGAGTCATATTGCCTGTATAAGTTTGCAAAATTTTTGCAAGCTCTTTAACCTTCTCCTTTGCTCTTTCACTAGTATAAGGATGACTATGGTAATAAACACAGCTAAGTTCAACTCCTCTTCTTGCCATCATATATCCAGCTACAGGGGAATCTATACCACCGGAAAGCATAAGAAGGGTTTTACCATTAGTACCATAAGGCATTCCACCTGCCCCTTTTATCTTTTTAGAATATATATAAGTATTTTTTCTTATTTCCACAGTCACTCTGCATTCAGGATTCTTTACATCTACCGATAATCCTTCTGTATTCTTTAGTATGTAAGCCCCAACTTTCTGACTGACCTCCATAGAATTCATAGGAAAACTTTTGTCTGCTCTCTTAGTTTCTACTTTAAAAGTATTAGCTCCATTTTCCTTTAATTCTCTAAGAGCTTCTTCATATATTTTATCTACTTTAGTCTCTATCTCAGTAACTACACAAAGCTCTGCTATTCCAAAAAGTCTCTTAAGTCTGTTTATCAGTTCTTCTATTTCCTCTGAATAGATAAACCATCTACCTTGATCAGTTATAAATTCATATTCCAGCCCTTTTAATACATATCTTATATTATCTTTAAGTTTTTTCTCAAATTTATTTTTATTCAAACCCTTCAAAAATATTTCTGAAGCATATTTCACCAGTATAAGTTTTCTCATATTTTTAATCTCCTTAACATTTGTAAACCTTTGTAAATCTTCTCTACAGCATAATCCACTTCTTCAAATGAATTATTCTCATTGAAACTAAATCTTATAGCCCCTTGAATTTCATCATTCTTTAAGCCTATAGCCTTAAGTACATGACTACTATTATGTCTTTTAGCCGAACATGCAGATCCATTGGAAACGTAGATTCCATATTCCTCAAGATAGTGTAATAGAACTTCTGCTTTAACGCCTTTAAAAGATACATTTAGTATATGTGGAAGGTAATCCTCGGCCATTTCACTGCTTATTATAATATCATCTATATCTTTTAATTTATCTATAAAGTATTTTTTAATATTTTTTACATGCTCATAATTATTGTTAATGTTATTATGTATCTTTTCTGAAGCTTTTGACATAGCGGAAATAGCTGCAAGATTTTCCGTACCTGATCTATAATTCCTTTCCTGCCCTCCGCCTTCAATCAATGGCTTTGGAACAAGACCTTTTCTGATATAAGCAAAACCAATACCTCGTGGTCCATGTATTTTATGCCCACTGGCTGATAATAAGTCTATACTATATTTACGAACATCTACATTAATTTTTCCATAGCTTTGAACTGCATCTACATGAAATTTTATTCTACTGCTTTTTTCTTTAATTATTTTTCCTATATGCTCTAAATCCTGCATTACTCCAATTTCATTATTTACATGCATAATACTAACAACTTGGGTATCTTTATTTATACTATCTTTTAACATTTGCATATCAACTTTACCCCGCGCATCTACGTCTAAATAAGTAACACTTACGCCTTCCTTTTCTAGCTGCATACACGTATTTAAAACACTAGGATGTTCAATTTTAGTTGTAATTATATGTCCACCACTTCTTACAAAACCTTTTATAAGGAAATTATTACTTTCACTGCCTCCCGAAGTAAATATTATTTCCTCTTTAATTGCATTTATTGACTTTGCAATTATATTTCTTGCTTCATTACATTTTTTTTCTGCTCTAACACCCAAGCTATAGGCTGAAGATGGATTACCATAATAATTTTCCATAATATTCACCATTTCTTCTATAACTTCCCTATAGGGTTTAGTAGTAGCACTATTATCCATATATACTTCCAAAAAAATCACCTTCTTAAATATATAAAACTCTTATTTTTTCTATATATAAAATCTAAAAATCAATCTCTTACATATACATTTATTTCAGCTAATTTATTACGCATTTCTACAAAATAAATTAATTACATAACTACTATAATATAAGTAATCCTGTACTAATTCAATATTTTTTCATATTATATGAAAAAATATTATATATATAAAATAATCCACAGTTGATTTTAATTATACTTTACTTAATTTCGACAAGAGTTAACATTTTGACAAATGAAATTTATTTTATGCTCTCCTTCATCAGCATAAGTTATACACATCATTCACACTTGTCCACAATTTTAAGCACTTAATCCACAAAAACTGTGCATAAGTATATAATTATATACAACGTTGATATTTACTAAGTTTATAAAACTACATTTTTTTTATCCACATTATCCACATTTGGTATGTGTATAACTTATTTAAAGTATGTGAAAAACTACGCTATATTTATGCAAGAATTATTTGATTTTTAAAAGTTTCTCAATAAAACTTTTATATTCTTCTGCTTTATTATCTGGATCATAATAGGTAGTAGTAGCTATAATATCACAATAAGAGGCTATAGTTATATATATATAATATTCTCCATATCTATTAATAAATAGATTTAACTCTTTATTAAATTCTTGTATATCATCTTTTATGTTAAATAATTTTAAAGGATACATATGCGCCTCTATTACATTGCAAATTATATCTTCTGCAGCTTTAGGAATATACAACTCTTTACAAACATCTTTCATTATATCCTTACCAACTACATCATGATTAATAAAACTTACTTTAATATTATCTTTTTTATAAGTTTTATATTTTCCAATATCATGTAAAAAAACAGTTAGAGCTAAAAAATCTATCAAATTATATCCATCTATATTCCTATTAAATATATCTATATCTAATCCTTTTAACTTTATTTTTCCATACTGAATATCTTTTAACACTTCATAAGAAGTATTCATATGGGTAAAAACATCTTCTATATGATATTTACACTTTCCAATGCTCTTAAGTTCATTAATATAAGGTAACAAATTTTCTAAAATAGAATATTGATCCAATACATTAAATGCTACACCAGTTTTATCTGCATTTATGATATTCATAAGTTCCTTTAATAATTTACTTTTATAATTATCTCTTAACCTTTTCCTCTGTTGTCTTATATGTAATTCAGTATCAATACTAAAATGCATTCCGTATTTAATATAATAATTAATTCCCTTTAATATGGCCAATGGATGATTTTCAATACTTTTATCATTAACTTCTTGTATAATTCTTCTTTTTATATGATTTCTTCCTTGATAGGGATCAATAATTTTATTATCTATAAGCTTTACTGATATTGCATTCATAGTATAATCTGCATCTTTAAGATATTCTTCTATATCTTTATTAATTAACTCAATTATTTTCAATGTATTCCTATTATCTTCTATTATTAACATTTTTTCATTATTATATAATCTAATATTATAATTTAAATTTTCTTTAGATAATTTAAAAAGATCATCTATATTACCTTTATACATAATGTCTATTTTTTTTATATTAGCACTGGGCTTTATAAGCTTTTCTATTACATAACCATTTACCAAATAGGCCTCTCCATTTAAACTCTTAAAAATTTCTTCCATTTTTCTTATTAAATTGATCATTTCTAATATTTCTCCATTTCTTTATAATTTATTCTTTATTTAAAATAAATTGCATAAATAACTTATTTATGTTTTAATATCTATATATAGTATTTAAATTCAATTCAATATACTGTATATTGAATTAAATATATTATTTATATTATAACATACATGAATTTTAGTCTTACTAACAATTATTACTTGATAGCTTTTTACAATAGCAAAATAATTCTTAAACATTTACATTACAGTTCATTATTTATATTTACCTTTAAGTAAATGTATTAATATTTTGTCTATTTATAGTTAATATTTAATTTATTAAACTGGTATATCTATTATTGTAATAATTTAGAAAAAATACATTGACATTTCTATAATATGGTAGTATATTTACTATAGATGGAATTTAACAAGAAATTTGTAATAAAAGATAAAAATAAAATAAATTTATTGACTTTTATTGTAATATTTGTTATTATCTAAATATGCTTTTGTCGAATAATGTGATTTAAGGAGGATATACAAAATGAAATCAATAGGTGTTGTAAGAAGAGTGGACGAGTTAGGTAGAATAGTTATTCCCATAGAATTAAGAAGAACTTTAAATATAGCTGAAAAGGATGCTTTAGAAATTTACGTAGATGGCGAACAAATAATATTAAAAAAGTATGAACCAGCTTGTATATTCTGTGGTGATGCTAGAGATGTTACTAATTATAAAGGCAAGAATATTTGCAAATCATGTCTAGAGGAATTAAAGCAAGGAAAATAAATTTTATTAATAGCACGAAAAATGGTAATATCAAAAACAATTTAAATTTTGATATTACCATTTTTAAGTTATTAAAATTTACTAATTATTTAAATTCTTTATAATTCTACCTTACTCTTCTAGCTCCTACATAATTGCCATGACTTGAAAGAGGTACAATTTTTACTACATCGCCAGTTCTTGGTGCATGTATCATTAATCCTCCTCCTATGTACATACCTACATGACTCGGCCCGCTTCCAAAAAACACCAAGTCTCCTGGTTGAAGATCTGATGCACCGACAGAAGTTCCAAATCTAAATTGATCTTGAGTTACTCTAGGTATTGATATACCAAAATGAGCATATACATACTGTACAAATCCTGAACAGTCAAACCCAGGATTAGGGCTTGTACCTCCCCAAACATATGGTACCCCCTGAAAGCTTGCAGCATAGGTTACTATAGCATCACTAGAATAACCTCCAGTTACCTTCGGTATACTACCGCCTCTATTAATTGAAACAACAGCTGCACTTCCATTTGATTGTACTGCTGCCCTTGCAGCTTGAACTCTTTGATTTATAGCTGAAATTTGAGAGT
The DNA here is from genome assembly GCF_000807255.1 of Clostridium pasteurianum DSM 525 = ATCC 6013. Lineage (NCBI taxonomy): Bacteria > Bacillati > Bacillota > Clostridia > Eubacteriales > Clostridiaceae > Clostridium > Clostridium pasteurianum. The sequence goes on along the minus strand of NZ_CP009268.1, from coordinate 134,402 downwards.
TTGCAGATGCACTGAACTGCTGTGCTTCACTAACCTCTGAATTAGCTCGTTCAATAAGAGGAGTTTGTTCTTCTTTCTGTCTGTTTAAAGCAGTAAGCTTTTGATTCTGTTCTTCTTTAAGTCCAACAAGCTTTTTCTTTTCTATATTTAATACATTCTTTTTTATTTCCACTTCATTTTTTCTAGAATTCAAATCTGTAATAATCCTATCATTATATTCTGCAACTACTTTTACATTATCAATTTTGGAAATAAAGTCACTGATTCCTTTGGACTGCAGTAATGTATCTAGATAACTATTGTTCCCATTAATATACATAGTTCTAATAGTTTGATTATATTTGCGCTGCTCTGTCTTTATATTATATTCCGATTTCTTTATTCTTTCCTGTGATATTTTTATATTAGCCTCTGTATCATTTATTTTGCCATTTAAAGTTTCAACTTTATTGATTCCTAGTTGAATCTCATTATCAATATCTTGTATCTTATTTTGTAAATCCCTAGCCTTTTTCTGTGCTGAAGTTAGTCTACTCTGTCCTTCATTATATTGAGCTTGTGCCGCATTAAGCTGATCATCCAAAGATGGTTCTGCTAAAACATTTCCACCAATTGAAAAAGTAATACCCAAAGCCATAACAGCACATAGCAATTTTTTATGCACCTAAATTCCCCCTTTTTAGTTGTACATATATATTTTCATAAAACTATGTGTTATAATGATTAATTTTCAAAATTACTTTTTAATTATATCATTAACAAGAATTTTATGATAATACACTTATATATCTCAATTGTTCATTTCACAAGAATTGAACATAAATACTCCCATTTCCTCTTTTATATGCTATTATATATTAATTTTAGACTTTTATTTACATAAAAAAAGAGATAGATTAAATCTATCTCACTCTTCTTGCTCCACAATATCCGCTCATATAGGAAAGTGGAACAATTTTTACTACATCTCCAGTATGTGGTGCATGTATTATATTTCCGCCGCCTATATACATACCAACATGTCCTGGACCTGATCCATCATCATGGAAAAATACCAGATCTCCCGGCTGAAGATTTGATTGACTTACAGCTGTTCCTGCTCCAAATTGAGCTTGGCTTGTCCTAGGTATTGATACTCCAAAATGTGCATATACATACTGTACAAAACCAGAGCAGTCAAATCCGCTAGGGCTTGTACCTCCCCAAACATATTTTACTCCAAGAAACTGTTGTGCATATCCAACTACAGATCCACTGGAAGCACTAGATACATTTGAATTTGAAGTGCTTGTACCTGTTGATGGCTTTGAATCCCCGGAGTTATTTGTTGCTGTAGAACTAGTTGAATTTCTTGATGAAGAAGTTGTTGTTTGTACTGATGGCACAGATACTTGTGCGCCTCTATTAATTACAGGTGTAGTAGCCGCTGCTACTTGAGTAGAAGCTTCCTGAACCGCTTTTGCTTTATTTTGTGCTTCTCTTTGTGCCGCTTCACGTGCTGCCTGCGCTGCTGCTTCTTCTGCCTTTTTCTGTTCATCTATTTTATTATTTATAGTATCTACCTGTGCTTTTGCATTGGCACTAGCTATAGTAGCGGCTGCCATCTCAGCCTTATATTGCGCCACTAAAGGTTCTTGAGCTACTTTCTGTTTTCCTAAATCAGCTAAATTTTTATTACTTTCATTTTGTAATGAAAGTAATTGATTTTCATTCTTTTCTAGTAAATTTTTCTTGCTTTCAACTTCTTTCTGTCTTTCATTTAATGAAGCTATTAATTTATTGTCAAATTCAGCAACTTTAGCTATATTATCTACTTTTGATATAAAGTCACTTATTCCCTCTGAATCTAGTAAAGCATTTAAATATCCATCATTACCTGATATGTACATTGCTCTTAGTCTGCCTTTATACATTTCCTGTTCATCTTTTACCCGCTGCTGTGCTCTTTCCAAATTCTTTTTTTCTTTAGCTATGTTTCCTTGAACTGTGCTGATTTTTTCTTTAATTTGCTCTGCCTCAACCATACTTTTTTGGATTTTAATGTCCAAATCTTGTATTTTGTTCTCCAATTCAGCATATTTGGCACTTGACGCATTTAATGCTGCCTGGCTTTGACTATATTGCTCCTTAGATGCATTTAGCTGGTCATTTAAGGAAGGTTCTGCAAACGCTTTACTACCTGCACCAAATACAATACCTACTGCCATGACAATACATATTACCCTCTTATGCAAATTTTATTCCCCCTTGTTTATTTAAATTAAACTTTCGTACTATACAAAATCCCCTACTATGTTTTATTTTACCATCAAATTGGCCTTCACTACAATAGGCGTTTTTAATATAAATTTAAAGTATTTTAAAGAATTACTTAAAATATGAAACCTTTTAAACATATATGTAATATTTTTGGACTAATTTACAAAATTAATCACAATATACTTATTGAAATACATTTAATGCATTATTTATATTTTTAAAGAGTATTTATACACCTCAGATTTAGGAATACATCTTTCTTTTGCCGTTAGTTTTATAGCCTCTTTTTTAGTAAATCCTTTATTCATATAAGATAATATATGGTCTTCTATTGTTAAACTGTCCCATTTATTCTTATTTTCCCTCTCAATATCTTCATCACTTTTTCCGGATATTATCAGCACATATTCTCCTCTAGGTTGTTTTTCATCATAATATTCAATTGCTTTCTCTATAGAACCTCTATATATCTCTTCATGTAATTTAGTTAGTTCCCTACATATGGCTATATTTCTATTTCCCAAAACATCCATGATGATTTCCATAGTTTTTTTTAGTCTATGCGGCGCCTCATAAATTATAATAGTTTCTCTATAGTTTTTTATCTCCTCTAATAATCTCTTTTTATCTTTATTTTCCCTAGGTAAAAATCCTCTAAAAATAAACTTATTACTATCAATACCTGAATATATAAGCGCCGTAATAAGTGCCGTAGCCCCTGGAATCACCTCAAAAGGAATATTGTTCTCTATACATTTCTTTATAACCACACTTCCCGGATCAGATATTCCAGGCATACCTGCATCACTTACTAATGCTATATTTTTATCCTGTAAAAGCAGATCAATAATTTCATTAGATTTATCATTTTCATTAAATTTATGATAACTTATCATAGCCTTCTTTATAGAAAAATAATTTAGAAGTTTCAGAGTTTGCCTAGTATCCTCTGCTGCAACTATGTCGCATTCCTTTAAGGTATCCAGTGCTCTTAAAGTAATATCTTTTAAATTTCCTATAGGTGTTCCAACTAAATATAATTTTCCTGACATAATTCTCTCCTCATAACTATATTCATTATTCTCTTCCATAGATTTTTTCTATTTGAGTGCTATAGCTTCCATCATGATTATGTATGTATATAGGTTCCATCCACTTAAGAAATTTACCTCCATCTCTTTGCCCTTCTATTAAAACTATATTAGGTGCTTTATTTACACTGGGATGTATCATTTGTATAACCTTAGGCTCTATCTTATACTCTCTCATAAGACACAGTATATCTGCTAATCTTTCTGGTCTATGAACCATAAACATCTTTCCATTATCTTTTAAAAGCTTTCTCGATGCCACTATTACATCTTCTAAATTACAACATACCTCATGCCTTGCTATAGCATTTTTATCATTAATATTTAATATACCTGAATTTTGAAGTTTATATGGAGGATTTACTGTGATTACATCTGTTTTTGTAATACTTTTAATAAGGTTGCTATTTTTAATATCACCCTGTATAAATTTAATCTTATCATTTAATTTATTATAAATTACAGATCTGTTAGCCATATCTGCCATATCCTCTTGAATTTCTATACCCAATATATTTGAAGCTTTTGTTTTAGCTGAAATTATAAAAGGAATTATACCAGTTCCTGAGCATAAATCTATTACTGTCATATTTCTCTTTATCTTAGCAAAATTAGCTAAAAGTACCGCATCTACTCCAAATCTAAATGCATTCTTTTTCTGTATAACAAAAATTCCTTTAAGCTGTAAATCATCTAATGTTTCATCTTCTCTCAGTAAACTCAAATTTTATCCACCTTTTCTTCAAAATAATTTAACCATTCCATACTATCTTTATCACATTTTACAATAAATCTTCATCATTAAATTTTACTATTAAAATCTTTCTTAACATTATACACCATAGTTATATTACTTTAAAATTAAAAATTTCTTATAGTATTTATTAACTCTTTTTCCTTTAAAAATTATACACTAAGATTTTGTATTTTAAATTGACTTTATACGCTTGTCAATTTAAAATATAACTTGCAGTATACAGAAATAGAACTAAATTAATTGAATATTCTATTTATTTTATCTTTTCATAAAATGGGCTTTTTTTTATAAAAAAGGTTTATATTATAATTATATATTGTAATTGGGGTGATTCTTATGAAACTTTTAAGGCAATTATGCATAATTGTCATAATATGCTTTATTGGCAGCTTTTTAAGTACTATTTTAAAATTGCCAATACCAGGTAATGTTCTTGGTCTTATAATTTTACTAGTATGCCTTTGTACTGGTGTTATAAAACTTGACAAAATTGATTTAATAAGTAAATTTTTACTTGACCATTTGGCTTTCTTCTTTTTACCGGCTGGAGTTGGACTTATTGCATCCTATGGAATTATCAAAAACACTTGGCCTATTCTTTTAATTATATGTTTTATATCAACTATAGTAATAATGGCTGTTACCAGTTTAGTAGTAACTATTTTAAGGAGAAAAGGAGCTGATTCAAAATGAATTCAATAATTAGCTCACCTATTTTTTCTGTTATGATTTCTTTAATAGCTTTTGAAATAGGCTGTTTTCTGTATAAGAAGACAAACTTTCCATTATTAAATCCATTACTTATTGCAATTACAATAGTAATAATTTTACTTAAAGTCTTTGGTATAAGTATAGAAACCTATAACAAAGGTGGAGATTTAATTAACTTCTTTTTAACTCCATCCACAGTTATACTAGCAGTTCCTCTTTATAAAAAATTGCAGCTTTTAAAAGAAAATGCAGTTCCTATAATAATTGGAATATTAATTGGTTCATTAACAGGTATGTGTTGTATAATATTGCTTTGTCGTATATTCCTTATTCCTAAGAATATAGATTTATCATTAATACCAAAATCAGTTACGACTCCTATAGGTATGGAGGTTTCAAGACAACTTGGAGGAATTCCTCCGATAACAGTTGCTGCTATAATTATAACTGGAATTATAGGTGCAGTGGTCGGTCCAGTTGTTTTTAAAGCTTTAAAGATTAAAGATCCAATAGCTAAAGGCATTGCATTAGGCACTTCATCTCACGCTATAGGTACTACTAAAGCTATAGAAATGGGAGAAGTAGAAGGTGCAATGAGCAGTTTGGCAATCGGTGTAGCAGGTCTCTTAACAGTTATACTTGCACCTTTAATATCAAATATATTTAGTTCACTTATGCAATAATTTTAATACGTATACTTTTTCATTATCATTATAAGCTATTTGAAAGTTTACTTATAATCTTGTTATTAATCACAAAAGCTGTTTTTCAAGAATATCATATCTTGAAAAACAGCTTTAACTACTTTTTACTATTGTCTTCTGTAGCATTATATTTACTATCAATTACAACTATATCTACTCTTCTATTCTTAGCCCTGCCAGCCTCTGTATTATTATCTGATACAGGCCTCTGCTCCCCATATCCCATAGATGTAAGCCTTTTGGCATTTACATGAGCCTGATTTTGTAAAATCCTAAGTACTGCATTGGCTCTTGCCGTAGATAAATCTAAATTATCCATATATCTATAATTACTTATAGGTACATTATCTGTATGGCCTTCTATTCTTATATAATTGTCAATAGAATTTAATATATTACCTATTTCTATAATTTTCTTTTGGAACTCAGGTTTTACATCTGCTTTTCCTGAATCAAAAAACAACGTATCTTTTACACTTACTATAAGGCCTCTCTCCTCTATTTCAGTACTTACATTTCCAGTCATATTATTTTGCTTTATATAATTATCTATAGTTTGTTTTACTTTTTGTAGTTCATTAGCTTCATCCTGTACTTCATTAACTTTCTCATTTACATTATCTTGTTTAGTTGTTTGCTTGTTTTTTCTAGCATCCATAGAATCACCACTTCCAACAATGGTATGCCCGCCACTAAAGGCAATTTTAAATGAATCAGATATTTGTTTATACTTCACTGCATCTACATTACTTGAAGCATACATTACTATAAAAAACATCATTAAAAGAGTTATCATATCAGAATAGGTAAGCATATATCTTTCTGTATTAACATGTTCTTGTGGCTTCTTTTTTCTCATTGTTCTTGTTCACCACTTTCACCTTGATTATATTCTTCTAACTGCTTTTTATCTAAAAATCCCTTTAACTTTTCTTCCAGAGTATTTGGATTAACTCCTTCTTGAATGCAAAGTATTGCCTCTATTATTAAATTTTTTTCCAACATCTCCTGAAAATTTAATTCCTTTAATTTAGTACCAAGTGGCAGCCATATAAAGTTGGCAGATCCTATACCGTAAAGGGTCGCTATAAATGCCCCCGCAATAAGCCCTCCAAGTTGAGTAGGATCTGATAGATTATTTAAAACATGCACAAGACCTGTAACAGTACCTGTTATACCCATAGTAGGTGCAAATCCGCCTGCTGCTTCCAGCATAGCTATACCAACTCTATGTCTCTCTTCAATAAGATCAGCACTAAGTTCAAGAGTATTTTTAACTGTCTGAGGATCTATTCCATCTACTACCATCTGAAGTCCTTTTTTCATAAATGGATCTATATCCTTATCTGCTGAAATCATTTCCTCAATACTGAGAAGGCCTTCTTTTCTAGTCTTAAATGCAATATTTTTAAAATATCTTATAAGGCTTATAGTATTTACCTTTCTATCGCTTAAAGCAACTTTTAAAACTTTTCCTATATTTTTAATTTCATTTCCCGGAAATGAGACACCGACTGCACCAATAGTACCTCCAAACACAATTATAGCTGGTGCTAATGCAATAAGAGCTGTTAAATGTCCTCCATCAAGAAGAAATGATCCAATTAACGCACCAAAGCACATAATTAAAAATACTATAGTAGATATAGCCATGTTTTTTCCCCCTAACGTTTTTCTAGCGTTAATTAATTTATTATTCTTACTTTTATTATCGTATAATTTGTATATATGTTTATGTTTATTTTTGAAGAATAATTAATAAGTGATGAAATATTAGTTTTATTTAATCTTATAAGTCATAATAAAATTTTTACTACCAAACACACAAGTATCTCTCGTACAAATTACGTCTTTTACATTTTCTAAATTTGTAATAACTACCAATGTAGTAAGTTTATATCCCTTATTTACAATTTCTTGTCTATTTATTTTTATAATAGGATCTCCTGTTTTTACGAAGTCCCCTTCTTTTACCAGTCTTTTAAAACCTTCTCCATTAAGCTCTATAGTATCTATACCAATATGAACTAATAGTTCTATTCCTTTTTTACTGGTAACAACAAAAGCATGATTTGTATCAAATATAAGTTTTATTTTTCCATCTATTGGTGATCTTATTATATCCTCTAATGGGTCTACAGCTATTCCTTTTCCTACTATTTCCTCTGAAAACATTCTGTCTGGAACATTAGTTAAATTTACTATATTTCCATTAACCGGCGACATAACTTGAAAAGTGTCCCTAAATATATTAAGCATACCAATTTCCCCCTAATATTTTCTTCAATTTATAGTATAACATAATAAAATTCAGTTACAATAAAAATAAGAAGCCTGCATTTGCAGGCTTCTTATTTTTATGTTTTAATTATAAATTATTCTTGTACTGGTGCTCCAACTGGACAAACGTTAGCACAGTTACCACAGTCGATACAAGTATCGGCATCTATAACGAATATAGAATCTCCTTGACTTATAGCATTAACTGGACATTCTGAAGCACAAGCGCCACAGCTTACACATGAATCAGCGATTTTATATGCCATGAAAAATACACCTCCTTAAAATTTTAATCATAAGTTTACCATAACTTATTGTATCATGTTTTTAAACTTTTTAAAAGTGTAATTTATATTACAGTAAATCCTAAATCTTCTATTGCTTCTATAACTTTATCTATATTTAAAGAATATGCATCATATACTATCTCGATCTCGCCTTTATCTTTATTGATCTGGCAAGCAACAACCCCTTCATTAGAAGCTATGGAATTTCTTACTAAACTAACATCTTTTAATGTTCTCATATTACAAATTCTAAGAATGGATTTCATTTTTATCCTCCTATTAATATTGTTAATCTGGCTTAAATAAATCTTTTATAAATTTCTCATCTTCTCCATCGATTTCTAGTTTGATATCTGCTTCATCAACAACACCTTCAAAGGCCCCAGATATTAGAGAAACTTCTTTTATAGAAATTTCTCTAACAACATCTTCTCCATCCTCATTTTTCACTTTTACTTTTACACTTTCATTAACTACACTATTTGATATTACTTCTCCTTTACCATATTCAGTTTTAACAATAGAAGATACCTTTGGGAGTCTTTTTCTTATATCTTCATAAGTGTTCTGTTCATAGTTAAGACAGCACATAAGCCTTCCACAGATTCCCGATATTTTAGTAGGATTAAGTGATAGATTTTGTTCCTTAGCCATTTTTATAGACACTGGGGCAAAATCCCCCAAGTGCACCGAACAACACATTGGTCTTCCACAAGGGCCCAATCCACCTATCATTTTGGCTTCATCTCTAACCCCTATCTGCCTAAGTTCAATTCTTGTTCTAAAAACTGATGCTAAATCCTTTACTAAATCTCTAAAGTCAACTCGTCCCTCAGCAGTAAAATAAAATATTATCTTATTATTATCAAAAGTATATTCTACGTCAATAAGTTTCATAACCAAATTATGTTTTTGTATCTTTTCTAAGCAAATATTAAAAGCATCCTTCTCTTTATTCTTATTTTCTAAATACTTTTTTTCATCATCTTTATTAGCTTTTCTTATAACATTTTTCAAAGGTAAAACTATTTTATCCTCACTAACCTGTTTAGGCCCTATAACACAATTACCAAATTCTATTCCTCGTGCAGTTTCCACTATAACATTATTTCCACTGTCTATAACATTTTCTTGAGGAGAAAAATAATATATCTTACCAGCCTTCTTAAATCGTATTCCTACAACTGTTACCATTTTAACCCGTTACCAAAACCTTATAAAACTCTATAAATTTGTTTAATTACCCATTCAACGTACCCAATTTTTCTGTCCCTGTTTTATAATGTTGCTGGTTTTGACAAACGTCCTCCCTTCTCTATTTATCTCATATTTTCTTGATATCTTACGCTGCAACCTGCATAACCTTTTTTCTAACTTCTTAACTAATCTCGTTTCATTTATATTTTTAAAATTCATTCCATACATACATTCAATGAAGTTTTATAAATTTATATAGGTTTTCCTCAAATATTATTTGGCTTCTTTCATATTAAGCAGCATTATATGATAGGTCATAGACACATTTACATTACTCTCCAGATTACTTTTAGCATTGTTTATAATATCAATAATACTATTAAGTTTATTATATGAAAATACCTCTGCTAATTTTTTTATATATAAAATTTTATCCAAATTTATAATAAACTTACTTATTCCAGTTTCTTTATATACTATAATGTCCCTTATATAAGATAATAGACAAGTTAAAACCTCTTGCCACATATCTTTGGATTTTGTAAGAAATTCTTCGTTTTTAAGAAAATTTTCCATATCTTCATCATTTATATTAGCCAGTATATTAATTAATTTTTCTCTCATTTCCTTAAATAAATCATTATCAATAAAATCCACTATCCTTCCAGGGATTCCATCCGCAAAAGCTTTAACCGCTTTTTTTTCATCTTCATCAATATCAGGATATTTATTACAAATAAACTTATCTATTTCATCTTCACTCAATTTTTTTAATTTGTAAATTTGACATCTGGATTTAATTGTATCTAAAATATTTTCTTGGTTTTCACATAACAATAATATAAATACCCCTTCTGGAGGCTCCTCTATAGTCTTTAAAAAAGCATTTTGTGCCTGAATTGTCATTTTATCAGAATTATGAATTATTATAACTTTTCTATTTCCCTCATAAGGCTTTCTATTTGCTTCTTCTATTATCTCCCTAATTTGATCCACAGAAATAGATTTTTTATTATCTGCTATTCTACACTCTATTATATCTGCATATTGTTTATAACATTCTTTTCCTATAATATTAATGGCAGCCTCAAGTGCAACAAAACTTTTACCTATACCATCTTCACCACTTATCAAGCATGCATGAGAAAAATTTCCTAATTTTATGGAATCAATGAAATTTTTTCTAATATGTGTATGTCCTACTATATTGCTAAGTTGCATATTATTCACCATCAAATCTTTATAAATTTATCTACATCTACTACAAAAATAGTAGCTCCACCAATTTGTACATCAATGGGATACGGCACATATACTCCTGTTGCTCCTTCTACTGGTGAAGGTGAAGTTATAACTTGTTCTCTTGTTTTACATTCTTCTTCTATAATTCCAAGCACCTTATCAACATCTTTTTCATCCACTCCTATCATAAGAGTTGTGTTTCCTGCTTTTAAAAACCCTCCCGTAGTTGCAAGTTTAGTTACACGAAAATTTTCTTCAGTTAATACATGTATTAAATCACCAGCATCATCATCTTGTACCATAGCAATAATAAGCTTCATAAACATACCCTCCCTTATCTTTTTCATAATTTATAAATAAATATATTATTTTTTAATTTGTATCTATAAATAAATTTATTATATACTTTAAATCTTAACTATATGTTGTAACTTTTTATATAAAATTAAATTATATATACTATTTTATCATAAATTTTTATATTTAAATTCAAATAAAATAATTATACATACATAGATAAAAATTCATTATAATTTGTAATTAATTTTACATAGCTCAATAATAACTTAAAATACTTTTTTTTATGTCATTTATACATTCATTAATTTCATAATTATAATATACTTTTTTAATTCCTGCAGACTTTAATTTGCTTTCACTAAAATCTCTTTCATCAGCAAGAAATCTTCTGCACATTTCACTATAATTAGGTTTTTCCTGTTCTCTTTCTCTTTTCAGAGCTCTTTCCAATCTGATACCATCATCTAAAGTAATATAAATTGGTACTACTTTATCTTTACCAAAATAGTTTTGAAGACTTACATATGCTTCCAAAGTAGTTATTATAAGATAACCGTTATTATTACCATCAATTTGTCCATCATCTATGGTAGAATAATACCATATTCCGTTTACAGTATTATATTCTCTTATTTCTATAACCTTACCCATATTTTTATAATTATTTAATTTATCTTCATCAATAAAGTAATACTCTATTCCATTAGTTTCTTTTTCTCTTTTTGGTCTTGTCGTATACGGAATTATAGCTTTTAAATTCAAAACTTTTTTATCTATTAATCTTTTAAATATTGTATCCTTACCTGATCCGCTTTTTCCTAGCAGACAAAATATTTTACCCATTCTACATGCAACCCCTAATTAAATAATAACTTTAATTTTTTTCTCCTGATTAATACCTAGAACAGTACATTTGTTATATAAATAGTATTCTATAAAATTTATTATACAATCATCTATAATTTCTCCTGGTAATATAAGTGGTACTCCTGGAGGATAAGGAATAATAGCTTCTTTACATACTTTCCCGCATGCTTCATTATAATTTATCAATGTATATTCCCTCTCCACAGCCTCAAAAGGCTTAATTTTCATATGACCTATAGTGCTCTCTATCATATGAAAATTATAATCTTTTATATCTTCAAGATTACAATCACAGAGTACTTTATAAAGAAATTTAAATTCATCTTCTGTATTAAATGTAGAAAATATTAAAACTACATTACGATAATCACACATTTCGGGCTGTATCTTTTTACTTTTTAAATATTTATATAGCTTATAACCACTAAATCCTTCTTCTACATTTAAAACATATCTTGTTACATCAATATCCTCTTTATTCTGTAAATCTTCTTTAGAAACAATATAAAATCCTTCTAATGCATTTATTTTTTTTCTATAATAATTACATATATCAATTAATTTTTTGTATTCATCTTTTCCCCTTTCTTCTAAATAATATCGTGCATAATCCATTGAACACATCAACATATAAGAAGGGCTTGTACTTAAAAATGCACTAACATAAAAATCTACTTTTTCTGTATCAACTTTATCACCAATATGTAAATAGGCTGTTTGTGTAAGGCTGGGAAGTGTTTTATGAGAACTCATAACAACAAAATCCCCCCCTAACTTTACAGCACTTTCAGGCAGCTCATTATGAATTCCAAAATGAGCTCCATGAGCACTATCTATAAGTACCTTCATACCTCTTTTATTTGCTTCTTTTATAATAAATTTTAAGTTACAACATATGCCATAGTAATTAGGATAAGTGACTATAATACCTTTTGCATCTAAATTTTCATCAAATAATTTTATTAAATAATTCTCATCTATAGACAATTGTAAACCAAATTTATTATCAATTTTATTCTTTATATATACAGGCTCAAGTTTTCTCATTATTATCCCATTAAAAATAGATCTATGACAACTTCTCTCTACTATTACTTTTTCCCCCTCATTAAAGCAGGAAAATATCATAGCTAAATTGCCACTAGTACTTCCATTAATTAAAAAATAAGATTTTTTACTTCCATATAAATCTCGTAACATATTTTGTGCTTCTTTAATTATACCATCTGAATGATGTAAATTATCTACTCCGTCAACTTCAGTGATATCAGCTTTTATAAAATTTTCATATAATTCTTTTCCTATATCTGTATTATTAAATCCCTTTCCATTCTTATGACCAGGCATACAGAACATTAGATTTTTTTCTCTTAAGTACTCAAGCACACCATCTACAAGTGGTAATTTTGACAATTATATTCAGCTCCTCTTGTTTGAATCATGTTTTTTCTTATTGATTCTTTATAGTATTCGTAAAAATCATTTCCAGGCTCTAAATTAATTAATCTTTCTTCGCAAGACTTACAAATACCTTTGCCATTAACTATTATACCATCAGTTAGAGGCTTTCCACATATAATACAGCTTTGTTTTTTCATTATAACCTCCTACAATCACATTAATTTATCCAATGACTAGCCATTATAATATCCACTCTCTGAAGAATGAATATATAAACTGCAGGTCTATGGATAATTAATCTAAGCTTAGCATTCATTATAAAATCACTAAGTAAGACTTATTGATAATCTAACTTGATTATTGCCTCTTAATATATATTTTATTCAATTATATGTCCAAATTTATTTTGTCCATAAATATTTTTAAAAATAAAAAAAGTTATCTTACAATTACATACATTGTGAGATAACTTTTTCATTTTATAATATTAATACTACACTATATTGTCCACATAATTAAACTTTATTCAATATACTGGTATGATAGTATTAGGTTTTAACATATAATTTAAAATTTTCATGTCTATTGCCATAGATGAACTTAGTAATATCAAAATAAAAACTCCAACTTTTATTTAATATATTATTAGATACTTTAAAGGTTTTATTTTCCGTAGTATTTTTGTTTTTATCATAAGAAGAATTATTTAAAAGATAGTTATTACTAATGCTTGTCCAATAATATCTATACTCTCCATATTTATTACTAAAAAACTCACTTTTCTTATTACAAGTAACAAATATACTCATAGGTATAAGTAAAATACTCCTATTCATAAAATAGGTCATAATATTTATTAATTGATCATTATTATAGATATTTAAAATCTGACTTCCTATACGAACAATTACTTTATAAACATTCTTATAACTCTTATTGACATTATTAGTATTCTTATCATTTCCATAATTTTTTACCATTACTCCTTTATATTTATTATAGTATATTTTTATATTATTAAATTTATTTTTATCTTCGCTTAAGTAAGGATATCCTAAAAATTTAGTAGTGATATTTTTACTTTCATTTTTATCTATTTCCAATGATTCATTTTTTACAGCTCTATATGTATTTTCAAAAGCATTTACATTAAAAGATACTATGAAAATAAAGAAACATGCAAATATAAAAATAATTAGTCCTATAAACTGAAAAGATTTATTATACATTTTTCTCCTCCTAGTAATTTTAAAAATTTATTTGAATATAATATTAAATTAACAATTTTTATATTATACTTTTTACCATTTATTTACAAGTATTTAATATTCCATTTATAGTAAATATATTTGATATTATTAGCACATACTATGAATATCATCAAATATCTAATTTTTTTATATATAATTCTATATATTACTTATATTTTATATAGAATTAATTACTAAGGAGTGTGCATTCATATGAAACAGGAAATGATAAGTTTTTTAAGTACTATCGAAGACGAAATACGTAATGTATCAAAATATATATACGAAAACTCTGAAGAAAGCTTTCATGAAAATAAAAGTTATACTTATTTATTAAAATTATTAAATAAGTACTCCTTTAAAATACAAGAAAAATACCTGGACATAGATACAGCCTTTAAAGCAGAATTTGGAAGTGGTCATCCTAAAATATGCTTTTTATGCCAATATGATGGATCGAAAAACAATGGCCAAATATATGGATATAATCTTCAATCAGCTATATCTGTAGGAGCAGCTATAAGCTTATCTAAAGTTATTCCTAAAATAGGAGGATCAATTGTTGTTATAGGTTGTCCTGGAGAGATATCTGGAGGCTCTAAATTGACTATGGTTCATCAAGGTGCATTTGAAGACTTGGATATAGTTCTTATGACTCAACCATATACAAAAACTTTTGTCATTGGAAACTCCAAAGCTGTATTACCTATTGAAATTAAATACAAAAATCTTACAAAAACTTTTCAGGAAGATTCAAATATATATTCTCCTATGGACACTTGTATATTTACATTCGATGCTATTAATTTAATTCTTAAAGGATTTGAGAACACTTCTTCTATTAAAAGTATTGACCTTCATAGTAGTTGCAAAAATAAAAGTACTACTGAAACTACTGCTCGTTTTTTATTAACTACATCAAAAATAAAAATAGCAGAGGATATACAAAATAAAATTAGTGATTTTATGAATTTTACAGAAAAACTATTAAACATAGAAAGTGAATTACACATATATGACTTACCTTGTAAAGAAATCATTTTAAATAATACATTAAATAGATTATTCTCTCACAATCTCAAGGAAATGGGTATAACAGATATAATAGAAACTCAAAGCATAGATTCCTGTTTAAGCCTTGGCAATGTTAGTCATATAGTTCCTAGCATAGATTATTGCATAGATATTATTGAAAATAAAAATGTAAAATATGGCACTAAAGATTTTGCTATAGCCACTCAATCTGATTTTGCCAATAAAATGCTTATTAAAACTGTTAATGCGCTTTCTACAACAGCATTAGATTTAATAGAGAGAGAATCTTTAATTTCAGAAGCTAAAATGGAGTTATACTCTAAAATAAATAAGTTAACATACTCTCTCATTTAATGTATATTATATATTATAGTTAATTAATACTATAATATTATATTTAGGGGAGTAAAATCATGATAGGTCAAAGACTTTGTTTAGGCGATACCATTGGAATAATATGTCCATCTAGTGCAGAGGATATAAATATCATAAAAAATAAAATAGAGTTCTTTAAAGAACAGGGCTTTAACATAAAGGAAGGTAAATATATATATAAGCGCTTAGGATATCTTGCTGGTACTGATAAAGAAAGAGCAGAAGATTTAAATAACATGTTTGTTGATCCTAATGTAAAAATGATATTATGCGTACGAGGCGGTTATGGATCTATGAGAACCTTACCTTATATAGATTTTAATATAATAAAAAATAATCCTAAAATATTTGTAGGTTTCAGTGATATAACTACTTACTTAAACAGTTTCTATACAAAATGTAATCTTATAAGCTTCCATGGTCCCATGATTAATTCAAAATTTGATGATATTTTTACCCTAGACAGTCTTTTAAATACTGTAATGAATGGCTATAAAAATCTTATTATAAAGAATCCAGATAACATACCAATTAAAAGTAACTCGACAAAGCACATACAAGGTACATTAGTTGGTGGTAATTTATCAATGATCTGTAATACATTGTCCACAGATTTTGAAATAGATACTAGAGATAAAATATTATTTATAGAAGATGTTGGAGAACAACCCTATGCCATAGATAGAATGTTTACTCACTTACTACTAGCTAATAAACTCCAGGTTTGTAAAGGCATAATACTCGGTCAATTTACTAATTGTTCTCTACCTCACTATGAAAGAAGTTTAACATTAGAAGAAATAATACAGGATAGAATTTTATCTTTGAATCTACCTATTGTATTAAATTTTATGTCTGGACATGATTATCCAAAACTGACTCTTCCCATAGGTGCCAATATAGATCTTAATTGTAAAGATGGAACTATAAAAGTTCTTGAATCAGTAGTAAGCTAACCTATAAGGTTAGCTTACTTTAGTTAAGCAGTCTGCACAATGCATTACATATTATTATAATAATAACTACCTTTTAAAAAAAATAGCCCATCCACTGAAAAATCAGCAATTAGACTACTTTCTTATTTAATATGGAGGCGCCACCCAGATTTGAACTGGGGATAAAGGTTTTGCAGACCTCTGCCTTACCACTTGGCTATAGCGCCATATATGGTGGCCAATTCTGGAATCGAACCAGAGACACGAGGATTTTCAGTCCTCTGCTCTACCGACTGAGCTAATTGGCCACATAACCCAGCGTCGACCTACTCTTCCACAGGGCTTCCCCTGCAGTACCATCAGCACATTAGAGCTTAACCTGCCTGTTCGGAATGGGAAGGAGTGTTACCTCTAAGTCATAGACACTGGATATATTAAGTTAAGAGTGAATAGTTAAAAGTTGAGAATTATTGATGAAATTCCTATGGAATTCCTTTAATTTAATCCTTTAAAACTCCTTAGGAGTTTTTTCCTAAATTCTTAACTCTTAATTCTTAATTTTTAACTAAAAAATTATACTCTCAAAATTGCATAGTAACTGGTAAAGTAATTTTATTTCTTCATTTTATTTTGGTCAAGCCCTCGACCTATTAGTATCAGTCAGCTGAATACATTACTGCACTTACACCTCTGACCTATCAACCTGATGTTCTTTCAGGGGTCTTACTAGCTTACGCTATGGGAAATCTTATCTTGAGGTGGGCTTCACGCTTAGATGCTTTCAGCGTTTATCCCTTCCCGACATAGCTACCCAGCTGTGCCACTGGCGTGACAACTGGTGCACCAGAGGTCAGTCCATCCCGGTCCTCTCGTACTAAGGACAGCTCCTCTCAAATTTCCTACGCCCGCGACGGATAGGGACCGAACTGTCTCACGACGTTCTGAACCCAGCTCGCGTGCCGCTTTAATGGGCGAACAGCCCAACCCTTGGGACCTACTTCAGCCCCAGGATGCGACGAGCCGACATCGAGGTGCCAAACCTCCCCGTCGATGTGGACTCTTGGGGGAGATCAGCCTGTTATCCCCGAGGTAGCTTTTATCCGTTGAGCGATGGCCCTCCCACGAGGAACCACCGGATCACTAAGCCCGACTTTCGTCCCTGCTCCACTTGTTTGTGTCGCAGTCAGGCTCCCTTTTGCCTTTGCACTCTTCGCGCGATTTCCAACCGCGCTGAGGGAACCTTTGGGCGCCTCCGTTACTTTTTAGGAGGCGACCGCCCCAGTCAAACTGCCCATCTAGCAATGTCCCGTGACCAGCTTCATGGCCTCCGGTTAGAATTCCAGTACTGTCAGGGTGGTATCCCAAGGTCGACTCCTCAGCAGCTGACGCCACTGTATCCCAGTCTCCCACCTATCCTGTACAGACAATACCGAAACTCAATGCTAAACTACAGTAAAGCTCTACGGGGTCTTTCCGTCCAATCGCGGGTAGCAAGCATCTTCACTTGCACTACAATTTCGCCGGATTCGTTGTTGAGACAGTGCCCAAATCATTACGCCATTCGTGCGGGTCGGAACTTACCCGACAAGGAATTTCGCTACCTTAGGACCGTTATAGTTACGGCCGCCGTTTACTGGGGCTTAAGTTCACCGCTTCGATTACTCTTACGGATCCCCTTAACCTTCCAGCACCGGGCAGGCGTCAGCCCCTATACATCAGCTTTCGCTTTAGCAGAGACCTGTGTTTTTGCTAAACAGTTGCTTGGGCCTATCCTCTGCGGCCTGCTAAAAGCAGGCACCCCTTCTCCCGAAGTTACGGGGTCAATTTGCCGAGTTCCTTAACAACGATTCTTCCGATGGTCTTAGGATTCTCTCCTCACCTACCTGTGTCGGTTTGCGGTACGGGCACCTTTTTCCTTGATAGAGGCTTTTCTTGGCAGTGTGAAATCAGATACTTCGCTAAAAATTAGCTCCCCATAACACCTTAACTAATCAGGCGGATTTGCCAGCCTGCACGTCTTAGTGCTTAGACGCACATCCAATAGTGCGCACATCTTATCCTTCTGCGTCACCCCATCTCTCATAACGGAGAAAGGTGGTATCGGAATATCAACCGATTATCCATCACCTACGCCTTTCGGCCTCGGCTTAGGACCCGACTAACCCTGAGCGGACGAGCCTTCCTCAGGAAACCTTAGGTTTTCGACCACTAAGATTCTCACTTAGTTCTCGCTACTTATGCCAGCATACTCACTCCTGCACTGTCCACCGCTCCTTACGGTACGACTTCAACCGGTGCAGGAAGCTCCTCTACCGCTCTTACGAGCCCATAGCTTCGGTGGTAAGTTTTAGCCCCGGACATTTTCGGCGCAGGATCTCTTGACTAGTGAGCTATTACGCACTCTTTAAATGAGTGGCTGCTTCTGAGCCAACATCCTAGTTGTCTTAGAAATCCCACATCCTTTACCACTTAACTTACACTTTGGGACCTTAGCTGATGATCTGGGCTGTTTCCCTTTTGACTACGGATCTTATCATTCGCAGTCTGACTGCCGAAATAAAAGTATATGGCATTCGGAGTTTGATAGAGTTCAGTAACTGTTGTCAGCCCCTACCTCATTCAGTGCTCTACCTCCATAACTCAATTAATCGACGCTAGCCCTAAAGCTATTTCGAGGAGAACCAGCTATCTCCGAGTTCGATTGGAATTTCTCCGCTATCCACAGCTCATCCCATGGTTTTTCAACACCAATGTGGTTCGGTCCTCCACGGAATTTTACTTCCGCTTCAACCTGGCCATGGATAGGTCACCCGGTTTCGGGTCTACAGCATGCAACTAGTCGCCCTGTTAAGACTTGGTTTCCCTTCGGCTGCGCACCATAAGTGCTTAACCTTGCTGCATACCGTAACTCGCTGGCTCGTTCTACAAAAAGCACGTCGTCACACATAAAAAGTGCTACGACCGGTTGTAGGCACACGGTTTCAGGTTCTATTTCACTCCCCTTCCGGGGTTCTTTTCACCTTTCCCTCACGGTACTGCTTCACTATCGGTCACTAGTTAGTATTTAGCCTTGGGAGGTGGTCCTCCCAGCTTCCCACAAGGTTTCACGTGTCTCGTGGTACTCTGGATTAGATCTTGCAATTTTCTCTTTTAACCTACAGGACTATTACCTTCTGCGGTAGAGCTTTCCAGAACTCTTCGGTTAAGATATTATGCAGTGATGATCTATCCACAACCCCAGGGACAAAGTCCCTGGTTTGGGCTGATTCCTTTTCGCTCGCCGCTACTAAGAAAATCGATATTTCTTTCTCTTCCTCCGGGTACTTAGATGTTTCAGTTCCCCGGGTATGTCTCCATATACCTATGAATTCAGTATACAGTACATGTCTGCTCGACATGTGGGTTGCCCCATTCGGAAATCTCCGGATCACAGGCTATTTGCGCCTACCCGAAGCTTATCGCAGCTTGTCACGTCCTTCTTCGACTTCTAGTGCCAAGGCATTCACCATGCGCCCTTTGTAGCTTGACCTTGTTACTCTTTTAGGCGTTAGCCTTTTAGAGTTTAGTCTTTATTTGTTTTAATTTCAATCTTTCGATTAAAATCATATTATACAAAGGATTATTTTTTACTTTACTTTGTTTCTCTATGCAATTTTCAAAGTACATTTTAAGAGAATTGATCTCTCAAAATTAAACAGAGACAAGAGTAAGAAACCAATGTATACAACAGTTATCCTGCTGCAATTACTCCTTAGAAAGGAGGTGATCCAGCCGCAGGTTCTCCTACGGCTACCTTGTTACGACTTCACCCCAATCACTAATCCCACCTTCGGCCGCTGGCCCCATAAAGGTTACCTCACGGACTTCGGGTGTTACCAGCTCTCATGGTGTGACGGGCGGTGTGTACAAGGCCCGGGAACGTATTCACCGCGACATTCTGATTCGCGATTACTAGCAACTCCAACTTCATGCAGGCGAATTTCAGCCTGCAATCCGAACTGGGATGAGTTTTCAAGTTTAGCTCCACCTCACGGTATTGCATCTCGTTGTTCTCACCATTGTAGCACGTGTGTAGCCCTAGACATAAGGGGCATGATGATTTGACGTCATCCCCGCCTTCCTCCCGGTTAACCCGGGCAGTCTCACTAGAGTGCTCAACTTAATGGTAGCAACTAATGATAAGGGTTGCGCTCGTTGCGGGACTTAACCCAACATCTCACGACACGAGCTGACGACAACCATGCACCACCTGTCTTCCTGCCCCGAAGGGCTTCACGTATCTCTACGCTATTCAGGAGATGTCAAGTCTAGGTAAGGTTCTTCGCGTTGCTTCGAATTAAACCACATGCTCCGCTGCTTGTGCGGGCCCCCGTCAATTCCTTTGAGTTTTAATCTTGCGACCGTACTTCCCAGGCGGAGTACTTATTGTGTTAACTGCGGCACAGAAGGAGTCGATACCTCCTACACCTAGTACTCATCGTTTACGGCGTGGACTACCAGGGTATCTAATCCTGTTTGCTCCCCACGCTTTCATGCCTCAGCGTCAGTTACAGTCCAGAAAGCCGCCTTCGCCACTGATGTTCTTCCTAATCTCTACGCATTTCACCGCTACACTAGGAATTCCGCTTTCCTCTCCTGCACTCTAGATACCCAGTTTGAAATGCAGTCCCCAGGTTGAGCCCGGGGCTTTCACATCTCACTTAAGTATCCGCCTACACATCCTTTACGCCCAGTAAATCCGGACAACGCTTGCCACCTACGTATTACCGCGGCTGCTGGCACGTAGTTAGCCGTGGCTTCCTCCTTTGGTACCGTCATTATCGTCCCAAAAGACAGAGCTTTACAATCCGAAGACCGTCATCACTCACGCGGCGTTGCTGCATCAGGCTTTCGCCCATTGTGCAATATTCCCCACTGCTGCCTCCCGTAGGAGTCTGGACCGTGTCTCAGTTCCAATGTGGCCGATCACCCTCTCAGGTCGGCTACGCATCGTCGCCTTGGTGAGCCGTTACCTCTCCAACTAGCTAATGCGCCGCGGGTCCATCTCAAAGCGGATTACTCCTTTAATTAAAGCTCCATGTGAAACTTTAATATTATGCGGTATTAATCTCCCTTTCGGGAGGCTATTCCCCTCTTTGAGGCAGGTTACCCACGTGTTACTCACCCGTCCGCCGCTAGAAACCCGAAGGTTTCTCGCTCGACTTGCATGTGTTAAGCACGCCGCCAGCGTTCGTCCTGAGCCAGGATCAAACTCTCAATTTATAAGTTTGATGTTAGCTCATCGCTTCTCTTCTCAATGAAGAGTTTGTTACTCTCAATTTTAATTTCTTAAAATCTAAAGAATTGCTGGTTTACTTATTATTCTTATACTCTGTTTAATTTTCAAAGATCAATCACTGTCATCTGACAGCTTTTATAGTATATCAAGTTAATTTTAAAAAGTCAACTATTTTTTTAAATTTAGTTATTAACTTTTAGCTAATATAATTTAAAACAATAGAATATTACCCAAGATTTAAGTTCTTAAATAAAAAAATGACTAATAAAAACTCTAAATCATTTATAAAATCAACAGTAAAATGATATCATAATAATGTCATGTTTATTTGTTAAACTTATTAATTATACAATATTATATCCAATTTTCTCAATATTATTAATTATATCTTTACATTTCTCATAAAGATACTCCAGGATATGTTTATGTTCTAATATCTATAGAAATAATAATATATATAGTTCTGAAGCATCTTTATACAAAACAAAAAATAATTTTTCTTATTTTGCAATGTTTTTTGCTTAATTATAGATTTTTTATAAATCATATACATATATAAAAAGACTCTTTTTATTGATCAAATTATAACTATGAACAGAATTAAGTTAAAAAACAATAAGTTTGTTTCATCGTAACATTAAAAAGTAATCCCTGTATTCACACCTTGTAACACTAATAGATACGATATAAGTATATAAAAAAGTAGCTGTCTAATAATGTACACATATACATCTATTGTGAGACGGCTGCTTTTTTAGCTATTTTATTATTAAAAGAGTTATTAAAATCTAATTTTTAATAACCAAATTAATACATTTTCAAATTCAATAAATATTTATTTCCTTTGAGATAACCTCTATCATTAATAACTTTCTACAATCTTTTTTAAAGTTTCTCCAATCTTATCATTTATAACAATCTCTGCTAAATTATCATAAGATGTGGAAGACTTATTGATTAATACTAAATGCTTTCCTTTAAAATATTGAATCAGGCCTGATGCTGGATATACCATAAGTGAAGTTCCTCCAATAATTAGTGTATCAGCTTTAGAAATAGCATCAACTGCACCATTAATAACATCTTCATTCAGACTCTCCTCATATAAAACTACATCTGGTTTAACTGTTCCACCACATTTACTACATTTAGGTATACCTTTTGACTTAACTATAAAGTCAACATCATAAAATTCGTGGCACTTCATGCAATAGTTTCTATGAACAGATCCATGAAGTTCATAAACATTTTTAGAGCCAGCCATTTGGTGCAATCCATCGATATTTTGTGTAACTATAGCCTTTAACTTTCCTATTTTCTCCAACTTCATCAAAGATGTATGTGCAGCATTAGGTTTAGCATCCTGATATATAAGTTTATCTCTATAGAAATCAAAAAAATCTTCAGGATATCTCATAAAAGAAGTATGAGAAACTAGCTCCTCTGGAGTAAATGTTTTATTAAGCTTCTGATTAAATAAACCATTACTACTTCTAAAATCAGGTATTCCTGATTCAGTGGATACCCCTGCACCTCCGAAAAATACTATATTACTTGAATTATCAATTATTTCTTTTAACCTATTTATACTCATAATCTCACCTCATATTAATTCTATATAAATTATATCACTTAAAATTTTTTATAGTATAAAAACATAATATAATTACTTTAAATATAATTATAATCAATTATTGAAAGTATTTCATATATGCCGTATTTGTTACAAAACAACACTTATTATTTATCCTGCTTTAAGTATTATAAATAAGTTTAAAATCATTAAAAAATTCACTATGATCATTTTATTAATGCTAAAAACACCATAAATTAATTAAAAGTTTTAATATTATTTTATTACAATTTACGATATAATAAGAATATAAATAAAACTTCATCATAAGTTAAACTGATGTATATAATTTCATATAGAACTAGAGGGGGTTTTTTAATGGTAAATGGTAATAAAATAAGAGAAATCAGATTAGAGAAAGGATTAACTTGCAGGGATGTATCTAATTTGTCCAAGAACCTAGCAGTTCCTATTTCTAAAACCTATTTAGAAGAATTAGAAAGAGGTACTAAGTGTAACCCGTCCTTTAATGTTATAGAAACTATATCAATTATATTAAAAGTACAGTTAGATGATTTAAAAATAAGTTAACATATCAAGACCGTCAAAATATTATATAATATTTGACGGTTTTATATTATTTCCTATGCTTTAAAAACTACATCTTCTCTGCTGAACATATAACTTGCAAATAATAGTGATATTATAACATATACTATCATCTATCAAAATATTATAGCAATATGATTATAATTATGTATTCCCAATAGTAACTATTTTATTAAATATGATGCATTAGCAATAGGTATGTTAAAATAGTACCCTTCTATATCCTTGAGATCTTTTATCATAGGTAAGTAAACTAATATCATATCCATTAATTTTAGTATAATAATGTATTAATATTATATAATGGTATCGTTTCCAATTATTATAACATATAATTTTAATTACTCCTATAAATTAGATAATATTAAATTTCACGAAAAACTAACAATATTCACTATATTTCATATTTTTTTTAAATAATATGATTTAACCTCATAAAAACAACATTGCATAATTATTAATTTTTTGATATTATATTTTAGTTATGGTAATTAAAATATTTATGACTTTAATAATAAATTGACAATAATAACATACTTATACTATTTTTGGAGGGTAATAAATTGGAAAACATTATTGTAGCAAAATTTGGTGGAAGTTCACTGGCAGATGCTCACCAATTTGAAAAAGTAAAAAATATTGTAGATAACAATCCAAACAGAAGATATATTGTGCCTTCAGCGCCAGGTAAAAGACATGGTAAAGACTATAAAATAACAGACCTACTATATCTCTGCCATACTCATGTACAGCAAGGTATACCTTTTGATGATGTATTTAAAATTATATCGGAAAGATATAATGAAATTGTTAAAGAATTATCTAGTAGATATAGTCATATGAAAGATCTTAATATAAATTATTACTTAGATAAAATTAAGAAAGACATTTCAGAAGGTTCATCATCAGATTATACTGCTAGTCGCGGTGAATACTTAAATGGAATTATACTATCAACACTTTTAGGTTATGAATTTATAGATCCTGCTGATATAATTTTATTTGATGAAGATGGTTGTCTCTCTTCATCTGATACTCAAGAAGCAGCTCATAATCGTTTAATAAAGGTAGAAAAAGCTGTAATACCTGGTTTTTATGGCTCACAATGTGAAGGACAATGTGAAAAACACATAAAAACTTTTTCTAGAGGTGGTTCAGATGTTACTGGAGCTATAATTGCTCGTGCCGTAGGTGCCTCTTTATATGAAAACTGGACTGATGTTTCAGGATTTTTAATGGCAGACCCAAGAATAGTTACTAGTCCTCGTCCAATTAAAACAATAACTTATAGAGAACTTAGAGAGTTATCTTATATGGGTGCTACAGTTTTACATGAAGATTCTGTTTTCCCTGTAAGAGAAGCTGGTATTCCAATAAACATAAAAAATACTAATATGCCTCAAGACCCTGGAACATTAATAGTTAGCGATATTAAAGCAACAAACACTGTTGGTACTATAACAGGAATTGCTGGTAAAAAAGATTTTACAGTAATCGCAATAGAAAAAAATCTTATGAATACAGAATTAGGTTTTTGTAGAAAATTATTATCCATCTTAGAAAATCATGGAGTAGCCTTTGAAAGTATGCCTGCGGGTATAGACTCTGTATCTTTAGTAATTGCCGATTCACAAATAAAAAATAAATTAGATGATATTATTCATGATATTAAAAGGCAATGTAAACCTGATTCTATAGAAATTTTACCAAATATGGCATTAGTCGCTACTGTTGGGCAAGGTATGTCTCAATCAAAAGGTATTGCTGCAAAAATATTTGATGCTCTTGGTAAAAATAATGTAAATATAAGAATGATTAATCAAGGATCTAGTGAAATAAATATAATAGTAGGCGTTGAAAATAACGATTTTGAAAAAGCTATTAGATCCATTTATGAAGTTTTTATTTAATATAACTGAATATATGCAAAAAAAGATTAATAATATATTATTAATCTTTTTTATATGCATTTATTTTCTAATATACTTTAAAAATTTTTTTAAAATAATAAAAAACAGCCTTATTATAGACTGTTTTTGTAATAACCCAGCGTCGACCTACTCTTCCACAGGGCTTCCCCTGCAGTACCATCAGCACATTAGAGCTTAACCTGCCTGTTCGGAATGGGAAGGAGTGTTACCTCTAAGTCATAGACACTGGATATATTAAGTTAAGAGTGAATAGTTAAAAGTTGAGAGTTATTGATGAAATTCCTATGGAATTCCTTTAATTTAATCTTTTAAAACTCCTTAGGAGTTTTTTCCTAAATTCTTAACTCTTAATTCTTAATTTTTAACTAAAAAATTGTACTCTCAAAATTGCATAGTAACTGGTAAAGTAATTTTATTTCTTCATTTTATTTTGGTCAAGCCCTCGACCTATTAGTATCAGTCAGCTGAATACATTACTGCACTTACACCTCTGACCTATCAACCTGATGTTCTTTCAGGGGTCTTACTAGCTTACGCTATGGGAAATCTTATCTTGAGGTGGGCTTCACGCTTAGATGCTTTCAGCGTTTATCCCTTCCCGACATAGCTACCCAGCTGTGCCACTGGCGTGACAACTGGTGCACCAGAGGTCAGTCCATCCCGGTCCTCTCGTACTAAGGACAGCTCCTCTCAAATTTCCTACGCCCGCGACGGATAGGGACCGAACTGTCTCACGACGTTCTGAACCCAGCTCGCGTGCCGCTTTAATGGGCGAACAGCCCAACCCTTGGGACCTACTTCAGCCCCAGGATGCGACGAGCCGACATCGAGGTGCCAAACCTCCCCGTCGATGTGGACTCTTGGGGGAGATCAGCCTGTTATCCCCGAGGTAGCTTTTATCCGTTGAGCGATGGCCCTCCCACGAGGAACCACCGGATCACTAAGCCCGACTTTCGTCCCTGCTCCACTTGTTTGTGTCGCAGTCAGGCTCCCTTTTGCCTTTGCACTCTTCGCGCGATTTCCAACCGCGCTGAGGGAACCTTTGGGCGCCTCCGTTACTTTTTAGGAGGCGACCGCCCCAGTCAAACTGCCCATCTAGCAATGTCCCGTGACCAGCTTCATGGCCTCCGGTTAGAATTCCAGTACTGTCAGGGTGGTATCCCAAGGTCGACTCCTCAGCAGCTGACGCCACTGTATCCCAGTCTCCCACCTATCCTGTACAGACAATACCGAAACTCAATGCTAAACTACAGTAAAGCTCTACGGGGTCTTTCCGTCCAATCGCGGGTAGCAAGCATCTTCACTTGCACTACAATTTCGCCGGATTCGTTGTTGAGACAGTGCCCAAATCATTACGCCATTCGTGCGGGTCGGAACTTACCCGACAAGGAATTTCGCTACCTTAGGACCGTTATAGTTACGGCCGCCGTTTACTGGGGCTTAAGTTCACCGCTTCGATTACTCTTACGGATCCCCTTAACCTTCCAGCACCGGGCAGGCGTCAGCCCCTATACATCAGCTTTCGCTTTAGCAGAGACCTGTGTTTTTGCTAAACAGTTGCTTGGGCCTATCCTCTGCGGCCTGCTAAAAGCAGGCACCCCTTCTCCCGAAGTTACGGGGTCAATTTGCCGAGTTCCTTAACAACGATTCTTCCGATGGTCTTAGGATTCTCTCCTCACCTACCTGTGTCGGTTTGCGGTACGGGCACCTTTTTCCTTGATAGAGGCTTTTCTTGGCAGTGTGAAATCAGATACTTCGCTAAAAATTAGCTCCCCATAACACCTTAACTAATCAGGCGGATTTGCCAGCCTGCACGTCTTAGTGCTTAGACGCACATCCAATAGTGCGCACATCTTATCCTTCTGCGTCACCCCATCTCTCATAACGGAGAAAGGTGGTATCGGAATATCAACCGATTATCCATCACCTACGCCTTTCGGCCTCGGCTTAGGACCCGACTAACCCTGAGCGGACGAGCCTTCCTCAGGAAACCTTAGGTTTTCGACCACTAAGATTCTCACTTAGTTCTCGCTACTTATGCCAGCATACTCACTCCTGCACTGTCCACCGCTCCTTACGGTACGACTTCAACCGGTGCAGGAAGCTCCTCTACCGCTCTTACGAGCCCATAGCTTCGGTGGTAAGTTTTAGCCCCGGACATTTTCGGCGCAGGATCTCTTGACTAGTGAGCTATTACGCACTCTTTAAATGAGTGGCTGCTTCTGAGCCAACATCCTAGTTGTCTTAGAAATCCCACATCCTTTACCACTTAACTTACACTTTGGGACCTTAGCTGATGATCTGGGCTGTTTCCCTTTTGACTACGGATCTTATCATTCGCAGTCTGACTGCCGAAATAAAAGTATATGGCATTCGGAGTTTGATAGAGTTCAGTAACTGTTGTCAGCCCCTACCTCATTCAGTGCTCTACCTCCATAACTCAATTAATCGACGCTAGCCCTAAAGCTATTTCGAGGAGAACCAGCTATCTCCGAGTTCGATTGGAATTTCTCCGCTATCCACAGCTCATCCCATGGTTTTTCAACACCAATGTGGTTCGGTCCTCCACGGAATTTTACTTCCGCTTCAACCTGGCCATGGATAGGTCACCCGGTTTCGGGTCTACAGCATGCAACTAGTCGCCCTGTTAAGACTTGGTTTCCCTTCGGCTGCGCACCATAAGTGCTTAACCTTGCTGCATACCGTAACTCGCTGGCTCGTTCTACAAAAAGCACGTCGTCACACATAAAAAGTGCTACGACCGGTTGTAGGCACACGGTTTCAGGTTCTATTTCACTCCCCTTCCGGGGTTCTTTTCACCTTTCCCTCACGGTACTGCTTCACTATCGGTCACTAGTTAGTATTTAGCCTTGGGAGGTGGTCCTCCCAGCTTCCCACAAGGTTTCACGTGTCTCGTGGTACTCTGGATTAGATCTTGCAATTTTCTCTTTTAACCTACAGGACTATTACCTTCTGCGGTAGAGCTTTCCAGAACTCTTCGGTTAAGATATTATGCAGTGATGATCTATCCACAACCCCAGGGACAAAGTCCCTGGTTTGGGCTGATTCCTTTTCGCTCGCCGCTACTAAGAAAATCGATATTTCTTTCTCTTCCTCCGGGTACTTAGATGTTTCAGTTCCCCGGGTATGTCTCCATATACCTATGAATTCAGTATACAGTACATGTCTGCTCGACATGTGGGTTGCCCCATTCGGAAATCTCCGGATCACAGGCTATTTGCGCCTACCCGAAGCTTATCGCAGCTTGTCACGTCCTTCTTCGACTTCTAGTGCCAAGGCATTCACCATGCGCCCTTTGTAGCTTGACCTTGTTACTCTTTTAGGCGTTAGCCTTTTAGAGTTTAGTCTTTATTTGTTTTAATTTCAATCTTTCGATTAAAATCATATTATACAAAGGATTATTTTTTACTTTACTTTGTTTCTCTATGCAATTTTCAAAGTACATTTTAAGAGAATTGATCTCTCAAAATTAAACAGAGACAAGAGTAAGAAACCAATGTATACAACAGTTATCCTGCTGCAATTACTCCTTAGAAAGGAGGTGATCCAGCCGCAGGTTCTCCTACGGCTACCTTGTTACGACTTCACCCCAATCACTAATCCCACCTTCGGCCGCTGGCCCCATAAAGGTTACCTCACGGACTTCGGGTGTTACCAGCTCTCATGGTGTGACGGGCGGTGTGTACAAGGCCCGGGAACGTATTCACCGCGACATTCTGATTCGCGATTACTAGCAACTCCAACTTCATGCAGGCGAATTTCAGCCTGCAATCCGAACTGGGATGAGTTTTCAAGTTTAGCTCCACCTCACGGTATTGCATCTCGTTGTTCTCACCATTGTAGCACGTGTGTAGCCCTAGACATAAGGGGCATGATGATTTGACGTCATCCCCGCCTTCCTCCCGGTTAACCCGGGCAGTCTCACTAGAGTGCTCAACTTAATGGTAGCAACTAATGATAAGGGTTGCGCTCGTTGCGGGACTTAACCCAACATCTCACGACACGAGCTGACGACAACCATGCACCACCTGTCTTCCTGCCCCGAAGGGCTTCACGTATCTCTACGCTATTCAGGAGATGTCAAGTCTAGGTAAGGTTCTTCGCGTTGCTTCGAATTAAACCACATGCTCCGCTGCTTGTGCGGGCCCCCGTCAATTCCTTTGAGTTTTAATCTTGCGACCGTACTTCCCAGGCGGAGTACTTATTGTGTTAACTGCGGCACAGAAGGAGTCGATACCTCCTACACCTAGTACTCATCGTTTACGGCGTGGACTACCAGGGTATCTAATCCTGTTTGCTCCCCACGCTTTCATGCCTCAGCGTCAGTTACAGTCCAGAAAGCCGCCTTCGCCACTGATGTTCTTCCTAATCTCTACGCATTTCACCGCTACACTAGGAATTCCGCTTTCCTCTCCTGCACTCTAGATACCCAGTTTGAAATGCAGTCCCCAGGTTGAGCCCGGGGCTTTCACATCTCACTTAAGTATCCGCCTACACATCCTTTACGCCCAGTAAATCCGGACAACGCTTGCCACCTACGTATTACCGCGGCTGCTGGCACGTAGTTAGCCGTGGCTTCCTCCTTTGGTACCGTCATTATCGTCCCAAAAGACAGAGCTTTACAATCCGAAGACCGTCATCACTCACGCGGCGTTGCTGCATCAGGCTTTCGCCCATTGTGCAATATTCCCCACTGCTGCCTCCCGTAGGAGTCTGGACCGTGTCTCAGTTCCAATGTGGCCGATCACCCTCTCAGGTCGGCTACGCATCGTCGCCTTGGTGAGCCGTTACCTCTCCAACTAGCTAATGCGCCGCGGGTCCATCTCAAAGCGGATTACTCCTTTAATTAAAGCTCCATGTGAAACTTTAATATTATGCGGTATTAATCTCCCTTTCGGGAGGCTATTCCCCTCTTTGAGGCAGGTTACCCACGTGTTACTCACCCGTCCGCCGCTAGAAACCCGAAGGTTTCTCGCTCGACTTGCATGTGTTAAGCACGCCGCCAGCGTTCGTCCTGAGCCAGGATCAAACTCTCAATTTATAAGTTTGATGTTAGCTCATCGCTTCTCTTCTCAATGAAGAGTTTGTTATTCTCAATTTTAATTTCTTAAAATCTAAAGAATTGCTGGTTTACTTACTATTCTTATACTCTGTTTAATTTTCAAAGATCAATCACTGTCATCTGACAGCTTTTATAGTATATCATCATCAACATAGTTTGTCAATATTTTTTTATATTAATTACAAACTATTTTTAAACATTGTTTTTACAACGTGATTTATTTTATCATTAATAAATAAATTATTAATCCAGTAACTATATAAAAATTTAATATTATCTATCAATATCTAATCATTATATAATATTCCTACGAAATTCGCCTATTGATACACTAGGCATAGTATACTTGTTATAATTAAGTATTAGCATCAGAAAAATAATTATTTAATCTGATGCTAATATTAATCACTTCATTTCTACTGAATATTTTGACTTAAGTCCTTCAATATATTTTGTATACCTCATATTTTGTCTTTCTTTAGTAAGACCTTCAATTATTCTATTTTTAACTTCTTCAAAAGTTTTAGGTATATCTTCTGTTCTATTTTCAACCTTTATTATATGATAACCATATTTAGTTTTCACAGGTTCACCTACTATACCTATTTCCTGTGTAAAACAAGCTTCTTCAAATTCCTCAACCATTTGTCCCTTTGGGAAACTGCCTAAGTTACCGCCCTCCTCTTTTGATGGACAAGTTGAGTATTCCTTTGCTGCAGCTTCAAAAGGTTTGCCTTGTTTTATTTCATTACTTACTTTTATAGCATCTTCTTCTGTATCTAATAGTATATGTTTAGCAGTAGCTGTTGCTGGTGTGTTAAATTTATCCTTATTTACTTCATAATAATCTTTAGCTTCTTGTTCGGTAACTGTTGGAATATCTGAACAAAGAATTCTTTTTGTTGCTATTTCAATCATAATATCTTTTTTCATAGCTTCTAGTCTAATTTTATATTCATCATCATTCTCAAGTCCATTATCTTTTGCATCATTATATATTAGCTCAACAGCTACAAGTTGCTCTAGTAACCTTTGTTTTCCTGCTTTAGTTAAAAGTTTATATTGCTTATCTTGTGGGAAACTCAAAATAACTTGATTAATATCATTTTCTGTAATTTCCTTACCATTTACTGATGCTAATACCTTATTTTCCATTTAAATTCTCCTTAAAATTTTTTAAACTTTGTGCTTTATATATAGATGATAGCATTAATTTTTTTTTACTACAAGAAAATTTCAAATAAATATTAATAGTTATAAATATATTTTTAAACTTCTATCTTCACAGTATAGATTTATACTCCAAGATACATTTACTTTAAATATATCTATATTTATAATTATACTTAATCAATTTTATACCTTTTAAGTAATTCCATAGCTTTATCAATATTGATAAAAACCTTTATAAAATTTTTAATATAAAATTGGAATTACTTTTTAAATTAATATAAAAAATACTGAATAAAATTAGTTTATTAATTAAATTCTAATTAGTGGGGATTTGCTACATTTCATCCTATTTTGCACTAATTATTTGCATATATATTATATTTTAACAAGATTATAAGATAAATATTTTATAAAGTGAGGATTTTACTTATATGAAAATAAATTTACCTAAAAATGTAGAATACATAATTCATACATTAAACAAAAATAATTTTTCTGCCTATGCTGTAGGAGGATGCATTAGAGATATTCTTATAAACAAAGAGCCAAAAGATTGGGATATAACTACCAATGCTTTACCTGAAGATATAATTAAGATTTTTAAAGATACTGTACCAACGGGAATTAAACACGGAACTATAACTGTATTAATTAATGGAACGCCTTACGAGGTTACAACTTTTAGGATAGATGGCAAGTACACCGATAATAGACATCCAGACAGTGTAATATTTAGTAATTCATTATATGAAGACTTATCAAGAAGAGATTTCACTATAAACTCCATATCCTACAACCATAAAGATGGTTTACAGGATCCATTTAACGGTAAAAATGATTTACAACAAAAAATAATTCGTTGTGTTGGTACCCCTGATTTGAGGTTTAAAGAGGATTCTCTCAGGATATTAAGAGCAATTAGATTTTCTACACAACTAAATTTTAAAATAGAACAAATTACAAAACATTCCTTACAAAAAAATTCCTTATTAATAAAGAATGTGAGTATGGAAAGAATTAGAGATGAACTATCAAAGATACTCTTAACTAATAAACCAAGTGTAGGTTTTCAATTACTAAAAGAAACTAAATTATTAGAAATAATCCTTCCAGAATTATCTATTTGTGTAGGTTTTAATCAACATA
This sequence comes from Clostridium pasteurianum DSM 525 = ATCC 6013, assembly GCF_000807255.1. Classification (NCBI taxonomy): domain Bacteria; kingdom Bacillati; phylum Bacillota; class Clostridia; order Eubacteriales; family Clostridiaceae; genus Clostridium; species Clostridium pasteurianum. The sequence continues at coordinate 100,918 of NZ_CP009268.1, read as the reverse complement.
ATCCACATCATTATAAAGATATATTTGATCATACTATGATGGTTTTAGATAATACTTCTAGTAATTTAATAATAAGAATTGCAGCCTTACTGCATGATATTGGTAAGCCAAAATGTTTTTCTATAGATAAAAATGGAATAGGCCACTTTTATATGCATAATATAGAGGGTGCAAAAATTTCTCAGGAAATATTAAGTCGTTTAAAGTTTGATAATAAAACTATAAAGACGGTTTACACCCTAATAAAAGAACATTTAGTTAATAGAAATAATTTAAAAATACCTGCAATAAAAAGATTTATAAATAGAGTGGGCATAGATAATCTTAACTATTTATTTGATTTACAGATAGCAGACATAAAAGGCCATACTCCGCCACATGACTTTTCTCCAGTATTTAATTTAAAAATCTCAGTAAATGAAATCTTAGCAAAAAAAGATCCTCTTAACCTAAAGGATTTAGATATAACTGGCAATGATTTGATAAAAATAGGATACTCCAAAGGGATCATCATAGGGAAAACATTAAATGAACTTTTGGAACTTGTAATAAAAAATCCTGAATTAAATAAAAAGAATATATTAATTCCCAGAGCAATAAAAAAGTTAAATTATAAAAAATGAATTCTAATTCCGTTATCTAAATTTAGAAATAAAACCAATTATTGATAACTTTTAAATTATTAACAAAGAAATATAAATCTAATGAATTTAATTATTTTTAATATGCCAAAAATAGGTTCCCTCTATATTCGGAACCTATAAGAAACTGTTTACTATAAAACATTATATATTATTAGTTAAATATCAATTATCAAACAAACATATATAGAGATTATATTATGTATTTTATCATATTTATAAATATACTTATAATATAAGCTTACTTATTCTTTATACTTCCTTTTGCAATATACCTTGCTTTCTAAGTATGGGTATTACCTTTATAGCAAGTACAGATGCTATGACGGCCTTTAATAAATCCCCTGGTATAAAAACTAAGAATCCCATTTTAACAGCATATCCAAAAGTTATTCCTTTAAATAATACATTTTTAAGTATAAAATACAAATAAGGTATTCCTATAATATAAATTATAATAATTCCCAGAACACAAATAGCAAATATTCTAATAAAATTAATTTTTTCAGTATGTTCTACAATTTTCCCCATAATAAAGGCTGCAACTATAAATCCAATTAAGTATCCAAAGCTTGGACTAATAACATGCATAAGACCACCAGTTCCATCCGCAAATATAGGTAATCCTATAAGGCCAAGTAATACATAAATCAACTGTGACATAGCCCCCACTCTAGAACCAAGCATTATACCTGCTAAAATTGTAAATAATGCCTGTAAAGTTATAGGAACAGGGCCTACAGGAATTTTAATAAATGCTCCTACTGCTGTCAACGCCGCAAATAATGCAGCTAAAATCATTCCTCTTGTATTAAATTTCAAAAATTTACACCTCCATATTTATTAATAAACTTATATTAATATAACAAGCTATAATTGTCAACCTATATATATTTATATGTTTACAATACATTATAAGTTTTTATTATTATACTTATATTTAACATAAATATAATAACTTATAAAATATATATAGATTTATAAGTAATAATAAAATTATTCACCTTTTTAAATAATAATTGAAACATATGAATAAAAGTATTATGAAACATCAATAACTTAGCTTATAACAAAATTATCTATAAATCATATAAATATAACATAACTTTACAAAATATAATTTTTGTGACAAACTTATCTATAAATATTATAATATTTATAGATATTCTATATTTTATAAGAAATGAGGTATGTCAAAAACTATGAAAAAGAAATTTATATTAACTATTCTCTTGATCTCTTTTATCCTATTTACATTTGGATGTAATAACAAAAATACTGCTAAAACCTCTTTTGACAAGTATATAACTTTCTGGGAAAAAAGTGATTTTAAAAGTATGTATTCTCTTTTGAATTCAGACAGTAAAAAAAGTATTTCTGAAAAAGACTTTATTGAAAAATACAAAAATATCTATAGCGGTATTGACTTAAGTAAAATTTCCATAACTCCAGAGTATCCAAAATCTTTAAAGAAAGATTCAAATGGAAATATATCCGTCCCATTTAAAGTATCTATGAATACCTCTGCTGGAACTATAAATTTTAAAAATACAGCTTATTTAAAAGAAGAACAAATAGATAAATCAAAAACCTTCACCATACTTTGGAACAATAAAATGATCTTTCCAGACCTAGAAGATGGAGAAAAAATTAGAGTAGATAAAACCTTCGGAAAACGTGGTGAAATACGTGGAAAAAATGGTTCTTATCTTGCGAAAAATGGATTTATTGCAGAGATAGGAATTGTTGCAGGAAAAATTAATAATGATGATTCAGATACTAAAAATAAAATTGCACAAATTTTAAATATTAGTGCTGATAACATTACAAAAAAACTTTCTGCTTCCTATGTAAAACCAGATATGTTTATACCAATCGATAATATATCAAAAGATGATACTAATAGAATAACAGCACTTTCAAAAATTCCAGGTATAATGATAAAAGATAAAGCTGCAAGAATATACCCTTTAAAAGATAAAGCTGCTTTTTTAACAGGCTATGTACAACCTGTCAGTTCTGAAGAACTTAAAGATCTTAAAGATCAAGGATATACTCAAGATGATATAATTGGTAAAAGCGGTTTAGAAAAAATATATGAGAATCAATTGAAATCAGAAGATGGTGCTGAAATATATATATTAGATAAAAACGGAAATAGGAAAAAAACTATAGCTAAAAAAGAAGCTAAAAACGGAACTGATTTAAATATTACAATAAATACAGATATTCAATCAGCTTTATATGATCAATATTCTGGTGATTCTGGTACATCAGTAGCAATGGAACCCAAAACTGGTGAAGTATTAGCTCTTGTCAGTTCACCAGCTTATGATCCAAATGATTTTGTACTGGGAATGTCTTCAGATAAATGGAATTCCCTTAATAAGGATCCTAAAAAACCTCTTTTAAATAGATTTGAAGGCATTTTTGCTCCAGGTTCAATCTTTAAACCAATAACAGCATCCATTGGTTTGAAAAATAATAAAATTGATCCTAATACAATTAAAAATATAAATGGTCTAAAGTGGCAAAAGGATAGCAGCTGGGGGGGATACTTTGTAACAAGAACAGAGGAATATTCATCACCTTCTAATCTTTTAAATGCATTAATACATTCAGATAACATATATTTTGCTCAATTAGCATTAGATATTGGTAAAAATACTTTTGTCTCTGAAATGAAAAATTTAGGAATAGGTGAAAAAATACCTTTTGAATACGGCCTTACTACTTCAAAAATTTCTAAAGACAATAAGATTAATACAGACATTCAGCTAGCTGATTCCGGTTATGGACAGGGTGAACTACTTATAAATTCTTTACAACTTACGTCTATATATACTTCTTTTGTTAATAACGGCAATATAATCAAACCATATTTAAATGAAGACAAAAAACCTTCGTCTCCTAATGATATATGGAAATCCAATGTTTTTTCTGAAGATATATCAACTACAATATTAAATGACTTAAGTCAAGTTGTATCAAATCCTGAAGGTACCGGACATGATGCATATATGACGAACTTACCGCTTGCTGGTAAAACTGGCACTGCAGAAATAAAATCTAGTCAAAAAGATACAACTGGAAGTGAAAACGGATATTTTATTGCTGTTAATACTAATAACCCTAAACTATTAGTATTAGAAATGTATGAAAATGTTAAAAATAAAGGCGGAAGCCATTATGTTGTACCTAAAGTAAAAGAAATCTTTCAAAAGTTTTGTAAATAATTAAACTGTCCCCTTTGTCAAGTACACAATAAAACAGGCTGTCCACCTAGATTTTATATCTGGGTGGATTTTTAGAATGGAACTATTCCTGTTTTTAGATATGTATATAATGAACTCCTTTTTATTTGCTTTTCTTCTCCAGCGTTGACTACATTTATCAATACAATTTTGACTCAACATTATAGGATCAAATCCGTTTTCAACGAATATTTCTAACGGTAATTTTCCACCAGCATATTTCGCAGGAAATAATTCTTTAAATGAATCTGTATAAGTGATTTGCTTGTATGTTACACTTTTAATATTAATGTTTTTTGATAAAATATTTATTTCTTTTGAGGTAATCCCTTTAAATTTTATATATTTGTATTATTTTTACAAATATAGTTGAATAATTACTGTGATATTTGTTAATATATTATAATAAGGAGGGATTTTATGGAAATAGTTAACTATTCTAAAATTTTAAAAACATTTGTTCAACTTCTATTTATATTCATTTTAGCAATATTATTTGCTATAGGAATAAATAAATACATATTTGCTAGGGCTGATATAGAAGGTACTTCTATGCTTAGTACCCTTAATGATAAAGACATAACCTTTGTAGAAAAAATAAGTTCAATTACTCATATAGTCAAGAGAAATGAAATAATAATATTTAATTCCAGAAATGAAAATAATGATCTTTTTATAAAGAGGGTAATCGGCATAGCTGGAGATAAAGTACAAATAAAAAATGGTAAAGTGTACATTAATGGTAATAGTATTTCTGAACCCTACTTAAATAATAACACCATAACGGAACCTGGTCCTTTTATCGGAAATAGTGTCTATACAGTTCCAAAGGGGTATATATTTGTACTTGGTGATAATAGAGGCAACAGTACTGACAGTAGATTTTTTGGTCCTGTTAATATTAAAGATATAAAAGGTCATGCAATAATACGAGTTTATCCTTTAAATAAAATAAGACTACTATAAATTCAATATAAAGATTTTATAGTAATCTTACAATTAAATAAAATACTTTACAAAAATTATTAAATCTTTTCATAACTAATATCTTTTATAACTATATTTAATTGTTTTTCAAGCTCAATAATTTTATTTATTCTTTTTTTGTCATTACTATATATAATTTTTACCTTAGGTCTTAGTGGAAAATTGTGACTTATTTTTTCTATTATTGCTTTCTCTCCATTAGTTAAATTAACTAATGTTCCCTCTGGATAAGGTACTACTATCTGTGAAAAAACTTGTACATATTTATAATCAAATTGAATACCTCCACTTGCCATAAGATATTCTAAAGCCTCATTTGGACTCATAGCTTTCCTATAAGGTCTATGTGCAGTTAATGCATCATAGGTATCTGCAATAGCTACAATTTTACCAAATTTACTTATTTCATCCCCTGACTTACCTTCTGGATATCCCTGCCCACCTATTTTTTCATGATGCTGTAATACAACCATAATAGAAGTTACTGAAATATCAAAACATTCTCTTAAGAAATCATATCCCTTTTTTGTATGCTGCTTTACTATATCATATTCTTGCTTCGTAAGCTCTGATTCTTTATTCAATATTTCAACGGGGACAAATATCATACCTATATCATGCAATAAAGCTCCTATACATAAATCCATTAAATCAAATTTATGTAAATTAAGCTTTATTCCAATGATTAATGATATTATTGCTACATTGACACTGTGTTGAAATATATAATTATTTTTACTTTTTATATCTACTAAATTTATCATTACATCTTTTTTAGATAATACTTCTTCAATCAATTCTTTAGCTATATATAAAATTGAATTAAATTCATTTTCTTTATCAACATAATTAATTTTTTTATGTGTATCACATGGATTAATATTCATAAAACTCTTTTTTATCGCCATTATTGCTTTTTGCCTTATTTCTGGCTTTATAATCTCTTCTATTATTTTATTGCTATATTCATCAAATATATATATTGAATATATATTTAATTCCTTTATCTTTTTTATAATTTTACCTGTAAGTGTAGATCCCTTTTTTAATAAAACTTTTCCATCATTATCATATATAGACTTTGCCAATCTAGTATTTTCTTTTACGCATTGTATGGGAATTAATCTCATCTTTGCACCACCATCTAATGTTATATTCATTTAATTATTAATGTATTATTCATTCGTTATAAAACATATAACAATAAATTTCTATAAATCACCTCTAAAATCAATATAATCTATTCTAATAATTCTTTTAAATATTTCTCAAGCTTTTTACACTTTTCTTTATCCATTGCTTCTATATCTCTAAGTTTATAATCTAAATTTAATTTTTCATATTTATTTATCCCTAAAGTATGATAAGGCAATAACTCTACTTTTTCTACATTTCTTATATTCTTTATGATATTAGCCAGTTTTCTTATATTTTCTTTAGAATCAGTTAATGTAGGAACTATTACATGTCTTATCCATACCTTTACACCTATATTTTCTACTGCCTTTAAGAAATCATCAAAACCTCTTTTACCCTTTCCAGTAATACATTTGTATCCATCATCATCTACATGTTTTATATCTAATAATACCAAATCTGTATGTTTTAAAATTTCTTCATAATTTCCATATCCATACCCAGCTGTATCAATAGCTGTGTGAATACCCTGTTCTTTGCACAATTTTAATATGTCTATTAAAAATTCAGGTTGTAAAAGTACTTCCCCGCCAGAAAAAGTTACCCCACCTCCTGATCTATCAAAATAAGGCTTAAATCTCAATAACTTTTTCAACAACTCTTCTGCTGTTAACTCTTTCCCGCCTGCCATATTCCATGTATCAGGATTATGGCAATATGAACATCTTAATCCACAGCCTTGAAAAAATACTACTGTTCTAATACCTGGACCATCTACAAGCCCCATACTTTCTATTGAATGAATTCTTCCCATTACCATAGTTATTTCTCCCTGCCATTTATAAATGTTAATTAACTTAATAATACTTTTATATATTATTTTAAACTTACCTACAATTTAATAAATAATCAAATTATTAGTATTGTTAAAAAAATATATACAATTTAGTATATCATATTTTTAAGTATTATTTGATAAATATAATTTTATAAATTTCCATACATTGAATTAGTTCTAGTTAGTTTTATATTTTATTCAATAACTAATATTTAATTAATAATTTATTACTATTATTATCTAAATCGTTAGATACATACTTATACTAATATAACAAATAAGTTATCTCAAAAGGAATTAAATGTACTGATTTAATTATTTAAAATTAGATTTTAATAACCATTTTAATAGTAAAATATCAAAAAAGCTGTCTCACAATTTATAAATTGTGAGACAGCCTCTATTTATTATAATTTTTCATGAAAAGTTCTACTTATAACTTCTTTTTGATGATCCTTTGAAAGTCTATTAAAATTGACAGCATATCCTGAAACTCTTATAGTAAGCGTTGGATACTTATCAGGATTATTCATAGCATCAATTAATGTTTCTCTATTTAGCACGTTAACATTCAAGTGATGAGCTCCTTGCCCAAAATATCCACCCATAATACTAACTAAATTATTTATTCTTACATCATGATCATTTCCTAATGCATCTGGTACTATAGAAAATGTATTTGAAACTCCATCTTCACAGCATACATATGGCACTTTAGCAACTGAGTTTAAGGATGCTAATGCTCCTTCCATATCTCTTCCATGCATTGGATTAGCCCCAGGTGCTAATGGTTCTCCAACCTTTCTTCCATCTGGTGTTGTACCCGTCTTTTTACCGTACATTACATTTGATGTAATAGTAAGCACTGAAAGCGTATGTTTAGCATTCCTATAAGTTGGATGCTTCTTTAATTCATCAGAAAATTTTTCAACAATTTCTACAGCTATACTATCTACTCTATCATCGTCATTACCATACTTAGGGAAATCTCCCTCTTTAACAAAATCTACAGTTATACCATTTTCTCTTATTGGTTTTACTTTAGCATATCGTATTGCACTTAGGGAATCAGCTGCTACAGAAAATCCTGCAATACCAAAAGCCATAAGTCTTCCTACCTTGGTATCATGAAGTGCCATTTGACTAGCTTCATAGGCATATTTATCATGCATAAAGTGTATTATATTCATAGTATTAACATAGAGTCCTGCCATATATTCAAGAACTTTAAAATAATTTTCCTTTACTTTTTCATAATCTAATACTTCATCTGTTATAGGCTCAATATCAGGAACAACTTTTATACCTTTCTTTTCATCTACACCACCATTTATTGCTAAAAGGAGACATTTAGCAAGATTACATCTAGCTCCAAAGAATTGCATGTCTTTTCCTACTCTCATAGCAGATACACAGCAGGCAATTGCATAATCATCTCCATATATAGGTCTCATAATATCATCATTTTCATACTGAATTGAATCAGTTAAAATAGACATTTCCGCACAGAATTTTTTAAAGCTTTCTGGTAAATTTTCTGACCACAATACTGTCATATTAGGTTCAGGTGCTGATCCAAGATTTATTAATGTATGAAGATATCTAAAAGAATTCTTTGTAACAAGGCTTCTTCCATCTATTCCAACTCCAGCTATAGATTCAGTAACCCAAGTTGGATCTCCTGCAAACAATTCATTATATTCTGGTGTTCTTAAATGTCTTACCAGTCTAAGTTTTATAATAAATTGATCTATTACTTCTTGTGCCTCGTCTTCTGTAATCAATCCTTGCTCTAAATCTCTTTCAATATAAATATCTAAGAACGTACTTGTCCTTCCAAGTGACATAGCCGCACCATTATTTTCCTTTACACCTGCTAAATACCCAAAATACAAAAACTGAGCTGCTTCTTTAGCATTAACAGCTGGCCTTGATATATCCACACCATAAGAAAGAGCCATTTTTTTAATCTCATCAAGAGCTCTTATTTGTTCCGATACTTCTTCTCTAAGTCTTATAAGCTCATCCAGCATATCACCTTTAAGATTACTTAAATCTTTCTTTTTCTCTTGTATTAAGAAATCTATTCCGTACAGGGCTACTCTTCTATAATCTCCTATTATTCTTCCTCTTCCATAGGCATCTGGAAGTCCTGTTAATACTCCAGCAGACCTAGCTATCCTTGTTTCTTCTGAATAAGCATCAAATACACCTTGATTGTGTGTTTTTCTATAATTTGTAAATATATTGTGCATTTCATCACTAATTTTAAAGCCATATTCTTTAAGTGATTGTTCTGCCATTCTAATTCCACCAAAAGGATTAGTTATTCTCTTTAATGGTGCATCCGTCTGAAAACCTACTATAACTTCATTATCTTTATCCAAATATCCAGGTTTAAAGCTATTTATTCCAGAGATTGTCTCTGTATCTACATCAAGTATTCCCTTTTTTAATTCCTCTAAAATAAGTGAAACTGCTTTATCCCAAACTTTTTTAGTTTTTTCTGTAGGACCCTTTAAAAAGCTTTTATCTCCAGTATACTCTTTATAATTTTTTTGGATAAAGTCTCTTACATTTACATCATTAGTCCATTCTCCATCTTGAAAGCCTTCCCATTGTTTAAACAAAATATCATCTCCTTATTCTATGCTAATTAATTTATAATGAAATTGTTTTTAATTGTTACTAATTAATAATTTTTATTATATAGATATTATAACTAATTAATCATCTTATTTCAACAATATAAATAATATCTTAATTAACATAAGTTAGACTTTTCATATTTCACATTATATCATATCTCTATTTATAATTAAAAGTATTTATTTTTTTATGTTTTGTAAAAATTTTACTTCAAAAACAAAAATAAATCTTACTTGGAATATTGTAAATATTTTAATATAACATATTACTCATTTAGATTAAGCTATATGAATATAGCTATAGGTAATACTTCTATCATATTTCCATCATCACAAATAAACTTGTTGCTGAAAGTTTCTATGTTATTTTCTATATTATTTAAATTCATAAAATTTATAAAATAATTTTCATTTATAAAATTTAAAGAATTATCACCGAATAATTGCATATAGTCATAATTTTTTTTATCTATGAAATTTATTACTTTTCCCATTATATTTATCTTGCAATTTCCAATATAATTAAATCTACTTATATTATAAGCTAAATCTATAGGAACTATAAATCTAGATTTAGGTGTACATAATTCAGTAGTTACGCATTTAATACAATTATTAGTTTTCCATGTATTCATATATTCCTTTAAATTTCTAAGCACCTCAAATTTGCTGCTATTTATACTTTTTATATTACCAAATACATTTTGTATTTCCATATTATTCACCAAATTTTGTAAATAGTAAACTATAGGGTTTTGTAATAACCTACATTTCATTATAACAAAATCATTTTCATTAACATTATTAATATTTTCATTTAAAGATATATCTCTGATTAGATTATTTTTAAATAGTAACTTTCTTAAATTCATAAATACTTCTATATCCTTTGAAATACTTGCTTGTGTCTTTTGCTTTGAAAATTCATTCACTACTTGAACATTAATATCTCCTTGAACATATTTTCCAAATAGTTCATCTGAAAATTCACTCATTGGGCCTCTATAATTAATAGTAATTTGATTCTTTGTATTAACACTTTTTGATTCAACAAATTCTTGTACTACTATAGTAAAAAGATTATTAATCATATCATTATTCAAATATAGAGGTATGAAAGCTTTATTTTCAGTCATAAATATCACTCCACATCATTAATACTAAATTTTAAAACTTATATTATATTTTTATAGAACAGATTCATTCATTTATTCGTATAATATTATAGCTATATTGTATAAAATAGGAGGAATAAATATGCCTATACATTACAATTTTACAAAATTAAAAGATTCTATTGAAAGTAATGCTAGTTCTGCTGTAAAGAAAACAGGCGAATTTATAGAAATATCAAAATTAAATCTAGATATTTCCTGTGAAGAAAAGAAAATAGATGTTTTATATGCTAAAATAGGTAAAAAAATATATGCTCAATATATGAAAGATAGATTTGTAAATAATAACTTCATAAAATACTGTAAAGAGATAGATGAAATAAAATATAAAATTTCATCTATAGAAAAGAAAATATTAAAAGTTCAAAATAAAAAAATATGCCCTTTGTGCGGAAATGAACTTACAAAAAATGCTGTTTACTGTGAACATTGCGGATTTAAACAAAAAACTAGAAAAAAATCTTAAAAATTTATTTATATATATAAATAATAAATTGTTAGAAAATTCAATGACATTAAGAAATATATTCATAATATAAAAAATAGCCTTAAAAATTTTTAAGACTATTTTTTATTGAATTTTTATAATTTCAAGATCATCTGGAACAATTATTTTTCCATCAAAGTATTTTTTACCTTCTTCTGCATATAATTTTTTTCTTTGCTTTAAATTTTTATCTTCACTATGAAATAATATAACATTTTCCACTTCTAATTTTGAAGCATTCTCACAAGCATCCTTTACAGTGGAATGGTGTTTTTCATAAGGCTTAAATTTTTCTTTTTCAGAGTACAGACAGAATGCCTCATGCATAAGATATTGAGATTTATATGCATAATTAATTAAATTCTCATTAAAAGGTTCATCTCCTAAAAATGTTAACTTTTTACCATTATTAAATTTAGCAACAAATCCAAATTGAAGAAGTTTAGTACTTTTAATATCAAAACATTGAATGTCTATATCCAATATATTTAATTTACAACCATCATATACCTCAACAAAGACAATATCTTTATCAATATGATCTACAAATTTCTTTTGAAGTAATAGCTTACTTATCGTTCTTATTATATCCACTACATCCCTATGACAGTAGATATTAAGCTTTCCTTTATAATTACCATTAATAATCTGTTGCGCTACTGCTCTTATTATCCATACAATACCCGTTACATGATCATTATGACTATGAGAAATGAATACATCGTGTATTTTGTTTATAGGTATATCCATTTTCTCCAAATTTGAAAGTATAGTATTGCCTCCCCCTGTATCTATGAGGAAGTATTCATCTTTACTTGAAATTGTAAAACAAGTATTATAACATCTTGTAACCATTGCAGCTCCAGTACCCAGCATTGTTATTTCATTCATTTTTCAACTCTCCTCCTGCATAGAAAATCATATAAAAATACTTCACACTATAAATATAAACATTAAAGAAACTTCACTTTATATAATACATAATTATCTAATCCCTGTCACTTTTCCTTTAAGTGCCTTTAATCTGGAATTAACATATCCAATTAGCTCATTTCTTTTATCCTTTATATCTGCAGGCGCATTAGTAACTATACTTATAATATCTAAAGTATTGCCCTTTACAACTTCTGCAACTTCATACCCTAAACATTTATTTTTAACTTTCCAATAAATATTATTAAATTCATCTGCTTGCCTTTTGTTATAATAACCTTTCTCTATTCCAAATTGAAATAAATCCGCTGCTGATTCTAATTCCTCTAAATCACGAAGTTCCAATGTTTCTTTAACAAGATCTTGAAAACTTTTCATTTTAAACACTCCTCTTTATAAAGTATAAAGTCTTTTAGATACATAACAGTTAATATATTATCGTAATAAATTCACTATATAATTACTTACTATAATTATTCAATACAAATTATTATACTAACTTATCTATATATTTTTTATATTAATATTATAATAATATTTTAGACTCATAGATTAATTCATATACTAATATAAATTAAATTCTAGTAATATAAATTAGCTTTCTAATTTATATTACTAGAAAATTAAAAATTAATCTATATATTTAAATAAAATAACTCTGAATCTTAAAAATAACATGAATTAGTCTGAATTATTTATAAACATTATCATAACTTCTTATTTAAATATAAATTTATACATTTTAATATTTTAAACAACTCTTATAAAAAAGTATAATTAAAACTATATTTTATTAAAAATAAAAAAACATCCTTAAAATAAGGATAATTTTGGTGGCTTACCGGGGAATCGAACCCCGGACAACATGATTAAAAGTCATGTGCTCTACCAACTGAGCTAGTAAACCAAATATTAAATTTAATAAATACTAAAATAAACTTTGTTATTTAGTATAACCCAGCGTCGACCTACTCTTCCACAGGGCTTCCCCTGCAGTACCATCAGCACATTAGAGCTTAACCTGCCTGTTCGGAATGGGAAGGAGTGTTACCTCTAAGTCATAGACACTGGATATATTAAGTTAAGAGTGAATAGTTAAAAGTTGAGAGTTATTGATGAAATTCCTATGGAATTCCTTTAATTTAATCTTTTAAAACTCCTTAGGAGTTTTTTCCTAAATTCTTAACTCTTAATTCTTAATTTTTAACTAAAAAATTATACTCTCAAAATTGCATAGTAACTGGTAAAGTAATTTTATTTCTTCGTTTTATTTTGGTCAAGCCCTCGACCTATTAGTATCAGTCAGCTGAATACATTACTGCACTTACACCTCTGACCTATCAACCTGATGTTCTTTCAGGGGTCTTACTAGCTTACGCTATGGGAAATCTTATCTTGAGGTGGGCTTCACGCTTAGATGCTTTCAGCGTTTATCCCTTCCCGACATAGCTACCCAGCTGTGCCACTGGCGTGACAACTGGTGCACCAGAGGTCAGTCCATCCCGGTCCTCTCGTACTAAGGACAGCTCCTCTCAAATTTCCTACGCCCGCGACGGATAGGGACCGAACTGTCTCACGACGTTCTGAACCCAGCTCGCGTGCCGCTTTAATGGGCGAACAGCCCAACCCTTGGGACCTACTTCAGCCCCAGGATGCGACGAGCCGACATCGAGGTGCCAAACCTCCCCGTCGATGTGGACTCTTGGGGGAGATCAGCCTGTTATCCCCGAGGTAGCTTTTATCCGTTGAGCGATGGCCCTCCCACGAGGAACCACCGGATCACTAAGCCCGACTTTCGTCCCTGCTCCACTTGTTTGTGTCGCAGTCAGGCTCCCTTTTGCCTTTGCACTCTTCGCGCGATTTCCAACCGCGCTGAGGGAACCTTTGGGCGCCTCCGTTACTTTTTAGGAGGCGACCGCCCCAGTCAAACTGCCCATCTAGCAATGTCCCGTGACCAGCTTCATGGCCTCCGGTTAGAATTCCAGTACTGTCAGGGTGGTATCCCAAGGTCGACTCCTCAGCAGCTGACGCCACTGTATCCCAGTCTCCCACCTATCCTGTACAGACAATACCGAAACTCAATGCTAAACTACAGTAAAGCTCTACGGGGTCTTTCCGTCCAATCGCGGGTAGCAAGCATCTTCACTTGCACTACAATTTCGCCGGATTCGTTGTTGAGACAGTGCCCAAATCATTACGCCATTCGTGCGGGTCGGAACTTACCCGACAAGGAATTTCGCTACCTTAGGACCGTTATAGTTACGGCCGCCGTTTACTGGGGCTTAAGTTCACCGCTTCGATTACTCTTACGGATCCCCTTAACCTTCCAGCACCGGGCAGGCGTCAGCCCCTATACATCAGCTTTCGCTTTAGCAGAGACCTGTGTTTTTGCTAAACAGTTGCTTGGGCCTATCCTCTGCGGCCTGCTAAAAGCAGGCACCCCTTCTCCCGAAGTTACGGGGTCAATTTGCCGAGTTCCTTAACAACGATTCTTCCGATGGTCTTAGGATTCTCTCCTCACCTACCTGTGTCGGTTTGCGGTACGGGCACCTTTTTCCTTGATAGAGGCTTTTCTTGGCAGTGTGAAATCAGATACTTCGCTAAAAATTAGCTCCCCATAACACCTTGACTAATCAGGCGGATTTGCCAGCCTGCACGTCTTAGTGCTTAGACGCACATCCAATAGTGCGCACATCTTATCCTTCTGCGTCACCCCATCTCTCATAACGGAGAAAGGTGGTATCGGAATATCAACCGATTATCCATCACCTACGCCTTTCGGCCTCGGCTTAGGACCCGACTAACCCTGAGCGGACGAGCCTTCCTCAGGAAACCTTAGGTTTTCGACCACTAAGATTCTCACTTAGTTCTCGCTACTTATGCCAGCATACTCACTCCTGCACTGTCCACCGCTCCTTACGGTACGACTTCAACCGGTGCAGGAAGCTCCTCTACCGCTCTTACGAGCCCATAGCTTCGGTGGTAAGTTTTAGCCCCGGACATTTTCGGCGCAGGATCTCTTGACTAGTGAGCTATTACGCACTCTTTAAATGAGTGGCTGCTTCTGAGCCAACATCCTAGTTGTCTTAGAAATCCCACATCCTTTACCACTTAACTTACACTTTGGGACCTTAGCTGATGATCTGGGCTGTTTCCCTTTTGACTACGGATCTTATCATTCGCAGTCTGACTGCCGAAATAAAAGTATATGGCATTCGGAGTTTGATAGAGTTCAGTAACTGTTGTCAGCCCCTACCTCATTCAGTGCTCTACCTCCATAACTCAATTAATCGACGCTAGCCCTAAAGCTATTTCGAGGAGAACCAGCTATCTCCGAGTTCGATTGGAATTTCTCCGCTATCCACAGCTCATCCCATGGTTTTTCAACACCAATGTGGTTCGGTCCTCCACGGAATTTTACTTCCGCTTCAACCTGGCCATGGATAGGTCACTCGGTTTCGGGTCTACAGCATGCAACTAGTCGCCCTGTTAAGACTTGGTTTCCCTTCGGCTGCGCACCATAAGTGCTTAACCTTGCTGCATACCGTAACTCGCTGGCTCGTTCTACAAAAAGCACGTCGTCACACATAAAAAGTGCTACGACCGGTTGTAGGCACACGGTTTCAGGTTCTATTTCACTCCCCTTCCGGGGTTCTTTTCACCTTTCCCTCACGGTACTGCTTCACTATCGGTCACTAGTTAGTATTTAGCCTTGGGAGGTGGTCCTCCCAGCTTCCCACAAGGTTTCACGTGTCTCGTGGTACTCTGGATTAGATCTTGCAATTTTCTCTTTTAACCTACAGGACTATTACCTTCTGCGGTAGAGCTTTCCAGAACTCTTCGGTTAAGATATTATGCAGTGATGATCTATCCACAACCCCAGGGACAAAGTCCCTGGTTTGGGCTGATTCCTTTTCGCTCGCCGCTACTAAGAAAATCGATATTTCTTTCTCTTCCTCCGGGTACTTAGATGTTTCAGTTCCCCGGGTATGTCTCCATATACCTATGAATTCAGTATACAGTACATGTCGTTAAACATGTGGGTTGCCCCATTCGGAAATCTCCGGATCACAGGCTATTTGCGCCTACCCGAAGCTTATCGCAGCTTGTCACGTCCTTCTTCGACTTCTAGTGCCAAGGCATTCACCATGCGCCCTTTGTAGCTTGACCTTGTTACTCTTTTAGGCGTTAGCCTTTTAGAGTTTAGTCTTTATTTGTTTTAATTTCAATCTTTCGATTAAAATCATATTATACAAAGGATTATTTTTTACTTTACTTTGTTTCTCTATGCAATTTTCAAAGTACATTTTAAGAGAATTGATCTCTCAAAATTAAACAGAGACAAGAGTAAGAAACCAATGTATACAACAGTTATCCTGCTGCAATTACTCCTTAGAAAGGAGGTGATCCAGCCGCAGGTTCTCCTACGGCTACCTTGTTACGACTTCACCCCAATCACTAATCCCACCTTCGGCCGCTGGCCCCATAAAGGTTACCTCACGGACTTCGGGTGTTACCAGCTCTCATGGTGTGACGGGCGGTGTGTACAAGGCCCGGGAACGTATTCACCGCGACATTCTGATTCGCGATTACTAGCAACTCCAACTTCATGCAGGCGAATTTCAGCCTGCAATCCGAACTGGGATGAGTTTTCAAGTTTAGCTCCACCTCACGGTATTGTATCTCGTTGTTCTCACCATTGTAGCACGTGTGTAGCCCTAGACATAAGGGGCATGATGATTTGACGTCATCCCCGCCTTCCTCCCGGTTAACCCGGGCAGTCTCACTAGAGTGCTCAACTTAATGGTAGCAACTAATGATAAGGGTTGCGCTCGTTGCGGGACTTAACCCAACATCTCACGACACGAGCTGACGACAACCATGCACCACCTGTCTTCCTGCCCCGAAGGGCTTCACGTATCTCTACGCTATTCAGGAGATGTCAAGTCTAGGTAAGGTTCTTCGCGTTGCTTCGAATTAAACCACATGCTCCGCTGCTTGTGCGGGCCCCCGTCAATTCCTTTGAGTTTTAATCTTGCGACCGTACTTCCCAGGCGGAGTACTTATTGTGTTAACTGCGGCACAGAAGGAGTCGATACCTCCTACACCTAGTACTCATCGTTTACGGCGTGGACTACCAGGGTATCTAATCCTGTTTGCTCCCCACGCTTTCATGCCTCAGCGTCAGTTACAGTCCAGAAAGCCGCCTTCGCCACTGATGTTCTTCCTAATCTCTACGCATTTCACCGCTACACTAGGAATTCCGCTTTCCTCTCCTGCACTCTAGATACCCAGTTTGAAATGCAGTCCCCAGGTTGAGCCCGGGGCTTTCACATCTCACTTAAGTATCCGCCTACACATCCTTTACGCCCAGTAAATCCGGACAACGCTTGCCACCTACGTATTACCGCGGCTGCTGGCACGTAGTTAGCCGTGGCTTCCTCCTTTGGTACCGTCATTATCGTCCCAAAAGACAGAGCTTTACAATCCGAAGACCGTCATCACTCACGCGGCGTTGCTGCATCAGGCTTTCGCCCATTGTGCAATATTCCCCACTGCTGCCTCCCGTAGGAGTCTGGACCGTGTCTCAGTTCCAATGTGGCCGATCACCCTCTCAGGTCGGCTACGCATCGTCGCCTTGGTGAGCCGTTACCTCTCCAACTAGCTAATGCGCCGCGGGTCCATCTCAAAGCGGATTACTCCTTTAATTAAAGCTCCATGTGAAGCTTTAATATTATGCGGTATTAATCTCCCTTTCGGGAGGCTATTCCCCTCTTTGAGGCAGGTTACCCACGTGTTACTCACCCGTCCGCCGCTAGAAACCCGAAGGTTTCTCGCTCGACTTGCATGTGTTAAGCACGCCGCCAGCGTTCGTCCTGAGCCAGGATCAAACTCTCAATTTATAAGTTTGATGTTAGCTCATCGCTTCTCTTCTCAATGAAGAGTTTGTTACTCTCAATTTTAATTTCTTAAAATCTAAAGAATTGCTGGTTTACTTACTATTCTTATACTCTGTTTAATTTTCAAAGATCAATCACTGTCATCTGACAGCTTTTATATAATAACATTAACAAAAGTATTTGTCAACGACTTATTATAATTTTTATTTAAATCTATAATAAAATTATTTTTTAAATTTAAAATAATGTATATAATCATCATTTATTTTTTATTTTATAAAAAGTAATATGATCCTTCCACTGACCATCAATAAAAAGATATTTTTCATTAATCCCTATTTCTTTAAATCCACAACTTTTTAAGAGAAATTGAGATCTTTTATTATCGATTAAAGTAGATGCTTCTAATCTATGTAAATTCATCTCATTAAATGCATATTCAATAATTTTACCCAAGGCTTCTTTCATATATCCTTTGCCCTGATATTCCTTATCAATTGAATAGCCTACTATTCCACTTTTAAATATACCATATATTATTCCAGATATCTGTATTTTACCTATAAATGTTTTATCCTTATATACACCAAAACAAGCAGCTGTACCACTTATAAATTGTTTATAGTTTTCCATTAAAACTTGATGTTGAGATTCAATTGAATAAAAACTATCTTCTCGCTTTGGTTCATAAGGTTCTAAGTGTTTCTTATTTTTTATATAATAATGTAATAAATCCATGGAATCATCAGGAGTCAGTATCTTTAAATTTATATTATTACTTTTAATCCTCAGAATATTTGTAGTATTCAAGTTACCATAAATATTATAATTTATACCAAATAATATTTCACTTTTTCTTAAATTATTATAATAAATACTATCCATTATTATACCTTCTAAAATAAACCCTAAGTCAATGAAAGGTCTTGTACAAATATCCTCATCAGCAGATATATTTACTTTATATATTTTTTTATCTCTAAACAAATGTTCTATAAAAATTTTTATAGCTTCTTTAAGATAAATTATACCTTGCGAATCATCTCTATAGAATTTAATTTTGGAATGGCAATACTTATTTTCTGTTGAAATATAAATTATATTTATCCTGCCAATTGTTATACCTAACCTGTCCCTTATTATGTATTCACTTTTAGAACCCTTTGCTAATTCCATATTTATGTGTATATCTTTAAGCATTATAATACCACCTGATTTTTATGAAATTTATTGTAAATTATCCATTTAATCATTATATCATAGATTTTTTATATTGTATGCTTAATTAACTCTCGAAAGCTTGTGATATCTTAAAATAATTTTTAAATATCATTTTAATAATTTCAGGATTATTTAATTTATCCAGGTTAAAATAATATTTGTAAATTTATTATTGTATGAAGATTTTTAATGATATTATATAATAGTCTATAAATTATTATTTTTGAAAGGTGTAAAGGTGATTTTCAATATGAATAAACAGAGCTTAAATAAATTAAAATTATTTCTTATTGGTATTAAAAGTAGATTCGAAACTGATAACTCAACATTTAATTCTATAACAGTTTCATATACTGCAGGTTTAAAAAACTTTAATGGTAATGGAACATATTACAATGACAAAATTAAATATAATTTTAATGGAAAAACAGAATTACTATATATAGATGAATTAATAGATAAGATATTAATAGATTCAAATAATTATGAATCACTATCCTTAATATATAGTGAAAGAGGTTCAAATATATTAATTTCAGCAGATAATAAAAATGTAAAAATGTCTAACCTTGACATAAAAGAAAGTAAAAACAACTCAATAGACACTAATCATACTACTACTACTTCTTCACTTTTAAATCGTAATTATTATATTAAGGTTGGAAAAGCAGATAAACTTCTAAAAGAACTAAATATAATGAGCAAAGATTATAAAATAAGAAATGATAAAATACGAAAGTATAATCAAATAGATCATTATGTAGAATTACTTGAGGGTATAATTGATAAACTTCCTAAAAACAACATAATAACTATATTAGACTGCGGCTGTGGAAAATCTTATTTAACTTTTGTATTAAATTATTATTTCACTGAAGTAAAGAAAATTAAATGCTATTTTATTGGTCTTGATCATTCTGAAGAAGTCATAAAATCTTCACAAAAAATGGCTGAAAATTTAGATTATCGAAATATGGAATTTAAGGCATTAGATATAAAACAATACAAACCAGATAAAAAAATAAATGTAGTTATATCTCTTCATGCTTGTGATACAGCTACAGATATGGCTATAGCTTTAGGTATAAAAATAAAAGCAGATGCTATAATAGCTGTCCCCTGTTGTCATAAAGAATTTTCAAGTCAATACAAATATGAACCATTTAAAGACATATTAAAACATGGTGTATTTAAAACGCGTCTTGCAGATGTATTAACCGATGGAATGAGATCTCTCATGTTAGAAGCTAAAGGATATGATGTATCTATAGTTGAATACATTTCTCCTTTAGAAACACCCAAAAATTTAATGATAAGAGCTATAAAAATTAAAGAAGAAAATGAAAATGCATTTGATTCATACATTAAACTTATGTCAGATTTAAATGTATACCCAGCTTTATATGATTTTTTAAATAATTAATTTTTTATTTTATAAATTTCAATTATTTTATATAAAATTTTTATAATCTTAAATTTACGTTATTAATGAAATATTTACTTTTATTAATAGATTTTTTCTATTAATAGATAACATATATGATACAATAATACTCATAATAAAAAATGTTATTTTAGGAGGGTGTTAAAATCAATGAGGATAATTGTTAAAAAGAGAACAATTATACTAATGCTATTATGTTTAATCCTAGGTTTTACTATTGCATACAGAATTTACGTAACCCCTAAAGCTGATTCTAAGTCTTGGACAATCACTAAATCAACAGATTCTTCTAAAAAATTTATTTCAAAAGAAACGTTAATAACTGGAATTAAGCAAAAACAAAAACTTATAACTACGGAAGTAAATCTAAATGAAAAGATGACTATAGACAATAGTTGGGGAAACTTGCCTATTTTTAAAAAAATACAAAATATAGACTTTATAGGTAGTGGTGTTTATGTAGTAGATCTTTCTTCTATAAATTATAATAATATCAGTATAAATAAAAATTTAATATCTATAGCTTTGCCAAAACCCTCTGTAGAAATGATTACTTTAAATGAAGAAAAAACGATTTATGAAACTCCTGAAAATGGACTACTGAGATTCGGTGACATAAAATTATCCACTGAAGAACATCAACAATTAATATCCACTGTAAAGAATAAAATGAAGAGCAAAATGATGGAAGATCAATATTATAATAAAGCTATAGATAACTCTCAAAAATCAATGAGAAATTTGATTACTTCCATGTCCAACGCGAACTATTCTATAAATATTAAATTTCAATAATAATCTTTAACTTTAATTATTCTAGTATTAAGTCCCTAATACTAGAATAATTAGCTCATATACTAATGAAATTAAATAAATACTTTTGTAAAAAATTTCTTATATTAATTTATACTTATTATATCTTTCATTTCGTTAAACAAACCTTTTGAGCATATATCTTCTCTAAAATTTATACAATTATTACAACTTTCACAGAGTCTTCCTACGCTCATATTAATTATTTTAAATTTAGTTTCATATGAATTACAATTTTGAGCTATTATATTTTTAATTTCACTCTCAAGCATATAAACACCACCTGTATTATTTTTTATTATTGTTTGTCATTTTATAAAAAATAATTCCTTTTAATATAAAAAGCTATTATAAAAATTCAATTCAATTTTTATAATAGCTTCAATTCAATTTATCTTGTATATTTCCTTAAATTTTGCATTTAAATACTTAATAAAATACTTCTCTGAAAGTTCTTCTCCTGTAACTTTCTTGATTAATTCTGTTGGCTTATATATTGAACCATATTTATGAATATTTTCTTTTAGCCAATTATGAATTACAGTAAAATTACCTATTGATACTTGTTCATATATATCAGATATATCTTTCTTCATTTTATTAAAAAATTGAGCTCCATAAAGATTTCCTAAAGCATAGCTAGGGAAATAACCAAAACTGCCATCAGACCAATGTATATCTTGTAATATTCCTTCTGCATCATTCTTAGGTTCTACACCTAAATAATCTTTATATTTTTTACTCCATATACTCGGAAGCTCATGTACTGAAATGTCACCATTTATAAGTAATTTTTCAATTTCATATCTTATTATTATGTGTAGGCTATAAGTTAACTCATCAGCTTCAGTTCTAATCAATGATGTCTCTACAAAATTTATCCCTCTATAAAAATCTTCCAAAGATATATCTTTAAATTGTGGAAACTTCTCTAATGCTTTTTTATAAAAAAACTTCCAAAAATATTTACTTCTACCTATAATATTTTCATAAAATCTGGACTGTGATTCATGGATACCCATAGATGCACCTTCTGCAAGTAAAGTTCCTTGAAGAGAATCTGGAATGTCCTGCTCATATATGGCATGCCCAGCTTCATGTATACAACTAAATAAAGCAGGTCTAAAGTCATTTTCATAATAATGAGTAGTTATTCTAACATCTTTATTCCCAAAATTGGTTGTAAATGGATGTATAGATTCATCTATTCTACCAGCATACTCATAATCATAACCCATACTATACATTATCTCTTTAGCAAATTTCTCTTGATCTTTTCGTGGAAAATTACCTATGAAAAATTCAATATTGGGACTATTATCTGAATCTTTTATTTTATTTAATAAATCTACAATAGCATCTTTTAAATTATTAAAAACTACGTCCAACTTTTCTGTAGTAATACCTGGCTCATATATATCTAAAAGTGCATCATATCTATTTTCTTTAAAGCCCCAATACTCAGCAAATTTCTGATTATATTCAACCATTTTCTTTAAATGAGGTTCAAATATTTCAAAATCCTTATTTATTTTAGCATTTTCCCAAGCTGCTCCTGAGATAGTGCCTGCGATTACATATTGTTTATATTCTTCTTTAGGTATCTTTTTATTTTTATAATACTCCTTAGATATTTTTTTTATAGTTCTTTTAGTTATATTATCTAAATCCTTTAGATCGCTAAAAAAGTCAATATACTGTTTAATTTTTTTTGATGTAGACATTTTATATTTTTTTTCAGAAAGATATCCTAATATTTCACTTCTATATCTAATAGCTTTACTAGGCATATTAACCATACTATCCCACTGAATTAGAGCTATTGAACTTGTTAAATATTCTAATTTTTTTAGGTATTCCTTAAGATTATTCAGATTTTCTTTAATTTCCTTTGCCAAATTTATATACCTCCCATAAGTATAATAAATTTTCTACTAATGACTATACAATACTGATTCCGTTTCTCTGCAATATCTTGTGATTAAGCACTGCCCTAAATGCCTAGGACAGCGTTTGCACATGCACTCATTAGTTTTTCCATCACATTTATTGAATTTTAATTCTAAACAATATTTACAGTTTGATCCTTCTCTGATCATTATAAGCACCTCTTACAGTATTCTATTTCTGCCTATTTTCTTGTTCTTTGTATCTTTCCCTATAAGTATTCATTATACCACTAAAAATTTTAGCACTAGTTGGTGGTGTATAAGTTATCGCATTAGCACCAGATTCAATGGTTTCCATTATTGATTCTTCCGTAGGGCCCCCAGTAGCTATAATAGGAAAATCGGGAAATCGTTCCCTTATTTTTCCAACTATATAAGCAGTTCTTTTTGCTCCTGTAACATTTAAAATAGTAGCTCCTGCATCAATTCTAGCTTGAATATCATCATATTCAGAAAGAACACTTACAACAATAGGTATATCTACAGTTTCTCTTACAAGTCTTATAACCTCATTTGAAGTAGGACCATTTAAAACAATTCCCATGGCACCCTTAAATTCTGCATCCAAAGCTAAATTAATAACTCTCTTTCCAGTAGTCAATCCCCCTCCTACTCCACAAAAAACTGGAACATCTGATGCTAAAACTAATGCTGCTGTAATTACAGGCTGAGGGGTAAATGGATATACTGCAATAACAGCATCAGCATTGGTATTTCTTATTATTGCAACATCCGTAGTAAAAACAAATGATTTTAATTTTTTACCAAATATTCGTATACCACTGGCACTTCTTATAACTTCTGGTAATTCTATCATATGACTTCTTAAGGTCCCTTTTATATCAGGAACATATTTATTATTACTCATGTAATCACCTCTATACCATATTCTTATTTATATTGTTTTTTCTGGTTAATCATAAACAAACATACTAGAGCATAGATTGGAAATTTTAAAACTTAATATACAAATATTTCTAAGTTTATATTATCACGTTAGCTACAATTTTACTATATTTAATGGTTAATAATTAACTATTAATAACTTAAATCTATACTTAAAATTATATTTCTTAATATATCGAAATTAGTTGTTTATAAGAATTAACTAAAAAAAGAATCTTTGATAAGTTAGAAAAGATTCTTTTTTACGTACTCAATAAACTATTTTCTTATTACAAATAAAATTGAATATATAAAAACTTATAGCTGTATATTTAAGAATTATCTGTAATAAAATTAATACTAATTAATTTCACTATATTTATAAGCTACAACTTCCATCATCACATCTATAAGCTTTTTCATCTTTATATCCTATATTTTGAAGTACTTTTCTAACTACACTTTTCCCTATTTCATCTTCGCACATTTCGCAAAGTGCATCTTCCAGATTGCTCCAATCAACCCACTCTACTTCATCTGATTTAATTATATTTCCACTTTCATATTTAACCATAAACGTTAACATTATTATTTCTCTTGATTTTAAATAATAACTACCTAAATACTGAGGTTCTTTAACTACTATTCCAGTTTCTTCTTTAACTTCTCTTAAAACCGTATCCTCTACATTCTCTCCATTTGTAACATAGCCCGACACTAATACCTTTGAGTTCTTAAAAATATAACTTTGTTTTAATAATAATATTTTATCATCTTTAACAACAGCTACTATTACACAAGGTTTAGGAGTATCAAAATACATCACATCATCTTTAGCGCAATAGGGAACTCCACCTTCATCATAGCTATATTTTTCTTCCAATTTTCCACCACATATAGGACAATATTTAAATTTCATAGCTTTAGTTATCCTCCTAGATATTTATCTTGTTACATTAATTATATATAAATATTATAATTAAATTTATATTTAATGTACATTATTTTATTATAACATTTATTTCATTAGATATAGTTATAAATTCTTCTCCAACATTACACTCATAAGCAAAAATGTCAACTCCATTTTCTTTAGCTTTTTTTAGAGCTTCTGCAAATTTAGGATCCATAGAATCATAGGGACTAAATGATTTCATATTATCCATTTGAAGAATAAACATGGCTCCCGCACTCATTCCATCCTTTTTCACATCAATAAGCTCAGTTAAATGTTTCGTTCCTCGTTCTGTAGGCGCATCTGGAAACTTTGCATTCCCATTTTCTTCATAAGTAACTCCTTTTACTTCTAAATAATATATATTGCCATTAGAATCTGTAAGCTTAAAATCAAATCTACTATTTCCATACATTTTTTCTTTTTCTATAGTATTAAATTTTTTTAATTTACTTATTTTACGTTGCAATAATGCCTCATAAACTAATTTATTTGGTATTTGAGAATCTATATTTATAAGTTTATCGCCTTTATATCCAGCAATCAAATCATACTTAGTTTTTCGGTTTATTCCATTCTCTTCCCTTAAAATCACCGTAGTTTTAGGTATTAATATCTCCTTACATCTGCCTGTGTTAGGAACATGAACCATAATGATTTCATTATTTAATTTTACATAAGCCTGAAATCTATTAGGTCTACTTATAAATTCTGCAGATACTATATTCTTATTTATATTCATATAATCATCTTCCATTCATATAATGTTATTATTACTTAATAAACACAATTATTATTCTTTAGGCATAGTTTAACATAGAAAGTTCTATATTTATATTGGTAATTTTGTTTAAAACTTAATAATAGCATAAATTACTATTAATTTTATATCAACATAACATGTTGATAACTTATGCACAATATAATAAATAAAGCTTTATAAATAGTTATATTGTAGTTTTATCTTTGTAGATAAATTATTAACATTATACACAATACTATATATTGAAATATTATATTTTTAAAATACAATATATATACACAGATTATAATACTTATTCACATAAAGTTGTGGATATCTAAAAAAATCTGTGTATAAATCCAATATTATGCACAGATCATATAAAAATACTATTTAAAATAAAAAAAGAACCTTCTTAAATGAAGATTCTCTTGGTGCGTCTTAAGGGATTCGAACCCCTGGCCCACGCCTTAGAAGGGCGTTGCTCTATCCAGCTGAGCTAAAGACGCATATAATGGAGCGGGTGAAGGGAATCGAACCCTCGTAACCAGCTTGGAAGGCTGGCACTCTACCATTGAGTTACACCCGCATAATGGAGCGGAAGACGAGATTCGAACTCGCGACGTTCACCTTGGCAAGGTGACGCTCTACCACTGAGCCACTCCCGCTTAAGTATTATGGTGCAGGTGAAGGGAGTCGAACCCCCATGCCATAGGCGCTAGATCCTAAGTCTAGTGCGTCTGCCAATTCCGCCACACCTGCATAAATACTTATAAACAAATGCTCAGTTAAACATTGGTGTAAAACCAAGCACAAGTAATTGGTGACCCCTACGGGACTTGAACCCATGTTACCACCGTGAAAGGGTGGTGTCTTAACCGCTTGACCAAGGGGCCTTATAATTTAAGTATTCATAGAATACTTACCCAGCGTCGACCTACTCTTCCACAGGGCTTCCCCTGCAGTACCATCAGCACATTAGAGCTTAACCTGCCTGTTCGGAATGGGAAGGAGTGTTACCTCTAAGTCATAGACACTGGATATATTAAGTTAAGAGTGAATAGTTAAAAGTTGAGAGTTATTGATGAAATTCCTATGGAATTCCTTTAATTTAATCTTTTAAAACTCCTTAGGAGTTTTTTCCTAAATTCTTAACTCTTAATTCTTAATTTTTAACTAAAAAATTATACTCTCAAAATTGCATAGTAACTGGTAAAGTAATTTTATTTCTTCGTTTTATTTTGGTCAAGCCCTCGACCTATTAGTATCAGTCAGCTGAATACATTACTGCACTTACACCTCTGACCTATCAACCTGATGTTCTTTCAGGGGTCTTACTAGCTTACGCTATGGGAAATCTTATCTTGAGGTGGGCTTCACGCTTAGATGCTTTCAGCGTTTATCCCTTCCCGACATAGCTACCCAGCTGTGCCACTGGCGTGACAACTGGTGCACCAGAGGTCAGTCCATCCCGGTCCTCTCGTACTAAGGACAGCTCCTCTCAAATTTCCTACGCCCGCGACGGATAGGGACCGAACTGTCTCACGACGTTCTGAACCCAGCTCGCGTGCCGCTTTAATGGGCGAACAGCCCAACCCTTGGGACCTACTTCAGCCCCAGGATGCGACGAGCCGACATCGAGGTGCCAAACCTCCCCGTCGATGTGGACTCTTGGGGGAGATCAGCCTGTTATCCCCGAGGTAGCTTTTATCCGTTGAGCGATGGCCCTCCCACGAGGAACCACCGGATCACTAAGCCCGACTTTCGTCCCTGCTCCACTTGTTTGTGTCGCAGTCAGGCTCCCTTTTGCCTTTGCACTCTTCGCGCGATTTCCAACCGCGCTGAGGGAACCTTTGGGCGCCTCCGTTACTTTTTAGGAGGCGACCGCCCCAGTCAAACTGCCCATCTAACAATGTCCCGTGACCAGCTTCATGGCCTCCGGTTAGAATTCCAGTACTGTCAGGGTGGTATCCCAAGGTCGACTCCTCAGCAGCTGACGCCACTGTATCCCAGTCTCCCACCTATCCTGTACAGACAATACCGAAACTCAATGCTAAACTACAGTAAAGCTCTACGGGGTCTTTCCGTCCAATCGCGGGTAGCAAGCATCTTCACTTGCACTACAATTTCGCCGGATTCGTTGTTGAGACAGTGCCCAAATCATTACGCCATTCGTGCGGGTCGGAACTTACCCGACAAGGAATTTCGCTACCTTAGGACCGTTATAGTTACGGCCGCCGTTTACTGGGGCTTAAGTTCACCGCTTCGATTACTCTTACGGATCCCCTTAACCTTCCAGCACCGGGCAGGCGTCAGCCCCTATACATCAGCTTTCGCTTTAGCAGAGACCTGTGTTTTTGCTAAACAGTTGCTTGGGCCTATCCTCTGCGGCCTGCTAAAAGCAGGCACCCCTTCTCCCGAAGTTACGGGGTCAATTTGCCGAGTTCCTTAACAACGATTCTTCCGATGGTCTTAGGATTCTCTCCTCACCTACCTGTGTCGGTTTGCGGTACGGGCACCTTTTTCCTTGATAGAGGCTTTTCTTGGCAGTGTGAAATCAGATACTTCGCTAAAAATTAGCTCCCCATAACACCTTGACTAATCAGGCGGATTTGCCAGCCTGCACGTCTTAGTGCTTAGACGCACATCCAATAGTGCGCACATCTTATCCTTCTGCGTCACCCCATCTCTCATAACGGAGAAAGGTGGTATCGGAATATCAACCGATTATCCATCACCTACGCCTTTCGGCCTCGGCTTAGGACCCGACTAACCCTGAGCGGACGAGCCTTCCTCAGGAAACCTTAGGTTTTCGACCACTAAGATTCTCACTTAGTTCTCGCTACTTATGCCAGCATACTCACTCCTGCACTGTCCACCGCTCCTTACGGTACGACTTCAACCGGTGCAGGAAGCTCCTCTACCGCTCTTACGAGCCCATAGCTTCGGTGGTAAGTTTTAGCCCCGGACATTTTCGGCGCAGGATCTCTTGACTAGTGAGCTATTACGCACTCTTTAAATGAGTGGCTGCTTCTGAGCCAACATCCTAGTTGTCTTAGAAATCCCACATCCTTTACCACTTAACTTACACTTTGGGACCTTAGCTGATGATCTGGGCTGTTTCCCTTTTGACTACGGATCTTATCATTCGCAGTCTGACTGCCGAAATAAAAGTATATGGCATTCGGAGTTTGATAGAGTTCAGTAACTGTTGTCAGCCCCTACCTCATTCAGTGCTCTACCTCCATAACTCAATTAATCGACGCTAGCCCTAAAGCTATTTCGAGGAGAACCAGCTATCTCCGAGTTCGATTGGAATTTCTCCGCTATCCACAGCTCATCCCATGGTTTTTCAACACCAATGTGGTTCGGTCCTCCACGGAATTTTACTTCCGCTTCAACCTGGCCATGGATAGGTCACCCGGTTTCGGGTCTACAGCATGCAACTAGTCGCCCTGTTAAGACTTGGTTTCCCTTCGGCTGCGCACCATAAGTGCTTAACCTTGCTGCATACCGTAACTCGCTGGCTCGTTCTACAAAAAGCACGTCGTCACACATAAAAAGTGCTACGACCGGTTGTAGGCACACGGTTTCAGGTTCTATTTCACTCCCCTTCCGGGGTTCTTTTCACCTTTCCCTCACGGTACTGCTTCACTATCGGTCACTAGTTAGTATTTAGCCTTGGGAGGTGGTCCTCCCAGCTTCCCACAAGGTTTCACGTGTCTCGTGGTACTCTGGATTAGATCTTGCAATTTTCTCTTTTAACCTACAGGACTATTACCTTCTGCGGTAGAGCTTTCCAGAACTCTTCGGTTAAGATATTATGCAGTGATAATCTATCCACAACCCCAGGGACAAAGTCCCTGGTTTGGGCTGATTCCTTTTCGCTCGCCGCTACTAAGAAAATCGATATTTCTTTCTCTTCCTCCGGGTACTTAGATGTTTCAGTTCCCCGGGTATGTCTCCATATACCTATGAATTCAGTATACAGTACATGTCGTTAAACATGTGGGTTGCCCCATTCGGAAATCTCCGGATCACAGGCTATTTGCGCCTACCCGAAGCTTATCGCAGCTTGTCACGTCCTTCTTCGACTTCTAGTGCCAAGGCATTCACCATGCGCCCTTTGTAGCTTGACCTTGTTACTCTTTTAGGCGTTAGCCTTTTAGAGCTTAGTCTTTATTTGTTTTAATTTCAATCTTTCGATTAAAATCATATTATACAAAGGATTATTTTTTACTTTACTTTGTTTCTCTATGCAATTTTCAAAGTACATCTTAAGAGAACTGATCTCTCAAAATTAAACAGAGACAAGAGTAAGAAACCAATGTATACAACAGTTATCCTGCTGCAATTACTCCTTAGAAAGGAGGTGATCCAGCCGCAGGTTCTCCTACGGCTACCTTGTTACGACTTCACCCCAATCACTAATCCCACCTTCGGCCGCTGGCCCCATAAAGGTTACCTCACGGACTTCGGGTGTTACCAGCTCTCATGGTGTGACGGGCGGTGTGTACAAGGCCCGGGAACGTATTCACCGCGACATTCTGATTCGCGATTACTAGCAACTCCAACTTCATGCAGGCGAATTTCAGCCTGCAATCCGAACTGGGATGAGTTTTCAAGTTTAGCTCCACCTCACGGTATTGCATCTCGTTGTTCTCACCATTGTAGCACGTGTGTAGCCCTAGACATAAGGGGCATGATGATTTGACGTCATCCCCGCCTTCCTCCCGGTTAACCCGGGCAGTCTCACTAGAGTGCTCAACTTAATGGTAGCAACTAATGATAAGGGTTGCGCTCGTTGCGGGACTTAACCCAACATCTCACGACACGAGCTGACGACAACCATGCACCACCTGTCTTCCTGCCCCGAAGGGCTTCACGTATCTCTACGCTATTCAGGAGATGTCAAGTCTAGGTAAGGTTCTTCGCGTTGCTTCGAATTAAACCACATGCTCCGCTGCTTGTGCGGGCCCCCGTCAATTCCTTTGAGTTTTAATCTTGCGACCGTACTTCCCAGGCGGAGTACTTATTGTGTTAACTGCGGCACAGAAGGAGTCGATACCTCCTACACCTAGTACTCATCGTTTACGGCGTGGACTACCAGGGTATCTAATCCTGTTTGCTCCCCACGCTTTCATGCCTCAGCGTCAGTTACAGTCCAGAAAGCCGCCTTCGCCACTGATGTTCTTCCTAATCTCTACGCATTTCACCGCTACACTAGGAATTCCGCTTTCCTCTCCTGCACTCTAGATACCCAGTTTGAAATGCAGTCCCCAGGTTGAGCCCGGGGCTTTCACATCTCACTTAAGTATCCGCCTACACATCCTTTACGCCCAGTAAATCCGGACAACGCTTGCCACCTACGTATTACCGCGGCTGCTGGCACGTAGTTAGCCGTGGCTTCCTCCTTTGGTACCGTCATTATCGTCCCAAAAGACAGAGCTTTACAATCCGAAGACCGTCATCACTCACGCGGCGTTGCTGCATCAGGCTTTCGCCCATTGTGCAATATTCCCCACTGCTGCCTCCCGTAGGAGTCTGGACCGTGTCTCAGTTCCAATGTGGCCGATCACCCTCTCAGGTCGGCTACGCATCGTCGCCTTGGTGAGCCGTTACCTCTCCAACTAGCTAATGCGCCGCGGGTCCATCTCAAAGCGGATTACTCCTTTAATTAAAGCTCCATGTGAAACTTTAATATTATGCGGTATTAATCTCCCTTTCGGGAGGCTATTCCCCTCTTTGAGGCAGGTTACCCACGTGTTACTCACCCGTCCGCCGCTAGAAACCCGAAGGTTTCTCGCTCGACTTGCATGTGTTAAGCACGCCGCCAGCGTTCGTCCTGAGCCAGGATCAAACTCTCAATTTATAAGTTTGATGTTAGCTCATCGCTTCTCTTCTCAATGAAGAGTTTGTTACTCTCAATTTTAATTTCTTAAAATCTAAAGAATTGCTGGTTTACTTACTATTCTTATACTCTGTTTAATTTTCAAAGATCAGTCACTGTCATCTGACAGCTTTTATATAATAACATCAACAAAAGTATTTGTCAATATTTTTTTGTGATTATATTCTTGTTTTTTCAATCACAACGATATATATAATAACACAAATAATGACTTAATATAAAACAAATAATAAAAAAATATATAAAAACTCGCTATATTTCTCCTTTTATCTATGTTTTTCTCTTAATTAATCATAATGATACGCCAGGCTAAAATATATAATTCTCATTATATATTATTTACTAAAGACCTTATACTCTAATTTTATTAGTATTGTTGATGCTAATCTAATAATATTTAAAATACTGGTAAAGCTATATATAAAATATATGCAGGAGGAAAATTACTGTTATAAAATAACATTTCATAATTTTATTATAATATTTTTAGCAGTATGAAATATTATGGAAAAAAACAATACTACGTATATACTAGGTGCTGGTTTTAATCAATGTATAAAAGATATAAATGGATTAAAACCACCACTTTCAACAAACTTTTTTAATACTATATTAAAAAATAAAAGTTATAATTACTTAAACAATAAAATAGAAATAGTATATGAGTATATATATAAATATTGGAAAAAATCAAAAGAAAATTTAATATATGATGATTTTGATTTAGAAGAATGTTTTACTTTATTACAACTTCAATTATTTGATGCTTATAATAGTAATAATCAAGTACTAATAAATAAATTATTAAGAATAAACTCTACATTAAAATTTATGTTTATAGAAAATTTATGTGAATTTGAATACTTTAGTAAATCATCAGATTTATTATTAAATTTTGCCTCACTTATATATAAAAAAAGCTCAAATATAATTACATTCAACTATGATCGTAATCTAGAAAAAGCTATAGAAGCTATATCTCATAACAAATGGAAATCATTTTTAAGTTATGGAGTAAAATTTGATACTATAAGAATCTGTTCAAATAATAATTTTAAACCTTATACAGAAAATAATTATTCAAGTAATTCTATATCTAGTTGGAACATTTTAAAACTTCATGGTTCATTAAACTGGTTTAAATGTATATATGAAAATAATTATTCATTATTTAAAAATTATAAAAGTAGTGCCTCTTATAAAAAAACCAAATTTATATTGGATGATGATTATAAATACTTTAATACACAAACGGATGAAGATTTAATAATTGATCCTCTTATAATACCACCAGTATTATATAAAGATTATTCCCAAGATATAATTTCAACTTTATGGAGCAAAGCACAAGAAATTTTATCTTGCTGTAAAAATTTAATAATTATTGGTTATTCTTTTCCACCAACAGATTTTGGAATTAAAAAACTATTATTGGAGTCTTTTGAATTTAATACATTAGATAATTTAATAATTGTAAATCCAAATACTTCACTTGTAAATACAGCCAAAAACCTTACTCATTACAATAAACCTGTACTTGTATGCAATAATTTGGAGGAATTTTTAAAATCATTTAAATAAAATTTACTTTTTTATCATATTAACTATATCTAAAATGAATCTAGCTGTTAATCCCCAAATAACTTCTTCTTTGTGATTATACATATAAATACTATGCTTATAATTTCCCCAAGGTTTGGAATAAGTTTCAGGTAAATTAAGTTTATCATAAGGTAATAATATCTTCTTTTTTCCATTACTATCTATAGTAAAAGGATGAGCCTTTATTTGAACATAATATTTTTGGGGATTGTTTTTTTCAAAGTATGACATAGGAACTGTAAAAATATATTCTACTTCTGAAGTATTAATTCTTATTTCTTCTAAACTACTAATATTTAATATACCAACATATCCATCAACCATAGCCCCAATTGGCGAAAATACTGTATTCATTCTTCCTATAACATCTATTTTTTCCTTTTTTAAGTTAAACTCTTCATAAATTTCTCTTATCGCTGTTTCCAATGAATTTTTGTCAAGTTTATCATCAAATTTTCCTCCTGGAAAACAAACTTCTCCGCCTTGACTTATATTTTTATTTCTTTTTTGAAATACAAGATGATATTCATCTTGTATTAAAATCAACGGAATTAAAACTGAAGAGTTAAAGAATTCATCTCTTCCGCTTATATCAATATCTTTCTTTAAAAAAGATCTCTTTAATTTACTTAGATTTTGTTTATTCATGTAAATCACCTTTCACTTATTGATCATACATATTTAAATTTCATATTTTCAAATGATAAATTTGTATTTATAATCAGATATCTATAATATAAATCTTATTATAATTAACTTAAAAAATAATAAATACGTACCAATTTATATATTAGATTTAATGCAATTCATATTAAGTTTGTATATCATATCCTTTCGCTCTACTACTATATTTATTTTTTTCCCAAGTGGCTCATCTAACAATATTTTTTGTAGCAGTTCCCTAGTTGGGTTTATACAAGTGGGATAGCTTACAGCATCTAACATAGTTAAATCACCAGAAGTATCTCCATAGGCATAAGATTTACTTAAATCAATATTATAAAGTTTACTTAAATCACTAATAGCTTTTCTTTTACTATTACTATCCCACATGGGTATAAATTCTCCTGTATATATATCTCCTTTTAATAAATACTTTGCTCC
Source organism: Clostridium pasteurianum DSM 525 = ATCC 6013 (assembly GCF_000807255.1). Lineage (NCBI taxonomy): Bacteria > Bacillati > Bacillota > Clostridia > Eubacteriales > Clostridiaceae > Clostridium > Clostridium pasteurianum. Next base: position 66,292 of record NZ_CP009268.1, on the reverse strand, counting down.
TCTATAATCATCAAATCCATGCTTAAGTGACATCTCCTTTACTAATTCTAAGGGACTACCTGATATTGTTATTATTTTATGTCCTCTTTCTTTATGCCACTTTATTCTATCTCTAGTGTATGTGTATACTCTATCTCCTTTTTGAGAAACAACTTGCTTTGCTATAAATTCAACTTGGGATTTATGCAATCCTTTTATAGCTCTTACATATATTTCTGCCATCTTTAATAAATAGTTATCATAATTACCTATTCTTATATCCCATTTTTCATACTCAGGTTTTACTTCTTCAAACCAAGTTCTTTCCTCAATTATTTCATATTTTATAAGTTTTTTAAATACTTCTGCTATAAGTGCTTCTCTATATAATGTTCCATCTATATCAAAAAATGCTGCTATAGTTTTCATTTATATCCCACCTTTTTAATACTTATTATATAATACAATTTACTAATTAAAAATTCTACTATTTGTAAAATCAATTATTAAAATAAGTTTTCAAATTATTTCTTACTATATTAAGAAAACATTTTGGTTAAAATAATATTGAATATATTAATTCAATATTTAATATAAAATTTCATTAAAATACTTAAGGAGAGATAAAAAATGGATAACAATAAAAATTTAAATAAAACTAAACCAAAATCTAATCCTGAACTAAGAAAGATATTTTTTAAAAATGGAGGAAGTATAGGTATTGAAAATGGAGAAAAAATTGGTACTGATTCAAATTCAAAAAAATATACAAAACGCTCTAAACTATCCCACAATAATTAAGTAATAGATATTTAAAACTTATTTTTCCCATTATAGATTAAAATAAAACACTATAAATTTATAATATGTAAATTTTATAGTGCTTTATTTTAGATATAATATTTTTAGTTTATACATGCTTTATATATATTCTATGCAATAATATATAATGTTGATTTTTTATTTCTATTATTGTACAATAGGTAAAAATATATAAAGTGGTGATATAAATGGATATAATAGAAGGTTCAATTGCACCAGATTTTTCTCTAGAAGGTTCAGATAGACAACAACATAGATTAAGTGATTATCTAGGTAAAAAAATAATATTATATTTTTATCCAAAAGATAATACACCCGGTTGTTCTAAAGAAGCAGTATGTTTTATCGAAAAAAGTGAAGATTTCAAAAAACTAAATGCTATAATTCTAGGCGTTAGTAGAGATTCATTAGACTCACATGATAAATTTATAAAAAAATTAAATATACCCTATATATTATTATCAGATAGTGAAGAAAAAATATGTAATCTATACGGAGTATTAAAAGAAAAAAATATGTTCGGTAAAAAGAAAATAGGTATTGAACGTAGTACTTTTATAATAAATGAAAAAGGTTATATTAAAAAAATTTATAGAAAAGTAAAAGTTGATGGCCATATAGATGATTTACTTAAAAATATTGAATAATATAATTGAAGTATACTTATATAAATATAATTAGGGAGGTCTCAAAAGTAATAAATATTACTTGAAGATACACTTATTTATTAAAATCTAATTTTTAATAATAAAGAAAAAAGAATCTATCTTAGAATATATGTACATTCTAAGATAGATTCTTTTTGGTGGCCAATTCTGGAATCGAACCAGAGACACGAGGATTTTCAGTCCTCTGCTCTACCGACTGAGCTAATTGGCCACATAACCCAGCGTCGACCTACTCTTCCACAGGGCTTCCCCTGCAGTACCATCAGCACATTAGAGCTTAACCTGCCTGTTCGGAATGGGAAGGAGTGTTACCTCTAAGTCATAGACACTGGATATATTAAGTTAAGAGTGAATAGTTAAAAGTTGAGAGTTATTGATGAAATTCCTATGGAATTCCTTTAATTTAATCTTTTAAAACTCCTTAGGAGTTTTTTCCTAAATTCTTAACTCTTAATTCTTAATTTTTAACTAAAAAATTGTACTCTCAAAATTGCATAGTAACTGGTAAAGTAATTTTATTTCTTCATTTTATTTTGGTCAAGCCCTCGACCTATTAGTATCAGTCAGCTGAATACATTACTGCACTTACACCTCTGACCTATCAACCTGATGTTCTTTCAGGGGTCTTACTAGCTTACGCTATGGGAAATCTTATCTTGAGGTGGGCTTCACGCTTAGATGCTTTCAGCGTTTATCCCTTCCCGACATAGCTACCCAGCTGTGCCACTGGCGTGACAACTGGTGCACCAGAGGTCAGTCCATCCCGGTCCTCTCGTACTAAGGACAGCTCCTCTCAAATTTCCTACGCCCGCGACGGATAGGGACCGAACTGTCTCACGACGTTCTGAACCCAGCTCGCGTGCCGCTTTAATGGGCGAACAGCCCAACCCTTGGGACCTACTTCAGCCCCAGGATGCGACGAGCCGACATCGAGGTGCCAAACCTCCCCGTCGATGTGGACTCTTGGGGGAGATCAGCCTGTTATCCCCGAGGTAGCTTTTATCCGTTGAGCGATGGCCCTCCCACGAGGAACCACCGGATCACTAAGCCCGACTTTCGTCCCTGCTCCACTTGTTTGTGTCGCAGTCAGGCTCCCTTTTGCCTTTGCACTCTTCGCGCGATTTCCAACCGCGCTGAGGGAACCTTTGGGCGCCTCCGTTACTTTTTAGGAGGCGACCGCCCCAGTCAAACTGCCCATCTAGCAATGTCCCGTGACCAGCTTCATGGCCTCCGGTTAGAATTCCAGTACTGTCAGGGTGGTATCCCAAGGTCGACTCCTCAGCAGCTGACGCCACTGTATCCCAGTCTCCCACCTATCCTGTACAGACAATACCGAAACTCAATGCTAAACTACAGTAAAGCTCTACGGGGTCTTTCCGTCCAATCGCGGGTAGCAAGCATCTTCACTTGCACTACAATTTCGCCGGATTCGTTGTTGAGACAGTGCCCAAATCATTACGCCATTCGTGCGGGTCGGAACTTACCCGACAAGGAATTTCGCTACCTTAGGACCGTTATAGTTACGGCCGCCGTTTACTGGGGCTTAAGTTCACCGCTTCGATTACTCTTACGGATCCCCTTAACCTTCCAGCACCGGGCAGGCGTCAGCCCCTATACATCAGCTTTCGCTTTAGCAGAGACCTGTGTTTTTGCTAAACAGTTGCTTGGGCCTATCCTCTGCGGCCTGCTAAAAGCAGGCACCCCTTCTCCCGAAGTTACGGGGTCAATTTGCCGAGTTCCTTAACAACGATTCTTCCGATGGTCTTAGGATTCTCTCCTCACCTACCTGTGTCGGTTTGCGGTACGGGCACCTTTTTCCTTGATAGAGGCTTTTCTTGGCAGTGTGAAATCAGATACTTCGCTAAAAATTAGCTCCCCATAACACCTTGACTAATCAGGCGGATTTGCCAGCCTGCACGTCTTAGTGCTTAGACGCACATCCAATAGTGCGCACATCTTATCCTTCTGCGTCACCCCATCTCTCATAACGGAGAAAGGTGGTATCGGAATATCAACCGATTATCCATCACCTACGCCTTTCGGCCTCGGCTTAGGACCCGACTAACCCTGAGCGGACGAGCCTTCCTCAGGAAACCTTAGGTTTTCGACCACTAAGATTCTCACTTAGTTCTCGCTACTTATGCCAGCATACTCACTCCTGCACTGTCCACCGCTCCTTACGGTACGACTTCAACCGGTGCAGGAAGCTCCTCTACCGCTCTTACGAGCCCATAGCTTCGGTGGTAAGTTTTAGCCCCGGACATTTTCGGCGCAGGATCTCTTGACTAGTGAGCTATTACGCACTCTTTAAATGAGTGGCTGCTTCTGAGCCAACATCCTAGTTGTCTTAGAAATCCCACATCCTTTACCACTTAACTTACACTTTGGGACCTTAGCTGATGATCTGGGCTGTTTCCCTTTTGACTACGGATCTTATCATTCGCAGTCTGACTGCCGAAATAAAAGTATATGGCATTCGGAGTTTGATAGAGTTCAGTAACTGTTGTCAGCCCCTACCTCATTCAGTGCTCTACCTCCATAACTCAATTAATCGACGCTAGCCCTAAAGCTATTTCGAGGAGAACCAGCTATCTCCGAGTTCGATTGGAATTTCTCCGCTATCCACAGCTCATCCCATGGTTTTTCAACACCAATGTGGTTCGGTCCTCCACGGAATTTTACTTCCGCTTCAACCTGGCCATGGATAGGTCACCCGGTTTCGGGTCTACAGCATGCAACTAGTCGCCCTGTTAAGACTTGGTTTCCCTTCGGCTGCGCACCATAAGTGCTTAACCTTGCTGCATACCGTAACTCGCTGGCTCGTTCTACAAAAAGCACGTCGTCACACATAAAAAGTGCTACGACCGGTTGTAGGCACACGGTTTCAGGTTCTATTTCACTCCCCTTCCGGGGTTCTTTTCACCTTTCCCTCACGGTACTGCTTCACTATCGGTCACTAGTTAGTATTTAGCCTTGGGAGGTGGTCCTCCCAGCTTCCCACAAGGTTTCACGTGTCTCGTGGTACTCTGGATTAGATCTTGCAATTTTCTCTTTTAACCTACAGGACTATTACCTTCTGCGGTAGAGCTTTCCAGAACTCTTCGGTTAAGATATTATGCAGTGATAATCTATCCACAACCCCAGGGACAAAGTCCCTGGTTTGGGCTGATTCCTTTTCGCTCGCCGCTACTAAGAAAATCGATATTTCTTTCTCTTCCTCCGGGTACTTAGATGTTTCAGTTCCCCGGGTATGTCTCCATATACCTATGAATTCAGTATACAGTACATGTCGTTAAACATGTGGGTTGCCCCATTCGGAAATCTCCGGATCACAGGCTATTTGCGCCTACCCGAAGCTTATCGCAGCTTGTCACGTCCTTCTTCGACTTCTAGTGCCAAGGCATTCACCATGCGCCCTTTGTAGCTTGACCTTGTTACTCTTTTAGGCGTTAGCCTTTTAGAGTTTAGTCTTTATTTGTTTTAATTTCAATCTTTCGATTAAAATCATATTATACAAAGGATTATTTTTTACTTTACTTTGTTTCTCTATGCAATTTTCAAAGTACATTTTACTTTGGATATTACTCCAAAATGGTGGGCTTAAATGGACTCGAACCATCGACCTCACGCTTATCAGGCGTGCGCTCTAACCAGCTGAGCTATAAGCCCATTATAAAAGATAATAATTACGACTTTAATAATTCCAATCATAATCTATAATCTCTCAAAATTAAACAGAGACAAGAGTAAGAAACCAATGTATACAACAGTTATCCTGCTGCAATTACTCCTTAGAAAGGAGGTGATCCAGCCGCAGGTTCTCCTACGGCTACCTTGTTACGACTTCACCCCAATCACTAATCCCACCTTCGGCCGCTGGCCCCATAAAGGTTACCTCACGGACTTTGGGTGTTACCAGCTCTCATGGTGTGACGGGCGGTGTGTACAAGGCCCGGGAACGTATTCACCGCGACATTCTGATTCGCGATTACTAGCAACTCCAACTTCATGCAGGCGAATTTCAGCCTGCAATCCGAACTGGGATGAGTTTTCAAGTTTAGCTCCACCTCACGGTATTGCATCTCGTTGTTCTCACCATTGTAGCACGTGTGTAGCCCTAGACATAAGGGGCATGATGATTTGACGTCATCCCCGCCTTCCTCCCGGTTAACCCGGGCAGTCTCACTAGAGTGCTCAACTTAATGGTAGCAACTAATGATAAGGGTTGCGCTCGTTGCGGGACTTAACCCAACATCTCACGACACGAGCTGACGACAACCATGCACCACCTGTCTTCCTGCCCCGAAGGGCTTCACGTATCTCTACGCTATTCAGGAGATGTCAAGTCTAGGTAAGGTTCTTCGCGTTGCTTCGAATTAAACCACATGCTCCGCTGCTTGTGCGGGCCCCCGTCAATTCCTTTGAGTTTTAATCTTGCGACCGTACTTCCCAGGCGGAGTACTTATTGTGTTAACTGCGGCACAGAAGGAGTCGATACCTCCTACACCTAGTACTCATCGTTTACGGCGTGGACTACCAGGGTATCTAATCCTGTTTGCTCCCCACGCTTTCATGCCTCAGCGTCAGTTACAGTCCAGAAAGCCGCCTTCGCCACTGATGTTCTTCCTAATCTCTACGCATTTCACCGCTACACTAGGAATTCCGCTTTCCTCTCCTGCACTCTAGATACCCAGTTTGAAATGCAGTCCCCAGGTTGAGCCCGGGGCTTTCACATCTCACTTAAGTATCCGCCTACACATCCTTTACGCCCAGTAAATCCGGACAACGCTTGCCACCTACGTATTACCGCGGCTGCTGGCACGTAGTTAGCCGTGGCTTCCTCCTTTGGTACCGTCATTATCGTCCCAAAAGACAGAGCTTTACAATCCGAAGACCGTCATCACTCACGCGGCGTTGCTGCATCAGGCTTTCGCCCATTGTGCAATATTCCCCACTGCTGCCTCCCGTAGGAGTCTGGACCGTGTCTCAGTTCCAATGTGGCCGATCACCCTCTCAGGTCGGCTACGCATCGTCGCCTTGGTGAGCCGTTACCTCTCCAACTAGCTAATGCGCCGCGGGTCCATCTCAAAGCGGATTACTCCTTTAATTAAAGCTCCATGTGAAACTTTAATATTATGCGGTATTAATCTCCCTTTCGGGAGGCTATTCCCCTCTTTGAGGCAGGTTACCCACGTGTTACTCACCCGTCCGCCGCTAGAAACCCGAAGGTTTCTCGCTCGACTTGCATGTGTTAAGCACGCCGCCAGCGTTCGTCCTGAGCCAGGATCAAACTCTCAATTTATAAGTTTGATGTTAGCTCATCGCTTCTCTTCTCAATGAAGAGTTTGTTACTCTCAATTTTAATTTCTTAAAATCTAAAGAATTGCTGGTTTACTTACTATTCTTATACTCTGTTTAATTTTCAAAGATCAATCACTGTCATCTGACAGCTTTTACAGTGTATCATCATCAACATAGTTTGTCAATATCTTTTTATTAAAATCTTATTGACTTTAACTGACTGTTGTTTGACAACGTAAAATATTATACCATAGATCTTTATTATCCATATGTTATTTGATTACATTATTCATAATTATATCTACAATAATCAATATTTCTCATTATTTCTGCACATATCACACATTGATACACCAGGACAAGTATTAAAATATATTATAACCAAAAATTAAATCCACTATATTACCTATCTTAATAATAAAATAGGATATTATAGTGGATAGTTATAATTAAAACCATAATTACTCTTAAAGAAAGATATATGTAACTAATAATTAAAGTCTAAATTCTTTCAAAAAAAATACTTACTATATCCTTATAAAATGTATAACCATAATGTTCTAAAGCTTTTTGTAGTGCAAATAATGTATATGATACCTTTTCTACTGTTGCATTTTCTCCCATATGACCTATTCTTAATACTCTTCCTTCCAGATATCCAAAAGACCCAGTAATCATTACTCCATAATTATCTAACATATATTTTATTATTTTTTTATCATTAATTCCATGTGGAACATCTATTACAGTAACTGTATTTGAATATCCTTCTTCTATATGAATCTTCAGCCCTGCTGAAACTATAGCGGCCCTTGTAGCACTGGCAATCTTATCATGTCTTTCAATGATATTTTTTTCATTTAATAAATTATCTACAGCTTTATCTAATCCTATAATATCACTTATAGGTGGCGTATATGGAAACCACTTATTTTTATAATAATCTTTCCAAACTAAAAGATTGCAATAAAATGATGCTATAGGATTCTTTCTATTTTCCATAGATTGAAATGCATCCTCACTTATACTTAAAAATGTTAAACCAGGAGGAGCAGACAAACATTTTTGTGAAGCACCTAAAGCTATATCTATTTTCCAATTATCTACTTGTAATTCTTCTCCACCCATACCAGCTACACTATCAACTACCGTTAATATACCCTTTTCTTTGAGTATAGGACATATTTTGTCTATATCATTTAATACTCCGGAAGGTGTATCACAATGAACTATTGTTGCATATTTAAAATTACTATCTTTTTCTAAAAATGATTTTAATTCTTCTATATCTACCTTACGTTTTCTATTATTTCTAAAATAAAATGGTTCTCCGCCATAAATTTTTACAAAATCTCCAAATCCCTCACCAAAGATTCCATTTTCGATTATTAGTACTCTGTCTCCTCTTTCAGTGAGAGATGCACATGCAGCCTCTAGGCCCAGTATTCCCTCTCCACTTAATATCCTAACTTCATTATTTGTATTTAAGAAAATCCCCAGTTTGTGACAGGTTTCCTTGTAGAATTCATAGAACTTTTCATCTATATCAGGATTTGTAGTTTCCTTTGCTCTAGCAAGTCTTACATTTTCTCTAACACTAGTGGGACCTGGTGTCATTATAAGTGTTTTGTTCATTATATCACTCCTTGTACATTATTAAATTACTTTAATAATTATTTAATCTATATTCATAAAACAATCCTCGTAATTAGTGATATTACTAAAATTTATTTATAATTTTAGTAAATAAAGAAAAAATATTATCAATATCTTATTATCATACCTACAGAATTAAAATTTACACTTAATATTATAATATTATATAATCTTTTTATTAAATGTATGGATTCAATTATTTGTTTTTTCTCCATTCATTAAGGGTTTCATATTTGTCATTTATCACATCATAATATAGTATTTCTTTACTATCTTTATTAATAGCAAATCTATATATATTTACATTGTGATCAGTATGCTCTTCACCCACATATATTCCGTAATAATCTCTTATATAGGAATTTTTAGAATTTTCGTCTGGATAACGTTCTACATATATTATACTATTTACATTTTTATTATTTTTTAATGAATTTACAAAGCTCTTTACTTCACCTACATTATTAATTAAGTAATTTATAAATTCATCATCTGTATTGTTAATAACTTTTTTATCTTCATTAGATTCAACAAAATAATTACTGTCTTTATTATAGATTATTTCTTTTAGAATACTTTTACTCCTATCACAAGTAACTTTAATATCCACATCCTTTTTTGTATCTATTATTTCATAATTCCAATATCCATTGGCAATAGCAATTTGACTTATTAAATTTTTGTAATAAGTTTTATTTTCAGAATCTATATTTTTTGTTAAGTTTACATAAAATATAGGATAGGTTTTATTTTCTTTAAATTCTACCTTTTGAATTTGAATATTAGCATTATTAAATACATATTTAACAGGATGGCTCCAATTGTTTATATCCGTTATAGTATTTGAATTTACATTATCACTATTACCTTTTGGACTATTTATTTCTAAAGTTTTATTATTTGATCCACTTTCTAAATTTTTAGAACTTGAATTATTACTTACAGTATTATTGTTATTTGCATTTACTAAATTTACATTATTATTTTCGTTTATTAAGGCAGTATTATTATCAACTTTATTTATTGATTGTGTATTACTATGACTCTTATTTTCTAATGTAGCACTACTACATGCAGATAATTGAATTAAAGATAAAATTAATATTATACTTATTATTACATTTTTCATTTGTAACCTCCTATAATTGATTTTTATTTTTTAATTGATGTTGGATAGTAATATTATACCATAATTTAGCATTAACTTTTTATGTAATATTTATAATATACAATATTCATGATTAAATATTATGTATTTTAAGAAAATGTTAATTAGAATATTAACTTATAGTTTTATTTTACATTTGTGACTTTTATAAATTTTAGTTTATATTTAAAATCTAAAATAATTACTAATTAAATTTTATAAATACAATTATAAATTATAATTAATATAAATGCTTATTTACTTTTCAATAAATAAACTTTATAATCATTTTTGAAATTCTACTTTAGTTTACTTTTAGAAAGGATAAAATTATGACTTTAAATGATCTAAGTACAAAAATTAAAAATATATCAGAAAATTACAAAGAAGAACCTATTGCTGGCTGGATAACAGGTGATGGTCCTATTCCTTGTAATATATTATTTGTTGGTGAAGCCCCAGGTAAAAATGAAGTTGAAATAGGAAAACCTTTTGTGGGATTAGCCGGTAAAACTTTCGAAAAATATCTAAACAGTATTGGATTATATCGAAAAGATATAAGAATTACAAACACCTGTTTTTTTAGACCTGTAAAAATAACAATTGGTAAAACAAATAAAGAAACCATAAGTAATAGAACTCCTAAAGTCTCAGAAATAAATCTATTTAGAGAAGTTCTAGATGAGGAGATAAAGCTTGTTAATCCTAAATTGATAATAACTTTAGGCAACATACCTCTAAAGAGACTAACAGATTTTAAAAGCATTGGAGATTGTCATGGTAATATAATTTTTAATAATAAAATTTCTAGATATATCTTTCCCATGTATCATCCTTCGGCTCTCACTTATAATAGAAATGACAACTTTTTGAAAATGTATGAAAATGATTGGATAAATTTAAAAAATATACTAAAAACTCATGTATAATTTTTTGTTTTAAGGTAATAATTACCAATATAATATTATATTATGAGGTGATTTTATCATGAGCAAAAATAAGTTATTATTAATTTTATCATTGATGCTTATATTATTAATCTGTAGTAGTTTAGTATATAATGATCAACAAAAATTAGAGGCTTTAAACCCTTCAAAAACTAACTATAATATAAATAATTCATCATTAAAATCTACACCTGCTTCTAATAAAAATATTATAAAAATAGACACTAGCAACTTGGATTATACTTATATAGATTATAAAGTAAAAGCTGGTGATGACTTATATAGTTTAGCTAGAAATTACATGCCAAACTATATGCCTAGTGGTGTTATAAAAGAGATTAAAGAAAAAAATAGTTTAAGTAATGAAAAAATAATAATTGATAAAACTTTATTAATTCCTGTAGAGAAAAATATTCTAACTAAAAAATAATTCTAAAATTCAATTATGTAAAAAACATCCTTATTTAAAATAAGGATGTTTTTTGGTGGCTTACCGGGGAATCGAACCCCGGACAACATGATTAAAAGTCATGTGCTCTACCAACTGAGCTAGTAAACCAAATATTAAATTTAATAAATACTAAAATAAACTTTGTTATTTAGTATAACCCAGCGTCGACCTACTCTTCCACAGGGCTTCCCCTGCAGTACCATCAGCACATTAGAGCTTAACCTGCCTGTTCGGAATGGGAAGGAGTGTTACCTCTAAGTCATAGACACTGGATATATTAAGTTAAGAGTGAATAGTTAAAAGTTGAGAGTTATTGATGAAATTCCTATGGAATTCCTTTAATTTAATCTTTTAAAACTCCTTAGGAGTTTTTTCCTAAATTCTTAACTCTTAATTCTTAATTTTTAACTAAAAAATTGTACTCTCAAAATTGCATAGTAACTGGTAAAGTAATTTTATTTCTTCATTTTATTTTGGTCAAGCCCTCGACCTATTAGTATCAGTCAGCTGAATACATTACTGCACTTACACCTCTGACCTATCAACCTGATGTTCTTTCAGGGGTCTTACTAGCTTACGCTATGGGAAATCTTATCTTGAGGTGGGCTTCACGCTTAGATGCTTTCAGCGTTTATCCCTTCCCGACATAGCTACCCAGCTGTGCCACTGGCGTGACAACTGGTGCACCAGAGGTCAGTCCATCCCGGTCCTCTCGTACTAAGGACAGCTCCTCTCAAATTTCCTACGCCCGCGACGGATAGGGACCGAACTGTCTCACGACGTTCTGAACCCAGCTCGCGTGCCGCTTTAATGGGCGAACAGCCCAACCCTTGGGACCTACTTCAGCCCCAGGATGCGACGAGCCGACATCGAGGTGCCAAACCTCCCCGTCGATGTGGACTCTTGGGGGAGATCAGCCTGTTATCCCCGAGGTAGCTTTTATCCGTTGAGCGATGGCCCTCCCACGAGGAACCACCGGATCACTAAGCCCGACTTTCGTCCCTGCTCCACTTGTTTGTGTCGCAGTCAGGCTCCCTTTTGCCTTTGCACTCTTCGCGCGATTTCCAACCGCGCTGAGGGAACCTTTGGGCGCCTCCGTTACTTTTTAGGAGGCGACCGCCCCAGTCAAACTGCCCATCTAGCAATGTCCCGTGACCAGCTTCATGGCCTCCGGTTAGAATTCCAGTACTGTCAGGGTGGTATCCCAAGGTCGACTCCTCAGCAGCTGACGCCACTGTATCCCAGTCTCCCACCTATCCTGTACAGACAATACCGAAACTCAATGCTAAACTACAGTAAAGCTCTACGGGGTCTTTCCGTCCAATCGCGGGTAGCAAGCATCTTCACTTGCACTACAATTTCGCCGGATTCGTTGTTGAGACAGTGCCCAAATCATTACGCCATTCGTGCGGGTCGGAACTTACCCGACAAGGAATTTCGCTACCTTAGGACCGTTATAGTTACGGCCGCCGTTTACTGGGGCTTAAGTTCACCGCTTCGATTACTCTTACGGATCCCCTTAACCTTCCAGCACCGGGCAGGCGTCAGCCCCTATACATCAGCTTTCGCTTTAGCAGAGACCTGTGTTTTTGCTAAACAGTTGCTTGGGCCTATCCTCTGCGGCCTGCTAAAAGCAGGCACCCCTTCTCCCGAAGTTACGGGGTCAATTTGCCGAGTTCCTTAACAACGATTCTTCCGATGGTCTTAGGATTCTCTCCTCACCTACCTGTGTCGGTTTGCGGTACGGGCACCTTTTTCCTTGATAGAGGCTTTTCTTGGCAGTGTGAAATCAGATACTTCGCTAAAAATTAGCTCCCCATAACACCTTGACTAATCAGGCGGATTTGCCAGCCTGCACGTCTTAGTGCTTAGACGCACATCCAATAGTGCGCACATCTTATCCTTCTGCGTCACCCCATCTCTCATAACGGAGAAAGGTGGTATCGGAATATCAACCGATTATCCATCACCTACGCCTTTCGGCCTCGGCTTAGGACCCGACTAACCCTGAGCGGACGAGCCTTCCTCAGGAAACCTTAGGTTTTCGACCACTAAGATTCTCACTTAGTTCTCGCTACTTATGCCAGCATACTCACTCCTGCACTGTCCACCGCTCCTTACGGTACGACTTCAACCGGTGCAGGAAGCTCCTCTACCGCTCTTACGAGCCCATAGCTTCGGTGGTAAGTTTTAGCCCCGGACATTTTCGGCGCAGGATCTCTTGACTAGTGAGCTATTACGCACTCTTTAAATGAGTGGCTGCTTCTGAGCCAACATCCTAGTTGTCTTAGAAATCCCACATCCTTTACCACTTAACTTACACTTTGGGACCTTAGCTGATGATCTGGGCTGTTTCCCTTTTGACTACGGATCTTATCATTCGCAGTCTGACTGCCGAAATAAAAGTATATGGCATTCGGAGTTTGATAGAGTTCAGTAACTGTTGTCAGCCCCTACCTCATTCAGTGCTCTACCTCCATAACTCAATTAATCGACGCTAGCCCTAAAGCTATTTCGAGGAGAACCAGCTATCTCCGAGTTCGATTGGAATTTCTCCGCTATCCACAGCTCATCCCATGGTTTTTCAACACCAATGTGGTTCGGTCCTCCACGGAATTTTACTTCCGCTTCAACCTGGCCATGGATAGGTCACCCGGTTTCGGGTCTACAGCATGCAACTAGTCGCCCTGTTAAGACTTGGTTTCCCTTCGGCTGCGCACCATAAGTGCTTAACCTTGCTGCATACCGTAACTCGCTGGCTCGTTCTACAAAAAGCACGTCGTCACACATAAAAAGTGCTACGACCGGTTGTAGGCACACGGTTTCAGGTTCTATTTCACTCCCCTTCCGGGGTTCTTTTCACCTTTCCCTCACGGTACTGCTTCACTATCGGTCACTAGTTAGTATTTAGCCTTGGGAGGTGGTCCTCCCAGCTTCCCACAAGGTTTCACGTGTCTCGTGGTACTCTGGATTAGATCTTGCAATTTTCTCTTTTAACCTACAGGACTATTACCTTCTGCGGTAGAGCTTTCCAGAACTCTTCGGTTAAGATATTATGCAGTGATGATCTATCCACAACCCCAGGGACAAAGTCCCTGGTTTGGGCTGATTCCTTTTCGCTCGCCGCTACTAAGAAAATCGATATTTCTTTCTCTTCCTCCGGGTACTTAGATGTTTCAGTTCCCCGGGTATGTCTCCATATACCTATGAATTCAGTATACAGTACATGTCTGCTCGACATGTGGGTTGCCCCATTCGGAAATCTCCGGATCACAGGCTATTTGCGCCTACCCGAAGCTTATCGCAGCTTGTCACGTCCTTCTTCGACTTCTAGTGCCAAGGCATTCACCATGCGCCCTTTGTAGCTTGACCTTGTTACTCTTTTAGGCGTTAGCCTTTTAGAGTTTAATCTTTATTTGTTTTAATTTCAATCTTTCGATTAAAATCATATTATACAAAGGATTATTTTTTACTTTACTTTGTTTCTCTATGCAATTTTCAAAGTACATCTTAAGAGAACTGATCTCTCAAAATTAAACAGAGACAAGAGTAAGAAACCAATGTATACAACAGTTATCCTGCTGCAATTACTCCTTAGAAAGGAGGTGATCCAGCCGCAGGTTCTCCTACGGCTACCTTGTTACGACTTCACCCCAATCACTAATCCCACCTTCGGCCGCTGGCCCCATAAAGGTTACCTCACGGACTTCGGGTGTTACCAGCTCTCATGGTGTGACGGGCGGTGTGTACAAGGCCCGGGAACGTATTCACCGCGACATTCTGATTCGCGATTACTAGCAACTCCAACTTCATGCAGGCGAATTTCAGCCTGCAATCCGAACTGGGATGAGTTTTCAAGTTTAGCTCCACCTCACGGTATTGCATCTCGTTGTTCTCACCATTGTAGCACGTGTGTAGCCCTAGACATAAGGGGCATGATGATTTGACGTCATCCCCGCCTTCCTCCCGGTTAACCCGGGCAGTCTCACTAGAGTGCTCAACTTAATGGTAGCAACTAATGATAAGGGTTGCGCTCGTTGCGGGACTTAACCCAACATCTCACGACACGAGCTGACGACAACCATGCACCACCTGTCTTCCTGCCCCGAAGGGCTTCACGTATCTCTACGCTATTCAGGAGATGTCAAGTCTAGGTAAGGTTCTTCGCGTTGCTTCGAATTAAACCACATGCTCCGCTGCTTGTGCGGGCCCCCGTCAATTCCTTTGAGTTTTAATCTTGCGACCGTACTTCCCAGGCGGAGTACTTATTGTGTTAACTGCGGCACAGAAGGAGTCGATACCTCCTACACCTAGTACTCATCGTTTACGGCGTGGACTACCAGGGTATCTAATCCTGTTTGCTCCCCACGCTTTCATGCCTCAGCGTCAGTTACAGTCCAGAAAGCCGCCTTCGCCACTGATGTTCTTCCTAATCTCTACGCATTTCACCGCTACACTAGGAATTCCGCTTTCCTCTCCTGCACTCTAGATACCCAGTTTGAAATGCAGTCCCCAGGTTGAGCCCGGGGCTTTCACATCTCACTTAAGTATCCGCCTACACATCCTTTACGCCCAGTAAATCCGGACAACGCTTGCCACCTACGTATTACCGCGGCTGCTGGCACGTAGTTAGCCGTGGCTTCCTCCTTTGGTACCGTCATTATCGTCCCAAAAGACAGAGCTTTACAATCCGAAGACCGTCATCACTCACGCGGCGTTGCTGCATCAGGCTTTCGCCCATTGTGCAATATTCCCCACTGCTGCCTCCCGTAGGAGTCTGGACCGTGTCTCAGTTCCAATGTGGCCGATCACCCTCTCAGGTCGGCTACGCATCGTCGCCTTGGTGAGCCGTTACCTCTCCAACTAGCTAATGCGCCGCGGGTCCATCTCAAAGCGGATTACTCCTTTAATTAAAGCTCCATGTGAAACTTTAATATTATGCGGTATTAATCTCCCTTTCGGGAGGCTATTCCCCTCTTTGAGGCAGGTTACCCACGTGTTACTCACCCGTCCGCCGCTAGAAACCCGAAGGTTTCTCGCTCGACTTGCATGTGTTAAGCACGCCGCCAGCGTTCGTCCTGAGCCAGGATCAAACTCTCAATTTATAAGTTTGATGTTAGCTCATCGCTTCTCTTCTCAATGAAGAGTTTGTTACTCTCAATTTTAATTTCTTAAAATCTAAAGAATTGCTGGTTTACTTACTATTCTTATACTCTGTTTAATTTTCAAAGATCAATCACTGTCATCTGACAGCTTTTATAGTGTATCATCATCAACATAGTTTGTCAATATTTTTTTTATGTTTAACAAACCATTTCTCAAACACAACGAAAACTATGATATCATAAAATATATTTTTATTACACTTTAATAATATTCATTATATTAATTTAAATTTTATATACTAACTATAGCTATCAATATTGACGTTTTTCACCTATAGATACACTAGGGTGAGTATATAATTATCATAAATATATTATTCAAAATAGATGTTATAGTGCCTTACAATATAAATTTAAAAATCAATAGAAAAATAACACCTGGAATACCAAAAAAACCAGCTATAAGTGCTGTTACAATATTAATTCCTATAGTAAATCCAAAACTTGACCCTACTAAATTCACTATAAATAAAAGTATTGTTCCAAGTACCCCATTTATTATTAACTTAAGCAAAATCTTTAATGGCCATGCTAGTAATTTAACAACAATAAACAATGCTATTATTGATATTAAAAAATATCCCACGTATTCCATTTAATCATCCCCCTATAAATATATAAATCAATCAACTTTTTCTTTATTAGTATAAATATTAAATCCATCAACTTTTATATTTAATTTTTTTGCTTCTTCAAGAAGATATATATATCTTGACTTAGCAGCAGCTTCCTTATAAATGGCATAATCCACTAACACAGGTTCATTGACAAGTTCAAAATAATCTCTACAAGCTTGCAACTCTTTTCTAGCTTCCTCTATGGCAATAATTATATCTTTTTGGTTTAAATCATACTTAGTGTTTTTATTTAATTTTATATCCTTTTTCCTAATCATAAAAAAACCTCCCATTTTATACCTTTATAAAATTATAGACATAAAATGGGAATAATATTCCTATTATATTTCCTTTCTTCCCTCTAGAGCTTTTGATAAAGTTACTTCATCTGCGTATTCAAGATCTCCTCCTACAGGTATGCCATGGGCAATTCTAGTAACTTTAACACCTAAAGGCTTTAACAATTTAGATATATACATAGCAGTAGCCTCTCCATCAACATTAGGGTTTGTTGCCACTATAACTTCTTTAACCTCATTGTTCATACGACTTATAAGTTCTTTTAATTTTATAGAATCAGGACCTTTTCCATGCATAGGTGATATAACTCCATGCAAGACATGATATACACCATTATATTCCCTAACCTTCTCTATAGCCATAATATCTTTAGGTTCTTCCACTACACAAATTAAATGTTTATTTCGACTTGGATTAGAACATATAGCACAGGGATCGGTATCTGTAAAGTTTCCGCATACAGAACAATATTTTATAGTCCCTCTTGCTTCGATTAATGCCTTTGAAAATCCCTCTACCTCTTCTTTAGGTAAATTCAACACATGAAGCGTTAATCTTTGAGCAGTCTTATATCCTATTCCAGGAAGTTTAGAAAATTCCTCTATTAATTTTTCTATTGCTACTGGATAAAAATCCAACGCATTCACCTCATTATTAGAACATTCCAGGTATATTCAATCCGCCTGTCATTTTCTTCATTTCTCCTGCAGATTCATCATCAGCCTTTTTAAGAGCTTCATTACAAGCTGAAATTATCAAATCTTGAAGCATTTCTATATCATCAGGATCCACTACTTCTTCTTTTATTTTAATATCAACTAATTGTTTTTTTCCATTAACTACAGCTGTAACAGTTCCACCACCTACAGTAGCTTCAAAATTTTTATTTTCTAAATCTTTTTGCATATCTTCCATTTGTTTTTGAAACTTTTGTGCCTGCTTTATTAAGTTATTCATATTTCCTCCACCCATTCCAGGGAATCCACCTCTTGCCATATATAAAACCTCCTAAAAATAAATATAAAATAATTTTAAATTTCTTAAGTACCTAATATTTTACCATTTAAAATATCATTCATCAATAATATCAACTATTTCTTCTCCAAAGGTATTTTTTATTATATCTTCTGTTGATACCTTCGTATCTTCTTCATCTTTTTCCAAACTGTAAATAATTCTAATTTTTTCTTTAAGTACTTGTGAGAATATCTCCTCAACCTTTTTATTATTTTCTGGCCTTTGTAAATTTTGCCTGCTAAAATTATAACTTTTTTTAAATCTTACTTCTATTATACTGTGTTTACAGCTTATAGGTTCACCATTACTAAGATGAGCTCCTAACACTCTTAATCTTCTGGCTTTAAATGTTTCAAGTATATCTCTCCAAACCTTTTTTACATCATCTAAAGTTAATTGTGATTGAGTATTCTTAAAACCATCTTCTAATTTTACAGATGCATTATCTCCATTAATTTTTAATGGCTGTTTTTTTATATCATCTTTTATATTATTTATTTTAACTTCTTTATTATATACTAAATGTCCACTTTTCATCATATTTTCGAGTTTATTAAGTCGTGAAAGTATAATTTCATTAGAAGTATCATATTCTATTTTACACATTTTTATAATGGCTAATTCCAAATATATTCTACTTTGTTTACTCCATTTAGATTCTTCTTCTGTATCTTGAAGTATCTTTATATATCTCATAATTTCTTCTACTCTTATCTTTTCAGATTGATCTTTAATAAGTTTTATATTTTCCTGAGACATATCTAAGATATCTTGTGCATTCTTACTTATTTTAACCATCATAAGATTTCTCATGTGAATTGTGAGATCTTTAATAAATATATTTATATCTTTTCCACTAATTACTACGTCATCAATTATCTTCATAGCATTTTCAATATTTTTTTCAATTAATTCTGATGTTATTTTAATAAGATATTCATTAGTTACAAGACCAAGCATATTTATAATATCATCATATTGAACTTTTCCATTTCCTGTAGATATAGCCTGATCTAATATACTAAGAGCATCTCTCATAGCTCCATCAGATATCCTTGCTATAAGATTCAAGCTTCTATCATCTGCAAATATGCCTTGATTTGTAACTATTTCTCTAAGCCTATAAAACATATCATCTTTTTTTATTCTTTTGAAATCGAATCTTTGACATCTGGAGAGTATAGTTATTGGCAATCTTTGAGGATCCGTTGTGGCTAAAATAAATATGACATTTTTAGGTGGTTCTTCAAGAGTTTTTAGAAAAGCATTTACTGCACCCATAGAAAGCATATGTACTTCATCTATAATGTATACTTTAAATCGTGCTTCATGAGGTGGATATTGCACATCATCTATAATATTTCTTATATCCTCTACTCCATTATGAGAAGCGGCATCTAGTTCTGTAACATCTATTGAAAGGCCATTATTTATTTTTTTACACATTTCACACTGATTACAAGGTTCCCCATCCCTAGGATTCAAACAATTTACTGCCTTTGAAAGTATCTTAGCGGTAGATGTTTTACCAGTACCTCTTGTGCCACATAATAAATAAGCATGAGCTATTCTATTATCCTTAACCTGATTTTTTAATGTTATAGTAACATGTTTTTGTCCTACAACATCTTCAAATGTTCTTGGTCTCCACTCTCTATATAGAGCTGTATATCCCAAATTTATCACCTCTTAATAAAACAAATATATTTTATTAATATCATCTTAAGTCTTATTTTTATAAAGCTAAAAATGCTTATAATAAAACCTATATAGAACTATAAATTTAATATTTATAAATATTAAATTTATAGTAAATAATATCCATAAACATTATACTACATTATTAATATTAGTTATATAACAAAAAAAGATGCTAACTGCATCTCAAAATTTCACATTTTATTAAATTAAATGTTGTGCACCTTGCGTCGATCCTAATTCATAAGCGTTACTTATACAGTTAGCTCAAACCAGGTTGTTCCACGGCACACGAAAGTGTCCACTTACCGCTGCTTCCTTCCGGACCTGACGGAGTTCGTGAATTTTCGTTGCGTGGGACCAAGCTCTCAACACCACTTATATAAGGCAGACCTCACAAATTAAGACCTCAGCAAGGACTTCAACCCTGCTATAGCGGATTGCAGGTTACAAGGCACCGCTAACTCCCCATCTAGCACAACAAAGTTTTAATGGCGGAGAAAGGGGGATTCGAACCCCCGGTTGAGTTTCCCCAACACACGCTTTCCAGGCGTGCTCCTTAAACCGCTCGGACATCTCTCCAAAACGTAATTAACGTCACGAAATATATTATATACTTTTAAATTTACTTAGTCAATAAGAAAATATTAGAATAAAAATTACTATTATAAAACATTTCTAAGAAATATATATTTTTAAAATCTTGTTATTACCTAAGTTTCGTACAAACGAAACATTAGCAATTTCCATAAAATAGTTTCCAAAAAATAAATAGTGGATAATACCGAGCCTTAAAGTATAATTTTCTTACCAACAAAAATCAAGAAAGGCAGGTATCATCCACATGAATAATATTAGCTTTAATCGAGATAATTGTAAAGAAGAAACTACTTCCATTTGGTTAGTTGCAGTTATGCAATTTGGCTTAAAAATGAACTTTTTCAAGCCCTTTGAAGACTTTAAACTTAAGATGAAGAAAGTAAAATATTCCGTGTATCAAAAGCTTATAACTACTATGATGTCCATAGTCATTGGCTGTGAAACCACTAAAGACATAAATGAAAAACTTTCTGTAGAAAAGCTTTCTGCCAATATGTTTGGTATGGATACAATTCCAGATCAATCGCAGATTAATTTGTTACTTACACGTTTTGATTCTGATAGTATAATTCAGCTTCAAGATATACATCATAAGATTTTTATGAATAACAGCAGTTCAATTTTTACCCATACTAGTATAGTCGTAGACTGTGATCAAACAGGTCTAATTGCAAATGGTAAAACTTTTGAATTAGCTCAAAAAGGGTATTTCCCTAAAAAGAAAAACCAAAGTGGCTATCAACTAGCTGCCGCATTTACTGGTGAGCACTCCGAAACAGTAGCAATGATCCTAGATTCAGGGAGTGCCCATTGTACTGATCACTATGATGATTTATTAAAATCTATACTATCTAAGTACAATGAGAAAGTTCATAATGGTAATTTAATATTAAGAACTGATAGTGGTTTTGGTTCAGCAGAAAATATTGAGAAACTACGTTCAATTCCTAATTTAAAATTTGTTACCAAAGGATATTCTACTGTTAAAGCTAAAAATTTGGCAAAAGATATACCTTTCTCAGAATATGATAAAGCCGATGAGGCTGTCTGGGTTTATGAACTTCCTCAAATCAATAAAGTTAGGTATATTATAGTTCAGACATTATCTAAAAAAGGGAAATTGAAATACTCTCTACTTATCACAAATATCAGTGCTAAAGAAATGAGTGCAGTTGAAATATTCCATTTTTATAATAAACGTCAAACTATAGAAGCTTTCTTTAAAATAGTTAAAAATGTATACCACATAAAGAATCTTAGAACATCAAAGTTCTATGGTATTTATGGTTTCTTATGGCTAGTATTTATAACACACAACATTATAAGTTCTTTTAAGTCAACGATTCTTCGGGAAACGAAACTTGAGCGTGTAGGTGTAAGAGTTCTAGTCAAAAGTATTGGTAACATAAAAGCATTTGTTAAAAGAACTAGCAATGGAATTAATGTAAATATTCCATCAATGACAAGGCTATCACAGCTTATTGCTGACGCAATCTGTGGTCCTAGATATACACAACTTAGTTTTAATATTTAAGCTCAAAGTAAAATAATGTAATAAAAATTGGAAACTTATTTTAAAGTATTTTTAGTATTGCCATTTTTAAACTTTCTATATTATTCCAACAGGCTACGCCTTAATAAATAGAAAACTAAGGAATATTATACAAAATAATAACAGGCAAATATATGAAAATATAAGTCTTATATTTGTACGAAATCTAGGTTATTAATATAATATTATATATGTATCAGCTTCAAACAATATAAAAATTTGATAAAAATATAATAATGTCAAGAAAACTTAAAGTGTTATCTTGACATTATTATCATATTATCTCAATTCACTTACCATTTGAGTAGCTTCAGTTTTCAGTTGTTGAACTTCATTTTCAGGGGCATCCTTTATAGGATACCATCCTCTTTGTTTCATGGCATCAAATATTTTATATTGTATATCTTGAGCACCCCTAAAATTATTCATAAGTGTACCTCTTAAATTGGTACAAGATGTTTCTGTTATACCTGTACTGTATGAAGATATCACCTGTTTTTCTGTAGCTAATAAATCTTCCATCATTTCTTTTTCAGTAAAATTACCATTGCTCTCCATAAATTTATACCTCCTTATTTAATTACTGATGTGAGTCAAGATAGGTTTTTAAGCTATTAAAATTTTCTCTGTGCACGTTACTTGCTTCTGTACATAAAGATTTAAGCTGTGAGTCATTACAACAATCTGCATATTTACGAAATTTTTTATTCATTAATAATTCATATCCAATTTCATCTTTTATTACTTTTAAATTGTTAGCTTCTATTGGTTTTGAAGCAGTAGCTGTTGAATTCATAATATAGCCTCCATTATTTTTAATATTTTATTTCTAAATTATCTTTCCCCTGTTCTAAACAAAATATAATCAAAATAAAAGCAATTTATTATAGAAAATTTTATTTTTCTGATATAATTATGTTAATTTATCTTATAGTTATATTTTAAAATTCTCTTTGAAACAATATTATTAAATTAAATAGAATATTAAATAAATACAAGGAAGTGATAAAATGAATCCAATAGCATTTACAATACTAGGTCTATCTATACGTTGGTATGGTATATTAATTGCTTGTGGCATGTTAATTGCTATAATAATTGCTCGTTTTACATCAAAAATTAAAGATGTGAATTATGATGAACTATTTAATATTATTTTAATATCTTTACCCTTGGCTGTAATAGGAGCAAGATTATACTATGTAATATTTAATTTTAATTATTATGAAAATAATTTAATAGAAATCTTTAATACACGTCAAGGTGGCTTAGCTATACATGGAGGTGTTATTACTGGTTTAATAACTGCTTATCTGTATACATATTATAAAAAACTTAATTTTTGGAAATTCGCTGACGTAGCTACACCATCAATAATTCTTGCTCAAGCTATTGGCAGATGGGGAAATTTCTTTAATCAAGAAGCCCATGGAGGTCCAGTTTCTTATGATTTTATAAAACATTTTCCTAATTTTATACAAAATGGTATGTATATAAATGGTATCTATTATCATCCTACGTTTTTATATGAATCTATATGGAACTTATTTGTATTTTTAATATTATTAATATTATTAAAGAATACAAAGAAAACAGGTCTTGTAATATTCACATATATTGGTCTGTATTCCATTGGAAGATTTTTTATAGAAGGTTTAAGAACAGATAGTTTAATGTTAGGATCTATTAGAGTTGCTCAACTGATAAGCTTAATAGGAATAATAATTTGGATAATATTTTTATTAATTACATATAAAAAAAATAATATTTTTAAATAATATATTTCTTTACCAATAAAAATATGTTTAATATTTATTCTTTATTGCTTTGAAATTATAATAAAAAAAGCTGTCTTACAATGAATTATGCACTGTGAGACAGCTTTTTTATTATAATATGTAGGGTCTAATTTTTAGTATAAACTAGAATCCTTCTCATACTTAATGAATATTATTTTATTCATACATAGTATTTATATACTTTATTCCAGCATTTGTCTTAAAATATTTAATTTTTATACTTTCTATAGAATTTTTATCTAAGCAATCTTCAAATATATTAACTAAAAAATCAGATTCCACCAATATTTGAAAATCTATGCCATCTATTTTAGAATAACTATGATGATTACCTATAATATACAAAATTCTATTTAACTTGTCATCATTGATATGAAATTTTTCTAATATATGTCTAGCAATACCAGGGCCTTCTAATTCTTGATATTTTCCCGAAGATGAATTATACTTTTCTTCACTTATTTTTATTCCTATATCGTGTAAAACTGCTGAGATTTCTAAAATTGTTTGTTTATCTCTATCTAATTTTTCTAGCTTACCTATACATCTAGCGAATGAATACACCTTTAATGCATGATTAATTCTACGAACATCATTTCCAAAATAATCAATCATACTCTCAATTATTTTATCTACCATTTATCAATACCTCATCACAAAAGTTTTTATTTAATATTATATCAAATTAAATAAAAACTTTTAATATAAAAAAACATGAAATATTTAATTTCACTTTTTTGGCGGAAGAGGTGGGATTCGAACCCACGTGTCCTTGAGGACAACTGTATTTCGAGTACAGCTCGTTATGACCACTTCGATACTCCTCCAAGTAAAATATATAAAATAGTTTACATAAATTAAAATACTTAATATATTATACTATTCTATAACTATAAATCTCAACTAAATATTTTAAAATCCACAACCTATTTTCTTCTATCTTTAAAAAAGTCTGTAACAATTTTACTACAATTTTCTGAATATAACCATCTAACATCTACATTATACTTCAAATATTCATTTTGAAGTATATTAACTACAGAGCCACATGCTCCTATATTAGGATCAAAAGTACCTATATAAACTCTTTTAATTCTAGAAGCAACAATTGCTGAAGCACACATAGGACATGGTTCTAAAGTAATATACATTTCACAATTATTCAATCTCCAATTATTTAATATTTTAGAGGCTTTTTTTATTGCTAATATTTCCGCATGAGCTGTACAATCCTTCAATTTTTCTTTAAGATTATGTGCTCTGGCTAATATTATATTATCTTTAACTATAATGGCTCCAACTGGTACCTCTCCAATATCTTTAGCTTTCTCCGCTTCTTTTAATGCATGATTTATGTATACTTCTTCCATAAATTCTCCTATAATTAAGTTATTTTTAACAATTTATATTATTTACATAATATATTATAACTAATACATTTAAATTATAAAACAAAAAACACCAGAAAACTTTAACTGGTGATAAATAAAATAATTATAAGAATTTAATTTAAAATATAAAAATAATTTGTTATGGTTCTTAATTTTGGTGCACCTAAGAGGATTCGAACCTCCGACACATGGTTTAGGAAACCACCGCTCTATCCTGCTGAGCTATAGGTGCATAACTTTTACTCTAGTATTTTATTATACTTTAAAAATAATGTCAATTCAAATTAATTTTTATTTAATAAATATATCTATAAAAACTATATATTTTCTCACATATTGAACATAATATATATTAAAAGTTTTTTAATAATCATGAATTTACAATTATTTATTTATTTGATATGATTATATTATAAAATTTGTATACTGGAGGTGTATATAATGGTAGACCAATTAAAAAAGGCACTTCTTGCTGGTCTTGGTTCAGCTGCCTACACCTATGAAAAAGCCTCTAAAATCATTGATGAGATGGTTGAAAAAGGTAAATTGACTATTGATGAAGGTAAAGAATTATCTGAAGAATTAAAAAATGATATTATATCAAAAAGTGAAAAACTTAAACCTGTAACTAAAAAAGATATTGTAGACATATTAAAGGACGCTAATTTCGCAACCAAAGATGAAATTTTGGATATTAAAAATAGACTTAGCAAACTTGAAGAAAAACTTAAATAATAACTTTTTAGTTGTATTAGGCCCAAACTTATTTGTTAGGGCTTTTATTTTTAAGAGGAGAAATAAAATATGCATAGGAATTCCGTATATAGATTAAAGGAGATAGTTAAAGTTTTAGCTTATTATGGATTTGGATTTATTGTGGATTCAAAGTTAAATGGCAATAAAAAGTCACCTGAAAATTTAAGAAAAGCTTTTGAAGAATTGGGTCCTACCTTTATAAAAATAGGACAAATTTTGAGCACAAGACCAGATTTATTACCCTTGCCTTATATAAAAGAATTATCTAAATTGCAAAATAATGTTCCTCCTGAGAATTTTATCGACATAGAAAATCTATTTTTTGAAGAATTAAGTAGCACAATTGATAATACATTCTTATACTTTGATAAAACTCCCATAGGCTCTGCTTCTATTGCTCAGGTTCATGATGCTATTTTAAAAGATGGTAGATTTGTTATTGTAAAAATTCAACGTCCAGGAATAGCTGAAATGATGAAAACAGATTTATCTATAATAAAAAAGTTATTAAATATAACAAAAACTAAATTTACAGATGCATTGATAGATCCAAAGGAGGCCATAGACGAATTATTTATATCTACTACTCAAGAATTAGATTTTATAAATGAAATAAACAACATAAAAAAGTTTAAAAAATTGAATGAGGATGTTAAATTTGTACGTACTCCGTATACCATTGATAAATTGTGCACTGAAAAAATAATTGTTATGGAAAAAATAGTAGGTATAAAAATAGATAATTTAAAAAAGCTTTTAAATGAAGGCTATGACTTAGAAGAACTAGGTAAAAAACTTACACTTTCATATTTTAAACAAGTATTTCAAGATGGCTTTTTTCATGGAGATCCTCATCCAGGCAACCTGCTTATAAGGGAAAATCATATATGCTATATTGATTTTGGAATAATGGGTACAATTTCAAAATCATTAAAAATTTCTTTAAATGATGCAATACTTGCTGTTGCCTATCATGATGTAAATAAAATGATTTCTGTAATTATGTCTATAGGAGTAAAAAAAGGTTATGTAAATAGAAATTCACTTTACGAGTCTATAGAATATCTATTTGATAACTATATATCTGTTTCTTTGAAAAACATAAAAATTTCAGTTATGCTTCAAGAAATTTTTCAAATTTCAAAAAATAATAACATAAAACTTCCAAAAGAACTTACAATGTTATTAAAAAGTACACTTATGATAGAGGGTGTAATTGCAAGAATATCTCCCGAATTATCTATTGTGGATGTATTAATACCTTATGTAAAATCTCAAAATCAAAATCTATTTTTTAGGAACTTTGATTTTGATAATTTGTTATTAAATGGATTTAAATTTGTAAAAAGTTCTTCTGAATTTCCATCAAAGTTTGTAGAACTTTCTGAAAGTATAATTAGAGGAAGAGCCAAAATACAATTACAACATAATAATTTGCAAAAACCTATCAAAGATTTAAATAGAATGGTTAATAGGATGGTTTTCGCTATTATTATTTCTTCAATGATTATTGGTTCTTCTCTAATACTTAGAACAAATATAGGTCCGAAACTACATGATATTTCAATTATTGGAATAAGTGGATTTATGATAGCCGCTTTAATGGGATTTTATCTATTAATATCAATATTAAGATCTGGCACTTTATAATTATAAGTAAAATTGTTCTTTTATCCTCTGCAACAGAAATTATATTGGTGGCTTGGAAAGTACTCCCGTTTTATTAACTCTAGAGTCAACATTAATATCTATTTTCATATTCTTAAAAGCATCATTCCAATTATTCTTCATATAATCCCATTGATTAGGATATTTTCTCATTATAGTGTTTCCAAAATCAAATATGTCAAGTTGAAAATCTCTTTGTGCTTTATTTATTACTAAATAAGCATCATTATAAATAATTTCATTTTGTCTCTTAGAAAGTATATCCATAATACTTGGATTTTTATTAGGATCTACCATTCCAGTCATTTCTCTAATGGAAGATCTTGACTTAATATTAACTTTTATATTTACATTATTATTTTCACTCATATCTATATCTGTATTCGAAGAGGAATCTGTAACATCTAAGCTTATCTTATAATTTTCAGGATACTCTATCATTACTATATATCTATTTATATCTCCACGAATCCAATTTAATCCTACTGTTTCTCTAGTAGATAAATATCCTACAAGTTTATCTTTATTGAATACAGCTGCACCACTTAAATTATAATTAACATGTGTATCCAATTTATGTTTATCAATATTAATTAAACCACAAGTGGTTGATCTAGATCCATGTGCTATACTATTTACAAAATCCAAATTAGTAGTATATATGGTTTCTCCCCTATTTCTTTGCAAATTCAATAAATCTGTTACAGATATAGCAGGTATAACATTAGTACAAATGTTAGTTTCTATAATGTCTCTAGCTTCTCCATTTGTAACTAAAAAAGGTATAGTAGGTCTTATTTGATTATATCTTAAAGAAAAATCTATAATAGATGCTATTCCTTTTTTCGCCATATTATCTCCAATAACTATATATTGTATATGAGCATAATTAAATTTTTGTCCTATATTTTTATAAATATTATCTATCGCTTTAAAAACAGTTTCTCCTTTTGCACAATAGGTAATTGTCTGCCTGCCTTTTGAAATTAGAGTACTACTATCCATAATTTCAATGCTAACTTGATAATCATTATCACTGGTCACATCAAATCCTACAGCTAATATAACTGCTAATTTTTCTATTTCTGTAGCATCTTTGCAACCTGTAAAACTTATAGTAGGCATAGATAATATTAATAACATTATAATAAATTTATTAAAAATCTTTTTCATAGATCTTCTCCAAATATTTTTATCTTCTAAATAATTTCATTTTTTTATCCAATTTTTCTATAGGTGTTCTAACAATAACATCTTCATTTCTTTTTAAACTAAATGGCATTATTGGATACATATAAGGAACCCCAAAAGAACGTCTAGATGTCATATATGTGATTAAAAATAATAAACCACAGAGAACACCAAAAATCCCCAAAGCGCCTCCTAAAAGCAATATAATATATCTAATAAAAAGAATCATTGAATTTAATTCCGGAGATGGAATAGTATAAAGGGCTGTTCCTACAAAGGCAACCACAATTATCATGGGTTCACTTACTATGCCAGCTCTTGCTGCAGCCTCTCCAAGAATTAAAGTTCCCACTATACTTACAGTTTGACCAATTGTTTTTGGTATTCTAAGACCTGCCTCCCTTATTATTTCATAAGCTGAAAGCATTAAAAAACATTCCCACATGGAGGGAAGAGGTATTCCAGCTCGAGCCTTTATTATAGTTGTAATGAATGGAGTTGGTATAAGCTCATGATGAAAAGTTACTAAAGCAACATATATACCTGGCAATGTAAGTGTTATCATTAGACCTATATATCTAAAGCATCTATTTAAAGTAGCTGGTATATAATTTGTATAATAGTCATCACTAGCTTGCATAAATTCTACAAATAACGCTGGTATTGATAGTACAATTGGAGTATTATCTACAAGAATAAGAATTTTACCTTCTAATAATTTAGATGCTGCTACATCTGGTCTCTCAGTTTTAAAAATTGTTGGTACTAAAGAAAACTTATCATCAGAAATAGCTTCTAAAACATAATTAGATGCAAACGTATCTATATTTATTTTTCTAATCCTTGCCTTAACTTCTTCCAATATTTTTTTATCAACAGCGTCTTCCATATAACATATGACAATATTAGACTTTACATTTTTTCCAATTGTGTGTTTTTCAGTCTTTAAATTTATATTTTTAATTTTTTTCCTTAAAAGAATTATGTTTTTAGACATTGATTCTGTGAATCCTTCTCTAGGCCCTCTTATTGTACTTTCAATATTTGGTTCTTCAATAGATCTTTCAGGAGGGCTTTTAATATTTTCTATAAATGCTTTGTTTAACATATCTGAAAAAATAATTACATTTCCATCAAGAATAGCATCTATACATTGAGCAAAATTTTCACAAATATTATTATCATTTATTGCAAGAGTATATTTTATTGATTCTTCTATATCATTTTGAGCACTTAAATTTAGTGGAAATTTATTTATTATACTATCATTAATTAATTTTTCTGTAGTAAATTCATTTAAATAAGCAATTGCAATTTTACCTTTATTCTCATTATATAATGATATTTTTCTTATAGTTAAATCATAGCAATTATTAAAAATACTTTTTAAATATTGTTCATTTTGTTCAAGTGTTTTAAATAATTTTTGATTATTATATTTTTTTTCATTATTGTTTTTTATCACGCTATAACTCAAAAGATTATTATCAAAATTTTCTGGTTCATTTAATGAAAAAAAATCTTTTATTTTTTTCATATTCATAATTACTCCTTCTTATAATTCATTTTATAGATCTTTGATTAAAATCAAATTATATAGTTATCTAAATAAACATATTATTATTTATAGGAATCTTTTATAATATATAATTAAAAAACTAAATATAATAAAAAATAACAGACTTAACGGAAACATCATCATTTATAATTATATTTCCACTAAACCTGTTATTTTATTAATTTTTTATATATAATTTTATATTCCATAGTATCTAAATATTTCAAGTAAATATCAATCGAATAACTAATTTTGTAATCCTATACCATTTAATATATAATTCATTAAATTTTCAATGGTATTATTAATATTATCATTTTCTGCATTTATTACTTCATAAAGTGATACTGAACATAATGTTCCTAAAAATGCATAGGCCACAAATAAAGAATTTCCCTTTTTAATAGAACCTGCTTCCATAGCATCCTTTACAAACTCTTCAATATGAACAACATAATTTCTCATTATATCTCTGAGTTCTAACTGTCTAAGCTCTTTACCCCAAAGCTGACTGGCAATAACTTTAAAAAAATCTCTATTTTTATATATTAAATTTAATTGAACTCTGCATACTGCTTTTAATTTTTCAAGTGCGGTTTTTTCTTTATCAGTTGCTTCATCAATCTCATTTTTCATGAGATTAACCCCTTCCTCAATTATATATTTAAATATCTCTTCTTTACTTTTAAAATGATAATATAAAGTTCCCTTGGCAACACCTGCATTACTAGCTATTTCATCCATAGTAGCTCCATTATATCCATTATTGGAAAAAACTTTAATTGCAGAGTAAAAAATATTATCTTTGGTTTTATTCATAAAATCACTCCAAATCAACTGAAACATATTACTTATTATTAATTTGTTAAATCAAATTTCTTATAAATTAGTTGACTATAACTATAATCTCATTTTATATTTAAATTATACTATTAAAAAAATATATAACAACATATTTTTATAATTTTTCCATATTGACATTAAATACCATTTTTTAAATTTTTATATTCATAAAATTAAGCATATCTGCAAAATAATAAAATAAAATTAATGAGGACTTATAAAAATGATTAAATATTATAATAGAAAAACTAAAAATTATGAAATAGAAAAAATAGCTGGAGAAAAGTATTTAAATTGGACTTATAATTCCCCCGTTGGAATGACAATTTTAGAAAAATTTATTAAGAAAAAACTTTTTTCTAAAATTTATGGTCTTTATTGTAATTCAAAAATAAGCAGTTATAAGATAAAAAAATTTGCAACTGATTTCAATATTAATATGTCTCATAGTGAAAAATCCTTTAATGATTTTAAATCTTTTAATGATTTTTTTTCAAGAAAGCTAATAAAATCTTCTAGGCCTATTGCTGATAATAAGAATTTCCTTATCTCTCCTTGTGATGGTAAAATAATAGTTTATAATAATATAAATATGAATAATATAATACAAGTAAAAGGAATAACTTATAAACTTAATGATCTTATACAAAATGATTCTATTTCTAAAACCTATGAAAAAGGCACTTGTATTATTGCAAGGCTATGCCCTACAGACTATCATAGATTTCATTTTTTAGACAACGGTATCTGTGAATCTACTATTAAAATTAAAGGAAACTATTATTCTGTTAATCCTATAGCCTTAAATAAAATAAACAACTTATTTTGTCAAAATAAAAGAGAATGGAGCATATTTAATTCTGATAATTTTGGAAAAATACTTTACGTAGAAATAGGTGCTACTTGCGTTGGTTCGATAATTCAGACTTATATGCCAAATAAAAAGGTTTTAAAAGGTATGGAAAAAGGTTATTTTAAATTTGGTGGTTCAACTATAGTACTTTTTTTGGAACACAACAAAGTAATCATAGATGAAGATATACTTACTGAATCAAAACTTGGTATTGAAACAAAGGTGTTAATGGGAGAACGAATAGGAACAAAACTTAATTAATATATTATACATATCTTATAATATTTAGTGATTAATTATAGATATAATATTATATCTATAATTTTTTGTTATGCATTGAGTAAATTTTATTTTCAATTTCTATATATGATTATTAAATCCTCACAATTAATGCAATTTTTTTACATTATAATATTGTATATTTAATCTATTATATATTTTTTATAATATTATAGATTTAGTAGTTGCAAAAAACCATTAAGTTTTGTAAAATTTATAATTGAAAGGATCATTATTTTTCATGGCAGTATTTTTTTAAAATAATTGTGAATATTTTCACATTGTTTTTTAAATATAAATTTTCATTCATATTTAAAAGCTATTTTAAAATTTTACTAAATAATAAAAAGTGAATCATAAACCATTATTTATAAATAGTTAACTGTAAAATTTTTCTGAAAACGTTGCTGTTAAATTAAATAAAGATCTTAAAATTAAATCTAGGAGGCTAGATATGAAAACAATAATTATAAATGGTGTACAGTTTAATACTGATGAAGACACTACTATATTAAAATTTGCACGAGACAACAATATTGATATATCTGCACTGTGTTTTTTAAATAATTGTAATAATGACATAAATAAGTGTGAAATATGTACTGTAGAGGTAGAGGGTACTGGATTAGTAACAGCCTGTGATACATTAATTGAGGATGGTATGATTATAAACACAAATTCCGATGCTGTCAACGAAAAAATTAAATCTAGAATATCTCAATTATTAGACATACATGAATTCAAATGTGGTCCTTGCAATAGAAGAGAAAACTGTGAATTCTTAAAACTTGTTATAAAATATAAAGCAAGAGCTTCTAAACCATTTTTACCTAAAGATAAGACTGAATATGTAGATGAAAGAAGTAAATCATTAACTGTAGATAGGACAAAATGCTTATTATGTGGAAGATGTGTTAATGCCTGTGGAAAAAATACTGAAACCTATGCAATGAAATTTTTAAACAAAAATGGTAAAACTATAATTGGAGCAGAGGATGAAAAATGCTTTGATGATACTAATTGTCTATTATGTGGTCAATGTATAATCGCCTGTCCAGTAGCAGCATTATCGGAAAAATCACACATGGATAGAGTAAAAAATGCCTTAAATGCCCCTGAAAAACATGTAATAGTAGCTATGGCTCCATCTGTCAGAGCTTCTATAGGTGAACTTTTTAATATGGGATTTGGCGTTGACGTAACAGGAAAAATTTATACTGCTTTAAGACAGCTTGGATTTGATAAAATATTCGATATAAACTTCGGAGCAGATATGACAATTATGGAAGAGGCTACAGAATTAGTTCAAAGAATAGAGAATAATGGACCTTTCCCAATGTTTACATCTTGCTGCCCAGGTTGGGTAAGACAAGCTGAAAATTATTATCCTGAATTACTAAATAATCTTTCATCAGCTAAATCACCTCAACAAATTTTTGGTACTGCTAGTAAAACTTATTATCCTTCTATATCTGGTCTTGACCCAAAGAATGTATTTACTGTAACAGTTATGCCCTGTACTTCAAAAAAATTTGAAGCAGATAGACCACAAATGGAAAAAGACGGCCTAAGAGATATAGATGCTGTTATAACTACTCGAGAATTAGCAAAAATGATTAAAGATGCTAAAATACCATTTGCTAAACTTGAAGATAGCGAAGCAGACCCTGCTATGGGAGAATACAGCGGTGCTGGTGCCATATTTGGTGCAACTGGCGGAGTTATGGAAGCAGCTTTAAGAAGTGCAAAAGACTTTGCTGAAAACGCTGAACTTGAAGATATAGAATATAAGCAAGTTAGAGGATTAAATGGTATAAAAGAAGCTGAAGTAGAAATAAATAACAACAAATATAATGTAGCTGTTATAAATGGTGCTTCAAATTTATTTAAGTTTATGAAATCTGGTATGATTAACGAAAAACAATATCATTTCATAGAAGTAATGGCTTGTCATGGAGGATGTGTAAATGGTGGTGGACAGCCTCATGTAAACCCAAAAGATTTAGAAAAAGTAGACATAAAAAAAGTAAGAGCTTCTGTATTGTATAATCAGGATGAACATCTTTCCAAGAGAAAATCTCATGAAAATACTGCATTAGTTAAAATGTATCAAAATTATTTTGGCAAACCAGGTGAAGGTCGTGCCCATGAAATATTACACTTTAAATATAAAAAATAAATTTATTATTTGAAAATAAAAATAAAAACAGCATTATGAAAATATTGTTTTTTCATAATGCTGTTTTTATTATAAATGCAACAAAAACTGTACTATATCTGTTAAATTTTTATCAAGCTGTATTATAATACATTTTTGAAATACATCAATATTTTACACAATCTAACAAAAATATAATCCTTTAATTTTTTATAATAACTTTTTTTAAATAATACTAAATTTATTATTTAATATACTATTTTCTTACTAATCTTTACAAATTATTACTTCAATAATAAAAAAGAAAATGTGCCTAAAGAAACAGGGACTCCTTAGGGTACATTTTCTTTTTTTACAACAAAATATCATAACATAAATTTTATAGATTATTTTGAATCCTCAATTTTTTTAATTAAATTAAAATTATATTTTTCTATATTATCTTTAAGTTCTCCATTAAAAGACGAATTTGGATGATACCATGTTTTTGATTCAAAATATTCCTTAAATTCGGGCGTATTAAATATATATCCATGTCTTGCAAAAAGTTCATTTCTTGCTAATATAAGTTGATCCTTCGTTAGATTTTTTAAATCTTCCTCTTTTAATTTTGTTGTATTGCTATTAGGTAAAATAAAGTCTCCATTCTTTTCTTTAATATCAATTTTATTTTGAGGATCATCAACTTTTGAGATGTTAGAAATATCTATACTTTTTATAGAATAATTGTCTGAAGTATTGTCCATATAAAACAACAAATTTTTTGATGTATTTAAATTTATAAAATCATTAGCTTCAGATAATTTAATTTTATTTTTACCATTTAGATCTATACTATATAAAATTTTATTTATATGTTGATCAACCGTGTAATATATATTATCTTTACTCATATTAATTGAATCTATAACATCATCTGATAATTTAACTTTATTACTACCATCTAAATTTATTTTAAATAATCCACTATTATTTATGGAAGTATAATAGTATATATTTTTTTCATTGATATTAAATTGATCCACATTATCACATAACTTATGTTGTTGTGAACCATCTAGCTTAGAACTATATAGAGATTCCCCTCCATCTTGAGAATTAATTTTATAATACATAAGATTATTTACTATAGTAAAATTTCCATCTATAATACTATCATCAATTAGCTTAACATTATTAGTACCATCTTTTTTTATCTTATATAATCTAAAATTCAATCCATTTTCAGTACTTTTGCAATAGTAGATCCAATCCCCTAAAATATTAATGCTCTTTGCATAGGTTGAAAGTATCCTTTCTCTTGAAGTACCATCGTTTTTTATTTTATATAT
Source organism: Clostridium pasteurianum DSM 525 = ATCC 6013 (assembly GCF_000807255.1). NCBI lineage: Bacteria > Bacillati > Bacillota > Clostridia > Eubacteriales > Clostridiaceae > Clostridium > Clostridium pasteurianum. The sequence goes on along the minus strand of NZ_CP009268.1, from coordinate 30,545 downwards.
TGAGTTTCCATCAGATACATTTACATAATAAATATAATCGCGTACTACATTTATATAATTAGCATTGTCGTTGCATATATTTATAACTGATGAGCCATCACTTCTCATCTTATACAATCCATCTGAATCATTATAATAAATCCAATTATTGCTTTCTGATATGATTCCCCCATTTATAATATTACTAGGTAAATTACCAGCTTTATCAATTAAATTTTCACTTTTTATACTAACCTTTTCAGTATTATTTGACTTATTATTTACTAATAATTTATAACTTACTGTATAGGTTAGAAATAAAATTATAGCTAAAATAATTATTATACCTATGATACTAGGTTTATACATTATATTTACAGGCAATATTTTAATTTTATACAATTTATGTATAAGGCTACTTTTTTCTGGTCTCTTCGTTTTATTATTAATTTCATTTATTTTTGAAATAGCACCTATATTCTTACTTTCTCTATTATTCTCATTACTTTTATATATCTTTATTATTTTATTATTAATTACTTCATAATTATCCTTTACTATATTATTATTTTTTAATTTAACACCACATTCATAACAATATTTTGCATCTTCTGGATTTTTAGTACCACATTTTGTACAGTACATTATTATCTCCTTTCAAAAATTATATTTACAAATTATATGCTTAGCTTTTATAATAACATATTAAATTCAATTAAAAATAAAGTAAAAATAAATGTTTCAAAAAATTAAAAAATATATAAATGTATAAAAAATTAAGCACAGTACGCATAAAATCTATATTGAGTATTTTAAAAAAGAATTATTAAATTTAAATAATCTTATAAGAGGATACTATAAAAAGAATTGAAAATAATAATAAAATAAAAAAACCGTTAAAACTTAGTAGTTTCAACGGTTCACTGGTGCGTCAGGAGGGATTCGAACCCCCGACCAACTGGTTCGTAGCCAGCTACTCTATCCAACTGAGCTACTAACGCACATTTAACATTAATATTCTATCATATCATAAAAAAAAATGCAAATTTACTTAATACCTAAAATTAATTATTGTTTTAAAAACATAAAACACCTAACCTCTGTTAGATGTTTTACTGGCGGAGAAAGAGGGATTTGAACCCTCGCGACGGTTACCCGCCCTACGCCCTTAGCAGGGGCGCCTCTTCAGCCACTTGAGTATTTCTCCATGCCCTCAAAATTTTTTTAAATCAAAATGGCGGAAAGATAGGGATTCGAACCCTAGGTACGATCACTCGCACGCCGGTTTTCAAGACCGGTGCCTTAAACCAACTCGACCATCTTTCCACGTCTCACAACATGTATTATTATATCAGTGAGTACATACCATGTCAATACTTTTTTTAAATTATTTTATTTATCTTAAAAACAAAAATGATTATTTACTTTGCATATATAGCTTTATCCATATATCTATTAGTTGAAAGTCTAAATTTTTTAATAGCTAATATAACGATAGAACATTACCACTTAATTGATTTGAATTCATTTGAATTAAAATTACTATAAATTATAAAAGTTCATGGGATATCTTATTTAATTATCGTCTATATGGTTAAGAAACAGAAATATTATGATAATAATTTTATAGTATAAGAACTATTGACATAATGATTTTTGTAGTGTACTATTTAAATATAACACTATATGTATTATAAAACTTTTATTTATATATAAACTAAAAACATATAAAATAATAAATTAATTATGGAGGTATAAATTATGATAGAAGTTAAAAATGTTTCAAAAAAATATAAAATGGGAAAGGAAATAGTTACTGCATTAAATGATGTGAATATAACCATAAATGATGGTGAATTTGTATCTATAGTAGGTCCTTCTGGTTCTGGTAAATCTACTCTTATGCATCTTGTAGGGGGCCTCGATACACCTACCTCTGGAAATGTTTATGTTGATGGTAAAGACATAAGTAAATTAAAAGATAAATATATGTCTAAATATAGAAATGAAACCATAGGCTTTGTATTTCAAGCCTTTAATCTTGAAAATACTCAAACAGCCCTAGAAAATGTTATGATGCCTCTTATCTTTGCAGGTGTAGGTGGAAGAGAAAGAAAAGAAAAGGCAAAAAAAGCTCTGGAAATGGTTGGATTAGGTGATAAGATTAAACATAAACCTAATGAAATGTCTGGTGGGCAGAGGCAAAGAGTAAGTATTGCAAGAGCCTTAGTAAATGAACCAAAAATAATTTTTGCTGATGAACCTACCGGAAATCTTGATTCTAAAAATGGCGAATTAATAATGAACTTGCTAAAGGATCTAAATAAAAAAGGTTATACTATAATTATGGTTACACATAACATGGATGAAGCTAGAAATTCCAAAAGAGTAATAAAAATAAAAGACGGACAAGTTCAGGAGGTATCAAAAGATGAAATTTAACGATGGATTAAAATTAGCATCAAGGGATCTTAGTAGAAGAAAGCTGAGAACATTTCTTACTTCCCTTGCAATTGCAGTTGGTATTATGCTTATAGTTACTCTTGTTAGTCTTGGAACTTCTGGAGAAAATCTTATTTTAAGTAAATTTCAAAATAACGCTTCTCTAAAAAAAGTAACTGTTATAAATATGAAATATTTCGATATGGAAAACACTGATTTCTCAGAATTAGATATGGATTCAATGTATAAAAAAATTGATGCTACAGCAATACAAAAATTTTCTAATATATCTGGAGTAACTGAAATAAAAGCTACTATAACTAATCCTATTAAAAGTATTAAAATAGATAATACTGAAAGCAAAAATGATACCAAAATAGTAGGTTTATATAATAATAATAGTATTTTTAGTAATGATTCAATTCAATCTGTAAGAAAAGATAATAATAACAATAATTTAAATCCTATAGTAGCAGGAAGAAATTTAAATAACTCCGATAAAAATTCAATACTTATAGGTAAAAATTATCTTAATAGTATGGGTATAAAAGATTATAAAAGCATTATTGGAAAAGATATAACCATAATTGAAAATAAAACAGAAAACCCCAATATAACTATTTCCCCACTTGAAGTTAAAGTAAAAGTAATTGGAATTATAAATGATAAATTTGAGACTAAAGATACCTTAGTTACATCAATTGATGTAGCCAATAAGATAAAAAGCTACTATTCTCTTCAAGAGAACTATATTGATAATATTGGATATGAAGCTGTAGATTTACATTCCAAAGATATGAATGATATATCACATATATCAAACTCAATAAAAAGTCTAGGGTACTATTCTTCAAGCTATCAAGAAATGGTAGATCAAATTAAAAATTCCTTTAAAATAATAAAAGTAATTCTAGCAGTTTTAGGCCTTATAGTATTATTTGTTGCATCAGTAGGTACTATAAATACTATGATAATGGTTATTTATGAAAGAACTAAATCTATAGGAATTATGAAATCTATAGGTGCAAATCGAAATAATATACACAGCATATTCTTAATGCAGTCAGGAATAATAGGATTTATAGGTGGTATATTTGGATTGATTTTTAGTGTTATAAACATAAATATTATTCAATTGGCATTAAAATTATTTCTCCAAAGTAAAGATATAAAAGAAACAATTAATTTTGCTATTCCTTCTTGGCTTTTACTAGGCGCCTTGGCATTTTCAATCTTGATATCTATAATAGCAGGTATTTATCCATCCATAAAGGCATCAAAAATGGATCCTGTAAAAGCATTAAACTCATAAGATAGGAAGGTGATTTGTAATGAAATTAGTTGATTGTATAAAAATGGCTTTTAGTGACCTTAATAAAAGAAAATTGCGTACTACTCTTACCTGCTTTGGTATAGGAGTTGGTGCTCTTCTTGTAATTGTAATGGCAGGACTTGGTCAAGGCATTCAGACCATAAGCAATGATCAAATAAAACAAGTAGATTCTTTTAGAACCATATCCTTAAATAATTCTGGAAATGATTCTAAGATTAAAAAGATAGATATTGACAATCTCAATAAATTTAAAAATATAAATGGAGTTTCAGAAATAACAGCATCTATAGATACTAGAGCTACAGAAATTAATCTAGAAAATAAGACAGCTAAAAATGTTGACATAGTAGGTAATAATTTAGATTTTTCTATATTTACCACAGGAGAAAAAAATGAGATTAAAGCTGATAAGAAAAAAGTTAAAAAATATGGTTCTAATCCTATTATTGCAGGAAGGATTATAGAAAAAAATGATAGTAATTCTATACTCATAGGTCAAGGCTTATTAAATAAACTTGGAATAAAAGATTATAAAAGTATCATTGGAAATACTATGGAAATAAAAGTTAGTTTTCCCAAAATAGAAGGCTTACCCCAAAAAGATCCTCTTGTTTTAAAAGTAGAAATATCCGGCGTTGTTAATAAGGCTTTTAAAAATGGTGGAAATATAATTACTGCATCAGATGAATTGGCTTCAAAAGTTCAAGATTACTATATGAATTCAACAGATTATTTGAATAAAAAAGGTTATACCAATGCACAAATTGAAGCTAATTCTATGGACAATGTTTCTAAAGTAGATGATTCTATCAAAAAATCAGGTTATACAACCCAATCTCAAATCAGCTATGTAAACCAAATGAATAATATGATGACTATAGTTAAAGTTCTTTTAACAGCTGCGGGAGTAATAGTTCTTTTAGTTGCATCTATAGGTGTTATCAATACAATGTCTATGGCTGTATATGAAAAGACTAAATCCATAGGAATTATGAAAGCACAGGGAGCCTCAAGAAAAAATATAAGGAGAATGTTTGTAGTACAATCTGGAAGTCTCGGTTTTATAGGTGCAGCTTTTGGCAGCATAATAGCCTTAATAATAGGAACTATTGTTGATAAGGTACTTGTTATGAAACAAATAGCTGGATTTGAAGAAGGTATGAAAATCATAGATATAAGATTATCTACTATAGTATTTACAATATTATTTACAATTGTAGTTGCCATGATTGCAGGCATTATTCCTGCTAGAAAAGCAGCAAAATTAAACCCCGTAGACTCTTTAAGATTTGAATAAATGTAACATTATAGATATTCAAATAATATATTCCACAAAAATAAATGAGTAAAGATACAAAACTATCTTTACTCATTTATTTTATTAAACTTAAAATATAGGTTTAATAGAATGTAACTATTACATTCATGTATTTCCCATTATAACTTCATTAACAATTTGAATAATTGTCATTAAATTATATATTAATTAAAATAAAAAACTATATCTCATGATAACAATTCTATTTTATTAAATCCCTACCACCCATATAAGTTCTTAATATTTCAGGTATAGTTACAGTGCCATCCTCATTTTGATAATTTTCAAGGACTGCCGCTACAGTTCTACCAACTGCAACTCCAGAACCATTAAGTGTATGAACAAATTGAGGTTTATCTTTAGGACTTTCTTTATATCTTATATTAGCACGTCTTGATTGAAAATCTTCAAAATTACTACAGCTTGATATTTCTACATATCTGTTGTAGCTTGGCATCCAAACTTCAATATCATACTTTAATGCAGCAGTAAATCCTAAATCACCTTTACATATTCTAATCACCCTATAAGGAAGGCCTAAAATTTGTAAAACCTCTTCTGCATCTGCTGTAAGTTTTTCAAGTTCTTCATAAGATTGTTCTGGTTTTGCAAACTTAACTAATTCAACCTTATTAAACTGATGTTGACGAACAAGCCCTCTAGTATCTCTTCCCGCAGAACCTGCTTCTGATCTAAAACAAGCACTATAGGCAGCAAATTTTATAGGAAGCTCTTCCCCTTTTAATGTTTCATCTCTAAATAAATTAGTAACTGGCACTTCTGCTGTAGGAATTAAGAAAAATCCATTATTTTCAACCTTAAATGCATCTTCTTCAAATTTAGGTAACTGACCAGTTCCAGTCATACTATTTCTATTTACCATATATGGTGGTAATATTTCAGTATACCCATGCTTTTCAACGTGTGTATCTAAAAAGTAACTTATAATAGATCTTTCAAGTCTTGCACCAAGACCTTTATAAAATGTAAATCTTGAACCAGCTACTTTTCCAGCTCTTTCAAAATCTAATATATCAAGGTCTTTACCGATATCCCAATGAGCTTTTAATTCAAAATCAAACTTTCTTGGCTCTCCCCATTTTCTTATTTCAACATTATCCTCATCAGACTTGCCTTCTGGTACACTCTCATGAGGTATGTTAGGAATTCTCATCATTATATATTCTAATTCTTCATCAACTTTAACTACTTCTGCATCTAAAGTTTTTATTTCTTCAGAAAGCTTTTTCATATCAGCCACAAGATTATCAGCATTCTCACCAGCTCTTTTTAACTTTGCTATTTCTGCTGACTCTTTATTTCTCTTACCCTTAAAATTTTCAACCTCTACAAGAATTTTTCTTCTTTTTTCATCTAATTCAACTACTTTATCAATATCAGCTAAATCAAAATCTTCACCTCTATTGGTAAGTAATTTTTTTATTTCTTCTGGATTTGTTCTTATTCTTTTTAAATCTAACATAATGCTACTATAAAACTCAAATTTAAGCTTTATAGATTCCTCCTTCCGCTTAAGGCTATTTAAATATTATATAGAAATTTATTATTTTAAATTTAAAATTTACATATATACACTAAATATAGTTAGGTTATATAAATTGTAAATTATATAATCAATACAATTTTTATTATTCTTATAAAAGTAAAATATTTAATACAACTACTTTTTCATTATCACCTAGAATTATTAATATTTACAATTTTTAATTCACCATGTTAGTTTACCATTTATATATGAAAAATTCAATTCTCTTGCCTATTTAAACGTATAAAGTACATTATTTTTAGAATTTGTATATATAAACTAATCCAGAGTGTGTATAAATATTCCACTTCGTATTTTAGGTTCAAACCATGTAGATTTTGGAGGCATAACCTTTCCTTCATCTGCAATTTTCATAAGTTCTTCTATAGTTGTAGGATACATGGAAAAAGCAATTTTCATATCTTCATTTACTCTCTTTATCAAAGCACTTAATCCTCTTATACCACCAACAAAATCAATTCTTGAATCTTTTCTTGGATCACTTATACCTAATATAGGTGATAATAAATTATTTTGAAGAATAGATACATCTAAAGATTCTACAACATCCTTATTATTGAAAGTTCCTTTTTTCGCTTTTAACTTATACCATGAATTTTCTAGATACATCCCAAAAGTATGCCTTTCATTAGGTTTAAAAGACTCATTATCTACTAACTTTTCTATTTCAAAATCTTTAGATACTAAATTTAAAAATTGATCTAAATTTAATCCATTTAAATCTTTAACTACTCTATTATAATCAAAAATTTTCAATTCCTCGTCAGGATATAAAACTGAAAGAAAATAATTAAATTCTTCATCTTTATAATTTTTGTTTTCTTTTCTTCTATTTATACCCACTTTTACAGCAGCTTCAGCTCTATGATGACCGTCTGCAATATATAATGAATCTACATCTTCAAACAGATTAATTAATTTTTCTATCACCTTTTCATCTTCTATAATCCATATAATATGAGTAATTTTATCTTCTGTATTAAAATTATATATTGGAGATTTCTTCGTTTCCAATTCAACTATATTACTTATTCCTATATTCTTTTTATAAGTTAAAAATATAGGTCCTGTATTAGCATTACAAGTATCAACATGATTTATTCTATCCTTTTCTTTATCTTCTCTAGTAAACTCATGTTTTTTTATAATACCATTTATATAATCATCTATAGCCGTACAACATACAATTCCAGTTTGTATTTTTCCATTCATAATTTGCCTATAAATATATATGCTTGATTTATCTTCTCTTATAAAGATCTTTTTATCTATAAAATTATTTAAATTATTTTTTGCTTGCTCATATACCTTTGGATCATAAGGATTAATATTCTCTTCAAGATCTATTTCCGCCCTATCTATATGAAGAAAGGAATAGGGGTTACCTTTCACCATTTCCTTGGCTTCTTCATAATTCATAACATCGTAAGGAAGAGCTGCTACCTTTTCTACCAAGGTATTTTTAGGTCTTAATGCCTTAAATGCCTTAATTTTAGCCACATTAATTCCTCCTATATCAGTTTTTATTGTTAAAAAATTTATCAATAATGTTTACTATTTCGTCCCCAATTCTCTCTTGGGCTTCTACTGTAGCAGCCCCTATATGAGGAGTTAAAGAAATCTTTGGATTTTTTATTATAAGTTCATTAGCAGGAGGTTCTTTTTCAAAAACATCTAAAGCAGCTCCAGCTATTTTACCCTCATCTAGAGCTTTAACTAATGCATTTTCATCAATAACTCCGCCTCTAGCACAATTTATTATATAGGCACCTTTTTTAATTATTTGAAATTCCTTTTCTCCAATAACATAAGGTTCCCCTTTTTTATAGGGAATGTGCAGTGATATAAAATCTGATTCTCTTAGAATTCCATCTTTAGTAGCACAAATACATTCTCCTGTATTTTCTGCAGTACATATATCATAATACATAACTTTCATACCAAAGGCTACAGCTCTTTTTGCAACTTCCCTTGCAATTCTTCCGAATCCTATAAGCCCTAAAGTTCTTCCGTACAATTCAGTTCCTTGATACTTTTTCTTTTCCCATTTTCCCTCTCTCATAGTAACATTAGATAAATAAATTTTTCTTGAAACTGAAAGCATATGACCAAAAGTCATTTCTGCAACAGATATACTGCTGGCATTTGGAGTATTATTAACCTGTATCCCCTTCTCTATAGCATAAGCTGCATCTATATTATCAATTCCAACTCCACCTCTTATTATAAGTTTAAGTCTACCAGTACTTGCAGCTATGTCTATAAGATCTTTTCTAACCTTTGTAGCAGATCTTACTATTAAGCAATCTATATTCTTTACTTCTTTTAAAAGATCATCACCGTCTAAATGACCAGATAAAACTTCAAATCCTTTTTTCTCTAAAATTTCTATTGTCTTTTTTTCCATTCCGTCATTTGCCAATATCCTTAACATCTATTTTTCCCCCCAATTAAATTATTTATTTTAAATCTAATATATCATTTATATTTGCTATAATCTCTTTTATATCATCTAATGAACAATCGCCCATATGAGCAATTCTAAAAGTTTTATCTTTTATTTTTCCGTATCCATTTGCTAAAGTAAAACCTCTCTCTCCCAAAGCTTTATTCAAATCAGCTATACTAATTTCCCTTGTATTTTTTACTACAGTTACAGTATTTGAAAGATGCTTTTTATCACCGAATATATCAAAATATTTTTCAGCCCAATTTCTAACATACTTAGCCATTTCTATATGCCTTTTAAATCTATTCTCCATTCCCTCTTCTAACATCTTATCAAGTGCATAGTCTAATGCATACATATGAGAAATGGATGGTGTTGATGGATACTGATAATTTCTTTTTATTATAGCTTCGTGTAATTTTAAAAGATCAAAATAAAATCCCCTATTTTCAACAGTTTTTGCTCTTTCTATGGCCTTAGTTGAAAATGAACATACAGCTATTCCTGGAGGTAATCCCAATGCTTTTTGAGAAGATGTTACACAAATATCCACTCCTAATTTATCTACGTCAATTCTTGTACCAGCCATAGAGCTTACTGTATCTAAACACCAAACTATATCTGGATACTTTTTAACCACTTTAGAAATTTCTTCAACTGGATTCATTATACCGGTAGAAGTTTCGTTATGAGTTATAGTAATTAAATCATATTTACCTGTTTTAAGAATTTCGTCTACAAACTCAGGTTTTAATATTTCTCCCCATTGAAATTCATATAGATCAGCTGCTACACCATTACACTTAGCAATCTCATACCACTTTTTACCGAATGCACCTATTGAAAATATTGCTGCTCTTTTTTTAGTACAAGATCTAACTGCCCCCTCCATTAACCCACTTCCAGATGATGTAGAAAGTAATATTTCTTCTTTTGTGTTAAATACTATTTTTAACTTATCGCTTATATTTTTCTGTAAAATTGATGCATCTTTACTTCTATGTCCAATCATAGGTGTAGCCATTTTTAAAAGCACATCTTCACTGACTTCTACAGGTCCTGGAATAAATAATTTTTTATGCATATTATTGCCCCCTTAATAAAACTAAATAATAATTTTTAATTTCAATGATACAATTCAGAATATTGCAAATTTTGTATTTATTATTAAAGTAGACTTTTTATTTTCCGGAAAATAAAAAGAGCCTTTCGTCCATATAAAGGGACGAAAGGCTCCGCGTTGCCACCCTAATTGATCAAAAAAGATCCTCTTAATTAAAATAACGGTTATTATACCGTATTGCTCATCGCAATCCCTCTGAGGTGGATTCACAAAATGATAATTATCGATTTACACCAACCATCGACTCTCTAAAAATTCCATTAAGCTACTATTCTCTTCATAGGTTTTATAAATTTATTATCATAATTATATTCTCATAAAAATACTCTGTCAATAAACAATTTTATTTTTATGCAACTATATTTAATAAAAATTATTAATTCAAATAGAATTTTATATAATTATAATAATATTGTAATTATATAAATATTAATTTTTAAATTTTTATATATGAAATATTATAAATTAAGCAATACCACTATCTTAATGAATTACTTTTCAAATTAAAATTAAAATAAATATAAAATTAATTAAGTGTTTTATTATAATACAAATTTATATATTTTAAATTTAATAGTGTATATAAACTTGAGAATTCTGTGTTATATTATTGTATATCCACTTTGAATCTTCTATAGACAATCTAATACATCCATGAGATACCGGTTTTCCTAATTTTAATTTTTCGTTTCCATTTTCTTTTTGTTCTACTTTATTATTATGCTGAATTTCTATAATTGGAACAGAATGTATTAAATAATTAGAAAAAAATTGTATTGGATACTTAACTATTTCTTTTGTTCCATCTTTGTTATCAATATTAAGCCCATTAGGATAAAACAACTTTTTCTTTATTTTAAAAATACCCAAAGGAGTTTCTGTGTCTGGATTTCCTAATTTACCGGTAGAACAAATAATATTTTTTCTTATAGGATTTCCATTATTATATATATTAACTATTTGTTTTGTTAAATTTACGTCTATTATATAATTACTATTATTAAACGGAATAGCTCTAAGGTCATCACTACTTTTCTTTATCCATCCTCTATTAGAAAAATTGTCTTCACAATAAATATATCCATCTTTTTCTTCATAGGCTATAATTTCATCATCATTATCCAAGCATCTTATTAGACTATTTTCATCTCCAATTCTCTTATACATTTTCACTCCATTATGACTTATATAATATGTTTTCTTAAAACAATCTTTTATTGAAAAAATTGATATACTATCTTTTAATTGATTGTTTAATTCATCTCTAATGGATTTTTCATCTACAACCTTTGCAGAAGTTTCTATGGCTTTATCATTATTAGAAGATGATGAAAATATAAATGATGGTATCATAATAAAAATACAAGTCATTACAGTTGATATAAGGCACGATAATATAAACTTTCCCAATTCTTTTAATCTCATATTATCTTTTAATATCATATTATTTTCTCCTGTAATATAAAACATGTTAAACATACTAATACATTTAAAATTATTGACTATAAAGTAATTTTTTAAACATATTAAAATAAATAAAAGTACTGCCTAAAAGCAAATATTATATTTACTCTTAGGCAGCATTATACTTAAAATCATAAAATTTATATTTAATAAGAAATATCTTTTAATTTATCACCTAACTCTTTAATATACTCACCATATTTTGACCAATCACCATTCTTTTGTGCTTCCATTGCTTTATCATAAATCTCTTTAACTTGCCTTAACTTATTATCATCATCAAAAGATTCATTACTTTTTATATTATTATCCTTACTATTATTGAATAATTGTTTAAGTGCAGTATCTATATTAGGAGCCATAACAAAATTATCACCAGAAGCTAAAATAACTCTTTTTACTTCTGGAATACTATTCTTACCTTGAGCCCTTAAATATAGTGGTTCTACATACAAAAGTGAATTATTTATAGGAATTATTGAAGTATCTCCAAATTGAACTTCTGATCCTTGAGTATTCCAAAGAGCTATCTCTTTAGATATATCTGGATTTTGATTTATTCTCTGTTTAAATAAATACGGACTATAAATAGTTTCTTGAGTTGGAAGAGTATACATAACTAAATGACCATAATTTTCATTATCCATTCTTGCTGCAAGTATTCCCACTAAATTTTCTTTACTTTTCATATTAAAATATTCTAGTAAAACAGCCTCTTCTTTATTCCCATCAGGAAGCTTCATAATAACATAAGAAGATTCATTCATTCCCTTATCTCCATTTACACTTTTCTGATTTTCAGAAACAGACCATAAATCCTCACCATTGTAAAAAACATCCGAATCCATTACATGGTACTTACCAAGTATGTCACACTGAATATTAAATAAATCCTCAGGATATCTAAAATGTTCTCTTATTTCTTTAGGAATAGTATTTACATCCTTAAACAATCCTTTAAAAATTTTATTGTAACTGTTTGCCACAGGATCATTTTTATCTACTTGATAAAAATTAACATCGCCATTAAAAGCATCAATTACAACTTTCACAGAATTTCTTATATAATTAATATTATTTACAGGCTGAGAAAATGGATATCTATTTGATGTTGTATATGCATCAATTATCCAATATATCCTGCCATTATATATAACTGCATAAGGATCTTTATCATAAGTTAAAAAAGGTGCTATTTTTTTTACTCTATCTAGAATATTTCTATTAATTAAAATTTTACTATTAGAATTTATAGAATTTGATACTAGAAAATTAATATTTCTTTTATTAATTGCAAACAAAATTCTATTGATGATATTTGCACTTAAACCAGCCTTTCCATTATAATTATAGGATGTATCTTCACCACCATCAGGATAATCAAATTCACTTAATTTAGTATTTACTATTACATATTCATCTGTCTTTTCTCCAAAGTAAATTCTAGGATTATCTAAATTAATACCTGAAACATTATTCATAGGTATATCCCTAATTAAAAATTGCGGTTGTCCTTCACTGGTAATAGAATTAACTTTACTCATAACAGCCCCATACCCGTGGGTATAAGTAAGATGTTTGTTTTGCCACGTACCAGCATTACCTGTAAGTAATTTTTGTTCTATTTCTCTTGGAGCTATAAATACCTCTGTTGGTTTTCCATTAATGTTATATCTATCTACATCTATATCATTAAAAGTATAATAATACCTATATACTTGAACTTGATTATAAAACTCTAATGATTGTCTAAATGAATTTAACTTTATATTATTTATAGTATCCATATTTTCATCTATATCGTTTTGTGACAATGTATTTTTAACATTGTAGGGCTTAAATTGTATTTTATCTAAATTAAAAGCCTTTTTAGTAAAATTCATATTGTATTTTATATATTCATTTTCTAAAACTCTCTCATTAGACTTTACAATTAAGTTTTGTACTGTAAATGAAGTGATATTTTCCAAAATAATCAATATTACTATTGAAAAAATAGATATAATTATAGGTTTTACTCTATTTTTTAGTATACTAACAAATATAATAATACATGAAATTAAAGAAATTATAATAATTAACTTAAAAAATAATAGTGATATATTTGAATCAGTATAACCAGCTCCGAATGAAACTCCTTTAGAACTATATACTAAATTCAATGATTTTATGATATATCCAAAAGCTATTATTAAAATAATAATAGCAGAAATTATTGCAAGCTGTCTTCCTGCAAATTTAGTTATACTACTTTTTATATGGATAAAATTAAAACTATTATTAATCTTATTTTTTCCATTTACATATCTATCCCTAGTAACTAATATAAAATATAGTATAATAGTTATAGGAACTAATACTACAATTAAAGGCATAAAAGTTTTATATAATGACTCTATTAATGGTAACTTAAAAACATAGAAAGATATATCAATATTAAAAATTGGATCTTTTATATTGAATTTTGAAGAGCTTTGAAATTGTAATATTTGGTACCAATATTTAAAAGAAATATAAAATGAAATCATAAATGACATTATAAAATTAATTATAATAAATATAATCTTCTCTACTTTATTAATACCAGTCTTAATATTTTTTTTATTAACAATAAAATTTTTTCTGATACTTCTATAATACAAATATATTATTAAATAAGATATAGTAAAGATAGGAATCATTAACTTTAATATAGCTGTTAATCTTGTGAAATATATAGATAGATAACCCACTTCCATATACCATTGTATATTAATTACAAAATTTATTATTTTATCAGAAAATATTAAAGTGCATATTATAATGAAAACAGTTATTATCAAGACAATTTTTTTCTTCAAATCATTATTCCTCACTTATATCTTAATTATCATATTAATCTGATATCAAATAATTTTTATTTTTTAATTCTCTCAATATATTTTCTATAGATTTTTCATCTTTGGCAGTAATTGTATGAAGATGAATACCACCAGTCAAAATACATAAGGGCTCATTTTTATAATCATCTAATTTCAATATAAAATTTTTAACATCTAATATATTTTTAATCATAAGTATGCCTTTTATTTCTCCATAAAGCTTATGTTCTATAATCACATCTTCTATTATTCCACCCCATTTTACTATAGTTAAAAGTTCATCTTCTATGTCTTCTACACTATGACATAAAGCTATAATTTTTTTTATTCTACCATCTTTATTTTTAGGTATTATATATCCTTTTGGAGTAGATATAATTTTAACTCCAGATGCTCTAAGAATAGCTATATCTTTAACTATTATTTGTCTGGTAACCCCAAACTTTTCTGATAATATATTACCCTTTAATGGTTCTTCTTCTTTTTTCAAAATATCTTTTATAAAATTTCTTCTTTCCTCAGAGTTCATAATACACCACCAAAATATTTTATTATTAATTTTTATTATCACAAAATCTAATTATATTCAATTCATAATCATCCTCTTTAATGTTATGATGATTTTCAATTAAATATAAAAATCTCTTGTTATATCCATACTTTTTTAATATATCAGCACCTATTTTACCATGATTATAATATAAATTAATTTTTCTTATAAATTTAAACTTTTTTATTCTACCATTAGATAGACAATTAAATATTACTAATATAGACTTATCTACAATATTTAAATTACCATTTATTTTTCCTATATCATGTAATAATGCTATCTTTATCAAATCATTAGAGCAAATTTTTTTATATAAACAAATTTTTTCTACATCTTTTGCTACATTTATAGAATGCTTCTGTTCATGCAAAGAAAGTTTATTAAATAACCCTATTTCATTATTATTTAACTTGGAGTATATATATTCCAAATCATCATTAGTAATCTTTGCATTTAGATATGAAAAAAATTGCTTTACTCTATAAGAAAACATTAAAAATTACCTCACCTAATAAAAATAACATATACAATACTCTTTTAAATATTATATATGTTATTGATAACAAAAACCAGTATCATAAGTAATAAAAAGATTGCTATTAATTATTACTTTTTTATTTATATTTAAAAAATAAAAAAACAGTCAATTAAGACTGTTTTGGTGGAGATAAAGAGATTCGAACTCTTGACCCTCTGCGTGCAAGGCAGATGCTCTCCCAGCTGAGCTATACCCCCATATGGTGGACCTTCAGGGACTCGAACCCCGGACCAACCGGTTATGAGCCGGTTGCTCTAACCAACTGAGCTAAAGATCCATAACCCAGCGTCGACCTACTCTTCCACAGGGCTTCCCCTGCAGTACCATCAGCACATTAGAGCTTAACCTGCCTGTTCGGAATGGGAAGGAGTGTTACCTCTAAGTCATAGACACTGGATATATTAAGTTAAGAGTGAATAGTTAAAAGTTGAGAGTTATTGATGAAATTCCTATGGAATTCCTTTAATTTAATCTTTTAAAACTCCTTAGGAGTTTTTTCCTAAATTCTTAACTCTTAATTCTTAATTTTTAACTAAAAAATTATACTCTCAAAATTGCATAGTAACTGGTAAAGTAATTTTATTTCTTCGTTTTATTTTGGTCAAGCCCTCGACCTATTAGTATCAGTCAGCTGAATACATTACTGCACTTACACCTCTGACCTATCAACCTGATGTTCTTTCAGGGGTCTTACTAGCTTACGCTATGGGAAATCTTATCTTGAGGTGGGCTTCACGCTTAGATGCTTTCAGCGTTTATCCCTTCCCGACATAGCTACCCAGCTGTGCCACTGGCGTGACAACTGGTGCACCAGAGGTCAGTCCATCCCGGTCCTCTCGTACTAAGGACAGCTCCTCTCAAATTTCCTACGCCCGCGACGGATAGGGACCGAACTGTCTCACGACGTTCTGAACCCAGCTCGCGTGCCGCTTTAATGGGCGAACAGCCCAACCCTTGGGACCTACTTCAGCCCCAGGATGCGACGAGCCGACATCGAGGTGCCAAACCTCCCCGTCGATGTGGACTCTTGGGGGAGATCAGCCTGTTATCCCCGAGGTAGCTTTTATCCGTTGAGCGATGGCCCTCCCACGAGGAACCACCGGATCACTAAGCCCGACTTTCGTCCCTGCTCCACTTGTTTGTGTCGCAGTCAGGCTCCCTTTTGCCTTTGCACTCTTCGCGCGATTTCCAACCGCGCTGAGGGAACCTTTGGGCGCCTCCGTTACTTTTTAGGAGGCGACCGCCCCAGTCAAACTGCCCATCTAGCAATGTCCCGTGACCAGCTTCATGGCCTCCGGTTAGAATTCCAGTACTGTCAGGGTGGTATCCCAAGGTCGACTCCTCAGCAGCTGACGCCACTGTATCCCAGTCTCCCACCTATCCTGTACAGACAATACCGAAACTCAATGCTAAACTACAGTAAAGCTCTACGGGGTCTTTCCGTCCAATCGCGGGTAGCAAGCATCTTCACTTGCACTACAATTTCGCCGGATTCGTTGTTGAGACAGTGCCCAAATCATTACGCCATTCGTGCGGGTCGGAACTTACCCGACAAGGAATTTCGCTACCTTAGGACCGTTATAGTTACGGCCGCCGTTTACTGGGGCTTAAGTTCACCGCTTCGATTACTCTTACGGATCCCCTTAACCTTCCAGCACCGGGCAGGCGTCAGCCCCTATACATCAGCTTTCGCTTTAGCAGAGACCTGTGTTTTTGCTAAACAGTTGCTTGGGCCTATCCTCTGCGGCCTGCTAAAAGCAGGCACCCCTTCTCCCGAAGTTACGGGGTCAATTTGCCGAGTTCCTTAACAACGATTCTTCCGATGGTCTTAGGATTCTCTCCTCACCTACCTGTGTCGGTTTGCGGTACGGGCACCTTTTTCCTTGATAGAGGCTTTTCTTGGCAGTGTGAAATCAGATACTTCGCTAAAAATTAGCTCCCCATAACACCTTGACTAATCAGGCGGATTTGCCAGCCTGCACGTCTTAGTGCTTAGACGCACATCCAATAGTGCGCACATCTTATCCTTCTGCGTCACCCCATCTCTCATAACGGAGAAAGGTGGTATCGGAATATCAACCGATTATCCATCACCTACGCCTTTCGGCCTCGGCTTAGGACCCGACTAACCCTGAGCGGACGAGCCTTCCTCAGGAAACCTTAGGTTTTCGACCACTAAGATTCTCACTTAGTTCTCGCTACTTATGCCAGCATACTCACTCCTGCACTGTCCACCGCTCCTTACGGTACGACTTCAACCGGTGCAGGAAGCTCCTCTACCGCTCTTACGAGCCCATAGCTTCGGTGGTAAGTTTTAGCCCCGGACATTTTCGGCGCAGGATCTCTTGACTAGTGAGCTATTACGCACTCTTTAAATGAGTGGCTGCTTCTGAGCCAACATCCTAGTTGTCTTAGAAATCCCACATCCTTTACCACTTAACTTACACTTTGGGACCTTAGCTGATGATCTGGGCTGTTTCCCTTTTGACTACGGATCTTATCATTCGCAGTCTGACTGCCGAAATAAAAGTATATGGCATTCGGAGTTTGATAGAGTTCAGTAACTGTTGTCAGCCCCTACCTCATTCAGTGCTCTACCTCCATAACTCAATTAATCGACGCTAGCCCTAAAGCTATTTCGAGGAGAACCAGCTATCTCCGAGTTCGATTGGAATTTCTCCGCTATCCACAGCTCATCCCATGGTTTTTCAACACCAATGTGGTTCGGTCCTCCACGGAATTTTACTTCCGCTTCAACCTGGCCATGGATAGGTCACTCGGTTTCGGGTCTACAGCATGCAACTAGTCGCCCTGTTAAGACTTGGTTTCCCTTCGGCTGCGCACCATAAGTGCTTAACCTTGCTGCATACCGTAACTCGCTGGCTCGTTCTACAAAAAGCACGTCGTCACACATAAAAAGTGCTACGACCGGTTGTAGGCACACGGTTTCAGGTTCTATTTCACTCCCCTTCCGGGGTTCTTTTCACCTTTCCCTCACGGTACTGCTTCACTATCGGTCACTAGTTAGTATTTAGCCTTGGGAGGTGGTCCTCCCAGCTTCCCACAAGGTTTCACGTGTCTCGTGGTACTCTGGATTAGATCTTGCAATTTTCTCTTTTAACCTACAGGACTATTACCTTCTGCGGTAGAGCTTTCCAGAACTCTTCGGTTAAGATATTATGCAGTGATGATCTATCCACAACCCCAGGGACAAAGTCCCTGGTTTGGGCTGATTCCTTTTCGCTCGCCGCTACTAAGAAAATCGATATTTCTTTCTCTTCCTCCGGGTACTTAGATGTTTCAGTTCCCCGGGTATGTCTCCATATACCTATGAATTCAGTATACAGTACATGTCGTTAAACATGTGGGTTGCCCCATTCGGAAATCTCCGGATCACAGGCTATTTGCGCCTACCCGAAGCTTATCGCAGCTTGTCACGTCCTTCTTCGACTTCTAGTGCCAAGGCATTCACCATGCGCCCTTTGTAGCTTGACCTTGTTACTCTTTTAGGCGTTAGCCTTTTAGAGTTTAGTCTTTATTTGTTTTAATTTCAATCTTTCGATTAAAATCATATTATACAAAGGATTATTTTTTACTTTACTTTGTTTCTCTATGCAATTTTCAAAGTACATTTTAAGAGAATTGATCTCTCAAAATTAAACAGAGACAAGAGTAAGAAACCAATGTATACAACAGTTATCCTGCTGCAATTACTCCTTAGAAAGGAGGTGATCCAGCCGCAGGTTCTCCTACGGCTACCTTGTTACGACTTCACCCCAATCACTAATCCCACCTTCGGCCGCTGGCCCCATAAAGGTTACCTCACGGACTTCGGGTGTTACCAGCTCTCATGGTGTGACGGGCGGTGTGTACAAGGCCCGGGAACGTATTCACCGCGACATTCTGATTCGCGATTACTAGCAACTCCAACTTCATGCAGGCGAATTTCAGCCTGCAATCCGAACTGGGATGAGTTTTCAAGTTTAGCTCCACCTCACGGTATTGCATCTCGTTGTTCTCACCATTGTAGCACGTGTGTAGCCCTAGACATAAGGGGCATGATGATTTGACGTCATCCCCGCCTTCCTCCCGGTTAACCCGGGCAGTCTCACTAGAGTGCTCAACTTAATGGTAGCAACTAATGATAAGGGTTGCGCTCGTTGCGGGACTTAACCCAACATCTCACGACACGAGCTGACGACAACCATGCACCACCTGTCTTCCTGCCCCGAAGGGCTTCACGTATCTCTACGCTATTCAGGAGATGTCAAGTCTAGGTAAGGTTCTTCGCGTTGCTTCGAATTAAACCACATGCTCCGCTGCTTGTGCGGGCCCCCGTCAATTCCTTTGAGTTTTAATCTTGCGACCGTACTTCCCAGGCGGAGTACTTATTGTGTTAACTGCGGCACAGAAGGAGTCGATACCTCCTACACCTAGTACTCATCGTTTACGGCGTGGACTACCAGGGTATCTAATCCTGTTTGCTCCCCACGCTTTCATGCCTCAGCGTCAGTTACAGTCCAGAAAGCCGCCTTCGCCACTGATGTTCTTCCTAATCTCTACGCATTTCACCGCTACACTAGGAATTCCGCTTTCCTCTCCTGCACTCTAGATACCCAGTTTGAAATGCAGTCCCCAGGTTGAGCCCGGGGCTTTCACATCTCACTTAAGTATCCGCCTACACATCCTTTACGCCCAGTAAATCCGGACAACGCTTGCCACCTACGTATTACCGCGGCTGCTGGCACGTAGTTAGCCGTGGCTTCCTCCTTTGGTACCGTCATTATCGTCCCAAAAGACAGAGCTTTACAATCCGAAGACCGTCATCACTCACGCGGCGTTGCTGCATCAGGCTTTCGCCCATTGTGCAATATTCCCCACTGCTGCCTCCCGTAGGAGTCTGGACCGTGTCTCAGTTCCAATGTGGCCGATCACCCTCTCAGGTCGGCTACGCATCGTCGCCTTGGTGAGCCGTTACCTCTCCAACTAGCTAATGCGCCGCGGGTCCATCTCAAAGCGGATTACTCCTTTAATTAAAGCTCCATGTGAAACTTTAATATTATGCGGTATTAATCTCCCTTTCGGGAGGCTATTCCCCTCTTTGAGGCAGGTTACCCACGTGTTACTCACCCGTCCGCCGCTAGAAACCCGAAGGTTTCTCGCTCGACTTGCATGTGTTAAGCACGCCGCCAGCGTTCGTCCTGAGCCAGGATCAAACTCTCAATTTATAAGTTTGATGTTAGCTCATCGCTTCTCTTCTCAATGAAGAGTTTGTTACTCTCAATTTTAATTTCTTAAAATCTAAAGAATTGCTGGTTTACTTACTATTCTTATACTCTGTTTAATTTTCAAAGATCAATCACTGTCATCTGACAGCTTTTATAGTGTATCATCATCAACATAGTTTGTCAAGTTATTTTATAAAAATTTACTAACTAATTAAAAAAACATTTCTTGACGACTTTTATAGTATATCATCATACTTAAATGATGTCAAGAAAATTTTTATATAAGTACTAACTTTTAATCAAATTATCTTAATCGACGAAAGTTATTGTATCAAATTTAATAACACATATATTTTATCTTTTTATATTTTATTAAATAAAAATATAAGCTTTTCTCTTAATTTTATTGTTTTTCTAATTATATCTAGTATTGACACACTAGGCTAGTTGTACATTATAATAAAAAATATATGGATATACAATTTTAAATATAAATTCATATTTTTTATATAGAAACTATACGCCATCTATAAATATCATTATTCACTTATTTTACGTCTATCTTTAAAAATAAATACGAATCCTTCGCACTTACATAAGTATTAATAAATATTACCTATAAATATTTAAAAAAGTACCCTGTAAAATACACAAAAAATAAGCTGTGTATTTTACAGGGTATAGTTGATCTTTATATACAATTTTTTATTAAATTATTCATTAGAAGAATCTGATGATACTTCTTTTTTATATTCATCACTTTCATCTGTATCTATTTTAGCTATAGCCATTACCTTTTCTTCATCTGTAGTTCTCATTAATGTAACTCCCATAGCATTTCTACTGGTAGTAGATATATCTGATACATTTATTCTAATTACTATATCATTACTATTAATAATCATCACTTCATCTGTATCTTTTACCATTCTAGCACCTACAAGTTCACCAGTCTTGTCATTTACTTTATAAGTTATTACTCCTTTTCCGCCTCTTTTTTGAACAGAATATTCAGATACAGGAGTTCTTTTACCGAATCCATTAGAACTTACCACAAGTACATCCTTTTCAACATCTACAACTTCCATACCAACAACAATGTCATCTCCTCTAAGAGTTATTCCTCTTACCCCAGATGCATTTCTTCCAAGAGGTCTAGCATCTTTTTCATTAAACCTTATTGCATATCCATTTTTAGTTGTCATTAATATATCGTTATCACCATTTGTAAGTCTAACGCCAATAAGTTCATCATCTTCTCTTAAATTTATAGCATTAAGACCACTTTTTCTTATTGTTGAATATTGATCAAGTGAAGTCTTCTTTACGACACCATTTTTAGTTGCCATAATAAGATAGTCTTCTTCTTTAAATTCTTTTAGAGTTATAACTGCTTGAATTTTTTCATCTTGATTCAATTGAAGAAGATTTATTAAATTTGTACCTTTAGCAGTCCTTCCTGCTTCATGTATCTCATAAGCCTTTAACTTATAAACTCTTCCACGATTACTAAAGAATAAGATATTATTATGAGTAGATGTTATAAATATGTGTTCTACAAAATCATCTTCTTTAGTTGCCATTGCCTGTATACCTCTTCCACCTCTACGTTGGGCTGTATATGTATCTGCTGGTAATCTTTTTATATATCCAGCATGAGTAAGAGTTATAACAACATCTTCTTCTTCAATAAGGTCTTCTATATCTATTTCATTTTCAGCATTTTCTATAACTGTTTTTCTTTCATCACCATACTTAGATTTTATTTCTGTAAGTTCATCTTTTATTATATTTAAAATCATATATCTATTTGCTAAAACTTTTTCCAAGTATTCAATATTTTTTACAAGCTCTGCCAACTCTTCTTCAATCTTATCTCTCTCTAGACCAGTAAGTCTTCTAAGTTTCATCTCTACAATTGCTTCTGATTGCTTTTCAGAAAGACTAAATGCTTTCATAAGCCTTTCTTCCGCTTCACGAACTGTTTTGGATGACCTTATTATACTTATTACTTCATCAATATGGTCAAGTGCTATTTTAAGACCTTCTAATATATGAGCTCTAGCTCTAGCTTTGTCTAATTCAAACTGAGTTCTTCTTTTTATAACTTCTTCTTGAAAATCTATATAATACTGTAAAACCTGCTTTAAATTAAGATATTGTGGTTTTCCATCAACTAATGCAAGTATTATTATTCCAAAACTATCTTGCAATTTTGTATGCTTATAAAGCTGATTTAATAATACCTGAGGATTGGCATCTCTTTTTAGTTCTATAACAATCCTCATACCTTCTCTATCAGATTCATCTCTAAGATCTGATATTCCAACTAATCTTTTATCTTTAACTAATTCAGCCATATTTTCAATGAGCTTAGCTTTATTAACCTGATAAGGTAATTCAGTAACTATAATTCTATGCTTATTATTTACTTCTTCAATTTCGCATTTTGATCTTACAATAACTTTACCTCTACCAGTTTCGTAGGCACTTCTTATACCTGATTTACCAATTATCATACCTGATGTAGGAAAATCTGGTCCCTTTATCTTTGTCATAAGTTCTAGTATTGTTGTTTCACTATTATCAATGAGCATAAATATACCATCGATGACTTCATTTAAATTATGTGGAGGTATATTAGTTGCCATACCTACTGCAATACCTGATGACCCATTAACTAATAGATTAGGAAATCTAGATGGTATTACGGAAGGTTCTTCTTCCTCACCATCAAAGTTAGGACCAAAATCTACAGTATTTTTAGATATATCTCTAACCATTTCCATAGCCATTTTACTCATTTTTGCTTCTGTATATCTCATAGCAGCTGCTGAATCTCCATCTACAGAGCCAAAATTTCCATGACCATTTACAAGAGGATATCTTAAATTAAAATCCTGAGCCATTCTAACTAAAGCATCATATACTGAAGCATCACCATGAGGATGATATTTACCAAGAACATCTCCAACTATTCTAGCACATTTTCTATATCCTTTATCTGGGGTCAAACCCAGCTCATGCATTGAATATATAATTCTTCTATGAACAGGCTTTAACCCATCTCTTACATCAGGAAGTGCACGGTCAATAATAACACTCATTGCATAACTTATATAGCATTTTTTCATTTCTTCACTTATATTTACTTGTAAAACTTTACCTTCATTGTTCATGTAACACACCTCTTTTATTGTGCTTTATCTGATACTAATATTTACATACTAAAGCTTAAATGTCTAAATTCACAACATTCTTTGCATTTTGTTGGATAAACTCTCTGCGAGGCTCAACTTTATCCCCCATAAGAATTGTAAATATTTCATCAGCTGCCATAGCATCTTCAACAGTTGCTTTCAAAAGTATTCTTCTTTCTGGATCCATCGTAGTTTCCCACAGTTGTTCTGCATTCATTTCTCCTAGACCTTTATAACGTTGAATACTTGTATTGTTGTCTTTACCACCCAGTTCTTCTAATGCTTTATCCAATTCCTCTTCAAGATAACAATATATTTCTTTTTTACCCTTGGAAACTTTGTATAGTGGTGGTTGTGCAATATATACATGACCTTGTTCTACAAGTTCTCTCATGTATCTATAGAAAAATGTCAATAACAATGTTCTTATATGAGCTCCATCTACATCCGCATCAGTCATTATAATAATTCTATGATATCTTATTTTTTCTATATTAAAATCCTTACTTATTCCTGCGCCAAAAGCAGTTATCATAGCCCTTATCATTTCAGAATTTAATATCTTATCTATTCTCTGTTTCTCTACATTCATTATTTTTCCTCTTAAAGGAAGTATTGCTTGAAATCTTCTATCTCGCCCTTGTTTTGCTGATCCACCAGCTGAGTCACCTTCCACTATATAGATTTCACATTCCGCTGGATCCTTTGATGAACAATCTGCAAGTTTACCTGGAAGTGCTGTAGTTTCAAGTACAGATTTTCTTCGTGTTAGTTCCCTAGCCTTTTTTGCTGCATCTCTAGCCCTTGAAGCAAGCATAGCTTTATCTATTATTATCTTTGCTATCTGAGGATTTTCCTCCAAAAATGCACTTACATTTTCACCTAAAATGCTATCAACAATTCCTCTTACTTCACTATTACCAAGTTTTGTCTTTGTCTGACCTTCAAATTGAGGATCTGGAAGTTTAACAGATACAACAGCTGTTAATCCTTCTCTGATATCTTCTCCAGAAAAGTTTTTATCATTTTCCTTAATAAAATTAAACTTTCTTGCATAATCATTTAAAACTCTTGTAAGAGCAGTTTTAAATCCAGAAAGATGCGTTCCACCTTCAACTGTATCAATGTTATTTGCAAAGGAAAATAAATTTTCAGCATATCCATCGTTATATTGGAGAGCTATTTCAACCATATATTCATTTTTATACCCTTCAATATAAATAGGTTCTGGAAAAATAGGTTCTTTATTTCTATTTAAGTAGCTTACAAAAGATTTTATTCCACCTTCATAATGAAATACTTCTTTTTTATCCTGTCTCTCATCTACAAAATTAATTTTTATTCCCTTGTTTAAAAAAGCTAGTTCTCTCAGCCTTTGAGCCAATGTATCATAGTTAAATTCTATCTCATCAAATATTTCAGGATCCGGTTTAAAATTAATTTTAGTACCATGTTCTTCTGTATCACCAATCTTTTCAAACGGACTAGCTACATTACCTCTGTGATACATCTGTCTCCAAATATGTCCTTCTCTTTTAACTATAACCTCACAAGTTTCGGATAAAGCATTAACTACAGATGCCCCAACTCCATGAAGGCCTCCGGATACTTTATATCCTCCTCCTCCAAATTTTCCTCCTGCATGAAGAACTGTCATTATAACTTCAACTGTTGGCTTATTCATTTTATGATGTATTCCTACAGGCATACCTCTACCATCATCAGTTACAGATACTGAATTATCTTTATGAATTACAACATTTATATTTTTACAAAAACCAGCTAAAGCCTCATCTATGCTGTTATCAACTATTTCATAGACAAGATGATGAAGCCCTTTTAATGAAGTACTACCAATATACATTCCAGGCCTTTTTCTTACCGCTTCCAATCCTTCAAGAACCTGAATTTGACTTTCATCATAATTTCCATTATTTTGTGACATTAAAATCCTCCTATCTAACTAAAAGCACTATGGCTCAAAATACAACATTTCACTTCTTTTACTAAGTGTAGCAGAAGATATTGGTGATAAAAATATTTTACTTTTTTGGTTTATTTCAGCAATTATAAATGATTTTGGTTTTTCATCGGTTATTCTTTCAACAAAACCATCTTCTTCTGCCATTCTTAAAAACTGACTAGTATCTGAACTATACATAGTCGTTTCTATATCAAAAATACCTATAATATCTTTTATTGGAATTACTACACATTCACCTAAATGTAAAAACATAAAAAACCTCCTTATATTGTATTAACTTCTGATATTTCTCCACTTTCTACATTGAAAATTTTAAAATTACTATTGATATAACTATTTATATTGTTAATTCCTGTACATGTAATAATTGTCTGTACTCCTTTTATAGAATTTAAAATATACTTTTGCCTGGAAATATCCAGTTCTGATAAGACATCGTCTAATAAGAGTACAGGAGATTCCTTTGTATATTCTCTTAGAATATTTAAAGTTGAAAACTTTATGGTTAATATAGCTGTTCTCTGTTGACCTTGTGAACCGTAACTTCTTGTATCTATATTATTTATAAATATACTAAAGTCATCTTTATGAGGTCCTATAGATGTATTACCCCTATATATATCTTTATTTCTATTTTTTTCATAACATTTAAATAAATTATTTTCTATATTTTCTCTATCTTTAACACATGTAATATATTTAAAATTTATATTCTCTTTATTACTAGTTATATCCTTATGTATTTTATTTCCAAAATAATTAAGTTTATCCATATAATTCAGCCTATATTTTATTAATTTGCTTCCATGTTTACTAAGCTGCCTATCATATATTTCCAATATATCAGAATTATTATTTACTTTATTTTTAAGTAATGCGTTTCTTTCACTTAAAACTTTATTATATTGAATTAATTCAAAATAATATCTTGAATTTAATTTAGAAAGTTCCATATCTAAAAACTTTCTTCTATAAATGGGAGAGTCTTTTATTATTTTTAAATCTTCTGGTGAAAATATTACAGCATTAAAAATCCCAAAAAGTTCAGATATTTTTTTTAGCTTTATAGAATTAACATTAATGCCCTTTTTACCTTCTTTAAAAATCTTTATCTCTATTTTTTTATCTAATCTTTCTTTACTGACATATAAATTTATATATGCACTTTCTTTATTCCAGTAAATAAGTTCTTTATCTTTATTAGTTCTATAGGATTTACCTATACTACAATAATAAATACTTTCAAGAATATTAGTTTTTCCTTGAGCATTATTTCCAGTAAATATATTTATATTCTTATCTAGTTTTATGTTGAGCTTTTTATAATTTCTAAAATTGTTAAGTATTAAAGACTCTATATGCATAATTACACACCTTATATTATAACACAAGTATTTAAACTTATGGTAAATCTAATTAATAATACTTTAGTTAAACTATCTTATATACATTTTCATTGAATTCTATCATATCTCCTTTTTTTAATTTTTTTCCTCTCTGAATTTCAACAATTCCATTAACTTTTACTTTACCATTTTTTATAAAGAATTTTGCTTCAGAGCCTTGACTGATAATACCAGCCCATTTTAAAAAAGAATCTAATTTTATTATTTCTGTATTTATTTTAATTTCTTCCATATTTTTCTATGTAACTATAAAGTTACAATCCTCCTATTATTAATTATAACCATTTTTAAAATAATTTAACTATTTAGTAATCTTACTGGCAAAATAAGATAAGTATAATTATTATTTTTTGTACTCTTAACTAGACACGGAGTTACATTACTTGAAAATTCCATATAAATTTCTTCTTCATCAATTATTTTTAATAGATCTATAAGATACTTAGAGTTAAATGCAATTTCCAAATGCTCTCCTTGCAAAATTATATTTATTTCTTCTCTTACATTTCCCAATTGAGAATTAGAAGTTATTATCATATAGTCATCTTCAATATCAAATTTTATTAAACTTGTATTTCCATCTTTCCCAACTAATGATGCTCTTTCTATACAATTTAAAAGTTCTTCTCTTTTTACTGTTACTCTTAGATTGTATTCTTCAGGTATTATAGAAGTATATTTTATGAATTCTCCTTCTAAAAGTCTTGATATAATTTTAGTCTTCTCAAGGTTTATAAGAATATGATTTGAAGTAAATGTTATATTTACTTCACCTTCATCCTGTAGTATTTTAACTACTTCATTTAAAGTTTTTCCTGGAATAACAGCATTTATAAAATTATCATTTTCTATATTTTCACTTCTAAATGCAAGTCTAAAACCATCTAAAGCTACTAAATTTATTTTTTTGTCTTTTACTTCAAATAAAATTCCAGTTAATATAGGTCTTGATTCATCTTGTGCAATAGCAAAAATGGTAGATTTTATCATGTTTTTTAATATTTTTTGTTCTATAGAGAAATTTACATCATCATTAATAGATGGAAGGCTTGGAAAGTCGTCCGCATTCATATGTACTAATGTAAATTGAGATTTTTCACAAATTAATTTAATAGAATTATTATCTATAGAAGTTATTTCTATTTCTTTGTTAGGTAATTTTCTTATTATATCTCCAAATAGCTTAGAATCAACAACTATTTTTCCAATTTCTATAACTTCAGCATCTAATTTAGTTTCAATGCTTAAATCTATATCTGATCCTATTATTGTAATTTGATTTTCTTCTGCAATTATAAGTAATCCTTGTAATATAGGCATGGATGATTTTCCTGTTACAGATTTTTGTGCTATAGATATAGCTTCTTGAAGTTTATTTTTTTCACATTTAAATTTCATAGTAGGTCTTCCTCCTTATACACAAAAAATGTTTTATATATATTAGATTAGATAATATAATAATAATGTAGTAATAGTAGTAGGGGCTGTTGATATGTTAATATGTTTAAAAAACGTTGATAATACTAAATTAAGTGAAAAAATAAGTGTGGATAAGTAAATAACAAAAATTTAGCTTTATCCACATTATTAAGAACAAGTATAAAAATTTTTTTTATCAACAAGTTTATTGTATATTATTATAAACATATGTTATTATTTTTGATTTATTTTTTTAGTTATATCATTTATTGCATTTTTCAATGACTCATCTTTTTTTAGTCCACTAGATATTTTTTCATAAGCATGAATAACAGTAGTATGATCTCTTCCACCAAATTCTTCTCCTATTTTAGGTAAAGACATATCTGTTAGTTTTCTACATAAATACATAGCAATTTGTCTTGGATAAGCTATATTCCTAGTCCTTCTTGCAGATTTAAAGTCTTCTATTCTAAGATTATAATAATTAGCTACTATATCTTGAATTAATTCTACAGTAACTTGGCGTGTTTGTTTATTAGAAATTATATCTTTTAGTGCTTCAGAAGCTAAATCAACGCTTACTTCTTTATTTGTTAAAGAAGAAAATGCAACTATTCTTATTAATGCACCTTCTAATTCTCTTATATTAGATTTTATTTTTGTAGCTATATATACCATTACTTCGTTGGGTATGTTTAAATTTTCTACATCCGCCTTCTTTTTTAATATAGCTATTCGTGTCTCAAAATCAGGAGGTTGTATATCAGCAATAAGTCCCCATTCGAATCGAGAACGAAGTCTATCTTCTAGAGTTGGTATCTCTTTTGGGGGGCGATCACTTGATAATATAATTTGTTTATTACTTTCATGAAGAGTATTAAATGTATGGAAGAATTCTTCCTGAGTCCTCTCTTTTCCACCAATAAATTGGACATCATCTATTAGAAGTACGTCAACATTTCTATACTTAGTTCTAAATTCCTCATTTTTATCGTCTTTTATGGAGTTAATTAATTCGTTTGTAAATTTTTCAGAAGAAACATATACCACTTTAGCTTTAGGGTTATTTTGTAATATATAGTGACCTATAGCATGCATAAGGTGAGTTTTTCCAAGGCCCACCCCACCATATATAAACAATGGATTATATGCTTTTGCAGGAGCTTCAGCAACAGCTAAACAAGCAGCATGAGCAAATCTATTACTATTACCTATAACAAATGAATCAAATTTGTATTTAGGATTTAACATTGTATACATCTCATCATTAGATGATAAATTATCTTTAGATTTACTATCATATGATTCATCAATTTCAGCAGTTTCCTCTGATATTATGGTAAAAACAAGAGAGTATTTTTTTTTAGTAATAACTTTGAGTGAATTTGAAATTAAATCTTTATATCTGCTTTCTAAAATTTCTTTAGTAAATTGATTAGGGACACCAAATTTTATGAAGTCATTTTTTATAGATAAAGGAGATATACTTTTAATCCAAGTATTAAAGCTCACTTCTGTTAATTCACTTTTTATTATGTTTAAAGTTTTTTCCCATATATCTTTTAGTTGGGTGTCCATATTTTATCCTCCAGTAAATTTTTTATCTTAAAATAATTTATTAACAATAATATTAACAAAATAAAGCAACTATTTAAGGTTGTTGACAAATTTATATAAA